>CAVWVD010000004.1:0-1180453 GCA_963758345.1 uncultured Thermoleophilia bacterium
CTCCTCGCAGGCGAGCGCCTCGGAGACGTAGTCGAGCCCTGCGCCGCCGTACTCCTCCGGGATGACGATCCCGAGGATCCCGAGCTCCGCCATCCCCTCGATCGCGCCCATGTCGAGCGTGTGCGCGATGTCGTTCTCGATGGCGACGGGGAGGACGCGCTCGTCCACGAAGGTGCGGACGGTCTCCTGGATCAGCCTCTGCTCGTCGGTGAGCTCGAAGTCCACGATCGGAGTCTAGGCCCGCGCGTCGTATCCTCGATGCATGAGCCGGAGCCTCGTGCAGCGCATCCACAACCCGCGCAACCGCGACTGTGGGTGCGCTCCCGACTGCTGGTGCCGGCGGACGGCCGTGGGGCGCGCAGTGAAGTGGTGGTTCCCGGCCAGCTGGTTCGGGGTACGCCACAAGCGCTAGGTCGCGACTGCGGCGCGCTGGTCGCTCGTCCACATGCCGAGCAGGCCGCGGTAGTGGGCGACGAAGTGCTCGTGCTCGTGCTCCGGGAACGTGCGCTGCACCGTCTGCACGAGCAGGTCGTCGAACGCCTGGCTCTCGACGAACTCGAGCGTCGCCTCGTCGAGATGGGCCAGGTGCTCGGCGCAGAACTCGCGGTAGTTGTCGATGTCGAAGTAGTCCTCGGCGAGGGCGCGGTAGCCGTCGAGCTTCTCCGCGTAGGAGAGGTCGTCGCGGTCGCCGATCTCGAAGTAGGCGCGCGTGTTCTGGTTGATCCGCATCCGCCGGCGCACGACGGTGCAGAACGCGCACCAGCGGACGAGCGCCGCGATCGCCCACGGGAAGTAGTAGTGCAGCGAGGTGAGCGCGACGTCCGGCGACGCGTTGGCGTAGTCGATCGGATAGACGACGCCGTCCTTCACGAGCGTCTCGCACGAGTTGAACTCCCAGCGGAAGAACGCGTTCACCAGGCGTGAGATGGCGACCACCTCGGCGCCGATCTCCGGCGACAGGAAGCCGTGGGCGACCGTGTAGCGCGCGTGCAGCGGAACTGACGGGTCGTAGCGCATGACCATCGTCTCGGCACCGATCGAGAGCGACCGGACGAAGACGTCGAAGTCCTCGACCGAAGCCTGCAGATGCATGAGGCGCTCGCCTGACTCGTCGTACACGGAGTGCAGCTCGTCGGGTGACGCGACGCGCGTGACCCCGACCCACTGGCCGCCGTCGAACGGCTTCATGAAGAGCGGGTAGCCGATCTGCTCGGCGATCGCGTCGAGGTCGAACGGCGCGTTGTAGCGCGACGCCATGTCCTCGAACTTCGCGGTCGCCGACTCGAAGCGGACGGAGCGCGGCGGGTCCTTGTGCGGGATCATCCACGTCTCCGGGACGTGGAGGCCGAGCCGCATCAGCGCGCAGTACGCAGTGTGCTTCTCCATCGACTGGAACGTGAACGGGTTGTTCAGGAGATACACGTCGTCCATCAGCGAGATCTTCTTCAGCCACTCGCGCGGCACGAAGTACCACCACGCGAGCCGGTCGATGACGAGCGCGTGGCGGGGCTTGTAGCGCAGGTCGAACGGCTCGTTGAGGACGCGCTCGGTGGTCAGCTCGTGCGTCTCGCCGCCGTAGCGGATCGGCCCCACGCGCTGGAGCAGTTGCTCGAAGGCGCCCGGCCAGTCCTCCTCGGTGCCGAGCAGGAGGCCGATCAGGTGCGAGGGCACATGGCGTTTCTACCCCATCGCGGCGGCCGCAACCACGCCAGCTAGCGTGGAGGCGAGTCGTCCGCCAACGAGGAGAGGAGCTCCATGCTGCACCACCGCGCGTCGATCGCCGTCGTCACCGTGACTGCTGCCGCCGTGCTCGCCGCGGCCGGCCGCGCGGACTCCCCGCCCGTCGGGCCGCTCCCGCCGGGGCCGACGTCGACCATCCAGACGACGAAGGGCGAGCGCGTCGCGTTCGCACTCCCGGTTCGGTCGAACGGCCGCGTCTGGCGGATCGCGCGAACGTTCGACTCGGGCGTCGTTCGCCAGGTGTCGGAGGGTGATCTCGGCAACGACGTCGTGCTCGTCTTCAGGGCGGTCGGCAAGGGGACGACGACGGTCTCGTTCGGGCTGACGCGGGGCGAGACGTCCAAGGCGTACGAGTCGCGCCGCTTCGCCGTGCGCGTCCGCTAGAAGCCGCCGGTAGCAGGCAGGCATCGTGTGACGACCTCGCGACCTGCTCGCGCAGGTACACGCGGCCGCGGTCGTCGAGCAGGCACAGCGTTCCCTCCGTGAGCGAGGGCGTGACGATCGTGCCCCCGGACGCCTGCACGTTGTACGAGCCGCGCGGGACGGCGGTCGTGTGCGCCAGCTTCGGGCGGGCGGCGAGCGAGAAGACGCGGAGGACACCGTCGTCCCCGCTCGTCACGAACGCGGCGCTCATGCCGAAGCTCACGTGTTGCGGCGGCGCGCCTGCCCGCAGGCGTGCCAGGATGCGCCGGGCGGCCCCGTCGTACACGAGCACCTCGTCGTTGCCGTGCTCGCCGGACGTGACCCAGACGCGGCGTCCCGACGGCTCGTAGCCGACGTCGTGGACCGGGAACGGCGCCGCGAACGTGTGGCGCGCGTGCGGGCGTGCGCGGTTGGCGAGATCGAGCACGACGAGGTGGGTGGCACTGGAGCCGAGCGCGACCCATAGCCAGCGGCCGTTCGGGCTGATCGAGACGTGGCGCGCCGGCCCACCGACGGGCGTGCGAGCTGTGATCCGCCCGGTCTGCGCGCTCGACGGTGACGACCTCGGCGCGGCCCGAGTCGGTGACGTACGCGTAGCGGCCGTCCGGCGAGCCGGCCGTATAGCGGGGCTGCTCGAAGCCCTCGACCGTCCGGCGTACACCGATCTGGCGGCCCTCCGACGATCGAGATCCGGCCGAGCGCTGTGTGGGCGACGACCGCCTCGGAGCCGACGGTCTGGATGCTCCGCGGGCCGGCCATCGTCGGGACGCGGCCGAGCACGCGCCCCCGTTGCGGATCGACGACGACGAGCTCGGCGTCGAGGTCGGCCGTGACGAGCGCACGCTCCGGGCCGCCGCCCAACAGTCGCGCGAACGCGTCCGGATCGGTGCGGAGCATGAGCGGCGCGCCCGCCAGCGCGGCGAGGAAGGAGCGGCGTCGCATGCCCGGAGTACGGGTCGGCGCCCCGTCGAGGTCCTCAGCAGAAGCGCGGCAGGTGGTGCGCGAGCTGCGCGCGCCACGACGGCCAGTCGTGCGGCACGTCGTGGCCCCACAGGTCGATCTCGTGGCGGATGCCCTTCTCGGCGAGCACGCCGGCGAACGCCTTGGTGCTCTCCAGCGCGCCGGTGGTGTCCTCCCACTGGCCCTGGCCGCAGACGAGCAGCATGCTCGACGCGGCCGCGGAGCCACTCGAGGTGGTCGCCGTGCATGTGCTGCGACGTAGTCGGCCGGGTTGTTGAAGTAGGTCGCGTCTCCGCGCTCGCCCCAGCCGATCGGCGCGACGTCGTACACGCCGCTCTGGCAGATCGCGAGCGGGAAGAGGTCGGCGCGGCGCAGGCAGAAGTTCGCGGCGTGGTAGGCGCCGAAGCTCGGCCCGTTACTGCGATGTCCTCGCGCCCGCCGGCGTCGGCGCGGATGAACGGGACGACCTGGTTGACGATCCAGTCCTCGTAGGCGCCGTGGCGGATCGCCCGCTCCTCGGTCGGCAGGTGCTGCGCCTGCCAGCTCTCCGAGTCGAAGCTCGAGACGCAGTAGAGCTTGAGCCGCCCCGCGTCGAGGAGGCCGCCGACCGCCTCGACCATGCCGCGCTCCTCGTACTGCCAGGCGGGGCCCTGCTCCGACGGGAAGGCGAGGACCGGGCGGCCCCAGTGCCCGTAGGCCAGCACGGTGCCCTCGGTGCCGATGGCGGGGGAGTAGAGGCTGATCTCGCGGCGGTTCACGGAGCGATCCTCCGCACCTTCTCAATTGACGCGCGCCCGGTTAACCGGGTCCCGACCCGCCCCCTGCTCGGCTTCAGCCTACGGCCGAAAAGCGCACGCATGTGTGGCCGGGTGTGCCGGATGTGCGCCGTCACGTCCACGCCCTCAACAGCAGCTCGGACAGGTGCGGGTCGAGGACGTCGCGCCACGCGATCCAGTTGTGGGCATCGCGCTGCTCGACATAGCGGACGTCCCAGCCCTGCTCGGAGAGCGCCTTCGCGACGGCGCGGTTGTTCTCCAGGTTCTCCTCGGCGCGGCCGACGGTGATCGTGACCGGCACGCGCGGCGGCGCGGCGCGCCCGTGCAGGACGTGGCCCACGAAGCGCGCGATCCGCCCGAACCGGCCGAAGCCCGACTCGTGCTTGTCCCACCGCTCCCGGAAGAAGCTCGACGACTGGAGGAAGAGCCCCGCTGTGCGCCCGTGCTGCCAGTGCGCATGCAGCGCGGCCAGCCCGCCCAGGCTCGCGCCCATGACCGCCGGCGCACCGTCGGTCGGGAGCGCATCGGACAGGCGCGGCACGAGCTCGTGCGCGAACGCCCGCGCGTATCGCGCCGAGGCCGAGTAGGTCTCGTTCCGGTCGACGGGCGGAACGAGCGCCGCCCGGTGCGGCGGCAGCTCCCCGAACGCGACCGTGTGGTCGAGAAAGCGCACCAGCTGGGAGAACTCGGCGTACTCCGGCCCGTCGTGAGCGACGAGGAGCGGCAGCGGCTCGGAGGGGTCGGTGTCGGCCGGCGCCCACGCCAGCACGTCGACCGTGGCGCGCAGCCCGCGCACCGGCAGCTGGAGGTGCGTCACGTCACCCGGTGGCGACTCGTCGTCGAACACCCAGTCCGGTGGCTCGTAGGCCGGCAGCTCGACGACCGACTTCTCGCCGAACGGGCCGGGCGCGCGGAGCGGGTTCGCCGGGTCGGCGATCAGCCGTCGCTCCTGGTCGCGCTGCGTCAGCTCGAGCAGGTACTCCATACGATCGGCGTCCCGCAGCCGGTACTCGAGCACCCACGAGCCGCGCCGCGTGCCCCGGCGAAACGGCACTCGCCGCGGACGGCGCAGCTCGTGCGCAAGCGCGACTTCCGCCAGGGAGCGCGTGGGGTCGGCGAACCGAAAGGTCACCTCGCCCGCCCCCACGAGAGGCCCGATCGCCGCCGCCGTCGCCATCAGGGCGGCGAGGATAGTTGCGCAGGCCCGGAACGGCAGCGTAGGCTATTGACTGACGAGTCAATCGATACGCTGGAGGACACGGTGGCGACGATCGAAAGGGCTGTCGGAGCGGGCGTCTCGTTCGCGCTCTCCGACGAGCAGAAGGCGCTTCGCGAGCTGGCGCACGACTTCGCCGAGCGCGAGATGCGCCCGCGCGCCGCCGACTACGACGAGAACTCGACGCACCCCGCCGACGTGATCGCGAAGGCCCACGAGGTGGGTCTGATGAACCCGCACATCCCCGAGGAGCTCGGCGGGCTCGGGCTGCCCGGCTTCGACGGGATGCTGGTCGGCGAGGAGCTCTCCTGGGGCTGTGCCGGCATGACGGTGTCGATCATCGCCAACACCCTGGGCGCCGGGCCGGTGCTGATCGCGGGCTCCGACGAGCAGAAGCGCGAGTGGCTCCCGCCGCTCCTCGACGAGCCGATCCTGTGCTCGTTCGGCCTCACCGAGCCCGATGCCGGCTCCGATGTCGCGCGCATCAAGAGCACGGCGGTGCGCCGCGGTGACGAGTACGTCATCAACGGGTCGAAGACCTTCATCTCCAACGCGGGCCATGCCGCGTGGACGGTCGTTTTCGCGAAGACCGACCCGTCCGCAGGCCATCGCGGGCTGTCGGCGTTCATCGTGCCGATGGACGCGCCCGGCGTCACGATCGAGGCGCACCTCGAGAAGATGGGGCAGCGCTCGACCGACACATCCGCGTTCTCGATGACCGACGTCGTCGTGCCGGCCGCGAACCGGCTCGGCGAGGAGGGCGACGGCTTCAAGATCGCGATGCAGACGCTCGACCTGACGCGGCCGGGCACCGCGGCCGGCGCTGTGGGCGTGGCACAGGCCGCCTACGAGCACGCCGTCGAGTACGCGAAGGAGCGCGTCACGTTCGACGTGCCGATCGCGATGCACCAGGGCATCAACTTCCTGATCGCCGACATGGCGACCGAGATCGAGGCGGCCCGGCTGCTCGTCTGGCAGGCGTCCTGGATGCTCGACGCGGGCTACGGTCGTCGCGCGACGCTGTACTCGTCGTTCGCGAAACGCTTTGCGGCCGATACCGCCATGAAGGTCGACCACCGACGCCGTGCAGGTGCTCGGCGGGTACGGCTACATCAAGGAGTACCCGGTCGAGAAGCTGATGCGCGACGCGAAGCTGTTCCAGATCTACGAGGGCACGTCGCAGATCCAGCGGCTCGTGATCGCCCGCGAGATCTTCCTGCCCTCAACGGACTAGTCCCCCGAGGACGACGGCCCGGCTGGCCATGTCCCAGCGGGCCGTGGCCGCCGCGGCCTGTGCGCTTCAGGCACTCCGACCTCCTCCCCGCTGCAGACGCTACCGGCGAGCGGCGCACGCATGTGGCACGGATCGTGCCGGATGCGTGACAAGGCGCCAACGCCCGCGCACGCCCAAAAACTACGCGAACATGACCTGAAAGGAGGTAGGCCGGCCACGGCTAACATGGCCTGGTCTTGGCCATCGACGCCGGCTATCGCACGGTCCCCTTGCGAAGGCGCCGCTCACTCGGCGTTCGCGCCTTGCTGTGGTCCGCCGTCGCGCTGCTCGTGCTGCTGCTCGGTGCGATCGCGGTCGGGTTCGCGTTCTCCGGCTCGGAGACCACGCTGTCGGAGGGGACGCGCATCGCGGGCGTCGACGTCGGCGGGCTCTCGACAGCGCAGGCCACCCGCGTGCTGGAGCGGCGCGCCGCCGCCGTCAGCGCCGTGCCGATCACGTTCACGGCCGGAAACAAGCGCTGGCAGATCTCCGCCAAGCGGCTCGAGGTGCAGGTCGACTGGAAGGCCGCCGTCGAGGCGGCGCGCGAGCGCGGAGACGGGTTCGGGCCCGTCCAGGGCCTGCGCCGCCTGAGCGTCCGCTTCTTCGGCGCGGAGGTCACGCCGCCGACGCGCGTCTACGACCCGGCGCTGACGTACTACATCGCGAAGATCCAGCGCCAGCTCGACGCGGCCCCGAGCGACGCTTCGATCGCGCTCAAGGGCCTGAAGCCGGTGATCGTGCCCGCACAGCCCGGCCTGATCCTCGACCGCGACGCCGCCGACGACGTCGTGGTGCGTGCGCTGGCCGCATTCCAGCGCGGAACCCCGGTCGCGCTGCCCGTGCGCACGAAGCCCGCAGCCGTGACGGAGACGAGCCTCCGCCGCGCGCTGGCGCAGACGCGCCTGGCGCTGTCCGGGCCGGTCCGGCTCGAGCTCGGCCGGCGCACCTGGAAGCTCCCGCGCTGGCGGGTCGCGCAGCTGCTCGAGCTGCCGAGCGGCGGCACGACGCGCCTGAGCGTCGGCGGGCCGGCCGCGGAGCACTACTTCGAGCTGCTCGGCAAGCGCGTCGCCAACGCGCCGGTCGACGCCGGCTTCGCCGTGCACCCGGGCGGCCGCGTGACGATCACGCCTGCGAAGCCCGGCCGCCAGCTCGACCCGCAGAAGGCCTCCAACGCCGTCCTGACCGCCGCGCTGTCGCGCACCGTGCGCACCGCGCAGCTCAGTGTCGTCGCCGCGCAGCCGGAGCGCAGCACCGTCGACGCGCAGGCGATGGGCGTCCGCAACATCGTCTCCAGCTACGAGACGATCTACGGCGGCGACGCGAACCGCATCCACAACGTGCAGCTCGTCGCGCATCTCGTGGACGGCGCGCTGATCGCGCCCGGAACGGAGTTCTCGTTCAACGGGACGACGGGCGAGCGCACCGCCGAGAAGGGCTTCCTGGAGGCGCCGGTGATCGTGAACGGCGAGCTGCAGACAGGGCTCGGCGGCGGCGTCTGCCAGGTCTCGACGACCGTGTTCAACGCGGCGTTCGAGGCCGGCCTGCCGATCACGGCGCGCACCAACCACGCGCTGTACATCAGCCACTACCCGCAGGGCCGCGACGCGACCGTGAACTACCCGGACACCGACCTGAAGTTCGTGAACGACACCGGCCACTGGCTGCTGCTGCGCACGTTCGTCGGCCCGACGTCGCTGGTCGTGAACCTCTACGGGACGCCCACCGGCCGCCGCGTCGAGGCCGAGACCGGCCCGCTGAACGTGGTCGGCGCGGTGCCGATCCGCAAGGTCTCCGACCCGTCCCTGCCGAAGGGCCAGCAGGTCGTCGAGGAGTACGGCCAGCCGCCGCGCTCGACGAGCGTGACGCGGGTGGTCTACGCGCCGAACGGCAAGGTTCGCTCGCGCACCACCTGGTACTCGTCCTACCGCGGCGAGGTGCAGGTCGTGCGCGTGGGGACGAAGACGAAGACGCCGCCGCCGAAGGGCGAGACGACCACGACCACCGGCGCGACGACCACCACGACGCCCGGGTCGACGACCGGCGCTACGACGACGGCGCCGACGGGGCACTAGCGCCCTCGGCAGCCCGGATCGCCTCGACGAGGTACTCCGGCAGCCGCGTGGGCCGGTACGTCTCGGCGTTGACGCACGCGTGTCCCGTCCAGCCGTCCACGAGCGGCTCGTCCCCGCGCGTCACGAGGTACTCGTAGCGGAAGCGCGATCCGCGGACGTCCACGCACCGCGCGTGGACGGTGAGGCGGTCGTCGAACCGGGCCGGCGCCAGGTAGCGGGCATGCACCTCGTTCGTGAGCGCCTCGTAGCCCCGCGCCTGGAAGCCGGGATAGCCGCCGTCGAAGCGGTCGAGGTACTCGACTCGCGCGACCTCGAACCACACGAGGTAGGCGGCGTGGTGCGCGATGCCCTGCGCGTCCGTCTCGGCGAAGCGCACGCGCACGTCGGTGCTGAAGGCGTACCCCTCGGTCATGCGGCGACAATCCCCCCGGCCCCGGCCACGACCGTATGAGACAGGACTTCGAGCGGCTCTTCAAGCCCCGAGGCGACGCAGGCTCCGGCTTTCCGCGGATGCCCGCCATCGCCGGCGAGGCGATGGTGGCGACGAGCCACCCACTCGCGACGCGCGCGGGGCTGCGTGCGCTCGACGACGGCGGCAACGCCGTGGACGCGGCCCTGGCGGCCGCGGCCGTGCTCCCGGTGGTCGAGCCGAACCTCAACGGCCTGGGCGGCGACTGCTTCGCGATCGTCCACCGCGGCGGCGAGTTGACCGGGCTCAACGGCTCGGGACGCGCACCAGCGGTGCTGGACAGCGGCCGCGTCGACCGCTTCGGCGCGCGCTCGGTCACCGTGCCGGGGGCGGTCGCCGCCTGGTTCGACCTCGCCGGCCGCTTCGGGCGGCTCGGCTTCGACCGCGCGCTCGAGCACGCCGCCGAGCTTGCCGACCGCGGTGTGGCCGCCACCGCCCGCGTCGCCACGCTCTGGCAGCGCGCCGAGGCGGAGGGACGCGCCCCGTTTCCGGCGCCGGGTGTGGCCGAGCGCTACACGCTGCCCGAGCTCGCTGCGACGCTCCGCCGGGTCGCGGAGGGCGGCCCCGACGCCTTCTACCGAGGCGAGGTCGCGCAGGCAATCGCATCGGTCACCTGGCTCGCCGAGGACGACCTCGCCGCCCACCGCTCGGAGTGGGTCGAGCCGCTGCGCATGCCGTTCGGCCCGGTGGAGGTGTGCGAGCTGCCGCCCAATACCCAGGGCGCCGCCGCGCTCGCGGCGCTCGTCTGTGCCGCCCGCGAGCAGCCGGACGACCCCGTCGAGCGGCTGCACTCGCGCATCGAGGCAGTCCGCGCCGGGCTCGCGCTCGCCTACGAGCACGTAGGCGACGAGCCTCTGCCGCCGGGCTTCTTCGACCTCGAGCCGTCCCCCGGGTCGCTGCGCCGCGATCACGGCGGCGACACGACGTACCTCTGCGCCGTCGACGCCGATCGCCTGGCGGTCTCGCTCATCCAGAGCACGTACGAGGGCTTCGGCTCGGGCCTCGCCGCCCCCGGGACCGGGGTGGCGCTGCACAACCGCGGCGCCCTCTTCGTCGAGACGGACGGGCATCCGAATCAGCTGCGGGCTGGGCGGCGGCCGTTCCATACGATCATCCCGGGGATGCTGCTCCACGGCGGCTGCGCGTCGCCCTTCGGCGTCATGGGCGGTGCGATGCAGGCGCAGGCCCACGTCCAGGTCGTGGACGCCGCCGTCTCGCTCGGCCTCGACCCGCAGTCGACGCTCGACCGCGCGCGCTTCCGCGTGCTCGACGAGGGGAGCGTCGCGCTTGAGCCGGGCCTGTGGGAGCACGGGGAGGCGCTTGAGCGCCGCGGCCACCGCGTCGTGCGCGCCGAGACGCCGTTCGACTTCGGCGTCGGCCAGATGATCGCCGACCTCGGCGAGTCGCTCGTCGGCGGCTCCGACGGCCGCGGCGACGGCTACGCGGGCGGCCTGTGACGGTCGGCGCGCTCGTCGACGCGCTCCGCGACGGCGGCTGCGTCGTCCTCACCGGCGCGGGCGTGTCGACCGAGAGCGGCATTCCCGACTTCCGCTCGCCTACGGGGAGCTGGGCTCGGTTCGACCCGCTCGAGTACGGCTCGATCGAGGCGTTCCGGCGCGACCCGGAGCGCGTCTGGGAGTTCTACGGGCCGCGCTACCGGATGCTCGCCGGGGCCGAGCCGAACGCCGCGCACGACGCGCTGGCCGAGCTGGAGCGGCGAGGCGTCGTCGACGCGATCGTCACACAGAACATCGACTGCCTGCACGAGCGCGCCGGCAGCTCCGACGTCGTCGAGGTGCACGGGTCGATCCGCACTGCGAGCTGCCCCGCGTGCGGCCGGGAGCACGGGCTCGACGAGGTGCTCGAGCTGGTGGACGAGGGCGTGCCGCACTGCGAGTCGTGCGCTGCCGTGCTCAAGCCGGACGTCGTGTTCTTCGGCGAGCTGCTGTCCGCCGCGGCCATGGACCGCGCGACGGAGCTCGCGACGCGTGCCCGGGTCCTGCTCGTCGTCGGCTCGACGCTCGAGGTGTACCCGGTCGCCGCCCTGCCGCTCGACACGCAGCGCGCCGGCGGCTGCGTCGCGATCGTCAACCGCGGCCCGACCGCGTTCGACGGCCGCGCCGACATCCGGCTCGAGGGCGCCGCGGGCGAGCTCCTGACCGCGGTGGTCGGTGCTCTCGACCGCGGGTAGGGCAAGATGCAGCCGTATGTAGCCGAGCTAGCACGAGGTAGCTGCGAAGGAGGGACCAGAGAGGCCATGAGCGAGCTCAACGACATCGCCCGTGCCCTCGTCGCGCCGGGCAAGGGAATCCTGGCGGCCGACGAGAGCGACAGCACGATCAAGAAGCGCTTCGACTCGATCGGCGTCGAGTCGACCGAGGACAACCGGCGCGCCTATCGCGACCTGCTCTTCACGACGCCCGGCGCCGAGGACTACATCAGCGGCGTCATCCTGTTCGACGAGACGATCCGGCAGTCGGCGCTCGACGGCACGCCGTTCCCGAAGCTGCTCCAGGGCAAGGGCATCATCCCGGGGATCAAGGTCGACAAGGGCGCGCAGCCGCTCGCTCACGCCCGCGACGAGACGGTCACCGAGGGCCTCGACGGCCTACGAGGACGCCTCCAGGAGTACCACGGCCTCGGCGCGCGCTTCGCGAAGTGGCGCGCGGTCATCTCGATCGGCGACCACATCCCGAGCGAGTACGCGATCTGGGTCAATGCGCACGCGCTCGCCCGCTACGCCGCGCTGTCGCAGGAGGCGGGGCTCGTGCCGATCGTCGAGCCGGAGGTCCTGATGGACGGCGGGCACACGATCGAGCGGAGCTACGAGGTCACGTCGCGGACGCTGCACGCGGTCTTCACCGAGCTGCGCGACCAGCGCGTGAACCCCGAGGAGATCCTGCTGAAGCCGAACATGGTGCTTTCCGGCTACGAGTGCTCCGAGCAGGCGTCGCACGACGAGGTGGCCGAGCACACGCTGAAGTGCTTCCGCCGCCACGTGCCGGCCGCGGTTCCGGGCATCGTGTTCCTCTCCGGCGGCCAGACCGACGAGGACGCGACCGCCAACCTCAACGCCATCAACCAGCGCGGCCCGCACCCGTGGGAGGTGTCGTTCTCGTACGGACGCGCCCTCCAGGCGCCGGCGCTGAAGGCGTGGAGCGGGCTCCAGGACAAGGTGCCGGCCGGCCAGCAGGCCTACTTCCGCCGTGCGAAGCTGAACGGCGCGGCGAGGAGCGGGAGCTACACGGAGGAGATGGAACGCGAGGCCGTCGCGGCCTGAAAGCCGCGGCGGTCAGCTGTCGACTGCTCAGGCCGCGGCGCGGCGGAGCGGCTTCTCCTCCAGCACCGCGCGGCAGGCGGCGCACTGTGTGCGCTCGACCTCGTACGGAACGCCGTGCTGCTGGCGGAGAAGATGCACCTTGACAGCTTCGTGCTGGTGTCCTGAGCTTGAGTGATGCTTCACGACTCTCACGATAGGTATGACGTCGGCGTTCGCCAATGGTTGCTGAAGTTTTGTGACGAATCTGTGACCAGCTGGAGAAGATTCGCAACGGTTGCGGCGGTGCTCGTCGCGGCCGGCGCCCTGCCCGTCGGCGCCGGGAGCCAACCCGCCCCGTGCGGCGCGGGGCAGAGCCAGCGAATGGGGAGCGCAGCCCGGAACTGGGTCGTGCTGGCAGGTGGCGGCGTCGCCGCGCGCTCCGCTCCCGGCGGCCGCGTCGTCGCACGCTTCGGGAGCGTGAACGCCAACGACTACCCGACGCTCTTCTCTGTACGGGCCCGCGTGCTCGACGCGAGCTGCCGGCCCGCCTGGTACCAGGTGCAGCTGCCCGTGCGGCCGAACGGCGCGACGGGGTACGTCTCCGCCCGCCACGTCTCGCTGGCGTCGGTCGGGACGCGCATCGAGATCGACCTGTCGGCCCGCTACCTGCGGCTCTTCCGCGGCGGCAGGCTCGCGCTGCGGACGCCCGTCGCGATCGGCGCGCCCGCGACGCCCACGCCGGTCGGGCGCTTCTACGTCAACCAGCGGCTCGTGACCGGCGATCCGGCCGGGACGTTCGGCATCGGCGCGCTCGGCGTCTCCGCCTTCTCGCCCGTGCTGAAGCACTGGGCGCAGGGCGGCCCGATCGCGATCCACGGGACGAACCAGCCGTGGTCGATCGGCGAGGCGGAATCGAACGGCTGCATCCGCGTTCGCAACAACGCGTTCCGCCGCCTGTTCGACGCCGTGCCCGCCGGAACGCCCGTCACCATCCACCCGTAGCGGCTAGGGTTTTTCGCATGCCGGACTCGCAGAAGCTGATCGGCCGCCTCACCGACGCGGGCGAGGACGCGATCCAGAAGATGGGCGACATGCCGGGCGTGCAGCGGTTCCTGACGACGCTCAACACGCTGCCCGACCGGCTCGAGGAGATGCAGCGCAAGCTGCGCGGGGTCGAGGAGCTGGAGCGCCGCCTCGAGCGGCTCGAGAAGCGCGTCGACGACCTCGCCAAGCCGAAGCGGGCGTCGTCGTCCTCGTCGAAGCCGCGCTCCACGGCGAAGAGCTCGACGAAGAGCTCGTCGTCCGGCTCGTCCTCCGCCGCCTAGGCGGAGACCCGCACGCGCAGCGCGCGCGGCACGACCTCGAACGAGACGGGCGTCGTCCCCGGCTGCTCGCCGTCGAGCTCGATCGGTAGCGGTCCGTCCGAGTCGACGGTGACCGTCGACCCGCGCAGCAGCTCGGCGCGCGGGTGGGGGAGGAACGTGCCGCGGTAGAGCTTGTGCAGGTTCCGGGCGAGGTCGACCTTCGTCACGTTGCCGATCAGCAGCACATCGAAGAGGCCGTCGTCCGGCAGCGCGCCCGGGCAGAGGCGCATGCCGCCGTTGTGGTACTCGGTGTTGCCGACGAGCACGTCCTCCATCGGCCCCTCGCGGTGCTCCGCGCCGACCGTGATGCGCAGCGGGACGTTCGTCCAGCGGCTGAACACCGCGAAGGTGGCGCCGAGGCCGGCGAGCCTGCCACCGAGGCGCTTGGACGTCGTGTTGAGCTTCTTCGCGACGGCGCCGCTCATGCCGACGCCGGCCATGCTCACGAAGTACGAGACGGCCGGTTCGCCCTCTGGCGTGCGGAAGGTCACGCGGCCGGCGTCCAGCTCCCGCGCGCGGCCGTCGCGCAGGACCGTGAGCGCGTCGATGTCGGCAACGGGGATGCCGAGCGCGCGGACGAAGTCGTCGCCGGTGCCGCGCGGGAGGATCCCGAGCTCGGGCAGCGGCGAGCGCGTCGCGGTCAGCAGCCCGTTCGCGACCTCGTGCACGGTTCCGTCGCCGCCGACGGCCACCACGAGGGCGGCGCCGTCGTCGGCCGCCTGGCGCGCCAGCTCGGCGAGCCCGCCCGGCCCCGAGCTGTGGGCGACCTCCGGCTCGAGCCCGAAGTCGCGCGCCTGGCGCTCGAGCTCCGGCCAGCGCTTGCCCGTGGCCCCGTTCGCCGAGGCCGGGTTGACGAGGAAGACGGTCCGCGCTCTCGCTTCGCTCGACCGCGGACTAGCTCGAGCGCCGCTCGCGGGATCGTCCACGTCGCCGCTCGGGTCGCCCACGGCCTGAACGCTCTACCTAGCCACCGTGACCAGGTTCATCGGTCACGGTGGCAAGAGCCAGCTCCGTCATCTGGTCGACCGCGCGCTTCATGTCCTCGTCCGAGATGCGGACGAACTCGCCTTCGACGACGACGTCGCTGACGATGAGCAGGCAGCCGGTCTGGATCTTCTTGAGCGCCCCGACCGTGAAGAGCATGGCCGCCTCCATCTCGACGGCGAGCACGCCGCGATCCGACCAGCGCCCGTACTGGCCCGAATCCGGGTTGTAGAAGACGTCGCTCGACACGATCGGCCCGACGCGCACCTTCTTGCCGAGCTCCTTCGCGTTGTGCACCGCGCCGTGGATGAGCTCCCAGTCGGCGGTCGGTGCGTGCGGCTCGCCGCCGATCAGGTGCGTCGCGGTCGAGTCGGCCGGCACCGCCGAGATCGCGACGATCAGGTCGCCGATCGCGAGATCCGCCTGGAGCCCGCCGCACGTGCCCACGCGGAGGATCTTCTTCACGCCGAGCTGGATCAGCTCCTCGATCACGATCCCCGCCGACGGGCAGCCCATCCCGGAGGACTGGACGGACACCGGGCGCCCGTTGAACGTCCCGGTGTAGCCGAGCATGCCGCGCTCGCCGTTCACCTGGCGCACGTCCTGCATGAACGTCTCGGCGATGTACTTGGCGCGCAACGGATCGCCGGGAAGCAGGCACCCGTCGGCGTAGTCGCCCGGCTCGGCTCGGAGGTGGATCGGCATGGCTCGCAACCCTAGTGCCTCACGCGAGGCCGCCGGTCTTGCAACGATCGCTCCGTGCCCGGGCTCGTGGAACCGACGCTCGACCAGATGCTCGCCTTCTGCGCGGAGGATCCCGTCGAGCGAGTCTTCCTCGAGGACGCGGCGCGGCGCCGGCTCGGCCGTTTCCGTGCCGTCGAGCGGCGCGACCGGCTCGAGGCGCTCTGCCATCTCGGCGCGAACGTCGTCCCCGCGGGCAAGGGCTGCGGCGCCTTCGCCGAGGTCGTGCGCGGCGGGCAGGCGCGCATGCTGATCGGCGAGGAGGGGGCCGTCTCGGACCTGTGGGAGACCGCGGCGGAGAAGTTCCCGCGGCCGCGCGAGGACCGGCCGGGCCAGCCGGTCTTCGCGATCGACGAGCCGCCGCACCCCGGGGATACGGGGCTCCGGCCGGCGACCCTCACGGACCTCGACCGGCTCGTGGTCGCCTGCGCGGCCGCGCACGAGCTGGAGCTCGGCGTGAACCCGCTCGAGCGCGACGCGGACGCCTTTCGCTGGCGGACGCAGGCGCAGATCGAGGAGGGGCGCTCCTGGCTCTGGATCGAGGACGCGAGGATCCTCTTCAAGGCGGAGGCGTCGGCATGGACGCCGCGGGCGGTGCAGGTGCAGCAGGTCTGGGTCGACCCGGAGGCGCGCGGCCAGGGCCACGCGCAGCGCGGCATGCGCGACCTGTGCCGCTTCCTGCTCGAGCGCGTGCCGAACGTCTGCCTGTTCGTGCGGCGCGAGAACGCGCCGGCGATCCGCCTCTACGAGGCGATCGGGATGCACCGCACGATCACGTATCGCTCGCTGCTCTTCTGACTCCAGGATCACTCGCTCTCGGCAGCGCCTGCTCAGTCGCTGCGACCCGTCTGAGACCGCTCGCTCTCGGGAGCCGAGCAAGACGACATGCGAAGTGGAGACTGTCTTCCCGCGCGTGGGGCGTCAGACGGGTAAGCGGCTAGCGCGCGAGCGACAGCGCCTCGGCGCCCAGGCGCTCCACGAGCGCGACGAGCGCTGCGAGGTCGGCGCGCGTCGTGCGGAAGTTGACGATGCAGGAGCGGAGCCACCGGCGGTCGTCGACCATGGCGACCGAGACGAATGCCTCGCCGCCCGCCTGGAGCTCGACCAGGATGCGGTCGTTCAGGTCGTTGAGCTCGTCCTCGGACGCGCCGTCGGCGACGAACCGGAACGTCGAGATGCTGAGGCCGCCCGGGCCGCGCTCGAGCGACGCCGACGCGTCGACGAGCTCGTCGAGCTCGCGCGCGAGCCGGATGTCCTCTTCGATCAGCTCCGCGTAGCCCTCGCGGCCGAGGTGGCGCAGCGAGAGCCAGACCTTCAGCGCCCGGAAGCCGCGCGAGTTCTGCGGGCCGCGCTTGTAGTAGTGGAGCTCCTCCTCGTCGAGGCTGTAGTACGGCGGCGTGTAGTCGAAGGCGGCGAGCAGGTCGGCGTCGCTGCGGACGAGCGCGCAGCCGGCCTCGGCCGGCATGTAGAGCCATTTGTGCGGGTCGAGGGCGATCGAGTCCGCCTCGGCGAGTGCGCGCAGGTCGTCGGGCGCGCTGGGCGCAGCTGCCGCGAACGCGCCGTACGCGCCGTCGACGTGCAGCCACAGGTCCTCCTCGCGGCAGAACGCGGCGATCTCGCGGAGCGGATCGACGGCGCCGGTGGACACGGAGCCGCCGGTGGCGACGACGAGGAACGGCAGGAGGCCCTCCGAGCGGTCGGCGGCGACGGTGTTTCGCAGCGCCGCGACGTCCATCCGCAGCGTCGCGTCCGTCGGGATCCAGCGCAGCGCGTCGGTGCCTAGCCCGAACATGTCGGCGGCTTTCTGCACCCACGTGTGCGTCTCGGCCGAGCAGTACATGCGCAGCCGCCCGTCGCCCATCCCCTCGGTGCGCACGTCCCACGGCGCCTGTGCCCGCCTGGCCGCGAGCACGCCGATGAAGTTCGCCATGTTCCCGCCGCTGACGAGCAGGCCGCCGCAGTCCGGCCGGTAGCCGATCAGCTCGGCGATCCACTGCACGGTCTGGCGCTCGATCTCGGTCGCGACCGGCGCCAGCGGGTAGCCGCCCAGGTTCGGGTTGACCGCGGCCGCGAGCAGGTCGGCCAGCGCTGCCAGCGGCGCCCCCGCCCCGATCACGTAGCCCAGGAAGCGCGGGTGCCCGGTGAACAGCGAGTGCTCGAACAGCAGGTCGGTGGCCTCGCGGAGCAGCGCGTCGGGCAGTGCGCCGTGCTCCGGGAGCGCCGCGTCCCCCAGGACGGCGCGCACCTCGGCGGGCCGCTCGCCGGTGGTGACCGGGAGCTCCGGCAGCCGCTCGAGCAGCCCGGCGACGTCGTCCACGAGCCGGTGGCCGAGCGCGCGGAACTCCTCCGGGCTCAGGTCGATCGGCGACCGCCGCTCCATGCGAAGAACCTACCCTTGCGGCGCATGCGCACGGCGATCCTGGCCCGCCACGGCGAGAGCGAGATGAACACGCAGGACGCCCTGAACGGCTCCGTGGACGCCGCGATCCGGTTGACGTCCGCCGGCGAGGAGCAGGCGCGCCGGCTCGGCGAGCAGTTAGCGGACGAGCCGATCGGACTCTGCGTCACCTCCGCGCTCGCGCGGGCGCGCCAGACCGCCGATCTCGCGCTGGCCGGGCGCGACGTCCCGGTGGAGGCGTGGCAGGAGCTGAACGACCCGCGCTACGGCGCCTTCGAGGGCGGTCCGTTCCGGGCGTACCGCGAGTGGGCGTGGGGGCACGGCTCGGCGGATGTTCCGCCGGGCGAAGGCGAGAGCCGCCACGCGATCGTCACGCGCTACTCGGACGCCTTCCGCCGCGTGCTCGAGCGGCCGGAGGAGACGGTGCTCGTCGTCGCGCACTCCCTGCCAATCGCGTATCTGCTCGCCGCTGTCGACGGCGCCGATCCGGCTCGCCGCATGCAGCTCGTGGGCTACGCGACGCCGCACCGGCTCGACGCCGCGGCGCTCGACGCCGCTGTCGCCCTCCTGGAGGCCTGGTGCGCCGCACCCACCTGGTGAGGCTGGGGGCCCTCGCGGCCGCGTTCTGGGTGCTCCGCTGGGCCGCGCTCGAGCTCGCCTCGTACCTGCACCGCACGCGCCCACGGCCCGCGCCGCTGCCGCGCGAGTCGGAGCACGTGCCCGGCGCGATGCCCTCGCCCTTCGAGTCCTGAGACAATGGCCGCCATGGACGAGCAACGGCTCGTCTCGGTGCTCTTCGCCGATCTGGTCGGGTTCACGTCGCGCTCGCACGGCGCCGACCCGGCGGCGATCCGCGCGCTCCAGCGGCCGTTCCACGCGCGCGTCAAGCACGAGGTCGAGCGGCGCGGCGGCCGTGTCGAGAAGTTCATCGGCGACGCGGTCGTCGCGGTATTCGGCGCCGAGGACGGCGATCGCAACGACGCGGAGCGGGCGGTGCGCGTCGCCCTGCGGATCCCGGAGATCGTCGCCGAGCTGAACGAGGAGCAGCCGGGGCTCGACCTGGCCGTGCGCGTCGGCGTCAACTCCGACGCGGTGGCGGTCGACCGGGCGGACGACTCGGCCGTCGGAGCGGTCACCGGCGACGTGGTCAACGTGGCCGGGAAGATCCAGGGCGTGGCGCCGCCCGGCGGCGTCGCGGTCTGCCAGACGACGTACGAGCGGACGTGCGCACGGTTCCGCTACGCGACCCTCGAGACCGTCTCGCTCCCTGGCCGCGTCGAGCCGGCGCCCGTGTGGCAGCCCGCGCCGCGCCGCCGTCGGGGAGCTGCGTGGACGGGCGAGGTCGACGAGGGCCCCGTGCCGGGCGAAGAGGTGCGCGAGGTGACCGTCCTCTTTGCCGACCTGCTCGACTTCTCGCTGCGCTCGCACAGCGCCGACCCGGAGGAGATGCGCGCCCTGCTGCGCCCGTACTTCGGCGCGATCCGCCGCGAGGTCGACCGCTACGGCGGCACGGTCGAGCGCTTCCTCGGCGACGCGATCATGGCCGTGTTCGGCGCGCCCGTGGCCCGCGTGGACGACGCCGAGCGCGCCGTGCGCGCGGCGCTCCGCATCCCGCAGGCGGTCGTCGAGCTGAACGAGGACGACGCGTTCCGCGAGGTGGCGGTGCGGGCTGCCGTCAACACGGGCGAGGTCGCGGTCGCGCTCGGGGCGCAGATCGAGGCGGGGGAGAGCATGGTCACCGGCGACGCCGTCAACACGGCCGCGCGCCTGATGGCGGCGGCGCCGGTCGGCACAGTCGTGGTGGGCGAGGCGACCTACGAGCAGACGAAGGACGCCGTCGACTACGAGGCGCTGCCGCCGATCGAGGCGAAGGGCAAGCCCGAGCCGGTGCCGCTCTTCGAGGCGCTCGGCGCGCGCGACCGCGAGCGGCTGGACGACGCGGCCGAACGCGAGCCGGACTTCGTCGGCCGCGGCCCGGAGCTCGCCCTGCTGAAGGGCTGCTTCGCGCGGGTGCTGCTCGAGCGCACGCCGCAGGTCGTCGTGCTCGCCGGGCCGGCCGGGATCGGCAAGACGCGCATCGTCGGCGAGCTGCGCATCGCGACGGGCGAGCGGACCGAGATCGTCGAGTGGCGCCGCGGCCAGTCGCTGCCCTACGGCGGCATCGCGTTCTCCGCGCTCGGGGACCTCGTGAAGAACGCCGCGGCGATCCTCAAGTCCGACGGCGTGGCGGACGCGGAGCCGAAGCTCGCCACGCTCGTGCGCTCTCTGACGACCGATGCCGCCGAGCGGGCCGCGCTCACCGACGCGCTCGCAGCGCTCACGGGGATCGCCCCCGACGACGAGCCCGACCCGGCCGCCTGGGGTCGTTTCCTGACGCTGACGGCGGCGCAGCGCCCGCTCGTCTGCCTGCTCGAGGACCTGCAGTGGGCGGACTCGACGACGCTCGACTTCGTGGAGCACCTGGCCGACCACGCGCGCGGGCAGCTGCTCGTCGTCGCCACGACCCGCGAGGCCGGCGGCTGGGCACGCGGGCGCGAGAACGTCACGCACGTCGACGTGGGGCCGCTTCCAGAAGGCGACGTGGCGCGCCTGCTCGAGAGCCTGGATGCCGACGTGCCGGCCGCACTCGCGCAGGGGAGCCCGCTCCACGCAGCGGAGCTGGCCCGGCTGGGGCGGCCGCTCGAGGGCGCCGTCGAGGACGTCGTCCGGGCACGCCTGGCGTCGCTCTCCCAGGAGCAGCGGCGCGCGCTGGAGGCCGGCGCGGTCGTGGGGCGGACGTTCTGGGGCGGCGCCGTGGCCGAGATGGCCGGCTGCGAGGTGCAGGGCGCGTGCCGCCTCCTCGACGAGGCGGCGGCCACCGAGCTGCTGCGCCGCGTGCGCATCTCGACGGTCGCCCGCGAGGCCGAGTACGCCTTCGTCCACCCGCTCGTGCGTGAGGTCGTCTACGCGGAGGCGGACCCGGCGCTGCACCTGGCGGCGGCCGACTGGCTCGACCGGGCGCTCGGCGGCCGTGCCGACCACGACGTGCTGGTCGAGTACCACCGCGCGGCGGCCGTACGCTAGGCACGTGGACCCCGCGGAGCTGCGCGAGCGCGTCGAGTCGTCGATCCGCGAGCACGAGCTCGTGGAGCCGGGCGGCGAGGTCGCCTGCCTCGTCTCGGGCGGCGCCGACTCGACGTGCCTCTGGCACGTGCTGCGCACGCTCGGCTACGGCGTCTCCACCGTGCACGTGAACCACGGCCTGCGCGGCGCCGAGTCGGAGGAGGACGCGCGCTTCTGCCGCGAGGTGCTCGGCGCCGACGTGGTGGACGGGAGCGGCGCGACCACGGAGGCCGCCCTGCGCGAGATTCGCTACCGCATCACCGACGGCCGGGGCCTCCGCGCCACCGGGCACACCGCCTCGGATCAGGTCGAGACCGTCCTCTACCAGCTCGTCTCGCGGGGCGAGCCGCGCGCCATCGAGCGCCGCCGCGCCGACGGCGTCGTGCGCCCGCTGCTCGACGTCTGGCGCGACGAGACCGAGGCGTACTGCCGCGCGGAGGGCCTCGAATTCCGCACGGACACCTCGAATCCGGACACGGCGAGGGGCCTGATCCGGGACGAGATCCTTCCGCTGCTGCGCCGCCTGCACGCCGACGCCGACCGCAATCTGCTGCGCGCAGGCGCCGAGCGACGGCTCCCGAGACGCATCGAGACAGCCCTGTTATCGTTGCTCGCCTCTCGTGAGGGGTCGCAGCGGATCGACCTTGGCACCGGTCTCCTGGCCGTACGTGAGTACGACCGGGTCTGGCTGGAACAGGGGCCAGTGGCGCTTGAAGGCGCTGTCCGTTGGGGTGCCTGGACGATCGAGTCGGAGCTGCCGGGCCTGCACGTGCGCGGCTGGCGTGCCGGCGACCGCCTGGCCGGGAGAAGCATGAAGGTGCAGGACCTGTTCGTGGACGCGAAGGTGCCGCGCTCGGAGCGCGAGGCGTGGCCGCTCGTCGTCCGCGGCGGCGAGGTCGTCGCCGTGCCGGGCATCGTCGAGGCGCCCGGGATCAGCGCGCGGAGGGAAGCGTGAGCCAGACCGAGCTCGAGCGCGTCGTCTCCGAGGTCCTGGTCGACCGTGAGTCGCTCGCCGACCGGATCGCTGAGCTAGGCGAGGAGATCTCCGAGGACTACGAGGGCCGCGACCTGCTGCTCGTCGGCGTGCTCAAGGGCGCCGTGTTCTTCATGGCCGACCTGATGCGCCACGTGACCGTGCCGTGCGAGGTCGACTTCATGGCGATCTCGAGCTACGGCGCCGCCACCGACTCGTCGGGCGTCGTCCGCATCCTCAAGGACCTCGACATCAACATCCGCGACAGGCACGTGCTCGTCGTCGAGGACATCATCGACTCGGGCCTGACGCTCTCCTACCTCGTCCGCAACCTGAGCGCCCGCGAGCCGGCCTCGCTCGAGATCTGCGCGCTGCTGACGAAGCCGGCGCGCCGCGAGATCGAGGTGCCCGTCCGCTACGTCGGCTTCGAGATCCCGAACCGCTTCGTGATCGGCTACGGGCTCGACTTCGCGGAGCGGTACAGCAACTTGCCGTATGTCGGCGTACTCAACGAACGACTGATCCCGGACCTGGCGTAAGAGACGTCCTAAGAGGGTGATCCGCCCGCCCTGGTGGGCCGAACGTTACGCTGCTACCCTCCGCTGGAGGCCATTCTGTGAATCGGTTCTTCCGAAGCGCGCTCTTCCCACTCGTCGTCATCGTCCTGCTCGTCTACCTGGCGAGCCAGACGTTCATGGGCGGCGACAAGAGTCGCCAGAAGCCTGACGCAGTCGGAGCTGATCACGATGGTTCAGAATCAGCCGACGACCATCGGTTCGGTCCTCTTCGTCCCGAACAAGCAGCAGGCGGACGTGACGTTCGCCGACGGCAAGAAGGCCTCCGTTCACTACGCCACGTCGGAGGCGCAGATCAGCCTCCAGAGGCAGCTCGAGCGCAACCACGTCAAGTTCGACTCGAAGGGCACCGGCGGGTTCTCGTGGGTGTCGCTCGTTGCGTCGTTCCTGCCGTTCCTGCTGCTCATCGGCTTCTGGATCTTCCTGATGAACCAGGTGCAGGGCGGCGGCTCGAAGGTGATGAGCTTCGGCAAGTCGCGCGCGAAGCGGATGACGCCCGACTCGCCCAAGATCGGCTTCAAGGACGTCGCCGGCGTCGAGGAGGCCGTGGAGGAGCTGCACGAGATCAAGGAGTTCCTCGAGAACCCGAAGAAGTTCCAGGCGCTCGGCGCGCGCATCCCGAAGGGCGTGCTGCTCTACGGGCCGCCCGGCACCGGCAAGACGCTGCTCGCGCGCGCGGTCGCCGGCGAGGCGGGCGTGCCGTTCTTCTCGATCTCCGGCTCCGACTTCGTCGAGATGTTCGTCGGCGTCGGCGCGTCGCGGGTCCGCGACCTGTTCGAGCAGGCGAAGGCGAACTCGCCGTGCATCATCTTCATGGACGAGATCGACGCGGTCGGCCGCCACCGCGGCGCCGGCCTCGGCGGCGGCCACGACGAGCGCGAGCAGACGCTGAACCAGCTCCTCGTCGAGATGGACGGGTTCGAGCTGAAGGACAACATCATCCTGATCGCGGCCACGAACCGGCCGGACATCCTCGACCCGGCGCTGCTGCGCCCGGGCCGCTTCGACCGGCAGATCGTCGTCGACCGGCCCGACCGCAACGGCCGCAAGAAGATCCTCGAGGTGCACTCGAAGGGCAAGCCGCTCGACCCGACGATCGAGCTCGACACGCTCGCCGCCGGCACGCCCGGGTTCACGGGCGCCGACCTGGCGAACCTCATCAACGAGGCGGCGCTGCTGTCAGCGCGCCGCGGCCGCAAGACGATCGGCCAGGAGGAGCTCGAGGAGGGGATCATGCGCGTGATCGCCGGCCCCGAGAAGAAGACGCGGCTCTTCTCCGAGCACGAGCGCAAGGTCACGGCGTACCACGAGATGGGTCACGCGATCGTCGGCCACTTCCTCGAGAACACGGACGACGTGCACAAGATCTCGATCATCAGCCGCGGCCAGGCGCTCGGCTACACGATCTCGCTGCCGCGCGAAGACCGGTACCTGACGACGAAGACGACGCTGATGGAGACGCTCGCGATGACGCTCGGCGGCCGCGCCGCCGAGGAGATGGTCTTCCACGAGGTCACCACCGGCGCGGCCAACGACCTCGAGAAGGTCACGTCGACGGCGAAGCAGATGGTCATGCGCTTCGGCATGAGCGAGAAGCTCGGCCCGCGCGTGCTCGGCCGCAACCACGACCTGCCGTTCCTGGGCCGCGAGATGGCCGCCGAGCCGGACTACTCCGAGGAGATCGCCCGCGAGATCGACGACGAGATCCGCCGCATCATCGAGGAGGGCCACGACCTCGCCCGCCGCGTGCTCCAGGAGCACATGGACGACCTGCACCGGATCTCCGGGATCCTCATCGAGCGCGAGACGATCGACAAGGACCAGTTCGTCAGGCTGCTCGCCGGAGACCCCGAGGACGACGTCTTCGCCGACCCCGAGCCGGCCGCGGCCGAGGAGACGCCGAAGGCCAAGGAACGCCGCCGCGTCCCGAAGCCGAAGCCGTTCCCGCTTCCTGGTGCCACGATGCAGCCGCCCGAGCCCGGGCCTACTGCTCCTTAGGGAACGGCTTCCGGGTGACCGCGCGCTAAGGCCGCCTGCGGCGGCGTTCGCGCGCTCTATTCGAATGGGGCACCCCCGCTTCGCGGGTTCCCCCTCGAGCTCCCCCCTCCCGCGGGACGTCACACGCGACTTCGCGCGACGTGGCTCCCGCCCAGGCAAGCCGGGCTCCGCCGATCGAAGCGGTGCCAGGCAGGCGAACACTCGGTACATCCCGGCGGCTAGGGGAGGAGCGGGATCCTGGATGCCGTGTTGCAGTTCGTGACGCATACGTCACGGTGCCTGGCACGGGTTGGGGGCTGAACGCGGCCGCCGCCCCGCTTGGCGGCGACCGCACCCAGTCACGCTGCTACGCGGCCGCGCCCTTCGATTCCCAGTAGCGGTTCAGACTGCCCTGGATCTTCACGAACCAGATGATCGTGCCCACGATCGGAAGCAGGTTCCACAGGCCGGTGATACCCGTCACAGGCGGCTCGCGGCCGTCGCGCTTGTACATCTGGCCAACCTCAGAGGGGATCACGAACCAGTTGACCACGCCGATGACCAGGTAGATCACGACGCCGAGCACACCGCCGATGCCCTGGCTCGTGTGGCGCTTCATCTCCTCGAACGTCTTGTACGTCCAGTAGATGCCGTAGATCCCGAGCGTGATGATGAACCAGAGGATCGAAAGGCCGATCGACCGTGTCTCGCCGATCGGGCCGGTGTTCGCGCCGGCGCTGGCCGGCGCTTCGGGAGCGCCGGAGCTCGCCGGCGGTGCTGCGGGGGTGTCTTCCATGTCGCTCATGCCGCAGAGTTTCGCGCTGCGGGCGGAGTAGCCTCCCCGCGTGCGGCCACCCGTCGAGCAGCGCTTCCCGCGCCCGTCCGTCATGGGCGTCGTCAACGTCACGCCGGATTCGTTCTCGGACGGCGGCGTGCATCTCGACCCCGACGTTGCCACGGCGGCCGCGCGCACGCAGTTCGCGCAGGGCGCCGCCATCGTCGACATCGGCGGCGAGTCCACCCGGCCCGGATCCGAAGGCGTGTCTGCGGACGACGAGCTGCGCCGCGTCGTACCGGTGCTGGAAGCGCTCGCCGGCGAGGTGCCGGTCTCGATCGACACCGCCAAGGCCGAGGTCGCCCGCCGCGCGATCGCGCTCGGGGCCGAGCTCGTGAACGACGTGACGGCGCTCCGCTCCGACCCGGAGCTGGCCGGCGTGGTCGCCGACGCGGGCGCCTACCTCTGCCTCATGCACATGCAGGGCGAGCCGCGCACGATGCAGGTCGACCCGCGCTACGACGACGTCGTCGACGACGTCAAGGCGTTCCTGGAGGAGCGGCTGCGCGTCGCGACTGGTGCCGGGGTGGACGAGTCGCTCGTGTGTTTGGATCCTGGCATCGGCTTCGGGAAGACCGTCGCCCACAACTTCGAGCTCGTCCGGCGGCTCGACGAGCTGGCCGCACTCGGCCGTCCGGTCGTCATCGGCTTCTCGCGCAAGAGCTCGCTCGGGAGGATCCTCGGCGACCCGAACGCGAAGACCGGCCCGCTCGCCGCGAGCCTCGCGCGTCGCCGTCGCCGCCTACGAGCGCGGCGCCACGATCATCCGCGCGCACGACGTCCGCGAGCACGTCGAGGCGCTCGCCGCCGCGCGGGCGGTGATCGCGTGAGCTTCATCGTCGAGCTCCACGACCTGCGCGTGCCCGGCCGTCACGGTGTCCTCGAGCACGAGCGGGAGAGCGATCGCGAGTTCCTCTACGACATCGCCTTCGACGTCTCGGACGCCGCCCTCTCGGACCGGATCGAGGACGCGGTGGACTACCGGGACGTCGCGCAGTGCGTGCGCGAGGTCTCGGAAGGCCGCCGGTACCACCTGATCGAGGCGCTGGCCGCGGCGACCGCGGAGGCGATCGTCGGCCGCTTCCCGGTCGAGTGGGTGCGTGTGAAGGTGCGCAAGCCGAACCTCGAGGTCGCGGGCCTGCAGCTCGGCGAGTCCGTCGCGACCTGCGAACGCGCCCGCTAGCGGGCGGTCACCGTCGCCGTGTAGGTCGCGCGCCGCGTCGCGCCCTTCGCGAACCAGATGTCCAGGTACGCGCTCACGGCTTTGCGGCCCGTGTTGCGGTAGACGACGCGCTCGGCCCTGTTGCCCGGCCGGTTGCTGCCGTCGAGCTGCCACTTCACGGCGTTGGTGCCGGTGGCGAACACCGTGCGGGCCGCCGAGCTCCACAGGATCGCACCCAGGTTCGTCGAGCCTGCGACCGTCGCGGTCAGCGTCTTGCCGGCCGGGATGACCACGCGGTAGACGTCGCCGGGATCCTCGTTCTCGTCCAGGTACGCGGTGATCTTCGCCGTCGGGTCGGCGATGGTGGTGAGCGGGAGACGGCCCCCGGCGAAGAGCCGCCCGGCGGTGATCTCGTCGATGTCGTCGTTCGGCTCCTGGAGGTCGCGGGGTGGGGCCGGCGCGGCCACGGCGGCCGGGATGCTCGGGATGCCGTAGCCGGTGCGGTTGTCCCAGCCGGGCGTCCAGACGTCGCGGGCGGTCGACCGCAGGACCTCCGCGACCTGTCCGGCATCGAGCTCCGGACGCACGGTCCAGAGCCAGGCCGCGGCGGCCGCGACGATCGGGGCGGAGAAGCTCGTTCCCCTGACCGTCGTCCAGGCCGCCGGGTCGGTCGGGTGCTCGACCGGGATCTCCTCGCCCGGCGCCGCCACGTCGATCGCGGTGCTCTTGCTGGAGAAGCTCGACGGCATGTCCGTCTTCCCGGTCGAGGCGACGGTCAGCACGTGTGGATAGGAGGCCGGGTACTGCGGCGGGCTGCCGCGCGCGAACTCGTTCCCGGCGGCCGCGACGACCAGCGCGCCGTTCCGGATGGCGCTGCGGATGGCGTCCTCCTCGGCCCGAGAGGGCTGCGACCCTGAGAGGCTGAGGTTGATGACCGTGCGCCCGTAGCGACCGGCAGCGGCGATGCCGCGGACGACGTCGCTCGTGCGCGGCGCGTCGGCGCCGGTGGCGTCGGGGACGGTGGCGACCGCGAAGACGCGCAGCGCCGCGGTCGGGAAGATGCCGACCGCGCCGTAGCCGTCCTCGGGTGCCGCGGCGACCGAGGCGACTTCCGTGCCGTGGTACAGGTCGGACCCCCAGCCGAGCAGCGGCTGCGCGTTGAGCAGCGTCGTGTTCGGCCGCGACTTGAACTCGGCATGGGCCATGTCGAGCCCCGAGTCGATGATGCTGATCGGCACGCCCGGTCCCGGCGGCTCGAGCTGGTCGGCGCCGAGCGTGTAGAGGTACCAGCCGACGTCCGGCGTCGCGAGCGGGTCGCCTGCGGTGAGGTGCGCCTCCGGCTGCGGGCGGTCGGGCTCGACGTAGCGGAGCAGCCCGGCGCGCCGCAGGGCGGGTGCGATCGCCGAGGCGCGCGCGGTGGCGAGACGCCAGATCCCCAGCGAGCGCACGACGGGCGTGCCGCCGGCGGCGCGGACGAGCGCCTCCGCGGCAGGCGTCGGCCGCACGCCGACGAGTGCGGCGTCGTAGCCGCCGAGCGGCTTCGCCGCCTGCGTAGACCCGGCCGAGAGGAGGAGCACGGCGCAGCTCGCCACGATCAGAGCACGAGCGCGCATAGGCTCCGAGGGTAGCTGCGACAACGGCGTACATCGGTCTCGGCGCCAACCTCGGCGACCGCCGGGCGGCCCTCGACGCCGCCCTGGCCGCGCTGGCCGCGAGGCCGGGTATCGAGGTCGACGCGGTCTCCCAGGTGCGAGAGACCGACCCGGTCGGGCTGCTCGACCAGCCCCGCTTCCTGAACGCCGCCGCGCGCCTGCGGACGACGCTGGCCGCCCGCGAGCTCCTCGCGCAGCTGCTCGCCGTCGAGCGCGAGCTGGGCCGCACGCGCGACGGCCCGCGCTGGGGGCCGCGGACGATCGACCTCGACCTGCTGCTCTACGGCGACGAGGCGATCGACGAGCCGGGGCTGACCGTCCCGCACCCGCGCCTCCACGAGCGCCGGTTCGTCCTCGAACCGCTCGCCGACCTCGACCCGGGCCTCGTGATCCCCAGCCGGGGGCCGTTGGAGAGCGTGCTGGCCGGACTACAATGACTCACATGTCGCATCTCGACGAGCTCGACGAGTACGAGGCGGAGCTCGAGCTCCAGCTCAAGCGCGAGTACACCGCCGTTTTCTCGCTCTTCCGCTATTGCGTGCTGACGCAGGACTCGACGTATCTGTGCAACAAGCTCGACCTGAACTACGTCCCGCAGCAGAGCTACCCGTTCTTCCACCTGCGGATGGAGGACGTGTGGGTCTGGGACAAGAACCGGCCGACGCGGATGATCCCGCGGGCCGAGATCTACACGTCGAGCGACGTGACCGTCGAGGAGCTGCGCGGCGAGGGCGAGGAGCCGAAGCTCACCGCCGAGGCGCTTGCCGAGAAGATCGGCGAGTCGCTCAGCACCGACGAGGATTAGCCGGCCGCGGCCGTGCTGACCTGCGCGTCCTGCGGCCAGGACAATCCGGCAGGCGCGAAGTTCTGCAACGCATGCGGCTCGCCGCTCGAGGCGCAGCGCCGCAGCGGTGAGGAGCGCCGGCTCGTCTCCGTGCTCTTCGTCGACCTCGTCGGGCACACGGCCCGCTCCGAGCAGCTCGACCCCGAGGACGTGCGCAGCATCCTGCTCCCCTACTACGAGCACGTCCGCAGCGAGCTCGAGGCGTTCGGCGGCACCGTCGAGAAGTTCGTCGGCGACGCCGTGATGGGCATCTTCGGCGCCCCGACGGCCTACGGCGACGATCCGGAGCGAGCCGTTCGCGCGGCGCTCGCCGTCCGCGACTGGGCCGAGTCCACGGAGCTCCAGGTGCGGATCGCCGTCAACACCGGTGAGGCGATCGTCGACCTCGAGGCGAGCCCCATGCAGGGCCAGGCGATGATCGCGGGAGACGTCGTCAACACCGCGTCGCGCCTCCAGTCGGCCGCGCCGGTCGGCGCCGTGCTCGCGGGCGAGGAAACCTACGCGGCCACCCGTGGCGTGATCGAGTACCGGCCCGCTCAGCCGCTGACCCTGAAGGGCAAGCAGGAGCCGGTGCGCGCGTGGGTGGCGCTTCACCCGACCGCAGCCGTCGGCGAGCGGCACGTCACCGCTGTTCCGTTGATCGGGCGCGAACGGGAGCTGGGCCTGCTGACCGGGGCGTGGGAGCGCGTCGCCGACGAGGGGCGGACGCAGTTCATCACGGTGTTCGGCCCGTCGGGCATCGGCAAGACACGACTCTCGCTCGAGCTGTCGCAGCTCGTGGCGGCGCATGGCGGCCGCGTCGTGCGCGGCCGCTCGACGCCCTACGGCGCCAGCACGCCGTACAGTGCGTTCGCCCAGCAGATCAAGCAGATCGCGCGGATCTTCGACAGCGACGACCCCGAGGCGGCCCGCGCGAAGCTGACGACCGCCGTCGCCGACCTGGCAGGGCCGGCCGCCGCCGAGGAGCACACGCCGAACCTCGCGACCCTGCTCGGCCTCGAGGGCGACGTCCCCGACCGCGAGACGCTGTTCTTCTCGGCCCGAGTGCTCGTCGAGTCGCTCGCGCTGCACGGGCCCACGCTCCTCCTCTACGAGGACATCCACTGGGCCGACGACAGCCTGCTCGACCTGCTCGAGACGTTCGCCGCCCGGGTGCGCGAGGTGCCGGTGCTGCTCGTTGCGCTCGCCCGGCCGGAGCTGCTCACGAGCAAGCCGGGCTGGGGCGGCGGGGTGCCGACCTATACGGCGCTGCTGCTCGACCCGCTCAGCCCGGAGGCGAGCACGGAGCTCGCGGTTCAGCTGCTTGCGGCGGCCGCGCTGGCGGGGAACCGCGCGGCTGCGATCGCCGAGACGGCGGAGGGCAACCCGCTGTTCATCGAGGAGCTCTCGGCCTCGCTCGCTGAACGGTCGACGGGCGACGTCGCGCGGCTGCCGAGCAGCGTCCAGGCGATCGTCGCGGCCCGGCTTGACGCCCTGCCGCCCGACGAGCGGCGCGTCCTGGTCGACGCCTCGGTCGTCGGCCGCGTTTTCTGGCGCGGCGCGCTGGTCGAGATGGACACCTGCCAGGACCTCGGCGCGGTGCTCGGCTCGCTGGAAGACCGCGACCTGATCCGGCGCGAGGCCGTTTCACGGATCGCCGGCGACCAGCAATACGGCTTCAAGCACGGGCTGATCCACGACGTTGCGTACGGCACGCTCCCGCGGGCTGCGCGCCGGGAACGCCACGCGGCTGTCGCGCGTTTCCTGGCCGCGTCGACGGACGTCGGCCAGACGCACGAGGCGCTGGCGCACCACTGGCGCGAGGCGGGCGAGAACGAGCTCGCGCTCGAGCAGTTCGAGGCGGCGGCCGACCAGGCAGGCCGCGGCTGGGCGAAGGAGCGCGCGGTCAAGCTCTACAGCGAGGCGCTCAAGCTCGTGGCCGAGGGTGACGACGCGACGCGCAAGCGCCTGCGGATGCGGCAGGTCGTCGCGGTCCAGGCGCTGGCGCACATTCACTCGGACGACGTGCCCGGCCGCCCGGTGCGCTAGCTGCTCTGCTCGACCGGGTCCGGCGTCAGGGGGAAGTCGTCGGGTGAGACGTCGCCGGCGATCTCGTAGATGTTCTCGATGAAGTGATCGCCGAGCTGCTTCGAGTGCTCCCGCACGACGTCGACGCTCGGCGCGTCGTAGATGCAGAACGACTTGGGAGTGCCGTCCTCGCCGACGACGACGTGGCTGTGCTCCCAGATGATCTGCGGGTAGCGGTGGTGCCCGATCGACTTCGACCGCGTGGCGACGGTCGGCAGCTCGTCCATGTCGACGGTGTAGGTCCTCTCGACGACGTAGCGCGGCACGGCGGGATCGTAGCGCCGAACGGGAGACAATGCCGCGCGCGCAGTAGCCTCCGCCCGTGCTCCTCGCGGTCGACGCCGGCAACACACAGACGGTCTTCGGGCTGTACGACGGCGAGCGGCTCGTCGATCAGCGGCGCGTCACGACGGAGGCGCAGCGCACGGGGGACGAGCTCGGCGTCCTGCTGACACCGCTCGTCGACCTCGACAGGGTCGACGGGATCTGCCTGTCCTCGACCGTTCCGGCGCTGATCCGCGCCTACGAGGAGTTCGCGGAGCGCTGGGCCGACGCGCCGCTGCTCGTGCTCGGGCCGGGGACGAGGACGGGCATCGCGGTGCGCTACGACGACCCGCGCGAGGTCGGGCCGGACCGCATCGCCAACGCGGTCGCGGCGCGGTACCGGTACGGGGCGCCGTGCATCGTCGTCGACTTCGGCACCTCCACGAACTTCGACGTCGTGTCGCCGGCCGGCGAGTACGTCGGCGGCGTGCTCTCGCCGGGGATCGAGGTCTCGATGGACGCGCTCTTTGCCCGCGCGGCGCGCCTCTTCCGGGTCGAGTTCGTCGAGCCGCCCACCGTGATCGCGAAGACGACCTCGGCGGCGCTCCAGTCCGGGCTCGTGTACGGCTTCGCGGGCCAGGTGGACGCGATCGTCGGGCGGATCCGCGACGAGCTGGGCGCTCCCGCGCAGACGGTCGCGACCGGCGGCCTGGCCGAGTTGATCGCGCCGCATGCGGCCACACTCGACCGCGTCGATCTCGAGCTCACGCTCGAGGGTCTGCGCCTCGTCTGGGAGCTGAATCAGGGCTAATCCGGGGCCGCGTTGACGGCCGTCCGGGCGCATCGCTACCATTCCCGCCCGCGCGAACGCGCGTTTGCTCTTTTCAGGGCCGGAAGGGAGTGCCGGTGAAGGAAGTCGTCCTCACCAAAGAGGGCTACGAGAAGCTCAAGCAGGAGATCGAGCTGCTCTCGACCGATAAGCGCCGCGAAGTCGCGGAGCGGATCCGTGTTGCCCGCGAGTTCGGAGACATCGCCGAGAACGCCGAGTACGACGATGCGAAGAACGAGCAGATGATGCTCGAGCACCGCATCGCCACCCTCGAGGAGCGGCTGCGGGCCGCGCGCGTCATCGAGAAGTCCGAGATCACGTCCGACGTGGTGTCGATCGGCGCCACCGTCCGCCTGCGCGACGTCGACGCGAACAAGACGGTCGAGTACCAGATCGTCGGCTCGGCCGAGGCGAACCCCGCGGAGAACAAGCTGTCGAACGAGTCGCCGGTCGGCAAGGCGATCCTCGGCCGCAAGAAGGGCGAGACCGTCGAGGTCTCGGCTCCGCGCGGTGCGATGAAGTTCAAGATCATGGACATCAAGGCCGCGTAGCGGCGGCCCGCGCCGGCGTGAGCCGGGTCTCCTGCGGCGATACCGTGAGCTCGTTCGAGCGCTTCACCGAGCGTGCGCGCCAGGTGGTAGTCCTCGCGCAGGAACTGCGCCGCAGGATCCTCCCGCGGGCGGCCATCGGCGGAGATTGGGATACCCACCGCCTCGGCAACGACGTGGTTCAAGGCGCATCGACTCGCGTGAGCCTCCTCGACTCGAGGTCGCTTGCGGTCGGCGGGGGGATCGCGCTCGCCGGCGCCGCGCTCGGCCTGCTCATCTGGGGCTGACCCGACATGCAAGTGCGGCCGCTTCGGGGAGCGGCCGCACTTGCCTAGCGAGGGAGTCGCTATCTAGTGAAGGATCGGAACGTGCCGGGTGCGGCGTGCGCGCTGCGCGCCGAGCGCCATGAACGCCACCAGGGCCGCGCCGAACGCGAGGCCCAGTCCCGCGTCGTTCCAGTTGAAGCCGTCGGGGCTCGAGAGCACCGGGGCCGAGGTGGAGACGGGCGGGATGTCCGGAGTGGTGCGGCCGACGGCGAAGGAGCTCGTCGTGCCGAGCACCGCCGGGGTGTACCAGCTGTCGACGGCCGGAGTCGCCGAGGGGCTCGGGATCGTCCCGTCCGCGGTGCGCGTGACGTAGCCGTCGAAGGGGCCGCTCACGAGCGTGGGCGTGGCGATCGCGCTTGGGATCGTCCCATCCGCGGTGCGGGTGACGTAGCCGTCGAACGGGCCGCTCACGACCGCGGGTGTCGCGACCGTGCTCGGGATTGTCCCGTCAGCGGTGCGGGTGATGTACCCGTCGAAGGGGCCGCCCACGTACGCGGGCTTGGCCTGCGTCGTGGAGTCGGCGGAGTCGGAGAGAACCGGCATCGCCGAAGCGGCCGGGATCAGGATCATCGAAGTGGAGAACGCCAGGAGAGAGGTCTTCAGGAATCGTCTGCGGAAGAGTCGCGTCATCTTGGGTGCCTTGACCTTTCTGGATGAGCAACGGGCCTGTAAGACGGTCCGGGCGGTGGCCCTCTTCCATCCGGCCCGAAATCGGTGAGCGCCTAGACTCGCCCGACCTATGAACGCCCTGCCCAAGCGCTTCGCCGACCGAGTCGACGTCGCCTCCGTCCGCGGAGAGGCCGAGGGGCTCGAGCCCGGAGCCGAGTCCGACCAGCTGCGCCGGCTCGCCGGCCGGGTCATGGCCCGCCGCGACATGGGCAAGCTCGTCTTCCTCGACCTGGTCGACCGCTCCGGCCGCATGCAGCTCTTCATCCAGCCGGCCGAGGCGGGCGAGATACACGTCGACCTGGGCGACATCGTCGGCGTGGAAGGCGTCCCGCTGAAGACGCGCCGCGGCGAGCCGTCGCTCAAGGTTCGCTCGCTCGAGCTGCTCGCCAAGATCAAGCGGCCGCTGCCCGATACGTTCCACGGGCTCCAGGACGTCGAGCTGCGCTACCGGAAGCGCTACCTCGACCTGCTCATGACGCCCGAGACGCGCGAGGACTTCCTCCTGCGGGCACGCATGATCTCGTCGATCCGCCGCTACCTCGACTCGCAGGGGTTCGTCGAGGTCGAGACGCCGATCCTCGTGCCTCGCTACGGCGGTGGCTTCGCGGAGCCGTTCACGACGTACTCGCGCGAGCTCGACCGCGAGGTCTATCTGCGCATCGCGACTGAGCTCTACCTCAAGCGGCTGATCGTGGGCGGGCTCGAGAAGGTCTACGAGCTCGCCAAGGACTTCCGAAACGAGAGCGTCTCGTACAAGAACAACCCCGAGTTCACGATGGTCGAGTGGTACGAGGCGTACGCGGACTACCAGGACACGATGGCCCGCATCGAGGAGCTGCTCCGCGTGGTCGCCGAGGAGACGACCGGCGGCACGAAGGTCACGTTCCGCGGCCACGAGATCGACTTCGGGCCGCCGTGGACGCGGCTCAAGCTGGCCGACGCGCTGGCCGAGCACGGCCTCTGGATGCGCGACCCGGACGAGCTCCGTACGGCGCTCGACGAGCGCGGGGTCGACACGCACCTCGACAAGACGTGGGCCCAGCTCGTGGACAAGGCGCTCACCTCGTACGTGGAGCCGCGCCTGATCCAGCCGACGATCCTCTACGACTACCCCGTCGAGCTGTCGCCGTTCGCGCGCAAGACCGACGACGACCCGTCGATCACCGAGCGGTTCGAGTACTACGTCGGCGGCATGGAGCTCGGCAACGCCTTCTCCGAGCTCAACGACTCCGACGAGCAGGCCGAGCGGTTCGCGATGCAGGCCGAGGAGGGCGCGGGCGGCAACGTGGAGGCCGAGCAGGGCGACCCGGACTACGTCGAGGCGCTCTCGTACGGCATGCCGCCCACCGGTGGGCTCGGGCTCGGGATCGACCGCCTCGCGATGGTGCTCGCGGAGAAGGACACGATCCGCGACGTCGTGCTCTTTCCGCCGCTCCGCTAGCGGCCCCAACGCGGACCTACATCGACGAAGGCGAGCTTGCTCGCCGGAGTCACGCCGCGCGAAGTCGCGTCACTCTCGCGTTACCAAAGGGGGGAGCTCCGGAGGTTCCCCCTCATTCGGAAGGGACTGTTCCTTCACACCACAGGATGATGAGACGGCGAGCATTCGATCCCGCAAGCAGGCTTGGAAGCGGTTATCGGTCGCCGCTCGGCGGGAATTGCGGGCCGCTCAAGAAGACCGCGGCGCCGTCGCGCACAAGATCATCCGTTGCTTGGAAGATTTCCTTTTCGCCGTGGAGCAGGTTGGGCGGTGGCCACGTCACGGCGAATGGGCGGATGGGCCAGATCTGCACAAAGGTCTCTTGCAGGGCAGGGGGCAGTTGCAAGAGGAAATTGTCTTCCGGCCCAGACCGGCGGATCGCAACCATGACGAGGTGGTCGATTGCGAGCGTTAGATTTTCTACGTCAAGAATGTGAGCATCGGCCGGATACGGCGGTGGAGCATCGGGATCGTAGGAATACCATTCCTGAGATAAGTGTCGGCCGTTGATCCAATTGCGCCGTCGGCGCGTCGTGGCGCCGAGCCACACCTGGCTGTTCGGTGGCGGGGTTCGATGCTGATAGAGCCAAGCCAGCTGCTCGGCACGGACGGGGCGCGTGCGCACCTGGTACTGCATCATCATGTGAGTCTTTATGACCCACGTTGCGATCCCTGATTGGCCCACGTTGCTGAGCGTGAGCGCCGCGTCGTCCATCATCGCTTCGAGGTACGGGCGATTCGGCTGCTCGATCTCGGTGTCCATCCAACCGTGATTGCAGTCGCGGCAGACCCGTTTGACCTTGAACTGAAACGCTTCGTCCTCGAAGGTGATGTCGCCTTGCGTGTGCGTCCAGCGGCGGCCGGGCCGCAAATGCTTGTCGAGCGCCTTGCCGACCCATGCGGGGATGACGTGCTCGTTGGACACGCCGCGCTTGCCGCAGAACACGCACGTCCGCCCGGCCACCCGTCTACTCTGCCGATCTCATAGTGGGCGCTAGCGATGTAGGCGAAGGTCAACTCCTCTGTCTTCGTGGTGATGGCCGGACTGTGTTCCGCATCGTGCGAGTTGCGGCGCCATCTGAGAACGATTGGCGTTCCAACTACGAACTGGGCAAGCGCCCCTTCTCGGCAGAGGTTGGCAGCGCGCAGATACACATGGCGCTCTCGATGTGGGCATTCCAAGGCCAAGCAGCCGAGATCGCCGAGTTATTCGGACGCCGACACGGAAGCTATGTGGCCGCGATCGCCCTCAGCGGTGATGAGGGCATCTGGTTTGCCGAAACGGGTAGCGAAGGCCACCTATCCGTCTGGGGACGTCCGGCAGCGCTGCAACGGTGTTTGCTTGATGTGCAGGGGTTTTTAGGCCTACTCTCGGAAGGTACTGTTGTCGATAGGAGTGCCGATGAAGTTCGGAATCTTCAATCAGGACACGGGAAACGCAGTGGCGTGGTTCGACTCTGAGGACGCCGCTCTAGAGGCGATCAGCCGTGTCCTTCGCGCCGAGCCCGAGGCCATCGGCGAGCTTGGCCTTGTCGAGTTTGATGAGCACGGCCATCCGCAGCGGGTTCGTCAAGGTGATGAACTCTCGGCTGGCGCTGTGCCTGCCTGACTAACGGCTGCGCGAGCGAGCGTCTTGAACTCCGCCGCCCCGCGTGCCGGTGGTTTTAGCGCCAGACGTATTTCAGGCAACCGCCACAGGCCGAGCGGTTACGCGTCTTTGACGATGCGCATGCGGCGCCGCGGCTCGGCGCCCGGTGTAACGGCCGGCAGCGGGTGCACGTTCTCGGCGCCGAAGAGGCCGACGGCCAAGCGCTCCGAGTAGTCGCGGACGCGCTCGACCGTCGAGCGGTACACCGCGGTCGACCCGCCCAGCGGGTCGGCGATCTCGGGCGGCGGCTCGGCACGGCCCTGGCGCAGTGCGGCGGCGCGTGCCACGGCATCGCGGGCGCGGTCGGCCGGCGAGTCGCTGGCGGGCGGCAGCACGCGCTCGAGCAGCTCGACGAGCTCGACGAGCGTGAAGGTCCGCTCGCGCCGTGCGCGCGCGTCCACGACAGCGGTCGCGACGTGGCGCTGCTCGAAGCCGACCACCAGGTCGGCGCCGCTCAGGTCGGCGCCGAGCACGGACTGGGCGCGATGGCCGTCGAGGTCGAGCCCCAGCTCCGCGGCGGTCGAGAGCGTCTCGGGCAGCGCGGGCACCGGGCCGAGATCGAGCAGGCCGGCGGACGACAGCCGCACGGGCAGGCCGTCGACGAGCATCCGCAGGAACCCTTCCGCGACCGGGCTGCGGACGCGGTTGCCGGTGCAGATGACGACCAGCTCGAACGGCTTCTCCCGCTGCGGCGCCGGCGGCGCGGGCTCAGGCGTCTGCACCTGCAGCCGGCCGGTGATCTCGCGCGCGAGCGACTCGAGCTCGTCCAGGCGCTCGAAGAACTCGGAGATCAGCAGTTCAGGGTCGTCTCGCACAGTTTTCTCAGCGTACTCGCGTCGTAGGTGTCTGCCAGGTCAACGCACGTGCTCTTCGGTCATGCCTAACGCGCGCTCAATCCGCAGCTGGCGCGCGCGGACGAGCGGGCCGACCAGGCGCGGGGCGGGGCGGAGGACGCGAGCCTTCCAGAGCAGCATCCGCTCGCTCGGTACGAGGCCGGCGGCGTCGCGGTACGCGCGTGCCGCCTCGCGGTAGCGGCCGGCGCGGAGCGCGCGGTCGCCCTCGCGGGACAGCTCGCGCGGGCTCGGCCCGGAGAGGCGGCGCTCGACGTAGGCCCGCTCGTCGGCGGTCAGGTCGTCGCGCTCGGCGACGCGGCGCAGGACCGCCTCGACGTCTGCGTCCATCGCGTCGCGCGCCGACGAGAGGCTCTCGCTCCCCCAGCGGTACAGGGCGGTCGGCCGCGGCTGGAGCGTCACGCGGTGCCCCGCGAAGATCGCGCGGATCCAGAAGTCCCAGTCCTCGGCGCGGCGGCGCTCCTCGTCGAACGGCCCGACCTCGTCGAGCAGGGAGCGCGGGAAGAGCGATAGCGGTGAGACGAAGTTCTGCTCGAGGATCGCCTGCCGCTGGTCGTCCGGCTTGGGGAAGCCGCCGCGGTAGCGCGTCTTGCCGATCCCGCCCGGGAGCAGCCAGTACGAGTTCGCCGTGGCGATGCCGCCGCGCGCGTCCCACACCGGGACGAGCCGCTCGAGATGCTCCGGCAGCAGCGCGTCGTCCGCGTCGCAGAACGCGATCAGCTCGCCGGCCGCCTCGCGGATCCCGCGGTTGCGCGCGGCGGCGACGCCCTTGTTCTCCTGGCGCACGACACGCACCGGGTCGCCGTATGCCTCTGCGATCACGGCAGTCGCGTCGGTCGAGCCGTCGTCGACGACGACCAGCTCGACGTCCCGGTACGTCTGGTCGAGCACGGACGAGATCGCAGCGCCGATCGTCGCCGCGGCGTTGAACGCAGGCGTGACGACCGAGACCCTCACCGCGCGACCTCCTCGTACAGGCGCTGATACGCGTCCACCATCGCATCTTCGTAGTAGCGGCCGGCCTCCTGAAGGCCCGCCTCGCCGAGCGAGCGGGCGAGCTCCGAGTTCTCGAGCACCCGGCGGATCGCGGCGGCGAGCGCTTCCGCGTCCTCCGGGACGAGCAGCGCCGTCCGCCCGTCGTCGAGGAGCTCGCGGAGCCCGCGCACGGACGTGGCCACGATCGGCCGCCCGGCGGCGAGCGCCTCGAGCGCGACGAGCGGGAGGCCCTCCCAGCGCGAGGGTAGGACGATCGCGTCTGCAGCGCCCATGATCTCGCGGGCGTCGCGGCGCACGCCCGGCAGCGCGACCCGGCCGGCGAGTCCGTTGCGGCTCGCGTGCGCTTCCAGCTCTCCGCGGAGCGGGCCCTCGCCCAGCACGGCCAGCGCCGCGCTCGGAACGAGCTCGAGCGCGTCGAGCGCGAGCTCGTGGTTCTTCTGCTCGACCAGCCGGCCGGGCGCGACCAGCAGGGGCGCGTCGGGGGGCAGCCCGAACTCGCGGGCCACCGCGGCGCGGTCGGCCGCGGGGGGTGCCGGCGCGACGCCGTTCACCACGGTCGCCCGGACGCGGATGCCGTGGGCGGCCAGCGCCGCGGCGACGCCGGGCCCGCACGCGACGACCGGCAGCCCCGCGATTCGCAGCACGCGCGCCGCGGCTGCGTAGTCGTCCTCGGGCACGCCGTGCACCGAGACGAGCGCCGGCGGGCGGCGGCCGCGGAAGGTCGCCAGGCCGGCCGGAACGGCGATGCCGGGGTTGTGCACGTGGACGACGTCCGGGCCGAAGCTGCGGATCGCGCTCCTCACGGCGAGCGCCGCACCTGGCACACGGCTCAGGCGCCGCTCGACGAGCGGCAGCTCGAAGCGCGGGACGCCCGCCTCGTCGTCGAGCTCTCCGGGAGCCGCAGCGATGGCCGCGTCGGTGCGGTGCGCCAGCGAGAGGACGACGCGCTCGGCCCCGCCGGTGCGGAGCTCCTGGATGACGTGCAGCACGCGCACGGCTCAGCCTGTCGACGGAACCGGCTCGCGGCCGTTCAGCGCCTGCTCGTAGACGCGCACCATCCGGCGGCCGACGTCGTCGATCGAGAATCGCTCCGCGACACGCGTTGCTCCCGCTCGCGCCAGCGTGAGCCGCCGGTCGGGATCGTCGAGCAGCGCGCCGATCGCGGCGGCGAGCGGCTCGACCTGCTCCGGGGCGACGACGCGGCCGCTCACGCCGTCCTCGATCAGCTCCGGCACACCGCCGACCCGCGTCGCGACCACCGGCACCGCGGCGGCCATCGCCTCGAGCAGTACCATCGGCAGGTTCTCGTCGCGTGAGGGCAGGACGAAGAGATCGAGGTCGCGGAGGCGGCCGCGCAGGTCGGCGACGTCGCCGTGGAAGGTGGCGTCGAGGCCGAGCCGGCGCGCCTGTGCCTCGAGCTCGCCGCGCAGCGGGCCGTCGCCGAAGATCTCGACCCGCATCGCTTGCACGCTCGCGGCACATGCGTCGAGCAGCACGTCCACGCGCTTGCGGAACTGGAGCACGGCCGCGGTGCCGACCACAGGCGGGTCGTGCGGCTCGGCCGGCTCGCGGAAGCGCACGTCGATCCCGTTCGGCACGACGTGGACGCGCGACGCGGGAACACCGTGCTCCAGGAGGAAGCCAGCCACCGCGTGCGATGGGACGACCACGGCTCCGAAGCGGGCGAGTAGTCCCTCGAGCGGCAGGTAGCCGCGTAGCAGCCAGGCGGCGCGCGACCGCGACGTGCCCGGATGCAGCGGCGAGCCGGGATTGCCTGCGAGCCCGGCGATCTCGTGGGGAAGCCCGTGGTACGTGTGCACGACCGCGGCACCGAGCGCGCGTGCGACCGGGCGGACCAGGAGGCCGGCGCGCCGGTCGTGCGTGTGGACGACATCCGCGCCGCGCAGGTGCGGCCAGATGCGCGCTGCGCCCACCACGTCCCGCTTGCTCGTCACCGGCACTGCGACAGCCGGGACGCCGTCGGCCCGGAACCGGGCCGCTCCCTCCTCGTCGGCGCAGATGACCCGCGCCTCGACGCCCGCCTCGCGCACGGCCGGGACGAGCGCACGGAGGTGTCCCACGGGCCCGGCCTTCGGCTCGGTCGTGACGTAGACGACCTTCACGCGTCGACCGGCTCGCGGTCCTCGCCCTCGCGCCACATCGCGGTGGCGAGGGCGCCGAGCAGCCAGAACGGTGCGTAGTACTGCTCGGAGAGGAAGCACGCCGAGACGCAGGCGATCACGAGCGCCGTGCGCACCGCCGTTGCCATGCCCGGCGGCCCGCTGCCGCGCCGCCGCGCCGCGCCCGCGCGCAAGAACACGCTGATCAGATACAGGAGGAACAGCACCATCGCGAAGGGCCCGACCTCGGCGGCCACGTCCAGGTACGCGTTGTGGACGACGCCGATGTTCCACGAGCCCGGCGGCCGCCCGGTCTCCTGGAGGTAGTACAGGCGGAAGTTCCCGGGCCCGACCCCGAACGGGTGGTCGCTCCCGAGCCGCGCCGCCGCGCTCCAGGCGTCCAGTCGCGTGCTGACGTTGGCGCTCGCGACGTTCCGCTTGTTCTGGAAGCCGGTCTGCACCTGCGACGGGTTGAGCTGGATGAGCAGGAAGGTGCTGAGCGCGGCGACCAGCACCGCACCGACGAGCAGGAAGGTCTGGCCCCGCCGCTCGGTCAACACGTACCAGATGAGGGCGGCTGCGAGCCCGACCAGCGCGCCGCGCGAGAACGACAGCACGATGCTCGCGCTCATGACCGCGAGCAGGAGCACCACGAGCGGCCGGGCGCGCCGGTAGCGGAAGAGCCACAGCGTCAGCGGGATGGTCGTGGCGAGGATGTACGCGGTGTCGTTCGGGTCGGCGTAGGGCACTCGCGCCTGGGTCTCGCTCCCGGAGAGGAACGCGTTCACGGCGATCAGCGCCACCAGCCCGGACGAGAGCGACAGCGTCCAGGCGATGCGCCGCAGCAGCCGGTGGTTGTCGGAGAACTGGCTGATGACGATGTAGAGCGCGACGAAGCTCGCGTAGCGGATCGTCGTCGTCTTCGCGGCGCCGATGTCCTGTGCGAGCACCGTCGAGATCATCGCGAGCGCCAGGATCCCGAGCACCAGCGCGTGCGTCAGGTCGAAGACGAGGCGCCGGCCGGTGGAGAGCGCGTACAGGGCGAAGCTTGCGAAGCAGACGGCCCCGGCCACCTTGCTGATCGTCAGCTGCGGGTTCGCGCTGATCTGGATCGCGCCCTCGAGCGGCGCCGACGCGACCAGGAACAGGATCGCGTACTCGACGCGCGCGAGGCACAGGCCGACGACGGCGAGGGCCACGACGGCGAACAGGATCTTGGTGGGCTGCTGCACGCCCAAGAGACCGACGGGCGCGGCCAGCGCGGCAAACGCCACGGTGACGACGAGCGCGAGCCTCGGGCGGCCCTCCGCCGCCTGCGCCGCGGCGCTCAGCGGGTTCGCCGTGGACACGGGCTTAGGGCCCCTAGAGGCGGGCGAACCGGCGGCTCTTGCCGGTCTTCCGCGAGCCGTTCGTCGACTCGGAGGGGCCGTAGTACGCCGTCTTCGACGCGGCGCGGTAGTTGTTCAGCACGGCGCCCGTCGGCTGCACCGAGATCAGCTGGAGCCGCTCGACCGCCGTCTTCAGCTGGCGCCGCGTCGTCGAGCCTGCGCTGGCGACGATGAGCGTCGCCTTGCCGAAGCGGGCGATGATGCGCGCGTCGCTCACGGGCACGAGCGGCGTCGTGTCGATCACGACCATGTCGTAGGTGCGCTCGAACTGGTGCAGCAGGTTCGGGAACTCGGACATGAGCAGCTCGCCCGGGTCCTCGCCGAGCATGCCGCCGGTGATGAAGTCGAGGTTCTCGAGCGACGTGTGCCGGATCGCCGTCTCGACGGGGTGGCCGCGCAGGATCTCCGACAAGCCGGGCGTGCGCTGCACCTGCAGGAGCTCGGACACGCGGCCCTTGCGCAGGTCGGCGTCCACCAGCAGTGTGCGCGCGCCCGAGCGGGCGAACGAGACGGCGAGGCCGAACGAGACCGTCGTCTTGCCGTGGCTGCCTTCCGGGCTGGTGACCACGATCGAGCGCAGGTTCCCCTTCGTGAAGAGCAGGTTCGTGCGCAGGTCGCGGAGCGCCTCCGACACGACTCGGAACTTTGGATCGGCGAAGTCCTGCGCCGCGCTGACGCGGGCGAGCGCCGGCTCGTTGGGGATCTCCGCGTAGGACGGCACGCCGGTGATGCGGGCGAGCGCCTCGGGCGTCTCGACCTTGGTCGTGAGGTTCTCGCGCAGGAGCGCGGCGCCGACGCCGAAACCGAGGCCGAGCAGGAGCGCGACGGCGAGCGTGAGCGTGGGGCGCGGGAAGACCGCGGCGGTCGGCACGCGTGGGCGGTTGATCTGCTCGAGGCGCACCTGGCCGACCTTCAGTGTCCCGTCCTGCTCACGCTCGAGCAGTGCGCGCGTCACGGCCTGGGCCGACTGCTGCGCCGTCAGCGGCTTCGGGTCGCGCGCGATCAGCTTGAGGATCGGCGTGCCGGTGAAAGTCTTGACCGTGATGGCCGCGAGGCTCATGCCCGCCGGGAGCAGCGCCTGCGCCCGGTCGAGCGTCTCGGGCGCGGTCGCCGCGTCCGCGTAGAGCGGCGTGATCTGGTCGACGACGTTGAGGATGAAGAGCGAGTTCTCGCTGCTCCCGGACGGCAGGAGGGCGACGGTGGACGTCGCCTCGTACTGCTTCGTGGCCAGGCGAAGCGCTCCGACGGCCACGCCGACGGAGATGAGGACTACGGCGAGGACGATCAGCTTCCGTCGCCACAGAACTTCGAGGAATTCGCTGAGGTTCATCGCAGATCTGATTGCAACGGCATCGTCAATCGCGCCGCGCAACTTGACGAGAATAGCCGTGATGCCAGCCGCAAAGCGCTTGCTCATCGCATCGCAGCCGCTGGACGGCGGCGTGGCCGGCTACGTGGTCGAGGCGGCCACGGCGCTTGCGTCGCGGTACGAGGTCGAAGTCGCGTGCCCGCGCGGTTCGACCGTGTGGGAGACGCTCTCCGGCCGGGAGGGGATCCGCCTCTCCGAGATCGGCGCTGCGCGGCAGCCGTCGCCCGGCGACCTGCGCACACTCGGTCGGCTGCTCCGGCGCGTTCCGCGGGCCGACCTCGTGCACGTCCACTCGGCGAAGGCCGGGTTCATCGGCCGCCTCGCGGCGGTGCTGCGTGGGCGCCGGCGCGTGTGCGTCTTCTCGCCGCACGGGTGGTCGTTCTGGGCGGCGAGCGGGATCCAGCGGCGCCTCTACCTCGCGCTCGAGCGGCTCGCGGCGCGCTGGTGCGCGGTGATCGTCGCGCAGTCGGACAGCGAGCGGGAGGCGGGCCTCGAGGCCGGCGTCGGCCGGCCGGAGCAGTACCGGGTCGTGCTGAACGGGGTGGACCTCGACCGGTTCGCCGCCGAGCCCGCGCCGGTCCCCGGACGCGTCGTCTGGGTCGGGCGGCTCGCGCCGGCGAAGCGGGCGGACGTCGCGATCGAGGTCGGCGCCGAGCTTCGGCGCCGCGGCGTCGAGTTCGAGCTGCTGCTCGTCGGCGACGGTCCGGACCGCGAGGACGTCGAGCGGCTGCTCGAAGAGCGGCCCGGCGCGGCGACGCTCACCGGGCGGCGCAGCGACGTTCCGGAGCTCTTGCGCGAAGCGGCGTGCCTGCTGCTGACGAGCGAGTACGAGAGCTGCCCGCTCGGCGTGATCGAGGCGATGGCGGCCGGCGTCCCGGTCGTGGCGACCGCGGTCGGAGGCGTGCCGGAGCTCGTGGCCGACGGCGAGCACGGCCTGCTCGCGCCGAAGGACGACGTGCAGGGGCTGGCGGATGCGGTCGAGCGCCTGCTGGCCGATGCGGACGCCGCCCGCGCTCTGGGAGCCGCAGGCCGAACGAAGGCGCGCGCATGCCTGTCACGCGATCGCATGCTCGCCGAGCTCGAGGCCGTCTACGCCGAGGTGCTCGCGGGCTGAGCGGGGTGCCCCTCGGTCGAGGGATGCGAGCCGACTGACGGCGAGTCGAGAACCACAGTGTGCGGCGGCTGCTCCCCCTGCTCGTGGTCCTTGGACTCACGGCCTGCTCGGCCGGTCCGGCCGGCGCAGGCCCGTCCGCCGTCGGGCTCGTCCGCCTCGACGGCGACATCGGCGCCATCCACGACGCGGGGCGCTACTCGTACGTGATCCTCAACGCCTGGGAGTCGAACCGGATCCCGGCGCTGAAGGCCGAGAACCCGGCGGTCAAGGTCCTGGTCTACAAGGACATGTCGTCGACCCGGAGCTACGCCGTGAACGCCGGCCAGGACGACGCGCTACTCCCGACCGGCGTGGGCCATGCCGCCGCGGATCAGGCGCACCCGGACTGGTTCCTGCGCGACACCAAGGGGAACCGCGTCGAGTGGGCCGGCTACGACGGCCACTGGTGGATGGACGTCGGCTCGCCGTCGTACCAGGCGGCCTGGCTCGCCTCCGTCCAGGACGAGGCCGTGCGCAATGGCTGGGACGGCGTGTTCGTGGACAACGCGATGGCCGACCCGCAGTGGTACCTCGACGGCCGCACGCTTGCGAAGTACCCGAGCGCCTCGGCCTACGCGGCCGCCACGAAGAGCTTTCTCGCCGCGGTCGGCCCGCCGCTCATGGCGAAGGGCCTCATCGTCCTACCGAACATCAGCGACGCGTCGCCTGACGTGTGGGCGGACTGGATCCACTACACGTCGGGCGGGCTCAAGGAGCACTGGATGAAGTACCCGGCCGCCGGCTCGTGGTTCGCGGACTGGGGCTTCAACTACATGCAGTCGCTGCTCGACGAGACGGAGGCGCAGGGGAAGATCTTCATCGGCATCACCTCGAGCACCGCGAACGACGTGCACTCGATGCGCTACGCGCGGGCCAGCTTCCTGATCGGCTGGAACGGCGGGCCGGGCGCGCTGGTCTACACGGCCGGCAAGGACATCGACCCGTGGTCGGACGACTGGACGAGCGACATCGGCAAGCCGGCAGGCGCCGAGGTGAAGGTCGGCTCGGCCGGCTACCGGCGCGACTACACCGGCGGGACGGCGCTCGTGAACACGTCGGAGACGGCCGCGCAGACCTTCGAGCTCGGCCGTTCCTACCTGACGCCAGAAGGCGTCCCCGTGACGTCGATCACGGTCGACTCGCGGAGCGGCGCCGTGCTGCGGCTCCCGCCGGGCGTCATCGATCCGCCCCTCACGCCGCCGCCCGCCCCCACGCCGGGGCCTGCAGCTGCGGCTCCCGCCGCGGCGCCGCCTGCCGTCACGCTGTCCTTCTCCTCTCGGGCTCTGGCCGCACCCAAGGCAACTGCGAGGCCGGAGCAGCACAGGAAGACGGTCAAGCGCATCTCCCTGCGCACCGGCCGCGTGCTGCACGGCCGCGTCCACGCGCGCGGCACCTGGCGGGTCTCCGTGTACTGGAAGCACCGGTCGCACTGGCGCCTGTTCGCCCGCACGCGCACCAATGCGCATGGCGTCTTCCGCGTCGCCAAGCCGGTGCGCGCGAAGCACGCGATCCGGATGCGCGCCGTCGCCAGAGTCGGGCGGTCGTGGGCGAACTCGAAGGTCGTCCGCGTCAGCGCCAGCTGACCGCTTCGCCCCCGCGCAGGATCTCGTAGCGGGCCGTTCGCCGCACGACGTGCTCGCCGAGCAGCGGCAGCTGGGAGGTGTACGCGCGGGAGGCGCGGAGCTTCGCCGCCTGGTCGCGCACGGAGGCGGCCAGGGTTCGCCACTCGCCCTCCGGCCCGGACGTCCAGAGCGCGGCGTACGGCTGCTCGACGAACCGGCCGACCCGCGGCGCGTCGACGCGGTCGCAGAGCAGGTCGACGACGAGCTTGTGGTCGTCGTGCATCACCGGGAAGCCGGCGAGCAGCACGACGTCCGCGCCGGCGAGCTGCTCCAGTACGGCCGCCGCCACCTCCTCGGGCGATGCGCCGAGCCCGTGCGTCGTGTCGCCGTACGGGAGCCACACCGGCGTGGCGCCAATGATCTCGCAGGCGCGCCGGTCCTCCTCGCGCCGCCGGCGCGCCGCCTCTGCCGCGGTCGCGAAGCCGACCCGTGCGTCCCACTCGCGCGCGGGCGACTCGTCGGCCGGATCGTTCGCAAGCACTGTCAGGATCGTGACGTCAGCGCCGCGCCGCGCCGCCCGCGCGAGCGCCGCGCCGACGGAGAACACGGCGTCGTCGAGATGCACGGACACGGCCACGACACGCCCCGCAAGCTCGTCTCCGCTCCCGCGCAGCCAGCTCCCGGTCCCGCGCATGACCCGCTCCAGCCGTCGCATCCGCGCCGATTATCGGCGCGACCCCGGTCGAAGCCGCCCTTCGTGCCCGAGGCAACCCTGCCGATACTGAGTGCATGAGCCAGGGAGCCCTCGTCGTCGCGACGCGCGACCGCGCGCCTTTGGTGCGGCGTTTCCTCGTGCCGCTCGCGGGCACTGCGGCCGCCTCCGGCTGGGAGGTCGTCGTCGCCGACCAGAGCGTCAACGGCGAGACGAAGGCGCTGCTCGAGGCGCTCGAGGGCGTCCGCTACGTCCGCTCCGAGCCGGGCCTCTCGCGCGCTCGCAACACCGCGGTTCGCGCGAGCTCCGGCGAGATCGTCGCGTTCTGCGACGACGACGTGGAGGTCTCGCCCGCCTGGTTCGACGAGGTGCTGCGGATCTTCGACGAGCATCCCGACGCGGGCGCCGTGTGCGGGCCTGTGCGCACGCATGCGGGCGATCACCTCCCCGGCGTCGCGCCTGACGTCTACCGCTGGCCCAGCCATCCCTTCCGGCTCGGGACTGGCGCGAACGTGGCCGTCCGCCGGGCGGCGCTCGACGCCGTCGGCCTCTTCGACGAGGAACTCGGTGCGGGCGCCCGCTTCCATGCGGCGGAGGAGACCGACCTGCTGTACCGCATTCAGCGTGCGGGCTGGACGATCGTCTACTCGCAGGAGCTCGAGATCGTTCACTTCGAGGAGCGCACGCTCGGCCAGGAGCTGCGGCTCCACTATCGCTACGGCTACGGCGCGGGCGCGCAGACGGCCAAGCACGCGGCCGTGGACGACGGGAGCGCGCTGCGGTTCGGTGCGTCTGAGATCGGCCACCACCTCGGCTGGCTCGTCCGCTCGCTCGTCACGCTGCGGCCGCGCGCTGCGGCGCACCAGCCGGCCTTCCTCGCCGGCTTCGCGACCGGGTTCGCGCGGCGCCGGCTCGCGCGTCAGCCGGCCAGCCGGGCGTAGAGCTCGACGAGCGGCTGCGTGGCCGGTTGGGGGGCGTAGCGCTCCGCGAACGTGGCGGCGGCCGCGGCTCCGCGCTCCTTGCGCGCGCCCTCGTCCTTGAGCAGCGCCGATGCCGCCCGTGCCAGCTCCTCGGGATCCTCGGAGACGACCACGCCGTCGCTCGGCGCGATGCCCTCTGCGCCCGCGGCCGTGGTCACGACGGGGACGCCGCTTGCGAGCGCCTCGAGCGTCTTCACCTTCATGCCGCTCCCGCGGCGGAGCGGGAAGAGCAGCAGCGACAGCCCGTCGAAGAACGCCGTCGCGGAGGCCACTTCGCCGAGGACGCGGACGCCGTCGCCCGCCAGGCCGAGCGCGTCTGTTCCTCGGCCGGCGACGAGCAGCTCCGCCGCCGGGACTGCCTGGCGAACGCGCGGCCACACCTCGGCGACCAGCTCGCGCATCGCGGCCTCGGTCGGCGGCCATGCGGCGGTACCGATGATCCCGGCGGTCGGCGGCCCGTCGAGCCGCGCGCGCCGGTACGCGGCGGGGTCGACCGTGAGCGGCGCGAGCACGACCTCCGCTGACGGCGCCTCGCGGCGCAGCGCCTCGGCGATCAGCGGCGAGCTCGCGACCAGGTTGTGGTGGCCGCGGATCGCCCGCCGCTCGGCGCGCTGGAACTCGATCACCTCGCGGAACTGGCGCGTCCACGGCGCCCCGAGGTCGCGGTCGCGGCGGACGAGGTAGTGGAGGTGGAGCACGGACGGCGCGGCGACGTCCCGGTCGCACGGCGCGGTCTCGGGCTCCTCGAGGTGGACCACGTCGGCGTCGCGCGCGAGCTCGCGCACACGGCCCGCGAAGACGCCGGCGAGCTCGCTGCGCGGACGGAGGATGCGGTCGAGTCGCGAACGCCACGGCGACGGCGACTCGACCGGGACGACCTCCACGTCAAGGCCCGCAGTCAGCTCGCCCGGGACCGCGAAGTGCCGCTGCGCAGCGACCGCTCGCACGTCCACGCCGTTCGCCGCGAGCCCGCGGAGCAGCCCGAGCGCGATCTTCCCGGTCGCGCCGCCCTCGGCGAGCGGCGGCTGCGTGAGGACGACGAGGACACGCATGCCCTAACCCTTCCAGGCGTCCCAGCCGGGCCCGAGCGCCGGGTCGGCGAGCCAGCGCCTGGCATGTCGAGGGGAGAGCGGCTCATGGCCCGAAGCGCCCGCCGCGGCCGTCTTCGCCGCGTGGTCGATGTCGACCGTCGCGAGCCAGAGGATGCGCAGCGTCGCGAGCGCGCCGACCGCCTCGTCGGACACGCCAGCGACGGAGGCCACGCGGCGCGTCCAGTCGAACAGCACGCTCGACGAAGCCGCCTCGCCGCGGAAGAGCCGCACGAAGTGCTCCTCCTTCTCGCTCTCCGACGACGCACCGTCCACGAACGCGAGCGCGGTCGTCAGGAAGTAGTGGAGATCCCAGGTGGGCAGGCCGGCCGACCGCGCCGCCTCCCAGTCGAGCAGCCCGAACGACGAGCCGTCGAGCACGACGTTCTCGGGCCAGAGGTCGGCGTGCTCCACGACGCTCGGCACGTCCGCGATCCGGTCGATGAGGTCGGGTTGGGCATCCGGCCAGCGCGGGAGTACCTCCGCAGCCAGCTCTGCGCGCACGCCGTCGAGCGACGACGACGGCCCTGCCGTCTCACGGGCAACCGCCTCGATCCAGCCGGCGATGCGCTCGACCGCTCCGAGCTTCTCCGTCCGCGGGGCAGGCCCGGTGAGGAGGCGGAGCATGCGCTCGCCCGGGAGCGCTGTCTCGAGCGAGGCCTCCAACGCTCCGACCGAGAAGCGGCCGAGCAGGCGCGGTGCGTGGGCGGCGGCCGTGCCGCCCGCCGCGGCGGCGACCGCGAGGCCCCGCTCGTCCAGGTCGAACGGCCGCGAATTGTCGGGCACCCGCGCGAACTTCAGCGCCCACTCCGGCCGCGCTGCTCGAGGGGCGAAGAGCAGGAGGACGCCGCGGCTGAACGGGTCGCCCCAGCGGCCGAGCACCGGCAGCCAGCTCTGGACCGGACCGGGGAGGAGGGCGCCCGCTGCGCCGACGAAGGCGGGCGGGCCGGGATCGCGCGCGGCGACGATCGTGGGCGAGGCCGGCGGCGGCACGATCCCGCGCGCCAGGAGCGGCCGGGCGAGCCGCCACCGCATCCCGGTGCGATTCGCGAGCGCGTAGTCGACTGCGGCGCGCTGCCCCGAAGGGAGGAGCAGCTCCGGCGCCTCGGCCTCGGGCAGCGCGAGCAGCGTCTGCGTCGAGTAGCCGGTGAGCTTGCGCGCGCGGCCCTCGACCACGATCGAGGCAGGCGCGAGCCCCACCGCCTCACGTGCGTGCGAGGCCCGCGCCACGACCAGGTCGGCGTCACCGTCCGTCACCTCGATCCCGGCCTGCTCCAGGCCGGCCCGCCAGCTGTCGAGGGGGCCGAGGACTGCGGCGGTACGCGGCAGCCGCGGCAGCACGAAGAGCGGCAGGATCCGGGGCAGCCCCACGGGCTAGAGCAGGACGGGCAGGCGCCGCGACAGCCGCGTCACGCCCGTCTGCCGTTCGCGCCGCGCCAGCAGCCGGCCGGCGGCGCGCGGCGCAGCGGCGGCCACCAGCGCCTTGGCGCGAGTACGCGCTGCGAAGCCGGGCCCGAAGGCGACCGCGCGGGCACGCGAGCGCGCGTCGGCGGCGCCCGACCGCAGCGACCGCTCGGCCTCCGCCAGCATCGCGAGCTCGCGATGGCGGTGCAGGCTCCGCTCGAACGCGGCGCGGATCTCCGGCCCCGCCGCCGTCGCCAGCGGCCGGATCCGTTCGAGCGCGTCGACGCAGCCGCGCCACTCCGTCGCCTTGTCGTCCGTGAGGCTCCCGGGCTGGAGCCGGTAGCGATGCAGCGGCTCGTCCACGAGGCCGAACCGTGCGCCCGCGATCGCCAGCCGCATCCAGAGCTCCCAGTCGGCCGCGATGCGCATGTCGACGGCGAAGCCGCCGGCATCCAGGTAGCGCGTCCGCCGTACCGCGGCGGCGCCGAAGATCCCGGAGCTCGACTCGATGATCCCGGCGGCCTGCGGCTCGGCGGCCGGAAAGCCCGCGACGACGGGGTAGTAGGTGCCGATCGTCCGGCCTTCGAGCTCGAGGCACGAGTTCGTGGTCAGCACATCCAGCTCCGGGCGGGCCCGGGCGAGCTCCGCGAGCGCCTCGAGGCGGCCGGGAAGGTAGACGTCGTCGGCGTCCAGGATCGCGACGAAGTCGGCCGTGGCGTGCTGTGCGGCCGCGTTCTTGGCGGCGCCCTCGCCGCCGTGGGGGATGCGAACGAGCGTGACGCGGTCGCCGAACGGCCGCAGCGCGCCGCCGATGTCGTCCTCGGACGCGTCGTCGCAGACCACGACCTCGAGCGGCGCGAGCCTCTGCGACAGCGCCGACTCGACCGCCTCGCCGATCAGGTCGGCGGCGTTCCAGGCGGCGATCACGACCGAGAAGGAGGGAGCTCCCATGGCCCGTACTCTTACGACCCGACCGGACCGATGGCCACGAACGACCCGAAGAACCTGCTTCGCCGTGCCGGCCGCAGGCTGCCCGGGCCCGTGCGGGAGGCCGTCTGGAAGCGCACCGGCGGCCGGCAGGCGCCCGTCGACTGGGGCAGCCTCCGCCGCAGGGAGCCCTTCAGCCGCAACTGGGGCGCGGAGCGCGGCCTGCCCGTCGACCGCGTCTACATCGAGCGGTTCCTCGAGCGCAACGCGGGCGACATCCGCGGCGATGCGCTCGAGATCCACGGCTCGCTCTACACCGAGCGCTTCGGCGGCGACCGCGTGACGACCGCGCACGTGCTCGACGTGGACGCGTCCAACCCGGTGGCCACGATCGTCGGCGACCTCGCCGAGCCGGGCACCCTCGTGCCGGAGAGCATCGACTGCGTCGTCCTGACGCAGACGCTCCAGTTCGTCGGGGCGGCCGGCGATGCGACCGCGAACGTCTACCGCGCGCTGCGGCCGGGCGGCGTGCTCCTGCTCACGGTTCCGGGCATCTCGCACCTGGAGGTGCACTGGGACGACCTCTGGCGCTGGACGCCGCTCGGTCTGGAGCGCTTCCTCGGTGCCGTCCTGCCGCCGGAGGCCGAGCACGACGTGACGGCGCACGGCAACGTGCTCACCTCGATCGCGTTCCTCCTCGGCCTGGCCGCCGAGGACCTGACGAGCGCCGACTACGACGCCGAGGACGCGATGTACCCGCTCGTCGTCTGCGCGCGCGTCAGGAAGCCCAGCGGATCGTGACCCGGCCGGCCACGCGGCCGACCCAGCCGCCGAGCCGACCGCCGACCGTCCGCTCCAGCCACTCCGCGTCGTCGGCCGTGAGCACGCCGATCACGAGCGCCACCACGCCGTAAACCGCCAGGAAGACGGCACCGCCGGCGAGGACGCCTGGAAGTCGTGAGAACACGTCGACGGTTGCCCACCCTGCGGCACAGGCGACCGTGGCGGCGATCGCGCTCGGGACGACCGACCAGAGCCGCCACCCGCCGCGGCCGAGCGCGATCGCGCTCACCGCGAGCAGGACGAGCGCGTGCACCGCCTGGCCGCCCGCGTTCGCGATCGCGGCGCCTGACGCGTCCAGGAGCGGGACGAACGCCAGCGCGAGCCCGATGTCTGCCGCAGCGCCCAGCCCGTTCGCGACGAGCGAAACCCGCACCCGCCCGAGCCCGGAGAGATGCGCCCCGGCCAGCGAAGATAGTGCCATCAGCGGGAAGACCGTCAGCATGATGCGCAGCGGCTCGGCGACGCCGGCGTACTGCCTGCCGTACACGAGCGTCACCAGTTCCGGCCCGAGCGCGATCGCCGCTCCTGCGATCGGCAGCGTCAGGACGATCACCAGCCGCAGCGCGCGGGTGAAGCCGGAGCGGATCCGCGCGTCCTGGCGGGCGCCAAAGAGCGTCGCGAAGGCCGGCGCGACCGTGTTCCCGACGGCTGACGGGACCAGCCGGAGCGCGACGATCATCGAGAACGCGATCGTGTAGAGCGAGATCGCCCCGGTCGTCGAGAAGGCCTTCAGGAAGAAGAACTCGATGCGCGACGCGACGATCTGCTCGAGCAGCACACCTGCGGCCGCGATCAGGGCGTAGCGCTGCACCCGGCGCTGCAGCTCGCGGGCCGCAGGCGCGAAGCCCGGCTCGGGCAGCCCGAGCGCGCGGCTCGCAAGCGTGCCCGTCCACGCCAGGTTCACGACAGCGATGACGAGCTCGACGGCGAACATGCCGGTGATCCCGCCGCCGCCCCAGAGCACGAGCGCGGTCGCCACGGTGCTGACGAAGCCTGTCGTCAGGCCGACGACCGACGCCTGGCGGAACTGCTGAAGGCCGACCATCACGGCCGTCGGCACCGTGTGCAGGATCACGACGGCGGAGACGAGCCCCGCGAGCACCCAGGCGTCGGTCGGCTCCCCGCCGAACGTTGCGACGCCTACCAGGATCGACGCCGCGACGACTGCGGCGGCGCCCTCGATCTTCCACGCCCACGACATCAGCGAGCGCAGGAGCTGCGGCCGGCCGGCGCCGACCGTCTCGCCGACGTAGCGCATGACCGCCACGAACATCGAGCTCGAGAAGAGGGTCGAGAGCAGGATCGCGTTCAGCGCGATGAAGCTCTGCTGGCCGAAGTCGTCCTTGCCGAGGAAGCGCGCGGCCAGGATCGACGTGACCGCCGTGTAGATCTGCGGGATGCCGGAGCTGGCCGCGTACCAGGCGCCGCCGCGCAGCACCGACCTGCTCGTCGTCGCCGCGGCGGCGTCCGGCGGCGGGCCCTGCTCGGTGGACACGTTCCCGGGCTAGGTGGCCGGCTCGGCCACGTGGTGGGAGCGCTGCGCCGCGATCACGTCGGCAATGATCTCGCCGAGGGCGATCGTCGGCTCCCAGCCGATCGCCGCGCGGACCTTGGCGAGGTCGGGGATCCGGTGGAACATCTCCTCGATCCCGTGCCCGTAGACCTCGTCGTACGGGATATAGGTCAGCGTCGACGAGCTCCCGGTTGCGGCGAGCACCCGCTCGGCGAGGTCGTTGATCGTCAGCGACTCGGTCGAGCCCACGTTGTAGATCTCGCCCCACAGGCCGCCGTGCCCGAGCAGGTCGACGAGCGCGCGGCTCGTGTCCGCGACGTGGCAGAAGCAGCGCGTCTGGTTGCCGTCGCCGTGCACCTCGAGCGGCTCGCCGGCGAGTGCGGCGCCGACGAAGCGCGGGACGACCATCCCGTACGCGCCGCTCTGGCGCGGACCCACTGTGTTGAACAGGCGCGCGATGACGACCCGCAGCCCGCGCTCCTCGTGCAGCGCGAGCGCGAGGAACTCGTCGAGCGCCTTCGAGTCCGCGTACGCCCAGCGCTTCGCGGTCGTCGGGCCGTAGATGCGGCGTGTGTCCTCGCGCAGCGGCTGCTGCTCCGCCGGGTGGTCGCCGACAACCTCGGAGCTGGACGTGATCAGCACCGGCTTGTCGAAGCGGGCGCAGTACTCGAGCACCGTCTCCGTGCCCTGCACGTTCGTGAGCAGGGTGCGGCCGGGCTGCTCGACGATCAGCCGCACGCCGACGGCGGCGGCGAGGTGCCAGACGGCGTCACACTTGAAGACGAGCTCGCTCACCACGGCCGGCGAGAGCACCGACTCGACGACGAGGTGGAAGTCCGGGCGGTCCTGCAGCGCGGCGACGTTCTCGACCGAGCCGGTCGACAGGTCGTCGAGCGCGTAGACCTCCCAGCCCTGCTCGAGCAGGTCGTGCGCGAGGTGCGAGCCGATGAACCCGGCGCCGCCGGTGACGAGCGCCTTGTTCAGGGACTGTCCTCCGGACTGTCCCACACAAGGTGACTCGATGTAGACGACGAGCGCATGCGCTCGTCAAACGTACCGGGACGGTCCGGAGGACGGTCCCTACTTCGTTTTCTCGAGGGCCTGCTGGATGACCGCATCTCGCGGCGACAGCCGCCTCGCGGCCTCCAGCTCGGCGCGCGCCTCCGCGTGGCGTCCGGCGTCCAGCAGCGCCACGCCGAGCTGGTAGCGCAGCGCCGCCGAGCGCGGCTCGCGGTCGGCCGCCTTCTCCAGGGGCGAGATCGCATCCGCGGGCCGGGCCGCCAGCTCCGCCTCGGCGACCAGCGGCTCGGTCGAGAGCGGGTCGAGCCGCCGCGCCCAGGCGAGGTCCGCGTGCGGGTCGCTGCCCGGGTTGTCGAGCTCCTCGGACGTGATGCGCGCCGACGTCCACACGGGCGCGAAGACGAGCACGGCGACCGCCGCCGCGACGCCGGCCAGCGGGTAGGCGACCCGTCCCGGCAGCGCGGGCGGGTCGTCGGGCGACGCGCCGGTCCCCACGAGCAGGAAGAAGAGGATCCCCACGGCCGGGAACGTCCAGATCCAGTCGGCCGCCGAGTGCACGGCGAAGTAGGTGCCCGCGCCGAGCAGGCCCGCACCGACCACGTCGCGGCGCGCCCGCCGCACGAGGACGATGCCGAGCGGGACGAACGCGAGGGCGAGCAGCGCGAGGCCGACAAAGCCCTCCTCGCTCGCCACGTCCAGCTCGAGCGAGTGCGACCGGCGCGGCGTCTCCGAGCTCCGCCCGTGCTGCAGGTACGCGACGTCCCAGCCGCGCGCGCCGGTCCCGGCGACCGGGTGGTCGCGGAACTCGTCGAGCGCAACGCGCCAGAAGTCGTAGCGGTTCGAGCCGAGGCTGAGGAGGTGGCTCGACGCGGTCTCCGTCGTGGGGAGCGTCTTGAAGTCGTGCCAGCGGGCGTGCGCCCAGCCGACCGGATGGTCGACGCGCACCACGAACCCCGCCAGCCCGGCGACGAGCGCCACCACGAGCGCCGCGGCGGCGATGCGCCCCGCGAGGCGGTGTGCGTGCTCCGACAGCGTCATCCGCTCGTCGAGGAGCGCCCACGCCGCTGCGAGCGCGATCCCGACCACGGTGAGCACGAGCACGCGGCCGCCCGCGGCACGGGCCGCATGCGCGAGCGCGCTGTCGTCCGCGCGCTGCTGGAACGGCTCGTTGAGCGTCCGGAACGAGATGGCGACGAGCGCGAGCGCGCCGGCGAGGGGAACGAGCAGGCGCAAGCGAGCCGGCGACACGGCGAGGACGACGACGCTCGCGGCCGCCAGCCCCGCCGCGCCGCCCTTGCTCTGCACGAGCAGCTCGGTCGCGAGCATCGCCGTCGCTGCGCCGCCCGCGAGCGCGCGCACGGCGACGGGAGCCCCGCGCCGCGCTGCGAGCGCCGCCGCCGGCCAGAAGGCGAGCAGGGCGGCCGCGCCCTGCGCGTTCACGTAGTCGATCGGAAAGGAGAGCCGCCCGAAATCGAAGCGGTCCGCCGGCGCGGAGCCCCAGGCGAGCGTGATCGCAGCGGCCACCGCGAGCCCGCCCGAGACGGCGACGAGCGCCGCCGTCGCGGCCTCACGTGCCGTCGCGCCGCGCAGCGTCACGAGCGGCACCGCGAGCGCGAGCGCGTACGTCGCCACGAGCAGCGCCTCGTCGCGTGCCGCCGCCGGCAGCGGGCTCCACGACGCGCTCAGCGCCGTCCAGACCGCGAGCCCGCCGACGCCTGCGAGCGCGGCGACGGCTGCCCGGTCGGGCCGGCCCGCGACACCTGCCGCGAGCACCACGGCGACGAGCAGCGCGAGCAGCAGCGCGTACGGCAGCCAGTCGCCCGCGAGGATCGAACCGCCCTCGCGCCACGCCAGTCCGACGACGAGCAGGCCTGCGAGCGCGGTCGGCGCGGCGAGCAGCAGCGACCCTGTGGAGGCCGCGGATGCTGCGTTCACGCGGCCCTCGTTGCCGGTCACGACGTTCAAGCCTTTCGCCTCAAGCGCCGATTGTTCCTGCAAATCGGCAGGGGGTGAAAAGTGCCGGGGAATCACTACGATGCGTGCAGGGGCAACTGCGGGAAAGGAGACTCAATGGGGAGGTTCGCACGGGGGGTGACCGTCCTCGTGGCGCTCGCGCTGCTCGTCGCAACTGCGGCGACGGCCGCGACGCCGACCCAGATTTATCGGGATTACCAGGACAATGGCAGGCTCGACGGCCGCTACTCGGTCGCCGATCTGCAGGCGGCGCTCCAGAGCCCGGCGGTTCAGGGCTACGGCGGGCCGACGATCGTTCCTGGGATGAGGCGGGAAGTCCGGCGCAAGCTGGGCGAGCAGCACGGGGTGAACACCACGAACAAGGCCACTGGCGGCCTGCCGTTCACGGGCTTCGACCTTGCTCTGCTCACGGCCGGGGGCGCACTGCTGCTCACGGTCGGGTTCGGCCTTCGGCGTGTCGCCAAGCAGAAGAGCTAGCGACGCAGCCATGGGAATGCCTGACCGGCTGAAAGGCCCGGCTGCTGCATGACGTCAATCCAGACGACTCCTGATCGCGCGACCACGGCGCTGCAAGCGCTCCGCGCGCGCCCGCAGGCCCAGGCGCGGCTGCAGTCGACGGCGTTCTGGGCGCACACGGCGCTCGCGGTCGACGCCGCCATGCTCCTCGCGGCGGCCGGCGCGACCGCGCTCGGCGCCGAGCACGCGGGCCTGCCCCGGCTCTCGCTCGGCTGGCTCGCGGCGTTCGCGGCGATCTGCCTGGTGGGCGCCCGCGCCCGCAGCATGTACGCGCCGAAGCTGCGGCTGGACGTCCTGGACGATCTCCGCGGAGTCGTCACCGTCGTGTCGCTCGCCGCAATGAGCGTGCTCGCGCTGCGCGTACTGCTCGGCCACGACCCGGACAGCCTCTCGGTCGAGGTCTTCCGCCCCTGGGTCTTCGCCGCCGTCTACCTGGCCGCCGGTCGCATCGCGCTCTCCTGGACACAGACCCGTGCCCGCACCGTGGGCGACGTGGCCCGCCCCACGCTGGTCGTCGGCGCCGGCCGCGTAGGACGCCTGCTGGCGCGCCGCCTGCTCGACCATCCGGAGCTGGGGCTGCGCCCGATCGGCTTCCTCGACAAGGAGCCGCTCGACGGCCCCGACGGCCCGACGCTGCCCGTGCTCGGCGCCAGCTGGGATCTCGACCGCCTCGTGTCCGACTACGGCGTGCAGCACGTGATTGTCACGTTCTCGACCGCCCCGCACGAGGTGCTGCTGCGGCTCGTTCGCCGCTGCGAGGAGCTCGGCGTGGAGGTCTCCTTCGTACCGCGCCTGTTCGAGCGTGTCGGCGAGCGGCTGACGATTGACCACCTCGGCGGCCTGCCGCTCGTGACCGCGAACCTCGCCGATCCGAAGGGCTGGCAGTTCGCCGTCAAGTACATCGTCGATCGCATCGTCGCGGCGATCGTGCTGATCCTGGCCTCGCCGGTGCTGCTCGGCGCGATGCTCGCCGTGCGCCTGTCGCTCGGCCGGCCGATCTTCTTCCGCCAGACGCGCATCGGCCGCGACGGGCGGCCGTTCGAGATGCTCAAGCTGCGCACGATGCTCCCGCAGCGCGACGGCGCGAACGTCGTCGAGCCCGAGTGGCTGCCGAAGGACACGGCCCCGGGCGGCGTCGAGGGCGACGACCGGCGCACGCGCGTCGGTGCGTTCCTGCGCCGCACCTGCATCGACGAGCTGCCGCAGCTGATCAACGTCGCGCGCGGCGAGATGAGCCTCATAGGTCCCCGCCCCGAGCGCCCCGAGTACGTGGAGATGTTCGAGGAGAGCGTCTACCGCTACGGCGACCGTCACCGCGTGAAGGCCGGGATCACGGGCTGGTCGCAGGTGAACGGGCTGCGCGGCCAGACGTCGCTTTCCGACCGGGTCGAGTGGGACAACCACTACATCGAGAACTGGTCGCTCTGGCTCGACGTCAAGATCGCCCTGTGGACGGTGCTTTCGGTGTTCCGGATGTACCGCACCACCGAGTAGCGGCCGGGCCGCTGTAGACCCGGTCCGCCGCGTTATAGTCAAGGCACAGTGCCTGCGCAGGTGCGAAGGAATGTTCCCTTCGCGGCGTTCGAGGCCTCTCTCTGGCTCGGTCTCTACGCCGGTTATCTCGCCCTGCGCGACGTCTCGATCGGCAGCGCGCAGGAGGCGGTCAGGAACGGCCTCACGCTGGTGCACGCCGAGGAGGCCCTGGGCCTCTTCCACGAGGGCGCCGTGCAGGCTGCGGCCGAGGCGTGGCACCTCGAGGGCTGGTTCGACGCGTACTACCTCGTCGGCTTCGGCCCCACCCTCGTCACGGTGCTCGTGTGGCTCGGCTTCTGGCACCGCGCGCAGTACCGCGTCCTGCGCACCTGGCTGCTCCTGTCGCTCGGGATCGCGTCGGTCCTGTACTGGCTCGTCCCGACCGCTCCGCCGCGGCTCGTGCCGGGGCTCGACATCGGCGACACCGTCGGCCTCGCCGCGCACGACACGGGCTCGTTCGCGGGGATCAAGTTCAACCCGTACGCGGCGATGCCGAGCATGCACGTCGGCTGGACGCTCCTGATCGCGATCGTCGCCGTGCGCGTCTGCCGCCACCGGCTCGCCAAGGTCGCCTGGGCGCTGTACCCGGTCGCGATGGTCGCGACGGTGGTCGCGACCGGCAACCACTACTTCGTGGACGCCATCGTGGGCGCCGCGGTCGCACTCGCCGCGGTGGCGATCTGCTCCCCGCGCGTGAGGTCCACGTTCCGTCCCCGTCCCTTCTACGGTTACCCGACGCGCTAAATAAGAGGTGCTCCGGCGCCGAAAGTAGCTTTGAAGGTGAGAGCTACACTGAGACAGTCCTCGACCGCGGCACGCCACCCGCTGCGAATATCCAACGAAAGGGGGCTCGAGGGTCTTGTTCGAACGCTTCACAGAACGGGCTAGACAGGTCGTCGTCCTCGCCCAGGACGAAGCGCGCGCGCTCAAGCACAACTACATCGGCACGGAGCACATCCTGCTCGGTCTTCTCCGTGAGGAGGAGGGCCTTGCTGCGCGCGTCCTCGAGTCGCTCGACATCACCGTGGAAGAGGTGCGCGCCCAGGTGGCGCGGATCGTCGGCCAGGGCGACGAGGTCACGACCGGTCAGATCCCGTTCACCCCGCGCGCGAAGAAGGTGCTGGAGCTCGCGCTGCGCGAAGCGCTGTCCCTCGGCCACAACTACATCGGCACCGAGCACATCCTGCTCGGCCTCGTGCGCGAGAACGAGGGCGTGGCCGCGCGCATCCTGCTCGACTTCGACGCGGATGCGGAGAAGATTCGCAACGAGATCATCCGGATGCTCTCCGGGCCCGGGCGCCGCCAACAGGGCGCTGCCGGCTCCGGCGAGGGGAAGTCGAAGAGCTCGAAGCTCCTCGACCAGTTCGGCCGCAACCTGACCAAGCTCGCCGCCGAGGGCAAGCTCGACCCGGTCGTCGGCCGCCAGACGGAGATCGAGCGCGTCATGCAGATCCTGTCGCGCCGCACGAAGAACAACCCGGTGCTGATCGGCGAGCCGGGCGTCGGCAAGACGGCCGTCGTCGAGGGCCTCGCCGCGCGCATCTCGTCGAACCAGGTGCCCGAGCTCCTGAAGGGCAAGCAGATCTACACGCTCGACCTCGCGGCGCTGGTCGCCGGGTCGAAGTACCGCGGTGAGTTCGAGGAGCGCCTGAAGAAGGTGATGAAGGAGATCACCCAGCGCGGCGACATCATCCTGTTCATCGACGAGCTGCACAACCTCGTCGGCGCGGGTGCCGCCGAGGGCGCGATCGACGCCGCCTCGATCCTCAAGCCGGCGCTGGCGCGCGGCGAGCTCCAGACGATCGGCGCGACGACGCTCGACGAGTACCGCAAGTACCTCGAGCGCGACGCGGCGCTGGAGCGGCGCTTCCAGCAGATCCGCGTCGACGAGCCGTCGACCGACGACACCGTCCAGATCCTGCGCGGCCTGCGCGACCGCTACGAGGCGCACCACCGCTGCAAGATCACCGACGACGCCCTGGAGGCGGCCGCCCAGCTCGCCGACCGCTACATCCAGGACCGCCATCTCCCGGACAAGGCGATCGACCTGATCGACGAGGCCGCGTCGCGGATGCGCATCAAGACCATGAGCGCGCCGCCGCGCTACCGCGAGCTCGAGGACGAGATCGAGCGCGTCCGCAAGGAGAAGGAGTCGTCGATCGAGGCGCAGGAGTTCGAGAAGGCCGCGTCGCTGCGCGACAAGGAGCGCAAGCTCACGCAGAAGAAGCGCGAGCTCGAGGAGTCCTGGCGCGCCGAGGAGGCGACCGAGCAGCCCGAGATCGGCGAGGAGGAGATCGCCGACATCGTCTCGATGTGGACGGGCATCCCGGTCTTCAAGCTGACCGAGGCGGAGACGCAGAAGCTCATCCGCATGGAGGACGAGCTGCACAAGCGCGTCATCGGCCAGGAAGAGGCGATCGTCGCGGTCGCGAAGTCGATCCGCCGCGCGCGTGCCGGCATCAAGGATCCGAAGCGCCCGACCGGCTCGTTCATCTTCCTCGGCCCCTCGGGGGTCGGGAAGACGGAGCTGGCGCGCACGCTCGCCGAGTTCCTGTTCGGCGACGAGGACGCGATGATCCAGGTCGACATGTCGGAGTACATGGAGAAGCACTCCGTGTCCCGGCTTGTCGGCTCGCCGCCCGGCTACATCGGCTACGACGAGGGCGGCCAGCTCACGGAGGCCGTACGCCGCAAGCCGTACTCGGTGGTGCTCCTCGACGAGATCGAGAAGGCCCACCCGGATGTCTTCAACATCCTGCTCCAGATCCTGGAAGACGGGAAGCTGACGGACGCCCAGGGCCGCCGCGTCGACTTCCGCAACACGATCGTGATCATGACGTCGAACATCGGCGCCGCCCAGATCTCGAAGAACCAGTCCCTCGGCTTCACGATGGGCGACGAGTCGGGGCTCTCGTACGACGACATGAAGGACCGCGTCATGAGCGAGCTCAAGAAGGTCTTCCGGCCCGAGCTCATCAACCGCATCGACGAGACGATCGTCTTCCACAAGCTCACGAAGGAGGAGATCCTCTCCATCGTCGAGCTGATGATGCGGCGCCTGCGCGAGCAGATGACGACGCACGAGGTCACGATCGAGTTGACCGACGAGGCGAAGGAGCTGCTCGTCGAGAAGGGCTACGACCCGGCGATGGGCGCCCGGCCGCTGCGCCGCGCGATCCAGCGCCACATCGAGGACCCGCTGGCCGACTTCGTGCTCGGCCGCGAGCTCCAGCCCGGCTCGACGATCCTGGTCGCCCGCAAGCCGGAGGCCGAGGAGGTCGTGATCGAAGTGATCCCGGGCGCGCCGCCGCCGCCGGAGCAGGTCACCGTTCCCGCGGACGAGCCACAGGCGTCGGCGGACGACGAGTCCGAAGATTCCGACTGATTGAGAGCGGCGGCCGAGAGGCCGCCGCTCTTTTTTCGACCTTGCTACTGGCTAGGCGGGCGTAGCGATTCGCGGCGCCCGCCTTGTTTGGTCGGCCGCCTCGGCGTTTCCCGTCCGGTCGGGCGGGTACCGGTCGGGCATGGCGGTTCAGGAGCTCGGGCACGGGGCGCTGCAGGGGTGGCGCGGCAAGCTCGCCGACACGGTCGCGACGCCGGTCGCGAAGCGGACGCCGCTCCGCGAGGACTGGATCCGCGCGGGCATCGGCCTCGTCTTTCTCGCGCTCGCGATCCGCTACGTGATTCGCACGCTCGCTGCCGCGCGCTGACCCTGCGAGACTCGGCCGCGTGGCGCCCGAGACGCAGACCTGGCACCACGGCCTGGTCGCGACCTGGTGGGCCGAGTTCAACGAGGGCGGGGAGGAGGTCGAGTACTTCCGCCGCTGGATCGAGCGGTCCGGCGAGCCCGCGCTCGACGTCGCCTGTGGCACCGGGCGGCTGCTCGTCCCGTATCGGCTGGCCGGGATCGACGCGGATGGCTGCGACGCGTCGGCCGACATGGTCGCCGCCTGCCGGCGGAAGCTCGCGGACGCCGGCGTGGACGCGCGGGTCTGGGTCACGCCGATGGACGAGCTCGACGTGCCGCGCCGCTACCGGACGGTCTTCGTCTGCGGCGGCTTCGGCCTCGGCGCGACGCGCGAGCGCGACCTCGAGGCGCTGCGCCGCTTTCACGCTGCGCTCGAGCCCGGCGGGACGCTCGTCTTCGACGTCGAGATGCCGTACTCGTACGCGAGCCACTGGCCCTACTGGCTGAAGGACGGCCGTGGAGCGCTGCCCAGGCCGTGGCCTGACGGCGAGCGGCGAACCGCGGCAGACGGGAGCGAGCTGGCGCTTGCCAGCCGCGTGCGCGACCTCGACCCGCTAGAACAGGTCGTGACACTCGAGCTGCGGGCGCAGCAGTGGGTCGACGGTGAGTTCGCCGCCGAGGAGGAGCACCTCCTGACTATCCGCCTCTACTTTCGCGACGAGCTCCTCGGAATGCTCGAGCAGACGGGATTCCGCGACGTCGAGGTATTCGCCGGCAACACCGAGCGCCCGCCCACGCGCGACGACGACTTCCTCGTCTTCGCCGCGCGCCGGTGAGTCAGTCGCGCTGCACGAGCCAGGCGCCGCCGAGCACCGCGGCCAGGGCGACCAGCCCGCAGAGGTAGACGACGATCGAGGTGGTGCTCCCCGTCAGGTCGTCCGAAAGGCGCGCGGCCGAGAAGAGGTCGCAGAGCGCGATCGCCATGCCGGGCACGACCGCGATGCGCACTCGCCGCCAGTCCCGCTCCCGCAACGCCCAGCCGAAGGTCGCCGCGAACGTGAGCGGCCACGTCGCGACGATCGCCGCCGAGACCGGCGTGAGATGCCAGGGCCAGCGCTGCGCGAGCCCGCGCTCCGGTGCCAGGAAGAGCCAGAGGCCCACGAACGCGAGCACGAGCGCAGTGACCGCGAACGCGACCGTGACAGCGCGGCGCAGGGGCTCCTCGACGACCCACATCGCCCGGCCGCCGCGGCGCTCGTGCGCGACGAACACGGCCAGCACGGCGGGCGGCAGCGTCACGTAGATCACGAGCCAGATCCACGCGGTTGCCATCTGCCGGGACGAGCCGCTCGCCAGGTGGAAGTCGTCTGTGAACCGCAGCGTCGCGATCAGGTTGGTGGTGACGAGGACGAACGCCGTGACGAGCACGATGCGCGAGCGCGGCCACGTGCCGTCGCGCAGGACGAGCGTCAGCCCGAGCGCCGCTCCCGCGAGGTAGCCCGCGCCGACAAAGGCCGCCGTCAGCGGCACGCGGATCGTCCAGGCGAAGCTCTCGCCGGCCGACGAGGGCGCGAGGAAGAGCCCCGCTCCGGTGCCGACCGTGACCGCCAGGCCGACGATCACGAGCGCGCGGCCGTACCAGGCGAGCGGCAGCGGTTCCTCGGCCACGCAGCGATTCTGGACGGCCGCGCCGGCCCGCGCCTGGAGAGCGGCAGGCCGTGACTAGCCTGACCGGGTGAACCTGCAGGTCCTCGATCGGCGGCCCGAATTGGGCGCCCTCGCCGGAGCAGTCGCGATCGCCTTCTCGGGGATCCTGTTCCGCTACGCCGACGTCTCCGCCTCGACCGGCGCCTTCTTCCGCTGCTTCTACGCGCTGCCCGTGCTCGCCGTGATCGGCATCGTCGAGGACCGCCGCCTCGGCCCGCGGACGCGCCGCGCGCGCATGTACGCCTGGCTGGCCGGAGCGTTCTTCGCGGCCGACCTCGTGCTGTGGCACCACTCGATCGACTACGTGGGCGCCGGGCTCGCGACGGTGCTCGGCAACACGCAGGTGCTGATGGTCGGCCTGCTGGCGTGGGTCTTGCTGAACGAGCGGCTGTCGAACCGGGCGCTCATCTCGATCCCGCTCGCGTTCGGCGGCGTCGTGCTGATCTCGGGCGTGCTGGAGGACGGCGCGTACGGCGAGAACCCCGCGCTGGGCGTCGTCCTCGGCATCTTCACCGGCATCGCGTACTCGGGGTTCCTCCTGGCGCTGCGCCAGGGCTCGAGCGGCAACCGCGCGGCCGGGCCGCTCTTCGACGCGACGCTCGCGTCCGCGCTCGGGTGCCTGATCATCGGCCTCGTCGGCGGCGACTTCGACCCGTTGCCGGACTGGGCCGCGCAGGGCTGGCTCGTCGTCCTCGCGCTTTCCTCGCAGGTGCTCGGCTGGCTGCTGATCGCCGTCTCGCTGCCGCGGCTCCCGGCCGTCGGGACCTCGCTCCTGATCATGCTGCAGCCGGTGCTCGCCGTGATCCTCGCCGCCTGGCTCGTCGACGAGTCTCCGTCAGTGCCCCAGCTCGCCGGCGCGGGGCTCATCCTCGGTGCGGTCGTGTTCGCGTCGACCCGGCGCCGGGCCCGCGAGCCCGTGCCCGTTGGCGTTCAGCCGAGCCCGGCGCGCCGGTAAACGAGCCAGCCCGCCTCGACGCGGGCGAAGAGGCCGAGGCGCTCGACCGTGAAGCGAAACGTGGGCGGCTCCGGCAGCGCCGCGATCGCCGCCTGGCGCTGCGGCGTGGCGAGGCCGACCGCCAGGGTGGCGTGAACGCGATACGGCTCGGGCTCGCCGCTCTCGAACGGGGCCGGCGCGAGTTCCAGCTCGTCGAGCACCTGGCGCTGCAGCTCCATGATCCGCTCGGCGCCGCCGACGACGTCCAGGAAGACGACCCCTTCGTTCTCGAACTCGGCGTAACCGTCGAGGACGAGCTCGAAGGGCTCGACGTGCGCGGCCAGCTCGTCGAGGTACCGGGCCGCCGCCTCGAGGTCGCCCTCGTACGGCTGCTTGATCGTCACATGCGGCTCGAGCACGGTCGAGGTCGCCTGCGCGTCCCAGCGCTCGTACAGCTCCACGGCGACCGAGCGCATGAAGTTGTGGACGTCGTCCGGGACGAGCGCGGCGATTCCGAGCCACACAGCCCCTAGTTTCGCGACCGCGGCGGAGGGGATGCCGCCGGGGACATCCACTCGGAGGAGGACGCAAATGGCAGACCTGACGACGCTCGAAGCCAAGCTCGGCGAGGTGACCGGCCTGGCGATGGCCGCCCAGGACCTGACGAAGAAGGTCACGACGCTCGTGAAGAAGGAGAAGGAGCACACGGAGCTCGTCGGGACGCTCGAGCGGATGGGCAAAGAGGCGGCGGAGACGCAGCAGCGCTGCGAGGAGGTCGCGGCCGGGCTGAACGGCAAGAAGGCGGCCATTCTGCGCAAGGCTCGCGAGACGAAGAAGGAAGCGCAGGAGATGGCGAAGACCTACCTCGGCTCCGGCGCGGACGCGCTCGACGGGTTCGAGTTCATGACCATGGCCGAGGCCGGTGAGGTCGGCCACTGGGGCGTGGTCACGGAAATGGCCAGGAACGCGAAGCAGCGCGACCTGCAGGCGCTCGCACGCTGGGCGACGCCGATCCAGAAGCGGCACTTCGACGCGACGCTGAAGGGCTCGCTCGCCCTAGCCCGCTCGCAGGACCCGAACGAGGAGGAGTAGCGCGAAACTCTGCGAACGAACGGGCGTTCAATCGCCAATCACGGGAGGATCCCAGTGCCAGAGCCCAAGAAGAAGCCCGGCCGCGCCGCCGACCGCAAGACCGTGCGGCGAAAGAAGATCGAGGCACCGACCCACGAGGCCGTGGCCGAGCGGGCGTACTACATCGCGCTCGAACAGGGCGGCCAGCCGTTCGAGAACTGGATCCAGGCCGAGCGGGAGCTCGCCGCCGTCTGACTCAGCGCGGGGCGGGCGCCACGTGCGCCCGCCCCACCGCGTCCGGGGCGGAGCAGCCGAGCAGCGTGAGCCCCAGCTCCACCTCGTCGCGCAGCAGCTCGAGGACGCGACGGACGCCGTCCTCGCCGTTCGCGGCCAGCCCGTAGAGCACCGCACGGCCGGCGAGTGTCGCGCGGGCGCCCAGCGCGAGCGCCTTCAGCACGTCGCCGCCCCGGCGGATGCCGCCGTCGACGAGCACCTCGGCCCGTCCGTCGACCGCCTCGAGCACTTCGGGAAGCGCGTCGAGCGAGGCCGAGACGCCGTCCAGCTGCCGGCCGCCGTGATTGGACACGACGACGGCGGCAGCGCCGTGCTCGCACGCCAGCCGCGCGTCCTCGGCCGTCAGCACGCCCTTGACTATCAGCGGGAGCCGGCAGACGCTGCGCAGCCACTCCAGGTCGCGCCACGTCAGCGTGCTATCGGTGACGGCGCCCAGGCCGAGCCCCGGGTCGACGGGGCGGTCGAACTGCATCGAGATGCACGGCATGGGCAGATCGGGCGGGATGAGGAAGCCTGTGCGCACGTCGCGCTCGCGCCTGCCCGCGCGCGGGAGGTCGACGGTCAGCATCACGGCGCCGTAGCCGCTGTCGGCCACCTCGTCCAGGAGCACCCGCGCAAACTCACGATCCTTCGAGAGGTAGAGCTGGAACCAGCGCGCGCCGTCCGGCGCCGCTGCGGCGACCTCGGCGGGGCGCACGGATGAGAGGGTCGACTGGCAGAAGATCGTCCCCGCGGCCGCCGCGGCGCGCGCCACGCCGAGCTCGCCGTCCGCGTGCACGAGCTGCTGGTAGGCCGTCGGGGCGACGACGACCGGGAGCGCGATCTCCGTGTCGAGCACCGACGTCCCCGTGGAGACCGTCTCCACGTCCACGAGCGTTCGCGGCCGCAGCACCCAGCGGCCGAAGGCGGCGACGTTCTCCCGCAACGTCCACTCGTCGCCGGCGCCGCCTGCGACGTAGCCAAGGATTCCCGGCTCGAGCGCCTGCTCGGCGAGCCGCTCGTAGTCGGCGACGTTGACGGGATCCATGCCGGGACTTTGGCACGAAGGCGGCACCCCTCGGCGTCAGGTGGCGCTCCTACACTGGCTCGTCCGTGGCGAAGGCGAAGGCAGCGACCCAGTTTGCGTGTGGCGAGTGCGGCTACTCGACCGGCCGGTGGTTCGGCAAATGCCCGAGCTGCGCCGCGTTCGGCACGCTCGTCGAGGAGTCGACGGCTCCCGCGAAGGGCGGCCGCGCGGCGCCGAAGCCGCTCCTGCGCCTCGCGGAGGTGCAGGCGGAGGATGCCGAGCGGATCCCGACGGGCGTACCCGAGCTCGACCGGGTGCTGGGCGGCGGGCTCGTGCCCGCGTCGCTCGTGCTCGTGGGCGGCGAGCCCGGCGTCGGGAAGTCGACGCTGCTGCTGGCCGCGCTCGGCAATGTCTCGCGAACGCGCCGCGCGCTGCTCGTCACGGGCGAGGAGTCGGCGGCGCAGGTGAAGCTTCGCGCCGAGCGCCTCGGCGGCACCGAGCGCGTCGAGATCCTGGCCGACACCGACCTCGACGCGATCATCGCGACACTCGAGCAGGAGCGGCCCGATGTCTGCGTCATCGACTCGGTTCAGACCCTCTATTCCGCGGAGATCGGGTCGGCGCCCGGCTCCGTCGCCCAGGTCCGCGAGGCGGCGGCTCGCCTCATGCGCGTTGCGAAGGAGTCGGGCGTCGCGCTGTTCCTCGTCGGTCACGTCACGAAGGACGGCTCGGTCGCCGGCCCGCGCGTGCTCGAGCACCTCGTCGACTGCGTCCTCCACTTCGAGGGCGACCGCTACCGCGAGCACCGCATCCTGCGCGCCGTCAAGAACCGCTTCGGCTCGACCAACGAGCTCGGCGTCTTCGAGATGACCGGCACCGGGCTTCAGGGCATCCCCGACCCGTCGGAGCTCTTCGGACGCACGGCCGGCGGGGAGGTCGGTGCCGCGGTGGCGTGCGTGCTGGAGGGGACGCGCCCGCTCCTGCTCGAGATCCAGGCACTCGTGGCGCAGAGCGACCTCGCGATGCCGCGGCGCGTCGCGACCGGCGTCGATCCGAAGCGGCTGGCGATGATCGTGGCGGTCCTCGGCCGCCATGCGCGACTCGCGCTTGGGTCGGCGGATGTATTCGTGAACGTCGCCGGCGGCGTGCGGATCGACGAGCCTGGCGCCGACCTCGCGATCGCCCTCGCGGTCGCGTCCGCGGCGAAGGCGGCACCGGTGCGCGACGCGACGGCCGCGTTCGGCGAGATCGGTTTGACGGGCCGCCTGCGCCCGGCCACCCAGGCCGAGCGGAGACTCTCCGAGTGCGCAAAGCTCGGCTTGACCACTGTCGTTGCTCCGTCCGGCACGGCTTCGGCGGCCTCGGTGCGCGTCGTCGAAGCCGAGACCATCGGCAACGCGGTCGGCGCCGCGCTCGAACGAGCCGCTGCTGACGCCGCCTAGGCGGAAAACGAACCTGTCCTGAGCAGGGATTTTGTGCGGCCAGACACGAAAATGCCTGGAAACAGTCGCATTTTCGACACACTTTCGCTATACTTCTCCGCGCTCGCCGGTGGGGCCAATCCCGCCGGCTTCTTGGTGAATTGGCGACAGGGAGGTCGGGTTGTTCGAGATCGGCGAGAAGGTGGTCTACCCCCATCACGGCGCGGGGACGATCGTCAAAAAGGAGAAGCGCACCATCCTGGGCGAGGAGCGTGAGTACCTGACGATCCAGATCCTGCACAACGACATGACCGTGAACGTGCCCACCGAGAACGCCGAGAAAGTCGGCCTTCGAGAGGTCATCGACGAGGAGACGGTCGAGCTGGTGCTGAAGGCGCTGACTGGCAACGGGACCGTCATGCCGAAGAACTGGAACCGCCGCTTCAAGCACAACCGCGAGAAGATGAAGACCGGCGACATCTTCGAGCTCGCCGAGGTCGTGCGGAACCTGTCGCTTCGCGATCAGGACAAGGGCCTGTCGACCGGCGAGAAGCAGATGTTCGTCAAGGCGAAGAAGATCCTCGTCTCCGAGTTGATGTACGCGAAGCAGATGGACGAGGAAGAGACCGCCGAGTGGCTGGACGGCGTGCTCGCCGACGCGGACAAGCCCAAGAAGCCCCGCGTCAAGGCCACCGCGTAGACCCCGCGCCGAACCTGGTGGCCTCCAGCCACTAGGTTCTCAGCGTGTCCGTCTGGGCTGTCATCGCCGCCGCCGGTGAGGGGCAGCGCCTTGGGTTGAACCGGCCGAAGGCGTTCGCGCCGCTCGGCAATCGCGTGCTGCTCGCCGAGAGCGTCGAGCGTCTCGAGGAGACCGAGTGGATCGACGGCATCGTGGTCGTCGTCCCGGTCGGCTGGGAGGAACCCGGGATCCTGCTCGCAGAGGAGCTGGGCGCGTCCAAGGTCACCGCCGTCGTCGCCGGCGGCGCCACCCGTGCGGCGTCCGTTCGCGCAGGCGTGGCCGAGGTGCCGGCGGACGCAACCGTGATCGTGGTGCACGACGCAGCCCGGCCGCTCGTCTCCGAGGGCGTCGTCGGCCGCGTTCTCACGGCCCTGAACGACGGGTGGGAGGGCGCCGTGCCCGGCCTCGAGCCGTCCGACACGGTCAAGCGGGTGGCGCGCGGCGGGGTCGAGGAAACGCTGGCCCGCGATCGGCTGCGGTTGGTGCAGACGCCGCAGGCGTTTCTCGCCGGGGCGTTGCGCGACGCGCTCGAGTCGGCCGACGATGCGAGCGACTGCGCCGCGATGGTCGAGGCGCGCGGCGGACGGGTCGCGGTGGTCGAGGGCGACCGGCGCCTGCTGAAGGTCACGGACGGCGAGGATCTCGCGCTCGTCTCGACCTGGCTCGGAGTCGCGCCGGCGCTCCCGATCCTCGAGGACGAGTTCGACGACGACGACGACGACGAAGAGGACGAGGACGAGGACGGCGAGGAGTGATCCGCGCAGTGTTCTTCGACGTCGGCGAGACGCTCGTCAACGAGGCGCGGTGGTGGGGCGAGCTCGCGGCCCGCGTTGGGGTCGAGGCGCACGTCATCTGGGCGGCGCTCGGTGCAGTCGTCGACGCGCGGCGAGCCGCACGGTCTCGCCTGGGAGCGATCGGGGTCGAGCGGCCGGAGGGCGTCGAGCCTCGAGGGCGCCGATCTCTACGACGACGCCGAGCCGTGCCTGCGCCGGCTGCGCGACGGCGGCTACTTCGTCGGCCTTGCCGGGAACGTGGGTCGCCCGCTGGAGCCGTTCGTCGAGCGTTTCGGGCTCGACGTGGACTTCGCCGCCGCCTCCCACACGCTCGGGGTCGAGAAACCGTCGCCGCGCTTCTTCGAGCGGCTGTTGGCGACGGTCGACGCGGAGCCTGGCGAGGTCGCGTACGTGGGCGACCGGGTCGACAACGACGTCGTGCCCGCGGCGGCGGCCGGGATGGTCGCGGTGCACATCCGTCGCGGCCCGTGGGGCTACCTGCAGAGCGGGGCGGAGCGGGCGACGCTGCGGATCCGCTCGCTCGACGAGCTGCCGTCGGTGTTCGCCGGTGTCTGAGCTGCGGGTCGGCATCGGCGTGGACGCGCACGGGTTCAGCGGCGCGAAGCCCCTGATCCTCGGCGGCGTCGAGTTCCCGGGCGAGCCGGGCCTGGCGGGCCACTCCGACGGGGACGTGGTCACGCACGCGCTGATCGACGCGCTGCTCGGCGCCGCCAACCTCGGAGACATCGGGACGCTCTTCCCGTCCGACGACCCGCAGTGGGCCGGCGCCTCATCCCTCGACCTTCTGACCCGGGCGTGGGGCGAAGTGCGAGCCGCAGGCTGGGAGCTCGTGAACGCCGACTGCGTGCTCATCGGCGAGCGGCCGCGGATCGCCGGCCACCGCGAGGAGATGGCCGGGCGGCTCGCGTCCGTGCTCGGTGTCCCCGCCGAGCGCGTCGCCGTGCGGGCCACGACGACGGACCGGCTCGGCTTCACCGGGCGTGGGGAGGGACTGGCCGCACAGGCCGTGACGTTGCTCCAGAGCCGGTGAAGCTCGTCCGCTACGCCGACCGGCCCGACCTGCGCGAGATCCGCGTCGAGCGGCTGTCGAAGCGCACGTTCCCGGAGTTCATGCACCACAACAAGAGCGGAGCGCTCTACTGGGACCGCCTGTACGAGGAGCAGCCCGACTTCCAGCTGGCGCTCGTCGACGGCGACGAGCTGGTGGCCGAGCTCCATTCGCTGCCGCTTGCCTGGGACGGATCGGTCGACGACCTGCCCGCAGGTTGGGACGACGCGTTCATCCGCGCCTTCGAGAGCGGCCGCCCGGCGGACGCGCTCGCGGCACTCGCGATCTCGGTGGCGCCGGAGCAGCAGGGCAGGCACCTGTCGACCCGCATGCTCGAGGCGATGCGCGACGCGGGCCGCGCGGATGGTCTCCGCGCCCTCATCGCGCCCGTCCGTCCGACCGCGAAGCAGGACTACCCGCTGATCCCGATCGAGCGCTACATGGGCTGGCGCCGGGACGACGGCTCGCACTTCGATCCCTGGCTCCGCATCCACGAGCGCGTCGGCGGCGAGCTGATCGCAGCGGCGCCCGAGTCGATGCTGATCCGCGCTCCGGTCGCGGACTGGGAGGAGTGGACGGGCATGGCGTTCCCCGACGACGGCGACCACGTCGTGCCCGGCATGCTCGCGCCGCTGGTCGTACGCGACGGGATCGGCCGCCACGTCGAGCCGAACGTCTGGGTTGTGCACACGATCTAGATGTGGGCGCACCTCGAGCTTGAGGACGTCCGGCCGGTGATAGTGGCCGGCCGGATCGAAGCGCTGTCGCTCCTCGAGCAGCCGGGTCGGGTCGAGCTCGGCGTACAGGATCTCCTCCCGGTCGTAGACCGGCCCCGCCAGGTAGGAACCGTCCGGCGCCAGGATGGCGCTCCCGCCGCGGCCGACGATGTCGTGGCCCTCCAGCAGCTCGCGCAGCGGGAAGTCGTCCGGGTAGCTCGACGCGCGCTGGAAGTGGGACGGCGCCACCACGAAGCAGCGCGACTCGCGCGCGATGTGCACCAGCGTCGCCTGCCACAGCTCGCTGTCGTCCGCGGTCGAGGCGATGTAGATCTCGACTCCCGATTCGTAGAGCGCGAAGCGCGCCAGCGGCATGTAGTTCTCCCAGCAGATGAGGCCGCCGATGCGTCCGAGCTCGGTCGGAAGCGCGCGTAGCCCACCGCCGTCGCCCTGGCCCCAGACGAGTCGCTCGTGGTTCGTCGGCACGAGCTTCCGGTGCTTCAGCGCCAGTCGCCCGTCGGGCGCGTGGTAGAGCAGCGAGTTGTAGAGCGTGCCGGGCCGCTCGGCGTCGACCTCGTTGACGCCGGTGACGAGCCAGAGCCCGTGTTTCGCCGCGATCTCGCCGAGGCGGTCGGCGGCCGGCCCGGGCACGGCCACGGCTTCGCGCGCGAGCAGGCCAAACGCCGCCTTGGCGCGCGGATCCGACCAGCCGGCGAGTGCCTTGGCCCAGGCGGACGAGGGGTAGGCGGGGATGAACGTCTCCGGGAAGACGGCGAGCTGCGCCCCGGCCGCGGCGATCTCGCCGGCCAGCTCGTCCAGCCGGTCGAGTGTGCGCTCGCGGTCGAGGATCACCGGCTCCGCCTGGACGCATGCGACCTTCACCGGAGCCTCCACGGCTGTGATTCTCTCAGGCGCCCGGAAGGGCCACAAACTCGTCGGCGATCACGACCAGCCCGTCACGCGCCAGCGACTCGACGGCGGCGCTGTCGAGCTCCGTGAGCGGGCGGGCGCCGGTCGCGACCAGCCGAAGCGTCCCGGCGCGCCGCTGGCGGAACGACCCTTCGAGCGGCCCCTGCCGGCGCTCGGGCTCGTCGCGCGTGCCCCGCGCGGGACAGCGCGTGCCTAGTGGGCAGAGCTCGCAGCGCGGGATGCGCGCCAGGCACACCGTCGCCCCGAGGTCGAAGAGGGCCTGCGCGCACTCGTGATCGAACGCGAACTCCGTGCGGCGCCGGACGCGGCGGATGTTGACGTCCTCCGGCAGGACCGGCCTGCCGAACGCGAACGCGCCGACGGCGTCGGCCGTGTACCGGCCCACGCCGGGCAGTTCGGTGAGGTCGTCCGGCCAGCCGTGCTCGGTGATGTGGCGCGCGGCGCGGTGGAGGTTCAGCGCCCGGCGGTTGTACCCGAGCCCCTGCCAGGCCCGGATCACGTCGGCGGGCGTCGCGGCCGCGAGGTCGTCGACCGTTGGCCAGCGCTCGAGCCACTCGGTGTAGCGCGGGATGACGCGCGGCACCTGCGTCTGCTGGAGCATCACCTCCGAGACGAGGATCGCGTACGGATCGCGCGTACCCCGCCACGGCAGGTCGCGACCCTCGCGGGAGAACCAGTCGAGCAGCAGCTCCTTCACGGACGCGAGCCTAGAGACGCGCGCGAACGACACGCCGCGTCTTCCGGGGACATGCCTACCCGTGCCCGTGCCGCTCTCGGACATGTCCGCGCGGGCCGGGTCGGCGCAGGTGCCCGAAGCCTCCTCCCCGCGACGAGCGTATCGAGCTTCGACGCACGCGTGTGTGCCGGATCTGTGCCGGGTTCCGCGCGGGCCCAGGCATAGCATCGCGTCCATGACGCGCGACCTGACGCTTGCCCGCTTCCTCGAGCTCACGCCGCCGATCGGCGACCCGCTCGACGCCCACGCTGCGCGCGCGATCCTCCGTGAGCTGAAGGCAGTCGGCGGCGACCTGCGAGCGCTTCGGGTCGCGCTCACCGGTTACGACCGTGGCCCCGCGCTGTCGTCGGTTCTCGTCGACCTCGGCCGCGAGGAGGCCGCGCACCGGGCGAGCGTGGCGCTCGCGAGCGTCTAACGTCCACTCGATGCGCCTCTACAACACGCTGACGCGCCGCAAGGACGAGCTGCCGCCGCCGCCCGGCCCGATCCGCATGTACTTCTGCGGCCCGACCGTCTACGCGCGGGCACACGTCGGCAACGCGCGCCCGTTCATCCTCGGCATGTGGCTGCGCTCATGGCTCCGCGCAACGGGGTACGACGTCACGCTCGTCCACAACATCACCGACATCAACGACAAGATCTACGAGGCTGCGCCGGGAGACAGCGCCGCGCTCGCCGCGCAGGCGACAACCTGGTACCTGGAGGACACCGGCGACCTCGGACTCGGCATGCCCGACGAGCTGCCGAAGGCGACCGAGATGGTGCCTCAGATCGTCTCCACGATCGAGGAGCTGGTCGAGCGCGACTACGCCTACGCGGTCGACGGCGACGTCTACTTCCGCGTCGCGCGCTTCCCCGACTACGGCAAGCTCTCCGGCCAGCGGCCCGACCAGGTCGAGGAGCAGGAGCCGAACGCGCTCAAGGAGGACGCGCGCGACTTCGCCCTCTGGAAGGCCAACAAGCCCGGCGAGGACACCGCGTGGGACTCGCCGTGGGGGCGAGGCCGGCCAGGCTGGCACATCGAGTGCTCGGTGATGGCGGAGCAGCTGCTCGGGCCGGTGTTCGAGATCCACGGCGGCGGCCTCGACCTCGTCTTCCCGCACCACGAGAACGAGATCGCGCAGTCCGGCGCGCTCGGCCACGAGTTCGCGCGGATCTGGGCCCACAACGGCCTGCTGCGACCGGTCAGCGCCGACAAGATGTCGAAGTCGCTCGGCAACTTCGTGACGCTGCGCGACGGCATCGACCGCTGGGGCAGGGAGACGCTGCTCGTCTACTTCCTGACCGGCCACTGGCGCAAGCCGATCGACTACTCCGACGAGGATCTCGAGCAGGCTGCTGCGCGCGTGGAGACGTTCCGAAACGCGTTCCTTGCCGCGGAACGGTCGGCACCGGACGGAGAGTGGGAGCGCTTCTCTGACGCGCTTGACGACGACTTCAACACGTCGGAGGCGCTCGCCATACTGCACGACTGGGCGTCGAAGGGGTACCTCGATCTCCTTGCACGAGGGCTCGAGATCTTCGGTCTTTCGCTGCGGGGCAAAGTCACGCACTTCGGCCAGGTTCACTTTCGAGGGACGATCACGATTCGTGTGGCTGGCGACGTCACGCCCCCGAAAGACGTTGTCGAACTCGTTGAGCGTCGCGAGGAGGCCAGGGAGAAACGGGACTTCGAGGCGGCTGATCAGCTGAGAGACCAGATCGACTCCGCCGGCTGGACCGTGCGAGATGAAGGTGAAAGCCTTCTTCTCGCCCGCAAGTGAGCGCGGACCTCGTCTACGGCCGCCGCCCCGTGCGGGAGCTGCTGCGTGGCCGGCGCCAGGCGCTCGAGATTCTCGCGACCGAGCGGGCGCTTTCGGCGGAGCCGTGGATCCGCGAAGCGGGCGTGCGCGTCAGCGTCAAGCTCGACCGCGAGCTGACGGCGCTCGCCGGCGTACGCGATCACCAGGGCGTCGTCGCGCGGGCCGAGCCGTACCGCTACGCCGACGCCTGGGAGATCGCGGCGGGCGAGACGCCGCTGATCGTCTGCCTCGACCGCGTCAGCGACCCGCGCAATCTCGGCGCCGTCGTTCGTAGCGCCGAGGGCGCGGGAGCCAGCGGGATCGTCGTCCCCGAGCACGGGTCGGCGCGCGTAACGCCGGCGGTCTGCAAGAGCTCGGCCGGCGCGGTGGAGCACCTGCCGGTCGCGGTCGTGACGAACCTGGCGCGCTACCTGGGCGAGATCAAAGGGCCGTCGCTCTGGGTCTACGCTGCGGCTGCCGACGCGGAGGCGTCGCTGTGGGGGACGCAGTTCACGCCGGGTGCGGTATTCGTGCTCGGCGCCGAGGGCCGCGGACTGCGCCCGCTCGTGCGCCGCGCGTGCGACGAGGCGGTGTCGATCCCGCTCGAGGGCATGGTCGACTCGCTGAACGTCAGCGTCGCCGCCGCACTGCTCCTGTTTGAGGCGCGGCGCCAGCGCGCGTGAGCGACCCGACGCTCTACCTGTTCGACGGCTACAACCTGCTGCGCGCGGCCGGGCTCAATGACCCCGCCGAGCTCGTCGACCGCCTCGCCTCGTTCGTGGCCGTCCGCGGCGCGAAGGGCGTGGTCGTCTTCGACGGTGTCGGGACGAGCCGGACGCTCGGCCCGCTCGAGATCCGGTTTGCTCCGGACGCGGACGCGGTGCTCGAGCGGCTCGCGGCCGAGCACCGGCGCACGGAGCGCGTGCTGCTGGTCTCGACCGACGCCGCGATCCGCGAGACCTCGGGGCAGGAGGTGGGCAAGCTCACGTCGAAAGCGTTCGCCGACCAGCTGCGCGATGTCGAGCACACGGACACGGTGCACTCGCACCTCGCCGACCGGCTCGACCCGGAAACCCGCGAGCAGCTGGAGCGTCTTCGTAGGAACCGCAAGTAGTCAGCTCACGCGGGACCTTTGCAAAGAACTTGTAACTTCTTCCGGTCCGTGCTAACTTGCCGTCCAGTTGAGGGTGAGAGTCGGGGAGGGCACCTGCCGTTCCCACGATCGCCTGGACGCGAGGAAACCCCATGTCCCCACGCCCAGCCACCAGCCTTCGTACAGCGCCGCGCACGCCGCAGCGGATCCAGCGAGAGCTGGAGGACCTGCAGCTCGCGATGCGTGCGCGCAACGGCGACAGCTCCGCGCTCGATGCGCTGATCCGCCGCTACACAGGCTTCGTCCGCCTCAAGGCGAGCTCGTACTTCCTGGCCGGCGGCGACAGCGACGACCTGATCCAGGAAGGCCTGATCGGCCTGTACAAGGCGGTTCGCGACTTCCGGCCCGACAAGGAGACGTCGTTTCGCTCGTTCGCCGAGCTGTGCGTGACGCGGCAGATCATCACGGCGATCAAGACGGCGACCCGTTTCAAGCACTCGCCGCTCAACACCTACGTCTCGTTCAGCCAGACGCCCGCGGGACAGGAGTCGGACAGCGACTGCACGCTCGGTGACGCGCTCCCGGGGCCGAGCGTGAACGACCCGTCGACGTGCGTCATCTCGACGGAGGAGCTCCAGAGCCTCGTCTTCGCGCTGGGAAGCGGCCTGTCGAAGCTCGAGGCCGACGCGCTCAAGCTGTACCTCGAGGGCTCGTCCTACGAGGGCATGGCCGAGGAGCTCGAGTGCGACACGAAGACGATCGACAACGCGCTCCAGCGCGTGAAGCGCAAGATCATTGCGCACCAGCGCTCGCGGCAAGTCCTGCAGTAGTCAGCTGCTGTCCGAGCCGAGGTTCTGCCCCGATCCGCGCAATTTCGTAGTCCGAGGCGAGCCGGATCCGTCGGCGCTGGCTGTTGCGTGGTGCGTCGACTCGGAGTGCGCCCTGTCGCCGAAGGTCGAGCACCTCGATCGGGATCAGGTACACGCCCGTCGTTTCGGGGCAGTAAACGGCGAAATAGTCGACCTCCCCCTGATACGACCGGCGCACAGCCGCAGGGTTCGCGTGATGGCCATAGGTGCTGCATACGGCGAATCGGACCGCGCCGACGCGCAGGCGTCCAGTCTTGATCTGGACACGCGCGAGGCGCGTTCCTTCGTCGATGACGGCGTCGTACCGTGTGTTCTCGCCGAACGGAAGAAGCACCGGGTACCCCACGGAAGTGAGGGCGAGCAGAACGGCTAGCGTCGATCGATCACCGATGTCCTTCGGATGCTCCACGTTGGCAAGAGAGTAAACATTGTGGCGGATGTCAGGCGGTGCTCGCGTACTATGAGCGGGGCGCGCCGGAGTAGCTCAGTGGCAGAGCGTTCCCCTTGTAAGGGAAGGGCCGTCGGTTCGAATCCGACCTCCGGCTCTCTAGGAGCCGAGCGCCTGATCCAGATCGGCCCAGAGCGCGTCCGGCTCCTCCAGGCCAACGCTCAGGCGCAGCAGGCCGGGCGGGACGCGATCGGGCTCCCAGCGGTAGCGCGACTCCATCGTCGATCGCACCCCGCCGAGGCTCGTCGCGTTGGCGATCAGGCGCGTCGACGTCTCCACGCGGCGCGCCGCGTCGCCGTCGGCGACGTCGAACGACAGGAGTCCGCCGAAGCCGCCGCGCATCCAGCGCTCGGCTCGCGCGTCGCCGAGGCCGGGGTAGCGGACGGCGACGACGCGCGGGTCGTCGGCCAGCCGGCGGGCGAGCTCGAGTGCCGTGGCGGACTGGCGCCGCACGCGCAGCTCCAACGTCTCGAGGCTGCGGAGCAGGAGCCACGCGGGGTCGGCCGCGGCGCCGTTCCCCGTTTTGGTCCGGAACTCGAACAGGCGGTCGCGGTCGGCCTCCTCGCGGCAGACGACCGCGCCGAGCAGGACATCGGAGTGGCCGCCGAGGTACTTCGTCGCGCTGTGCAGCACGACATCGGCGCCGTGCTCGAGCGGGCGCAGCAGCACGGGCGACGAGGCGGTTGCGTCGACGAGCACGCGTGCCGGGTGACTCGCAGCAGCCTCGAGGTCGGGGAAGCTGAGCAGCGGGTTCGACGGCGCCTCGAGCCAGACCAGGTCGACTGCGTCAGGCGGCGGGCCGGTCTGGTCGAACTCAACCGCTCGGAGACCCCAGCGCTCGAGCATCCGCATGAGCGTGACGGTCCCGAAGTAGCAGCCCTCGGCCACGGCGACCGTCGCACCCGGCTCGAGCAGCCCGAGGAGCACGGCCGTCTCCGCCGCCGAGCCTGACGCGAAGAGCAGTGCGTGCCCGCCGTCGAGCCGTCCGAGCGCCTCCTCGGCGGCGGCTCCCGTGGGGTGCCCGTAGCGCGAGTAGTGGAAGCTTCCGGGATCGCCGGCCTCGTACGGCCAGGTCGCGGAGCGGTCGAGCGGTGCCGGGCTCACGGGGCGATACTAGGGTGATGGCCACGACCGAAGACCGGCCGGACGTGTCGCCGGACACGACCGAGGGCAAGCTCGACCGGCTCGAGCGGCTGCGCGACGAGGCGCTCCACGCGGGCAATCCGCGCGGCGGTCGAGCGCCAGCACGAGCAGGGCAAGCTGCTCGCCCGCGAGCGCGCCGAGCGGCTGCTCGACCCCGGCTCGTTCGTCGAGCTCGACCGCTACGTCCGCCACCGCGAGCCGAACTTCGGGATGCTCGACAAGCCGGCCGTACGGCGACGCCGTCGTCACCGGCTACGGGACGATCTTCGGCCGCAAGGTCTTCGTCTTCTCGCAGGACTTCACCGTGTTCGGCGGCTCGCTGTCGGAGGTCTTCGCCGAGAAGGTCTGCAAGGTCATGGATCACGCGGCCAAGCTCGGCTGCCCGGTGATCGGCATCAACGACTCGGGCGGCGCGCGCATCCAGGAGGGCGTCGTCTCGCTCGCGGGCTATGCGGAGATCTTCTGGCGGAACGTGCAGGCGTCGGGTGTCATCCCGCAGATCAGCCTCGTCATGGGGCCGTGCGCCGGCGGCGCGGTCTACTCGCCCGCGATGACCGACTTCGTCTTCATGGTCGAGGGCTCGTCGTACATGTTCATCACGGGACCCGACGTGGTGAAGACGGTCACCGGCGAGGAGGTCACGTTCGAGGAGCTCGGCGGCGCGACGACGCACGCGACGAAGTCGGGCGTCGCCCACTTCATCGCGCCGGACGAGGAGGCCTGCCTCGACGACGCGCGCTACCTGCTCTCGTTCCTGCCGCAGAACAACCTCGAGCCGCCGCCCTACTTCGAGCCGAGCGACCCGAGCGGCCGCGAGGACGCCGAGCTCGACCGGCTCGTCCCGGACAACCCGAACAAGCCGTACGACATCAAGGACGTGATCACGCGGGTCGTCGACGACGGCGAGTTCCTCGAGGTGCACGAGCGCTGGGCGGAGAACATCGTCTGCGGGTTCGCGCGGCTCGGCGGCCATGTCGTCGGCGTCGTCGGCAACCAGCCGAAGGCGCTCGCCGGCGTGCTCGACATCGACTCGTCGGTGAAGGCGCGCCCGCTTCGTCCGGACGTGCGACGCGTTCAACATCCCGCTCGTCACCTTCGTCGACGTGCCCGGCTTCCTGCCCGGGACGGCGCAGGAGTGGGGCGGGATCATCCGGCACGGCGCGAAGCTGCTCTACGCGTACTGCGAGGCGACGGTGCCGAAGCTCGCCGTGATCACGCGCAAGGCCTACGGCGGCGCGTACGACGTCATGAGCTCGAAGCACATCCGCGCCGACTTCAACTTCGCCTGGCCGACCGCCGAGGTGGCCGTGATGGGGCCGGAGGGCGCGGTCAACATCGTCTTCCGCCGCGAGCTCGAGGCAGGCCGACGACCCCGAGGCGCGCCGTGCGGAGCTGATCGAGGACTACCGCGACGCGCTTCGCGAACCCCTACGTCGCGGCCGAGCGCGGCTACGTCGACGACGTGATCGAGCCGCGGCGCACGCGGCCCGTGCTCATCGACGCGCTGGAGACGGCGCTCACCAAGCGCGAGCGCCGGCCGCCGCGCAAGCACGGCAACATCCCGCTCTAGGTGCGCAGTTTTCGAGCGCAGCCCCCTTGGGGGGCGGCGCAAGGCCCCCACGCAGAACGCTACGGGTGATTCCGTGGCGCGTCGGCGCCGGAAGCGTGACGACTCGTCGGCGCCGGCTCAGGAGAGCCCGGCTTCGGCGAGCGGGCGCCGGCCCCACGCGAAGCGGTCGCGGTACCAGCCGCTCGTGACGCGGTACGACAGCGACGCCGAAGCGCGACGAGTGGATCATCCAGCCGTTGCCGAGGTAGACGCCCGCGTGGTCGACGGACGCCGCCTTGGTCAGGCTGCCCGAGGTCGCGAAGAAGAGGACGTCGGCCGGCTGGAGCTTTGCGAACGGGATGCGCTTCGAGCGGCCGACCTCGCCGGCCATGGCCGCAGCCGTGCGGCCCTGCAGCGTGTCGGCGAGCGACTCGCCGTCGGTGTACTCCTGCAGCTTGAAGACGCGCCAGACGAAGCCCGAGCAGTCGAACCCGCCCGGCACGTTCTTGCCGGTGGGTGCCTGTGGCAGCTCGCTCGTGCCCGCCCAGACGTACGGGTAGCCGACGAGCTTCACAGCGGTCTGGAGCACCTCCGCCTGCCACGGCGTGAGCGTCGGCAGGGTGAAGCTCGAGGCCTCTTCGTCGAGCGCGTCGGTGTCCCAGTCCTGGAGGCGGAGCGCCTGCGCAGCGGAGTACGCGGCCTCGGCGCGGGTCGCCGGGTCGTTCGGGCCGAGCTCGAGGTCGTCCTGGGTAGCGGGGTGGTTGACGCGCAGGCCGATCAGCCGCGCCACGACCTCCGTACCGAAGCGGCTCGGCGGCGTCAGGCCGGCTGCGCGGGCGCCGGCAGCAAAGGCGGTTGCGGTCGCGCCCAGGCCCAGCCCCCTGACGATGCGCGCATCGAGCTGCGCCATGGTCACGGGCGTTGCGTCCGTCGCCACGGGCGTCACGGAGGCCGGCGAGCGGCCCAGTCCCGACACCAGCGCGGAGAGCGCGCCTTGCGTCAGCGGCTTGTCGGCTCGAAAGGTCGAGACGTCGCGCGCCATCAGGCCGTGCGCGACCACGTATCGAATCTCCGGGTCGGCCCACGAGCGCTTGGTGGCGTGGCTCTGAGCCGTGGCGCTCGCCGCGGCGGCCAGCGCCAAGACGAAGCACGCGAACGCTGCGAGGGGGCGTCTCACAGTTCTCGCATCGTCGGAAGCGGGCGCCGGTGAATACCCTCCTTCGAGTGAACTTCGAGAGCTCGCCTCCGGCAGGCCCGCACGAGCGCCGCGCGATCGAGCGCGCGCTGCAGCGGTTCACGGGGCCCGAGGCGGTCCCGCCGGCCTATCGGAGCCGCTGGTTCGCCGCCGCGCTACGCGAGAACGCGGCGCCGCTCGACGAGGCGCTCGATCCGGCTCACGCCGGACGCCCGCGCAGCACTCGCGGCGCCACGCGCGCGTAGTCGAGCCCCGAGACCCAGGTCAGGACGAGCGCGGCGAACAGCGCCCACCAGGCCACGGTGTCGTCGATCGCCCCGCCGGCGGCGAGGCCGCCCAGCGCAACCGCCGTCGCCTGAGCCCACGTCTTCAGCTTGCCGAGGTCGCGGGCCCGGATCACGACGCCGCGCTCGAGCGCCGCGAGCCGCAGGCCGGTGACGAGGAACTCACGCGCGACGATCGCGGCGACCATCCACGCGGGGAAGATGCCCGAGTCGAGCAGGACGATCAGCGCGGACAGGACAAGCACCTTGTCGGCGATCGGGTCGAGCAGTGACCCGAGCTCGGTCCCGTAGCCCCCTCGGCGCGCGATCCATCCGTCGAGCCAGTCCGTCGAGATCGCAGCGACGAAGACGGCCGTCGCCCAGTAGTCGTGGTTCGGGAAATCCCACGCGAACAGAAGCACGACGAGCGGCGCGGCGAAGATGCGGGCGACGGTGAGCTGATCGGCGAAACGCACCGGCAGGGACAATATGCGCGTGCCCGTCTTCTCGAAGGTGCTGGTGGCGAACCGCGGCGAGATCGCCGTGCGCGATCTTCCGTACGCTTCGCGAGCTCGGCATCGGCTGCGTCGCCGTCTACTCGGAGGCCGACCGCGACGCGCTTCACGCCAGCATCGCCGACGAGGCCTTCCTGGTCGGGCCCGGGCCGGCGGCCGAGAGCTACCTCGCGTCGACCGCCTGATCGAAGCCGCGCGCCGCGCCGGGGCCGAGGCCGTGCACCCGGGCTACGGATTCCTCGCCGAGAACGCCGACTTCGCCGCGCGCGGTCGAGGCCGCGGGTCTCGTGTGGATCGGCCCGCCGGCCGACGCCATCGAGCTGATGGGCTCGAAGACAGCGGCCCGGACGCGGATGAAGGAGGCCGGCGTCCCGATCATCCCGGGCACGACCGACCCCGTCTCGTCCGCGGGCGAGGTCGTGCGCCTCGGGAGACGAGATCGGCTACCCACTGCTCATCAAGGCGGCGGCCGGCGGTGGCGGGAAGGGGATGAAGGTCGTCGCCGATGCGGCCGAGGCCGAGCGCGCATTCGAGTCCGCACGCCGCGAGGGCGAGGCGTACTTCGCCGACTCGTCGGTCTACGTCGAGCGGTACCTCGAGGACCCGCGCCACGTCGAGGTGCAGGTGCTCGCCGATGCCCACGGCAACGTCATCCACCTCGGCGAGCGCGACTGCACGATCCAGCGCCGGCACCAGAAGCTCGTCGAGGAGACACCCTCGCCTGCGGTCGACGCCGAGCTGCGCGCCCGCATCGGCTCGATCGCGGTCGACGCGGCCCGGGCGGTCGGCTACCGGTCGGCGGGCACGATCGAGGGCCTGCTCGCACCGGACGGCGAGTACTACTTCCTCGAGATGAACACCCGCATCCAGGTCGAGCACACCGTCACCGAGATGGTCACGGGCCTCGACCTCGTGCGCGAGCAGGTTCTGATCGCAGCCGGCGAGCCGCTGTCGTTCACCCAGGAGGACGTCGACCTGCGCGGGCACGCGATCGAGTGCCGGATCAACGCGGAGGACCCGTCCAGCAGGGTTCCTGCCGGCGCCGGGGCGGATCACGGGCTACCGCGAGCCGGCCGGGCCTGGTGTGCGGGTCGACTCCGGCGTCGTCGCAGGGTCGGAGATCTCCGGCCTGTACGACCCGATGATCGCGAAGCTGATCGTCCACGACGTCGACCGCGAGCACGCGCGCCGGCGGATGCTGCGCGCGCTCGGCGAGTTCGTGATCGAGGGCGTCCCGACGCTGGTCGGGTTCCACCGCGCGCTGCTCGAGCACCCCTGCTTCATCGAGGGCGCGACGTGCCACGGCATCGTCGAGTCGGAGCTGCTCGCCGCAGCGTGCGGAGCGAGTTTTCGCATCTGACAACGAGCGTAGCGGCGTCGGCCGGACGGCGTGCACGCAGCGAGCGTGGCACGACCGTCGAGGTCGACGGCCGCCGGTTCGAGGTCCGCCTGCGCGTCCCCGAGCCGCCGCACGCGGAGCTCGCGCGCCGGCGGCGCGAGCGGCTGTCGACCGCCGCCGTCGGGGCGGCGAGGCCGCGATGCCGTCGTCAGCCCGATGCAGGGCACGGTGCTCGCGGTCGAGGTCAGCCGACGGCGAGCTCGTCGCGGCCGGGGCAGGTGATCTGCATCGTCGAGGCGATGAAGATGGAGAACGAGGTGCACGGCCCACCGCGCCGGGTCGGGTGACGAGCTGTCGGTCGCGCCGGGCGAGCCCGTGACGACGGGCCAGGTCATCTGCGTCGTCGCCCAGGACGCGGATGGCGCCGAGCAGTAGGCCGCTCTGCGCCGACAGCTCGCGTGAGGCCGAGGAGCCGCTGCGCGCGACTGCGAGCCGGATCGATCACTGGCTGCTCGTCGAGTATCCGGGGCGGTGGAGCCGGGACGTGCTGGGCGGCAGCGCGCTGACGGTGGGCGCGAAAGAGCACCTGAGGGAGCAGCTCGCGTCCCTCTCGCACGCCCGCCTGCTGTTCGTGCGGCGCCCCGAGCGCCGTCACGCGAGCGAGCGCCATGTGTACGCCGTCCGCAGCGGGGCCTCGGCGAGCGCTGCGTATCGCGCGCCGATCACCACACTCGCCGATCTCGCGTCGGTCGACCTGCCGGCGCTGTTCGCCGGAGCCGGCGAGGAGATCGACCACCCGCTCCTCGTTGTCTGCACGCACGGCAAGCGTGACCGGTGCTGTTCGCTCTATGGGCGCCCGCTTTACGAGGCGTTGCGGCATGACGTCCCGCCCGAATGGGTCTGGCAGAGCACACATGTCGGCGGCGACCGGTTCGCGGGCAACCTCGTGTGCCTGCCGGAGGGCCTCTACTTCGGGCGGGTCGATCCCGCGGCGGCCCGCGGCGTGCTCAGCGAGTACCTCGACGGCCGCATCGAGCTCGAGCACTACCGAGGCCGCTCGTGCCACTCGTTCCCGCAGCAGGCGGCCGAGCGCCTCGTCCGCGAGTGCACGGGCCGGCGCGAGATCGGCGGTGTGCGCTTCGTCTCGATCCGGCGCGAGGACGCCCACGCGTGGATCGTGCGATTCGCCGCGGGCCTGGACGAGCTCGAGGCTCGTGTCGTGCGGGAAGAGGGCGAGCCGGCGTTTCTCACCTGCGACGCGGACACCGAGCGGCGCCCGCGCCGCTACGTCGCGACGCTGCGCTAGCCGGCGATCCGCAGGACCGCTTCGCGTACGAGCCGGCCCACGAGCACGAGGCGCCCGTCGTCGTCCAGCGGGCCGTCGAGGTCGGCGGCGGTGAAGGTGCCGTCCGTCCCGAGAATCTCGTCGAGCTCGTCCGCGAGCCGCGCCGGCAGGCGGAGCTCGCCGCCGTCGTGGACGAGCACGAGTGCGCCACCGTCGGGCCGGGCGAACGCGTGCGATGCCGTACGCTCGAGCGGCGTCTCGAGCGAGAGGCTGTCCAGTGCTCGCAGCTGGTCGAAGCCGTCGGCGAGTAGCGGCCGCGCGCGGCGGGCGAGCCGCTCGCTCCTGCGGCGCTGGACATCGTCCGCGTCGACGTGGGCGGCGAGTGCCGCGAGCGCCTCCTCGGCGCTCCCAGCCTCGAGCGAGCGGCGCAGGGCGATGTCGCCGGCTGCTTCGTCGAGTGCCGCGCGCAGGGCGTCGATCCAGGTGATCACGTTCACGCCCACGGTCAGGTGGAGCGAGTCGTGCTCGGACGTCAGCGCCTCGTGCAGCCAGCCGCGCGGCAAGTAGAGCGTGTCGCCGGCCCGCATGGTGACGTCGAGCACGACCGGGCCCGGCCCGCCGAGCTCCTCCGAGTAGCGCTGCGTCCGCAGCGGCAGGTCGAGCACCGGCTCGTACACGAGCCAGCGCTTCTCGCCGGACGTCTGGAGCACGAAGACGTCGTGCGTGTCGTGATGAACCGGGAGACCCTGCGCCGCCTTCGGCGTGTAGTACGCGTTGACCTGCACCGGATGGCGGAGCTCGAGCTCGAGCTGCCGCGCGAACGCCGCGACCGGGTCGTGCGTGATGTGCAGCCCCTGGAGCACGATCGTGGCGCCGTCGGCGAACTCGGCGAGGATGCGGCGCACGTCCGCGGTTCCCGTGAACGGCCGCGGCCGCCACGGGATGTCCGAGGTGTAGCCGCCGACCGGGCCGCCGGCCTTCACGAGCCTGAAGGCCGGCATCCGTATACCGGTCGCGGTGATGAGGCGCTCGGCGTCAGAGCGGCTCAGGAGCGAGTCGAACCGGCCGGTCTCCTCGCGCTCGACGTGGAGCGGCTCACGTTCCCAGCTGGCTTCGAGGAACGAGTCTGCGTCGACGGGCGAGACGCAGTGCGCGAGCGCGACGCCCTCCCTAGCTGTCGCTGTCGTCGGCGTCGTCCGCGTCCGAGTCGTCGGCGTCCGAGTCATCGGAGTCCGAGTCGCCGGCGGCCGTGTCCGTGTCGTCCTCGTCTGCGTCGGCGACCTCCGCCCGGGTCGAGAACGCGCCGCCCGTGAGCTCGTCGTCGGTCAGCGTGGTCCGTTCGTCCATTTCGGCCTCCTCGTCGTCGGGGGAGCGGAGTGTACTGGGCTGCTTCCGTCCGCGACGCAGCCGCAAACGTCTCCTTAATTCACGCGCGCGGCCCCACCCAGGGTGGGGGGCAACCTCCCGCTTGACCCGCTGTCGAGGCTATCGCCGGACCTGTGCCGTGTCTGTGCCGGAAGTGCGCCGGCTTCTCGACCTGCGACGCCGGCCGCGAGGCCATCAGTAGAGTCCCGCGCCGGTGGACCTGTACGAGTACCAGGGCAAGGAGCTCTTCGCCCGCTACGGCATCCCGGTGTCCGACGGACGCCTCGCGACCACCCCCGAGGAGGCGCGCGCAGCAGCCGAGACGATCGGCACACCGGTCGTCGTGAAGGCGCAGGTGCTGACCGGCGGGCGCGGCAAGGCCGGCGGCATCAAGCTCGCCGATTCGCCCGACGAGGCGGAGGCCCGCGCGCGCGACATCCTCGGTATGGACATCCGCGGCCATGTCGTCCGGCGACTCTGGATCGAGCGCGCCTCGGACATCGCGCGCGAGTACTACCTCTCGGTCACCTTCGATCGCGGAGTAAAGGAGTCGCTCTTCATGCTGACGACCGAGGGCGGCGTCGACATCGAGGAGGTCGCGGCGCAAAAGCCCGAGGCGCTCGCCCGGCTGCACGTCGACCCGCTGGAGGGCTACCAGCCCTACCAGGCGCGCCGCCTGATCTACGCGGCCGGCATCGACGACCCCGGTGAGCAGAAGCAGATCATGGGGATCATCGAGAGCCTCTACAACGCGTTCGTCGGCTGCGACGCGATGCTCTGCGAGATCAACCCGCTGATCGTCACGCCCGAGGGCGAGGTGAAGGCCCTCGACTCGAAGTTCTCGGTCGACGACAACGCCCTCTACAGGCACCCGGACATCGCGGAGATGCGCGACCCCGAGGCCGTCCCGCCCGAGGAGCGATTCGCGCGCGAGAAAGGCGTCACGTACGTGAAGCTGGACGGCGACGTCGGCGTGCTCGGCAACGGCGCCGGCCTCTCGATGTCGACGGTCGACGTCGTGACGTTCGTGGGCGGCCGGCCTGCGAACTTCTGCGACCTCGGCGGCGGCGGTGACGCGGAGGGCGTGGTCGACGCGCTCGAGGTGATCACGCGCGACCCGCAGGTGCGCTCGATCTTCTTCAACATCTTCGGCGGCATCACGCGCTGCGACGAGGTCGCGCGCGGCATCCTGCAGGCGCTCGACACCCTGGACATGAGCCGCTACGAGATCGTCGTCCGGCTCGACGGGACGAACGCGGAGGAGGGGCGCGCGATCCTCGCCGACGCGGGCCGCGCGAACATCCATCCCGAGGCGACGATGCTGGACGGTGCCCGACGGGCCGTGGAGCTGGCCGCGTGACCGACGTCTGGAGCGGGCGGGCCGAGGGCTACCGCACGGCGGTCGAGCAGCGCGCGGGGGAGGACCTCGACCTGATCGTCGCCTGGTGCGAAGGCTGCGAGACCGTGCTCGACGTGGCGACCGGCGGCGGCCACGTCGCCCGGCGGCTGCGCGCGGCGGGGCAGGACGTCGATCACGTGCGACCCCGCGCCCGGCATGCATCCGGACGTCATCTGCCGCGCCGAGGACCTGCCGTTTGCCGAGAGCTCGTTCGACGCGGTCGTCACGCGCATCGCTCCGCACCACTTCGCGGAGGTCGATGCGGCCGTCGCCGCCATGGCGCGCGTGTCGCGGAACCTCGTGATCGTCGAGGACACGCTGTACACGAGCGAGGACGTCGAGGCTGCCGAGCGCCTCCGCGACCCGACGCACGTGCGCTCGTACACCGAGGCCGAGTGGCGGTCGTTCCTCGAGCGCGCCGGGCTCGCCGTCGAGGAGGTGCTGCACGTCGAGAAGACCCACCCGTTCGACGCGTGGCTCGCCCGCACCGGTTGCGAGGGCGCCGACGCCGGTCGCGTCCGCGAGCTGCTCGCGCGGCTGACCTCGTCGGACGGCGGATCGTGGACGGACACGAAGATCCTCGTGCGTGCCCGGAAGGGGACCGGCTGATGGCGATCATCGTCGACCGCGACACGCGCCTCGTCGTGCAGGGCCTGACCGGCCGCGAGGGCTCGTTCCACGGGCTCCGCAACCGTGGCTACGGCACCCAGGTCGTCGCAGGCGTCACGCCCGGTAAGGGCGGCAGCGACGTGGAAGGCGTCCCCGTCTTCGACACCGTCGCCGACGCGGTACGCGAGACGGGCGCCAACACGACGATGGTCTTCGTGCCGGCACGCTTCGCCGGGGACGCGATCTACGAGGCGATCGACGCGGGCATCGGGACGGTCATCTGCATCGCCGAGGGCCTGCCCGCGCACGACATGCTCCGCATCTACAACTACCTGCGGCCGAAGGGCGTCACGATGATCGGGCCGAACTGCCCCGGCGCGCTGTCGCCCGGGAAGGCGAACGTCGGGATCATCCCGGCCGAGATCTTCAGCGAGGGCGGGGTCGGGCTCGTCTCGCGCTCGGGCACGCTGACCTATCAGATCGGCCACGAGCTGACACAGCTCGGGCTCGGCAACTCGACGATCGTCGGCATCGGCGGCGACCCGGTCGTCGGCTCGTCGTTCGTCGACATCCTGCAGCGGTTCGAGCAGGACGCCGAGACGGAGATCGTCGTGATGGTCGGGGAGATCGGCGGCGACGAGGAGGAGAAGGCCGCCCGCTACATCGAGTCGCAGATGACGAAGCCCGTGCTGGCCTACATCGCCGGCTTCACGGCTCCGCCCGGCAAGACCATGGGCCACGCGGGCGCGATCATCTCCGGATCCGCCGGCACCGCGCAGGCGAAGAAGGACGCGCTCGAGGCATGCGGTGTCCGGGTCGGCACGACGCCGACCGAGGTCGCCCAGCTGGTGGCCGAGGTCGCCGGCGCCGTCGCGCGCTGACCCGCCCGCGGCCCGCGTACGAAGTCCGCACGGATCCGGCGCGAACCGGTGCGCCGGCGGCCGATAGCCTGGCCTCAGGGACACCGGGGGGTGCCCCTGGGGGCCGTTGAGGCAACGGCGGGTCGCCGCCGGGCGACCGCCTCGGCGCCTAGACTCGGACGATGGCAACCATCTCGCTCGCCCGCGGGGTGCCGCCGCCCGAGCTGCTGCCGGCGGAGGAGCTCGCCGACTGCGCGCGCGCGGCGCTGCTGGCCGAGGGCGACACGCTTCTCAACTACGGCCACGTCGCCGGGTACCTGCCACTCCGCGAGTGGATCGCCGAGCGGCACGGCGTCGACGCCGCGCGCGTCGTCCTCACGCCCGGGTCGCTCCCGGGGCTCGCGATCCTCGCCCAGGTGCTGCTCGCGGGCGGCCGCCGCGCAATCGTGGAGGCGCCCTCGTACGACCGGCCCCTGCGCATTCTCGAGGGCCTCGGCGCGGATATCGCCACCGTGCCGCTCGGTGACGACGGGCTCGACCTCGACGCGCTTGCCGCCGAGCTGGCCGACGGCCGCCCGGCCTTCCTCTATGCGATCCCGACCTTCCAGAACCCGAGCGGCCGGACGTACCCGGAGTCGGCGCGGCGGGCGCTGCTCGAGCTGGCCGAGCGCCACGACCTCCTGATCCTGGAGGACGACCCGTACAGGCTCGTGCGCTTCGGCGCGGAGCCGCCGCCGACGCTCTTCGAGCTCGGCCGGCGGCGAGCGCGTCGTCTACGCCGCCTCCTTCTCGAAGGTCGTCGCGCCTGGACTGCGCGTGGGTTACCTGATCCTGCCGCCCGAGCTTGTCGCGCCTGTCGAGGCGCGCGCGATCGGCACCTACCTCTCGCCGGCCCTGACGATGCAGGCGATGCTGTTCGAGTTCCTGCGCCGCGGCCTGCTGGACGCCAACCTCGAGCGCGCCCGGGCCCTGCTGCGCGACCGCCGCGACGCGGTCCTGGAGGCGCTCGACGAGCACTTCGGGCCGCGTGGGGCTACGTGGAGCCGGCCCGAAGGCGGCTACTTCGTGTGGCTCGACCTGCCCGACGGCGCCGATGCGGGGCTCGTCTTCGACCGCGCCGCCGAGGAGGGCGTGGCCGTGGTGAAGGGCACCGACTTCTTCCCGCGCGGGACGGGCGGCGAGTCGTCCCTGCGGCTTGCGTTCAGCTTCGTCTCGACGGACGAGCTGGCCGAGGGGATCGCGCGGCTAGCCCGCGCCGTGCCGGCGGCGACGCCGGTATAGGCGCGGCAGCAGCACGCCGCACGCGAGGCCGAGCGCGAAGCCGAGCAGCAGCAGCCAGATCAGGCCGACGCGCGCGCTGAAGAAGACGAAGTCCAGCCGCACCTTGTGCGAGTTCTGGACGACGAACGCGACGAGGTAGATCGCGATCAGCGCGAGGGCGATGATCGTCGCCCACGGGCGCGACTCGGTCTGCTCGGTCGTCTCCGGTGAGGCGCCGCCCGGCTCGCTCAATGCCGGCCGGGTCTACGAGGACGGATGCTCGGCGAGTGGGTCCGTCTGACGCGGCACGAGGCGCGCCTGCTGTGGACGGACGAGGCGTCCCCGCACGGTGGCTCGGAACGTGGGACAGGGCGTATCGACCAGCAGGGCGCAGAGGCCTGTCTGGCGGAAATAGCAATCTTCGCAGGATGTTCTAAGAGTCTTGCTCAAGGCTTTAGTGTGCTCCTCCCTCAGCGCCGCAGAACAAGCGCGGATACTAGGGCGCACGGGCGCCGTTGCAAGGGTCCGGAGACGGCGTTTTCCCGCAAAGAGCAGGAAGTTTGAACATGGCGAAATCTCAGTCTTTTTGCTGAGTCTTCGCCGCGGTTGCCAGCGCCCGCAACGCCTGTCGAAAACTCTCCACAGGGATGATCGGGAGGTCGCCTGCGTAGCGCCTCGCCTCGCGTGCGTTATCCCCAGCCGGGACGAGGAAGACGTCGACTCCGGCCTTCTTCGCCCCGAGCGTCTTCTGCTTCACGCCGCCGATCGGCCCGACCCTGCCGTCGAGGCCGAGCTCGCCGGTCGCGGCGACCTTGAGGCCGTGGTCGACGTTCTTGCCGAGCTCCTCGAGGATGTCGAGGCCGAACGCGAGCCCGGCGGACGGCCCGCCGACCCGGCCGAGGTCGATCGACACCTTCAGCGGGAGGATGATCTTCACGTTGGGCGCGATCCCGACCCCGATGATCGTGCGTCCAGGCCGCTGCGGGTCGCGGATCGTCTTCAGGCGGACCGGGACGACCTTCCCTCCGCGCTTCACGCGGAGCGCGAGCGTCGACCCGGGCTTGTGCGCCTGGATGCGCCGGCCGAGCTCGGCCGGCGAGGTTAGGGGGGTGCCGTCGACGCCGACGACGACGTCTCCGGGCCGGAGCGCCTTGGCCGCCGGCGTGCCGGGAAACGTCGTCGTGACGATCACGCCCGTCGGCTGCGATCTTCACCTTGTAGCCGGCCTCGCGGAGCGCGACCGCCGCGGCGATCTTCTGCGAGCGCTCCATGTCCTGAAGGTCGACCTGGAACTGCTGCTTCTCGGACGTGCCCTTCGGCAGGTAGACGTCGCCGGGGACGAGCGTCGAGCCCGAGGCGAGGCCGGGGAAGTGGCTCTCGAGAATCGATGCCTTGCGGATGTGCACCTCGTCGTAGTAGAAGCCGCCCCCGTCCGTCTCGGGCTTCTCGCCCTGCACGTGCACCTTCGGCGCCAGCGGCTGGGCCGCGACGGGCAGGAAGAGGTAGTCGTCCGACGGCGTGACGTAGAGCACGGCGACGACCGCCAGGATGACGAGCCCCAGCGCTCCCAGCCGGGGAAGCGTCACCCAACGGCGCACCTTCCTAGGGTAGATGCGCGCCGGCGGCCCCCAGGGGCGGCTGAGCCGGTGCGGCCGACACAATCTCGGGCACATGCTCGCGCCCGACTCCGATCCGGCCGGCCCCGGCGCTCCCGTCATCTCGGCGCGCGGGGTCGTCAAGCGCTACGCCGGCACGGTCGCGCTCGCCGGCCTCGACGTCGACATCGGCCCGGGCGTGACCGGGCTGCTCGGCTCCAACGGCGCCGGCAAGACCACCTTCATCTCGCTCGTGCTCGGGTTGCGAGCCCGCGACGGCGGCGACCTGCGCGTGCTCGGCGCGGATCCGGCGACGGCCGGCGTCGGGCTGCGGACGGCGATTGGCTACGCGCCCGAGCACCACGACCTGCCGGCCGAGCTCGCTGCCGCCGAGCTCGTCCGGCACCTGGCCGAGATCCACCTGCTGCCGCCGCGTGCGGCGATCCAGCGCGCCAACGACGCGCTGTGGCTCGTCGGCCTCGGCGAGGAGCGCTTCCGTCACGTCGGGACGATGTCGACGGGGCAGCGCCAGCGGGTGAAGCTCGCAGCCGCCATTGCTCACGATCCGCAGCTGGTGCTGCTCGACGAGCCGACCGACGGGCTCGACCCGATGCAGCGCACGGACATGCTGGCGCTCATCCGCCGCATCGGCACGGAGTTCGGGATGCACATCGTCGTCTCGTCCCACCACCTCGAAGAGGTCGAGCGCATCTGCGACGCGGTCGTGATCGTCGAGGGCGGAGAGATCGTCCGCGCCGGCCGGCTCGACGAGCTTCGGCGCGGGCCCGAGGGTCTCGCCGTCGAGGTCGACGACGGCGTCGAGGCGCTGGCCGCGCTGCTCGCCGAGCGCGGCTTCGCAGTCACCGTCGCCGACGGCGTCATCGCCCTCGAGCCTGCCGACGGCATGCACGACGCAGTTCGCGACGCCGTGGCCGAGCTCGGCGTCGGACTGCGCCGGCTGGGGCCGCGAGGGCGCACGCTGGAGGACGTCTACCTGGGGGCCGGCCGGTGACGACGGACGAGGGCGCCCGGCTCTACGGGCTCGGCTACCGCCGGTACGAAGGGGCGCGCCGGGCCCCCCTCTGGGCGATCGCCTCGCTCGCCGTGTTCAGCGGCCGCCGCGTCGTCGGCCTCGGACGCCCGGCGCGTCACAAGGCGCTGCCGGCGATCACGCTGATCATCGCGTACCTGCCTGCGCTCGCCTCGGTCGCGGTCGCCGCGCTGGCGAACAACCTGCTCGTCAGCGACCTGATCACCTACGGCGAGTACACGTTCTTCATCGGCAGTGCGCTCGCCCTCTTCGCCGCGTTCGTCGCGCCCGAGGCGCTGTGCCCCGACCGGCGGACGGGCATGCTCGGCCTGTACCTCGCAGGCCCGCTCGACCGCACGCGCTACCTCGCCGCCAAGGGCCTCGCCGTCTTCTCCGTCATGCTCGCCATCACCCTCGGGCCGCTGCTCTTCATGCTGCTGGCGTTCGTCGTCGCGGGCTTCGGGCCCTCGGCGGGCGAGACGCCCGCGCTGCTCGGGCGGATCCTGGCCGTCGGCGCGCTCACCGCGCTCGTGTACGCCGCAGTCGCGCTGGCCGTCGCCAGCTTCACTACCCGGCGCGCCGCAGCGGGCGTGGCCGTCGTGCTGCTGATCCTCGTCCCGCCGATCGTGACGGGTGCCGCGGTCGGGAGCGGCGGTGCCCCGGACGAGCTCGACCTGGTGAGCTTCCCGCTGGTCGCCGCGGCGCTTTCGTACCGCATCTTCGGCGAGCACTGGACGGACGGGCCGCCGATCGCGGACGTCTCCACCGCGCTCGTCGCGCTCGCGTTCGCGGCCTGGGTCGCCGGCAGCGCCGCGGTCTGCTGGCTCCGCTATCGGCGCATCGAGGCCTTCCGGTGACCGATGTCCGGGTCGTCGCCGACGGCGTCTCGAAGTGGTTTGGCTCGCTCGTCGCCGTGTCGGACGTGAGCTTCGACATCGGCCCGGGCGTGACCGCGCTGCTCGGGCCCAACGGCGCCGGCAAGTCGACCATGTTGCGGATGCTCTGCGGGCTGGCTGCGCCCTCGCGCGGGACGGTTCGCGTGCTCGGGCGCGATCCCCGCACCGACATCCGCATCCCCGGCCTGATCGGGCTCGTGCCGCAGCAGGAGACGGTCTTCGAGACCCTGACGGCGCGCGAGTTCGTGCGGCTCAACGCGGCGCTCCACGGCGTGCCCGACCCGGACGATGCGTGCGTCCGCGCGCTCGAGCACGTCGAGCTCGACCCGTCCGACGTGCGCCGGCTGCCCGCCTACTCGAAGGGCATGCGCCAGCGCGTCAAGGTGGCCCAGGCGCTCGTCCACGATCCCGTCGTGCTGTTCCTCGACGAGCCGTTGACGGGCCTCGACCCGCGCCAACGGGCGGCCATGATCGCGCTCTTCCGCGGCCTCGGCGACGAGGGCAGGTGCGTGCTCGTGTCGAGCCACGTGCTGGACGAGGTCGAGCGGATCGGCTCGCGCATCCTCGTGATGTCGCAGGGACGCCTGGCCGCCACGGGCGACTTCCACGAGTTGCGTGCATTGATGGACGACCGCCCGGTGCGCGTGCGGGTGCGTTCCGACCGGCCGCGTCAGCTCGCGGCTGCCCTGCTCGAGCGGGAGGTCGCGGTCGGCGCCCGGCTCGGTGGCATCGACACGCTCGAGATCGACACGACCGACGCCCGGGGGCTCGCTCGGGCGCTCGCCCCGCTCGCACGCGACCGCGGCGCACGCCTCTACGAGGTCACGCCGCTCGACGAGGACCTCGAAGGCGTCTTCCGCCACCTGGTGCAGCGATGACGGCCGTCGCCGCCGAGCGTCTGCCGCGGGCGATGTCCGCCTTCGCCGTCCTGTACCGGCTGCTCCTGCGGACGCAGATCACCCTGGCACGGCTGCTGGGGATCGCGGCGCTCGCAAGTCTGGCCGTCCTGCTCGGAGCGCTCGCCCGCGCGGACGACGACCCGGCGCAGGCGGCCGCACACGGCGTCGCTGTCTACGGGCTCGGAGTGCTGCTTCCGCTGGCGAGCCTGTGGCTGGGTACCTCCGCCGTCGGCGATCTCATCGAGGATCGGCTGCTGGTCTACCTGTGGCTCAAGCCGGTTCCGCGCTGGCAGCTCCCAGCCGCCGCAGTGCTCGCGACGCTCACCGTCGTCGCGCCGCTGACGGCCGTCCCCCTCGTCGCCGCCGTGCTCCTGGCGGGCGCGGGCGAGCTCGTCGCGCCGACCATCGCGGCCGTCCTGCTCTGCGCGCTCGCGTACGCGGGGCTGTTCGTCGCGGCCGGGATCTGGTTCCGCCGCGCCGTGTGGTGGGGGCTGGCGTTCGTCGTGGTCTGGGAGAACGTCGTCGCGTACTCGGCCAAAGGCCTTTCCCGCTTCACGGTGTCGGAGTGGGGGCGGTCTCTCCTGGAGACGGCTCCCGGAGTCAACGTCCCGCAGGGCACGCACTCGGCGTTCGCAGCCTGCGTCGTCCTGCCGGCGGTCGCGGTGGCCGGCTGGCTGCTCGCGGCGTACCGCTACCGGCGCGCGGACGTGGATTGACTACAGCAGGCCGCGGGTGAGGCCGCCGTCGACCGCGATCACCGTGCCGGTCACGTATGAGGCCTGTTTCGAGGCGAGGAAGCAGACGACGTCGCCGACCTCGCGCGGGTCGGCGAGGCGGCGCAGCGGGATGCCGCGCAGGTCGGCCTCGGTGGGGCCGTTCGGGTACACCTCGCGCACGCGCGGCGTGTCGATCCGGCCCGGCGCGATCGTGTTGACCGTGATGCCCTCGGGGCCGAGCTCGCGGGCGAGCGTCTTGGCCCAGCCCACCACGCCCGGGCGCACGGCGTTCGACAGCGCGAGGTTGTCGATCGGGTCGCGCACCGAGCTCGACTCGATGTTGATCACGCGCCCCGCCGGGCTCTTGCGCAGGTGGGGGAGGCAGAGCTCGGTGAGCCGCACTGCCGAGACGAGCAGGAGCTCCACGGCGGATTCGATGTCCTCCGGCTTCAGCCCGACCGCCGGACCGCGCGGCGGACCGGCGCTGTTGTTGACGAGCACGTCGATGCCGCCGAAGGCCTCGACCGCACGCTCGACGACACGCTCCGCGTCGCGCGGGTCGGTCACGTCACCGCGGACCGCCAGGCCGCCGATCCGGTCCGCCTCGCGCTCGAGCGTCTCGCGCCCGCGCGCGAACATGACGACGTTCGCTCCCTCGGCGGCAAGCGCCTCGGCACAGGCGAGCCCGATCCCGGACGAGGCGCCGCACACGATCGCCGTCCGCCCGCTCAGCCCGAGATCCATCGCGTCTCTCTCGTGGGGCGGCCGGGCTAGCTGGACAGGACGCCGACGACCTCGCGCACCGCGCCGGCCGAGGCGTCGAGCGCGGCCCGCTCGTCGTCCGAGAGGTCGAGCTCGACGATCTCCTCGATCCCACCGGCGCCGAGCTTCACGGGCACGCCCATGTAGAGGTCCGCAGATGCCGTACTCGCCCTCGAGGTACGCGGTACACGGGAGCACGCGCTTCTCGTCGAGCATGATCGAGTCGACCATCTGCGCGGCCGCCGCGCCCGGTGCGTACCAGGCCGACGTGCCGAGCAGGTTGACGATCTCGCCGCCACCCTTGGCGGTTCGCTCGACCATCGCCGCGATCGTGGCGTCGTCGCAGAGCTTGCGCAGCGGGATGCCGCCTACGGTGGTCGCCGAGACGACGGGCACCATCTGGTCGCCGTGGCCGCCGAGCACCGTCGCGGTCACGTCCTTCACGGACGCGCCCGTGGCCCAGGCGATGAAGGTCGAGAAGCGCGCGGTGTCGAGAATCCCCGCCATGCCGAAGACGCGCTCCTTCGGCCAGCCCGACGCGGTCTTGGCGACGTGGCACATCGCGTCGAGCGGGTTCGAGACGATGATCAGGATCGCGTCCGGCGACTGGCGCACGGCGGCCTCGACGACGGAGCCGACGATCTTCTCGTTCGTCTGCACCAGGTCGTCGCGGCTCATGCCGGGCGCGCGCGGCTTGCCGGCGGTGACGACGATCACGTCCGAGCCGGCCGTCTCGTCGTAGCCGTTCGTGCCGACGACGCGCGGCTCGAAGCCGACGACGGCGCTCATCTGGTTGATGTCGAGCGCCTTGCCCTGCGGGTAGTTCTCGATGATGTCGACGAGCACGACCTCGGCGTAGTCGCGGCGCGCCAGCTCCAGCGCGCAGGTCGCGCCCACGTTCCCGGCGCCGACGACCGTGACCTTGCGCCGCCCCTTGAACGGCGTGAACTCGTGGCTCCCCAGCGTGCTCATACCCGCACCCCCAGCTTGTCGATGAGCGCGTCGGCGACCTCGCTGGTTCCCACCGCGGTCGGGTCGTCGCGCGTCGGCTTCATGTCGTAGGTCACGCTGCGCCCCTCGCGGATGAGCTCCGCGATGGCGGCCTCGAGCCGGTCTGCAGCGTCCATCTCGTCCAGATGCCGCAACATCAGCATCCCGGAGAGGAGCTCGGCCATCGGGTTCACACGGTTCTGGCCTGCGTACTTCGGCGCAGAGCCGTGCGTCGGCTCGAACACCGCCGCGTCGTCGCCGAAGTTCGCGCCCGGTGCGAGCCCCAGCCCGCCGATCATCCCGGCGCACAGGTCCGAAAGGACATCGCCGTAGAGGTTCGGCAGCACGAGCATGTCGTACTCCTCGGGCCGCTGGACGAGCTGCATGCACATGTTGTCCACGATGCGGTCGTCGAACTCGATGTCCTCGTTCTCGGACGCAACCTCGCGGGCGACGTGGAGCCAGAGCCCGTCGGAGAACTTCATGATGTTCGCCTTGTGCACGGCCGTGATCTTGCGACGGCCGTTCTTACGGGCGTAGTCGAATGCGAACTCGAAGATCCGGCGCGTGCCGGTGATGGAAATCGGCTTGATCGAGATGCCGGCGTCGCGGTGGCGGAGCGTGCCGCCCTTCGACTCGATCCAGCGGATCAGCTCCTCGGCGTCTTCCGTGCCCTGCTCGTACTCGATGCCCGCGTAGAGGTCCTCGGTGTTCTCGCGCACGATGATGAGGTCGACGTCGTCGAAGCGCGTGCGAACGCCCGGGTAGGTCTTGCACGGCCGCACCTGCGCGAAGAGGTCGAGCTCCTTGCGCAGGCCGACGTTGACCGACCGGAAGCCGCCGCCGACCGGGGTCGTGATCGGCCCCTTCAGCGCGACCTTGGTCTCGCGGATCGAATCGAGCGTCTCCTCGGGCAGCGGGTTGCCGCCGTACTGCTCCATCACGTCGGCGCCCGCCTGGCGCACGTCCCAGTCGAAGTCGACGCCGGTCGCCTCGAGCACGCGGCGGGTGGCCTCGGTCAACTCGGGGCCCGTGCCGTCGCCGGGGATCAGGGTCACGAGATGTGCCACGGAGCACGACTCTAGCGTCCCGCCCGCCGCCGGCGGGCCGCGTTCCATGCAGCGACTATCCCTATTGCGCGGCGCCATCCTTAACAGGGACAGTCCCTGTAAGGGAGGGGCGCGCGGTTGGCCCGGCCGCCATTGGGTATCGTCGCGCCATGGCCAAGAAATCCGTGCAACTGTCGGGAGTTTCGGTCGCCGAGACGGCCCTCTCGTCCATCGATGCCGAGCAGGGCGTGCTCATGTACCGCGGCTACGACATCGCCGATCTCGCGGAGCACGCGACGTACGAGGAGGTCGCGTACCTCCTGCTCGAGGGCGAGTTGCCGGATGCGGCCCAGCTCGGGGGTTTCAAGGAACAGGTCGCAGCGCGTGAGCTGCCGCGCGCAGTGCGCGCGCTGATCGACGGCAACGCCCGCGATGCGTCGCCGATGCAGATGCTGCGCACCGCGGTCTCCCTGCACTCGTTCGCCGATCCGGCCGAGGCCGCGACCGACCGCGAGAACGAGCGGCGCAAGGGCGTTGCGCTCACCGCGCAGCTGCCGACGATGGTCGCGCGCCACCACCGGCTGCGCCAGGGGCTCGAGCCGCTCGACCCCGACCCGTCGCTCTCCTACGCCGAGAACTTCCTCTTCATGCTCCACGGCGAGGTCCCGACCGAGCAGCACGCGCGGATCTTCGACGTGGCCATGATCCTGCACGCCGAGCACGAGCTGAACGCGTCCACCTTCACGGCGCGCGTGATCGCCGGCACCGGCGCCGACATGCACTCCGCTATCACCGGCGCGATCTGCGCGCTGAAGGGCCCGACCCACGGCGGCGCCAACGAGGCGGCGATGCGCTACATCGGCGGGTTTGGCTCCGTCGAGGCCGTCCCGGCAGGCATTGCCGAGATGCTCGCGGCGAAGAAGACGCTCTTCGGCTTCGGCCACCCCGTCTACGTCACGGCCGACCCGCGAGCGTTGATCCTCAAGCGGCTCAGCGAGCGGCTGTCGCACGACGGCGGCGAGCCGAACTGGTACGCGCTGACCGAGGCGACCGAGCGCGCGGCGCACGAGCAGAAGGGCCTCTGGCCGAACGTCGATCTCTACTCGGGCTCGGTCTACCGCTACCTGGACATCCCGGACGACCTGTTCACGCCGCTCTTCGAGTGCAGCCGCGTCGTCGGGCAGGCCGCGCACGTGCTCGAGCAGCACGCGAACAACAGGATCATCCGCCCGGCCGCTGACTACATCGGGCCGGAGCGGCGGCGGTACCCGGTTCGCACGGCCTGAGCCAGGCCGTCTACAGTCGGCGGCGATGAACGACTTCAAGCCGGGGCTCGAGGGCGTCGTCGCCGTCGAGACGGAGATCGCCGAGCCCGACCGGGAGGGCGGCGTCCTCCGCTACCGCGGCGTCGACATCAGCGAGCTCGTCGGACGCCATCCGTACGAGAACGTCTGGGGCCTGCTCGTCGACAACGACCTGGGCGTGACGATGCCCGAACCGGAGCCGTACGAGCCCGTCGGCCTGACCGGGAGTGCACCGGCCGACCTCCAGGCCGAGACTGCGCGGCTGGCCGGGCGCTGGCAGCTCGGCAAGCTGAACGAGATCTCCGACGAGCAGGCTCGCGAGGACCTCGGGCGGCTCTCGGCACAGATGATGGGCATCGTCGCCCGCTCGGCGCGCATCGCCGACGGCGAGACAGATGCCGTGCCCGCCGACGTCGTCGCGAAGGGAAAGACGGCCGCCGAGAAGTTCCTGCTGCAGTGGCGCGGCGAAGCCGACCCGAAGGCCGTCCAGGCGATCGACACCTACTGGATCTGCACCGCCGAGCACGGGCTCAACGCGTCGACGTTCACCGCGCGCGTCGTCGCCTCGACCGGAGCCGACTGCGGCGCGGCGCTCTCGTCGGCGGTCGGCGCGCTCTCCGGGCCGCTGCACGGCGGCGCCCCCGCGTACGTGAAGCCGATGCTCGACGAGGTCGCCGGGATGGGCGATCCGGAGCAGTGGGTGAAGGACACGCTCGACTCCGGCAAGCGTGTGATGGGCTTCGGCCACCGGATCTACCGCGCTGAGGATCCGCGCTCGCGGATCCTCAAGGAGACCGCGCGAGAGCTGGGCTCGCCCCAGATCGAGGTCGCTGAGCGCCTCGAGGCGGCCGCCCTCGCCGAGCTCGAACGGCGCCATCCCGAGCGGCCGCTGAAGACGAACGTCGAGTACTACTCGGCGATCGTGCTCGACATCGCGCAGGTTCCGCCGCCGCTTGCGCCCGCCATGTTCGCGTGCTCCCGGGTCGCGGGCTGGTCGGCGCACATCCTCGAGCAGAAGCGGACGGGCCGGCTCTTCCGGCCGAACGCCCGCTACGTCGGCCCGGCCCCTCGAACGGTTGGCTCGGCGTGACGCTTGCGGAGGCGGCAGCCCAGGCAGCGGAGTTCGCGGAGAGTGGCAAGGAGCGCGAGCTCTCCGAGCTGCGCCGGCAGTGGGGGGACGAGCTCGAGGGGGCTGCACGGTCGGCCGACTTCCGCGAGCGGGCGGTCGCCTACCGCGCCATCGGCCAGTTCCGCTGGCGCCAGAAGACGGAGCTCTTGCGCCGCGGGCTCGAGGACGACAGCCCAGCGTGCCGCGGCTCGGCGCTCGTCTCAATCGACGTGCTCTCGCGCGAGCACCCGGGCCTCGTAAACACCTTCCGCGTCCTGCTCGTGAACCTCCTGAACTCGGACGGCAACGCGGCGGTCAGGCGCCTCGCGGCTGTCTGCCTGTCGCACGGCTCGCCCGAGCGGCAGACGATCGTGCTGCTCGAGCACCTCGCCGAGGACGACGAGCAGCCCGCCGACCTGCGCGCGGTCGCGCAGAAGGTGGCGCAGACGCTCAAGCGGAAAGGGCGCTGAGCGGCGGTCCGACGACCTCCATGCCCGCCTCGCCGGCGAGTGTCTTGAACGACTCGAGCGGCGACGGGCCGTCGGGCAGCTCGGCGAAACGTTCGAAGAACGTCTCCATCCCCACGGATGCGGGCGAGAAGACCACGAGCAGGCGCCCCGAGGTGTCGCCGGTGTTCTGCCATGTGTGCGGGAAGCCCCGGGTGACGTAGACGAGCGTTCCTTCCGGCGCGGGGTGCACGGTGTTGCCCAGCTTGAACCGGAAGCTTCCCTCGAGGACATGCAGCACCTCATCGGCGTCCACGTGGCGGTGCAGAGGCGGGCCTTCTCCCGGGGCGGCCACGGACTCGACGATCGTGAGGGAGCCGCCGCTCTCGCTGGCGCGCAGCCTGAACGTGACGAGGCCGCCGACGGGGTTGCGAACGGACATGCCCTCGCCCGGAAGTTGATGCATCGCGAGTGCTCCCCGCCCGGGCATCGGCGAAAGCTCTAGGCGTTGCAGCCGCAGCGGCCGCGCTCGAGCGGGCGGCCGCAACCGGGGCACGCGCGCGGGCGGCGCCGGATCAACAGGCTCTTGGACACGCCGGACATCGTCATGAGGCCGCCGGCGGCCGTGACCAGCGCCAGAAGCATCGCCGCATGCGGATCAAGTGGTGCCATCCCTACGGGTTGTCGCCGCGCGCTTCGATCGGGAAACCTCGCGCCGGCGCGCGTGGGGGTGCGCCGCGAAGTACGCCTCGCGGCGGCGCTTGTCGCTGACGTGCGTGTAGAGCTCGGTCGTCCCGAGGTCGGCGTGGCCCAGGAGCTCCTGGAGGCTCCGGAGGTCGGCGCCCCCTTCGAGCATGTGGGTTGCGAACGAATGCCGTAGGAGGTGCGGATGCACACGCTCGGGCTCCAGGCCGGCCTTTCCGGCGAGACGGCGCAGGATGACGAACGCGCCGGCGCGGGTGAGCGGGCCGCCGTTCGCGTTCAGGAAGATCTCCGGGCGGTGGCGCTTGTCGAGGTGCGGGCGGCCGCGAGAGAGGTAGCGGCGGAGCGCCTCGACGGCCTGGCGGCCGATCGGGACGATTCGCTCCTTCGACCCCTTGCCGAAGGCGCGGACGACGCGGTTGTCGAGATCGACCGCGCCGCGCTCCAGGCCGACCGCCTCCGAGACGCGCAGGCCGGCCCCGTACAGCAGCTCGACGAGCGCCCGGTCGCGGAGATCGCGAGGTGCCGTTCCCGACGCGGCCTCGACGAGCCGTTCGGCCTCCGCGGGGGAGAGCGTGCGCGGCAGGCTGCGCGTCCGCCGGGGCGACGCGAGCGCGGCGGCCGGGTTCTCCTCCACGCGTCCGATCAGCTGCAGGTGACGGAAGAACGAGCGTGCCGCAGCCGTGCGGCGCGCCAGCGTGGCGGGGGAGAGGCCGGCCTCGCGGCCGTGGGCGATGAAGCGCTCGAGCTCCTCGGTGGACGCTTGTGCCGGCGGGCGGCCGAGCCATTCCGTGAGGGCGGCGAGGTCGCGGCGATACGCCTCGACCGTCCGCGGTGCCCGCCGCGCAGCGAGCAGGGCGAGGAACGACTCGACGTCGGGGTCGCGCGTGGCCATGCCGTGAAGTTCGGCAACGGCGCGGGGTCGCCTGCGACGTCGTACGATCGCCGCATGCCGGACGAGCGCGAGGGCTGGCTCGACATCGACGGGTTCCGTACGTGGTACCGCGTCGTCGGCGACCTGTCGGGCCCGCGGGCGCCACTGCTCTGCCTCCACGGCGGGCCAGGCTCGACGAGCACGTACCACGAGCGTCTGGAGGCGCTCGCGGATGAGCGTGCGGTCGTGCGCTACGACCAGCTGGGCTGTGGCCGGTCGCAACGCCCGGACGAGGCGCGCTGGACGCTCGAGCTGTTCCGCGCCGAGGTCGACGCGGTGCGCGCGGAGCTGGGCCTGGAGCGCGTCCACCTGCTGGGCACGTCGTGGGGCGGGATGCTTGCGCTCGAGCACGCGCTCGCCCGGCCGGGCACGCTCGCGAGCCTGGTGCTCAGCTCGACGCTCGCGAGCGCCGAGCAGTGGACGGGCGAGGTGCGGAAGCTGCGCGACGCGATGCCGCCCGAGGTCGTCGCCGTCTACGACGAGGCCGACCGCACGCAGCGCTGGGAAGGCCCCGGATGGGACGCCGCCGACGAGGCGTTCGCCGAGCGGCACTTCTACCGCGGCGCGCTGGACTCGCCGGACCTGCTGGAGCGCATGCGCGCGGGCCGCTCGCCCGAGGCCTACCACGCGATGTGGGGCCCGAACGAGTGGACGGTCACCGGCGAGCTGGCGGGCTGGGACGTCCGCGACCGCCTCGGCGAGCTCGACGTGCCCACCCTGGTGATCCGCGGCGCGTACGACCTCTCGACCGAGCCGGTGTCGCAGACGCTCGTGGACGGCATCCGCGGCGCGCGGCTGGTCGTCTTCGAGGAGAGCTCCCACGCGCCCGCGATCGAGGAGACCGGGCGCTACCTGCAGGTGGTGGGCGACTTCATGCGCGAGGCGGAGCGGGAGACCGGTCGCCCGGCCTCCCGCTAGCCGCGTCTAGGAGCAGAGACCGGCCGGCACGCTCGTCACGCAGCGGTTCGGCTGCAGCACGTTCCCGGTGCCCGTGCCGTCCCAGAAGATATCCGGGTCGTTCTGGGCGATGAAGTTGCCGGTCACGACGTTGTCGGTCGGCGGCGTTCCCTGGTCGCCGCTGATGAGCACCACCCCGCCGCTGAAGTCAGTCGGCCCCGTGGGGCGGTTGTCCTTGATCTCGTTCTGGTGGAGAGTCACGTCGTTCGTCCCCGCCAGGCCGATCCCGACGCCCGAGATCGCCCCGCTGTCCTCGCTCGCAGGGCACGCGCGGTTGTTGTGCACGACGCTGTTCCACCTCATCGTCACGTTGCCCGCGGGGCCGGGCGCGTCGCCCAGGACGAGGATCCCGAGGCAGTTGTACCGCGCGTCGTTCCACGTCACGTCGGCCTCCTCCGCGTCGCGGATGAAGATGCCGAAGCCGTTGTTCCACGCGGTGTTCTGCTCGATGGTCGCGTCCGCATCGGGCGAGTCGCCGATATAGAGACCGGCCTCGTCGTTGCCAATGACGGTGTTGCTCGCGAGCCACGTTCCGGTCGACTGGAACGCGGCGATTCCGTACTCGCCGTCGTCGTTCGCGGTGTTGTTGGTGAACGACGCGTCCTGGGCGCCGAGGCCGATGATCCCCGTGCCCGGGAAGCCGGAGATCGTGAAGCCGGTCACGGCCACGTTGTCGACATAGCGCGTGACGTTGCCCTGGTCGTCGGCCTGGCCGAGCACGCAGACGCCGTTCTCGCCGGCAGTCTGCGAGTCGCATGGCCCGGGGACGCCGCCCGCCGGCGGCGGGACGAGCGTCGCGTTCTTGGCGTCGAGGACGATCCCGTCCTTCGTGACGGTCAGCGCCTCGCGGTATGTCCCGGGCAGCACGAGGATGCGCGTGTACGGACGGGCCGCATCGATTGCGGCCTGGATCGAGTCGCCCGGATGGACGACGACGGTTGTCCGGAACCAGAACCGCGTGATGCGGTTGCCGGTCGGCGGGCTGGCCGCCGCGGAGCCGACCAGCGCGCCTGCGGCCAGCACGGCGACGAGCGCGATTGCAGCTCGATGCATTCCTTTGCCCCCTCTTTCTCGTTGATCCCCGCCCGCGTCTTACCCGGCGGCCCGCCGCCTACGCCTGAACGCGGCCTGACCGGCAGGCACCCTACGAGCGGGGGTGCGCGCGGTCGTAGACCCGGCGGAGCCGGCGCGCGTCCACATGGCTGTAGATCTGCGTCGTCGAGAGCGAGCTGTGCCCGAGCAGCTCCTGGATCACGCGCAGGTCGGCCCCGCCCTCGAGCAGATGCGTGGCGAAGGCATGCCGCAGGCGGTGCGGGTGGGGGACGAGCCGGCGCAGCGTGCTCGTGTCGAGGCGCCGGCCGCGCACCGAGAGGAACAGCGCGTCCTCGGCGCGTCGCGCGAGTTCGGGACGCCCGTCGCGCAGGTACAGCGCGAGCCGGTGCGCCGCCTCCTCGCCGAGCGGCACCGCGCGCTCCTTGCCGCCCTTGCCGCGGACGTGGACGAGCTCCTGGTCGAAGTCGACGTCTCCGAGATCGAGGTCGATTGCCTCGCGGCTGCGCAGCCCGGCCGAGTAGACGAGCTCGACCAGCGCCCGGTTCCGCAGCCCGATCGCGCCGTCGGCCTCGAGCCCGTCGAGGATCGCCTCGATCTCGTCCTGCTTCGGCACGTCCGGGAGGCGGCGTCCGCGGCGCGGGGCGAGTGACGCGTCCGGGACGCGCGACGGGCCGAGCGCGAAGCGGAGCAGTGCGCGCACCGCGGCGAGCTTGCGGGCGATGGTGGCCGGCGCAAGCTTGCGCGGCTCGCGGCCCGGCCGGGCGGCGCCGAGCATCGACGTGTACTCGGCGAGCACCTTCCCGTCGACGTCGTCGAGGGTCTCGCCGCGCCCACGCAGCCACGCGCCGAACTCGGCGAGGTCGACGCCGTAGGCGCGGCGGGTCGACTCGGCGAGCGCAGGCGAGCGGAGGAAGCGGTCGGTGGCGTCGCGCGTGTCCATGTAGGCAGGATTCGCGTCCCGTGCGCGCCTGCCTTCCATTGCTGCTCGCCCTGGCGCTCGGCGCCGCCGTTGTGGCGACCGCGCGGGGTGGCAGCTCGGCATCCGGGATCCTCGTGCCCAAAGGCTTCAAGGTGACCGTCTACGCGGGCGGGCTCGAGCGGCCCACGGCACTCGCGTGGAGCCCGCGCGGCCGGCTCTACGTCGCCCAGGAGACCGGCAAGATCGTCTCGGTCGCACCCGGCGGCAGGCCGCGCGTCGAGGCGGGCGGCTTCGCGACGCCGCTCGGGCTGACCTGGTTCCGCGGCGCGCTGTACGTGTCGACGCAGGGGACGCTCTGGCGCATCTCGGGCGGCCGCAAGCAGGCGATCGTGAGGCACCTGCCGTTTGGCCTCCATCAGCAGGACAACGTCGTGCCGGGGCCGGACGGGCGGCTCTACCTCGGCAGCGGGTCGACCTGCGACGCGTGCCCGCAACGGAGCCGGCTGAGCGCGGCGATCCTCTCGGTACGGCCCGACGGGAGCGACCTGCGCGTCGTGGCGCGCGGCCTGCGCAACCCGTTCGGGCTCGCGTTCGACGGCAGCCGGCTGTACGTCAGCGTGAACAACCGCGACAAGGTCCCTGCGCCGGCCGAGACGCTCGTCCGCATCCGCCAGGGCGCGTTCTACGGCTGGCCCCGCTGCTGGGCGAGCGGGACGAAGCGGGCGATGGTCGGCTCGTGCGCGGGCGTGACGAAGCCCGTTGCCTACCTCGAGCAGCACTCGTCGGCAGACGGGCTCGTCGTCTACCGCGGCCGCTCGTTCGGCCGCGCGTACCGGGGCAACGTCTTCATCGCGCTGTGGGGCGAGTACCTGACAACGGCGCACGGACGGCGCGTCGACCGGGTCATCGTCGACCCGTCCGGCGACCCGCGCAAGGCGCGTGTCGTCCCGTTCGCGAGCGGGTTCGATCACCCGCTCGCGGTCGCCGTCGACCGCGACGGCGCGCTGCTGGTCGCCGACTACGGCCGCGGGACGATCTACCGCATCCAGCGCGGGTAGCCACCTAAACTCGCGGCCGTGCACAGCGCGGTCCTCCACCTGAAGTCCGCCAGGCGCCTCGCCCGGCCGCGGCCCCTTCGCGAAGCGCTCGGCTCACCGGACGACCGGCTCGTCTTCGTGCTCGGCAGCCCGCGCTCCGGCACCACCTTCCTCGCCGGCGCGATCGGGAGCGTGCCGGGCTTCGTGGATCTCGGCGAGGTCGCGGCGGTGAAGGCGGCCGTCCCCGAGCTCGCAGAGCTCCCGGCGGACGAGGCCGCCGCCCGCCTGCGACGGATGCTCGGCGTGACCCGCACGATCGGGCTCGTCCGCGGCCTGCGCGGCGTGGAGCAGACGCCCGAGACGGCGTTCCTCACACCTGCGGTCGTGCGCGCCTTCCCGCAGGCGCGCCTCGTCCACATGCTGCGCGACGGCCGCGACGTCGTCTGCTCGCTGCTCGAGCGGGGGTGGCTGCGCGACGACCGCGGCGGCGCGGACGACGCCGGGCTGGCCTACGGCGCGCACGCGCGCTTCTGGGTCGAGCCGGAGCGCGAGGCCGAGTTCCAGGCCGCGAGCGAGGCGCGCCGCGCCGCGTGGGTCTGGCGGGCGTACGTTTCGGCGGTGCGCGCCTCCGGGCCGACGCCGTTCGAGGTGCGCTACGAGCCGATGGCGACCGACCCGGCCGGCACCGCTGAAGGTCTCGCCGCCTACCTCGACGCGCCTGCGGAGCCGCTCGCCAAAGCGCTTGCGGGCGCACACGCAGCCTCGATCGGCCGCTACCGGCGCGACCTCACGCCCGGCCAGCTGGCCGACGTCGAAGCCGAGGCCGGCGAGCTCCTTCACGAGCTCGGCTACTCGTAGTCGCGGCGCGAACTCCCTGCAATGACTAGGATTGCCGCCGCGCCGGACTGCCGGCGCTCCTGTTTTCACGACCTCCGATCCGGAAAAGGAGGCGCGGTGGCCACAACCGTAGATCCCCAGGCCGGCGTGGGCCTCGAGCAACACGGCATAACCCCCGGCGGCCGCGTTCACTGGCAGCCGACCACTGCGCTGCTCTACGAGCACGCGCTCATGCAGGGTGACGCCCATCTGGCCGAAGGCGGGCCACTGGTCGTGGACACGGGCCGGCACACGGGGCGCTCGCCGAAGGACAAGTTCGTCGTCCGCGAGCCCGGTTCCGAGGAGCGGATCTGGTGGGGCGACGTCAACGCGGAGATCTCCGAGGAGCACTTCGAGGGGCTGCGCGACAAGGTCGCCGCGTACCTCGAAAGGCGCGACCTCTACGTGGTGGACGCCTTTGCAGGCGCCGACCCGAAGCACCGCATCGCCGTTCGCGTCGTCACCGACAGTGCGTGGCACGCGCTCTTCGCGAAGACGCTCTTCATCGACCCGACCGAGGTCGAGCTCGCCACGCACAAGCCGGAGGCGCTGATCCTGCACGCGCCCGCCGTCACCGCGGATCCCGCCGAGGACGGCACGCGCAGCGAGACCTTCATCTGCCTGCACCCGTCGCGCACCGAGGTGCTGATCGGCGGCACCTGGTACGCCGGCGAGATCAAGAAGTCGATCTTCACCGTGATGAACGACCGCCTGCCGCTCGACGGCGTGCTGCCCATGCACTGCTCGGCGAACGTCAACGACCTCGGCAAGGTGGCGCTCTTCTTCGGCCTCTCGGGCACGGGGAAGACGACGCTCTCCGCCGACCCCGAGCGGCACCTGATCGGCGACGACGAGCACGGCTGGGGCCGCGACGGCGTCTTCAACTTCGAGGGCGGCTGCTACGCGAAGGTGATCCGCCTGTCCGCCGAGGCCGAGCCGCAGATCTACGCGACGACCCACACATTCGGCACGGTGCTGGAGAACGTGGTCATGGACGAGCGCGGCGTGCTCGACCTCGACGACGCCTCGAAGACCGAGAACACGCGCGCCGCCTACAAGCTGGAGCAGATCGCGAACGCGCTGCCGTCAAAGCGCGCCGGCCACCCGAGCGCGATCGTGTTCCTCGCCGCCGACGCGTTCGGGATCCTGCCGCCGATCGCGCGCCTGAGCCGCGAGCAGGCGCATGTTCTACTTCCTCTCCGGCTTCACGGCGAAGCTCGCCGGCACCGAGATCGGCGTCACCGAGCCGCAGCCGACCTTCTCCGCGTGCTTCGGCGCGCCGTTCCTGCCGCAGCCGCCGGCCGTCTACGCACGGCTGCTCGGCGAGAAGCTCGACCAGCACCCGCACATCAGCGTCTGGCTCGTGAACACCGGCTGGACCGGCGGGCCGTTCGGCGAGGGCGAGCGCATGCCCATCGCCGCGACGCGCGGGCTCCTGAAGGCCGCGATCACGAACGAGCTCGACTCGGCCGACTACCGCATCGACCCGGTCTTCGGCTTCGAGGTGCCCCTGAGCGTGCCGGGCGTAGACACGAAGCTGCTCGACCCGCGCTCGACCTGGCGCGACCCGGAGGCGTACGACCGCAAGGCGCGCAAGCTGGCCCGCATGTTCGTGGAGAACTTCGCCGGGTTCGACGCGCCTGCCGAGATCGCCGCCGCCGGTCCTCGCGCCTGACACAAGGCGCACCTTTGAACGAAGCCCTGCCCAGGCCGCATTCGGTAGCGTGATCCGCGAGTGGAAGCGGAACACGACGTCCTGATCGTCGGTGCCGGCTGCGCAGGGATGCGCGCCGCCATCGCCGCGCACGACGCCGGCGCCGACGTCGGCGTCGTCTCGAAGCTCCACCCGACGCGCAGCCACTCCGGCGCGGCCGAGGGCGGGATCAACGCGGCGCTCGGCAACAGCGGCGAGGACGACCCGGAGATTCACGCCTACGACACCGTCAAGGGGTCGGACTACCTCGGTGACCAGGACGCGATCGAGATCTTCACGCGCGAGGCGCCCGGCGACATCTACCAGCTCGAGCACTGGGGCGCGGTCTTCTCACGCAACGCGGACGGCAAGCTCGCGCAGCGGCCGTTCGGCGCCGCCGGCTCGCCGCGCACGGTCTTCGCCGCTGACATCACCGGCCACGTGCTCATCCACGTGCTCTACGAGCAGCTGATGAAGCGAATGGCCGAGGGCATGACGGTCTACGAGGAGTTCTTCGCCTGGAAGCTGGTCGAGCACGAGGACCGCTGCCAGGGCGTCATCTGCTGGGACCTCGTCGACGGCGGGCTCAAGACGTTCGGCGCGAAGACCGTCGTGCTCGCGACGGGCGGCGCCGGCCGGATCTACCGGATCACGACGAATGCCTACGCCTGCACGGGCGACGGCATGGCCATGGCGCTGCACGCGGGGCTGCCGTTGAAGGACATGGAGTTCATGCAGTTCCACCCGACGACGCTCTACCCGAGCGGGATCTTGCTCACGGAGGGCTGCCGCGGCGAGGGCGCCTACCTGATCAACTCGGAGGGCGACCGCTTCATGGCCAACTACGCGCCGAACGCGATGGAGCTTGCGTCGCGCGACGTCGTGTCGCGCTCGGAGATGACCGAGATCGACGAGGGCCGCGGCGTCAACGGGTCGGTCCTGCTCGACATGCGCCATCTGGGCGCCGAGAAGATCATCGACCGGCTGCCGGGCTCGCGCGAGCTGTCGATGACGTTCGCCGGCGTCGACCCGATCTACGAGCCGGTGCCGGTCCGGCCGGGCGCCCACTACCACATGGGCGGCGTCGAGACGGACGAGTTCGGCGCTACGGAGCTGACGGGGCTGTACGCCGCCGGCGAGTGCGCGTGCGTCTCGGTGCACGGCGCCAACCGGCTCGGCGGCAACTCGCTGATGGAGACGATCACGTTCGGGCGCCGCGCCGGCCAGGCGGCCGCCGAGTGGGCGCTGTCGCACACGACCGTCGAGGTGCCGCAGTCGGCTCAGCGCGACGCCGAGCGGCAGCTGCAGGAGCTGCTCGACCGCAGCGAGGGCGAGCGGCCCTGGAAGATTCGCGACGACCTCGGCTCCTCGATGCTCGAGAACTTCGGCGTCTTCCGCCGCGAGGATCAGATGGTCAGCGAGGTGCTGATCATCGACGAGCTGCGCGAGCGCTACAAGCACGTGATCGTCGAGGACAAGGGCGACGTCTTCAACAACGACCTGACGCAGGCGATCGAGCTCGGCTACGTGCTCGACCTCGCCGCCTGCATGCTGCAGGCCGGCGTTGCGCGCAAGGAGAGCCGGGGCGCCCATGCGCGTCCGCACGACTACCCGACTCGCGACGACGAGAACTTCATGAAGCACTCGATCACGCGCTGGGGCGAGGACGACCGCCCGCACCTCTCGTACGCTCCCGTGCGCATGACCCGCTGGCAACCCGAGGAGCGCAAGTACTGATGGGAGGCGGCTTCGAGGTCTCACCCGAGAAGGTCGAAACGCTCACCGGGCCGCCGCTGGAGGTGGCGCTCAAGGTCTGGCGCTACAACTCGCGCACCGGCGAGCGCGAGCTGGAGCGCTTCGAGATCGAGGCGCCCGCCGAGGCGACGCTCCTCGACTGCCTCGACATCATCAAGGACCGCCACGACGGGACGCTTGCCTACCGCAAGAGCTGCCGGATGATGATCTGCGGCTCGTGCGGGATGCGCCTCGACGGCGGCGCCGTGCTCGCGTGCAAGACGCGGATCGTGGACGTCACGCAGGGCGGTCACGTGCCGGTCGTCTCGGCGATGGGGAACATGCCGATCATCCGCGACCTCGTGGTCGACATGGGGCCGTTCTGGGAGAAGCTGCGCAGCGTCCGCCCGTGGCTCGACACCGGCTACGAGGAGCCAGGGGAGACCGAGCACATCATTTCGCAGGAGCGGATGAACGTCGTCCGCAAGGAGGCGCTCTGCATCCAGTGCGGCTGCTGCGTCTCCGAGTGCAACTCGATGGAGTCCGACCCGGAGTTCACCGGGCCGGCCGCGCTCGCGAAGGCGATGCGCTTCGTCGGCGACCCGCGCGAGCGCGGCCAGGTCGAGCGGCTCAACGACCTGAACGGCGAGCACGGGATCTGGGACTGCACGCGGTGCTACTTCTGCAACGAGCGCTGCCCGAAGGGCGTCGACCCGCGCGATGCGATCGCGAAGCTGGGCGCCGAGTCGATGAAGGAGGGCATCGACCACGACATGGGCGCCAAGCACGCGAAGTGGTTCGTCATCTCGGCGAAGACGACGGGCTGGCTGCGCGAGACGGAGCTCGTGCCGAAGACGCAGGGCGTCGTCACCGCCGTCGCTCAGACAGGGTTCGCGCTCAGGTTGCTGCGGCGCGGCAAGGTGCCGCTTCCGATCCCGCCGCACGTCGCCGAGGAGGTCGGCGAGGCGCGCGCGCTCTACGACATCGTCAAGGAGCAGGGCGTCCACGGCGCCGCCGGGATCGTCCAGGGCGAGCGCGCACTCTCGCGGCTCGACCACGAGGTCGAGGGCGAAGGGTCCGGCGGCGGGATGGGGAGCATCGACCAGGCGGACGACACGCCCGGCGAGACGCCTACGCGGAAGCCGGGAGGTGGTGCGTGAAGACCGTCGCCTACTACCGCGGCTGCCTCGCGTCGCTGTCGGCGAAGGAGCTCGACACGTCCACGCGGGCGCTGGCGCCGAAGGTCGGCCTCGAGCTGATCGACCTCGAGACCGTCACGTGCTGCGGGGCGGGCGACATCCACGAGGCCGAGCCCGACTACTACCTGCACCTGAACGCGCGGATCCTGTCCTACGCCGAGGACACCGGCGCCGACACGCTGATGACCGTGTGCAACGTCTGCACGCTCAACCTGCGGCAGGCGAACCACATCCTCCAGAACGACGACGACGTCCGGGCGCGGGTCAACACGAACCTCGAGACGGTCGGCGTGCCGCCGTACTCGGGCGGCGTCGAGGTCCGGCACCTGCTCTGGATGATCGCCGAGGGCGACGGCTACGAGCTGCTGAAGGGCGCGGCGCACAAGGGGCTCAAGGGACTCAAGGTGGCGCCGTTCTACGGCTGCCAGATCCTGCGGCCGTCGAAGATCCTCGGCTTCGAGGACCCGGACAAGCCGTGGTCGCTCGAGGCGATCATCGAGGCGTGCGGCGGCGAGGCGATCGACTACCCGGCCAAGATCAAGTGCTGCGGCTTCCCGATCATCCAGGCGCGTGAAGAGACGGCGCTCGGCGAGCTGATCCAGCCGATCGAGCAGGCGCTGGAGCGTGGGGCGGACGTGATGGTGACGCCGTGCCCGCTCTGCCACCTCTCGCTCGACGCGTGGCAGTCGAAGCTGGAGGCTTCGACGGGCCGCACGCTCGGCATGCCGATCCTGCACCTGTCGCAGCTGATCGGCGTCGCCGCGGGGCTCGAGGAGTCGGAGCTGAAGTTCAAGCGGCACGTCGTGCCGGTCGACGCGGCGCTCGAGAAGACCAAGGTCTGACCGCCGCCCGGGCTGAGGCTGCGTTCGGAGGACGCGGCGCTGCCGGACGTGTTAGCTGCTGATCCCGGCGCCGGCCATCTGCGGTGCGGCCACGCCGAGCTGGGCCATCAGTGACCCGGTGTCGAAGTACGTCTTCATCTGCTTCGGAGCTCCGTCGGACGAGAACGTCCAGGTGTCGCAGAGCTTCAGTTCGATTGACTTTCCGGTGGGGTCGATCGCACCCATCGGCGTGTGCAGGACGCCGGTTTGCGTGCCGCGGCCCGTGTATTCGATCGCGACGCCGCCGTCGCGCTCGAAGACGTTGTCGATCGTGACTCGACCGTCCGGGAAGCCTCCGGCCCACATCTCTGCGAACTGCCGGGCGCCGTCGGCGCCCGGGAGTGTCGTGCCGCTCCCGACCATGACGATCTCTCCGCTGGAGAACAGCTCGGCGAAGCGGTCGAAGTCGCGATCGTTCCATGCGTCGTAGGCGCTGCGGGCGGTGCTTGCGTTCTGGCCCACGCGTTCTCCCTTCTGTACCCGAGGGCGCCGCATCCTCCGGGCGCCGATGCTACGCCCGCCGGGTCGTGGCCACAACCGCCCGTACACTCCGGGCGTGACCACCCGCGTGGCCGGGCTGACGGGCGCGACGATCGTGCGTGCGCCGAGCGTGTGCCAGACGTGCGTCTGGTGGCAGTCGCGGCTCGGGAAAGAGGCTGACAAGCGCGACTGGATCACGGACGCCGAGGACGCGTGGGGGAGCTGGGGAGCGCTCTACCAGGACGACGACGGCCGCGTGCTCGGCTCGATGCAGTTCGGGCCGGCGGATCTGTTCCCGCGGGCGCGCGAGCTGCCGGCCGGGCCGGCATCCGACGACGCGGTGCTCGTCACGTGCTCGTACCTCGTCGACCGGCACAGCCCCTGGGTGATCCAGTCGCTGTTCCTGACGGCGATCGGCGAGGCGCGCGACCGCGGCGCGGCCGCGCTCGAGGCGTTCGCGTACCGCTACCCGGAGGGCGAGTCGGCGCGCGAGCGCTTTCAGGTGCACAAGACGGTGTTCCCGCGCGACTTCCTGTCCGACTTCGGCTTCGAGACGGTGCGCTCGCAGGGCCGCGTCGAGCTGGCGCGGCTGGAGCTCGGCGGCCTTCAGCCCGTCGAAGAGGGCTCGCGTGCGCGGGTGATCGAGATCGTCAAGGAAGCGTTCCAGCCGGACGTCGCGCCGGTGCCGCAGCGGCCCTAGGCGCACTTGTCCACAAGAGCGGATTCGATAGCTCGTCCGCTGCGATTGTGGCGTGACGGATGACCCGGATTCCGAGTGGGCGGACGAGACGTTCCTGCTGATGATCCTGATGCGGCTCGACGCTAAGCTGGACAGGATCCTCGAGTTGATGGAGGAAGAGTTTGGCGAAGAGGAAGAACCTGACGCCTGACGAGCGCGCCGAGCTCCTGAGGCTGCTTCGGGAGGTTCGCGATGACGTTCGCATCCTTCGCGAGCGCGTTCAGGCGCGGCTCGACGCGCGCCCGGGTTAAGCGGCGAGGCGCTCGCGCGAGAGCAGCGTCTCCGCGATCTGCACCGCGTTCAGCGCGGCGCCCTTGCGGAGGTTGTCGGACGCGAGGAAGAGCGAGAGGCCGTTGCCTCCGCCCGCCCGGTCCGGGCGGATCCGGCCGACGAGCACGTCGTCGATGCCCGCCGACTTGCCGGGCGACGGGACGTCGACCACGCGCACGCTCGGTGCCGCGGCCAGCAGATCGCGCGCGTCGCCGGCGTCGAGCGGCTGCTCGGTCTCGATCCAGACGGCTTCGGCGTGGCCGACCATCACCGGCACGCGCACGCAGGTCGCGCTCACCGGCAGGTCGGGCAGCTCCATGATCTTGCGCGTCTCCTCGCGGAGCTTCGTCTCCTCGTCGAACTCCTCGCCGTCGAAGTCCCAGTCCATGCCGAGGTCGTGCTGCTCCTGCGGCTCTTTGCGGAGCTTCTCCATCCGGCCGGCGCCAGCGCCCGAGACGGACTGGTAGGTCGCGACGCGGATGCGCGCGAGCCCGGCCCCGTCGTGCAACGGCTTGAGCACAACCGTGAGCGGGATGGTGCAGCAGTTCGGGACGGCGACGATGCCCTGGTTCTCGAAGGCGCGTGCACCGTTCACCTCGGGGACGACCAGCGGCACGCCCGGCTCCATGCGCCACGCGGCCGACTTGTCGAGGCAGGTCGCACCGCTTCGCACCGCGTGCGGAACGAGTTCCCGCGCGGCGGACGTCCCGACCGCGAAGAACGCGAAGTCGGCGTCCAGTCCTTGCAGCGCCTGAGGCGTCGCCTCCTCGACCGGCAGCCCGTCAAGCTCCGAGCCGGCCGAGCGAGCGGACGCAAAGAAGCGCAGGTCGTCATAGCCGCGCTCGGCGAGGATGCCGCGCAGCACGCCCCCTACCGCGCCGGTTGCGCCGACGACCGCGATGCGCGCGTCAGGCACCGGCCCGCTCCAGCTCGTACACATCGTGCAGAGCCGCCACCGCGCGGTCGACGTCGGCTGCGGCGATGTGACACGAGATCTTGATCGGCGACGTGGTGACCACCTCCGGCTGAATGCCTAGCCCGTCGAGCGTCGCGAACGCAGCCGCGGCGACGCCGGGGTGGCTCTTCATTCCCGCTCCGACGACCGACACCTTGCCCAGGTCGTCGCGCGACGACCACGTCGCGCCGAGCCCGTCGAGCACGGACGCGGCCGCCGCGTGGTCGTCCTGCGGCGCCGAGAAGACGATCTCGCGGCCGGTCTGGAGGATGGTGTCGACGTTGACGCTGGCCTCGGCGAGCGACGCGAACAGCCGAGCCGGCGGCACGCCCTCCACGCGGTAGAGCGTCTCGTCCATGGCGTGCGTGACGCCCGAGATCATGGCCTTCTCCAGCATCGGATCGTCCTCCCCGGTGACCCACGTGCCGTCGGCCTCGGAGAACGACGAGCGCACGTGGAGCTTCACCCGGTGGTTTCGTGCGAACTCCACCGAGCGTAGCTGGAGAACTTTCGCGCCGGAAGCGGCGAGCTCGAGCATCTCGTCGTACGAGACTGCGGTCAGCTTGCGCGCGCCGCGGACGAACCGCGGGTCGGCGGTGTAGACGCCGTCGACGTCCGTGTAGATCTCGCAGCGGTCGGCTCCCAGGGCGGCGGCGAGGACGACGGCGGTCATGTCGGAGCCGCCGCGTCCGAGCGTCGTGACCTCGTGCGCGGTCGAGACGCCCTGGAAGCCGGCCACGAGCACGATCCGCTCCTCGTCGAGCGCCTCGTGGATGCGGCGCGCGCGCACGTCGACGATCTTCGCCTTGGTGTGCGTCGTGTCGGTGACGATCCCCGCCTGCGAGCCGGTCAGCGAGATCGCCTCGTGGCCGAGATCCTCGATCGCCATCTCCGCGAGGGCGCACGTGATGCGCTCGCCCACGGAGATGAGCATGTCCATGGCGCGCGGCTTCGGCCGCTTCGCCACCTGGTGCGCGAGCGCGACGAGCTCGTCGGTCGTGTGGCCCATCGCGGAGAGCACGCCGACGACGCGGTTGCCCTCCTCGCGTGCGGCGACCAGGCGGCGAACGACGCGGAGCAGCCGCTCCGTGTCGCCGACCGAGGTGCCGCCGAACTTCATGACGACGGTGCCGCTCGCGGGCGGCGCGTCGGCGGACAGCGCAGGGACAGCCTCGAAGTCGGTCGCAGCCATCGGCCCAGTGTAGGCAGGGCATGGCGGCTCTCTTAACAGGGACTGTCCCTGTTAGGGCGGGGCGGCTCGCGGTGCCTCTTTACAGGGACTGTCCCTGTTAGGACGTGCAGACTGCCTCGCATGCGAGCGATGGTTCTCGACCGCCTCGGGGAGCCGCTCCAGCTGCGCGACATCCCCGCCCCGGAGCCCGGCCCGGGGGAGCTGCTCGTCCGCGTCCGCGCCTGCGCCGTCTGCCGGACCGACCTGCACGTCGTCGACGGCGAGCTGCCCGGCCCGAAGCTGCCGCTCGTTCCCGGGCACATGGTCGTCGGCGCGACCGAGGACGGTCGCCGCGTCGGCGTGCCGTGGCTCGGCTGGACGGACGGGACGTGCCGCTACTGCCGCTCGGGCCGCGAGAACCTCTGCGACAACGCGCGTTTCACGGGCTACACGCTCGACGGCGGCTACGCCGAGTACCTCGCCGTGGACGAGCGGTTCGCGCTCGCCGTGCCCGACGGCTACGGCGACCTCGATGCGGCCCCGCTCATGTGCGCGGGCCTGATCGGCTACCGCTCGCTGCGGATGACAGGCGACGCCGAGCGGGTCGGCCTCTACGGCTTCGGCTCGTCTGCGCGCCTGATCGCGCAGGTCGCGCGCTGGCAGGGGCGCCGCGTGTTCGCCTTCACGAGGCCGGGCGACGACGAGGGCCGCCGGCAGGCTCTCGACCTCGGCGCCGAATGGGCGGGCGGCTCGGACGAGACGCCGCCGGAGGAGCTGGACGCGGCGATCGTCTTCGCGCCTGTCGGTGCGCTCGTCCCCGTGGCGCTTCGCGCCGTCGCGAAGGGTGGGCCGGTGGTGTGTGCCGGCATCCACATGTCGGACATCCCGTCGTTCCCGTACGAGCTCCTCTGGGGCGAGCGCGCCGTCCGCTCGGTCGCGAATCTGACGCGCGCCGACGGAGAGGAGTTCCTCGGGCTGGCGCCGCAGGTGCCGGTCCGGGCCGAGATCGAGGCCTTCCCGCTCGAGCAGGCGAACGAGGCGCTGGAGAAGTTCCGGGCCGGCGAGATAGCCGGCACCGCCGTACTACAGGTCTAAACCCACGGCGCCTGAGCCTTTACACCGAGTCACCCTGTGTGGGTCAGCCCCCGATACAGCTTGGGGACAGACCCTGTCTTACGGCTGGGGACAGACCCGACGTCAAAGCACGCGACGCACCTCGGGGACGGTCACATCTCGCGGCGGCCGGACAGCGCGCGGCCGAGCGTGACCTCGTCCGCGTATTCGAGGTCTGCGCCCACGGGCAAGCCGCTCGCGAGCCGCGTCACCCGCACGCGCCCGCGCAGGCGGTCGGCGAGGTACGCCGCAGTTGCCTCGCCGGTCATGTTCGGGTTGGTCGCGAGTACGACCTCCGCCACGCCGTTCGCCTCGACGCGCCGGACGAGCTCGTCGATGCGCAGGTCGCCCGGGTCGACGCCGTCGAGCGGCGAGAGCGCCCCGCCGAGCACGTGGTACAGCCCGCGGTACTCGGCCGTCCGCTCGAGCGAGACGACGTCCACCGGCTGCTCGACCACGCAGATGACGGTGTGGTCGCGCCGCGCGTCGAGGCAGATCGCGCATACCTCGTCCTCGGTGAGGTTCCCGCACTCGCGGCAGAACCGGACCCGCTCCTTCACCTCGGCGATCGCCGCCGCGAGCGCGGCCGCCTCGTCCTTCGGCGCGCGGAGGATGTGGAACGCGAGCCGCTGCGCCGTGCGCGTCCCGATCCCGGGCAGCCGCGTCAGCTGCGCGACGAGGTTGTCGACCGCAGGCGAGATCACGCCAGGAGCGTAACCGTCCCCTGCGGACGTGCCGTAGGCTCCCGCGGTGCCGTCGCAGGAGGAGCTCGACACCTACGCGGACCTGATCGTTGGTGTCGGGGCCAACGTGCAGCAGGGCCAGGACGTCGTCGTCATGGGCTGGGTGGAGCACGCGCCGCTCGTGCGCGCGCTGGTCGACGCTTCGTGGCGCGCGGGCGCCCGCTACGTGGAGTACGTCTACCGCGACGACTACGGGCGCAAGTCGCTCGCCGAGCACGCGTCCGACGACGCCATCTCGTGGACGCCGCCGCACAACCTGGCGAGGCTGCAGGACTGGGCGGACCGGCGGATCGCCTACATCCAGCTGCTGGGCGACCCCGATCCGGAGCTCCTCGGCAGCCTCGATCCGGCACGCGTCGGCAAGGCCGAGTCCTACGAGGCGACGAAGCTTCTCCGCCGACTGAGCAACGAGTCCCACTGGTCGCGCTGCATCGCCGCGTGCGCCACGGACGGCTGGGCGGCCAAGCTCTACGGCGAGCCGGACACCGAGCGCCTCTGGGGCGAGATCTTCCACTCGGTGCGGCTGGACGAGACCGACCCGATCGCGGCGTGGCAGGAGCACATCGCGACGCTGAAGGCGCGCGCGCAATCGCTCAACGACCGGCGCTTCGACGCGCTGCACTTCCACGGCGGCGGCACCGATCTGTCGGTCGGGCTGCTGGCAGAGTCACGCTGGCTCGCGGCGAGCGACTTCACGAGCTGGGGGCTCGAGCACGTGGCCAACATCCCGACCGAGGAGGTCTTCACGACGCCGGACCGCCGGCGCACGAACGGCGTCGTGCGGGCCACCCGTCCACTCGTCTGGTACGGCTACACGGTGCCCGGGCTCGAGGTCGAGTTCGCGGACGGCCGGGCGGTGAACGTCCGCGCCGAGGAGGGTGCCGACTTCGTCCGCTCGCAGATGGCGTCGGACGCAGGCGGTGCGTTCCTGGGCGAGGTCGCGCTTGTCGACGAGACCACGCGCATCCCGGACCGCGTCTTCTACAACGGCCTGCTGGACGAGAACGTGGCGTGCCACATCGCCTACGGCAACGCGTACACGGCCGCCGTGGACGGAGCCGAGGGGCTGTCGCTGGACGAGCTCGTGGAGCGTGGGATCAACGTGTCCGCCGCGCACGTGGACTTCATGATCGGCAGCCCGGCGGTGGACGTCGACGGCCTGACCGCCGCCGGCCAGGCCGTGCCGATCATGCGCGAGAACCGCTGGGTTCTAGAGGCCGGGTAGCCCGAGCCCGGGCGGCAGGTCGAGCCCGCCCATCGCGCCGCCGAGCTTCTTCTGGGCCAGGCCCTCGGCCGCGCGCAGCGCCTCGTTGACCGCGGCGACGATCGTGTCCTCGAGCATCTCGGGATCGTCCGGGTCGATCGCCTCCTTGGCGATCTTCACCTCGGTGATCTCGCCCGCGCCCGTCGCCTTCACCGTCACGGTCCCGCCACCGGCGGACGCCTCGACGACCTCCCCGGCGAGCTCCTCGCGCGCCTGCTCCATCTGCTGCTGCATCGCCGATGCCTGCTGCATCAGCTTGTTCAGGTCGAATCCGCCACTCATTCGTCCACCTCGCGTGCGTCGAAGGTCTGCTTCATCAGCTCGAGAATCCGTTCCTCTCCGGCGGGCTCTTCGGCCTCCTCGTCAGCCGCGGCCGTCTCGCCCACGCTGAACTCGACCGAGAGCCGCCGGCCGGTCACCTCGTACAGCGCGTCGGCGAGGAGCGACACGTTCTTCGCCTCCTCGGCGAGCTGCCGGTGGAACGCCGCGGCGCCGGGGAACTCGACCGTCACCCTGTCGCCGTCGAGCGCGACCGGGCGCGCCTCGCGGTAGATCGCGGCGGTCGGGATGGAGCGCTGCTCGACGTGCGGCAGGACGCTCCGCGCCCAGGCGTCCTGGAGCTGCGTGAGCTCGAGCGGGGGGCCGTTCTGCGCGGCGGGCGGCTCCGGCGGCGGAGCGGGCTCCGCGGCGGCCGGCGAGGCTTCAGCCTGCGACGGAGACGGAGACGGAGACGGAGACGGCGATGGAGCAGGCGGCGGCGTGGGCGCGCCAGGCTGGCGCTGCTCGAGCGACTCGATCCGGTAGGCGAGCGACTCGTGCTCGAGGTCGGCGGACGGGCGCGTCACCTTCACGAGCGCGAGCTCGAGCGGCAGGCGCGGGTCGCCGCCCTGGCGCAGGTCGTCGACCGCAACCGCGAGCAGGTCGCAGAGCCGGACGACCGCTGGCTCGCCGAGCTGGTTCGCCTGCGCGTGGAGGCGCTCGCGCGTCTCACCGGTCAGCGGCAGCGAGTCGGGCACCTCGCCCATGTGCTGGACGAGCAGCAGCTGGCGCAGATGCTCGAGCAGCTCGATGACGAACCGGCCGAGATCCTGGCCCTGGTCGGCGAGCTCCTCGATGAAGGTCAGCGCGCCCGCCGTGTCGCGGTCGACGACGAAGTCGCAGAGTCGGAAGAGCGCCTCCTCCTCGACCGCGCCGAGCAGCTGGAGGATGTCCTGGACGCTGATCGTCCCCCCGGTCGCCGCGGCGAGCTGGTCGAGCGTCGAGACCGCGTCGCGGAAGCTCCCGCGCGCCGAGCGCGCCACGAGCGAGAGCGCCGCGTCAGGGACGTCGAAGCCTTCCGCGTCGGCAATCCGCCGCAGCAGGCGGACGAGCTCCGGCAGCCGCGGCCGCGCGAACGCGAACGTCTGACAGCGGGAGCGCACCGTCGGGAGCACCTTGGCCAGCTCGGTCGTGCAGAAGACGAAGACGAGGTGGGGCGGAGGCTCCTCGATCAGCTTGAGCAACGCATTCCACGCGGCATCCGTGAGCTGGTGCGCCTCGTCGAGGATGTAGACCTTGTAGCGCCCCTCGACGGGCTGCAGCACGACCCGCTCGCGAATCTCGCGGATGTCGTCGATCCCGCGCTGCGACGCGGCGTCCATCTCGATCACGTCGAGCGACGTGCCGGCGGTGATCGTGACGCATGAGTTGCACGTGTTGTCGGGCGTCGGCGTCGCTCCCTGTGCGCAGTTCAGCGCCTTCGCGAGGATGCGCGCGAGCGAGGTCTTGCCCGTCCCGCGCGGCCCGGCGAAGAGGTACGCCTGGCGCACCGTGCCGGCCGTGATCGCGTTCCGCAGGGTCCTGACGACGGGCTCCTGGCCGACCACGTCGTCGAAGTCCTGCGGCCGGTACTTGCGGTAGAGCGCCGTCGACATCGAGCGCCACAGCCTACGCGAGCGAGGACCCCATTCGGCCGGAACCCGGCACAATGTTCTCGCCGTGCGGATGCCCCCGATCCGTGCTCGCAGCACCGCGGCCCTGCGCACGCTCAGGCGGCGTGCCACGACGCCGCGGCGGCTCGCGGTCCGGGTCGGGAGACGCCGGCTTGTCGCCTCGATCGATCCGCCGCAGCGCGTCGCGCGCGTGAGCGTCCGGCCGCTGCAAGGCACCGGCCCAGCGACAGGGGTGCGACCGGCGAGGCGCCTGGCCTTCACCGTGCGGCGCCGTCGGCTCGCCGCCACCCTGAACCGCGCGACCGGCACGCTCGAGGTGAGGATCTCGCGCCTGGGGCAGACCCGGCAGCCGCCGCCGCCGCCACCTCCGCCCGCGGCGCGGCCTGAGCCCTCGATCACGTTCCGGCCGATCGTCGTCGCCCACCGCCGCCGCCTGTCGTCGAGACCGCCCCCGAAGCGCCTCCGGAGCCACCGTCACCGAGACGTCGTATCGGCGTGTGGCTCCTGGCGGCAGTAGCCGCCGTCGCGCTGGCCCTGGCCGGAGCGGCCGCGGCGGTCGTGCTCACGCGCGGGGGCGCGAGTGAGGCTGCGTCGACCGTGCAGAGCACCGAGCAGGCCACCGCGCCCACCGGCGAGAAGCCGCCGACGCAGCCGGCGCGCACGCACTCGACGCCGCGCAGGACGACGGCTCCGGCCCGCACGAACGCCCCGCAGCGGACGACCGCGCCGCGCCGGGCCACAACGCCGCCCCCGCTCGCGACGACGACGGTGGTCGCCGGCACCAGGCACGCGGAGACGAAGCCGCCTCCGCCGGTTCCCTCGAGCGCACAGACGATCAGCTGGAAGCCCGTTCCGGGCGCGCGGCTCTACCTGTTCGAGGTATTGCGGCAGGGCAGTCTCGGGCGGATCGAGGTGCTCCAGCAGTGGCCGGCCGCTCCCGAGTTCCGGCTGCCAGCCGGCCTGGTGCCGGGGCTCTACTCCTGGAGCGCGTCGCCCGAGGCCCGCCGGGGTGCGACGATCCGCTCGACGATCTTCACCCGAGCCGGCCGCTTCCGGATCACCCGGAGCGGCCGGCTCGTGCGGCTCGGTTGACGCCTCAGGCCGGCGCGACCGGGTGGCAGGCGAAGAACAGGTCGTCCGGGTCGACGTCCCGCTTGACCGCCTGCAGCCGTTGCAGCGTGTCCGGCGGGAACAGGGCGCTCGGCTCGACGCCGTGGTCCGAGAAGTTGAAGTACGTCAGGCCGGCGTCGGCCGGTGCGAGCACGTCGAGGACGCGCTGCACGTCCGTCCGGATCGCCGCGCCCATCTCCGGCGTCATCGGCAGCCCGAGCGAGAAGTGCGCGAACTCCGCGTCGAGCGTGCCGGCCGCGCCGTCGCCCGGTGAAGGATGCGCGAGCGCCCCGCCGAGGTGCCGCAGCTCGATCGACAGCAGGGCCGTCTCGCCGGCCCGCCCGACCGCGTCGACGAGCGCGTCCAGGACGTCCGCCGGCAGCGACTTCAGCAGCCCGCCGTCGTAGAGGCCGGGCGCCGGGTCCGGCGGGTCCATGTGGAGCTCGCCGAGCCGCGTCGGCGGGATCATCGCGACCGTGTCGATCTCGGGCTCCAGCTCCCGGAGCGGGCGGAGCAGCGCCTCGCCCTCGCTCTCGGTGCCGATGAAGGCGGCCTCGACGAGCGCGAACGAGCGGCCGCGCAGGAACTCCGGGATCTCCGGGATCGGCGGGGAGGTGGACGATGCGCCCGCACGAGGTGAGCTCGTCGGGGACCGTGCCGACCCACTCGCGCCAGGCGTGCAGCACCTCGGGCGCGCGCTCGAGCGGCCAGAACAGGTCGCCCGCGTAGAGCTCGCGGACGGGGAAGAGGTCGAACTCGAGCCCGGTGACCACAGCGAAGCTGCCGCCTCCACCGCGGAGCGCCCAGAACAGGTTCGGCTCGTTGTCGACGTCGACGGTGCGCCGCTGCCCGTCCGCCGTCACCACGTCGGCCGAGACGACGCTGTTTGCCGCGAGGCCGTACTTCCGGCCGAGCCAGCCGAGGCCCCCGCCGAGCGTGTAGCCGACGACGCCCACGTCCGGCGCGCTGCCGGCGAGGCCCGCGAGGCCGTGCTCGGCCGCGGGCGCCGCGACGTCGTGCCACTGGGCGCCGGCCTCGACGCGTGCGCGGCGGCGCTCCGGATCGACGGTGACCCCTCGCATGCGCCCCGTCTTCAGCAGGATCGCGTCGTCGAGCGGCGCGAGCGACGCGGCGAAATGGCCAGTCGCCTGCGCGGCCACGCGAACCCCATGCTCGCGCGCGAAGTCCACGACCGCGGCGACGTCGTCAGCAGTTTCGGCGAACGCGACCGCGACAGGCCGCTGGTCGTGGACGACGTTCCAGCCCATGCGCGATGCGTCCCAGTCGGCGTCCTCGGCCGCCGAAACGGCCATCCGAGACCGCAGCGACGCGAGGTCGTTCGTCGACAGCGTGGTACTCATAGACCCTCCTTCTCGGTGTTGGCTCGCGTCGTATCAGGACCGGCGCGCCACGCCAAGAAAGTGCCCGGCAGCACACCCGCCTTCGAAGGTGGAACCCGTGGTGGTGCCTGCGGCGCTCGCTCGGGCCAGGTCGACCCGCGGCACCTGGGAGGTACTCCTTAGCGCTGCTTCCTCCCGGACCTGACGCGGTTCGGAGGCTCCCAGTGCGCGGAACCTGACCGTCAACACTCGCGCCCGCTAGCCCTTCCCACGAACGCCACCCCCTCGGGAGGGGATTCAGCCTCGCTAGAGCGGATTGCGAGTGCAGGGAACCGCTAGCTCCCCGCCTAGCGCTGCCGGGCGCGTCGATCGTAGCCGTTTGCGTCTCGTGGCAAAGGGCACTAACATGGAGGAATGCGCGTTGGGGAGATCATGACCTGCCGCCTGGTGACCGTCCAGCCCGACGAGCCGGTGTCGGTGGCGATCACCCGCATGCGGGAGGCAAACGTCGGCAGCGTCGCCGTCTGCGATGGGCCCGCGCTGGTAGGCATCTTCACAGAACGCGACCTCGTTCGCATCGCGAGCGAAGGCCCGCACTTCGCGCACGTGCACATCTCGGACGTCATGACGCCCCGGCCCGTGACCGTCTCGGCCGACGACGACATCGTGGAGGCCGCGCGCCTCATGGGCGAGCGGCGGATCCGCCACTTGCCGGTCGTCCAGGACGGGATGCTGCTCGGCGTGGTTGGCATCCGCGACGTGATGGGCTCGCTGCTCGAGCTCGTCTGGCGCGAGCGCGACGGCCATGCGCGCGACACGGCGCGCGAGCTTCTGCGCCGGTAAGAACGCGATACTTCTACTTGTGAGGGGTCGTCTCGTAGCCGCCGGGGCGGCTCTTACCGTGCTCGCGGGCGGTGCCGCCGGTCAGGGCGCGGCGCAGCCCGCGTTCGCGCCGACGCTGCGCGCCGAGCTCGGCCGCTACTCCACCACCGGCCCGACCTTCGTGCTCGACGTCTCGCAGCCGGTGAAGCAGGAGCCGATCGCGCGCGTCACCTTGGCACTCCCGAAGGGCCAGAAGCTGATGCTCCCGCGGGCCGGGACGCGCGTCGGCGACGCCGCCGCCGCGCTCGTGCCGACGACGGGCGAGAGCCGCACGCCCTCGCTGCTCTCCGGCCCGCTGGTCGCTGCGAAAGCAAGCGCTGCGCAGGCCGCCGGCTGCGTGCGCGAGCCCACAGGCAGCCTCCGCGCCGCGCTGACCGCGCCGGCGAAGAAGCGCCTTGCAGTGCGCAAGCTGACGCTCCAGTTCTTCGTCCACGAGCACCGCGGGACGACGCGGCTCACCGCCTGCCTGCCCCGGCTCGACTCGCTCGGCGGCAAGAGCGCCGTCCGCCGGATCGCGCTGCGGATCGAGCGCGGGCTCGGCAGCCCGCCCTCCGGCAAATCAGTCTGGCGGGCGTTCTTCACGCCGGTCGGCAAGAAGGGGGGCGCGGCGGCTTACCCGTCGACGGTCGAGAGCCGTGGCGCAATCGTCAGCCCGAGCTTCCTGACGCTCCAGGTCGAAGGCGCCGAAGGCTTGCGCCCGGGCGCGCGCGCCACGGTCGCGGGTGCGCTCTCGGTGCAAGGCCTCGAGCAGGGCCGTGCGCTGCAGATCCTGGCCGGGCGCACGCCGGGCTCGCTGCTGCCCGTCGGGAAGACGCGCACGGGGAAGCTCGGCGTCTATCGCGCTCGCGTGCAGCTGCCGGGGAAGCCGGGCACGCTGCTGATCCAGGCGCGGGTGCCGTCGCGGCGGCTCCACTGCGGCGGCCGCACAGCCGACGCTCCTGCCGGCTGCAAGAGCGCCACGCTCGCCGGCGTCTCGAGCAATGTCGTCCGGCTCCGGCTCAGGTGAGGCGCCTCGCCATGCTTTCCGCGCTCGCCGTCGTGGCCGGCTGTGGCTCTGGCAGCGACACCGATGCGCGCGAGGAAGCGCTGAAGAGCCACCTCGGCCAGCTGCACGGCGCGCGCGTCTCGTGCGAGAAGCAGAGTTGCTCAGTGACGGCGGAGATGCGGCTCTCGAGCGTCTACACGGCGACGCTGGTCGCCGCGCCGGTGATCGACCGGGCGCTCGAGGATCCGGCCCTGGACGATCTGGAGGCGATCAGCGTGACTCTCGACGACGCGGCGAAGGAGCAGGTTTTCACCCTCCGCTGCGAGACCGCGAAGCTCGAGCGGCCGGTGACGATCGACGCGCTGCGCAAGGTCTGCCACTCCATCTTCACGTGACATCTGCCGCGAGCACGCGGCCGTAAGCGTTTCGTTAGAAGACGCATTCGCGAGATTGGCTCTGCCAACGGCGGGCACGGCTCCCTCGAGCGACCGAAAGGAGCACCTTATGACCCCCAAGCGCATCCTGGTCGCCGCGCTGGCCGTGCTGATGTTCACCGTGACGGGTACGGCCGCCGCGGCGCCACCGGAGAACACCACACGACCGGCGATCTCGGGAACCGCGCGTGAAGGCACCACGCTGACCGCTTCCCGCGGCACGTGGGCCAACAGCCCGACCTCGTACACGTACACGTGGCAGCGCTGCGCGTCCGACGGCACCGGCTGCGGCGCCATCGGCGGCGCCACGAAGGAGACGTACACGCCGGTCCTCACGGACGTCGGCCGCACGCTTCGCGTCCTCGTGACCGCCGTGAACGCCGACGGTCACGACCTCGCTCCGTCCGAGCCGACGGACGTCGTCGCGTCGAAGAACGGCCCGAGGAGCACCGCCCGCCCCGCCGTCAGCGGCGACACGACCGTCGGCGGCGAGCTCTCGGCGACGAACGGCTCGTGGACGCCGGCCCCCTCCTCGTACGGGTACCAGTGGCAGCGCTGTGACACCGACGGCGCAAACTGCCTGAACGTGCCGGGCGCCACGGGCCAGAGCTACGGCGTTCGCGCCATCGACGAGGGCAACCGGATGCGCGTGCTCGTCACGGCGCGCACGCAGGCCGGCGGCCGCGCGACCGTCAGCTCGGCGGCGAGCGGTGCCATCGTGTCCGACACGCCGCCTCCGCCGGTGGCCAACAAGCCGCCGACGATCCGGTTCGTCGCGCTCACGCGGATCGGCGCACGGGTCTACGCGCGCTTCACCGTCTGCGACGACGGCACCGGCAAGGTGACGGTCGTCCAGCGCGACCAGAAGGCGCATGTCGTGTCCTTCGCGCGGCGCTTCGCCGTCCGCATCCAGGCGAGCTGCGGCAGCTTCACGCGCAGCTGGGTGCCTGCGAAGCGGTTCCGCACCGCAGGCAAGTACACGGCGACGCTGCGGGCGATCGACAAGTCGCACCGCCCGAGCCGCCTGGTCAGCAAGTCGCTGCGCAGGCGCTGACGCGACAAGCTCCGGGGGAGGGTGGGGCCCCTCCCCCGGATGCCCGATCCGGTGGCCGGGGCTGGGCTACACTCGCCTTCCGCTCGTCCGGGCGCGTAGCTCAGCGGGAGAGCGCCCGCTTCACACGCGGGAGGTCGCTGGTTCGATCCCAGCCGCGCCCACTGGCCGCCCCCGTCGTGGCGCTCCCGCACGGCGTATCCGGGTTGCTACCGATGCCTCGTTCCCGCCTCCGGATTAGAAGAGAGGGAGTCCGGAAGGAAGGCTCACCATCGCAACCGCGTCTAAGGCAGTGCCGGGAGCGATCCCGGCCGCACGCAACGGCAAAGGCGGCACCGCTCTGCCGAGTCGCCGCGAGCTGTTCACGCTCGCGGCCGTGCTCACGGCGACCGTGCTCACCTCCGCTCTGGCCGTCGCCGGGTTGACCAGAAACCCACCCGTGGCGCAGCCGGCGACGCCGACGGTCGACCAGGTCGTCACGCCGAAAGCACCCGCCCCGCCGCGCAGAGTGGAGCCGGGCGACTGATGCGCACCGTCTGGGCGACCGCGCTGTCTGTCTGGGCCCTGTCGGGCACCGTCGCGTTCCTCGCCTGGACGCGCCCGCAGCCGGCGTCGCCCCCGTCGACGCAGTCCGTGCCGGGCGCCGTGATCGTGAGGGGGAAGAACGGGACGAAGCGTCTCGTCGTCGTCTCCGGCACCGGCACGGCGACGACGCATGCGACGACCCGCACCTCGCCCGTCCCCGCGGGATGAGCGTCCTCGCCGCCGGGATGCCGGTCGCGTGGCTGGTAGCGCGCGCCGCGGGCCTGGTCGCGTTCGCGCTCCTGACCGTCTCCGTGACGCTCGGGCTGTTGATGAGCACGCGGCTGCTGAAGCCGCGGTTGCAGAAGCAGCTGCTCGGGTGGCACCAGACGCTGATGTGGATGGGGCTCTCGATGCTCGTGCTCCATGCGGGCGCGATCGTCCTCGACCCCGTCATGCGGTTCGGGATCCCCGCCGTGGTCATTCCCGGAGCGGCCCCCTGGCGGCCCGTGACGGTGGCGGCCGGGATCGTCGCCGGCTACCTCATGCTGGCGCTCGCCCTCTCGTTCCACGTCCGGCGCCGGATCAGCCAGCGCCGCTGGCGCCTGCTCCACTACGCGTCCTTCGGAGCCTTCGCGCTCGCTCTCGGCCACGCGCTGCACGCCGGCACGGACCTGCAGGGGACTGCCGGCCTCGTGTTCGCCGGCGTCGCGCTCGCGCCGGTTCTCTGGCTCACGTTCGCGCGCATCCTGATGCCGCGTCCGGGCCGTCCCCCCGCTCCGGCGAGAGCCGTGCGGCCGGTCGGCAGGCCGTCCCGTGCGGCGCCCCCGCGGGAACCGGCGGGAGTGGCGCCGTGATCGGCGACAGGCTCGCCCGGGAGTCGTTCTCGGCCATGGGCACCGAGTGCCTCGTGGCTGCCACGGCATCCCGCGCGGACGCCCGAAGGGTGCGGCGCGCCCTCGTTGCCGGGCGGCGCGAGATCGAAGCGTGCGAGGACGTGCTCTCGCGCTTCCGGCCCGCGAGCGACCTCTCACGTCTGAACGACGCGCGCGGGGAGTGGCTGCGGGTCGACCAGCGGCTCCTCGACGTGCTGCAGGTCGCGCTCCGCGTCCGTCGCGAGACACACGGGGCGTACGACCCGGCCATCCTGCCCGCGCTCGTCGCGGCCGGCTACGACCGCTCCTTCGAGCTGCTGGACGGGCGCATGCCCGCGGCGGCCGACGACTGGCGGCCGGGGGCTGCGGTCGAGCTCGACCTCGCCTCGAGCCGGGCGCGCGTGGAAGCCGGCGCCGCGCTCGATCTCGGCGGTATCGGCAAGGGGTTCGCGGCGGCGAGCGCCCTCTGGGCGATGCGCGAGGCCTGGCTCGAGCTGCCGGGCGGACTCGTCGACCTCGGCGGCGACATCGCCGTCTGGGGCAGGACGCCGGAGGGTGGCCCGTGGGGGATCGCCGTCGCCGACCCGCGCGCGGCGGGCTCGACCCTTGCCACGATCGAGGTCAACGAGGGCGCGGTCGCAACATCAGGGCGCGACCGGCGCCGCTTCGGCCCGCGGCGGGGGCTCCATCACCTCATCGACCCGGGCACGGGCGCGCCCGCGGAGACGGGCCCGCTGGCCGTCACCGTTGCCGGGAGCGACGCCGGCGAGGTCGAGGCGTACGCCACCGCACTCGCCGTCACGCCCGTGGCCGACGCGCCGGCCCTTCTCAGCGCGCGGCCCCGGCTCGCGGCGCTCGTCGTTCCGTTCGACCAGCCCCCGTTCGTGGTCGGCGCCCTGCCGCTGACCGACGACTCTCCGCTCCTGGAGGTGCTCTCATGAACATGCATTCTGTGCGGCGTCTTGCCGCGACGCTGGTCGTGCTCGCGACCGCGCTCCTCGTCACCGGGTGCGGAGGCGGGTCGTCGAGCGGCCAGGGATCGGCAGCGGACTTCGTGAGCCGGATCACGACCGAGTTTTCGCGCGGCCAGTCCGGGCGCCTGTGGGACGAGCTGCTCCACGCAGACCAGCGGCTCGTGACCCGCGCGCGGTTCGTCGAGTGTCAGGCGAACGAGGGGTGGGAGCTGAAGAGCATCAAGGTGCTCGAGACCTACGACGATCCGGTCCACGTCGATGCGAGGACACTCGAGTCGAAGGCGGTGACCCTTCGGGTGAGCTCCGACGACGGCGTGACGACTGCGACGATGCACGCCGTCTCGGCGGGCGGAATCTGGCACTGGGTCCTGCAGGCGGCCGACCGCACCGCGTACACGAGCGGGCGCTGCCCGCGCACCGGCTGATTCGGCCGGGCGCCGCGATCCTCGGCGCCTTGCAGAGAAAACGCGGGTGGGGGACTGCGGCCATCCCCCACCCGCTCCTCCGGCCCTTCGGCACCCCCGCACCGAGGACCGGACGGCCCCAAACCGTCATCGCGCCCCGCCCGCTTCTGCTTGCGGGAGCTGCATGGCGCGTGCACGCGCGCCCGGGGTTGCGCGTACCTTCAAGCTGAGTGCCTCCTCGTCCGCCCCTCCTTTGTTCGGATCACGCGAAATCCAAACCTCCCCCCGTCTAAGGTCGGCGCGACCGATGCGAGGCTCGCGCTACATGCCCGAGATGACCAACCTCGAGGTCCGGCGCTTCCTGGAGGGCGGCGGGCGCACCGTGATCGTCCCGGTCGGGTCGACGGAGGACCACGGCGACCACGGGCCTCTCTGGACGGACGTCTACATCCCACTCGAGGTCGCGCGCCGTGCGGCGCCCGAGCTGGACGCGCTCGTCGGGCCGCCCGTGCCGTTCGGGCTCGCCGCCGACCATCGCGGTGCGGCGGGCCTCGCCTACCTGCGGCTCGGCACCTTCACGGCGCTCCTGCGCGACGTGACCGTGAGCCTTGCCGAGGCCGGCTTCCGCCGCATCGTGCTGCTCAACGGCCACTACGTGAATACGTGGGCGATGCAGTACGCGGCCGGCGACTTCGCCCACGAGCTGCCCGAAGGGACGCGTGTCTATCCGTTCGCCTACTGGCTCGGCCTGCCGCCCGAGCGCGCTGCCCGCTACCTCGGGCCCGCCGTCGGGATTCACGCGAACGTGGGGGAGACCTCGGCGATCCTCGCGATCGACCCGGGCCTCGTGGACATGGCGAGCGCGCGCGACTTCGACCCCGACTTCGGCGAGCTGCGCACCAGCGCACACACCGTGCTCGACGCCGTGATGTTCCCGCGGCCGGGCGCGTTCCACGCCGCCACGCTCGAGGGCGGCGGCGTGTGGGGCAGCCCGACCGAGTCGACCCCCGAGCTCGGCGAGGAGTTCCTCGACTGGTGCCGCCAGGCCGTCGTCGACGTCGTCCACGACATGGAGGCCGTGCACGACCGGCTCGACGGTTGAAACGCGGCGGGGGCGAGGCGCGAAGCGCCCCACCCCCGTGCGTCGGAGAGCCGCTGGGTACTACGGCTTGAGGAACGTGAACGACGCCTGGACGTCGTAGTAGCCGGCCGGGACGTCGATCGTCGTGGCCGTACCGCCGGCCGGGTAGGCCTGCGTCGAGCCCGGGCAGTCGAGCGTGCCGCCGATGCCGAGCGTCAGCGCGGTTGCCGTGGTTCCGACGGCGCCGAACGCCTGGTTGTTCGTCACGCCGTCGCCGTACTCGCAGTACGTCGAGGGGCCGCCCGCGTTGAAGTCCTGCTGATGGAGCAGGATGCGCGGCCAGACCGTGTAGCCGTCCGCCGTCGTGTACGCCGCCACCGAGACCTTGCAGGTGACGTGCGTGGTGTTGTTGCAGGTGAAGCGGAAGCTGCCGGCGGTCGTGTCGCCGACCGGTGAGCCGAGCGTCGTGGAGTACTGGCCCCACACGGCCGGCGCACCGCTGCCGCGCTGGACGATGACCTGCGCGATGCCGTAGTCCGGCGTCCACGCGTCGCCCTTGTCGCCCTTATCGCCCTTGTCACCCTTGTCGCCCTTGTCGCCGGGGTCACCCTTGGGGCCCTGAAGGCCGGCGTCGCCCTTGTCGCCGACGATGCTGTTGCCGTCGGCGCCGGCGTCGCCCGTATCTCCCTTGTCTCCCTTGTCGCCCTGCGGGCCCTGGAGACCGGTGTCACCCTTGTCGCCCTGGAGACCGGTATCGCCCTTGTCCCCCTTGACGCCCTGCGGGCCGGTCAGCCCCTGAACGCCCTGCAGGCCCTGGAAGCCCTGCGCGCCCGTGTCGCCCTTGGCCCCCTGCGGCCCCTGAGTGCCCTGCTGGCCCGTCGGGCCGGTGAGGCCTTCCGGCCCACGGTCGCCCTTCGCGCCCTGCTGGTTCCACGAGAGCGTCGACTCGTTCTTCTTGCAGCTCTTCTTCGACGCGTCGATGATCCGCAGATCGCCGTTCTTTGCGTAGCAGGCATGGATCTTGCCGTCCGATCCGGGAACACCGCCGAACGCGAAGCTGCCGCAAATCAGCGCAGCCGTGAGCCCGGCGAAAATCGCCAACTTCTTCATCCCAACCTCCCCAGGTTGCCGCTGCGACACCGCCGACCGCCGGCGGGCGCAATAGCTCACCTTGAAGGCTGGGCGCGCGAGCACCAGCCCTAGATCGAGGGATTTGCGACCAGCCGCGCGCGCGGCGCGGCCGGGCCGGCCGGCCGCGCGTGGAGCGAATGCCCGGCCAGGACGCTCATCCGCATGCGTATTGCTCGGCCGTGCGGACGATGAAATCGAGGTCGGGCTCGGTGGGCTCGGGTACGGCCCGCGCAGCTCGTGCGCTAGCCGCCGGTCGCCGAGAAGTGCTGGTAGTCGATCGGCGAGTGCCACGCGCCGCCCCAGGGCCAGCCGACGGCGGCGAAGGCGCGGACGACCCTGTCGCCTGCATGGATCATCCCGGTGGCCCAGCGGCGGCGGTTCAGGTAGGCGCGGCCGGCCGGCGGGAGTACGTCGCGGCCGCGCAGGTACGGATTCTCGAGCGGGTTGATGTCGATCGCGAGCCCGTATGCGTGGGCCGACCAGGACGTGCTGCCCTCGACGAGGCGGCAGTTGAACGCAGAGGTGTTGTCGGCGGCCATCGAGCGGTCGTCGTCCGAGCCGTAGCGCTCGACGGGCTCCATCCGCCGGATCGGGAAGCGTGCCTCGAAGAGCGAGCGGAGCGCGCGGGTGATCGCCGGCGCCGCGCGAGCCGCGACGACGAGCTGGCCCGAATGGACACGGCGGTCGAAGCCCCAGTGCGAGACGGTCACGAGCCGCAGGTCGCGGCGTGCGACGGGGCAGCCCGGATGCCAGGAAGTCAGCCGGTACGACGCGGGGATCGGCTCCACCCGGCTGTGGAACGACGGGGCCGGCCCGGCGGCCGTGAGCGCGGCGACGGCAAGGAGCAGCGGAAGCACGCCTCGAGTATCCGGGAAGAAGCGGAGCGCGTGGTGCGTCCTGAAGGCAGGCATACCTCCCCGCGTGCGAGCGCCCTCCTCGAGAGTGGACATCGCGGGGGTGCGAGACGAAAGGATCCGGGGCGGCCGCCGACGCGGCCGCCCCGCCGTATTCCTAGGACCAGAGGGCGAGCAGCGCCTTGAAGACGCCGAGATTCGGTACGCCCGACGCCTGGCGGGTGACCTTCCACGACTGGCAGCTGCCGGTGTCGTTCACGGCGGCCTCGGCCGCGCCGAAGATCGCGCCCGTCGCCGAGATGTTGAGCGTCGCCCACGTCTGCTGGAGCGCGTCTGCCGTGGCGGCGTTCGAGCAGATGCTGTAGTCGATCTCTGCGGACAGGACGTTGCTGAGCGTCTTGTCGTTCTTCTGCAACGTCGTGACCTGCGCTTGCAGCGTCTTGATCTGCTTCTGCATCGCCGGGATCTGCTTCTGCAGGGTTGCGACCTGGGCCTGGAGCTTCTTCTCGGTCGGTGTAGGCGCCGCTGCGAAAGCCGGCGCGGTGAGCACCAGCCCCGCGAGCACGACGGCGCCGATGTTGAGCATTCGTTTCACGTTTCTCCCTCCGTACGCATTAGCCGCTCAGTGGTAGCGCAGAGGGGAGGACGGCGCAACCTGCCCGGACGCCTTGGTAGGTTCCGCAACCGTGCTGCTCGCGCTCTCGACCGGCCACAAGGTCGGGCTCGGCGTCATCGCCGGGCTCTTCATCGTGTTCGCGCTGCTGTGCTCCTTCGTGCTCCCGCGGATGAACCCGAACTTCCCGGGCCGCCGGGTGGGCCTCTTCGTCGTGATCGTCGTGCTGTTCATGCTCGCCGAGCTCGGCGCCGTGGAGAAGTTCGCGGCCGAGTCCGAGTCGGAGGCGGCCGGCCCCGCGGAGACGACCACGACCACCGAGAGCACGACCACCGCGCCGGCGCCGACCGGCGACCCGGCGGCGGGCAAGACGGTGTTCGACTCGGCCGGGTGCACCGCCTGCCACACGCTGAAGGAGGCGAACGCCACCGGCACGGTCGGCCCGAACCTCGACGAGGCCCTGAAGGGCAAGGACGCCGCGTTCATCCATGAGTCGATCGTCGACCCGGACAAGGAGATCGCGCCCGGCTACTCGAAGGGCGTCATGCCTCCGAACTTCGGCACGAGCCTCAGCCAGAAGCAGATCGACGACCTCGTGGCGCTGCTCAGCCAAGCCGCGAACGGCTAGCCGTTTCCGGCGGAGCCCGGGTTCCCCGGGAGCGCAGCCACAACGCGGCTCCGGCGCGTGTGACTAGTGGTCGAGGCGGCAGCATCACGCGACGAAGAGGCGGCTCCTGATCCGCCCCGAACCGAGCCGACGCCGGCAAGGAGGGGGCTCGTGGGGGAACCAGGGGTTCCCCCGCGGCGAAGCGGAGAGGGCGGGATTTGAACCCGCGACCCACCTTTCGGCAGGTACGCGATTTCCAGTCGCGCTCCTTAGGCCACTCGGACACCTCTCCGAGCCGCGCCGATGATAGCCGCGGCCTAGTCTGCGCCCCGTGAGCGAGATCTGGCAGGAGCCCGTTCGCGGCCGCGGCGCGGACCCGAGCGTGATGGCGCTGCCGGGCCTCGAGCAGCTGCGGACGTTCTGCGACGGCCGCTCGGCCGACCCGCCCGTGGCGCGGCTGACCGGCCGCCGGCTGCTGGAGGCGGACGAGGGTCGAGTCGTCTACGGCCTGCCGGTGACGGGCTGGCTCGTCGGGCCGAAGGGGACGCTCCACCCGGGCGTGCTCGCCTTCCTCGCCGACGCGCCGTTGCTGGCCGCGGTCATCTCGACACTCGGCCCGGCGACGCCGATCACGACCGCCGAGGTCTCGATGACCTTCCTGGCGACCGCGTCGCTCGGCGACGAGCTGCGGGCCGAGGGGCGCGTCATCCACGTCGACAGCTCGACCGGGCTCGCCGAGGTCCGCGTCACACGCGGCGACGGCGCCCTGCTCGCGCACGGCACGACCCGCGGCTCGATCTTCGCGCCGCTCGACCTGGACGGCGTGACGCCGTCGTTCGAGCCGTTCGAGGAGCCGGCGTACGAGCTGCCGGACCCGTACCTGCGCGACACCGACGGCGGCACGCTCGGGCGCGACACGATCACGGCCACCAGCGGGCTGGAGCTCCTGCAGCGCCAGCTCGCCGGAGAGCTCCCGCGGCCGCCGATCGACCACCTGACGGGCATGCGCCTCAGCGCGGCCGACGAGGGGAGCGTCACGTTCGCGATGCCCGCAGGCGGCTGGGCGACGAACGAGTTCGGCACCGTCTACGGGGGCCTGCTCGCGCTGCTCGCCGCCTCCGCAGGATCCGCCGCCGTCCAGACGATCGCACCGGTCGGAACCCCGTTCGCAGCGCTCGATATGAAGATCAACGTGCTCCGTCCGGTCATGCCCGACGGCTCGGAGCTGTCGGCCACGGCGACCGTCGTCCACGGCGGCCGCAGCCTGGCGATCGCGAACACCGAGATCGTCGATTCGAGCGGCGAGCGGGTCGCGCTCGCCACGGGAACGACCGCGCTCGGTAAGGCCGCGGCGCTCCGAACGGCCGACTCTGGTCTCCAGTACGGGTGAAATCGACGCAGATTCCCTCGATTCAGGGATCTAGGTCAGCCGCTGCAACGCGTACGATCCGCGTGATGCTCGAATGCGCCGAATGCAAGGTGACGTCCACGGGGAAGGCGCGCGGCTGGCGTGCGCTGCTCGGCCTCGAGGACGACGACACCGAGACGGTCGTGGTGCTGTGCCCCGACTGCGCGGAGCGCGAGTTCGGCGAGGAGCGCCACGGCGACTCCTCCTTCAGCGTCGACTGGGACTGACTACGCGCGCGTGAGCGCGTGCTCCTGCCGGTAGCGCTCCGCCTCCTCGACGAGGCCCTTGAAAAGCGCGAGGTCCTCGGCCTCCTCGGGGTGCCAGAGGACGCCGAGCGCGAAGCGCTTGTCGGGGTCCTCGAGCCCCTCGACGAGGCCGTCCTCGTCCCAGGCGACCGCGCGCAGCCCGTCGCCGATCTTGCCCATGCCCTGGTGGTGGTGCGACTTGACCGGCGTGTGCTCGCCGAGCATCGACCCGAGCCGGCTCTCCTCGGCGATCGAGACGTCGTGGTCGGAGAAGTAGCCGGGCCGGTGCTTGTGCCCGTCGTGGCCGATCACCTCCGGCAGGTGCTGGACGAGATCGCCGCCGCGAGCGACGTTGAGCAGCTGCGAGCCGCGGCAGATCGCCAGCACGGGCATGTCTCGAGCGAGCGCCGCCTCCAGCAGCGCGAGCTCGGGCTTGTCGCGCCACGGCTTCGGGGTGTCGGTCGCCGGATGCGGATCCGCTCCGTACAGGTCAGGATCGAGGTCGCCGCCTCCGGAGAAGATCACGCCGTGCAGCGCGTCGAGCGTCTCGTCGACCGCACCGTTCATGGGCGGGATGACGAGCGGCCGCCCGCCCGCGTGCTCCACCGCGCGCACGTAGACGAGCGGGACGAGCGCCGACTGCTCGTTCCAGACGCCCATCTGAACCTTCTCCGCGTAGGAGGTGATCCCGATCAGCGGCTTCATCGTCGCCTCTACCCGAGCTGGACCCGGTAGACGAGGAGCGTGCGCGCGGTCGTCGGGTACGGCGTGACGGTGACCGTGCCGCGCGCGCCGGCGAAGGCGCCGATGCCGCCGACGACCCTCATCGCGACCACGTCGCCGCGCACCGTCCGCACGAGCCCGCGGACGTGAATCCGCCCGCCCGGGAGCGTCGTCCAGCCGTCGATGTGCATCTGCGTCTGCGTGAGGTAGGTGAACCGCCCGCGGTCGTGGCCGACGCGCGCGCCCTTCGGCCGCCCGAACTGCGCCGTCGCGTTGGCAAGCCGGTCGAAGCTGACGATCACGTCGCCGGCGCTGACCTCGCCCCTGGGCGAGCGGTCGTCGACGGTCGCATGATGGAAGGTCGAGATCAGCCGGATGACGGTCGTCCCGTCGGCGTGCGTCGCGGGCGCGAGGGCCACGGCGAGAGCCGCAGCCGCGATCGGGACGCCGAGTCGTCGCATCGCCAGGCAGCGTACGCCGAACGAACGGGCCGGCGCCAGGTGCTGAACCGGGCAAACTGTCCGGTGGTGGCGCGATGAAGCTCGATACGGCCTCGCCGCTGGTGCAGCTCACACCGGCCGGCTCGCTGCGGCCTTCGAGCGCCGAGCGAGCGCGCCTCGAGCGGCGCGCCCGGCAGCTTGCGTGGGGCGGCCTGCTCTACCACTTCGTCGAGTTCGGTGTCGCCATCGCGGCCGGCATCGCCGCCGGCTCGATCGCGCTGATCGGCTTCGGCGCTGACAGCCTGATCGAGGCGGCCGCCGGCTTCGTCGTGCTGTGGCTCTTCACCGGGGCGCGGATCGGCTCCGCGTCGGCCGAGCGGCGCGCCCAGCAGCTCATCGCGGTCAGCTTCTTCGTCCTCGCGGCCTACGTGACGGTCGAGTCGCTGCGGAGCCTCGCCGGCGGAGACGAGCCGGCGGTGAGCTGGGTCGGCATCGGCCTGGCCGCGTTCACCGCCGTGACCATGCCGCTACTCGCAAGCGCCAAGCGGCGTGTCGCGCAGAAGCTCAGCTCGTCGGCCGCCGTCAAGGAAGCCGCGCAGACGCAGCTCTGTGCGTACCTCTCGGTGGCCCTGCTCGTGGGGCTCGGCGCGAACGCGCTCCTCGGCTGGTGGTGGGCCGATCCGCTTGCGGCGCTGGCGATCGCGGCGGTCGCGGCCCGGGAGGGGCGCGAGAGCTGGCGCGGCGAAGGCTGCTGCGACGCGTGCTGACCGCTCGACGTGACCCGTAGCGGCTGTTGCGTCGCCGCGGTCGCAGTCCTTGCGGTCCTGGCCATGCCGTCAGCCGCACGTGGGCACGCGAACGTCGTCCAGACCCTTCCTCCGGACCGCGCGGCGCTCGCCATCAGCCCGAGCACGGTGCGCGTGGTGTTCGACGACTCCGTGCAGGTCGGGCCGGGCAACGCGGCGGTCCGTGACGGCGGCGAGTCCGTCCTCGCCGGCCGGCCCGCGGTCGGCGGCAACGTTCTCGAGCTGCCGCTGCGACCGGGTCTGCCCCGGGGCGACTACAGCGTCAGATGGAGCGCGATCTCCGACGACGGCCACCTCGAGGAGGGCGTCCTTGCCTTTGCGGTCGGGACCAGGCCGCCTGCTGCCGCGACGCTGAACGCGGCCGGCGGCGTCGGCGCTGTCACCGTCCTGCTGCGCTGGATCTTCCTGTCGGGCCTGCTGGTCGCGGGCGGCCTCGCGCTCTTCGCGCTGCTCGTGTGGCGGCCCGTGTCGCAGCGCGACCTGCCGACGCACGGGATCGCCGTCGCCCTGGCCGTTTCGCTTCCGGCGGCGCTCGCACTCCTCGTCCGCGGCGACGCTGGCCTGTCGACCCGCTTCGGTGCGGCCGTCGCCGCCGCCGGCGTGCTCGCGGCGCTCGGTGCCGCAGCCGGGTTCGCGGGCATCCGTCATCGCTGGTCGCGGCCGCCGGCCGGGGCCGTGGCGCTCGCGCTGCTCGTCGTGCCGACGATCGCGGGCCACTCGTTGGACGCATCGCGCTCGTGGGTCGACGCGCCAGTCGACCTGCTGCACGTCGTCGGGGTCGCCTTCTGGCTGGGATCGCTCGCGGCGCTGGCGCTCGTGCTGCCGGTGCTCCGCGTGCCGCGCGACCTCATCGGTGCTTCGGCGCGCCGTTTCTCGCGCCTGGCGCTCGTAGCGGTTGCCGTGATCGCAGCGACGGGCGCGGCGGAGGCAGTGGCGGCACTCCCGGCCGTGTCGGCGCTGTGGAGCACGGGCTACGGGCAGGCGCTGCTCGTCAAGAGCGCGCTGTTCGCTGTTGTCCTCGCGCTCGCGTGGGTCTCGCGCTCGCGCCTCGGCGCAGGCTGGGCACGGCTCCGGCTCTCCGTAACCGCGGAGGTGCTCGTCCTGCTCGGGATCGTCGTGGCCGTCGGTGCGCTGACCGCGCTCTCGCCGAGAGGCGTGACGGCCGCCGACGCCATCGCCTTGCGGCAGGCCGAGACGGCGCTCGTCCGGCTCCCGGCGGCCGATGCCACGGTCGTGGCGCAGCGCGACGGAGCGCTCGCCGCCGCCGTGGCCGTCCGTCCGTCCGGCGAAGCGATCGCCACGTTCGTCGGCCAGGACGCGCGCGCGGTCGACATCGGTGCGGTCCGGATCGACGGCCGGCCCGCGACGAGTTGCGGAATCGGGTGCTACGCAGGGCGGGCCACGTCAGCGCGCCAGGTGCAGGTCGCGCACGGCGAGCAGGTGCTGCGGTTCGACCTCGGCGCACGACGGCCCGTCCCGCCGGATCTCCTGCCGCGGATCCGGGCCGCCTATGCCGGCATGACGAGCACGGTCTACAAGCAGTGGACCGAGACGGGGAGCGGGCGCGGCTTCAGCGTCGTCTGGCGGGAAGCGGTGCCGCACCGCTTCTCGTACCGCATCAGCGGCGGTGCGCAGGCGGTCGTGGTGGGGCGCCGTCGCTGGGACCGCCAGCCGGGCGGCGCGTGGGAGGCGTCGCTCACGACGCGGTCAGAGGCGTTCGTCCCGCCGTGGGGCAACACGGGGCGGCTGGCCAACGCACAGATTCTCCGAGAGGGCCCCAGGACGTTGACGCTCGCGTTCTTCGGTGCCAGCCGCCTCTACCCGGCGTGGTTCGAAGTCACGATCGCGCGCCGCGACTACCGCGTGCTCAGCCTACGGATGACGGCCGCGGCGCACTTCATGGTCTCTCGCTACCTCGCGTGGAGCTCGCCGGTAGTGATCCGCCCGCCGCGAGGCGCGCCGCCCGCGAGCTGAGCGCGCGGCGCTGGAGCGCCGGCGCCTACGAATAGCGGAGGGGGAGGGATTTGGACCCTCGACCGAGCACCTACTCGCAGCGAATGTCACCCTCCCGCACGGTGATCACCTCATACGGGAGGGCGAAGAGCGTGTACGTGTGGATCTTCACTTCGAATCCCCGGAGAGCTGGCTCAACAGCTGGCGCTGATGGATCGCTCGTGATCCGCCGAACGCTCGTAACGCGTTTCGCCAGAACCATCGCTCTTTCGAGCGGATGATCGAAGCAAGCTCGGCTTTCGTCGAGGGCAGCAAGAGCTGCCGCTCGCCGCTCACCCACAAGGCCTCGAAGGCCGTCGTCGTTGCGAAGAGCGGGTAGTCCGAGCGCCAGCAGCGGTAGAACGACTACCACCACGAGAATCAGAAGGACCACGACGAGGCGGGCGCGCCCTCCCACGCCAACCTCGAAATCGGGTTCCAACGGGTCCGGAGACATCTGCGCTCGGGGACGAAAGCGGAGGGGGAGAGATTCGAACTCTCGAAGGGCTTGCACCCTTAACGGTTTTCGAGACCGCCCCGTTCGGCCGCTCCGGCACCCCTCCGAGGCCGGCACAGGGTAGCCGGGCCGGCGGCGCTTAGACGCCCTGAGGAGCGGCGGGAGGCGCCGGCCGCGCGCTGATCTCGCCTTCGAGCTGGTTGTCTTCGGAGACGCCCCAGGAGGCGTGCACGGATCGCCGCGCGCCGCTCGGGACGCGGCACGTCGCCTCGAAGCCGTACGCGTGCACATGGCGCACGACACCGCGGCACACCAGCCCGCTCGGGAGGTACTCCATCTGGAACGACGTCGTGACGAGGCGCGACGGCGCGATCAGCAGGTCGGCGCGGACGAGCACGTGCTGTCGCCCGCGCCCGGTGCCGGCCATCGAGACGATCCCGCGCGTGACACCCGACTGGCGCACCACCTGGCCCGTCAGCCGGTCGTGGAACGTCAGCGCGTTCCAGCGGCGCGGATGGAACGCGAGCGGACCGCGCGCGAGCGCCACCACGGGAACGACCAGGAGCACCGACGCCAGCACGGGAGCCGGCCGGCGCAGCACCGTCGGCAACCTGGGCCCGAGCCGCCACGCGACGGCCGCCGCGACCGCTCCGATCGAGAGGGCATAGAGCGCGACCAGCCAGGCGGCGCTCCGGTCGGTCCCGCTCCCGAGCCCGTGCAGCCCGGCGGCGCCCCAGACGGCGAAGTTGAGGTAGTGGGCCTTACGCCAGACCGCGTAGTCGAGCCGGTCGCGGTAGTGGTTGGTGACGGCGAGCGCGAGCAGCAGCTCGGCGGCGACGATGCCGAGTGCGACCCACAGCGGCTTGTAGACCGAGACGAGCGGGACGACGAGCGCGCCGACCGAGAACGGCAGGTACGAGTCGATCGCGATCGTCAGCACGTGGATGCCGATGAAGGTGCCGACGAGCAGGCCGCCGAAGCGGTGCACGTCCTCGACGGCGAACCGCGGCCACCGCTTCATCGTCTTGCGGCCGGCCATCGTGATGCCGACCAGGACGACGACGCTGAGCATGACGTACGCCGCGACGCCGGCCGCGCGGGCTGCGTACCAGTCGAGCGGGCTCGAGGTCAGGTGCACTAGGACACGCTCGTGGCGATGTCGGCCGGCGCGTCGGTGGGGCCGATGATCCCGGCATCGAGCAGGTCCTGGTGGACGATCTCGACGAAGTTGTCGGGTGCGGCGAGGGGCGTCGGAGCCTGCTTCGGGTGCCCCGCGAACGAGATGCGCGCGAAGAACAGCGCTGTGCCGAAGATCAGTGCCCCGGTCGCGGCGAGCGCCGCCTTCGCCATCCCGGCCCGCCGCCGCGCGGCGCCGATGCGCGGCTGCTCCGGGCCACGCGCCGCCTTGGCGCGGCGCGGCGTGGTGCGCGCGCTCGCCCCCAGCATTGCCGGCCCGCGCGGCCGCCGGCCTTGCCCTCCTGATGGTGGCATCGGTCACATCCTCGGCGCCTGGCCATGAAATCACCCTGAACGGCTGCAACGCGGCCACCGAGCCGGACGTCGAGCGCCTATAAGAGGCATGTGGCCGTGATGCCCGCCTCGGTTCGCCGGCTGCGGCTGGCGCTCATCGCGCTCGCCATGGTCTGCGCGGTGCTCGTGCTGGTCGTCGGGGGCGTGCTCCTGTACTGGAACCGGTACCTGCTCGGCCCGAGCGACGGCGCCTTCGAGCGCGGGCCGTACCTGGTTCGCCTGAGCGAGGACTCGGCGAAGCTCGCCTGGAAGGTGCGCGGCGGCAGGCCGGTGGACCTGCGCGCCGTGTCGGCCGGCGGGCACGACGTCGGCGCGCGCGACGGCACCTTCACGGGGCTGCGGCCCGGCACCGGCTACGCCTGGACGGCCTCGGTCGACCGCAAGGCGCAGGCATCGGGCACGTTCACGACCGCGCCGCTCACGCTGGCGCAGCCGATCGACTTCGGCGTGATCGGCGACTACGGCTCCGGCAACGACCACGAGTGGGCGGTCGGCCGCGTGCTCGCCGCGGGGCGCCCGAACTTCGTGCTCACGGTCGGCGACAACAGCTACCTCTTCGCGCTTCCGTCGCTGCTAGACCGCAACATCTTCGAGCCGCTCGGCGAGGTGATGAGGGACGCGCCGCTCTGGGCGACCTTCGGCGAGCACGACACGTTCTGGCGAGGCGGGCAGGCGCTCACCGACGCGCTCCAGATCCCGGGTGAAGGCGGCCTGTACACGGTGCGCTACGGGCCGGTGCAGATCGTGCTGCTCGGGCTCACGGCCGCCGACGAGGGCGCTCGCGCGTACGCGCGCCGCGAGCTCACCCGGCCCGGCCCGAAGGTGCGGTTCGTCGTGGTCCACCGGCCGATCCTGCCCGGGAACCCGATCCTGCCGTTCCTGCGCGGGCGGGTGGCCGCGGTCTTCTCGGGCCACCTGCACCGCTACGAGCGGCGGGTGGTCGGAGGCGTGCTGCAGTTCGTGGTGGGCACCGGCGGCGAGGGGCCGGGCGACGAGCGGTTCACGCGGGCGACGCCGGACGCGCTGACGTCGCTGCTCGACTACGGAGCGCTCCGGGTCGCCGTGGGCGCCGGCGGCGTGCAGTACCGCTTCGTCGACGAGCGCGGCCGCGTCCTCGACCGGGCGAGGAGCCCGCTCCGGTGAGGATCGTCTGCGTCGTCGTCGCGGTCGCCGCGTGCGTCCTCGCCGTGGCCGTCGGCCAGCCGGACGTCTATGGCCCGCTCGCGCTCTGTGGGCTCGTGATGTTCGTCGTCGGCGCCGGCGCGATCGCGGCCGACGCATTTCCGCTGCGCAGCCGGCTGGCGCTCGTCTGCTCGGCGCTGACGCCGCCCGCGGCGCTGGCGCTCGGGATGGCCGGCTTCGCCGGCATCCCGCCGCTCGTCGCGGTCGTCCCCGCGCTCGTGGTCACGGCGGCGCCGATCGTGGCGCCGCGGCTCGGAAAGTCGTGGCCGGCCTCTCCTCCGGCAGAGCCCCTTACGTGACGAAGCCCGCCTCGGTCAACCGAGCCGGGCAACGCCAGGTGCTTGCCGGATGAGGGGGGAGGCCGGCCCTCTCACCCTCCGCTCGGCCCGGTTTTGAGGCCTCCCCCGGAAGGGTGATCTGCGCCCGCGGCGAACAGAAGGCGCGCAGGACGGTGCGGTATCCTGCGACCGCTGGGAGAAGTGGCCGAGTGGCTGAAGGCGGCGCCCTGCTAAGGCGTTAGGTGGGGTAATCCCTGCCTCGAGGGTTCGAATCCCTCCTTCTCCGTTTCGAACGTTGTCGCGCGCTCGCGGGAGAATGTGTCAGGTTCGAACCCCAGCGCGCTCCCTTGCAGGGCGAGGCTCTGCTCGGATGCCGAGGTCGAGTGTTTCCTCAGAGCGCCCGGGAGTTGGCTACCTGTGTGAGACCAACCCGCGACTGGGTGCCGCAGCGGCTGGTCACCGCCACCGGCCGAACCCGCCTGCCGCGGTGACCCGCCTGCTGCCGGGCTAGACCACCGTCCCCTGGGCAGTGTTGCGCGGTGGACCGTGAGCTTGGCACGGCCCGGTCACCTTTAAGCTGCGGCCGGTGAACGAGCATGCCGCCGCGATGCTCACCGTTCGACCTCTGACTCCGGAGACGTGGGACGCGTTCGCGGGCCTCGCGGAACGACACAACGGCGTGTGGGGCGGTTGCTGGTGTACGTGGTTCCACACCTTCCACGCCGAGAAGGAGTTCTCGTACGACGCCAATCGAGCACTCAAGGAGCGACTCGTCCGCGAGGGCCGAGCCCACGCCGCGCTGGTCTTCGACGGCGACGTCGCCGTCGGGTGGTGCCAGTTCGGAAGCCCGGACGAGTTGAAGAACATCAAGCACCGCAAGGAGTACGAGGCCGAGCTCGACAGCCTGCCGGACTACCGTCTGACGTGCTTCTTCGTCGACAAGCGCTACCGGCGCCGCGGCGTCTCGGCCCTGGCGCTCCAGGGCGCGCTGGACATGATCGCGAAGGCTGGCGGCGGTGTGGTGGAGGCCTATCCCCAGGACACCGGCGGCAAGAAGATCACGGCGTCGTTCCTCTACAGCGTCACCCGCAGCCTGTTCGAACAAGCCGGTTTCAGCTACGTGCGGCCCAAGGGCAAGAACCACACCGTGATGCGGACGACGATCGACCCGGCCCGGTAGCCGGGAACGCGCTAGCCGGCTTGGGCCAGATCACCCGTTCGTCGACGCTCGGCTGCGCCAGTGTTCGGGAATGTCCCCTGAGCAGGCGGGATGGTTCTCGCTTGCTTGCTAGCCGGAGGTGACGTTCAGGTCGAGTTCGGTGTCGAGGGTGGCGGCTAGGCGCGCGGCCTCCTGCCCGAGGAGGTTGAGATCGGGTGGGTCGGCGTCGTCGAACCAGGCGAGGGAGAGGATGTCCGCCTTGCGTGTCCAGGTCCCAGCCACGACACCGTTTGCGAGCACGAGGTTGGCGCCGCGGGTCACGGGCTGGCGATGGGCAGGAGGCACCACGTGAGGGTTTGCGGTGCCCGGTCCCATCACCCACGGGTCGGCGGCCGGCAGCAGGCAGACGGTGGGGGACATCACGGTCGAAGTTAGGTCGTCGACGTCGTCGGCGAACAGGAGGAGATCCTCGCCGTCGATGTCGACGGCGACCAGGCGGTCAGACAGATCGTCGAGCCAGCCGTGGAGCGCCTTGCGACCGGCGCTCAAGCCCGCCCCCAGGTAGTACTGCACCCCGTCGGCGGTCGTCGGGCCGTAGGTGCGGACGTACGCCTCAACGGCCCAACGGCCCGCGTCGCCGATATCCGGCAGCCCGGCCCAGCGCGGGATCCGGTCCAGGCCTTGCACGGTTCCCGCACCGTCGCGCGCGGGCCCGAAGCACAGGTCGCCCTGCCACATCAGCGCCTTCAACAGGGTGTCGGAGCTGCTGACCAGGCCCGCTGCCGCCGCACGGAACGGTCGCCGCCGAGCGACCGCCACAGCCAGCTCCTCGCGCGTCAGCGGCGCCTCGGCCACGGCTTCCCGGACCGCCTCCCGGAACGCCGGCCAGTCGCCCGGCCCCAACCCGTAGGTCTCCTGCCAGCTGGGCAGCTCCCACTGGCGGCCCGACGCACGGAGAGCCAGGTAGGCGCCGCCCTCCTCTGGCGTCAGCAGGTGGGTCGCACCACGGAACGCGTAGCTCTTGAAGATCTCGCCGGTGTCCAGCGCGCGTGCGACGTCACCGAACCGGGAGCCGGCGCGGCGGATGCCAACCGCGAGCTCGGGCGTAGTCTCGGGATGGGCAGGGACAGCACCGAGCCGGCCAACGACATCGCGGACCGAGCCCGTGCCGACGGGATCAAGCAGATGCCGTCGCAGCCGCCACGCCAGAGCCTGACCCCAAGTCAACGCCACCAACGCACGCTAATCGCTCCCCCGCATCGCCGAGAGACGAGGCGCACCCATGACAACCAGGACGTCAGCGGCCGTGGAATGACCCTCCACGGCAAGAGGCCTCACTCGCCAACCAGACGAACGTCCTCTGGCATGCGCCAGTGTTCCGGAATGACGCCTGAGCGGCGGAGCGCGAATGGCGTGGCGGGAAGGGCGACTCGACCGGCCCCGCGAAGGTTCGGCGCAGACAAGGATGACGCGATGCATGCGACCGAAGTGGAACGTGCGATCACCGCGACCACAGCGCTTACCTCGGACCTCGGGCTAGTCGTCGGTGAGGCGAGGATCGTCGGCAACTCGAACAAGCTCGGCCTGCGGCTACTCCCTTGCGATGCCTTCGCCCGAGTGGCGTTCTCGGGCCAAGAGGCGTTCCAGTTTGAGATCGAGATCGCACGGGAGCTCACCGAGATCGGAAGCCCGGTAGCAAGTCTCGACACGCGTGTTGAACCACGCGTCTTTGAGCGAGACGGGTTCGCCTTCACGCTCTGGCGGCACTACGAACAGCCGGGTATCGATCCTTCGGCAGCGAGCTACGCGAAGGCGCTTGAAGGGCTACACGCGGGTATGGCGCGGCTCGACGTCGTTGCGCCGCACTTCAGCGACCGCGTCAGCGAAGCCCAGCGGCTCCTCAGGAGCCATGACAGAACGCCACGGCTCCAAGACACCGACCGCGAGCTTCTGCTCGAGACGCTACGGAGCTGCGGCAGCAGGATCTACGAGCGATCCTCGCGCGAGCAATTGCTGCACGGCGAACCACACCCAGGAAACGTCCTGAGCACTGCGGCAGGGTTGTTGTTCGTCGATTTCGAGACGTGTTGCCTCGGGCCTGTCGAGTTCGATCTCGCACACGTCCCGGAGGCCGTCTGCGAGGCCTACTCCGCCGCGGATCCCGAACTGATTCAGGAGAGCCGACGCCTCGTATTGGCGATGGTCGCGTCATGGCGCTGGGATACCGATGACCGATTTCCGAGTGGCGCGAGGGCTGGTCGAGCGTTACTCCGCGCACTGCGTGCCGGACCGCCGTGGCCGACGCTCAACGTCGTGATGAACCAGAAGATGTAACGACGTCGACGCGCGGTGCTGGGAGAGCGTGCCGAGCGAGATTCTCGAATGGACGAGCGTCCTCTCGCTCGAGTTCGCGCGCGCTGATGGGGTTCGACCCTCGGTCATCTCTTACGTTGCCGCCTGCGCCGCTTTTCCCGCGTCCTGATTTGCCGGCGCGAACGCGAGCGGTCAGATTGCAGTAGGTTCGTCGGCGACCCAGGGCCGGCGCGGCTGGCCCATCAGCATCGCGCCTTGGAGGTGCCAGATGTTCAGCATGGTCGGCCGGTTTCGCTTTCGCTCGTTGAATGACGACGAGCAGAAGAGCCTGATGGAGCGCATCGAGCAAGACGCCGTACCGATCATCCGAGAGAGCCCCGGCTTTCGCGACCTGCGTTTGGTCGTCCGGCCCGCCGACAACGAGCTCATGACCATCTGGCTCTGGGACAGCGAGGCGGACTGGGACGCGGCACTGGGACGACTCGGCCCCTTCATCCAGGCGAACTTCGCCCCGAACCTCTCACAGCCGCCCGAGCGGCTCGGCGGCGAGGTCGCCACGCAGGTCACCTCCGAGGTCCCCGTGCAGGTGGCCGGCTAAAGGGGCCTCCCTCCCTCATCGGCGGGACGCGGCGAAGGCGTCCGAAGACGACCCTTCTGGACGAGGCTCATAGGAGCTCGGCAGCGAGTCAGGTGACCGGCTCGAGCGCGCCCGTGACGAGATCGTCAATGCTCGCCGCGGCCGCTGCGGCCCGGGCGGAGTCGAGCTGATCGGGCCGTAGTTCCGCCTCGAGCCGATCGAGGGCCGGGCGTGCGGCGAATGAGTAGGACGCGGGCAATTGCTCGTGCCCCAGGGCGAACGTGAGGAGCACGGCGGCCCGCTCGTGCTCCGCGGGATCCTCAGCGAGGCACGCGCCGATCCCGCTCAGCGCAAGAAGCTCGAGCGAGAGGGCCTCGGCGGCGTGCGCACGCTCGAGCGCCTCGCCGAAGCGGTCGTACGCCTCGCCGCCGTCTCCGAGCGCGAGCGCGGCGAAGCCGATGCGGCAGAGCGCCGCGATCATCCCCCAGCGGTGGTTGACCTCGGAGAAGGCCGCGTACCCCGCGTGCCCGAGCCGTAGGGCCTCGGGGTAATCCTCCACACCGAACGCGCTCAGGCTGGCGCGGCTGAGCGTGTAGGCGGTGCCGCCGGTGTCACCAAGGGATGCGAAGAGCTCGTTCGCCTGCATGTGCAGCCCAAGAGCGTCGCCGTAGCGCTCCTCGGCATCCGCGAGCAGGCCCAGCTTGCTCGTGGTGTACGCGCGCAGAAGCGGGTTGCCGAGCTCGTCGACGATCTCGCGAACACCCTCGAATGCCTCGCCCGCGGCTTCCAGGTCGTTCTGCAGCAGTCGCGCCCAACCGAGATCGATCAAGGCCCCGGTCTCGGTGAGCGTGTCGCCGATCGCCCTCGCGATCTCCGCAGCCTCCTCGAGGAGCGCCACGGCCTCGGCGTAGACGTCCCGGTACACCGCCATGATGCCGAGGGCGCTCAGGCAGAGTGCGAGCTCGCGCTGCAGGTCCCGCGCACGCAAGACCGGCTGGCAGCGCGCCGCAAGCTCCTCCGCCACTGGGTCGTAACCCAGCCGTGCGTTTTGTCCGAGTGCGTACATCGCCGCGGCGAGCGCGGCAGGGCTCGATCTCGCAGGATCGTCGGAATCGAAGCCGGCCGTGCGCGCGAGTCGGTCGAGCGTCTCGGCTGCCTCGAACCAGCTGTGCATCCAGAGGAACACGTTGAAGGCTTCGAGCACCTCCAGCGCCGCATCGTCGTCGTGAGCCAGGATCCACTCGACCGCCGCGCGCAGGTTGTCCAGCTCGCCGCGCAGCTCGTCCCGCGCAACGGCCAGTTCCGGGCCGAGGAGTGCAGCGCGCCGCTCCGCGAGCATCGCCGCGTAGTGACGGGCGTGCCGCTCGCGGGCATCTGCCTCCTCGCCGGGCGAGGCTGCGAGCTGCTCCGCTGCGTACTGGCGCAGGAGCTCGTGCAGCTCGAAGCGGCCGAAGTCGGGGCGGCGCAGGAGCGACTTGGCGACGAGCTCGGAGAGCAGCCGCAGATCGGCGCCCGTGACCGCAACGGCGGCCGCGCGATCGAAGCTGCCGCGGAAGACGGACAGGCGCGAGAACTCGCGGCGTTGCTCGTCCGTGAGCAGGCGCCAGGACTGGTCGATCGCCGCCCGCAGGCTGCGATGGCGTTCAGGCACGTCGCGCATCGACGTCGCGAGGAAGTCGATGCCACCCTCGATCTCGTCCGCGATCTCGGCGCAGGAGAGGACGGAGACCCACGAGGCTGCGAGCTCGATGCCGAGCGGCATGCCGTCGACGAGCCGACAGATGCGGAGGGCCTCCGCTGCGTCGTCAACGGCGAAGCCGGGCACGACCTGCCTGGCCCGCTCGACGAACAGGCGCAATGCCGACGCACTCCCATTCCCGTTCTCCGAGAGACCGAGGCCCTCGACGTCGAGCACCCACTCGCTCTGGACGTTGAGCCGCTCTCGCGAGGTCGTCAGGAGCTCGACGTGCGGTGCGCGCTCGATGATCTCCCCCACGAGGTCAGCGCCCTCGACGAGCTGCTCGAAGTTGTCCAGCACGAGCAAGGTGGAGCGCTCGCTGAGGTAGTCGAGCAGCTGCTCCTGCGCCGAGAAACCGCTGTGCGCGCCGTCGACGGCGAACTGGATCGCCTCGGCGAGGGCGGGCGCAAGGAAGTCGGGCGAGGCGACGGACGCGAGCGCGACGAAGTGGACGCCGTGTGGGTAGAGGTGGACGCGCCGCGCCGCTGCCTCGAGGGCGAGCCTGGTCTTGCCCGCGCCGCCCGGCCCGACGAGCGTGAGCAGGCGGCAGCCCGGATCTCCGAGCAGCCGGTCGATCTCGTCGAGCTCGGCCGTGCGGCCGACGAACGAGGTGCGCGGGGCCGGCAGGTTCTTCATGCCCGCCTCCATGGTCTTGAGCAGCGGGAAGTCGCACGGCAGCCCGTCGATCTCGAGCTGGTAGATGCGCTCCGGCGCGCTGAGATCCTTGAGGCGGTGGACGCCCAGATCGCGGACGTCGGCGTCGACGAGCGCACGGGTCGTCTGCGACAGCAGCACCTGGCCGCCGTGGCCGACGGCCGCGATCCGTGCGCCCTTGTGCACGTCGAGGCCGACATATCCCTCCTCCGTCAGGCGCGGCTCGCCCGTATGCAGCCCCATGCGCACACGTATCGGCCCGCCGGCCAGCGAGCGCTGACCGTCAGAGGCAGCGGCGACTGCATCGGATGCGCGGCCGAAGGCGACGAAGAACGCGTCGCCCTGCGTGTCGACCTCGACGCCTTCGTGGCCGGCAAAGGCGGCGCGAAGCCGCCGCCGGTGCTCGTGCAGCGCTTCCGCGTAATCGTCACCGAGCTCGTGCAGCAGCCGAGTCGACCCCTCGACGTCCGTGAACAACAACGTCACGACACCGGTCGGGAGATCGCTCACCATCGCACGATCATGGAGCGACGCTGCTTCGCTGTCCACCGGTGCTCGGACAGCGAACGGTTCAGATCTCGATGCTGCGAGGCCACTGCCCGTACTGATCCTGGGCATAGCCCGGCAGCGGTCCCGCGGCGCCTCCGCGTATCCGCGCGATCGCCTGGTTCCACTCCTGGAGGTACTCGTCGACGAACGCCTTGATGCGCGTCCTGTACGTGACCAGCGCGTCGTTGCAGCTCTGCTTCGTGAAATAGAGGTCGGACTCGACGCCGCCGCTCGGGATCAGCGTCTCGTACGGATGCGTGTAGGCGAACGTGAAGTAGAACGTCGTCATCCCGCCGATCGTGCCCGTGTGCGGCAGGTGGTCGAGCAGCTCCGTGGTGCTCACGTCAGCGTCCGGCTCGGGCATGTCGCTGCGCTGCAGGCTCGGCGGGAAGTTCGCGACGAAGGAGAGCGCCGGGCTCACGGCGGGTTGGAGGCTCCCGGCGCCGTGCACCGTGACGCGGTACAGGATGCTCGTCAGCACTGCCGCCAGCTCGGCCCGCGTCTTGATCGGCAGCGGCAGTCCCTGGACGTTGCCGTGGTCGGGATGGCTGCTTGCCGTCATCCACGCGTGGAGCCCCTTGTCCTGCGCGACCTCGTCGTCACTCGCGTAGAGGTCGTTGACGACCGCGCTCACGTAGTCGCCGGTGATCTCCCAGATGTCGAGCAGGGACTTCACCACCGGGTACGCGTCCCACTGCGTGACCACCGTGAAGTCGTCGACATCGAGCCCGCGACTTTTCAGCTCGGCCAGCGGGTCGTCGTCGAAGAAGCGGCGGCCCTCCGCGAACGTGTCGAGCAGGGCCAGGAGCTCCATGTAGCCGCCCACGGGTGTCGGCGGCGCGATCTGCCCCCACAGGAAGCTGAGCAGGACGAAATCGAAGTCGATGAGCGACTGCGACTGAGGCTGGAGGAGCTCGTAGAGCCGGTGCTTCGCGGGCAGGTGGTCGTACATCGTCATCTGCATCGCGGCCGTGGGGATGTGCCAGTGGTAGACGTGCCCCAGCCAGATGCCCCAGACCGTGATCGAGGTCTTCGCCGCCTGGAGCGCATAGAGCCACGCGTTGTCGCCGCCCGTGTACACGGCGGGTCGTCCCGTCGTGCGTCGACAGCTCGATCGCGACCGGCGTGAGCGCCTTGGTCTCGCGATCCTGCTTGAGCAGCGTGAGCGTGCCGGGCGTGAAGCGCACCGTCCCGTCGAGAGCAGTGAACGGCTCGAGCGACGCGAGGATGCTCATGTCGATCGCGTACAGGAGGCCGTCTTTCTGGAGGGCTCCCATGTCCTCGCTTGCCCACGCGCCGCCGAGCTTCGCTTCTGTTCGTGGTGGCCCACTCCGCATCGACCTTCTCGAGGACGAGGAGGTTGTACGGCAGGCCGAAGGTCGCGATCGTCGGCCAGAAGCTCCGCGTCGCCGCCTCCTTGTGCGTCAGCGTCTCGGCGAAGGGCTTGACGAGGTCCCTGCGAGTCCTTGAGACGTCCTGGTACGTGGTCCAGGACAGCGGAACTCCTCCGGATCGTCGAGCGCCAGCTTGGTCGGCGGCGGCGAGGTTGCCGACGCCCCGCCGGCGGTTTTGTCCCCCGACGGCTCGCCGTAGAGGAACTCGTACGCAGTGAGCGTCTGGTCGTCGATCGTGTACTTGGTCGACAGCCCCTCGTACGCGGGCTTGGCCTCGACGTCCCCGCGGGCACCCAGCTCGATCACGGTCGCGACGATGTGCTTGAGATCGGGATCCCCGTTCTTGTCGGCCCAGTACGGGATCGCGGGGCAGTTGCTGAACCCCCACTTCTGCAGGGGCAGGTGCTTCAGGAACGATTCCTTGGTGGCCGGGGCCTCGGCGAACTCGTCGGTCAGAAAGTCGAGCCCCGTTTCGACGACGTCGTCTTCGCCGATGTGCAGCTCGCCCTCTATCCACTTCAGGATCCGCCCCATCGCCGGCGATTCTCGGCCTCGAGTCAGCCGCCTGCAACTGCCACGCCCGCGATCGGCGAGGCCAGCGCCTCGATCAGGCCGTAGCCGTACTCGCGGGCGAGCTCGAGCGCACGAGACGCGTGCTCCTGCGCCCGCGCGGGCTCGCCTCTCGCCAGCGAGCGCCTCGGCCCAGCCGAGCTGCGATCGGGCCGACCACAACCTCAAGCCCTGGTCGTCGTGGAAGCGGCAGGCGAAGGCGAAGTGCTCGTCGGCCTCGCCGTCCCGTCCGAGCGTCGCGGCCGCGATCCCGAGCCAGAGGCGCACGTGGCCGTAGCCCGAGGGCGCCGCTCAGATCAGGTGCTCCTGCCAGGGCGCCATCTGCTCGTAGGCGAGCGCCGCCGCGTCGCGGTCGCCCAGACGGGCCGCAGCTTCGGTGTAGAAGCTGAGCGCCACGAGCCGGAGCGTGTCCCAGCCGATCCGCGCGAAGTCGTCCGCGACGTCTCCCGCAGAAGCGCGCGCGCCGTCTCCGGGCTGCCGAAGTGGGCTTCGTACATGCGCGGTGGATGCCGCCCACACGGCCATCCGCGGGTGGAGGCCGGCTGCCTGGCGGCTCAACTCGATGAGCTGCTCGTCGCCGCGGCCCTGGTAGAAGCCGGAGGAACGCACGGTGCTCTCCGAAGATCTGGAGCGCGTCGGGCTGGCCGGCCAGCTGGCCGAGCTCGACACGCCTGCCGCGCGAGTCGCTCGCCGGCCGCGAGGTCGCCTTCGAGCACGCACCCACGCCGCCCCCCGACCTGCGCCACCCAGACTGAGCGTGGGCTGAGCGAGAGCCGCCGCGAGCTCCTGCATGGCGCTCTCGCGCGACCTGTGCCCGCGCGAAATCGCACTGTCTCGAAGCTGACGTGCATGAGCAGGACGTTGGCCCAGAACTCGAGCGCGCGATCCTCCGCCGCCTGTGCGCTGGCGAGCAGATCGTTTGCCAGGGACGCTCTGATGTCGAGCATGTCAGGGCCCCAGAGGCCGTAGAACACGTGCTGCAGCACGCGCGCCTTGACTCTCGGATCGCCGATGTCGCCGGCGAGCGCGATCGCCTCGGTCGCGAGCGCCTGCCGCCGGGTGCGGTCGTGCTCGTAGAGCAGCTCCTGCGACTGCAACGCCAGCAGCCGGGCGCGCCGGCCGGGATCGGAGCGGTCGTCGAGCTCGACCGCGCGCTCGATCGCCTCGACGCGATCGTCGTCGAGGTCGCCGATGAGGCTCGAGAAGCCGCGGGTATTCGCGAGCGCCGCGGCCGCCGCGAGATCGGGGTCGCCAAGCGACGACGCGATCCGGGCCGCCTCCAGCAAGCGTCGTGCGGTAGGCCGCATCGCCCGTCAGCTGCTGCGCCTCGCCCAGCCCGATCAACGCGCGGCAGCGCTCCGCGTCCTCGACCGGGCCGAGCAGCTCGAGCGCGTCGGCGAAGAGCTTCGCCGCCTCCGCCGGGGCGAGGCTGTCGAGCGCGCGCCGTCCCGCGCGCGCCATGTAGTGCGCCGCCTTCGACCCGGTCGGTCGCCGCCAGCCGCCAGTGCAGCGCGAGCTCCGCGACGTGCTCGTCCGCGTCCTGCCCGTACAGGTCCTCGAGCACGAGCGCGACGCGGTGGTGCATGCTCGAGCGGCGGGTCATGCCGAGCCCCTCGTACAGCGTCTGGTTGATCAGCGCGTGCACGAACCGGAAGTGGCCGACTCGCTCGGTCGACTCGTCCAGGAGCGACGCCGCCACCGCCGCCTCCAGGCGGTCCAGCAGCTCACTCTGCCGCGTGTCCGCGACCCGCTCGAGCAGCGCAAGCTCGAACGAGCGGCCGATGACGGCGGCAAGCGTCAAGACCTCACGGGTCTCGTTCCCGAGCCGCTCGACACGGCGGGCGATGACATCGCGCACGCTCTCCGGCAAGCCGAGCGGTGCCGACCGATCGACGCTCCACCGCTCGGTGGCCGTGTCGTACAGCAGCCGGCCTGCCTCGACCAGGCTGCGCAGCACCTCGCCGACGAAGAAGGGGTTGCCGTCGGTCTCGCTCGTGATCTCGCCCGCGAGCGCGAGCGCGTCCGCGTCCAGCTCGTGCCCGGCAGCTTCTGCCATCACCTCGGAGACCTCGGCCGCCGCGAGTCCCTCGAGCGCGATCCGCTCGACGCCCTCGATTCGCCGCAGGTCTGCCAGCACCGCGCGCGAGCGGGTGATCCTTGCCCAGGTCCGAATCGCGGAAGGCGACGATCAGCTGGAGCGGCGGAGGACTCGGCGGCAGACGTCACATGCTTGAGGAGCGCCACCGACTCGCCGCCCGCCCAGTGCAGATCGTCGAGCACGAGGCACACGGGCACCGACGCCGCCAGCTCCACGAGCGCCCCGGCAACGGCCGAGAAGAGCAGGAAGCGCTCGGTCTCCGGATCCGAGCTCTCTGGCTCCGGCACATCGCGCAGCCGTTGCGGCAGCTCGCGCGCCAGCCGCGCAAGCTCGCCGCCGTGACGCTCGACGTGTCGCTCGAGGAGCTCCGCAGGTGCGTGCTCGACCAGCTGCGAGCAGACCGAGATCCATGGCTCGTACGGCACCGCGAGCTCCTCCGAGCACGCGCCCCAGAGCACGGCGAACCCCTCGCCGTGCGCACCGTGCGCGGAGAACGACGCGAGGCGGCTCTTGCCGATCCCGGGCTCGCCGGAGACCAGCACCACCTGCCGCGCTCCCGCACGCGCCTGGCTGCGCGAGCGCTCCATGAGCACTCTCGCCTCGTCGCGGCCCACGAACGCCGCTCTCGGCATCGATCGCAACGGCGCCGGCACCGGCCAGCCGCCGACGCCGGCCGCCTCGTCTGCGAGCCTCGTCCACGGAACGGCGAAGGCCTCGACGGGCTCGGGATATCCCTTGAGCTCGAGCTCGCCCACGGAGTCGAACCGGATGCCGTCGAGCCGGGTGGCCAGCATCCGCACCGCCTGTGACACCAGGATCCCGTCCGCCGGCGCCTGGCCGCACAGCCGCGCCGCCTCGATCGACGGCATCCCGAAGTAGTTCCCGTCCTTCACCGTCGACTCGCCCGCGCCGAGACCGATTCGCACCTGCAGCTTCTGCTCGGCTCGCCGGTAGCGGCGCTCGATCAGCTGCTGCATCGACACCGCACACTCCACCGCCGCTGACGCGGAGTTGAAGGCCACCATCAGCCCGTCGCCGGTGTCCTTGAACTCGTGCCCGCCCGACGCGCCGATCGCCTCGCGCAAGACCGCGAAGTGCTCGTCCCGCAGCTCATCCGCACGAGTCGGTCCGACCGACGTCGCCAACCGCGTCGAGCCGACGAGATCAGTCACCAGAATCGTCGCCAGCTCGATCGACTCGGACACCGACACGCTCCCCCGAAAATCTCGCACGGCCGTCGCCGCCGCACAAGCGCCCCGGCATCCTGCGGCGGCCGGTATCGCGGAATCGCTGCTAGCCTGGCAGCTAGTTCGAGGACGAGTTCGGGCGCGTATCGCCTCCTTACCCGTTCGTTATTTGCGGGAAGGAGGTGTTTTTTATGGCAACCGGAACCGTCAAGTGGTTCAACGACGCCAAGGGCTTCGGGTTCATTACTCCCGAGGACGGCGGCAAGGATCTCTTCGTGCACTTCAGCAATCTCGTCGGCGAGGGCTTCAAGTCCCTCCCTGAGGGCGCGAAGGTCGAGTTCGAGCCGGCTGACTCCGACAAGGGTCCAGTCGCGACGAACGTCGTCCAGGTCGGCTAGTGCAGCTGTCGAGGGCGCGCGCGCACAGCGCGCGCGCCCTCTTCATGCGGTCGCGGCAGACGGCCCTGACCGCTCAACGAAAGGGGCTGGATGAGCGCATCCAAGAAGCGACAGACAATGGCCAAGCACGCTCGCGAGCGCGCCGTGAAGGAAAAGCGTGCGCTGAAGGCCGAGAAGAAGCGCAACGCGATGGAGCTCAAGCTCGCCGAAGCACATCTGGCGTCTCTACCGCCGGAGGAACGGGACCCCGAGTCCGTCGTCGAGGGCGACGAGCCGGTCCTGCGCGCCGTGCCCGACAACTCCGAGCCGGCCACCGAGGAAGCACCGGTGCAAGAGCAAGAGCAACAGCTCGCGTGAGCCGGACTCCCGAGCAGCGCAACTACGCCGAGATCGAGCGCCTCGAGAGCCTGCTGTCAGAGTTGCGCGCGAACTCGGCGACGGCGCGCGAGACCGAGGCGATTCGCGAGATCGGGCTCGAGATCGCTATCGCAGTACGCGAAGTCGGTGCGATGCTGACCAACGTCGGCTGGGAGCAGGCATTCGCAACCGGCACCGAAGGCGCGTCGCCGGACGGCGACGCGCTCCCGACCGTCTAGCGAGGACTCGAGACGCTGCGCGAGGTCGCGTGCGCCCGCGCGCGGCCGGTGTCCGCGCCGTCGCCGCAGTGGATCTCGACGATCCGCTGAGCGGTCAGCCGCTTGACGCCATGACGCATCAGCAGGCTGAGGACGTCCTCAGGGCGACTGCTCTGGAGTTGCGTCGCCGTCAGCTCGCAGGTGCCGAAGACCATCACGGCCTCGTCGGCCGCCGCTGCGCCCCCGCGTGACGGCGACATCCCAACTCCCAAATCGTGTCCCATTACGACTCCCTCTGTCGGCTGGACCCGGGAGCACTGGATGCGGCTGCTCCCGAGATGCCCGGCGCGGTAATGGGAGTCGAAGAAACGAAGCCGGATCCTCCGCGGCATCCCCGCTGGGTTGTACTCATCGTAGCGCGCCCGGGCCGGATGAGGCCTCCGCGCTTCTGGCGCGCGGTCGTGCCGGAGGCGTAAAGCTGTGTGCGTGAGAGCACTTCTCGTCGTGCTCGCGCTCGCTGCGCTCGGCGCGATCGCCGGCTGTGGCGGCGGCTCGAAGTCGACGACGCGGGAGGACCGCTGCGTCGAGCGGATGGTGGCCCGGGCGGAGGTCAAGGGACATCGCTCGGAGGTCGAGGCCTACGCGCGACGCACGTACTGCGGGCCGTTCGCCGCCAGGGGTTGGGTCTACGCGGACGGCACGCTCTCGATCGACGCACAGGAGTGGCTGGTGAAGGGCGGCACGTGCGCGACCTCGGAGAACGGCCAGATGCGCACCGTACCGTGCGAGGAGCTCAACGCGCAGTCGACCACGATCGACTGCGGGATGCTCCACTACGTCCGCCGCTCCGAGGTGCAGGCGTACCTACGCCGGGTGGGTGCGACGCAGTGCGAGGACGGCACGCCGCTCGCCGAGCTCGGCGCCTGAGCAGATAAGACACCACTCTCTGTGGTTTAGTTTCGCGCCGAACGGAAAGCCTCGAGCTTTCGGCGCCCCAGGGAGGAATCACATGAGCGTGCTTCGGTTGGCGGTCGTCCTGGCATTGATCGGTGTCCCGGCGGCGGTTGCCGCCACCCAGCAGCTCGAAGGAGGCACCACGGCACAGGGCCTGGCCGCGCTCGGCGCGCCGGCCGAGCCGAACACCGGGCCGCTTGCGATCCGCGTCCTCTCCAACCGCGCCGACCTGATCTCCGGCGGTGACGCGCTCGTCCAGATCGTCATGCCGGACCGGGCCACGCTGCTCCGCCAGAAGCCGCAGGTCAAGCTCGGCGCCACCGACGTCAGCTCCGCCTTCGCCTGGCGCTCGGACGGGCGCTTCATCGGCCTTGTCGAGGGGCTCGCCGACGGCGCCAACGTTCTCAGCGCCAAGCTCGGCTCGACGGTGCGCCTGACGATCACGAACCACCCGGTCGGCGGGCCGATCTTCGCCGGCCCGCAGGTGCAGCCCTGGTACTGCACGACGCAGGACAACGGGCTCGGCCCCGCGACGGACTCGCAGTGCAACGCGCCGCCCGTCGTGTCCTACAAGTACCGCTCCTCGATCACGGGCCAGTTCTCCGACTACGACCCGGCGAGCCCGCCGGTCGACCTGGCGACGACGACGACCGACCAGGGCGTGACGGTCCCGTACGTCGTCCGCGTCGAGCGCGGGACAATGGACCGCGGCATCTACGACATCGCCGTCCTCGCCGACCCGAGCCAGCCGTGGACGGCCTGGGCGCCGCAGCCGGCCTGGAACCACAAGCTCGTGACGCCGTTCGGCCAGAGCACGGCGCCGTACCACAAGCAGTCGACCCCGACCACGGTGCTCGACGACAACGCCCTGTCGCGCGGCTTCATGGTCGCGAACAACTCACTCCAGATCCAGGGCAAGAACGCGAACGACGTCGTCACGGCCGAGGCCGTGATGATGCTGAAGGAGCACATCCTCGAGCGCTACGGCTCGATCCGCTACACGATCGGCCAGGGCTGCTCCGGCGGCTCGATCGGCCAGCACCTGCTTGCGAGCACGTATCCGGGCCTGCTCGACGGGATCACGCCGCAGTGCAGCTTCCCCGACACGTGGACGACCGCGAACGAGGTCACCGACTGCGCCCTACTGACGCGGTACTGGGAGACCACGTCGCCCCAGCTGTGGGCCGCGCTGCCGCAACGCGCGTTTGTCTCCGGGCACCAGACGGCGGCGAGCTGCAACGCGTGGATCCACGTCTTCGCGTTCGACCAGTCGGCCAACCCGTCCCAGACGAACACGGTCACCGACTGCGGCGTCACGGCCGAGGAGGAGTACAACGCCGAGACCAACCCGGACGGCGTGCGCTGCGACCTCGCCGACTACCAGATCGCGATCTGGGGCCGGCGCGCGGGCGACGGCTTCGCCAACCGGCCGCTCGACAACGTCGGCATCCAGTACGGCCTGAGCCCGCTCAACGGGGGCCTGATCACGCCCGAGCAGTTCGTCGACATGAACGAGAAGGTCGGCGGCCTCGACATCGACTGGCAGTGGCAGCCGCAGCGCATGCAGGCCGACCCGGGCTCGCTCGTCACGGCCTACCGCACGGGCGCCGTGACCGACGGGAAGGCGCTCGCCAACGTGCCGATCATCGACCTGCGCGGGTCGAGCAACAACGAGATCCATACCGACTTCCACAGCTACGAGCTGCGCGCCAGGCTCGACAGGGCGAACGGCAACCACGACAACCAGGTGATCTGGACGAGCCCGGTGGCGCTCGCCGGCGACACGTCGTGGAACTGCGGCGGCGCGGTGGCCGAGGGAACGCTGCCGTGTGCGCCGAACAGCCCGCTCCTCATCATGGACAACTGGCTCGCGCGGATCGAGGCCGACACGTCCTCGGATCCGCTCGCCGCGAAGGTGCGCCGCGACCGGCCGCCGCTCGCGGTCGACTCGTGCTGGATCGGCAGCCTCCAGGTGACCGACACGACGACGTGCCGCACGGCGTTCCCGTACTACGCGGTGCCGCGCGTCGAAGCCGGCGGCCCGTTCACGCACGACGTGATGAAGTGCCAGCTGAGGCCGCTGAGCCGGTCGGACTACGCGGTCACGTTCACGGACGACCAGTGGGCGCGCCTCCAGGCGACGTTCCCGACCGGTGTGTGCGACTGGACGAAGCCGAGCGTCGACGCACAGCCGACCGTCCCGTGGCTCACGTTCGCGGGCGGGCCGGGCGGGCAGCCGCTCGGGCCGCCGCCGGTGTCCCGCTAGCCGCCGGCGAGTACGGCGGCGCCGACGGCACCGGCCAGGTCGCCCAGGTCGGTGCCGATCACGGCGGGCGGGCTCTCCCGCACGAACAGGTGCGGCGTCATCTGGTGGACGATCCGGTCGGCGAACGGCTTGCCGAGCCGGTCGCCCAGGCCGCCGCTGATCACGATCGCCTCCAGGTCGAGCAGGTTCTGCGCCGACGCGATGCCGACGCCGAGCGCCCACTCGGCCTGGTGGATGAGCTTCTTCGCCATGTCGTCGCCGCCGTCCAGCGCACGCGCCCACACGCCCGAGCTCAGCCGGTCGCGGTCGCGCTGCTCCATGATCTTGAAGAGGGTCGTCTTCTCGCCCTTCTTGACGAGCCGGCGCGCGTGGCGCTCCATGCTGGCCCGGCCCGCGTAGGCCTCGACGCAGCCGCGCCTGCCGCAGCCGCATCGGAGCCCGCCCGGCCGGACGACCATGTGGCCGAACTCGCCCGCGGCGCCGCGGCCTTCGCGCAGCTTCCCGTCGAGGATCAAGCCGCCGCCGACGCCGGTGCCGACCCACACGCCGAGCACGTTCCCGTACTTTCGGGCGGCGCCCCGCGTGTAGGAGCCGAGTACGCCGACGCTCACGTCGTTGCCGACCTCGACCCGCACGCCACCTAGCTGCTTGGACACGAGTCGCCCGAGCTCGACGCGCTCGGAGAAGCCCGGCACGTTGGCCGCGAGCTCCACGGCGCCGCCGTCGTCGATCTTGCCCGGCGTGCCGATCCCGACCGCCGTGAGACCGTCTCCGTCCGCCGCTTCACGGATCGTCCCGACGATCGCTGCGATCACGTCCTTCGCGTCGCCCGTCTGCGGCGTCGGCACGCGCGCCTCGCCGACGACCTGCTCGTCGCGCGTGACGACCGTCTGGATCTTCGTGCCGCCGAGATCGACGCCGGCGGTCAGGCTCATTCGTTGGGCCTGCGAGCGCGGACGCTGTTGCTGACCCAGATCGCGTTGGTTCTCGGGTCTGCGGCGATGCCGCCGGCGTAGACGTGGGGCGGCATCGGGATCTGCGTCCGGCGCCCCTCGCCCAGGTCGATCCGCTCGACGTACGGCCCCGCGGCGATCCACGCCGAGCCGAAGGCGATGATGCCTTGCTGCGGCTCGCCCGACAGGCCGACCGGCGGCTCGGTAATGCCCGTCTTCGGATCCATCGCCGTGATGGTCGAGTTCTGGGGGTCGAGGAACCAGAGCTTGGACTTGTCGACATCGATGAGGAACGCCTGCTCGGGAATGGAGAACGTGCGCGAAGTGCCGGTGCGCGCGTCGAAGCGCATCACCTTGTTGATCTCGCACTCGCAGATCCACTCGTAGCCGGCCAGCGGGACGAGCGCCACGTTCGTCTCGACCGCGTTGGTCTTCCACTTGCCGGTGATCCTGTCCTGGCTCGGGTCGATACGGAGGAGCATGGTGTCCGGCTGCAGCACCCAGACGGCGCCGTTGCCGACTGCCACTTCCGACGCGCCCTCGCTCGACAGCTTGTACGTCTTCTGGAGGCGGCCGCTCAGCTTGTCGATTCGCTCGAGGGTCCAGGTCGTCACGCCGGCCTGCGGCCCGCTGGTTGCCGTTTGCTCCTTCGCCACCCACACCGAGCCGAAGCCGAACGCAACCTTGCACTTGCAGGCGTCCACGCCGAGATCGATGCGGTTCCCGATCGCTCCCGTGCGGATGTCGCGCGAGACGAGCTGCCCGGACTCGCTGCGCTGCATCTGCCACAGCGTCCCCTCGTCAGCCCAGAGGTTGTCCCAGAGATTGCGCCCGACTGGCGTCCCGCGGACGATGCCGGCGATCTTCGTCGTGTCCGGATTGATGCGGAGCAGGTCGGTCTGCTGGGCGGCCGAGGCGCCGCCGCCGCGGAACACGAGCCAGCCCCCTGCGGCCGCGGCTGCGATCAGGAGAACGGCGGCCACGAGCGCGAATGCCCGCGTGCGCGACGAGATCCTGGACGGGATGACCTGCTCGAGTCGCGACGCGGCCTGCTCGGGTGTGAGCGGCGGCGGCACCCGGATCTCGACGGCGGTCAGCGCGAATACGTGCCTCGTCTCGTCGAGGCCCTTCAGCTCGTGCGTGCCGCGGTCATCGAATGTCGCGCCCGACCCGGAGACGAGCTCCCTGACCGTGCTCGTGGCGAGGACTTCTGCGGCGCCGGCGAGGCCCATCACGCGGGCGCAGACGTGCACCGCAATCCCGCCGAGCTTGCCGTCGATCTCCTCGCACTCGCCGGTGTGGACGCCCGCGCGGACGTCGATGCCGAGCTCCTGGACGGCGATGGCGATCTCGGCCGCGGCGCGCAAGGCCTGCGCAGGCTCGTTGAACGTTGCGAAGAACCCGTCGCCGGCGGTGTCCTGCTCGCGGCCGCCGAAGCGCTTCAGCTCGGCGCGGACCAACCGGCGGAAGCGCGTGAGCACCTCCCGCCAGCGCGCGTCGCCGAGTTCCGTGGCGAGCGCGGTCGAGCCGACGATGTCGAGGAAGAGCACCGTCGCGAGGCGCCGGGTGACCGACGTTCTCGGCACGAGCCCGATTATCTGCTCAGTCGTTCACGCGGGCAATCAAATCGCCGCGGCGCAGCACCTTCACGGCGGTGCCTCCGAGCCTGACGTCGTAGCCGGCGCCCTTCGGGAAGAGCACCTTGTCGCCCGGCTCGACCCCGCCGGCCTCGGCGCCGACGGCGGTCACGATGCCGCTCTTGCACCCGGTGTCGCTGGAGGCCGGGATGATCAGCCCCGTCTTCGTCTCGGTCTCCTCGTCGACCGGCTCGACGATCACGAAGTCGTCGAGCGGCTCGAGCGAGACGGATACGGGCTGCGGGCCTTCGAGCACCCTTCGAGGATACTGCGGCTCGATGGCGTCCCCCTTCGTCGAGCTCGAGATCGGCGGGCAGACCGTCAAGGTCACGAACCCGGACAAGGTCTACTTCCGCACCGCCGGGCTGACGAAGCTCGACCACGTCCAGTACTACGTCTCGGTGGACGAGGGGATCGTCCGCGCGCTCTACGAGCGGCCGACGCAGCTCAAGCGGCACCCGGGCGGGGCGGAGGACGAGGCGATCTACCAGAAGCGCGTCCCGTCGCACGCGCCGGACTGGATCGAGACAGCGCGCGTCACGTTCCCGTCGGGGCGGCACGCGGACGAGCTCTGCGTCACGAACGTCGCCCAGGTCGCGTGGGCGGCCAATCTGGGCACGATCGACTTCCACCCGTGGCCGTCACGGCGGCGCGACACCGAGCACCCGGACGAGCTGCGCATCGACGTCGACCCGCAGCCGGGCACCACGTTCGCGGACGGCAAGCGCGTCGCCGCCGTCGTGCGCGAGGTGCTCGACGAGATCGGCTACACGGGCTGGCCGAAGACCTCCGGCAACCGCGGAATCCACATCTTCTGCCGGATCGAGCCGAACTGGGGCTTCCGCGTCGTGCGCCGGTGCGCGCTCGCGTTCGCGCGCGAGGTCGAGCGGCGCCTGCCCGAGCTCGTCACGACCGCGTGGTGGAAGGAGGAGCGCGGCGAGAAGGTCTTCATCGACTACAACCAGAACGCGCGCGACCGGACGATCGCGTCGGCCTACTCGGTGCGCGCGCGGCCGGACGCGACGGTCTCCGCGCCGGTCACGTGGGACGAGCTGCCGGGCGTCGAGACCGAGGACTTCACCATCCCGAGCATGCTGGAACGGTTCGCGAAGCTCGGCGACGTGCAGGCGGGGATCGACGACGCCGTCTGCGATCTCCGCGTGCTCCTGGAGTGGGTCGAGCGCGAGGAGGCCGCCGGCGAGGGGGAGGCGCCGTACCCGCCGAACTTCCCGAAGATGCCGGGCGAGCCGCCGCGCGTGCAGCCGTCGCGCGCCAAACGCAAGTAACAGATTGTTACTTGCGGGTCGCGCGCCACGGCGCGGCGCCGAATGCCAAGTAACAGACTGTTACTTGGCGGATTGGGCGGCCTTCTCGAGCACGGCCGCGTACACCCCCGACTCGCCGTCGATCAGCCGGTGGACGTCCCAGCCGGTGCCCGCGACGAGCTCGCGCAGCTCGTCGGGGGACACGATCAGGTAGTCGAACCACGGCGTCGTCGCCAGCCGGTGGCGAACCCGCAGCCGCAGCTGGCCGGGCATGCGCCCCTTGCGCCGGTTGCGCTCGTGGTAGGAGAGGTGCTCCGGCACGTCGGTTGAGAACGTGTCGCGCGTCTCCGCGACGATGCGCGCGCCCGGTGACGTGAGCCGGTGGAGCCGGCGCAGCATCCGGGCAGCCTGCGCCTCGCCGCCGAAGAGGCCGAAGTTGTTGCCGTACATCACGACCGTGTCGATCGGGCCAACCGTCTCGTCGACGTCCTCGAAGCGCATGACCCGCGCGTCGCGCACGCCGCGCCGCCTGCAGACCTCGACGGCGCCCGGCGAGACGTCGATCGCGACCACCTCGTGCCCGCGCGTCCTGCAGCTCCAGCGCGACGCGGCCTGCGCCGGCGCCCACGTCGAGCACGCGCCCGCGGACGAAGCGGAGCGCGCGTCGCTGGTGCGACGGCCAGCGACGGAACGGGGCGAAGTACCGCGCAGGCCCGCCGGTAGCCTCGATGAAGCCGTCGTCGCGCTCGACGATCTCGTGCGCGCGCGCCTCGCCTCGAGGTGCGGCGAGCAGGAGCGACCCGTAGGCGTCCTGCTCGGGCGTGAGCTCAGGCTTCGCCGTCGAAGTACTCGACCTTGCTCGAGCGACGCACGAGGACGTTGTCGTTCTCGTTGCCCGTCCAGATGCCGACCTTGTCGCTGTCCGGGTAGACGGCCGCCGCGGGGTGGCTGACCGTCGAGTACATGAGCACGCGAACGGTCTCGCCGGTGTCGTTGCGCACCGAGTGCGCGCCGTCCGGCCCGGGCGGGAAGAAGACGACGTCCCAGGGCTCGAGCGCCTCTGTCCCTTCCGGCGTGCGCAGCGTCGGCCGCCCCTGGAGCACGATCAGCCACTCCTCTTCCGGGTACTCGTAGTGGTACGGGCAGATCTGCTGGCCCGGTGGCAGCTCGTAGACGGACGTGCCCGTCTTCTCGGCGCCCAGCTGCTTCCCGAACCGGAACAGGCCGGCGCGGAACCCTGCCGGATCCTCGTCGTCGTACGTGAACTCCGGCGCCGCGATGTTGACCTTGCGCACGGTCGTCACCCTGCCAGAAGCGACTCGAAGGTCGGGTCGTTGGGGTTGCGCGGCGGGCGCACCTCGCGCCACGTGCAGTCCTTCGGATCCTTGTCGTCGCGGAAGCGCAGCAGCCGCGAGCCGTGGCGGAAGCGGTTGCCCTGCACCTTGTCGTAGCGCACCTCCGCCACGAGCTCGGGCCGCACGGGCGACTGCTCGAGCTCGCCGCCGCCCCAGCGGTTCGGCTCGGAGAAACGGCGCTCCGGCGCGTCCTTCAGCAGTGGCTTCACGCGCGCGAGGATCTCGTCGTGGCGCTTTGCGCCGACCGCGGCCGAGCCTACGTAGTCGATCTCGCCCTTGTCGTTGTAGAGCCCTAGCAGCAGCGTGGCGAGGTGCGACGGCTTCGCCTTCCAGCGCACGCCGACGACCACGCAGTCGGCGGTCTTGAACGGCTTGACCTTCGTGACCGCGTCGCGCTCGCCCGGCCGGTAGGGGACGCCGAGCCGCTTCGCGATCACACCGTCGAGCCCGGCCGCCTCGAACGTGTCGAGCCAGCCGCGCGCCTTCTCCGGATCGCGCGTGCACGGCGAGAGGCGGAACTTCTTGCCCACCTTCTCGAGGAACTTGCGCCGCTTCTCGAGCGGCTGCTCGTGCACCGGCTCGCCCTTCCAGAGCAGCACGTCGAAGGCGATGAACTCGGCCGGGATCTCGGCCGCGAGCTTGTTCACACGGCTCTCGGCGGGGTGGAGACGCATCTGCATCGAGTCGAAGTCGAGGACGCCGTCGCGCGCGATCACGATCTCGCCGTCGAGCGCGGAGTGGGGCGGGAGCAGATCGCCGAGCGGACGCAGTTCGGGGAAGTAGCGGAGCAGCGGCCGCTCCTTGCGCGACCAGAGCGCGAGCTCGCCGCCGTCGTTCTCCAGCACGCCGCGGAAGCCGTCCCACTTGGGCTCGTACTGCCAGCCGTCGCCGGTCGGGAGCTCGGAGACGAGCTCGGCCTCCATCGGCGGGAAGGGAACGTTAGGGCCGGGCATCGAGGGAGGGGAGAGAAACGAGAGGCAACGCCGGGACTCCGCCAAGACCAGCCGGCTCCGGACACGCTGGAGCCACGCCTCCGCTGGCAAGGAGGGGGCACGTGGGGGAACCAGGGGTTCCCCCGCGATTGTTTGGGCCTGGCACCTGCCCGGAAGGCTATGCGTCGTGGGCGCCCTCGACGGCACCTGGGACGTGCGCCGCGTGGGAGGGGCGCTGCCGCCGCTGGCCGGCGTCCGTAAGCGCATCGCGGGCGACTCCGGCTACACGGAGGTGGGCCCCGTGCGGCTGCCGTTCGTCGTCGAGGGCACCACCCTGCGCTACGAGCCGCCGTTGTCGCTGCTCGTGGACGAGCTGACGGTGGACGGTGAGGGCTTCAGCGGCCGGGCGACGGTCGCGGGGCGCGAGTACGGCCGCTTCCTGTTGCGGCCCGCGAAGGAGGAGGCCGAGATGAGCCAGGAGTTCGAGGCACAGCTGGTGAAGCACATCGACGAGGCGCTCGCGATGGAGACGAGCGTGCTGGGGATGCTCGAGTCGGCGACCCGCACGCTCGACGACGAGGAGGTCAAGGAGGTGCTGCGCCTCCACAAGAACGACACCGAGCGGCACATAGACCGGCTCCGCGAGCGGCTGGACGCCCACGGGACGGCGCCGTCGCTCGTGCGTGAGGCGGGCGGGATCCTCGGCGCGCTGATGAAGAGCGTGCTCGACCTGACCCGTGGCGAGCGGGCTGCGCGCGGCGCGCGCGACGTCTACGCAACCGAGCATCTCGAGATCGCGTCGTACCAGCTGCTCGAGCGGGTGGCGGTCTGGGCCGGCGACGAGCGGACCGCGGAGGTGGCGCGGGCGAACCGCTCGGATGAGGAGCGGATGGCAGCGTGGATCGCCGACCACTGGGATCGCTTCGCCGAGCTCGCGCTCGCCGGGCGCTTCACGCACGCCTGAAACAGCGCCGGGCGGGCGCCGGTCGCCACAATGGCGCGATGCGCCGCGTCGCCATCACCGGCCTTGGGGCCGTCACGCCGCTCGGCAACGATGCGCCGTCTACGTGGGACGCCGCCGTCGCGGGCCGCAGCGGCATCGACTTCATCCGCTCGTTCGACGCGTCGGAGTTCCCCGTGCGGATCGCGGCGGAGGTCAAGGACTTCGAGCCGCCGGACATCGTCTCGGCCAAGGAGGCGCGGCGCCTCGAGCGCAACGTCCTGCTCTCTCTCGCCGCGGGCCAGGAGGCGCTCGCCGATGCGGGGCTGAACGGCTTCGACCCGGCCCGGGTCGGCATCGTCCTCGGCTCGGCGATCGGCGGCTTCGTCGGGATGATGGAGCAGCATCGAGTGCTGCAGGAGCGCGGGCCAGATCGCGTGTCGCCGTTCTTCCTGCCGAGCGTGCTGGTCGACTCGGCGAGCGGGCAGCTGGCGATCTCGCTGGGGCTCCGCGGCCCGAACTACGCGGTCGTCTCCGCGTGCGCCACCGGCTCGCACACCGTGGGCGAAGGCGCGGAGCTGATCCGGCGCGGCGACGCCGACGCGGTGCTCGCCGGCGGCACGGAGGCGGCGATGCACCCGCTGATCCTGGCCGGCTTCTGCGCGATGCGCGGGCTCGTGGCCGAGGAGGAGTACCCGCCGCGCGCGTCGCGCCCGTTCGACGCGACCCGGGCGGGGTTCGTGATCGGCGAGGGCGCGTGCGTGCTCCTGCTCGAGGACCTCGAGACGGCGCAGGCGCGCGGCGCGACGATCTACGCGGAGGTGCTCGGGTACGGCGCCTCGAACGACGCGCACCACATGGCGCAGCCCGATCCGGAGTCGATCGGCGTCGCCGAGATGATGCGGGCGGCGCTGCGGCGGGCCGGCGTCGAGCCGGAGCGGGTCGACTACATCAACGCGCACGGCACGTCGACGCCGCTCGGCGACCTCGCCGAGACGCGCGCGATCAAGGACGTGTTCGGCGACCACGCGTACAAGCTGGCGGTCTCGTCGACGAAGTCGGTGACGGGCCACTGCTTCGGGGCGGCGGGCGCGATCGAGGCGATGATGTGCGCGCTGGCGATCCACCGCGGCGTCATCCCGCCCGACGATGAACTACGAGACGCCGGACCCCGAGTGCGACCTCGACTACGTCCCGAACGAGGCGCGCGAAGCGCGCGTCGACGTGGCGCTCTCGAACGCGATGGGCCTCGGCGGCCACAACGGCTGCGTCCTGCTCGGCCGCGTCGAGAGCTGACCACGGCCCTGCGGCTGCCGAGGAGCCGTCACACTCCCGCGCGCGTTTGGGTCCCTCGCCTGGCACCGTCGGAGCCGGCGAGGCGCACGCCTCAAGCCGACTGCCGGGGCCGCATTGCGCGCACGGCGTGCGGGACGTGTTGCAGAGCCGCGCGCCTTTCCGGACTGTGCCTGGCACCGGTTTAAGGGGCTCGCGGACATGTCCGTCGCTGGGTCAGGATCGTGCGGGGTCGGCGCGCTCGACGGCTTCCGGCGTGAGCTCCGCCAGCGACTCGAGTACGACGTCCGCGGCGGCGAGCGCATCCTCGCCGGGTGGGAAGCGGTGGTTCGGGATTGCGACCACGCCCATCGCCGCTGCCCTCGCGGCCCGGATGCCGTTGTGCGAGTCCTCGACGGCGACCGCCCGCGCCGGCTCCACGCCGACGCGGCGCGCGGCCTCCAGGTACACGTCAGGCGCGGGCTTGCCCCGCGCGACCTCCTCCGACGAGACCGTCGCCTTGAAGAACGGCGCGAGACCCGCGGCTTCGAGCGCGCGGTCGATCAGCGGCCGGTTCGACGACGACGCCAGTCCAAGCGGCCACCGGGCCGCGAGCCGCTGCACCGCCTCGACCGCGCCCGGGAGCAGCGGCAGCTCCTCCGCGTACCGCGCGAGCATCCGCTCGACGACGAGGCGGTTGATCTCCTCGGGCGACTCCTCGAGCCCGATCTCGTCGTGCATGTAGGCCGACCATTCCGGCGAGCTCATGCCCATCATGTCCCGCTGCGCGCCCTCGTGCCAGCGCCCGCCGCGCTCCTGCGCCAGTTCCTCGCGCACCTCGTCCCACAGGTGCTCGCTGTCGAGCAGCAGCCCGTCGAGGTCGAAGACGACGGCGTCGATCACGCCGGCTCGTACCCGCCGCGCACGTAGGAGAGCCCGCGCCCGCCGCCGCCGAGCTCGATCGACTCGACCGCGCCGACGAAGATCGTGTGGTCGCCCGCCTCGTGCAGGCCGACGGTCGTGCAGCCGAGCCAGGTGAGCGCGCCGTCGATCAGGGGCTCGGGCAGCTCCGACTCGTGCAGCGCGATGCCCTCCCACGCGACGAGCGGCGGCAGGCCGCTGCGCGCGAAGTGCTGCGCGATCGCCGTCTGCTCCTCCGAGAGCACGCTGACGGCGAAGCGACCTGCGCGCCTCAGATGCTCGTAGATCGACGACTGCAGCCCGATCGACACGCCCACCAGCGGCGGCTCGAGCGACAGCGACACGAGCGACCCGACCGTGATCCCGAAGCGCTGCCCGTCGACCGCCACGGTGACGACGGCCACTCCGGCCGGGAAGCGGCGCATGGCCGCGCGCAGCTCGTCTCCCCGGGCCACGGGCCGATCATACGGTCGGCCCGGACGCGCTCTAGACCGAGAAGTGGCCGCCGGCGATCGGCTCGGCGGCGGACGGATCGCTGCTCGGCTCGCCCAGGTCGCCGAAGGCGGGATAGACGGCCCACCCGTAGCGGCCAGGCGACAGGCGATTCTCGGTGCTGCCGTTATTCCAGGTGGCGGGGACGGACAGCCGCGTCTTGTCCGACCACACCTCGAACAGGAACTGCCCGCTCACGCGGTACACGCGCACGCGGTAGTACGTCGCCCGCCGCGCGAGCGGCCACGTCAGCACGGGCGCGGCCTGGTGCCGGACGACCGGCGTCGCCGTAGCGCGCGGCGCCTTCCGAGCCGGCCTCGCGGCCTTGGGCGCCGGCTTCGGCCTGGAGACCGCCGTTCGCGGCGGCTTCGACTTCGGCTTGGCCACTGCCGCGGCTCGGTGCGGCTTCTGCACCGCTTTCGCGTCCGGTGCCGGCCGCCGCGCAACGGCCGCTCCGACCGACCGGTGCGGCTTCGCGGCAGGGCGAGACGCAGGTGCGGGTGCGGACGCGGTAGCAGGAGCAGGAGCAGGAGCAGAAGTATTCGACGCCAGCGCCCGCGGCTCCGGCACGTCGTCGCGACCGAGCGCGAGTGCGCCCGTCACGATGGCGCCGACCGCCACGGTGCTCGCGAACGCGACGCCGGCCAGCCGCCGCCGAGCGCCCGAGCGACTCCGACCCGAGGCCTGCTCGGCCACGGCCGCCTCCTGCTCGTTGAACGAGTCGCGCAGCCTCCGCACCACGTCGCGGTTCGCGCGCAGGCGCTCGAGCGCGGCGAACACGTCGGGCGCGGGTGCAAGCGCGGCGCGCGCCGCGGAGGCAAGCTCGTCGTCGACGAGTGCAAGCTCGGGGCTGAGAGCTTCCACGCCACTGTTGTCGGCTGTTACTGCGCGAGCCTGAAGACGTTCTGCCGCGCCCGCGCGCCACCGTCGAGCCGGATCAGATCGGCCAGCGTGTGCCGGTAGGTCACCCCGTAGCGCTGCTGGATCTCGCGTAGCGCCGGGTCGTTCTCGTAGAAGAAGCGGTCGCCGTCGCGCAGCCGCTCGAACTGGCGCTTCCACATCGCGAGCTGAAGCTCGCCGAACTCGGTGCCGGCCACATGCGGCTCCGCCAGCATCCCGACGAGCGAGTCGAGCCGGTTCACGTCGCCGTACACCGCTCGCAGACGCGAGGCGAGCGTCGTCCGGCGGACACCGGTCACCGCGTCAAGCTGGTCGCCGAGCGGGAGCGGGTTACCGTGCGCATCACGCAGCGCGACGAAGTCGAGCATCGTCTGGTCGTCGAGGCTCACGGCCGGTGCGGCCGGCTCGCCCGTGATCTGCTCGAACGACGCTTTCGCCGGGAGCCCGTACGCGCGCCGCAGCGCGTTGTACGGCGGGACGCCGTGGTCGCGCGCCCGCGCGATGTCGATCGCCCCGAGATCGTCGATGCGATTGAAGCAGGCCGGCCTGATGTCCTGTCCGGTGCAGCCGGCCGGAACGGGCGTGCCCGTGACCGGCACGAGGAACAGGATGCTGCGCAGCGCGTCGTCGATCTGCTCGTCGTTGCGGTACTCGCGCTCCGAGCCGAGGCCCTCGAGGACCGGCCCCAGGCCGACCGTCTCGAGCAGGTCGGGATTGCCGACCGCGACGCCCAGCGGGATCGAGAGCGTCACGAGGCCGTCGTGCGCTCGCACCGCGATCCCGCTCTTCGCGAACGCCGCGAGTGTCGCCCCCGGCCATGTCCCGTCGGGCTCGGTCGTGTCGACGGTGCCGTTGACCATGCTGTGCGCGCGGTAGCCGACGACGGCGAACTCGTTCGACAGGCTCGCGTTCACGCCCGGCCGGTAGCCGCGGTAGGGCGCCAGGCGGACGCCGAGCCCGGGCAGGAACTCGTGGTACGTGACGTACTGCTCCTCGGCGCCGAGCACGCGCCGCGCGATCTGGAAGCGCGTCTCCACGGGGAGCGAGGCCGGGAGGCGGGCGACGATCCGGTTGTGCTCGCGTGCCAGCAGCGTCTGGATCGCCGTCAGCGCGATGTTCTCGTTCGCGCGCATGTCCCCGGCCACCACGGCCTTCGCGGGCGTCGCCGCGAGCGGGCCGTCGAGCTCCATCGCCGGCGCAGTCGCCGCGTCGCCGCGTGCGTCGGCACGCGGGAGATAGCCGCTCGGCGTGAGCAGCAGCCGCGCGCCGCGCCGCAGCCATTCCAGCCGCGATGCGGTGACGCCGTACACGTTCGACGCGTCGATGTAGCTCGACAGCTCGTTGCGGTGCTGGCGCGGCGTCGTCACGCCCGTGCCGGCGGCGGGCGGCGTGCGCCAGAAGTCGATCTGGAGCAGATCGTTTCCAAAGCGCTCGAGCGGGTCATTCGGGTCGAACGCGAGCGGCGCGATCTGCCGCGGAGCCTGCTGCTCCAGCCCGAAGTCGTGGTCGAGGAACTGGCCCCAGGCCCAGCCCCACTGGGTGACGCCGTTCTCGGAGAACAGGTTCTGGCCGAGGTCGTCGAAGATCCGGTTGCTGACGGAGCGCGGCGACGGGCCGACCGCGATCGCGCCGACGCCGTCGGCGTAGGCGGGCGCGGCGTCGCGCACGTACGGCGTCTTCGCCTTGCCCCAGTCGCGATGCGCGACGTTGTTGCCGGCGCCGTTCAGGGAGCGGACGGGCGCCGCGAAGGGCGCGGCACGCTCACCCGAGGCGGGTGCGGCCAGGACGACGGCGAGGACGACGGCGCCCGTGACGGCGCGGATCATCCGCTGATTGTGCCCTCGTTAGCCGCAGTCGGGGTCGCCGAAGGACTGCAGCTTCGTCAGCTGATCGGCATCGAACGTCTTGTCGTACACCGACGGCGGGTTGCCTTCCCAGTACAGGTCGGGCAGCACGCCCGGCCCCATGGCCGTGATCCGGTAACGGGTCGACATGCCGTTCGGGTGGGCACCGTGGTGGTAGAAGCCGTAGCAGAACGTCCCGTACGGCTTGTGCGTGACGAAGCTGTTCTCGCGCCGCCAGCCGGTGCCGAGCTTGGAGTCGAACGTGTCGACGTACAGGACGCGCCCGTAGCTGTCGGTCGGTGCTCCCGACCCGTTGACGCCGTAGCCAAAGATCGGCTTGCCGAGGTACGTGAACCGGCCCCAGATCGAATGCACCTTGGCCGGGTCCGGGGACCTGCCGGGATTCTTCGACCAGCCGGTGTCGACCTCGAAGACCGGCAGCGCGCCCTTCCAGTGCGACAGCCACAGCTCGTACTGCGCCTGGAAGGCGTTCGGCGCGACGCCGTAGTTCGGCAGCGCGCGCTGCCAGTTCTGGAGCGCCCAGTAGGAGCCGTCGGAGGCCCTGCACGCGGCGACGAGCCAGTGGAGCGTCGGCCCGTTGTACTTCGTGCAGCCGCCGCGAAACTGACCGGCCTTGATCTTGAAGCTCTTGTAGCCGCCCGAGTAGTCGAGCTTGAGCGCGACCTGCTGCTTGGCCGGCTTCGTCGGCGGCGACTCGATCGCGTTGATCGCGCCCCATGCGAGCGTGCGGTGGACGGCGCCGCGCTGGGTGTAGGTGACGAGCGCCTTCTTGCCGTCGGGCGAGACCTGCAGCTTGATGTTGTTCGCGTTTCGCCCGACGAGCTCGCCGGCGTTCGCGCCCGCCGGGAACGACGCCGCGACGAGCAGCGCCACCGGCAGCGCAAAGCGGTACAGACCCCTGAGCACGCGTCGCACGCTAAGGAGTTCGACAGAAAGGCACAAGACCCTTAGGTCCTATTTCAGCGTTTTCAGGACCCGACCTATTTTCAGGAACGCGGTCTCAGCCGGGCTCGCCGGCCAGCTCCTCCACGAGGAGCGAGCAGGCGAACGAGCGCCAGGCGAGGTCGGCGTCGGCGAGCAGCTCGTCGGCCGTCGCCTGCAGCATCTCGAGGTCGGGCGCCGCCTCGGCGACCGCCTGCAGGCCGGAGACCAGCTCCTCGCGCCGCGGTGCCGAATCGAGGTCCTCGGCGAGTGCGACGACTGCGCGCCCGTCCAGCACGAGATCGCGGTGCGGGTCGCCGCCGGCCGCCAGCAGGAGCACCGCCCGCCGCCGCGCGCCGCGCAGCTCGTCATCCGGGATCTTCACGTCCACGCCTGCCAGGAACGCCACCGCGACGCGCGCCTGTCCCTCGTCGCCGAGAGCGGCTTCAACGTGTTCGAGGGCGTCGTGGTCGGTCTGGGGCACGGGAAGCATGGGGCGGAGCGGGAACGGCTCCGCCCCATTCTGACGACTCAGGCGGCCGCCGTGCGACCCATCCGCTCTTTGCCGTACAGGTAGCCGGTTCCGACCATCACCACGCCGAGCGCGAGGTGCAGCCAGTCGTCCGCGTTGTTCGCCGGCACCCAGTTGAGCCCGTCGAACAGGCCGAGCACGAAGAGCGCCAGATAGATGATCCCGCCGCCGAGCATGTAGATGCGCGAGCTGTCGAACCCGCGGGCAGCCCACAGGCCCACGAGGCCGAACAGAAGGTGGATCAGGTTGTGCAGGACGCTCACCTGGAAGATCCCGAGCAGCTTCGACGCGGAATCGTCCCCGGCGAAGCTCAGGTCGCCGTAGTGCGTGGTGATCCCGGGGATGAACCCCAGGATCCCGACGGCGAGGAAGACGATTGCGAGCAGAAACGTCAGCGTCTGCAGCATCGAGCGGTCGTTCATGCAGCCCTCCAGCCGGTGGATTGTCGGGCGCGGACCGTACTTCGCGGAGCCGCGTTGGGCAACGTTCGTCCAACTTCCACGTGCGGTTCGCGTAAAACCCGGCGCTCCTGGGAATGGGACGAACGTGAGCGAGCTCGACATCACGACGTTGCTCGAGCATGCCGAGGAGGAAGGGTGCATCGGCCTGAGCGCCTTCAACGAGCTCGTGGCGAGCTTCGACATGGAGGAGGACGCCGTCGACGCGCTCATGCAGATGCTTCAGGAGCGCGGCATCGAGGTGCGAGACGACTGCGGGCGCGAGTCGGTCGCGGCCACCTACGCGCCCGACGAGCTGGCCGCCGCCACGACGGACGCCCTGCAGCTGTTTCTCAACGAGGCGGCCCGATACCAGCTATTGACCGCCGCCGAGGAGGTCGAGCTGGCCAAGCGCGTCGAGCGCGGCGACATGGCGGCGAAGGAGCGCATGATCAACTCGAACCTGCGCCTGGTCGTCTCGATCGCGAAGAAGTACCAGGGGCACGACCTCGCGCTGCTCGACCTGATCCAGGAGGGGATCATCGGCCTCATCCGCGGGGTCGAGAAGTTCGACTGGCGGCTGGGCTACAAGTTCTCGACGTACGCGACGTGGTGGATCCGGCAGGCGGTGCAGCGCGGCGTGCAGAACAAGTCGCGCACGATCCGCATCCCGGTGCACATCGCCGAGCGCGAGCAGCGCATCGGACGGGCGGAGCGCGAGCTGGCGGTGAAGCTCGGCCGGCCTCCGACCGACGACGAGGTCGCCGCCGCGGCGAAGCTCTCCGTCAAGAAGTACCGCGAAGTGCGCGACGCGGCCCGGGCGGTGACGAGCCTCGACCGGCCGATCGGCGCGGAAGGCGACGCCTCCTTCGGCGACCTGCTCCCGCACGACGCGGCCGGCCCCGAGGAGGAGGTGACGGTGAGCCTCGAGCGCTCTGCGCTGCTGCAGGCTGTCGACGACCTCCCGGAGCGCGAGCGCAACGTCGTGAAGTGGCGCTACGGCCTGAACGGCGACGGCGATCCCGCCTCGCTCGAGGAGATAGGCCGCCGGCTAGGACTCACGCGCGAGCGCGTCCGCCAGATCGAGGCGGCCGCGTTGAAGCGGCTCGCGACGCACCGCGAGGTCGCCACGCTCGCGGCGTAGGCGCTGCCACAATGCCCCGGCCGGCGGGGTGCCAGAGCGGCCGAATGGGGCAGTCTTGAAAACTGCTGGCTGCCGAGAGGTGGCCCCTGGGTTCGAATCCCAGCCCCGCCGCTCGTACCGCGTTTGCGTTGCCGCTCGAGCGGAGAGTTACCGTGTAGTCCATGAGTGGCATCTACGTATTCGGGATCGTCCCGCGGCACAACGAGGAGCGGATGCCCGCACCCGGCAGCTCCCCTCCGGACGGAGACGAACAGGATGCGTTCGACCACGAGCTCGTCCACGAGCCGGAGCCGTACTTTCCGGCTGACAAGGCCGAGAGCGCGGACAAGCAGTCCTAGCGGCGGCGCAGGGCGCGCGCCAGGAAGTACGTCGCCAGCAGCACTGCGATCCCGCCCATGAGGCACATGCCGCCGAGCTGCCCGGGCGTCCCCTCGCCGTAGCCCTCCTGGCGCGCCGCGATGACGAAGAAGACGGCCGCGGCGGCGAACGCAAGCAGGGCGCACGCTCCGCCGACGGCGAGCACGACGCCCCAGAGGATCGACCGCACGCGCCGAGCATAGGACGCTCGGCGGGATCACTCGTTCGAGGTGATGGCCGGGCCCCCGCGGCCTGCATCCATGGAGTCTGCGGACTACCCGTCCGCAGAACACTCATCCCAGCCGGAGGGCGCGCGAGCGCCCTTTGGCGTCTCAGGCGCCCGCCGGGCCGAGTCGCGCAGGCGCGCCGAACTCGACCAGCACCGGCGGCACGGCGATCCCGCCCGCCTCGTCCTGGAAGTTCTCCATGATCGCGAGCATCGCGCGCGCCGTCGCCGCCGTCCCGTTCAGCGTGTGGACGCTCGAGGTGCCCTTGCCGCCCGGCCGGTAGCGGATCTCGAGGCGGTTCGCCTGATAGTCCGTCGTGTTCGAGCAGGACGTGATCTCGCGGTAGCGCTCCTGCGACGGGAACCAGGCCTCGATGTCGAACTTGCGCGCGGCCGGCGCGCCGAGGTCGCCGACCGGGATGTCGACGACGCGGTACGGGAAGCCGAGCTCGCCGACGAGCTCCTCCTCGATCGCGAGCAGGCGCTCGTGCTCGGCGCGCGACTCCTCGGGTGCGATCAGGACGTACATCTCGACCTTGTCGAACTGGTGGACGCGGAACATGCCGCGCGTGTCCTTGCCGGCGGCGCCCGCCTCGCGGCGGAAGTTCGTCGAATAGCCGGCGTAGCGGAGCGGCAGCTCCTCGAGGATCTCGCCCATGTGCAGCGCCGCGAGCGCTACTTCCGACGTGCCCGTCAGGTAGTGGCCGTCGCGCTCGTCGAGGCGGTAGAGGTTCGACTCCTCGGTGGGCAGGAAGCCGGTGCCGTACATCGCCTGCTCGCGGACGAGCACCGGCGGCAGGACGAGCTCGAAGCCGCGCGTCGTCAGCCGGTCGATCGCGAAGCGGTAGAGCGCGAGCTCGAGCAGCGCAGCGTCACCGCGGCGGTATGCGAAACGCGCTCCGGATAGCCGGGCGCCGCGCTCCATGTCGATCCAGTCGTAGGGCGCACCCAGCTCGAGGTGGTCGCGCGGCGTGAAGCCGAACTGCGGCGGCGAGCCGACCTTACGCAGGACGACGGCGTCCTCGTCGGTATCGCCGTCGGGCGCGTCGGTGTCGGCGAGGTTCGGGATGACGGCGAGCAGCCGCTGCCGCTCCTCGTCCGCCTGCGCCTGCTCGGCCTCAAGGCGCGTCAGCTCCTCCTTGCGCGTCTTCTGCTCCTCGATCTGCTCGGGCGTGGGCTTGCCCTTCAGCTTGGCCGCGCCGCGCAGGTCGTCGATCCGGCCCTGCGGCTCGCGCCAGCGGGCGTCGGCCTCGAGCAGCCGGTCGAAGTCCTCGCCGGCGCCGCGGCGAGCGAGCGCGGCGCGGTAGCGCTCGGGATCGCTGCGGGCGGCGCGGACGTCGATCACGGCGCCATCGTAAAGCGGCCCGCAGCCGCGCAGCTTTTGGCACACAACCGGCACAGACACGTCACGAAGGTCCGGCTACGTTCCCACCGGGGTTTGTGGGTGGGCCCCTCCCGGGCGGGGGGTGCGCGCTGGGACGGCGGGCTACTTGCCCGCGACGGACGAGACGTACGCGGCCACGTCCTGGATCTGCTTGGCGGTCAGCTGGCCCTTGAACGCCGGCATGACGCCCATTCCGTTCGTCACTCGAGTGACGACGAGCGCGTAGGGCGGCTTCGCATCGTCGAGATTCGGGCCGACCTGGCCGGTCGTACCGGCGTCCTTCAGCGTGTGGCAGGAGCCGCAGGGCTGGCTAGTGAAGACGGCCTTGCCCGCTGCCGCGTCGCCCTGGCCGCCGCCACTCGGGCGGGTCGTGGTCGTCGTCGAGGGCGTCGTCCCCTCGACCGTGTTCGGGTACGGCCGCGTGATCGTCGGCGACTTCGGCCCGGTGGTGGCGCCGCAGCCGGCGAGCCCGAGCGCGAGAGGGATGACCGCGATCGCGAGGAAGAACCGGCGCATCGGCGCGCGAGTCTATCCAACCGCCCGGGCGCGGCCCACGGTGCGCTGCAGGCGCGGAGCTAGAATCGAGTCAACCGCAAAAGGAGTCAAGGAACCATGAAACGCAAGGCCTACGGAAGGGACGCCGGACTGTCGCTGAGACTGCTCGCGACCGGCGGCCTGCTCGGCCTCCTCTACGTCGTCTTCGCCGCCGTGCTGATCTCGGTCATCGGCGGCGGCTTCATCGTCGGTCTCGTCATCGTCGGCGCGCTCGCGGTGTTCCAGTACTTCTCCTCCGCCAAGCTCGCGCTGCTCGCGTCCGGCGCGAAGGTGGTCGAGCGCGACGAGGCGCCGGCGCTCCACGACATGATCGAGCGCCTCTGCGCGATGGCCGACCTGCCGAAGCCGAAGGTGGCGATCATCGACACGCACGTCCCGAACGCATTCGCGACCGGCCGCAACCCGAAGAACGCCGCCGTCGCCGTCACGACCGGGCTCTGGCAGACGCTCGAGCCGCAGGAGGTCGAGGGCGTCCTGGCGCACGAGCTCTCGCACATCGGCAACCGCGACGTGCTGATCATGACGCTCGCCAGCTTCTTCGCCACCCTCGCCGGGCTGATCTCGCGATTCGCGATGTACGGCGGGCTCTTCGGCGGAGGCCGGAGCCGCGACAACAACGGCGTGCCGATCTGGCTGGTCGTGCTCGTCGTCTCGATCATCACGTACGCGCTCAGCTACGTCCTGATCAGGACGATCTCGCGCTACCGCGAGTACGCAGCCGACCGCGGCGCTGCGCTCATCACCGGCGCGCCCGAGCACCTCATGAGCGCGCTGCAGAAGATCGCCGGCACGATGACGTCCATCCCGAAGCGCGACCTGCGCGAGGTCGAGTCGATGAACGCGTTCTTCATCGTCCCGACGAATCCGCACTTCAGCGCGAAGGAGTCGTTCGCGGAGCTGTTCTCGACGCACCCGCCGCTCGAGAAGCGCCTCCGCAACCTGGCCAACATCGCCCGCGAGATGGGCAAGCCGGTCGACTTCTAGGCGACTTCGGCGGGATGGTCATCGTCGCACCGGTGCGCTGGACGTTCCCAGGCAAGGACGCAGGGCGCGTTCGTATGCGGGCATACGGGCGCAACCGAGGACGCCGCATGGGGGCGTCCAGCGTGCCGGGGCGGCACATCGACTATTCCGCCGAGGTCGCCTGACGTGGGTCTGGCCGACGTCCTCTTCGGCCGCCGCAAGCTGAAGCAGGCGACGACCGAGAAGCTGTTCGCGCTGTCGACGGCGCAGGTCACGCTCGAGGTCGAGCTGGGCCTGCACTCCGACGGCGTGGCCGGCGTCTGCTTCAAGGCGCTGTCCGCCGGGGAGTTCGTCCGCGCCGAGAACGAGCTCCAGGAGCTGCTCGACGCCGTGGCGCAGGACTCGGGCTCGAAGGTCGAGCGCAAGGAGGACGAGCTCGGCTTCAACTGGATCGTCGTGCGCGACAACGAGATCGAGGACCTCGTCACGACGGTGCACCTGATCGGCTCGGAACTGCAGGCGCGCGGTTTCGGCGACCGGCTGCTCGCGGCCGTCTTCAAGTTCAAGGGCGGCAAGAGCCCCGTCTACCTGATCTACGGCTACAAGCGGGCGGCGTTCTGGCCGTTCGTCCCGAGCGGCGAGGAGAAGGAGCGCGACAACGCGCGCGAGCTCGAGCTGAAGTCGCAGCTCGAGAAGGAGCTGCCGATCGAGCCCGACATCACCCGCTGGTTCGCAGTCTGGGACTGTCCCCTTTAGAGCCAGTCCGCGCTTACCGACCCTCCCGACAGGGGGGCTGTCCCACACAAAGGCACTACCGGTCTTGTCCTGCCAGGCGCCCATGTAGCCAAACCCGGGCTGGAAGAGCGCCGCTTGCGGCCTCGTCCTGTCCGGTACATGATCGTTTCGCTCGTGTCCGTGCCGATCGCGGCTGCCGGCTCGTCGTGAGCGTCGAGATCCAGCTCGGGTCGACGCTCGCAGGCTTCCACGTGGAGCGGCTGCTCGGCCGCGGCGCGATGGGCGCCGTGTACCTCGCGGAGGACGTGCACCTCCGGCGCAAGGTCGCCCTGAAGGTGCTCGCGCGCGAGTTCGCCGAGGACGAGCGCTTCCGGCGGCGGTTCCTGCTCGAGTCGCAGCTCGCGGCGAGCCTCGAGCACCCGCACATCGTCCCGATCTACGCGGCCGGCGAAGAGGGCGACGTCCTCTACCTCGCGATGAAGTACGTCGAGGGCTACGACCTCCGCGAGCTGATCGACGCCACCGAGCGGGTCGGTGACGAACGGGCGCTCCGGCTGCTGGCGCAGGTCGCCGACGCGCTCGACAGCGCGCACGGCCTGGGGCTCGTCCACCGCGACGTCAAGCCGGCGAACGTCCTGATCGGCGCCGGTCAGATCGAGCACGCCTACCTCTGCGACTTCGGCCTTGCCCGACATGCGTCGACGGCGGCGAGCCTGACCAGCGACCGCGGCTTCGTGGGCACGATCGCGTACGTGGCGCCCGAGCAGGTCGAGGGCGGCCCGGTCGACGCGCGCGCGGACGTCTACGCACTCGGCTGCGTCCTCTTCGAGTGCCTCACCGGCCGGCCGCCTTTCGAGCGCGAGGGCGATCTCCAGGTCGTGTTCGCCCACCTGAAGGAGCCGCCGCCGCTCGTCACGCCGATCCGCCCTGAACTGTCGGAGGAGATCGACGCCGTCGTGCAGAAGGCGCTCGCGAAGTCGCCCGACGAGCGTCCGTCGACGTGTGCGGAGCTGATTGCGGAGACAGTCGAGGCGCTCCAGGTCGAGCCGCCGGCGGTTGCGCACACCGCCCGCCGGACGGTCGCCGGCATCCGCACCTTCCTGATCACCGACGTCCGCGGCTACACGAGCTACACGGCCGAGCACGGCGACGAGGCGGCCGCGCAGCTCGCCTCCGGCTTCGCCGACATCGTCCGGCGGGTCGTTGAGGAGCGTGACGGGCGGTTGATCGAGCTGCGCGGCGACGAGGCGCTCGTCGTGTTCGACTCGGCGCGACAGGCGCTGCGCTCCGCGGTCGAGCTGCAGGCACAGGTGGTCGCGGCGGGGCTTCCGCGGGGTATCGGGATCGGGCTCGATGCGGGGGAAGCGGTTCCCGTCGGCGAGGGCTACCGCGGCGGCGCGCTCAACCTCGCCGCCCGCCTGTGCTCGCTCGCGTCTGCGGGCGAGACGCTCGCGACCGAGACCGTCCTGCAGCTCGCCCGCGCCGTGGACGGCATCCGCTACGGCGAGCGGCGCGTCGAGCGCGTCAAGGGCATCGCCAAGCCGGTCACCGCCGTGGAGGTCCTCCCGGCCGACCGGCGGACGAGCCGCTGGGATCGCCGCCGGCTGGCGCGCAGCGTCCGGCGGACGTCGCGGCGCCCGGCCGTCCGCCTGGCGGCTGTAGGTGTGGCGGTCGCGGTTGCGGCGGCACTCGCCGTTCTCACGCTCGGCGGGTCGAGCCCGGCGCGCGCGGCGGTCAAGGAGCGCTCGATCGGCGTCATCTCGCCGGAGGGGAAGATCAAGAGCCAGTTCCCCATCGGCGCCGCCGGCGACCTCGGAATGCTCGACGGGAAGCTGTGGCTTGCGAACCCCGACGACAAGGTCTTCGCGCAGGTCGACATGAAGAACCACCGGCTCGTCCATCCGTTCATCACGGTCGAGAACGGCTTCAACGGGACGGCGTTCGGCGGCCACGCGATCTGGGCGGTCGACGGCAAGAAGCCGACGCTGCTGAAGATCGACCCGGTGTACGGAACCACCAAGCGGATCCCGCTTCCGGCCGATCCCGGCCAGATCGACTTCACCGCCCCCACGGGGGCCCTCTACGCCGACGGCTCGGTCTGGGTCGCCGAGGCGAACAAGGTGTTCCGGGTCCACCCGACAGAGCCGCACAGCGTGAAGGCGATCGACGTCCCGCAGGCCGACCAGGTCTTCTACGGCAGCGGCAAGGTCTGGGTCGTCAGCGACAACACGGCGACCATCAGCGTGATCGACCCGAGCATCGACCAGGTCGTCCACACCGTCAAGCTGCCGAACTGGATCAACGCGCTCGCGTTCGGCGGCGGCTTCGTCTGGGCGACGGTCATCCCCGACGACACCGTCTGGAAGATCGACGAGAGCGGGAACGTCGACCGGACGTTCACGGTCGGACACGATCCCGGCCCGGTCGCGTGGTTCGACGGCGGGATCTGGGTCGCCTCCGACGGCAAGCTGTCGCGCATCGACCCGAAGACGGACGGCGTCACCGACTATCCGATCGTCGACCGGCCGTGGGCGCTCAGTGCCGGCGACGGCGTCCTGTACGTCAGCACCGGCCAGAGCCCGCCGGCGCTGTCGCCCCTGCCCGCCGACCAGGTGGCGAACTTCAACCTTGCGGAGGACTGGATCGACGACACCGACCCCGCGCACGCGTGGCCGAACCCGTACCGGGCGCAGCTGTTCTACGCCACCGGTGCGCAGCTCCTGAACTACCCGGACGCGCCCGCGCCGCGAGGTTCGCACCTCGAGCCCGAGGTCGCCGCGGCCATGCCGGCCGTGTCGGACGGCGGCCGCACGTACACCTTCCGCGTCCGCCAGGGCTACCGCTTCTCGCCTCCCTCGAACGCGCCCGTCACCGCCGAGACGTTCCGGTACTCGATCGAGCGCGCGCTCTCGCCGGGACTCGGCTCGGGGACGCCCGGCATCGCGCTGCTAGGCGACGTCGTCGGGGCGCAGGAGTTCAACGCGGGCAAGGCGGCGCACGTCTCGGGGATCAGGGTGCGCGGCAACACGCTGCACATCCGACTCGTCGCACCCGCGGGCGACTTCCTCGCGCGCTTCTCGATGCCCAACTTCGCCGCAGTCCCGATCGGGACGCCCGCCGTCGACGGCGGCGTGCAGACGCCCATCCCGTCCGCGGGGCCGTACGCGATCAAGGAGTCGTGGCAGGGCGCCCTCGTCACCCTCGAGCGGAACCCGAACTACCGCGGCCCGCGCCCCCATCGGCTCGCGCGCATCGTGTACGACATCGGAAACGGCACCAACCGCACGGTTCACCGGATCGAGTCGGGCGCGGCCGACTACAGCGCGGATCTCCTGGGCGACAGCACCTTCAAGGCCGGCGGGCCGCTCGCGGCGCACTACCCGGCCACGGGTCAGGGTGCGCCCAGGCTCGTACAGACACCGCAGGTCGGTCAGTCGATGCTGATCTTCAACACCGTGCGAGGGCCGTTCGCCGACGTGCGGCTGCGGCAGGCCGTCAACTACGCGATCGACCGCTCCGCGCTCGCGCGCGTGCGCGGAGAGACCGCGGCGGACGGCTACCTGCCGCCGGCGTTCGGGCGGGCGCAGACCGGGGTGTACCCGCTCTCCCCGAACCTGGCGCGGGCGCACAAACTGGTGCACGGCTTCCGCGGGAAGGTCGTGCTCTACGCGTGCACGCGCGCCGACTGCACGGCGATCGCGCAGACGGTCCGGGCGAACCTGGCTGCGCTGGGCATGGTCGTCGACGTCCGGCAGCTCGACGATCCCTACTCGGAGGCCAACAAGCCGCGGCCCGCGTACGACATGCTGCTGACGAGCTGGGGCTACGACTGGCCTGACCCGGGCAGCGTGCTGACCGAGTTCCTCAGCCCGACCTCATACCGGCTGCCGTGGGCGCCGCATCCCATCGCGATCCCGGCAGCGTCTCTACGCGAGCTCCAGCGCGCCGCGACCGTGCCGCCGCCGGCGCGCGCGGCTGTCTTCGCCCGGCTGGCGAAACGCCTCGAGCGGGACGTGGCGCCCTTCGCGGTCTTCTCGACGCCGGCGCTCGCCGAGTTCTACTCCGCTCGAATCGGCTGCGTGGTCGAGCAGCCCGTGACGGGCGTCGCCGATATCGGCGCGCTCTGCGTGAAGACCAGCTAGCCGCTGACCGCAGGGACACGTCGTGTGGCTGCACGTTTTCCGCGCGGCGGATCGGGTCGACCCTGATGCCTGTACCGCGGCTCGAGCCGACGATGAGGGCACCCACGGAGGTATGCCATGAAAGGACTCGTCATTTCGCTGGCCGCGTTCGTCGCACTGCTCGCTCTCGCCGCGGCGACCGCCCATTCGCGTCCGGCTGCTCCCGTTCCCGACCTCGTTCGCGTGCACGTGTTCTTCCCGCGCGGCGGTCCTGGGCCGAGCTGCACCCGGGTCTACGCCCGCGACCGGACCGTTCGCGCACCCGGCGTGCTCGCCGGTGCGATGCGGTCGCTCGTCAAGGGCCCGACGGCCGCGGAGCGCAAGCTGGGCTACGGCGGCTGGTTCGGGGCGAAGACGGCCGGCACGCTTCGCAGCGCTCGCGTCGCCCGGGGGGTCGCCTACGTCGACTTCCGTACCTTCTCGGGCGCGATCCCCAACGCGTCGAGCTCCTGCGGCAGCGCCTTGCTCATGGCGCAGCTCGATCGCACCGCGCGGCAGTTCCCGACCGTTCGCATGACGCTCTACTCGTTCGACGGCAAGGCGCGCGCGTTCTACGAGTGGCTCGGCTACGTGAGCCCGGACGGGCGCGATCCCCGCTAGGCGATCGGGATGTCCGGGATCAGCCCCTGCTCCGAGAAGAGGGCCCGCGTCTCCTCGAGCGTGAGGTCGGGCGGCGGGATGACGATGTCCGACGGGCCGAGGTAGTCGTCCGGCAGGCGCGTGCCCTGCGCCTCGACGAGCTCGCCCATCTGCGCCAGGATCGCGTCCAGCGTCTCTTCGTCGCTCACGTCGATCGCCGCGACGGCCTGCTCGTCGAGGGCGTCCAGCTGTCGGTGCACGTCGTCGGAGATCTCGAACTGGCCGGTGCCGAGGATGCGCGCGATCACTGCTCGAGCTCCTTTTTCTCGCCCTCGCCCGACCCGGTGCCTAGCTCGGCCTTCATCTTCGCGAGCTCAGTGTCGACCTGCGACTGCGACGCCAGCTGCGCCAGCTCGCGGTCGAGCTGCGTCTGGTCGCCGGCGGTGAAGTCCTCGAGCGTGCCCGCGGCCATCAGCTCGTCGACCGCGCCCGCGCGCGCTTGCATCTGCTCGGTCTTGTCCTTCGCGCGCTGGATGGCGAGGCCCGTGTCGGCCATCTGCTCGCCGATCCCGGTCGCCGCCTCGCCGATTCGCACCTGCGCCTCGGCGGCGGAGTACTGCGCCTTGATGACCTCCTTCTGCGACCGGAAGGCCTCGATCTTGGCGGAGAGCTGCTTCTCGGAGGCGACGAGCTTCTCCTGCTGCTCCTCGAGCCCGGCGACCTGCCCGTCGAGCCCCTGGAGCTGCTGCTGTGCCGCGCTCTTGCGCTCGAGCGCCTGGCGTGCGAGATCCTCGCGTCCGGCGGCGAGCGCGGTGCGCGCCTGCTCGTCGAGCTTGACGAGGCTCTGCTCCAGCTGGGTCGTCTGCATCTGCAGCCGCTTCTTCGCGGTCACGACGTCGGCAATGCCGCGCTTGACGTTCTGGAGCAGCTCGAGCTGCTTCTCGTACGAGTAGTCGAGCGTCTCGCCCGGGTCTTCCGCACGGTCGAGGAACTTCGAGAACTTCGCCTTGATCACGAGCCCGGCTCTGGACATCAACCCCGCCAACGCAGCCTCCTTCGATTGGTCGACGGGTAGCGTACTCGTGCCTTGCTGGTCGAACGGAGCATGCACGAGCGGTACCTCTCGAACGCGTACGTGGTGGCCGCGGAGGAGGGCGGCGACGCGTTCTTCGTCGACTCCGGCGCGCCGGTCGAGCCGCTGCTCGAGGCGGTCGAGCGCTGGCGCCTCACGCCGCGCGCCGTCCTGCGCACCCACGCCCACGGCGACCACGTCGAGCACGAGGACGCCCTGTGCGAGCGGTTCGGCATCGACGTCGTGACCGGCGACACGGAGGCGGCGGGGCTGCGCGTCGTGTCGCGCTTCACGCCCGGCCATGCCGACGACCACGTGGTCTTCATCGTGAACGAGGAGCTGCTCTTCTCGGGCGACCTGCTGTTCAAGGACGCGGTCGGAGGCGGCGACGCCGAGACCGTCCGCCGCTCGGTGATGGACGGCGTCATGAACCTGCCGCCCGAAACCTGGGTGCTGCCGGGGCACACCGACCAGACCACGATCGGCCGCGAGTGGGAGCTCAACCCGTTCGTGGTCGTGTGGCGCGGCGCGAAGCCGCCGCTCGACGAGCCGTGCCAGGTCGCGGGCGAGCCGGCGACGCTCCTCGTCTGGTCGCCCGACTACGACGGGAACGGCAAGGCATTGGTCCGGCTCGCCGACGGCACCGAGCGGATCGTCGGCGGCTCGCGCGTTCAGCGTTCGTGATCGGCCCGCTGCTCGCGGCGGCGGTCGCGATCGCGTCGCCGGCGCCGACGCCGTCGGTTGTCGTCAAGTCGTACGCAGCGTCGGTGACCGAGCGGCGCGGGACGTCGACCCTCGTCTGGAAGTCGCCAGAGTGGGCCTCGTACCGCCTCGGCCCGGGCACTGACGGAGTGCCGTTCGTGCGGCGGGGCGGCGTCGAGTTCTACGGTCGCTACCAGCCCGGGAATCAAGGTGGCGGGCGCGTCGTGCGCAACACGTACGCGGCCCGTCCCGACACCTTCTCGGAGACCTGGGCGCAGCTCCAGGATCCGGTCGACGTCGTTCTCGGGCGCGCCCGCGCGAGGACGCTGAAGCTGGCGTCGACGCAGATCAACGGCCGCCCCGCCTGGCGCGGGTCGATCGCGCTGCCGCTCAACGAGTGCGGCGGCCTGCCGCGGGGGACGGGGACGGTCTGGCTGGCCCGCGGCACGCTGCTCCCGCTGCAGATCACGTCGAGGAGGGCGCAGACCGAGTCGATCTCGCTCGAGTACCGCGCGGTCAACACGCCGATCCCGGCCGCGCTCTTTGCGCCGCCGGCGCTCGGCAAGCACCCGACGCGGCTGAACCAGGGCTTCATCCGCACGACGCCCGCCCGCGCGGACGCAAAGGTCTCGTACCAGGCGAAGCTGCCGAGCTCGCTCCCCGACGGCTTCAAGCTGGCTGTCTCGGGCTGGGCGCCGCGCTCGGCCCGCACCGGGCCGGAGGCGTCGAACCCGCGCTACGCGCAGCTCTTCGCGGCGGTCTACCGGCGCGGCTGGGAGCACATCGACGTGACGCAGCGCGTCGCCGGCAAGACGGGCTGGATCGACGACCCGTTCGGCTTCGAGTGCGGCTCGGAGCAGGCGTCCGCCGTAGACGTCGGCGGCGCGAAGGCGACGTTCGCCTCGGGCGCCGAGATCGTCCCGCACCTGTACTGGCGTTCCGGCCGCGTGCTGTACACGGTCAGCGGCCCATTCCCCGCGGCGACGCTCGCTGCTGTCGCCCGATCCCTCGAGCCTGTAGGAGGTTGAGAGATGGCGTTCATCGTCCCCGACGAGATCGAGCAGTACGCGGCCGAGCACACCACGCCGCCCACCGATGTGCTCGCCGCGCTGGCGGTCGAGACACGCGAGACGCTCGACGCGCCGCAGATGCTCACGGGCACGATCGAAGGCCGCTTCCTGGAGTTGCTCGTGTACGCGTCGGTTGCCCGCCGCGTGCTGGAGTTCGGGACGTACTCCGGCTACTCGTCGATCTCCATGGCCGCAGGCCTCGCGCCCGGAGGCGAGATCCACACGTGCGAGATCGAGCCGAAGCATGCGGAAGTGGCGCGCCGCTACATCGAGCAGGCCGGCCTCTCCGATCGCATCACCGTGCACCTCGGGCCGGGCGTCGAGACGGTCGAGCAGCTCGGCGGCGAATGGGACCTGGTCTTCATCGACGCCGACAAGCCGAACTACGTCAACTACTACGAGGCGGTCGTCCCGCGGTTGACCGAGCGCGGGCTCATCGTCGCCGACAACACGCTCTGGAGCGGCAAGGTGCTCGACGAGGGCGACGACTCGGAGGGGACGCTCGCGATCCGCGCGTTCAACGACCGCGTGCGCTCCGACGAACGGGTCGTGTGCGTTCAGCTGACGGTGCGCGACGGCGTGACGCTCATCCGTCGCAAGTAACAGTCTGTTACAAGGGGCGGCGCGCGAACCGCGTCGCGTGCGAGGTCGCGTTCGGCTCGTGGAAGCGAACCAGCGCAGCTCCCTCGTCCTCGAGCTCCCGGCGGGCGGCCGGCGGTAGCGGCGCGAGCGGCTCGATGCGGAGCGTCGCCTTTGTCTTGGCCCGTTCAACGCGCCACGTGCCGGCGACCGCACCGTCGACCAGGAAGGTCGCGAACGAGTGCGGCGCCTTGCTGTTGAAGATCGCCGCGCGGTACTCCTCGGGGAGGATCAGCGTCCGCCGCGCGTGGACGAGCAGCGTCGCGTCCCAGTGCGGGAGGAAGCGCGCCGGCGCGGGGACGTCACCGGGGAGCGGGGCGCGGGGGAGGTCGACCAGCGGCTTGCCGGCGTCGTCGGCGAAGCGGCGCAGCTCCATCCGCTCGGCCGCCGCTCGCATCTTCGGGGCGACGACGCCCGCCCAGTTCGCGGCGTCGTCGACCCGGCCCGGCCCGAACGCGCGGAGATAGCGGCGGAGCAGGTGCTCGATGCCCTCGAACTCCGTGGGGCGCTCGGGCTCGAGCCACTCCTCCGCGAGCTGGAAGAGGTCCGCCCGCCGCCGCTCCCAGGTCCCCGACGGCGGGACGCGGATCAGCTCGACCCACGCGCCGCCCCAGACGGTCGACCCGTGCGCGCGGAGCAGTTCGTCGAGCTCCTTGCGCGTGCGCACGCCGCCGGCCAGCTCGCGGCGCAGCGTGGCGGCCAGCGCGGCCAGGTCGGTGCCCTGGAACTCCTTCCCGTGCGTGCGCAGCCAGTGCTCCTGCCGCGACGGCCCGACGCCCGCGGAGAACAGCCAGTAGTCGCGCGGCGAGACGAGGTGGATGGTCGAGCGCATGAGCGTGCCCTGCACGACGCGCCGCTGCTCGAGCGCCCGCGTGAGGTCGCCGAGCGCGAAGCCTTCGAGACGCGTCCAGAGGCCGGTATAGCCCGAGGGCGCGTACTGGTTCTGGATGCCGCCGATCGCCTCGAGCACCCGGGCGAGCGGCATGCGACCCCGCCGGAGCAGCAGCTGGCGCGCGAGCACGGCGCGGTTGAGCTCGCGTTGCGAGAGGACGCGTTCGCTCACGCGGCCAGCCACGCTTCCAGCGCTCGCGTTTCGCGTTCGAGCTCGGCGCGCGCCCGCGCGGGCAGCGGAGCAAACGGCTCGACCTCGACGCGTTCGCCGTCCAGGCCCCACGTCCCGGCCACGAAGCCGTCGACCAGGACCGTGGGGAGGATGTCGCCGTTGCGGCGGATGACGGCCGGCCGGAGATCCGCGGGAAGGATGCGCGAGCGGTCGTCGTGCGCGAGGAGCGCGCTGTCCCAGTGCGGCAGGAGCCGGACGGGCGCATCCGATTCCACCGGCGGGAGCAGGGCGCGCGGAAGATCGAACAGCTCACGACCCTCGGTGTCCCGAAAGCGCCGGAGCGTCCGGCGCTCGAACGCCGGCGCGAGAGCTCCCCTCGGGAGCCCGGTCCACTGCGCGGCGTCGGCGACCGTCGCCGGGCCGAACGCGGCGAGGTAGCGGTCGAGCAGCCGGTCGGCGGCCTCGGGTCCGGCACCGCCGGGTCCGCCGAGCCACGACTGCGCGGTGGCGAACCTTCCGCCGGCCGTGTGCTTGCGCCACACGCTCGCCTCCGGTGTGTGCACGAGCTCGGCCTCGGCGGCCAGAGCGTGCCACACGTGCCACGGCCGCCGATCCTCGATGCCCAGCCTGGGCATCCCGAGCAGTGCCAGGATCTCGGGGCGCGAGCGAGGCTGGGTCTCGACGGCTTTCCGGAGTGCGGGCAACAGCCGCGCGACCTCGCCGGCGATCCTCTCGCGCTCGGCGCTGCGCCGGACGCCGCGGAGCCGCGTGGCGCGGACGAGCCCGCCGAACGCGAGGTAGTCGCGCGCCGAGACAACGTGCAGCGTCGAACGCATGAGTGTCGCTTTCACCACCTGCCGGCGTTCGACCGCGCGCATGAGCTGGTCTCGCCGGAACCCCTCGAGCCGCGACCAGAGCGCGAGGTACGGCGAGGGCGGCCACTGCGCCTGGAGCGCTCCGATCCGCTCGAGGGCGCGCGTCGGCGAGAGCGTCGCGCGCTGGAGGAGCAGTTGACGCGCGAGCAGCGCGCGGTTGAGCTCGCGCAAGGTCAGCGTCCGTTCGCCCGGCACCGGCCGGGACGCTACTCGGGCGACGCCGCAATCCCCGCAGGCGGCACCGTCGGACAGGGCTACAATGCGGCCCTCGCGGGGCTATAGCTCAGTTGGGAGAGCGCCTGGATCGCACCCAGGAGGTCGTCGGTTCGAGTCCGACTAGCTCCACTCTCGAAAGGCGTGCAAATGCGCGCCTTTCGCTTGCGAGGTCGGCAACGCGCTCGGGTGTCAACGCGGCCAACACCGCCGAGCGTGCGCTCGGCGTCAGCCGATCTGCTCGGCCAGCCCGATGAGTATGCCCTCGGGGCCTCGGAGGTAGCAGAGCCGGTACACGTCTTTGTACTGGACCACCTCGTCGACGAGCTGCGCGCCGTGCTCGCGGAGCCGGGCCAGCGTGTCGTCGAGGTCGTCCACCGCGAACATGACGCGGAGGTAGCCGAGGGCGTTCACCGGCGCGTTCCGGTGATCGGCGACCGTCGGCGGCGTGAGAAAGCGCGAGAGCTCGATCCTGCCGTGGCCGTCCGGCATACGCATCATGGCGGTCTCGACGCGCTGGTCGCGCAGTCCAGTCACGCGCCCTGACCAGTCTCCTTCGATCGTCGCACGCCCCTCGAGCTCGAGGCCCAGCTCGGCGAAAAACGAGATCGCGGCATCAAGCGACTCCACCACGATGCCCACGTTGTCCATCCGCTGGAGCGCCAAGCCGTCATTCTCGCCGATCGCAAAGCGCCGATGAATTTTCGGTGCGTTGCCGGTCTCTACCGCGTGCGGGAACCGTCTCGCCAACACCAACGACTTCAGGAGGCAACTTGAAGCTTCTTCTCACGTCGGCCGGCATCAAGAACCCGAGCATCCACGACGCACTGGTCGAGCTGCTGGGCAAGCCGACCGCCGAGTGCGACGCCCTCTGCATTCCCACGGGGTTGTATGGGCATCCCTGGGCCGGCCCTCGCCAGGCGTGGCTGTGCATCAGCGGGCAGGAGACTGGCACTCCCACGGTCGGAGTGGGCTGGAAGTCGATGGGAGTGCTGGAGCTCACCGCCCTGCCGAGCCTCGACGCGGAACGCTGGGTCCCGCTGGTCCGAGAGACGGATGTCCTGCTGGTCGAGGGCGGCGATGCGACGTACCTGTGCCACTGGATGCGGGAGAGCGGCCTGGCAGACCTCCTGGCGACGCTGCCCGAGACGGTCTGGGTCGGGGTGAGCGCCGGAAGCATGGTGATGACCCCCCGGATCGGTGACGACTTCGTGATGTGGCCGTCAGCGACGGACGACCGCACCCTGGGGATCGTCGACTTCTCGATCTTCCCGCACCTCGACAACCCTGACCTGCCGTGGAACACGATGGCCACCGCAGAAAAATGGGCGGCCGGCCTGTCAGGCCCGGCGTACGCGATCGACGACGAGACCGCCCTCAAAGTGGTCGACGGTGCCGTTGAAGTCATCTCCGAAGGGCACTGGAAACTGCTCACGCCCGAGGAGTGAGACCCGGGGCAGTTAGCGTTAGCGGCCATGCTGGAGCGTCCGGGACAGCTTGTCCTTCGCGAGATCGAAGATCGTGATCTCGGCGTCCTGTTCGAGCACTCGAGCGATCCCGCCGCCAGACGGATGGCCGCGTTCACTTCGCCGGAGGCCGATGATCGAACGAGCTTCGAGCGGCGGTGGGCGCGGCTGAGGAGCGACCCCTCTACGACGAACAGGGTCGTCGAGATCGACGGTCGAGTTGTGGGTCACATCGCGAGCTTCGACCTGGAGGGTCGCCGCGAGATCACGTATTGGATCGGCCGTGAAGATTGGGGCCGCGGCATTGCCACGCGTGCCCTCCAAGAGTTCCTGCAGCTGGAGGCAACACGCCCGCTTTACGCTCAAGCTGCAAGCGACAACGTCGCGTCGATTCGTGTGTTGACGAAGTGCGGTTTCCTGCTCGTGGGCGAGGGGCGCGGGTTCGCTTACGCGCGCAACGAGGAAACGGACGAGGTCGTGCTCCGGCTCGATGCATGACCCAACTGCCCTCGGCCGGGCCGGCCTTCGGGAATGACTCAAGCGCGTGTCCGGCCGGCACGCGAAGGCCTTCGCATGCGCGCGTGCGACGGCTTCCTGTCTACGTAGGGGGAGGGATTTCTAGGCAGCGACATCCGGAGCGATCCGGATCAGGCGCTTGCCGAGATTCTCGCCGCGATAGAGCCCGGCGATCGAACCTGGTGCCTGCTCGATTCCGTCGAGGATGTCCTCCCGGTAGCGGATCTGCCCGTTGCGCACCCAGCTCTCGAGCTCCCGCAGTGCCTCGGGGTAGCGCTGGACATGGTCGAAGACGAGAAAGCCCTGCACTCGCGCGCGGTTGACGAGAACGTGGCGCTCGACCCGCGGTCCCTCGGGTGGCGGGTCCCAGCTCGCGATCGACGCCGTGCCGCAGATGACCACCCGTGCTCCGACCTTGAGACGGCGCATGACGGAATCGCTGATCGGGCCGGCCGTGTTGTCGAAGTAGATGTCGACGCCACCGGGGCAGGCAGCATCGAGCGCCGACTCGAAATCGTCAGCCTTGTAGTCGACGGCGGCGTCGTAGCGGAAGTCCTCGAGACAGATACGCACCTTGTCGGGCCCGCCGGCAATGCCGACCGTACGGCACCCCTTGATCCTGGCGATCTGACCGACGCACGACCCGACCGCTCCCGCTGCCGTCGACACGACCACGGTCTCGCCCGCCTGGGGCTGACCGATGTCCAGCAAGGCGAGATAGGCCGTCAGACCGTTGAGGCCGAGGACGCCAAGCGACGTCGAGACGGGCAAGCCTGAGCCGCCGACCTTCCGCTCGATCGCCCCGGCATCCACGACGGCGTAGTCCTGCCAACCGAACATGCCGGTCACATAGTCGCCGGAGTGAAAATCGGGATTGCGCGACTCTTCGACCCGCCCGACGGCGAGCGAGCGCATGACCGCACCAACCGCCACGGGCTCGGAATAGTTGGCGACCGCGCTTACCCAGCCGCGCATCGCGGGCTCGACCGACAGGTAGATGTTCCGCACCAGGACATGACCATCCGAAGGCTCCGGCACAGGCACCTCGACGATCTCGAAATGCTCCGCCTGCGGAATCCCGGACGGCCTCGACTTCAGCCTGACCTGCCGACTCACTCGTTCGTGCACGGCGGCTACACCTCCGGGTGCACACTAGGGCACGCGTCCTGCCGCGCAGCCGCGGGCCCGAGGCGCTGAACGCTGCGGCCTGTTCAGCCGAGCAGGATCGTCCGGTTCTCGTGCACGAACACGCGGTCGGCGAGGTGCCACTGAACGGCCCGCGCGAGGACGACTCGCTCGACGTCCCGGCCGATTCGCTCGAGCTCCTCCGTGCTCTGGCGGTAAGAGACCCGCTCGACGCCCTGCTCGATGATCGGCCCCTCGTCGAGGTTCTCGGTCACGTAATGGGCGGTGGCGCCGATCAGCTTCACGCCGCGTTCGCGGGCGCGTGCGTAGGGATTCGGCCCGACGAAGCCCGGCAGGAACGAGTGGTGGATGTTGATGACGGGGCAGCCGATCCCGTCGAGGAACTCGCGCGAGAGGATCTGCATGTATCGCGCCAGGACGACGAGATCGACGTCGCCCGCGAGTTGCCTCAGCATCCGCGCCTCGGCTTCCGGCTTCCCGTCTTCTGGAACCGGAACGTGGTGGTAGGGGACTGCGAAGCTCGCGACGTCGTGCTGGAGGTCGGGGTGGTTCGACACCACGCCGACGACGTCGCACTCGAGCTCGCCGCGCCGCCAGCGCCAGAGCAGGTCGAGCAGGCAATGCTCGTGGCGTGAGGCGAGCAGCGCGACTCGCTTGCGGGTGCCCGGGAACGTGATCCGCCAGTCCATCTCGAACTGCTCCGCGACCTGCGAGAAACCGGCTGTGAGCTCCTTGCGCCTCGCGTCGAGCCCCTCGAGGTGGAACTCCATTCGCAGGAAGAAGGCGCCGGCCTCGGGGTCGGTCGAGTACTGGTCGGACGAGGTGATGTTCGCGCCCGACTCGGCGAAGAAGCTCGCCACCGCCGCGACGATCCCGTGCCGGTCCGGGCACGAGACCAGCAGCCGCGCCACGTCGGTCGGCGGCGCGCTCATCCGCCGGCCGAACTACGCGAGGGCCGCGGCCGTCCAGGCGCGCGGGCGTGACTCGTCCGCGCCGGCCGCCTTCCAGAGCGCGTCCTGGCCGAGCCGAACGCGGGTCGCAGCGCCGGTTGCCTCCAGCGCCACGAGGGCGCGCTCGGCTTCCGCCGAGTCGGGGACGCAGTCCGGGCCGTCGGCGAGCAGCTTCGCCACCTCCGCCGTCGTCAGGCCGTCCGGGAAGCGCTCGAGCAGCGGCGCCGGGGTTTCCGGCGGCGGCTCGCGGCGCAGCGTGGGATCCATGTTCGCCAGCAGCACGTCGTACGCGAGGAGCGGCTGCCAGCCGCCCGCGACGAGGCGCTCGCCGTCGCGCTCGAACACGACCGACGGGGCAGTGAAGCGGACCGGGCCGTCAGACGTGGACGTCTTGTCCTGCGCCTCTGCAGCCGTGCCGGCTGCGGACCGCGCCTCGGCCTTGCCGCGCTTGTACGCCTCGGCCACCGACGCGTCGTCGAGCTGCGCCACGATCGCATCGCCGTCGAGCCCGGCAGCCGTCAGCGCCTCGCGGATCAGCTCGTCGTCGTCGAGGAGCAGGTCGCTCGTGAACTGCGCGAAGAAGAGGGCGCGCACCGCCGTCCACTCGAGCCCCGCCTCGAGCAGGCCGGCCGCCACGACCGCACGGCACCCGCGGCCCGTCGCCGCGGCCCGCGCCTTCGGGACGAGCCCGAACGGCATGCCGTACAGGTCGCGCCAGTACGCGTGGCTCGCGGCCCGGCGCGCCGCGTCGAAGCCGTGCTGGTTGGCCTCCTCGCGGAGCCCGATCATCACGAGCCGCCAGTCGAGCTGGTCGCCGAAGCGCCACTCGAGCACGCGCAGCGCCGGGTACGCCGAGTAGCCCCACGGGCAGCCGGGATCGGTGTAGAGCGTCGCCCGGATCACCACGAGAGCGTACGCGCGGCGGCCCAGGCTGCGTCAGCTGGAGCAGCCTGCCGGCCGCCCCGGTTTGACTGGCCCGAGGCAGCCTCCTAGCGTGGACCTCGCGGTGAGCAGCTACGTCGAGGTGTGGGGCCGCAGCGGGCGTGAGCTTCGAGCGCTGGACTCGGAGCGGCTGACGGTCGGAACGCTCGAGTCGAACGACGTCGTCGTCGACGCCGACGGGGTCTCGCGCGTGCACGCCGTCTTCGAGCAGTTCGGCGCGACCTGGTGCGTCCGCGACCTGGGCTCGCGCAACGGCACCTTCGTGAACGGCGGGCGCGTCATCGGCGAGCACGCGCTCCACTCGGGGGACGAGATCCTCCTGGGCCGGCTGCGCCTGATGTTCCACGGCCCGGCGCGGGGGCAGGAGACGGCCGCGATCGCCAGGCCGCCGTCCCTCACGGCGCGCGAGCGCGACGTGCTCGTGGCCCTCTGCCGGCCGCTGCTGACGGGCGACGCGTTCACCGAGCCGGCGTCGATCAGGGCGATCGCCGCGGAGCTCGTCGTCTCCGAGGCGGCCGTCAAGCAGCATCTCTCGCGGCTCTACGGCAAGTTCGACGTGGGAGCGCACGAGGAGCGCAGGCGCGTCCACCTCGCGAACGCGGCGGTCACTCGCGGCGCGGTCAAGCTCGCGGATCTGCGCACCGGCGGCTGAAGCGCGATGAAGGCCAAGCTCCTCCGCGAGCGGTACGAGCCGACCGGCGTGGTGGGACGCGGCGGGGAGGGCGAGGTCGTCAGGGCGCTCGACCACGTGCATGGGCGTCCCGTCGCGCTGAAGATCCGGCGCGTCGTCGACGAGGGATCGCGCGCGGCGCTGCTCTCGGAGGCGCGGGTGCTGCTGTCGCTCGCGCCCCACCCGGGGCTGCCGCTCGTCCGCGAGGACTTCTTCGTGGACGACCGCTACGTGATCGCGATGGACTGGATCGAGGGGGCCGACCTCGAGGCGCTGCTCGCCGAGCAGGGCCGACCGGGCCTCGACCCGGCCCTCACGGTCGGCTACCTCGAGCAGGCCGCGGAGGCTCTCGAGCACCTGCACGGCCACGACCCTCGCGTCGTGCACGGCGACGTCAAGCCGGCCAACATGATTCTCACGTCGTCGGGCCGGGTCGTGCTCGTCGACTTCGGGCTCTCGTCCACCCCGGCCGACGAGCCGCGCCGAGCCGGCACCGCCGGGTACGTGGCGCCGGAGCTGGCCGCGGGGGCAAGGCCGACTGCGGCCTCGGACGTCTACTCGCTCGCCGCGACCGCGCTCGTGCTCCTCACCGGCGAGCCGCTCTCCGCGGGCGGGCCGAGCTGGGGTGCCGTCGACCCGGAGCGCATTCCGGCGCTCGAGCGCATCGTCCGGAAGAGCCTGGCGACCGACCCCGCGCGCCGCGACCCGTCGGCGGCGGCGTTCGTCGCCCGGCTGCGGCGCTGGTGGGGAGCGGCCCTGCCGGCCGGAACAGTCACGCTGGTGCAGGCCGACGCTCCCGAGGAGCTCGCCGACGAGGTCGCGCGTGCGCACCGTGGCCACGCGCTGTCGCCCGCGGACGACGGGCCGCAGCTGCTGGCCTTCGCGTCGGCCGAGGACGGGCTCGCGGCCGCGCGTGCGCTCGCGGCCGGCCGGCGCGACGGTGGCCGCCGTCACCGGCGAGGCGAAGCCCGAGGCTGGCTCCTACCGTGGCGACGCGCCGGCCGCCGTCGCGGCGCTCCTGCAGGCGGCCGGCCGCGGGCAGGTGCTCGTCGACGACGCGACCGCCGAGGCGCTCGACGGCCGTCTGCCGCCGGAGATCGCCCTCGCCGAGACGCAGTCCGCGTGGGTCGTCGTCGCGCCGGGCCTGGCCGTCCCGCCGCGTGCGGGCGGCTGCCCCTACCGCGGGCTGATGTCGTTCCAGGCGGAGGACGGCGACCTCTTCTTCGGCCGCGAGGAGGTGGCGGCGTCGATTCGGGCGCGGCTCGAGGACGGCGGCTTCATGGCCGTGGTGGGCGCGTCGGGCAGCGGGAAGTCGTCGCTGGTCCGGGCGGGGATCGTTCCGGCGTACGAGGGCGCCGTCGCCGTCCTGACGCCCGGTGTGGATCCGGAGGCCGCACTCCAGCGCTCGCTCGCCGCCGGGCCGCCGCCGCTCCTGGTCGTCGACCAGCTGGAGGAGCTCTTCACGCTCTGCGACGACGAGGAGGCGCGGGCCCGGTTCCTCGACGCGCTGCTGGACCTGCGCGGCGCGGCGGCCGTCGTGGTTGCGCTGCGGGCGGACTTCTACGGCCACTGCGCGGCCCATCCGCGACTTGCGTCGGCGCTGGCCGAGCACCAGCACCTGCTCGGGCCCATGCGAAGCGAGGAGATCCGGCGCGCGATCGAGGCGCCGGCGCGCGCGGCGGGACTGCGGCTCGACCCCGGTCTCGTCGACACGATGCTGGCCGACGTCGAAGGCGAGCCAGGTGCGCTCCCGCTCCTCTCGCACGCGCTGTACGAGACGTGGGCCCGGCGCGACGGGCGGGTGTTGACCCGAGCCGGCTACCTCGCCGCGGGCGGCGTGCGGGGCGCGATCGCACAGACCGCGGAAGAGGTCTTTCTCGGCTGCGACGAGCACGACCGGGCGGTGGTGCGGCAGACCTTCCTCCAGCTCACGGAGCTCGGCGACGCGACGGAGGACACACGGCGGCGAGTGCCGCTCGCAGAGCTGGTCCCCGCAGGCGGCGAGGACGTGCTCGAAAGGCTCGCGGCCGCCCGGCTGCTGGTCGTGGGCGACGATTCGGCCGAGATCGCGCACGAGGCGCTGATCCGCGAGTGGCCGCGGCTGCGCGGATGGCTCGCCGAGAGCCGGGACGAGCTCCGGGCGCGGCGGCAGCTGACGAGCGCGGCGCGCTCCTGGGACGAGGCAGGGCGCGAGGGCACCGACCTCTACCGCGGCCCGCGACTGGCGGCCGCGGCCGAGCTGGGCAGCGAGGCGCAGCTAACGGCTGTCGAGCGGGACTTCCTCGAGGCGAGCCGTGACGCCCAGGCGCTCGAGCTCCGGGCCGCGCAGCGCCGGGCCCGCCGGCTCCGTGCGCTGCTCGCCGGCGTCGCGGCCGCCCTCGTCGTCGCGGTCGTCGCAGGAGCGTTCGCACTCGACCAGCGCGGGAGCGCCAGGCACACCGCGACCCTGGCGCAGGCCGGAAAGCTCGCCGCCCAGTCGCGGGAGGTTGCCGCCCAGCACCCGGATCTCGGTCTCCTGCTCGCGCTCGAAGCAGGCCGGCTCGACGACTCGGTCGACACCCGAGGCGCGTTGCTCGGCGCGCTCGAGCACGGCTCGCGGATCCGCGCGTGGCTCCAGGGCTTCGACGCGCCGGTGAACGCCACCGCGTTCAGCCCGGACGGCAAGCTGCTCGCTGCCGTCACGCAGAACGGGACGACGCTCTGGGACACGGCGACGTGGCGCAGGAGCGGCCCGCCGCTCCGCTCGGCCCAGGGCCGCGGGGAGGGCACCGACTTCAGCCCCGACGGCCGGACGCTGGCGGTCGCCGGCGGCGAGGGCCGTGTGGAGCTCTGGGACGTCGCGTCGCGGACGAAGCGCCGCGAACTGACGGACCCGGCGGCCGCGAAGTCCGATGAGCCGGCGCTCTCCGCTGTCCGCTACAGCCCCGACGGCACGGTCATCGCCGCCGGGGGGCAGGAGTCGAACCACGTCACGCTGTGGGACGCTGCGAGCGGCGGGGTGGTCGCCGGGCCGATCACGACCAATCCGCCGGGCGGCGGCGCCCAGTCGATCTCGTTCAGCCCGAACTCGAAGCGCATCGCCGTCCCGGGCGCACCGGGGACGGTCGGCATCTGGGACGTCGCAACGGGGCGCCGCGTCGGCAAGCCACTCGCGATCGGGAGCGCCGATGTGGAGGAGGCGATCTTCGCCGGCGGCGGCCGCATCCTGATCGTGAGCGACGACTCGGGCGCCGTGTCCGTGGTCGACACCGCCACCGGGCAGGCCATGCGCCGGCCGTGGTCGGTCGGCAGCGAGCCGGCGGCCGCGCTGTCGCTGAGCCCCGACGGGCGGCTGCTCGCCGTGGCGTCCTTCGCGGGGCCGGTCTTCGTCTGGGACATGCGGTCCGGCGAGCCGTACGGCGCTCCGCTGCGGGCCGACACGAGCTCGCCCGGCGACGTGGCGTTCAGCCCCGACGGCCGCACCCTGGTCAGCGGGCAGCTGCGCTCCGTCGTGGCGTGGAGCATGGACGGCGAGCAGGCGATCGGGACGCCGCTGGGCGGGCCGGCGGCCCTGATCACGGACGTCGCCTTCAGCCGCGACGGCACGCGCATCGTCGCGGGGCGCTTCGGCGGCGACACGGTCGTGTACGACACGAAGACGCGACGGCCCGTCCGCCGGCTGAACGGCCACTCGGTCGTGTCCGCCGTCGCCCTGCGCCCGCAGGGGAAGCTCGTTGCCGTCGGGACGATCGACGGGAAGGTGCAGCTCTTCGATGCTGACAGCGGCGCACCGGCCGGCGCGCCGCTCGACGTGGGCCACGGGGCCGTCTGGCAGCTGGCGTTCAGCCCGGACGGCCAACTCCTCGCGGTGGCGCAGGATCCGAACGGAGTGGCCGGGGCGTACGTCCAGCGGCGAGACGGCGAGGCCCAGCTCTGGGACGTCGCCTCCCGCCGGCGCGTGGGGCAGCTCAGGCCCCATGCCGGATCCGTGCTCTCGCTGGCCTTCAGCCGCGACGGCACGCTCCTCGCCACGGGCAGCTACAAGGGTCGCCTCGACCTGTGGGATGTCGCCACCCGGGCACATCGCGGCGACCCGATGAGCGTGACGGACGATGGCTTTGCGAGCGTCGCGTTCGACCCGCGCGGCCGCCTCGTCGCCGCCGGCGGCGCGATCGGGCCGGTGCGGGTGTGGCGCGTGGACGACCAGCGGTCCGCCTTTCCGCCGCTCACCGGGCACACCGGTCTCATCACCGGCGCCTCGTTCGACCCGGCCGGCGCGTTGCTCGCGACGACGACCCTGCAGGGCGCGACCAGGCTATGGGACCCCGCCACGGGCCTCGGCTACGGCGACGAGCTGGTCGCGGACCCACAGCTCACGACGCTGACCGCGAACATCGACCTCCCGTTCCTGGGGCTGCGAAACGCGTTCAGCCCGGACGGCAAGGTGCTGGCCGTCGCGGGCGTCGAGTCGCGCGGAATGCTGTGGGACACCGACCCGGCCGTGTGGCGCGACCGCGCCTGCGCGATCACGGGCCGCAACCTCACCCGCGAGGAGTGGACGCTCTACCTGCCGGCCGGGACGCCGTTCCGCGCGACGTGCACGGAGTGGCCTGCCGGCTGAAGCACGCGTTCGGCGGCCCTTGCCGAACGGTCAGAAACTGTTCCCTCCGCGGCACCCACGATCGGCCCGCGCGGGGGATCGTGGCGGGCGCTCGAGCGCGCGACGCTTGCGTCCTGATCACGACCTCCGACCGAAGGAGTCGACATGGAGACCAGGCGACTGCTCCTCCTCGCAGGCACCCTCACCGCCGCGCTGTGCGCACTGGCCGGACTGGCCACGGCCGCGGCAGCAGACCCGCTACCCGTCCGGCAGCCGCCCCAGAGGTACTACCTCGCGCTCGGCGACTCGATGGCGTACGGCTTCCAGCCGACGAAGGCAACGCCTGACGCCCGGCCCTCGGACTTCCACACCGGCTACGTGGACGTCTTCGCGGCGCGCCTGCGGAAGCTCTCGCCGAAGATCGCGGTCGTCAACTACGGCTGCCCGGGCGAGTCCTCCGCGACCTTCATGCACGGCGGCTGCCCGACGCTCGCCGACGGCGTCAAACTGCACGACCCGTTCCGTGGCGCACAGCTCAAGGCGGCCGAGGCGTTCCTGCGTGCGCACGCCGGGCAGGTCAATCCGATCACGCTGACCCTGTGGGGCGCCGAGCTCGCTCCGCTCTCGCAGATGGGCAAGCGCGCACCTGCTGCGATCGCGTCGTTCGGAACGCGCTTCACCTCGATCCTGCACCGGCTGCGGGCGGCGGCACCGACCGCGGACATCATCGTGACCGGCGCCTGGAACCCGGAGGCCGACCGGCTCGCCCAGACGCAGGCGCTCTACCGCTCGGTCGACAGGGCCATCGCGGCGGCTGCCGCGGCCTCGAACGCCCGCGTCGCGAACATGTTCACGGCGCTCGACGGGACCGGGAACGCCAAGAGCCAGCAGGCTCGGCTCTGCCGGATCACGTTCTACTGCTCGAAGGGCGACCCGCACCCGACCGACGCCGGGTATCGCGCGATGGCCGACGCGTTCGTCGCGGCGGCCGGCTACCCGGGGACGCGATCGTGAACGGCAGGCGACTCACGTCCGTCGGCGGAGCCCTCGCCCTCGTCCTGGGCTCCGCCGCGCTGTCCGCCTGCGGCGGCGGCAGGGAAGCGGCGGCTGCTGCACCGGAGCCGTTCGCCAGCTCCTACTGCGTCACTGCGCGCGACTGGGCGGTGCATGAGCTGAACGGCGGCGGCGACGGCGCCTACGCCCGCGGCGGCCCGCCGGCGCTCGAGAAGTGGTGGACCGAGCAGCTCGCATACCTGAAGACGTCGCTGCGGCAGGCGCCTCCGTCGGTCCGCGCAGCAGAGGCCCTGAACAAACGCGCCATCCGGACCGAGCTGACGCCGTTGCTGGAGAAGTACGGCTTCGACTTTCATCGGATCGAGTCCGAGGCCACGGCTCGCGAGCGGGCCTTCGCCGACCATCCGCCTGCGAGGTACGCGCGAGCGCAGGAGGTCCGCGACGTGTACCAGAACAGGGTCTGCGGCTACGGCGGGTCACCGCCTCCGGCAGACGTGAAGTTCGCGCCGAGTGCGGCGGCGAAGCCGTACTGTAGGGCTGCCGCCGCCCAGGAGAAGGGCCTCGAGCAGGTCGCCGCAACCGGCTTCGCTCCCAGCGCGTTCCGGCGGTACGTCACGTCCAGGCGCTTCCTCGCCGCGCTCGACGCGCAGGAGGCAACCGCGCCCGACGAGATCGCGGCAGACGCCAAGGCCGACCTCGCGTGGGTCAGCGACCGCAAGCTCGCGGTGGCGGAGAAGTACGGCTACGACCTCCGCCGGATCATGCGCGAAGGCACCGCCGCGGAGCTCGCGGCGTGGACGTACTGGGATCCCGCGATCCGCAGGCAGGACAGCCGGGTCGAGGCCTACGTGCAGCAGGTGTGCGGCATGAGCTGAGCATCCCGGATCGGGGTTTTCGCGTAGCGGCCGTCAGGCATGAGGCGGATGCCACGAGCCTCGTTCGGCGCAACCTTGTAACACGTCGAACAAGGAGGCCCAGCAATGCTCGCCGACACCGCAGGAATCGTGGGGACGATCGTGGTGTTCGCGTTCGTCGCCTTCACCATCGGGTTCGTGCTCTACGCACTCGCGCGGCCGTTCACGCACACGCATTACGAGCACCGCACGGGGCTCTGGAACCACCTCCCGTGAGGGCGTAAAGCGCTCTGCCTCACCGGCGCCGCGCCAGCGTGACGCCTGCGAGGCAGAGCGCGCCGCCCTCGGCCGCGAGCCGGGACGGGGTCTCACCGAGTAGGGCCCAGCCGAGCAGGATCGCGACGAGGGGGATCAGGTACGCGAGCGACGCTTACGCCGCCTGACAGAGATGTCTGACCAAGATCAGACAATGGACGCCGCGGCGGTCGAGCGGGTGCGGAGCTTCAACCGGCTCGTCACCGAGCGCGTCGGTGCGCTGAACGACCACTACCTCGCGCGCGACCGGTCGCTCGGCGAGGCGCGCGTGCTGTGGGAGATCGGTTCCGAAGGGCGCGACGTGCGCGACCTGCGCTCGCGCCTCGGGCTCGACTCCGGCTACCTGAGCCGCCTGCTCCGCTCGCTTGAGGCTGCCGGGCTCGTCGTTGTCGCCGCGCACGAGGGCGACCGGCGCGTCCGAGTCGCGCAGCTCACCCGCGCCGGCGGCGCCGAGCGGGAGCTCCTCGATCGCCGCAGCGACCAGCTGGCTCACTCGTTCCTCGCGCCGCTCAGCGATGAGCGCCGCGACAGGCTCGTGGCGGCGATGGCCGAGGTGGAACGCCTGCTCACGGCCGCGCTCGTTCAGGTGGAGGTCGTCGACCCCGCTGCGCCCGCGGCGCAGTTCTGCCTGCGCGAGTACTTCGCCGAGCTCGGCCGGCGCTTCGACACGGGCTTCGATCCGGCGCTCAGCATCTCCGCCGGCCTCGGTGAGCTTCGGCTGCCGCGCGGGCGCGTTTCTCCTGGCCACGTTGCGCGGTGAGCCGGCCGGCTCGGGCGCGCTGAAGTTCCACGGCGCTGAGCCGGCCGAGCTGAAACGGATGTGGGTCGCGGCGCACGTGCGCGGCCTCGGGCTGGGCCGCCGCCTGCTGGACGAGCTGGAGCGCTGCGCCCGTGACAACGGCGCCCGCGCCGTTCGGCTCGAGACGAACCAGAGCCTCACGGAGGCGATCGCGCTCTATCGCAGCGCGGGCTACGTGGAGGTCGACGCGTTCAACGGCGAGCCGTACGCGCACCACTGGTTCGAGAAGCGCCTCTAGGCGCGAGTGAGCCCGACGTTCGATCCTCGGTCTGTCCCCGCAGGGCGAAGCCCGGAGGGGGCTGACCCAAGCGTCGGCGCTCAGCCTCCGCTTGCTTCAGGCGCGTGGGTCAGCCCCCGATACACCTGGGGACAGACCCACGATCGGACATCGCGCGGACCAGCACTGCCTGCACTCCAGGACCGGGCGGTGGGGCCGGACGGTTGCGCCCGGCCCCGGAAGCGATCTCTAGGCGGGCGCGTCCGCCGTCTCGGCCGGCGCCTCGGCGAGGATCATCGCGCCCGCCTCGGCGGAGACGGCCTGCTTCGCGATGCGCTCGTAGCCGTGCAGGCCGCTCTCGAGCTGCGCGACCACGCGGTCCTCCGCAACCGCGATGATCGCCGAGGAGCCGGCGGGGAGGCTCTCGCCGACCTCGTGCAGCTGGTCGTCGGCGAAGCCCTTGTCGCGGACCTTGCCCCAGATGCCGCCCGCGCCGGCGCCGACGATCGCCGAGGCGATCAGGCTCGGCGGGAAGATCAGGCCGACGACGCCGCCGGCGATCACGCCGCGCTTCGTCCAGCGCCGCGTGCTCGGGTCGGCAGTCTCGTCGTACTTGACCTTGCCGTCCGCGGTGTGGACGACCACGGCGCCGTCGATCAGGTCGATCGCGCCTTCGCGCTCGGCCGCCTTGAAGTCCTTGAGTGCTGCCGCCGCGCCGCCCTCGGTGTCGTAGGCGGCGATGAAGATCTCGAGCGTGTCGCTGCTCATGCAGGTTCCTTCCTGTTGGTGGGGTCGTCGCGAGCGTAGCCGCGGCCCTGATCGGGCCTTCACCCGGATGGGTTGATCGCGCGGTCGGCGGCCCTTAGGTCCTGTTTCGCAGCCAGTCGTGAAAGCCGGCGCTCGGGGCGTGCACGTTCAGCAGCCGCGCGGGGACGCCCGCGCCGCTGAAGGTGTGCCGCACGCCGCGGGGCGCGGCGACGAACGAGCCCGGCCCGAGCGTGACCCAGTCCTCTTCGTACAGGAACTTCGCCTCGCCTTCGAGGACGTAGAACGAGTCGACGTGATCTTCGTGCACGTGCGGCGGAGGCCCAGTGAACCCGGGCTCGAGCCGAAACTCGATCAGCGAGATCTCGTCCCGCCCGACCTTGATCGTCGGGAAGAGCGTCTGACCCGGCAGCTCCTCGCCCTCGCCGGCCTGGAGCGCGACCGCGTCAGTAGGCGGCGCGCCGCTGCCGGGCTCGACGTCGATCGAGTCGAAGCCGCCCTCTTCGCCGCGGTCGCGCGCCCGCAGGTGATCGGCGAAACCGCCGTCGGGCGTATGGAAGTTGAGGAAGCGCGTCTCGCGAGTGCTGCGGAACCCGTGCACGACTCCGGGCGGCGCGCAGACGCAGCCACCCGGCCCGACCAGCACCTCGGTGTCGTGGACGAGGATTGCGAGCTCACCGTCGAGTACGTAGAACGAGTCCGCGTGGCGCTCGTGCAGGTGCGGCTCGGCGCCGTCGCGCGCGTCCGAAAAGTGCGACTGCGTCACCGTGAGGTCGTCGAAATCGGCCAGCAGCACGATCCGCCCGCCGAAGAGCGCCTCTCCGTCTCCGGGTCGCAGCACCGCCATCGGGCGCGGAGTATGCCGATCTGGTGAAGGGCGCCTTTCCCGCGAGTCCCGCGGCACGTAGCGTGCGGGCATCTACCGAGGGAGGTGCGCCCGTGACGCCGCTGATGTTCATCCACGGAGCCTGGCTCAGCTCGAGCAGCTGGGATACCTTCGCCACGTACTTCCGCGCGAAGGGATTCGACGTCTCCGCGCCCGAGTGGCCGCGCAAGCAGGGCGAGGTCGTGGAGCTGCGCGAGACGACCGAGGACATCAAGGGCCTCGGCCTCGACGAGATCGTCGACGGCTACGAGCAGAAGATCCGAGCGCTCGACGAGCCGCCGGTGCTCATCGGCCACTCGTTCGGCGGGCTGATCACCGAGCTGCTGCTCTCGCGCGGGCTCGGCCGGGCCGCCGTCGCGATGAGCCCGGCGCCGCCGAAGGGCATCCTCGTGCTGCCGCTCGCCTCGCTGAAGGCGGCCTCGCCCGCGCTCCTGCACCCGAGCCGCTGGCACGGTGTCGTGCCGCTGACGCTCGAGGAGTTCACCCGCGGGTTCGTCAACACGTTCACGCCCGAGGCGGCCGCCGAGGCGTACGACAGGTACTACGTCCCGGAGACCGGCCAGATCTTCTACGAGGCCGGCTTCGCCAACTTCCACATCCACTCGCCGGCCGACGTCCACTTCGACAAGGACGACCGCGCGCCGCTGCTGATCGTGGGGGCGGAGAAGGACCAGACCGTGCCCGCCTCGGTCTCACACAAGGCGTACGAGAAGTACGGCAAGTCGGACGCGCAGACCGACTACGTCGAGTTCCCCGGCCGGCCCCACCTGATGATGGCCGCAGAGGGCTGGGAGGAGATCGCGGACGGCATCGCGTCGTGGCTCGACGGCGTGCTCGCGGTCTCAGGCGTGCGGCAGGCCGACGCGCCCGCGTAGATCTGCCCGGGCCGGCGCGCGGATGACGCGCGCCGGCCCGGCTTAGCGCTCGTCGGTGGCGGCCACGACGCGCGTGCCCGTCGCCTTGAACGACGCGAACGCGACCTGGCCGGCCTGGAGGCCGAGCCGCGATCGTGACTCGGCGGTGATCTCCGCGGTCACGCCGCCGATCGTTACCCGAACCCTGTTGCCGAGCTCGGTGATGCCGCGGATCCGCCCGCCCACGACGTTCATGGCCGAGTCGTGCGGCGGCTCGGAGCCGACGACGACGTCCCACGGGTAGACGGCGAGCACGACCTCGCCGCTCGCGTGCTCGGCCGTCGTGACGACGGTGCCGTCGTCGAGCGTGACCCGACTCGATCCGTTCGCACCTGGCATGGCGTGACCGGGAAGCAGGTTCGCTCCCGTGAACGAGGCGACGAACGCGTCGGCCGGGCGAGCCACGAGCTCGGCAGGCGTGCCCGACTGGCGGAGCTCGCCGGCCACGATCACGCTCACCCGCTCGGCGAGCGCGGCCGCGTCCTCGAAGTCGTGCGTGACGAGCAGCACCGGGATGCCCAGGCCTTCCAGCAGCTCGTGGAGCTCGGCGCGGACGCCGGCCTTCGTGTGTGCGTCGAGCGCAGACAGCGGCTCGTCGAGCAGCAGCACGGCCGGGTCTCGCGCGAGCGCGCGCGCGAGAGCGACGCGCTGGCGCTCGCCGCCGGACAGCCCCCCGGGCCGCTCGCGTGCGAGGTGCGCGATGCCGAAGCGATCGAGGTAGTCGTCCGCGCGGTGGCGGCCCGCGTACTCGACGTTCTCCCGGACGCTCAGGTGGGGGAAGAGCGCGTAGTCCTGGAACACGAGTCCGACGCGCCGGCGCTCGGGCGGGAGCGAGATGCCGCGGCCGTCGTCGAACCACACCTCGTCCCCCGATGCGATCCGGCCGGCGCGCGGTCGCAGCAGCCCGGCGACCGCGCGCAGCACCGTCGTCTTCCCGGCTCCCGACGGCCCGACGAGCGCGACGCTCGACTCGACCCGAAGGCTCAGCCGGATGTCGAAAGACCGAAGAGCGACGGTGAGGTCGTCGAGCCTGAGCGCTGCCACGAGAGGCCGAGTCGAAGGGTCACGAGGAGGAGCACGCTGACCAGGACGAGGACGCCGCCCATCGCGAGCGTCACGTCGAAATCCTTGTCGAACTGGGCGTAGATCGCGAGCGAGAACGTCTGCGTCAGTCCCTGGAGGCTGCCCGCGAACATGATCGTCGCGCCGAACTCGCCGATGCCGCGTGCGAACGAGAGTGCTAGCCCGGCGAGTAGCCCGCCGCGCGCAAGCGGGAGGACGACGCGGAAGAAGGTGCGCGCGGGCCCGGCGCCGAGTGTCCGCGACGCCGCGGTCAGGTTCGGGTCGGTCGCCTCGAACGCCGCGATCGCCTGGCGCACGTAGAGCGGGCTCGCCACGTAGGCCACCGCGAGCGTGACCGCCGCCTGCGTGAACGGGATCGAGAGGCCGAGGAAGTCGAGCGTCCCGCCGAGCAGCCCGGTCCGCCCGAGCGCCGCGAGCAGGCCGATCCCCGCGACCGCGGGCGGCAGCACGAGCGGCAGCTCGACGAGCACGATCGCGAGGGAGCGGCCGCGGAAGCGCGAGCCGGCCAGCAGATAGGCGGTCGGCGTCCCGAACACGATGATCAGCAGCTGCGCGAGCACGCTCGTCTTGAGCGTCACCCAGAGCGCGTCCTTGACGACGGGGTTCGACAGCTGGTCGACCAGGTCGCGCGGCGCCGTCCGCACGAAGATCGCGACGATCGGAAGCGCGAGGAAGACGAGCGTGACGGCGGTCGCGACCGCCAGCACGAGCGCGAAAGCCGACCGCTGCATCCGGCTACTTCTTCTTCACTCGCGGCAGGAAGCCCGCGGCGATCAGCCTGGCCTGGCCCGCCTTCGAGACCGTCTTGTTGACGAAGGCCTGCGCGGCCGCGCGGTTTGCGCTCGAGGACACGATGCAGATGCCGTACTGCACCTTCGGCTGCGCCCAGGCGGGGACCTTGACCAACTTCACGCGGCCGGACACCGTCTTCGCATCCGTGGCGTAGACGAAGCCCGCGTCCGCCTCTCCGAGCGCGACCTTGGCGAGCACCTCGCGCACGTCGGTCTCCTGTGAGACGACGTTCTTCAGCACGGCCGCGCCCAGGTTCATGTTCTTCAGGATCTGGAGCGTGTAGCTCCCGACCGGCACGCCCGAGCCGGCGACGACGAGCTTGGTGCCCGAGTGCGTCAGGTCGTAGACGCTCCGGACCTTCGCCGGGTTCGACGAGGGCACGACCACCACGAGCTTGTTCCGCGTGAAGACGACCGGCTTCGAGCAGAGGCCCTTCGCGTAGAGCTGGCTGGGCAGCGTCATGTTCGCCGAGGCGAAGACGTCCGCCGGCGCACCTTGCTGGATCTGCGCGGACAGCGTGTTCGAGCCCGCGAACGAGTAGCGCGGCGCCTTGTCGATCCTGGGGAACACGTCCGTCAGCGATGCCGCCGCGTAGACCGTGATGTGGGCCAGCGGGGCTGCCGATGCCTGCGCGCCGGCCAGGGCGACGGCGGCGACGACGAGCAGCGTGATCGGCCGGCGTCCCATCTCTAACGCTGGATGATCACGTTGGTCGACTTCACGATCGCCGTCGTCGCCATTCCGGCGCGCAGGCCCAGCTCCTCGACGGCGTCGCGCGTGACGATGGCGACCAGCCGGACCGGGTCGCGGACGACGATCTCGACCTGGGCCATCAGGCCGTCGGTCTTCACCTCGGTGACGACACCCGCAAAGCGGTTGCGCGCGCTGATCTGCCGCCCGGCCCCGTCCCCGCGCAGCCGGTTGATCTCCTCGGCGGCGATCACGCGGCGGTTGCTCTGGTCGCGCGACACCTCGATGCGGCCGGCCTTGTCCCAGCGGCGCAACGTGTCGAGGCTGATCCCCAGCGCGGACGCGGCCTCGCTCGCCGTGTAGGTCTGCTTGGCCATCAGCTCTCGAAGGCGTCGAGTGCCAGGGACACGTTGTCGATCGACAGGGCCGGAGGGAACGGGTTGGAGGCGATCGGGTGGCCGAGGAGCCGCGCGACGGCGCCTGCGTGCTGCCCCTCGCTCGCCGCGATCTGGGCGAGGGGCAGCCGCAGGTCCGCCGACTCGACGGTTCCGAGTGCGCCGAGGTACGCGCCGAGCGACAGGGTCTCGATCCGCAGCCCGAGCCTGAGGATCGACCCGCCCGCGGCGAAGGTCGTCTTCGGGTAGGCGAAGTCGATGTCGTCCGCGGTGGCCGGCGTCTGGCCCGCGTTCGTCAGGACGCCGGCGACCCGGTCGTAGTGCGCGCCGTCACCGCCGGCGATGCGCTCGAGCACGTGCGCGGCCGGCCGGCCCAGCTTCCCGCTCGCGACGGCCCGCTGGTGGAAGTCCTCGGACAAAAGCTCCACCCCGACGAGGACGCGCAGCCACGCGAGGTCGCCGTCCGGAACCGCAGCGCCCGCGGCTCCGGCGAGGAACGACAGGGCCGTCGCCGGCGTCGCGAGCATGACGCCTCCGGCGGCGAGCCCGCGAAGCAGACGCGCGCGGCTCAGGCTGTCGTGCGTGGTCGTCTGCGTGGGCATTGCCATGGCGGAGGAGGCGACTATACCGACGTGAACGCACTGCGCCTAGGCGTCGCCTCGGCAGAGATCGACTCGGCGCTGCCGGCCCGCATAGGTTGCTCTTAGCGTCTCTCGCTAGCGTCGCCCCGTGGGTCCTGTTCCCTCGTACGGCGGACTGGTGCTGGCGCAGGCGCTCCTGGTGCTCTTGCCGGTGCGCCCGTGGCGGCTCGCGTCGTCGCGCGTCCTGGGGCTGGTCGTCCCTGCCGCGGCGCTGGTGCTCGGTGTGACGATCGCGCGGGCGAGCGGCGGCGCCGACTTCCTCACGGCGCTCGCGGCGATCGCGACGCCGGTTCTCGCCGCCGGCGCTGGGTGGACCCGCGGCTGGCGCCTGCCGTGGCTCGTCCCGCTCGTCGTCGCGGGGCTCTACCTGGACGCCTGGCTGCGGCCGGGCACGCTGGCGGCCGATGCGGCGGGCGTGGCGCTCATCGCGGGCGCGTGCCTCACCGCCACCGCCGTGGTCGCGGCCCTGGCGCCCGGCTCATGGCTGACGGCCGGGCTGGTCGGCCTCGTGATCCTCGACTGCATCTTCGTCTGGGGCGACCGCCAGGTAGAGCCTGCGATGCATGCGCTCCAGGCGGCGGCTCCGCCGGACGTCGGTCGGCCGCTGCCGTCGCTGCAGCAGGCAGAGCTCGGCTCGGCGACGATGGGCTGGCTCGATTTCGCCGCGCCCGCGCTGCTGGCGATCCTCACGCGCGACCGCGTGCGTGCAGCCGTTGCGACGGGCGTCGCCGGCGCCGCCTGGGGGCTGCTGCTGCTGGTCACGTCGCCCATTGCCGCGACGCCGCCCATCCTCGCGGGCCTCGTCGCCGGCGGCCGCCGCGTAGCCGCTCGGCGTGTGCAGCTCAGGTGGCCGGCTGCAGCAGTCCGGCGGGCGCACCGGACGGCCCGCTGAACGTCGCCCAGCGGCCGACGCCCTCCGAGTCCGTCGGGCCGGTGAGCACTGTGCCGCCGAGCTCCCGCACGCGCGAGACGGACATGTCCACGTTCTCGGAGGCCACGTATGTGAGCCATGTCGGGCGGCTCACCTCGGCGGGACGCTTCGTGACGCCCGCCACCGGGTGGTCGTCTGCGTAGAGCAGCGCGTAGCCCTCGCCCGCGTCCTCGTCCCGCCAGCCGAGCACCCGCCCGTAGAACTGCCGCGCGCCGTCGAGGTCGTCGACCAGGAGCTCGTCCCAGAGGAAGACGCCCTCCGGCCGCGGGCGCTCCGCGGTCTGCGCGACGACCGCGAACTCGGCGCCCTCGCGATCCTGGACGATCGCGAGGCGCCCGACGTCGCGGACATCGAAGGGCTCGGCCCGCACCGTCCCGCCGACTTCGCGCACGCGCGCGACCACCGTGTCGACGTCTTCGACCGAGACGTGCGGCAGCCAGTGCGGTGGGATGCGGCTGTCCGGATGTGTCCGCTGGAAGCCGCCATGCGCTGCGCCGTCGGCCCGGATCATCGGGTAGTCGCCCTCCTCGGGCCTCCACAGCTCGAGCTCCCATCCGAGCAGGTCTCGGTAGAACCGCTGCGCGGTCTCGACGTCGGGCGTCAGCAGCTCGTGCCACACGATCCGGCCGGTCTCCCGGGCCATGGAACCTCCTCGTCGGGTCAGAAGGCCGCGAGGCTAGTCGCTGGCGGCCCTTCACCTCAACCCTCAGACTCAGGTCGAGACTCAGCCTGGCCGGCCTCCGCGTGCGAATCACCCACTGCGGGGGAGCGCGCGGACGCCGAACCGCACAAACAATCCGAGCGTCCGGTTGGGGGAGAGGGTCTCGGACGTTTCTCGATGCAGCTCAAGCCGTGCAGGCGCCGCCCAGCGGACGCTGCGCGCGGTTGCAGTGAGCCGGACACGCATCGAGAGGCGCGCCGGAAAGGGGGAATCAGGAGTGCACAGCACTTCGAAGCATGCGCTGCTGCGGCTCGTCGTCTCGATGAGCGTCGTGGCAGTTGTCGCCGTTGCGTGGGCGGGGTCCGCCCTCGCGTCGGGCGCCGCACCGGGAACGCTCGAGCTCTGCAAGTCGTCGCTGAACGGCATGTCGGGCAAGACGTTCTCGTTCACGGTGACTCCGAATGGCGGCTCCGCGATTGGCGTCACGGTGAAGGGCGGCCGGTGCTCCGGTCCGATCCAGATCCCGGGCGGCAACGCAACCATTCTCGAGGGGCCGAGCGATCCGGCGACCGACGTCGCCGCCGTGCGTGCCACGCCTAGCGCGCGGCTCGTCAGCACGGACCTGGTCGCTCACAAGGCGGTCGTGAGCGTCCCGGTTGGCACGACAGTTGCCAACGAGACGCGCGTCACGTTCATCAACGAGCCCGCCGGGGGCAACTACGGCGATCTCAAGATCTGCAAGCTGAGCGAGACCGGTTCGTTCATCGGCAAGCAGTTCAGCTTCAAGGTCAACGGCGGCTCGGCGATCTCCGTCGAGGCCGGCGATGCCTTCGCAGATCCGGCCACCTGGTCGTGCCGCCTCGCCGGCCACTTCCAGGTCGGCTCGCGGGTCACGGTGCAGGAGCTCGTCCCGACCGAGGCGCAGGTCGCCTGGATCGACACCGATCCGATCGGCGCTCTCACGGACGACTACAGCACCGTCGACGGTCACGCAGTGGTGACCATCGGCTCGGGCATGACGATCGTGATGTACGACGACGAGCCGTTCGTCCCGCAGGGCAACGGCTACATCGAGGTCTGCAAGGACCGCGCGCTGCTGGACTACGGCCAGTACGACTGGGACGTCCACGGCAGCTTCCACTTCACGATCACCGACCAGGCGGGCGCGGTCTACCAGCGCGACGTGCTGGTCGACCAGTGCTCGGAGCCGATCCAGGTCGCCGCGGGTATCGCGACGGTCACCGAGGCGCCGAGCACCTACCAGCTGATCGACGTCTGGACGCTTCCTGAGGATCGCCTCCAGACCTCGAACCTGCTGAACGGCACGGCTCAGGTCGAGATTCCGGTCTCGAGCGACCAGAACGACGAGACGCAGGTGCACTTCGTCAACAAGACGCCGCGCGCCCAGCTGAAGATCTGCAAGGCCCTCGGGTCGGGCAGCTCGGATCTCGTCGGCACGCCGTTCTACTTCGACGTGTACTTCGACGGCCAGATGAAGACGCTGGACGTGCTGTATCCGTTCAAGATCGTCGCCGGCGCAACGACCCAGTGCAAGATCTGGGGCGACGTGCCGGTCGGCACCGATGTGACGGTGCACGAGAATCTGGACGCCAGCGTCGGCTCGGACGCGCAGTACATCGACGTGTCCGGTCAGGACAGCACGATCACGATCGCGCCTGGCATCAACACGGTCACGGTGACCAACACCGCGACCGGCCAGCTCGAGATCTGCAAGGCCCGCATCGAGTACGCGAATCCGCGGGCGCTGAACGACAACGCTCAGCCGTACGTCAACTTCAGGGTCGACAACAACCCGAAGCTGATCCAGGTGCGGGCCGGCCGCTGCTCCATGCCGCTCCGCGTCTCGGTAGGCAACCACACGGTCGTCGAGCAGAGCTACAACAAGGCAGCTATGACGGCGCCGTATGGCCCGACCGGGTCTCCGATCTCGTTCAGCTCGGCTGATTCCGACTACGAGCTCGACACCGGCGGTTCCACGCTCGTCGCCGGCATCACGCTCTCGTACTCGACGCCTGGCAACGGCATCGACGTGCAGCCTGCCGACCAGCTCGTCAGCAAGAACCTGACGACGCGTGCCGCGACGGTCAACGTCCGGTACGGCAAGTACGGCGAGACGCTCGTCACCTACTACAACCGCATCCGCAAGGGTCGGATCAAGATCTGCAAGCTGATCCCGTACACCTCGACGGATTCGCTGGGTGGCAAGACGTTCACCTTCGACTGGCGTGTCGATGGCCGGCACGGCACTGAGTCGCTCAAGCCCGGCGAGTGCACCTACGTGCTCGGCGATTCGCCGCTGATCCAGCCGGACGGCAGCCCGACGCCGGTGAGCGTCCAGGAGACCACCCCTGGCCTCAACGCGCCTGGTGGCTACTCGATCGACTCGATCAACGTCCAGTTCGGGCGGAACCCGGTCAACACGAGCACGACCACGGGTCTCGCTACCTGGAACCTGGGTCCCGACACCAACGTCGTGACCTACACGAACCGGTCGATCGATCCCTAAGCGGATCTGACGACCAGCCGGCGTAACGCACCGGCATGAAGCACCAGGCGAGGGCCCCGGCAACGGGGCCCTCGCCGCGTCTTCGCTCCTGTACGGACGGCGTGGCCCGTGATCCCTCAGGCGGGGGGATATGCCTCCCCCACCGTGGGGGAGAGAATCGATGGCGTCCGGCGACCCCGCGCTTGGGCGTGCGCTCCCCCAACTGCGTGCGTGTCGGCCCGTCGCCGCCGGGCCCATACGCACGGACATAGGAGGGGAGAACGTATGCGATGCGGGACGATCCTTGCGGCGGTCGTGGTCGCGGCGCTCAGCTTCGCCGGGAACGCGTTTGCCGGCGCACCTGACGGGCCGGGGCCGTTCGCCGACTACGTCGTGGACCACCACCAGGGCTGCGCGATCCAGCCGCCCGACACCACGACCTGTTTCCCGGTCTTCGGCAACCGCAGCGACCCGACGGCCGCGCTCGGCGTGAACGAGTCGCCGCCGGGGCCCAACATGAACCCGCCGCTCGGCTCGTTCTACAGCCTGGGCTTCAGCGGCCTGGCAAATGGCACGGCGTTCATCACGCTCGGGTTCGACAACCCGATCTGCAACGCGCCGGGGGCCGATCTTGCGATCGAGCTCTTCGAGATCACGACGGAGCCGTACCCGGCCGAGACCGTTCAGGTCTTCGTCAGCGCGACCGGCTTCCCGGGGAGCTTCGTGTTCGCAGGCACGGTCACGAAGGACGGGACGGTGGGGATGCCGGCGTCGGTGCCGGTGGCGAACTTCGTGAAGCTCGTCGACGTCTCCAACCCGAACGACTTCGTGAACACCATCATTACCGGTGATGCCTACGACCTCGACGCGGTCAAGGCGCTCAACAGCACGTCGTGCCCGAACGGGAAGATCGAGATCTGCAAGGCGCGGACGAACGGCATGTCCGGCAAGACGTTCCAGTTCACGCTCAACGGCGGTGCGCCGATCAGCGTGAAGGGCGGCTTCTGCACCGGCGCGATCACCGCCCAGGCCGGCGCGAACCGCGTGGTCGAGCTCCAGACCAACCCGCCGACCGACGTCTCGGGCGTGACAACGCGCCCAAGTAGCAGGTTGTTAAGCACCGACCTCGACAACCGGACGGCGATCGTTCAGGTCACGCCCGGCTCGACCGCGGCCAACGAGACGCAGGTGACGTTCACCAACGAGCCGGCCGGAGGGTCGGTCGGCGACCTGAAGATCTGCAAGCTCTCGACAGCGCCCGCGTACATAGGCCGCTCGTTCAGCTTCAGGGTGAACGGCGGTGCGGCGGTCAGCACGACGGCCAATGACGCGTTCAGCGATCCGTCGAGCTGGTCGTGCCGGCTCGCCGGGACGTTCACCGCCGGCACCAACGTGACCGTCCAGGAGCTGATCCCGGCCGGCGCGGAAGTGGACTTCATCGACACGGATCCGGGGGCGAACCTCGTCGACTTCAACACGATCACGGGAACGGCGGTCGTGAAGGTCACCGGCCCCGTCACGACGGTGCTGTTCGACAACGAGCCGATCCCGCCCGCGCAGTCCGGGCTACATCGAGGTGTGCAAGGACGCGCTCGGCGGCGATGCGTTCGTGACGGGCCAGTTCGACTTCACGGTCAGCCCGCCGGACGGGAACGACTTCGACGTGTCGACGTTCCCGGGGCAGTGCACGGCGCCGTTGCAGGTGGCTGCGGGCATCGTGCGGGTGACGGAGCATGCGCGGGCGAACATCACGCTGGTGGACGCGTATCCAGATCCGGTAGACCGGTTCGTGGACTCGAACCTGATCAACGGGACGCTGGATGTGGAGGTGCCGGTGTCGTCGTCGGCGACTGACGAGACGCAGGTGCATTTCGTCAACTCGCGGAACCGGAGCCAGTTGAAGCTCTGCAAGCAGCTGGGGGCGAACAGCTCGGCGCTGTCGGGGCAGACGTTCATGTTCACGGTCACGTCGCCGGGGATCGCGACTGCGATGCCGAGCGTGAGTGCGCCGGGCTGCGTGATCGTGGGCAGCTACCCGGTCGGCAGCACCGTCACGGTGACGGAGAACCTGAACCACAACCCGGGTCAGCCGGGTGAGTTCATCGACACGACGGGTGAGGGGACGTACACGATCGTGGCGGGCACGACCAACGAGGTCGACATCACGAACACGGCTCGTGGCCTGCTCGAGGTCTGCAAGGCGCGCGTCGCGTACTTCGACACGCCGCGGATCGTCGACGGGGTGCCGCAGGGCCCGTCGGGGCCGCAGCCGTCGTTCCGGTTCAGGGTCGACGGCGGTGCGATCTTCCTCGTGCAGGCGGGTGCGTGCGTGAAGAAGACGGTCACACCGGGGCAGCACTCGGTGACCGAGCTGGCGGAGAGCGACTACGCGCTCGTGTCGATCGACGTGAACCCGCCGGCGAACATCGTCGGGGCTCCTGACCTGCCGAACCGGAGCGTCACCGTGAACGTGCCGTTTGCCGGCAACGGTGGCGGCGAGACGGCGGTGACGTTCACGAACGCGGTGAAGACCGGTCAGTTCAAGATCTGCAAGCACGTGCCGCTGGGCTCGGCGGATCCGCTGGCCACAACGCCGTTCAGCTACTCGGTGTACGTGCAGAACAACACGGGCGGTGCGAGCTTCACGATGTCGACGATCGGGCCGATCACGGCCAGCGGCGGCTGCTCGAACTTCACCGCGTTCTTCCCGATCCTGAACCAGAACGGGACGAAGAAGGTGATCGGCATCCAGGAGCAGGGCAACCCGTCGACCACGTGGGACGTGACCGACATCAGCCTCTCCCAGGGTGGCCGTGGCCTGTGCTCCGACGCCGCGACGCTCTGCGTGCCGGGCGGCAAGAACCTGACGACCGGGATCATCGACTTCTACCTCGGTCCCGACCAGAACATCGTCGACTACACGAACAAGGCGAAGTAACCGCTTCAGGAGCGGCCGGGCCGGCCGCTCCCCACCCATCGCAGCGGGGCCCCCGGACACGAGGGGCCCCGCTTCGTATCGGGGCTCGAGCGCATCCCGCGCCGAGGCGTCCACTCCAGTTCAATGACTAGAGGCAAATAGCGGGTCGCCCAGGGGCGCGGTGGAATGCGCTGGTTTCCGCACGGCGCTGCGCAGATCCTCGACTTCGGTCGGTGCTGTCAGTTGTTGAATTCACCCACCGTGGGGGATACGCTCACAGGGCCTTTGTCAGAGGATGGCGAAGCAGGCGGGCGGCCCCTCCCCATGTGGCGATCGGCGTCTCCCGCAGGAATGTCGGCAACGGGGGACCTGGGGGGTTCGGAAATGAAGCATTTGGCAGTTCTCGCGGCGGTCGTCGTCGCGGCACTCGGTTGGGCGGGCTCCGCCCTCGCCGGGACACCGGACGGGATCGACGGCCCATGGGCAGATGCCGTCGTCTCGTCAAATCAGGGGTGTGCCTTCATCCCGCCCGACATGACGACATGTGTGTCGGTCCCGCCGCAGCGGTCGGATCCGCAATCGGCACTCGGGCCGGCCGAGTCGCCGACAGGGCCGAACCAGAACATTCCGGAAGGCTCCTTCTTCAGCATCGGGTTCACGGACCCGAGCAAGGGGACGGCGCAGATCACGCTCGAGTTCGACAACCCGATCTGCAACGTGCCGGGACAGGACGTGGCCGTCGACCTGTTCGAGATCACGCAGGAGCCCTATCCGAACGAGACGGTGAACGTGTTCGTGAGCTCGGACAACTCGAACTACGTCTTCGCCGGCACCGTGAGCAAGGACGGGACGGTCGGCATGCCTGCGTCGGTGCCGGTGGCGAACTTCGTGCGGCTCGTCGACGCGACCAACCGGCAGCTCTTCGTGAACACGCCGATCATCGCCGACGGCTATGACGTCGACGGCGTCCGCGCGATCAGCACGACGAGGTGCCCGGGCGGCGACTTCGGCAAGCTCGAGGTCTGCAAGTCGTCCGCCAACGGCATGTCCGGACGGACGTTCATGTTCTCGGTGAACGGCGGCCCGGCGTTCAGCGTGAAGGGCGGCCGCTGCTCCGGCGCGATCACGGCGGTCTCCGGCGCGAACCGCGTCGTCGAGCTGCCGAGCAGCCCGCCGACCGACGTGACGAACATCTCCACGCGCCCGAGTAACAGACTCATCTTCGCCGACTTACCGAACCGAACGGGGGTGGTCTTCGTCACGCCCGGCTCGACGGCGGCGAACGAGACCATGGTCACGTTCACGAACGCGCCCGCGGGCGGGACGACGGGTGACCTGAAGCTGTGCAAGCTGACACGGCGCCGATCTACATCGGGCGGTCGTTCAGCTTCCGCGTCAACGGCGGGCCGCTTCTCAGCACGCCGGCGAACGACGCGGCAACCGACCCGTCGCAGTGGTCGTGCCGCATCCTCGGCACCTACCAGACGGGCAGCGTCGTGACGGTTCAGGAGTCGGTCCCCGCGGGCTCCAAGGTCGATTTCATCGACACGGATCCGGGGGTGAACCTCGTCGACTTCAACACGATCACCGGGACCGCGCAGGTCCGGGTGACCGGGCCAGTCACGACGGTGCTGTTCGACAACGAGCCGATCCCGCCGCCGCAAGCGGGCTACATCGAGGTGTGCAAGGACGCGCTCGGCGGCGATGCGTTCGTGACGGGCCAGTTCGACTTCACGGTCAGCCCGCCGGATGGGAACGACTTCGACGTATCGACGTTCCCGGGCCAGTGCACGGCGCCGATCCAGGTTGCGGCCGGGATCGTTCGGGTCACCGAGCATGCGCGGGCGAACATCACGCTGGTGGACGCGTATCCGCTGCCGATCGACCGGTACGTGGACTCGAACCTGATCAACGGGACGCTCGATGTGGAGGTGCCGGTGTCGTCGTCGGCGACTGACGAGACGCAGGTGCATTTCGTCAACTCGCGGAACCGGAGCCAGTTGAAGCTCTGCAAGCAGCTGGGGGCGAACAGCTCGGCGCTGGCGGGGCAGACGTTCATGTTCACCGTGACGTCTCCTGGCCTGCCGAACGCGAGCCCGAGCATGGTGGCGCCGGGCTGTGTGATCGTCGGCAGCTACCCGGTCGGCAGCACGGTCACGGTGACGGAGAACCTCAACCACAACCCGGGTCAGCCGGGTGAGTTCATCGACACGACCGGTGAGGGGACGTTCACGATCGTGTCGGGTACGACCAACGAGGTCGACATCACGAACACGGCCCGTGGCGTGCTCGAGGTGTGCAAGGCGCGGATCACGTACTTCGACGGGCCGCGCGGCCCGTATGGCGCCGCAGCCGACGTTCCGGTTCCGCCTCGACGGCGGTGCGATCTTCCTCGTGCAGGCGGGTGCCTGCGTGAAGAAGACGGTGGCGCCGGGTCAGCACTCGGTGACCGAGCTGGCGGAGAGCGACTACGCGCTCGTGTCGATCGACGTGGCTCCGCCCGGGAACATCGTCGGCACGGATCTCCCGAACCGGACGGCGACGGTGACGGTTCCGTTCGCCGGTAACGGTGGTGGTGAGACGGCGGTGACGTTCACAAATGCGGTGAAGACGGGTCAGTTCAAGATCTGCAAGCACGTGCCGCTGGGCTCGGTGGATCCGCTGGCCGAACACGCCGTTCAGCTACTCGGTGTACGTGCAGAACGGACGCCGGTCACGAACACGTTCACGCCGTCCACGATCGGGCCGATCACGGCCAACGGCGGTTGCTCGAACTTCACCGGCTTCTTCCCGATCCTCAATCAGAACGGGACGAAGAAGGTGATCGGTATCCAGGAGCAGGGCAACCCGTCGGGGACCTGGGAGGTGACTGACATCAGCCTCTCCCAGGGTGGCCGTGGCCTGTGCACGAACGCGCTCACCAGCTGCGTGCCGGGCGGCAAGGACCTGACGACCGGGATCATCGACTTCTACCTCGGTCCCGACCAGAACATCGTCGACTACACCAACCGAGCGAAGTAACGCGAGGCGGCGCAGCCGCCCAACCCCCAACGCGTGCGAGGCCTCCGGGAGACCGGGGGCCTCGCCGTATTCAGCCCGGCTTCGCTCGTAGCGCGGGAGCTGGAACCCGGCTGTTTCCAGCGGTTTCAGCCGCGCCGGTTCACTCATCCCGAGGGATAGGAGCACGGCGCCCAGGGCGAGACAATCCCTTCGTCTGCATTGCCGTTGCCGGGCGCAGGAGACGTCGCGGCTGCGCGCCTGCAGGCCCGAATTGCCAAAGCAGTGGGGGGAGGAGCAACGGAATGAGACGATTCACGGTTCTCGCGGCGGTCGTGGTTGCGGCGCTCGCGGTGGTCGGGGTGGCGCACGCCGGCAACCCTGACGGCCTCGGGCCGTGGGCTGACTACGTCGTCGCACACAACGAGGGGTGTGCACTCCAGCCACCCGACATCAACACCTGCGTGAGCGTTCCGCCATCGCGGACCGATCCGCAGGCAGCAGTCGGCCCGGCGGAGTCACCGACCGGCCCGAACCAGAACATCCCGGTGGGCAGCTTCTACAGCCTCGGGTTCTCGGACCAGAGCACCGGCACGGCGTTCATCACGCTGGGCTTCGACAACGCCGTCTGCAACCAGCCCGGCGTGGACCTCGCGATCGACGTCTTCGAGATCACGCAGGAGCCGTACCCGGACGAGACCGTCAACGTCTACGTCAGCAAGGACAACGTGAACTACGTCTTCGCTGGCTCGGTCACGAAGGACGGCACGGTCGCGATGCCCGCGAGCGTCCCGATCGCCAACTTCGTGAAGCTGGTCGACGCCACGCCGCGTGGCCCGTTCGCCAGCACGCCGATCGTGGCCGACGGCTTCGATCTCGACGGCGTTCGCACGTTGAACACGATGCCCTGCGACACGGGCACGGGGAAGATCGAGATCTGCAAGGCGACCACCAACGGGATGAGCGGCAAGCTCTTCCAGTACTCGGTCAACGGCGGCACCCCGATCTCCGTGCGCGGCGGTCGCTGCTCCGGGCCGGTCACGTCGCCCGCGGGCGCAGTCCGCATCGTCGAGCTCCAGAGCGATCCGGCCACCGACGTCACCAAGGTGACGACGAGACCAAGTAACAGATTGGTGTTGACCGACTTGCCCAACCGGACGGCGATCGTCTTCGTCCAGCCCGGCTCGACCGCGGCCAACGAGACGCTGGTGACCTTCACCAACCAGCCGGCCGGTGGCAGCTACGGCAACCTCAAGATCTGCAAGCTGACCGAGTCGCCGGTCTACCTGGGCCGCGGCTTCAGCTTCAGCGTCAACGGCGGCCCGCTCATCACGACGGAGGCGAGCGACGCGTTCGCCGACCCGTCGACGTATGTCTGCCGCCTCGCGGGCACCTTCCAGGTCGGCACCAGGGTGTCGGTCGCCGAGAAGCTGCCGGCAGGCGCCGAGGTCGCGTGGATCGACACCGATCCGGGTGACCGCCTGCTCGATCTGAACACCGACGCCGCCACGGCGCAGGTGCTGATCGGCAGCGGCGTGACGACGCTGCTCGTCGACAATGAGCCGATCCCGCCGCCGCAAGCCGGCTACATCGAGATCTGCAAGGACGCGGCGCTCGTAGCGGGCGGCGTGCCCGACCTGGTGCGGCCGGGGCTCGTACTGCTTCAGCCCGATCCCGAGGTGCAGGGCCTGTTCACGTTCACCGTGACGCCGTCCGACGGCAACTCGTTCGACGTCCAGGCCGGCGTGGGGCAGTGCACCGAGGCGATCAAGGTCGCAGCCGGGCTCGTGACCGTGACGGAGCATCAGCGGGCGAACCACACGCTCGTGGATGCCTTCACGATTCCCGAGGACCGGCTCCTCGCGAGCAACCTGATCAACGGCACGGTTCAGGTCGAGGTCCCGGTGGCCTCGAGCGTGAACGACGAGACGCAGGTTCACTTCGTGAACTCGCGCGACCGCGCGCAACTGAAGCTGTGCAAGGCGCTCGGGCCGGGCAGCAACGCGCTGAACAACCAGACGTTCCGCTTCAGCGTCGTCGACCTCGACGGGTTCCAGCGTGATCCGCTCAACCCGAGCGTGATTGCGAGCTCGGCGGGCACGCAGTGCGTGATCGTCGGCGACTTCCCGGTCGGGCACAACGTGGACGTCAAGGAGATCCTCAACCACGATCCGGGCGGCGACGGTGAGTTCATCGCCACATCCGGCGAAGGGACGATCACGATTGCCCCGGGCGTCAACTCGATCACGATCACGAACACGGCCATGGGCCTGCTCGAGATCTGCAAGGCGCCGATCGCCGACCTGCGCCCGGCCACGACGCAGCCGAAGTTCCAGTTCCGCGTCGACGGCGGCGGCGTACCGGTCCAGGTGACAGGCGGGCAAGTGCTCGCCGCCCATCCGGGTCTCGGTCGGGACCCACACCGTCACCGAGCTCAACACGCAGGGGAACTACGAGCTCGATCCCAACGCGCCGGGCGGTGGCATCGCCGCGTTCCCGGCCGACCGTGAGCTGGCGAAGAGCCTCGCCAACCGGACGATCACCGTGTCCGTGCCGTACGGCACGCAGGGTGAGACGCTGGTGACGTTCTACAACCGCATCAAGCGCGGCTTCGTCAAGGTCTGCAAGGTCGTGCAGACAGGCTCGCTCGATGCACTCGGGACGACGGACTTCACGTTCAGCGTCTCGGTCGGCACCGACTCGTTCATGCTCGGGCCGATCAAGAACGGCGAGTGCGCGATCAGCGCCGTGGACTACCCGATCCTGCAGCCGAACGGGATGCCGACCGTGGTGAACGTCACCGAGAACCCGATCATGGGCGTCGTCGTGACCGACATCACGTACACCGGTTCCGGGACCGTCAACGGGGCGAGCACGTGCCTCGGGAGCATCTCGTACAACCTCGGCGGGGGCGTGAACGTCACAACGTTCACCAACGCCAAGGGAGTTCCAGCCTGCGGCTAGCGCCGAGGCGTCAGCAGCACACGACGGGGGCCCCGCAAGGGGCCCTCGTCACGTCCGGGGTTGCACTTCCGCTCGGAGTCACTTGAATGAGTGAGGAGGGCCCGGGCAACCGGGGGATCGATCGGGGAACGATCCGAAGGGGTGACAATGCAGGTCGGAGTACGCGCGACGCTCAGGCGTGTCGGCGCGATCGGTGCGATCGCGGCGGCCGCGCTTGCTGTGTGCGCGCCCGCCCACGCCGGCCTCTCCGGGGGCAGCATCGAGGTGTGTCTCGCGGCCACGAACGACATGGCCGGCGAGACCATGCAGTTCTCCCTGAACGGCGGCGCTCCGATCACCGTCAAAGGCGGCCGCTGCAGCGGCGCGCTCGAGGTCACTCCCGGCCCGATCACCGTGAACGAGGTGGATCCCGACACCGCCGTCACCGCCGTCGACGTCAAGCCTTCCTACCGCGCGATCAGCGCGGACCTCGCGCACGAGAGCGCCGTCGTCGCCGTTCCCGGCGGGTCGACGGTGTCCACCCGCACGATCGTCACCTTTACGAACGCCGGCTCGCTGGGCATCCCTCCAGGCCCCGTGCCGACGACCACCGGGACGATCGAGGTCTGCGCCGACGCCGCCAACGGCATGACCGGCAAGGCCTTCCAGTACTCGCTGAACGGCGGTTCCCCGTTCACCGTCAACGGCGGCGCGTGCAGCGGGCCGGTGACGACGCGCTCCGGGACGAACATCGTCACGCAGGCGTCCAACGGGTTCGGCCAGACGAGCGCGATCGCCGTCACGCCCGGGCCGCGCCAGATCAGCCTCGACATCGTCCACCAGCAGGCGACCGTCAACGTGCCCGCCGGGTCGACGGCCACGAACCGGACGAAGCTCACCTACACGAACGTGCCGCCCGTGCAGTCGACGCCGCCCGGGACCGACCACCGGCGACCTCAAGGTTTGCAAGGTCAGCGCGACCCCGTCCTTCCAGGGGCGCCTGTTCTCCTTCGCGTTCAACGCCGGCCCGGCTTTCAGCATCGAGGCGGGCTCGCCCGGATCGCCGGTCTGCAGCCTGCCCACGTCCTACCCGATCGGGACGCGGGTGCTGGTGCAGGAGCTCTCGATGCCGAACGTGATCGTCTCCTCGATCGTGGTCTCCGACGGCCGCGGCACCGGCACCGACGTCAACAACGGCGAGACGACCGCGATCATCGGTGCGGGCACGACGCTCGTCACCTACGACAACGAGCCGGCGCCGCTCCAGCAGAACGGCTACGTCGAGATCTGCAAGGACACGGCGGGCCCCGACGTGACCGGGCTGTTCGACTTCACGATCACGACGAACACGATCACGCAGACGGCGTCCGCCTACGCCGGCCAGTGCACCGGCCCGATCCAGGTGCCCGCCGGCAACGTGACGATCGAGGAGGCGCAGCGCAACGGCATCCAGCTCACGTCGGTCTCGAGCCTGCCCGCCGACCGGCTCTTCTCAGCGAACCTCATCAACCGGACGGCGACCGTCGAGGTGCCCGTCGGCGGCGTGGCCACCGAGACGCAGGTCCACTTCGTGAACGCGGCAGTCATGGGCCAGCTGAAGGTCTGCAAGGCGCTTGCGCCCGGCAGCGACGCGCTCGACGGCCAGACGTTCAACTTCGACGTGACGCGGCACGCGGACGTCGACCCGCCCGCCGGCCCGACGCAGCGCGTGTCGGTGCATGCGAGCGCGACGTCGACCCAGTGCGTCATCGTCGGCTCGTTCCCGGTCGGCGAGCAGGTGCAGGTCAGCGAGGTCGCGCCAGGCGACTACATCGACGTCTCGGGCGAGGGCGTCGTCACGATCGCGACCGGGATCAACTCGATCACGATCACGAACCGCGCGATGGGCATCCTCGAGCTCTGCAAGGCGGCCGTTGCCGGCCTGACGACTCAACCCACGTTCCGGTTCCGCGTCGACGGCGGCTCGATCATCCCGGTGCGCGCGGGCGCCTGCACGCTGCCGATCCGGATCGCGATCGGCCAGCACGCCGTGCAGGAGCTCGCCGAGAACGACTACGAGCTCAAGCCGGACGCGCCCGGTGGCGGCCTCGACGTGACGCCGGCCGACCGGCTCGTGACACGGAACGTGGGGCTGCGGACGATCACCGTCGCTGTCCCGTACGGCCAGGCGGGCGAGACGCTCGTCAACGTTACGAACCGCGTGAAGCAGGGCCAGGTGAAGGTCTGCAAGGCGGTGCCGACGAGCTCGCTCGATGCGCTCGGGTCGAAGGCGTTCGACTTCACCGTGCTCGTCGACGGGGTGGCGAAGCCGGGCGTGACGGGCCTCACGGCGGGCACGTGCTCGCTCCCGATCGGGCCCTTCCCGATCCTGCGGGCCGACGGGACGCCCACGATCGTGAAGGTCACCGAGGACGGCACCGCCGCGACGGGCGCGTGGGTGCTCGGCGGCGTGACGTGCATCGGCTGCCGGAGCCCGAGCTCCAACGTGACGGGCGTTGACGGCACCCTACTCGGCCTCACCTTTGCGCTCGGCACCGACATCAACGCGCTCACCTTCACGAACACCGCGCCGCCGACGTCCTAGCGCGCGCTGCGCCGCGGCTGCGACGCTAGCGGCGTGCGCTCCATCCGCATCCCGGCGCTGTCGGCCCCGTCTGCCGGCACCGTCCTCGTCGCCGTGGCGATCGGCGCGGCGTTCGCCGACTCGTCGATCGTCGTGCTCGCGCTGCCGCAGCTGCTCGGCGAGTTCGACGCGTCGATCACCGGTGTCTCGTGGGTCATCACGGCGTACAACCTGGTCGTGGCGGTGGTCGCGCTCGGCCTGGGTCGGCGGCTCGCGCGCTCGGCCGCGCGGCGGGTCGCGCTCGTGGGGCTGGTCGTCTTCCTCGCCGGATCGCTCGCGTGCGCGCTGGCCGGCTCGCTGGAGATCCTCGTTGCGCTCCGCTGCGTGCAGGGCGTCGGCGCCGCGCTCCTGCTGAGCGCGTCGCTGCCGATCCTCGTTGCGCTGACCGGGTCCGAGCGGCGCGCAACGGGTGTCTGGATCGCGGCGGGCGCGCTCGGTGCGGCGATCGGACCGGCGCTCGGCGGCGTATTGACCGAGGCGTTTGACTGGCGCGCCATCTTCGTCGTCCAGGCGCCGCTCGCCGCGCTGGCGATCCCGGCCGTCCTGGCGACGTCCGTGCCGCGCCGGGAGCCGAGCACCGAGCGGGCCGGTCGCGCGGCCGTCATCGCCGACGTCGGCCTCGCGCTCGTCTTCGCCGCGCTCGCCGGCGCGCTGTTCCTCGTCGTCGTGCTGCTCGTCGATGTCTGGCGACTCTCGCCGATCGAGGCCGCGGCCGCTGTGACTGCACTGCCGGTCGCGACGTACGTGGGCGGCCGGCTCGAGCGGAGGCTCGTCGGCGTCCCGGCCGCGGTCACTGGCTCGCTCACGCTCGCGGCCGGGCTCCTCGGGCTCGCGCTCCTTCCCGCGACGAGCGTCGCGCTGGTGGTGTGGTCGCTCGCCCTCTGCGGCGCCGGGCTCGGCCTCGCGCTCCCGTTCTTCGCGACCCGCTCGCTGGAGGGGCGCGACCTCGCCCGCTCGGCGGCCCGCTCAGTCGGCGCGCGGCACGCGGGCCTCGTGCTCGCGCTGGTGCTCGTCGCGCCGGTCCTCGCGCACAGCGTCGACACGGGCACCGACAACGCCGCACTCGGCGGCGCCGCGGTCGTCCTGGACGCGCCGGTCGGCATCGCGGACAAGGTCGGCGTTGCGCTCGCGCTCGACAAGACGATCTCGGCCAGCCCGAACGGTCGCATGCCGGACGTGGCCGAAGCGTTCAGCGGCCGCTCGGGCGAGGAGATCGACAGGCTGCAGGACCGGCTCGTCGACACGCTCGAGGGCGCGTTCACTCGCAGCTTCCGCTCGAGCTTCGGCCTGACCGCGGTATTCGCCCTGCTGGCGTGCCTGCCCGCCCTCGCCCTGCGGAGGCGCGCATGAGCCCCAGGGGCGTCATCGCCGCCCTCGCCGCGGCCGCGCTGCTCCTGCTCGCCGTCGAGCTCGCACTGGGCGCTCGCGACTACGGGGAGGTCGACCTCGGTGCGCCGTGCCGGCCCCATGCCCTGTACGAGCCGGGCGGGCTCGACGGGACGGTCCAGCGCGTCGTCCTCGAAGGGCTCGACGGAGCTGCCTGCCGCCTCGGCACAACCCGCGAGCGGCTGCTGCTCTCGCTCTCGCCGAGCAGCAACGGCCGGTTCGGCTCGTGGAGCAACGACGAGGTCGAGGCTGCCGTCCGCGCGTCGCTCGTGGTCGCCATCGACGAGGCGGAGCGCCGCGGCGACCTGAACGGGGTCGAGGCCGGGCTCCTCCGCGAGGTCGCCGAGCGCGCCCCGGTCGACCTCGTCGTGGGGCTGGCGCAGCGAATCGGAGACCTGTCCGCGCTGGGCAGCCTGTTCGGCGGCTAGGGCGCCGGCGTGACCTTCACTACATTCGCGGCGCGATGAGGCTCGGAGTCGAGGCGGCAGTCGTGGACGGAGCGGTCGTGCCCGGCGACCTGGAGATCGCCGACGGCCGGGTCGTGCGCGTGGGCCTTTCCGGCGGCGGCACCGGGTTGGCTGTTCCCGGCTTCGTCGACCTCCAGGTCAACGGGTTCGCCGGCGTCGACTTCGCGGCAGCCGACGCCGGCGGCTACCGCCACGCCGGCGAGGCGCTGCTGGCCACGGGCGTGACGGCGTACCAGCCGACCTTCATCACCGCGCCGGAGGACGAGCTCGTCGCCGCCCTGGGCGTCGTACCGCACGACGCCGCGGGGCCGCGGATCCTCGGCGCCCACGTGGAAGGGCCTTTCATCTCGCCCGACCGTCTCGGCGCGCATCCGGCCTCTGCGCGCCGAGACCCCGACGCCGCCCTGCTCGAGCGCCTCCTGGCAGCGGGGCCGGTGTCGCACATGACCCTGGCGCCGGAGCTGCCTGGCTCGCTCGAGCTCGTCGACCGCCTGCGGGCGGCCGGCGTGCTCGTCGCGCTCGGCCACACGAACGCGGACGCTCGCGAGGCGAGCGCCGCATTCGCACGCGGCGCGACCACCGTTACGCACCTCTTCAACGCGATGCGACCGCTCGGCCACCGCGATCCAGGCATTGCAGGCGCGGCCCTCGCGCGTGAAGACGTCACTGTGCAGCTGATCGTCGACGGGCAGCACGTCGCGGACGACGTCGTCCGGGTCGTCTTCGCCGCCGCCCGCGGCCGCGTCGCGCTGGTCACGGACGCGATTGCCGCCGCCGCCCAGGGCGACGGCCGCTACCGCCTCGGCGGCGTCGAGGTGGAGGTACGCGACGGCGTCGCCCGCGGCGAGGGCGGGATGCTCGCGGGAAGCACCGTGACGATGATCGAGTCGGTGCGCCGGGTGCACGAGCTCGGGATCCCCCTCCCGGAGGCGGTTGCGGCCGCGTCGTCCACGCCCGCGCGCATCGCCGGCCGCGCGCTTGGCTCGCTGGCACCGAAAAACACCGCCGACGCGGTCGTTCTGGACGACCGTCTCGAGATTCGCCGTGTTGTGCTTGGTGGTCGAGAAGTTTGGGCTTCGTAAAAGCCACCTTGCGCCGGCGAGACCGGCCGTTTAGAGTCGTCTCGGCGGGAAACAGCCCGTGTGGTGGGCTGTTTGAGACTGCGCCCTGGCGGGAATCCGCACTGCTCTCGCGACGTTAGAGCATGTAGATCGCCGTCGACGAGCGCCGCCCCTCCCCCGACTGCGCTCTCGACGGCGGTTCCGTGCGCCGAGACACATTTCGGCCGCACCCGCCAGCGAGAAAAAGGACAGCAATGAAAACCGTGATTCATCCCGAACTCATGCACACGACCATCACCTGCCAGTCCTGTGGGACGGCGATCGACGCACGTACGGCAAGGCCCGTGACGAGCGTCGACGTCTGCTCCAGCTGCCACCCGGCATACACCGGAGAGCAGCGGGCCCAGACGCGCGGCGACCGGATCGACCGGTTCGAGCGCCGCCGCCATCTCGCAGTGGCCGGCCGCTAAGGAACACGAAAGGCAGGAGAGAGAACTGAGCACCGCCACCATGCAGCACGAATTCATCACCAAGTTCATCGAGGACATCGAGGAACGCGGCACGGTCCTTCAGGCCGAGATCGAGGCCCTCGTGCTCGAGCACGACCTCGACGAGGCCGAGCTCGCCGAGCTCGTCCACGAGCTGGACGTCCGCGGCATCGAGCGCATCGAGCCCGAGGACGAGACCGCCACGGAGACCGAGGCGGCCGCGAAGACCCGCGAGCTCGACCTGACGGCAGCGCCGTCGGGCACGACCGATTCGCTCCAGCTGTTCCTCAACGAGATCGGCCGCCACGAACTGCTGACCGCCGCTGAGGAGGTCGCGCTCGCGAAGCGCGTCGAGCGTGGCGACCTCGTCGCCAAGGAGCGCATGATCAACTCCAACCTCCGGCTCGTCGTCTCCGTCGCCAAGCGCTACCAGGGCCACGGCGTCCCCCTGCTCGACCTCGTGCAGGACGGCGTCATCGGCCTGAACCGCGCAGTCGAGAAGTTCGACTGGCGGCGCGGCTACAAGTTCTCCACGTACGCCACGTGGTGGATCCGCCAGGCCGTGCAGCGCGCGGTCGCGAACCAGGCGCGGACCATCCGCGTGCCCGTGCATGTGCACGAGCGCCGGCAGAAGCTCGGCCGGGCCGCCCAGCGGCTCCAGCTCGAGCTCGGCCGCGAGGCAACCGTGGACGAGCTGGCCAAGGCGACGAACCTGCGCCTCGACCACGCCGAGGAGGCCCTCGCCGTCGCAGACGCGTCGGTCTCGCTGAACCAGGCAGTTGGCTCGGACGCCGACGGCGAGCTCGGCGACCTGTTCGCCGACGAGACCGCCGTCGACCCCGAGGAGGAGGCGTCGCAGTCGCTCCGCCGCCAGGCAGTGCGTGACATCGTCACCCAGCTGCCCGAGCGGGAGCGCCGTGTCGTCGAGCTCCGCTTCGGCCTCGCCGACGGCGAGACGTGGGCACTCGAGGCCATCGGCAAGGAGCTTGGACTGACGCGCGAGCGCGTCCGCCAGCTCGAGTCGTCGGCGCTCGCGAAGCTCCAGCGCGGCCTTGCCGGCGAGAGCTTCGAGCTCGCCGCGTAACCGACTCGCAGATACACGCGTTACCGAGGGACGGGCTCAAGCCCGTCCCTCGCCGTTTCAGGACACGGCGCAGTACGTAACGTGCTGGTGTCAGCGCCGCGCCCGCTCCCCGAGGAGAGGAACACCATGAAGCTCGAAGGCATCCACCACGTGACCTGCATCACTGCCGACGCGCCGGGGAACGTCGACTTCTACGTTCGCGTCCTCGGCCTGCGGCTCGTCAAGAAGACGGTCAACCAGGACGACCCGACCGTCTACCACCTCTTCTACGCCGACGAGCGCGGCAGCGCCGGCTCCGACCTCACCTTCTTCGAGTACCCGGGCGCCCCGAGCGGGCGCGCCGGCGCCGGGATGATCCACCGGATCACCTTCCGCGTCGGCTCAGACGAGGCCCTCGACTTCTGGGCCGGACGGCTGCGCGCCGAAGGTGTGGAGGCCGAGCGCGTCGAGGGCCGGTTGCGCTTCTTCGACCCGGAAGGGCTTGGCCTCGAGCTGGCCGTCGTCCAGACGACCGACGAGCCGCTTGTCGCCGACTCTCCCGACATCCCGCAGGAGCACGCGATCCAGGGCTTCGAGGGCGTGCGCGCCTATCCGCGCGCGGCGGGCGCCAGCAAGGCGTTCCTCGAGCAGGGCCTCGGCTTCGAGTCACGCGGCGACTCGGAGTGGGAGGTACGCGGCGACCGGCGCGGCGGCTGGTACGCCTACGACGAGGCGCCGGCCGAGCGCGGGCTCGGAGGCGCCGGCACCGTGCACCACGTCGCCTTCGCGGTCCTCCCGGACGAGCAGGAGGCATGGCGGCAGCGGGTTGCGGCGGCCGGGGGATCGCCGACGCCGGTGATCGACCGCTTCTACTTCAAGTCGGTCTACTTCCGCGAGCCGAACGGCGTCCTCTTCGAGCTCGCCACGATTGGGCCGGGATTCACGACCGACGAGCCGCTCGAGTCGCTCGGCGAGCGGCTGTCGCTGCCGCCCGCGTTCGAGCACCTGCGCGACGAGCTCGAGCCGGTGCTGACGCCGCTGCCCGACGCACGGCCCGCGCGCAGGTGACGCTCGCCGAGGAGCGCCGGGCCGCCGCTGGCGACCCCGCGGGGCTGCTCGTCCTCCTGCACGGGCGCGGCGCCGACGAGCACGACCTCTTTCCGCTGTTCGACGTCTTGGATCCCGAGCAGCGGCTCCTTGGTCGTCTCGCCTCGTGGGCCGCTGTCCTTTCCGCCGGGCGGTGCCCACTGGTATGCCGTGCACGAGATCGGGCGCCCCGATCCCGCCACCTTCCTGCCCACGTTCGAGCTGGCCGGCGGGTGGCTCGACGCGCTCTGGGCGGAAACCGGCATCGGGCCCGAGCGAACCGTGCTCGGCGGCTTCTCGCAGGGCGCCGTGATGACGTGGGCGCTCGGTCTCGGCGAGGGCCGGCCTCGACCCGCGGCGCTGATCGCGCTGAGCGGCTTCATGCCGACCGTCTCAGGCTGGCAGCTCGACCTGACGCCGCCGCTGCCGCCCGCCGCGATCGGGCACGGGATCCACGATCCGGTCATCTCCGTCGACTGGAGCCGCCAGGCGCGTGAGCGCCTCGAGGCAGCCGGCGGGACGGTGGTCTACCGCGAGTCGCCGCTGCCGCACACGATCGATCCGCGCTTCGCGTACGAGCTCGCAGGCTTCGTGCGTGAGGCGGTGCCCTAGCTGCGGTCGCTCTCGGCGAGCGCCGCACGCGCGGCGACGTCGAACGGCGTCAGCTCGAACCGTACGACGGTTCGGATGCTGTCCTCGCGCGCGACCGTCGTGTTCCGCAGGCCCTCGACGAGCGGGCGGGCGACGCTGGCCTTCACCGGCGTCACGAGGTGGAGCCAGTACGACGAGAGCCGCGGCGTCAGGACGGGCACCTCGACGAGCAGCGGATGCTTGCCGCGCAGCTCGGCGATCCGCTCGATCATCTCGCGGTAGGTCATGACCTCCGGCCCGCCCGCGTCGTACGACTGCCCGCGCGCCTCTTCCAGCCCGAGCACGCCCGCGAGGTAGCGCGTGATGTCCGCGAGCGCGATCGGCTGCGTCTCGGTCGACACCCAGCGCGGCATCACCATCCCGGGCAACCGGTCGACCAGCGCGAGGATCGTCTCGAACGCGGCGCTGCCGGCGCCGACGATCATCGCCGCGCGCAGGGTCGTGACCGGTACCGATCCCGACTGCAGCGCCTCGGCGGTGTCGCGCCTTGACTGCAGGTGCTCCGAGAGGTCGGCGTCGTCGCCCAGCCCGCCGAGGTACACGAGCTGGCGCAGGCCCGCGCGCTCCGCCTCGGCTGCGACCGTCTCTGCGCCCGCGCGGTCGCGCTCCGCGAAGTCGCGTGAGCCGAGCGAGTGGACGAGGTAGTAGGCGGCGTCCGCGCCTTCGAGTGCGGCCGCGACGGCCGCCGGCGACGTGACGTCGGCGACGGCCCACTGCATCCCGTCCTCCGCCGAGTGGTGACGGCGCGAGACCGCGACGACCTCGTGGCCGTCTGCCAGCGCGGGGAGGAGCGCGCGACCCACGAAGCCGGTCGCGCCGAAGACGACGACCCTCACGCGGCCGCCTCGGCGATCAGCTGCCGGAAATAGCGCCGGCTGACGGAGGCGTGGAGGCGCTGCTGCACGTGCGTGTAGAACGCACCCGTCCAGCCCGGGCCGCCCGTACGCGCGGCCAGCCGCGGCGAGTAGCCCGTGATCGTCGAGCGGATCGCCGGCCCGGCCGTCTCCTGCGCCAGCGTCAGGGCGCCGCCCGGCAGGCGGGCGAGGAAGCCGCCGGAGATCGCGAACGAGCACCCGACTTCGCCGTCGGTCACGTGCGTCTCCGCCCGCTGGAACGCGAGCAGCGTCACGCCGAGCAGGCGGAGCTCGACGCCGTGCGCGTGGTTGCGGCAGCGGACCAGGCCGTGCGTCACCGCCCGCACTGCGCGCCAGTACGCGGAGCCGAGCTGCTCGGCCCCGTCGGCCGAGGCAGCGACGACGGGCCGCGGGAGCAGCGCTCGCTGCGTGAGCTCGATCGTCCCGTCAGGCAGGACGGCCTGCGTCGAGTCCCAGCCTGCGAGCGCCCCGGTCAGACGCCGCTGTCGCTTTGGTAGAGCTGGTACGCGCCGGAGGGAAGTGCCCATGCCCAGTGCGATCCCACCGGGACCGCGTGGAAAACATGCGTCGAACGCGCCCGCGCCTCGGTCCGCGGGTCGGCGAGCATGATCCGCAGCTTGAGCTCCTTGCCGTGGACGGGATGGGCGTGGCCCCGCATCGCGAACCACCGGTTGGAGACGGAGAGCACCTCGACCTCAGACTAACCGCCCGCGCAGCCGCCAGACAGCCCCGCGGGGGAGGGCGGCGTCCTCGAGCCGCTCCGCGTCCCAATCGGCGAGCGCCCCGAGGAACGACCGGGCGGCCGGGCGGCCGGGGTCGGCGAGCAGCGCCTGCTCGCCGAGGCGCGGGAGCAGCTCGAGGAGCGGAGCGACGTTGCGATGCTCGTAGAGGACGTCCGCGGCGAGCACCCAGTCCCACGGGCCCCGCTCGACGAGCGCGTGGGCCTCCTCCCAGCGCACGAGAGCGGTCTCGACCGTCGCCTCATTCCGCGCCGCGTTCTCGGCGGTGAAGTCGAGCGCCTCGGCCGCCCAGTCTGTGGCGAGCACGCGCGCGCCGGCGAGCGCTGCGGCGATGCTCGCGACCCCGAGTCCGCAGCCGAGCTCGACGACGCGGTCGCCCGGCGCGACGAGCCGCTCGGCTGCCCGGGCAAGCGCGACGCCGCTCGGCCAGAGCTCCGCCCAGTAGGGCAGGAACTCGTCGTGCTCGAACTCGTCCTCGTCGATCAGCTCGGCCGCGTCGGGCGGACGGAGGATGGACAGCGTGCGCGCTCCGAGCTCGACGGTGTCCTCGATGCGGTCCACGGCCCACGGTTGTAACCTCTCGCGCGATGGAGGCGACGAAGTTCCTCCTGCCGGAATCCGCGATTCCGACCCACTGGTACAACGTCGCGGCCGACATGCCGACGCCGGCGCAGCCGCCGCTGCACCCGGGCACCGGCGAGCCGATCGGGCCGGACGACCTGGCGCCGCTCTTCCCGATGGCGCTGATCCTGCAGGAGGTCTCGAGCGACGCTGAGATCGAGATCCCGGCGCCGCTGCGCGAGGCCTACGCGCTCTGGCGGCCGACGCCGCTGCACCGCGCGCGCCGCCTCGAGCAGGCGCTCGGGACGCGGTCGAAGATCTTCTACAAGTACGAGGGCACGTCCCCCGCCGGCAGCCACAAGCCGAACACGGCGCTGGCGCAGGCGTACTACGGCAAGCAGGACGGTCGCACGCGCCTGGCGACCGAGACCGGGGCGGGCCAGTGGGGCAGCGCGCTCGCGTTCGCGGGACAGCTGTTCGGGCTCGAGATCAAGGTCTGGATGGTCAAGGTCTCGTACCACCAGAAGCCGTACCGGCGGATCATGATGGAGACCTGGGGCGCCTCGGTCGTGGCCAGCCCATCGGATGAGACGAACGCCGGCCGCGCCGTCCTGGCCGAGGACCCGGATTCGCCGGGCTCGCTCGGGATCGCGATCTCAGAGGCGGTCGAGGACGCGGCGACCCGCGAGGACACGGCGTACTCGCTCGGGTCGGTGCTGAATCACGTGCTCCTGCACCAGACGGTGATCGGGCAGGAGGCGCTCGCGCAGATGGAGCTGGCAGGCGCCTTCCCGGACGCGGTCGTGGGCTGCGTCGGCGGCGGCTCGAACTTCGCAGGCCTCGCGTTCCCGTTCGTGCGGGAGAAGATCGCCGGCAAGGAGATCGAGATCCTCGCCTGCGAGCCGGCCGCATGCCCGACGCTCACCCGCGGCCCGTTCGCCTACGACTTCGGCGACACGAAGCAGCTCACGCCGCTCGTCCCGATGCACACGCTCGGCCATGACTTCGTCCCGCCGGGCATCCACGCCGGCGGCCTGCGCTACCACGGCGTCGCGCCGCTGATCTCGCAGCTCGTGCTCGACGGGCTCGTGCGGGCCGAGGCGTACATGCAGAACGACGTCTTCGCCGCTGCGGTTCAGTTCGCCCGCAGCGAAGGGATCATCCCTGCGCCCGAGTCGGCGCACGCGATCCACGGTGCCGTCGAGCTCGCGAGGCGGGCGGACGAGGAAGGTCGGGAGCGGACGATTCTCTTCAACCTGTCCGGTCACGGGCACTTCGACCTCGGCGCCTACGACGCCTACCTGACCGGGAAGCTCGAGGACTTCGAGCTCCCCGAGGCCGAGATCGCCCGCGCGCTGCAGGCGATCGAGCCGCTTCCGAAGCCCGCCGGCGTTCCCGTCTAACGGGTAGACAGGGTCTGTCCCAGGTGTATCGGGGCTGACCCACACCGGGAGACTCGATGTAAACGCCCGCGGGTCGGGCCGTTGACGTCGGGTCTGTCCCCAGGTGTATCGGGGGCTGACCCAAGCACTCGAAGCAAGCCGCGGCGCTGAGCGTCGACGCTTGGGTCAGCCCCCTCCGGGCTTCGCCCTACGGGGACCGCCCCAGGATCGATCGTCGGGCTCACCAGGCCGCCTTGCGCTGGGCCCGCGCGAAGCGCCGCCGCTCCTTGCGTGCCTCGGACGAGAGCCGCGCGTCGTGGCGGATCTCGAGCGCCCTGAGCTCGCGCTGGAGCTTGTCGTACGACTCCCAGCGCTCGTGCGGGAGCGTGCCGTCAGCGAGCGCCGCGCGGACGGCGCAGCCCGGCTCCGTGAGGTGGCCGCAGTCGGCGAACCGGCACAGGTTGATCAGATCGGCGACGTCCGAGAACGCCTGGTCGAGCCCCTCGGCGGAGTCCCACAGCTGAAGCTCGCGCATGCCGGGCGTGTCGAGCAGGAGGCCGCCTTCGGGCAGCCGGACGAGTTCGCGGTGCGTCGTCGTGTGGCGGCCGCGGCCGTCCGACTCGCGCACCTCGGCGGTCGCGAGCACCTCGGTGCCGGCGAGCGCGTTCACGAGCGTCGACTTGCCGACGCCCGACGAGCCGAGCAGGGCGACCGTCTGCCCGTGGCCGGCGTAGGGGGCGAGTGCGTCCACGCCGTCGCCGGTGACGCCGCTCGTCACGTGGACGTCGACGCCGAACGCCACGGTCTCGACCTCGGCCAGGTCGTCCGCGTGGTCCGGGTGCAAATCGGCTTTGGTCAGGACGATCACGGGACGGGCGCCGCTCTCCCACGCCATGGTCAGGTAGCGCTCGATGCGCCGGACGTTCAGGTCGCGGCCGAGCGCGGTGACCAGGAAGACGGTGTCGACGTTCGCCGCGACCACCTGCTCGCGCGAGCGGTCGGAGACTCCTGACGCCTCCTTGCGGGAGAACGTTGTCCGTCGCGGGAGGACGTGGTGGATCGTCCCCGTGCCGTCGTCGCGGAGATCGGCGGCGACCCAGTCGCCGACGGCCGTGTGGTCGACGGCGTCCGCGTCGTGGTGCAGCCGCCCGGCGCGCTCGGCGCGGTGCTCGCCCAGCGCGGACAGCAGGCGGTGCAGCCCGTGGCTCTGGGTCGCGACGCGGGCGGGGTGCAGGCCGGCGTCTATGTGCGGCGCGAACGCCGCTTCGAAGTCGTCGCCCCAGCCGAGCTCGTCGAGCTCGGGCCGGTGCGTGGTGGATGCGTACAACGCGATGCTCCTCTCTGGAAAGGACGGATGGGCCCACGCGGGCAGGCGTTGACCGGCGCAGGGGCGCGGCCGTCATTCGTCAGACGGAGCCTGGGCTAGGTGTTCGCGCGCGCCCTGCGACAGGTAGCAATGGGTGCAATCGTCTTCACGGCTACCTCCTCTCGTCGCGGGCGCTTGACCCACCCAGGGTAGGGAACGCGGGCGCGCAGCGCAAGGAACGCACGCGCCGAAGCCGGTGTAGACCGGGTGGGCTCTCTCGTTGGCGCCGGCGGCTACCGGCCGCCGGCGCGGCTCACCGAAGCGCCAGCCAGAGGACCAGCGCGGCAGCGATGACGATCGCCGCGACGGCCCAGACGACCGCTGCGACCCCGCCGAGCGCGGTGAACGGCGTGTGCCAGGCGCGGCCGCGTGCGACCTCCTGCCCCTCGCGGGCGACGCGGTTCTCGATCTCGCTCATGCCCGTGTTCTTCGCGCCGGGGGGCCGGGCGAAACCTCAGCGCGACGGGGGTCGGAGCACCGCGAACGGATCGGTCACCTCGAGCTCGCGCGACCGGAAGCGGAAGACCGCCGCCGGCCTGCCCCCGACGCGGCCCGGCCCGCGGCGCTCGCCGGTCGGTTCCAGCACCCGGCGGCGGAGCAGCACGCGCTGCAGGTTGGTCGCGGACACCGGATGGCCGAGCGCGGCCGCGTAGACGCCGCGCAGCTCGGAGATCGTGAACCTCTCGGGCGCCAGTGCGAAGCCCACGTTCGTATACGAGAGCTTCGCGCGGAGCCGCTCGCGGCCCGAGAGCGTGATCGCCTCGTGGTCGAACGCCATCGGGGGCAGCTCGTCGACCGGGTGCCAGGCCGTGTCCTCCGGGACGTCCGGGTCGGCGACCGTGGGGACGAGCCCGAGGTAGGCCGTCGCGAGCTGCCATTCCTCGGAATGCCGGCCGGGCTCGCTGCGGGTCTCCAGCTGCTCGAGATGCGCCAGCTCGCGGACGTCGACCTTCTGCGCGAGGTGGCGGCGGATCGAGGTCTCGAGCGTCTCGCGCTCGCCCAGGTAGCCGCCCGGAAGCGCCCATCGGTCGGCGAACGGCGCACGCGCGCGCTCCCACAGAAGGGCGCAGAGAACGCCCTCCCGCACCTGGAGGATGACGGCGAGCGAGACGTGGGTGGGACGTGTGCGCATGGGCTGGTGGTAGAGTGATCGCGAGGTTTTCGACTGGTAGTCGAAAACCTACCGGAGAGGGAGATGACAACCGCCGCCTCAACCGCTGCCCCACCGCGCGTCGACGTCGAGGACGTCCTCGCCCGGGGCGGCCTCTCGAAGTTCCACAAGCGCGCGGTCGTCGTCACCGGCATCGCATGGACGTTCGTCGCGATGGAGATCCTGCTGATCGGCTTCGTCCAGCCGATCTTCGCGGGACTGTGGAACCTCAACGGCACGTGGCAGGGGCTCGTCAACAGCGCCGCCCTCGCCGGATCGCTCGTGGGCAGCCTCGTGCTCGGGCGGCTCTCGGACAAGATCGGCCGGCGGGTCATCTTCCAGTACGCGATCCTCTGGTACGCGGCGTTCACGGCTCTGACAGCGCTGGCCTGGGGGCCGTGGTCGGTCATGACGCTGCGCTTCCTCGCGGGGCTCGGGCTCGGCGGGATGCTCGTCGTCGACCCGTCGATCCTCGCGGAGTACCTCCCGCCGCAGCGTCGCGGCCGCCTGCTCGCCTTCCTCGACTTCTGGTGGCCGGTGGGCCTGCTGATGGCGATCGGCCTCTCGTACATCTTCCTCGGACCGAACTTCGACCGCTTCGGCGACAACAGCTGGCGGTACCTCTTCCTGGCCGCGGCGTTCCCCGCGTTCCTCGCGTTCTTCATCCGCCGAACGCTGCCGGAGAGCCCGTACTACCTTGCCCGCAACGGCCGCTCGAAGGAGGCGGCCGAGGTGCTGCGTGAGATCACGGAATTGCCGGTCGAGGAGGCCGAGATCACCACCGCACCGGAGCCGCCGGCGTCCGCCAAGGAGCTCGTCGGCAGCGTGCTGCGCAACCGGACGATCGTCGCCGCGCTGATCTGGATCGCGCTCAACGTGTCGTACTACGGCCTGTTCCTCTGGCTGCCGTTCGTGCTCCAGGACGAGAAGAGCTTCCACGTCGACGTGTACCTGCTGCTCACCCTGAGCGCGCTCGCGCAGTTCCCGGGCTACGCCGCGGCGATCTGGCTCGTCGAGCGGATCGGTCGCAAGCCGACGCTCGCGGGCTTCCTGATCATGGGCGGGATATCGGCGTATGCGTTCGCCGTCGCGGACACGTCGACCGTCTACGTGACGGCGCTCTTCTTCGTCGGCTTCTTCAACCTGGGCGCGTGGGGGGCCGTCTACCCGTACACGGCCGAGAACTTCCCGACGCGGCTGCGCTCGAGCGCCTTCGGCGTCATGGAAGGTGTCGGCAAGGCGGCCGCGATCGCGGGCCCGTACATCTTCGGGCACCTGAAGGACGTGACCGGCAGCACGACGTGGTCGCTGACGTTCATCGCGATCGTGATGGCCGCGGGCGGGGTGATCGCGGCTGCGTTCGGCCGCGAGACACGAGGGGAGCACTTCACCTAGTGGAACAGCGCGTCAGCCTGGTCACGCTCGGCGTCCGCGACCTGGCGCGCTCGCGGCGGTTCTACGCGGCGCTCGGCTGGCAGACCGGCGCGGGGCCGGACGACGACGTCGTCTTCTTCAAGGCGGGCGGCACGATCTTCGCCCTGTGGGACCGCGACCAGCTCGCAGAGGACTCGGCTGTCACCGACCCGGGCGGCTGGGGTGGGATCACGCTCGCGCACAACGTCCGCGCGCCCGCGGACGTGGACGCCGTGCTCGCCGAGGCGGAGGCGGCGGGCGCGACGATCGGCAGGCCTGGCGCGGCGACGTTCTGGGGCGGGTACTCGGGAGTCTTCCTCGACCCGGACGGCCATCCGTGGGAGGTCGCACACAACCCGCACTGGACGCTGCGGGACGACGGTTCCGTCGAGCTCTAGGGCCAGACGGGCGAGTGGCGGTGGAGGTCGAGCGGGCCGCCGTCGCGGCAGTCGCTCGTCACGTAGCCGCTCGGCATCCGCGGGTAGATCTGGGTGGCGACGACGCGGGCCGACGCTTCCGCTTCCTCCGGCGACGCGCCGAGCCGCTCGGCGACGAGCGCCGTCGTCTGGATGGCATAGCACTCGGCGGTCGACTCCACCTCGATGCCGTCGAGGTGCCACGACTCGTGCGCGAGCGTGTGCAGCGCATGGAGCGTCTTGATCGTGTCGAGCGGGCAGATCGTCCCCTGCCAGACACACGCGAAGCCGGCGCCCGCGTGGACATCGGGGTAGCGGGCGAGGCGCGCGCAGATGTCGTGCTTCAGGTCGGTCGAGTCGGCCGGGTTCCCCGCGGCGTCGAACCACACGGTGCCCGCCTCGTCGGTCACGTCGAGCGCCGCGCCGACGGCGCCCTGGCAGTGGACGTGCACGGGGCGATGCGCGATCTCGCTCGCGATGGCGCCGAGCCGGTTCTCGAGCTCGTGGGTCTCGTACTTGCGCCAGCCGACGAACGCGAGCGCGCAGAGGAGCACGGCGGCCATCACCGCCCGGGTGCGCGTGACGCGCATCCGGTAGTTGTCGGCGCGCTAGCGGCTCGGAGTTAGGCCGAGCTCGGGCTCGCCCGCGAGCCGGCGGGCGGCTGGCTCGGGCTGCACGGCTCGCGTGGTGCCGCGCACGATCAGGGCCACGCCTGCGACGATCACCCCGCCCGCGACGAGCTCGCGGCCGCCGATCTCCTCGCCGAGCATGAGCCAGCCGAGGAGCACCGCGACGACGGGGTTCACGAACGCATAGGTGGCGACGAGCCCGGTGGGCGCGACGCGCAGCAGCCAGCCGTATGCGGTGAAGGCGACGATCGAGCCGAAGACGACGAGGTACAGCCAGCCGGCGAGCGAGCGCGCGCTCGGGGTGGTCGTCTCCGCCAGCTCGCCACTTGCCGCCGCGGCGACCATGAGCACCGCGCCGCCGGCGAGCATCTGCATCGACGCGGCCTGGAGCGGCCGTGGCGGCAGCGGCGCCCCGCGGGCGATGAGCGTGCCCGAGGCCCAGCCGAGCGCGGCGACCACCAGCACGGCGGCGCCGGCCGGGTCGACGCCGCCCGACCCGCCGACGTCGACCAGGATCCCGATTCCGGCGAAGCCGAGCGCGAGGCCGACGATCGCGATCGTGCTCAGGCGTCGCCCGAACACCGCCCGGTCGAGGATGGCGATCCAGAGCGGCACGCTCGCGATCAGCAGGGCGGCGACTCCCGACGCGACGTGCTGCTGTGCCCACACGACGCCGCCGTTGCCGACGGCGAGCAGCGGGACGCCGGTCAGCAGCGCGGCGGCCCAGTGGCGCCGAGTCGCGTGCGCAAACGCGCCCGTCAGCTTCAACGCGACGACCAGGATCGCGCCGGCGACCAGGAACCGCGAGCCGGAGAGCAGCAGCGGCGGCATGGACTCGAGCGCGTAGACGATCGCCGTGTACGTCGACCCCCAGACGACGTAGACGATGCCGAGTGCTCCCGCGACTGCGAGCGGGGACGTGCCCGCACGCAGCGGCATCAGCGGATGCGGTAGTTCGAGTCTCGCGAGTCGACGCCGAAGAACATGGCGGCAGGGCCTGCGAGGATCAGCACGACGAGCAGGATGAACGCGAGCATGTGCTCAATGTGCCGAACCGCGGGGCATTAGGGCAAATCCGGTACGGTGTCGAATCGATCACCAGAACTGATCGATCGGACGTCGAGGAACACGTGGAACCTGATAGATGGAACGGGGTGGAGCTCCGGCACCTGTCGGCGCTCCGCGCGATCGCCGACGAGGGGTCGTTCGGGCGTGCGGCGACGCGGCTCGGCTACACGCAGTCGGCCGTCTCGCAGCAGATCGCCACGCTCGAGCGGTCGGTCGGCGAGCGGCTGCTCGAGCGTCCGGGCGGGCCACGCCCGGTGTCGCTGACGCCTGCGGGCGTCGTGTTGCTGCGCCACGCCGAGGCGATCGTCGCCAGGCTCGAGGCGGCGCGCGCCGACATCGAGGCGATCCGGGCCGGCGAGTCCGGCACGCTGCGCGTCGGTACCTACCAGAGCATCGGCCAGCGGATTCTCCCCGCGGTCGTCCGCCGGTTCAGCACGGAGTGGCAGGACGTCGACCTGCGCGTCGTCGAGACCGGCGCCGACCAGGAGCTCTTCGGCCTGATCGAGCGCGGCGAGCTCGACCTCACGTTCGCGGACTTCAGCCTCTGGGAGGGCCCCTTCGAGACGGTCGACCTGCTCCGCGACCCGTACGTCCTGCTCGTGCAGGCCGACTCGCCGCTCGCGCAGCGGCGCCGCGCGCCGACGCTCGTCGAGATCTCCGAGCTGCCGCTGATCGGATACCGGCAATGCCGCTCGTCCGCGCGCGTCGAGTCGTACTTCCACGACAAGGGCCTGAAGCCCGACTTCGTGTTCCGCTCCGACGACAACGGGATCATCCAGGCGATGGTCTCCGCGGGCCTCGGCGTCGCCGTCATCCCGCGCCTGGCGGTCGAGTTCAACGACCCGAGCTGCGCCGTGCTCCCGCTCGGCGACCTCCTCCCGGCCCGGCGGCTCGTGCTGCTCTGGCACGCCGACCGCTACCGCTCGCCGGCGGCGCGCGCCTTCACCGACACGGCCGTGCAGGTCTGCGAGGCGTTCGGCGAGGACGAGGACGAGCGCTCGGCCGCGTAGCCGCGTGAGCGTCACCGTCTGCGACGTCGGGCCGCGCGACGGGCTGCAGAACGAGCCCGATGTCCTGCCGCCCGAGACGCGCGCGGAGCTCGTCCGTCGGCTGGCCGCCGCAGGCGTGCCGCGCGTCGAGGCGGCGAGCTTCGTGCGGCCGGACCGCGTACCGCAGATGGCGGGCGCCGAGGAGGTCGCACAGCTCGCCGGCGAAACGGCGGCCGAGCTCTCCGGGCTCGTGCTCAACGAGCGCGGCTGGGAGCGGTTCCGTGCAACAGGCCTCGCGCGCGTGAACGTCACGCTGGCGGCGACGGACAGCTTCAGCGAGCGCAACGCGGGCATGCCGGTCGAGGCGGCCCTGGCGCAGACGGCTGCGGTGCTCGCGGCCGCCGCCGCGGACGGCGTGCCGGCCACCGCCACGGTCAGCGTCGCGTTCGGCTGCCCGTTCGAGGGCGCCGTCGACGAGGGTCGCGTCGCCGGGTTGGCGGAGCGGCTGGCCGAGGCGGGGGCGGGCGAGATCGTCCTCGCCGACACGATCGGCGTCGCCACGCCGCGCGCCGTCCGCCGTCTGGCCGGGCGAGTCGCGGGGCTCGCGCCCGTGACGGGCGGCCATTTCCACAACACGCGCAACACCGGTTACGCGAACGCGTTGGCGGCGCTCGACGCGGGCGCGGCCGTGCTGGACGCCTCGGTGGGGGGGCTCGGCGGCTGCCCGTTCGCCCCGCGCGCGACCGGCAACATCGCCACGGAGGACCTCGTCTACCTCCTCCACGGCGAGGGCGTCGAGACAGGGATCGACCTCTCTGCGCTTGTCGACGTGTCCGTCTGGATCGCGGGCGTGCTCGGCCGGGACTTGCCAGGGCAGCTCGGGCGCGCTGGAATACCTGCCGCGTAGCTCGACCCCAGCCCACCGAAGGAGAGCGCATGAACGCCGCTGCCGTACCTGACCCACGCCGCTGGAAGGCACTCGTCCTGCTGTGCGCCGCCTTCTTCATGGTGGTGCTCGACGTCGCGATCGTGAACGTCGCCCTGCCGTCGATCGGCACGGACCTCAACTTCTCGCGGGACAACCTGCAGTGGGTCATCACGGCGTACTCGCTGACGTTCGGCGGCTTCCTGCTGCTCGGCGGGCGCGCGGCCGACCTGCTCGGGCGCCGGGTCGTCTTCATGACCGGCGTCGCGATCTTCACGACCGCCTCGCTTCTGTGCGGCCTCGCGCAGTCGGAGGCGTGGCTGATCATCGCGCGTGCGGTGCAGGGCTTCGGCGCGGCGCTGCTCACGCCGGCCGCGCTCTCGATCATCACCACGACGTTCACCGAGCGCACCGAGCGCAACAAGGCACTTGGCGTCTGGGGTGCCGTCGGCGGCGGCGGCGCGGCCGCCGGCGTGCTGATGGGCGGCATCCTCACAAAGCTCCTCGGCTGGGAGTGGATCTTCTTCGTCAACGTGCCGGTCGGCATCGCCGCCCTCCTGCTCGTGCGCTCGCTCGTCGACGAGAGCCGCGTCGAGATGGAGGAGCGCCGGTTCGACATTCCGGGCGCGGTCCTCATCACCGGCGGGCTGGCGCTGTTCGTCTACGCGATCTCGCGGGCGCCGGTCACCGGCTGGGGGACGTTCCAGACGATCGGCCTGATCGTCCTCTCGATCGTGCTCGTCGGCCTGTTCGTCTTCTGGGAGTCGCGCTCGCCGGCACCGCTCATGCCGCTCGGCTTCCTCAGCGACCGCCTGACCGCCGCGGCGAACGGCACCAGCTTCCTGCTCGCGGGGAGCATGTACGCGAACTTCTTCGTCCTGACGCTCTACATGCAGAACGTGCTGCACTACTCGGCGCTGCAGGCGGGGCTCGCGTTCCTCGCAACGGCGGGCACGGCCGTCGTCGTCGCGGGGCCGTCGCAGTCGCTCGTCACGCGGATCGGCGTCAAGCCCGTGCTCGTGACGGGCCTGATCCTGCTGCTGCTCGCGTCGCTCTGGTACACGCGGCTGCCGGTCGACGGCAACTACCCGACCGACCTGCTGATCCCCTACATCGTCTACGGCGCGGCGATCGCGCTTTCGTTCGTCCCCGTGACGATCGCCGCCCTCGCGGGAGCGCCGGAGCACGAGGCGGGGCTCGCGTCGGGGCTGATCAACACGTCGCAGCAGATCGGCGGCGCGATCGGCCTGGCGATCGTCTCGACGGTCGTGACGAGCCACTCGACGGACCTGCTGAAGGAGGGGAAGCCGCCTGCCGTCGCGCTGACGGACGGCTTCCAGCGCGGCTACATGGTGATCGCGCTGGTCGCGGCGCTGGCGCTGCTCGTGGCGGTCGTCTTCATCCGCCGCGACGAGGTCACGGTCGCCGACGCAGAGGCGGTTCTCGAGACGGCCCCGTAGCGGCTAGGAGGGTTTGGCGGAACGCCGCTCGTTCGGCGTGGTGCGAGCAGCGTGCCGCGACGGACACAGACTGCGTTTCGCCAAGCCGTCCTAGGCCTTCCGGAACGGCGTCACGACGAGCGTCGTGACCTTCGCGGGCGCGTCGCAGCGCGGCGTGCCCTGCGGGTGCAGGCGCATCGTGCCGCCCTTGCGCGGGAGCACGAGGACGATTGACGGCTTCGTCGGACTACACCAGTTCCACCACTGCATGTAGGTCGTCGCGCTCCAGCCCGAGTGCAGCACGCCGGCGGGGCCGCTGCCCGGAAGCCCGCCGCGGCCGCCGAGGTGGAACACCGTCGCGTAGTGCGTCTTGCGCGCGCCCGCGAGGCGCGCTCGCGGCAGGCCGGCGATCGAGCACGCCTGGCCCGTGCGATTGGTGACGCGCACGCCGCCGACCAGGCTGCCGGTGGCGCCGTTCAGAAACAGCGAGGCGCGCAGGTACGACGCACGGCACTGGCGGACGCTCTTGGGCGTGCCCGCGGCAGGCCACGCCGCGGCGACGGCGGCGGCGAGGACGGCCAGGACGGCGAAAAGCCGCATGGACATATCGTGACGCCGTGAACCGCCTGGGGGAAGAGACGAGCCCGTATCTGCTCCAGCACGCCGCCAACCCGGTCGAGTGGCTGCCGTGGGGCGACGAGGCGTTCGCACGCGCCCGCGAGCTCGACCGGCCCGTGCTGCTCTCGATCGGCTACTCGGCCTGCCACTGGTGCCATGTCATGGCCCACGAGTCGTTCGAGGACGACGAGACCGCCCGGCTGATGAACGAGCTCTATGTGAGCGTGAAGGTCGACCGCGAGGAGCGGCCCGACGTGGACGCGCTCTACATGGACGCCGTGGTGGCCCTCACGGGACACGGCGGCTGGCCGATGACGGTGTTCCTCACCCCGGACGGCGAGCCGTTCTACGGCGGCACCTACTACCCGCCCGAGCCGCGCCACGGACTGCCGTCCTTCCGCGAGGTGCTGACGGCAGTGAGCGAGGCCTACCGCGAGCGCCGCGGGGCGCTCGAGCAGTCGGCGCGGCAGCTCGTCGAGCACGTGCGCTCGTCGGCCGACCTGCGGCCGTCGCCGGATCCGCTCACGGAGGACCTGCTCCGAGACGCGCTCCGGAGCACGCGGGCGGTCTTCGAGCCGCGGTTCGGCGGCTTCGGGTCCGCGCCGAAGTTCCCGCCCGCGTCGGCGCTCGAGTTCCTCCTGCGCATGCGGCTGCGCACGGGCGACGACGAGGCCCTCGCGATGGCCGTGCGCACGCTCGACGGGATGGCGCTCGGCGGCATGTGGGACGAGGTCGGCGGCGGCTTCCACCGCTACTCGGTCGACGCGCAGTGGCTCGTGCCGCACTTCGAGAAGATGCTGTACGACAACGCGCTGCTCGTGCCCGCCTACCTCCACGGGTGGCGGGTGACCGGCGACGAGCGCTACCGCGAGGTCGCCGAGCGCACGGTCGAGTACGCCCTGCGCGAGCTGTCGCTGCCCGAGGGCGGCTTCGCGTCGGCGCAGGACGCGGACACGGACGGCGTCGAGGGGCTCACGTACACGTGGACGGCTGCCGAGCTCGCAGAGGCGCTTGGCGGCCCGCGCGACGAGCTGCTGCAGCCATTCGAGCACGGGCGCTCGATCGTCCGCGGCGAGCTGACCGCGGAGGAGCGCGCGCAGCTGGTCGCCGTGCGGGCGGAGCGTCCGCAGCCCGGGCTCGACGACAAGGCCGTCGCCTCGTGGAACGGGCTGATGCTCGCCGCGCTCGCGGAGGCGGGCCTGCGGCTCGGACGCGACGGCTGGCTCGTGCGCGCCCGCGAGCTCGCGGAGTTCCTGCTGGGACCGCTCTCGGGCGAGGACGGGCGGCTGAACCGCACCTACCGCCTCGGGCGCGCGCGGCATGCGGGCGTGCTGGAGGACTACGCGGACGTCGCGCACGGGCTGCTCGAGCTGCACGCAGCCGACGGCGATGCGCGCTGGCTCGCCGAGGCGCGCCGGCTGGCGCTGCTCGCCGCCGAGCTGTTCGCGGACGAGGAGCGGGGCGGCTTCTGGCTCACGCCCGTGGACGGCGAGCGCCTCGCCGCGCGCACGAAGTCGTTCGACGACCACCCGACCCCGTCGGGCAACTCGATGCTGGCCTACGTGCTGGTCCGCCTCGCGCGGATCGACGGGGACGCCGAGCTCGAGCGGCGCGCTGCCGGCGTGCTGCGGCTCGTGCGCGACACCGTCACGCGCGCGCCCACGTCGTTCGGCCACGCCCTGTGCGCGCTCGACCTCTACCTCTCGCCGCCGCGGGAGCTCGCGATCGTCGGCCCCCGTGAGGCGGCCGCGACGCGTGAGCTGGCGCGCGCGGCGTTCGCCGAGTGGCAGCCGAGCACGGTCGTGGCCTGGTCGGAGGGCGCCGGCGACACGGCCGCCCAGGACGTCGCGCTGCTCGCCGGCAAGGACCTCGTCGACGGCCTGCCGGCGGTCTACGTGTGCGAAAGCTTCGCGTGCCAGGCACCCGTCACGGACCCGCGCCAGCTCAACGGGCGGCTAACAAGTGCCGGTTAGAGTCAGTCACAGTCTCAAAAGGCCCTGCGCGCGCCCGAATGACCACATTCCGACCGACCCCAGCCCGTCGGCCCGGGCGGCTCAGCCGTCCTGCGGGAGCACGCCGTTGACCGCGACCGAGCACGACGCGACCCGCGCGCACTCCGACCGCTTCGCGCACGCTGCGGCCGTCGCCGAGCGGCTGCTCGACAACATCGAGACCGTCATCCACGGGAAGCGGAGCGAGATCCGGCTCGTGCTCGCCGCGCTCGCCTGCGAGGGGCACGTGCTCCTGGAGGACGTGCCCGGCACGGCCAAGACCGTCCTCGCCCGCGCGATCGCCGGCTCGATCGACGGCGCGACGGTGGCGCGCATCCAGTGCACGCCAGACCTGCAGCCCACCGACGTCACCGGGCTCTCGATCTACAACCAGCGCGAGCGCGACTTCGAGTTCCGGCCCGGGCCGATCTTCGGCAACGTCGTGCTCGTCGACGAGATCAACCGCGCGATGCCGAAGACGCAGTCGGCACTGCTCGAGGCGATGGCCGAGCGCCAGGTGACCGTCGACGGCACCACGCGCGAGCTGCCGAAGCCGTTCCTGCTGCTCGCGACCGAGAACCCGATCGAGCACGAAGGCACGTTCCCGCTGCCGGAGGCCCAGCTCGACCGGTTCTTCCTGAAGACCGGGCTCGGCTACCCGCACGGCGACGACGAGCTCCAGATCCTGCGTGACCAGCGCGACGGCCACCCGCTCGGGCGACTCTCCACAGTGCTCACGCTCGAGGATGTCTCGGCGCTGCAGAACGCCGTGCGCGAGGTGTACATCGACGAGATCCTCCAGCGCTGGGTCGTCGACCTCGTGCGCGCGACGCGCGAGCTCGACGCGGTCGCGATCGGCGCGTCGGTGCGCGGGTCGCTTGCGCTCGAGCGCGCGGTCCGCGCGTGGGCGCTCATCCACGGACGCGACTACGCCGTGCCGGACGACGTCCATGACCTGTTCCTGCCGGTCGTGGGCCACCGCGTGGTCTTCACGCCGGCGTTCCTCGTCGAGGCCCGCAAGCTCGGCTGGGTGAGGACGATGCAGGAGCTGGAGCGGCGCTGCCTGGAGATCGCGCCCCGGCCGGAGGTGACTCCGGAGGCGGAGGTGCTTCCGATCTCGGGAAGCTGAGTTGTCCCCCGGAGTCGCCACCTTCCCGCTCGTCCCGCGGCGGCGGCTGATCGGGCTCGCCTTCGGGGCGATGCGGAGCGCGAGGCGCGGTCGCGGCTTCGACGTCATCGGCTCGCGCCCGTACCGCCCCGGCGACGACGTGCGGACGATCGACTGGGGCGCGTCGGCGCGGCTCTCGGCGGCGCGCGGCGCGGACGAGTTCATCGTCCGCGAGCGCTTCACGGAGGAGGCGCCGCGCGTCGTGGTCGTTTGCGACCGGCGGCCGGAGATGGCGCTCTTCCCGCCCGGCCTGCCGTGGCTCTCGAAGCCCGAGGCGATGCACGTCGCCGGCTCGCTGATCGCGGACGCGACGCTGAAGGCGCGCGGCCTGGTCGGCTACCTCGACTACGCCTCGCTCGATCATCCCGAGCCGGAGCAGCGCTCGGACGGCCCGTTCTGGAGGCCGCCGACGAGCCAGCACGAGCACTTCCGCCTGAAGGAGGAGCATCTCCTGTACCCGGGCTTCCACGCGCCGCACGACAACCTCGAGCGCGCCCTCGGCTTCCTCGGCGAGCTGCGCCGCACGCTGCCGACCGGGAGCTTCGTCTTCGTCCTCTCGGACTTCCTCGAGCCGCCGTCGGCCGAGGTCTGGAACGAGGCGCTCGAGCTGCCGTGGGACCTCGTGCCGGTGATCGTCCAGGACCCGATCTGGGAGCAGAGCTTCCCGGCCGTGGGCGGCGTCGGCGTGCCCTTCGCCGACCCGGCGACGGGCGTCGTGCGGCTCGTGCGGATGACGAAGCGCGAGTGCGAGGCGCGGCGGCGCGTCAACGAGGCGCGGCTCGAGGAGCTGCTCGAACGATTCGAGAGCCTCGATCTCCAGCCCGTGATGGTCTCGTCGTCGAGGCCCGACGACGTGCTCGGCGCCTTCCTCGCCTGGGCTGCGGAGCGCGAGGCGGTGCAGGTCGTCGTATGAAGGAGTTGCGCCGCCACCCGACCGCGCTCGCGATGCTCATCGTCGGGGCGCTGGCCGTCTGGGTCGCCGTCATCGCCGTGCGCGCGGGCTGGTTCCGCAGCGCACCCGACCTGCCGGCCGGGCCGCGCGTCGCCGCCACCTCGGCGATCACGCCGCGCGCTCACTACTACGGCGACCGCGTCACGGCGGAGCTCGAGCTGCTCTTCCGCCACGACAAGGTGCCGGTCAAGTCGTTCACGGTCACCGCGCCGTTCTCGCCGTACACCGTGCTCGGGTCGGAGGTGACGCGCACCGACGCGGGCGACGCGACCAGGCTCGTCTACCGCTTCCGGCTGCTCTGCATCACGACGGACTGCCTGCCGCAGAACCGGCGGAGCGTGACGCTGCCGCGCGCGACGATCCGGTACACGCCGATTGGAGCGGCGGAGCAGACGCAGCGCGTGGGCTGGCCCGCAGTCGCGATCGCGTCGCGGCGCCTCGTGCGCTTCCAGGCGCGGCCGCTGCTCGCAGCGCACCTGCGGCCGCTGCCCGCGATCACCTACCGCGTGCGGCCGAACGTGCTGGCGGCGGCCGCGCTCATCGGCTCGATCGCGCTCCTGCTGCTCGCGGTGGGCCTCCTCTTCCCGGCACTGCCGCGCCGGCTCGGCGTGCGGCGGCCCGCGTGGCTGAAGCGGCAGGTTCGGCCGCTGACGCCGCTCGAGCAGGCGCTCGCGCGTGTGCGGGCGGCGGCGGCGAACGGCGGCGACGACGAGCGGCGCGCCCTGGAGCAGCTCGCGGTCGAGCTGGCCGGAACCGGCGAGGGCGGCCTGGCCCGCTACGCGCGGCGTCTCGCCTGGTCGCCGGGGCGGCCGCCCGCAGACGGGATCGACGAGCTCTCCGGCGAGGTCGAGCAGCTGATCGGGGCGCCGCGATGAGGCTGCCGGACGTGCTGCACCGCGACGCGCGCGCGATCCCGCTGACGGACGCGCCGTCGCTGCGCCGGCAGGCACAGCGCACGTGGGCCGTACGGCTCGCGCTCGGGGCCGGGCTGATCGCGTGCCTGCTCATGGCGATCGCCGTGTCGCGCGATGCGAGCGGCTCCCGGCGCACGTTCTTTTCGACCGCAAAGTCGAGCGTCGTCGTGATCGACATCTCGGGGAGCATCGGACCCGCGTCCCGGGCGCTCATCGGCCGCACGCTGCGCCGCCTCCTGGACGCGCGCAACTCCTTCGGGCTCGTGTTCTTCTCGGACTCGGCCTACGAGGCCGTGCCGCCGGGCACGCGCTGGACCGAGCTCGAGCCGCTGCTGCAGTACTTCCAGCCGCCGCCGCCACCGTCCGCGAACGGGCCGGCCCGCCGCCAGGAGGACACACCGTGGGCGTCGTTCCGCGGCGGCACGCGCATCTCGACCGGCCTCGATCTCGCGCGATCGATGCTCGTCCGCACCGGCACGAAGGACGCGGGCGTGCTCCTGATCAGCGACCTGAACAACTCGATCTTCGACGGGCCGTCGCTCACGCGGACGCTCACACGCTACGTGGGCGAGAAGATCCCGCTGCGGGTCATCGGGCTGAACGCCGGGCCGCAGGACGAGGTCATCTTCCGGCGCGTGCTCGGCAAGCAGTCGATCGTCGGCGACGCCGAGCTCGCGAAGGCCGACACAACCGGTGGCGGCTCGATCGTCACCGCGACCGCGGGCGCGTCGACCGCGCTGACGGTCGCCGCGCTCCTCCTGTTGCTCGGGCTCGGCGCCAACGAGCACTGGGCGGCTCGCCTGCGCTGGCGGGGCGGGGAGGCCGTGTGAGCGTCGGACGCGCGCTCGGGATCGTCGGCGGGCTCGTCGCGCTCGCGGGCTCCGTGCTGCTGCTGCTCGTCGCCGTGGACGCGCGCGCGTGGAGCGACGCGATCCGCGACGACGACGCCGTCTTCCGCGTGGAGCCCAAACAGGCGGCGTGGGACCTGGACGAGCGCGCGCCGTTCGGGATCGCGCGCCGGGTACTCGGGCTGGACGACGACCTCGCGCTGCGGCGGGCGATCCAGCGGTTCCAGCTCGCACGCCTGCAGTCCACCTTCTTCAACCCGAGTGCGAGCCTGCAGGCGTCGAAGGCACGTGCGCAGATCGCGCTCGCGGCGATCGAGCGCGGTGCACCGCGTGCGGGCGACAAGTCGATCGCCGCGAACCTGATCGGCGTGCTCGCGTTCCAGGAGGCGCGCGGCGACCCGATCCACGCGGCGGAGGCGATCCAGCGGGCGGCGCAGGCGTTCAGGCGGGCGATCCTTGCCGATGGCTCGAACGAGGACGCGAAGTCGAATCTCGAGCTGATCGTCCGGCTCCAGCAGGCGAACAGCGCGCTGCGCCGGCAGCAGAACGGCGTCCTGGGCAACGCCCGCGGCCACGGTACCGGCGCGGGCAGCGGCGGAACCGGCTACTGAGAGGCTCTTCCAGGTGCTCGTATTCGCATGCAGAGCGGTCGTGTGGTGATGCTGGGGCTCGCGTTCGCTTCGCCCTGGGCCGCGCTCGTGGCGCTCGTCGTGGTCGTGCCGCTGGGCGCGCTCGCGTATGCGACGCAGCGGTCGGAGCGTGTCGCGGCTGCGCTCGGGCTGCGGCCGGCGCGCGACGCGACCGTGTTCGCGGCGATCCTCATCGTGGCGTTCGCGGCACTGGTCGGAGCGGCTGCGGCGCAGCCGGTGAGGGAGACGCAGACCGACCGCCGCGTGCGGTCGGACGCGCAGGCGTGGTTCGTGCTGGACACGTCGCGGTCGATGCTCGCGGCGCCCTCCGCGACCGGGTCGACGCGCTTCCTGCGTGCGAAGCGGGCGGCGATCGCGCTGCGCGCGCGGCTCTCGGATGTGCCTGCCGGGATCGTCTCGTTCACGGACCGGGCGGTGCCGAACCTCTTCCCGACGGTCTCGCAGCAGGCGTTCGCGGCGACGGCGCTGCAGTCGCTGGCGATCGAGCGGCCGCCGCCGGGCGTGTCCCCCGACGCGCGGTCGACGTCCTTCGACGGGCTCTCCGCGCTCGCCTACGACGGGTACTTTCCCGCGCCGGTCAGCAAGCGGCTCGTGGTCGTGCTGACCGACGGCGAGTCGCGGCCCTTCTCCGTCCGCCAGACCGCGCGGGCCTTCCCGCCGCGGCAGTACCGGCTGCTCGTGGTGCGGTTGTGGAAGGGCTCGGAGCGCGTGTGGCACATCGACGGGAGCCCGGAGGGCTACCTCCCCGACCGCGGGAGCACGGTCGACATCGGCCGGCTGGCCCGCGCAACTGGCGGCGGCGTCTTCGACGAGAGCGCGCTCGCGGCCGCTGCGACCTCCGCGCGCGCCTTCCTCGGCACGGGGCCGAGCCGGAAGATCGGGACGGAGCGCAAGCCGGTAGCGCTTGCGCCCTGGCTGCTCACGGCCGCCTTCGTGCCGCTCGGCCTCCTGCTCTGGCGGCGCTCGCTCTAAGCTCTCGCGATGCCGGACTGGCGTGAGGCCGTCGACGCTGCGGCGAGCGGGGAGCGCCTGGACGCGGACGCAGCAGGCGCGCTCGTCGCCGCGCCGGTCGCCGCGCTGTGTGAGACGGCGCGGTTGCTGCGCGAGCGCGGCTCGGGACGGCTCGTCACGTACTCGCCGAAGGTCTTCATCCCGCTGACCCAGCTCTGCCGCGACGTGTGCCACTACTGCACGTTTGCGCGGCCGCCGCGGCGCGGGGAGCGGGCGTACATGACGGAGGACGACGTGCTCGCGGTTGCGCGGGCCGGTGCCGAGGCGGGTTGCCATGAGGCGCTGTTCACGCTCGGGGACAAGCCGGAGCTGCGCTACCGGGCGGCGCGCGAGGAGCTCGCCGCGCTCGGCTGCGCGACGACGCTCGAGTACCTGGCGCGCTGCGCCTCGCTCGTGCTCGAGGAGACCGGCCTGCTTCCCCACGTGAACGCGGGCGTCATGTCGGCCGAGGACGTTCGCGCGCTGCGGCGGGTGAGCGTGTCGCAGGGGCTGATGCTCGAGGGGACGGCGCCGCGGCTGGCGGAGCGGGGCGGGCCGCACTTCGGCTCGCCGGACAAGGCGCCCGCGGCGCGGCTCGCGACGATCGCTGCGGCCGGCAAGGCTCGCGTGCCGTTCACGAGCGGGATCCTCTTCGGCCTCGGCGAGTCACGGGCCGAGCGGCTCGACGCGCTGCTCGCGATCCGCGACCTGCACGAGCGGTACGGCCACGTGCAGGAGGTGATCGTTCAGAACTTCCGCGCGAAGCCGGGCACGCGCATGGCGGATCACGCCGAGCCCGAGCTGGACGAGGTGCTCTGGTCGGCGGCGGCGGCGCGGCTCGTGCTCGGCGCGGAGATGAACATCCAGGTGCCGCCGAACCTGAGCTACGCAGACTTCGGCCGGCTGCTCGAGGCGGGCATCAACGACTGGGGCGGCGTCTCGCCGGTGACGGTCGACCACGTCAATCCGGAGGCGCCGTGGCCCGAGGTGGCGGCAATCGAGCAGGCCACGCAGGCGGCGGGCCTCGAGCTCGCGCCGCGGCTGCCCGTGTACCCCGAGTTCGTCCGCGACCCGGGCCGCTGGCTCGACGGCGGGGTCGTCGCCGCGACGCTCAGCCGCTCGGACGCCTCCGGCCTGGGCCGCGAGGACGGCGTGTGGTCGGCGGGCGCCGCGGTGCCCGTCCCGTCCCGGACGGCCGCGTCGCTGCTGGCCGTGTCCCGCGCGGACGTGTCCGGCGTGGCGAACAACCAGGGTCAGACCCGGGTATCACGGAAGCGTGCCGAGAGTGCGCCGACTTCGTCACGGCCGGTCGCGGTTGCGCTCGGGCGGGTCGGAAGCGGCGAGGAGCTGCGCGAGGCCGACGTCGTCGCGCTGCTCGAGGCGCGCGGACGGGACGCCGCCCAGGTGTGCGCCGCCGCCGACGCCCTCCGCCGCGAGGTCAACGGCGACACCGTGACCTACGTCGTCACGCGGAACGTCAACTACACGAACGTCTGCTACTTCCGCTGCGGCTTCTGCGCCTTCTCGAAGGGCAAGCTCGCCGCGAGCCTGCGCGGCCGGCCGTACCTCGTGCCGCATGCCGAGGTCGCCCGCCGCGCGCGCGAGGCCTGGGAGCGTGGCGCGACCGAGATCTGTCTCCAGGGCGGGATCCACCCGGGCTTCACCGGGCGCCACTACCTCGAGGTCTGCGCCGCCGTGAAGGAGGCGGTGCCGGAGATCCACGTGCACGCGTTCTCGGCGCTCGAGGTGTGGCAGGGCGCGTCGACGCTCGGGCTGCCGCTCGAGCGCTACCTCGCACAGCTGCGCGACGCGGGCCTCGCGTCGCTCCCGGGCACGGCCGCCGAGATCCTCGACGATGAGGTCCGCCGCGACCTCTGTCCTGACAAGGTCACGACGAGCCAGTGGCTGCACGTGCACGAGACGGCGCACCGGGTCGGCCTGCGCTCGACCGCGACCATCATGTTCGGCCACATCGAGCGGCCCGTGCACGTGGCGCGTCACCTGCTCCGCGTCCGCGACCTGCAGCGCCGCACGGGCGGGTTCACCGAGCTCGTGCCGCTGCCGTTCGTGCACATGGAGGCGCCGATCTACCTCAAGGGCCGCGCGCGCCCGGGCCCGACCTTCCGCGAGGCGATCCTGCTGCACGCAGTCGCGCGGCTCGCGCTGCACCCGCACGTGACGAACATCCAGGCCTCGTGGGTGAAGCTCGGCCTCGACGGCGGCCAGGCCGCGCTCCAGGCCGGGTGCAACGACTTCGGCGGCACGCTGATGAACGAGTCGATCTCGCGCGCGGCCGGCGCGAGTCACGGCGAGGAGGTGCCGCCCGAGCTGATGGAGGAGACGATCCGGGCCGTCGGCCGCGAGGCACGCCAGCGCAGCACGCTCTACGGCGAGCCCGACGCGGCCCAGGTCAAGCGGTCGTTCGGTGCGCCGCCGCTCTCGGCGCCCGTCAACCCGCCCGTGAAGGACGCCGGGCTCGTCGCACCGCCGCGGCTCGTGCGGCCCGGCTTCGCCGGGTCAGGCCTCGACGGCGAGCAGGTCGTCGAGCGTCTCGCGGCGGCGAACTAGCGTCGCCTCGCCGTTCGCGACCAGCACCGCCGCGGGCCGCAGGACGCCGTTGTAGTTCGAGGCCATCGAGAGCGTGTACGCGCCTGTCCCCGCGACGGCGAGCACGTCGCCCCGAGCGGGTGCGGGCAGGCCGACGCTGTCGACGAGCACGTCGCCCGACTCGCAGTGCTTGCCGCAGACCGTGTAGTAGCCGTCCGGCTCGGTCTCGGCCCGCCCCGCGACGAGCACCGTGTGGCGCGCGCCGTACAGCTGCGGGCGCGGGTTGTCGGACATGCCGCCGTCGACCGCCACGTACGTCGTCGCCTCGCTCGCGCGCTTGACGACGCCGACGCGGTAGAGCGTCACACCCGCGGGCCCGACCACCGACCGGCCGGGCTCGAGGATCAGCCGCGGCGCCGGCAGGCCGTGCAGCTCCCATTCGTGTGCGACCCGCTCGAGCAGGGCGCCGACGAACTCCCCGATCGCGGGCGGCCGGTCGTCCGCGACGTACTGGATGCCGAGCCCGCCGCCGAGATCGACCACTTCCGGCACCCAGCCGAGCTGCGCGCGCAGGTCGGCCGAGAACGCAGCGAGCCAGTCGACGCTCATGCGCGCCGCCAGCGAGTCGCGCAGGTGCGAGCCGAGGTGCAGGTGGACGCCCACCACGTCGAGGCCCGCGTCGCGCGCGCGGCGGATCGCCTCGACCGCGTCGTCGGGCGGCAGGCCGAACTTCGACCCGTGATGCCCCGTGCGCACGGCGTCGTGGGTGTCGGCATCGATCCCCGGCGTGACCCGCACGAGCACGCGCCCGCGCGCCCGCTCGACGTCGTCGAGCGAGTCGATCACGAGGTAGCCGACCCCTGCGGCGACGGCCCGCGCGATCTCGTCGTCCGACTTGTTGTTGCCGTGGAACACGATCCGCTCCGGCTCGATGCCCGCGCGGATCGCGTACTCGAGCTCGCCGGTGGTCGAGACGTCCGCGCCGAGCCCCTCGCCCGCGAGCAGCCGGAGCACGGCCACGTTCGGGAACGCCTTGACGCTGTATGCGACCAGCGCGTCCGGCGCCGCGTCGCGGTAGGCACCCGCCCGCGCCCGCAGCGTCTCCTCGTCGAGGACGACGAGCGGCGTGCCGAACTCCTCGGCGAGCGCGGTTGCGCGCAGCCCGCCGAGGGCGAGCTCGCCGCCCTCGATCGTCGCGCTGTCAGGAAACGGGTCGAGCACCGAAGCGCATTCTCGCCTCGGCGAGCGCCTCGTGGACGCCACCCGGCCCCGGCGCGGGCCGTGACCGTGTGTGGGTGCCCGCGAATGTGCCCTCGCGGACCTGCGTCGCGATCTGCTCGTGGGCGTCGCGGAACGGCGTCCCGTCGAGCACGAGCGCCTCGGCCGCGTCCGTCGCCGTCAGCAGCGGATCGGCGCAGGCAGCCGCGAGCCGCGCGCGGTCGAGCTCGAGGTGCTCGAGCAGGGCGCTCAGCGCGGGCAGCGCCAGCGAGACGTCGCGGCGCGCCGCGAACACCGGCGGCTTGTCCTCTTGCAGGTCGCGGTCGTACGCCAGCGGGAGCCCCTTCACGACGGCGAGCAGGCCCGCAAGCCGCCCGAGCGCCGTGCCCGCCTTGCCGCGGACGAGCTCGGCCACGTCGGGGTTCAGCTTCTGCGGCATCATCGACGACCCGGTTGCGGCCGCAGATGGCAACCGCGCGAAGCCGAACTCGCTCGAGACCCACAGGACGAGCTCCTCCGCCATCCGCGAGAGGTGCGAGAACAGCACGGCGCACGCGTAGAGGTAGTCGAGCGCGAAGTCGCGGTCGGCGACGCCGTCGAGCGAGTTGCGCACGCCGCCGGGCGGTTGCGGCAGCGGCAGGGTCGAGCCCGCGAGCGCGCCCGGAGCCGAGCGGGGAGACCTCGGCCGCCGCCCGCGCGTGCACCGAACCGGGTGCGGTCGCGGTCGAGCATCTCGATCCAGGCGAGCAGGTGGTGCCCGACGGTGACCGGCTGCGCCCGCTGGAGGTGCGTGTAGCCGGGCATCGGCGTGTCGGCCTCGGCGTCGGCCTGGCCGAGGATCGTTTCTGCCAGCTCCTCGATCGCTGCGACCGCCTCGTCGCACGCCGCCACGACGTACAGCCGGAACGCGGCCGCCACCTGGTCGTTGCGCGACCGGCCCGCGTGGATCTTGCGCCCGAGCTCGCCGAGCTGCCGCTCGATCGCCGAGTGCACGTCCTCGTCTTCGGGCTCCAGCCCGGGCCCGGCCGCGATCCGCTCCAGCGCCGCCTCGATCTGGGCGAGCTCGCCGGCGGTGATCAGGCCGGCTGCGGCGAGCCGCCCCGCGTGGAGGCGGCTCGCTTCGCAGTCGTAGCGGAGCAGCTCGGCGTCGTCCGCCTGCAGGAACGCCCAGACGCGCTCGTCGAGGGGCGTGCCCGTGCGCGCGCCCCAGACGGTCACCCCACTGCCACCTGATCCTGCTGGTGCGCCCGCGCGGCGGCGAGCTGCGCCTCGAGCCCGAGCAGCGAGATGAAGCCTTCGGCCGACTCGTGCGGGAACGTCTCGCCGGTGGCGTACGAGGCGAGCGACTCGGCGTAGAGCGCGTGCTCGGAACGCCGGCCGGTCGACGATCGCCGCGCCCGACTCGAGCTTCACGCGCACCTCGCCGGAGACGAGCTTCTGCGTCTCGGCGAAGAACGCGTCGTAGGCGGCGCGCACGGGGGTGAACCAGAAGCCGTCGTACACGAGCTGCGCCCACTTCGGCTCCAGCTCGCGCTTGGCGATCTGCTCGGCCTTCGTCAGGACGAGGTCTTCCAGCGCGTCGTGCGCCTTGATCAGCGTCAGCGCGGCCGGTGCCTCGTAGAGCTCGCGGCTCTTGATGCCCACCACGCGGTTCTCGATCATGTCGATCCGGCCGATCCCGCGGGAGCCGGCCAGCTCGTTCAGCGCTGCGACCAGCTCGGCCAGCGGCAGCTCCTCGCCGTCGAGCGAGACGGGGAGGCCGGCCTCGAAGCCGATGACGACCTCGACGCGGCTCCGGCTGCTGCGGCGGGCGCGACGGTGAGCACGAACGCGTCCTCGGGCGGCGCCGCCCACGGATCCTCGAGCACGCCCGCCTCGATGGCGCGCCCGAACAGGTTGTCGTCGACGGAGAACGGCGAGTCCGGCTTGGCCTCGACCGGGATGTTGCGCTCTGCCGCGTACGCGATCTCCTCGTCGCGCGACCACGGCTTGTCGCGCAGCGGCGCGATGACCTCTGACGCCCGGGTACGTCGCCTTGAACGCGAGCTCGAAGCGCACCTGGTCGTTGCCCTTGCCCGTGCAGCCGTGGACAACCGCGTCGGCGCCGAGCTCGAGGGCGATCTCGCCGATCGCCTCGCCGATCACGGGCCGCGAGAGCGCCGAGATGAGCGGGTACTTGCCCTCGTAGAGCGCGTTCGCGAGCAGCGCCTTGGCGACGACCTGCTCGGCGAACTCGTCCTTCTTGTCGAGCAGGATGACGTCGTCGGCGCCGGCCGCGTAGCCGCGCGCGATCGCGGGCTCGAAGTCTGCCTCCTGGCCGACGTCGACGAGCACCGCGACGACCTCGTCGAACCCGTAGTCCTCCTTCAGCCAGGCAATGGCGCAGCTCGTGTCGAGCCCGCCCGAGTATGCGAGCACTGCCTTCATCTAGGTGTCTCCTTCGAGGTGGTGGGTGAGCTCCTCGGCGAGCTGCGCGCCCGTGAGGCCGTCGCGCGGAGCGACGAAGATCGTGTCGTCGCCGGCGAGCGTGCCGGCGATGTCGGGGAGGCGCGACGCGTCGATCGCGCGCGCGAGGGCGTTCGCGTAGCCGGGCGGCGTGTGGATCACGACCAGCGGGCCGGACGGCGCGAGCCCGACGACCCAGCGGCGCAGCGCGGCGGTCAGCTCGCTGATGCGGGTGAGGTCGGCGGCGCCGGGGAGCGCGTAGGCGAGCGTGCCGTCGTCGCCGCGCACCTTGACGAGCCCGAGCTGGGCGATGTCGCGCGAGACGGTCGTCTGCACCGCCTCGTAGCCGGCCTCGCGGAGCGCCGCGGCGACTTCCTGCTGCGTCGACAGCTTCTGCTGCTGGACGAGGCGCAGGATCGCGCCCTGGCGGTCGTACTTGCTCACGCGAGCACCTCCTCGAGGATGGACATGGCCTGGCCGGCCTCTTCGGCCGAGATCGTCAGCGGCGGGGTGATCCGCAGCGTGCTCGGGCCGGCGCTGCCGACGAGCAGGCCGCGCTCGAGGCAAGCGGCCATGACGTCCGCGGCCGGCCGGTCGACGTCGGCGCGCGAGCAGCAGGCCGAGGCCCGCGCGTCTCGGTCGACGCTCGCGTAGGTCTTGAGCGCGCCGGTGAGCTGCGCGCTGCGCTCCTTCACGTTCTCGAAGAGCTCCTCGGTCGAGCTCGTCCACGACGGCGCAGGCCGCGGCGCTGGTGACGGGGTTGCCGCCGAAGGTGGTGGCGTGGTCGCCCGGGACGAACCCTTCGGGCGCGTCGTCGGAGACGAGCAGGGCGCCGATCGGCAGGCCGTTCGCGAGCCCTTTCGCAAGCGGGACGAGGTCGGGCTTCACGCCCAGCTGCTCCCACGCGAAGAAGGTGCCGGTGCGGCCGACACCGGTCTGCACCTCGTCGAAGATCAGCAGGGCGCCGTGCGTATCGGCCAGTTCGCGGGCGGCGCGGAGGAACGCCGGCGAGACGGGGTGAACGCCGCCCTCGCCCTGGACGGGCTCGATCAGGATGGCGGCCGTGTCCGCGCCGACGGCGTCTGTCAGGGCGGCGACGTCGTCGCGCGGCACGAACGTAGCGCCGGGGACGAGCGGCGCGAACGGCACCTGCTTGGCCGGCTGGCCCGTCACCGACAGCGCGCCGAACGTGCGGCCGTGGAACGAGCCGTCGAGCGCGACGAAGCCGGTCTTGCCGGTCGCCTTGCGCGCGTACTTGAGCGCCGCCTCGTTCGCCTCCGCGCCGGAGTTGCAGAAGAAGGCGGACGCGCCGCCGAAGCGATCCGAGAGGCGCGACGCGAGCTCCTGCATCGGCTCCGTCCAGTAGAGGTTCGACACGTGCCAGAGCTTGTCGAGCTGCCGGTGGGCGGCCGCGAGCGGGGCGGGGTGGAGGTGGCCGAGCGCGACGACCGCGATGCCGGCGACGCAGTCGAGGTAGCGGGTGCCGTCGTCCGCGGTGACCCAGCAGCCCTCGCCGCTGACGAGCGTGAGGTCCGTGCGTGCGTAGGTCGGCAGGACTGCCGGCATCGTCTTCATGCGACCACCGCCGTCTCGCCGATCTCCGCCTGGACGCCGAGGCGGGCGGCAGCGACCGCTGCGCGCAGCTTCGGCTGGATGCCGCCCTGCGAGCTCGCCGGTGTCGAGCAGCTCGGCTGCGTCGTCCGCCGCGATCCGGGAGACGACGGCGCCCGCGAGCAGCAGGCCCGGCACGTCGGTGAGGAAGAGGATGCGCTCCGCGCCGAGCCCGACCGCGAGCGCGGAGGCGGCCTCGTCGGCGTTCACGTTGAGCGGGCCGGCGGCGAGGGGCGCGACGACCGGAATGCGGCCCGCGGCGAGCGCGTCGACGATGGCAGACGGCGCGCATGGGACCGGATCGCCGACCTGGCCGAGCCCGGGCGCGAGCGTGGCCTCGAGGCCGATCTCGTCGCCCATCAGCCCGAGCGCTTGCGGGCCGATCGCGGCGCAGACCTCCGCGTTCACGGCGGCCATCGACTCGCGCACGACGGCGAGCGCCTCCGGCGAGGTCACGCGGCGGCCGGCGACGAACTCGACGGGCAGGCCGCGCCGCGCCATCTCGGCCGAGATCTGCGGGCCGGCACCGTGCACGACGACGACCGGGCTGCCGGCGGCCGCGAAGGGCTGCACGAGCGCGACCGCCTCGCTCGCGACGCCGCCGCCGATCTTCACGACGATCGGCTTCACGAGCGGTAGTCCGCGTTGATGCGGACGTAGTCGTAGGACAGGTCGCTGGTCAGGTAGCGCGCCTCGCCGTCGCCGAGCCCGAGGTCGAGCTCGATGCGGCACTCGGTGCCCTCCAGCTCGGGCTCGACGTTCTGCGGCGTGCCGTGGTCGATCACCGTCGCGCCGTTGAAGATCAGCCTTACGCGATCCAGTTCGACGTTCGCGTAGCCGCCGTTGTACGGCGCCGACCCGGCGGCAGCGAGCACGCGCCCCCAGTTCGCGTCGCGGCCGAAGAGCGCGGTCTTGACGAGCGGCGAGGTCGCGATCCGGCGCGCAACCGCCTTGGCCTGCGCGCGATCGACGGCGCCCCGCACGTCGATGGCGGCGAGGAAGGTGGCGCCCTCGCCGTCGGCCACGATCTGCGAGGCGAGCTCGCTGCACACGGCCTGGAGCGACTCCGCGAAGGCCGCGTCGGTCGCCGGCGTGCGCGTGATCCCGCTCGCGCCGTTCGCGAGCAGCACGACCGTGTCGTTCGTCGAGCACTCGCCGTCCACCGAGATCGCGTTGAAGCTCTCGTCGACCGCGGGGAGGAGGAAGTCGCTCGCCTCGCCCGGCTCGAGCGGGTAGTCGGTCGTGACCACCGCGAGCATCGTCGCGAGGTTGGGGTGGATCATCCCCGAGCCCTTGGCCATGCCGCCGACGGTGAAGCCGTCGCGGGCGACGACCGCCTGCTTCGTGCGCGTGTCGGTGGTCATGATCGCGGCGGCCGCGTCGCCGCCGCCCTGCTCCGAGAGCGCGGCCGCGGCCGGCGGCAGGCCGGCGCGGATGCGATCGAGCCGCAGCGGCAGGCCGATCACGCCGGTCGAGAGCACGAGCACCTGCTCGGCGTCGAGCCCCAGCAGCCGCGCCGTCTCGGAGGCGGTCGCGCGCGCGTCGAGCTCGCCGCGGAGCCCGGTCGCCGCGTTCGCGTTGCCGGAGTTCGCGACGACCGCCTGCGGCTCGGCGAGGGAGATGTGCTCCTTCGAGATCTTCACGGGCGCCGCCTGCACGCGGTTCACGGTGAACATCGCCGCGCCGGTGGCCGGCACGGTCGAGCGCACGAGCGCGAGGTCGAGCCCCTCCTTGCCGATCCCGCAGGCGACGCCGCTCGCGATGAAGCCCTTCGCCGCGGTCACGCCGACGGGGGTGCGCCCAACGTCAACGATCGATACTCCACGTGTGGGACAGCCCCCTTCGGGGACAGCCCCTGAGGACAGATCCCTGCGGTCACGGTATCCAGGAAAGGCGCGCGTGTCTGTGCCGGATGCGTGCTGCGTTTGCGTCATCAGACCAGCACCCCGCCGAGGCGCAGCCCGAGCGTCGCGTCCATGCCCAGGGCGGTGTTCGCGTTCTGGATCGCCTGGCCGGCGGCACCCTTGCCGAGGTTGTCGATCGCGCACACCACGATCGCCCGGCCGGTCGCGCGGTCGGTGAAGGCCGCCACCTCGGCGCCGTCGGTGTGCTGCACGCGGGCGAGCTCGGGCGTCGCGCCCGCGGGGAGGACCCGCACCGCCGGTGACGCGGCGTACGCGTCCTCGAGCCGCGCCGTCAAGTCATCCTCGCGCGCCTCGAAGTAGCAGGTGACGAGCAGCCCGCGCCGGATCGGCAGCAGGTGCGTCGCGAGCGCGACGGGAAATCCCAGCGCCTGCGCGATCTCGGGCGCGTGCTGGTGCGCGCCGACGCGGTACGCCGACACGTTCTCGAGCACGAAGCCCGCGTGCGAGCTCTGCTTCAGCGACCGGCCGGCGCCCGTCATTCCCGACTTGCCGTCGACGGCGACGCTGCCGGGCACGATCGCGTCCGCGAGCGGCGCCAGCGCGAGCAGCGCGGCGGTCGCGTAGCAGCCGGGGTTGGCGATCAGCCGCCCCGCGGCCGGCCACAGCTCCGGGAGCGCGTACTCCCACCCGCCGAGCTCGCCGCCGCGCGGATGCTGGAAGCCGTACCACTCCGCATAGAGCGCTGCATCAGACAGTCGGTGCGCGCCTGAGAGATCGACCACGACGCCGTCCGTGGGCGGGACGAAGGCGGCGGCCTCCTCGTGGCCCAGGCACAGGAACGTCACGTCCGCCTCCACCGCCAGCGCCTCGTCGTTCGGAACGACGGGCGGGAGCGATCCGTTCAGCCGCACGTCCAGCGCGGACGCGCCCTGACCCGCGAGCGAGTCCGAGCCGAGCGCGACCAGCTCGAGCTCCGGGTGCGCGAGCACGCGGTCCAGCGTCTCCTGGCCTGTGTACCCGGACGCGCCGACGATCGCAGCGGTTGCCATGGCTGCATCTTATGCAATAACATGCATTTCATGCAAGACGCGCACCTGGTGCTGGAGGACGGCACCGTCTTTCGCGGCCGCTCGGTCGGCGCCGCCGGCGTGGCCGCCGGCGAGGCCTGCTTCACGACCGCGATGGCGGGCTACGAGGAGGCCGTCACCGACCCGAGCTACGTCGCACAGGTGCTCTGCTTCGCGTACCCGCTGATCGGCAACTACGGCGTGGACGAGTCGCGCCTCGAATCCGAGTCCGTGCAGGCGGAGGCCGTCGTCATGCGAACGGCGCGGCCGGCCTGGGCGGCGTGGCTGCGCGAGCGGGGCGTCGTCGCGATCGACGAGGTCGACACGCGTGCACTCGTGCGCCGGATCCGCGCGAACGGCGTCCTGCGCTGCGCGGTCGGCACGGCGCCGGTGGACGAGCTCCACGCGCGCGCGCTCGCGGAGCCGCCGATCGACGGGCGGCCGCTGCGGCGCCACATGGGGACGCGCGACCCGTACACGGTCGGCAGCGGCCCGCGCGTCGTGCTGCTCGACCTCGGCTGCAAGCGCTCGATCCCGGCCCGTCTCGCCGCCACGGGCCTCGAGGTACACGTCGTCCCGTCGAACTGGGACGCGGACGCGATCCTCGACGAGCGCCCGCAGGCGGTGCTGGTCGGCAACGGCCCAGGCGATCCTGCGGTGCTGGAGGGCCCGATCGAGACGATCCGCGACCTGCTCGGCCACGTGCCGCTCTTCGGCATCTGCCTCGGCCACCAGCTGCTCGGGCTCGCGCTCGACCTGGACACCTACAAGCTTCCGTTCGGCCACCGCGGCGCCAATCACCCTGTGCGCGAGCTGGCCACCGGCCGCGTGCTCGTCACGGTTCAGAACCACGGCTACGCGGTGCTCGCCGACGACGAGGAGCTCGTCAGCCACGTCTCGCTCAACGACGGCAGCGTCGAGGGCCTCGCCGGCGACGGCTTCGCGAGCGTCCAGTTTCACCCCGAGGCAGCGCCCGGCCCGCTCGACGCCCTGCCCTTCTTCGACCGGATCGCCGCCGCGTGCCAAAGCGCACCGACCTTCGCTCGCTCCTGATCGTCGGCTCCGGGCCGATCCGCATCGGCCAGGCGTGCGAGTTCGACTACGCGGGAGCGCAGGCGTGCCGTGTGCTGCGGCGCGAGGGCTACCGCGTCGTCCTGGTCAACTCGAACCCGGCGACGATCATGACCGACCCCGAGTGGGCCGACGCCACGTACCTCGAGCCGCTCGACGTCGAGACGGTCACGGAGATCCTGGAGCGCGAGCGGCCCGACGCGCTGCTGCCGACGCTCGGCGGGCAGACCGGCCTGAACCTCGCGCTCGGCCTCTCGGAGGCGGGCGTGCTCGACCGGCTCGGTGTCGAGCTCATCGGCGCCGACCTGGGCGCGATCCGCCGCGCCGAGGACCGCGAGCTCTTCCGCGAGACGATCACCGCGGCCGGCCTGCAGGTGCCCGAGAGCGTGATCGTGTCGACCGTCTCGGAGGCGGAGAGCTTCCCGGTGCCGGCGATCGTGCGGCCGGCGTTCACGCTCGGCGGCACGGGCGGCGGTGTCGCCCACACGCGCGAGGAGCTTCGCGCGCAGGTGGCGGCCGGCCTCGCCGCGAGCCCGATCGGCCAGGTGCTGGTGGAGCGCTTCCTCGCCGGCTGGGCCGAGCACGAGCTCGAGGTGATGAGCGACGCCGCGGGCAACTGCGTCGTCGTCTGCTCGATCGAGAACCTCGACCCGATGGGCGTCCACACGGGCGACTCGTGGACTGTCGCACCGCAGCAGACGCTGCCGGACGGCGAGTACCAGCGCCTGCGCGAGGCCGCGTTCACCTGTGCGCGCGCGGTGGGCGTCGCCACCGGCGGCGCGAACGTGCAGTTCGCCTACGAGCCGCTGTCGGGTGACCTGCGCGTGATCGAGATGAACCCGCGTGTCTCGCGCTCGTCGGCGCTCGCGTCGAAGGCGACCGGCTTCCCGATCGCGAAGCTGGCGGCGCTGCTCGCGGTCGGCTACACGCTCGACGAGCTCCCGAACGACATCACGGGCCAGACCACGGCGGCGTTCGAGCCGGCGCTCGACTACGTCGCGGTCAAGGCGCCGCGCTTCGACTTCGCCAAGTTCCCGGGCACGGAGCCGGTGCTCGGCAGCGAGATGCGCGCCGTCGGCGAGGCGCTGGGCATCGGCCGCACGTTTCCCGAGGCGTTCCTCAAGGCGCTGCAGGGCCGCGAGGCTGGCCTCGACGTCGACCTGGCGCGCCGCGGCGACCCGGTCGCGGGCCGCTGGGAGTCGCTGCTCGAGGCTGCGCGGCAGGGGCTCGAGCTGCCCGGCGTCCATCCGCACTGGGCGGACGAGCTGCGCGAGATCGCCGCCTCCGAGCAGGAGCTCGTCGCTTCCGGCGACGTCGCCGCGGCGAAGCGCTTCGGGCTCCCGGACGCGCGCATCGCCGAGCTGCTGGGCCTCCACGAGGCGGAGGTGCGCGAGCGCCGCGAGCGCCCGGGACGGCTCGCCGTCGACTCGTGCGCCGGCGAGTTCGACGCGCAGACGCCCTACTACTACCTCTCGTACGAGCCCGACGACGAGCCGCCCGCGCCGACCGGCCGCGCCGTGATCGTGCTCGGCAGCGGGCCGAACCGGATCGGCCAGGGCATCGAGTTCGACTACTGCTGCGTCCACGCTGCGCAGGCGCTGCGCAAGCTCGGCTACGAGGCGGTGCTCGTCAACTCGAACCCGGAGACCGTCTCGACGGACTACGACACATCGGACCGGCTGTACCTCGAGCCGCTGACGCACGAGCGCGTGCTCGACGTCTGCGAGCTGGAGCAGCCGCTCGGCGTCGTCGTCTCGCTCGGCGGGCAGACGCCGCTCAAGCTCGCCCACGGATTGTCCGCCGCGGGCGTGCCGCTGCTCGGCGACCCGCTCGAGGCGATCGACCTCGCGGAGGATCGCGGCCGGTTCGCCGCGCTCCTGGCGGAGCTCGGTGTGTCCGCGCCGGAGTGGGGCGTGGCCGAGAACCGCGCGGAGGCCCTCGTGGTCGCCGAGCGGATCGGCTACCCGGTGCTCGTCCGCCCGCACCACGTGCTGGGCGGCCGCGGCATGCGCGTCGTGCGCGGGCCGGAAGAGCTCGACCTCGACGAGCCGTGCCTGGTCGACCGCTACGTCGAGGGCGCGATCGAGCTGGACGTGGATGCGCTCTGCGACGGCAACGGCGCCTGGGTGGCTGCGGTGCTCGAGCACGTCGAGCCGGCCGGCGTGCACTCGGGCGACTCGGCGTGCGTGATCCCGGCCCCGTCGGTGACGCCCGCGCTCGAGGAGGAGATCCGCAGGATCACCGGCTCGATCGCAAAGGCGCTCGGCGCGCGCGGGCTGCTGAACCTGCAGCTCGCCTACGCGGACGGGCGGCTCGAGGTGCTGGAGGCGAACCCGCGCGCGTCGCGGACGGTGCCGTTCGTCGCGAAGGCGACGGGGCTGCCGCTCGTCGAGCACGCGGTGCGCCTGCTGCTCGGCGAGTCGCTAGCCGATCTGGGCCTGCCCGAGCGCGTCGTTCCGGCACGCGCCTGGGCGAAGGAGGCGATCTTCCCGAGCGAGCGCTTCCCGGGCGCCGCCGACCGCACGCCGGAGATGCGCTCGACCGGCGAGGTGATGGCGAGCGGCGCCGACGTCTCGCAGGCGTACGCGCGGGCGCTGCGCGCGTCCGGCGCGATGCGCCGCGGTGGGCACATCGCCGAGCCGCTCCAGACGGTCGGCTGAGCGTCAGCTCGCGTACGGGTGCAGTGCGCGGGCGAGTTCGAGCCCGCCTAGCTGCGGGTCGCGTGCTCCGCTCCAGACAGAAACCCACAGGCCACCCAGTCGAAGTGCGGATGGGAACAGCCCGCGAAGGAGCACCTGGCCCTCGCCCGGTGCCTCCGATCCGCATGCCATCGCCGCGTTGAGGACACACCGGTCGGCCTCGTAGATTGTGACGTGCGAGCCACCGTCAGCCGTCTCGTACGTGAGCGAGACCATGTCGGCCTCCTCCACGCGCTTTTTGCCGCCGAGGAAGAAGGCGAGCCGCGGCCGGTGGTGTTCGACACTGGCGAGCCGGAGCCCGTCCCACGTCCGGCCGAGCCAGAGCGGCGGCCGGCCGAGCATGGACGCCGCTTGCTCGAGGGCGACCGGCGTTCCCGGCGAGACGTTGCCGCCGCCCTGTCCCTCCACGAGCACGGGACGGCGGAATGTCGCGGCGTCGTACGGAACGGTCTCCGCTGTCTGGACCCGAAACGCCACGGCACCCGATGAGTACTTCACCTCGACAGGCTTCGACGTCTGGGCGTCGATCGCGACCTCCTGGCTGGTCGGGCCGAGTCCGGCAGCGGGATCGAGAGCGACCCGGAGCCAGATGACCGCGCGTCCGTCGAGATCACCGGTTCCGATCTGCTGCGCGCGCCCCGAGGCGAGGGCTGTGCGGTAGCCGTCGACGAAGCCGGCGAGGGCCAGCTCCAGCTTCGGCGGCTGCTCCGGGATGTGGCGCGGAGTCGTTCCGTTCTCCATGTTGGCGTTGCAGCTCACCCGAGCCTTCGTCGCCTCGACGGGATGGGCCGCGATCCACGCGCATGTGTAGATGGGGCCGCCCTGCGTCCAACCGCCCTGCGCGGTCTCGAGCGCTTCGTCGGCAGTGCGGCCGTCGAGCGTCGTAATGGTTCTCTTCAGGTCGCGCTCTCCGTCGAACCAGATCTCGGTGCGCTTTTGGTGCGAGATCGTCTGGCCGCTCTCGATGTCGACGAGCTGCTCGGTGCCGGAGACCTGCGGCCAGTCGATCACGAGGTGCAAGACCTCGCCGTCGCCGACCGCGGCGAGCGCCCTGTCAACAAGGCCGGCGCGGCCCTGCCAGGGCGACACGAGCAGTAGTGCTACGGCTGCCGCCACAGACGCACCGACCGCGATCAGCACGGCTCCGCGCGCCGGTGAGCGCCGACGTGCGCCGGTCTCCACGAGCGCATCGGCGATGGCGAGCAGCTCCGGCTCGTTCTGCAGCAGCGCGACAAGCTCGCCGTCGCGGAGGGGGCTGCGCTCGAGCGTTTTCACGGGCCCACCCCTTCCTGCTCGAGCTCAGCCCGCAGCTGCTCGAGGCCACGCAGGAACCGCATGCGGGCTGCTTCCTCGCTGACCCCCAGGCGCCGGGCGATCTCGGCGAAGCTCACGCCGCGCAGGAGCCGGAGCACGACCACGTCGCGCTGGGCCGGGGTCAGGCGGGCGAGTGCGTCCCCGATGCTTCGCGCGACGAGTGGGCCATACGCGGGGTCGGAGGCCGGCACGAGCTCGAGCGGCGCGGCCGCTTGCCGCCGATGTCGGCGCGCCTCGTCGACGATGCGCCGCCGCGCGACGGTGTAAAGCCAGCCGAGCGTGCGCGGGGCGGAGGCGGATGACGCGGACGCCGCCAGCGACGCGGCCATGCTCGCGTAGACCTCCTGTGTGATCTCCTCGGCCTGCGCGGGCGAGCCGACGCGCCGCCGCACGAACGCGAGCAGCTCCCGGTACTCGCGCGCGGTTGGCTCGGGGTTCACGGCTTGTACGTCGTCCAGCGTCCGGCGAATGTAACGCGGAGGAACGCACTCAGCTGACACGATTCCGCGCAAAATGGCCCGCCGCAGCTTCCTCGCCTCGATCCCCGAGCGCCTCGTGCGCTCGCTCGCCGCCGTCGTCGGCGGCGCGCTGCACGAGTCCGGGACGCTCGTTCTGCCCAGGTTCGTCCGCCAGTCGCGACTCTACGAGGCGACGGCGAAGAACCTGCTGCGCGTGCTGGTCGAGGGCGTGGGCTCGGTGGAGGGCGCCTCGACCAGGCAGGAGGACGGCCCCGAGCCGGGCCAGATCGTCAAGCGCAAGGTTGCGGGCAACGTCGTCGAGCTCGGCTCGATCGCCGCGTTCGGGTTCTCGCCGCTCTGGATCCTCGCCGCCGCCAGCGACGTCGTCCATGGCTCGCGGACGTACCTGGACGTGTTCGTGCGCGAGCTGAAGAAGAAGGGCGTGATCGAGTCCGGCGCGACGTTCGCGACCGTCGACGACCTGCTCGCCGCGCTCGAAGGCGGGAGCGGGACGACCGCGCGGCTGATCGACATGCCGCCGCTCGAGGTCGACGCCATGCGCGAGACGCTCACCGAGTTCCGCTCGCACGCCTCTGAGCTGCCGAGCCAGGACGAGATGGCTGCCGTGTACGCGTCACTCCGCCGCACGGCCGACAAGGAGCACCGCTCGCTCCTCGACGTGTCCACCGGAGTCGGGCTTGCCTTCCTGACGGCCACGCGCTCGATCGGCCGCGACCACGTGGCCGGCCCGTACGCCGAGGACTGGGAGCCGCTCCGCAGGGAGGGCTTCGCCACCTACGCGCGCCGTATCGCGAGACCCTACGGTCGCGCCGTCGGAGAGCACTTCGACAGCGAGCGTCAGACCTACACCGAGCGGGTGCTCGGACGGCTTACGCGCGACGTTTGAGTGCTACCCTCGATCCAGTGACGCAGCTTCTCGCGTAGTGCAGGAAGCGACGCGGCGGCCGCCGCGGTAGCTTCCCGAGCCTCTCTGATCGAGAGGCTTTTTTGTACCCGGAGGACGTATGGACGAGTACGACCCGAAAGTCATCGAGCCCAAGTGGCAGGAGATCTGGGAGGCCGAGCATGCCTTCGAGGTCTCGAACGAGCCCGCGGGCGGGGAGAAGTCGTACGTCCTCGAGCAGCTCCCGTACCCATCGGGCTCGCTGCACATGGGCCATCTGCTGCCGTACACGATCGGCGACGTCGTCACGCACTTCCGGCGGCGCAGCGGCTTCAACGTGCTGCACCCGATGGGCTTCGACTCGTTCGGGCTGCCGGCCGAGAACGCGGCCATCAAGGAGGGCGGCGATCCGCGCGAGATCACGGAGCGCAACATCGCGAACATCAAGGAGTCGATGCGCCGGATCGGCTGGAACTACGACTGGTCGCGCGAGATCTCCACGCACGATCCGGACTACATCCGCTGGCAGCAGTGGCAGTTCCTGCGCTTCTTCGAGCGCGGCCTGGCCTACCGCAAGGGCGCGCCGGTCAAGTGGTGCCCCAACGACCAGACGGTGCTGGCGAACGAGCAGGTCACGCCCGACGGCCGCTGCGAGCGCTGTGGCGCCCTGGTGGAGACCCGGGTGCTCGAGCAGTGGTTCTTCCGCATCACCGACTACGCGCAAGAGCTGCTGGACGGCCTGGACGAGGTCGACTACCCGGAGCCGATCGCCGCGCGGCAGCGCAACTGGATCGGGCGGTCGGAGGGCGCGGAGGTCGTGTTCCGCATCGAGGAGCTCGGCGCGGACGTGCCCATCTTCACGACGAGGGCGGACACGCTCTTCGGCGCCACCTTCGCCGCGCTCGCCCCCGAGCATGAGCTCGTCGAGCGGATCATCGAGCGCTCCGAGCGGGCCGACGAGATTCGCGAGTACGTCCGCCAGGCCGCGCTGAAGAAGGCCGACGAGCGCGCGGCCGCAGCGCAGAAGACAGGCATCGACACGGGCTTGCATGCCACGAATCCCGCCAACGGGGAGCAGATCCCGCTGTTCGTCGCCGACTACGTGCTGACCGACTACGGCACCGGCGCGATCATGGCCGTGCCGGCGCACGATCAGCGCGACTTCGACTTCGCGCAGGCGTTCGGGCTGCCCGTGCGCCAGGTGATCCGGCCCGTGGACGGCGAGGTCGACGAGAGCGCGGCGTACGTCGAGCACACGGACAACGAGGTGCTGGTCAACTCCGGCGAGTTCGACGGACTAGTCGCAGGGGAGGGCGGCCGGCGGATCGTCGAGCGGCTCGAGGCCGAGGGCAGGGGCAAGTTCGCGATCAACTTCCGCATCCGCGACTGGGGCTTCTCGCGGCAGCGCTACTGGGGCTGCCCGATCCCGGTCGTCTACTGCGACACCGACGGCATCGTCCCGGTCGACGAGGCCGAGCTGCCGATCCTGCTTCCCGAGGTCGAGGACTACCGGCCGCAGGGCAAGCCGCCGCTGGCGCAGGCCGAGGAGTGGGTCAACGTGACGTGCCCGCGCTGCGGCGGGCCGGCGCGGCGCGAGACGGAGACGATGGACACGTTCGTCGACTCGTCCTGGTACTTCCTGCGCTACTGCGACCCGCACAACGACGCGGCGCCGTTCGATCGCGAGATCGTCGACTACTGGAACCCGGTCGACCTCTACATCGGCGGGTCCGACCACGCGACGATGCACATGATCTACGCGCGGTTCTGGATCAAGGTCCTGAACGATCTCGGCCTGGTCGGCTTCCGCGAGCCGTTCGCGAAGTTCTTCGCCAACGGCTGGGTGACGACGGGGAACCTGAAGATGTCGAAGCGCGCGGGCAACGTCGTCGGGCCCGACGAGTTCGTCAAGCAGTACGGGGCGGACGCGTGCCGGCTGAACATCCTGTTCCTGGGGCCGGTCGACCAGGACATCGAGTGGACGACGACCTCGGTCGAGGGCATGGTGCGCTTCCTGCGGCGGCTGTGGCGCGTCGTGCACGAGGTGGCCGAGGTCGCGCCCGACGGGGAGCGGGAGAACGGACCGCTGGCGCGCAAGGCGCACGAGGTGATCGCGAAGGCGACTGACGACATCGGCCGGCGGTTCGCGTTCAACACGGCGATCTCGGCGGTGATGGAGCTCCTGAACGAGCTGTCGCCCGCGACCGGGACCCGGGACGCGCGCTTCGCGGCGGAGACGGCCGTGTCGCTGATCCAGCCGTACGCGCCGCACATCGGCGAAGAGCTGTGGCAGGTGCTGGGCCACGAACGGCTGTGGGCCGAGCCCTGGCCGGTCGCGGACGAGTCGCTGCTCGAACGGTCGACGTTCGAGTTGGTCGTCCAGGTCAACGGCAAGCTCCGCGACCGCTTCGAGGTGCCGGTCGATCTGCCGGAGGACGAGCTGATCGAGCGGGCGAAGGCCTCGCCGCGTGTGCAGGCCCAGCTGAACGGCGTGCAGATCCAGCGCGCGATCGTCGTGCCGCGCAAGCTGGTCAATTTCGTCGTCGGTTAGCGGATCCCCGTATCGATCGCGATGTTCACGCGGGCGAAATGCCCTCCCGGGACGACGACGCTCGACGGCTTGATGCCGCCCGGTCCCCAGCTGCCCTTGCTGACCGTGTAGCGGCCTGGCGCGAGGCGGACGCGGTAGTGGCCGGTGGCGTCGGTGCGGACCTTCGTGCTCGTGCCCTTGCGGACGAGCAGGAAGACGGCGTTGGCGGCGGGCTCGTCGCATGCCACGCCGACGCGACAGACCGGGCTCGTCGGCCCGCGGGTGACGGTGCCGTAGAGCCCGCCGCGCGGAGTGGCTGCGGAGGGCGCCGCGAGGGCGGCCGCGACGACAATCAGCGTGAGCGCGGCTCTCATGTGCTCCCGAGCAGCCGGTCGTCAGAGCGTTTGCGCGCGAGCCGGGCGCCGAAGAACGCAAGCGCGGCGAGCAACGCGATCGGCGCGGCAACGATCAGCCCGTAGAGGACGAAGACGAGCTCGAGCGCGAGGATCGAGACGGCGTCGCCGAGCGTCTGCTCGATGCGGCCTTCCTTGTGGGGCGCGGCCGCCGCGGCGTTGCGGGTCGTGAGCGTGAGCGTCACGTTCGCGAAGCTTGCCTGGCGCTTGAGCGCGAGCTGCTCGGCGCGGAGCTCTGCCGCGGCTCGTTGTGCGCGGGCGATCTGGAGCTCGAGGCTGGTTCGCTGCGCGTCGGTGTCGGCGTGCGCGAGCTTGACGCGCAGCTTGGCGATGAGCTCGCGCGTCGAGAGTAGGTCGCGTGTATAGCCGTCGATCGTGGCCTGGACGTCGCGGATCGACACGTCCTGCGCGGCCAGGGTGCCGAGGTCGGAGAACCGCTGGATAGCAGCCTGCACGTGCTGCACCGGGATGCGGACGGTCAGGCGCGCATCGCCGTCGGCGCCGGGGACGTTGTAGTTGGCGGCGACGACATAGCCGCCCCAGGCGTGGGTTGCGCGGATCGCCGACTTCATCGCGTCCGACATGCGGTCGACGCTCGGCAGGCGCACGGTGAGCGTGGCGCGGTAGTCCTGCGCGCGCCCACGCGCCGGTTGCGGTGTGGCCGCGCGGTCCGCCTTCAGGGCAGCACCACCGCCCAAGCTGCCGGCGATGCCAAAGTTGAGGTCGGCCCTCTGCGGTATGCCGCCGATCACGCGGCTGGGGGGGCGCGCGGGGAGCGCGGACGGTTTTGCCGTCAAGCGTTTTTGATCTAGAGCCGCTTCGAGGGACGTCGGGCGAGCCGCCGTCGATGCCGACTGGGCTGGGGACGACGAGAGCCCATGGCCGATGGCGACGGCGAGCATTGCCGCCAGAGCCGTCGGCGCGGCGACGAGGAGCACGCGACGAGGTTGGAACCAGGTGCGCCAGCCGGCCGCCGCGGGCGCCGTGCGCGCAGCAATCTCGTCGACGCGTGAGCGAAGCCGGGCCGGAGCGGCAGGCGCCGTGGCACGCAGTTCGAGTGCGAGGGCTTCCAAATCAGCCATCGATCGTCATCTCCCCTCTCAGGTGGTCGAGCGCGCGGCTCAGCCGGGTCGAGCAGGCCGACTGGCTGATGCCGAGCACGTGCGCGGCGGCCGGGCCGTCGAGCTCGAGGACGATGCGCAGGGCGATCACTTCGCGCTCCGCGGCAGACAGTGCGGCGAGACCGCGCTCGAGGTCGGGCGACAGTGCGCCGGCGCCCGGCTCGGGCTCTGCAGGCTCCCGGTCGTTCGCGTAGCGCTCCTCACGACCGCGCCGCCGGCGTTCGGCGCGGAAATGGTCGAGTGCAGCCGTGCGCGCGAGCTGGCAGAGCCAGGTGCGCACCGCGGCACGGCTGGGATCGAAGCGACCCCAGAGCCGCAGCGCGCGCTCGAAGGTGTCGGCTGTGAGGTCTTCGGCAAGCGTTCCGTCCTTGGTCAGGTAGAGCAGGTAGCGGTAGACGTCGTCCAGGTGCGCTTGCGCCGCCGACGCGAAGGTCGGGCGTGGGATTTCCTTTGCGGGCCGGCGTGCCGGCCAGGACTCGACTGCACTCACGCTTCCGGTATACGCCGCCGGGCGGTCGTCTGTCACACCCGATTTGTTGAAAGACATGGCCGCACGGATAGCTGCGCGTCTTTCGTGACACTTCCGGCACAGACACGCCACACATTCGCCGGCAGGATCGACGGCATGCCTCCCTGGCTGACAGTCGAGCGGCGGCGGGCGATCGCGGTCGCACTCCTTGGCGCGGTCGTCCTGATCGTCGCCGTGCGGCACCTCGCGAGCGCCCGCGCGCCCTCGGCTGGCACTGCCCACGCCGCCGCCGCCCTGGTGACCGCTCCGGCACCGAGCAAGCAGCTCGTCGTGCACGTGGTCGGTGCGGTGATGCGGCCTGGCCTGTACCGCTTCCCGGACGGCAGCCGGGTCGCCGACGCCGTCGGTCGCGCAGGAGGAGCGACGCGTCACGCCGACCTCGCGCAGATCAACCTCGCGGCGCCCATGGCGGACGGGCTTCAGGTCGTCGTTCCGCGCCGCACGCCACGAGGCGCGGTCGCGCCTGCCGGGAGCGAGGCACCGGCCGGCCCCGTGCACCTGAACACGGCCACGCTCGACGAGCTCGACGCGCTGCCCGGCGTGGGCCCGGTGACGGCAGAGAAGATCCTCGACTACCGCACGCAGAACGGCGGTTTCGCCTCCGTCGACGACCTGGACGCGGTGGCGGGCATCGGTCCGGCCCGCCTCGAGAGCCTCCGGGATCTGGTGGCACCGTGACCGCGCGTGCGAGCCCGCATGTGCCGCTCGTGGCGCTGTGTGTGGGCCTGGCCACGGCGAACGCCGTGCGCGTCCCGCTGCTGGTCGGCGCCGTCGCCACAGGTGTCGTGCTCGCCCTCGGGGTCGCTGCGCCGGGCGGGCGCGTCGCGCTTGTTGCGGTAGCGCTCGCGGTCGTCGGCCTCGTCTGGGCGAGCGCGCGACTCGACGCCCTCGATCGCAGCCCGCTGGCGGCCGAGATCGGGCACGCCGGGCACGCGCAGCTCGTCGTGACGGGGCCGGCCAGACGCTCGCCGTTCGACGTGCGCTTCACCGCGCAGGCGAGGAGCTTTCAAGGTCACGCGGTGCGCGAGCCGGTCCTGGTGCGGCTCCCGCCGGGCCGCGCCCCGCCGCAAGGCGCCATCGTCGACGTCCTGGTCGAGGTCACCGCGCCTCGCGGGCCGCACAACGGCTTCGACGAGCGTGGCTACTTGCGCCGTCACGGCATTCACGTCGTGCTGCGCGCCTCGCATCCGCGCGTGACCGGCGCGCGGGCTGGGATTGCCGGGCTCGTCGACCGGCTGCGTGCACATATCTCGCGGACGATGGCACCCGGGCTCACGGGAGAGCGGCGCGCGCTTGTCGCCGGCGTCGTGCTCGGCGAGGACGAGGGGCTGTCCGCCGACACCGCCGACGCCTTCCGCACCGCGGGGCTCTACCACCTGGTCGCCGTTTCGGGGCAGAACGTGCTCGTCGTGGGCGGAGGCGTGCTCTTCCTCGCCCTGCTGTTCGGCATTCCGAAGCTTGCGGCAGAGGCGGGCGCGATCGTCGCGGTGCTCGGCTACCTGGCCGCAGTCGGCTGGCAGCCGTCGGTCGTTCGAGCGGGGATCGCCGGCATCCTCGGATCGATCGCGTGGCTCGCCGCCAGGCCGCGCGACCGGTGGTACTTCCTCCTCGCAGGCGCCGCCGTTCTGCTCGCCTGGAATCCGTACTCGCTCCTCGATCCCGGCTTCCAGCTCTCGTTTGGCGCCGTCGCCGCGATCTTCCTCGCCGCCACACGTCTTCGCGGGCGGCTTGACGGCTACCCGCTGCCGCGTTGGCTCGCGGAGGCGCTCGCCCTGTCGCTCGTCTGCGGCGTGGCCACCGCACCCGTCTTGCTCTGGCAGTTCGGCTACGTGCCCGTCTATTCCGTGCCGGCGAACGTCCTCGTGGCGCCGGCGGTCGGGCCGCTCCTGGGCTGCGGGCTCGTCTCGGCCGCGCTCGAGCCGATTGCGCCGCCGCTGTGCGTCGATCTCGCCTGGGTGGAGGGCCTCCTTGCCGCGTACATCGCCGCCGTGGCGCGGATCTTCAGCGCTCTCCCGCTCGCGCGCGTGGGGCCGACGGGCGTACTTGCGACCGGCTGCGTCGGCCTGCTGGCTGCGGTTGGCCTGCGACGGCTCGCGGCGACGCGGAGGCCGGTGCCTGCGATCGAGCCCTGACTAGGCTTGCGGCATGGCCGACGCGCTGCGCCCCGCGTACCTGCTCACGGGCAGCGACCGTCCGAAGATCGCGAGAGCGCTCGCCCGGCTCCGCGCCCGCTTCGACGACGGCTCGGTGGAGCACCTCTTCGCCGAGGCGGCGAGCGGCGAGGACGCAGTCGCCGCGTGCAACGCGCTCGGGCTGTTCGGCGGCGGGGGTCGCCTCGTCGTGATCGAGAGCGTGGACCGCTGGAAGGCGGGCGACGCGCAGGCGGTCGGCGCCTATCTCGCCGACCCGACGCCAGACACCGTGCTCGCCCTCGTGGGGGCCGCGTTGAAGGCCGATTCACCGCTCGCGAAGGCCGTCGCGAAGGCCGGCGACGTGCTCGCCTGGGACGTGCCCAAGCGCCGCATCCCCGGGTGGGTGGCCGAGCAGTTCACCCGCCTCGGAGTGCGGGCCGACCGTGACGCGTGCGAGACGCTCGTCGCGCTCGTCGGCGACGACCTCGACGAGCTCGAGAGCGAGGTCGAGAAGGTCGCTACCTGGGCCGGCGAGGAGCCCGTCACCGCACGGGACGTCGAAGCGCTCGCCGTGCACGCGCGTGAGGCACCGTCGTGGGGCCTCTCCGACGCGTGGGGCACCCGCGACGCCGGCGAGGTGCTCGGCGCGTTCGAGGCCGACCTGCACCGCACCGAGCCGTTCCTCATCGGCTCGCGCCTGGCGTCGCACGTTGCCCTCGTCAGGAACGCCCAGCGGCTCGCCGCGGCCGGGCGGGCCACCCGCGACATTGCGAAGGAGTTGGGCGTGCACGAGTTCCGCGTCCGCAAGGCGCTCGGCCACGCCGAGCACTACTCATCGGACGAGCTGGATGCGGCAGTCGTGCGCCTCTCCGAGCTCGACGCCGCGCTCAAGGGCGCCAGCAGGCGTCCCGCCGAGCTCGAGCTGGAGCTGGCGCTCGTCGACGTGACGCGGCGCTCGTAGCGAGCTAGCTGCGCGGAGCGACGAGGCGCGAGGCCTGCGCCTTCTTGCGAGCCGCGAGGTTCCGGTGGATTGCGCCCCGCGCAGCGGCGCGGTCGATCCACTGCTGGAGCTGCTTGTGCTCCTCGGCGACGCGCTCGGCGTCGCCCTCCTCGACGGCGGCGGAGAGGCGCCGCGTCATCGTCTTGATCGTCGAGCGGTAGCGGAGGTTCTCGAGGCGCTCCCGCGCCGCCGTCCGCACCCGCTTCTTCTGCTGCTTGATATTCGCCATCTCGTGAAAATGCCCGCTCCTGGCGGGCCGGCGGGATCGTAGCAGAGGGCTCGAGCGATTCGCGATGCGCGAAACCCCTGGCACGTCCGGCACACCCACGTGCATTTCTCCCGCGATACGCTCGTGGCGGGGAGGAGGAGCGGTGGCCCCCGGGACCGCGCCAGCAACATGGCTGCAACAGCCATGTCCCGCGTGGCCATGTCCGTGTTGGGCCGGCGCCAGCGGCTGCGTCCAGGCTCCGCCGCGGGGGCGGCGACAGGCGCCCTCCATATACTCGCCCGCGTGGAAGCGGCGGAGGCCAGGCCGCGGCGGCGGCTCGCCTGGTCGACGGCGGTCTTCTCGTTAGCGACCGGCCTCTCGCGCATTCTCGGGCTCCTCCGCGAGGTCGTCGCGCGCTCCTACTTCGGCATCAACGGGCCGATCAACGCGTTCGACGTCGCGTTTCTGATCCCGAACACGATCCGTGCGCTCGTCGCCGACGCCGCGCTGTCGGGTGCATTCGTCCCCGTGTTCAGCGACCTGCTCGAGCGCGGCGAGCGGGCCCGCGCCTGGCGGGTCGCCTCGAGCCTGCTCTGGCTCGTCCTCCTCTTCCTGAGCGGGATCACTGCGCTGTTCATCCTGGTCGCGCCCTGGATCATGCGCGCGTTCGGCTACGGCGAGCTCGCGACCGGCCTCGCGCGCGTGCTCTTTCCGATCGTCGTCCTGCTCGGCGTCTTCGGGATCCTCGTCGGCGTCCTGAACAGCTACGACGAGTTCGCGCTGCCGGCGCTCGCGCCGGTGGTCTGGAACGTGGCGATCATCGTCGGCCTGGTCATCGGCGTCCCGCGCGCCGACGGCACCGACGCCAAGCTGTACGTCTACGCCGCGTCGATCCTGGTCGCCACGATCATCCAGACGCTGCTGCCGATCCCCTGGCTCCGCGGCCGCGACGATCGCCTGCACCTGGTCATCGACTGGCGCGACCCGGCCGTGCGCCGGGTGTTCGTGCTGATGCTGCCGATCTCGATCGGCCTCGGCCTGATCAACATCAACGCCGTCGTCGACACGTTCTTCGCCGCGCGGTTCATCGACAAGGATCAGGCACCGAGCGCGATCAACGCGGCGTTCCGGCTCTACATGCTGCCGCAGGGCATGTTCTCCGTGGCGGTGGCCACGGTGCTCTTCCCGACCCTCAGCCGCCTGGCCTCGCGCAGGGACATCCCCGCCTTCAAGACGACCGTCAACACGGGCCTGCGCCAGATCGCGTTCCTGCTGATCCCGGCGAGCATCTTCACGGCCGTGCTGGCCGAGCCGATCGTCCGCCTCGTCTACCAGCGCGGCGAGTTCACGTCCGAGCAGACGCCGGTCGTGGCGGGGGCACTCGCGGCCTTCGCGCTCGGGCTCACCTTCAACGGCTTCATGCTGATGCTGAACCGCGGCTTCTTCAGCCTCCAGATGGCATGGCTGCCGACCTGGGTCGCGCTCGGCAACCTCGGGCTGAACGCCGTCCTCGACGCCGCCTTCTTCTCGCTCGGGGTCTGGGGCCTCCCGCTTGCGACGGCGCTCGTCAACATCGCCGGGACGGTCGCCCTCCTGATCCTGATGCGTCGAACACTCGGCGGCCTGGAGCTGCGCGCGAGCGCGGATGCCGTCATCCGCATCGTCGTCGCGAGCATCCCGGTCGCGATCGTGAGCTTCGGCGTCTGGTGGGCGCTCGACGACGTCCTCGGCCGGTCCTTCGTGGCCCAGCTGATCTCGGTGCTGGCGGCGATCGTCGCCGGCGCCGCCGTCTACCTGATCGCCTGTCGCGCGCTCCGGGTGCAGGAGCTGAGGGCGCTACTCTCACTTCGAGGGCGCTTCCGCAGCGCCTAGCCCTTTATGGACCAGTCACACATCCGCAACTTCTCGATCATCGCGCACATCGACCACGGCAAGTCGACGCTCGCCGACCGCATCCTCGAGGCGACCGACACCGTGTCCGGCCGGGACATGCGCGCCCAGCTGCTCGACTCGATGGAGCTCGAGCGCGAGCGCGGCATCACGATCAAGGCGCAGGCCGTGCGCGTGAACTGGAAGGGCCACGAGCTGAACCTGATCGACACGCCCGGCCACGTCGACTTCACGTACGAGGTCTCGCGCTCGCTGCAGGCGTGCGAGGGCGCCGTGCTGGTCGTCGACGCGGCGCAGGGAGTCGAGGCGCAGACCGTCGCGAACGCGTATCTCGCGATCGAGAACAACCTCGAGATCGTCCCGGTCGTCAACAAGATCGACCTGCCCTCGGCGGATCCCGACGGCACGGCCCGCGAGATCGCCGACCTCATCGGCGAGCAGCGGGAGAACGTGATCCGGGCGTCCGCAAAGACCGGCGTCGGCATCGCCGAGCTGCTGGACGCGGTCGTCGAGCGCATCCCGCCGCCGGCCGGCGACCCGGACGGGCCGGGCCGCGCCCTGATCTTCGACTCGTCGTACGACCAGTACCGCGGCGTGGTCGCGTTCGTCCGCGTCGTCGACGGCACGTTCAAGCCGGGCGAGCGTGTCCGCGCGATGGCGCAGGGCACGCGCTTCGAGGTCGAGGAGCTCGGCTTCTTCTCGCCGACGATGACGCCTGCGCAGTCGCTGACCGCCGGTGAGGTCGGCTACGTGATCACCGGCCTCAAGGACGTGAGCAAGCTCCGCGTCGGAGACACGCTCACCACCGAGGCAAACGCGGCCCAGGAGCCCGTGCCCGGCTACAAGGACGTCAAGCCCACGGTCTTCGCCGGCTTGTTCCCGACCGACTCCGACGCCTACCCGGAGCTGCGGGACGCGCTCGACAGGCTGAAGCTGAACGATGCCGCGCTCTTCTACGAGCCGGAGACGTCGCAGGCGCTCGGGTTCGGCTTCCGCTGCGGCTTCCTCGGTCTGCTGCACATGGAGATCGTGCGCGAGCGGCTGGAGCGCGAGTTCGATCTCGACCTGCTCGTGACCGCGCCGACGGTCGCCTACCAGGTGACGACGCCGGTGGGTGAGCTCGTCGAGGTGCACAACCCGGCCGACATGCCAGACGAGGTCGAGCGCGTCGACGAGCCCTACATCAGCGCGTCGATCATCGTTCCCAAGGAGTACGTCGGCGCAGTCATGGAGCTCAACAACGACCGGCGCGGGACCTTCGACCACATGGAGTACCTCTCCGAGCAGCGCGTCCACCTGACCTACGACCTGCCGCTCGCCGAGATCGTCTTCGACTACTACGACCAGCTGAAGTCGCGCACGCGCGGATACGCCAGCTTCGACTACGACCTCGCGGGCTACAAGGAGGGCTCGCTCGTCCGGGTCGACGTGCTGGTCGGCGGCGAGCCCGTCGATGCCCTCTCGCTGATCCTCCCGCGCGAAGGCGCGTACCCGCGCGCGAAGGCGCTCGTCGAGCGGCTCAGGCAGGAGATCCCGCGCCAGTTCTTCGACGTCGCGATCCAGGCGGCGATCGGGTCGCGGGTGATCGCGCGCGAGACGGTGAAGGCAAAGCGCAAGGACGTGCTCGCCAAGTGCTACGGCGGCGACATCACCCGCAAGCGGAAGCTGCTCGAAAAGCAGAAGAAGGGGAAGAAGCGCATGAAGCAGGTCGGCTCCGTCGAGGTGCCGCAGGAAGCCTTCCTGGCCGTGCTCAACCTCGGGGACGACAAGAAGTGACCGGCGCGCGCCATCTCTACGTCCACCTGCCGTTCTGCGCGCACCGCTGCGGCTACTGCGACTTCGTCACCGCGGTGGGGCGGCGCGACCAGCACCGCGCGTACGTCGACGCGCTGCTCGCGGAGCTGGCACTCGAGCGCCACCGGCTCGCCGATCCCGTCGAGACCGTCTTCCTCGGGGGCGGCACGCCGACCTTCACGGAGCCGGGCGCGCTCGCGTGGCTGCTGGCCGCGCTGCCCGAAGCCGGTGAGGTCACGGTGGAGGCGAACCCCGAGACGGTGACGCGCGAGCTGGCTGCCTTGCTGCGCGCCGGAGGGGTGAACCGCGTCTCGCTCGGCGCGCAGAGCTTCGCGCCCCACCTACTCGAGACCCTCGAGCGAGGCGCCTCGCCCGAGGACGTCCGCCGCGCCGTGCACACTTTTCGCGATGCCGGATTTGACAACATATCGCTCGATCTCATCTACGGCATCCCTGGCCAGAGCCCCGCCGACCTCGAGCGCGATCTCGCCGAGGCGCTCGTCCTCGAGCCCGAGCACCTGTCCTGCTACGAGCTCGAGGCGAAGCCGGGCACGCGATTCACGCACGCGCACGGAGCAGAGCTCGAGCGTCAGGCGGAGGCGCTCGAGGGCTACTTCGAGCGTGTCGTCGAGACGCTGACCGGCGCCGGCTATCGCTGGTACGAGACGGCCAACTTCTGCCGGCCTCTGGTGGCCGCGGGAGGGCGCGATCTGCGCGCACAGCACAACCTGGGCTACTGGCGCGGGCGTGACTACCTGGGCGTCGGCGTGGGCGCGGTGTCGACGGTCGACGGCACCCGCTGGCGCAACACGCCGAGCATCGGGCGCTACCTCGGCGCGCTGGCGGCGGAACGGCCGCCAGAGCGGGAGGTCGAGCAACTCGACCGCCGGACGCGGCACACCGAGCGAGTGCTGCTCGGGCTCCGGCTCGACGAGCCGCTCGCTCTCGCGGGGCTGGACGATGCCGTGGACGCGGACGGTCTCGCGCGCGTGGAGCGCCTCGGGCTCGCGGTGCGCGGGCGTGACGGGGGCGCGGAGACGGTGGCGCTCACGCCGCGCGGGCGCCTGCTCGGCGGTGGCGTCACGGCCGAGCTCGTCGCCTAGGCCGCGCGGGAATCTGCCTGCACACCGGTAAAATCCACCTGTGAACGACGCCGGCGCGAGCCTGACCGAGCGCCAGCTGGACATCCTGCGGCGCGTGATCGAGGAGTACGTCCGCACGGGGCAGCCCGTCGGGTCGAAGCACCTCGTCTCCGGCGGCGGGCTCAGGGTGTCGTCGTCGACCGTGCGCGCCGAGCTCGCCGAGCTCGAGGCGCGCGGGGTGCTCACGCATCCGCACACGTCCGCCGGCCGGGTCCCGACCGACCGCGGCTATCGCGTCTACGTCGACGGCCTCCTCGAGCGGCTCGGGCGGCCACTCGTCTTCCCGCTCGACCTCTCCGTGAACGCGGGCGAGGTCGACGAGACGCTCCAGGCGACGACGGAGGCGCTCTCGGAGCTGACGCGGCTGCTCGCGCTCGTGTCGGCGCCGCCGCTCCACGCCGCGACGGTGCGCCACGTCGAGGTGCTCCTGCTGCAGCCGCACATCGTCATGGCCGTTGTGATCACCTCGACCGGTGGCGTCGGCAAGCGGATCATCTCGTTCGACACGCCCGTCGATCCGGGCCTCACCAAGTGGGGCGCCGAATATTTGAACGAGCAGGTCGCCGGGCTCAAGCTCGGCACGCACGCCCTGCGCCAGCGCTTCGACGAGCCGGGGCTCGGCCCGCGGGAGCGGGCGTTCCTCCAACTGCTCTGGCCCGCCTTCACCATCCTCGACGCCGACGACCGGCGGCTCTTCGTCGGCGGCGCCGCCGAGCTCCTCAACGAGCTGCGGCCGACCGACTTCGAGGGCTACCGGAGCCTGCTCGACGTGCTCGAGCGGCGCGCGGCGCTCCTGGAGCTGGTCGCGGGTGCGCTCGACTCCGACCGCCCGTTCGTCCGCGTCGGCCCGGAGCTCGCACATCCCGGGCTCCACGATGTCGCGCTCGTCGGGGCGTCGTACGGAGTCGTGAACCGCACGCTCGGCGCCGTCACCCTGCTCGGCCCGCTGCGCATGGACTACGCCACCGCCATCCAGTCGGTGCGCGCCGCCGCGACGGAGCTCTCCCGCTTCGCCGAGGCCTACTACGCCGACAACTAGCGCTGCCGCTCGGCAGCCCGCTCGCGCTTGCGTACGTCCAGCGAGGCCGTGACGACGACGCCGACGAGCGTCGCGACAAACGACCACACGTGCTCCCCGCCGAGAAAGAGCCAGGCGGCGACGATCAGGAAGGCGGCCCCCACGAGGAGCCTGAAGATCCGCGCGAACCGCACACTCCGCACGGTAGAGCCGTTCCGGGGAGGTCGGGGCAGCCGAAGCTCAGAGCTACGCTTGATCGATGGCGACGACGGAGCGCGACTACTACGAAGTGCTCGGCGTCGCACGCTCTGCGGACGATGCGGAGATCAAGAGTGCGTTCCGTCGCCTGGCGCGCGAAGTGCACCCGGATGTCTCCGACGCGCCCGACGCCAAGGAGCGCTTCGCCGAGGCCGCCGAGGCGTACGAGGTGCTCTCCAAGCGCGAGACGAGGGAGCTCTACGATCGCTACGGCCACGCCGGCCTGCGCAGCGGCGGCTACTCGGCCAACCACTTCGACTTCGGCAGCCTCGCCGACGTCTTCTCCGCGTTCTTCGGCGACGACCTGCTCGGCGGCACGCGGAGCCGGCGCGGCGGCGACGTACTCGCGCACGTGGAGATCGGGCTGCGCGAGGCGGCCACCGGCGTGCGGCGGAGCGTCCCGTTCACCGTCGCATCCACGTGCACGCGCTGCGGCGGGGACGGTGCCGAGCCCGGCACGCCGGTGAAAGGCTGCCCGACCTGCGGCGGCGCCGGTCGCGTCAGCCAGGTCTCGCGAACCGTCTTCGGCGAGTTCGTCCGCTCCCACGCGTGCCCGACCTGTGCCGGGAGCGGGCGCGTCGTCGAGACGCCGTGCAGCGAGTGCCGCGGCGAGGGCCGCGTCGTGACAGAGCAGCCGCTCGACGTGGACATTCCCGCGGGCATCCACGACGGGCAGCGCATCCGCCTTTCCGGAGAGGGCCACGCAGGCCCTGCCGGCGCGCCCACGGGGGACGCCTACGTCGACGTCACCGTGCTACCCGACCCGGACTTCGTCCGCCAGGGCGACGACGTGTTCACGACGGTGGCGCTCACGATCACGCAGGCGGCGCTCGGCACGACCGTCACGGTGCCGACGCTCGACGGGGAGGCCGAGCTGCGCTTCGACCCGGGCGCGCAGCCCGGCGAGGTGCGCGTGCTGCGCGGCCGCGGGATCCCGGTGCTGAACGGCTTCGGCCGCGGCGACCAGCGTGTGCTGGTCAACGTGGTCGTCCCACGCAGGCTCTCGGACGAGCAGCGCACACTGCTCGAGCAGTTCGACGACTCGGCCGGGGACGAGACCTACGGCGAGGACGAAGGGTTCTTCCACAAGCTGAAGCGGGCGCTGCGCTAGTCCGCGCCGCGATCCGCGTTCCCGCGGTCGATGTCGAGGCCGCCGTCGCGCGTCTCCTCGAGCTCGTGCCGGAAGGGCACGAGCTCGCACCTCGTGCGGACGGGGCCGCCGAGCTGGCCGTGTACGTCGAGGACTACCGCGTGCAGGCGCTTCGTGAGGTCTTTCCTGCTGTTGGCGGTCGATCCCGTCGCGGAGGGCTGGGAGGACGCCTGGCGCGAGTTCCACCACGGGGTTACGGTGGCCGGGATCTGGGTCGGGCCGCCGTGGGAGCGAGCGGTCGACGGAGCGCGCACGGTCGTGATCGACCCGGGACGCGCCTTCGGCACGGGGGCCCACCCGACGACGAAGCTCGCCCTCGAGCTGCTTGCCGAGCAGACGCACGGGAGCCTGCTCGACGCCGGCTGCGGCTCGGGCGTGCTCGCGATCGCGGCCGTCAGGCTCGGCTTCCGGCCGGTGGTCGCCGGCGACAACGACCCTGAGGCGATCGAGGTCGCGCGCGAGAACGCCGCGCGCAACGCCGTGGAGCTGGACCTGCGCATGCTCGACGCTGTGGCGGGAGAGCTGCCGGCCGCAGACGTCGTCGTCGCGAACATCGCGCTCGAGGTCGTCGAGGCCCTGGCCGCGCGCGTCGCATGCCGGCGGCTCGTCCTCTCCGGGTATCTCGCGGCGGAGCAGCCGGCCGCACCGGGCTTCGTGCACGTCGCGCGGCGGGAGGCATCCGGCTGGGCGGCCGACGCCTACGCACGGGAGTAGCATTGCGCGACCTTGGCCAGCTTCTCGGTCGCGTTCCTCGGTTGCAAGGTGTCCCATACGGACGCCCAGGCGCTGCGTGAGCGGCTGACCGCGGACGGCCACGTCGAAGGGCCGGCCGCCGAGATCGCGGTCGTCAACACCTGCTGCGTGACGCACGCAGCGCTCCGCAAGTCGCGCAAGGCTGCGGCGCGGGCAGCCCGTACGCACCAGCGCGTCTTCGTCACGGGGTGCGGCGCGAACCTCGCGACGGACGCGTTCGCCGGCCTGCCGCAGAACGTGGTCGTGATCGCGAAGCCGAGCGAGGAGACGCCGGCCGCGGTCGCAGGCGATGTCGGCGCGGTCGGCTGCGTCCAGGCGGAGTCGCGGCTCGACCGCGTGCGCGCGTTCCTCAAGGTGCAGGACGGCTGCAGCTTCTCGTGCGACTTCTGTGTCGTGCCGCTCGTCCGCGGCGCGTCGCGAAGCCGCTCGGCGTCGGCGGTGCTGGCGGAGGCGCGCCGCCGGATTGCGCAGGGCCATCGCGAGCTCGTCCTCACTGGCATCAATCTCGGCTGTTACCGCGACCGCGACGCGGGCTACCGGCTGCCGCGGCTTATCCGCGAGCTCGGCGAGCTCCCGGGGATCGGCCGGCTGCGGCTCTCGTCGATCGAGGTCAACCACGTCGACGACCAGCTGGTGGGCGCGCTGCGGGACACGCCCGCCGTCGCCCGCCACCTGCACGTGCCGCTCCAGTCTGGCGACGACGAGGTGCTGCGCGCGATGGGCCGCCGCTACCGCGTGTCGACGTTCCTCCGGCGGCTCGCTCCGCTCGCCGACTTCAACCTGACGACCGACGTGATCGTCGGCTTCCCCGGCGAGGACGACGCGGCCTTCGACCGGACGCTCGGGGCAGTGCGCGACGCGGGGATCTCCAAGGTGCACGTGTTTCCGTACTCGCCGCGGCCTGGCACGGCCACTGCCGCGCGCGACACCGTGCCGCCGGCGGTGAAGCGCGACCGGAGCGCGCGGCTGCGCGCCGCGTCGGATCACGCCTGCCGCGAGCGCTGGGCGTCGAAGGTCGGTCGCGAGGACGTCGTGCTCGTCGACCGGCCCGGGCGCGGGTACGGCGACGACTACTCGCCGTGGCTCGTCGACGCGCCGCTGGGCGAGCTCGTCCGCGTGCGCGGAGCGGCCGTGACCGAAGAGGGTGTCCTCGCTGCCTGACGACTGCCTCTTCTGCACGCTCGTCCGCGACGGCGACCACGTGCGCTCCGCGGACGGATTCGTCGCGATCCGCGACATCGCGCCGAAGGCGGACATGCACCTGCTCGTCCTGCCCGCGCGGCATGTCGACACGTTCCGCGACGTCGGCGCGTTCCCGCCCGAGGAGGCGAAGGAGATGCTCGAGTTCGTCGCCGACACGGCACGCGAGGCCGGCCTCGACGACTACCGCGTGGTCGTGAACGTCGGCCCCGGCGGCGGGCAGACGGTCTTCCACCTGCACTGGCACGTCCTCGGCGGGAAGATCCGGGGGCTGGTCGAATGACGCTGATCACGCGCCTCGAGGAGGAGCTGACCGAGTCGATGAAGGCGCGCGACTCGGAGCGACGCGATGCGCTCCGGCTGATCCTGGCCAGCCTGCGCTCGGCCGAGAAGGACCTCCAGCGGCCGCTGACCGAGGGCGAGGAGCTCCAGGTGCTCCAGCGCGAGCGGAAGAAGCGGCAGGAGGCGGCCGAGGCGTTTCGAGCCGTGGGCAGCGAAGAGAAGGCGGCCGCGGAGGAGGACGAGCTCGAGATCCTGGCGGAGTTCATGCCGGAGCCGCTCTCGGAGGACGAGCTCGAGGCGATCATCGACGACGCGATCGCCGAGAACGGCGCAACGAGCATGCGGGACCTCGGCCGGGTGATGGCCGACGTCATGCCGCAGGTCGCGGGCCGCGCGGACGGCAGCGTCGTCAGCCAGCTCGTGCGCGAGAAGCTCGCCTGAAGCGCTCGCCGGGCTCGCGCGAAATCCGATCGTCGAGCCGCCCGGAACATGTCCTTTTCGGACAGGTAGGCGCAGGTGCCCGAAGCCTCCTCCCCGCTACGAGCGTATCGAGGAAAAGCGCACCTGTCTGTGCCGTTTCGGCGCCGGATCTGTGACAATCGGGGGCCGCGCCTACACTGAGATTGGGTGCAGGAAGTCCTCTCGGTTTCCAACGACGTCGCGGCTGAGCTCGCAGGAGTCTCCGACGGCGTGCTCGACACGCTTCGCGACCGCCTGCGCGCCACGATCCTGCTGCGCGGCAACCGGCTGACGCTCGAGGGCGACGAGGACGAGGTCGCCGAGGCACGGGCCGTCCTGGACGAGATCGTCGAGCTCGTCGAGCACGGCCACGAGCTCGGCCCCGGCGTCGTCGACACCGTGCTCGGCGTGCTCGAGCAGGGCGCCGACGTGCGCGAGCTCTTCGACGACGTCGTCTGGCGCCACCGCGGCAAGAAGATCGCGCCGAAGACCGTGACCCAGAAGCAGTACGTCGAGGCGATCCGCAAGTGCACGGTGACCTTCGGGATCGGTCCCGCGGGCACGGGGAAGACGTACCTCGCGATGGCGCTCGCCGTGGCGGCGCTGTCCGAGCGGCAGGTCGGCCGGATCATCCTCACGCGCCCGGCGGTCGAGGCGGGCGAGCGGCTCGGCTTCCTGCCGGGCGACATGCTCGCGAAGGTCGACCCGTACCTCCGCCCGCTGTTCGATGCGCTCTACGACATGCTCGACCCGGACCGGCTCGCGACCTTCATGGAGCGCGGCACGATCGAGGTTGCGCCGCTCGCGTTCATGCGCGGAAGAACTTTGAATGATTCGTTCATCATCCTCGATGAGGCCCAGAACACGAGCCCGGAGCAGATGCAGATGTTCCTCACGCGGCTCGGCTTCGGCTCCAAGGTCGTCGTCACGGGTGACGTCACGCAGGTCGACCTGCCGCGCGAGCAGGCATCCGGGCTCATCCACGTGCAGGACATCCTCGGGGCTGTCGACGGCATCTCGTTCGTGCGTTTCACTCACAAGGACGTGGTCAGGCACAAGCTCGTGCAGCGCATCGTGGAGGCCTACAAACAGCACTCGGAGGAGACCGGGACCGGGCGGCGCAGGTAGGCCCGTGGTCGCGGTCGAGGTCGAGAACAGGAGCGGCGGGGACGTCCCTGCCGACGAGGCCGTCGAGGTCGTGCGCGCCGCGCTCAGCGCGGAGGGCGTCACGGACGGCGAGCTCGGGCTCCACTTCGTGGGGCCGGACGAGATTCGCGTGCTCAAGCGCGAGCACCTCGGCATCGACGAGGCGACCGACGTGCTCTCGTTCCCGCTCGACGGCCGCGAACCTATCGCGAAGGGGCTCCCGCGCCAGCTTGGCGACCTGGTGGTCTGCCCGGCCGTCGTCGGCGACGAGTGGCGCGCATCGCTCGTCCACGGCCTGTTGCACCTGCTCGGCTACGACCACGGTGTCGAGATGAGCGCGCGGGAGCAGGCGCTGCGATGAGCGTCGACCGCCGGACGCCGTCGCTGCTGCACAGCTTCAACTACGCCTTCGAGGGCGTGATCCACGTGCTGCGCACGCAGCGCAACATGCGAATCCACTTCATGATCGCCGCTGGCGTGCTGATCGCCGCGGTGATCACCGGCGTCCAGCGCTTCGAGCTGATCGCGCTGCTGCTCTCGATCGCGTTCGTCCTGATCGCCGAGATGATCAACACGGCCGTCGAGGCCGCGATCGACGTCGCGACGACGTCGTTCGACCCGCTCGCGAAGCTCGCCAAGGACATCGCCGCCGGCGCGGTGCTGATCGCGACCGTCAACGCGGTCGTGGTCGGCTACCTCGTCTTCTCGGTGCGGATCGTCAACAAGAGCTCGCACCTGATCGAGCGCCTGCGCGACGCGCCGGCAGAGGTCACGCTGGTGGCGCTCGTCCTGACGATCATCGTCGTGATCGCGACCAAGGCCTACACGGGACGCGGCACGCCGCTGCGGGGCGGCCTGCCATCGGGGCACGCCGCGGTCGCATTTGCGGGCTGGATGGCGGTGACCCAGATCGTCGGCGACTCGCAGCACTGGTTCCTGATCTCGACGCTGGCGTTCATCATGGCGTTGCTCGTGGCCCAGACCCGCGTGGAATCAGGCGTTCACTCCGTCGTCGAGGTGACCTACGGCGGGGTGCTCGGCGCGCTCGTGACGCTGATCGTCTTCCAGGTGTTCGCGTGACGCCCGACCTGGAGCTGCTCGCCGAGGCCGATGCGGCCGCCGCGAACGCGTATGCGCCCTACTCGAAGTTCCACGTCGGCGCGGCCGTGCGGGCGAACGACGGGCGCGTGTTCACGGGCGTGAACGTCGAGAACGCCGCCTACCCGCTCGGGATCTGCGCCGAGCGGTCGGTGATCTCGGCCGCCGCCGGCGCCGGCTACCGGCCGGGCGACCTCGACGCGATCGCGATCACGGCGTCGCCGTGCGGCGGCTGCCGCCAGTGGATCGCCGAGTTCCGCATCCCGTCGGTGACGTACCGGGCGGCCGACGGCGAGCCCGTCGCGACCACGCCGGCCGACCTGCTGCCCGACTCGTTCGTCCTGTGAACGTCCGAGCGGCGCGGGTTGTCGTCCGCCAGGCTGCGCCGAGCGACCATGCGCGCCTACGCGAGATCGCGGCGGCGGCGAAGGGCCACTGGGGCTACGACGAGGAGCGCGTGCGCTCCTGGGCGGCCGGGCTCGAGCTCACGGGCGAAATCTGGGTCGCGGAGGAGGACGAGAAAGCGCTCGGCTGGGTCGCGCTCGCGCGGCTCGAATCGGCGTGCGAGCTCGACGACCTCTGGGTCGACGCGCCCGTGATCGGTCAGGGCGTCGGCACGCTGCTTTTCGGCTTCGCGTGCGACCAGGCGCGCGAATGGGGCGCGCACGTGCTCCGCTGGGGGACTGACCCGCACGCGGTCGGCTTCTACGAGCGGATGGGCGCCGCGACCGTAGGTGAGAAGACGAGCTCCTGGGGCCGGACGGTCCCCGTCATGCAGGTCGAGCTGTGAGGTCAGGCTTCGTGGCGGTCGCCGGGCGCCCGAACGTCGGCAAGTCCACACTCGTGAACGCGCTGTGCGGCGGCAAGGTCGCGATCGTCTCCGACAAGCCGCAGACCACGCGGCGGCGCATCTTCGGCGTCGCGAACGGCGACGACTGGCAGCTCATCCTGGCGGACTTGCCCGGCTTCCAGCGGCCGCGCGACCCGCTCACCGAGCGTATGCAGCGCACCGTCGACGCGTCGTTCGAGGACGTGGACGCGGTGCTGCTCGTGGTCGACACACGCGAGCGGATCGGCGCTGGCGACCGCTTCATCGCGAAGCGCGTCTTCGAGCTCGGCGTGCCGGTCGTGATCGCGGTCAACAAGGTCGACCGGCTGAAGCCCGGTCACATCGCGACCCAGATGATGACCGCGGCCAAGCTGGGTGGGTTCCTCGCGCTGCACCCGGTGAGCGCAAAGACCGGCGACGGGATCGACGAGTTGCGCGACGAGCTCGTCGCCCTGCTGCCGGAGGGGCCGGCGTACTTCGGCCGCGAGCAGCGCACCGACCTGCCGCTGGACTTCCAGGTCGCCGAGCTCGTGCGCGAGAAGGCGCTCCAGCTCACGCGGGACGAGGTGCCGCACGCGGTCACGGTCGAGGTCGAGGAGATGGACGAGAAGGTCGTGCGCGCCAACGTGTTCGTCGAGACCGAGTCGCAGAAGCAGATCCTCGTCGGCAAGCAGGGCGCAATGGTCAAGCAGATCGGCATGCGGGCGCGGCCGGAGATCGAGGCAGTGGTCGGCCACAAGGTGTTCCTCGAGCTGCACGTGAAGGTCCGGCCGAATGGCGCAGCGACGAGAAGATGCTCGCGCGGCTCGGCATGTGAAGCACGTCCCGCCGGCACAGTTCCGGCTCTCCCGAGTCACACACCGGTGCGTTCGACCAGGCTACGCTCGCAGCGGGGAGGAGGTCGGTGCACCTGTGTGGTGCGGGGTTGGGACATGGCCCGAACGGCCATGTCCGCAGGCTCGCGCCGGCCGGTTGGCCTGCGCCAGGGGCTACACTCGCCGGGTGGCCCAGGCGCCCGCACTTCCCGGCGGGTTCGAGCTCCCCCTCGAGCCGCGGCTGCCGCGCGTCGGCGCCGTCGACGCGGTCGCGCTCGAGGAGCGCGCCGCCACGCTCGCCAAGCGCTCGATCAAGAAGGACTCCAAGCTGCTGGCGCTCGACCTCGCGATCCGCGTCACGGACCTGACGACGCTCGAAGGCGCCGACACGCCCGGCAAGGTCGCGGCGCTGTCGACCAAGGCTGTGCGGCCCGACCCGAGCGACCCGTCGATCCCGTCGTGCGCCGCGATCTGCGTCTACCCGAGCCTCGTGCCGACCGCCGTCGAGCGAGTGCGCGGCTCGTCGGTGAAGGTCGCCTCGGTCGCCACGGCGTTCCCGTCCGGCCAGGCGGAGCTCGACGTCAAGCTCGCCGACACCCGCGACGCCGTCGAGGCGGGCGCGGACGAGATCGACATGGTCATCGACCGCGGCGCGTTCCTCTCCGGCCGCTACGCAAAGGTCTACGACGAGGTCGTGCGCGTGAAGGAGGCGTGCGGCGACGCCCACCTCAAGGTGATCCTCGAGACCGGCGAGCTCGGCACCTATGACAACGTGCGCCGCGCCGCGCTGCTCGCGATCGCCGGCGGCGCCGACTTCATCAAGACCTCGACGGGCAAGGTCTCGCCGGCCGCGACACTGCCCGTCACCCTCTGCATGCTCGAGGTCGTCCGCGACGTGCACGACGAGACCGGCCGGCGCATAGGCGTCAAGGCCGCCGGCGGCATCCGTCAGGCGAAGCAGGCGATCCAGTACCTCGTCCTCGTCCATGAGACGCTCGGCCCCGACTGGCTGACGCCAGACCTGTTCCGGCTCGGCGCCTCGTCGCTCCTGAACGACGTGCTGATGCAGATCCGCAAGCAGAAGACCGGCCTCTACCAGAGCCCCGACTACTTCACCGTCGACTGAGATGGCCGAGCTCGAGCGTCACGGCAGCACGCTCCCCGTCCCCACCGAGTGGGAGTACGCGCCGGCGCCCGAGGCCCGCGACATCGTCGCGCCTCGAGGAGCGCTACGGCCTGTTCATCGGCGGCGAGCTCGTCGACCCGCGCTCGGGCGAGTACTTCGCGACCATCGATCCGTCGACCGAGGAGCCGCTGGCCGAGGTGGCCCAGGCCGGCGAGGAGGACGTCGCCGCCGCCGTGGCGGCCGCGCGCGATGCCTACGCCAACGGCTGGTCGTCGATCGCGCCGTCCGAGCGGGCGAAGTACCTGTTCCGGATCGCGCGCATCCTCCAGGAGCGCTCGCGCGAGTTCGCCGTGCTCGAGTCGCTGAACGGCGGCAAGCCGATCCGCGAGTCGCGCGACGTCGACGTGCCGCTCGCCGCCGCGCACTTCTTCTACTACGCCGGCTGGGCCGACAAGCTCGAGTATGCGTTCCCGAATCGCACCGTGCGGCCGCACGGCGTTGCGGCGCAGATCATCCCGTGGAACTTCCCGCTGCTGATGCTCGCGTGGAAGATCGCACCCGCGCTCGCGACCGGGAACACGGTCGTGCTGAAGCCGGCGGAGACCACGCCGCTCACCGCGCTCCTCTTTGCGGACGTCGTCCGGCAGGCCGGGCTGCCGCCGGGTGTCGTCAACATCGTCACGGGCGACGGCCGCGCGGGCGCCGCGCTCGTCAAGAACCCGGACGTCGACAAAGTCGCGTTCACCGGCTCCACCGAGGTCGGCAAGGCGATCATGCGCGAGCTCGCCGGCAGCGGCACGAAGCTCACGCTCGAGCTCGGCGGCAAGGCGGCGAACATCGTCTTCGACGACGCCGCGCTCGACCAGGCGGTCGAGGGCATCGTCAACGGCATCTACTTCAATCAGGGCCACGTGTGCTGCGCCGGCTCGCGCCTCTTCGTGCAGGAGTCGGTCTACGAGCCGATCGTGGCGAAGCTGAAGCGCCGCATGGGCACGCTGCGCGTCGGGGACCCGCTCGACAAGAACACGGACGTGGGCGCGATCAACTCGCGCATGCAGCTCGACAAGATCAAGGAGCTCGTGCAGGCGGGCGAGGACGAGGGCGCCGAGATCTACCAGCCGCCGTGCCGCCTGCCCGAGCGCGGCTACTGGTTCGCGCCGACCGTGTTCACCAACGTCGCGCAGAGCTACCGGATCGCGCAGGAGGAGATCTTCGGGCCCGTGCTCTCCGTGCTCACCTTCCGCACGCCCGAGGAGGCGATCGAGAAGGCGAACAACACGCCCTACGGGCTGTCCGCGGGCGTGTGGACGGAGAAGGGCTCGCGCATCCTCTGGATGGCCGACCGGCTGAAGGCCGGCGTGGTCTGGGCGAACACGTACAACCGCTTCGACCCGACCTCGCCGTTCGGCGGCTACAAGGAGTCCGGCTTCGGCCGCGAGGGCGGGCTGCACGGCCTCGAGCCGTACCTGACGTTCCCGGAGCAGCCGGAGATCGACGGCGGATGAGCACGGACGCAAACAAGGCGCTCGTCCGCCGCTTCTACGAGGAGGTCTGGGCCCGCGGGAATCTCGATGTCGCGGACGAGGTGTTCGCGGGTGAGTACATACGGCACGACTTTCGCGGCGGCGAGCCCGAGCCTGGGCCCGACGGGCAGAAGCGCATCGCCGGCGATTTCCGGGCCGCATTCCCCGACCTGCAGTGGCAGATCGACTTCCTGGTCGGCGAGGACGACATGGTCGTCGGCCGGTGGACGGCGTCGGGCAAGCACGATGGCGCCTGGGCGGGCGTCCAGCCAAGCGGGCGGCGGATGCGCTTCTCGGGGATCAACGTGTTCCGGTTCGAGAACGGCAAGGTGGTCGAGATCTGGAACCACCGCGACGACCTCGGGCTCATGGAGCAGCTCAACATGCCCGTCCATGCGGGGGTCTCGCAGTGAGCCGGCTCCCGGTCCAGAAGACGTACAAGCTGTTTATCGGCGGCGCGTTCCCGCGCTCGGAATCGGGGCGCACCTACCTCGCGGAGGGACAGAACGTCTCGCGGGCCTCGCGCAAGGATGTGCGCGATGCGGTGAAGGCCGCGCGCGGCGCGCAGCCGAAGTGGGGCGGGATGACCGCCTACAACCGTGGCCAGGTGCTCTACCGGGTCGCGGAGATGATGGAGGCCCGGAACGCGGAGCTCGCCGAGCTCTGCAGCGGCGAGGCAGAGGTGGCGCGCGCCACGGATCGCCTCGTCTGGTACGCCGGCTGGGCCGACAAGCTCGCGCAGGTGCTCGGGGCGTCGAACCCGGTAGCGGGGCCGTACTTCAACTTCACGCTGCCCGAGCCGACGGGCGTCGTCGGCGTCGTGGCACCGGCAGAGCCTGCGCTCGAGGCACTGGTCACGCGGCTCGCGCCTGCGCTCGTCGGCGGCAACGCCGTGGTCGCGCTCGCGTCGGAGGCGCACCCGCTGGTTTCGATCGAGCTCGCGGAGGTGCTGGCCACCTCGGACGTGCCCGGCGGCGTGGTGAACATCCTGACCGGCCACCATTCCGAGCTCTCCCCGATCCTCGCGGGCCACATGGACGTGAACGCCATCGACCTGACGGGTGCCGACGGCGACGGGCCCGAGCTCGAGCGCCTCGCCGCCGAGAACGTGAAAAGGGTCGTCCGCGGCGCGGTCACCGGGCAGAGCCCGTGGGAGGCGGCCGCGTTCCTCGAGCTGAAGACGGTCTGGCACCCGCTCGGCCTCTGAGCTCCGCTGCGGCGCGCCGAACGGCCATGTCCGTTGCGGCCAGCCGGTCGGTTCTACAGAGCGAATATCGGCCTAGATGTCGCCCTTCACGTGAGGCATGACGTCCGCCGTTTCGCCGCGATCCCCGGCGGGGTAGGCAGTCGAAGAAGACGGAAGGAGCGCGATGCGTAAGGTGATCGTCCAGGAGTGGATGACCCTCGATGGGGTCGTGCAGGCGCCGGGAATGAAGGACGAGGATCGGAGTGGCGGCTTCCAGCACGGAGGCTGGTCGCTTCCCTACTTCGAGGACGCCTCGATGAAGTGGGTGGTGGAGAACCTGAGCCAGGCGGGCGGCTTCCTGCTGGGGCGTCGCACCTACGAGGCCTTTGCCGGGCACTGGCCGAACGCCTCCGAGGAGGAGCAGCCCATGGCCCGACCTCTGAACAGCAAGCCGAAGTACGTGGCGTCGACGACGCTCAGCGAGCCACTGGCATGGGAGAACTCGACGCTGCTCCAGGGCGATGTCGCAAAGGCCGTTGCCGCGCTCAAGGAAGAGGATGGGGACGACCTGCTCGTCATCGGAAGCACCGAGCTGGCGAAGACGCTGATCGAGCACGGCCTCGTCGATGAATTCCGAGTAATGATCGACCCGCTCGTTGTTGGCGGCGGGAAGCGGCTCTTCCCCGAGGATGGCTCCCTCAGCGAGCTGAAGTTGGTTGACAGCACGGCGACGAAGACAGGCGCGATCCTCGCCACGTACGCAGCCACTCAGACGTAGTCTCGACAGGCTCGGGCATCATCGTGCCGGCGGCTCAAAGCGGTCGGGTGGGCGCCGGAACCCTGACCTCCTCCCCGAGGCGAGCGTATCGAGGCATGGCGCGCGGGTGTGAAACGGATCAGAGCCACCGGGGTGCCGATTCGCCCACAGGCGGGGCGCCGCCGCCGACCTCGGTACGATCCGCGCGCTGATGGACGGCGAACGGCGCTTCAGCCAGGCGATCGCAGACGGTGACGGGATCTCGCTCGTTGCCGCGGCCGCCGACCCCGACGCTGCCGCGCGGGCTGTCTCCGCCGGTGCCCGCGCGCTGGTCGCGACGCGGCGCCTCGACGGCGACGAGCTCGCGGTGCCGGTCCTGTGGCGCGGCGAGGGCGGGCCGCGCGCCGCTGTCGAGGCGAACGCCGACGCCTGCGTCCTGGTGGCCAGGACGGCCGGCGACGACGAGGAGGAGCTCGCCCACCTCTACGCCGACGTGCTCGAGCTCGGGCTCGACTGCGTGGTCGAGGTGGTCGACGAGGAGGAGCTCGAGCGCACGCTCGAGTCGCTCGACCCGGAGGTGTTCCTGCTCTCGAGCCGGGCCGCGGGCTCGGACGACCCGCTCGAGCGGGTGCTCGAGCTGCTGCACGACGTCCCCGCCGGCAAGCTCGCGATCGCGGACCTGACCGACCTGGACGACGAGACCGTCGACGAGCTCGAGCGCGCCGGGATCGACGCGGTCATCGTCTCCGGCGACCGGCTCGACGCCCTGGCGCCGCGCGGCTAGAAGCGCGCGCCACCCGCCGGTAGCGTTCGCGCCGTGAGGGGGACGCACGGGGTCGACGCGTCGCGGCCGGCCGGTGGCACCCTGGCCGTCGGCGTCGCCGTGGTCTCGTCCGGCGCCGTGCTCCTGGGCGTCGAGATCGCCGCAAGCCGTGTGCTCGCCCCCGCGTTCGGCACGTCGATCTTCGTCTGGGGCTCGCTGATCGGCGTCGTGCTGGCCGGCCTGGCCGCCGGGTACTGGCTCGGCGGCGCGCTCGCCGACCGCTATCCGCGGCCGCTGCTGCTCGTCGCCGTCCTCGCCGTGGGCGCCGCCGCCGTGCTCGCCGTGCCGCTCGTGGACGGGCCGGTGCTCGACTGGGTCGTCGAGCGCGACCCGGGGCCGCGCGCGTCTCCGCTCCTGGCGGCGACGATCCTCTTCCTGCCGGCGAGCGTCATCCTCGCCGGCGTCAGCCCGATCGCGGTGCGCCTGCGCGCCCGTTCGGTGGGCTCGGTGGGGAGGACCGCTGGGCGCCTCTTCGCGCTGTCCACAGCCGGCAGCATCGCCGGGACGCTCGGCACCGCCTTCTGGCTCGTGCCCGAGCTGGGCACCGGCCAGCTGTTCGCCTTCGCCGCCGTCGCACTGCTCGGCGCGGCCGTCGTCGTCGCTGCGTCGGAGCGGCTTCCCGCCGCCGCCGCGGCCGTCGCCGCCGGTGCCGTCGCCGCTGCGGCGGTCGGCGTCTCGATCGCGCCCGACCGGGCGGGCACGCTCTCCGCCGCCGCGTCGCGCAACTGGTCGCCGCTCTACGTCGAGCGCGGCAAGCCCGTCAAGACCGCCGACACGTGGGTGGACAGCACGATCCACGTGCTGCTCGACCGCGAGACGCGCTACCACCACGTGTTCGTCGTCCAGGACGCCGACACGCGCTACCTGCGCTTCGACAGCCTCGTGCAGAGCGCGATGTTCCGCGCGGCGCCGTTCAAGACCCGTCTGCGCTACACCGACTTCTTCTCGCTGGCGCTGGCGTACAGGCCGTCGGCGCGCAGCATGCTCGAGATCGGCCTCGGCGGAGGCTCGGCCCCGAAGCGGCTGTGGCGCGACTTCCCGCAGCTGCAGATCCAGGCTGTGGAGATCGACCCGGTCGTGCGCGACGTCGCGTACCGCTACTTCCACCTGCCGCGCGACCGGCGGCTCAAGGTCGCCGTCGACGACGGCCGCTCGTGGCTGGAGCGCAACCCGTCCAGGCGCTTCGACGCGATCCTCATCGACGCGTTCTACGCCGACTCGATCCCGTTCCACCTCTTCACGGCCGAGTTCCTGGAGCAGGTGCGCGAGCACCTCAACCCGGGCGGCCTGGTGATCGTCAACACGATCGGCGCGACGGCCGGCAACGGGTCGCAGCTCGAGCGCGCCATCTACCGCACGTACCGCTCGGCGTTCCCGACGGTGCTGCTGCACCCCGTCTCGCTGCCCGGTGAGGACGGGCCGACGGATGTCCGGAACGTGATGCTGGTCGCGACCGACGCGCCCGCGCCGAGCCGCGCGTTCCTGCTGTCGCGCTGGCAGGACATCCGCCGCACGCACCCGAGCGCGCCGGACCTCGCGACGCCGATCCGCGACCGCATCGACCGGCCCCTGCGCCTGGACGGCGTTCCGATCCTCACGGACGACTACGCGCCGACCGACTCGCTGCTCCTGCTCGACTGAGCGTCAGGGCACCTAGAACAGCAGCGTCAGCAGCCAGATCAGGAGCGCGATCAGCCCGAGCGTGAACGCGACCCCGATCACGGCGATCCAGCCGATCGAGATCGGGAGCTTCTCGATCTCGTCGAGGCCGTCGGAGAGCTCCGCTGCGGCACGTGCGCGCTCCGCCGGCGGTACCCGTCTGAGCGCCTCCTCCACCTGGCGCTCGATCCGCGGTCCGAGCGACTCGAGCGGGCCGAGATCGAGCTCCCGCAGCTGGCGCAGGGCCCGGTCGGCCAGCTCCAGCTCGCGGCCGGCGACCTCCATCACGTCGCCCGGCGGCGCCACGAGCGCCGGCACCGGCACGTCGTCGTCCAGCCCGTTGCCGGCCAGCTGGAACAGCCGCTCGGGCTCGTCGATGTCCTTCAGCCGGTGCTCGCCGACGTCCTCGAAGGACAGGCCGTCGACGTCGCCTCGCACGAGCGCGCGCGTCGTCTCCGAGACGAGCACCTGGCCACCCGCGGCAAGCGAGCAGATGCGGGCGGCGCGCACGACGTCGAGACCGAGGTAGCCCTCGTCGCCGACGACCGGCTCTCCGGTGTGGACACCCATGCGCACTCGCAGGCGGACGCCGTCCGGCCACGTCGCCTCGGCCAGCCCGCGCTGCCCGGTCGCCGCCGCCACCACCGCGTCGCGCGCCCGCGGGAACACGGCGAAGAACGCGTCGCCCTGACGGTCGACCTCGCGCCCGCCCGCTGCGGCGAAGGCCTCGCGCATGATCCGGTTGTGCTCGGAGAGCACGCCGCCCCACCGGTCGCCCAGCTGCTGCAGCAGCCGCGTCGAGCCCTCGATGTCGGAGAAGAGGAACGTGACGGTGCCGCTCGGGAGCTGCTGCACGGCTGCGGCTAGCCGAAGAAGGCCTTCGCCACGTCGAACCACTCGGGAGGCACGGTCTTCAGCTCGGCCGTCGCCTCGTGCAGCGAGACGTCGACGACGTCGTCGCCGTGGAGCGCCGCCATGCGGCCGAAGCGCCCCTCGTGCACGAGGTCGGCCGCCTTCAGCCCGTAGCGCGTCGCGAGCACACGGTCGCGCGCGGTCGGCGTGCCGCCGCGCTGCACATGGCCGAGCACCGTGACGCGCGTCTCGTAGCCGGTGCGCTCCTCGATCTCGCGCGCGAGCGCGTCGCCGACTCCGCCCAGGCGGACGTGGCCGAACGCGTCGGTGGAGGCATCCTGCGTCACGGTCGTCCGCTCGCCCGACTCGTACGTGAGCTCGTAGCCCTCGCTGACGACCACGATCGAGAAGTCCTTGCCGCGCTCGTGCCGCCGCTGGAGGTCGCGGCACGCCTGCTCGACGCTGACCGGCTGCTCGGGGATGAGGATCACGTCCGCGCCGCCCGCGATCCCGCTCATCACAGCGATCCACCCGGTGTGGCGGCCCATGACCTCGACGACCATGACGCGGTTGTGCGACTCGGCGGTCGTGTGGAGCCGGTCGATCGCCTCGGTGCAGATCGAGACGGCGGTGTCGAAGCCGAACGTGTAGTCGGTGGCCGAGAGGTCGTTGTCGATCGTCTTCGGCACGCCGACGACCGGGAAGTCGTGCTCGTCGTGCAGTCGCGCCGCGACGCCGAGCGTGTCCTCGCCGCCGATCGCGACGAGCGCGTCGAGGTGCTCGCCGAACGTGGCGAGCACTGCTTCCACGCCGCCGTCGAGCTTGTACGGGTTCGTCCGCGACGTGCCGAGGATCGTGCCGCCGCGCGGCAGCAGGCCCGAGACCTCACGCGGCCCGAGCGGCTGCAGCCGCCCGTGGACGAGGCCGGCCCAGCCCTCGCGCACGCCGACCACGTCGTAGCCGCGGATCTGCGAGCGGCGCGCCACCGCCCGGATGACCGCGTTCAGGCCCGGCGCGTCGCCGCCGCCGGTGAGGATGCCGACCCGTTTGGCCACGCGCGGAGTTTGCCTGCCTGGCTCGGGCCGCGACGAAGTTGGTGCGAAGCCGGCACAGCCAGGTGCGTCGCACCTCGATAGCGTGAGACGCAGGGGCTCGGGGGCTCCCCTTCTTCACGCGTGCGCGGGATTCGGTCGGGAGACGCCTCGCCTACCATCCCGGCAAGCCGAAGTGGCGGAATTGGCAGACGCGCCGGACTCAAAATCCGGTGGCCTTCGGGCCGTGTGGGTTCGACCCCCACCTTCGGCACTGCCTTGGTGACCGAGCGGCGAGCGTCGTGGAACGCCCACAGGTCGGCGTCTGCTCGGGCGTGGAGATCGACCGCGCCACACGGCGTACCAGTCCGACTGCGCCGCGGTTCATTCCGGTCCGTGGTCGTTCGGGCCGGGATGATTCCTCCGGTTTGTCCGGCTTCCAGGCCCCGCCGACGGGGCCGTGCGCTACGGCCTGCGCGTTAACCCGTAGAAGGTTGCAGCCGTCCGCCCAAGCGCAGATACTTGCGCCCCGGTTAGACCGGGCCGGGGGTCGGACCCGGTGTTTCGAACATGGAGGAGGGCATTTTGAAGAAGCGCGGGCTACTCGCGACGTTCCCGGTGTTGCTGATTGTGCTGGCGTTCGCTGCGGTCGGGTGCGGTGGTGGCGGCGACAACGGCGGCGGCTCGGACACGACCGGCGGCGGTGGGAGCGGTGAGACCCTGAAGATCGTGTCCGACCTGCCGCTTCAGGGTTCGGACCGCGTCCAGACCACCCAGATGGTGCGCGCCATCCAGTACGTCCTCAAGCAGGCCAACAACAAGGCCGGCAACTACAACATCGACTTCCAGTCCTTTGACGACTCGACCGCAGCCGCCGGCAAGTGGGACGAGGCGAAGTGCGCGGAGAACGCCCGCACGTACGTGGACCAGAAGGTCGTTGGCGTAATCGGCACCTACAACTCGGGGTGCGCAGCGATCGTCATCCCGATCCTCAACGAGGTGCCGGTCGCGATGATCAGTCCGGCGAACACCGCCGTCGGCCTGACGCACGCGGGCCCGAGCACGTCCTCGGGTGAGCCCGACAAGTACTACCCGTCCGGCGACCGGAACTACGTCCGCGTGGTCGCGTCGGACGACAACCAGGGGAAGATCGGCGTCCAGTACATGAAGAAGCTGGGCGTGAAGAAGGTCTACATCCTCGACGACAAGGAGCTCTATGGGAAGGGCGTCGCCGACGAGATGGAGGCCGCGGCCAAGGACGGCGGCCTGACCGTTGTCGGGCACGAGGGCTGGGATCCCGCACAGCAGAACTACCGCGCCCTGATGACCAAGATCAAGGCCTCGGGTGCCCAGGGGATCTACCTCGGCGGCGTGTCCACCAACAACGGCGGCCAGCTCGTCAAGGACAAGGTCGCCATCGTCGGCGACAACAAGAAGATCCCGATGATCGGCTCCGACGGCTTCGTGCTGTCGTCGCTGTTCGACGAGGCAGGCAAGCAGAACGTCGAGGACATGTACGGCACGGCGCCGACGCTGCCGCTCGAGAAGCTCGGCCCGAAGGGCAAGCAGTTCATCAAGGACTTCGGCGCCGAAGAGGGCGGGAAGAACATCGAGGTCTACTCGATCTATGCGGCGGTGGCTGCGCAGGCGCTGCTCGATGCCATCTCGCGTTCGGACGGTTCGCAGTCCGACATCGTCGCCAAGCTCCAGGAGACCGACCTGGCCGATTCTGTCGTCGGCCCGGTCAAGTTCGACGCCAACGGCGACGTGCTCGGCGGCACCGAGACCGTCTACCAGGGCCGCAACGGTAAGTGGGTCTTCGTCGAGCAGGCGAAGGTCGGAGCCTGAAGCGCTGACCACATAGGAGGGGCGGCTTCGCGGCCGCCCCTCCGTGTCACCTCATGGCGACCGTCGAGTCCGCACACCGAGCACTTCCCCGCAGCCGGCGGCCGCCGACATCCCAGATCCTGCGCTGGATCTTCGGCGCGGCGCTCCTCTTCGGCTTCGGCTGGTGGCTGATCGGGCAGGCGGTCGACCACCCGAGCCGGTTCGTCGAGGTGACGCTCATCGGTATCACGAACGGCTCCATCTACGCGCTTGTCGCCCTCGGCTACACGCTCGTCTACGGGATCATCGAGTTGATCAACTTCGCCCACGGCGACAACTTCATGCTGGGCACCTTCCAGACCCAGTCGATGATCAACCAGGGCAGCTTCCAGATCCCGCTCCTGTTTGCGACGATCGCCATCCCGCTCGGCACCGAGACGACGGAGGCCTCGTCGACGATCCACAAGGTCTACGCCGTCGCGCTCACGCTTCTGCTTTGCATGCTCTTCTGCATGGCAATCAACGTGACGATCGAGCGCATCGGCTACAAGCCGCTGCGCAACCAGCCGCGACTGGCGCCGCTGATCACGGCGATCGGGTTCTCGTTCATCCTGCAGGGGATCGGGCTCTCCTGGAAGAAGCCCGGCCCGGTACCGATCAACGACGTCCTGCCGCAGGGCGCCTTCATCAGCGCCCACGGCGTCGCGTACCTCTACAAGGACCTGATCGTCGTGGGTCTGACGATCCCGCTCCTGCTCGGGCTGACATACCTGGTCAAGCAGACGAAGGCCGGCAAGGCGATGCGGGCCACCGCCCAGGACCGGGACGCCTCGGCCATGATGGGGATCAACGTCGACCGCACGATCTCGTTCACGTTCGCGCTCGGCGGCGCGCTCGCCGGCGCCGGCGGCCTCATCTACGCGCTGTACGTCGGCACGACGAACTTCCAGCTCGGGTTCCGCCTCGGCCTCTACGCCTTCACGGCTGCGGTGCTCGGCGGCATCGGCAACCTCACTGGTGCCGTCCTCGGCGGGGTGACGCTCGGCATGATCGCCGCGTACAACGAGGGCTTCGGCGACGCGCGCTGGACGACCACGATCGTGTTCTCGATCCTGATCCTGATCCTCGTCTTCCGCCCGTCGGGCCTGCTCGGCGAGCAGACGCCAGAGGGGCAGTGAACCAAGCAAAGGGCACGGGGACCTCGCCGGGCAAGGTCAAGGGCTCGTCGTACCTGGCCCGCGCGCGTCAGTTCACCGCGACACCGCGTGGGCGACTCGTCGTTCCGGCGGTGGCGATCGCCCTGGTGCTGCTCTACCCGTACTGGTACGACACCGGTCTCTTCAGCTGGCTGACGCTCGACATCTTCGGGCTCCAGCTCGACATCGTGATCGTGATGCTCGTGTACGTGATGCTCGCGCTGGGGCTGAACATCGTCGTCGGATACGCGGGGCTTCTCGACCTCGGGTACGTCGCCTTCTACGCGATCGGGGCGTACACCGTCGGCTGGTTTGCCTCGAGCCAGTTCAACGGTCTCGACATCCACATCGGCTCGATCGCACCCAGCGGGCTCGAGGGAATCCACATCAGCTTCTGGCTGCTCGTCCCGATCGCGGGCTTGGTCGCCGGACTCGCGGGCGTCGTCATCGGCTGGCCGACGCTGCGGCTGCGCGGCGACTATCTCGCGATCGTGACGCTCGGATTCGGCGAGATCATCCCGGACGCGTTCAGAAATGCGAATCAGCTGCCGGTGCCGGCCGGGCTGCAGGGCGCTCCGCCTTTCGTCGGGTTCGAGGATCACAACATCACGAACGGCGTCGCCGGGATCACCGGTCTCGATCGGCCGGGCTTCGGGAAGACGCTGAACGATGCGACCGGCGGCCTGGTGCCGGCACGCTTCACGGGGCTCGACCTGAAGCCGTGGTTCTACGTGATCGTGATCATGGTGCTCGTCACGATCTTCGTGAACCGGCAGCTACGCGACTCGAAGATGGGCCGGGCGTGGATCGCCGTGCGGGAGGACGAGATCGCGGCCTCGGCCATGGGCGTGCCGCTGATGCGGACGAAGCTGTGGGCGTACGGGATCGGGGCGGTGTTCGGGGGCTTCGCCGGCTGCTTCTACGGCTCGTTCATCGGCAGCGTCTTCCCGACGAGCTTCTTCTTCAACATCTCCGTCCTGATCCTCTGCATGGTCATCGTCGGTGGCATGGGGAACATTTCGGGCGTGATCGTCGGCGCGCTCCTGCTCGAGTACCTCAACCTGAAAGGCCTCGACAAGATCGGCGAGCGCGTCAACGACGGCATCGATGCCGTCGGCATCAACTCGGCGATCGACATCCCGAAGTACAAGTTCCTGATCTTCGGAACGCTGCTCGTGGTCATGATGCTGTTTCGGCCCGAAGGGCTCATTCCGAGCGCGCGGCGCAGGGCCGAGCTTGACGAGGGCGAGGGCACCGCGACGCTGTACGACGTGCAGACATGAGCACGAACGGCCGAGATCCGCTCCTCGAGGCGATCCAGGTCCGCAAGGAGTTCGGCGGCCTCATCGCCGTGCACGACATCGACTTCACGATCCCGACCGGCTCGATCGTCAGCCTGATCGGCCCGAACGGCGCCGGCAAGACGACCTTCTTCAACATCCTCACGGGTGTCTACAAGCCGACGTCCGGCGAGGTGGTCTTCCAGGGCGAGTACGTCGGAGGCCTGCCGCCGCACAAGGTCACGCACCTCGGCATGGCGCGGACGTTCCAGAACATCCGCCTCTTCCACAACATGACGTCGGTCGAGAACGTGCTCGTCGCGATGCACTCGCACATCAAGGGCGGCGTCCTGGCCTCGATCCTCGGCACGCCGCGCATCAAGCGCGAGGAGGCGCAGGCGGAGAAGGACGCCCGCGACCTGCTCGCGTTCGTCGGCCTCGGCCGGCGCGCCGACGAGTTCGCGAAGAACCTGCCCTACGGCGACCAGCGCCGGCTCGAGGTCGCCCGTGCGCTCGCGACGCAGCCGAAGCTGCTCCTGCTGGACGAGCCGACCGCTGGGATGAACCCCGAGGAGACCGCGCAGTTCACCGCGTTCGTCGCGCAGCTGCGCGCCGAGCGCGGCCTGACCGTGCTCATGATCGAGCACGACATGAAGGTCGTCATGGGCATCTCCGACCGCGTCACGGTGCTCGACTACGGCGAGAAGATCGCCGAGGGGCTGCCCGGCGAGGTGCAGCGCGACCCGCGCGTGATCGAGGCGTACCTCGGCACCGCTGCGAGCGAGGGCGCTGCGTGAGCGCGAACGCGACGCTCCTCCAGCTGGACGGCGTGCACACCTACTACGGGACGATCCACGCGCTCAAGGGCATCTCGCTCGAGGTGCGCGACGGCGAGATCGTGACGCTGATCGGCGCGAACGGTGCCGGCAAGTCGACGACGCTGCGGTCGATCAACGGGCTCAACCACCCGCGCGAGGGCAGCATCAAGTTCGGCGGCGAGGACATCACGGAGCGGCCCGCGCACGAGATCGTGAAGCTCGGCATCGCGCAGTCCCCCGAGGGGCGCCGTGTCTTCCCGCGCATGTCGGTCTCCGAGAACCTCGAGATGGGCGCCTACCAGCGCAGCGATCGCGCGGGAATCCGCGAGGACACCGACCGCGTCTACACGTTGTTCCCGCGCCTGAAGGAGCGCGTCCAGCAGCGGGCCGGGACCCTGTCCGGCGGCGAGCAGCAGATGCTCGCGATCGGCCGCGCGCTGATGGCCCGGCCCACGCTCCTGCTGCTCGACGAGCCGTCGCTGGGGCTCGCCCCGATCTTCGTCGACAAGATCTTCGAGATCATCCGCGAGATCAACGCGCAGGGGACGGCGGTGCTGCTCGTCGAGCAGAACGCCCTGATGGCGCTCGAGACGGCGCACCGCGGCTACGTGATGGAGACGGGGAACATCGTCCTCGCCGACGAGGCGAAGGCGCTGCGCCACAACGAGCAGGTTCGCAAGACCTACCTGGGCGAGGACTAGCTCCGAAAAGCTTTACAAGGTTCGCGCAGGAGCGCGCCGCGGGCGCTGGTAGAACCGCGGCATGCGCTCGCCCATCCTCGTCGCCGGGCTCGCGCTTCTCCTCGCCGCGCTGCTCGTCCCCGCATTCGAAGCGTCAGGCGGAAGCAGCGCCCGGCCGCATGCCGCGCGCGCGACCAAGCGCCCGAACATCATCTTCCTGATGACCGACGACGAGACGCTCGACAACATGCGCGTCATGCCGAACACGCAGCGGCTCCTCGCCGACGAGGGCGCGACGTTCTCGCAGTACGTCGTCTCCTACTCGCTCTGCTGCCCGTCGCGCGCGACGATGATGACCGGCCAGTACGCGCACAACCACCGCGTCCTGGACAACAAGCTGCCGAACGGCGGCTTCTACCGCTTTCGCCCGGACAACTCGCTGCCTGTCTGGCTGAAAGACAGCGGCTACTGGACGGCCCACATCGGCAAGTTCCTGAACGGCTACGGGCGCCAGAACCCGACCCAGGTGCCGCCGGGCTGGAACGAGTGGTACACGACCATCGACCCGACGACGTACCGCTACTGGGATTACACGATGAACGAGAACGGCAAGCTCGTTCACTACGGCGACGCGATGCGCGACTACGTCACCGACGTCGACGCGCGCCGGGCGACCACGATCATCCGCCGTCACGCGGAGAACCCGAAGACGAGCAAGAAGCCGCTCTACCTTCAGATCGACTTCGTCTCGCCGCACAGTGGCGCGCCGGTCGAGCTCGACGATCCACCGCGGATGGCGACGCCCGCGCCCGCGCCGCGGCACCGCGACCACTTCGTCTTCGTCCCGCTGCCGACGCCGCCGAACTACAACGAGGCGGACGTCAGGGACAAGCCGGTCGGCATACGCCGGCGCGAGCCGATCGGCGACTACGTGCAGTTTGCGATCACCGAGGACTACCAGCAGCGACTCGAGGCGCTGCTCGCCGTCGACGGCGCCGTGGCGGCGATCGTGCACGCGCTCGACCGGGTCGGCGAGCTCGACAACACGTACATCTTCTTCTCGTCCGACAACGGGTTCTTCCAGGGCGAGCACCGCATCCCGAGCGGCAAGGTGCTTCCGTACGAGGAGTCGATCCACCTGCCGCTGCTCGTCCGCGGGCCGGGGATCGCGCCGGGCACCGTGCTGCCGCAGCTCGTCGGGAACATCGATCTCGCTCCGACGATCGCGACGATGGCGCGCGTGAAGCCGCGGCTGATCGTGGACGGCGTCTCCCTGCTCAACCTGATGAAGAAAGGCACGTGGAACGAGACGCGCGACGACATCGTCCTCGAGGCCGGCCCGTTCGACAAGCCGTCGCAGGAGTACGCCGGCCTGCGCACGACGAAGTACATGTTCGCCATCTACGGCAACGGCGAGGAGGAGCTGTACGACCTCCAGGTCGACCCGTACGAGCTCGACAACCGCGCGTACGACCCGAGCTACACGGCCATCCGGGGCGAGCTGACGGCGCGGCTCCAGCGGCTGCGGTACTGCTCCGGCGCCAGCTGCCGTCCGTAGGAGGGTCTGGCGGTACGTGCCTGGAGGCGTCAGGCATCCAGCCAAGCAGCCAAGTAACAGACTGTTACTTGAGCCAAGCGGCCGCGTGCGGCGCTGCCCGATGCCTTGTAACAGACTGTTACTTGGCCGAGCTCGTGCCGTCAGGCCCTCCCATGCCCACGCGCACCGGCACGTAGGGCGGCGACGGCAGCACGGCCATCCGCAACTGGCCGCCCGCTCGTCCCTCGGCCATCGCCATCGCCGCGCGCAGGCCGTGCGTGGGGACGAAGCCGAGCGTTCGCGCGACCGACGCGTCGCGGCAGCCGGCGACGAGGACCGCGCCGAGCCGGTCGGTGACCGTGGTGCAGGCCCGCCAATCCACGTAGGGCAGGACGGGGTGGCAGGCGTCGCCGCGCCGGTAGGCGTCGATCGCCCGCTCGTCCCGGGCGGCGGCCTCCTCGGCCTCCGGCAACGCGTCGAGGTCGCGTGCCGCCTGGAAGAACGCGCGGTACGGCAGCTGGGCCGGGTGCGGGAAGCGCCTCCGGAAGCGGTGGACGAGGATGGCGGTTCCGCCCTCGACGACCGGGAAGTGGTCGCGCCAGAGGCGCAGCGCGTAGCCGAGCCCGAGCGTCGCCGCGAGGAGCGGGTTCGGCCGCTCGCGCGGCAGCCACGGCGTCGTCTCGGGGATGCCCACGCAGATGACGTCGACCGGCTCGGGGAGCGAGACGCCGCGCACCTCTGCGCCGCGCAGGAGCGCCTCGGCGTGCGCCACCGACGGCGGGCCCGCGAACGCGCCGAGCGCGGTCAGCTCGACCGGCAGGCGGCGCAGGATCCGGAGGCGCACGGGCGAGGGCAGCCGGCCGAACGCGCGGCCCAGCGCCGAGCCGGCCAGCTTCTCGAGCGCCTCGGTGTCGTGCGGGTAGCCCTGGAGCGCGCCCGTCAGCGCCGGGTGGTTGAGCGCGAGCGAGACGCCGAGCACCGGGGCACGGCGGGCGAGCGCGCGCTCCAGGTCGACGCCGAGCCGCCAGCCCTGCGACGCGCTCGTCTCCAGCAGCGAGTAGGCGCCGGCGGCGCGCAGGGCGGGCGCGTCGGCGGCGGCGAGCAGCACGCCCGGGCCGCCGTGGCAGACCGTCTCCGCGGCACTCACCGTCGCGACGAGGTCGGTCTCGACGAGGCAGCGGTTGACGAGGAGCGGCACGTTCCCGGACGTGCCGATGTCGACCAGGCTCTCGTCCTCGACGTCGTGAACCTCGACCCGGCCGCGGAATCGCCGTGCGAAGTCCGGAGAGACCAGCGTCTCGAGCTGCTGGCGCCCCGGCCGCGGCGCGAGGCCGGCGGCGACGAGCAGCGTTTGCCGCTCGGTCGGGATGCCGCAGGCAACGAGCGCCTGGACCGTCGCTTCGATGGCCGCGCGGCGCGGGTCGGCGACCACGCCCGGGAGCGGCAGCGCGGGCGGCTCGACCACGACGGTGGCGCGCCCGCCGCGCGTCGCCGCCTGCTCGAGCGCCGGCCCGGAGAGCGGGAAGCGCAGCGCGTCGCGCACCGCGGCGCCGACGTCCTCGATCGGCGCTGCCGGCGGCGGCGGCCGGAGGATGACGGCGTCGTCAGGCGCGTCGAGATGCTCGACCCGCGTGCCCGCGAGCAGCGGGACGCGCGTCACGCGAAGCGGATCGTGTAGGAGCGTGCGTGGTGCACGAAGCCGTACGACTCGTAGAGCCGGTGCGCCTCGGCGCGCTCGTGCCCGGATTCGAGCAGGAGCCGGTGGCAGCCGTTGGCGCGTGCCTCGTCCGTGCAGGCGTCGAGCAGCGCACGCGCATGGCCGCGCCGCCGCGCCGCCGGGTCGACGTAGAGGTCGGGCAGCCAGGCTTCGGGCGTCGTCCAGTTCAGGCGCGGGCGGATCCAGAGGCTCGCCACGCCCACGACCTTCCCGTCGCGCTCGGCGACGAACACGAGCCCGCCCGATCCGAGGTGCTCCTCGAAGACGGCTCGCTGCGGCGCCGGGTCGTCCGCGACCGCCGGCCGGCCGAGCCCTTCGAGCAGTGCGAGGACGGCGTCCGCGTCCTGGAGGCGAGCGCGCCTGACGGTCACGGGATGGAGCGGTACAGCCGCAGGAACGCGCGCCGGAAGCCGCGCGCCGGCCAGAAGCGGGAGGCGAGCAGGTTCGTCTCGCGCCAGTCGGTGACGACGTGGCGGTAGCCCTCGCGCGCCGCCCACGCGAGGCACGCATCCGTCAGGGCCTGGCCGACGCCCGAGCCACGCGCCCCGGGGAGCGTCACGGCGAAGGCTAGGAAGGCGGCGTTGTCCAGCTGCATCACGCCGTCGGCATGCCGCGACTTCGACCAGTCGACCATCGACCAGCACGCGACGGGCTCGTCGCCTCGGAAGCCGATCAGGACGTGCTCGTCGCCGTCGGCAAGCGTCTCCTCCCACTCGGCGCGCGACTCCTCGGGGGTCGGCGGGGTGAGGCCCGAGAAGACGGGGGAGAGGCGCTGATGCGCGGGCAGCGCGGCGTCGACCTCGCCCGCCACGAGCTGATCGACGTCGTCCAGCGTCGGCGGCCTGATGCTGTAGCCCTCGGGCAGCGCCGGCTCCCGGTCGGCAGGCGCCTGGATCCCGTGCGACTGCTGGTGGCCGAACGACAGCCGGAACCAGGCAGCGATCGTGGCGTCGTGGCCGGCCGGCACGAGCGCGTAGTGGCGCGTGCGGCCCTCGTCGACCCAGCGCGTCGCGGCCGCCGCGTAGGCGTCGCGGATGTCCTCCGGCTCGCGGGCCGCGAAGCCCGCACTCTCCACCCAGACGTTCGGGCCCCAGGTGCCTTCGTCCAGCGGGATGCCGAGCACGTACGAGACGACCTCGCCCTCGCGCTCGGCGACGGCGCCGGATGCGTCGGCGGAGCGCCAGAGCGCCTCGATCTCGGCGCGCGCGGCCGCCGGTTCCTCGAAGCGCGCCTCGAGCGCGGGCTCGCGGCGGCGGTGCTCCCGGTGGCGCGCGGCGAGCAGCTCGGCGGCGGCGTCCAGGTCGCCGTCGGTGAAGGGTCGCGTGGCGGGCGGCGGCACGGGCGCGGACGATAGCCTCGCAGCGTGAGCCCGAAGACGCTGACCGGGGCCGAGCTGCAGCTCGACGACGGCCCTGCGCGCGACTCGGAGCTGTTCCTCGTCGACGGCAACAACCTCGCCTACCGCGCCTTCTTCGCGCTGCCGGAGGAGCTCGCGACGAGCGAGGGCTTCTCGACGAACGCCCTGCTCGGCTTCACGAACATGCTCTTCAAGCTGCTCTCCGACTACCGGCCGAAGGGCGTCGCCGTCGCGTGGGACACGCGCCCGGTGCACCGCGCCGCGACGGCCGAGGCGGCGGATGTGGTCTACAAGGAGGGCCGCCGCGCAATGCCGGACCTGCTGCGCGAGCAGTTCCCGTACTTCCGGCCGATCGTGGACGCCTTCGGCTACCGCAACCTCGAGTTCGAAGGCTGGGAGGCGGACGACGTGATCGCCACGCTCGCGACGCGCGCCGACGAGGCCGGGATCAAGACGACGATCGTGTCCACCGACCGCGACGCGTTCCAGCTCGTCAGCGACAACGTCACGCTGATGATGACGCCGCGCGGCGTCTCGGACGTCAACGTCTACACGCCCGAGCGGGTCGAGGCCCGCTACGGCATCACGCCCGCCCAGATCCCGGACTTCATCGGGCTCAAGGGCGACACCTCCGACAACATCCCGGGCGTCCCCGGCATCGGCGACAAGACGGCCGGCCAGCTGATCGCCAAGTACGGCTCGCTCGAGGAGGTGCTCGAGCACGCGGACGAGCTCACGCCGGCGCGCTCGCGCGCGATCACCGAGCACGCCGACCAGGCGCGCACCGCCAAGCAGCTCGCGACCATGCGCCGCGATCTCGAGCTGGAGTGCGACCCGGCCGAGCTGGTGCTCTCGCCGCCGGACCGCTCCGAGCTGGCCGAGATGTTCCGCCGCTTCGAGTTCCGCAACCTGCTGAACCGCGTCGACGAGCTCGACGAGGCGCTGCCCGCCGCCGCGCGGACGGTCTCGACGACCCCGATGCCCTGGCGCGAGGAGCTGACGCTTCCCGATGCCACCGGCCCGGTCGGCCTGGCGGCGGCAGACGACCGCGTCGCGCTGGCCACCGAGACGGACGGCGTGGTCGTGGCCCCGCTCCCAAGTAACAGTCTGTTACAAGGCGTCGAGGGCGCGGTCGCGCACGACGCCAAGGCCCAGCGCATCAGGGCGGTGGACGACACGCTCCTCGCCGCGTACCTGATCGAGCCGGGCCGGGCCACCTACGAGCTCGACGACCTCGCCGCCGAGTACGACGTCGACGTCGCGCCGGAGCCCGAGACGGAGGAGGAGACGGCCGCGCTCGTGCGCCGCGCCGCGATCCCGCTGCGCCTGATGCCGCTGATGCGCACTCGCCTGGTCGAGCGCGGTGCGGAGCAGCTCTACCGTGAGGTCGAGCTGCCGCTCACCGAGGTGCTCGCCGCGATGGAGGACGCCGGCGTCAAGATCGACACGTACCGCATGGGCGAGATCACGGCCCGCCTCGCCGACCGCGTCGAGGAGCTCGAGGCGAACGCCTACGAGCTGGCCGGCGAGGACTTCGTGCTCGGATCGACGCCGCAGGTGGGCCGCATCCTCTTCGACAAGCTCGGGCTGACGCCCGGCCGCAAGGGCAAGACCGGCTACTCCACCGACACGCGAGTCCTGCGCACGATCCGCCACGAGCACGAGATCGTCGGCGTGATCGAGGAGTGGCGCGAGTACTCGAAGCTGCTCAACACGTACCTCGGCCCGCTTCCGGGCCTGATCGGCGAGGACGGCCGCCTCCACACGACGATCAACCAGGCGGTCGCGTCGACGGGAAGGCTCTCGACGACGAACCCGAACCTGCAGGCGATCCCGATTCGCACCGACATCGGCCGCGAGATCCGCTCGGCGTTCATCGCCGAGCCGGGCTCGAAGCTCCTCTCCGCCGACTACTCGCAGATCGAGCTGCGCATCCTCGCCCACGTCTCCGGCGAGCCGAAGCTGCGCGAGGCGTTCGCTCGCGGCGACGACATCCACGCCGCGACCGCCGCGGAGGTGCTCGGCAAGGATCCGGCCACGCTGACGACGGGCGACCGCTCGATCGCGAAGATGATCAACTTCGGGATCGTCTATGGCATCTCGGCGTTCGGCCTCTCCGAGAACCTCGAGATCCCGCGCGAGCAGGCGCAGGCCTACATCGACGCCTACCTGGCGCGCTTCCCGCACGTCCAGGACTTCATCGAGCGGACGATCGAGCAGGCAGAGCGCGACGGCTACGTGACGAGCCTGCTCGGGCGCCGCCGGCCCGTGCCGGAGATCCGCGCCCGCAACCGCGCCACGCGCTCGCTCGGCGAGCGGCTCGCCGTCAACTTCGTCATGCAGGGCTCGAACGCGGACATCATCAAGGTGGCGATGATCGCGATCCACCGGCGGCTGCTCGCAGAAGGCCGCCGCGCGAAGCTCGTCCTCCAGGTGCACGACGAGCTCCTGCTCGAGGTGCCGGACAAGGAGGTCAGCCAGGTGCGCGACCTCGTCCGCTCCGAGATGTGCAATGCGTACCCGCTCGATCCGCCGCTCGCCGTCGACGTCGGCGCGGGCGATGACTGGGCCGAAGGTAAACGCTAGCGCTCCATTCGAATGGGGAACCCCCGCTTCGCGGGTTCTCCCCTCGAGCTCCCCCTTCCCGGCTGGACTTCACACGCGACTTCGCGCGACGTGGCTCCCGCCCGGCATGCCGGGCTCCGCCGGATCACTGCTACGACTTCGTAGATGGTCGAGCCGTCCTCGGAAACCACGGTCGATCCAGAAACCGGCGAGCCGCTCGAGAAGATCGTAATCGACCTGCCGCCCGATCACTGGTGCAGGTCGACCGGCGAGCGGTTCTGGGCGCGCCGTCTCGACGACTCGCAGTTCGAAATTCGGAACGTTCCCTGGTTCGCCTACGGCGTGAACTGGGGCGACATTGTGCGCTGCCAAGGCCTGTCGCCGGCCGGTCTCCCGCAGATCGTCGAGGTGGTAACGGCAGGAGGCCACAGCACGCTCCGCATAATGTTCGACGCCGACTATCCGTCGAAGGAAGCTCTGCTCGACGAGCTGCATGGCCTCGGCGGCTCCTACGAGAGTGCTGATGATCTGCTCTACTCGATCGACGTCGAGCCCGGCGTCCCGGTTGAGCCGATCCTGGATTACCTCGCACGCGCTTCGGAACTCGGCGGGTTTGCGTGGGAGACCGGCTGGTGAGCGCTACGCCAGCACGCGAACCAGCGGCCTGACAAGGCTGTCCGCGTTCGGCATGGCGAGGACGGCGTACGTCTTGTCGCGCTCGCGCCAGGCGTAGACCGTTCCGTACGGGCCGACCATCCGCAGCACCTTCCGAGGCCCGATCTGCACGGTGCGGGCCGTGTTCGGCCACGCCTTCGAGGTCCACTCGCTGAGCGGCTCCCGGTCGCTCGCGAACAGCACGACATTCGGCCATCGGATCGAATAGCCGTGCGGCGTCCGGCGCACGCCCGGCTTCGCCTTGAGCTGCCGGGGGACGGCGGTCGGCACGACGTACCCCTGCTGAACCGAGGGAGCGAGCTGGCGGAACCGGGCCGGAAGGGTGCTCGGGCGTCGCCCCTTGGTGAATCCGCGGCGGTAGGCGCGGTTCAGCGCGGCGACGGCCGCGTTGAGCTGCGCGGACTGCTTCGCGATGCGCTCCGACTGCTCGGCGAACTTCGCTCCGATGAGGTGGTGGTCGTGCTCGAGCTTGGCGTTCTCGGCCTGCACCTTGTCCACGCGGTCGGTCTGCCGCGTGTACGCGGCGTACGTGATCGCGCCAACGGCGAAGATCAGGGCGAGGACGAGCGTCGTGATGAGCGCGGCGAGCAGGAAGTTGGCGTTCGCGCGCACGGGCTCAGCCTCCACGGCCCGGCCCTCGCGGGTCGGCTCGCCTCTGCGCCGCAGGACGCGAGCGTACGAGCAGGTGCCCCTCCTACCCCGAAGTACGCGCCCACCATAACGCCATCCGTCGCCCGTGTGCGCACCCTCCCGAAAGCTTCCGGATCTTCTCCGCCTGACCTCGCAACGGGCCGAAAAGCTGAATAGACTCGCCGAGGCGTCCCGGTCGAGACGACGTCAGGAGATAGGGGAAGAGAGGAGGATCGACCGTGAGCTGGTTGCAGTTCGCCTGCACATGGCGACGCTTGCCCTCATCTCCGGTTCGGCGCGACCGGAACGCGTCCCAGTGGCGGGCCGCCCCCTGCGGCTCGCTTCCACGATCGGAGAGAGGGGACACATGACGTTCCACACAAGGGCAGGTGCCCGATGAGGCGACCCGCACTTCTGCTTGGTCTGATCACGGTGCTAGCGGGCATCGCGGTCGCAAGCTCGGCCGGTACAGCGGTAGGAGGAACACCGGCCGACCACCACAAGGTCAAGCCGCTGGTCGACAAGGCCGTGTTCTTCGCGTCCGACGGGCTGCGGCAGGACGTCGTCGAGCAGAACGCCAAGAAGTGGAAGCTCAAGGAGTTCGAGCACTTCCTGAAGGACGGCGTTCGCGGAGCCGACTACGGCCTCCAGACCCAGGCGCCGCCGAACACGGGCGCCGGCTGGTACAGCCTTGCCACCGGCGCATGGCCGGGCGTGCACGGCTCGACGAACAACACGTTCCACATCAACGGCGCAGTCGGCGCGGCCGGGCAGGCTCAGAACTTCACGAGCCGCACCGCCGCCTTCGACTCCAACGTCCTCAAGGCCGAATCGATCGCGCAGTCCGCCGAGCGCGGCGGGCTGAAAGTCGCGCAGGTCGAGTGGGCCGGCGGCCGCAACGCCTCGATCGACGGTCCGACGATCGACTTCCAGTCGTTCTTCTCCGGCCGCGGCGTCGCGACCAACTTCATCGGCCACGCCGGCGAGACGTTCTTCGACAACGCCGGCAACATCGCGGCCTTCGGGCTCCAGTTCGACCATCCAGCCGGGTACGCCGGCCAGGCGCCGTTCGCAGGGGCGTCTCCGAAGCCGGCAACGGGCTGGACGAACGTGCCGGGCAGCGCCCTGCCGCCGATGGAGATGCGGCTGCGCGTGCTCGACTTCGGCGTCGACAAGTACGGGCTGAACGCCTACATCTACAGCTCGACGAAGAGCCACTGGAGCCACTCGCGCAGCACCGGCTACGACCGCGTGCTCTTCTCCTCGACGAAGAACGGTGCCGACAAGGTCGCCGATCTCGGCGAGGGCGAGCTCGGCGACGTCAAGGTGAAGATCGCCGACGGCCCGTCTGCCGGTCTCACCGCCGGGATGCTCGTCAAGGTCGAGCGCCTGAGCAAGGACCTGTCGCAGGTGCGCCTGTTCCACACGTCGGTCTCGCGCGCGATCGCGTCGTGGCCGGGCTGGTCGGAGCCGGGCTTCACCGGCGACTTCGCCGAGTACCTGGCGCAGACGTTCCCGACCTCGACGGCCGCGGACTTCGCCGTCCTCGAGGCGGGCGTCGTCTCCGAGGAGACGTACGTGCAGCAGGGCCTTTACTGGGGCACCGGCCACGAGCCGATGCTCGAGTACGTCGTCAAGAAGTACCACCCCGACCTGCTGCTCGCCGGCGTGCCGACGACGGACGAGTTCCAGCACCAGTTCCTGGGGCTGACCGTCAAGAAGCTCCCGGGCAACAAGCCGAACCCGGCCTACGACGACGTCGACCTGAACGGCGTCCCGGACGGCCGCGTGGACGAGCGGACCGAGTTCATCCGCATGGCCTACGAGGAGGCTGACCACGTCCTCGAGATGGCCCGCGACCTGGTCGGCGGCGACCCGACGACCTTCGTAGCGTCGGATCATGGCTTCGCACCGCAGTTCCTGGCCATCGACGCGAGCCAGCCGCTCGTCGACCTGGGGCTGCTGTCGCGGCCGCAGACGTCGAACTGCCGCCCCGCCACCGGTGAGACCATCGGCAAGGCCAAGGCCTGCTGGGCCGGCGGCGCGCTCCAGATCTACCTGAACCTCGCGGGCCGCGACCCGGCCGGCAACGGCTTCACGCAGGTCCCGGCGAACCAGGTCGACCAGACCGTGGCGATGATCCGGGCCAAGTACCAGGGCCTGACCGACCCGAACGACTGGACGCACGACGGCCAGCCGGAGGGTTGGAAGATGATCGACCGCACCTTCACGAAAGCGGAGGCGCGGTACATCCCGAACGGCGGCGGCGGCACGTCCGACATGGCCCATCCGACCCGCACGGGCGACCTGGTCGTGTTCGCATATCCGCCGTACCAGTTCGATGCCGAGACGCCCGGGAAGCTCGTCGCCCCGTCGCAATTCTTCGGCCAGCACGGGTACGTGCCGGACGTCCAGGACCTCGGGGCGAGCATCAACATGCGCGCGACGTTCCTCGCCGCGGGCAAGGAGATCGACAAGAAGTCAGACGTACGTGCCAGGACGATCGACCTGGCGCCGACGCTCGCCTTCATGCTCGGCATCCCCGAGCCGCAGTACGCGCAGGGCAAGGTGCTCCTGAGCGTCCTCAAGCACGAGAAGGACTACAAGTCCGTTCCGATCGTCGGCCTGACCGACTTCCACGGCCAGCTCGACCCGTCGACGCTCGCGTACGACGGCGGCATCAACGCAACGGTCGGCGGTGCTGCCTACCTCGCCACGATGTTCGACGAGGAGAAGGCGAACCTGCCGGGCGTCGGCGGGCTGGTCGCGTCGGGCGACAACGTCGGCGCCTCGCCGCCGAACTCGCTGCTGCTCGAGGACATGCCGACCATCGACGCCGAGAACGCGTGGGGCCTGCAGGCGACCTCGTACGGCAACCACGAGTTCGACTACGGAACCACGCGCCTCCAGAACCAGCAGAACCGGGCACACTTCCCGTTCCTCGCGACGAACATCGTCGAGACGGCGACGGGCCAGGCGCCCTCGTGGGTGAAGCCGTCCACGGTGCTGCTCATCAACGGCGAGAAGGTGGGCGTGATCGGCGCCGAGCTCCAGAACACGCCGGAGCTCGTCTCCGCCGGGAACACCGCCGGCCTGACGTTCCTGCCCGAGGGGCAGCGGATCAAGGAGGAGTCGGAGCGGCTGCGCAAGCAGCACGTCGACACCCAGATCGTCGTCATCCACCAGGGAACGAACGTCGGCCAGAACCCGATCGGGAACTTCGCCGGCGTCGCGTGGCAGGGCCCGATCCTGGACATCGCCGACGAGCTGCAGGGCACGGAGGTCGACGCGATGTTCGTCGGCCACACGCACCGCATCTCGAACCTGGTCCATAACGGCATGCCGATCATGGAGGGCATCAACGCGGGCACCAGCTACTCCGTTGCCCAGCTCATCATGGAGAAGGGCAAGGTCGTGTGGGTCGGCGCCGCCACCCGCGTCGCCAAGAACATCGGCGTCGCGCCGCGGGCGGACGTCCAGGGGATCGTGGACAACGCGAACGCGCTGACCGCGGTCCTGCGGAACCAGGTGGTCGGCCGGCAGCTGAACGACATCACCCGCGACCTGACCCGCCTCCACGAGTCGGAGATGGGCAACATGGTCGCCGACGCGATGCGGGAGAAGTACCCGGGCGTCGACGGTGCGTTCACCAACTCCGGTGGCCTGCGGGCGAACCTCGTGTTCGCCCCGCCGAGTGCCGGCGAGCAGCCCGGTGAGATCACCTGGGGCGAGGTGTTCGCCGTCCTGCCGTTCGGCAATCGCACCGTGATCCTCACGCTCAAGGGCTCGGAGCTGCGGACGGCGTACCTGAACGGATTCGCGCCGTTCTGCGACCCGACCTTCGCGGGTGGCACCGGGCGGTTCCCGCAGATCTCAGGCCTCAAGGTGCAGTTCCACTGCAACGGGACGACCCCGGTCGTCGACAACATGTGGAAGACGCCGAACGGGCCGGGCGGGCCGCAGACCGTGATCGGAGACAACGAGCCGGTCCGCTTCGTCACGAACGACTTCATGGCGTTCGGCGGCGGAGACGGCTACACGATCTTCGGCAACGGCACCGACGTCCAGCAGCCTGGCGACGACCTGCGCCAGGTGGCGACCGACTACATCACGGCCCACTCGCCGGTCGACCCGGTGGTCGACGGGCGGATCCTCGGGCCGTAGGGCTCGCCGGATCGGAAGACGCGGAGGGCCCGGGAGACCGGGCCCTCCGCTTTCACCCGTTCGGCTCGATCACGAGGATCGAGTCGCCGCCGTCATGGAGCTTGGCGGTCAAGGCGCGCCCGGCCGCGTTGCGCCCATGCGCGGATCCACGAACGCCTGCGCCACGCGGCGCGTGCCTGGCACCGAAAGCGCTCGCGCGGGTGCCAGGCACTGGGTCGACGGCACGCCCCGGGGCCCCGCCTGCGAGGCTGACGCGCGTGGACGTGACGCTCGCCGATGGCTACCGGCTCTTCGTCGAGGAGGTCGGCGACGGCTTCCCGCTCGTCGTCCTGCACGGCGGGCCGGGGCTCGACCACACGCTGTTCCGGCCGTGGCTCGATTCGCTCGGGGACGAGTTCCGGCTTCGCTACGTCGATGAGCGCGGCCAGGGGCGGAGCGAGCGCACCGATCCGGGGACGCTCACGCTCGACGTCTTCGCCCGCGACGTCGACCTGCTCGCCGAGGCGCTCGGGCTCGAGCGCTTCGCGCTCCTCGGCCACTCATTCGGCGCGATCATCACGACTGGCACGCGACCGAGCTCGGCACGGCCGCCGCGTACGTGATCTCGGGCGGCGCCGACGCGAGCGACGCGATGATCGCCGACCTCGAGGCGTCGTTCGAGCAGCTCGGCGACCAGCGCCAGGTGATCGAGGCCTCGTGGGAGCGCGAGAAGACCGTGGCGACCGAGGAGGAGTGCGCGCAGCTCCTCGAGGACCAGCTGCCGTTCCACTTTCACCACGCTGTGCCGCCCGGGTTCGGCGCCGGCACCGTCTACTCGCCGGACGTGCTGCGCCACTTCGCGAACGCCGGCTACGGCGACTTCGACTACCGCCCCAAGCTCGCCGGCGTTGACCGCCCGACGCTCGTGGTCGTGGGCGAGCACGATCGGACGACCACGCCGCGGGCTGCCCGCGTCCTCCACGAGGGAATCCCCGGCAGCGAGCTCGTCGTCATCCCTGACAGCGGGCACATGAGCTACGTCGAGGCGCCGGAGCCGTACCTCGACGCCGTGCGCACCTTCCTGCGCCGCGCGACGTAGAAGCCGGCCGGCCGCGCGAAGGGCGCGGCCGGCCGGCTCGCGGGGCCTAGAGGTCGGTCGCCGTCTCCGACCCGCTGCGGTCCGAGCTGTCGAGCGTGCCGCCGCCTGAGGCGTTGAGCAGGAACCAGTCCTCCCCCTTGTCGCCGGCGAGGCTGTCCGCCGCGGCGTCGTCGAAGACGGTCTGGCCCGGTGCGCTCGCCTTCAGCAGCGTCGCGCCGTTCAGGCCGCCGGGGCTCGAGCCGTTCAGATGCGCGATGCGGGCTGCGTACGAGGCGTGCTTGCTCGTCCACTCGCGGAGGATTGCGCAGAGCGACTGCTCGGCCGCCGGAGTGGCGGCGTCGTACGCCGTCGTCCCGGCGATCAGGATGTCGTCATCCTTGTCGCCGGCGAGCGAGTCGCCGTCGGCGCCGCCGATGAGCAGGTCGCGGCCCTTCGCCGCCGACAGGTTGTCGCTGCCGGCGCCACCGACGAAAGCAGCCGTGCCGTCGCCGCTGCTGATCGTGTCCGCCCCCGTGCCGCCGTAGAGCAGCGCCTGCCGGTCGATCTTCTTCTCGACCGTGACGACGTCGTTGCCACCGAGCGCGTCCACGATCACCTGGCCGGTCGGCGCGAACGTGCCGACGGACGTGGTTCCGAAGCGCACCTCGATCTGCTTGTCCTTCGCGGAGGTCAGTGCGATCTGGTCGTCGCCGCCGGAGCCGACGACGACCAACGCGTTCTGCGTCGCGTCGCAGGGATCGGTCTGGAGTACCGCGCCGAAGACCGTCACGACCTTCGTCGCGGCGATGCTCGTCCCGCCGTCCTTGTCGGTCGCGGTCGCCGAGATCGTGTGCTCGCCCAGCGCCGTGTACGTGTGGGCCAGCGTGCGCGGGCTCGTGCCCGACACGACCTGTATCGGCGAGCCGTCGCCCCAGTCGACGCTGAAGTCGAAGCCCGCCGCCTCGTCGGCCGACGAGGGGTCGGTCGCCGAGAACGTCCAGCTCGCGCTGACGCCGCGCTGCGCCGCATCGGGCCCGGAGACGGAAGCCGTCGGCGCGACGTTCGTGATGTCAACCGTCGTCTCGTCGACGTCGGTCAGGCCGCCGGCGTCCGTGACGCGCACGCGAATCGTCTGGCTCGAGGGGCCGTCGCGACCGGCGGCGGAGAACACGACACTCTGGCCGGACGTCTCGAAGCTGCCGTTGTCGTCGAGATCCCACTCGTAGGTAAGCCCGCCGCCGTCGGGGTCGTTGCCCGTGGCCGCCACCGTGACGGAGCCACCCTCGCCCACGGAGTACGGCCCGCCGGCGTCCACGGTCGGCGCTGCGTTCAGGTTGAGGCCGATGACCACGGGGTCGTGGTCCGACGCCCGGTACGGGGCCGGGGAGTAGAACGTGTTGATCTGGTTGGCGGTCTTGAACTCGGTGTTGTAGTCGAGCACCGTCGGCTCGTCCGGGTTGATGTGCCAGTCGGCCGCGCCCGTCGCCTGATCGGCGAGCGAGGCGCTCGCGAGGCCGTGGTCGAGGTAGCCGGACTCGCCGTCGAAGACGTACGAGTACGCCTCGAGCCCACCGAAGTGGCGCACGAGGTTCGTGAGGCCGCCGTTCACGAACGTCGTGATCGGATCCTCGAACGTGTACGAGTTCATGTCGCCGATCAGGAGGAAGTCGGGGTCGCCGCTTCCGGTTGGATCGGACGCCAGCCAGTCGAGGATCGCCTCGGCCGCTTGCTGGCGGGTGATGTTGCAGTTGCCCTGGCCGTCGCCCGTGTCGGGGTCGCCGACGTCGTTGCAGTCGGAGCCCTTCGACTTGAGGTGGTTGACGACGACGGTGAGCTTCGCGCCGGTGGCGTTCCGCTCGAACGTCTGCGCCAGGGACGGCCGGTTCTTCGTGTCGATGAAGCGCGGGTCGGTCGCGGACGTGATCACCTGGTACGCGCCCACCGGCGTGACCGCGGCCGGCTTGTAGATCAGTGCGACGCGGATCTCGTCCGTCCCGACGACGCCCGTGTTGATGAACGAGTAGGTGCCGGCGCCCATCGCGTCGTTCAGGCCCGAGACGAGATCCTCGATGGCGCTGTTCGGCGGGGCGTCGTTCTCGATCTCCATCAGTCCGACGATGTCGGCGTTGATCGCGGAGATCGCGGAGATGATCTTCGCCCGCTGGCGGTTGAACTCGGTGAGCGTGTTGGCGCCGCGCGACGTCGGGAAGCCGCCGCCCAGGCCGTTGCCGTTGAAGTAGTTGAGGACGTTGAAGGAGGCGACCTTCAGGTTGCCCCCGACCGGTGCGGGCGCCGCCGTCCGCGGGTTCGTGTGGTCGAAGCTGATCGGTCCGACCGGTTGGATCCGGTAGGTGCTGAAGCGGTAGTCCATGACGCCGGTCAGGCCCGGCAGGCTGTCGCCGACGCGCAGGGTGTTGCCGGCCGAGAGACCGCCCTGCGGGTACCGCGTCGGGTCGATGTTCTGGTCGTTGTTGCCGTCGTCGAGGACGATGCGGCTCCGGTTGTTCTGATCCTCCTGGGCGATCGCGGCCGCGCCCGGAGTTGCGACTGCGGTCGGCGTGTAGAGCCGGCCGGCGCCAGAGAGGCTCACCTCGCCGAACCTGCCGAGGTTGAACACCTCGGTCACGGTCAGCGTCTGCGTGTAGTCGACGAGCATCCCCTCGGTCTGCTCGTGCGTGCTCAGGTCCCCGACGGGCAGCGTGACCGGCGTGGGCGTCACGGTGGATCCGGTCGCGCAAACCGACTCGCCGGTGACGTTGTTGATCTCGGTCAGGCCGTTGAACTCGGCCACGGTGCCGCGGACCCGGACCAGGTCCCCGGCGTGGACGGCGGCAGTGAACCCGTTCGAGAAGACGAAGATCCCCTCCGAGGTGGCGGGATCGGCGTCGGCGTCCGCGTCCTCCTCCTGGAGGTAGTAGCCGCCGAACTCGCCGCTCGCCTCGTAGTCGCCGACGACGACGCCCTCGAGCGTCACGCCTGCGCCCACCATCGGGCTGGCCGCGCCGGATCCCTGGACGTCGTGGATGAGCGTCGCGGGATCGCCGCAGACGAGGACGTCGGCGGTCTGGAACGTGAGCACGTAGTTCGCAGCCATGGTGTCGGGCGGGTCGTCCCCGTCCTGGTCGCTCACGTTCGCCGCGACCACCGTGACCGTGCACGATTCGTTCGGGACGAAGTTCGCGGTCGGATCGAGCGTAAACGTCGTCGGACCGCCCGACTCCGTCGCGCTGTGCGAGCCGCTCCCTGCGCAGTTGATCGTGTACCAGCTGCCGCTCGCGTTGACCGGCTCGCTGAACGTGATCGAGACATTCGCGTCGAGCGCGACGCCGGTCGCGCCGTTGGCCGGCGTCGTCGAGGCCACGGTTGGCGCCTGGTCGGCGCTGGGGTGCGGATCGGGTGCGCCGACGGTGAAGTCGGCGGCGTTGTCGTTCGTGTCGGTCGCGCCGCCGCCAGCGCGCTGGTCGGACGTCGTGTTGCTCGGCGCCGGGGCCGGACCGGTGCCGCCCTCGAAGCAGCTGGCGGTCGTGCCGAAGCCGACGAAGTCGATGATCGCGCCGCCGGTCGGGCAGGCTCCGGAAAGCGGAGCAGTGCTCGAGACGAGCGCGACCTTCCCGGCGGTCGCGCTCATCGCGATGCTGCCGGTCGCGTCCGGCGTCGGCAGCGGCGTCGTCCCGCCGGCGCCCGCCGCCTCCTGGATCAGGTAGTTGTGCCCGGCCGGGATCGAGCCCGTAAGCGCTGTGACCTGCCACGAGGTTCCCGCGGCCGATGCGTACTGCACCGACCAGCCGGCCAGGCTGATGCTCGATCCGGTGCGGTTGTAGAGCTCGATGAAGTCGTTCGTGAGCGTGGCGCCGGAATTACCGCCGCCGCCGTAGACCTCGCTGACGACGACGTCACCCGGAGTCGGCGCTGCCGCCCCGGTGGTGAAGCTGAAGACGTAGTCGGAGGCCATCTGATCCGGCGGGTCATTTGCGTCCTGGTCTGAGACGCCGGCCGCGAAGACCGTCGCGGTGCAGTTCTCGTTGGAGGCGAAGTTGGTGTCGGGATCGAGCGTGAACGTCGTCGGCCCGCCGCTCAGCGCCGCGGTGTGGCTCCCGGACGTCGCGCAGGAGATCGAGTACCCCGAGCCGCTGAGGTTCACCGGCTCGCTGAACGTCACGGAGACGTTGGAGCTTACGAGGACACCGGTGGCGCCGTCCGACGGGGAGGTGGACTGCACCGCAGGCGCCTGGTCGACGGGCGATGCCGTGACGTTGATGTCGTCGACGCCGACCCATTCGTCGGAGCCGACGGCGTCCGTCGTGATGATCCGAACCTGCACGAGCGGCTGGTTGTTCACCGCCGCGGGGAGCGAGACGCTCACGGATGTCACGAGGGTTGCGAGGCTCGGCCCCGTCGTCGCGTCGGCGACGAACCCGGCCGGGACGTTGGTGTAGTTGCCGCTCGCGCCGACGCGGTACTGCAGCGCTACCGGCTGCACGGCGTTGTCGGCGGAGCCGTCGACGTCGCGCAGGTTGTAGGCCACGTTGATGTTGCTCTGTCCGGTCGTGTCGAGGCTGATGACGACGTGAGGTGCGCGCGCCGTGCCCGAACCCTGAAGGGCGACCACCGGGTCGGTGATCTCGAACTCCGCGACTCCGCCCGTCGTCAGCGTGTTCGGGTTCGGCTGGTTGGCGAGCACGTTGACCGGAGTGCCGGATCCGTCGGCGGTGACGGTCTGCGGATCAACGCCGGTCGCGCCGACCATGGCGTCGCCTCGGTAGCCGATCACGCCGGGCACTCCCGACCAGTCGTTGCTCGTCGTGATGAGCCCGGTGTCCGACCAGTTCTGGCTGAACGGCAGCGGCTGCGGACTCGTGTCCGCGACCGCGACCGTTGCGCCGAGTACCAGGACGACAGCCGCCATCAGGCCCAGTCCGAGCCAGCTTCGCGCGCGAGAAATCATCCGCCTCTCCTCCCTTGGGGACCCCGCCTCCGACCCGGAGGCGGCGGCGAGTCTACTCGGCTTTTTCGGACATGGCCAAAAGTCAGCGGATCGGCACCTGAAGAGCCCCACATCGGGCACCGAACGGCCGCGCGACTGCCCGAACGCCCGCCGCCTGAGCTACGGCGAGGCGCCGAACGCACTGCGCGACGCCGTCCGTCGCTCCCCGCGCCGCGCAATCTCCCGCTGAGCGGGGGTTTTTGGTCGGAGGGCAGTCAGAAATGCGGGGGCTATACTGATCCGCTCGTGTCAGAGACGCTCGATACAGCCACCGCGCAGGCCGCGGATCCAGACGTCTGGATCACCACCGAAGACGGTTCGGTGATCCCGAACTACGACGCCAGCTTCCCCACGATCACGGAGGGCGAAGTCGTCCACGGCACCGTCGTGCGCGTCGACAAGGACGAGGTCCTGGTCGACATCGGCTACAAGTCGGAGGGCGTCATCCCGGTCGCCGAGCTCTCGATTCGCCGCTCCGTCAACCCCGCCGACGAGGTCGGCGTGGGGGAGGAGATCGATGCGCTCGTTCTCACGAAGGAGGACGCCGAAGGCCGGCTGATCCTCTCGAAGAAGCGGGCGCGGTTCGAGCTCGCGTGGAAGCAGATCGAGGGCGCCGCCGAGAGCGGGGAGCCGGTCAATGGTCGCGTGATCGAGGTCGTCAAGGGCGGCCTGATCCTCGACCTGGGCGTGCGCGGCTTCCTGCCCGCGTCGCTGGTCGACATCCGCCGCGTTCAGGATTTGGACGAGTTTCTCGGCAAGGAGCTCAAGTGCAAGGTCATCGAGCTCAACCGCTCGCGCAACAACGTGGTGCTTTCGCGCCGCGCCGTCCTCGAGGACGAGCGCAAGGAGCAGCGCCAGGCGATCCTGGACAGGCTGTCGCCCGGCGACGTCGTCGAGGGCACGATCTCGAACATCGTCGACTTCGGCGCGTTCGTCGACCTCGACGGCATGGACGGCCTGATCCACATCTCCGAGCTCTCGTGGACGCACGTGAACCACCCGTCCGAGGTGCTCGAGATCGGCCAGCCCGTGAAGGTCAAGGTGCTCGACATCGACCGCGACCGTCAGCGGATCTCGCTCGGCCTCAAGCAGACGCAGTCCGACCCGTGGCAGCAGGTGCTCGAGAGCTACAACCAGGGCGACGTCGTCGAGGGAAAGGTCACGAAGGTCGTCACCTTCGGCGCCTTCGTCGAGATCATGCCGGGGGTCGAGGGGCTCGTGCACATCTCCGAGCTCGCGCCGCACCACGTCGAGAACCCGCGCGAGGTCGTCTCGCAGGGCGACACGGTCAAGGTGAAGATCATCGAGGTCGACGCCGAGCGGCGCCGCCTCTCGCTCTCGCTCAAGCGCGTCGAGGACGGCGCGCCGCTGCGCGGCCCGGACGAGCCGGCGCCGCAGCTCGACCTGTCCGAGGACGTGTTCGGCGCCGACACTGCCCCCGCGGCCGAGGACGCGATTGCGCCGCACGGCGAGGCCGACGCGGACTACGACGCGGTCGCAGTCGCCGAGCCGGCGATCGACGAGGCCGACGATGCCGCCGCCGAAGAAGCAGAGCTCGAGGAGGAGCCGGCCGCGCCATCCGTGGACGAGGGCGAGCCGATGGCTGCCTTCGAGCCGGAGACCGTCGAGGAGGCGCCCGCCGAGGAGCCGCAGGCCGCTGTGACCCTCGAGGAGCCGCCCGCAGCCGAGCCCGCTGAAGAGCCGGCGGAGCCGCAGGCCGCAGCGACCGCCGAAGAGCCGCCGGCCGACGAGCCGGCCGAAGAGCCCGCCGAGCCGCAGGCTGCGGCGACCTCTGACGACGAGCAGTAGCTCTCGCAGGCGGCCGGTCGCGGTCGCGATCACGGGCGGCATCGGCACCGGCAAATCGACGGCGCTGCAGCTGTTCGCACGCCACGGCGCTGCGACCGTCTCGAGCGACGAGATCGTCCACCACCTGCTCGCCACAGATCCCGACGTCCGCAAGGCCCTGCTCGCGAAGCTCGGCGACGGGATCCTGGACGACGAGGGGCAGATCGACCGGCAGCGGGTGGGCCGCGTCGTCTTCGGCGACCGGGACAAGCTCCTCTGGCTCGAGCAGCTGCTCCATCCGCTCGTCTCGCGCGAGTACCTGCAATGGCGCGAGCAGCTCGCCGAGCTCCCGACCCCGCCGGATGTGGTCGTCACCGAGGTGCCGCTGCTCTACGAGTCGGGAGGGGAGACGCGCTTCGACAAGGTGGTCGCCCTCACCGCCTCGCCGCGGATCCGCGCCCGCCGTGGCCGCCCGGTTCCCGAGGAGCGCGCCGAGCGGCAGCTCCCGGACGAGGAGAAGCTCGCGCGCGCCGACTTCTCCTACGTGAACAACCGCTCGATCGAGGATCTGGACGCCTTTGTGGGCGACGTGATGTCGCAGTTGCGTCAGCGTGACACCTATTTGACTTGACGAGGCTGCATAGTGATGTCATATTGCAGTCATGCAACTGTCACAGATCATCGACGCGCTCCGCAGCGACCTGAACGCGGTCGCCGCGGTCGGCGACGAGCAGACGGCCCAGACGGCCGAGCGGATCGGCATCGCCCTCGAGGGCTCGCTGGCGCTCAGGCTCGTGGACGCCTTCGCGGCGGCCGCGGTCGAGCTCAACGCGCAGCTCCCGAACGGCCACGTCGAGGTTCGCCTCGCCGGGCGGGACCCCGAGCTCGTCTACGTCGAGGACGCCCCCCGCGAGGCCGAGCCGCAACCGGCCGCCGAGGAGGGCACCAGCGCCCGCATCACCTTGCGTCTCGCCGACGCACTGAAGGACCAGGTCGAGGCAGCCGCCGCAGCCGGCGGCGTCTCGGTCAACACGTGGGTCGTGCGCACGCTCGCGCGTGCCGTCACGACGCCTGCCCGCCGGTCGCGAAACCGCCTCACCGGCTTCGCTGAGAGCTGAAAGGAGCTTCCATGCCGACGTTTGTCCCAACACCGTTCGGGCACTTCGCCCTCGACGAGCCGGAGCGCGGCCCGTCGACCGCCCTGGCCACCGAGGACCTGCACCTGCACGTGCCCGCCGACCTGAAGCACGACATCGACGCGGCCGCCGAGCGCGCCGGCGTACCGGCCGAGCTCTGGCTGCTGGAGGCGCTGGGCGCCTCCGCGAGGGCGTGAGGGTCGTGGAGCGCTTCCATACGCCGGGCCCGCTCACGCTGCGCATCCGCAACACGGCCGGCGAGGTCCGGCTCGAGACCGCCGGCGGGGAGGAGACGACCGTCGAGCTCGAGGCGCTGCGAGGCGACGAGGTGTCCCAGGCCGCTGTCGAGGACGCACGCGTCGAGCTGCGCGAGCGCTCGGGCGGGCACGAGGTTCGCGTCGAGATCCCCGAGCGGGGCTCCAAGAGCAAGCTCGGCTTCCTCTTCAGCCGCGCGCCGGAGGTCGCCGTGCGCATCACCTGCCCGGCGGGAGCCGACGTGGCCGCCAAGACCGTGTCCGCCGACGTCGACGCGCGCGGCCGCTACGGCAGCGTCGAGCTCGAGACCACGTCCGGCGACGTCGAGTTCCCGGAGCTCGAGGGCGACGCGCGCATCCGCTCGGTCAGCGGCGACCTGCGCTTCGAGCGCATCACGCGGAACGCCGAGCTCCAGACCGTCTCCGGCGACGTCCGGATCGGGCACAGCGCCGGCGCCGCGACCCTGCAGTCCGTGTCCGGCGACCTGCTCGTCTCCGACGCGGGCGCCGCGGTCACGCTCAACAGCGTCTCGGGGGACCAGCATGCCGAGAACACCGGCGCAGGCCCGGTCTCGGCGCAGTCCGTCTCCGGCGATATCCGCATCGGCGTCCGGCCGGGCGTGCGCGTCTGGATCGACGCGGGCTCGCGCAGCGGCGACGTCTCGTCGCAGCTCGACGTCCGCGACGGACAGGTCTGCCGAGGGCCCCGTGGCCGAGCTGCGCCTCCAGTCCCTGAGCGGCGACATCGCGATCGTTCGCTCCGCCGGCGTGCCCGCCCAGACCGGGTAGCCGTGCGCTCTCCCGTCCCATCGCCGTCCGACGCGCGGCCACGGCCGTCGGCATGCGCTGATGCTCCGCAACCGCTCACTCGCAGCCCTGCTCGCCGCCGAGATCGTCTCGGTGACCGGGTCGCAGATGACCTGGCTGGCCCTGCCCTGGTTCGTGCTGCTGACGTCGGGCTCGGCGACACGCATGAGCTTCGTGGTCGCGGCCGAGCTGATCGGCGTGGGGCTGCTCGCGATCCCGGGCGGCAAGCTCGTCACGAGGCTCGGCGCACGCCGCACGATGATGCTGTGCGACGCGGTACGCGGCGCGGTCATCCTCGCCGTGCCGGTGCTGCACTGGACCGGTCAGCTGACCTTCGGGCTGCTGCTCGGCGCCGCGTTCCTGTCCGGCGCCTTCTCGGGAGCCGCGTTCACTGCGCAGAAGGTCATCCTGCCCGAGCTGCTCGGCGAGGACGAGGCGGTCATGAGCCGCGTCAATGCGCTCTTCCAGGGCGCGATCCGCTCCACGATGCTGCTCGGGCCCGTCTGCGCGGGCATCCTGATCACCGCCCTGGCGGCGCCGCTCGTGCTGGTCGTCGACGCCGCCACCTACTGCGTCTCGTTCGCGCTCGTCGGGCTGTTCGTCGAGCGGCGCCGTGCCCGCGCGGCGGCGGAGGAGCCGGTGAGCGCCCGGGAGGGCATCCGCTTCCTCGTCCGCGACCGGCTGTTGCGCGTCTGGGTGGTCGTCTTCGCGATCGGCGACAGCGCGTGGACGGCGTTCTTCGTGGCCGTGCCGGTGCTGGTCGTCGCGCGGTTCGGATCCAATGCGCTCGTCGCCGGGTGGCTCGTCGCCTCGTTCGGGATCGGCGCGCTGATCGGCAACGGCATCTCGTTCAAGTGGCTCGCGAACCGAGTGCGCGGCATCTCGGTGACCGCCGCCGGCGTGATGGGGCAGGCGCTGCCGCTCTGGCTGCTCGTGTTCGAGCTGCCGGCGTGGGCCTACTCGGCCGCGCTCGTCGCCTCGGGTGTGGCGAACGGCCTCGTGAACCCGAGCATCCACACGATCCTGACCTTGCGGATCCCCGCCCGCCTGCGGCCGGGAGCGCTCGCGGCGATGGCCGCGGTGTTCACGCTCATCCAGCCGCTCGGCGTGTTCGTCGCCGGCCCCGTGCTGGACTCCTACGGTGTGGAGCCGGTGCTCGTGGCGCTGGCCGTCATCCAGACGATCAGCATGGGCGCGATCGCGCTCACGGCCCTGCGTGAGCGAGACGCACTTGACACGGGCGAATCGGAAGCGGTAGCTTCCGAAGCAGACGTTTCGGAAATGGTTCTTTCTGATGCCTCCAGCTGACAACCTCGAGATTCGCGACCCGCGCGCGATGCGCGCTCTCGCCCACCCGGCTCGGCTGCACGATGCTGGAGCTCCTCTACGCGAAGGGCAGCGGCGAACGCGACCGAGGCGGCAAGCGAGCTCGGCGGAAGCCCGCAGGCGGCCAGCTACCACCTGCGCGCGCTTGCGAAGTAGGGGCTGGTGGCTCCCGGCGGAGAGCTCGGACGGCCGCGAGACTCGCTGGGAACTGACCGCACGCTCGATCTCGTTCGAGAGCGTCGACGACTCGCCGCAGTTCCGCAGTGCCGCCCGCGCGCTCTGGCGCGCCGCGTCCTCGAGCGCGACGAGCGCGGCATGGAGGAGTGGCTCGCAGCCGAGCAGGACGAGCCGCGCGAATGGCGCAAGGCGGCGACCTCCAACAGCGGCACCGCCTACCTCACGCCGGAGGAGCTGAAGGAGTTCGCGGACGAGGTACGCAAGATCTGGCGCCGGTACGAGCGCATGGCCGGCGACGAGCGCCCGGAGGGGAGCCGCCGCGTCCACATCACCTTCCGTGCGATCCCGCGCGTCGACCCCAAGCCGAAGAGGAGGAAGAAATGACCGATCCCCGGATCGAGCAGTACGCCCGGATCATGGTCGAGGACTGCGTCGACGTGCAGCCGGGCTGGCAGGTGGTCGTCTTCGGCGGCTACCTCGGCCGGCCGATGATCGAGGAGGTCTGTCGCCAGGTGGCTCGCCGGGGCGCGCACGTGCTGCTCCGCGTGGGGTTCGGCGGCAGCCTCACCGTGCCGAGCGTGTGGGCCCAGGAGGCGCCGATCGACCTGCTGCTCAACCCGGCGCCGATCGAAGTCGCGATGCTCGAGCAGGCCGACGCACTGATCGTCGTCGAGGCGCCCGAGAACACGCGCAACCTCTCCGCGCTCTCGGAGGAGCGGCTCAACGCGCTGCAGACCGGCATCAGGCCGGCGATGGAGCGGATGTTCACCGGCGAGCTGATGTGGGTCGGCGGCCAGTACCCGACGCCCGCGCTCGCGCAGGAGGCGGGCATGTCGACCGACGCCTTCGCCGACTTCCTGTTCGGAGCGGTGCTGCGGGACTGGGACGCGGAGCGCGAGCGCATGAGCCGCTACGCCGAGCTGTTCGAGTCGGCGGAGCAGGTGCGCATCGTCGGCGCCGACACCGACGTCACCATGTCCATCGTCGGCCGGACGTTCACCGTCGACGCGGCCGGACGCAATCTTCCGGGCGGCGAGTTCTTCACCGGGCCGGTCGAGGACTCGGCCGAGGGCGTCATCACGTTCTCGGAGTTCCCGGCCGTCTACCTGGGCCGCGAGTGCCGCGGCGTGCGGCTGCGCTTCGAGGGCGGCCGCGTCGTCGACGCGTCGGCCGACGCGGAAGAGGACTTCCTGATCGCGACGCTCGACACCGACGACGGCTCACGGCTGCTCGGCGAGCTCGGCATCGGCTGCAACCCCGGCATCACGCGCCACATGAAGAACACGCTCTTCGACGAGAAGATCGACGGGACGATCCACCTGGCGCTCGGCAACTCCATCCCCGAGACCGGCGGCGTCAACGTGAGCAACGTCCACTGGGACATCGTCAAGGACCTGCGCAACGGCGGCCGCATCGAGCTGGACGGCCGCGTCGTGCAGTCCAACGGCGCCTGGAAGGTGCCCGCGGCGGTATGAGCGTCCTGCGCAGCCCGGGCCTGCGGGCGCTGCTGATCGCGCAGGCGGTCTCGCGGCTCGGCTCGCAGATGACCTTCCTCGCGCTGCCGTGGTTCGTCCTCGAGACGACCGGGTCTGCGTCGCGCATGGGCGTCGTGCTCGCCGTCGAGCTGGCGCCGATCGCGCTGTTCGGGATCGTCAGCGGATCGCTCGTAGCGCGCCTCGGCGCGCGGCGGACGCTCATGCTGGGCGACGTGGCCCGCGTGCCGATCCTGGCCGCGGTGCCGCTGCTCTACGAGGCCGGCGTCCTCTCGTTCCCGGTGCTGCTCGTGCTCGTGTTCCTCGCGGGCTGTGCGCTCGCGCCCTACATGTCGGCGGCGACGGTCGTGATCCCGGAGCTCGTCGGCAACGACCAGTCGACGGTCGCCCAGGCGAACGCCGCCTTCGAGGGCGTGCAGCGCTCGACGTCGCTGCTCGGCCCGCCGATCGCCGGCCTGCTGATCGCGACGATCGGTGCCTCGAGCGTGCTCTACGTGGACGCCTGCACGTTCCTGTTCTCGTTCGTCGTGGTCGGCCTGTTCGTGCCGAAGCGGCCGCCGCTCGCGCCGTCCGAGGAGTCGCGCGGCGTGCTCGCCGGCGTGCGCTTCCTGCTCCGCGACCCGTTCCTGCGCGTGCTGGGCATCACCGCGCTCTTCCTGAACATGTTCGGCCAGATGCTGTCCGCGAGCGTGCTCTACCTGGCGCGCGCGGACTTCGACAGCGCGCAGATCGCCGGCGCCTTCTTCGCCGCGTACGGCGGCGGCGCCGTCGTGGGGAGCATCGCGGCGATGCGCCTCGTGAAACGGCACGAGCCGATCCGCCTCGGCGCGGTCGCGCTGCTCTGCATGACCGCGCCTCTGCTGCTGCTCGGAATCGACCTGCCCGTGCCCGCGGTGATGCTGGTGCTCTTCGTGTCGTCGGCCTTCGGCCCGATCATCAACGCGCCGCTGATCGCGACGATCATGACCCGCTCGCCGGAGGCGCTGCGCGCGAAGGTCATGTCGGCCGTGATCACGTGCGCGCTGGTGGCAGGCCCGCTCGGCCTGCTCGTCGTCGGGCCGCTGCTCGAGGACATGGGAGCCCGCTCGGTGCTCTTCCTCGTCGCGGCGGGCCAGCTCGTCGCGACGCTGCCGTTCGTGTGGATCGCGTTCCGCAAGGGCATGGACGCGGCGCCCGCCGCGGCGCCGGCGACCTCGCGGACGTAGCGCGGCACTGCCGCTCACGAGCGGCTCACGGTGTCGCCGCGCGCGGCAGGCCTAACGGTGCGTCTTCGGAATAGCTCGCCGCACGCATGCCCGGCGCTCAGACGGCATGAGCGCGCGTCGCTCGTTCGGGTTGCACTCGAGGGGACTGCGACGGGCTCGAAATGCGGCCAGGAGGCCGTTCAGGGACATGTAGTAGTGGCGGTTCGTCGCAATCGTCGGCGAGTACTTGCCGATCCGGATTCTCCAGACGACCGTGCCGTCCGCCACCCGTGCGGCGTACGTCCGTCGCTCGAGCGTCGCGAAGAACACGAGGTGCCCGATCACGACGGGTGCACCGAGGATTCGGCCCCCGACGTAACTGGCCCAACGCTCGTCGCCGGAGCGTGCGTCGTACGCATGTAACCGGCCGTCGAATCCGCCGACGAAGATCACGCCACGCGCCACGGCCGGAGTCGAATAGCCCCACCCGTCGACGTGCCGCGACCACAGGACCCGGCCGTCTGCCACCGCCAGCGCGAGGATCCTGCCGGAGCGAGCGACCGTGTACAGGCGGCGGCCGTCAGTCGAGGCGCTCGCGTAGAAGCTCTCGTGTCTCAGCGCGTCCCGGCGGAGATACGTCCCCCACAGCTTGACGCCGTCGCGGGCCCGCAGGCAGAAGATCGATCCGGCATACGTCGTGACGCACACACGGCCATGCGCCAGCGTGGGACTCGAGTTGATCAGCCCGCCGGTCGCGAATGCCCACCGGACGCGTCCCGTCTCGACTGCGATGCGAAACACTCGACCGTCCGCATTTGAGACGAACGCGGAGCCGTGCGACACGGCCGGCGACGATTCGACGCGCGCGCCGGTCGCCACGCGCCAGAGCCGGCGCCCGCTGAATCGGTCGAAGGCGGTCACCGTTCCGTCGTTGGCGGCGACTATCAGCTTGGCGCCGGCGATCGCCGGCGACGACGGCTTGTGCGCTCCGCGCCGGCGCCAGACGATCTTGCCGCTCTCGGAGTCGACCGCGTACGTGGTTCCGCGGAACGTGTTGACGTACAGGAGGCCGTCGCAGTAGACGGGCGGATATTCGATGTAGCCGTCGAGCGCACGCGCCCAGACGGACCGGGTGGGGGGACCGAGATTTGTTGTAAGCGCGGCGGATCTGCGTTCGGCGCCGCCTCCGAACTGCAGCCAGCAGGGCTGTTCTGCACGCGACTTCAGGTGGTAACGCGGCCTTCCGTGGCTGACCTTCTCCGGGCCGACGTAGGAGATGCCCGACGGCTTCGGCTCCAGATGCCCAGGGTCTCCGTGCGGCCGAGCGAGCAGAAACCCCGCTACGCCGGCGGATGCCAGCAGTCCAAGCGCGCCGGCGACGAGAAGGACATGCTTCCTCATCGCGCGGGCTGCGGGGACGCCGGCGCGCGGATGTCTGGGCCGGTGTCGCCGTCGTTGGCGAGTCGCGCCCACAGGTTCGCCACCATCCGGCGCACCGGCGGTTCCCAGATTGCGCCCGCGAGCGTGAATGCGCCGGCGGCGAACACCTTGGCGCCGCCCAGCTCGTAATACGTCATCTGCGCCGAGCCATAGCCCGGAAAGAGGTTCGGGAGCTCGGCGACGACCTGCACGCCGGGCGGCGAGCTCGGCGCGACCGCGTCGGCCTCGACGCCGCCGCTCGAGAACGTCGAGCCGCGGTGGAGGCCGGTGCCGGCGAACAGCCACGGGATCGGTGTGCGCACGATCCAGTGACCGCGGTGCTCGCCGTCGTCGTTGTGGAAGAACTGCTCGCCGATCAGCGACGCCTCGGGCTGGCCGAGGTCGCGCCAGCGCGCCACGCGCCGCATCAGGTAGCCGTTGCGATTGATCCTCCAGTAGAAGTCGTTCGCAGAGAGGAACATCAAGTTGCCGCCAAAGTTGCGGTACTCCGTGATCGCCCGGTACTCGTGGCCGGTCACGTACTCATGGTGGCCGGGGAAGACGATGAGCGCGTACGCCGCCGCCAGCCGGGCGCCGCTCGTGCGGTTGAGCTCGTCGTCGGTGATGAAGTCGGCGTCGTGGTGCGTCTGCACCGACCAGCGGATGAACGGCGCGTCGTAGTTGCGGAAGCGGAACGGCACGCCGCGGTTGAGATGCGCACGCCCGAGCCGCGCGGTGTCGCCGGCGACGTACCAGGTGTCGTCGACCCCGTCGTGATTGTCGTCGCGGTGGTTGTACGCCTGCCACGTCTGCGTCGGCATGACGACGGCCACGCGATGCTCTCCGAGGTGCGCGGGCCGCACGACGAAGGGCGCAAACCCCGTGTGCCCACCGCTGCCCTCGAGCCGTGCGAAGTACACGCCGCTCGACCAGTCGCCGACGGGTACTGAGACGACGAGCCCAGGAGCAACGCTCCCGAGCCGCCGCTCGGTGCTCACCGGGACACCGCTCATGTCGTCGCGGGCCCGGGTGTAGCGGTGCTCCGGGCCGACCCGGAAGACCAGCAGCCGGACGGCTCCCGCGCGGGACGAGACGACGAGCGTTGCGACGTCGCCCGGCCGGTAGCTGTCGCGTCCGAAGTGGGCTGTGACGGATGGGCGAGCGGAGTCGCGGATTCCGGGCGCGAGGCCCTCGGGCGGCTCGAAGCGGGGAGGGCGCGAGCCGTCCGGGACAAGGCCCGCGGCCAGGGCGGCGGCGAGGAGAGCGATGCGGAACGGCATGACCCCACGCTCGGCTGAGGCCCAAACCGCCCGCTAACCGGCGGCTAACCGGCGTTGGAGACCTCCTGGCGCCGCAGTACGCTCGCTCTACGGTGACGTGGGAGTTCCGCTTGCTCGGGCCGCTCGAAGTCCTCGCTGACGGCGAGCCGGTCGCGATCGCGGGTTCGCGGCAGCGCGCTGTGCTGACGCTGCTCCTGCTTGACGCGGGTCGGCTGGTCTCCACCGACCGCCTGGTCGACCGGCTATGGGGCGCTACGCCGCCGCCGACCGCGGTCACGTCGCTCCACAACGCGATCGCGCAGCTGAGGAAGGCACTTGGCGCCGACCGCGTCGAGACCCGTCCGCCCGGCTACGTCCTGCGCCTCGACAGGCGCCGAGCTCGATCTCGTCGCAATTCGAGGACGCGCTTGCGCGTGCGAGCAGGTGTTGCGCCCGCGGAGCGTGCACGAGTCCTCGCCGATGCACTGGCACTCTGGCGCGGGGCTCCGCTCGCCGACGTCGCCTACGAACCGTTCGCAGAGGCGCGAGATCTTGCGGCTCGAGGAGCTGCGGCTCCGCGCGCTCGAGGAGCGAATCGACGGCGGACCTCGAGCTCGGCCGCGATGCCGGAGGTCGTCGGCGAGCTCGAGGCGCTCGTCGCCGAGCATCCGCTCCGCGAGCGGCTGCGCGGCCAGCTGATGCTGGCGCTCTACCGCGGCGGGGCGGCAGGCGGACGCGCTCGCCGAGTACCGGTCGGCCCGCAGGCGCGCTGACGGACGAGCTCGGGCATCGAGCCGACACCGACGCTGCAGCGAGCTGCATGCGGCAGATCCTGCGCCAGGCGACGGAGCTCGATTCGGCCCCGCCGCCGCCCGTCGGCGACGCCGTGGAGGAGGCCGCTCGGCGCGCTCGCCGCCGGCCGCCTCGTGCTCGTGCTTGGCGCGGGCGTCCACGGCTCGGACAACGGGTTCGCGCTGCGCCCGGCGGATGTCGCGCGGCACCTCGCGCACTCGTTCGGCTACCCGTTGCGCCGACCGACGCCGAGCTGGCCCACGTGGCGCAGTTCGTCGCGGTCACGAACGGAACAGGCCCGCTCTACGACAAGCTCCACGAGCTGCTGACGCGGGCGGAGCATCCCCTCGGGCCGGTGCACCGAAGGCGTCGTCTCGGCCGTCGCGGCTGCTGCGCGAGCGGGGCGGCCCGCAGCCCGCTCATCGTCACGACGAACTACGACAACGCGCTCGAGCGCGCCCTCCGCCATGCCTCCGAGCCGTTCGACGTCTGTCTCACGTACATCGCCGCCGGCCGCGACCGCGGGAAGTTCGAGCACACGACCGCCGAGGGCGAGACGCAGGTGGTCGACCTGCCGAACGCGTACGGCGCCGTGCTCGGTCGGACGAGCGGCTCGTCGATCGTGAAGGTGCACGGGCAGGCTCGATCCATCGACCGCGAGCGCGAGGGCTTCGTGGTCAGCGAGGACGACTACATCGGCTACCTCGCGCAGACGGAGATCACCAACGTGATGCCCGGTCACGGTCGCCGCGAAACTGCGGCGGAGCCATTTCCTGTTCCTCGGCTACGGGCTGCGCGACTGGAACGCTGCGGGTCTTCCTGCAGCCGCGTGTGGCGGCGGACGAGCGGCCGAGCTACCGCTCGTGGGCCGTGGATCCCGAGTCGGCCGATCAGCGACAGTTCTGGCGCCACCGCGGCGTCGATCTCGTGGAGGCCGACCCGGACGCGCTACGTCTCGGATCGGCTCACCGTCCTCATCCGGGAGGCGCCCGGTGGCTAGCCGTCGCTGTGGAGCGCGCCTTACAAGGGGCTCCGCGCCGTTCGAGGCCACGCACGCTCGACGCGTCGCTGTTCTTCGGCCGCGACGCGCGAGCGCGACCTGATCGCCGCGAAATGCTCACCGCCGCGCGCCTGACGGTCGTGTACGGCGCGAGCGGTGTCGGCAAGAGCTCGGTGCTGCGCGCGGGCGTCGTGCAGACGCTCCGCGAGCAATCGCTGGCCGGGAGCGGGTTCGCGATCGCGCTCTACGCGGACTGGAGCGTCGACGACCCGATCGAGGCGCTGGCCGAGACCGTTCGCGACGCCGTCGCGGACGTGATTGGTTCCGTCCCGGACGATCCCGGCGGGCCGCTCGCCGAGCGGTTCGCCGCGTGGTGCGACCTCCTCGACGGCGACCTCTATCTCGTCCTCGACCAGGTCGACGAGTACTTCCTCTACCACCCGGCCGGCCCGCTGCTCGACGAGTTTCCCGCGCTCGTCTCCGAGCCCGGCCTGCGCGTGAACGCGCTGCTCGGCGTCCGCGAGGACGCGCTGGCGAGCCTCGACGTCTTCAAGGCGGACGTGCCCGCGCTCTTCCGGAACTACTTCCGCCTCGAGCCGCTCGGCCGCGAGGCCGGGCGCAACGCGATCGTGGGGCCGCTCGAGCAGTGGAGCCGGTTCGAGCGGCGCACGCCCCGTCGAGATCGAGCCGGAGCTGGTCGACGCCCTCCTCGACGAGGTCGCGGTCGGGCGCATCGAGCGCGCATCCGCCGCACCGGGCGCCGCCGTGGAGCCGGCCTACCTGCAGATCGTGCTCGAGCGCATCTGGGACGCGGAGCAGGTGGACGGCTCTGACGTCCTACGGCTGGAGACCCTAAGGCGGCTGGGCGGCTCCCGGTACATCGTGGGCGAGCACCTCGACCGCGCGCTCGCGTCGCTCGACCCTGAGGAGCGCGAGGCCGCCGCGGCGATGTTTGCCCACCTCGTCACGCCGTCCGGCGCCAAGGTCGCGCACGATGTCTCCGACCTCGCGCAGTACGCGGGCATCGACACGAACGAGGCGCGCGACGTCGTGCAGACGCTGCTCGACGAACGGATCCTGCGCGGCGTCGGGGGCGGAACGGCGACAGCCGGCGGGTGGAGATCTTTCACGACGTGCTGGCCTCGGCGGTCGCCGACTGGCGCGTGCGGCACGACCTCGAGCGCGTTCAGGCCACGGCGGCGCGCCGCCATCGCCGGCTGCTGATCGTGATCGCGCTGATCCTCGTGGCCCTCGCGGCGACGGCCGGCCTCGCCGTGTACGCGTTCGCGCAGAAGCAGGACGCCGACAGCCAACGGAACGCGGGGCGGGCGCGCGAGTTGGCCGCCGTCGCCCTCGCGCGGGTGTCGAGCGACCCGGTGGGCGCGCTGCAACTCGCAGTCGATGCGTCGCGCCGCTCCGGCGGCACGTCGGTCGAGGACGCGCTTCGCACTGTCCTGCTCGCGACCCACCAGGTCGCGAGCTACGGCGACGGTACGACGCCCATCCTCTCCGCCGTGCCGCTTCCCGGCGGCGCGCTCGTGACCGGCGACGAGGAGGGGCGGGTCACGGCGTACCGGCCGGATGGCGCGGTCGCCGCGCGCCTCCTCGGCACGGCGCCGGTTCAGTGGATCGGCGTCGACGGGTCGGGCGCTGTCGTCTCCGTCGACGGGGACGGGCACGTAAGCGTCTGGGACGCGGCCTCCTGGCATCGCCTGCGCGCGTTCGGCATAGGCCCGGTCGCGGCGGCTGCCGTCGGCAGGCGAATCGCAGTGGGTAGTACGCGGGCGCTGTCCGTGTACACCAGCCGTGGCAGGAGGCTGTGGCGCCGGCCGCTTCCCTCGGGGCCCGTCGACCTCGTCGCCAAGCAGGGCTTCGTCCTGGCTGCGGGCCGGCGGTGGCTGCGGCTCTACCGTGCCGATAGCGGGCGACTGGTGTTCGCCGTGCGCGCCCGCGGGATCAACGCCGCCGACCTGACGCTCCGGCCGCGCCCGCTGGTCGCGACGGGTGGCCAGGACCGGACGGTCAGGCTCTGGGACGGCCGCACCGGGAAGCAGGTCGCGCGTCTGGAGGGCCACACCGGCCAGGTGCTCGACGTGGCCTTCGACCCGACCGGGAAGCTCCTGGCGTCGGCGAGCGCGGACGAGGGTGCCCGCGTCTGGGACGTTCTGAAGCGCCAGCCGTACGAGCAGCTCACCGGGCACACGAACCAGGTGCTTTCCGTCGCTTTCGGCGGGCCGGGCACGCTTCTGACCACGAGCGCGGACGGCACCGCGCGCGTGTGGAGGCCTAACGGCGACCTGCTCGCGACGCTCACCGGCCACCGAGAGTCGGTTACGGGTGGCGCGCTCGCGAACGGCCTTGCGCTGACCTGGAGCGCGGACGGCACGGCGCGGCTCTGGCGCTACGAGCCTGATCCGGTTATTCCCACCGTCGGCAGGTACGCGCCGGCAGCGAGGGCGGTCGCGCTTTCGGCCCGCGGAACCGGCCTGGCCATTTGCGCCAGAGGCGGCTTCTCGTCGTTGCGGGCTGGGTCGTGTCCCTCCGGCAATACGGTCGCGGTCGCCGTGAGCGCGGACGGCAGCGTGAACGCCGCGGCGCGGAAGGACGGGTTGATCGTGGTCGGCGATGCGCGCACCAGGGGGCTGCACCTGCACGGCGCGTCCGCGGTCGCGCTCGACGGCAACGGTGCCCTGCTGGCGACGGGCAGCCCGGACGGGCCACTACGCATCTTCCGAACAAGCGCCGGTCTCGTGCGGCCGATCGCCGCCGGGATCCGCGGCGTCACCGCCGTCGCGCTCAGCCACGACGGCGGCCTCGTCGCCGCCGCCGGCGTCAACGGCGAGACGGGTGCGTGGAACGTGCGGACGGGAGACCCGGTGGCGCGCTTCCGCGGCCCCTCCGGCCGGATCCTGTCGATCGCCTTCAGCGCCGACGGCGCCTACGTGGCGACGACGAACCGCCGGACGCACGAGGCGCGCATTTGGCGCGTCTCCGACGGCACGACGCGCTGGGTGCTCGGCCACATCGCCGTCGTCCACGACGCGACCTTCAGCCCGGACGGCCGCTGGATCGTGACCGCCGGGCCGCAGCGCGTCGTGCTCTGGGAGATGGCGACCGGCAAGCAGGTGCTCAGGCTGCAGGGCGGCAAGGGCCAGTTCCTCGCCGCCAGGTTCTCCGCCGATGGGCGCTCGATCCTGACCGCCAACTCCGACGGCACGCTCGGGCGCTGGGAGTGCTCGATCTGCGCGGGCATCGACGGCCTGCACGCGCAGGCGATAGACCGGCTCCGCCGGCTCGCGCCCTAGGACGACTCCTCGAGCTGGTTCGCCTTCTCGGTGAGCGCCACGAAGGCGCCCTGCAGGAAGTCGTTCGCGGCCGATGCGGCCAGTGACCACGTCAGCAACCGCCCGAAGCGCGGCGCCAGCACCTGCGTCGCGGCGAGGCCGGCGGCCGTCCACGTGCCGATGCAGCGCGTGCACGTGACGAGCTCGCCGATCGCCCGCTGGAAGCCCTCGCCGGCGGGCTGCTCGTCCTCGCCGTCGTACGCCTCGCCCTCGACGAAGGGCTCGCGCACGAAGCTCGTCACCTTGTCGCGCGAGACGGTGCGCGCCGCCTTGAACGACGCGGCGCCGAGCACGAAGAAGTCGAGCCACGTCTGGCACTGCGGATCGCGGCCGACGGCGCGCGAGAGCGCTCCGGCCCCTGCGAGCAGGGTCGCGAAGGTGCCGGCGATCGCGGCGTAGGCCTCGTACGGCGGGCGGTCTGGAGCGCTGCTCACGGCAACTACCCTTACCCCGATGCCCGAGTTCAAGACACAGGACGCCTACCAGCCGACCGGCGACCAGCCGAAGGCGATCGAGCAGCTCACCGCCAGCCTCCAGGCCGGCGAGCGCTACCAGACGCTGCTGGGCGCGACGGGCACGGGCAAGACGGCGACGATGGCCTGGATCATCGAGAAGATCGGCCGCCCGGCGCTCGTCATCGCGCACAACAAGACGCTGGCCGCGCAGCTCTGCAACGAGTTCCGCGAGTTCTTCCCGACGAACGCGGTCGAATACTTCGTCTCGTACTACGACTACTACCAGCCCGAGGCGTACATCCCGCAGGCCGACCTCTACATCGAGAAGGACTCGTCCCAGAACGACGACATCTCACGGCTGCGGCTGGCCGCGACCTCCGCGCTCTTCACCCGGCGCGACGTCGTCGTGGTCGCGTCGGTGTCGTGCATCTACGGGCTCGGCTCGCCTGAGGAGTGGCGCGAGCGCGTGCTGATCCTCGAGGTGGGGGAGACGCACGACCGCGACGAGGCGCTGCGCAAGCTGATCGACAGCCAGTACGTCCGCAACGACTCGATCCTCGCGCGCGGCCGCTTCCGGGTGAAGGGCGACGTGGTCGAGATCCAGCCCGCGAACCAGGAGACGGCCTATCGCATCTCCTTCTTCGGCGACGAGGTCGAGGCGATCACGCACTTCGACCCGCTGACCGGCGAGATCCTCTCGAAGCTCGACAACGTCGCCATCTGGCCGGCGACGGAGTACGTCACGTCGCGCCCGTCGATCGAGCGCGCCGTGGACGAGATCCGCCATGAGCTGGAGACGCAGGTGGCGAAGTTCGAGGCCGAGGAGCGGATGCTCGAGGCGCACCGGCTGCGCCAGCGCACCGAGTACGACCTGGAGCTGATGAAGGAGCTCGGCTTCTGCCCGGGGATCGAGAACTACTCGCGCGTGCTCGAAGGGCGGCCGCCGGGCTCGCACCCGTTCACGCTGATCGACTACTTCCCGGACGACTTCGTCATCTTCATCGACGAGTCGCACCAGACCGTGCCGCAGATCGGCGGCATGTACGAGGGCGACCGCTCGCGCAAACAGACGCTCGTCGACTTCGGCTTCCGGCTCCCGTCCGCGATGGACAACCGCCCGCTCCGCTTCGACGAGTTCCTCGGCAAGGTCAACCAGCTGGTGTTCGTGTCGGCGACGCCCAGCGCCTACGAGCTGCGGCACTCGAAGACCATTGCCGAGCAGCTGATCCGCCCGACCGGGATCGTCGACCCCGAGGTCGAGCTGCGCGCGACGAAGGACCAGATCGACGACCTGCTGAACGAGATCCGGCGCCGCGAAGAGGTGGGCGAGCGCGTGCTAGTGACGACGCTCACGAAGAAGATGGCCGAGGACCTGACCGACTACCTGCTCGAGTCGGGCGTCAAGGCGCGCTACCTGCACTCCGAGATCGACACGCTCGAGCGGATCCAGATCATCCGCGAGCTGCGGCTCGGCGAGTACGACGTGCTCGTCGGCGTGAACCTGCTCCGCGAGGGCCTCGACCTGCCGGAGGTGTCGCTCGTGGCGATCCTCGACGCCGACAAGGAAGGCTTCCTGCGCGGCAAGACGGCGCTGATCCAGACGATCGGGCGCGCCGCGCGCAACACGAACGGCCGCGTGCTGATGTACGCCGACAAGCAGACCGAGGCGATCCAGGGCGCGCTCGACGAGACGAACCGGCGGCGCGTGATCCAGCTCGCCTACAACGAGGAGCACGGCATCACGCCCGAGTCGATCAAGAAGGGCGTCTCCGACATCGCCGAGTTCCTGTCGCTCGAGTCGCCGAATGTCCCGTCGCGCCGGCGCCGCGGCAAGCGCGAGGTCGCGGGCATGAGCCCGGAGGAGCTGAACAAGCTCGTCATCTCCCTCGAGGAGGAGATGTTCGCGGCGGCCGAGGAGCTCCGCTTCGAGTACGCCGCGAAGCTGCGCGACGAGATCAAGGATCTACGGCGCGAGCTGGACGCCGCCACGCGCACGGCGGCCTAAGGCGTTTTCGCCGCCGGCACAGCGCCGTCACATCCGGTCGTATACTTTTTGTATGTCGACCATGATTACAGTTCGTATGTCAGACGACCGGCGCCAACGGCTGGACGCGCTCGTCGAGTCGGGACGGTTCGCCAGCCGCGCACAGGCGCTGACATCGGCCGTCGACCGGCTGCTCATCGACGAGGAGCGGCGTGCTGTCGACGACGCCATCGTCGAGGGCTATACGCGCGTACCGCCGACCGCCGAGGAAGACGCGTGGGCTGATTGGTCGGCCGGCGAGTCCGTTCGCGAAGAGCCGTGGTGAAGCGCGGCGAGATCTGGTGGGTCGAGCGTCCGAACGCCGGGCCGCGGCCACACCTGGTCATCACGCGCGACGCCGCGATTCCCGTGCTCAATTCGGTCATCGGCGTCCCCGCGACGCGGACGGTGCGGAACATCCCGTCGGAAGTAGAACTCGGCCCCGATGACGGGATGCCGGAGCGGTGCGCGCTCTCGTTCGACAACGTGCGCGTTCTGCCCAAGGCGTACTTCACGGAACGCATCTGCACGCTGACAGCCGCGCGGATGCAAGAGGCTTGCCGCGCGCTCGGCGTGGCGTCGGGCTGTCGCTGATCCCGCCGCGGCGATAGCCGCGCATCGCGTCGCTAGGCTCGTGGGAAACCCGATCTGGAGGCCCCTATGTGCCGGAACATCCGCACGCTGCACAACTTCGAGCCGCCGGCGACCGCAGAGGAAGTCCAGGCGTCGGCGCTCCAGTACGTCCGCAAGATCAGCGGCTCGACGAAGCCGTCGAAGGCCAACGAGGCGGCGTTCGAGCGGGCGGTCGAGGAAGTCGCGGACGCGACGACCCGGCTGCTGGACGCGCTCGTCAGCGCTGCGCCGCCGCGTGACCGCGACGTCGAGGCGGCGAAGGCGCGCGCCCGCGCGGCCGAGCGCTATGGCGCCGTCGCCTGACGGCCCGGCGCGGAAGCCGTCACGCTCGCGTCACGCTTTCGCGCAGGTGCCTGGCACCGCCTGAAACGGCGCGCGCAAGCGGCTCAGGCCGCACCGCGTGACACTTTCGTCACCGTGCCTGGCACCGCTTGGCGCGCTTCGAACTGACCGAAGGTTTAGTGTCGGGGCCGCACGGGAGAACGGGCGGAATCAACGCAGGAGGGACGGAATGGCTGGAATCAGCGTCGGCGGGATCCTCATCATCGTGGGCCTCCTGCTGTGGCTTCTTTTGGGGTGGACCGTGATCGGCATCATTGTTGCGCTGATCGGCCTGATCGCGTTCGGCGGCTTCGCGAAGGGCAAGTGGTACTAGGAGGGCTTGGCGGGCTCGCGCGCTAGCGGCTCGCGCCCGCGCGGGTAGAGCCGGTCGGCCGTGAGCGCCCAGTCCTCGTCGCGCCAGACCCACGTCCGCACGCGCAGCGTCGACGGCGCGGCGTCGTAGACGTGGAACCCGCGCGCCTCGCCGCGCCTGTTCGGCCGCGGCTGGCCGAGGCCGGGCGCGGTCACGACGACCGCGCTCCGCTCGCCGCCTGACACGACCTCGAACTCGCGTCGCTCGGCAACCGCCGACTGGTGGACGTGCCCGGCGACGACCAGTTCCGCGCCGGAGTCCACGAACGCCGCGAGCGTCCGCGTGCGGCGCGACAGTGGCGGCTTCCACGTGCGCCACGGCGCGCCGAGCATGTGGTGGTGCACCGCAACGACGCGCAGGGCCCCGTTCGGAGCGTCGGCGAACGCTTCGCGCACCCGTGCGATCTGTTCCTCGCCGATCGCGCCGGACTGGTGCCGGTAGGGCCGCACCGAGTTGAGCCCCACGACGACCAGCCCGTCCGCCCGGTAGACGGGCTCGCGCTCCGGCCACTCGCGGTCGAACTCGCGCCACGTCTGCGTGAACCGGCGAACGCCCCAACCCGGGATGTCGTGATTCCCCGGGATGACGACCAGCGGCCGCTCGAAGCTCCGCAGCAGCGCCGAGCCGCGCGCGAACTGCTCACGCTTGCCGCGATGGGTGACGTCGCCCGTGAAGAGCACGAGATCGGGATCGAGCTCGCCGACGATCCCGGGCAGCACCTCCTCCAGGCGCGCCTCGACCGCCGTGCCGGTGTGAATGTCGGAGATGTGGAGAATCCGGGTCGGCACGGGCGGTCGAGGCTATATCCTCCGATGCGATGGACGAGCCCACCGAGATCTTCGACGACCTCTACCTCGGCCTGCGCGCCGGCGGCGCGATGCGCAAGAAGCGCCGCGGCGAGCCGCTCACGATGGAAGAGGAGGAGGCGCTCGGCCGCTGGCAGCGCCTGGCCGGCTGGCGCAAGGCGGTCGCGCTGCTTGCGTTCTCGCTCGGCACCTTCGGCCTCGGCTTCACCATCGGCGGCCTGATCTTCGGCAAGTGGCGTAAGGCCTGACCCTCGCCCAGGACTTCCTTCGGAGGTCGTGGGCATCGCTTCATTCGAATGGGAACCTCCGGTTCCCCCTCGAGCTCCCCCTCGGTAACGCGAGACGCACGCGGCTTCGCGCGGTGTAGCTGCGGCGGGACAAGCACGCCTTCGCGAGCGTCTCGCGGCCAAACGGCGACTGCGAGGAGGAGCCTGCACCGCACTGCCTGTTGCGCTTGACACCAGACCCCGGAGGGCGTATGCCTGCCTCCGATGCGGCTCTGGGTAGTGGTTGCGGCTGCAGCGCTCGCGGCTGCGGCCGCGGGTTGCGGCGGCGGCAAGCAAGCACAGAAGACCGATGAGACTCCGCGTGGCGGCACGCTGCGAGTGGGGATCAGCGACGCCCCGGACTCCGAGCTCCTTGCGACGCTCGACCCTGCGAAGGACACCTTTTCTCCTCCGATCTCCGAGCTGTATCGGTGCTGTCTGCTCCGGACGCTCGTCAACTACCGCGGCGCGACGACGGAGGACGGCGGAAGCCTGCTCAGGCCCGATCTCGCCGCAGCCCTGCCCCAGGTGTCCGATGACGGGCTGACCTACACGTTCCGGCTCAAGTCGGGACTCCGCTACGCGCCGCCCTACGCGGACGTGACGATCAAGGCTCAGGACATCGTCCGCGGGATCGAGTACGCGCTCCGTCTCGAGCCGGGGCCCACGGGCTTGATCCTCGTGATCGAGGGCGCGCAGGAGTTTCAGAGCGGAAAGGCAGACACCGTCTCCGGACTCGAGACGCCGGACGACCGGACCCTCGTAGTCCACCTTGCGGAACCTGTCGGAGACCTCGCCGAGCGGTTCTCGTACGCATACACCGCGCCGATCCCACCCGGGGCGGACGTCGGCAATCCGCAGATCGGCCGCGTTCCGGTGGCCTCGGGGCCGTACATGCTCGCGGGATCGACGCGCTTCGATTTCTCGCGCTCGCCGACCAGGCAGCGTCTGCCCTCGGGGTTCGTGGTGAACAGGCGCGTAGCGTTGGTGCGGAACCCGGCATGGGGCAACGACCACTTGCGCGCTGCCTATGTCGATCGCATCGTGCTCACCTTCGAGGGCGCTGCGGAGAAAGCAGCGGCGAAGGTCGACGCGGGCGACCTCGATTTCGCACTTGGGCAGCTCGTGCCGACGCCCGAGCAAGTACAGCGGTACAGCGCCGATCCGGCGCTCGCAAAGCGGCTGTTCGCCCACGTCGGAAACAACGTGCGCTACATCAACCTCAACGTCGCGGTTCCGCCGTTCGACGATGTCCACGTGCGCAAGGCCGTCAACCTGGCGATCGACAAGCAGGCACTGCGGCAAACTGCCCGATTCGGTCTCGGAGGCCGGATCGCCGGTCACATTGCGCCCGACGCGCTCCTGAACAATCTCCTCCTGGACTACGACCCGTACGCGACGCCCGGCGGGCGCGGTGACCTCGAGGCCGCACAGAAAGAGATGGCGAAGTCGCGCTACGACCGGGACCGCGACGGCGTCTGCGACGCGCCCGCGTGCAGAGGAGTGCTCGCGCCCGTTCGGAACGACGAACCTTCCATCGCGCGGCTCGGAGGAGTCGTGCGCGACAACCTGCGGCCGATCGGCATCGCCCTCGACGTCAAGGCCTTCGATCCGGACACGTACTTCGAGAAGGCCATCCTGCCGCAGTCGCGCGTGCCTGTGATCCCGGCACTGGGCGTAGTTCCCGACACGCTGAATGGGGCGGGCATCTTCCCCGGTCTCTTCTACGGCCCGCTCGCCGGCAGTCCCGCGGGGTCGAATCTCTCGCTGGTCGGTGCCTCACCGCAGCTCCTCAAGCAATGGAAGTACACGGTGAAGAACGTGCCGAACGTCGACGACAAGATCGGCGAGTGTCTCCGCCTGACTGCCGGTGCGCAGGTTCAGTGCTGGGCCGAGACCGATCAGCTCTTGATGGAGAAGGTGGTGCCGTGGGTGCCGTACCTGTTCGAAGGCTACGCGCAGGTGGTTTCGAATCGGGTCGCGCGGTTCACGTTCGCTCAGTCGGGCTTCGTCCTCATACCGGCGTTCGACCAGATCGCCCTCAAGCGCGGATCCGACTGACCGCTATGCGGATGCCTGCGTCGTCACCCAGACAAGACCGTCTGCGACGATGACCGCTTCCGGGCTGCTGCCGAGCGGTATCTGCCGCTCCACCTTGCCGCTTTCGGCGTCGATCTGAACCAGCGCCCGACCGAGGCTGCTCGCCACCCACACCGAGCCTTCGCCGACTGCGATCCCCGTCGGATCGTTCCCCACGTCCTCGATCGTCTCGGACCTCCCGTCAGGGTTCACGCGAGACACGGCGTCGTCGGAGGTGTGCGTGATCCAGACGGTGCCGTCCGCGCCCACGGCGAGCTGACTCGCCAAGAAGCGAAGCGTGACCGGACGTCCGACCCGCGCGCGTGTCGTCGGATTGAACCGCGTAAGCCTCGTGCCGCTGGCGATCCAGACGGCGTTCGCGCCAAGCGCCACGGCAGTGCCCGGCGCCACCTGCTCTCGCTCGCGCGTGCCTGGATCGATCCTGACCACCGCCTTGTCGGTCACGTTGGCCACCCAGACGCCCCCCAGCCCGACAGCGACATCTCGTGCCCCGGCCATGTCGTCGATCGTCTGGTCGACGGTTTCCTGGACGGGATCGAAGACGAAAAGCTGATTGGTGAATCCGTTCGCGACCCAGACGGCTCCTTCGCCGGCGGCGATTCCCCTCGGTCTGTTGCCGGCGTTGAACGTGTCGACGAGCTCCCTGGAGTCCGGGTCGATCTCCGAGATCGTTCCCACGTCGAGGTTCGCGACCCAGAGCCGGCGCGGCTCCTCGCCGAACGCGATGTCGACCGGGCTCCGCCCGACGCGGATCTCACCGACGATTTTGCCGCTGCCGGGGTCGATGATTCCGACCGAGTTGGGTGCGACGTGATCCAGCGTCGTCGCTCCGCCGCGGAGGACGAAGAAGGCGGCGAGCGCAAGCACACCGACGGCGGCGCCGACCGCGCCGAGGAGCAGGTGACGCCGCCGGCGCGCAGCCGGCTCCCGCGTTGGCCGCGGCTTGGGCGGCGCTTTCTCGCCGGGCGGCTCGTACACGATCTCGTAGAGCCGCCAGCGCTCTGAGAAGCCCTTGAGCGTGAAGCGCCCGCGATCGCGGAAGGTGATGTTTGGGATCGTGCCGGCGAGGTGGCGGACCGGCTCGCTGACGAAGATCTGGCCGCCCTTGGCGTACGAAGCGACCCGCTGCGTGGCGTTGACCGCGGCGCCGAAGGGGTGGCCGCCGCGCTCGAGCACCTCGCCGACGTTGAGGCCGATCCTGAGCTTGACCTCTTCGTCGGGGTGCTCGCGGGCGTGCTCGGCGAGCGCCTTCTGGATGCCGATCGCACACGCGATGGCGCGCCGGGTGGAGAGGAAGGTGAGCATGAAGCCGTCGCCGATCGAGTCGATCTCACGGCCGTCGTGCGCCGCGAGCTGCTCGCGCACGATCCGCCGGTGGTTTTCGATCGTGCGGCGCGCGGCCTCGTCGCCGAGGCGGCGCGTCAGTTCGGTCGAGCCTTCGACGTCGGTGAACATCACTGTGACGACGCCGGTATCGAAGGGATCGCTCACGCGGGCGATTCTCCGCCACGCTCGCGTCCAGGGAAACCCCTACGTCGTCAGCCGGCGGCTTCGGCGTCCTGCGCCGGGAAGAGCACGGTCGGCACTTCCTGCTCTGACGGTTCCTTGTCGAGCACGATCACGTCGAAGAGCGTGCCCACGACCGCAGCCAGCGGGATCGCAAGCGGGACGGCGAACCCGCCGAAGAGCAGGCCGGTCGCCGTCACCGACACGAGCACGAGCAGCGGCGACAGGCCGACGGCGTCGCCCAGCACGCGCGGGATGACCACGTAGTCCTCGAGCAACCGCACGACGAGCACGGCCACGCCGGCCAGGATCCCCGTGCGCACGTCGACCGTCAGGCCGACTCCGACTGCTAGCGCGCCCGCGATGAGCGGCCCGATGATGGGCACGACCTCGACCAGGCCGGCGAACACGCCGAGCAGGAGCCAGAACGGCAGCCCTAGCGCCCAGAAGGCGGCGGAGAGCACGATCGCGACGGCGATGACGAGCAGCCCCTGGCCGCGCACGTACGCGCCGAGCTTCGCGTCGATGAGATCCCATGTGTCGCGAACCGTGAGCCGGTGCCGGCTGGGCACCAGGCGCATGGCCAGCCCGACCGCGCGGTCGCGCTCGTAGATCCAGTACGCCGCCGCCGCGAGCACGAAGAAGATGCCGACGAGCACCTCGAAGCCGGCGACGCCGGTGTCCAGGCTCGGCCGCACGACACTTCCCGCGCTCGGGAGTTGGTCGAGGTGGTTCTTCAGCCAGATCAGGACGTCGTGCTTCACGCCGGTCGAATGCCGGGCGGCGCGCGTGAGCTCCCGCTGGGTCGGGACCGCGCGCTCGATCTGCGTCTTTGCCCGCGGCACGACTGCCCACAGCAGCGCGGTCAGCCCGGCGACGAACACGAGGTAGTGGGCCAGGATGGCGGCTGACCGGGGCACGCGCCGCTGCTCGAGCCACTCCACCGCGGGCCGCATCGCCGCAGCGATGACAAACGCCAGGAAGAGGAGCGCAAGCAGCAGCCGCAGCTTCCACAGCGCGAGCGACGCAACCAGGATGGCGAGCACGACGAGCGATGCCACGAGCGTTCGGCGGGCGGTTTCCCACATGAGGGCGTTCTTGCCCACCTCGGCCACGGATGAAAAAGGGCAGGAGGCCCCGCGCACGGAGCGAAAGCGAATCCCTGTGGACGAGCAGGACGAGCAGGTCTTCCTCGACGCGCGCCGTCACGGCGTCGTTCTCGCCCGCCCGCTCGGGCAGGCGCTGCTGCTCGCCATGATCGGCGGGACGCTGACGGCCTTCGTCTGGCCGCTGGCGATCGCGGGCGCGATCCTCGTCGCGATCGCCGCGGTGACGGCGATCAAGGCCGTTTGGGGCTGGGAGCGGCTGCGTCTTGTGGTGACGGGCGACCGGCTGTACGTCGTCGAGGGAACGATCCGCAAGCGCGCACGGCAAATCCGCCTGGGCCGCATCGACGCGGTCGAGGTGGAGCAGTCCGCGGCGGGGCGGATGTTCGGGTACGGAACGCTGCTCGTCGGCCCGCTCGAGATCGAGCACGTGCCGAAGCCGCGCGAGGTCACCGAGCTCGTCGAGCGGCTCGCCTCCTAGAACGCGCAGCCGCTTCACGCCGCACACCGTCGGGTACAACCCCGCCGTGAACACCGGCACGTTCATCACGACGTTCCTCGCGTCCGCGGTCGAGGCGATCGAGATGGTCGCGATCGTGATCGCGGTCGGCGTCGTGCGCGGCTGGCGCTCGGCGCTGATCGGCGCCGCAGTTGCGCTCGTGCTGCTGCTTGCCGTCAGCGTCGTGTTCGGCGCCGGGCTTGCGGCGATCCCGATCCGGCCGCTCCGCCTGGTCATCGGCACGCTGCTCCTCATCTTCGGCCTCCAGTGGGTGCGCAAGGGCGTCCGTCGCGTCGCGGAGCGCGGCTTCGCAGGCATCGGCGAGGAGGAGGTGCCGGAGGGCAACGAGACGCGCTGGGGCCTCGACTGGATCTCGTTCGTCGTCAGCTTCAAGGGCGTGCTGCTCGAGGGGCTCGAGATCGCGTTCATCGCGGTCACGTTCGGCGCGGCCGCAGACGCGATGGGCACCGCGGTCATCGGCGCTGTATCGGCGGTCGTGGTGATCGCCGTCGTCGGGCTCGCGTTCCACCGGACGCTGATGCGGATCCCGCGCAGCGTGCTGATCCTCGCGGTCGGGGTCATGCTGTCGACGTTCGGCACGTTCTGGGCCGGGGAGGGGCTGGAGGTCGGCTGGCCGGGTGGTGACGCGGCGCTGCTCGGGCTGGTGGCGTTCTACATCGCGGTCGGGCTGTCCCTCATTGCCGGGCTGCGGCGGCGCGCGCCGCTGCTCGTCCCGCAGGAGGCATCGTGAAGTGGCTCGCGGCCTTCGGCCGCTTCTGGTGGGACTTCCTGATCGGCGACGACTGGACGATCGCCGCCGGCGTGCTCCTTGCGCTCGCGTTGACCTGGGCGCTGACGGAGGTGGAGGACTTCCCTGCGTGGATCGTCCTGCCCGTGGCCGGTGCGCTACTTCTCGTACAGAGCGTGCGGCGCGCTGGACGCGGATGAGCCGGGTCGCAGTCCGGCGTCTATGCGAACATACGTTCGCGTAGACACTCCGCGGATAAAATCGAATGCTCATGCCTGCTGACGAACTCGTCGTTCACGGCGCCCGCGAGCACAACCTCAAGGACGTCACCGTCACGCTGCCGCGGAACAAGCTCGTCTGCATCACGGGCCTGTCGGGCTCGGGGAAGTCGAGCCTCGCCTTCGACACGATCTACGCCGAGGGGCAGCGCCGCTACGTCGAGTCGCTGAGCGCGTACGCCCGCCAGTTCCTCCAGATGATGGAGAAGCCGGACGTGGACTCGATCGACGGGCTTTCGCCGGCGATCTCGATCGACCAGAAGACGACGTCGCGCAACCCGCGCTCGACCGTCGGCACCGTGACCGAGATCTACGACTACCTGCGCCTGCTCTACGCGCGCGTCGGCCACCCGCACTGCCCGATCTGCGGCCGGCCGATCGCCGGCCAGTCGATCGAGCAGATCGTCGACCAGGTGCTCGCGCTGCCCGAGGGGACGCGCTTCACCGTCAACGCACCGGTCGTGCGCGACCGCAAGGGCGAGTACCGCGAGATCTTCGAGGAGCTCCGCAACCAGGGCTTCACGCGCGTGAAGGTGGACGGCGAGCAGCGCCTGCTCGAGGAGGCGATCGACCTCGACAAGAAGTTCAAGCACACGATCGAGGTCGTGGTCGACCGGCTCGTGATGAAGCCGGACCTGCGCACGCGCCTGTGGCAGTCGATCGAGACCGCGGCCGGGCTCGCCGAGGGCCTCGTCGGCATCGATCTCCTCGAGGAGGGCCGCGAGCTGCTCTTCAGCGAGAAGTTCGCGTGCCCCGAGCACGGCGTCTCGCTGCCCGAGCTGCAGCCGCGCATCTTCTCGTTCAACTCGCCGCACGGCGCCTGCCCGCGCTGCACCGGGCTCGGCTCGCAGCAGGAGATCGACCCCGACCTCGTCGTCCCGGATCCGTCGCTCTCGATCGCCGAAGGCGCGCTCGTGCCCTGGTCGGTTGGCTCGACGAGCTTCTACGAAGCGGTGATCCAGGGCGTCGCCGACCGCTACGAGATCGAGCTCGACACGCCGTGGCAGGAGCTCTCACAGGCGGACCAGGACCGGTTCCTGCACGGCACCGACGGCGACCGCGTCTACGTCCAGTACCGCAACCGCATGGGCCGCAAGCGCTCGTACATGCTCGCCTTCGAGGGCATCGTCGAGAACCTGAAGCGCCGCTACAAGGAGACCGACTCGTCGCAGATGCGCGAGCGGATCGAGGAGTACATGAGCTTCCGCCCGTGCCCGGTCTGCAAGGGCGCGCGGCTCAAGCCGGAGGTGCTCGCCGTCACGGTCGGCGACCGCAACATCCACGAGTTCACGCGCATGTCGGTGACGACCTCGATCGGCTTCCTCGACGAGCTCGAGCTGACGCAGACGGAGCAGCTGATCGGCGAGCGGATCATCAAGGAGATCCGCGAGCGGCTGACGTTCCTCGACAACGTGGGCGTCGGCTACCTGCAGCTCGACCGGGCGGCGGCGACGCTGTCCGGAGGCGAGGCGCAGCGCCTCCGGCTCGCGACGCAGATCGGGTCGCAGCTCGTCGGCGTGCTGTACATCCTCGACGAGCCGTCGATCGGGCTCCACCAGCGCGACAACAGCAAGCTGATCGGGACGCTCGAGCGGCTGCGCGACCTCGGCAACACCGTGCTCGTGGTCGAGCACGACGAGCAGATGATGTACGCGGCCGACCACCTCGTCGACATGGGGCCGGGTGCAGGCGAGCACGGCGGCCATGTCGTCGCCGAGGGCACCGCGGCGCAGGTGAAGAAGAACAAGGCGTCGGTCACCGGCCAGTTCCTCTCCGGGCGGCGCGCGATCGCCGTGCCGCCGCGCCGCGACCAGGACAGCGGCTGGTTCTCGGTGCGCGGCGCGCGCATGCACAACCTGAAGGGCATCGACGTCGACTTCCCGGTCGCGAACTTCATCGCCGTCACCGGCGTGTCGGGCTCGGGCAAGTCGACGCTCGTGAACGAGATCGTCTACAAGTCGCTCGCCAACCGGCTGAACAAGGCGCGCATCAAGCCGGGCGACCACGATTCCGTCGACGGGATCGACTGCTTCGACAAGGTGATCGAGATCGACCAGAAGCCGATCGGTCGGACGCCCAGGTCGAACCCGGCCACGTACACCGACCTCTTCACGCACATCCGGGACCTGTACTCGCTGACGCCCGAGGCGAAGGTGCGCGGCTACAAGCCGGGCCGCTTCTCGTTCAACGTGCGCGGCGGCCGCTGCGAGACGTGCAAGGGCGACGGGCAGCTGAAGATCGAGATGCACTTCCTGCCCGACGTCTACGTGCCGTGCGAGACGTGCCACGGCAAGCGCTACAACCGCGAGACGCTCGAGGTGCGCTTCAAGGGCAAGTCGATCGCCGACGTGCTCGAGATGTCGGTCGAGGAGGCGCTGAAGTTCTTCGCCAAGATCCCGAAGCTGCGCCGGCGGCTGCAGACGCTCCACGACGTGGGGCTCGACTACATGCGGCTCGGCCAGCCGGCCACGACGCTCTCCGGCGGCGAGGCGCAGCGGGTGAAGCTCGCCGCCGAGCTCGGCAAGGTCGCGACCGGCAAGACGCTCTACATCCTCGACGAGCCGACCACCGGTCTCCACTTCGCGGACATCGAGAAGCTGCTCGAGGTGCTCCAGCGGCTCGTCGACAACGGCAACACGGTGCTCGTGATCGAGCACAACCTCGACGTGATCAAGCAGGCGGACTGGATCGTCGACCTCGGCCCCGAGGGCGGCGACGCTGGCGGTGAGCTGATCGCGACGGGCTCGCCTGAGCAGATCGCCGCGGTCGACGAGTCGTTTACGGGACGGTTCCTCCGCGAGCTGCTGCCGGCGCGCGAGATGGCCGCCGCGTAGCGCTTTCACCACTCCGTAACGAGTTCGACGCAGCACCGCCACGCGGCGGGATGGGACCATCCCGGGGATGAGCCTCGAAACTTTCCCGACTTCGCCAACGCCCTCAGCACCTGCGGGCAGCCGTGGACAGGCTTGCGGCGGAGTCCGGGGGGATTCACGGCCGCGACCACGTGCAGGCGCTCGTCAACAAGTCTGCGACGCGGCTCCGGAAGGGAAACGACACGCGGACTGGCGTGTGGGCCCCCCGCCGGCACCGAGCCCGACGAGGTACGCCCTGTGCGGGAGGACATCGAGCGCCGCGTCGACACGCACGCCGCGGAGCTAGCCGAGCGTGCGCCCAAGCCTGCCAACGCGAACGCCTGAGCGCCGCATGTCAGCTAACCCTGACCGTTCGTTTAGGTGCTTCTCACGTTTTTCAGAGATGATTGGCGCAGCATGAGCTCTCCGGGGCTGGTGATCGTGGCGGATCGCAGCAGCGCAACCAATCGCTCGCTCGCGGCCGCATTCCGCGCGAACGGCGTCTCGGTGCGTCGGCTCGGCAGCAGGCAGCTCCAGGCGGCCCGGCTGCTCGGCCGGCTCGACGGCTCGGTGCTGCTCGGCCGCGCGGACGTCAGCCGCAAGCTCGACGGGGTCGGCGAGACGTTCTGGGAGCTCCAGCGGCTCGAGCGCGAAGGCCTGCCGGTGGTGAACGGCAGCCGCGCGCTGCTTCGCTGCCACGACAAGCTGCGCACGGCGCTCGCGCTGCGCCGGGCCGGTCTGCCGCACCCGGCAACCGTGCTGCTCCGCGACTGCCGCGCCGTCCCGCCGTTCGACGGCCCGTGGGTCGTCAAGCCGCGGTTCGGCAGCTGGGGCCGCGGCGTCGAGCGCTGCGAGACCCTCGCCGAGCTGCGCGCCTGTCTCAGGCGCTCCGCGCGCCGCCGGTCGTTCACCCGCCGCGGCGTGCTCGTGCAGGAATACGTCGACAGCCCGCCGATCGACCTGCGCGTCATCGTCGCGGGCGGCCATGCGATCGGCGCGATCCAGCGTGTCGCAGCGGCGGACGAGTGGCGGACGAACGTGTCGCTGGGGGGCACGCGCGTACCCGTCGAGCCGCCGCTCCAGGCGCGTGACCTCGCCGTCGCCGCGGCGACGGCCGTGGGCGGGGACCTCGTCGGCGTCGACCTCCTGCACCTCGCCGGGGGGTACGTGATCCTCGAGCTCAACGGGGCCGTCGATTTCACCGACCAGTACGGCGATGACGTCTTCACGCGGGCCGCCCGCCTGCTCGTCCCGCCGGTGATCGAGATCCCGTTGCCAGACGCACCCAGCGGGCAGCTCGCCCCGCTCCCCATCGACACCGCGCTGAGACTGCAGGACTGACCGCGTATCGTCGCGGCCATGGGCGCCGCGTCCTTTGACGATCTCGCCGACGAGTTCCGCCGCCGCTACACCGACGCCGAGTCGCTCCACTACCTCGAGACGCACCGGCACCGCTGGGAGCTCCTGCTCGACCTCGTGGCTGGGCGTGCGCCGGGGCGCATCCTGGACGTCGGCCCCGGATTCGAGGCCGAGGCGATGCGCCGCCGGCTGTCCGCCGCCACCGTGGACTCGCTCGGCTGGCTCGACTGGCGCTACCCGCCGCGCGAGCACGAGCAGCACGTCGAGCTCGACCTGAACGAGGCGCAGTCCCCCGAGCGCCTGCCCGAGCTGGCCCGCTACGACGTGGTCGTCGCCGCCGAGGTGCTCGAGCATCTCTACACGGCGCCGACGCTCGTCCTGCGGTACCTCGCCACGGCGCTCGAGCCGGGCGGCGCGCTGATCGTGCAGACGCCGAACGCCGTCGCGCTCAAGAAGCGCCTCCAGATGCTCCGCGGCCGCAACCCCGGGGAGCCGATCCGCGAGGAGCGCATGTACGCCGGCCACTTCCACGAGTACACGCCCGCAGAGCTCGCCGAAGCCGCTCGTGCAGCCAGGCTGGAAGTCGAGTCGTGCGTGACCGCGAACTACTTCCGCACGGGCTCGCGCAAGAACGCCGTCTACGCGCGAGCGGAGCGCTGGCTGCCCGCCGGCCTGCGCGACGGCATCACCGCCGTTCTCGTTCCTGCAAACCGGCCGGGCACACAGGACGTCTAGAGAGACATGCCCCAGCGAACCCCGCGCACCGTCTGGCTGCGCCGCGACCCCGTCGGGTCCAAGACGCTCCTGCCGAGCCGGGATGAGTTTCGGACGCGCTTCGCCCGGCGCGCGTACGTCGCCGGCGTCATCGCCGTGCTCGCGCTCGCCGCGGTGGTCGTGCTGCGTTCGATCGATCGCATGAGCGGGTTCTGGCCGCTTCTCCAGGTGCTGGCGCTCGTCTTCGGCATCGGCGGGATGGCGGCCGCAGGCGTCGCGCTCCGGGGCGCCGGCGGGCGCCGCGACGCGCTCATCGGCCTCGGGCTCTCGCTCCTGGCGTTCGTGGGCTCGCTGTTCCTGCCGCAGCTCGTCAGTTAGCCGAACGTCAGCTGGAGCTCTGGCGGGTTCGTGTTCTCGCGACTCATGTAGTCCTGCCGCTTGTTGCCGTTGTCCTCGGTCTGGTCCTGGATCATGAACCCGTAGTTCGTTCCCGAGTACTGGGCCTGGACGATCGAGAGCACCGACCACTGTGTCCAGGTGGCCGCGGAGCCCGTCGTCGCGCTCACGGGGGAACCGGTGGTGGTCGGCTCGGTGTTCCAAGTCACGCCGGTCTCGGTCCAAGACGAGCTGATCTGGTAGGCGTCCAGCGTCCGCGCGCCCTGCGTCGCCTTCAGGTACGTGCGTAGGGATGCCGCCGTCAGCGAGCACCCCGTGGGAAGCGTCGGCAGGTCGAAGGTGACGAGCGCGCGGCGGTTCTTCGCCGTCGGGTTCGAGAGCACGTCGAGGATCGTGTCCGTGCCGTTGTTCTGATTCGCGCCCCCGCCGTCCTGCTGGATCCACGAGTCGCCGGACGCCTGGTAGGTGTGCACGCCCGGGTCGACGCAGCCGGCCGGGCCGAGCGAGTACGCGACGCGCAGGCGGACGAGGTCGTGCTGCGTCTTCCGCTTGCCCGAGTTCGAGACGTACATCTTCACGACCAGCCCCTGCGCCTTGCCGCCCGTGTCCACCTCGGACAGCGCGATGGAGTCGGTGACGAAGCTCGACGTCGCATTGCAACTGACGGGCGAGCCGGAGCTGCCGTGCGTGCCGAGGAGCGTCGCGCCGCTGTACGTCTCGAAGTACCAGCACGTGGTGTCGCCCGCCGTCGCCGACCGGTACGCGTGGTCGAGCGTGACGCTCGTGACGGTCGCGGCCGCCGGGATGTAGCCGGTCGGGAACGTGAACTTCAGGTAGCGCGCCGACGCGAAGGCGTTGTTCCAGTTCCCGGCCGTCTGGAGCGCCGAGCTGTCGCCGGAGACCGCCGGCTCCCAGGTGTCGGGGGCTCCCGCTGTGCCCGTCGACGCGTCGGTCTGGGTCTCGCGGTGGAGCGTGAAGACGGTCCCGTAGTACGTGCCCGTCACGGTGAGCAGGTCGAACTTCGCCAGGCGGTTGTTCGACTCGCGCGCGTACAGGCGGATGCGGAGGTCGTTGGCCAGATCGGTGTCGGCCAGCCCCGGCATAAGCGTGGACACGGTCGCGTACGTGTTGCCCGTCTCGCAGTCGAGCGGCGCGCCGCTGGAGCCGTACGTCGCGACGACGCTGTTCGTGGACTTCCGGCGGAGCTCGACGTAGTAACAGACGGTCTCGCCGCCGGCATTGCCCAGGACGCGGACGTTCAGCTTCGCGTTCGCGACCGGCAAGCCGGCCGCGAGCGAGGCGTTGAAGTCGAAGTCGACGTAGCGTGTCGTCGAGAAGGTGCTCGACCAGTTGCCGGTCGAGAACGCCAGCCCGTCCCCGGCGTAGCCGAGCGGCGCGCTCGAGTCGACCTCCGCGCCGCCGCCCGAGGCGTCCGCGACCTTCCACGCCGACCAGGAGCGCTCGTCCGGGTAGATCCGCTTCGCCGTGATCGTGCTGGTGGGGTTCGTCGTCGTCGCGGCGAACGCGGCCCACGCGACGCCGGCCGACACTCCGACGGCCACGACGGCAACCGCACCGGCCAGCGCCCTACGCGTTGTCACGGTGCTCCTTCGGGAACCACAGCCGCTTGAGCTCGTAGATGCCGAGCAGGAACGCGGGGATTGCGATCATCAGCATCCGGCCCCAGCGCATCCTGATGTGCACCACGAGGTAGCCGAGCTTCGGGATGCGGTACTCGACCCTGCCCACCGATCCGTTCGCGGGCACCGACCACTGCTCGCCCGCGGTGTTCGCGTCGCCCCTGGTGGTGACGAGCGCGATCCCGCGGTGGATCGTGAAGCGCACGACCCGGTGTGTCAGGAGCCGCCCCGGCACATCCGGGTCGCTGAACGTGATGATGTCGCCGCGGCGGATCTCGGAGGCCCGCACCTGCTTGTCGATGACCACGTCACCGATGCGCAGCGTCGGGGTCATGCTGCCGGAGAGGATCGTCATGCTGTGACGGCCGACGGCGCTGGGGACGGCAAGCACCGTCGCGAAGATCACGCCGAACCCGAACGCCGCCCACAGGGCGAGCACAGCCGAGCGGCCGGCGATGCGGCGCGTCAGCCGGGGCCGGGCGCCGGGCATGACGACGACGGTGCTCACGTGTTGCGCGCCTCCCAGGTGAACGAGGCGTCTGCGGACTGACCCTGCCCGCTCGTGTCGGAGCCGACGGTGACGGCAAAGCGGTACACGTGCGCTTCGTTCTGCGTCCAGATCTCGGTTCCGCCGCCGACCATCGGGTCGCTGATCCCACCGGCCCAGGTTGAGGGGAAGGCGCTGACCGTCCCGCTGTAGATCACGCCGTTGCCGGAGCCGATGTAGTTCGTCGCGTCGGCCACGAAGCTTCCGCAGGTGCCGAAGGAGGGCGACGGGTCGGTGCCGCGTGTGACCGTCAGGGTCAGGTACGGCGCGAGCGCACCGGACGTCGAGCCGTAGAGACGCAGGTTCGACGCGAGCGTCCCGTCGTACTGGACGCGGATGCAGCTCGTGGCGGAATCCCCCGGCACCGCGGAGGTCAGCGTGGTGAAGAGCGCGGTGCCGGCGTCGTTGTCGCTGAGCGCGACCGTGCCGGCGGCGAACGAGTTCCCCTCGTTGGAGACGGTCGCCCGATAGGCGGCGAAGGCCGCCACGCTCGTGGCGGCGGCGACGACGCAGGCGATGAGCACGACAACGGGGCGGCGTGCCTTTCTCACGGCTCGACCTCGAGCCGCAGCACCGCGCGTAGCGCGCGGCCCGCGGCATGCTCGGCCTCTCCGCGGGGCAGGGCCAGACGCACGGTCAGCGTCTCGTGGGCACGCGGCCGCAGCCAGGTGCGCTGCGCCCGCCGCTCCGAGAGCCCCTGGAGCGGACCGCGGTAGAGCTGCTCGCCGTCGACGAGCACCTCGGCATCGAGCGCCTGTGCAAGGGCGTCGTCGCCGTCGAGCTCGATGCGAGGACGCACGTGCAGCGGCGCCTTCCGCAGGCTTTCGAGGCGCAGCGAGGTGCTCAGCGGCCGGCCGGCGTGGAGGCGGGGGACGTCGAACAGCGTCCCCGTCCGCGAGAGCTGCATGGTCTGCGAGTGCTCGACGCCGAACGCAATCGAGGTCAACGGCGCGCCTTTGCCGCCGGGTACCTGCCACGCGACGAGCAGGCCAAGGGCAGCCGCCGCCCCGACCCCAAAGCTCGTCAGTTCTGCCAAGCGCCTCATCGTTCGCCTCCCCCGGAAACGCGCGGAAGCGGGGCCGGCCGGCCCCGCTTCGCGCGCTTCGATCGATCAGCCGGAGCTAGTTGCTGTGGGCCTCCCACGTGATCGAGAACGTGCCCGTCGAGACCGCGCTGACGTGCGCGTTCGGCGTGGCGTCGTCGATCGGGCTCAGCGTGATGCGGTAATCGACCGTGTCGTTCAGCGCCCACGCCGCGTCCGACGCCTTGCCGGCGACACCGCCGCTGTACGTGCTCGGCAAGGTGTCAAGGCCGGCGGGCCCGAACGCCGACGAGCTGGACGTGAATCCGGCGCACGTGCGCACGGTCGGATCGGTGAGGCCGGAGCCGCGCTCGACCGTGGCGTTGAACTTGTCGCCATTCGTGACCGAGGCGATGTACATGTGCACCGTCGAGGCCAGCGAGCCGGAGTACAGAACCCGGATGCAGCGCTGCGTGATCGTGCCCGGGCCCTGGTCGATCACGTTGTCGAAGAGCGCCGTCGTCTGGCCGCCCGCGTCCTCGATCTTGACCGTGCCCGCCGCGAAGCTGTTGCCGCTGTTCGTCGTCGTTGCCACGAAGGCCGAGTAGGTGCCGAACGCCGCCAGGCTGCCCATGACGCCGACCACGAGGAGCGTGAGCAGCAGCTTCCGCTTGTTTTCGCCCATTCCCATTCCTTTCAGTTCCGGTATGGCGCCGAACGTGGTAGAGGCGCACTGGGTGACCGCTGTCACCCGCAAATGGGGTATCGCCTCCGAGCCGCGAGGGAGTGATCACTCTTTCGGGTATTTCCAGAAGTAAGCTCGCTGAAGTTGATGGAAACTACTGAGGAAACTGAGGCGCGCGAGCGCGAGTGGTGGCTACGGGCGCTGCTCGTCCTGCAGGCGCCGCGGGCGGTCTTCGCGGCGCTCCGCGACGACTCGGACGAGGCGGCGTCCGCGCGCCAGGAGCCGATCACGGCGATCGTCTTCCTCGCCGGCGTCGCGGTCGCGCTGGCGGCTGCGCGCTACGCGGCCCTCCTGGACGACAGCGACTTCGACGGCCTGCTCGTGGCGGTCTGGGTCGTCGCCGCCGGCGGCGTGCAGGGCCTGTTCGGGTACTGGATCGCGGGGGCGGCGGTCTTCGCCGGCGTGTCCGGCGTGGGCGAGCCGGGGAGCTTCCGCTCGGCCCGGCACCTCGTCGGGTTCGCGGCGGCGCCGCTCGTCCTCCTGCTCGCCGTCTGGGCGGTGCGGCTTGCGAGCTTCGGCGGCGACGTGTTCCGCGACGGAGGCTCCGACCATGGAGCGCTTGCCGTCGCGCTCTCCGTGCTCGAGGTCGGGATCTACCTGTGGTCGGCGGGGCTCGTGCTGCTCGGCATCCGGGTGCTCCGCGGGGTGAGCTGGCCGCGCGCGGTCGTGGCCTACACGCTCGCGGCCGCCCTGTTCGTCGTGTTCGCGGTGATCCTCACGTTTCTGTAGCCGGCACCTCGGCGCCCGAGCCGAGCGCCGCGCGGAACGCCTCCAGCTCCGGCGCGGGCATCGAGTAGGTGTGCTCCTCGGCCGGGAAGCTGCGCGACCGAACATCTGCTGCGTACTCCCCGAGCGCCCGGCGGATCTCCTCGCCGAGCTGCGCGTACTGCTTCACGAAGCGCGGCGTGCGCCCCTCGTAGAGCCCGAGCAGGTCGTGCCACACGAGCACCTGGCCGTCGCACCCGGCGCCTGCGCCGATGCCGATCGTCGGAACCGACAGCGCCGCCGTCACGTCCTGGGCGACCGTGGCGGGCACCGCCTCGAGCACGATCGCGAAGCAGCCGGCCGCCTCGAGCGCGCGTGCGTCCTCGTAGAGGCGCAGCGCCGCCTCGGCGGTCCTTCCCTGCGCCTTGAACCCACCGAGCATCGTGGCCGACTGGGGTGTCAGGCCGATGTGGCCCATCACCGGGATGCCGGCGCCGACGATCGAGCGCACACGCGTCAGCGACGGGCCGGCGCCCTCCAGCTTGATCACGTCCGCGCCCGCTTCCTTGACGAAGCGGATGGCGTTGCGAACGGCGTCCTCGTCGGAGACCTGGTACGAGCCGAACGGCATGTCGCCGACCACGAGCGGCCGGCGCGCGCCGCGCGTCACGGCGCGCGTCATGAAGAGCATCTCGTCCATCGTCACGGGCACGGTGCTCGACTCGTGGCCGAGCACGACCATCGCGGCCGTGTCCCCCACGAGGATCAGCTCCACGCCGGCGGCGTCGGCGAGCTTCCCGCCGGTGGCGTCGTAGGCGGTGACCATGACGATCGGGTCGCCGCGCCGCTTCATGTCGGCGAGCTCGGGGACGGTGATCTTCCCGGGCGCCGGCACGGCCGGGGCGGGGGAGTGCTGACGGATGCTCATTGAGGCTCCTCCTCGAGGGTGACGTTGTCGATCAGGCGGATGCCGCCGACGCGGGCTGCAGCCGCGAGCACGAGACGGCCGTCGAAGCGCGCGACCTCGACGTACTGCGGGACGACGAGCGGCTCGTCGTCCAGGATCCGCTGGGCGGTGGCGGCCGCATCGCGGCCCTCCGCGTACGCCTCGGCGCCGGCGGTGAGCGCCCGCGGGATGGCGCGGGCGGCCGCACGGTGCTCGGGGCCGAGGCGGACGTTGCGCGACGAGAGCGCCAGGCCGTCCTCCTCGCGGACGGTCGGCAGGACGCGGATCTCGACTGGCAGGTTCAGGTCGTGGACGAGCTGCTTGACCAGCGCCGCCTGCTGCGCGTCCTTCTCGCCGAAGTAGGCGCGGTCGGGCCTGATGATGTTGAACAGCTTCAGGCAGACGGTCGCGACACCGCGGAAGTGGCCGGGCCGGAAGGCGCCCTCGAGCCGCTCCGAGAGCCCTTCGACCATCACCCACGTGTCGAATCCGTCCGGGTAGAGCTCGTCGACGGATGGGGCGAATAGGACGTCGATCCCCTGCTCGGCCGCGACGGCCGCGTCCCGGGCCTCGTCGCGCGGGTAGGCGGCGAGATCCTCTTCGGCCTCGAACTGCGCCGGGTTGACGAACAGGCTCGCGACGACCGTGTCGTTCTCGGCCCGCGCCGCCCTGAAGAGCGAGAGGTGGCCGGCGTGGAAGGCGCCCATCGTCGGCACGAGCCCGACGCTGCCGGAGCGGCGCGCCAGCTCGTCGCGCACCTCGGCGATCGTCCGCACGGTCTTCATCGCGCGAGCTCCGTGGTTGCGTCGGCGAGCGTCCGGTAGAGCGGCTCCAGGTCGGGGCGGCGGTCGCGGATCACCGCGAGATGCGCCTCGACGGTCTCCCAGTCGCCGCGCTGGATCGGCCCGGTCAGCTCGAAATCGTTCTCGATCACGCGCCGCATGAGGGGGACGAGCGCCGCAGGCGGCGCGCCGGCGGCTCGGACGAGCTCCGCAGCGGCGTCGTGAAGCGTGACGAGGAAGTTCGAGGCCACGACGGCGCCGGCGTGGTACAGCGGCCGGTCCGCATCGGCAAGCAAGAACGGCTCGAGGCCCAGCGTGCGCGCGAGCTCGAGCCCGTGCTTGCGGGCCTCGTCGCTCTCGGCCGTGACGGCGGCCCAGGCGCCGTCCAGCTGCTCGGGCCCCCGCGACCGCGTGAACGTCTGCAGCGGGTGGACGCTGAAGCGGCGGCGGTGCGGCTCCAGCGCGACAAGCGGCGTCGCGCCGCTCACGTGCGCGATCCACGGGCCGGCCGGGATTCTCTGCGCGACCTCCGCGATCGCCGTGTCCGGCACGCAGAGCAGGACGAGCTCCGCGCCGTCGACGTCCAGGCCGCGATCCGCGCGCGTGCGCGTGGCGGCACCCCGCTCCCGCAGGCGGGCGGCGATCGCCGGGCCGACGCGGCCCGCGCCGACGACACAGATGGGTTCGAGCATGTCCTCCTTGGCTCCAGTTCCAAGCGGATACCGGGCAACGCGCAGGATATCGCGGTTTGTGCGCTCACCGGCGTGTTGCGCGCCGCGAAAACGGGTGCCCCCGAGTGAGGGAAGTTCCGCAAGCGTCGCAGCCGCCGGCCGATACCCGGGTTCGTACCACCACCACTGCGGACCTACTGCGGATCTCTGGGGAGGGACACGATGAAGCGATTGACTCTGCTCGGCGCCGTCGCGGTCGTTGCCGCGAGCGCGCTGCCGGGAGTGGCCACCGCGGCGCGCCTGACGGGCGTCGTGGTTGCGAAGGATTCGGCGCGCCACACGATCGCCGTCGCTGCGGGGACCACGGTGCGGACGGTCCGCGTCGCGAAGCTTGGAGCGGTTGCGGTCGGACGGCGCGTCGACGTGAACGGCACCCGGCTCGCGGACGGCACGTTCCGCGGCCAGAAGGTGCGTGTCGGCGCGAAGGCCGCGCGGGTGCGCTTCGGCGCCGTGATCGTCCGGAACGACGACGCGAACCAGCGGCTGATCGTCTCGGCCGGCGGCACGGTCTTCACCGTCCGCTACGCGAGCGGAGCCTCGTTCGCGTCCGAGAGCACGGGCCTCCAGCCGGGCGACAGGTGAAGGTCTCGGCAGACGTCAACAAGAGCGGCCTCGAGGCCAGTGCGGGCGACGTCAAGGAAACGGGCCACGTCGGTCAGCTGAAGATCGAGGGCATCTTCATCAAGGGCGGCAACGACGGCTTCGACCTCGCCGTCGTGCACCGCGGCCTCGTGCGCGTGCACTTCAAGCTCGGCACCGCGCTGCCGTCGTGGCAGCCGGGTGACGTGATCGTGCTCGTCGTCACCGTCAACGACGACAACTCGTTCACGCTCGTCACCGGCCGGCCCGACGACGCGAGCGGGAAGACCGGCGACGACAACAAGGGCACCGGCGACGCGGGCAAGGGCGACACCAAGCCGAACCCGCCGACCGGCGACACGCTCTCCGCGACGGGCACGCTCGGCAGCCGCGACGGCAGCAAGGTGAGCGTGACCACCGACGGCGGCGTCGTCAGCTGCTCCGTGCCGACGACGATGAACATCTCCGTCTTCGGCGCAGGCGACAGGGTCACGATCTACTGCAAGAAGCGCGACGGCGTCTTCTGGCTGGTCGCGATGAAGTCGGAGAAGGCGACGGTCACCGACCCGGGCGCGACCACGACGCCGCCGACGCCGCCCGCGCCGACCAGTTCGGCCGGCGCGCTCGCCGAGGGGCCCGCGGGCTCCCTGACGGTCAGGTTGGAGGACGGCTCGACCGTCTCGTGCAAGCTCGACAAGGCTGTTCCGGCCGGGCTCTTCAAGACGGGCGACAAGGTCAAGATGACTTGCCTGAGCGGGACGCTGACCGGTCTGCGATCTGACGTCGCGTCGTGGAACCCGACGACGAACGAGCTCGGCATCGGCGGCCTGCTGACCGCCGGCTCGGGCGGGACGGCAACGGTTCAGAAGGACGCCGCGTCCGTCTCGTGCGGGCTCACGAGCGGAATCGACCTGACGGCCACGATCGCGCCTGGGACGAAGGTCTGGATGTCCTGCAAGGTGCGAGACGGCGTGCTGGTGTTCGCACTCGTCCAGGTCGGCGACCAGCTCACGGTCAAGGCGGACGGCACCGGCGATCGCTACGCAGCGGGCACCTTCGCCCGCGGAGCGGACTCGGTCACGGTCACGCGCGAGGACAGCTCGACGCTGACCTGCGCGGCGCCCGCGTCGGTCGACCTGTCGGCGTTCGCCGCCGGCTCGAAGGTGAAGGTGAAGTGCCACCTCGCCGCCGGCGTCTGGAAGCTGTCGATGATCAGCGACGGCACGCACACCCTTGAGGTGCCGGTCTAGCTCCCCGATTGCCACCACGTACCGCGACCGACGGCCGGCCCGGTCATCCGGGCCGGCCGTCGGCGTGCTCGGGCTAGAGTTCGCTCGTGCCCGTCTACGAGTACGCGTGCATGGAATGCGAGGAGCACTTCGAGGAGCTCGTCCGCATGGACGCCGACGCGCCGCCGTGCCCCAACTGCGGCGCGAACGACGTGCTCCGGCAGCTCTCCGTTTTCGCGGCCCACGGCACCTCGTCGCAGCCGTCTTTCGGCCAGACCGCGGCCGGCGGCGGGTGCTGCGGCGGCTCGTGCGGCTGTAGCCACTGAAAGTCCGGACCGCGCTCCGCGCTGGCCATGACGACTTTCAGTGGATGACTTCCTGACTTCCTGGTCACACGCGACTCCCGCGCGGCATGACTCCCGGCGGGGAACCCGCCTCCGTCGGTAGAAGAAGCAGAAGAAGACACAACGTTCGCTGGCTGTCCGTGCGGCTGCGTACACTCGGCGCCCGTGGACGCGACGGCCCGCGCGCTGGCACTCCGGGAGTACACAGAGGCGACGGCCGCCTGCTCGAAGTGCCGGCTCGCCGAGACGCGGACGCAGGTCGTGTTCGGCGTCGGCAACCCGGACGCCGACCTCATGTTCGTCGGCGAGGCGCCCGGCTTCCACGAGGACAAGCAGGGCTTCCCCTTCGTCGGTCAAGCCGGCAAGCTGCTCGACCGGCTGCTCGAGGGCATTGGCCTCGCGCGTGCCGACACCTATGTCGCGAATGTCTTGAAATGCCGCCCGCCCGGCAACCGCGACCCTGCCCCGGACGAGATCGAGTCGTGCGAGCCGCACCTGTTCCGGCAGCTCGAGCTGGTGCAGCCCGTCGTCGTCGCGTCGCTCGGCAACTTCGCCACCAAGCTGCTCTCGGGCAAGCCGACCGGCATCACGCGCGTGCACGGCCAGGAGCAGCAGGTCACCGTCGGCGGGCGCAGCGTCCTGCTCTTCCCGCTCTACCATCCGGCCGCTGCGCTCTACACGCCGGCCATGCTGAAGGTGCTCGAGACGGACTTCGCCCGGCTGCCGGCGCTGCTCGGCGCGCCGCCCGTCGCCCTCGAAGAGCCCGACGAGCGGACAGTCGAGGACGCGGTGGCGCTCCTGGGCGAGCCCGCCGAGCCGGCGATCCAGCTCGGCCTCTTCTAGCCAATCAGCTCGATTCCCGGCCCGAGACTGCTCGTGTCGGGGACCGAGTTCCCGAAGCGCATCCAGAGCAGGTAGACAGGGCGCCCGCCGTCTCCCGGCTCGACGCGCTCGCCGAGCAGCCGCCGCAGCCGGCCAGCGGCGCGAAGCCGCCCACCAGGGCCAGCAGCGCCATCAGCTCGTGCGATGCGCGTTTCACGGTGTACAAGCCAGGACGCCTCATGCGACTACCTTGATGGCGTGGAGCTGCTGTCCTCGTCGCCCGCGGAAACCGAGGCGATCGCCGGCCGCCTCGCGCGGCTGCTCGCGCCGGGCGACGTGGTGACGGTTTCGGGCGAGCTCGGCGCCGGCAAGACCACGTTCGTGCGCGGCGCGTGCCGCGAGCTCGGCGTGACCCAGCCCGTGACGAGCCCGACCTTCACGATCGGCCACCGCTACCACGGCCACGTGGACGTCTCGCACCTCGACCTCTACCGGTTCGCGGGCGTGTCGGCGGCCGAGTGGGGGGACCTCGAGCCGTACTTCGAGGACGCCGTGTGCTTCGTGGAGTGGCCCGAGGCCGCCGGGCGCGACCTCCCGCCCGTGCGCGCGTCCGTTTCGCTCGCTCACGTCGACCCCTCGCACCGTCGCGTCGAGCTCGACGCACCCGGCGATCTCCTGCAACGCTTCGAGCCGTGATCGTGCTGGCGTTCGACACGGCGACCTCGGTCGTGACCACCGCGCTCGCACGCGACGGCGAGGTGCTCGACGAGCGCGTCTCGCGTCCGGTCTCGGTGCTCGAGGATGCCGAGAGGATGCTCACGGGCGCCGGCCTCCGCCCGGCCGATCTCGACGCGCTCGTGGTCGGCGTCGGGCCCGGCAGCTTCACCGGGATCCGCATGGCGCTCGCGACCGCGCGGGCGCTCTCGCTGGCGCTCGGGATCCCGGCCGCCGGCGTCTCGACGCTTGCCGCCCTGGCCGCGGGCGCGCCCGGCGCGCTGCCCGTGATCGACGCGAAGCGGAGCGAGGTCTTTAGCGAGCTCGGCGGCGACCCGGTTGTCATCGCCCCGGCCGACCTGTCCGTGGAAGGCCGCGTCTGCGTCGGCGACGGCGCCGTTCGCTACCGCGCGCTCCTCGAGCAGCATGGCGCCGAGATCCCGCCCGACGGCGACGAGCGCCACGTCCCGCGGGCGCGCTTCCACGCGCAGCTCGCGCGCGATTTCGGCCCGGCTGAGGCGGTCGAGCCGCTCTACCTGCGCGTCCCCGATGCGGAGAGGACGGCCGCGTGACTCAGGTTCGCGACCTCTCGTCGAGCGACCTGGGCGCGATCGAGCGCATCGAGCGCCGCTCGTACGCGACCCCGTGGTCGCGGTCGATGTTCGCCAGCGAGCTGGCGAAGCCGACGTCCATCTGCGTCGGGGCGGTTACGGACACCGGAGCGCTGATCGGCTACCTGATCATCTCGCGGTACGTCGATGCGTGGCACGTGATGAACATCGCGGTCGACCCCGACCACCGCGGCCGCGGCATCGCCCGCGCGCTCTTCGACGAGCTCTTCGAGCGCACCGCCGACGACCCGCTCCGCGGCTACACGCTCGAGGTGCGCGTCTCGAACGACGAGGCGATCCGCCTCTACGACAGGCTCGGCTTCCGCTCGCGCGGCGTGCGGCGCGGCTACTACACCGACAACCGCGAGGACGCGCTCGTGATGTGGAAGGACCCGCCGTCGGCCGCGGACACGTCCCTCTTCGCGCCCCGCAGCGAGACGGCGTGATCCTGGGGCTCGAGACCTCCTGCGACGAGACCGCCGCCGCGCTCGTCACGCGGGAGGGCGAGATCCGCGCGAACGTGGTCGCTTCGCAGGCTGAGCTGCACGCGCGCTTCGGAGGCGTGGTCCCGGAGATCGCGTCGAGGCGGCACCTGGAGCTCGTGGCGCCCGTGATCCGCGAGGCGCTCCACGAGGGCGGCGTGACCCTCGACGACGTCGAGGCCGTCGCCGTCACCAACGGCCCCGGCCTGATCGGCGCCTTGCTGGTCGGCCTCTCCGCGGCGAAGGCGCTCGCGTGGGCGCGCGGCCTGCCGCTCATCCCGGTCGACCACCTGCACGGCCACGTCGCGTCGCTCTACCTGCGGCCCGACCCGGTCGAGCCGCCGCTGCGTTGCCTGCTCGCCAGCGGCGGCCACACGCTGCTCCTCGACGTGCGCGACCACAGCGGCTTCACCGTGCTCGGCACGACGCTCGACGACGCTGCCGGCGAGGCGTTCGACAAGGGTGCGCGACTGCTCGGCCTCGGCTACCCGGGCGGCGCGGCGATCGACCGGCTTGCGCGTGAGGGTGACGCCGAGGCGTTCGAGTTCCCGGTGGCGCGCGTGCCGGGCCTCGACTTCTCGTTCTCGGGGCTGAAGACCTCGCTGCTGTACGCCGTCCGCGGACTCGACGCCGCCGAGCTCGACCGGCGCCGCGCCGACCTGGCGGCGAGCTACCAGCGCGCGATCGTCCGCGCGCTCGTCGAGCGTACGCAGGCGGCCGCCGAGGGCATGCCGGTCGCGGTCGTCGGAGGCGTCGCGGCCAACTCGGAGCTTCGTGCCGCACTCGACGGCGCGTCGTTCGCCCCCCTGGCGCTCTGCACCGACAACGCGGCGATGATCGCGTCCGCGGCCCGGTTCACGAAGTCCGTGGCCCCGCCCGACTACCTTTCGCTGGATGCGTACGCATCCGCGGCCTGACCGCGCGGGCCCTCAGATCGCACTGCTCCTCGTCGTGGCGCTCGCCGCGACGCTGCTGGCTGCGCTGATCGCCGCCGCCCGCTCGCACGAGGAGGCGGCGCCGGCGGCCGCGGGCGAGGTGCCGGCGACCTCGTGGTACGGCCTCGTGGGCGGCGCGTCGGTCCCGGTGGCGCTGGGCGAGCGCGTGATCGTCATGTTGAAGGCGCCGTCGCTCGCACAGCGGGTCGTGCGCGCCGGCGGCCGTGCGAGCGAGAGCCAGGAGCGCAGATGGACGACGACGATCCTCGCCGCACAGAACCAGCTGATCGCCAATCTGGCCGCGCAGGGGATCCGTGTGCGTCCCGAGTTCCAGTACACCCGCGTCGTCAACGGCTTCTCGGCTCCCCTCAGCGCTCCGGCGGCCGCCCTGGTCGAGAAGACGCCCGGCGTGGCCGGCGTCTACCCGGTGCGGGCCGCCTATCCGGCGGCGGCGGAGCCGTCGGGCCGGCCCGGCGGCCGCCTCGGCATCCGCCTGCCAGGGGTGAGCGGCCGCGGCGTCACGATCGCGCTGCTCGACACCGGCGTCGACCGGAGCCACCCGTTCCTGCACGACCGCGTTGGCACGGGCTACGACGTTGTCGCGGGCGACCCGCTCGCGGACGCGGAGCCGCAGCCGGGCGACCCGCAGGACGTGGAGATGCACGGGACGGAGCTGGCGGGCATCCTGGTCGGCTCGAACGGGCCGGCGGACGCGACAGGCCTCGCACCCGGTGCTCGCGTCTTCCCGATCCGCGTGGCCGGCTGGCAGCGCGACGCGACCGGCAACTGGGCCGTCTACGGGCGCACCGACCAGCTGATCGCCGGGCTCGAGCGGGCGGTCGACCCGAACGCCGACGGTGACGCACACGATGCCTCCCGCGTGGCTGTGGTCGGCGTGGCGGAGCCGTACGCCGCATTCGGCGACGGGCCGGAGGCGTCCGCAGTGCGCGGCGCCCTCTCCCTCGACACACTCGTCGTCGCGCCGGCCGGGAACGACGGGCCCGCCGGCCCGCGCTACGGGAGCATCGCGGGGCCGGGTGCGGCGACCGCGGCGCTCACGGTCGGCGCGGCCGAGTCACGCGGCGGCGGGCAGCTCGCGGACGTCTCGCTGCGCGCCGGCCTCGAGTCGGTGTTCGACGGCTCCGTCCCGGTCGCGGGCGACTCGGCGCCGAGCCGGCTCGCGCTCGCCCTCGCGCTCCCGCGCGCGGGCACGCCGTCCGGCGAGCCGCTCGAGCTCGCCGACTTCTTCGACCCGGGCGGCCTGAGCATGGTCGCCGGCCGCGCGGCGCTCGTCCCGGGCGGCTCGACACCCGAGCGTGCTGCGATCGCGGCGGCCAATGCGGGCGCGCGGGCCGTCGTCGTCTACGGCGGGCGACTGCCCTCGGGCGCGCTCGACCTCGGCGACCACTCCGATGTGCCGGTGATCGGCGTCCCCGAGGCAGCCGGTCTCGCGCTCGCACAGCGGTTGCGCAAAGGCGAGGACGCCCGCGTCTCGATCGCGCCCGCGGGAACGGCTCCCGTGGGCGGCGGGGTGGCGCCGTTCTCCTCGCGCGGGCTCGCGTTCGACGGGCGGCTGAAGCCCGACATCGTCGCGCCCGGCGTCGCGCTCGTCGCGCCGCAACCCGGGCAGACGGAAGACTCGACCGCGCGCTTCGGCACGATCAGCGGCGCAAGCGCGGCGACTGCGGTCACCGGTGCCGCTGTTGCGCTGCTCGCGCAGGCGCGGCCGGACCTGGACGCCGCGGAGTTGCGCGGCGCGCTCGTAGGCTCCGCGCGCCAGCTCGCCGGCCAGCCGCGGACAGCTCAGGGCGCGGGGTCGCTTGATGTCGGTGCCGCGGCTGCGGCCGAGCTCGCCGCCGACCCGACGACGCTCGCCTTCCACAGAGCGGCGGCTGGCCCCTGGCGCGAGGCCCAGGCGTTCCGGTTGCGGAACATCTCGTCGCGTACGGTGCGGCTCCGGGTGAGCGGCACTGTCGACGGCGACCCCGACGGCGTGGCTCTCGACGTTCGCCCTGCCGCATTCCGCCTCAAGCCGGGCGCCGCCGGCACCGTCATCGTCCAGGCGTCAGCGCAAAGGCGCAGCGACAACCCGCTCACCGGTCTCGTCGTGGCCGAGATCGGCGGACGCGCCGTGCTGCGCGTCCCGTGGGCCGCCGCACCGTGGACACGCGACGCCAGGCTGCTCGCCGACGTGCACCTCGCGTCGAGCGTCTTCCGGCCGTCCGACACCGGGCCGTCGGTGCTCTCGTTCGTGGCCGGACGCCTGATTCGCGACGGCTCGGTGTACGAGGTCCAGGCGGTCTCGCGCCTCGACCTCGAGCTGCGCCGGGCGGGCGCGAAGAAGCCGCTCGGCGTGCTTGCCAGCCTCCGTCACCTGCTGCCGGGCCGCTACGCGTTCGGGCTGACAGGCCGCGGCCCGGCCGGCAAGCGCCTCGAGCCCGGGTCCTACGAACTGCGGTTGCTGGCGTACCCGACCGGTGACGGCCCGCCCACGACCAGAGACGTGCAGTTCCGCGTGCGCTGAAGGATCAGCGCGTTCCCTGATCGGAATGCGAGCTTTTCCTCGTCCGCGCGGAATTAGGATGCATTCAGGCCAGCCAAGGAGGGATCCACGCCGTGACCACCGTCGAGCTCCCGCAAAGCCATCTACGTGAGAACCCGTTCGAGCTTGCGCAGCAGCAGCTCCAACGGGTCGCCGACACGTTCGGGATCGACCAGAACATCATCAACGTCCTGCGCCAGTGCAAGAAGGCCGTCGTCGTGTCGGTTCCCGTCTCGATGGACGACGGCACGATCAGGACATTCGACGGTTATCGCGTCCAGCACAACATCGCGCGCGGCCCGTCGAAGGGCGGGATCCGCTACCACCCGGACGTCACGCTCGACGAGGTCAAGTCATTGGCGATGTGGATGACCTGGAAGTGCGCGCTGATGAACATCCCGTTCGGCGGCGCGAAGGGTGGGGTCGCCTGCAATCCGAAGGAGCTTTCGCAGCTCGAGCTGCAGAAGATGACCCGCCGCTACACGTCGGAGATCATCAACGAGATCGGTCCGGAGAAGGACATCCCGGCCCCCGACGTGGGCACCGATCCGGCGATGATGGCCTGGATCTTCGACACCTACTCGATGAACAAGGGCCACTCCGTGCTCGGTGTCGTGACCGGCAAGCCCCTGAACGTGGGCGGCTCGCTCGGGCGGCTCGAGGCCACGTCGCGAGGCTGCCTCTACTGCATCCGCGAGGCGCTCCGCAAACAGGACAGGTCGATCGCCGGCACGACGGTCGCGATCCAGGGCTTCGGCAACGTCGGCAGCTTCCTCGCCCAGTTCCTCGAGGAGGAGGGCGCCAGGGTCGTCGCGATCTCCGATTCGACCGGCGGAGTGTTCAACTCGTCCGGCCTCGAGGTCTCGGCGGTGCTCGCGCACAAGCAGGAGACGGGCAGCGTGACCGGGCTGCGCGGCACGGAGCCGATCGCGAACGAGGACGTGCTGCTGGTCGACTGCGACGTGCTCGCACCGTGCGCGCTCGAGCAGGTCATCACGCCTGACAACGCCGACAAGATCCGCGCGAAGATCATCTGCGAGGGCGCAAACGGGCCGACTACGCCCGCGGCGGACGACATCCTGGAGGAGCGCGGCATCCTCGTCCTGCCCGACGTGCTCGCGAACGCGGGTGGCGTCGTCGTCTCGTATTTCGAGTGGGTGCAGGGCCTCCAGGAGTACTTCTGGAAGGAGAACGAGGTCAACGCCCGCCTGAACGACATCATGACCCGCGCGTTCAACGAGACCTGGCAGACGATGGAGTCGCGCAGCGCAAGCATGCGCGTGTCGGCGTACGGGCTCGCCGTGCAGCGCGTCGCCCAGGCGACGCTCACGAGAGGCCTCTACCCGTAGCGCGAGCCGCTCGGCTCGTTGTTCATTCACGCGCGCGCCCGAGTAGTTCGGGTCCCGACCCGCCCCCTGCTCGGCTTCAGCCTACGCCTGAAAAGCGCACGGCTCTGTGCCCGGATGTGGCGGATGTGTGACAGCGTGACGCCCGCGGAGGCGTCCCGGCGTCAGCGCTGCTGCGGAAGCTCGATGCGGCGGACGGGGACGCCGCTGCGCTCCACGCTTGCGCGCACGGCGTCGTCCTCGAGCCATGTCGCCTGGTCGCCGGGCGCGGTCACGACCACGATCTCGTCGGCGGCGAAGTTGCGGAGCGCATCGTCGATCGCCTGGGCCGCCTCGGTGTCCTGGCCCGTGCGGTCGACGGTAACCTGGCCCGGGATCGCGGAGGCGGTGCGGTCGGCGGCCTCGGCAGCCTGTGCGCGCGCGTCGTCCTCGGCGTTCGTGAGCCAGTCGAGCTTGCGGATGCGCGCCGCCGGGGCGACGACACGAACCTCCGCGGCCGGGTCGATCGCGTCGCCGAGCCGCTTGCGCAGGCCGTCGCCGTCGGGCGCGACCGTCGTCACCACCAGGACATTGCGTGCCATGGGGCGCGACGTACCCCGCCCGCCGCGTTATCAATCAGGCATGCGGCGCGTCACGCTCTACCACTCGCCCGGCTGCCACCTCTGCGACGACGCCCGCGACGTCCTCGCCGCCGTCGGCGCGGAGCATCCGTTCGAGCTCGACGAGATCGACATCACGGGCGACGACGAGCTCGAGTCGGCGTACCGTGAGCTCCTGCCGGTCGTGCAGATCGAGGGCGGGCCGCGGTTCTCGTGGTTCGTCCCGCCGGACGCGTTCCGTCGCGCGCTCGACGCACAAACTCCGCGCTAGAACGCGGGTTTGTGACCGCGCCGACGGCATGCCCGTGCCGTCTGCTAGAACCCTTGTGCCGTGTTACAAAGTCTCTCCGAGGTCGAAGGTGGCGATCGCCTCAACGTCGGTGTCGCCGCCAGGCTCAGCCGGTACCTGCAGGTCCTGACCCAGGCGCGGAAGATGGGCAAGGACCGCATCTCCAGCCAGGAGATCGCCGACTACACGAACATCAACGCGACTCAGATCCGCCGCGACCTGTCCGCGTTCGGCAAGTTCGGCAAGCGCGGGGTCGGCTACAACATCGATTCGCTGCTCGGCGAGATCCGCAAGATCCTGCGGACGCAGGGACAGCACAACATCGCGCTGATCGGCGCGGGCCGCCTCGGCCAGGCGATCGCGAGCTCGCCGATCTTCGCCGAGCACGGCATCCACATCGCCGCGATCTTCGACAACGATCCCGAGAAGGTCGGGCGCCGGCTCGGCGAGGCGGAGATCGTCGATGCCGACCGGCTGCGCGAGCTCGTCGGCGAGCGCAACATCGTCGTCGGCGTGATCGCCGTCCCCGCCGCCTCGGCTCAACGGGTCGCGGATGACCTGGTGGCCGCCGGCGTGAAGATCGTCTTCAACTACTCGGAAGCGCTGCTCGACGTGCCGCAGGACGTCGCAGTCCACACGTCCAACCCGGCCGTCGACCTGCTCTACGCGCTCTACTTCCACCTGACGTAACGGTCGCGGCGCTCGCCGCCCCGCTGCTAGCGGCGGACGTTCTCGCAGCCCGTGACGACGTCCTTCTTGTCGACCCTGGCGGTGTCCTTGCCCGGCCCGCAGAGGACGCGGTCGCGCTTGCCGTCCTTGGCGTTCAGCATGTCGTTGCCGGGCCCGCCGGTGAGCGTGTCGGTGCCTGCGCCGCCGGTCAGCGTGTCACTACCGGCGCCGCCGGTGAGCGTGTCGTTGCCGGGCCCGCCGGTGAGCGTGTCGGTGCCCGCGCCGCCGGTCTCGTCGTCGTTGCCGCCCGCGCCGTTCACCACGTCGTTGCCGACGCCGCCGGACAACTCGTCGTCGCCCGGTTCGCCGAAGACCTTGTCGTTGCCGGCGTCGCCCGCGAGCGCATCGTCGCCGGGGCCGCCGTGGAGCACGTCGTCGCCGTCGCCGCCGTGGCCCTCGTCGTCGCCGGCGCCGAAGTCGGCCTCATCGGCACCGCCGCCGAGATTCGCCTCGTCGGGGCCTTCGCCGAACTCGAGCTGGTCGTCGCTGTCACCGCATTCGACCTGCTCCCCGACCACCTCGCCGTCGTCCGCCGGGCTGCCGTCGTCAGCGCTCGAGTCGTCCGAGCCGTCGAGGCCCGGATCGTCGCCGGTGTCGTCGCCGTCCTCGTCGTCGCCGAGATCGTCGGCCCCCGGATCATCCGGAGCGCCCGGATCGTCCACGGAGGGGTCGTCGAGCCCCGGGTCGTCGCCTGTCGCGTCGTCGCCGAAGTTGCAGGTGTCGCCGCTGCCGGTGACGGCGGGCGCAGCGGTCGCGGCGCCGTGGCCGGCCGGGGTGGCGCCGTACGCGAGGCCGGCGAGCGCGAGCAGCAGGGTTGCGAGCAGGGTGACGAGCTTCAGGGTCTTCATGAATCCTCCAGATCGGGGCCGCAGGGAAGCCGTTTCGGTATCGGCTCGGAGAGCGGCAGGCTCGTCACTCGTCCGGAGGAACGCCGATCATCGGCGCGTGCGCATCGTTCTCTGGCACGGCTACCTGCTCGCCGGGACCGGCTCGAACATCTACACGCGCGCGCTCGCGCGAGCGTGGAGCGCCGACGGCCACGAGGTCGTGGTGCTCTCCCAGGACCCGCATCCGGAGCGCTTCGACCTGGGCGGCGCGCGCGTCGTCCGGCCCGACATCGGCGGCCTGTTGCCCACGTTCGTGCTCGACCGGTACGAGGGGCTCGAGGCGCGCTACCTGCAGGAGCTCACGGACGACCAGTGGGCCGCGTACGTCGAGGCGAACGCCGCTGCGATCCGCGCCGAGCTGCCCGCCGACCTCGTCTTCGCGAACCACGTCCTGCCCGGCGGGGCCGTGGCCGCGGCGGCCGGCGCGCCGTTCGCGGTGAAGGCGCACGGCTCCGAGCTCGAGTTCTCGATCCGCGGGCGACCGTTCCTCGCCGAGCGGGCGCGGGAAGCGCTCGCTCCGGCGCGGGCCGTCTTCGTGGGCTCCGACCACATCCGCCGCGTGCTCGAGGAGGTCGTCGGCCACGTCGAGCACGTCCATGAGGTGCCGCCCGGCGTCGACATCGAGGAGTTCCGGCCGGAGCCGCGCGACCAGGCGCTGGCCCGTCTCCTCGCGGAGGCACGGCGCGACCCGCCGAACCCGGGCAATGCCGCCGAGCGGATGCCGGACGAGGGCAACTCGGAACGGCTGATGGAGTTCTTCGCATCGGAGGAGCCGACGGTCGTCTACTTCGGGAAGCTCATGCCGACCAAGGGCGTGAGCCTGCTCCTCGACGCGGTGCGCGGCGTGGGCGCGCGCGCCGTGATCGTCGGCTTCGGCGAGTCCCGAGAGGAGCTCGAGGCGCAGGCGCCGCCCGGGACGCTCTTCACCGGCGCGCTGGAGCACCGGCACCTCGTCCACTTGCTGCCGCTCTGCGACGTGGCCGTCGTCCCGTCGATCTTCCCGGAGGCGTTCGGCATGGTCGCCGCCGAGGCTGCCGCCACGGGGTGCCCGCCCGTGGTGGCGCGCCATTCGGGCCTGGCCGAGATCGCGGCCGGGCTGGAGGAGTCGTACGGGCCGGAGCGCGCTCACCTCGCGAGCTTCCGCACCGGCGATGCGCGCGACCTGGCCGCGAGGCTCCGCGAGCTGCTCGCGCTGCCGCCCGCGGAGCGCCGCGCGCTCGGCGACGCGGCGCGGCGCACCGTGGTCGAGCGGTGGAGCTGGGAGAGTGTCGCCCGCCGGCTGCTCGAGCCGTTCGCCTGAGCCTGGCCGCAACGGCCACAGCCCGTGCCTGGCACCAGATGACTCACCTTCGGTGCCTGGCACCGGAGGGCTCGCGCCGCGGCGTGGCCCGAACGGCCACGTCTCGTGCCTGGCACCGGCCATGTCCCGGATCGCGGTGCGGCACCGGGTGTGGCCTGCCCCGATCTAGGCTTTCGGGGTGGGAGACGAGCAACGCCTGCCGTACGACGACCTGCTGCGCAGTTCGTTCGAGCAGTACGAGAACGCCGACGACTTCACGCTCGCCGTGGAGGAGGAGTTCGCGATCCTCGACCCGGAGACGCTCGAGCTGACCGATCGCTTCGAGGCGCTTCAGGCGATGTCGCGCGGGACGCCGCTGGAGGACCACCTCGTCGGCGAGCTGATCGCGTCGGAGGTCGAGGTGCGCACGGGCAAGGCCGAGCACTTCCTGGAGGCGGCCGCGCTGATGGGCGAGCGCCGCACCCAGCTGCTCGAGCTGGCGGCCGCGGAGGGCGTCGAGCTCGCCGCGGCCGGTACGCATCCCTGGAGCCGGTGGCAGGACCAGCGGATCATCGACACGCCGCACTACCGGCGAAACGACGAGATCCTCCGGTACGTCGTCTGGCGCAACAACTCGTTCGGGCTGCACGTCCACGTCGGCATCCGCGGTGCCGACCGGGCCGTCCGCGTGACGAGCGGGCTGCGGCCGTTCATGCCCGACCTGCTCGCGCTCTCGGCCAGCTCGCCGTTCGTCGAGAACGCCAACACCGGCCTGCACTCGGCCCGCACGCAGATCTTCACGCGCATGTTCCCGCGCTGCGGCGTCCCCGACCCGCTCGGAAGCTGGCGCGAGTTCGAGGACTACGTGCGCCTGCTGTACGAGACGGGCTCGATCACCGAGCACACGCAGCTCTGGTGGAGCGTGCGCTCGCACCTCGCGTTCCCGACCGTGGAGATGCGCATCTGCGACGCGCAGCCCGATCTGGCGGACGCGCGCTCGCTCGCCGCGCTCATCTATGCGCTCACGGCTCGCGTCGCGCGTGCACTCGACGAGGGCGAGCCGCTGCCGGACCCGCCGCCGCGGCTGATCGAGGAGAACATGTGGCGCGCGATCCGCTACGGGCTCACCGGCGAGCTGATCAACCTCGGCACGCACGAGGTGCGCCCGGCGCGCGCCGCGATCGAGGAGCTGATCGAATGGGTCATGCCCGTCGCGGAGGAGCTCGGCGCCGCCCCGTACCTCACCGTGCCGGTCGCCAACTCTGCCGAGCGCCAGATCGCCCGCTTCGAGGAGCGCGCGAGCCTGCGCGAGATCTACGGCGAGCTGCTCGTCCGCCAGGAGGAGCCGGTTCGTGGGTGACCGCGACTCGGGGATCTGGGTGCCGCCGGGCGGGAGCGCCGACCCGCCCGAGCCGCCGCCGGAGCCGCCCGCGGCCGCCGAGCCGGAGATGCCGTCCGCCGAGGAGCTCGCCGAGCAGCTCCGCCGCCTGAAGGCCTCCGACGTCATCCTCTCGCTGATCCCGACCCTCGCCCAGGTTGCCTGGGCGAAGCTCGACCCTGAGCTGCGCGACCTCACGGAGGCGCGCGTCGCGATCGACGCGATTCGCGCGCTCGTCCCTGTGCTCGACGGCGTGGCGCCGCCGGAGGTGAGCCGCGACCTGCAGCAGCTCGTCACGAACCTGCAGCTCGCCTACGCGGGCGCTGCCGACGCCGCACAGCAGTCCGCCGGCGCTGAGGATTAGCGGCCCCTCGGGAATATCGGCGCTACCATCCCGCGCCTCATGCGGCGCGCTGCTCTCTGCGGACTTCTCTCGCTGGCCGTTGCCTCCGTCGCCGCCGTCGCCGCCGCGCGTCCCGTAGTACCGCCGCCCACGCAGCCGGGCCCGTGGCGCCAGCTCGGAGCGGCTACGTCGAAGCCGGCAGCGCTCATCAGCGTCGCGCGCCCGCTCGTCGGCCCGCGCGCGATGGCCGTCGTCGCGGTGTCGTCGTCCAAGCGGCCCATTCGGGGCACGTGGTACACCTACTGCGAGGTCGACAGCGACGACGGCCCGACCGAGGATCACAGCGGCACGCTGGCCGGCACGAGGCGGATCACGAAGTACCTCACGGTCATGGACGGCGCCACGCAGTGCCAGATCCAGATCAGCGGGCGGGTGCCGGGCAAGCCCAAGGCGCGTGTCACGGTCGCCGCCTTCGGGTACTAGGGCGGGATGCGCCTTCTGATTGGCGCCGTGGTGCTGCTCGCCTCAGCCGCCGCCGCCGCGCAAGCCTCGAGCCGGCTCCCGCTGAAGGAGGTGGCCCGCGTCCCCCTTCCGGGCCGCAGCGTGCGCTTCGACTACCAGAGCTACGACCCGGCGCGGCACCGGCTCTACATCGCGCACATGGACGACGGCGAGCTCCTCGTCTTGAACACGCGCTCGCGGAAGGTGATCAAACGGATCCCGGCGCCGGGCGTGCACGGCGTGATCGCGGCGGGGGGCCGCGTCTACGCCTCGGCGACCGACGCGCGACAGGTCTACACCATCGACGCGAAGACGCTCAACGTCACGGCGAAGGCCGACGCGGGCCAGTACCCGGACGGCCTCGCCTACGACCCCGTCAAGAAGCACGTGTTCGTCTCCGACGAGAGCGGCGGCATCGAGACGGTGCTCGACGCCCGCGGGCACAGGATCACGGAGATCGCGCTGGGCGGAGACGCGGGCAACGTCCAGTACGACCCGGGGTCGAACCGGATGCTCGTCGGGGTCCAGACCCGCAACGAGCTCGCGGTCATCAACCCGGGGTTCAACGAAATCGTCCGCCGCGTCAAGCTCTCCGGCTGCGACGGCAGTCACGGTGTGCTCGTCGACTCGCCGCGCCGGCTCGCGTTCGTCGCGTGCGAGGGCAACGCGAAGCTCGTCACGGTCGACCTGCGCCGGATGAAGGCGACCGGCATCGCGGACGTCGGCGACGGGCCCGACGTGCTCGCCTTCGACCCTGGCCTGCGTCGGCTGTACGTCTCTGCGGAGAGCGGCGACGTCTCGGTCTTCCGCGAGCAGCGGCGCGCGCTGCGCAAGCTCGGCCAGGCGCACCTCGCCGATGCGGCGCACACGGTCGCCGTCGACCCGAGGACCCACTACGTGTACTTCCCGCTCCAGAGCGGCTCCAACGGGAAACCGCAGCTCCTCGTGATGAAGCCGACCTGACCCGGCGGCCGCTTGCGCCGTCTCGTACCCTCCCTGGCGGTTCCAGTCGACCCGCGCGGGCGCGGTGCTGTGGGTCCGCGCAGAAGGGGGATGTACATGAAGCAGCTCCCGCTGTTTCCGGTCGCAGCCGTGCTCGCGCTTGCGCTCGCCGGCGTTGCCCATGCAGCGGCGCCCGACGGCGCCGGCCCGTGGGCCGACTTCGTCGTCAGCGCCCAACAGGGCACGGCGGGCCCGCTCGGCTTCCTGCCGGGGCGCAGCGACCCGCAGAACGCCGTCGGCGCGGCCGAGTCGCCGCCGGGAAACGACGACCCCATTCCCGACGGCACGTTCTTCAGCCTCGGGTTCGGCGGCACGATCACGCTCGGCTTCGACAACCCGATCTGCAACGGGCAGGGCTACGACTTCGACATCGACGTGGTCGAGATCACGCGGGAGCCGTACCCGCCCGAGGTCGTCAAGGTCTACGTGAGCGCCAACGGCTCCAGCTTCGCGTTCGCCGGGCAGATCGGGAAGGACGGGTCGGTCTCGATGCCGGCCGGGATCGACGTCGCCCACTACGTGAAGCTGGTCGACGTGAGCGATCCGTCGCTCTTCACGGCAGACGAGCACGCGGATGGGTTCGACGTCGACGGCGTCCGCGCACGCGACACCACCAGCTGCAAGCAGCACGACTGTGGGTGCGGGTGCTCGGAGCCGCCGTGGCCCACGAACCAGACGAACCTCTGGGTCCCGAGACGGGGCCGCTGAACGTCGAGGGGCGGGGCGGCGGCTTTCTGCTGCCCCGCCTCACCGGTTCGAGCGGGTAGAAGTCTCCCGTGCGGGCAGGCGGTAACCGGTGAGCCAGGCCGAGATCGGCGTCTTCGGCGGCTCGGGCTTCTACTCGTTCCTCGAGGACGTCGAGGAGGTGGAGGTCGACACGCCCTACGGCAAGCCCTCCGCGAACCTGTTCATCGGCGAGATCGGCAGCAAGCGCGTCGCGTTCCTGCCGCGCCACGGCCGCGACCACGAGCTGCCGCCGCACCGCATCCCGTACCGCGCGAACGTCTGGGCGATGCGCGAGCTGGGCGTGCGACGGATCATCGGCCCGAACGCCTCGGGCGCGCTGAAGGCGGACCTCCAGCTGGGCGAGTTCGTCGTCTGCGACCAGTTCATCGATCGCACGAGCGGCCGCGCCGACACGTTCTACGACGGGCCGGAGACGACCCAGGCGGCCCGCTGGGCGCTGATGCATGACGCCCCGGAGATCCTGCTCGGGGACGCGCCCTCGCCACTGAAGCGGCTGTCGATGATGGAGCCGTACCGACGCGCCGAGGAGCGCGTGCTCGTGGCGCTGGCTGACCGCTTCGGGCTGGAGCTACCCGTCCCGGACGAGGTACACCGCCTCGACCGCCGGGCGTTGAAGAGCGAGGTCGACGCCTGGCTCCCGCATGCGCACGAGGTGGTCAAGGGGCTGCGCCCGTTGGCCGCCGACTTCACCGCAGCGTGGACGTTCGGTAGGGCGCGGAAGGAGTACCTGGCTGCCGCCCGCGAACTGGGCCTGGTCTGATCGCCGGGGAGCGGCGCGCTCTAGAGTCGGTCACGTGACCAGGCGTGTCAGATGGGCACCGAAGTTGCCGGTCGCGCTGATCGTGCGCCTCTACTGCGCGGATGCAGAGCGACGACGCGACGACGACCTGGTGGACGACGTCGGGTGGCGGCTCTTCTCACGATGCCAGGACGTCCTCCTCGTCACCGACAGCAAGATCTGCTGCCCCGAGTGCGGAACCACCTTCGACGTCCCGTGGATCGGCGAACCGCCCGAGCGGACATCGCCTTGTCCGAAGTGCAGCTGGTCGATCACGGCTGGTGAGTACCACGCCACCTTTGAACACCGCGACCTGAACGGTGCGGGTGCTCGCCAGGCCTTCGCCGACTACCTAGAGCGCTACCCGCGGCTCTCCACCTACCCGGACAAGATGCTCGCCATCGACCGCCTCATCCATGCCGTACACACGACCGGAGGCGTCGCGGCCAGAAACCTGTTCGAAGGCCGAGCGCGAGACGTACTCGCCACGCTCGACGCCCTGGCCTCGACCGCAGGGCGCTGAAGAGCGAGGTGGATGCCTGGCTTCCTCACGCGCACGAGGTGGTCAAGGGGCTACGCCCGCTCGGCGCCGACTTCGGTGCGGCATGGTCGTTCGCCCGGGCGCGCAAGGAGTACCTGGCCGCTGCATGTCAGCTCGCGATTGACTGAGCGATCCGCGCCTCCGCCCTGCTCCGACCGCCTACTGGGTTTGGCCGCAACATGCAGCGGGCAAGCCCCCACAGTCTCTAGTCATCCGCAGGTTCAACAAGGGAGGTTCGGGGTGCGCAGTCGGCGTGTGGCAACGACCGTTTTGGCTCTCCTAGTCTTTGCGGCAGCTCTCTCAGCCTCTGCGGGGGCTTGGGACGACCCGTATGTGACGAACGCAGACTGGACTGCGGGCTCGATGGACAGTTCCGGCTACAACTACAACCTGGCGGGACAGCAGGTCACTTTTTCTCATCCGTGGGGCGGGCTCCCGCAAATGGGGACTCGCTACATCAACAGTGCTGGCGATGGGTTGACGTCGTACCAGTGGTCAAACACCGGGACGCTTACTGACTACCGGGATGTCTATTACGGAGCGGGGGAGTGCAAAGCGAACTCCGGGAACGGCTATAAGGTTCACATCATCCGCTGTTACGTCCAAAACTAAGGAGGCAGCGTGCGACTTCCAGTCAACCGAATTAAGTGGATACTGCTGGGGGCGAGCGTTCTTGGGGCCTCCCTCGCCGTGCTTGCAGTTGCGAGCCGCGGTGAAGCCCAGAAGGGTTTCCCGCCGGGCGTCTCGGCCGGTGTTTCGGCAATGAACCAGGTTCCAGCTGTTAACTCCGTTTCGCCGGGCGTTCGGGCCGATCTCGGACTGCTCGCCGGAACCGTTGGCGTCTCCACGGAGCGCGCAGCGACCACGGCGCGACTGCTTCGACACGATCTCGGCGAGGCGGGCGCAGACGTGTATGCGTTCAAGAGCAAGAGCGGCTCGCCCTGCGTCGTCCTGACGGGCCAAACCGGTTTTTGCGCCCAGAGTGCTTCGGACGGCACACCGGGATTGCAGTGGTCAATCGGGGGCGGGACGCCGAAGCTACCCAGCACCCTGGTTGGAATCGCGTCCGACGATGTCGCTAGCGTCGGACTCGACGTGGACGGCGCAAACGTGCCGGTGACGCTGGCAAACAACGTCGCTTTCGCTGAGTTCCCTGCCGACTCGCAACACGCGACCATCACGATCACGCGCGCCGACGGCGCGAACACTGTAGACATCAATCTGGCTGGCTAACGACTTCGGAAACGGGCGGGGCGGGCCACGCATGGAGGCCCGCCCACCCTGAACGGGCGCAACCTGCGGAGCAGCCAGCCCAGGCCGCTCGGAGGATCGATCAAGAGCACTCCGTCGTCGAGCGTAGGACGGCACCCCGGGCGGGTCACCGCCCTACGCTCGGACGGTGGCGAGGATAGTGGCGGCGCTGGAAAGCCGGAGCGCGGGGGACGAACATCTCGGCGACGGCCGCGCCAGACACTGCTCGGGACACTTCACAGAACTACAAGCGATGGGACGGAATCGGAGTTCGGCGCATCTGACCGCCGGGCTACCGTAACTGTGTGGCGCAGAATCGAGCCGTTCAGCCTCCAAGCCACAAGCCGTGGAGCGAGCCGACCCTCTCGTTCGACGAGCTGCGCGCCGCGATGGTCGAGCTTCAACCAACGCTGCTCGGCCCCGAGGGCTTCACGGCGGTCTTCGGGAACGAGCTGTGGCTCTGGTCGTGGACGACGGAGGTGCTCGTCGGCGTCCCGAACTCCGATTCCCCGCGCCGTTACATCGAGATCGATGACCTGAACAGCGGCCCGGGCTTCCTCCTGCGTATTGCTGCCCGAACCGCGCTAGCCGAGTCGCGCCCGCCGAACGCGCCGGGCAAGGAGGCGTGGAAGGAGATGATGCAGCGCAAGCTTGAGGGCGACCCGAACTCACGCGAGATGCTCAGCAACAAGACCTCGATCCTCGCGTACCTCGCCTTCCCGCTCCTTGAAGGGCTAACGAAGATGCGCTGCAGCGCCTACGTAGATCTCAACGGCAGAGTCGTTGCGCCGTTCCAGGCGAACAACCGGCCGTACGACCCGGTGCAGAGGCCGAACCGCATCAACAGCTTGCAGGATCTCCTGTGGCTCCTACACAGCGAGGTCGCTGACGCCGACGAGCGCGCCGCGCTTGAGTCGATCCGAGCGTCGATCCTCCAGGCGACGGGCATGGATGCGTACGAGCAGGTCTATCGGTGGCGGAACTCCTCGCTCCACGGCGCCGAGTCGTTGCGCGCCATCGGGTACACGGTGTACAACCTCGCGCTGCTAGTCGGGCTGCATGGCATCCAGCGGCGGTACGAGGAGATCCGTGACGACGCCCATGCGTTCTTCGCTGAGGTTGCCGGGATCATCCAGAGCGGCGTCCCGTACTTCACGCCGTGGCACTACTACCCCCCGTACTGGGAGGCGAGTCCTCCCGGCATCCACTACTTCTCGACCGGGTAGGTCTGCGAGGGCGCGCGGGTAGCGTGCGCGCGTGGCTGAACAAGCGGAGATCGGCGTCTTCGGCGGCTCTGGCTTCTACTCGTTCCTGGAAGACGTCGAGCAGGTCGAGATCGAGACGCCGTACGGCAAGCCCTCGGCACCGTTGTTCGTAGGGGAGATCGAGGGCAAACGCGTGGCCTTCCTCCCTCGCCACGGCCGCGACCACGAGCTGCCGCCGCACCGCATCCCGTACCGCGCGAACGTCTGGGCGATGCGTGAGCTGGGCGTACGCCGGATCATCGGCCCCTGCGCATCGGGCGCGCTCTCCGCCGAGCTGGCCCTCGGGGAGTTCGTCGTCTGCGACCAGTTCATTAACGCAACCACGGGCCGCTCCGACACCTTCTACGACGGCCCGGAGACGACGCACGTCTCCGCCGCCGACCCCTACTGCCCCGACCTCCGGCGCCTGCTCGTCGAGACGGCCCGCGACCTCTCTATACCCGCGCGAGAGACCGGCACGGTCGTCACGATCCAGGGGCCGCGCTTCTCAACGCGCGCCGAATCGCGGTACTTCCATATGATCACGGAGAGTGGGAAATACCCGGCCGTGATCAACATGACCGCGTACCCGGAGGGCTATCTCGCCCGCGAGCTGGAGCTCTGCTACGCCAACATCTCGATGGTCACCGACCACGACGTCGGGGTCGAGGGCGCCGAGCCCGTGACACACGAGGCGGTGCTGAAGGTGTTCACGGAGAACAACGAGCGCCTGCGCGAGCTGCTGTTCGCCGTGATCCCGAAGATCGGCGCGCAGCCTCCCGACGTCTGCTCGACCGCTCTCCGCGGCGCGCGCGTCTGATCCGGCGGCACCGTTGCGCCTTCGGCGCGGCGGTGCGAGACTCCCGGGCGGGTTCTAGGGGATCACAGGGGGTGGATGGGTCACGACCGGCCGTGTTCCTTCGGGCTGGCGTTGGGCGCGATACGCCGCGCTTGCGGCGCTCTCGCTCCTGCTCGCGTTCTCCGTGGCGCCGCTGCGCGGAAAGGCGGCGACGCCCTGCGCGCCCGCCTGGAGCACGGTCGAGAGCCCGAACCCGACGACCGGGACGAACCGGCTCGTCGCCGTGAGCTCGCTGTCGCCGGCTCGCGCCTGGGCCGTCGGCTACTCGGTCGACGGGAGCGGGGACGAGCTGCCGCTCGTCGCGCACTGGGACGGCACCGTCTGGACGGGCGTCAACATCGCCGCCGCCGCGGCCGGCAAGTCTCGGCTCACGGGTGTCGCGGCGATCGGCCCTGACGACGTCGTCGCCGTCGGCTTCACCGTGGAGGGCGACGGCGACGTCGTCCCGCTCGTCGAGCGCTGGAACGGGACGACCTGGACGGCCTCCAATCCCGACGCAGGCGTCGGCGACCACCGCCTGCTCGCCGTCAGTGCCGCGTCCTCGGATGACGTGACCGCAGTCGGCTACACGCACTTCGGCAGCGGCGACGCCGCTCTGGTGCTGCGCTGGAACGGCGCCGGCTGGATCCCGGCGCATCCGGGCGGCGGCGAGGGCGAGGACCGGCTGGAAGGCGTCACGGCCGTCGGCGCCTCCGACGTGGTCGCGGTCGGCCGGACGCAGGATACGCTCGGTGTGCGGCCGCTCGTCACGCGCTGGAACGGGACGTCGTGGAGCACAGCCAACCCCGACGCAGGCGTGGGCGATCACGAGCTGCGGGCGGTCGCGGACCTGGGGTCGGCCAACCTGACCGCTGTCGGCGTCAGCACGACGCCCGCCGGCTCGGCGCCGCTCGTGCTCCGCTGGAACGGGACGTCATGGGCGGCAACGCATCCGCTGTCGTCGGGCGAGCTCGACGGCGTCGCCGCGATCGCTGCCGGCGACATCTGGGCGGTCGGGCGCGTCGCCGGCGCGCCGGACGCGACGCTCGCGCTCCACTGGAACGGCAGCTCGTGGACCGTTGCGCCGACGCCCGACGGCACGGGCGCGAGTGAGCTCGCGGGCGTTGCCGCGGCGAGCGCGGTCGACGTCTGGGCGGTCGGCGGCGACTCGACGAGCACGCTCGCCGAGCACTACGGCGCCTGCGCACCGACGGCGGCCACCGAGGCCGCGACCGACGTGACGGAAAGCGGGGCGACGCTTCACGCGAGCGTGAGCCCGAACGGCCTCGCGACCGACGTTCGCTTCCAGTACGGGACCACCACGGCCTACGGTTCGACGACCACGGCGACGGCGATCGGTGCCGGAACGGCCGTCGTCCCGGTCGCGACGCCGGTCACGGGGCTCAGCCCCAACACCACGTACCACGCGCGCGTCGTCGCGACGAGCGGCGCCGGCACGGCCACCGGGGAGGACGTGACCTTCACGACGACCGGGGCGGCGCCGACCGTCTCGCTCGCACCCGGAGCGATCACGGTGGCCGAAGGCGACACGGGCTCGCGGACGGTCACGCTGACGGCGACGCTCTCGGCGCCGAGCAGCCAGACCGTGACCGCGCACTGGGCGACCGCCGACGGGACGGCGACCGCGGGCGCCGACTACACCGCGGGCAGCGGCACGCTCACGTTCGCGCCCGATGACGTGTCCGCGACGGTCACCGTGGAGGTCGCCGGCGACGACCTCGACGAGGGCGACGAGACGTTCACCGTGTCGCTCTCGGCGCCCGTCGGCGCCGTCCTCGGGCCGGCGACCTCGGTCATCACGATTGCCGACGACGACACGAAGCCCGCCGCGACGACCGATCCGGCCACCTCGGTCACGCAGACCGGCGCGGCGCTGAACGGGACGGTCGACCCGAACGGCAAGGAGACCGCTTATCACTTCGAGTACGGCACCACCGCCGCGTACGGGACGTCGACCGCGACGGCGAGCGCGGGTTCCGGCACGGCGCCGCAGAGCGTGTCGGCGGCGCTCACCGGGCTCAGCGCCGGGGCGACGTACCACTTCCGGCTGGTCGCCTCGAGCGCGGCCGGCGCATCGGCGGGTGCCGACCGCACCTTCACCACGGGCCAGCCGGCGATCTCCCTCGCTCCAGTGGCCGCGACGGTGCCAGAAGGGGACGCGGGCTCCCACGCGGTGACGTTCACGGCGACACTCTCGGCGGCGAGCAGCCAGTCCGTGACCGTGCACTGGGCGACCGCGAACGGAACTGCCACCGCCGGCTCCGACTACACGGCCGGCAGCGGCACGCTGACGTTCTCCCCCGGCGACGTGTCGGAGACGTTCACCGTCGGAGTCCTCGGGGACGACCTCGACGAGGGCGACGAGACGTTCACCGTGTCGCTCTCGGGAGCCGCCAACGCCTCGCTCGGGGCGGCGACCTCGACCGTCACGATCGCCGACGACGACACCAAGCCCGCGGTCACGACGGATCCCGCGTCGTCCGTCACCCAGACCGGCGCGACGCTCAACGGCACCGTGAACCCGAACGGAAAGGCGACCAGCTACCACTTCGAGTACGGCACCACCGCCTCGTACGGGACGTCGACGGCGAACGCGAGCGCGGGTTCCGGCACGGCGCCGCAGAGCGTGTCGGCGGCGCTCGCCGGGCTCAGCGCCGGGGCGACGTACCACTTCCGGCTGGTCGCCTCGAGCGCGGCCGGCGCATCGGCGGCTGCCGACCGCACCTTCTCCACCGGCCAGCCGGCGCTGTCGATCGCGGACGCGACGGTGACGGAGACCGACGGGCCCGGAACCATGACGTTCACGGTCACGCTCTCGAGCGCGAGCGCGCAGACGGTGACCGTCGCCTACGCCACGGCCGAGGGCACGGCCACGGACCCGGAGGACTACGCGGCCACGAGCGGCACGCTGATCTTCACGCCCGGCGCGACCTCTCGCACGATCGTCGTGCCGATCGTCGGCGACACGCTCGACGAGCCGGACGAGACGTTCACGGTGAACCTGTCGGCCCCCGTGGGCGCGTCGATCGCCGACGGCCAGGCGACGGGCACCATCGTCGACAACGACCCGCCGCCCGGCGTGCGGGCCGACGACGCCTCGATCGCCGAGGGGAATGCCGGCTCGGTGCAGGTCTCCGTCACCGTCAGGCTGCTGATTCCAAGCGGCCGGACGGTGAGCGTCGCCTACGCGACCGCCGACGGCACGGCGACCGCCGGCGCGGACTACGTGGCCGCGTCTGGAACCGTCACCTTCGCGGCGGGCCAGACGTCGAAGACCGTCATGGTCGCGGTCAACGGCGACGCGGTCGACGAGGACGACGAGACGTTCAGGCTCCACCTGTCGAGCCCGGTGAACGCGACGATCGCGGCGGACGGGACGGTCACGATCGTCGACGACGACCCGCAGGCGAAGCTCGCAGTCGACGATCCGGCCGTCACCGAAGGGACGGGCGGGACGACGACGGCCGTCTTCACGGTGACGCTTGCGCCCGCCAGCGGCCGGACGGTCACGGTCGACTACACGACCGCGAACGGGACGGCGGTCGCACCGGACGACTTCACGGCGACGAGCGGAACGCTCACGTTCGCGAAAGGGGAGACCACGAAGCAGGTGAGCGTCACCGTGATCGGCGACTCGGTGTACGAGCTCGACGAGAGCTTCTCGCTGGCGCTTGCGAACGCGGTGAAGGCAGACCTGTTCGACGCGACCGGCACGGCGACGATCCACGACGACGACGCGCCGCCCGCGTTCGTCATCGGCGACGCGAGCGCCGTCGAGGGCGGGACGCTGACCTTCACGGTCAGGCTCTGCTCGGCGGGAACCGGCGGGGGCGGCCAGCCTGCGTGCGCGCCGGTCGCGGCCCTCGTCCCGATGACCGTCAACTACAGCGCGGTGCCCGGCACCGCCTGCGGCGCGTCCCCGCCCGCGTTCGCGGGCGTCGACTTCCAGTCGGTCGGCGGCCAGCGCTCGGTCCAGCCGGGCGATTCCACGACCACGTTCACCGTCCCGACGACCGGCGACAAGACGAAGGAGCCCGACAAGAAGCTCTGCGGCCAGATCCAGCTGGCGGACGGCTCGCCCGGCACGATCGGCCGCGCGAGCGGGATCGGCACGATCGTCGACGACGACACCGCGCCGGTCGTGTCGATCAACGACGTCCAGGTCGCCGAGGGCGACGGCGGCTCGCCGGTGGCCACGTTCACGGTGACGTTCTCGAACCCGTCGGAGGCGTGCACGCCGGACAACCTCGTGTGCGGCGCCTCGGTCGACTGGGCGACCTTCCCCGGATCGGCGACCGCTCCCGCGGACTTCGCCGCCTCGAGCGGGACGGTGGTGATGGCACCGCCGGACGAGAACTTCTCCTACCGGCTGACCTACGCGGTCTCCGTGCCGCTGGTCGGCGACGCGCTCGACGAGCCCGACGAGCAGTTCACCGTCCTGCTGTCGAGCCCGAAGCTCGCAACCGTCGGGCGTGCGGTCGGCACGGCGACGATCCTCGACGACGACGCGCCGCCCACGGCTGTGACCGGCGATGCCAGCGGTGTCAGCCCGGACGGCGCGGCACTCGCGGGCGTCGCGAACCCGGGGACGAAGGCGACGAGCACCTGGTTCGAGTACGGGCCGACGACCGCCTACGGCTCGGCGACGCCCGCCACGGCGCTGCCCGGCGACGGCATCGGCCGGACGATCGGGGCAGCGCTGTCCGGGCTCCGCTTTGGCACCGGCTACCACTTCCGTCTGGTCGTCGCGAACGCGACCGGGACGGCGTACGGCGCCGACCAGGCGTTCGCGACGCCGTACCCGCCGCCCGAGGCCGCGACAGGCGCTGCGAGCGCCCTGACGTCGACAGCGGCGACGCTGGCCGGGACGGCACGGACGTACGGCCTCGCGGGATCGGCCTGGTTCGAGTACGGGGCCACGGCCGCCCTGGAGCGCTCGACGCCGCCGCAGGCGATCGCGGCAGGCGCGGTCGAGAGCGCCGTGTCGGCCACGCTCACCGGGCTCGCCGAGGGGACGACGTACCACTACCGGCTCGTCATGCGGCGCGGCGACGACGTCGCCGCGGGCGAGGACGAGACGTTCTCGACGAACGCCCTCGTTGAGGCGCCGCCGAGCACAACCAAGCCCAAGCCCAAGCCGAAGCCGAAGCCGAAGCCCAGGCCGCCGTCGTTCAGCACGCTCTCGAGCGGTGCGGTGTCCCGCTCGGCGGTCACCTTCGGCGTCCGCTGCATCAAGGCGCAGCCGTCGTGCCGCGGCACGATCGTCCTCGTCGCGGCAACGCGGGCGCTGTCCGGCGCAAGACGGCCGTCGACGACCCGGATCGGCCAGGCGACGTTCACCCGGCGACCGGGCGGCGTCGTCAGCGTGCGCGTGCACATTGGCCCGAGAGCGGTCCAGGCCGTACGCACCACGCGCCGCCTGGCGGTCGTGGCGACGATCACCGTCCGCGACGCCGCGGCGAAGGCGACGCGCACGATGCGCCTTACGCTCACCATGCCGCGCCGCCGGTGAGAGGATCGCGCGGTGAACAGAAAGACACACTCTCGGGGCGCTCCAAAGTAGGCCCGGCCGTTACCGGCGCGGTCGGTCGGCGAGTCTGATAGAAAACCGGCCGCGCCGGGGAGCCCGGCGCTTCCTATGGTTGCTTCCTTCTTCAACGACCACGCAGTCCTGTTCGCGCTGCTCTGCGGCCTCGCCGCCGTCGCCTACGGCATCGGGCTGACGGTCTGGATCCTGAAGCAGCCCACGGGCACAGACAAGATGCGCGAGATCGCGCGGGCCGTCCAGGAGGGCGCGGCCGCCTATCTGCGCCGCCAGTACATCACCATCGCGGTCGTCGCGATCGTCCCGTTCTTCATCCTCGGCTTCTACAACAAGCTGGGCTGGGGGACGGCGTTCGGCTTCCTGATCGGCGCGGTCCTGTCCGCGGCGGCCGGGTTCATCGGCATGAACGTCGCAGTCCGCGCGAACATCCGTACCGCGGAGGCGGCGAAGAAGGGGCTGAAGCCGGCGCTCGACGTCGCGTTCCGCGCCGGCTCGGTCACGGGCCTGCTGGTCGTCGGACTCGGCCTGATGGGCGTCGCCGGCTACTACGGCCTGCTCACCGAGGTGTTCGACAAGTCGCAGTCGGAGGCGGTGCACGACCTCGTCGGGCTCGCGTTCGGCGGCTCGCTCATCTCGGTCTTCGCACGGCTCGGCGGCGGCATCTTCACGAAGGCCGCCGACGTCGGCGCCGACCTCGTGGGGAAGATCGAGGCCGGCATCCCCGAGGACGACCCGCGCAACGCTGCCGTGATCGCGGACAACGTCGGCGACAACGTCGGCGACTGCGCAGGCATGGCCGCCGACCTCTTCGAGACCTATGCAGTCACCGCCGTCGCCGTGATGCTGCTCGGCTCCGAGCGCTTCCCGGCCGGCGACCTCGCGCTCTACCCGCTCGCGCTCGGCGGCATCTCGATCATCGCCTCGATCATCGGCACGCTGTTCGCGCGCGTCGGCCGCGGCGGCTCGATCATCAACGCGCTCTACAAGAGCGTGCTCGTCGCCACCGTGCTGTCCGCGCTCGGGTTCATCCCCGTCACCGCGGCCTTCGACAGCGGCAAGTTCTCGTTCGGCGACCTCTACGCGTCGGCGATCGTCGGCCTGGTCGTGACGTTCCTGCTCGTCGCGATCACCGAGTACTACACCGGCACGCGCTGGAACCCGGTCAAGGCGATCGCGCGCGCGTCGCAGACGGGCCACGCGACCAACATCATCGAGGGGCTCGCGATCGGCATGCAGGCGACCGCGCTGCCCGTGATCGTGATCGCCTCAGGGATTCTCGTCGCGCACCACTTCGCCGGCCTCTACGGCATCGGCGTGGCGGTGATGGCGCAGCTCTCGATGACCGGCCTGATCGTCGCGCTCGACGCGTACGGGCCCGTCACCGACAACGCCGGCGGCCTCGCGGAGATGGCCGACCTGGACGAATCCGTGCGCGCCATCACCGATCCGCTGGACGCCGTCGGCAACACGACGAAGGCGGTCACGAAGGGCTACGCAATCGGGTCAGCCGCGCTCGCCGCGCTCGTCCTCTTCGACTCGTACACGACCGGCCTCGCGGACGAGGGTTACGACACCATCTTCCGGCTCGACGACGCCTGGGTCATCGCCGGCCTCCTGATCGGCGGGCTGATGCCGTTCCTGTTCGCGTCGCTTGCCATGACCGCGGTCGGGCGCGTGGGCGGCGAGGTCGTGCAGGAGGTGCGCCGCCAGTTCCGCGAGCACCCGGGGATCATGGATTACACCGAGCGGCCGGACTACTCGCGCGCGGTCGACATCGTCACCGGCTCGGCCATCAAGTCCATGCTCGCCCCCGCGCTGATCCCGATCGGCATCCCGATCCTCGTCGGGATCATCAACATCCGCATGCTCGGCGGACTGCTGATCGGCACGATCGTGACCGGCCTGTTCCTGGCGATCGCGATGACGGCGGGCGGCGGCGCCTGGGACAACGCGAAGAAGCTGATCGAGGACGGCGCCTACGGCGGGAAGGGCTCTGAGGCCCACGCCGCGGCGGTCACCGGCGACACCGTCGGCGACCCCTACAAGGACACCGCCGGGCCCGCGATCAACCCGATGATCAAGATCGCGAACATCGTGGCGATCCTGATCATCCCGCTGATCGTCTCGATCCACTCGTAGACGCGCGACCACCCGCTCCTCCGCGAATCTTGAGGGCGGCTTCATGGAACGCTCATGTCTGCCGATTAGGGTCATGACGATGACTCGCACCCGAGCCGGAAAGCCCTGCGGGTGCCCGTCGCACAGCTGGTAGACCGGTCGCTGCTCACGCGGCGGCGAATCGCCCTGGCCGGCGCCGGCGCGGTGGTCTTCGGACTGTGCATCGCCGGCTGGATAGCGAGCGGGAGCTTCCAGGCGAGCCTCGAGACGATGTCGTCGGCCGATCCGGCCACGGTTGTCTGGGCGGCGACCGCCTTCGCCGTGTCGCTGCTCGCCACCGCCTCCGCCTGGCATGTCTCCTTCGCCGCGGTCGGCGCCCGGATGGGGCGGGGCCAGGCCTGTGCGAGCTACAGCATCGGCTCGCTCGTCAACACTTTCGTCCCGGCGAACCTGGGGGAGGGCGTCCGCGCCGTGCTGTTCGGGCGGTCGCTGCCGGAGTCGGGCAACCGTGCCTGCACCGCGGCCGGCGCCGTCGGGGCCGTGGCCGTCGCCCGCGCGCTCGCGCACACGCTGGTGCTCTCGACCGCAGTGCTCATCGCGGGCTTCCCGGCGTGGCTCGTGCTCGCGCCGGCCTCGCTCGGGGTGGTCGTCTGCGCGGCCGTGCTCGTCGTTCGGCGGCGCCCGGGCGAATCGCGGCTCGCGGGCCTCGGCGCCGCGACCGTCGCGCTCGCGCGCCGGCCGTCGTTCGGCATCCGCGTCGTCGCCTGGACGTCACTCGCCACGGCGGCCCGCATCGCAGCTGCGAGCGCCGTCGCCGCCTCGCTCGGCGTCCACAATCCGCTGCAGGCGGGCCTGCTCGTGACCGCCGCGCTGATCCCGGCCGGCGCCTTCCCGATCACTCCCGGGTCGGTCGGCATCACCAGCGGCGCCATCTCGCTCGTCCTCGCGCAGCACGGCATCGCGATGCCGACCGCGCTCGCTGCGGGCGTCCTCTTCCACGGCGTCGAGTCGGCCGTGAGCGTGACGATCGGGCTGGTCTCCGCGCCGGTCGTCCTCCGCCCGGATGTCTTTCCGCGCCGGGTCGGTCAGGTCGCCGTCGTCGGCGCCGCCGCGGTCGGCGTGGCAGTGCTCGGCGCGTCGCTTCTGACGCAGCTGCCGCTCGGCGGCGTCTAGCACGCCTCGGGTAGCCGCGCCGGAATCACTCGTTCGGGGTGAGCGCCCCGGCTGAACGTTTTACGGCGTCTTTACGCCGTCCTCACGCCTGGTGGAAACCATCAGTTCGTCCACCACCGGAAGGAGCCGCACGATGAAACGGATGACGCTCTGGGGTTTCGCCGTCTTACTCGTCGCCTTCGTGGCCGGAACTGCGGTGGCCACCAACGGGCCGCGACCGGTCGACTTCACCTTCACGGGCCGCCTCCAGGTCGACCCGGCCGCCGGCGCCACGTCGCTGCCGGTCACGGTCAAGACCGGGAACCGCTTCGCACTGCAGAAGCTTGTCGGGCAGAGCCGCAACCGCACGTTCGCAGTCGATGCGGACACCGAGTTCCTGCTCTGGTCGCAGGGCAAGCCGACGGTCGTGACGCTCGACGCGCTCAGCGCGGGCGATCTCGTCACCGTCCACGTCGTCGCCCAGCGCGACACGCCGCTCGTCCAGCTCGAGACGACGGCGGCCAAGGTCGTCGCCGATCGCGGCGGGAACCCGGGCAAGCCGCACCGGGCGCTCTGGCTGTTCCGCGGGACGCTGAGCTCCGCGACGACGAGCACGGTCTCGATCCATGTCTTCGACGGCAACCACCGGGCGCTCCGGTCGATGCTTGGCGCGTCCGTCGACCAGACGTTCGCGTTCGACACGCACACGGTGTTCCTGTCCTGGCAGGGCAGGGTGCCGTCGGTCATCGCGCCGGCGGTGCTGCAGGCCGGCGACCGGATCACGGTTCGCGTCAGGGCACCGCGCGGCTCGACGCTCGCGCAGGTCGAGGCAACCGCCGCGGCGCGCATGGCGCAGCACGAGCCGAGCACGACGGAGTCGTAGGGGCACACGCAAGGAGGGCCGGCAATGCCGGCCCTCCCTCGTGCTTCGTCACGCGGTCGGCTAGCTCTTCCGCACAGAGACGAGTCGCAGGAACTCGTCGCCGCCCTTGACCGTCTGCTCGAGCGCCGTGCCGGTGCCACGGGCATAGACCTTCTTGTCGAGCACGCCGGGCTCGAGCGGCGTCCACTCGCGCGTCTCGAGCTTCGTCGCCCCCACGGCGACGATGCGGAAGTGATCTTCGGCGACACCTTTCGCATGCTCCTGGGCGAACGACTGGCCTGAGCGCGGCCGCGCCGGCATGAAGACGCCGGGTCGCGCGCCGCCCTCGCCGGCCTGCCACGAGCCTTCGATGCTGACCACGCGGCCGCGCCGGTCGAGCTCGGCCGTCTCCTCGCCGAAGTACCAGACGTTGCCCCTGGCGTCCTGCGAGTACCAGTCGGTCGTGCGCTCGCGCAGCTTGCCGCTCAGGTACAGGCGGTCGTTGACGACCACGCACGGCGCGCCGGCGATCCGGGCGACGCGCTGCGTGACGCGGAAGACGTCGCGGGCGGGCTCGCTGTCCTTCTTGCCGGTGTAGATCAGCGTCGTGCCGGGGCGCAGTGGGAACCACGGGTTGGTCACGTGCGCGCTGAAGCCCGCGCCGCTGCCGCCGGCGGCGGGCACGAGCGCGAGTGCGGCCAGCGCGACGACGAGCCAGCGCATCAGCGGTAGCGTTCGCTGAACGACCGCAGCTCCGCCTCCTCTCCAAATGTGACGACGGCGCCGTCGGCGCCCGCCTCGAGCATCGCGTCGACCAGCTCCGGCCGCGTGCGCGGCACCACCCGCAGCTCCGGGTGCTGCTCCTTCACGCGCCGTACGTGCTCCGCGTCCGACCCGCGCGACGGGTGCCACACGTCGCCGAGCTCGCGGGCGCGGCGGATCGCCCGGTCGGACGAGCCGCCGACCCAGATCTCGGGCATCGGCTCGGGATACGGCTCGGCAACGGCGTCGCGGTACGACCAGAGCTCCCCCTCGAACTCGCGGTCGCCGCGCCAGAGCGAGCGCATCAGCCGGATCGCCTCGTCGCCGCGGCGCCCGCGGCCCTCGAACGGGATGCCCATGAACTCGTACTCGTCCCGGTGCCAGCCTATGCCGACGCCGAGCCGGAATCGCCCGCCCGACAGCTCCTGCAGCGTCGCCACCTCCTTCGCGAGGTGGAACGGGTTGTGCAGCGGCACGAGCACGATCGACGTGCCGAGCCCGATCCGCTCCGTCCAGCCGGCGATCCAGCCGAGCGTCACGAGCGGGTCGTAGACGCGGCCGTACGGGTCGACGCCCTCCGGCCCGACGACGATGTGCTCGGTCGTCCAGACGGAGTCGAAGCCGAGCTCCTCCGCAAGCTCGACCGAGCGGCGGATGCCGTCCGGAGAGGAGCCGGCGCCGTAGTTCGGCAGGATCACGCCGAGGTGCACGGCGCCGAGGGTACCGCCCTCCCGGCCCACGGGAGGCGTACCGTGGGTCGGATGCGCCGCGTCGCGTTTCCGATCCTGGCGAGCGCGGTGGCCGTGGCTGTGGTCACCGCGGCGATCGCCGTGCTCGAGCACTGGGTGCCCGTGCTCAGCCTCGGCGTGCTCTACGTCTTCGCCGTCCTGCCGGTCGCCGTCCTGTGGGGGCTGCCGTTCGCGCTGCCGGTCGCGGTCGCGTGCATGCTCGCCTTCAACTGGTTCTTTCTCGCGCCGCGGCACACGTTCACGCTCGCGCAAGGGGAGAACTGGTTCGCGCTCGCCGTGTATTCGGCGACCGCCGTGGTCGTCAGCGAGCTGGCGGCGCGGTCGCGGCGCCGGGCCGCCGCGGCCGAGCAGCGCGAGCGCGAGTCGGCCCTGCTCGCCGAGCTCGCCACCGAGCTGCTCCGCGGGCGCGACATCCAGGACGAGCTCGCCGACATCGGCAGCCGCGCGGCGGAGGTGCTCGGCGTGGATCAAGCGACGATCGAGCTCGGGTCGCCCCGTCGCGCCAGCGCGGGGTACCCGCTCGAGGTCGCGGGGCGGCGGGTGGGGACGATCTACGTCGCCAAGGGAGCGGCGCCGGGGCTCGCGGCACGGAACCGCTTCCTGCCGGCGCTCGCCGCGCTCCTGGCCGTCGCGGTCGAGCGCGAGCGGCTCGAGCGCGAGGCGGTCGAGGCAGAGACGCTCCGGCGCAGCGACCTCGTCAAGACGGCGCTGCTGCGGGCCGTCTCGCACGACCTGCGCTCGCCGCTGACGGGGATCCGCACGGCCGTCGGCGCGCTGCGGACCGACGAGCTCGAGCTGACCGAGCTCGATCGCCGCGAGCTGCTCGAGACGATCGACGTCGACTCGGAGCGGCTGACCCGGCTCGTCGGCGACCTGCTCGACCTGTCGCGGCTCGAGGCGGGCGGCGCCGCGCCGGCGCCGGAGGTGTGGGCGCTCGACGACCTCGTCCGCGAGGCGGTGGACGCGGCCGGCGCGCGCGGCCGCGTGCACGTCGCCGGCGAGGGGCCGCTGGTGAGCGTCGATGCCGTCCAGATCCAGCGCGTGCTCGCGAACCTGATCGAGAATGCCGTCAAGTTCTCCCCGCAGACGGGCGTCGTCCACGTGCGCATCACCGCGACCCGGCAGGAGGCGATCGTCCGCGTCGTCGACCAGGGGCCGGGCATCCCGGAACCGGAGCTGGAGCGCGTCTTCGAGCCGTTCTATCGCCGCGAGGCCGACGACCGCGCCGGCGCCGGGCTCGGGCTCGCGATTGCGCGCGGCTTCGCGCAGGCGAACGGCGGCCGCATCTGGGCCGAGTCGCGGCCCGGGCAGGGCACGACGTTCGCGCTCGCGCTGCCCGTGGCCGAGGTGCCCGCGCCGGTGCAAGCGTGAGCGGCCAGCGCGTCCTCGTCGTCGACGACGAGCCGCAGATCCTGCGCGCCCTGCGCGCGACCCTGCGCGGAGCGGGGTACGACGTCGAGACCGCCGACACGGCGGAGGGCGCGCTGACCGCCGCCGCCGCGCACCCGCCGGAGGCCGTGATCCTCGACCTCGTGCTCCCCGACGGCGACGGCACCGACGTCGCGCGGGCGCTGCGCACGTGGAGCGAGGCGCCGATCGTCGTGCTCTCCGCGGTCGGCGACGAGCGGCAGAAGATCGCGGCGCTCGACGCCGGCGCGGACGACTACGTCACGAAGCCGTTCAGCGTCGACGAGCTGCTGGCGCGGCTGCGCGCCGTCCTGCGGCGGTCGACTACCGCTTCCGAGCCGGTGATCGAGATCGGCGCGCTGCGGATCGACGTCCCCGAGCGGGTCGTGACCGTCGAGGGCGGACGCGTGAAGCTCAGCCCGCACGAGTTCGACCTCCTGCGCGTCCTGGCGCAGAACGAGGGCAAGTTGCTCACGCACCGCGCGCTCCTGCGCGAGGTGTGGGGGCCGGCGTACCAGGTCGAGGCGCACTACCTGCACGTGTACGTCTCCCAGCTGCGCCGCAAGATCGAGCCCGACCCGTCGAGCCCGCGCTACATCCTCACGGAGCCCGGCGCCGGCTACCGGCTCGTCTCGCCGCCGGAAGTCCGGCCCGGCTGACGCGGGCCATGACGACTTCCGGCGGTCAGAAGCAGTCACACGCGCCGTTGCGCGTCGTGGCTGCGGCCGGGCAAGCCGGCCTCCGCCGGTCGTAAGGTCGCGCATCTTTAGACAGCTTTAAGGCCTCTCGCCCGGATCCTGAGGGCTCGCTGCGGCGCCCGGTCCTACGGTGGGAGCCGTGGTCGAAGTTCTCGGCATCGCCATCACGGTCGCGTGTTTCGCGTTCGCGTTCGCGCTCGTCTGGGCGCTGGAGCGGATCTAGATGTCAGGCGCCGACCTCTTCGGCCTGATCGCCACGATCGCCGTCTTCGCCTACCTCGTCTACGCGCTGCTGCGCGGTGAGAACCTGTGAGCGGCAACGGGATCGCCCAGATCCTGGTGTACCTCGTCGTGCTGGTGGCCCTCAGCTATCCGCTCGGCACGTGGATGGCCTACGTGTACTCGGAGCGCTTCCGCGTGCCGCGCTGGGTCGGCGCCCCCGAGCGCGGCTTCTACCGGCTCATGGGCACCGACCCGAGCCGCGAGCAGGACTGGAAGGGCTACGCCAAGGTCGCGCTCGTCTTCATGGTCGTCTTCTCGGCGCTGCTCTACGCGCTGCTGCGCCTTCAGGCGCACCTGCCGCTGAACCCGGACGGCATGTCCGCCGTGTCGCCGCACATCGCGATGAACACGACGGCCAGCTTCGTCACGAACACGAACTGGCAGTACTACGGCGGCGAGACGACGATGTCGTACCTGTCGCAGATGGCGGGCCTCGCCGTGCAGAACTGGGTTTCGGCGGGGATCGGGATGGCCGTGCTCGTCGCGGTCGTGCGCGGCTTCTCGCGCCGCTCGACGACGAAGCTCGGGAACTTCTGGGTCGACCTCTACCGGTCGATCGCCTACGTCCTGCTGCCGATGGCGCTCGTCCTCGCGGTGATCCTCGTCTCGCAGGGCGTCGTGCAGACGTTCAGCGGCGCGGCGACGGCGCACACCCTGGAAGGCGCGACGCAGACGATCGCGCGCGGCCCCGCGGCGCTCCAGATCGCGATCAAGCAGCTCGGCACCAACGGCGGCGGGTTCTTCAACTCGAACGCGTCCGTCCCGTTCGAGAACCCGAACGGGCTCACGAACTTCCTCGAGCTGCTGTCGATCCTGCTGATCCCGGCGGCGCAGGTCTTCATGTTCGGCCGCATGATCGGCAACCGCCGCCAGGCGCTGCCGGTCTACGGCGCGATGCTGGCCATGACCGTGATCGGCGTCGCCGTGTCGCTGCCGGCCGAGCAGCACGGGTCGCAGGTACTGCGCGACTCGGGCGTCAACATCACGCAGGGGCATAGCTCCAGCGGCGGCAACATGGCCGACAAGGAGGTGCGCTTCGGCATTGCAAACACCTCGCTCTGGAGCGTCGCCACCACGAACGCGTCGAACGGCTCCGTCAACGGCGGCCATGACGCGCTCACCGCGACCGGCGGCGCCGTCCCGATCGTGAACATGTTCACCGGCGAGGTGATCTGGGGCGGGGTCGGCTCCGGCTTCTACGGGATGGTCTTCTACATCATCATCGCCGTCTTCGTGGCGGGGCTAATGGTCGGCCGCACGCCCGAGTACCTGGGCAAGAAGATCGGCGCGCGGGAGATCAAGCTGGCCGCGATCGGGGCGCTGTTCGTCCCGACGATGGTCCTGATCCTCACCGCGATCTCGGTGGTGACCGGCGACGGGCTCGCGTCGATCTACAACCCGGCCGCGCACGGTTTCTCGGAGGCGCTCTACGCCTACGACTCGCAGTCGAACAACAACGGCAGCGCGTTCGCCGGCTACGGCGCCACGGAGTTCTCGGCGCTGATGGGGACGGTCGCGCTCTGGCTCGGCCGGCTCGTGCCGCTCATCGCCGCGCTCGCCCTCGGCGGCGCCGTCGCGGCGAAGAAGACACATCCCGCGTCTGCGGGAACCTTCCGCACGGACGGCGGCACGTTTGCCTTCCTGCTCGTCGGGATCGTGATCCTGACCGCGGGCCTGATGATCTTCCCGGCGCTGACGCTGGGGCCGGTGGTGGAGGCGCTGTCGTGACCCGGCTCGTCGCCCGCTCGGCGCTGGCGGTCGCGGTGTTCACCGTCGTGCTCGGCCTCGTCCTGCCGATCGCCTTCACCGGCTTCGCGCGCGTCGTCTTCCCCGACAAGTCGAACGGGAGCCTCATCGAGCGCGACGGCCGCGTCGTCGGCTCCGGCCTTGCGGCGCAGGCCTTCACGTCGCCGCGCTACTTCCACCCGCGGCCGTCCGCAGTCGACTACAACGCCGCCGGGACGAGCTTCGCGAACCTGGGACCGACCAACCCCGCGCTCGCGAAGGCCGTGCGGCAGCAGGCGCACGCGATCCTCGCGCTGGAGCGTCCGTACAACCCGGGCCTGACCATCGGCGCGATCCCCGTGGACGCCGTGACGACCTCGGGGTCGGGGATCGACCCGGACATCTCACCGGCCTACGCACGGCTGCAGGCACCGCGCATCGCGAAGGTGCGCAGCCTCGCGCCGGACCGCGTGCAGCAGCTCATCGACGCCAACACGGACGGCCGCTCGCTCGGCTTCTTCGGCGAGCCGGGCGTCAACGTCCTGAAGCTCAACCTCGCGCTCGACAGGGAGACGGCGTGACCGCCCGGCGCGGCGCCATCTTCACGCCGGAGATCCTGGTCGCGGCGATCCGGGACTCGTTCGTGAAGCTCGACCCGCGGACGCAGTTCCGCAACCCGGTGATCTTCATCGTCGAGCTGGGCTCCGTCGTCACCACCGCGATCTTCCTCGGCAACGGGTTCGACTGGTTCACCGGCGTGGTCGCGCTGTGGCTGTGGCTGACGGTGCTCTTCGCCAACTTCGCGGAGGCGATCGCGGAGGGCCGCGGCAAGGCGCAGGCGAACGCGCTGCGCGCCACGCGGACGACGACGAACGCGCGGCTGCGCGACGGGGGCGAGGTGCCGGCGCCCGAGCTGCAGCGCGGCGACGTCGTGATCGTCGAGGCGGGGGAGGTGATCCCCGCCGACGGCGAGGTGATCGAGGGTGTCGGCTCGGTCGACGAGTCCGCGATCACCGGCGAGTCGGCACCGGTGATCCGCGAGTCGGGCGGCGACCGCTCGGCCGTCACGGGCGGCACGAAGCTCCTTTCCGACCGGCTCGTGATCGAGGTCACGCAGGAGCCGGGGCAGTCGTTCCTCGACCGCATGATCGCCCTCGTCGAGGGGGCCGAACGGCGCAAGACGCCGAACGAGATCGCGCTCAACATCCTGCTCGCCGGGCTGACGATCACGTTCCTGGCCGCGGTCGCGACGCTGCGGCCCTTCTCGATCTACGCGCACTCGCCGCAGAGCACGACCGTGCTGATCGCGCTGCTGATCGCGCTGATCCCGACCACGATCGGCGCGCTCCTGTCGGCGATCGGCATCGCGGGCCTCGACCGGCTCGTCCAGCGCAACGTGCTGGCGATGTCGGGCCGCGCCGTGGAGGCGTCCGGCGACGTCGACGTGCTGCTGCTCGACAAGACGGGGACGATCACGCTCGGCAACCGCCAGGCGGCCGAGTTCCTGCCGGTGGACGGGGTGGACGAGAAGGAGCTCGCCGAGGTGGCGCAGCTCGCCTCGCTCGCCGACGAGACGCCGGAGGGCCGCTCGATCGTCGTGCTCGCCAAGGAGCGCTTCGGCCTGCGCGAGCGCGAGCTGGGCGAGCACGAGTTCGTCCCCTTCACGGCCATGACGCGGATGAGCGGCGTGAACATGAACGGCACCGTGATCCGCAAGGGCGCAGCCGACGCCGTCAAGAAGCTGATCGCCGAGCAGGGCGGCCACGCGCCGTCGGAGCTCGACCGGATCGTGCAGGGCGTCGCCGAGCAGGGCGGCACGCCGCTGGTCGTCGCCCGCGACAACTGGGCGCTCGGCGTCGTGTACCTCAAGGACGTCGTCAAGGGCGGCATGAACGAGCGCTTCGACGAGCTGCGCCGCATGGGCATCCGCACGGTGATGATCACCGGCGACAACCGCGTCACCGCTGCTGTCATCGCGCAGGAGGCCGGCGTCGACGACTTCCTCGCCGAGGCGACGCCGGAGGCGAAGATGGCGCTCATCAAGGAGGAGCAGGAGCGCGGCCGCATGGTGGCGATGACCGGGGACGGGACGAATGACGCGCCCGCGCTCGCGCAGGCCGATGTGGGCGTCGCGATGAACACGGGGACGACCGCAGCGAAGGAGGCCGGCAACATGGTCGACCTCGACTCGAACCCGACGAAGCTGATCGAGATCGTCGAGGTCGGCAAGCAGCTCCTGATCACGCGCGGTGCGCTGACGACCTTCTCGATCGCGAACGACGTGGCGAAGTACTTCGCGATCATCCCGGCGATGTTCGCGTTCACCTACGCGGCCAGGCCGGGCGAGCGCGGGCCGCTCGAGAGCCTCAACGTCATGCACCTGGGCACGCCGCAGAGCGCGATCATCTCGGCGATCATCTTCAACGCGCTCGTCATCCCGGCGCTCGTCCCGCTCGCGCTGCGCGGCGTGAAGTACCGGGCGATCGGCGCGACGGCGCTGCTGCGCCGCAACCTGCTGATCTACGGGCTCGGCGGCATGATCCTCCCGTTCGTCGGCATCAAGCTGATCGACCTCGTCGTCCACAACCTCTTCGGGGCATGACATGAACATGAACGGGTGGCCGATGCGGTCGCGCTGCGGCGTCTTGGGGTACCCGTTCAATCCGTGAACGGGTGGCCGATCGGGGTGGCGCTGCGGTGTCTTGGGGGACCCGTTCAATCCATGAACGGGTGGCCGACCGGGCTACAGTGCGCGACCCGGTGATGTGAGCGAGAGGGCTTGAGCGGGTGCGCCACGAATTGAGCTCCGACCAGAGCGCGCGACCCGGTCATGGGCTTGAGCGGGTGCGCGACGGATCGAGCTCCCACTACCGCGCGCGACCCGGTCATGGTTACGGCCACTACCGGATCCTGCTCGGGATGGCCGCCGGCGTCGGCAAGACGTACCGGATGCTGCAGGAGGGCCGGCAGGCCCAGAGCGAAGGGCGCGATGTCGTGATCGGCTACCTCGAGCCGCACGACCGCCCCGAGACGGCGGTGCTCGCGGACGGCCTGGAGGTCGTGCCGCGCCTGCGGGCGGAGCACGGGGCGCTGGAGCTCGAGGAGATGGACGTCGACGCGGTGATCCGCCGGGCGCCCGAGCTTGCGCTGATCGACGAGCTCGCCCACACGAACGCGCCGGGCATGCGCAACGAGAAGCGCTGGCAGGACATCGAGGAGGTGATCGCCGCCGGCATCGACGTCATCTCCACGGTCAACATCCAGCACCTCGAGAGCCTCAACGACGCGATCGCCGAGCTGACCGACGTGCGCGTGCGCGAGACGTTCCCCGACCGCGCGCTGGAGCTGGCCGACGAGGTGGTGCTGGTCGACCTCACGCCGGAGGCGCTGCAGCAGCGGCTGCGCGCCGGGAAGGTCTACTCGCGCGACCGGGCGGCCGTGGCGCTCGACAACTTCTTCCGGCTCGACAAGCTCTCCGCGCTGCGCGAGCTGGCGCTGCGCGAGGTCGCCGAGGATGTCGAGTCGCGGCGCCAGGCCGTCGTCCTCGACCCGCTCAGCCAGCAGGCCGTCGCCGAGCGCGTGCTCGTCCTGGTCACGCCCGAGCCGCGCTCGCAGCGGATCGTGCGCCGTGCCTGGCGCTCCGCAGAACGGCTCGGCACGGAGCTGGACATCCTCTGGGTGCAGAAGCCCGGCGCCGAGCTCGGCGAGGACGAGCGCATCCAGCTCGCGGCGCTGCGCCGTCTGGCCGTCATGCTCGGCGCGCACTTTCTGGAGGAGGAGGGCGAGGACTTCGTCGGCACCGTGCGCCGCGTGGTCACCGAGCGCGGCAGCACGTACGTGATCGTCGGCACGCCGGACGAGTCGCGCCGCCGCGAGATCCTGCGCGGGTCGCTCGTGTCGGCGCTGGTGCGCAACCTGCCGGGCGTCGACGTGCGCGTCGTCGCCAATCGCACGAAGCGGAGCGAGCTGACCGGATGAGCCCGTTCGATCTCCTGCTCGGCGTCCTCGTGCTCGTCCTCGTCGGCGTGGTCGTCGTCCTCGTGCGCCGCTCGCGCTCGCCCCGCCGGCTGCCCCTGCCGAAGCACGCGCGCCGGATCCTCGTCCCGTTCGCCGGCAAGCTCGACAAGACCGTGCTCGACGCGGCCATCCGCATCGCGCGCGCAGAGGAGGCGGTGCTCGTGCCCGCATACCTGCTGATCGTCCCGCTCGAGTACGGCGAGGACGCGGCGGCGCGCGACCAGGTCGCGATGGCGATGCCGCTGCTCGAGGCGGTCGAGCACGCGGCGCTGTCGGCGGGCGTCCCGGTCGACGCGCGCATCGAGAAGGGGCGGACGCTCACACACGCGCTGCGTCGCCTGTGGGAGATCGAGCGCTTCGACCGCATCGTCGCGCCGGCACCGACGAACGGCCGCGGCGGCTTCAGCGAGAAGGACCTCGCGTGGCTGCTCACCAACGCGCCGTCGGAGACGCTGGTGCTCAAGCCGGCGCCGGCGGAGGCAGCGAAGCCGTCGTCGCCGCCGCTGCGGGCGCGCCTCGCCTGACGTCACGGTGCCAGGCGACGTGACGAGAGTGTGACGCCGCCGCCCTGAACTGGCTTGAGGCCGCCGTTTGCGGCGGTGCCAGGCACGTGCGCGAGAGTGTCACGGCTTCCACGCGAGAATCGCACGGCGCCGGGAGCTGAGGCCCCTCCGCGGCGCGGACTAGAGTCCGCGCGTGCCGCGCAGGCGCCGCCGCCAGCAACAGAGTCTCGAGCGGGTCCTCGGCTCACCCGCCCTCTTCGCAACCGCCTACGGCAATGTCGGCTCGTCGATCTACTACGCGCTGGGCGTCACGGCCGCCTTCGCGCTCGGGCTCACGCCGGTCATCTTCGTCATCGCCGGCGTCGTCTTCATCTTCACGTCACTGACCTATACCGAGGGCACCGTGCGCTTCCCCGAGGCCGGCGGCTCGTCGAGCTTCGCTCGGCATGCCTTCAACGAGGTCGTCAGCTTCGGGGCGGCGTGGGCGCAGATGCTCAACTACATCATCACCATCGCCATCTCGGCGTTTTTCGTCCCGCATTACCTGTCGGTCTTCTGGGACCCGCTGAGGACGAACCCGTGGGACATCATCGGGGGCGCGATCGTCATCGTCGTGCTCGTCGCGATCAACGTCGTCGGCGTCAAGGAGGCGGCGAGCCTCAACATCGTGCTCGCGGTCGTCGACTTCGCGACGCAGCTCCTCCTCGTGGCGCTCGGCTTCGTGCTGATCTTCAGCCCGTCGACGCTCGCGGAAAACGTGCACTGGGGCGTCGCGCCGACGTGGAACGACTTCCTCCTGGCGATTCCGATCGGGATGATCGCGTACACGGGTCTCGAGACGATCTCGAACCTCGCCGAGGAGACGCGCGATCCGCCCCGCGACGTGCCGAACGCCTACAAGCTCGTGGCTGGCGCGGTCTTCGCGATCTACCTGACCTTGCCGGCGATCGCGCTCTCGGCGCTTCCGGTGACGAAGGAGGCGGACGGCTACCAGACGCTGCTGGGCCTGCCGCCCGAGCAGGGCGGCTACCAGAACGACCCGGTCCTGGGCGTGGTCAAGAACCTCGGCATCCAGAACGACACGCTCCTGCACGGGCTGGAGATCTACGTCGGTGTCCTCGCCGCGACGATCCTGGTCGTCGCCACGAACGCGGGCGTGATCGGCGCGTCGCGGATCACGTACGCGATGTCGAGCTACCGGCAGCTGCCCGGCGTGTTCCGCCGCCTCCACCCTCGATTCAAGACGCCGTGGCTGTCGCTGGTCTTCTTTGCCGGCTTCATCTCGATCCTGACGCTGCTGCCGGGCAAGACGACGTTCCTCGGGACGATGTACTCCTTCGGCGCGATGCTCTCGTTCACCATCGCCCACGCGGCGATCATCGGCCTCCGCTACCGGGACCGCGCGGCCGAGCTTGCCTACAAGGCGCGGCCCAACCTGCGAATCGGGGGCGTCGACTGGCCGCTGTTCGCGTTCGTCGGGGGGCTCTCTACTGCCGCGGCCTGGCTCGTCGTCGTCGTCCAGGAGGAGGCAACGCGGTGGGCCGGGCTCGGCTGGCTCGCGATCGGCTTCGTCGCGTACGCCGTCTACCGCCGACGGTTCGTGCACGAGCCGCTCGGCGCCGTGGTGCGCGCACCGGCGCTCGTGCTCGGTCCGTCGCTCACCGTCGAGTACCGGACGATCGTGGTGCCGGTCGTCCGCTCTGCCGAGTCGGAGGAGGCACTGGTCGCGGCGGCGCGGCTTGCGTCAGAGCGCGGCTCCCGCATCTGCGTCCTGCACGTGATCGAGATGCCGCTCGACCTGCCGCTCGACGGGACGCTGTCGGACGCGCAGGAGGTGGCCGCGGACGAGCTGCTAGACGACGCCGAGGCGCTGGTCGAGCGGTACGGCATCACGGCGGTGACCCGCCTGGTGCGCGCGCGGGCGGCAGGCCCGGCGATCGTCCAGGAGGCGCGAGGGCGCGACGCCGAGCTCATCGCCCTCGGCGCGCCGCGCAAGCGCCGCTTCGGCTCGGAGCGCCGGGCTCTCTTCGGGCCCACCGTCGACTATGTGCTCAAGTCGAGCCCCTCGCGTGTGATGGTGGTCGGCGGGAGAGCAGCGGCGTGACGTCGGCCAGGCGCGCCGTGTCGGTGGTGCTGGTCGTGACCGGCGTGATCATGATCGTGGTGACTGCGGCGGCCGGCGCCGGGATCGCGCCTGCGGTCGGGTACGTCTTCGGCGCCGGCCTCGTGGCCGCGGGCGGCCTGCGCCTCTACCTGACCGGCTCGCGGAGCGGAGCGTAGGGAGTGGCGAAGAAGATCGAGGGCCTCGAGCGCGTCCTCGACGTCCCGTCGCTGGCGGCGGTCGCCTACGGCGAGATCGCGTCGTCGATCTACTTCGCGCTCGGCGTCATCGCGCTGCAGGCGCTCGGCCTGACGTCGTGGGTGATCCTCGCCGTCGGGATCCTGTTCCTGATGGTCGCGGCCTCCTACGCGGAGGGCTCGGCGGCCATCCCGGAGACCGGCGGCGCGGCGCTGTTCGTGCGGCGCGCCTACAACGACCAGGCGGGCTTCCTCACCGGCTGGGTGCTGTTCCTCGACTACGTGATCGTGATCGCGCTGGCGGCGCTCTTCGCGCCGCACTACTTCGGCGCCGCGGTCGGCTGGGACGGGATCCGCGACAAGCCGTGGGACATCGTCGTCGGGGTCTGCGTCATCCTCGGCGTTGCCGGCATCCGCCTGATCCGGCGGCCCGGGCTCTACGGGCTCGCGATCGTGATCGCCGCGGTCGCCGTCGTGTCGCACGTGCTGCTGATCGTGCTGGGCGGCATCTGGCTCGTATCGAGCCAGGGCTTCGGCTCCGGCGTCATCTGGGGCGAGGCGCCGTCATGGAGCGCGCTCGCATTCGCGATCCCCCTGGCGATGCTGGCCTTCACCGGCCTCGAGACGGTCGCGAACCTCGCCGCCGAGACGCGGGCGCCCGGCAAGACGCTCCCGCGCAGCCTCTTCATCGGCATCGCGTCGACGGTGATCGTCTCGTTTGCGATCGCGGTGGTTGGGCTCTCGGCCTACCCGCCCCACCCGGCCGGCCCGAACGGCTGGGCGACGGACCTCGGCACGGAGTGGGTGCGCGCGCCGCTTGTCGGGATCACGGAGGCGCTGCACGGCTCGCTGCCGGGCACGCTCGTCGACGTGCTGCGCGTCTTCATCGGCGTGAGCGGCACGTTCGTGCTGATCGCCGCCGTCAGCACGTCGATGTCCGGCGCGGGCCGGCTCGCGTACTCGCTCGCGAAGCACGACATGCTCCCGCATTCGTTCGCGCGGCTGAACCGGCGCACGCTCTTCGCGCCGAAGGCGCTGATCAGCACGTCGATCGTCAGCTGCGGCTTCATCGTCGCGGCAGCCTTCACCGACCAGCCCGTCCGCTCGCTCGCGAGCCTCTTCTCGTTCGGCGTGCTGCTGGCGTTCACGGCCGCGCAGGTGGCCGTGATCAAGCTGCGCTTCAGCGAGCCGGGCCTCGAGCGGCCGTTCCTCGCGCCGCTGAACGTGCGCGTGCGCGGCACGCCCGTGTCGCTGCTCGCGCTCGTAGGCGCGCCGCTCACGTTCGCCATCTGGATCATCTCGCTCCTGACGCATCCGGCCGCGCGCATCGTCGGGCCGCTGTGGCTGCTCGCCGGCGTCGTCATCTTCGTGCTCGTGCGCACCTCGCGCCGGGAGCCGGTGCTGGGGCGCGTCGTGCCGGCGGAAGGCGACCTCGACCCGTTCGAGGAGGGGGCGTACGAGCGGATCCTCGTGCCGCTGAAGCTCAGCCCGATCGGCGACGAGGTGCTCGCAACCGCGATCCGGCTGGCGGAGGAGCGCGGGTCGGCGGTGCGCGTCTTCCACGGGATCAAGGTGCCGATGGAGCTGCCGATGGACGCCGACCTGCCCGAGGCGTCCGAGTACGCGTTCGCCTCGCTCGGCGACGCGCGCGAGCTGGCCGAGGAGCACGGCGTCGAGATCGAGACGGTGTCCGTGCGGACGCGCGCGCTCGGCGAGGCGATCGTCGAGCAGGCGCGCGAGTGGGGCGCGGACCTGATCGTCCTGGGGTCGGCGCCGCGCTGGCGGCGTCAGTCGCGCTTCTTCAGCCCGACCGTCGACTTCGTCCTGCGCAAGGCGCCGTGCGAGGTGATGGTGATCGCCTACCCGCAGGGACTGCTCGAGGACGAGTCAGAGGCGGAGGAGTCAGCTACGCTCACTGCATGAAGGCCGTCGTGATCGGCTGCGGCCGTGTCGGCTCCTCGGTCGCAAAGGCACTCGATCGCCATGGCTGGGATGTCGTGGCGATCGACGAGCGCGAGGACGCCCTGTCGCGGCTCGGCGAAGACTGGCGAGGAGGGTTCCTCGTCGGCCACGGCATGGACGTGGAGCTGCTGCGCGAGGCAGGTGTGGAGAACGCCGACGCCGCCGTCGTGGCCACGAACGGCGACAACACCAACATCGTCATCGGGCAGGTGCTCGAGAAGCGGTTCGACATCGGCTGCGTCGTCGTCCGCGTCCTCGACCCGGCCCGCGCGGAGCTCTACTCGACGCTCGGCCTGCGCATCGTCTGCCCGACCTCGAACGCGATCTCGGTGCTGATCGACGCGGCCCGGTCGTGTGAGATCCGCCCCGAGCGAGCGGCGGCCTCCTAGCCCGTGTACGTCCTGGTCGCAGGCGGCGGCAAGGTCGGCGCCAACGTCACGCGAACGCTCATCTCCTGGGGCCACGAGGTCACGCTGGTCGAGCAGCGGCGTGACCGCTTCGAGCGGCTCGAGGAGGAGTTCGAGCACCGTGTCCAGCTCGGCGACGCCACCGAGCTGTTCGTGCTCGAGCGGGCCGGGATCCGGCGGCCGCCCGACCTCCTGGTCGCCGTCACCGGCGACGACGAGGACAACATCGTGATCTGCCAGGTCGCCCGCGACCACTTCGGCGTCGAGAAGGTCATCGCGCGCGTGAACGACCCGCGCAACCAGGAGCACTTCGACCTGCTCGGGATCATGCCGACGGTCTCCGCCACCGCGAACGTGCTCGCGATGATCGAGCACGAGGTGCCCGAGCACGAGCTCGTCCACCTCCTCCAGCTGAAGCGCGAGAACCTGGACATCGTCGAGGTGCAGATCGACAAGGAGTCGCCGTCCGTCGGCAAGCGCGTCGACTCCCTGAAGCTGCCGGACGGCTCGCGCCTCATCTGCGTCATGCGCGAGGGCAAGACGGAGATCGCCGAGGGCTCCATCGAGCTGCAGGCCGGCGACCAGGTGCTGGCGGTGCTCGAGCCGGGCAAGGAGTCCGAGCTCCGCGGCGTGCTTCTAAAACACTAGGACCCTCCTCGAGAGAGGACCTGATGCCTGTCGAAATGTCCCGCGCCGCGGCTCGCCTAGTCCGTCGTCAGGGCGGGAGCGTCTACGTGTGGGTCAGCCCGGTGGGTGGCACTGATGGGATTCTTCACGCCGCGACGAAGCAGCCACCCTCGATCCGGTTTACCTGCTTGCCGCTCGGGAGCCTCGAAGTGTGTTTCGACGCCGAGTCAGCTATGAGCGATCAGACCGTTCGCGTCGAGCGGAGGATCGTGCCGCCGTGGGGAGTGGGTGCATCCGTGAAGGACGGGGTGGCAAGTGCAGGTCTTAGCGGCGGCTGAACACGCGCCGACGGCAACGCCTTTACAGGGACTGTCCCTGTAAAGGCGGTGCACCCTGCCGCGCTTCTTTACAGGGACTGTCCCTGTTAAAAGGCGGGCCGCGTCGCGTTTACGCGGCGCGGCTGGGGTGGTGGGTACCTTGCGGGCGTGGGTCGTGTCGTCGCTGTCCTCGTCGCGGTGGGGCTCCTTGCACTCGCCGCCGGCGTCGCGCTCCTGGGACGCTCCGACGGCGCGACCGAGAAGCGCCAGGTGGTCGACGTACGGCTGGTCACCCCGAAGCTGGACTCGCCGGTGGACGTGACCGCGCCCCGCAGCGAGAAGAGCAAGCTGTACGTGGTCGAGCAGCCGGGCCGCATTCGCGTGCTCGTCGACGGCAAGCTGCGCGCCGCGCCCTTCATGGACATCCGGCCGCTCGTCCTGAGCGGGGGCGAGCAGGGGCTCCTCTCGGTTGCGTTCCATCCCAACTACGCGAAGAACCGCCGCCTCTACGTCGACTACACCGACCGAGGCGGGAACACGCGCGTCGTCGAGTACCGCGCCGACAGGGCCGGCAACCGCGTGATCCCGAGCACGCGCCGCCAGCTCTTCTCCGTCGCGCAGCCGTTCGCGAACCACAACGGCGGCAACCTGATGTTCGGGCCCGACGGGCTGCTCTACATCGGCATGGGCGACGGTGGTTCCGGAGGCGATCCGGGGAACCGCGCGCAGAACCTCTCGGTACTGCTCGGGAAGCTGCTGAAGATCGATCCGGTCAGGAAGGGCGCCAGGCCGGTCATCGCCGGCTACGGGCTGCGCAACCCGTGGCGTTTCTCGTTCGACCGGAAGACCGGCGACCTCTGGATCGGCGACGTGGGCCAGGACTCCTGGGAAGAGGTCGACTTCACGCCCCGCTCGAGCCCGGGCCTCGAGAACTACGGCTGGAACGTGTACGAGGGCTTCTCGACGTACGAGCAGAAGCAGCCGAACCCGGCCGGGCACCTCGTCCAGCCGATCCATGTCTACCCGCACAGCGACGGCATCTCGATCACCGGCGGGTTCGTCTACCGAGGGGCGAAGATCCCGAGCCTGCGCGGCCGGTACGTCTTCGGCGACTACGGCAGCGGCACGGTGTGGTCGCTCGCCCCGAATGGCTCGTCCAAGGCGACCGATGTGCGCAAGGAGACCACCGTGCCGCAGCTGTCCTCGTTCGGCGAGGACCCGGCCGGCGAGCTGTACGCGACCTCGCTGACCGGGCGGCTGTACCGCATCGTCGGCTCCTGACCGGGCTCGCAGACGTGGTCGCGGCCTCGGCCGCCGTCGGGGCAGCCTCCGCGCGTTCCGCGAAGACCGCGGCCCTGGCGGATCTGCTGCGCCGGCTCGGGCCTGGCGAGGTGCCCGTCGCGGTCGGGTTCCTCACCGGCACGCCGCGCCAGGGCCGGGTGGGCATCGGGTACGCGACGGTGTACGGCGTCGAGGCTCCGGCTGCGGCCGAGCCGTCGCTCGCGATCGAGGAGGTCGACTCGGCGGTCTCCGCCGTGCAGGCGCTCACGGGCAAGGGCTCCGGCGGCGCGCGGCGTGCCGCGCTCGCGGAGCTGCTCGCCCGCGCCACCGCGGACGAGCAGTCGTTCCTGCGCCGCCTCTTCACCGGGGAGCTGCGTCAGGGTGCGCTCGCGGGCGTCATGGTCGACGCGGTCGCGAAGGCGGCCGGCGTGCCGGTGGAGGTGACGCGGCGCGCGTACATGCTCTCCGGCGACCTGCCGCGCACGGCCGCGGTCGCGCTCGGCGAGGGCGAGGACGGCCTGCGGGCGATCGGCTTCGAGCTCTTCCGCCCGGTGCTGCCGATGCTCGCGTCGCCCGCGGAGAGCGTGACCGAGGCGGTCGAGAGCTTCGAGCTCGCGTCGGTCGAGTGGAAGCTCGACGGCATCCGCATCCAGATCCACCGCCGCGGTGACGAGGTGCGCATTTACACGCGCAACCTCAACGACATCACCGCCGCGCTGCCGGGGATCGTCGACGCGGCGCGGCGGCTGCCGGTCGAGCAGGCGGTGCTCGACGGCGAGGCGATCTGGATGGGCGACGAGGGGCCGGCCGCGTTCCAGGACTCGGTCTCGCGCGTCGACGGGCAGGCGCCCGAGGGGACGAGGATGTTCCTGTTCGACGCGCTACACCTGGACGGCGAAGACCTGCTCGACACACCGCTGGCCGAGCGGGCCGAACGGCTCGATGCCGTCGCGGGCGGCATGCGCATCCCGCGCGTCGTGACGCGCGACGCGGCCGAGGGCGAGCGCATGCTCGAGGAGGCGCTGGCGGCGGGCCACGAGGGCGTGGTCGTCAAGGACGCGGCGTCGCCGTACGTCGCCGGGCGGCGCGGCAAGGCGTGGCGCAAGGTCAAGCCGGTGCGGACGTACGACCTGGTCGTGCTCGGCGCGGAGTGGGGTCACGGGCGGCGCCAGGGCCGCCTTTCCAACCTCCATCTCGGCGCGCGCGGGCCGGACGGCGGCTTCGTCATGGTCGGCAAGACGTTCAAGGGCATGACCGACGAGCTGCTCGAGTGGCAGACCGCCGAGCTGCTCGAGCGCGAGGTCGACCGGCGCGGGATCGCCGTGCTGGTACGGCCGGAGCTCGTTGTCGAGATCGCGCTCGACGGCGTCCAGGCGTCGACGCGCTACCCGGGCGGGGTCGCGCTCCGCTTCGCGCGCGTGAAGCGCTACCGGCCCGACAAGGACGCGGCCGAGGCGGACACGATCGAGTCGCTCCAGGCGCTGCTGCCTGCACGCGCGTAGGCTCGCCGCCGTGGGCGCGCGCTGGGAGTGGCGGACGTTCGGCGACCTCTCGGGGAACGCACTTGCCTCGCGCGAGCCCGACCAGGTGCAGGAGAGCGACGAGGTCTACGTGCTCGCGCCGGCGAGCAACGCGTCGGTCAAGTTCCGCGACGGCGTGGTCGACGTGAAGACGCTGCAGCAGGGCGACCGCGGGCTCGAGCAGTGGCAGCCGGTGCTGAAGGCCGAGTTTCCGCTGTCCGTGGAGGATGCGGGCACGGTGGCCGGCGCGCTCGGCGTCGATCGCGTGGACGGCTCGTCGCTCGACACGCTCGCGGCTGGTCTGCTCGCCGTGCCGGTGCATAAGAGCCGTGCGCGGCACACAGTCGGCGGCTCCATGGCGGAGCTGTCCGAGTTCCGCACCGAGCACGGCTCGGCGCAGACGATCGCCGTGGAGTCGGAGGATCCGGACGCGGTGCTCGCGGCGATCGTCGAGCTGGACCTCGCCGGCCGGCCCAACACGTGCGTGGCGCGGGGCCTCAAGCGGATTCTGGGATACGGCCGGTTCGCCGTGATCGACGTCGGCACGAACTCGGTGAAGTTCGAGATCGGCGAGCGTGTGGGTGGCCGGTGGCGTTTCGTGGTCGACCGGGCGGAGGTGACGCGGCTGGGGGAGGGGCTCGACGAGAGCGGCCGGCTCGGCGAAGAGGCCGTCGCGCGCACCGTGGACGTCATCGCGGCGATGGTCGAGGAGGCGAAGGACGCGGTCGAGATCCGCGCGGTCGGCACGGCCGGGATGCGCATCGCCGAGAACAGCGACGAGCTGATCGACGCGGTCGAGCAGCGCACCGGCGTGCGCATCGAGGTGATCTCCGGCGACGAGGAGGCCCGGCTCGCCTACGTCGCCGTGACCGCCGAGCTGGAGGTGGGCGACGGCACGCTGGCGCTGTTCGACACGGGCGGCGGAAGCTCGCAGTTCACATTCGGCCACGGCCGTGAGGTGGACGAGCGCTTCAGCGTCGACGTGGGCGCCGCGCGGTTCACCGAGCGCTTCGGCCTCGACCGGGCCGTCTCGCAGGAGGTGGTAGACGAGGCTCGGACCGCGATTGCCGCGGATCTTTCCCGCCTCGAGGGCCGCGAGCGGCCGGACGCGCTGGTCGGCATCGGCGGCGCGGTCACGAATCTCGCCGCCGTGAAGCACGAGCTGGCCGACTACGACCCGGCCGCGATCCGCGGCACCGAGCTCACGCGGGAGGACATCGACAGCCAGATCGAGCGCTACCGGTCGGCCGGGGCGGACGAGCGGCGCGGCATCACCGGACTGCAGCCCGGCCGCGCCGAGGTCATTCTCGCGGGCGCCCTGATCGTGCGCACGATCCTGGAGAGGCTCGGCAGCGACTCGTTCCGGGTGAGCGACCGCGGCCTGCGCCACGGCCTGCTGGCCGAGCGCTTCTAGCCGCTGCGGCGCCGGTGGACCCGCGGCGCCTGCGTGCCCAGCGCGGCGTAGGCGAGCGCCTGCAGCGACTCGTTCAGCACGGCGATCTCGCGCACGAGCGGGGCGAGCTGCTCGCCGCTGTCGAAGCGGCGGTTCATCGCGCGCAGCTCGGCCGTCAGCGCGTCGAGTCGCTCGAGCAGGGCGTCGAACTGGCGGTCAGGAAGCTCCCTGGGCTCCACGAACCTGATCGTAGTCGGCGGCCCGGAGCAGCTCGTCTCGCGTCCGCACGACCTCCGCGTCGCCGAGCTGTGCCAGCAGCCGGTCCAGCGCGCCCGCTCCCGTCTCGAGCGCCTCGATCCGCCGGTCGGCGCCGAGCTGGGCGAGCACCACGCGCGCGAGCGGCTCGGGCGCGTCGGTGAACACGCCTGCGTCGACCTTCCGCAGCGCCGCGGCCACGCCTGCGTCGCGGCGCACGTGGACGGGCGCGTGATCCTCCGCGAACCGCTCGAGCGACGCGCGCCAGTCGCCGATGCCGCGCTCGGCCCACCGGTCGAGCTCCTCGGCCGCGGCGGCGCGATCGTCCGGGAGCGCGGCGCTGTCGAGCCCGGCGATCGAGTCGTACCGGCGCGCCGCGTCCTCGAGCCATGCCTCCCAGAGCCCGCGCGTGTCGGCGAGGGCGTCGAGCTCGACGGCGACCTTCATCGGCGCAGCCGCCGCGCGACGAGCAGGCCGATGACGATCCCGATCGAGTCGATGAGCACATCGCGGGGCGCCCCGTGCCGGCCGCGCACGAACGTCTGGTGGATCTCGTCGGAGATGGCGTAGCCGACGGCCGCCGCGAATGCCCAGGGCGCCGACAGCGCGCGCCGCAGCAGGAACGCCAGCACGGCGTACTCGGTCACGTGCGCGCACTTGCGCAGGATCGTGTCCCACGTCCCGAGCCCGGTGCCGAGCGACGGGATCGACGACAGCGCGAAGATCAGCGCCGCCCAGACGAGGATCGGCAGCCAGACGGTGAGGAGCGGCGAGCGGCCGCGCAATGCGTGCGCCTCCATCCCCACAGTGTGTCGATTCCGGCCACCGTCCCCGCGGCCCAGGTGTGGACGGTCCTTCAGCGTGCCTGGCACCGTCGTGAACCCTCGGCAACCGCGCGAGCCTGCGGTTTCCGACGATTCGTCCGGTCGCGCGATCCGTCACGGTGCCAGGCACGTTCAGGATTCGTGCACAGCTCGGCGGCCACCTGAACGGGCGGGGTGGTAGCTTCCCGGGCCTAAGACAGGGCGCGTGGTGGAGGGAACGCCGGTGCGAATCCGGGACGGTCCCGCCGCTGTGAGGGGAGTTGCTTCCACGCCGACACGCCACTGGCCCACCCGGGCCGGGAAGGCGGCGCGGAGGGGAGCCCCGAGTCAGAAGACCTCGCCACGGGCCACCCCGACCGAACCCCTCGTGGAAAAGGAGGAACGGTGCTCAAACGAGCCCTCATCGCACTCGCGGCGGCCATCGTCGTCGCGCTCCCGGCCGGCTCCGCGGCCGCGCCGCAGGCGTTCCCGCACCGCATCATCTCGCTGTCGCCGAGCGCGACGGAGATGCTGTTCTCGATCGGCGCCGGCAAGCAGGTCATCGCCGTCGACGACCAGTCCGACTACCCGAAGACGGCGCCGCGCACGAAGCTCTCGGGCTTCACGCCGAACGTCGAGGCGATCGCCAAGTACAGGCCGGACCTCGTCGTGATCGCGAACGACGTCAAGGGCCTGCGCGCCTCGCTCGGGAAGCTGCACATCAAGGTCGTGCTCCAGGGAGCGCCGCGCAACCTCGCCGGCGCCTACGAGGAGATGCGCGACCTCGGCGTCCTCACGGGCCACATTAAGCAGACGAACCGGGCGATCGCGTCCATGGACAACAAGATCCGCGCCGCCGTCTCGTCGGCGCCGCGCTCGCGGCTGCGCTACTACCACGAGCTCGACCCGACGCTCTACAGCGCGAAGTCGAACACGTTCATCGGCCGCGTCTACGAGCTCTTCGGGCTCGACAACATCGCCGACAAGGCGCCCGGCTCCGCGTACCCGAAGCTCTCGTCGGAGTACGTCGTCGCGGCGAACCCGGACCTGATCTTCCTGGCCGACTCGAAGTGCTGCAAGCAGACGGCCGCGACCGTGGGGGCCCGGCCGGGCTGGAGCAACATCGCCGCCGTGAAGAACGGCAAGGTGATCGCGGTCGACGACTCGATCGCGTCACGCTGGGGGCCGCGCGTCGTCGCGTACGTGCAGGCGGTCGCCAAAGTCCTGAAGTCGCAGTAGCCGAGGTGGGGGAGACGGCTCAGCTGCCGGTCGCGGTGCCGCGCGTACGCGCGGTTCCGCGGTCGGCGCGTGGCCGGCGGGCATGGATGTGGTACGTCGGCGGAGCGCTCTTCGCCGTGAGCGCGGTGATCGCGGGGCTGGCGGTCGGGCCGGTCGATCTCGGCTACGGGCCGATGGCGAGCGACGTGCTCTCGCACGTGCCGTTCCTGGGCGTGCGGTCGCGGCTCTCGGAGACGGACTCGGCGATTCTCTGGCAGATCCGGGCGCCCCGGGTCTGCCTGGGACTGCTGGTCGGGGCGCTGCTGTCGGTCTCGGGCGCGACCTATCAGGGCACGTTCCGCAACCCGCTCGCCGACCCGTACCTGCTCGGCGTCGCCGCGGGTGCCGGGCTCGGCGCGACGCTGGCGTTCGTGTACGGCGGGGACGGGGCGTGGGCCAACGACCTGCTGCCGCTCGCCTCGTTCGTCGGCGGGGCGGCCGCCGTCGTGCTCGCGTACATGGTGGGCCGGGCCGCCGGCGGCACCGCGCGCGCGGCCGCGCTGATCCTTGCGGGCGTCGTGGTGGCGTCGTTCCTGACCGCGGCGCAGACCTTCGTCCAGCAGCAGCACGCGGACACGTTGCAGTCGGTGTACTCGTGGATCCTCGGCCGGCTCGACACGGCGGGCTGGCACGACGTCGTGCTGATCCTGCCCTACGCGGGGCTGAGCTTCGTCGTGCTGCTCGCGCACCGGCGCGTGCTCGACGTGCTCGCGCTCGGCGACGAGGAGGCAGGGAGCCTCGGCGTGAACGTGCCGCGCGTGCGGCTGACACTCGTCGCCGCGGCGACGCTCGGGACGGCGGCGGCGGTCGCCGTCAGCGGGCTGATCGGCTTCCTGGGCGTGATCGTCCCGCACTTCATCCGGCTCGTCGCCGGCGGCAGCTACCGGCTCGTCGTGCCGCTCTCGATCCTCGTCGGCGGCGGGTTCCTCGTCTACGCGGACATCATCGCGCGCACGGTGATGGCACCGGCTGAGTTGCCGATCGGCGTCGTGACGGCGTTCTTCGGCGCGCCGTTCTTCGCCATCGTGCTGCGCACGAGCCGCGGGGTGACGTCGTGACGGCGGTCGCGTTCGACGGCGTCTCGGTCTCGCTCGACGGGACGCCGATCCTCCACGGCGTCTCCGGCAGCGCCGAGTCCGGCGCCTGGCTGACGGTGATCGGGCCGAACGGCGCGGGGAAGAGCACGCTGCTGCGGGCGCTGCTGCGGCTCGTGCGCGCGTCGGGGTCGATCACGCTGGACGGGGTCGAGACCGCGCGCATGCGGGCGCGCGAGCTGGCGCGTCGCGTGGCGCTCGTCCCGCAGACGCCGGCGATGCCCGCCGAGATGACGGTCGCGGAGTACGTGCTGCTCGGGCGGACGCCCCACCTGGGCTACTTCGCCCGCGAGAGCCGCCGCGACCACGAGGAGGCCGCTGTCGCGCTGGAGCGGCTCGACCTGGCGCCGCTCGCGCACCGGCGGCTCGGCACGCTCAGCGGCGGCGAGCGGCAGCGGGCCGTGCTGGCGCGGGCGCTCGCTCACCGCGCGCCGGTGCTGCTCCTCGACGAGCCGACCGCGGCGCTCGACATCGGCCGCAGCCAGGACGTGCTCGAACTGGTCGACGAGCTGCGCCGCGAGGCCGGGCTCACCGTCGTCGCGACGATGCACGAGCTGACGCTTGCGGGGCAGTACGCGGAGAAGCTCCTCCTGCTGGACGGCGGTCGTGTCGTCGCGTCGGGAGCGCCGCGCGATGTGCTCACCGAGAAGCTCGTCGAGCGCCACTACGGGGCGCGCGTGCGGGTCGTCGAGGACGACGAGGCCGGGCTGGTCGTCGTCCCCGCACGCGGGTGAGCGGGCTGACGTTCCTGCTCGGCGGCGCGCGGAGCGGCAAGTCGGCTCTGGCGGCGGACCTGGCGGGGGACGGACCGGTGACATTCGTCGCCACGGGCACGGCGGGTGACGAGGAGATGGCCGAGCGGATCGCGCTGCACCGTGCCGGGCGGCCGGCGGGCTGGGTCACCGTCGAGGAGCCCGTGGGGCTGCGCGATGCCGTGGCGGCGGCCGAGGGCACAGTCGTGGTCGACTGTCTCTCGCTCTGGGTCGCGAACCTCTTCGAGGCGGGCTGGGGGGACGCGGAGGTGGAGGCGGAGGCGGCCGAGGCGGCGCGCGTCGCCGCCGGCCGCCGCACCATCGCGGTCAGCAACGAGGTCGGCCTGGGCGTCGTGCCGGCGACCCCGCTCGGCCGCCGCTACCGCGACGTGCTCGGGCGGGTCAACGCGTCCTGGGTCGAGGCGGCCGCGGATGCGTACTTCGTCGTCGCGGGCCGCGCGCTCCGGCTCGACAGGCTCGATGGCTGAGCTGCTGCAGCGGACGGCGGCGGCCGTCGAGCCGGTCGGCTCCACGGACGACATCCAGGCCCGGCTCGACGCGAAGACGAAGCCGCGCGGCAGCCTCGGCCGGCTCGAGGACCTGGCCGTGCGGGCGACTGCCGCCGGGGCTCGCGCGGACATGTGGCGGCCCGCGATCGTGGTCGCGGCGGCGGATCACGGCGTCGCGCGGCAGGGCGTGAGCGCCTACCCGCAGGAGGTCACCGGGCAGATGCTCGCGGCGTTCGCCGCGGGCGCCGCCGCTGTGTGCGTGCTGGCGCGCCAGGCGGGCGCCGAGCTCGTGGTGGTCGACGCGGGCGTGGTCGAGCCGCTCGACGATCCGCGGGTCCGTGACTTCCGGCTCGGCGCGGGGACGGCCGACTTCACGGCGGAGCCGGCCATGCCGCGCGAGGTCGCCGTGGCCGCGCTCGAGGCGGGCATCGGGCTCGCAGCCGAGCTAGACGCATCGCCGCTGGCGCTCGGCGACATGGGCATCGCCAACACCACCGCGTCGGCGGCCGTGACCGCTGCGCTGCTCGACGCGGAGCCCGCACAGGTCTGCGGCCGCGGCACGGGCATCGACGGCGACCAGCTCCGGCGGAAAGTCGACGTCGTCCGGCGCGGGCTCGAGCTGCACCGTCCCGACCCGGCCGATCCGGTCGGCGTGCTCGCGGCAGTGGGCGGCTTCGAGATCGGCCTGCTCGCGGGCGTGGCGCTCGGTGCGGGTGCGCGTGGCGTGCCGGTGCTGATCGACGGCGTGATCACCGGCGCCGCAGCGCTCCTCGCCGCTCGCCTGGCACCGGCGCTCACCGCCCGGCTGATCGCGTCGCACCGCTCGCCGGAGCCGGCGCACACGCTGCAGCTCCGCGCGCTCGAGCTCTCGCCGCTGCTCGATCTCGGCCTGCGGCTCGGCGAGGGCTCGGGCGCCGCGCTCGCGCTCCCGCTGATCCGGTCGTCGCTCGCGATCCTGGACGAGATGGCCACCTTCGAGGCCGCGGGGGTCACCGATGCAGGCCGCTGAGGTGGCGCGCGGCGGGCTCGCTGCCGTGGGCTTCCTCACGCGCGTCCCGGTTCACCTGCGGCTGGACGCGCGCGACGTGGCGCGCGGGGTGCCGTTCTTCCCGGTTGTCGGGGCGGCGGTCGGGTTCGTCGCCGGCGGCGTGGCCGTGCTGCTGTATCCGCACGTGCCGGCGCTGGCCGCCGCAGGCGTGGCACTCGGCGTGGAGCTCGTCCTGACGGGCGGGATGCACGCGGACGCGCTCGCCGACACCGCGGACGCGGCCGGCGCCCCTACGCGCGAGCGGGCGCTGGCGATCATGCGCGACCCGCGCATCGGCTCGTTCGGCGCCGCTGCGCTCGTCGTCGACCTCCTGGTGCGCGCCGCGGCGATCGCCGCACTCCTCGAGGCGGACTCGGCGCTCATGGCGCTGGTCGCGGCGGGCGCTCTGAGCCGGGCGGCCGCGCTGCCGCTCGCGGCAGGCTTGCCCTATGCGCGGGCCGAGTCGGGCCCGGGAAGCGTCCTGAGCGGCCGCACCTCCTGGGCAGCGGCCACCGCGGGAATCGCCGCCGGGGTCGCGCTTTCGCTCGCCGCGGGTGTTGACGGCATGGTCGCCGCCGGCGCCGCCGGGCTCGTGGCCGCCTGCATGGCGGCGGTCTTTCTCAGATGGCTCGGCGGCGTGACCGGCGACTCGCTGGGTGCGACCACCGAGCTGGCCGGGACGGTCGCCCTGCTCGTGCTGGCAGCGCTCGTCTAGCTGGAGAACTCGCCCTGCGACATCGCCTGCCGCTTGGCGAGGTCGTCCATGTTCACGAGCTGCCCGTCGCGGCCGACGTAGCCGTCCTTGGCGCCGACGATCAGCAGGACGAGGTCTCCGTCGCCGATGTTCGTCACCTTCCGCACCGTGGTGGACTCGACGTGGCAGAGGCCGCCCGGGCCGAGCTCGCGCACGTCGTCATCCACCTCGAACCGCGCCGTGCCGCTGTGGACGAAGTACAGCTCGTCCTGCTCGTCGTGGTAGTGGTGGACGCCGTCCGCGCCCGGCGGATAGACGAGGACGTTGACGCCGAAGGCCGTCACTCCCATCGGGCCGCGCACCTTCCGGAAGCCGTAGTTGTCGCCGAGATCCTCGAGCGTCGCGAATGCGTGCGCCATCGAGGGCGACGCTATCACCCTCGAACAGGGACTTTGCGGATCGGCTCATGCGCGCGATGATTGCCGGAGTGAACATCCGTCCGCCCTTGAGCGGCCCGCGTAGGTGGGCCGCGTTTCTTGTCCCGGCATGTTCGCTGGCCTTGCTGTTCGGCGCGTCGTTCCGCGACGCGGCGGCCGCGGCCGGCCCTCGCTTCGCCTTCAGCGCCGACACCGGCGAGCTCTCGTTCGTCGGCACGGCCCCGGGCAGCCCGCTCGCGCGGCCCCGAGCGCTGGCCGAGGACGCAGCGCCGAGCTCGGTCGCACGCGCCTTCGTCGGCCAGCTCGGGCCACGGTTCGGGATCGACGACCAGGCGAGCGAGCTCCGGGTCGAGTCGGTGCACCAGGTCGCAGGGGGCCGGGACGTCGTTCGCTTCCAGCAGGTGCAAGACGGCGTCCCCGTGCTCGGCGGCGAGCTGGTCGTCGACCTCGACCGCGACGGCAACGCGCTCTCGGTCGGCGGCGAGGCGCTGCCCGCAACGGATGTCTCCGTCGTCCCGGGCGTCGCGCCGGACGCCGCGCGGGAGACGGCGCTCGAGGCGGTCGCCGCCAGGGAGCAGGTGGCGCTCCCGCTGCTCACGGGCGCGGAGCCCGCTCGGTGGATCTACGACTCGCGGATCCTGGGCGGCCCCGGCGCGGACACGCCCGCGCTCGTCTGGCGGGTCGAGGTCTCCGGCCCCTGGCAGATCGACCAGGTGGTCCTCGTGGACGCGCAGCGCGGCACCGTGGCGGTCAGCTACGACCAGCTCAAGCGCGTGAAGAGCCGCCAGGTGTGCGATGCGGGGAACCAGCCCACGCAGGCGCCGTGCACGTCGCCGGTCAGGACCGAGGGCGGCCCGGCAACCGGGAACCAGGACGCCGACGACGCCTTCGACTTCGCGGGCGACGTCTACGACTTCTACTCGACGGTGCTCGGCCGCGACAGCCTCGACGGCGCCGGCCTGGCGCTGAAGTCGACCGTGCGGTTCTGCACCGGCGATCCGAGCGACATCTGCCCGTGGGCGAACGCCGCCTGGTCGGACGACCTGAAGCAGATGGTCTACGGCCAGGGCTACGCGCACGCCGACGACGTGGTCGGCCACGAGCTCACGCACGGCGTCACGGCCTCCACGTCGAAGCTGATCTCCTTCTACCAGGCCGGTGCGATCGACGAGTCCATGTCGGACGTGATCGGCGAGATCATCGACCTGGGCAACGGCAAGGGCACCGATACACCGGGCGTGCGCTGGCTGCTCGGCGAGGACGCCCCCGGTGGCGCGATCCGCGATATGGAGAACCCGCCCACGTTCGGCGACCCGGACCGGATGGGCAGCGCGAGCTACTACACGGGCTCGCAGGACGACGGCGGCATCCACATCAACAACGGCGTCGGTAACAAGGCGGCGTTCCTGATGGCGGACGGCGGCACCTTCAACGGCAAGACCGTCAACGGGATCGGCCTCACGAAGACGGCCCGCATCTGGTACCAGGCGAACGTGACGCTGCTCACGTCGGCGAGCGACTACGGCGACCTCTACAACGCGCTGCAACAGGCGTGCCTGAACCTCGTCGCGACCGGCGGCACCATGGCCGCGGACTGCGTCGAGGTCACGGCTGCGGTGGACGCGGTGCAGATGAACCTCGCGCGGCTGGATCCGCCGACCCCGCCCCGGAACGCTGCCGCGACCGGCCTCGGCTCGAGCGCGACGGTCAGCTGGTCGGCGCCGCTCCACGGGGGGACGATCGTGCAGTACGTGGTCACGCCGTACACGGGCGGCGTGGCGCTACAGGCCCAGGCGGCGACCGGCTCCGCGACCTCGCTCCTCGTCACCGGCCTCACGAACGGCACCTCCTACCTCTTCAAGGTCCGCGCGCGGAACTCCGCGGGCCTCGGCGCCGAGGCGACGACGAACACCGTCACGCCGAAGACGAGCCAGACGATCACGTTCACGCCGGTCTCGGCCAAGACGCTCGGCACGGCCGACTTCGGCGTGACCGCGACGGCGACGTCCGGCTTGCCCGTGTCGCTGACGGCGGCGGGGAGCTGCACGATCAGCGGGGCGACCGTGCACCTGACGGGGGTCGGGACGTGCTCGATCACCGCCGCGCAGGCCGGGAACGACGCCTACCTCGCCGCGCCGCCAGTGACGGTCTCCTTCGCGGTCGCGAAGGGGAGCCAGTCGATCTCGTTCTCCGTGTTGAGGAGCCGCACGGTGGGCGACCCGGACTTCCGGGTCAGCGCGAGCGCGTCGTCGGGCCTGGCGGTGTCGTTCGCGGCCCGCGGCACCTGCACCATCAGCGGCACCCGCGTGCACGTGACGCGCGTGGGCACGTGCACGATCACCGCCTCGCAGAGCGGGAACGACGGCTACGAGGCAGCGCCGAGCGTGACCCGCGCCTTCGCTGTCGCCGCCCCGAAGTGCCGCGTGCCGCGCGTCACCGGCAAGACGCTCGCGGCGGCGCGGTCGGCGATCGCCAGGAGCCGCTGCCGCACGGGGGCTGTCAAGTACGCCGCCTCGAAAAAGGTGAAGAAGGGCAAGGTCGTCTCGCAGAGCCGTGCCGCCGGCAAGCTGCTGGCGGCGAACACGAAGGTCAACCTGGTGGTAAGCCGGGGCTCCAAGAAACGCTGAGCGTCTGGTAGGCTCATGCTATGCGAGCCGATGTATCGCGCGGTCATCTCGACCTGCTGCTCCTCGGAGCTGTAGCGCAGGCGCCGCTCCACGGCTACGCCATCGTCGAGTCGATCCGCGACGCGAGCGGCGGCGCGTTCGATCTGGCGGAGGGGACGGTCTACCCGGCGCTCTACCGGCTCGAGGCCCGCGGCCTGCTGGCGAGCGATGCGTCGACGGTAAACGGCCGCCGGCGCCGCACCTACAGCCTCACGGCGAAGGGCCGGCGCGAGCTCGAGTCGCAGCGGCGCGAGTTCGGCTCGTTCGTTCAGGCCGTCCAGGCGGTGACGGCGTGATCGACGAGCTCCGCCGCGAGCTGGCCGCGGCGGGGGTGCGCGGCCGCTGGCAGCGGCGCGCGCTCGAGGAGGCGCGCGACCACCTCGCCGAGTCGCAGGGCGAGTTCGGCGATCCGCGCGAGATCGCGGCCGGCATCGCGGCGGTCGTCGGGACGGCGCGCACACGCCGCGCAGCCTGGGCGGCGTTCGCGGCGCTCGCCGTCACGGGCCTGGCGTACATCGGTGCGTGGGCACTCGCGGCGCAGGGCGGGCAGCGGGACATCGCCTCGGCGGGCGCCCTCGGTGTCGTTGCCACCCTCGCCCTGTTCTTCCTGCCGCAGGTGACGTTCGTCGCCGGGTTACTGCTGCTCTGGCGGGCGCTCCGCCTGCCGAGCCCGGCGCCGGCCGCGGAGCTGCGCGTCGTGCGCCGCCGCGCGGCGGTCGCGCTCGCGGGCGGCTCTGCGACGGCCGTGGCATGGGTCGTCTACGTGCGGCAGTTCGACGTCGCCCACGGAGCCGCGATCGTGGCGGCCGGCCTCGTCGCACTCGCGACACTCGCCGTCGCAGCGGTCATGGTGCGCAAAGCGAGCGCGCCGCGCGTCGAGCCGGAAGGCGCCGCGGGCGACGTCTTCGACGAGCTTGGGCTGCCGGGTCTCCGTCCGCATGCGTGGGCGTTCGCCACCGCGTTCGCGCTCGCCGTCGGCCTCGTCGCCGTCGCGGTGGGATGGAACGCAGAGGGCACGCTCGTCGACGGCCTCGTCCGCGGCGTGCCGGAGGCAATCGCGGTGCTTGGGTGCTACACAGCGCTCGGCCGCGTCCTCGCGCTGCGCCAGGGCTGACGAACCCCGTCGCTAGCATCGACGGCATGGCAGTCGCGACTCCTGACCAGTACCTGGCGGAGCTGAACGACGCCCAGCGCGAGGCCGTCCTCACGACCGAGGGGCCTCTGCTCGTCATCGCAGGCGCGGGCTCCGGGAAGACGCGCGTGCTCACGTACCGCGTCGCGCACCTGATCCGCGCGTGCGGCGTGCAGCCGAACGAGATCCTCGCGATCACGTTCACGAACAAGGCCGCCGCGGAGATGCGCACGCGCCTCGACGACCTGCTCGGCAACCAGGCGCGGCCGATCTGGATCATGACCTTCCATGCCGCATGCGGCCGCATCCTGCGCGCGGAGTCGGCCCGCCTCGGCTACCGCTCGAACTTCACGATCTACGACCAGGCCGACCAGGTGCGGCTCGTGAAGTCGTGCCTCGAGGAGCTGGAGCGCGACCCGAAGCGCTTCGTCCCGCGCGGCGTCCACTCGGCGATCTCGAACGCGAAGAACGAGCTCGTGTCGCCGGCGATGTACCGCGAGCGCGTGTCGTCGTTCTTCGACCAGACGGTCGCCGAGGTGTACGAGCTGTACCAGCAGCGGCTGTTCGGCTCCAACGCGGTCGACTTCGACGACCTGCTGATGCTCACGGTCGACGTGCTGGAGCGCTTCCCCGAGGCGCGCGAGCGCTGGCAGAAGGCCTTCCGCTACGTGCTCGTCGACGAGTACCAGGACACGAACCACGCGCAGTACCGGCTGCTGCAGCTGCTGGCCGGGAAGCACCTGAACCTCTGTGCCGTGGGCGACCCCGATCAGGCGATCTTCTCGTTCCGCGGCGCGGATATCCGCAACATCATCGAGTTCGAGAAGGACTTCCCGGGAACCCGTGTGATCCCGCTCGAGCAGAACTACCGCTCGACCAACACGATCCTTCGCGCGGCGAACAACATCATCCGCAACAACACCGAGCGGAAGGACAAGGAGCTTTGGTCGGAGCTCGGTGAGGGCGACCCGGTGCGCATCCTCGAGACCGAGGACGAGCACGCAGAGGCGCGGTTCGTCGCGGCGCAGATCGCCCGGCTCGTCGAGGAGGGCGAGAACGGCTCGGAGATCGCGGTCTTCTACCGGACGAACGCGCAGTCACGCGTGCTGGAGGACGTGCTCGTGCGGCAGGACGTGCCGTACCAGGTGATCGGCGGGCCGCGGTTCTACGAGCGCGCCGAGATCAAGGACGCGATCGCGTACTTCCAGGTACTCGACAACCCGGCCGACGCCGTCTCGCTGCAGCGGATCGCGAACCGTCCGCGGCGCGGGATCGGCGACACGACGCTTGCCCGGCTCGGTACGCACGCGGACGCGATGGGCGTGACGCTCTTCGAGGCACTCGACCGCGCCGAGGAGGCGGGCGTCGCGGGCCGGCCGCTGCGCAACGTCCAGGCGCTCTGGACGCTGATGCAGTCGCTCCAGGCCGCGTCGCGCGAGCTGACCGTGCCGGAGCTGGTCGAGCGCGTGCTCGAGGATTCGGGCTACCTCGACGCGCTCGACTCCGAGCGGACGATCGAGGCGCAGGGCCGCATGGAGAACCTGCGCGAGCTCGCCGGCGTCGCGCAGGAGTACCAGTCTGCGGCGGCGGAGCCGAGCCTGTCGAACTTCCTCCAGGAGATCTCGCTCTATTCCGACCAGGACGCGCTGCGCGAGAAGGAGTCGCTCGTCACGCTGATGACGCTCCACAACGCGAAGGGCCTCGAGTTCAAGGCCGTCTTCATGATCGGCATGGAGGAGGGGATCTTCCCGCACTCGCGCTCGATCGAGGAGCAGAACCTCGAGGAGGAGCGGCGGCTCGCGTACGTCGGGATGACGCGGGCGCAGCAGCAGCTGACGCTCACGCACGCGACGACGCGGTCGCTGTACGGCAACCGCTCGTACAACATGCCGTCGCGCTTCCTGGACGAGCTGCCCGGCGAAGGCGTCGAGCGCGAGCGGCTGCGGCCGGCGTCGTGGGCGTCGTACGGGGCGAAGCAGTTCGCGCCGCGCGAGGACCTGCCGGACCTGTCGACCGGCGACTCGGTGCGCCACGGGACGCTCGGCGAGGGCGTGGTCCTGCGCGTCGAGCCGGGCGGGGTCGTGACGGTGCGGTTCGCATCCGACGGCGCCGAGCGGCGGCTGATGCTCGAGTACGCGCCGCTCGAGCGCATCTAGCGGCTCGGCCCACGACCGCGCACTACATCTCGGTTGGCACCAATCCTCCGCCGGAATGCCCGGGCACTCCGACGCCGCCCTCGGCGTCGCCGTGGCGCCTCTGTGCCTGCGAGACGGCTCACAGCAACCTGAGCGAACAGCCGGCGCGAGGAAACCGGGCTGTGAGAGCACCGTAGGCACCAGCACACGGGTCGACACAGCGGCGCTCGGAGTAACCTCAGCGGCGTGCTGACTGCCGCCGGGATCGAGATCCGCTCGCCCACCGAGGACGAGGTCGAGCGCTTCACCAAAGCGGTCATGGACGCGTTCCTCGAGGCGCCGCACGCCGAGGACCTCGAGCGGTGGAAGGAAGAGCTCGACCCGTCGCGACAGTACTGGGCGCTCGACGGCGACGTCCCGGTCGGCACGGCGGGCACGTACGACCACCGGTTGCGGATCCCGGGCGGCGAGGTGCCGATCGCGGCGGTCACGCTCGTCGGCGTGCAGCCGAGCCATCGCCGGCGCGGGATCCTCACGCAGATGATGCGCCGCCAGCTCGACCACGCGCACGAGCGCGGCGAGCCGGTCGCGGCGCTGTGGGCGACCGAGGGCTCCATCTACGGGCGCTTCGGGTACGGACTGGCGACGACCGCGGTCTCGATCGAGGCCGACCGGGACCGGATGCGGTTCCGCTCGCCCGACGAGCCGGCCGGCCGTGTCCGGCTCGTCGACGAGGAGGAGTCGCGAGAGCTGGTGCCGCCGATCTACGGGCGCGTGCAGGCGCACACGCCCGGCATGCTCGCGCGTCACGAGAGCTGGTGGAGGGGGTACCGGCTCGCCGACCCCGAGCACTGGCGCCAGGGCGGAGGGCCGCTGTACCGCGCCGTCTGGGAGGACGGCGACGGGGAGCCGCAGGCCTACGCGCTCTACCGCAGCAACGGCAAGTGGGAGGACTTCATCCCGGCGGGCACGCTTCAGGTGCGCGAGGCGATCGGCGCGACGCCGCAGGGGACCCGTGAGATCTGGCGCTTCCTGTTCGGCGTCGACCTGATCAAGACCGTCAAGACGTGGCACCTGCCGCCCGACCATCCGCTGTTCCTGTCCGTCACGGAGCCGCGGCGGCTGCACGCTGCGACGGGCGATGCGTTGTGGGTGCGGCTGGTCGATGTGCCCGCCGCGCTCGGCGAGCGCTCCTACGCGGCCGACGGCGAGGTCACGTTCGAGGTGCGAGACGGCTTCTGCTCGTGGAACGACGGCACGTGGGCGTTGCGCGCCGAGGGCGGGCGAGGCGTCGTCGAGCGTGGCGGCCAGGCAGAGCTTCAGATCGAGGCGGCCGACCTTGGCTCGGTCTATCTCGGCGGCTGGAGCTTCGCCGCACTGCAGCAAGCTGGGCGGGTCGAGGAGCTGAGCCCGGGCGCGGTCGAGCGCGCAGACGCGCTGTTTCGCACCGCGGCGCAGCCGTGGTGCCCCGAAGTCTTCTGAGGCGCCGCCGCGTCCACAGAGGCGACGTCGTCGCGCTCGACGCGTCGACAATCGTCATGGTGCCTGGCACCGGTGTAGACGCGCGAGTTCCCACTGCGGCCCATTTCGCAGCGGCGGGCCGAACGGCGGTGCCAGGCACCGCGACAACCGGCAACGCTGCGGATCGCGACGAACGGCCGGTCAGGCCGGCAGCCGGCCGCTCGCCTCGGTGAGGGCGCGGAGCCGCGCCGCCATCCGTTGGGTGAGCTGCCCGCGCCGGAGCCGCCAGCGCCAGTTGCCCTCGATGGTCCCCGGCGTGTTCATCCGGCCCTCGCTGCCGAGGCCGAGCACGTCCTGGGCCGGCGCCATCGCCACGGAAGCCCGCGACCCGTAGGCGAGCTCGAGCATCGACCAGCTCGGGTCGCGCGGGTCGAGCGGGATCTCCCGCTGCCGCCGCCGCGGCAACGAGCGGAACCAGCCGGCGGTCGTGTCGGTGTCGTGCGTGCTGGCGTAGACGACCTGGTTCTCGCGGTGGTTCGCCACCGCGTGCGGGTTCGTGCGCCCACCGTCGAAGGCCCACTGCATGACGACCATCCCGGGGAGGCCGAGATCGTCGCGCAGCCGGTTCACGGCGGGCGTGATGACGCCGAGATCCTCCGCGATGACCGGCAGCTCGCCGAGCTCGCGGCGCACGGTCAGCAGCATGTCCCGGCCGGGCGCCGTGCGCCAGCGGCCCGCGCGTGCCGTGCGCCGCCCGGCGGGTACCGCCCAGTAGGCGACGAGCCCGCGGAAGTGGTCGATCCGGGCGAGGTCGACGAGCTCCAGCGTGCGCCGGAACCGCTCGACCCACCAGCGGAACCCGGTCGCCCGGTGCGCGTGCCAGTCGTAGAGCGGATTGCCCCAGAGCTGGCCGTTCCGCGCGTACGTGTCCGGCGGGACGCCGGCCACGCCGCCGGTCTGGAAGAGCTCAGGATGGAACGTGTGGTCGGCGCCGTCGGCGGCCACGTAGATCGGCACGTCGCCGATCAGCCGCACGCCGCGCTCGGCCGCGTACGCACGCAGAGCGCCCCACTCGCGCTCGAAGCGCACCTGCTGCGCGATGGCCTCGCCGCCCGCGAACGCCGCCCAGTCGCCGATCCAGAAGCAATGGCGCGCCACGAACGACTCGAGCTCCGCCGGCGTCACCGTCGCGCGCGGCTCCGCGAGCAGCCCGCTCCAGGCCGCGAACGCCGACACGCCGACGTACGGCGAGCCGAGCTCGTCCGGCGGCGCGAGCGGCAGCACCTGCCACCACGACTGCCCGGCCGCCTCGAGCCAGTCGACGAACCGGTACGCCTCGGGCCCCAGCCGGCCGCCGGGGAGCGAGGTCGGGTGCAGCAGGATCCCGGCGGAGCGCGGTAGCGTCACCCAGGTTAGTCTCGCCGTTCTCCCGGAAGGACACGTACGCATGGCCGCGCCGCGCACGAAGCGACCTCCCGCCCGGATCCAGATCCAGGACGTGTCCCCGCAGGTGGACGGCGGCAGGTACCCGTACAAGCGCACCGTCGGCGACCGCGTCGACGTGCGGGCGCGCATCTTCCGGGACGGGCACGAGACGCTGGGCGCCGCGGTGCGGTGGAAGCCGCGCGTGGACTCGAAGTGGGGCGAGTCGCCGCTCACACCCGTCGGCAACGACTGGTGGGAGGGCTCGTTCATCGTCGAGGAGTGCGGCCGCTGGTGCTTCCGCGTCGAGGCGTGGGTCGACCGGATCGCGTCGTGGCAGGTCGAGGCGCGCCGCAAATCGGACGCGGGCCAGGCCGACCTGACGAGCGAGCTCGCGGAAGGCGCGCTGGTGCTCGACCGCACACAGGTCACGCTCGAGGAGGGCCTCGCCGCGCCGGCCGGCGACCGCAGCGAGAAGGCGTGGTCGGCCACCTACGACGTCGACGTCGACCGCGAGCGTGCGCGCTTCGGCTCGTGGTACGAGCTCTTCCCGCGCTCGTGGGGCGGGTTCACGGGCGCCGAGGAGGTGCTGCCGCAGCTCGCGGAGCTCGGCTTCGACGTCGTCTACCTGCCGCCGATCCACCCGATCGGCGTCTCGAACCGCAAGGGCCGCAACAACGCCGAGCAGGCGGCGGAATCCGACGTCGGCAGCCCGTGGGCGATCGGCGGCGCCGAGGGCGGGCACAAGGCGATCCACCCGGAGCTCGGCACGGTCAAGGACTTCGAGCGGCTCGTGCGCCGCGGGCGCGAGCTCGGCTGCGAGATCTGCATCGACTTCGCGATCCAGTGCTCGCCCGATCACCCGTGGCTCAGAAAGCATCCGGACTGGTTCCACCGACGGCCGGACGGGACGCTCAAGTACGCCGAGAACCCACCCAAGCGCTACCAGGACATCTACAACGTCAACTTCGACAGCCCCGACTGGCAGGCGCTGTGGGAGGCGCTCCGCGGCGTCGTCCTCTACTGGGTCGAGCGCGGTGTGCGCTGCTTCCGCGTCGACAACCCGCACACCAAGCCGGTCGCGTTCTGGGAGTGGCTGATCCGCGAGGTGCGCGAGGTCGAGCCCGAGACGATCTTCCTGGCGGAGGCGTTCACGCGGCCGGCGATGATGACCACGCTCGGCAAGGTCGGCTTCAGCCAGTCGTACACGTACTTCACGTGGAAGAACACGCGCTGGGAGCTGGCCGACTTCGTCCGCGAGCTGGTCTCGTGGTCGGCGTTCTACCGGCCGAACTTCTTCGCCAACACGCCGGACATCCTCCACGAGTACCTGCAGGAAGGCGGCCGGCCCGCGTTCGAGGCGCGGCTGGTGCTGGCGGCGACGCTGTCGCCTTCGTACGGGATCTACTCCGGGTACGAGTCGTTCGAGAACGTCCCGGTCAAGCCGGGCAGCGAGGAGTACCTCGACTCGGAGAAGTACGAGGTCAAGGAGCGGACGCTCGACGGGCCGCTGCTGCCGCTCGTGCAGCGCCTGAACGAGATCCGCCGCGACAACCCGGCGTTCCAGTACTTCGAGAACGTGGAGCTGCTCGAGACGGAGAGCGAGCACCTGTTCGCGTTCGCAAAGCGCTGGGAGGGCAATACCGTCGTGGTGGTGGTGAACCTCGACCCGACGGCCGAGCGCGACGGGCTGTGCATCATCCCGGCGCACCTGGGCCTGCCGCCGGCGTTTGCCGGCGAGGAGCTCCTGACCGGCCTGCCGTTCGCGTGGGGCATCGGCCGCAACTTCGTCCGCCTCGGCCCCGGTCAGAGCCACATCGTGCGGGTGAACCGGTGAGCCCGGGCGCGGCGCCTCTTAACAGGGACAGTCCCTGTAAAGACGCTGCGCCAACCGGGACGTGGCGTCGTAACAGGGACTGTCCCTGTAAAGAGGTGACGCGATGACGATCGCCCCCGAGCGAAACCAGGCTGCCGAGCCCGAGGAGCAGACGCCGACCCAGTGGTTCGAGTCCGACCCGCTGTGGTTCAAGCGCGCCGTCTTCTACGAGATCCACATCCGCGGGTTCTTCGACTCGAACGACGACGGCTCGGGTGACCTGCGCGGGATCCAGGAGAAGCTCGATTACCTCCAGTGGCTCGGCGTCGACTGCATCTGGCTGCTGCCGATGTACGCGAGCCCGCTCCGCGACGGCGGCTACGACATCGCCGACTTCTACGCCATCCACCCCGACTACGGCACCGTCGACGACTTCCGCTCGCTCGTCGAGGCGGCGCACGAGCGCGGGATCCGGATCATCGCCGACCTGGTCGTCAACCACACGTCGTCCGACCACCCGTGGTTCCAGGAGTCCCGCTCGAGCCCCGACAGCCCGAAGCGCGACTGGTACGTCTGGTCGGACACCGACGAGCGCTACCAGGACGCTCGCATCATCTTCGTCGACAGCGAGCCGTCCAACTGGACGTGGGACCCGGTCGCCGGCGCCTACTACTGGCACCGGTTCTTCGCGCACCAGCCGGACCTGAACTACGACAACCCGGAGGTGCAGGACGCGATGATCGAGGCGCTGCACTTCTGGCTCGACGCGGGCATCGACGGCTTCCGACTGGACGCGGTCCCGTACCTCTTCGAGCGCGACGGCACCAACGGCGAGAACCTCCCCGAGACGCACGCCTTCCTGAGGCGCCTGCGGGCCGAGGTCGACGCGAAGTACCCGGACCGCGTGCTGCTCGCCGAGGCGAACCAGTGGCCAGAGGATGTGGTCGCGTACTTCGGCGACGGGGATGAATGCCACATGGCCTTCCACTTCCCGGTCATGCCGCGCATGTTCATGGCGCTCCGCCGCGAGGACGCGACGCCGATCTACGAGATCCTCGACCGCACGCCCGCGATCCCCGAGAACGCGCAGTGGGGCCTCTTCCTGCGCAACCACGACGAGCTGACGCTCGAGATGGTGACCGACGAGGAGCGCGACTACATGTACTCCGAGTACGCGAAGGACCCGCGGATGAAGCTGAACCTCGGGATCCGCCGCCGGCTCGCGCCGCTGCTCGACAACGGCCGCGACGAGTCGCAGCTCCTGCACGCGATCATGTTCAGCCTGCCGGGCTCGCCGGTCCTCTACTACGGCGACGAGATCGGCATGGGCGACAACGTCTTCCTCGGCGACCGCGACGGCGTGCGCACGCCGATGCAGTGGACGGGCGACCGCAACGGCGGCTTCTCGCGCGCCGACTTCGCGCAGCTGTACCTGCCGCCGTTGATGGACCCGGTGTGGGGCTTCCAGGCGTGCAACGTCGAGGCCCAGCTCCGCACGCCGACCTCGTTCCTGCGCTGGCTGCACCGCTTCATCTCGCTGCGCAAGTCGCACCCGGTCTTCGGTCTCGGCACCTACGAGCCGCTGGAGACGAACAACCCGCGTGTCTTCGCGCACGTTCGGCGGTACGAGCAGGACGTGGTGCTCTGCGTCCACAACCTGGCCCGCTCGGCCCAGCCGGTCGAGCTGGACCTGAGCCGGTTCGAGGGTAGGGTCCCCGAGGAGATGTTCGGGCGGACGAGCTTCCCGGCCATCGGGGAGCTTCCGTACCTGCTGACCCTCGCTCCCCGAGGCTTCTTCTGGTTCGACCTGCGGGAGCCGCAGCAGTGATCTCCGAGCGGATCCGGGCCGGCGACCTCGAGCTGCTCGGCGAGGAGCGGCTGATCGAGTTCGTGCGCGGGCAGCGCTGGTTCGGGAGCAAGTCTGAGGACATCGCCCACGCGCACGTGCTGGACGCGGCGACGCTGCGCGCCGAGCCGCCGATGCTCGCCGCTGCGGTCGCGGAGATCCGCTTCCAGCCGGGGACGCACGAGCTCTACCAGCTGCTGCTCGGCTTCCGCCCGCAGGCGGAGGGCTGGGACGACGACCGCATCGGCGAGAGCGACGGCTTCACCGCCTACGACGCCCTCGCCGACCCGGAGCTCGCCCGCGCGCTCGTCCGCCTGATGGGCGACAGCGCCATGGTCGAGGCGGGCGAGGGCGTGCTCGAGTTTCGCGCCGTCGAGGGGCAGATCACCGGCGAGGGCCTCGGCGAGGTGCGGCGGCTCGATGCCGAGCAGTCGAACACGTCCGTCGTCTTCGGCGACCGGCTGATCCTGAAGGCCTACCGCCGCCTCGAGGCGGGGCTCAACCCCGAGCTCGAGATGCTCCGCTTCCTGACCGAGCGCGGCTTCCCGAACATCGCCCCGCTGGCCGGCTGGTACGCCTACGTCGGCAAGCCGCTCAACACCACGCTCGGGATCCTCCAGGCGTTCGTCCCGAACGCGCCCGACGGCTGGGAGCTCGCGCTCGCCGCGCTGCAGAACGACCCGGACTCGTTCCTCGCGCGCCTGCGCAGGCTCGGCGAGGTGACCGGCGCGATGCACACGGCGCTCGCCGGCGACGCGACCGACGCGGCGTTCTGCCCGGAGGAGCCGAGCCAGGAGGCGCTGCCGCTCTTGGTCGCGACCGTCGACGAGGAGATCGAGGAGCTGTTCCTCGACCTGCCGGACGTCGAGATCCTCGAGCCGGTGCGCGGGCGCGGCGAGGAGATCCGCGAGCGGCTGCGCCAGATCGCGCAGCTCGGCCCCGTCGGCCGGACGATTCGCCACCACGGCGACTACCACCTCGGCCAGGTGCTGTGGGGCGGCGAGGACTGGGTCATCCTCGACTTCGAGGGCGAGCCGGCGCGCTCGCTGTCCGAGCGGCGCCGCAAGCGCTCGCCGCTGCGCGACGTGGCCGGGATGGTGCGCTCGTTCGCCTACGCCGCGTCCGCCTCGGAGCTGGTGAACGGCGTCACGCCGCCCGAGGGCTGGGAGGAGCGCGCACGCGAGGAGTTCCTCGCCGGTTACTTCGACACCGTCGACCGCACGCTGATCCCCGCCAGCCAGGAGTCGATCAGGCGGCTGCTGTCCGTGTTCGAGCTCGAGAAGGCCGTCTACGAGCTGCGCTACGAGCTGAACCACCGGCCCGGCTGGCTCGGCATCCCGGTCGCGGGGATCCTGCGGCTGCTCGAGGAATGAGCATCGAGCTCCACGACCCGCACGCGACGCTCGGGGCACACCCGCGCGACGGCGGCGTGGTCGTGCGCGCGTTTCGCCCCGACGCGGTCTCGGTCGTCGCGCGGCCCGACGACGGCGAGCCGGTCGAGCTCGAGGCGACCGAGGAGGCGGGGCTCTTCGAGGGCCTGATCGAGGACGCCGAGCTGCCGCTCCGCTACAGCCTCGAGGTGCGCTACGCGGGCGGCGAGACGGTCACGTTCCACGACCCGTACTCGTTCCCGCCGACGCTCGGCGAGCTCGACCTGCACCTGGCCGGCGAGGGCCGCCACGAGGAGCTGTGGGACCGGCTGGGCGCCCACGTGCGCGAGGTGGAGGGCATCGCCGGCACGGCGTTCGCCGTCTGGGCCCCCAACGCGCAGTCGGTCAGCGTGGTCGGCGACTTCAACGCCTGGGACGGCCGCCTGCACCCGATGCGATCGCTCGGCTCCTCAGGGATCTGGGAGCTGTTCGTGCCCGAGCTGGCCGCCGGCGAGCGGTACAAGCTCGCCGTCCGCCGCGCCGACGGCTCGGTCGTCCTGAAGGCGGATCCGTACGCGGCCGCGACCGAGGTGCCGCCGCTGAACGCCTCGGTGATCTACCGCCCGCAGTACGAGTGGACTGACGACGCGTGGGCCGCACAGCGCAAGGAGCAGGAAGGGCGGCTCCACGGCGCGCCGATCTCGATCTACGAGGTGCACCTGGGTTCGTGGCGGCGGAACCCGATCGAGGACAACCGGTCGCTGACCTACCTCGAGCTGGCCGACGAGCTCGCCGACTACGTGAGCGACCTGGGCTTCACGCACGTCGAGCTGATGCCGGTGATGGAGCACCCGTACTCCGGCTCGTGGGGCTACCAGGTGACCGGCTACTTCGCGCCGACGGCGCGCTTCGGGCCGCCCGACGACTTCCGCGCGTTCGTCGACCGGCTGCACGGCCACGGGCTCGGCGTGATCCTCGACTGGGTGCCCGGCCACTTCCCGCGCGACGAGTGGGCGCTCGCGCGCTTCGACGGCACCGCGCTGTACGAGCACGACGACCCGCGCCGCGGCGCGCATCCGGACTGGGGCACGCTCGTCTTCAACCACGGCCGGAGCGAGGTGCGGAACTTCCTGCTCTCGAACGCGCTCTACTGGCTGCGCGAGTTCCACACCGACGGGCTGCGTGTCGATGCGGTCGCCTCGATGCTCTACCTCGACTACTCGCGGCGCGAGGGCGAGTGGGTGCCGAACGAGTTCGGCGGCCGCGAGGACCTGGACGCGGTCTCGTTCCTCAAGGAGCTGAACGAAGTCGTGCACGCGCGCGAGCCCGGGACGGTCTCGGCGGCGGAGGAGTCGACGGCCTGGCCGGGCGTGTCGCGGCCGACCTACCTGGGCGGGCTCGGCTTCGGCTTCAAGTGGAACATGGGCTGGATGCACGACACGCTCGACTACATGCAGCGCGACCCGGTGTACCGCCGGTTCCACCACCACACGCTGACGTTCTCGCTCGTCTACGCGTTCTCCGAGAACTTCATCCTCCCGCTCTCCCACGACGAGGTCGTGCACGGCAAGGGCTCGCTCCTGGAGAAGATGCCGGGCGACAAGTGGCAGCGCTTGGCCAACCTGCGCTCGCTGTACGCCTACATGTGGGCGCATCCCGGCAAGAAGCTGCTCTTCATGGGCGGCGAGCTGGCACAGGAGCGGGAGTGGGACGTGGAGGGCTCGCTCGACTGGCACCTGCTCGAGCAGCCGGGCCACGCGGGCGTGCGCTCGCTCGTGCGCGACCTGAACCGGCTCTACAAGGACGAGCCGGCGCTCTGGGAGGTCGACTTCGAGCCGGCCGGCTTCCGCTGGCTCGAGCCCAACGACTCGGCGAACAACGTCATTGCATTCGCGCGGGTCGGTGCGGGCGACACGCGGCCGGTGGTCTGCGTGTGCAACTTCTCGCCGCTCCCGCGCTACGGCTACCGCGTCGGCATGCCGCGCGCTGGCGCGTGGCGCGAGCTGCTCAACACGGACTCCTCGCACTACGGCGGCTCCGACGTCGGGAACCAGGGCGCGGTAACCGCCGAGGGCGTCGCCTGGCACGACCAGCCGTTCTCCGCCGAGATCACCCTGCCGCCGCTCGGTGTCGTCTGGCTCGTGCCGGACGAGCCGCCGCCGGCGCAGCTGCCCGTCTCGCGCGTCTGACCCGAGCCGCGCCGGCCTCGCTGCGGCGCCGTCCTTACAGGGACTGTCCCTGTAAACAACGCGTGGGCCCGAGACGGCGCCGCTGGACGCGGCGCCGTCTTTACAGGGACTGTCCCTGTTAAGACGGCCGCGAAGAGAACGAGCCGGTGGTGGATCGTCAGCGGCACACAGCAGGGCGAGCTGTGGGGCCATCCCGGCGACCGACCGCTCGTTCACGGCGCACGGCAACAGCTTCGTGCGCTTCGAGGGCGGCAAGCTCGCGGAGGCGTGGACGACTGGGACGCGCTCGGGATGCTCCGCCAGCTGGGCGTTATCCCGGAGCCGGCAGAGGGCGTCGCGTAACGCCGGCTCAGCCCGCGCGCCGGTCGGTCCACCAGGCGGCGAAGCCGATCAGCGCGATCACGGCGCCGGCGAAGAGCGCCGTCTCCACGAGCTGCATCGTCCAGAACCGGCTCGCGGGCTGGAACACCGCATGCATGAAGCCCGACGGGCCTTTCGAGATCAGGCAGCCCTTCAGGTCGCCGACGGCGTTCGCGCACGCCTGGAGCTGGGCGCGCGTCACGCGTGGGCGGAGCAGATGCCCGAAGCGGTCGCTCGGGCCTTCCGTGATCACCCACGCGTGACGCAGGCTCGGCGGCTCGGCGGCGCCCGCCTTGAAGGTCAGCTCCCGCGGCGGGACGAGCCGTTGGCGGAGCCAGAAGTCGACGAAGAGCCGGATCCCGAAGTACGCGCCGAACGCGACGAGGACCGCAGGCGCGGCGCGGCGCCAGACCACGCCGATCGCAAGCGCCAGCCCCAGCGCGAACAGCGTGTAGCCGATCACGACGGTGCCCTCGGAGTCGAACACGCTGTTGTCCATGCGCCCGTCCAGGTGGACGAGCGGCTCCCGCCACCAGGTGATGAACCCGATGAACGCGAGCGACGCGGCGACCGCGACCACGACCGCGAGGCCGAGCTTCGTCACGATCCAGCGGCGTGGGGAGACGCTCTGCGTCCAGTCGAGCCGGTACGTGCCGTGCTCGAGCTGGAGCACGAACGGTGCGGCCAGCAGGACGCCGATGATGCCGGGAAGCAGGGTGAGCCAGGCGATGAGGTTGGCCACTCCCTCGAAGCGGGACGTGAACGAACTCACGACCTCGCCGCACGCAGGCGACGGGTGCGCGCCGACACACGCGGCAAGGCCGTCGTGGTCGTACACCGACGCCATGTGGAGGCCCGACGGGAGCAGCGCCGCCGCCACGAGGGCGACGATCAGCGCGGCGACGATCGTCTCGGCGCGTTGCTCGCGCCAGCTCACCCAGATCATCGGGCCATCGCCTCGTCGAGCTGCACGGCGGGTGCCGGCTGCGCGTCGCCGTAGCCCAGGTACGCGAGCACGATCTCCTCGAGATCGACCTCGTGCACGTCCCAGCGCGCGTCGTATACGCGCGCGGGCGACCGCACCAGCAGTGACGTTTGCCGTTCGGTGTGCCGCTCGCGAATGACGTCGTGTGTACCGGCCACGGAGGCTGCCTCTGCGCGCGGGCCGGTGAGGAGCCGGTGCTCGGCGAGGATGTCGTCGATCGCGCCGACGAGCTGGGTGCGAGCGTGCGAGAGGATGACGAGGTGGTCGCAGACCCGCTCGAGGTCGGCGAGGATGTGCGAAGACAGGATCACGCTGATCTCCGCGTCACTGACCACCTCGAGCACGGTGTTCATGAACTCGCGGCGCGCCAGGGGATCGAGCGACGCCACGGGCTCGTCGAGGATCAAGAGCTCGGGCCGTTTGGCGAGCGCGAGCGTGAGCGCGACCTGCGTCTGCTGGCCGCCCGAGAGCTTCCCGATCTTGCGGTCGAGGGGCAGGCCGAGATGCTCGATGCGCGCGCGGGCAACAACGTCGTCCCAGGTCGGATTGAGCCGCTGCCCGAGCTTCAGGATGTCGCGCACAGTGAACCTGCGATGCAGCGGATGATCCTGCGCGACGAACGCGACGCGAGGGAGGAAGGCATTTGCCTCGTCCCTCGGTACGAGGCCAAGCACGTGCAGATCACCGGTCGTCGGCCTCGTGAGGCCGACCGCGAGCTGAAGGAGCGTCGTCTTGCCCGCACCGTTCGGGCCGACGAGCGCCGTCACGCTGCCCACCGGGATGTCGAGCGTGCAGTCGCGAAGCGCCCAGTTGGAGCCGTAGCGCTTCCCGAGCCCGCGCGCGGAGAGAGCGGTGGTGCCGCTCATGCGACCCTCGAGATCGTGGCCGGCCGGAGCGTGTCGGAGACCAGTGCCGCGATCGCGTCGTCGTCGAGGCCGGCGGCGCGCGCACGGTTCACCCAGGGCTCGAGCGCCGTGCGCAGCCCCTTCAGGTCGTCGGGCGGGAACGGGGCGGCGCCGTCGGCGACGAAGGTGCCGACGCCGCGTCGGCCCTCGACGAGCCCCTCGAGGTCGAGCTCGCGGTAGGCGCGCAGCACCGTGTTCGGGTTGATCGTCAGGCTCCGCACCACGTCCTTCACCGTGGGGAGCTGGTCGCCTGGCTGGAGGATCCCGAGCCGGATCGCCTGCCGGACCTGCTGGACGAGCTGGAGGTAGGTCGGGACTCCCGACCGCACCTCGAGGTGGAACTCGATCACGCCGAACCGCCTTTGCCGCTTTATCTAGTTAACTAGATAAATAGCTGTCTGCGGCCGGGACGTCAAGGCCAGTCGTCGCGAGTTCGCCGCTGCGCCTCGCGGGTAGAGTCGAATCCTTGCCCGCAACAACGAGAAGTGCGATCGGGCGGCCCTTCGGGGCCGCTCCTGTTGACGGGGCCGTCGAGTTCCGCGTCTGGGCGCCGAACGCCGAGAGCGTCGCCGTGCGCGTGCGCGGGAGCGACCACGCGCTCGAGCCGGCCGGCGACGGCGTCTGGGAGGCGGTCGTCGATGCGGCGGCCGGCGACGACTACTGGTTCGTGCTCGACGGACAGGCGTGGCCCGATCCCTGCTCGCGCTCCCAGCCGGAGGGCATCCGCGGACCAGTCGCAGGTCGTGGACGCCGGCGCGTTCCGCTGGACCGACGGGGACTGGCAGGGCGTCGCGCTCGACGACCTCGTGCTCTACGAGCTGCACGTGGGCGCGTTCACAGAGGAAGGGACGTTCGGCGCCGTCATCCCGCATCTCGAGGAGCTGCGCGAGCTCGGCGTGACGGCGCTCGAGCTCATGCCGGTCGCCACGTTCCCCGGCGACCGCAACTGGGGCTACGACGGCCTCTACAACTGGGCGGCGCACCCGGCCTACGGCGGGCCGCGTGCCCTCCAGCACCTCGTAGACGCCGCGCACGGTGCGGGGCTCGGCATCTTCCTCGACGTGGTCTACAACCACATCGGCCCGGGCTCGGAGGCGATCGCCGCGTTCGGGCCGTACTTCACGAACCGGCACGAGACGTTCTGGGGCGACGCGCTGAACTACGACGAGGAGGGCGTGCGCGAGTGGGCGATCCAGAACGCGTGCATGTGGGTGCGAGACTTCCACGTCGACGGGCTGCGGCTCGACGCGACGCACGCGATCTTCGACGACCGCCCGCGCCACGTCCTCGCCGAGCTCGCGGACCGCGTGCGCGCCGAGAATCCGCGGGCGCTCGTCGTTGCCGAGTACGGGCCGGAGGATCCGAAGCCGGTCGAGGAGTGGGGCCTCGACGCTCAGTGGGGCGACGCGTTCCACCACGAGTTGCACGTCCTGCTCACCGGCGAGCACGAGGGCTACTACGAGAGCTTCGGCACCGGTGAGGGGCTCGTCGAGGTGCTCGGCCGCCGGCCCCCCGAGCGCTGGGTCGTCTGCTCGCAGAACCACGACCAGGTCGGCAACCGCGCCGTCGGCGACCGTCCGGCAGGCGGGTCAGAGCTCGCGCTGCGCGCGGCGGTGACGCTCTTCGCGCCGCAGACGCCGCTGCTCTTCATGGGCGAGGAGTACGGCGAGCAGGCGCCGTTCCAGTTCTTCACCGACCACATCGATCCGGCGATCGCAGACGCGACACGCGAGGGCCGCCGGAAGGAGTTCGCAGCCTTCACGCAGTTCTCCGGCGAGGAGGTGCCCGACCCGCAAGATCCGGCGACCTTCGAACGCTCGAAGCTGACGCGCACCGGGAATGTTCTGCTCTGGCAGCTCTATCGCCGCCTGCTTGCGATCCGGCCGCTGCTCCAGCGCGAGAGCGGCTCCTCCTGGGACGAATCGAAGCGGACGCTGACACTTCGCCGCGGGGACGTGGCCCTTGTTGCCGACTTCGGTTCCAGGACGATCGAGTTCCGCCCGCCGCTCGCTGAGATCGAGCGCCGCCTGGATCAACGACTCGATACGACATGACCGAGATCTGGCCAGGCAAGCCGTTCCCGCTCGGCGCGAGGTGGGACGGCAACGGCACGAATTTCTCCCTCTTCTCCGAGAACGCCGAGCGCGTGGAGGTCTGCCTCTTCGACGCCGGCGACAACGAGACGCGCGCCGAGCTCACCGAGCAGACTGCGCACATCTGGCACGGCTACCTGCCTGGCATCGGCCCCGGCCAGCGCTACGGCTTCCGCGTCCACGGCGACTACGCGCCGGAAAAGGGCCACCGCTTCAACGCCTCGAAGCTGCTGATCGACCCGTACGCGAAGGCAATCGAGGGCCCGATCGCCTACGACCGCGCGAACACGCTCCCGTACCGCCCGGACGGCTCGGACGACGCCGACCTGCACCACGACGACACCGACGACGCGGACGCGATCCCGAAGTCGGTCGTCGTCGACGAGAGCTTCGACTGGGAGGACGACGACTGGCGCCGCCCACGCATCCCCTGGCACGACACGGTCATCTACGAGGGGCACGTCAAGGGCTACACGCAGCGCCACCCGGCCGTCCGCGACGAGCTGCGCGGTACCTACGCGGGCCTTGCCTCGCCGGAGGCGATCGCCCACTTGCAGTCGCTCGGCGTGAACACGGTCGAGCTGCTGCCGATTCATCACATCGCCGACGAGCAGTTCCTGGCCGAGAAAGGCCTGACGAACTACTGGGGCTACAGCTCGATCGGCTACCTGGCCCCGCACGCGCTCTATGCCGCGACGGGCCGCCAGGGCGAGCAGGTGCGCGAGTTCAAGGGCATGGTCAAGGCGCTGCACGCGGCCGGCCTCGAGGTGATCCTCGACGTGGTCTACAACCACACGGCCGAGGGCAACCATCTTGGCCCGATGCTCTCGTTCAAGGGCGTCGACAACGCGTCGTACTACCGGCTCGTGCCGGACGAGAAGCGCTACTACATGGACTTCACGGGCACGGGCAACAGCCTCAACCCGGTGCACCCGAGCGTCCTGCGGCTGATCATGGACTCGCTCCGGTACTTCGTCATGGACTGCCACGTCGACGGGTTCCGCTTCGACCTTGCGTCGGCGCTCGCGCGGGAGTTCTACGACGTCGACCGCCTGTCCGCGTTCTTCGACGTCATCCACCAGGACCCGGTGCTGTCGCAGGCGAAGCTGATCGCCGAGCCGTGGGACGTCGGGCCGGGCGGCTATCAGGTCGGCAACTTCCCGGTGCTCTGGGGCGAGTGGAACGGCCTCTACCGCGACACGATGCGCGACTTCTGGCGTGGCGGAGCGAGCGTGGCCGACTTCGCCACGCGCTTCACCGGCTCGAGCGACCTCTACCAGTCGGAGGGGCGCACGCCGTACGCCTCGATCAACTTCATCACGGCCCACGACGGCTTCACGCTCTGGGATTTGACCTCGTACAACGACAAGCACAACGACGCGAACGGCGAGGACAACCGCGACGGCACCGACGACAACCGCTCGTGGAACTGCGGCGTCGAGGGCGAGACGGACGATCCGGAGATCCGCCGCCTGCGGATGCGCCAGCGGAAGAACTTCCTCGTGACCCTGTTCTTCTCACAGGGCGTGCCGATGCTGCTCGGCGGCGACGAGATCGGGCGCACGCAGGACGGCAACAACAACGCCTGGTGCCAGGACAACGAGCTCTCCTGGTTCGACTGGGAGCTCGACGGCGAGCGCGAGGAGCTGCTCGACTTCACGCGCCGGCTGATCCGGCTGCGCTCGGAGCACCCGGTGTTCCGCCGGGCGAAGTTCCTCGAGGGCCGGCCGCTTCGCGAAGGTGGGCTGCCTGACGTGTGGTGGTTCCGCTACGACGGCCGTCGCATGACCCGCCGCGACTGGCAGCAGGCCGACGGGCACCGCCTGGGTGTCTTCCTGAACGGCGAGGGCATCACCGACCAGACCCCGCACGGCGAGCGCGTGACCGACGACTCCTTCCTCCTGCTCTTCAACGCCTTCCACGAGCCCGTGGTCTTCACGCTGCCGCCGCCGCGCTTCGGCCGCCGCTGGCGGACGGCGCTCTCGACGATGGACGACGGGCCCGGCGAGGAGTTCCCCGCCCGCGGGCTCGTCCCCCTGGACGAGCGCTCGTGCGTCGTCCTCATTCGCGCGTGACGCCTGACTGGCGCTGCACCTACCGGCTGCAGCTCGGGCCAAACCTGGACTTCCGCCGCGCGCGCGAGCTCGTGCCGTACCTGCGCGAGCTGGGCGTCAGCCACCTGTACCTGTCGCCGTCGCTGCAGGCGCGACCCGGCTCGACTCATGGCTACGACGTGGTCGACCCGACGCGAATCTCCGACGATCTGGGCGGCGAGGATGCGTTCCGCGAGCTTTGCTCCGCCGGGCTCGGCGTGCTGCTCGACGTCGTCCCGAACCACATGGCGGCCGGCGACGAGAACCCGTTCTGGGCCGACCGCGAGCTGCGCGCCCGCTTCTTCGACTGGGACCCGGAGACCGGCTGGCACCGCCGGTTCTTCACGATCGACGACCTCGCGGGCGTGCGCGTGGAGGACCCGGCTGTCTTCTCGGCCACGCACGCCAAGGTGCTCCAGCTCGTGGGCGAAGGTCTCGTCGACGGGCTGCGCATCGACCATCCCGACGGGCTTGCGAACCCGCGCGAGTACCTCGAGCGGCTACGCGGTGCCGGCGTAGGGCACGTCTGGGTCGAGAAGATCGTCGAGCCCGGCGAGCGGCTGCGCGACTGGCCGGTCGAGGGCACGACGGGCTACGAGTTCGCGAACGACGTCACCGCGCTCTTCGTCGACCCGGCCGGCGAGGAGACGCTCACGCAGCTGTACGAGGAGCTGACCGGCGAGCGCCGCTCGTTCCCGGTGGTTGCTGCGGAGGCGAAGCTGGAGCAGGCGCGGGAGGAGTTCGGACCCGAGGTGGCGCGCCTGCACGGGTTGCTCTCCGATGCAACGCGTGAAGAGGTGCGGCTTGCGCTGGCGTCGCTGGATGTCTACCGCACGTACGTGGAGCCGGATCCACCTCACATCGAGGCCGACGACGAAGACGAGATTGGCCACGCATCAGGCATCTCCGACCGAATCGCGTCCGTCCTGATGCTGCGCGAGCCCGGCCACGCAGAGTTCGTGACCCGCTTCCAGCAGACGTCTGGTGCCGTGATGGCGAAGGGCGTAGAAGACACGGCTCTCTACCGCTGGCTTCGCCTAACCGCCCTGAACGAGGTTGGCGGCAGCCCGGACCGCTTCTCGCTCCCGGTCGAGGAGTTCCACCGCGCGAACCTGGAGCGTGCCAACCGCTTCCCGCGCCAGCTGCTCGCGACCCAGACGCACGACACGAAGCGCTCCGGCGACGTTCGCGCACGGATCGGCGCGCTGGCCAGCTTCGCCGACGAGTGGGCCGGGCACGCGCGGGCCTGGACGTACCTGGACGACCCGAACGAGAACTACCTGCTGCTCCAGACGCTCGTCGGCACGTGGCCGATCGAGCGGGAGCGCATCCAGGCGTACATGGAGAAAGCGCTCCGCGAGGCCGGCGTGAACACCGGCTGGGTCGAGCCGAACGAGGCGCACGAGCGGGCCGTTCGCGCCGGGATCGCGCGCTTCTACGAGCGCACGCCCGAGGACTTCGAGGAGTTCGTCCGGCGCGTGGCCGAGGAGGGCCGGCGGGTCTCGCTCGCCCAGACGCTGCTCAAGCTGACCGTGCCCGGGGTGCCCGACATCTACCAGGGCGATGAGCTCGAATGCCTCAGCCTGGTCGACCCGGACAACCGGCGGCCCGTGGACTGGGACGCGCGCCGCCGTGCCCTCGCCGACCCGCCGCCCAAGATGCGGCTGATCCAGCTGGTGCTCGACCTGCGGCGCCGCCGTCCCGACGCCTTCGAGGGCAGTTACACGCCGATCTTCGAAGTCCCCGGAATATGCGCGTTCGAGCGCGGCGACGGCCAGGTGATCGTGATGGTCGGGCTCCGTGCCGGCGCGACCATAGGACGCAGCACGGGCAGGTTCAGGGAGGTACTCGATCACTGGACGTTCCACCACAGGGGGATCCGCCTGCTCGAGAGGCTCTAGAAACCAGGGATTTGCAGCAAGGAGCACCCTTTTAGCGGCATACTCGCGCGGTGGACGAGCAGCAACTCGCCCAGTTGAGGGACTGGGCAGCGCGCCTGCGCCGAGAAGGCGACTCCGACGAGCTGAAGGCAGCGGGCCGCGCGCTCGAGCTCGCGACCGAGGAGATCGCCCGGCTGAAGGCGCAGCTGAACCCGAAGCGCAGGCCCGAGCCGGTCGACGACTGGACGAAGCCGGGCCCCGAGCCGGAGCCCGAGCCGGAGCCTCGCGCGGTCGCCGGGCCGCGCGTGTTCGACCTCGAGGAGGGCGGCGAAGACCCCGACTGGGAGCCGCCCCGCCGCGGCCGCAACGGCGCCCGGACGAACGGCGGCGGCGCCGCCGTGCTCGACCGGCGGCGGGTCCGGCCGGCGCGCGTCGTCGGCAGCGGCCGCGTCGAGCCCGAGCCGCTCACCGCGGCCGACCGCGCCCGCAAGCCGCCGCGACCGCCGCTTCGCCGGCAACTCCAGGAGCTCCCGCGCCCGGGCCGTCCCACGCTGATCGCCGCCGCCGTGATCGCAGCTCTGGTCGGCGTCGGCTACGCGGCCATCCGCATCGACGCGCCGGCGCTCGCCGCGATCGGCCCGCCGGCCGACGCGAAGATCGGTGCCGTCGCGAAAGATTCGCTGAAGTTCGAGGTCAAGGCGAGCCGACGCACGCTCGACCACACGTCGTGGGTGCTCGACGGCCAGGACGTGCGCGGCCGAGTGCAGCGCGCGAACGGGGTGGCGACGCTCTCCGGCCGCCCGATCGGCGACGGTGAGCACTGGCTCACCGTGCGCGCCGACGGCCGCCTGCCCGGCGCCCGGACGACCCGCAAGTGGCACTTCACGATCGACACCAAGCCGCCGACCGTTCGCCTCGACCCGAAGACGGTCAAGGCGCCGGTCGAGCAGCCGATGAGCTTCGCCGGGACTGTTCACGACGGCGACACGGTCTCCGTCGGCGGGCGCCGCGCTCCCGTGAAGGGCGACCATTTCTCGCTGCCGCTGAGCGAGCCTCCGGCCGCGCCCGTCGACGTCGCGGTCACCGACGAGTTCGGCAACACGAGCGTCCGCCAGGTGGCGGTCGAGATCATCCCGCGCGCACCGCGGGCGAAGGTGCGGGCCGTCCACGTCACGTCCTACGCGTGGGCGGACCCGGCGCTCCGCCGCGGCGTCCTCCAGCTGATCGACCAGGGCCGCATCAACACGGTCGAGCTCGACCTCAAGGACGAGGCCGGGGAGATCGGCTTCGACGCGAACATCCCGGTAGGCCGCCAGTTCGGCGCCGTGAAGGACATCTACAACCTGCCGCAGGCGCTCGACACGCTCCACCGCAAGGGCGTGATGGTGGTCGGGCGGATCGTCGCGTTCCGCGACCCGCTGTACGCGACCGGGGCGTGGCAGCGCGGGTGGAAGTCGCAGGTCATCCAGACCCCGGACGGCCAGCCGTACTCGGGCTACGGCGGCTTCACGAACTTCGCGAGCCCGGCCGTCCGCCGCTACAACGTCGAGATCGCCCGCGAGGCCGCGAAGGCCGGCATCGACGACGTCCTCTACGACTACGTGCGGCGCCCCGACGGGCCGGTCTCGACGATGGTCTTCCCGGGCCTGAAGGGCACGCCGGAGGCGTCGGTGGCGAGCTTCCTGGGCGAGGCGCGCAAGTCGCTCAAGCCGTACGGCACCTTCCTCGGCGCGAGCGTGTTCGGCGTCGCTGCGACACGGCCGACCGAAGTCGCCCAGGACATCCGCGCGATCGGGCGCAACGTGGACTACGTCGCGCCGATGGTCTACCCGTCGCACTGGGGGAACGGCGAGTACAACGTCGCCTACCCGAACGCCGAGCCGTACCAGATCGTCAACCGCTCGCTGAAGGACTTCAACACGCAGGTCAAGGGCACCGGCGCGCGCGTCGTGCCGTGGCTGCAGGACTTCTCGCTCGGCATCGACTACGGGCCGAAGCAGATCGCGGAGCAGATCAAGGCCGCCCGCGACGACGGCATCGACGAGTGGCTGCTGTGGGACCCGAACGTGACGTACACGGGCGGCGGGCTGCCGACGGCCCCGAAGGTGCCCGCCAAGGGCGCGCAGCCGAAGACGCCGACCGCCACCGGGGTGCCGTTGAAGACGCACGCCGCCGCGCCGGCGACCGCGACCCTGCCGCCGAACGAGCTCGGCGAGGTGCCGGTGATGATGTACCACCAGATCCGGGCCGACGGCGGCGGCGACTACGACCTGACGCCGAAGCAGTTCCGCGCCGAGCTGGCGCGGCTCTGGCGCGAGGGCTACTGGCCGGTGCGCGCCGAGGATCTCGTGCAGCACAAGCTGAGCGTCCCGGTCGGCAAGACGCCGGTGGTCATGACCTTCGACGACTCGACGAAGGAGCAGCTGTTCCTGAACGCGGACGGCAGCATCAAGGCCGATACGGCGATCGGGATCATGCTCGCGTTCCAGAAGAAGCACCCGCGCTTCCCGCTCGCCGGCACGTTCTTCATCAACCGCGAGCCGTTCGCAGGTGTCAGCGAAGGCCCGCAGCTAGTGCGCTGGCTCGTCGACCACGGCTTCGAGATCGGGAACCACACGAAGGACCACATCCCGCTGAACACGCTCAGCGCGACGGACGCCGAGCGGCAGATCGCTCTCGGCCAGAAGGTGATCACGGACGCAATCCCGGACGCGAAGGTCACCGACTTCGCGTTGCCGCTGGGGACCTGGCCGACGCCGAAGAAGCTCGCGTGGCGCGGGAGCTGGGGCGGGATCGACTACAAGATCAACGGCGTGTTCGAGGTCGGCGCCGAGCCCTCGCAGTCGCCGTACTCCACGAAGTTCGACGAGCACGCGATCCCGCGCATCCGCACGACGCCGCCGGGCGTGGGCGACCAGGAGTGGGGGAGCTCGTGGTGGCTCGACATCCTGAAGGACCACCCGGAGCGCCGCTACGTCTCCGACGGGAACCCGGCCACGGTCTCGTTCCCGAGGTCGCTCGAGGACGATCTCGCGCCGAGGTTCGAGTCCGAAGCGCACCCCTATTGACCTCAGTCATCGGGTAGGGTGCCGCGCGGCGCGGGCCGCCAGGTGCCCGCATCGAGAGAGGGGAAGCATGAGAGCGTTTGCGCTCCCGCGGCGGCTCGCCGTGGGGATCATCGGGGTCGCGGTCGTCGGGGTCGTTGCGGCCTCGGCATGGGCGGCGGCCGGCAACCTCGACACGTCGTTCAACGGCACCGGCTACACGACGACCCACTTCGACGGGCTGTACTCGTTCGCAAACGGCGTCGCCGTGTCGGGCGACAAGGCAGTCGTCGTCGGCGGCGTAGCGAAGGACGATCCGGTCGGCGTCGACTTCGGCGATTTCGCGATCGCCCGGTACAACAAGAACGGCACGCTCGACACGTCCTTCGGAGGCGACGGGCGCGTCACGGTCGACTTCGTCGGCGGGACCGACCTGGCGACCTGCGTCACGTTCCAGGGAGACAAGATCCTCGTCGCCGGATTCACCACGCCCGACGACGGTGCCGACTACGAGGTCGCGATCGTCCGCCTGAACAAGAACGGCACGCCCGACATGACGTTCGGCGTCCAGGGCCAGGTCGTGGACGGCTACGGCGACGGCTACGACTTCGCGAACGGCATCGCAGCCGCCGGCGACAAGATCGCCGTCTCGGGCGCCACGCGCCTGAACGGTGGGCCGGGCAACAACAACTTCTTCGTCGCCCGCTACAAGAACAACGGCCTCAAGGAGACGACCTTCGATGGCGACGGCATCGCCGTCACGGACTTCAACGGAGGCGACGACTCGGCCGGAGGCGTGAAGTTCCAGGGCGACAAGCTCGTCGCGGGCGGCTACGTGCAGGGCGCCGATACCGACTTCGGGCTCGTCCGCTACCTGAAGACCGGCGCGCTCGACACGACGTTCGACGCCGATGGGAAGGTCGAGACGGACTTCGGCTCGGGCGACGACGCCGGCCACGCGGTCGACGTCTCGAAGGATCGGATCGTGCTCGTGGGCTCGGCGTCGAACGGCACCGACCAGGACTTCGCGGCCGCGGTCTACGGCAAGACGGGCGCGCTCGACCCGACCTTCAGCGGCGACGGGAAGGCGACACTGGACGTCGCGCCGGGCGACGACGACACCGCCTTCGGCGGCGCGTGGGGCCCGGGCGACACGGTCGTCGCCGGTGGAGCCGTCGGCTTCTTCGCCGACCAGGGCTTCGCCGTGGCCCGCTGGACGAAGGCTGGCGTGCCCGACGCGGCCTTCGGCACCGGCGGCTCGACGGTCACGCCGATCGGCGGCACGTCGGGCGGGTTTGCGCTCGACGACCACAGCGCAGATTCGAAGCTCGTCGTCGCGGGCTACTCCGACGACGACTTCGCGGTCGCGCGCTACCTCAACAAGTAGTCGGGAAGTGGCGTCCGGGCCGGCCCTGGCGGGCCCGGACGCCACTCGACCCGCTCAGCGCACGCGGACGTGGACCGCGATGCCCAGATTCCCGCCGCCGCAGCGCGCAGTGATCGTGTAGCGGCCGGGCGCCGTCGACATGCTGGTGGCGAACCGGCGCGTGAAGTGGCCGTTCGCGCGAGCCGTCGCCTTGATCGCCCCGGCGCCGCCGAACGCGCGCCCAGGGAAGAGCTTCGAGATCAGCGTCACGCTGTCGCCGCGCAGGCATCCGGCTCCCGCGAACGTGACCGTTCTCCCGCGGGAGACCGACGCGGGGCTGACGGTCAGCGCGGCCCCACCGGCTGCCCACGCGGGCGCCGCTGCGAGGACGAGTGCAGCAGCGGTGGCGACAGCGAGCCTCATCGCCAAAATGGTATGCCCGGCCGCATGACGGGTTCCTGAACGGCAAACCAGGGACTGTCCCCGTTCCGAGGCAGTCCCGGAACGGGGGCTGTCCCACAATTGGACTATCGACTTGGCTGTTGTCGTGGGTCTGTCCCGGGCGAGGATCGCCGGATACGGCAAGATCAATAATCCCCTCGTGGGATGCCTCGCCCTCCGGGACAGCAAGATCGATAGTCCCGTTGTGGGACAGTCCACCTTCGGGGACAGTCCCTGAATGTCGACACTGCCGCAAGGGACGGTGACGTTCCTGTTCACGGACATCGAGGGGTCGACGGCGCTGCTCCGGGAGCGCGGCGACGAGTACCCCGAGCTGCTGGCCGAGCACCGGCGGCTGCTGCGCGAGGCGGCCGAGCGGCACGGCGGCGTCGTCTTCGGCAGCGAGGGCGACGCGCTCTTCATCGCGTTCGCGGGGGCGGATGCGGCCGTGGCGGCGGCGCGTGAGGGGCAGCAGGCGCTCGCGGCGCTGCCGCTGCGGGTCCGCATGGGCGTCCACACCGGTGAGCCGGCGATCGCGGACGGCGACTACGTCGGACTCGACGTGCACCGGGTCGCGCGCATCGCCTCGAGCGCGCACGGCGGCCAGGTCGTCGTCTCGCGGCCGGCCTGCGAGGCCGCCGACGGCGTCACCACGTTCACGGATCTCGGCGAGCACCGCTTGAAGGACCTGCCCGAGCCCGAGTGGCTCTTCCAGGCCGGCGAGGGCGAGTTCCCGCCGCTTCGCAGCCTCAGCAACACGAACCTGCCCGCGCCTGCGACCGCGCTCGTCGGCCGCGGGCGCGAGCTCGACGAGATCACGGCGCTGCTGCGGGACGACGAGACGCGGCTCCTGACGGTGACCGGCCCTGGCGGCGCGGGCAAGACGCGGCTCGCCGTTGCGGCGGGCGACCGGCTTGCGGAGGCGTTCGCGAACGGCATCTTCTTCGTCGGCCTCGCCGCACTGCGCGACCCCGGGCTCGTCGTCCCGGAGATCGCCCGCTCGCTCGGCGTCTCGGAGCAGCCCGGCGAGCCGCTCGCCCGTTCGATCGCGCGCCGGCTCGAGGAGCGCCACGTGCTCGTCGTGCTCGACAACGTCGAGCAGGTGCTCGGCGCGGCAGCGGACGTTGCAGTGCTGCTCGAGTCGGCGCCCGGCCTGGCCGTGATCGCCACGAGCCGCGAGCCCCTGCGCATCCGCGGCGAGCGCGAGTACGCGCTGCCGCCGCTCGCGCTCGACGAGGCGCTCGACCTCTTCATGGAGCGCGCGCTCGCCGTGCGCGCCGACTGCGTGGTCGAGTGGGATCTCGCAGTCGCGCGGGAGATCGTCGACCGTCTCGACCGGCTGCCGCTCGCGATCGAGCTGGTCGCGGCGCGGGTGAAGCTGCTCTCGCTCGGTGCGATCGCCGAGCGGCTGGGCGAGCGCCTGACGTTCGTCGCCGGCACGCGGCGCGACCTGCCCGAGCGCCAACGCACGCTGCGCGGCGCGATCGAGTGGAGCTACGACCTGCTCGAGCCCGGCGAGCGCACGCTGTTCGCGCGGATCGCCGTGTTCATGGGCGGCTGGACGCTCGACGCCGCCGAGACCGTGACCGGCGCCGATCTCGACACGCTTGCGTCCCTGCTCGACAAGAGCCTCGTCACGCGCGCCGGCGACGACCGCTTCACGATGCTCGAGACGATCCGCGAGTACGCCGTCGACCGCCTCGGCGCCTGCGAGGATGCCGAGGAGATCTGCCGGGCGCACGCCCAGTACTTCCTCGGCATCGCCCGTGCGGCGGAGGCCGCGTACGACGGGCCGGACGCGGTGGCGGCGGTCAACCGGCTCGAGCAGGAGCACGACAACCTGCGCTCGGCGCTCGAGTGGGCGCTCAGCAGCGATCCGGCGCTCGGGTCGGAGCTCGCGGCCGAGCTCGGCGGCTTCTGGTACCGGCACACGCATGCGGTCGAGGGCGGCATGTGGCTGGCCCGCGCAGCCGCAGCCGCCGACGGCTCCGACCCGCTGCTGCGGGCGCGCATCCTCCACAACCTCGGCGTCCTCACCGACCTCCAGCGAGGTCCCGAGGCGGCGCGGTACCTCGAGGAGGCCGTCGCCCTCTACCGCGAGACCGATGACCTGCGCCGGCTCACCCGGAGCATGAACAGCCTCGGCATCGTCACGCGGAACTCCGGCGATCTGCCGCGCGCACGAGAGCTGCTGGAGGAGTGCCTGGCAATGCGGCGCGAGCTCGGCGACCGCGGGCTGATCTCGGTGACGACATGCGACCTGGGTGTCGTGGCCGTGGACGAGGGCGACCTGGACGCGGCCGAGGCCTACTTCCGCGAGAGCCTGGAGATCGACCGCGAGACCGGCGACGAGCCCGGCGTCGCCGTGAACGTCGGCAACCTGGGCTGGGTCGCGCTGGCCCGCGGGCGCGTCGAGGAGGCACGGCCGTTGGTGCGCGAGGCACTCCGCGGCTTCGACGAGGTCGGCGATCGCGAGGGCCTCGCGGAAGCGCTCGAGCAGTCGGCGGTGCTCGTCGGCCGGGACGGCCGCCCGGAGGTCGCCGCGCGCATCGCCGGATCGGCCGCAGGCCTGCGCGAGACGATCGGCGTCCCGCCCGCGTCCGCGTACGACCGCGAGCGCCTCGAGCAGGGCCTCGAGCCCGTGCGCTCGGCGCTCCGCGACCGCTTCGACGCGGAGTTCGCGGAGGGGCTGGCGCTCGACACCGACGCCGCTGTTGCGCAGGCGCTGGACGAGGTCTAGCGATCGATCTCACGCGTACGTTTCGCGCCCCGGGCCGCGTCAACCTGATCGGCGAGTACACGGACCTCGCCGGCGGCCTCGTGCTGCCCGCAGCGCTCGAGCTGGGAGTGACGATCGAGGCGCGTCCGGCTGAGACGATCCGTCTCGTCTCGCGCGAGCGGCCCGGCGACGTGCACGTCGCGGCGGACGGATCTCGGCTCGGCGCCGCGCCCACCGGCTGGGGCCGCTACGTGGCCGCGGTCGCCACCGAGCTGGACGGGCTCGGCCGCCCGCCCGTCGGCCTCGATGGTGACGTGTCCTCGACGCTGCCGATCGGCACCGGGCTCTCGTCGTCGGCGGCGCTCGAGGTGGCCGTGGGCGTCGCCCTCTGTGCGGTCGCAGACTTCGATCTCCCGCCGCTCGAGCTGGCGCAGGCCGCGCAGCGCGCGGAGCTGCGGGCGGTCGGCGTCCCCTGCGGGATCATGGACCAGGCCGCGTCGCTGCTCGGCCGCGAGGGCGACCTGCTGCTGCTCGACACCGGCTCGCTCGCCTACGAGCACGTGCGGTTCCCGGAAGGGCTCGCGCTCGTGATCCTCGACTCCCGAGTCTCGCGCAGCCTGGAGCACTCCGGCTACGCGGAGCGCCGCGCCGAGCTCGAGACGGCGCTCGCTGCGCTCGGCGACTGCTCGCTCGACGACGCCGACCCGGACGCGCTCGGGCTCGCCGCCGTGCACGCGCGCCGCTTGCGCCACGTCGTCACGGACCACGCGCGCGTGCGCGAGACCGTCGCGCTCCTGCGCGATCCGACCGACGACAACCTCGCGCGCCTTGGCGACGTCTTCCGGGCCGGCCAGGACAGCCTCCGCGACGACCTGGAGGTGACCGTCCGGGAGCTCGACCTGCTCGTCGACCTCGCGTACGGGAACGGCGCGCTGGCCGCGCGGATGACGGGCGGCGGCTTCGGCGGCTCTATCGTCGCGATTGCCACGACCGACGACGCAGAGCGCGTTGGCGCAGCCACGGAGCGCGCCTACGAGGCCCGGACGGGACGGCGCGCCGCGAGCATTGTCTCCCGCCCGGCGGCCGGGGCGGCGGAGCTTGTGTGAACCTCGCGTGAAGCCCCTGGAATTTGCGGGTCTTCGATCCGTGCAAACCACGTTGACACGACCATCCCGACCTTGTTGGATGGCCCGCGGTCACCAATAGGGGTCACCGAACCAATTCGAGGAGGGACGATGAAACATTCGGGTCGCTCGCGGCGTGGGCCGCGGGCGCACTGGGTTCGCCTCGCCGTTGTGCTGGGCGCGCTCGCAGCGCTGGCAGCTCTGCCGGCCACGAGCGTCGCAAAGAGCCAGAAGGCGGCGAGCCCCCAGGCCAGTGATCTGTCGGTGTTCTCGTGGTGGACGGGCGGCGGAGAGGCGCACGGCCTCGAGGCGCTGATCAAGATCTGGAACAAGAACCATCCCGAGGCGAAGTTCAAGAACGAGACGGTCGCAGGCGGCGCAGGGTCGAACGCCAAGGCCGTCCTGGCGCAGCGCCTTGCCGCGCACAAGCCGCCAGACTCCTTCCAGGGTCACGCGGGCGCCGAGCTGCAGGACTACATCAAGGCCGGCCAGCTCGAGCCTATCGACTCGATCTACAAGCAGTACAAGCTGAACAAGGTGTTCCCCGCGCAGCTGATCTCTCAGATCAAGTACAAGGGCCACCTGTACTCCGTGCCGGTGAACATCCACCGCGCGAACATCCTCTGGTACAACCCGGCGACCGTGAAGAAGGCCGGCGTCAAGTCGGTGCCGAAGACGTGGGCGCAGTTCACGGCCGCACTCCAGAAGTGCCAGGACGCGGGCCTCATCCCGCTCGCCTCCGGCGAGCAGTGGACGCAGAAGCACCTGCTCGAGACCGTGATGATCGCGACGCTCGGCCCGAACGGCTGGGCCGCGCTGTGGAAGAAGGGCGCGAACTGGAACACGGCGAAGGTCAAGTCGGCGCTCCAGCGCTACCACGACCTGCTCGACTTCACGAACTCCGACTCCGCGTCGCTCACATGGCAGGATGCGTCGAAGCTCGTGGCGGACGGCAAGGCCTGTTACAACGTGATGGGCGACTGGGCCGACGGGTACTTCCGCATCGACCTGAAGAAGAAGCCGGTCTCCGGGTACAACTGGACCGCCGTCCCCGGCACGTCCGGCGTCTACGACTGGCTGTCCGACAGCTTCACGCTCCCGAAGGGCGCGCCGAACCCCACCGCCGCCAAGCAGTGGCTCGGCTTCCTCGGCTCCAAGCAGGCCCAGGACACGTTCAACCCGCTCAAGGGCTCGATCCCGGCGCGCAAGGACGCGAACCCCAAGAAGTACGACACGTACCTCAAGTGGGCGCTCAAGCAGTGGAAGACCGACAAGCTCGCCGGCTCGTTGACGCACGGCGTCGTCGCGAACAACGCGTGGAACGCCTCCGTCGACTCCGCGATCGGGATCTTCCTCGGCACAAAGGACGTCGGCAAGTTCCAGTCGGCGCTCGTGAAGGCCGCGCAAACCAAGGCAACATAAGACGACGTGATGGAGGTGCTACGCCTGGCGCGTGAGGTGACAGAGGCAAGGTGAAGGGGATCCGCCGTTGGGGGCCGGGCCTGCTGCTCGTGTCTCCCTCGATCATCCTCGTCGCGGTCTTCGTGTACGGCCTCATCGGCTGGAACGCGAAGGTGTCGCTGAGCGACTGGCGCCAGGCGCAGCACACCACTGGTTGGGCGGGGCTCTCGGTTTACCGGGAGCTCCGCCACGACCCGCGCTTCGCCGATCGACGTCCACCACATCCTCGGCTTCACGGTGACGTTCATCCTGGGCGCGCTGATCATCGGCGCGATCCTTGCCTTCCTCCTGGACAAGGGCGTCAAGGGCGAGGGCTTCTTCCGCTCCGTCTACCTCTTCCCGATGGCGATCTCGTTCATCGCCGCCGGGATCGTGTGGCGCTGGCTGATGAACCCGGCGCCGGGCGACCGCTCGACCGGGCTGAACGTCGTCTTCGAGAAGATCCACCTGGACTTCCTGGCCGGCCAGTGGTGGCAGGACCCGGACCACGGCATGTCGGCGATGGCCATCCCGGCCATCTGGGCGCTGTCCGGCTACATCATGGCGCTCTATCTCGCGGGCTTCCGCGGCGTGCCCGAGGAGCTGCGTGAGGCGGCGCGCATGGACGGCGCGTCCGAGTACCGCGTGTACCGGCACGTCGTCTTCCCGCACCTGCGGCCGATCACGCTGGCCGCGCTGATCATCCTCGGCCACATCTCGATCAAGGTCTTCGACCTGATCGTCGCGATCGGCGGCAAGCAGATCATCACCGAGGTGCCTGCGGTCTACATGTGGGTGCTGATCTACGACGCGCGCGACTACGCGGCCGGGGCAGCCATCGCGACGATGCTGCTGATCGCGATCTCGGTCCTGATCATCCCGTACCTGATCTGGACGGTGCGCCAGGAGCGCCGCGCATGAGCACGCAGACCGCTGCGCCGCCGGTCGTCGCACCGGTCGAGTGGGCGCCGCGCCGCCGGCGCCGGGTGCCGATGGGGCCGCTCCGCTACGCGGCTGCTGGTCTTCTTCGCGGTGCTCGTCCTGACGCCGGTCTACATCCTGGTCGTGACGAGCTTCAAGCCGCTGCTCGAGAGCGACGCGAGCCACGCATGGGCGCTGCCGAACAACTGGACGCTCGACGCCTGGCACGAGGCGTGGAACGGCCAGAACGGGCTCGACCACGCGCTCGGCAACAGCTTCAAGCTCGCGATCCCGGCGACGATCCTGTCCTGCGTCCTCGGCTCGCTGAACGGCTTCGTGCTCGCGAAGTGGCGCTTTCCGGGCGCCGACTTCGTGTTCACGTTCTTCCTCTTCGGGCTGTTCATCCCGTACCAGGCGGTGATGATCCCGCTGATCCAGATCTTCGACGACGTGCACGCGCCGGAGGGGATCCCGCGGCTGATCTTCGCGCACGTGATCTACGGCATCCCGATCACGGCGCTGATCTTCCGCAACTACTACGCGACCATCCCGGAGGAGCTGATGGAGGCCGCGCGCATGGACCGCGCCGGGATGCTGCGCACCTACTGGTCGGTGATCCTGCCGCTGTCCGCGCCCGCCTTCGTCGTGGCCGCGATCTGGCAGTTCACGTCGATCTGGAACGACTTCCTGTTCGCGGTCTTCATCATCACCGACCCCAACCAGTGGCCGGTGACCGTCGCCCTGAACAACACGGCGGGCTCGTTCGTCACGCCGTACAACGTGCAGATGGCGGCGGCGCTGCTCGCGTCCATCCCGACCCTGATCGTCTACATCGTCCTCGGCCGCTACTTCATGCGCGGCCTGATGGCCGGTGCTCTGAAAGGCTGAACGCGTGGCGGAGATCGTCCTCGACAAGCTGAACAAGCGCTACCCGAACGGCTTCCACGCCGTGAAGGACCTGAGCCTGAAGATCCCGGAGGGCGAGCTGCTCGTCCTGGTCGGCCCGTCCGGCTGCGGCAAGACGACCGCGCTGCGGATGATCGCCGGGCTCGAGGACATCTCGTCGGGCGACCTCTACATCGGCGGCCACCGCATGAACGACGTGCCCGAGCGCGACCGCGACATCGCGATGGTCTTCCAGAGCTACGCGCTCTACCCGCACATGACGGTCGCGCAGAACATCGGCTTCACGCTGCGCGTGTCGCGCCGGCCGCGCTCCGAGATCAAGGAGCGCGTGCACGAGACGGCGAAGCTGCTCGGCCTCGAGCAGCTGCTCGACCGGCGACCGAAGCAGCTCTCCGGCGGGCAGCGGCAGCGCGTCGCGATGGGCCGGGCGATCATCCGCCAGCCGCAGGCGTTCCTCATGGACGAGCCGCTGTCGAACCTCGACGCGAACCTGCGCGTCCAGATGCGCGGCGAGATCGACGCCCTGCAGAAGCGGCTTGCCGTCACGACCGTGTACGTCACGCACGACCAGGTCGAGGCGATGACGATGGGTGACCGCGTGGCCGTGCTCTCCGCGGGCGTGCTGCAGCAGGTCGACGCGCCGCGGATGATCTACGACCGCCCGGCGAACCTGTTCGTGGCGAGCTTCATCGGGTCGCCTCCGATGAACCTGGCGATGTCCTCGATCGAGGCGGGCGAGGGCGGCCTCGCGGTGCGGCTCGGCGACGCGCGCATCCCGCTCACGCCGGAGGTGGTCGCCGGGAAGGGGCTCGAGGGCTGGGCCGGGAAGCCCGTCACCGTCGGCGTGAGGCCTGAGGACATCTTCGACGCCTCGCGCAACGGCGGCGGCGGCCCGGGCACGATCCGGGCCAGCGTCGAGCGCGTCGAGGCGCTGGGTGCGAGCCTGCTGGCGTTCTTCCGGGTCGACGCGAAGGCGCCCGAGAGCGCGGGCGTCGTCGCAGCCGCGTCGGGCGAAGCGCTCGAGGAGGCGCCGCTCACGGGCGGCGGTGTCCTGTTCTGCGCGAGCTTCGAGCCGCGGGCCGAGCTGCGTCCCGGCGACGTCATGGACGTCGCCTTCAACGTCGAGCACCTCCACCTGTTCGACCCGGAGACCGAGGCCTCGCTCACGGACGCGAAGGAGCCGGTCGCGGCTCCGGAGCCGGCCGGCGCGGCGGGCGAGACCGCCTAGCTTGCGCTGAGCCGGTAGATCGTCGTCGAGCGCAGCGCTCCGCCCGGCCGCAGCGCGGTCGACGGGAAGTGCGGGTGGTTCGGGGAGTCGGCGAAGTGCTGCGTCTCGAGCGCGACGCCGTCGCCCTGCCGATAGAAGCAGCCGCCGGTGCCGGCGAGCGAGCCGTCGAGCCAGTTTCCCGTATAGACGTGGACCGCCGGCTCGGTGGTCGACACCTCGAGCACCCGGCCGCTGCGCGGATCGTGGAGGCGCGCCGCCGGCTCGGCGGCCTCGTCGACGACGAGCGAGTGGTCGTAGCCGCGCACGAGCGCGAGCTGCTCGTGCGGGTCGCGTAGCCGGTCGCCGAGCCGGCGCGGCCGGCGGAAGTCGAGCGGCGTCCCCTCGACCGCGCTGAGCTCGCCGGTCGGGATCCCTCCCGGCCCGATGCGCACGAAGTGGGAGGCGGCCACCTCGAGCTCGTGGTCGTCGATCGAGCCGGCGGCCTCGCCGGCGAGGTTCCAGTACGTGTGGTTCGTGAGGTTGACCACGGTCGGGCGGTCGGTCTCGGCGCGGTACTCGATCCGGAGCGCGTCGCCCTCGAGCGTGTAGCGCACTTCCACGCGCAGCTCGCCGGGGAAGCCCATGTCGCCGTCCGGGCTCGTCAGCCGGAGCACGAGCGTCCCGTTCTCCCGCTCGGCCTCCCATTCGCGGCGGTCGAAGCCGTCGGGGCCGCCGTGGAGCGCATTCGGCCCGTCGTTCGCCGGCACGTGATACTCGACCCCGTCGAGGTCGAAACGCGCGTTGGCCAGCCGGTTCGCGTAGCGGCCGCAGACGGCGCCGAAGTGGGGGAGGTTGCCGGCGCGGTAGTCCTCCACGGTGGGCCGGCCGAGGACGACGTTGTCGCGGCGGCCGTCCCGGTCGGGCGCCTCGAGGGTGTGCAGGATCGCCCCGAAGCCGGTGATCTGCGCCCGCAGGACAGGGCTCTCGAGCACGTGCAGCTCGTCCATGGCCTCAGACGATACGGAGCCGGACAGGGGAGCCGCCGATGCGCGATCGGGGAGTTCACCGAAGCCTTCATTGCCGCCCCGGTCTAGGTTCGAGGCATGCCCGGCAAGTACGGCGCGTTCGAGGACGCCGCGCGCGAGTACGTGATCACGCGGCCGGACACGCCGCTCCCGTGGCTCAACTACCTCGGGCAGGACGACCTGTTCGGCCTTTGCACGAACACGGGCGGCGGCTACACCTTCTGGCGCGACGCGCGGCTGCGGCGGCTGACCCGCTATCGCTACAACGACGTCCCGCTCGACTCCGTGGGCCGCTATCTCTACGTCAACGACGGCGGCTCGGTCTGGAACCCGGGCTGGAAGCCGACCAGGGCACCGCTGGATCGCTACGAGTGTCGCCACGGGTTGGGGTACACACGCATCATCGGCGCCAAGGACGGCGTCGAGGTGGAGCTCTGCTTCTTCGTGCCGCCCGGCGACGACGTCGAGGTCTGGCGGACAACCGTCCGGAACACGAGCGGCGAGACGAAGGATCTCCGCCTCTTCTCCTACGTCGAGTTCTGCCTGTACGAGGCGCTGAACGACCTCAGCAACTACCAGCGCACGTACTCGATCGGCGAGGTGGACATCGAGCGATCGGGCGCGGCCCCTCTTCCATACGACTGAGCAGCGCGAGCGCCGCGAGCACGTGACGCTGTTCGGCTGCACTCGGGAGGTGACCGGCTTCGACACGTCCCGCGACGCATTCGTCGGCGTCCACAACGGTCTGCACGAGGCGGCGGTGCCGTTCGCGGGCCGTGCCGCCGGGAGCGTCGCGCACGGCTGGAACCCGATCGGGTCGCATCAGGTCGACCTCCGGCTCGAGCCGGGGGCCGAGGAGACGTTCTCCTTCGTGCTCGCCTACGTGTCGGAGGGTGGGACGCCGGCCGGGCTGGAGCTGCTCGACCGCTACTTGGATCCGGCTGCGGCCGACAAGTCGCTGGCGCGCCTCGCCCGACGCTGGGACGAGCTGCTGTCCCGCTTCCAGGTCGAGTGCCCGGACCCGCACCTTGCGCGAATGTCGAACATCTGGAACCAGTACCAGTGCATGGCCACGTTCAACCTGTCGCGCTCGGCCAGCCTGTTCGAGACGGGGATCGGCCGCGGCATGGGTTTCCGCGACTCGAACCAGGACGTGCTCGGCTTCGTGCACCTGATCCCTGAGCGCGCGCGGCAACGGATCATCGACCTCGCTGCGACGCAGCTCTCGGACGGCACCTGCTTCCACCAGTATCAGCCGCTCACGCGGCAGGGCAACGCCGAGATCGGCGGCGACTTCTACGACGACCACCTCTGGCTCGTGCTCTCGACCTGCGCGTACGTGAAGGAGACCGGCGACACGTCGATCCTGCTTGAGCCGATCGGCTACGCGGACACGCCCGGAAGCGGCGAGGACCTGCTGCACCACCTGGAGACGAGCATCGCGTACACGCTGTCGCACCGCGGCCCGCACGGGCTCCCGCTGATCGGCCACGCCGACTGGAACGACTGCCTCAACCTGAACTGCTTCTCGACGGAGCCGGACGAGTCGTTCCAGACGGCGGGCGACGTGGAGGGCTCCGTCGCGGAGTCGGTGATGATCGCGGGCCTCTTCCTGTACGCGACCCGCGAGCTCGCGGCCCTGTACCGGCACCTCGGCCGGCCTGCGGACGCGCAGCGGATCGAGACCGCGCGGCAGGAGCTGCTGGCCGCGGTCGAAGCAGCGGCCTGGGACGGCGACTGGTACATACGCGCCTTCGACGCGGACAGCCGCCCGGTCGGGTCGCACGTCTGCGACGAGGGGCAGATCTTCGTCGAGAGCCAGGCCTGGTGCGTGCTCGGCGGGGCCGGCGACGACGGCCGCGCGCGGCGCGCGCTCGAGAGCGTGGCCGAGCGGCTCGGTACGCCGGACGGGATCGTCCTCCACGCAGCCGGCCTACACGCGCTATCGCGTAGAGCTCGGCGAGATCTCGAGCTACCCGCCGGGCTACAAGGAGAACGCTGGGATCTTCTGCCACACCAACCCGTGGATCACGCTCGCGTGGTGCCTGCTCGGCGAGGGCGAGCGCGCGCTCGAGACCTACCTCGCGATCTGCCCGTCGACGCGCGAGGAGCGGCTGGAAACGTACCGCTGCGAGCCGTACGTCTACGCCCAGATGATCGCGGGCCGCGACGCGGCCACCCCTGGCGAGGCGAAGAACTCGTGGCTCACCGGCACCGCCGCATGGACCCTCGTGAGCGGCGCGCAGGGCCTGCTCGGGATCGTGCCGGAGTACGACGGGCTGCGCATCGACCCGTGCGTGCCCCGCTCGTGGAAGTCGTTCCGCGTCACGCCGCCGCTTCCGCGGCACCGTCTACGAGATCGAGGTGCGGAACGACGGCGCCGGCCACGGTGTCGGCTCGCTCACCGTCGACGGGCGTGCAGTCGACGGCAACGTCGTCCCGCCGCAGGACGGGCCGGGCCCGGTCCGCGTCGAGGTAGTGCTTGGCTCCGAGCCCGTCGGGGACTACTCCGGAGCTGGAGCAGTACGCCGCGCCGCCGCCCGCGTTCAGAACCTGATTTGCCGCGCGCGCATCCGCGGGCGCCCTCACGCAGTTCGCGCGGACGCGACCGCCTGCACCTGCCACTCGCCGGGCACGCCTTTGAGGACGTGCGTCCCGCGGTCGGCGAACTCGATCCCGGAACCGACGACGAGGTCGCGCACGGTGCTCGACGCGAGCACCTCGCCCGGCCCGGCGAGCGCTGCGATCCGCGCGCCGATGTGGACGGCGATGCCTTCGGGGCCGGAGTCGGCGAGCTCGAGCTCTCCCGTGTGCAATCCGGCGCGGATCTCGATGCCGAGCTCGCGCACCGCGTCGCGGATCGCGCAGGCGCAGCCGACGGCGCGTGCCGGCCCGTCGAACGTCGCGAAGATCCCGTCGCCGGTGAGCCGCGCCTCCTTGCCCCGTGCGCGTTGCAGCTCGCTGCGGGCGACCGCGTGGTGAGCCGAGAGCAGCTCCTTCCAGCGCGCATCGCCGAGCTCGGCCGCCCGCTCGGTTGACCCGACGATGTCCGTGAAGAGCACTGTCGCGAGCACGCGGTCGGGCCCGCGCGAGCGGCGCGACCCGGTGACGAACTCCTCGACCTCGTCGACGTAGTCGTGACTGTTGCCCGAGAATGGATAGTGGTCTGAGCCGGGCAGCTCGACGAGCTGCGCGGCGGGGATGTGCTCGGCGAGATAGCGGCTCGCCTGGACAGGCACGACGGCGTCGTCGGCCCGGGTCAAGACGAGCGTCGGGACACGTATCGACGGAAGGACGCCGCGAATGTCGATCTGCATCGTGAGGTCGAACCAGGCGCGCGCGGACGCCGGCGTCCCGGCGAAGCGACAGGCCTCGGCGTGCCAGCGGCGGAACCGGGGGTCGTGAGCCAGGGCGGGCGCCATGCGCCCGATGCCGAAGCTCTCGTCGACGCCCCAGCGGTTCTCGTACGCATCGAGGATCTGGCGGCGCGCCTCCTCCGAGATGCCCCACGGGTAGTCCGGCGCCCAGCCGCGCCGGGCGTACGACGCGCCGAGGATCAGCCCGCTCGTCCGCTCGGGGTACGTGGCCGCGTACAGCGCGCACATCGGCCCCCCCTCGGCGCCGCCGAAGAGCACGGCCCGCTCGGAGCCGGCCGCGTCGAGGACAGCCGTGATGTCGTCGAGCATCTCCTCGAACGATCCGAGCGAGAGGTTGCGGTCGGAGAGCCCCGTGCCGCGCCGGTCGAAGATGATGAGCCGCGAGAACGAGGCGAGCCGCTCGAGCAGGTCGGCGTAGGTCGGCCACGTCCAGTTCTGCTCGAGGTGCGACATGTACCCGGGTGCCCAGAGCAGGTCGGTCGGCCCGTCGCCAACGACCTGGTAGGCGATCCAGAGCTCGCCGCTGCGCGCGTACCTCGTCTCGCGCTCCACGGGCGAACTCTCGCATTGGCGGGCGAGACGCGTCCCAGGAGACCCGGCTACACTGAGCCGGCCAGGGCGGTTAGCTCAGTTGGGAGAGCACCAGCTCGACAAGCTGGGGGTCACTGGTTCGAGCCCAGTACCGCCCACCTCCGGAATCCCGCTTCTGTGGCGGGATTTCGTGTTTCTTCAGCCTGTTTGCAGGAGACGCGCCCGGCTTGTGGCAACGAAATGGCAACAAACTTGCGGCTGCCGAGCTCGACTACCGCAAGCTCCTGGCGGCCTGACGAGGGCGTGTCGATCGGGCCGATCGGCTCAGTCTGCGGCGGCGTCCGCTGCCTACCGCTGATAGACCGAGTGCTCGCCAGGCTGGAAGGGAACCACCGCCACGACGGTCACGGTTCTGCATTTGAAGCTCGCCTCCATGCCGGCACTGGATGGGAGCGCGACCTGTAGCTGCGAGCCTTCCGCGGGGTCATTGACCTCCTCCAGGCCCAGTTCCCATAGGACGTTCTGAGCACCAAACCAATTGAGGTCTATCTCGTCCACCGCCTCGAACTCGAGGGTGACCAGCGTGTGCTTCCCGATGTTGAATCGACCGTCGGGCAGCTGCCCGTCGACAGCGAACAAGTGAACGTCCAACTGGAGGCGCGGGATGCCATCGGTTCGCTGTCCCGAGTCCAGACGCACCGCATAGACCTCGGCATCGTGGAACGACGGCCAGCTACCGAAACGCTCGATGAGAGCTTCGCTGTTGATGATCTCCAGAGGCTCTATCTTCGCTGACTGCAGGCGCCGTCTCCATCCGCCATCAAGAAGCCCACCCTTGTACGCGTCGTTCCCCCTCGCCGGTCGAAAGGAATCGATTAGCAGCGGGCTTCGAGCCCAGTACCGCCCATCCACGAAAGCCCAGCGAATGCGGGGTCTTTCTTTGGGTCGTCTCCGTCCGGAGACCCGCGGTCCGCTCAGGCTCATCGGCTCTGCCATAGCGAATAGGCTCGAGACCTGCTCACCGAAGGAGATGCTGCCGTGGCACGCGCGAACGATCTGCCGCTCGACGAGTATCACCGTGCGGGGCTCGAGATCACGAACGGGAACCCGGAGGGCTACGACAAGCTCTACTCGCGTGCCGACGATGCGACGCTCGCGAATCCGTTCGGTCCTCCAGCCCGCGGCTGGAGCGAGGTCTCGGCGACGCTCAACCGTGCGGCGACGAACTACCGCGACGGCGAGGTCGTCCGATTCGAGAACGTCTCGACAGTGGTGACTCCCGAACGTGCGTACACCGTCGAGGTCGAGAGCTACCGGGCGCGGGTCGGCGGCGGCCCGGACCTGACGCCCGTGGCGGTTCGGGTCACGACCGTCTTTCTGCGCGAGAACGGCTCCTGGAAGCTCCTGCACCGGCATGCCGATCCGATCACCACGGCGCGTCCGGCGGAGTCGGTGATTCACCAATGACGGTCCACGGCGACAAGTACGTCCTCGATGCCGGCAAGTCGGGCCATGCGCGGCTCCGGGCCATCAGCGAGATTCATGACGACAAGACGCGCGCGCTGCTTCTCGATGCGGGGCTCGAGGCCGGCCAACGGTACGTGGAGTTCGGCTGCGGGCTCGGCTATGTCACCCGCTGGGCGACCTCGGTAGGCGCCGACGCGCTCGGTATCGACCTAAGCGCGGAGCAGATCGCGGAGGCGACCGAACTGGCCGAGGGCAAGACCGAGTTCCGTGTCGGAAGCGTGTACGACCACGGCCTGCCCCCGGAGAGCTTCGACTTCTCGTACTCGCGCTGGCTGCTCATTCACCTGAACCGGCCCGTCGACGCCATGCGCAGCATTTACGCGGCGCTCAAGCCCGGCGGTGTGATGGTTTGCGAGGAAGCCGACATGAGCGCGATGTACGCGGAGCCGCCGTCCGGCTACCACGAGTACGTGGAGCTTGCCTTCGCCACCGGCGCCACGCTGGGCGTGGACTATGCGGGCGGTCGCCGCATGCACCGGTGGGCGCGCGAGGCAGGATTCGACATCCTCCGCGTCGACGCGTATCACCCGCACTACCTCACCGGAGAGCACAAGGGGTTCTGGACCTGGACGTACCGCGAGGCCGGAGCCAACCTCGTCAAGGAGGGCGGGATGACGGAGGCCCGGTACGACGAGATCTCCGAGGCCATGCGCGCAGCCGACGACGATCCTCTGACCCTGGTCGCGCATGCCCGCATGCATCAGCTGATCGCGCGTAAGCCAGAACCGGTGCGCTGAGAGAGAGCACTGCGCTCACCAAGACAGCGCAGCTAACTGCGTCTGACGCACGCCAGCACCACGGAGCCTCAATCGTCGACGCGCTACGCGATGCGGGGCGCTTCTTGCAGCAGCTCGTGCGTCGAGCCCTGGAGGCGCGGCCAGGCCGAGCACCTCGCGGCGTGCGATCAGCGCGTCCGCCTCCTCCATGTACCCGCGGAACTGTCCGTACAGCACCTGCTGGCGAATCCTCTGTCGGTACATGACTGCCTCCAGGACGCGCGGCCGACGGACGATCTTCCCTCGCCTGGGGTACGCGCGCGCGGCCGATCGCCACGACGATGAGGGCGTGCACGCGAACCGGGCGCTTGCGGGAGTCTTCGTCCTTGCGACGTTCGCGGCCGCCGCGGCGGGCGTCACCATGTCCGTCGTCCGGCCGGGGACGCTTGCCGGGATCGGCCTGCTGGCTGTCGCAGGCATCAGCGCCGTCGCGGGTTGGCTCGCGCTCGGCGCCCCCGTGAGCCGGCGCGCGCTCCAGCCGCGCCGCTGACGCGCTGATACGAGCCCGCGCGGAAGATCGACGGGCCCGGCGCCGTCTTACGTAGCCCAAGCGCTTCCATCTGAAAGAGAGGCACCTTCGATGAAGCGACTCTTCCGCACACGACTCTCAAAGCTGACCCTCCTTGCGTTCGCGACCGCACTGCTCATCGTCCCGGCGGCATCGGCCTTTGCGGTCGATCCAGGCCAACCGGGCCTTCCGACACATCAGACCGTCATCCGACCCGCGACGACGAAGGCGCCTGCGAAGAAGCAGGTCGTGAAGTGGTTCCGGTCGTCGGAGCCGGTCTCGGGCCACGGGCCTGTCCTTCCCTAGGCGACTCTCGCTACCACGGGAAAGCCCCGCACCAGGCGGGGCTTTTTCGTGTCGTTCAAACTCGCGGGATGAAGCTCTAGCGTCTCACCCGCGCGGCCCACACGGCGCTCGACGGGGCAGGGACGGTCCGGCACGGCGGGCGCTACTCGCCGCCGGGTGCTCCGGTGGTGAACTTCGCGTCGGAGGCCGGCCTCGCCGTGCTCGTCGCGCTGCGCTACCTGCCGGGCGATCCGGCCGAGGCTCCCGACGACCACGTGCTCGGGTGGACCGAGATCGACGCCACGCCCGAGCGCGTCCCGGACGACCAGGGCGAGGACGCGATCCGCGCGTGGGTCACGAGCTGGCTGGACGAGCGCCGCTCGTTGCTCGCAGCCGTGCGCTCGCAGGTGCTTCCCGAGGCGGACGTGGTGCTGATGAACCCGGCTCACCGCGACGCCGAGTGGGTGTCGCCACTCGTCACACGGCCCTTCAGCTTCGCCGAGTGCCTGCACCCGCCGCCGATGGCGGTCCGCTACGAATCAGGCGATGGCTGAGAGAAAACCAGCGAAGAAGCAGTCCAAGGGATTCACGGCCGAGGAACGTGCCGCGATGAGGGACCGTGCCAAGGAGCTGAAGGCGGCCACGAGCAAGGCCGAGGCGGAACGCGAGGTGGTCGCGAAGATCGCCGAGATGCCGGCAGCTGATCGCGCGCTTGCGAAGAAGCTCCATGCGCTCGTGAAGGCGACCGCGCCGGATCTCGCGCCGAGGCTCTGGTACGGGATGCCCGCGTACACGAGGGACGGCAAGGTCGTCTGCTTCTTCCAGGGCGCGCACAAGTTCAAGACGAGGTACGCAACCTTCGGTTTCAGCGACAGGGCGAACGTCGATCAGGGCGCCGTGTGGCCGGTCGCGTACGCAGTGACGAAGCTGGCGCCCGCAGACGAGAAGAAGATCGCCTCGCTCGTGAAGAAGGCCGTCACCTAGCCGAGCACGGGCTGGACGCCCGAGCGGGCCGGGACGAGATCGAACCCGGCCACGCCAAGCGCGGTGAGTCGCACGCGCAGGATCGCCGTCCGCACCGCCGCCGGTTGGCCGGGCGGGAAGACGAAGTTCCCGAGCGTCCAGGCGACCAGGGCATGCGGGGACCGCTCGACAGGCCCGAGCACGTGGGGGTGCGCGCCCAGGACGACCGCTGCTCCCGCTCGTACCGCTGCTGCGGCAAACATCCGCTGCCGCGCGTCCGGCGCCGCCCGTAGCTCGACGCCCCAGTGGAAGAAGACGACGACCACGTCGCTCGTCCGCTTCGCGCGAGCGACGTCGGCCGCGATCGCACTCACATCGGCGCGTGCGATGCCCGGCGACGACGGGCCTGCGGCGAAGCCGACGGGGCTGATGTCCGAGTAGCCGAGGAACGCGATGCGCAGGCCGCCGGCGACGAACGACGCCGGCCGTCGTGCCGCCGCGACGTTGCCGCCGCCCCCGACGGTCGCGATGCCCGCGCGGCGCGCAGCGGCGAGCGTGTCGGCCAGGCCGACCGCGCCGTAGTCGACCGCGTGGTTGTTCGCGACCGTGAGCACGTCGAAGCCGGCACGGTTGCGAGCTCCGCGCAGCAGCGCCTCCGGGCCGCGGAAGTGGTACTGCTTGCCGGGCGCCGGCGTGCCGCGGCCGGTGATCGCCCCTTCGAGGTTCCCGGCCGTCAGGTCGGCGCTTCGCAGCTCCGACCCCACGCGCGTCCACGGGTACGCGGTGCCCAGCGCCTGGATCGTCGGACCGACCGCCTCTCCCGGAGTGATGTCGCCGACCGCATCGAGCACGACCGGGCGGACGAGCAGCGTCCCGATGCCGACGCGGATGCCTCCGACGACGAGGCTGAGCCGATGGCGGCCCGCGGCCGGGGCCTGAACCTGCACTGAGAACCGCCCGTTCGGCCTCGTCGCCGCCGAGCCGATCCGTGCCCCGTCGGACAGCAACGTGACGGTGTGGGCGCTGGTCGAGCCCTCCACGGCGAAGTGCGCGCCAGGTGCAAGCCAGTCAGGCAGCGGCGCGGCGATGGTCAGGGTCGGCGGCGCGGCCGACGCGCTCGCGACCGCGGTCAGGAGCACCAGGGTGATGAGGAGACCGCGCATCGCCGTTCGGACAGTACGGACCCGCACGCGAGTTGAACCGCCGCCTCGGGGCTGGGATAGTCGCCGCTAACCCCGAAAGGCTGCCGAGAGCGGCCACGGCACCCTGCGGCCGTGCCACAACATGGAGAGGAGGGCTTCCATGAAGAAGTGGCTAGCCGCGGTATTCCTTGTCGCTGTCTGCATCGCGCTGGCGTCGCTGGGCGCCGTATCGGCGCAGGGCGCGGCAAGCGGCGTGCAGGTCAGCGTGCTGTCGGTGTTCCCGGCGGACGCCGGCCCGGTTTCGGCTGCCGCCACCAACATGGGTGACGTCGTCGTGCCAGCCGCCCGCAAGATCGTCGCCATCGGCCCGAACGGCAAGCAGAACCCATACCCGGTGACGCTTCCCCCCGGCGCGTTCGGCATCGGAGCGCTTGGCGCCGCATACGACCTGCACCACCAGCTCTACGTCGCAGCGCTGGAGTCGATGGGGCCGGCGCCAAGCGGCAGGCCCGGAATCCTGAAGATCAGCGCCAACGGCAAGACGGCAACACCGGTCCCGGGCTCGGAGGGCATGGTGGCCGCCGACGGGATGGGGCTCGATGCGGCCACGGGCTATCTCTACGTGACCGACATCTTCGGCGGGGCGATCTGGCGTGTCACGCCCGGTGGCGCTTCCGCCGAGCTCTGGACGTCGAACGCGACGAACCCGCTGCTGGGCGACCCGGACGGCGTCAAGGTCTATAACGGCGCTGTCTACGCCTCCAGCGGGGACAGGATCCTCAAGATCCCGTTCAAGCCCGACGGCAGCGCGGGCACCGTCCAGGTCGTCGCGCAAGTCCCCGGCGCCTTCTTCGACGACATGGTGCTCGACGATCGCACCGGCGACGTCTACGTCACGCGGCTCGACACGGATGAGCTGCTGCAGGTCACGCAGGGTGGCGTCGTCACGACGATCGCGAACAACTCGGACGACGGGCTCCTCGGCGCGGCGAACATGACCCTGATCCACGCCGGCAAGAGCACGGTCATCTACCTCGCCAACGGCGGGGCCCCGTTCTTCAGCACCAACACGACCGGGCTACCTGCAGCCCTGCTCAAGATCACCATCACCTGATCGCTGGTGCGCCGAGGGGCCGCCGCCCGCGGTCCCTCGGCAAACTTCCGCGATGACCCGCAGGCGAGTTCGCGCACTCTGCGCTGCGAGGCGCGGTGCGGTCGAGACGCATCCGTTCGGCCCGACGGTCGCGGTCTACAAGGTCGGCGGGAAGATGTTCGCCCTCGTGCCGCACGAGGGCGACCCGGCGACGGTCAACCTCAAGTGCGACCCGGAATGGTCAGAGGTGCTGCGCAACGCGTACGCAGCCGTACGGCCGGGGTACCACCAGAACAAGAAGCACTGGAACACGATCGTCCTCGACGGCACCGTGCCCGATGACGAGATCGCCGAGCTGATCGAGCACTCGCACACGCTGGTCGTGGAGTCGCTGCCGAAGAGCGCACGCGCATCGCTGTAGCGCTACTGCGGAGGCCCGGCGCCGAGCGTGACCGTGACCGTGAACGAGTTCCCGGTCGCGTCGGTGTAGCCCACGGCGATCTGATCGCCGGGATGATGGCCGAACAGGATCTTGCGCAGGTCGGCGGACTGCTGGATCGCGACGCCGTCGATCGAGTCGACGACGTCGCCCACCGCGAGCCCGGCCGTCTCGGCAGCCGAGCCGGGAACGATCCCGGCGATCGCCACGCCATCCGGCGTGTCGTGCGCCGAGACGCCGATGAACGCCGTCTCGCCGATGTGCACGAGCGTCGACGTCTGGAGGGCTGCGATCTGCTTTGCGATCGTCCGCGCGTGGTTGATCGCGATGGCGTACCCCGACGACCGCACGGTCGCGCTCACCGAGCCCGCCGAGTTCATGCCGATCACGCGGCCGGCCGCGTTGAGGAGCGGCCCGCCCGAGTTGCCCGGCACGAGCCGCGCGCTCGTCGACACGAGATGCCCGAGCCGGGCGACGCTGCCGTCGTCCTGCTGCACGCTGATCGTCCGGTTGACGCCGAGGATCTTGCCCTTCGTGACCGTCAGCCGGCCGATGCCGTTGGCGTTCCCGACCGCGGTGGCGGCCTGGCCGACCTTCACGTTCGCCGAGTTCCCGATCGTCGCCGTGGCCAGGTTCGTGGCGTTCTCGAGCTTCAGGAGTGCCACGTCGTCGGTGATGTCGTAGCCGACGACGTCAGCCGCGTAGCTCTTGTGGGTGGCCGGGACGGTGACGCGAACCGTGGTCGCGCCCGCGATGACGTGGTTGTTCGTCAGCACCTGCCCGTCCTTCGTCAGGACGATGCCGGTGCCGGCCGCGCTCGCATCCTGGAGCGCCAGGTCGGTGTTGACGATCACCACGCCCTTCGTGGGCGCGGGCTTCGGCGTCGCGGCGCTGGCGCCTTGTGCCTGGACGACGCCCGCGACGGCGATCAGGACGACTGCGAGGGAGCGGCGGATCACCGAGGCAGTAAAGCGGCTGTACCTGAGAAGCGCCTAAAGCTTTCGCGGGCCGTCCGGGCGCTCGCAGAACATGCCCGCCACGTGCTCCAACTGCGGGTCTACGGCGACTCTGCCGCCATGGCCGCCGTCGCGGACAGCCTCGACGGGCACGACGGCGTCCGCCACCTGAGCCTCGTGACCAGCCGGCGTGGGGCGGACGTGGTCGTCACCGCCGATGTCCGCACAGAGGCGGCGGACGCCGTGCTCGGCCTCCTCGACCGTGGCGGCGTCCGCGCGGACGACGTGGTGCTGGTCCGGCTCGAGACGGTCGGGCCGGCAGCTGCGGGCGGCGACCCGGCCGCGGTCGTCTGGGCGGACATCCTCGGGCAGGCCCGGCTGCACGCGCGTGCGCCCGGCCGCTACTTCGTCCTGATGAGCGCGGCCGGCGTCATCGCCGCGTTCGCGGTGATCAACACGAGCCCGGTCCTGATCGTCGGCGCGATGGCGGTAAGCCTCGATCTGCTCCCGATCGTCGCCGCCTGCACCGGCGCCGCCCTGCTGCGCCCCCGTCTAGTCGTGCGCGGGCTCGTCACGCTCGCGGCAGGGCTCGCCGCCACCGGCGCGCTGGCCGCCCTCGTGACGGGGTTTCTCCGCGCCTTCGACCTGCTTCCGGACGGGTTCAGCCTCGGCGAGATCCCCGCCAACCAGACGCACGTCGGTGTCTCGACGATCCTCATCGCGCTGGTCGCCGGAATCGCGGGCGTGGTCGCGTTCGAGACGCGCGGCAGTGCTGCGGTCGGCGTCGCCATCTCGGTGACCACGATCCCGGCCGCCGCCTACCTGGGCGTCGCGCTGGCGCTCGGTGAGCTGGACAGCTCGCGCTCGGCGTTCTGGGTCGTCGCGGCGAACGTCGCGATGATGGTGATCGGCGGCTCGACCGCGCTCGCGCTGCAGCGTCGTATCGCCGCCCGGCGCGGTTAGGGCTACTGCCCGAGCAGCTCGACCGTGACGCGGCCCGATTGCGTCAGCGTCGCGTCGACCGCGATCTTGCACGGGGGCCCGGCCAGGGCACGCCCGCAGCCTGCGCGTCAGCGGCAGTCAGAAGCAGGCTGCGCAGAGAGAGGGTGGCATTGCTTGCGAACCACTTGCGCAATACAGCGTAGCGATATATCTTCTCGATATATGAAGCCAACAGCAGTGACGTGGGCGGTCCTGGGCCTCGTGGCGTCGAAGGCACGTAGCGGCTACGACATCAAGCGCATCGTCGATCGCTCGGTCCGCCACTTCTGGGCCGCGAGCTACGGCCAGATCTACCCGGAGCTGCGCCGCCTTGAAGAGATGGGCTGGATCGCCGGCGACGACGTGCCGAACGGCGGTCGCGCACGCCGGGTCTACCGCATCACGCCGGCCGGGCGCCAGGCGCTCGACGGCTGGTTCGTCGGCACGGAGACGCACATGGAGATCCGCGACGAGTCGCTGCTCCGCCTCTTCTTCGCCGACAACCTGCCGGTCGAGCACGCGCTCGGGCTGCTCCACGGCCGGCGCGAGGGCTTCCGCCAGATGCTCGAGTACCTGCGCGGCCTGGACGACGGCAGCGGCGTCCCCGACCCGCCGTTCGTCGACCTCGTCTACCGGTGGGGCCTCGAGTACTGCGAGTGGACCGTCGACTGGTGCGACCGTCAGATCGAGCGTCTCCAGAAGGCGGCAGCGTGAACGAGCTCCCGGACCCGACCTGGCGCATGCTGCTCGGGCGGGGGCTCCCGAACTTCGCGCTCGAGGGCTTCCTGCCGATCCTCGTGTTCTACGCGTTCTGGCGCGAGGCCGGGCTCGGGGCCGGTGTCGTCGCGTCCGCGCTGGCGGCGGCTGCGATCGTGTTCGTCCAGCTCCGGCGCGGGCTCGACGTCGCACTGGCCGCGGCTGCCTGCGTGTTCATCGTCATCCAGGCCGCGGTCGCGCTCGTCACGCACAGCGAGACCGTTTACCTCGCCCAGCCGGTGCTCGTGAGCGCGGCCTGGGGCGTTGCCTACTTCGTGTCGGCCGCGATCGGCAAGCCGCTGATCGGCGCGTTCGCGCGCGGCTTCTACCCGTTCCCGCCCGAGATCCGTGAGAGCGATCTCTACCGGCGCGAGTTCGGCATGCAGTCGATCGTGTGGGGCGTCTTCTGCTTCGCGCGGGCGGCGCTTCGTCTCTGGGTGCTGCTCGCAAGCGGCGTGGGCGGGCTGCTCGTCGTCTCGTTCGTCACCGGGACACCCTTGCTGCTCGCGCTGGTCCTCTGGGGCGTCTGGCACGCGCGGATCGCATTCAGCAGGTTTCAGCCCGCTGAGGCAGCAGCTTGACACAGATTCCGTAGGGATTACTTTCGGAAATCACCCTGACGGGGGAGCCCACCCGGGCTAGGCGAGACGACCTACCCGGTGTGGGTGATGTCCCATCACCCACGGCGCGGGCGGCCCGCGCCGACCGAAAGGACTGGGAATGGGCGACAGGAAGCGCAAGCTTCTCCTGACGATGTTGATCCTCGGCGCGCTGGGCAGTCTCGGCGGCTTCGGCACCTGGTCGGCGTTCACCGCGACGACCACGAACAGCGGGAACAGCTTCGCCGGCGGCACGGTCTCGATTCAGGACGACAGCGGCCTCTCCACGCCGCTGATCAACCTGGGCAACCAGGCGCCGGGCGTGGCGACCAGCAAGTGCATCCGCATCAAGTACACCGGCAGCCTCCCGTCGACGGTGCACTTCTACGTGCCGTCGGTGGCGAACGGCTCGAGCTTCCAGCTCCAGGTCGAGCGCGGCTCGGGGCTGAGCGATCTCGCGACGCGCGGGTCGTGCACCGGGTTCGTGTCGGGGTCGACCGCGTTCACGACGGCCGACCTGAGCACGTTCCCGGCGACCTACGCGGCGGGCGTGGCCGGCAAGGCCGCCGACGCGGCGTGGGCGGCGAACGACTTCGTCGACTACCGCTTCACCTTCACGGTCAAGGACGACACGACGCCGAACGCGCACACGAGCGCGACGTCGACCGGTTCCTTCTCCATCACCTGGGAGGCCCGCAACACCTAGGCCTCGACAGCTGGGCGGGCGACAAGCGCGGGAGCGGCGGACGGGACTCCGGCCGCTCCCGCGCTCAGTTCGACAGGCTCTCGTCGAGGCAGTCGCGCAGGGCCCGGGCCTCAACGTCACGGTGGGGAGCGACCCACATCCAGGTGACGTTGCGGCGCCGCTCGAGCGCACCCTTCGCCGGGACGCCGGCGTAGCGTTTCGCGAACTCGTCGACCGAGTCCTCCACATGGCGCTCTTCCTCGACCGACGTCGCGAACAGGACGAGCGCGGCGGCAGGCGGCGTCTCCTTCGCGAGCGACCAGGACACCGACAGGCCTGCGTCCGCGCTCTTGATACCGGCGAGCGAGCCGATCGGCACGCGGGTTGCGATGACGCCGGGCGCGCGCTCCAGGCAGGCCTTCGTCGCGTCGACTTCGTAGGTTGCCTCGTCGGTGCCTCCGCCGCACGCCGCTGCGAGCGGCAGCGCGAGCAGCAGTGCCAGCGGCCGCGCCGTCACTCGTCGAGCCAGCTCCGGTCGAGATCGTCCGAGTAGCCCTCGAGCGCCCGCCGGTAGCGCTCGATGTCCGGGTCCGACGTCGTCTCGAGCAGGACCGCGATCAGCTCCCGCACGGCCTCACGGGCCTCGTCCCGGTTGTACTGGAGCATCGCGCGGAAGACGCGGTACGGGCGGAAGTCGGGGAACTCCTCGAGCCCGCGCCGGAAGATCCGCTCCGAGTCCTCGTCGCGGCCGAGCGTGCGGTACGTGCTCCCGAGCCCGAGCAACGCGCCGCGCAGGTCGTCTCCGGAGAGCCCGTTTGCGAGTGCGGCCTCGTAGTGCTCGGCCGCCTCCTCCTCGAGGCCGAGGCTGTCGTGCGTCCAGGCCGTCAGCACCGCGACCCGCGGGTCGTCCGGTTGCTCTGCGCGCAGCTCGAGCAGCAGCGGGCGCGCGTGCTCGAACTCGCGCTCGGCGTAGAGCTTCTCGGCCAGCGCGAGGCGCTCGTCGGGCATCGCTCGATGCTATGCGCGCGGGTCGTTCTCGACTGCGATCTGCCGCTCGCCCGGGTGCTTCTCGACAAGCACCGCACCGTCGACCTCGAAGACCTCCCGCTCGATCTCGGTTTCGACATGGCCGGGCGCCACGATGAAGCGGCCCGGGTCGGCGCGCGCGAGCTCGTAGTCGGGCGCGCGGACGAACAGTCGGGCGGTGCACTCGGGATCAGCGCACTCGCAGACGCACTCGAGGCGTTCGGGCTCGCCGGCGACGCCGTCGAGCGAAAGCTCCTTCGTCACGGCCACGGCGCGCTCGTTCAGGAGGCGGAACGCGGCCTCGTTCCGCGCCAGCCGCTCGGTGCGGTCCGTCACGCGGCCGTCCCGCGCTTGCGGACGACGTTGAATCCGTTGCTCTCGGCCAGCACGTCGTCGACGACGCTCTCGACGGCGGCGTCCTCGTGGCCCGGCACGAGGAGGAACGTGTCCCGATGCGCGCGTACGGCCTCGTAGTCGACGAGCCGCACGCGCACCGGCTCCTTGCAGGTGACGTCCCCGCACTCGCAGAGGAAGAGGCCGGCCTCCTCCTCGCCCATCCCGAGGCGCCGCCAGTCCTCGCGCAGCCGCTCGTTCGCACGCCGGAAGACCTCTTCGTTGTGCTCTGCCCGCCGCCGGCGCTCGTCGTCCATGCGAGGCCCCTACCCGCAGGCGGGACCCGTAATCACATGCGGCTACGCGAGCAGGTGGCGGGCTGCCGCGTACGCGAACGGGTGGTCGAAGAGGTCGAGTGGGTCGTCGCCGGGCTCGACGAGCAGTTCGAAGTACTCGCCGGTCGCGACGTCGTCGACGGCGACGGCTGCCTTGTGCTTCCGCCGGCTCCAGAGGAGCGCGACGTCGGTCGTGCCCGAGTGGCGGGCTGCGAGCAGCTTGGGCGTGTGATCGAAGGTGAGTCGGTTCGTCATCGGATACCCCTCCTTCCGGGGCGGCGACGTCTCGTGCGCTGACGTTCTACTGGGAAGCCCGCCAGGGCCGGGCCAAGGGAAGGAAAGGGATCGGCACGCGCTGGTAAAGGTTCGGCGGGAGAGGGGGGAGGAGAGGGGCACTCGTCTGATCAAACACCGGTGCCGTGAATCCGGGCTAAGACCTCGATGAGCGGTTCATAAGAGCCCGACGGGTGCGTTTCGAGTCGGCGCACAGTGGAAAAGGTGCCTTCACGACCGACCAAAGGAGGCCGCGTGAACATCCTGTGGATCATCCTGATCGTCATTCTGATCCTCGCCCTGCTGGGCTTCTTCACCCGCGGGCGCTGGTAACGGGTAGGACCGCGAGGCACCCGGAATAGGCCGCCCGGCACTTGCCGGGCGGCGCTCCATTGGCGACTCTTGGGGCGATGGCGGACATCGCCCTGCTCGCCCGCGCGGATTCGCGCACCGACCTGCCCCGCCTCGGCGGGATGGCCCGTCCCGACGGCGTCGTGATCGCGAGCGACCGCTTCTGGGCGTACGCCCGCACGGACGGGACCGTGCGCGAGGGCGAGATGCCGAATCCGCCCGAGCGGCTCGCGAACCTGCCGCTGCTGCGCGGGCTCGTCCGGCTCGTCTCGGCGATGGCGCCGCTGTTCAAGGGCGGCGGCGTGGCGCGGCGGTACGAGCGGCCGCTCCTGCTCCTCGCGCTCGTCGTCCCGTTCGGGTTCCTCTTCCTGCCGGACCGTGTCGGGACGATCGCCGGGATCGTCGTGACGGTCGCGCTGCTCGCCTGGCTCTTCCGCGGGCGGGCGCGGGCGCTGCACGGCGCCGAGCACCGCGCGATCGCCGCGGTCGAGGAGCACCGGCTCGTCGAGACGTGGGAGGGCGCGGCGCGGCCCACCCGGTTCGCGCCCCGCTGCGGGACGAATTTCGCCGCGCTCGTGTTCCCGGTCGCGGCGCTCGGGGATTACCTGTGGCCGCTGCCGGGCGCGTTCCTGTCGTCCGTGCTGGTGGCGGTGCTCTCGCTCGCCCTGACGATGGAGCTCTGGCGCGCCGTGCAGTCGTCGGAGCGGCGGTTCGCCCGGATCTTCCTGCTCCCCGGGCTCGGGCTCCAGCGGCTCACGACCGGCGAGCCGCGCCTCGACGAGACGCAGGTCGCGCTGCGCGCGGCAGCGTCTGTGCTCCGCCGCGAGCTCTCCGTTCGCTAGAGGGCGGAGGCCATCGTGCGGCGTTTCCTACCAGGGACTGTCCCTGTAAAGGGCGGCGCGCGGGTCGAAGCGCTCTCAACAGGGACTGTCCCTGTTAAGAGAGCGCCGGCGGTGCGCTAGGCGCCGAGGTTGCCCGGGACGTCGAGGCAGAGGAACGCCTCGACCGCGCGCGGGTCGAACTGCGTGCCGGCGCCGTCCTTGAGCCGGCCGCGCGCTTCGTCACGGGGCAGCGCGGCTCGATAGGGCCGGTCGGTGACCATCGCGTGGTAGGCGTCGCAGACGAAGATGATCCGGGCCACGAGCGGGATCTCCTCGCCGCGGAGGCCGTCCGGGTAGCCGCCGCCGTCCCAACGCTCGTGGCACGCGCGCACGATGCGCGCGACATCGCCGAGCCGGTCGACGGGGGAGAGGATCCGCTCGCCGATCTCCGGGTTCCGCTCGACCGTCTTGCGCTCCTCGTCGCTGAGCGGGCCGGGCTTGAGGAGCACGTCGTGCGGGACGCCGATCTTGCCGATGTCGTGGAAGAGCGCGGCGTACTCGAGCCGACGCACGTCCTCGCCGGTCACGCCGAGCGCCTCTCCGAGCGCGAGCGCCGCCTCGGTGATCCAGCGCGCGTGCGTCGAGCGCGACTCGTCGGTCGCTTCCAGTGCGTTGGCGAGCACCTCCACCGTCGACACGAACATCGACTCCAGTGCGTCCCAGTTGCAGGCTCGCGTCATCGCGAGCGCGGCCTGGTCGCCGACTCCCGCGAGCAGGCGCAGCATCCGCGCCTCGTTGCGCGAACCGGTCTCGATTGCGAGCGCGAGCACGCCGCGGCGCTGCTCGACCGTCACCGGCGCGACCACGTAGCGCGTGCCGGGCGGCGGCTCGACGCCGAGCTCGTCGAGGTGCGACCGCTCGAGGACGTACGGGCCCGGTGCGGCGAGGTAGCCCACGAAGCCGGCGACCGCATCGGCGGTGAAGCGCTCCGGCAGCTGGAGGGGCATGTCCCCAACTGCCGCCACCAGCTCGAGCGAGGTCTCGCTGTCCTGGAGCCAGAAGCTTGCGCGCCGCGCGTCGAAGAGCTCGCGTGCGGCCTCGAGCAGGGCGCGTGCCGTCTCCTCCAAGCCGCCGCTCGTGGCCAGGCGCCCGCCGAAGGCGAGCAGCGCCTCGGCGACCTCGGCGCTCTCGGCCGCGTCCTCTGCTGCGCGGCGCTGCTCCTCGTAGAGGCGCGCGTTCTCGAGTGCAACCGACGCGTGGCCGGCGAGCACCTCGAGCAGGCGGACGTCGTCGCCGTCGAGCTGGGCGGCGCCGAGCTTCGACACCACGATCACGCCGATGACGCGCGCGCCGTAGCGCAGCGGGATGGCCGCCACCGTCTCCTCGACTTCCGGCGTGTCCGGGATCGGCACCGCGAAGTCGCACTTGAGAACATCCGGGACGAGCAGCGACTCGCCCGTCGCGGCCGCACGGCCGGTGATCCCCTCGCCGACGCGCGTGCCGAGCGCGTCCACGCCAACGTGCTGGTTGCCGAGCTCGCCGCGGAACGCGATCGGCACGAGCCGGTCGCCGTCGACGACGACCACGCGGCAGTTCGAGTACTCGATGAGCGAGCGCAGCTCGGTGACGATCGCGGCGCCGATCGCGCGCACGTCGTTCAGCCGGTTCAGCTTGCCGGACAGGCTCTGGAGCATCTTCAGGTGCGCGATCGAGCGCGCGTCGCGGCCCTCCACGGGCCCGTCCGGCCTGCTCGCGTCGGCCTCCGAGAAGACGACGATGCGGTCGCCGCCCTCGGCCTTGGCGCTCATCATCGACGCTTCGGCGCAGGCGGCCAGCTCGCGGCCGTTCAGCGCGTGCTTCGGGCCTTCGGCGACGCCGATCGAGGCGCACAGCGGCCCGTCGGGTGTGAGCTCCGCCTTCTCCAGGCCGGCGCGGATCCGGCCGGCAAGCGCGACGGCGTCGTTCACGGTCGAGGAGGGCATCACGACGCCGAACTCCTCGCCGCCGACGCGGCAGACGACGTCCGCCTGGCGGACGAGCCCGCGCAGCAGCTCGGCGAACTCGACCAGCGCGGCGTCGCCGGCACCGTGCCCGTGGACGTCGTTCACGCGCTTGAAGTCGTCGAAATCCATCATCACGAGCGCGACCGAGTCGGCGGTGCGGCCCGCCCGGGCCAGCTCGCCCTTCAGGCGCTCGTGGAAGTGGCGGTGGTTGTAGAGACCGGTGAGCGAGTCGGTCTGTGCCTGGTGCTCGAGGCGCGCCCGGGTCTGCGCGTTGTCGATCGCAAGCGCGGCGGCGTCGGCGAAGCGGCGCGCCAGGTCGAACTCGTCCTCGTGGAAGCGCGCCTCCTCGCCGAGGCGGTAGATGTTGAGCGTCCCCTTCACGACGCCGCGGGCGATCAGCGGCACCACGATCAGCGAGTCGGGGTCCGTCGGCGTGCCGGGCACGTGGCCGACGCGCGGGTCGAGGTGCGCCTGGTTGGCGAGCACGGGCTCGAGGTGCTCGATCGCCCAGCCCGTCAGGCCCTGGCCGGCGGGAACGGGGTTGTCCATCGCCTCGCGCGCCCAGTTGCCGCGCGCGACAAGGGGGAGCAGCTCGCGGTTGGCCTCGTCCCAGGTGTAGAGCGTCAGCGCGTCATAGGCGACGATCTCGGCGAGCGTCGCGGCCATGCGGTCGAGCAGCGCCTCGAGCGACTGCTCGGCGAGGAGCCCGTGGAAGACATCCGCGAGGCGGCGGTACGAGTCGGTCGACTCAGGGCGTGGCGGCGCGGCCGCATGCTGGCGCACCTGAGTGGTATCGGCACCACGCCACGGGCGCTTGACTGGCTCGCGACCTTGGCGTGTTTTGGCTCGCACGCGGCGCGGGAAGGAGCCGTTCGTGCGGGCGTGGGGGCTGCGGTGTCTGGCCGCCCTTGGAGGGCTGGGGGCGTGTGCGCTCATCGCGTTCGCGGCCGTCGCTGCAGGCCCGGGCGCAGCACCGGCGCGCGCGGATCTGCCGCCGCTGCCGACCTCGACGACGACGCCCGGGCTGACGGTCACCGTGCCGCTCGTGACGACGGTGACCGTGCCGACGACCACGGTTCACCTCCCCACTACGGTGCCCTTGCCGACGACGACGACGGTGCCGCTGCCGACGACGACGACGGTGCCGCTGCCGAGAGAGAGGTGCCGCTGCCGACGACGAGCGTGCATCTGCCGACGACGGCTCCGCTGCCGACGACGAGCGTGCACCTGCCCACGACGGTTCCGCCGCCGCCTGTTCCACCGCCCACGACCACACTGCCGGTGACCCCGCCGAGGCTGCCGTCGAGCTCCGGGGCGACGACCTCGCCGCCGCCCGCTCGCACGACGACGGCTGCGGGTGGCGGTGGTGGCGGCGCTCCTGGATCGCCGCCGACGGGCGCAGCGGCGCAGGGAGCGCTTGCGGGCAATGCCGCGACGGCGAGCGGCAGTGCGTCAAGCACAGCGTCGACGGCTCGCGTCCCCGGGCCCACGTCCGGTCCGGCGCTCGAAGCGGTTCGCGCGGGTGCGAAGGTCCTCCGCACGCGTAAGCACCATCACGGCAAGCATTCCGCTCCGGTCCACGGCAAGCGGCTCGCCGCGATTCACGCGTCGCGCGTCGCCGCCCGCTCGCCGGGGCTCGCGGCCTTCTATGCGGGGCTCGAGAAGGCGCTCGCGCGTCCGGCCGATCCCGCCGACGCCGCCGGCCCGGGCGCTCTCTGGCCGGTCGAGCAGGGGCGCGACGGAGTGCTGTCACGCACGGGCGCGCTCGCGCTCGCCGTCGCGCTGCTCGCGCTGGCGCTGCTGCTCGCGTTCGCGGTCGTCCCACGGCAGGCAGCGGTGCGCGTCTTCTCGGGATCGCGGGTCTCGGGGCGCGTCGCGCGGGAGTCGCTCGTGCTCACGCTCGGCACCGCCGCCGTCTGCGCGTTCCTCGCTGTGCTGCTCGTGCGCGCCGCTCTCTAGGCGGGGAGGATCTCGCCGCGCACCTCGGCGAGGGGGAAGGCAGCCGTCCGGCCGCGCAGCACGACCTCGTCGCCGTCCTCGAGGAACGTGCGGGTAGTTCCGTCCGCGAGCTCGAGCGGCTCGGCGCCGTTCCAGGTCAGCTCGATCAGGCTCCCGCGCGCGTCGGGCTCGTCGCCGGAGATCGTCCCCGAGGCGAGCAGGTCGCCGGTGCGTAGCGACGCGCCGTTCGAGGTGAGGTGCGCGATCTGCTGCTCGGGCGTCCAGTAGAGGTTCGACGCGTTCGTGCGCGAGACGGGCTCGCCGTTCAGCAGCACCTCGAGGTCGATGTCGAAGACGCGGCGCTCCGAGGCGCGAAGGTGGGGAAGCGGCTCGGGCTCCTGCGGCGGCGCCTCGACCCGCGGCAGCGCCGCGAGCGGAGTGACCCAGGCCGCGATCGACGTGGCGAACGACTTGCCGAGAAACGGGCCGAGCGGGACGTACTCCCAGGCCTGGAGGTCACGGGCGCTCCAGTCGTTGACGAGCACGACGCCGAAGACGTGTTCGAGCGCGTCGTCGGTCGCGACCGGCTCGCCCTGCTCGCTCGGCGTGCCGATCACGAGGCCGAGCTCCAGCTCGATGTCCAGGCGGGCGGACGGGCGGAAGCTCGGTGCGTCTGCGTCGGGCGGCTTGACCTGGCCGGTGGGACGGCGGATCGGCGTGCCGCTGACGACGATCGTGCCTGCACGGCCGTGGTAGCCGATCGGCAGGTGCAGCCAGTTCGGCGTGAGCGGCTCCGAGTCGGGCCGGAAGAGGCGGCCGAGGTTCTCGGCGTGCGCCCGCGAGGAGTAGAAGTCGACGTAGTCGGCGACGGCGAAGGGCAGGTGCAGGCGCGCCTGCGTGAGCGGGACGAGGGCTTCGCCGAGCCGGTCCGGCTCGTTCGCGATGAGATCGGCGGCGCGCTCGCGGGTTGCGGCCCAGATCGCGGAGCCTGCGGCCATGAAGGCGTTGAGCGCCGGCTGGGCGTAGAGAGAAGGATCGCCGTCGAGCAGCCCGCTCTCGCTCGCGTCGGCGAGGTCGAGCACCCGGTCGCCGGCGAGCACGCCGACGCGCGGCGGCCGGTCGTCCGTCGCGAAGATCCCGTAGGGGAGGTGCTCGGTCACAGGAAGCCGAGCGCCCGCAGTTCCTCGACCGGCTCGTCGAAGCTGCAACTGCCCAAGGACACGAAGCGCTCGCGGCGCATCGTTGCGACCTCTTCCGGCGAGGCCTCTCGGTCGCGCCAGCGGAACGCCTCCTCGTCGAGCGCGAAGGCGGACGGGTCGGTCTCCGCAAGCGCCTGCTCCTCGTCGCCGAAGGTCGCGGCGGCGAGGAGGTTGAGGAAGCCGTGCTGCTCGTCCGTGCGGATGGCGTGATGGAGCCCGGCGGTCGCTTTGAACGCCAAGCCATATTCCCGGCAGACCCTGATCGCGTCGGCGAGCTGGGGGATGCTCGGCGGGTCCGGGCCGCAGCGGATCTTGATCCGTACAGACCCCTGGACACGTGGGTCGGTCGCGAGTGCGGCGACCCGGTCGACCGAGTGGATGAAGCCGGCGCCCACGCGGTGTTCGAAGTAGCACTCGAGCGGTCCATCACGCTCGGACCACGTCGCCTTCGACACCGAGGGGCTATCGATCCCTCCGCCGCCGAATGTGCGCTCGGGCGCGGGGCCTGGCTCGGGGATCTCGATCGCCTCGATCCTCGAGTCGTAGGTGAGATCGCCCTCGGAGACGACCGACAGCCGGTGCTCCCAGTCCGGTGGCAAGTCGGCGAGCTGCGACGCGCGGACGACGAAGCGGTTCACGATCCAGCCGGGCTCGCTGTGAACGGCCGCCTCGTGCTGGGCGATCGCCTCCGCGAGCGGCAGCTCGGCGGGCGGAAACGTGGGTGCGTGGTCGATCAGCCCGGCGAGCAGGCCACGGCGTGCGTCGAGCGGCGCAGCGAGCGGCACGGCGGGCAGCCTACGCACGCCCCGCGCGAATCGCGTCACACTCCGGTGCGCTTTGACAACACGTGCCTGGCACCGTCGTTACGGCTTGGCCAGGCGCTTCGGGCCGAACCCTCAACCGCGTGCCTGGCACCGTTTGGAGGGTTGCGCGGGCTAGATTGCGCCTGTGAAGGAGATCGCCGCCGACCTCGAGCGCTGGCGCGCGCGAGGGGACGACCACGTCGCCGTCGCGACCGTCGTCGCCACGCGCGGCTCGGCGCCTCGGCCGATCGGGTCGAAGCTCGCCGTCTCGGAGCAGGGCGAGCTCGCCGGCTCCGTCTCCGGCGGCTGCGTCGAGAGCGACGTTGCGCTCCAGGCTCGCGAAGTCCTGGACGGCGGCGACCCGCGGCTCGTCACCTACGGGATCACCGACGACCTCGCCTGGTCGGTCGGGCTGCCCTGCGGCGGCGAGATCGACGTGTTCGTCGAGCGGCTTTGATCGACCGCCTGCTGCAGGTGGTCCGCGACCAGGAGCGGGCCGTGCTCTTCACGGTCGTCGAGGGCGACGGGATCGGCACGAAGCTGCTCGTGCTCGACGGCGGCGAGACCACCGGCGACGGCCCGCCCGAGCTGGCCGCCGAGGCCCAGGAGCTCCTGCGCGGGCACAAGAACCAGCTGCTCGAGATGCCGAGCCGCAAGGTCTTCGCCGAGCTGTACGGCCCGCCGCCGACGCTCGTGATCTACGGCGCGGTCGACACCGCGGAGGCGCTCTGCGCGCTCGCGCGGCCGCTCGGCTGGCGCACCGTCGTCGGCGACGCGCGCGCCGCGTTCCTCACGCGCGAGCGGATCCCGAGCGCCGACGAGCTGATCGTCGGCTGGCCCGACGAGGTGCTCGCCAAGGTGCAGCCCGACTTCACGACCGCGATCGTCGTGCTCACCCACGACGACAAGTTCGACGTGCCGCTCGCTGCAGGCGGCGCTCGAGACGGAGGCGCTCTACATCGGCGCGCTCGGGCGCCCGCCGCAACCAGGAGCGCCGCCGCGCGCGGCTGCTCGAGGAGGGGGTGGCCGAGGAGAAGCTCGCGCGCATCCACGGCCCTGCGGGCCTCGACCTCGGCGGCCGCACGCCCCCCGAGACGGCGCTCGCGATCCTGGCCGAGATCGTCGCCGTGCGCGCGGGCCGCTCCGGCGGCAGCCTGCGCGAGGCCAAGGGCCGCATAAACGCGGCCACATAGGCTCGCGCGGCACGTTCCTACGGGCCTGCCGCTCGGAGCGGAGGAGCGAGAGGGATCGAACGCGTACGTCGCGCCCGACGGGGCGCACCATCGGCCGCGCGTTCATGTATAAGAGCGCGATGCTGTTGCGGGAGGTGGAGTACGCGCGCCCGGCGTCGATTCAGGACGCCCTCGCACTCCTCGGCTCCAACCCGAACGCCCGGGCACTCGCCGGCGGGCAGACGCTCCTGAACGTGATGAAGGCGCGCGCCGCCGCGCCCGACGTGCTCGTCGACCTGGGCGCGCTCGACGAGCTGCGCCAGATCTCGGTCGGCGCCGACGGCGGGCTCGAGCTCGGCGCCATGGCGACCTACTCGTCGATCATGCAGTCGCCGGAGGCGCACTCGACGCGGCCGGTGGTCGCCGAGGTCGCCGGGATGATCGCCGACGTCCAGGTGCGAAACCGCGGCACCGTCGGCGGCAACGTCTGCACCGGCGACCCGACCAACCACTTCCCGCCGCTGATGGTCGCGCTCGGCGCGACGATGACCGTGCGGGGGCAAGACGGCGAGCGCCAGGTGCCCGGCGGAGGAGTTCTTCCTCGGCGTCTACATGACGCGGCCGGCCCGGGCGAGCTGCTCACGAGGATCACGGTCCCGCCGCCGAACGGCGAGGCAGACGGCTTCGCGATCGTCCCGATCGGCAAGGACGGCACCGCGATCGTGCTGGCGGCCGCCTGCGTGCGTGCGAACGGCACGATCCAGGAGGCGCGCGTCGCGCTCGGCTGCGTCGACGCCGTGCCGGTGCGGCTGGCCGACCTGGAGGAGAAGCTCGCCGGCGGCGACGCGACCCCGAGGCAGTGCGCGAGGCGGCCAAGGGCGCCACCGCCGAGCTCGACCCGCCGTCCGACGTCCACGCGTCCGCCGACTACCGCCGCCACCTCGCCGAGGTCGTCGCGGCGCGCGCCGTCTTCGATGCAACCGAGAGGAGCCGCCGGTGAGCGCGAGCCCGGTCACGAGCGCGTTCGTCACCGTCGACGTCAACGGGACGAGCTACGAGCGCGAGGTCGAGACCCGCCGCCTGCTCGTCCATTTCCTGCGCGACGACCTCGACCTGACAGGCACGCACGTCGGCTGCGACACCGGCAACTGCGGCGCCTGCACGATCCTGCTGAACGGCACGAGCGTGAAGAGCTGCATGCTGCTCGCGATCCAGGCCGACGGCGCGACGATCACCACCGTCGAGGGGCTGCGCCGGCGACGGCGACCTGACGAAGCTGCAGCAGTCGTTCTCCGACCATCACGCGCTGCAGTGCGGCTACTGCACGCCCGGGATGCTCATCTCGGCGACGGCGCTCCTCGAGCAGAACCCGCGCCCGACGGACGACGAGATCCGCAAGGCGCTCCAGGGGAACATCTGCCGCTGCACCGGCTACGTGAACATCGTCGAGGCCGTCAAGGCGGCCGCGGAGGGAGGCGCGTGAGCGAGACGACCGTCGCACCTGCACCGGTCGAGACGAGCGTCGAGGCCCCACAGAAGGGGTTCATCGGGATCAGACCAGCCGCGCAAGGAGGACAAGCGCCTCGTCCAGGGCGAGGGCGTCTTCGTCGACGACGTCAAGCGGCACGGCATGGCGTACGTCCACTTCGTCCGCTCGCCCTACGCCCATGCGGAGATCACCTCGATCGACGTGTCGAAGGCCGAGGAGCTCGACGGCGTCTACGGCACGCTCACCGGCGCCGAGGTCGCAGAGCTCACCGACCCGTTCTTCCAGATCGCGCCGCTGCCGGGCGGGCACGTCAAGGACTACGCGCTCGCGGTCGGCAAGGTGCGCCACGTCGGCGAGCCGGTCGTGGCGGTCGCGGCGACCACGCGCGAACTGGCGCGCGACGCCGCCGAGCTGGTCGAGGTCGAGTACGAGCCGCTCGGCGTGGTGGTCGACACCGAGCACGCCGCCGACGCCGACGCGCCGCAGCTCCACGACGACGTCCCGAACAACACGATCTGGGAGGGCGAGTTCGACTGGGGCGACTACGACGGCGCGCTCGCCGCGGCCGACAAGGTGGTCCGCATCAAGCGGCTGCACTTCAACCGCTTCTCGTCGACGCCGCTCGAGACGAGCGGTGCTGTCGTCGAGTACAACCGCGGCACCGGGCAGTGGACGCTCCACTGCAACAACCAGTTCCCGGGCTTCGCGATCATCATGATGGCGCCCGCGCTGCGGACGGGGATGGACAAGCTCCGCTTCGTCACCCAGGACATCGGCGGCGGGTTCGGCAACAAGATCTGCACGCACCCGCAACTCGTTGCGCTGTGCCTGCTCTCGCGCAAGCTGAAGCGCGCGTGCCACTGGCAGGAATGGCGCACCGACCAGCACACGGCCAACTCGCACGGCAACGAGCGGGTCTTCCTGGACGTCGAGGTGCCGGTCACCGACGACGGCCTGATGCTCGGCTTCAAGGCGCGGATGCTCGACGACTGCGGCGCGTACACCCGCTACGAGCCGCTCGGCTGCATCATCTGGTCGCAGGTCACGCCCGGCGTCTACCGCTGGCGCAACGTCCACGTCGACTTCCAGCAGGTGTGCTCGAACAAGTCGCCGTGCGGGCCGAACCGCGGCTACTCGCGCATGCAGCACCTGTGGTTCACGGAGCGGATCATGGACATCGTCGCCCAGGAGCTGAACCTCGACCCGGTCGAGGTGCGCAAGAAGAACTACATCCGCTCCGACGAGATGCCCTACGAGACGCCAAACGGCTGCGTCTACGACTCGGGCGACTACGCGCAGTGCCTCGACAAGGCGCTCGCCCTGATCGACTACCCGTCGATCGACGAGCGGCGCCGCGATGCCGAGTCGCGCGGGAAGCTGCTCGGCATCGGGATCGGCTCGACGCTCGACTCGGGCACGAACAACTTCGGCCAGTCGCAGCTCGTGAACCCCGACCTGCAGTTCTCGGGCAACAACGAGGTCGCGACCGTGAAGCTGGACATCTTCGGCGAGATCGTCGTCACGCTCGGCACGACGCCCCAGGGCCAGTCGCACGAGACGACGGCGGCGCAGGTGGTCGCCGACATCCTCGGCGTCACGCCGGACATGGTGAACGTGCGCGTCGGCCACGACTCGTACTGGAACTCGCACGCGGGCTTCTCCGGGACGTACGCGTCGCAGTTCGCCGTGACCGGGCTCGGCGCGGTCAAGGGCGCAACCGACATGCTCGCGGCGGAGATCAAGAAGCTCGCCGGCGCGGTGCTGGGCGGCGTGCCGGAAGATCAGATCGAGCTCGCGGAGGGGTTCGCGCGGATCAAGGGCACCCCCGAGGCGGCGCTGCCGTTCATGGCCTGCGGCGCGATCGTCAACGCGAACAACGCCGTGCTCCCGCCCGAGCTGCGCGACCTCACGCTCAACTGCCGCTACGTCTACGTGCCGCCGCACCAGGTGCCGGACAAGGAGCGCAAGTTCGGCAACCTCACGCTGACCTACGCGACGCAGATCCACGCGTGCGTCGTCGAGGTGGACGAGGAGACCGGCGCCTACGAGATCGTCGACTACGGCGCCGTCGACGACTGCGGGATCCGCATCAACCCGCAGATCGTCGAGGGCCAGGTGCACGGGGCGACCGCCCACGCGATCGGCGGCGCGACGCACGAGCACTTCCCGTACGACGAGCAGGGCAACCTGCTGACGCCGAACTTCTACGACTACCACGTGCCCCACGCGATGGACATGCCGCCGCTGAAGACCGACTACGTGGAGTCGCCGTCGCCGTTCACGCCGCTCGGCGCGAAGGGCATGGGGGAGGGCGGCGGCGCGGGGCTGTCGGCGGTCTGCTCTGCGCTGCAGAACGCGCTGCGCTCCGCCGGCGGCGCGATCGTCTACGACTCGTGCAACCCGTACTGGCGGGTCTGGGAGATGCTCAGCGAGCCGGCGGCGACGCGCGAGAACGTGTCCGTGGAGTCGCGGTGAAGGTCGAGGGCACGACGTCGTTCGCGGCGCCCCGCGACGTCGTCTGGGGCGTGTTGAACGACCCGGCGCAGATGGCGCAGACGATGCCGAACGTCGAATCGTTCGAGGTCGAGGACGACCGGCACTGGAGGGCCAACGTCGCCGTCCCGCTCGGGCTCGGCTCGCTGAAGATGTCGATCCACTTCGACAAGATCGAGGAGCGCCCGCCCGAGTACGCGAAGCTCGCCGCCAAGGGCAAGGGCGTGGGCGCGCTGCTCTCGATGGAGACGCAATTCGAGCTGGGCGAGGCGGACGGGGGCACGTCGATGAAGTGGGCCGCGGACGTCTCGATCGCCGGGCCGGTCGGCGCGATGGGGCAGCGCGTGATCCAGCCGATCGTGAACTCGCAGGTCAAGCAGGTGCTCGCGGCGCTGGACAGGCAGGTGCAGCAGGCCGCCGCGGCCGGCTCGCCGGGCGCTGAGGAGGGCATCAGCCCGCTCGCGCCGGAGGCCTACTCGGACGACCCCGAAGGGCCGACCACCTCGACGGCCTCCTGAACGGCCGGCCCTTAACAGGGACTGTCCCTGTAAAGAGGTGCGCCGAGTAGGCTCCCGCCGATGAAGACGATCGTCGTCGGCTACGACGGGTCCGGGAGCGCTGACCGCGCCCTGGAGCGCGCCGCCGAGTTCGCGAAGGTGTTCGGCGCCAGGCTCGTCGTCGTCAGCGTCGCCGAGCTGCCCGCCTACGTTCCGCCGTACGCGGCCGGGCCGGAGACCGGGATGACCGCGATGCCGCTGGACGAGCCCGTGCTCGCCGACATCAAGCCCGAGGAGGTGGTCGGCGGCGTGCTCGACCGGGCAAAGAGCCGGCTCGCGGGTGTCGACGCGGACTTCGAGGCCCGCAGCGGAGCTGCCGACGACGCCATCATCGAGGTCGCCGACGACCGGGCCGCCGACCTGATCGTCGTCGGCACGCGCGAGCCCGGCTTCCTCGCGCGCCTCTTCGAGGGCAGCGTCAGCCGCGATCTCGCCAAGCGCGCCCACTGCGACGTCCTGATCGTCCATCCCCAGCACAGCGGCGAGCACTAGCCCGCACCGCGCGTCATGACGAACCCGACGCCCGAGCCGCGCCGGCTCACGCTCAACACCGATTTCCACATTGGAGACCTCGGGTCGCTCTTCTCCGCCGAGGTGCTCGAGCAGGGGCTCACCGAGCTGCGCGTCGGAGGCTGGGCGACGTCGCTGCGCTCGCTCGAGCAGCTCGGACAGCCGGCGTGGCGCTTTGCCTCCGAGGGGCACGAGAACGCGATCTTCCGCCGTCCTGACGCCCTGCTTCAGGTGCAGCTCGCCGGCGGTCACGTGACGGCCTGGGCGGCTGCGCGCAGCAGCGCAGTCGCCGACTCCGAGCTCGACCGCTTGCGCGGCCTCTTTCCGGCTCCCGACCTGTCATCCCGTCACGAGGTACAGGTCACGTTCTGGACGTACGGGCCGCAGGGCCCGATGCCCTCGTGGCGCTCGATTGCCGTGCCCGGCTGGGACGAGATCCGCGACAACTACGGCGCCGGTACTCGCACAGAGCTCGAGCGGCTCATGCGCGGCTTCCAGCCCGCACACGGCGGCCAGCTCATCCTCTGGCACGGCCTCGCCGGCACGGGCAAGACGTTCGCGCTCCGCGCGCTCGCGTGGGAGTGGCGCGACTGGTGCGAGCTGCATTACATCGTCGACCCCGATTCCTTCTTCGGCGAGCGGGCCGACTACCTGATCGGCGTCCTCCTCCAGCCCGGCTACGAGGCGATGTCGATGAGCCCCGGCATGATGCGGATGATGGCCATGTCCGGTGGCCACGTCGGCATGTCCTTCACGAGCCGCGAGATCGACGACGAGGACGAGGAGGAGGGCAGCGGCAGCAAGGCGTGGCGCGTCCTGCTGCTCGAGGACACGGGCGAGCTGCTCTCGGCTGACGCGCGTGACCGCATGGGGCAGGGCCTGTCGCGCTTCCTGAACGTCGTGGACGGCCTCATCGGCCAGGGCCTGCGGGTGCTCGTCCTCGTGACGACGAACGAGGAGATCCGCACTCTGCACCCGGCCGTGGCGCGGCCGGGCCGCGCGGCCGCGAACGTGGAGTTCGCGTCGCTCGCGGCCGACGAGGCGAACCGCTGGCTTGCGCGTGCCGGGCTCGAGGACGAGGTCGACGGGCCGGAGACCATCGCCTCGCTCTTCGCCAGACTGGCACGGGCGCACGGCGAGGAACCACCGGCCGAGGCGCAGTTCGGGTCTGACGCCCGCTAGCCGAGCGCGAGCGCGACGGCTTCGTCCACGGTGAGCAAGCGCCCCCGCCGCCGGCCGGCGGCGAAATCGGCACTTGGCTCCGCGGCGAACTGCCCCTCGAACTCGGCCCGCCCGGCCGGGTCGACGAACGCCTCGGCGCGCTCCTCGATTGCGTCGATCGCGCCCCACAGCTCGCCTGCGCGCTCGTACGCGCCGTAGCCGACCGCGACCCTCGCGAGCAGCTCGAGGCCGTCGACCAGGGTTGGCCCGTTCCCGATCTCGTGCGCGAGCACGACCGCCTGGCGGGCGAAGTCCGTTGCCGTTGCCTGCTCGTCCTCCTCCGCGGCTGCCTTGGCCAGGCCGAGGAGGATCATGGTCTCGAGCCACGTGTCTCCGACCTGGCGCGCCAGCGCGAGGACTTCCGCGAGGAGTGCATGCCCCCGTGCGCGGTGGCCGCGGGTGCGCTCATCGGCGGCCACCTTCGACAGCGCGTAGCGGGCCGCCGCCGGGTCGCCGATCTCCCGGAAGATCGCGATGCTCTCGTCGGCCATCGCCCGCGCCTTCTCCCAGTCGCCCCGACCTGCCGCAGCACCGGCGAGCCGGTCGAGCACCTCGGCGACCTGGCGCCGGTCGCCGGCCTCGCGAAACAGCGGCAGGGCCTCCTCGAACAGCGCCTCCGAGCGCGCGTGCTCCGCGATGAAGGTGACCGTGCTGCCGGCCCACAGCAGCCCGCTGCCACGCTCGCCGGGCGGGGCGTCAGGAGCGGCCTCGAGCGCCTCGCTCAGCCAGGCATAGCCCTCGCCATGGGCCCGGATCACCCAGAACCGGCCCAGCGCGCTCGCAAGCTGCAACGCCGAGCGGGGATCGCCGTTGTCGAGCCCCCACCGCATCGCGGCGCGGAAGTTGTCCCGCTCGTGATCCAGTAGCTCGAGCCAGCCGTCCTGCTCGCCGGTTCCCTCGGCCAGGGCGAGGAAGTAGTCCAGATGGGCGCGAGCAACGGCGTCGCGCTCGCCGCTCTCCTCCAGTTCCGCCTGGGCGAACTCACGGATCGTCTCGAGCATGCCGAAGCGACCGCTGTCCCAGCGGCGCACCAGGCTCTGCTCGATCAACGCCTCGAGCAGGTCGGGCGGTGCGCCACAGGCGGCCTCCGCCGCGTCCACGTCGAAGCTGCCGGCGAAGATGCCGAGCCGCGCGAAGAGCCGCTGCTCATCCGCGTCGAGCAGGTCGTAGCTCCACACGATCGTCGCACGCAGCGTTCGCTGCCGTTCGGGCGCGTCGCGCGCGCCGCTCGTGAGCAGCGGCAGCCGTGACTCAAGCCGCCCGAGGAGCACCTCGGGCGTGAAGACGCGCACGCGCGCAGCGGCCAGCTCGACGGCGAGCGGCAGCCCGTCCAGCCGGCGGCAGATCTCCTCGACGGCCGCATCCGTCTCGAAGCTGGGGACGATCGCCACGGCGCGCTCGGAGAAGAGCCGGACGGCGTCGCCGGTCGGCAGCGGCTCGACCGCGTACTCGCGCTCGCCGGCGATCCGCAGCGGCGCGCGGCTCGTCGCGAGCAACCGCAGCTGCGGGCACGAAGCGAGCAGCCCCGCGAGCCCGGGCGCTGCGTCGAGCACCTGCTCCAGGTTGTCGATCAGCAGCAGCATCCGCTGCGCGGCGATGTGGCCGGCAAGCGGGCCCTCGGCGCCGATCGCCTCGCCGATCGTCGGTGGAACGAGCTCGGGGTCGGTGACGGCCGCGAGCGACACCCAGAAGACGCCGTCCGGGAAGTCGTCGACCGCCTCGGCGGCCAGCTGGAGCGCGAGCCGCGTCTTCCCGGAGCCGCCCGGCCCCGTCAGGGTCAGGAGGCGCGTCTCGCGCAGGATCGCGGCCGCCTCGTCGAGCTCGCGTTCGCGGCCGATGAGCGCCGACGGCTGCACCGGCAACGTCGCGCGGTAGAGAACCTTGAGCGGCGGGAACTCGCCGCTGCCGACCTGGTAGAGGCGGATCGGCGCGCCGAGGTCCTTGAGCCGCTGCTCGCCGAGGTCCCGCAGCTCGGCGCCATCGGTCAGGGCGAGTCGCGTCCGCTCCGAGAGGAGCACCTGGCCGCCGTGGCCGGCGGCTGCGATGCGCGCGCCGCGGTGCACGTCCATGCCGACGTAGCCCTCGGCCGTCACGACCGGCTCGCCGGTGTGCAGCCCCATCCGCACGCGGACCGGGCCCTCCGCGAGCGCCTGCTGCGCGTCGCGCGCCGCCGCGAGCCCGTCGTCGGCGGTCGGAAACGCCACGAAGAAGGCGTCGCCCTGCGTGTCCACCTCGACGCCGCCGTGCCGCGCGACGGCCTCGCGGACGCGCTGACGGTGCTCGGACAGCGCCTCCGCGTACGCCTCGCCGCCGAGCTGATCGAGCAGCACGGTCGACCCCTCGACGTCGGTGAAGAGGAACGTCACGGTTCCGGTCGGCAGCCGGCTCATCGCGCGATTGTCGCGGCTCGCGAGCGGCTTTCAACCCGGTGACCCCGCGGCCGCATGATTGGATTGCCGTCCGTGGCGCCCCCGTTTCGCATCGGCGTGATGCAGCTCACCATGGAGCCGCTCGAAGAGATGCTCGAGCACGCCCGCGTGATGGACCGCGCCGGCATGGACACGATCTGGCTCGCCGAGGCCTATCCGTGGTGGCGCAAGCACGGCATGGAGGCGCGCTCGTCCACCGTCGTCTCGGCGCTCATGGGCCGCGAGACGGAGCGGCTCACGATCGGGTGGGGGATCATCTCGCCGTTCACGCGCCACCCTGTGCAGGTCGCGATGGACGCGCGCGTGGTGCAGGAGGCGGCGCCGGGCCGGTTCATCCTCGGTTTCGGGACCTCGAAGATCTTCCTCAACAACACGATGCAGCAGACGTCGAAGACGCTCGGGCCGATGCGCGACGCGGTCGAGATCGTGCGCGGCGTGCTGGGCGGCGCCGAGTTCCGCTACGAGGGGTCGATGTGGAGCGCCGACGTGCCAGCGCTGCAGGACGAGGCCGTGACGCCGCGCGACGTGCCGCCCGTCTACGTGGCCGCGACGGCGCCGAAGATGCAGGCGCTCGCCGGCGAGATCGGCGACGGCTGCCTCACCCCGTCGATCACCACGCCCGCGTTCGTGCGCTACACCCGCGAGAACGTCGCAGCGGACATCGACATCGGCTGCACGGTCGTCGCGTCGATCGACCACGACCGCGACAAGGGCCGCGACGGCGCCCGCGAGATCGCCGGCATGTACCTCGCCAACAAGGTGCAGAACATCCAGGGCTCCGCGGACACGCTGCTCGACCTGGCCGGCCTCGAGCAGGACGAGATCCGCCCGGTCGCCGAGGCGATGGAGCGCGGCGGCAGGCTCGCCGCGAAGGAGCAGGTCACCGACGCGATCCTCGACAAGTGCAAGCCGATCGCCGGCACGCCCGCCGACTGCATCGCCGCCATCGAGGAGTACCGCGACGCCGGTTGCACGCACGTCATGCTCGAGCTCTGGGGCGACGACCGGCTCGCGCAGATCGAGCTGTTCGGCCGCGAAGTGCTGCCGCACGTCCGCTCGTGACCGTCGCCGTCGACCGCGAGCGCCTCGTCGACTGGGCGAGCCGGGCGATCGCGACGCCGAGCTTCACCGGGTCGGAGGGCGCCATGGCCGAGCTGATGGCGGAGACGTTCGAGGACATGGGCCTGCACGTCCAGTGGCAGCAGGTGGAGGAGGGCCGCGCCAACGTGCTCGGCATCCGCGACGGCGCGGGAGGCGCGCCGTCGCTGATGTTCAACGGGCACATGGACACGTCGTACTCGGGGCGCGAGCCCTGGCTCCGCCACGTGCGCGGCTTCCAGCCCGACCCGTTCGTGCAGGACGGCCGGCTGTACGGGCTCGGCGTCTCGAACATGAAGGGGGCGCTCGCCTGCTACATCGAGGCGCTGCGTGCGCTCGCGGACGCGGGCGTGGCCCTGCGGGGCGACCTGATGATCGCCGCCGTCGTCGGCGAGATCGAGAAGACGCAGTACGGCGACGCGCAGGGCGCGGAGTTCCGCGGGTACGCGGCCGGCTCGCGCTACCTCGTGACGCACGGCGGCGTCGCCGACATGTGCGTCCTGGGCGAGCCGACCGAGGGCAAGGTCGTGCTCGGGCACTTCGGGTCGCTCTGGCTGCGGATCTCGGCGGCCGGTGACTTCATCCACACGGCCTTCACCGAGGGCCGCCGCGACCGCAACTCGATCCTGCGCATGCGCGAGGTGCTCGACGCTGTCATGGAGTGGATCCCGCAGTGGGAGGAGGACGACGAGAACGCCTACCGCGGCGCCCGCGCGATCGTGAACGTCGGTGCGATCGAGGGCGGGTTCGGCTGGCGCGTCTCGCGGACGCCGCACCGGACCGACCTGTTCCTCGACGTGCGCGTGCCGCCGACCAAGCCGATGCCGGTTGCCCGAGGCCAGGTGATGGAGATGGTGCGCGGCCTCCGGGCGCGCTTCCCGGAGTACGGCATCGAGGGCGAGGTCTACGTCACGGCTCCGGGCGCAGAGATCGAGGACTCCCATCCGCTCGTCGCGGCGATCGACGCCTCGCATGAGGAGGTGTTCGGCGCCCCGCCCGAGCGCGACGTGACGCGGTGGTTCTCCGACGCGTCCGCGCTCACGCGCTACGGCATCGCGACCGTCAACTACGGGACGTCGACCGGGCTGCTCGACACGGTGCTCGGCGAGAACCTCGACATCGACGGGCTCGTCCGCACCGCGGACGTCTACGCCCGCATCGCCCAGCGCGTCTGCGGGTAGTAGGAGCTCGGCATGAAGCTCTGGCACTGGTACGCCGCCCGCCGCAAGCGAAAGGCCGACGAGCGACGCCTCGCGGAGCGGCTGCGGGACGATCCATCGGTCTGGGGCAAGGATCCGCAGCGGGCGATCGACGACGCGGGCGAGAGGATCGCCGAGCTGAACAAGCCGTACGACACGCGCGGGTGGTGAGCACCGACCCGTACATCCTGCCGCCCAACCTGCCGGTGCCCGAGGACGACGGCGCGGCCGACCACCTGCCCGGGACGCGGTTGCCCGCGCTCGTGCTCGAGTCCTCGGCCGGTCCCGTCGACCTCGCTGAGCTGGCCTCCGAGCGCCTCGTGGTCTACGTGTACCCGCGCGCCGGACGGCCCGGAAGGCCGTCGCTACCCGGCTGGGACGAGATCCCCGGTGCGCGCGGCTGCACGCCGCAGTCGCGCGCCTTCCGCGACCACGAGGCGGAGCTGCGCGAGCTCGGCGCGCGAGTGGCGGGGCTCTCCGCGCAGCCGCTCGACGACCAGGTCGAGTTCGCTGAGCGAAACCACATCGCCTACCCGGTGATCGCCGACCCGGAGCGGCTGCTCGGAGCGGCCATCGGGCTGCCGACCTTCGACGTGGCGGGCGAGACGCTCTACAAGCGGCTCGCGCTCGTCGCCGAGGCCGGCGAGATCGTGAAGGTCTTCTATCCGGTATTCCCGCCCGACCGGAACGCGGCGGATGTCGTCACGTGGCTGCGTGAGCGCTGACTGCCTCGTCTGCCGCGAGGTGTCCGGCGAGGCGCCGTTGCCGGGTGGCCCGTTGCTCGACGAGAAGCTCGTACTCGGCTTCCACATCCCGCCGATCGACGACAATCCGCGCCCCTACCTTGGTCATCTGATGGTCGTCACGCGCCGGCACGCCCCGGGTTGGGCTGACCTCACCGACGCGGAGGCGGCAGCCGTGGGCGTCGCCGTCACTCGCCTCGCGCGGGCACTGCGCGCGACGATCGACCTCGAACGCGTCTACTCGGCCGTCATCGGGCACGGCGTCCCGCACCTCCACGTGCACGTCTTCCCGCGCTATGCCGGGACACCGGCCGAGGTCGGCTGGATGCAGGTCGACGAATGGGACGGGGCGCCGGACGGGGAGGAGGCGGAGATCGCCGAGTTGGTGAGTCGCCTGCGGAACGCGCTCGCGTAGCATCGCCACGGTGCGGCTGGCGACATTCGAGGTCGGTGGGGAGACGGTCGTGGGGGAGGTCCGCGACGACGTCGTCATGGAGATCGACGCGCCGGACATGCGGACGCTCTTCGAGCGCGGCGGCACGGCGACGGCCACGGGCCGCGGGTGGCCGCTCGCCGAGGGCCGGCTCTGCGCGCCGATCGTCCCGAAGAAGTTCTTCCACACGGCCGGCAACTTCCGCGAGCACGAGGAGGAGTCGAAGCGCGTCGGCTGGTCGCACCAGATCGCGCCGTGGATCGTCTTCTTCCAGAACGTCGACGCGATCGTCGGGCCGGACGACCCGGTCGTCTACCCGGAGCACCTGACCGAGGAACTGGACTACGAGCTCGAGCTCGCGATCGTCATCTCGAAGCCGGGGAAGTGGTTCTCGCCGGAGGAGGCGCCCGGGTACATCGGCGGCTACGTGATCTTCAACGACATCACCGCGCGCGACATCCAGCGGCGCGAGATGGATTCCGGCGTCTTCTCCTTCTGCAAGGCGATCGACACGTTCTGCCCGCTCGGGCCGTGGATCGTCACGCCCGACGAGATCCCCGACCCGCACGACCTGGCCATGGAGCTGCGCGTCAACGGCGAGCCGCGGCAGGAGTCGCACTCCGGCCGGATGTCCGTGACGATCCCGCAGATCCTGTCCCACTACTCGGCGCTCGGCTACTCGGCCGGCGACGTCGTCTCGACCGGCACGGTCTCCGGCGTGGCCGGGTTTAGCGAGGACGCGGCGTCGCTCTACCTGCGGCCGGGCGACGTGATGGAGGCTGAGATCGAGCGGATCGGCGTGCTGCGCAACCCGGTCATCTCGTGGCAGGACGCGCACGGCGAGCCCGCGCCGGAGCGCGTGCGCTGGTAGCCGCGGAGCGCGACGGATGAGTGCCGTATCGTCGACGGGACACCAGGTCGGCGAGGTCACGCTCACGACGCTGGCCGACGCCGTCGGCCTCCTCGCCGCGTGCGACGACGCCTACCCGGACGTCCCGATCGATCGGTGGGACCACTTCCGGCCGGAGTATCCGGAGCTGTTTTCCGGGCGCTACTGGAGGCTGCCGGTGGCCTGCACGCTCATTCAGGCGCACGGGCGGACGCTGCTCGTGGACGCCGGCGTCGGGCCGCCCGGGCGGTGGAGCTGGGACGCGGAGCGCGAGGGCATGCTCCCGGCCGCGCTGTCGGACGTGGGCATCAGCGTGGACGCCGTTTTCTTCACGCATCTCCATGTCGACCACGTCGGGTGGCTCGCCGACCCGATGCTGTTCGAGCGCTCTCGCATCCTCGTCCACTCCGACGCGCTGGCGTACGCGATCGAGAGCTCCTCGGTCGAGTGGCTGCCGGATCGACTGCGCACGCTGCGCGACGCGGGCCGCATCGAGACCGTCCTGGCCGGAGACGACCTGCTGCCGGGCGCACGCGCGGTCGCGTACCCCGGCCACTATCCCGGCCACCTCGGCGTGGAGGTCGCGTCGGGCAGCGGGCGCGCCCTCCTGATCGCGGACGCCGCTCCGCACCCGGCGCTGCTAGACCAGCCCGGCTGGCAGTTCCGCTGGGACCACGACGCGCCGCTCGCGTCCGCGACCCGCGCGGCCCTGGTCGACTCGGTAGTGGACACCGACACGCTCGTCGTGTGCGGGCACTATCCGGGCAGCGGGATCGGCCGTGTCGTCCGCCGGGACGACCGCGTGGTGTGGGAAGCGGTCGCGTGATCCAGGCCGTCGCGATTCTCGGGGCGATCACGATCCTGGCCGCGTACGCCGCGAACCAGTTCGGGCGGCTGCGTGCGACGAGCCTTGCCTATACGGCCGCAAACGCTGTCGGGGCCGGGATCCTCACGGTCATCGCCGCGGTCGAGAGCCAGTGGGGGTTCCTGCTGCTGGAGGGCGTCTGGTGTGTCCTCGCGGCTTTTGCCACCGCCCGGATACTCCGCGGGCCGGCGGCCGCATGAGCTGGCCGCGCGACGACTCCAAGCTCGAGCGCGTGCGCGCGCTCATGGAGGAGCGGGACCTGGACGCGCTCGTCGTCCGCGCGCCCGACAACATCGTCTATCTCTCGAACTACTGGCCGATGAAGGGCTACGACATCGTCGTCTTCGGGCGCGACGGCCACATCGCGCTTGCAGCGCTCGAGCCGCAGGCCGACGACGCGGCGCGGACGGCCTGGACCGATGACATCCGCCTGTTCGCCGGCTACCACCCCGAGGACCCGCGGCCGCCCGTGCCGCGCGCGATCGAGGCTGCGCAGGCGGCGATCCGCGAGCGCGGCTACGAGCGCATCGGCCTGGAGCTCTCGCTCGGGACGCAGGCATCCGACCGCATGGTCGGCGAGCCGACGACGTACACCCACGACTGGTTCCACGCGTGGGGCATGCAGGTCGACGACGCCGCGCCGCTCCTGGCCGAGGCGCGCGCGATCAAGACGCCGCAGGAGGTCGAGCGCATGCGGATCGCGAACGAGCTCGCCGCGCTCGCGATGGAGCACGTTCACGAGCGCCTGGAGCCCGGGATGAAGGAGAGCGAGGCGGCGGCGCTCTGGGAAGGCTTCGTCCACGGCGCCGGCACCGGCCTCGACGGGCGGGTCGAGCTGGCGCGCGGGTTCGCGCTCGTGTGGTCGGGGCCGGGGATCCGGACCTTCACCGCGACCGGCGACCGGCCGGTGCAGGAGCACGAGCCGACGCTCTTCGAGATCTGGGTCTGCGTCGACGGCTACTGGTGCGACCACACGAAGAACCTCTGCCCGGGCGAGCTCACGGCCGAGTACGACGAGCTGCTCGAGCTGCTGCTCTCGACGCTCGACGCGGCGGTGGAGCACTGTCGCCCGGGCGCGAGCCTGGCCGAGCTCGACCGCCTGATCCGCGAGCGGCTCGCCGCCGGCGGCTACGCGGGCCAGCCCTCGCACCCGGTGGCGCACGGCGTTGGAGCGCGGGCGCACGAGCCGCCGTACGCGCACCAGGCCGCCGGCGGCGAGGTGCGGGAGGGCATGGTGCTCGCAATCGAGCCCGGTGCCTACTGGGAGGGCGGCGGCGGCCTGCGCGTCGAGGACAACTACCTCATCACTGCCACCGGGGCCGAGAAGCTCTGCCGCTTCCCCGACGACTTCAGAAAATTGACGCGCGCGTGAGACCAGACCCCGCCCACCCAAGGGGGGAGGCGCCCCGTTCCACCCGCTCGCGGGCCACGCTACCGACGAAGTCCGCACGTGTCTGTGCCAGAAGTGGGGAAACTCTCTACCGCCCCGAGCGAGGAGCCCGCACGTGATCTGGACCGGCGATCTCAACGACCCGTACCGCATCAACGGCCGCGTCGGCCTGTACGACACGACGCTGCGCGACGGCGAGCAGTCCGTCGGCGTCGTGCTCGGCCCGCAGGAGAAGCTCGAGATCGCGCGGTTGCTCGACGACGCCGGCGTCGACCGGATCGAGGCCGGCTTCCCGCGCGTCTCGGCCGAGGACGCGGAGGCGATCCGGCTCATCTCCGACGCGGGCCTGAGCGCCGAGGTCTGGGGCTTCTCGCGCGCAGTCCCGGCCGATCTCGAGGCGCTCGTCGAGCTCGGCGTCCGGCACGCCGTCATCGAGTCGCCGATCTCCGACCTCAAGCTCGACGCACTCGGCGTCCCGCGCGAGAAGATGCTCGAGCGGATCGCGAGCGCGATGCGCTTCGCCGCCGAGCACGACATCTACGCCGCCTTCTTCGGTGTCGACTCGACTCGCGCCAACCTCGACTTCTTCCGCCAGGCGTACGAGACCGCCGTCGAGGCCGGTGCGCGCGAGGTGGCCGTCGTGGACACGCTCGGCATCGCCGGCCCCGAGGCGGTCACCGACCTGGTGGGCCGGACGATCCAGTGGCTCGACGGGACGCCGGTGCACTTCCACGGGCACAACGACTTCGGCCTCGCCACCGCCAGCGCGGTGGCGGCCGTCCGCGCCGGCGCCACCTGGCTGCACGGGACGGTCAACGGCATGGGCGAGCGCGCCGGCAACGCCAACCTGGGCGAGATGGCGCTCACGCTGCGCGCGGTCTACGGCGTCGAGAGCAACCTGCGCCTCGAGCGGATCCGGGCGGTTGCCGAGCGCGTGCAGGAGCTCTCCGGCTACGAGCTCGAGCCGTGGAAGCCGCTCGTCGGGGAGAATCTCTTCCGGCGCGAGAGCGGCGCGGTCGCGAGCCAGTTCCACGACCCGCCGTCGATCGAGCCGTACTCGTCCGAGCTGGTCGGCGCCGAACGCTCGATCGTGCTCGGCAAGAAGAGCGGCGCCGACTCGATCCGCATCAAGGCGGAGGAGCTCGGCCTGGAGATCCCCGAGGAGCGCCGCACCGAGGTGCTCGCGGCGGTCAAGGCGCGCGGCGCCGAGAAGGGCGGCCTCGTCAGCGACGACGAGTTCAGGGCGCTCGTCGAAGGCGCTTAGGATCGGCGGGGTGGCGCGCTCCTACGACGCCGTCATCGTCGGCAGCGGGATCAACTCCCTGGCCGCAGGCGCGCTGCTGGCTCGCGCCGGCTGGAGCGTGTGCGTCCTCGAGCGCAACGACTACCTCGGCGGCGCAATCCGCACGGCCGAGATCACCGAGCCGGGCTACCTGCACGAGGTTCTGAGCTCCTGGCATCCGCTGTGGGTCGGCGGCGCCGCGCACGCGCAGCTCGGCGACGAGCTCGCGGCGCGCGGGCTCGAGTACCTGAACACCGAGCTGCCGACCGCGACGCTGTACCCCGACGGCGAGGCCGCGTTCCTGCTTCGCACCGCCGACGCGAACGCCGCCGAGCTCGACCGCCACTCGGCAGGCGACGGGGACGCGTGGCGGCGCACGCTCGACGACTTCTTCCCGAACGCCGACCTGGCGTTCGGTGTGCTCGGCACCGAGCTCTGGTCGCCGTCCGGCGTCAGCCTGGCGTCGCGCGCGTACCGGCGCCTCGGCCGCCGCGGCCTGCTCGCGTTCGGCGGCTCGCTGCTCACGAGCGCGCGGGACTGGCTCACCGAAACGTTCGCATCCGAGCAGGCGCACGGGCTGATCGCGCCCTGGGTGCTGCACACCGGGCTCGGCCCCGACGACGCGGCGTCCGGCTACATGGCCCGCGTGATCGCCGTCGCCGTCCAGGAGGGCGGCTTGCCGATCCCACGCGGCGGCGGCATCCGGCTCGTCGAGGCGCTGGCGAAGCTGATCAAGGAGGCGGGAGGCACGCTCGAGACCGGCCGCGACGTCGACCGCATCGCGGTGGGCGACGGCCGGGCCGAGGGCGTCCGCACGAGCGACGGCGAGCTCGTCCGCGCAAGCCGCGCCGTGCTCGCGAACGTCACACCCACCCAGCTCTACGGCCGACTCCTGCCCGAGGCCGACCCACCGGTGCGCGAGGCCGCGAGCCGCTTCCGCTACGGCCGCTGCGACATGCAGATCCACTACGCGCTCTCCGAGCCGCCGCGCTGGGAGGGCGACGAGCGGCTCGGCGGCACCGCGCTCGTCCACCTCACGCCGGGCCTCGACGGCGTCTCGCGCGCGGTCAACGAGGCGACCCGCGGCCTGCTCCCGGCCGAGGCCACCATCGTCGTCGGCCAGCCGCTCACGATGGATCCGTCGCGCGCGCCCGCGGGCGCCGGAATCCTCTGGATCCAGCTCCAGGAGCTGCCGTGGCACGTCAAGGGCGACGCGGCCGGAGAGCTCGAACCCGGCACCTGGGAGGACCTGCGCGAGCGCTACGCCGACCGCATCCAGGCGCGCCTCGTGCGCCATATCCCGAACCTCGAGTCGTCGATCCGCAAGCGCGTCGTGCTCTCGCCGGCCGACCTGGCGGCGACGAACGTGAACCTCGAGCGGGGCGATCCGTATTCCGGCGCGCTGAGCCTCGACCAGAACTTCCTCTGGCGGCCGCTCCGCGAGCAGCCCGGGCACGCGACGTCTATCCCCGGGCTGTGGCACATCGGCGCCTCGACACACCCGGGCCCTGGCCTCGGCGGTGGCTCCGGCGCGCTCGTCGCCGAGGAGCTCCTCCGCCCGCCGCTGCCGCGGCGCGCGCTGGCGGAGCTCAGGAGCCGCCTTGGCGTTTGATCCCGCGTTCTCGATCTCGCAGATCTCGACGCTGCCGCAGCCGTTCGACGACGACCTGACGAGCTACCGGGCGGCGGGCGCCGACGGGATCGGCCTGTGGGAGATCAAGTTCCCCGAGCGCGACGACGCCGAGACGCTCGCCCGCGTCCGAGCGAGCGGCCTCACAGTCACGAACTGCGTCGGCGCCGTGCCGTCGATCCTGCCGCTGCCGCTGCTGCCTGGACCGGACGACGTGGGGGAGCGCGTCGAGGCATTTCGCGGCTGGATCCGCCGCGTCGCGCCGTTCGAGCCGGACTGCCTCGTCCTCCTGACCGGGCCCGCCGGCGAGCGTGAGCCGGCCGAGGCCCGCCGCCTGGTCGTGGAGGCGCTCCGAAGCCTCGGGGACGAGGCCGAGCGGGCCGGCGTGCGCATCGCGCTCGAGCCCTACCAGCGGATCGGCGGCGAGGACTGGACGATCGTCTCGACGCTCGCGGAGGCCGCAGCGCTCCTCGACGAGGCCGGCCACCCGGCGCTCGGGATCATCGCGGACAGCTGGCACCTCTGGAACACGCCGTACGAGCAGGAGCTGCCGCGGGTCGCGGATCGTATCGTCGGCGTGCATGTCAGCGACTACCGCGAACCGACGCGCGGCTGGCTCGACCGGATCTTGCCGGGCGACGGCGTCGGGGACGTGCCGCGCTTCCTCGCCGCGATCGAGTCCACCGGCTGGAAAGGCCCCTACGACGTCGAGATCTTCTCCGACGACGGCACCTTCGGCGACGCCTACCCCGACTCGCTCTGGACGGTGCCTGGCACCGAGCTGGCCCGCCGCGCGCACGACGCGTTCAGGCGCTGCTGGGAGTCGAGAAGCGAATCTGCTTGACCCGCTGGAACCGTATGAAATCTAATACCGACGAGACCCCGGTCAATGTCACCGGAAACCGAGGAGGCTGCATGAGCAGGACGAGGAGGGTCGCGGTGCTTACCGCCGCGCTCGCAGTGCTGGCGGGAACCGTGGTTGCGGCGAATGTCGTGGCCGCGCCGCGCGCGACGCCGATCACGATCGGCTGGGCGTTCGACAGCAAGGGCGCGATGGCGCCGTTCGACGGGCCCGCGCTTGCGGCCGCCCAGATCCGCGTCAAGCAGATCAACGCGAAGGGCGGCGTCAACGGGCGTCCGCTGAAGATCATCACCTGCGATACACAGGGCAACACGCCGACTCGCGCGAAGGCCTGTGCACGTCAGCTGCTCGGCAAGAACCCGCAGGTCATCTTCACGACCTGCGACGTCGAGCTCGCCGCGCCGGTCGTGCAGGAGTCGATCAACCGGGGGCTGCTGACGATCGCGCCGTGCATCGGCACCGACCAGATGGGGCCGAAGCGCTTCGGCGCAAAGAAGGGCAAGCTCGCCTTCAGCTTCGGCAACGTGGCGCAGGACGAGGGCTCGGCGATGGCCCAGTACGCATGGGGTCGCGGCTGGAAGACGGCCGCCATCGGCAAGAACACGGCGCTCATCTACTTCAAGAACGTCGTGGACGCGTTCAAGGCGCGCTTCACGCAGCTCGGCGGCAAGGTCACGGGCGAGGAGAGCTACGCCAGCTTCGGCGGCGCTCCCGTCAGCTCGGCGATCAACCGCCTGAACTCGAAGAAGGTCGACGTCTACGTGACCTCGACGGCCTTCGAGGAGCTGCCCGCGTTCGCCACCGGGTTCCGGACGCTCGGCAACAACACGCCGATCCTCAACTCGTGGGCCGGCGACGGCACGTACTGGGTGCCGAAGAGCCCGAAGGTCACGAACTACTACGCCGTCACGTTCGCGTCCGCGTTCGGCGACGATTCGAGCAAGGAGATCAACAAGCTGGCGAAGCAGATCCACGCCGGCACCGGCGGCTTCGTGCAGGGCGTCGCGGCGATCGACGGCGTCGTGACCGCGATCAAGCGGTCCGGCGGGTCGACCAACGGCGCCAAGCTCGCGGCGACCATGGAGAAGTTCAAGAAGGTCCCGACGCTGTCCGGGCTCGTGAGCTTCTCGCACTCGCTGCACACCGTCTTCGGGCGGAAGTACCGCGTCATCGAGATCAACAACAACAAGGCCCGCGTCGTCGGCTACGTCACCGCGAAGGTCGTTCCCAAGATCTGATTGGTCGACCAGGCGACGACGTCTGATGTGGAGCGGAGGCCCGGAGACACTCTCCGGGCCTCCGCTGTTTCCCGGTCGTTCGCGGGGCTGCTCGCGCTGCAGGAGGTCACGCTCGAGCTGCACCGCCACGAGGTCGTCGGGCTGATCGGCCCAAATGGGGCGGGCAAGTCGACACTCGTGAACGTCCTCACCGGCTTCGACCGGCCGACCGCGGGCTCGGTCGAGCTCGCAGGGCGGACGATCACGAAGTGGAGCGCCCAGCGCCGCGCCCGCGCGGGCGTGGCGCGCACGTTCCAGCACAGCCGCTCGTTCCGCTCCATGTCGGTGCGCGAGAACGTCGAGGTGGCCGCGCTCGGCGTGGGGGCGGGGCCGCGGCGCGCGCGCCGCCGCGCCGACGAGCTGCTCGAGCTGCTCGGCCTGCGGCACGTCGCCGGCCACCCGGCGGCCGTCGCTCGCGCACGGCGACGAGCGGCGGCTCGGGGTCGCCCGCGCGCTCGCGACCGAGCCGCGCTTCGTGCTGATGGACGAGCCGGCCGCCGGCCTGCCCGAGGCGGAGGTGCCCGAGTTCGCCGCCGTCGTTCGCTCCGTCCGCGACGACCACGAGGCCGGCGTGCTGCTGATCGACCACAACATGGCGCTCGTCATGGAGGTCTGCGACCGCATCCAGGTGCTCGACCAGGGCCGGACGCTGGCGCAGGGGACGCCCGCCGAGATCCGCGGCAACCTCGACGTCGCCGCGGCGTATCTCGGTGAGCCGGCGGTCGCGTGATCCTCGAGATCACGAATCTCGAGGTTCGCTACGGCGCCGTCCCGGCCGTCCGCGACCTGACGCTGCGCCTCGGCAAGGGCGAGCTCGTCGGCCTGATCGGCCCGAACGGCGCCGGCAAGTCGACGACGCTCCACGCGGTCAGCGGACTGCTCCCGGCGCACGCGGGCGACGTCACGCTCGACGGGCGCTCGCTCCGCGGGCGTACGCCCGAGTCGATCGCGCGGGCGGGGATCTCGCTCGTCCCGGAAGGGCGGCGGATCTTCGCCGACTTCTCGGTGGAGGAGAACCTCAAGCTCGGCCTGGCCGCGCGGCGCGAGGGCGGCGGGCGAGGGGCGCTCGACGAGGCGTACGAGCTCTTCCCGCGCCTGCGCGAGTTCCGCAAGCGAAGCGGCGGCCTGCTCTCGGGCGGCGAGCAGCAGCAGCTCGCGATCGCGCGGGCGCTCCTCGCGCGGCCCACCGTGCTGCTCCTCGACGAGCCGTCGCTCGGGCTCGCGCCGATGGTCGTCGACGCGGTGTTCGAGGCGCTCGGGCGGATCCGCGAGACCGGCGTCGCGATCCTGCTCGTCGAGCAGCGCGCCCAGCGCACCGTCGCGGCCTGCGAGCGCACCCACGTGCTCGCGAACGGCGAGCTGCGCATGACCCTCGGCCCCGGCGACGCGGGCGACACCGAGAAGCTCATCGCCGCCTACCTCAGCGGATGAGCCTGGCCTTCATCGACGGCCAGACCCTGGTCGACGCCATTGGCCTGGGCTCGATCTACGCGCTGATGGCCGTGGGCATCGGCCTCGTCTTCGGCGTCCTGCGCCTGATCAACTTCGCCTACGGCCAGCTGATCATGGCCGGCGCGTACACGCTCGCGTACACCGCGTCGTGGCCGGTCGTGTGGAGCATCCTCATGTGCTTCGCCGTCGTCATCGCCATGTCGATGGCGATGGACCGCGTCGTCTTCCGCCCGCTGCGCGGCCAGTCGCCGGCGGTGATGCTCGTCACGACGTTCGCGATCGCGTTCATGCTCCAGGCGATCGCGCTGCTGATCGACCTGCGCGACGACACGATCGGCGAGGTGGCGTCCTCGGTCGCGCCGCTGAACCAGGTGGTGACCGTCCACGGCGTGGACATCCACAAGGTGATCTTCGTCTCGGTCGGCGTCACGGTCGCGATCATGCTGCTGCTGGCGCTGCTGCTCGCGCGGACGACGATCGGCCTGCACATGCGCGCCGCGGCGGCCGACTTCCCGACGGCGCGCCTCCTCGGCGTGCGCGCGAACCGCGTGATCGGCTTCGCCGTCTTCCTGTCGGCGCTCGTGGCCGCGACCGTCTCGGTGCTGATGACCGTGCAGAACCCGTTCGTCGGGCCTGATTTCGCGCTGCGCGAGACGATCGTCGTGCTCGTCGGCGTCGTCGTCGGCGGGCTGAACCGGCTCTGGACGGCGACGCTGGGCGGGTTCGCGATCGGCTTCGCCACCGGGATCATCAACGGTGCGCTGCCGACCGAGAAGAGCATGTATCTGCCGACCGCGGTCTTCACGCTCGTGATCCTCGTCCTGCTGCTGCGCCCAGCCGGCCTGTTCACCTGGGGGCGGCAGGCGCAGGTGGAGCGCGTGTGACCCGCTACTCGGCTCCGGCGCTGCAGCTGCTGGTGCCCTGCGCGCTGGTGGCCGTGGTCGGGCTCGGCGCGGCCAATGCATCGCCTGAGAACGAGATCTACTGGCTGAACGCCCTCGTGTCGGTCGCGATCGTCGTCGCCATCTACGTCTTCGTGGGCAACTCGGGCGTGCTCTCGTTCGGCCACATCAGCTTCGTGGCCTTGGGCGCGTTCGCCGCAGGCGTTCTGACCGTGCCGCTCGAGCAGAAGCAGGCCGCTCTGGCGACCACGTACCCGCTGCTTCGCGACCACACTGTCGGCAGCGCGACGTCGCTGGCACTGGCCGCGGCCGTCGGCGGCGTCTTCGCGCTCCTCGTCGGCCTGCCGCTGATGCGGCTCTCGGGCCTCGCGGCCGGCATCGCGACGTTCGCGGTGCTCGAGATCACCCACAACGTGCTGAGCCAGTGGGATGCGATCGGGCCGGCGCTCGGGACGCTGACGGGTGTGCCCGAGACGACGGGGCCGCTGCAGGCCTCGATCGGCGCGATCATCGTGATCGCAGCCGCGTTCGGCTACCAGCGCAGCCGGCTCGGGCGCGTGCTGCGTGCGAGCCGCGAAGACCCGGCGGCGGCGCGCGGCATCGGCGTCGACGTGCACCGGCAGCGGCTCTGGGCGTTCACGCTCTCGGGCGCGCTGGCCGGCTTCGCGGGCGGGCTGTACGTGCACTTCCTCGGCTTCATCAATGCGAACAACGTGTACCTAGACCTCACGTTCCTGACGCTGGCGATGCTCGTCGTCGGCGGCATGACGAGCCTCTGGGGCGCGGTGCTCGGGGCGCTGGCAGTGAGCGGCCTCGACTCGTTCCTGAGCAAGGCGGAGGACGGCGTCCATCTCGGCTTCACGCTCGACCTGCCCCAGGGGACGCGGCTGATCTTCCTCGGCGCGATCATGGCGCTCGTGCTGATCCTGCGGCCCTCGGGGATCACCGGCGGTCGCGAGGTGTCGCTCGCGTGGCTGCGACGGCAGTGAGGGCGCTCGCGCTCGCCGCCGCGCTCGTCGTGGGCCTCGCCGCGTGTGGCGGGTCGGGCGAGCCGAAGAAGAAGCTGCTTCCCGGCACGCTCACGGTCGGCGCGGTGGTCGCGTCGGCGCGCGATCGCGTGATCGCGCGCGGCGCCCGCATCGACGTGGGGGAGATCAACTCGGTCGGCGGGATCGCCGGGAAGGTGCCCGTGCGCTTCGTGACCGGGCCCGACGCGGCCGCGCTCGTGCGGCGCGGGGCGAAGGCCGTGCTGCTCCCGTGCGAGGAGGGCGACCAGGCGCGTGCCGAGCGGGCGCTGCGCGACCGGAACGTGTTCATGCTTGCGACCTGCAACAGCCTTCTCCGACGAGGGCCTGGGGCGCCGGCCCGAGCCTCGATGATCGGGTCGGCGGCACTGGCGGCCACGGTGCGCGACCGCAAGCGGAAAGGTGGATCGCTGCTTGCCGCCGGGCCGTCCGACGGCCGCGCAGCTCCGCCGGGCGCTGGCTGACGTGGAGCATCGACGGTCGTGCCGCCGGCCGGTGGCGCGGTCACGGGACGCCGCGTGGCCGAAGGTGCGCGATTCCCCCCGGCCGCCTCGTCTACGGTCTCGACCGCCTCGACAGCAGCGCGGCGATCGACGGCCGCCGGCGACGACCGCGAAGGGCGTCACCTTCGCGACGTTCGGCTATCCGGTGCCTGGCAGCGAGCTGGACGAGCTCTACGAGAAGTACCGTCTCGACTATGGCGCGCGGCCCGACGGCAGCGAGGTTCAGCTCGGCTACAACGCGCTGCGCGTGATCGACAAGGCCGTGCAGCAGGCGAAGTCGACCGATCCGGCCGCGATGTCCGCCGATCTGCCGGGCCTGTCGATCGGCGGCGCGGGCGGCGTGCTCGACTATCCGGAGGACGGCTCGCGGCAGCCGCGCGCGGACGTCGCCGTCGTGCAGGTGCGCGACGGGCGGCTCGAGCTCGTCTCGGCCGGCCGGCCGGAACGGCCCTGATGGAGCTGCGCGCGCTCGGCGGCACCGGGATCGACGTCTCGCGCGTCATCCTCGGCTGCGGCAACTTCGGCGGCATCGGCTCGTCGCCCGCGTTCTTCGGCCAGGGCGAGAGCGAGGAGGAGGCCTACGAGATCCTCGACGCGGCCTGGGCGGCCGGGATCACGACGTACGACACGGCCGATGCCTACGGCGGCTGGCGCAGCGAGACCTGGCTCGGCCGCTGGGTAGCGCGCACCAGGCACCCGGTCACGGTCTCGACGAAGGTCTTCCACTCGACTGACGGCGTGGCCGATGACACGGGGCTGGCGCCGGACCGCATCCGCCGGCAGATCCGCAGCTCGCTCGAGCGGCTGGGCGTCGAGCGGGTCGACATGTACCTCGTCCACGAGCCAGATCCCGGAGACGCCGCTGGTCGAAACGCTGCGCGTCCTCGACGAGCTCGTCCGCGAGGGGCTGGTCGGCTCGATCGGCGCGTCCAACGTCGACCGCGCGTACCTCGAGGAGGCGCGGAAGATCTGCGAGCGCGAAGGCCTGACGCGCTTCGAGTGGGTGCAGAACTCGTACTCGCTGCTCGACCGCGAGGCCGAGGACGGCGTGCTCCCGTTCTGCGCCGAGCAGGGCCTCGGCTTCACGCCGTTCAGCCCGCTGGCAGGCGGCTGGCTGACCGGCAAGTACACGCGCGACCAGCCGCGCACCCGAGGGCTCGCGCATGACGATGCGGCCCGAGCCGTACCTCCACCTGCAGACCGACGCGATCTACGACGGCCTGGACGCGCTCGCGGAGGATGCAGAGCGGCGCGGCATCCACATGTCGACCCTCGCGACGGCCTGGGTCCTGTCGCATCCGACCGTGACGGGCATCGTGTGCGGCCCGCGGCGGCCGGCCCACCTATGGCCGTCGGTCAGCGCAGTGGACGTCGGGCTCTCGGCCGGCGAGCGTGACCGGCTTGCCGCGCTCTTCTCCTAACAGGGACAGTCCCTGTAAGGGGCGCATCGCCCGGCGTGTTCTTTACAGGGACAGTCCCTGTAAAGAGGCCCTGCGGTTTGAGCTAGCGTCGCGCTTGTGAGCGTGCTGGTCCTGACCTACGACGACGTCGAGCGGCTGCTGCCGATGGACGAGTGCGTCGACCTGATGCACGAGGCGCTCGCGGGCCTCGCGCGGGGGGAGGGCTACCAGCCCTTGCGCGCCATCGTCTTCCCACCTGACTCGGGCGGGGGGATCGGCCTGATGCCCGCCTGGCGCGGCGGCGAGCGGCCCACGTACGCGCTCAAGGCGATCAACGTCGTGCCGGACAACCCGCGCGTTCGCGGCCTCGACACGCACCAGGGCGCGGTGCTCGTCTCAAACGGCGTGACGGGCGAGCTCGAGGGCGTCCTCAATGCCGCGGCGATCACGGAGATCCGCACGGCGGCCGTCTCCGGAGCCGCGACTCGCGCGCTTGCGCGCGACGACGCCCGCGTGCTGGGCGTGCTCGGCGCCGGTGCCCAGGCACGTGGGCACCTGCGTGCGATGGCCGCTACGCGTCCCTTCGAGCACGCGCGCATCTGGGGACGCGACCCCGAGCAGGCACGCGGCCTCGCCGACAGCATCGAGCTTCCGTTTCCCGTCGAGGTGGTTGCGCACGCGGAGGACGCGGTGCGCGGCGCCGACGTGGTCGTCACGGCGACTGCCGCCCGCGAGCCGATCGTGCAGCGGGAGTGGTTCGCCGACGGCGCCCACATCAACGCCGTCGGCTCGAGCATCCCGGCCACGCGCGAGCTGGACGGCGCGACCGTGGCAGCGGCGACGCTCTTTGTGGACCGCCGCGAGTCGACCGTGAACGAGGCCGGCGACTACCTGCTCGCTTTGAACGAGGGCGCGATCGCCGGCCCCGACCACATCGCTGCGGAGCTGGGCGAGGTGTTCGCCGGCATGCACCCCGGCCGCACGTCGCCCGCGGAGATCACGCTCTTCAAGTCGCTCGGCATCGCGATGGAGGATCTGGCCGCCGGCGAGTTCGTCCTGCGCAAGGCGCGGGAGCAGGGAGTCGGCCACGAGGTGCCCTTCTGATCGCGCTGGAGGCGATCCGGCAGGCGCGCGAGGCGCTCGCCGGAACCGCCGTCCGCACGCCGCTCATTCGCTTCCAGATCGACGCGCCCGCCGAGATCTGGCTGAAGCTCGAGACGCTCCAGCCGGTCAACTCGTTCAAGATCCGCGGCGCCTACAACGCCGCGATGGCCGCGCCGCGCGACTCGGTCGCGAAAGGGCTCGTCACCGCCAGTGCCGGGAACATGGCGCAGGGCGTCGCCTACGCGGCGCGCGAGCTCGGCGTCCCCGCCACGATCGCCGTCCCCGACACGGCGCCGCAGGCGAAGCTGAGCGCGATCGAGCGGCTCGGCGGCCAGGCCGTCCCGATGTCGTTCGACGAGTGGTGGACGGTGATGGAGAACCACCAGTTCGACGGTCACGAGGGGCTCTTCATCCACCCCGTGCAGGACGAGGGCGTCATGGCCGGGAACGGGACGATCGGGCTCGAGCTGGTCGAGGACCTGCCGGACGTGGACACCGTTGTGGTCCCCGTCGGCGGCGGCGGGCTGATCACGGGCATCGCGAGCGCGGTCAAGCAGCTCAAGCCGGGCACGCGCGTCGTCTCCGCACAGCCGGAGACGGCCGCCGCGATGGCCGCGTCGCTCGAGCAGGGCGCGCCGGCGGAGATCGACTACCGGCCGACCTGGATCGACGGCGCGGGCGCCAAGGCGATCCTCCCGGGAATGTGGCCCTATCTCGAGGAGGTCGTCGACGACGCGGCGGTCGTCACGCTCGAGCAGGTCGCGGACGCGGTTCGCTTGCTCGCGGAGCGCCTGCGCGTGATCGCGGAAGGGGCCGGAGCGCTCGCGCTCGCCGCTGCGCTGAGCGGCCAGGCCGGCGGCGGCAAGGTCGCCTGCATCGTGTCCGGCGGCAACATCGACGCCGCCGTCCTCTGCCGGATCCTCGCCGGCGAGACGCCCTAGCGCACGACGAAGCTGCTGCTGCCGATCAGCTTTCCGAAGCGGAGGCCGTGCGCCTTGTGGAACGCGGGCCACACGTACCAGCGATAGGTGCCTGGCACGAGCGAGCGGCCCTGCCCGCCGAAGCGCCAGCGGCGCAGCAGCTTCAGGCGGGGGCTCCGCGGCCACGCGCTCAGGAGCTTCTCGCCGCCGCGGAAGAGCTGGACGTTGTAGAGGACGGCGCCGGAAGTCGCCCGCCAGCCGAGGCGCGGCGGCGCGGTGACGCTGCTCCCCGGCGGCGGTGCGCGCAGCGCTCCGAGCGGCATCGCCTGGACGTCGTCCGCCGTCGCGTGCCCCGCTTCGTCATGCGCGACCACCGTGTAGCGGTAGTCGACGCCGTTGCGGAGCCCGCGGTCGACGATCTCCGCTCCCGAGCCGTGGTACACGCTCCGGGTCGTCTTCTCGCCAGGGACCGAGCGGACGATCTCCACCCATTCCCACTGCGGGAGCTGCGTCCACTGCACGGTCACCTCTCCGTTGCCCGCCCGTGCGGAGACGCCTCGCAGCGCCGGGGCCGTGGCGTCGTAGCGGAGGCCGGCGCTGCCGGGGGCGCTGACGTTGCCGGCCTGGTCGGTGCAGGTGCCCGCGACCGCGGCTGCGCCGTTGTCCGGCCCCTCGTACGCGACCGAGCTGCACGCCGCGACGCCTGAGGTGGCGTCGCTCCCGGCGAATGCGAAGGTCACCGGGCGCACGTACCAGGTGCCGACGTCCGGCGTCCTGTCGGGACTCGCACCGGTGACCGCCGGCGGCGTCGAATCCACCTTCACGACCACCGACGCGCTGCTCGAGACGTCCGCGAGATTCGTGGCGCTGCACGTCAGCCGCGTGCCGGTGGTGTCGCCCAGTGCGACCGCGTCGCAGCCCGACGACGCCTTGATCCCGGACTCGGGGTCGGAGACGCTCCAGCGCACGGACGTCGGGCCGACGTACCAGCCGTTGGCGCCCTGCTTGCCCACGATGTCGAACGTGATCAGGGGTGGGGTGCCGTCGACGGCCTCCGCGGCGGAGGCCGTCGCCAGGATCGCCGCGCAGGCGACGAGGAGTCCAATCGTGCGTCGCCTCATGCCGGCTCCCTGCGGAGCTCCGCGACGGTGACCGCGAGCGAGCAGCCGCCGATGACCAGCAGGAACGCCGCGAGCGCGACGAGCGAGTAGGAGCCGTCGCGTCCGTCGCCGGGCGCCTCGGGATGGAGCGAGGGCACGAGCGGGAGCCGAAGCAGCGCCACCTGATTCTTTTCGATGTCTCGCGCCGGGCGGGACTCCGTCCGGGCGACAGGCTCTGTCGTCGTGGGCGACTGCCGGGGCGCCGCCTCGACGTGATGCGCGGGCGCCGGCGACGTCGTCGAGTGTGCCGGCGCGACGGCGACCGGGGCGTGGAAGACGGCGGTCGGCCTTGCGCGCGCCGCCGGTGCCGGCGCAGGCCGCGTGACGGGCGGGGCTTCCGGTCGCGGCGCGCCGGTCGCCGGCACGGTCGGGGGCGCGTCGGGCCGCGGGCTATCCGCCGCCGCGGTCGCGACTCCCACCGTCAGTACGAGGGCGGCGACAACCGGCGACCACGCGAGCGGTCGATGCATGCGCCGCAGCAACGATCGTGAGATACGCGGAAACACCGCTGCCCCTCCCGATGCGTGCCTGCCACGAAGGTAGTTCGGCTCGGGCGCCCTGTCAACGAGTGGGGTGCGGCAGGCGGTTGCCCGCCGCACCCCCAGCGTTCCTCACGTGGCTACATCACCTCGCTTCCGAGGCGGGTGTCCCAGCCCGGGCACGTCGGGGCCTTCGGCGGCCGGCACGTCGGAACGCACGGGCGCGGCGCCGGGTGTGCGCACGGGCCGCACGGCGGCGGCGCGGGCTTCCCGCAGCTCGGGCCCGAGTCGAGAAGCGCATGCTCGTCGCACTTCCCGTCGAGGACGCCGATGCTCCCGTTCACGTTCCGCGGCCGGTCCTGGAAGGACGATGCCGACGAGCTCGCGTACTGCTGGTTGCCCGCCTCCTGGCCCGCCGCCTGGACGGTCACGCCGGACGGGGGGCCGTCGTATGCCTGCGTGATCGTCTGGCGGGTCAGGTTGGCGTTCCCGGCGAGCGACACGGCCGTCGAGCTGTTCGACTGGCCGACCCCGCCGGGGTGCGGTACGGCGAGCTCGGGCGTGGTGGCCGGCCCGCCGGCGGCCCACGTGTCGACTGCCTTCTCCGTGCCGGAGCCCTGGCCGATGCCCTGCTCGAGCCCGTTCAGGTTCGCCGCCGCGCCGAGCGCGGTCGACGCGTTGTCCTGCCGGGTCGACCCGGAGTCGCCGCTCGAGAGGTTCGTGTTCTCGGGCGCGACCTGCACCGACGACGCGCAGCAGACCACGGCCGACTGGACGTTGCCGGCGAGCTGGCCGGCCGCCTGCACCGCGACGCCGCCGTCGTGGCGGGAGCCGCAGCACGACCACGGATTACCGGCCGACTGCTCGATCGACTGCGTCGTGTGGTTCGCGTTGATCGCGGCGCCGATCGCCGTCGACGTGTTCGCCTGCGTCACGTCGCCGTCGTGACCGGGGCTCAGCACGCGAATGCCGGCGTTCGTGTTGCTGGGGTGGATCTGGGCCGAGACGGCCGAGGCGCCGGCGCCCTGCACGTTGCCAGCTTCCTGCGCAGCGGTCTGGCTCGGTGAGCCGCCGCCGGCCCACTGGTCGATGTCCTGCTTCGTCGCGTTGGCGTTCAGCGCGATCGCCGCAGCCGTCGAGTCGTTGCGCTGCGTCACGGAACCGTCGTCGCCGGGGCTGAGCACCCGGACGCCGACGTTCGTGTTCTGCGGCGCGATCTGCTTCGACTCCGCGGCTGCCACGGCGGCCTGGTCGTTGGCCGCCACCTGGCCGGCGGTCTGCCCGGCCGGCGAGGTGGGATCCTGGGCGACCTGCTGGTCGGTCGCGTTCAGGTTCGCCGCGATTGCCGCGGCCGTGGAGGTGTTGGCCTGCGAGACCGGGCCGTCGGCGCCGTCGCTCAGGACGCGGACGTCGACGTTCGTGTTCTCGGGCTTCACCTGCACGGACTCCGCTCCTGCGGCGGCGTCCTGGCTGCTCGCGGCGTACTGGCCCGCGTCCTGCTGGGCCCCGCCTGTCTGCGTGATGCCCTGGCCCGTGAGGTTGATGTTCCCGGCCAGGGCAAGCGCCGTCGATGCGTTCGTCTGGCTTACCGGCCCGTTGGTGCCCGGGCTCAGGACGCGGACATTCACGTTCGTGTTCTGCGGCGCGATCTGCGTCGAGCCGGCCGCTGCCGTCGCGGTCTGGTCGTTCGTCGCGATCTGGCCGGCGGTCTGCGTTGCGGGGGCCGGAGCGGGGGCGGGGTAGGAATCCGCCCACGCAGCGGTGGCCCAGGCAGCCGCGGCCAGCGCGACGAGCACCAGCGCTATGAGTGTTCGTCTCATCTCGTGCTCCTTCGAGTCGTTGGAAGGCGCCGGGAGCTCGTCCCGGCACGGACGAACGGCACGGGACGGCTAGCCGGGCTTGCGGCGACGTTTGACCGGAGCGTCGCCCGGCGGCTGCACGCTCGCGCCCAGCCGGCCGGCGGATGCCAGCCACGCGAGGAACAGCGAGGCGACGAGGATGGCGAAGCTCTGGAACACGGTGCCGGTACCGAAGGCGCCGGAGGAGCCACTGCCGAGCTGCTCCGGGCTGCCGGGCCGCGGGAAGGCCGGATGCGGCGCCGGGCGGGTACTCGCCGGCGCGCTCTCGGCCCGGGGCGGAGCCGTCACGCGGCGCGGCGCGGCGCTAACGGCCGGGAGGGGCGCGCGGGTCGCGGCGGCGACCGCCGCGACCACGACGGGCTGTGCGACGACGACCCGTGCGCGCTCCTTCCCCGGGGTGCCCCTCTCCCGTCGTGGAACTGGGGCGGCGGCCGCCCGTGCTCTGCTCGACGGCGCCGCCGCCACGCGCTCGACCGGTGCCGCCGAGGGCGGGACCGGGGGCGGCGCGGGCGGGGCGCTTGGCATGGCACTGGGCGCCGCCGGTGACTCGGTTGCCGGCGCGATATCGGATGGGTTCTGATACTGGGTATCAGGAGCGTGATACCAGCCAGTTGCGGAAGGCCGGTTGAAAACGATATTCCAATTCATCGCGACATTGACGGATACCGAAATAGTCACCTGAGTCCCGGTGGTCGATACCGCGACGGCGCCGGTGCCGGTACTGGTTCCCGGCTGCGCAACGCCCGTCGACGCCTGGATGACGTCTCCGTCGTCGCCCGGGCTGAGCACCCGCACCGACACGTTGATGTTGGTGGGGACGGGCGCCTGTGTGCTGGGCGCCGACGGCTCGGGCGCGCCGGTGGGCTCCACGGGCGCGGGAGGCTCCTGGTACTGCCCGTTTCCGCCCTGATACTGCCCGTCCGGAGGCTGATACTGCCCCTCTGTGGCCGCTTCCGGATCGGCCGAGGCTGCGGGCGGCGACACATCCGCAGCCTGCGTCGCCGCATCCACGATGGCCGACGCGGCTGCGACCGCCGCTGCGGGGTCGGCAGGAACGCCGCCGACCGTCACAGGGACGGGCCCCTCGGCGGCGCTCGCCGGTGTGGTCGCGCCGGTCAGCGTGGCAGCCGCGCAGATCACTGCGGCGATGACCCGCGCGGCGCCAGCCTGAACCGGACGATCCATACAAGGAATGAATGCCCACCGCGACCGACGATCAAGCAAAAAGATCTGAAAAAGAAATTGCAAATCTCAACGCATCGGGTAAAGTCGACCAGGGTGGCCGAGATGAGCATTCCTGGAAGGGGAAAGAGCGCGGCCGGGCGCGCCGAGCTGGTCGACGCGCATCTCGGGCTCGTCGACGCGCTCGCGCGGCGGTTCGTGTCGGCCGCCGAGGGAATCGACGACCTGCGCCAGGTCGGCGTGATCGGCCTGCTGAAAGCGGCCGCGCGCTTCGATCCCGGCCGCGGCGTCCCGTTCGCCGCCTACGCGGCGCCGTTCGTCCTCGGCGAGCTTCGGCACCACGTCCGCGACTGCACGTGGCCCGTGCGCGTCCCGCGCGCCGACGGGGGCCGTCGCCCGATGGCCGTTGCTGTCCCGTTGGAGGACGGCCTGGTCGCCGCGGCCGACGAGCTCGCCGACGCCGACGACAGGCTGCTCGTGACGTCGCTCGTCCGTGAGCTCGGCGACCGTCAGCGTGAGGTCGTGTTCCGCTACTTCGTCCGGGGCCGCAGCCAGGCGGACATCGGCCGGGAGCTCGGAATGTCGCAGATCCAGGTCTCCCGCATGCTCCGGGCGTCGCTCGCAGCGATGCGACGCAGGCTCGAAGCAGTCCCTCGATAGAGGGAGCACGTTGTCTCGACAGCCGCGAGCCTCCTACAATGGCGCTGCCGTCAGCGTCGACCCCGGGACAATGAAAAGCGTCGAGGAGTACCTGCAGCTCCCGTATCACGTCTCCGTCCTGCGGGACGGCGCCGGCGCGCAGTGGGACGCCCGGGTCGAAGAGCTGCCGGGCTGCGCGGCAACCGGGCGGACTCCGGAGGAGGCGGTGGCCCGCGTCCGCACCCTGATGTCGACCTGGCTGGCGGACGCACTCGAGGGGCAGCGGGAGATCCCCGAGCCGCGCGCCGACGACCTGCCGAGCGGGAAGCTGCTCGTCCGCATGCCGCGCACGCTCCACGCCGACCTCGCCCGCGCAGCCGACACGGAAGGCGTCAGCCTCAACCAGCTGATCGTCGGTGCGCTGACGAGCGCGGTCGCCTGGCGGCGGACCGGTGGGGCCCCTGCACCGGCAGCGTCGTCACGCTCGCGGACGCTGACCATCGTGCTCGCGGCCAACCTCGCGGTCCTGGCGGTGGCGGCGGTCGTCGCGGTCGCGGCGCTCGTCGCCGCGCTCTCCTGATATGGAGGCGTTCGTGTCAAGGGTCCAGGCCGCGTCGCCCGGTCGTTGATCGGGGCGGTGGTCTGCTCGGGTGGGCGCCGGGCGCTGCGACGACGGTCGCTTCGCGGTCAGTCTGACGATGCGGGGGTTGGTTACCCCATTGCCCTGGTTGCGTCGCCGGCGTGCGCTTTCTAGGAGCGGGCGTGGCCGTGGTCGGTTGCCCATAGGAGAATCGCGCGTGCCGGCAGCGTGTGGCCCGGGCGCCCGCCCGAGCAGGCGGCTGTGGTTGGGGTTAATCGGCCACGGCGGCGGCCCAGCAGAAGCAGGCGAGCTCGCGGGCGACGGCGATGCTGCTGACGTTGCCGGGCTTTCCGCGCGAGCGGAGCCGTTGGTAGAGGCGGTGCAGGCGTCGCTGCGCTCGTAAGGCGATGGCGATGACGTGGTCGGGCTGGCCGGCGCGCCGTTCGGCGACGCGCACACCGGCTCCGGGTTGTGGGAGGTAGTGCCAGGCGGCTTCCACGAGGAGGCGTCGTGCAAAGCCGGAGCCTGTCTTGGTGATCGCGCCGTGGCGGCGGCTTTCGCCTGACTGGTCGAGTGAGGGCACGAGCCCGAGCCAGCTGGCCAGTTGGGCGGGCCGCTGGAAGCGTGTCCAGTCGCCGATCTCGAGCGTGAGCACGAACGCGGTCAGCGTGTCGATGCCGCGGAAGCAGCGCAGGCGAGCGACGGTCGGCCACCAGTCGCCCTCGACCGCCAGGCGGGAAAGGCGCTCGTCGAGGGCCTGCTTTCGCGCGGCGAGCCCGTCGACGGATGCGAGTGTGTCGGCGTAGGCGAGCTCGGTTGCGGCCTGATCGAAGTGCTGTGCTTCCAGCCAGCCGCGGTGGCGTTTCGTCCAGGCGCTGCCCTCGTAGACGCGTCCGTGCAGGAGCAGCAGCTTGGAGACCCGGTGGCGGCAGCGCATCAGGTCGGAGCGCACTTGCTCGCGCGCGCGGGCGAGATGTCGCGCTGCCTCGAACGGCTCACTCGGTACGGCGACCGGCTTGAGTTGGCCGGCCAAGAGCAGTCGCGCCAACAACTCGGCGTCCTTGCGGTCGCACTTGAGCCGATCGCCCGGAGCACGCGGCGTCTTCGACGGCGCTATCACGTCCAGACGAACGCCGGCATCCTCGGCCGCACGATAGAGCGCAAACCCCGTGGGGCCCGCCTCGTAGCAGCCCTTGAGCGGCTGCGGCAGCGCCTGCAGCCACGCGATCACCTCCTGGCTGCCGCCGCCGAACCGTGCGCGGCGCAGCTCGCCACTCATCACGTCGATCGCGGCGGCATGGGTCGAGCGGGCGTGGACATCCAGGCCCACGTACGTCATCGTTGCGGTCACGGCCGGACCCTCCTTCCGTTACATGGGGTCAGCCGGAGCCAGTCTCCGGCCAGACAAACCCCCGATCTGTAACCGGAGGATCCGGCCCTCCCTGCACTCGCGGCTACTCAGCCGCCATAGGGTCTAGCGCAGCTTCGCGGCCGGCACGAACTGGACGCGTCCCTGCGTCCGGCCGCTCGTCCCGTAGGCGTACACGAGCCCGGCCGGCTCGAGCTGTGCGAGCACGGGCGCGCGCGCGGTGCCCGCCCACGTCTTCTCCTTGCCGCTCGCGAGCTGCATCAGGTGCACCGTTCGGTCGAGCACGTAGACGAGCCGTGTCGCGTCGGCGTCGGAGAAGCGCAGCCGGGCGGCCGGCGAGAGGCAGGCCGCGGCGGTCGAGCCCATCGGGAACTGGCAGCGCGGCGTCGTGAGGATCTGGGTCGGCGCGGGCAGCGTCCGCACGAGCTCGCCCTGCAGGTCGTACACCTGGTACTCGAGCTTCGTCTTCTGCGGCGGCACGCTCGGCGCGCGGGCGGCGAGGATCACGTTCTTCGGGCCGAGCATCGCCTGCAGCACCGGCTGATCGGTCGCGAGCGTCGTCACGATCCGGCCGTCCACGCCGCGCACCTCGAAGCTGCCATCGCCGCGCGCGACCAGGATCTTGCCGCCCGAGACGGCGATCGGCGCCAGCTGGTCCGGTGCGGACGCGATCAGCTTCTTCGCGGACGTGCCGTCGATCCGCCAGAGCTTCGAGTTGTAGATCGCGCCCGGGGACACGCCCACGGGACACGGGTGAGACGCCGGCTCGCCCTCGTCGCACACCGACCAGGTCGCGTAGACGAGCAGCGACCCGGAGCCGTGCAGATAGCCCACGTTCGTGCCCGCGCCCGAGTCGATGCTCCGCGTCGCGAACGCGAGCCGGGTTGCTGCTTGCGGCTTGGCGAGCGAGGCGGCCCAGAGGAGCGAATCGTGGGAGTTCCCGCCGCCGTCTGCGATCCACGCGACGCGCTTCCCCGAGACGGCCTGGTAGAGGATCCCGCGCCCCGTGCTCGTCTCCTCGCACGACGTCGTGCGGCCGAGCGCCTTTAGCGACGGCCCCAGCGGATTCCACGCGACGACGCGCTCGCAGTGGCCGCGCGCCCACGCCGTTGCGACCGCGACGGTCGGCCCGTCCATGGCGAGGCCGGTGACCGGCGTCGTCGTCCGCAGCGTCCTGGGGGCGGGTGCGGCAAGCGCGAGGCCGGCGAGCACGAGGCCGCCGAGCGCCGCCACGAGCACGAGCCGGATGTTCCGCACGCCTCGAGCGTACTCCTGCGGCGTTAGCGTTCTGTGACGGATTCGTTCGCGCTGTACACGCGCATCGGCAGCCCGGACATCGGCTCGCCGCCGTCCGCCGTCACGAGCCACGTCTCCTGCATGTACAGGCAGCCCGAGCCGTCGGGCGTGATCGCGTGGGGGTGCATCGAGAAGACCATGCCTTCGGCCAGCTCCGTCTCGACGCCCTCACCGATCTTGGGGTGCTCGATCATCGTCATCCCGATCGAGTGGCCGGTGACGTGGCCGAGCGTGTAGCCGCGGTCGTGGAAGCCGGCCGAGACCGCGCGGTGGACGTCGTGGGCGCTCGCGCCGGGCCGCAGCGCCGTGCGGGCGGCTTCGAAGTACTCGTCGTACGCCTCGAGCATGCGCTGTCCGTCCTCGTCGGGCTCGCCGATCGCGCGCGACACCTCGACCCAGTGGCCTCCGGGGCCGGCGATCTCGAGCGACGGCAGCACGTAGTCGCCGAGCACCAGGTCGTTGCGCGCGAACAGGAACTCGGGCCCCTGCAGCACCATGTCCATGGTCAGCCGGCCGCAGCCCTCGTCGACGAAGTGGCGCTCGCACTCGGCCATCACGGCGGCTGCCGTGACACCCGGTCGGTAGTGCTCGAGGAAGATGCGGAAGCCCTCGGTGTTGATGCGCACGCTGTCGCGCACCGACTCGAGCTCGGCGTCGCTCTTGACCGCGCGCGAGAGGTCCCACTCCTCGTCGAAGGGCACGACCTCGGCCGCCTCGGCGAGTGCCCGGTAGTCGCGCACGGTCATGACGTAGTCGAGCCCGTAGACGCCGACGCGCTGCCCGCGGAGCTGCTTCGCGAGCCAGGCGCCCGGGTGCGGGTCGAAGACCTGCTCGAGCTGCGCGGTGCCGTGCTCGCCGACGTAGCGCGCCTCGGCCGGGAAGACGATGGTCGCGTCTCCGTCGCGCGGCACGAGCACGTAGGCGTAGCGGTGGACGATCGTGAAGCCCGAGAGGTAGGTGACCGCGCCCTCGAAGCCTGTGTACTCGCTGCCTGCCACCACGACGGCGTCCAGCCCGGCGCGCTCGGCGGCGGCGCGGGTGTTGGCGAGGCGGCGGCTCAGCTCGTCCACGACGCCTCCAAGCCTCGCACGAGCGCGTGAATCGCGTCGTTGAGTGGCGTTGGCACGCCGTGCTCGCGGCCGAAGCGGGCGATGCCGCCGTTCAGCCAGTCCACCTCGGTGGCGCGCCGGGCCTCGACGTCCTGGAGCATCGACGCCTTGTGGTTGTACGCCACGTCGGGCCGGGCGGCGTGGTCGATCAGCTCCTCCGGGTCGGCGTCGAGCTCGATGCCCTGGGCGGCGGCGACCGCCTTACCCTCGTCGACGAGGCCGCTGACGAGCCGTCGCAGCGCCGGGTCCTCGCAGACGCGTCCGTGTGTCAGCCCGGTCAGCGCGCCGACGGGGTTCGTCGCCGCGTTGAAGATGACTTTGCGCCACTGGGCTCCACGCGCGTCCGAGACCGCCTTCGCCGGCATGCCGCCTCGCGTGCAGGCGTCGGCGAGCCGCTCGATCTCCACCATCGCCGCCGGCTTCGGCTCGTACGGGCCGAGGGTCGTGTCGCCCTTCACGTCCCACTGCACGTGGCCGGGCTCGAGGATCTTCCCGGCCGGGAACGTGGTGCCGCGGATAACGCGGTCGGCGTGCTCGGCGATTGCCTCCTCGTTGCCGACGCCGTTCTGCACCGAGCAGACGGCGCCGTCGCGGAAGGCGTGCGCAGTCGCGCGCGCCGCCGGCCCTGTGTGCATCGCCTTGGTCGCGACGATCCCGAAGTCACAGGACGGCAGCTCGGCCGCGTCGGTCGTGGCGCGCAGCCGCCCCAGGACGTCGCCCGCGCCCGACAGCCGCAGCCCGCTCGCGTTGATCGCGTCGACGTGCGCCTGCGAGACGTCGTAGGCCCAGACCTCCACGTCGTCGAGCCGGGCCAGGTTCGCCGCGAAGAGCGACCCGACCGCGCCGCAGCCGACGACGCAGACCCTCACGCCGTGCCGGCCCTTCTCACCAAGTAACAGATTGTTACAAGGCGCGTTGGGCGCAGCGCCGGGGCGCGGGAAGGCAAGTAACAGACTGTTACTTGGCTCACGAGGCGCCCTCGCGTGCGCGCACGAGGCGGTACATGGCGCGGTGCAGCGGCACCTCGACGCCGGCGAGCTCCGCCTCGCGCACCAGGGAGCCGGTGATGAAGTCGACCTCCGTGCGCCGCCCCGAGCGGATGTCTTCCAGCATCGACGGCACGTGGGCGTAGTGCCCCTCGGCGGCTGCGGTCTCGCCCCGGTGGACGGCATGGACGTTCATCTCCCACGGATCCTCGTGCAACTCCACGCCCGCGGCCGCAGCAACCGCCTTGCCCTCGTCCATCAGGTCGCGGACGAGCAGGCCCAGGTCGGTCGGCTCGCTCACGGCGGCGAAGGCGGCGACGTGGGGGAGGTTGGTCACCGCCGCGACGGTGTTCACCGTCGCGTTGAAGATGAGCTTCGACCACTGCGCCGGCCGGAGGTCGGGGAACGCCTTCGCCTTCAGGCCGGACGACTGCAGCAGCTCCTCGACGTCGATCACGCGGTCGAGCGACGCGCTGAATGGCCCGAGCCACGTCTCCGTGTCGAGCTCGTACTCGATGTGGGCGTCCGAGTGCCGGAAGCCGCTCATGAACGTGACCGCCGAGATGAGCGGCCAGTCGCCGTGGCGTGCCACGAGCTCCTCCGCGCCGAGGCCGTTCTGGATCGTCATGACCGTCGCCCCCTGCATCCGGCCGGCGAGCCGCCCCGCCGCAGGCTCGACCTCGGTCGCCTTGGTGGCGAGGATCACGAGGTCGGCGTCGGGCAGCGAGGCCGGGTCCGCCGCCGCGGCGACGCGCGCAGTCAGGTCGCTCTTGCCGCTGATCCGCAGGCCGTCGCGCGCGAGCGCATCCGCATGCTCGGCGCGGCGCGTGAGCACGGACACGTCGGCGACCTGGGCCAGGTGCCCCGCATAGAGGCTCCCGATCACGCCGCCGCCCACAACACAGACGCGCACGTCAGACACCACGAGACCGTATTAGAGTCGCGGCGTGGCGCGCATCCTTGTCCACGTCACGCACGGCCCAGAGCACCCGACCCGCGCGGCGCTCGGCTTCCTCGTCGCGAAGGCCGCCGTCGAGGAAGGCCACGACGTGACGATGTTCCTCGCGGGTGACGCCGTCCAGCTCCTGCGCGACAGCGTGCTGGACAGCCTCGGCGGGCTCGGCACCGGCTCGCTGCGTGAGTCGTACGACGCGGTCGCCGCGTCGGGCGCGCGCATCTACGTCTCCGGTATGTCCGGCAAGGCGCGTGGTGTCGCGGATACGGATCTCGAGGGCAAGCCCGCCGAGTTCGCGCTGCCGACCGTGCTCGTCCGCCTCGCCGTCGAGAGCGACACGGTCCTCACCTACTAGCAGTCGTTGGCGGTGCTCCTCGCGTGCGCCTCGGCGGTGCTGTTCGCGGCCGCGACGGTGGCGATCCGGCTGGGGCTCGGCCGGCTTGCCGACCCGGCGCTCGCTGCGCTCGTCATGTCGATCGTCGCGTTCGGCGTCGCGGGCGGTGCCGCTGCGCTAACCGTCCGCGACGGCGGCGCGGCGCCCGGCGAGCTCTGGCCGTACGTTCTGGCCGGCTTGCTCGCGCCGGGCGCCTCGCAGATCTTCTTCACCGCCGCCGTGGCCGCCGCGGGGCCGTCACGCGTATCGGTGGTCGTCGGGACGGCGCCGCTCTTCGCCGTCGCCATCGCGCTCGTCTTCCTCGACGAGCCGCTGGAGGCCGGCCTCGTGGCCGGTGCGCTGCTGATCGTCGCAGGCGGCTTCGCGCTGATCAGCGAGCGCGTCCGCCCGGCTGACTTCCGCGCGATCGGCGCGCTCTTCGCGCTCGCCGCGACCGTGCTCTTCGCGACGCGCGACAACGTCGTCCGCTGGCTCACCGGCGAGTCGGGAGCCGCGCCGCTCGCCGCCGCAGCTGCGTCGCTCCTCGGCGGCGTGCTGCTCATCGGCGCGTACCGGTTCGCGATCGCAGGCCGCCCGACCACCGAGCTGCTCCGTCGTGCCTTCGCCGTCTTCGCTCCGGCCGGCGTCCTCGCCGGCGCGTCGTACCTCTGCCTGTACGAGGCGTACGACCGCGGCCGCGTCAGCGTCGTCAGTCCGCTCGTCGCCACCGAGTCGCTGTGGGGTGTTGCACTGTCAGCGCTGGTGTTCGGGCAGAAAGAGCTCGTTGGCCGGAGGCTCGTCGCCGGCGCACTGCTGGTCGTGGCCGGCGGCGTCCTGATCGGCGCTACGCGCTAGGCGCGAGCGAGCAAGCGGCGATGCCGCGCGAGCGCCTCGAGCACCGCATCCACGTCCTCGACGGCGTTGTAGCAGTGCGCCGAGATGCGCAGGTTCGAGTCGCGCGACGAGGTGACGATGCCCTCGCGCCGCAGCGTGTCCACCAGTGCCGGCGCGTCGTACGACGCCACGCAGATCAGCGCCCCGCGCCGCTTCGGCCGCCGCGGCGTCACGATCTTCACGCGCAGCTCGTCGAGCCCCTCGATCAGCCGGCTGTTGAGCGCGAGCACGTGGTCGCGCGTCTCCTGGATGCCGATCTCCTTCATCAGCTCGATCCCGGCGACGCCGGCGTAGATCGACGGCACCGGCGGCGTCCCCGACTGGAAGCGCGCCGCGGTCGACGCCGGCGAGTAGTCGCGATGGTCCATCTTGAAGATGTCCTCGTCCGCGAACCAGCCCGTCGAGGTGGGCCAGAAGCGCTCGACCAGCTCGCGCCGGCAGTACAGGAACGCCAGGCCTGCCGACCCGAGCAGGTACTTGAGCGCGCCGGCGCCGAGGATGTCGACGTCCAGCGCCTTGACGTCGATCGGCACGGAGCCGACGGCCTGGTACGCGTCGAGCAGCACGAGCGCGCCGCGGTCGTGCGCCAGCTGCGTGACGCGCTCGACGTCGAGCATCGTCCCGGTGCGGTACGAGACGTGCGGCAGGCCGACGAGCAGCGTCTCGTCGTCGATCGCGCGCTCGAAGCCCTGGATCGGGATCGTCCCGTCGGCCGTGGCCGGGACGTGGACGACCCGCGCGCCGCGCGACTCCTGGGCGTGGAAGATCTGCCCGACGGTCGGGAACTCGTAGTCGGTCAGGACGATCTTGTTCCGGCGGCCGCCGTAGCGCAGCCCGGTCGCGACGGCGCTCACGCCCTCGGAGGTGGACGAGGTGACCGCGATCTCGTCGGGCGCCGCGTTGACGAGTCCCGCGAACGAGGCGCGCGCCCGCTCCGTCTGCTCGACCCAGTACTCCCACGGCGAGCCGCGGTCGTCCCAGTCGCGCAGGTAGTCGGCGTACGCCTGGCGCACCGAGTCGGAGAGGGCACCCTGCGAGCACGAGTTGATGTAGACGAGCCGCTCGAAGATCGGGAAGCGGTGGCGGATCCGGTGCGGAAGCGGCCCCGCCTCGCGCGGCCGCGAAACGGCCGGTCCTGCCGGCTCCGGGCGCGGCGTAGCCTCCATCGCCTCGTCGAACTCACGCTCGAGCATGCTCAGAGCGTACTTCGGCGTGGCGGTCGAATTACTGAACGAGGTGGCGCTTGCCGCCCACGACCTTGTACACGTAGAAGCGCGCCTTCCCCGGGTCGCCACCGCGGAAGTGGATCGGGTAGCCGAGCACGGTCTCCTGGAGGTTCGTCTTCTGCGTCGCCGCCAGCACCTCTGCGCGCGTCGCCTTGCCGTCCTTGCAGGCCGCCTTGATCGCCGCCGCGGCCACCTGCACCGCGACGAACGTCGGCGGCCCGAACGTCGACTTGAAGTCGCCGTACTTCGACATGTAGCCGCGCACGACGTTCGCGACGTACTTCGACGGCAATAGCTTCACGTCCGCGAAGGACGAGAAGTACTGGCCTTCGCCGGCCGCGAGCCAGTCCGGCCCGTCGAGCTTGTCCGTGCCGACGAAGGCCGCCGTCAGCCCCTTGGCGCGCACCTGCTTCAGCATCGTCTGCGCCCGCGTGGGCTGCAGCCAGGGGATGAAGACGACCTGCGTGTCCCGCGGCGCGTCGGAGAGGAGCAGCGAGAAGTCGGTCTGCGTCTGGGCCACGGAGTCGCGCGTGACCGTGACGCCGTTTTGGCGCAGCAGCCGCTCGACGCGGTCGGCCAGCGGCAGGCTGTAGTCGCTCCCGTCGTCGACGATCCACACCGACTTTGCGCCGAGCCCCTTGCGGATGAAGTCGGCGTCCGCCGTGCTCTGCGCGTAGTCGGTGCCGACCGTGCGGAAGAAAGTCGGCACCTTGTCGGCGCCGATCGTGAGCCCCGTCCGCGTCGCGGAGCCCGAGATGAACGCGAGCCGGTTCTGGCCGAAGGTCGGGCCGACGGCCTCGACCTCGTCGCTCACCGCAGGCCCGGCGACCGCCAGCACGCGCGTGTTCGCCTCCAGCTTCAGTGCCTGTGACGCGGCCTCCGCGGCGTCCAGCTGCGTGTCGAACCGAACCAGGTTGACCTTCGTCGCGCCGCGCGTCTTGTTGTTCAGGAAGACGGCGTACTGTGCCCAGTGCAGCTGCTCCTTGCCCACACCGGCCGCCGGCCCGGACAGCGGGGCGAGCAGGCCGATCGTCGCCTTCTTGCAGGAGACCCGCGCCTTGGACGGCGCCGCGACGGCCGCCGCGCCAGCAAGGCAGGCGACGGCCAGCAAGGCCGCGGCGCCCAGCCACATCCGTGTCAGCCCTGTGAAGACCCCACGGCGACGTCCCTCGTGCCGCCTCATGGTGAAACGCTAGCGGCGCGTCTAGCGGCCCAGGTAAGCCTTTCGCAAATCTTCGTGCTCGAGCAGGTCGGCCGCCTTGCCTTCCAGCACGACCCGGCCGGTCGACAGCACGTAGCCGCGGTCGGCGATCGAGAGCGAGACGTTGGCGTTCTGCTCGACGACGAGGATCGCCACGCCCGCCTCGTGCACCTCCTTGATGATCTCGAAGTTCCGCTCGACGAGGATCGGTGCGAGTCCCATCGAGGGCTCGTCCATGAGCAGCAGGCGCGGCCGCGACATCAGCGCGCGGCCCATCGCGACCATCTGCTGCTCGCCGCCGGACATCGTGCCCGCGAGCTGGTTGCGCCGCTCGTGCAGCAGCGGGAAGAGCTCGTAGACGCGGTCGAAGTCCTCCTTGCGCCCGCCGCCGTGCAGGAACGCGCCCATCTCCAGGTTCTCGCGCACGTTCATCTCTGCGAACAGGCGCCGGTTCTCGGGCACGATCGCCATGCCTTTCGAGATCCGGTAGCTCGTCGGGCGGTTGGTCACGTCCTCGCCGGCGAACTCGACGGTGCCGCTGCGCGGCCGGACGAGGCCGAGGATCGTCTTCAGGGTCGTCGACTTCCCCGATGCGTTGCCGCCGAGCAGGCAGACGAGCTCGCCCTCGTTCACCGTCAGGTAGGAGCCCTGCAGGATGTGGATCTCGCCGTAGTAGGTGTTGATGTCGGTCAGCGTGAGGAGCGGCGTGCCGTTACTGCTCATCCGACGCCTCCGTGATCTCCTTGGCGCCCTTGATGCCCAGGTAGGCCTCGACGACGCGTTCGTTCGTCGCGACCTCCTCGTAGCCGCCCTCGGCGATCTTGGCGCCGTGGTCGAGCGCGACGACACGGTCGGAGATGCCTTCGACGACGTGCATGTCGTGCTCGATCACGAGGATCGTGTAGCGCTCGCGCAGCTGTCCGACCAGCTCCGCGACCTCGTGTGTCTCGACCGGGTTCATCCCGGCGGCCGGCTCGTCGAGGAGCAGCATCCGCGGCTCGGTTGCCATCGCGCGGGCGATCTCCAGCCGGCGGCGGTTGGCGTAGGAGAGGCTGTACGCCGGCTGATCCCACCGGTAGCCCATGAGCCGCTGCCCGAAGAAGCCGAGCATCTCCTCTGCCTTCGCGTTGATCTGCTTCTCCTCGCGGCGCGCCCACGGCAGGCGGAGGATCGACTCGAACGCGCTCGAGCGCGTGCGGCCGTACTGCGCGGCCATGACGTTCTCCTTGACGCTCATGTTCAGGAACAGGCGGAGCGTCTGGAACGTGCGCGCGATGCCGAGGTTCGTGATCCTGTGCGGGAGGATCCCGACGATCGACTCGCCCTCGAAGCGGATGTCGCCGCTGTCCGGCGTGTACACGCCGGTGATCAGGTTGAAGAGCGTCGTCTTGCCGGCGCCGTTGGGGCCGATCACGCTGACGACCTCGCCCTCGTTCACGTGCAGGTCGAGCCCGCTGATGACCTGGAGGCCGCCGAACGACTTCGTGACGCCGGTCAGCTCGAGCAGGCGCGCAGGCTCGCCGTTCGTGCTCACACGATCTCCACGCGCGGCTGGCCGAACAGCCCCTGCGGCCGCGCGTTCATGAGGATCACGAGCGTCGCGCCGAGCAGGATCAGCCGCGTCGGGCCGGTGATGTTCTCGAGCAGCAGGTTCTCCCAGACGAACGCGGCCAGGTACAGCGTCGGGACGAGTGCGACCAGGCGCCAGGTGCCCTTGAGGCGCGTGACGACGATGATTGCCGCGATCAGCCCGATGTAGCACCAGTTCGCGAGCTGCGTGGGGTTCTGCGGCAGCAGCACCCACCTGTCGGCCCAGTCCGCCAGCCGGCCGCTGCCCTGCGGCGTGCCGGCGGTGCCGCGGTCCCAGACGACGTCGGCGATGCCGTGCACGACGAAGCCGAACACGACCAGGCCGGCGAAGAGGGCGGCGAGCTTCCAGAGCGGGCGAATGAGCACCAGCAGCGCGAGGATGATCGCCCCGTAGAAGACCCAGCGGCCGTTGTCCGGGTTGCGCAGCAACTCAGGGATGCCGTTCACGATCAGCGCGGCGAGGACGATCCCCTCGAGGCTCCCGAGCCCGCCCAGAATCATGATCGCGTAGATCGTGATCAGGAGCCCGACGTCGTAGTCGCCCGGAAAGGCGCCGGTCTGCGCGGACCCGTAGATGCAGCCGACCAGGCCCGCCACGCCGGCGCCGAAGCCGAACGCCATCAGCTTGAGCCGCCGGACCGGGATCGACATCGCCTCGGCTGCGAGCGAGTCCTCGCGCAGGGCGCGCCAGCCGCGGCCGGTTCGCGAGGTGTTGACCAGGTACGACACCGTGATCACGAGGACGAAGGTCCCGAGCGAGATGAAGTACAGCTCGCGGGTCGTGTCGGCCTTCCAGCTGAAGATCTGCAGCGCGTCGATGCCGTCGATTCCGGCCGAGCCGCCGGTGAGGTTGTTGTGGCCGATGAACGGGAAGTCGATGCGGTTCGCGTTGTTGACGAAGATGACGAACGCCTGGCCGAAGAACAGCGTCACGATCGCGAGGTAGTCGCCGACGAGCCGGCGCGACGGCAGTCCGACGACGACGCCGAGCATGGCTGTCGCGGCCACGACGAGCGGGACCGCGAGCTCAGCCTGCCAGTGGTGGCCCGAATGGCCCGACGCCAGGACGCCGTAGCCGTAGGCGCCGAATCCGAAGAAGGCGATGAAGCCGAGGTCGAGAAGACCCGCATACCCGACCACGATGTTCAGACCGAGCGCGAGAATTGCGTAGATCAGCGTGATCACGCCGTAGCGGTAGATGTCGCCGGTGTTGCCGAAGAACGGGAAGGCGATCGCCGGGATGACGAAGATCGCGAGCCGGCCGAGCGGCGGGGTGCGCCGCCAGGCCCGCTGGAGTGGCCCGACCCGCGCCCGGCGGCCCTCGGCGCTCGCGACCCACTCGTCGACGCCGATCCGCGGGCCGGCAGCCGTCTCCACGCCCTCCGGGATGGCGGGGAAGTCGCCCTCGTCAGGGACTGTCGGGCCTTCGGTCAAACCTTGGACACCGATGCCTTGCCGAGGATTCCGCTCGGCCGTATCAGGATGATGGTGATCAGCAGGATGAAGACGTAGAGGTCGTGGAACGTCGACCCCTGCGGGAGGTAGCCGGTCGCGTACGCCTCGAGCAGGCCGAGCAGGATGCCGCCGACCATTGCCCCCGGGATGCTGCCGATGCCGCCGAGCACTGCCGCCGTGAAGCCCTTCAGCCCGGCGAGGAAGCCCATCAGGTTGAAGATCTGCCCGTAGATGAGGCCGAACATGACGCCTGCGGCGCCGGCCAGCGCCGACCCGATGAAGAAGGTGATCGCGATGACGCGGTCGGTGTCGATGCCCATCATCGAGGCCGCCTCGCGGTCGAATGACGTCGCGCGCATCGCCTTCCCGATGCGGGCGCGCCGGACGAAGATCGTCAGGAGGATCATCAGGCCGAGCGCGGAAAGCACCGTGACGAGCTGCGGCAGCGAGAAGAAGACGCTGCCGATGCTGAAGGTGCGGAACCCGACGAGGTCGAACGTGTCGTAGTCGCGGAAGTCGGGCCCGAACAGGAGCTGCGCGCTCGCCTGCAGGAAGATCGAGACGCCAAGCGCGCTGATCAGCGGTGCGATGCGAGGCGCGTTCCGGAGCGGCCTGTACGCGAACCGCTCGATGCCGACCCCGAGGAAGCCGCAGACGACCATCGCTACGAAGATCATGCAGCCGACGACGAACCAGCCGCCGACCCACGGGCTCGTCGGGCCGCCCATGATGTCGAGCACGTACCAGCCCACGAAGGCGCCGATCATGTAGACGTCGCCGTGGGCGAAGTTCAGGAGCTTCAGGATCCCGTACACCATCGAGTAGCCCAGCGCGATCAGGGCGTAGATGCTGCCGCGCGTCAGCCCGCTGACGGTGAGGTCCCAGAACTTGGGCCAGTCCTTCCACGGGGGGAACCCGTCCGCGAGAAGTGTGAGCAGCCAGTGCACGGGGGCGAAAATCTCTCACAAAACGCGTGCGGCCCACCCGAAGGTGGGCCGCACGTGCTGATTTCCTGGAGCTGGTGCTAGCCGATCGGGTTGAACGACTTCCCGTTCGACTTGTACAGCGCGAATACGCCTGCCTTGAGCTCGCCGGTCGGTGCGTAGTTGACCGTGAACCCGAGGGCCGACTTCTTGATCTTCGTCTTGCGGATCTCCTTGCGGACCTCGGCCCGCGTGGCGGTGCCGTTCTTGCACGCCCGGTCGATCGCCTCGGCGACGACCTGGACGGCGACGTAGGTCGGGGCGCCGAAGTAGTCGCCGTTGCCGCCGTGCGCCTTGCGGTACGCGGCGACGGCTTTGTTCTTGACGCTGACCGGGAACATCGAGTCGTACACGTTGCTGCCGAGCTTGGCGAAATCGGGCGAGAAGAGCCCGTCCGAGCCCATCAGCGTGGTCTTACGGCCCGCCTGTTTCAGCTGCTGGCCGAAGGCCTTCGCTTTGTCGGACAGCTGCCACGGGATGTAGATCAGGTCGACGCTGCGGTCGATGTCGGCGATCAGCGCGCTGAAGTCCGACTCCTGCTGGCTGACGCCCGCACGGGACACGGTCTTGCCGGCCTTCTTCAGCTTGGCCTGCACCACATCGGCGAGACCTGTGCTGTACGTCTCCTGGTCGTCGATGATCTGGATGTTCTTCGCCTTCAGCTTCGTGCTGATCAGGTTGGCGACCGTCGAGCCCTGCTTCGAGTCCGGCGGAACCGTGCGGAAGAAGTAGCCCCGCGTGTGGTTCTTGGCCTCGACGAGCCGGTCGGCGGTGGTGGACCCCGACACCCACGCCAGCCCGGCGCCCTTGAGCGTCTTGCGGGCGACCTCGTTCTCCTGCGAGCCGGCCGGGCCGACGACACCGAGGACACCGCTGTTCGACGCCAGTGCCTTGGCGCCCTTGGTCGTCTCGGCCGTCCCCGAGGCGGCACCCAGTTGGGTGTCCTCGTTGACGAGCTTGAACTTCGTCTTGTGCTTCTTGTTGTACTGGCTGACGTAGAACCTTGCCCAGCGCACCTGCTGCTGGCCGACGGACGCAGCCGGGCCGGTGAACGGCGCCATGAAGCCGATGCTGCGGGTCGTGCCGCACTTCACGGCCGACGCCGACGACGCGGTCGGCGAGGCCTGCCCCACCGACGTGGCGACCATCACGCCCAATAGAGCAGTGACGGCCACTAACAGTTTCTTCATACCATTCCCTCCTGGTAGGTCGCGCCGTTAGACGCTGGAACCGTTGTTCGAGTTGGCAAATCCGCCGCGGACGCCGCGTCGCGATGCTCGCTCGACCCCACGACCGCCTGCTTCGTCTCCGACGTAGCCGGTCCTGTCGCTCATGCGGCGGCCATTCTCTATAGAAAGGAACAAGTTCGCAAACTTCCTGCCGGGTTGTTTGCCGGTCTGAGAGCAACCGCTCTCGGCGGGCGCCGAGACGCTTACCGTCTGAAACCACTCGCTCTCGGAAGACCCGCGAGACCGAGGGAAAGGATTCATCCTGTCCCTTATCGACGCCGGCTTAATACTCACCCCCTGACGCCGGTCTAAATCTCACCCCCGAGCGGTGGCGCGTGGCGCCGTCCGGTGGGGTGCGGAGCCTCGCTCGGTCGTGCGTGTCGAGTGAGGAGGAGGTCATGGTCAGGGTGGAGCAGTGGGCTGAGATCCGCCGCCTGTATTTCGTCAAGCGGCTTTCGATCAAGGAGATCGCCCGCCGCACCGGCCGCGATCGCAACACGATCCGCAAGGCGCTGCGCTCGGAGCGGCCGCCGCAGTACTCGCGTCCGGCCCGCCCGTCCAAGCTCGACCTCTTCAAGGAGGAGATCCACCGCCTGCTGGGCGCCGAGCCGCGGCTGCCCGGCACGCGCGTGCGTGAGCTGATCGCCGAGCTCGGCTACGAGGGCGGCAAGACGATCCTGGACGACTATCTGCGCGAGGTGCGGCCGTTGTTTCTGCCGCGGCCGCGGACGTTTCAGCGCACGTCGTATCGGCCGGGCGCGCTCTGCCAGTTCGACCTCTGGGAGCCGTCGCGGGAGATCCCGGTTGGCGCCGGGCAGACGCGGCGCGGCTACGTCGTGGTCGGTTGTCTGCCCTACTCGCGCGCCGGCGCGGGCGCGCTGGTGTTCTCGAAGGAGGCGCCCGACCTGCTCTACGGGATCGGCCGCTGCCTCGCGAAGCTGGGCGCGCTGCCGGAGACGCTGGTTTGGGACCGCGAGGGCGCGTTGCACGCGGGCGGCGGGCGCCCAACCGACCCGTTCGCCGCTTTCTGCGGTCAGCTCGGCGTCGGCTGGCGGATCCTCGAGCCGCGTGATCCGCAGTCGAAGGGCGTCGTCGAGCGGCTGCAGGGCTACGCCGAGACGAGCTTCGAGCCGGGCCGCTCGTTCGCCAACGAGCTCGACTTCCAGGTGCAGCTCGACCGTTGGTTCGCAGAGCGCGCCAATCTCCGCTTCCACCGCACGCTGCGCTGCCGCCCGCTCGACCGGTTGGCCGAGGAGCTCGAGCTGATGCGGCCGCTGCCCGAGCTGATGCCCGACGTCGAGCGGCGCCTGGTCACCCGGATCGCACCCGACCCGTACGTCAGGGTCGACAGCAACGACTACTCGCTCGACCCGCGCCTGGTCGGCCGCCGCGTCGAGCTCAGGGTCTCGCAAGGCGAGCTGCTCGCCGTCGCGCTCGAGACGGGCGAGCTCGCCTGCCGGCACGTGCGCTCGTTCGCTCGCCACCGCACGATCACCGCGCTCGAGCACGCCCGCGCGCTCAGGGAGCTGCGCGGCGGCCCGCCCGAGCCCGAGGTCGAACAGCGGCCGCTCGCACGCTACGACGCGTTGATCCCGGCATGACCCGAAGCGCCGAGCTCGCCTTCCTGTTTCGGACGCTGAAGGCGCCGGCGGCAGCCAGGGCGTTGCCGAAGCTGGCCGAGCGGGCCCGGCACGAGGAGTGGTCATACGAGCGCTTCGCCGAAGCACTGCTCGCGACCGAGGTCGCCTCCAGAGACGCGCACGGCGGCGACGCGCGGATCAAGCAGGCCCGCTTCCCCGCCCGCAAGACACTCGAGGAGTTCGACTTCTCGTTTCAGCGCTCCGTCCAAAAGACGCTCGTCCTGCACCTCGGCCAGCTCGACTTCCTGACCGCCAAAGACAACGTGGTGCTGCTCGGCCCGCCCGGCACCGGCAAGACGCACCTGGCGATCGCGCTCGGTATCCGCGCATGCCTGGCCGGCCAGCGGGTCGCCTTCGCGACCGCGACCGAATGGGTCGCCCGCCTCGCCGACGCGCAACGCCAAGGCCGCCTCGACGACGAGCTGCGCAAGCTGCTCTGGACGCCACTGCTCGTCGTCGACGAGGTCGGCTACATCCCCTTCGACGCCCAGGCCGCCAACCTCATGTTCTCGCTCGTCAGCTCCCGCTACGAACGCGCCTCGCTGATCGTCACCTCGAACAAGCCCTTCTCCGCCTGGGGCGAAATCTTCGGCGACGAGGTCGTCGCCGCCGCCATGATCGACCGGCTCGTCCACCACGCCGAAATCCTCTCGCTCAAAGGCGACAGCTACCGGCTGCGCGACCGCGACCTCGGCGGCCGCCCACCCGCCCGCGAGCCCGAAACCCGATAGGCAACCAGTCGCACCCGCGGCGCGCGGGCCCGCAGAACGCTTCTCAACGCCTCGCTCAAGCCGGCGACCACCGAAAACGGCGCCGAAACGCCCGCGCAGGCTCTCCGCTATCCCTCCAGCCACCGCCCGCAAGCCGCCAGAAAGGCTCTCACGGCCGCGCCCACCACCCGCACGCCGGGGGGTCCGATTTCAACCGGCGCGATGGGGTGAGATTTCAACCGGCCTTGACAGTCCCTCACCCGTCTGAGACGAAGCGCTCCCGGAGACCGGTGAGACGCTTACCCGTGCCGAACTGGCGCCGGCCACGCGGCAAGACGAAATCTCCCTGGATGCCGTCTTGCTCGCCTCCGACGGCGAGCGGTCTGAGACATGTAAGGGACAGGATGAATCCTGTCCCTTGGTCTTGCTCGTCTGCCACGGGCGGCTCGTCTCAGACGGATAACGGTCTTGATGGTGCTCAGACTGCAGCCAACCGCTCGAGCGCGTCCACGACGAACCCGAGCTCCTCGCCCTTTTCGGTCAGGCGGTACTCGACGCGGGGCGGGCGGGTGTCGAGGATGCGCCGCTCTAGGACGCCGGCCTCCTCGAGCTCGGCGAGCCGGATTGCCAGGGTGCGTGGAGGGATCGAGCCGAGCGCGCGCATGAACTCGTTGAAGCGCACCGCACCCGAGTGGGCCGCCCAGAGGACGGAGAGCAGCCAACGACGCTCGAGGAGGTCCGCCGCGCGGCGGACCTCCTCGGGGACCGGGGTGCAGTCGGGGTTGCAGCGGTGGCTCACGCGGCCACCCGCTCGGGCTCGAGTGCATACCCGAGCGCCTCCTCGAGCGTCATGACCGGGTGGAAGGTCATCTCGTCGCGGACGTCCTCCGGCACGTCGTCCAGGTCGGCGCGGTTGCGCTCCGGAAGGATCACCTCGCGGAGCCCCGCCGCGTGCGCGGCGAGCACCTTCTGCTTGAGCCCGCCGATGGGGAGGACGCGGCCCTGGAGCGTGACCTCGCCCGTCATGCCGACCGTGTGCTTGACGGGGCGGCTGGTGAGGAGCGACGCGAGCGCGGTCGTCATCGCGACGCCGGCGCTCGGCCCGTCCTTCGGGATCGCGCCCGCCGGCACGTGCACGTGGAACGTGCGGTCGTCGAAGGCGTGCTCGTCGATGCCGAGCTCGTCGGCATGCGAGCGCACGTACGAGAGCGCGATCCGCGCCGACTCCTTCATGACGTCGCCGAGCTGTCCGGTGAGGACGAGCTCCTGGCTGCCCTGCATGCCGGTCGCCTCGATGAAAAGGATCTCGCCGCCGGTGCCCGTCACTGCGAGCCCGGTGGCGACGCCCGGCACCGCGGTCCGCTCGGCGGCCTCCTGGAAGAACTTCTGGCGGCCAAGCGCGTCCCGGACGGCGGGCACGCCGATCATCACCGGCGGGTCGGCCTTGCCCGAGGCGACCTTCGTCGCCGTCTTGCGCAGGATCGAGCCGAGCTCGCGCTCCAGGTTGCGGACGCCCGCCTCGCGGGTGTACTCGGAGATCACGGTGCGCAGGGCATCCTCGTCGAGCATGACCTCGTCCTCGTTGAGCCCGTTGCGCTCGCGCTGCCGCGGCCAGAGGTAGCCCCTCGCGATGGCGGCCTTCTCCTCGACCGTGTAGCCGTCGAAGCGGATGACCTCCATGCGGTCGAGCAGCGGACCGGGGATCGTCTCGGCGATGTTCGCCGTGGCGATGAAGAACACGCCCGACAGGTCGAGCTCGACGTCCAGGTAGTGGTCGCGGAACGAGTGGTTCTGCGCCGGGTCGAGGACCTCGAGCAGCGCCGCCGACGGGTCGCCGCGCCAGTCGGCGCCAACCTTGTCGACCTCGTCCAGCATGATCACCGGGTTCATCGTCCCGGCGTCGCGCAGGGCGCGGACGAGCCGGCCCGGCAGCGCGCCGATGTACGTGCGCCGGTGGCCGCGAATCTCGGCCTCGTCGCGGACGCCGCCCAAGCGACATGCGGACGAACTCGCGGCCGAGCGCCTTCGCGACGGACTCGCCGATCGACGTCTTGCCGGTGCCCGGAGGCCCGATCAGGGTGAGGATCGCACCGGAGCGCTTGTCCGGCTCGATGCCGCGGTCCTCGCGCAGCTTGCGCACGGCCAGGTACTCGACGATGCGCTCCTTCACGTCGTCGAGGCCCGCGTGGTCGGCGTCGAGGATCTCGCGCGCGTGCACGGGGTCGAGCGTCTCCTCGGACTGCTTGCCCCACGGCACGGCGATCAGCCAGTCGAGGTACGTGCGGATCATCGAGGCCTCACCCGAGGCCTCGCCCATCGACTCAAGGCGTGACAGCTCTCGGTCGGCTTGCTCGCGCACGGCCTCCGGCATGCCGGCGTCGTCGATCTTGGTGCGGTACTCCTCGATGACGGAGCCCTCGTCCTCGCCGAGCTCCTTGCGGATCGAGTCCATCTGCTTGCGCAGGAAGTACTCGCGCTGCTGCTTGGAGGCGCCCGACTCGACGTCCTCGCGGATGCGCTTGCGCACCTGCAGCTCGGCGAGCCGGTCGCGCTGGAAGCGCAGTGAGAGCTGGAGCCGCTCGATCACATCGAGGGCCTCGAGCAGCTCGACCTTCTGCTCGAAGGTCAGGTCGGGGGAGTAGCCCGCGGTATCCGCGAGCGCGCCCGGCTCGGTGATCGAGCGGACGAAGCTGGCGATGCGGCCGTCGTCGCCGCGCAGCTCGAGGATCTCCTCGACGACGGCGCGGTACTCCTGCTCGAGCTCGCGGGTGTGGCTCGGCGGAGGCGTGTCGTCAGGGCGCTCCTCGACCTCGGCGCGCAGGCGGCCTGACGAGTCGCTCTCGGCGGCGCCGATCGCGGCGCGGTGGAGGCCGTTCAGCGCCACGGCGCGAACGCCGCCGGGCAGCCGGACGCGCTCCAGCACCTCGGCGACCGTGCCGACGCTGGCGTACTCGTTGTCGTGGCGCGGCACGAGGAGAACCTGCTCGTCGTCACCCGCGTCCACGGTGAGGGTGACGGTCATGTTCGGGAAGACGACCGTGTCCTCGAGCGGGATCAGCAGGAGCTTTGCCAAAGTGAACACTTCCTCTCTTGGTTCGTTCAGGTCGGTAACTACAAAAAGTGTAGCGACCTGGGTGCCCTTAACGCCGAAGCGCGCCGGGGGCGCGAAAGGGCCGATCGAGGGGCAGTGGCTAGGGCTTGGAGCGTGCGACGACGTCGCTCACCTGGGCGAACACGGTCGCCCAGTTGGCATCCCACAGGTCGCGCGGGGAGGCAGCCGTGGCGGTGGCCGAGCCGCCGTACGCCTTGACGGGCGCGGTCGCTGCGGACGTCCCCCGGCCGATGCCGAGCGCGTTCACGGCGGTCACGGTGACGACGATCTTGGCGCCGATGTCGCGGGAGACGGGCTTGTACGTGTTGCCGAGCACCCCGTAGATGTTGATGCACGATCCGGAGAGGCTGCACCGCTGCCAGCGGTACGAGAAGGTCATCGGGGTCGCGCCGCCCCAGGTTCCGAGCGAGGTGGTGAGCGTCGAGCCCACGGCCGGGTTGCCCGTGATCACCGGCACGGCGCTGTTCGACGGTGCGCCGGTGGTGATCGGCGGCGGCGGAGGCGGCGTGGTGGGCGGCGGCGGAGGCGTGGGGGGCGGCGGAGGCGGAGGCGTGCCGGACGAGGGGATCGTCACGGTCACCGCGTTCGACGCAGCGCCGAGGTTGCCCGCCGCGTCGAGGGCGCGCACGGTGTAGGTCGGCGTCGTGCCGGCCGCCGGCGACGTGTCGGTGTAGTAGAGGCCGATCGTCTGGAAGAGCTGCGTGCCGTTGCGGTAGACGCGGTAGCCGTCGACGCCCACGTTGTCGGTGGCCGGGCTCCACGTCAGCCCGACGGTCGGGCCGGAGCCGACCTGGGCGGTCAGCGTGCCGGGCGTGCTCGGGGGCGTCGTGTCGGCGGGCGGAGTGGGGGGCGGAGGCGGCGGCGGCGCGGTCGAGCCGGGCACCGTGATCTGCACGGTCGCGCCGGTGGCGGTCACGGCCACGGTCTTGATCGTGATGCCGTTCGCCGAGTCGCTGAAGGTCTGGCCGTTGCCGAGCGGCGCGTCGAGGAAGGTCGACGTCGCCGGGTTCGTGTCGATCAGGTACGAGAGGTTGATGACCTTGTAGTCCGGCGCCATGCGGATCGTCACGCCGTTCACCACCGGGTCGCTCACGCTGAAGTTGTCGAACGAGAGCCCGTACGGGCGCCGGTACTCGAGGTACAGGTAGTTGCTCGTCGAGCCGCGCTGCACGCGGAGCGACTGGACGCCGCCGGCGGCCCACTCGATCGGCGAGATCGTGTATGTGCCCGACGCGGTGACGGTCTGCTGCCCGAGCGGGTCGAGCCAGCCGATCTGGCCCTTGTGCCAGGCGGACGTGTGGCGGCCGCCCTGGCCCATCACGTCGAACGGGTCGCCGTACTCGCTGTACGAGCACGTGGCGCCGAGGGCGACCTTCACCGTGCCGTTGTTGCAGCTCAGCGAGGCCGCGTGGTGGACGCCGAGGTTGTGCGAGAGCTCATGCGCGAGCGTGCGGAGCACGAACGAGCCGTTGATCCAGACGTGCGACCCCGGCATCTCGGCGAGGCCGGACCAGCCGCAGCCCATCACGTACGGGAAGGCGTAGACGACGTGCTGGTAGGACGAGAGGTTCACGCCGGCCGCCGCCGCTATCTGGTTGGCGGACGCGGCCCAGCTGTCGATCGCACAGCCGCTGTTCGACAGCGGCAGCTGGTACCAGCCGAAGACGTCGCCGGTCATCGAGGTCGCGCCGAACGACTCCTCCTGGAAGTAGGAGGCGATCGATCCTGCGGACGTGAACATCGTGCTGGACGCCGACGCGGTCGACCACGGCTGGCTGCGGTCATTGGTGAAGTTGAAGAGCAGCACGGCGACGCGGCGCGGGCCGGGGGTGGCGGACGCCAGCGCACGGACCGGCGAGCGGCGCAGCGTCTTCAGGTGCTCGACGGCGAGGCCGCCGTGCACGAGCCGCCCGCGCACGCGGAGCTTCATGCCGTTGCGCAGGTTCTTGCGCCAGTTGCCGAAGTCGAGCTTCGTCGTCTTCTTGCCCTGGCGCAGCGAGTAGTAGTAGTTCGCCTGCTTCTTCTGGAAGTTGTCGGAGTGCGTGAACTCCAGCGTTCCCTCGAGCGTGACGGCGTCACCGGCGTGGGCCGACGCGGTGGCCGGCACCAGAAGCGCTGCGGCCAGCGCGAGGAGAACAAGGACGCGGGGGCGGGGGCGAAGCATCCAGCCTGTCCGTCGGCCAAAACGGCGGTCGACGGAAACCCCCGTTCAGGGGGTTGTCGTCCCTGGGCTCAGGGGTCTTGCTTTAACGCGCCCAGCGAAAGCCGGTGACAGCGAGCTCCGGCGGGAGCGGGCTCGCCGGCAGGCCGGGGCGGAGCTCCGGCTCGTTGAACGGCCCGGGCGCGACGTCGTTCGGTGCCGCGGCGTGGAACAGCGAGGCGAGGTACTGGATCTGCCCGCGGCCCGGGCCGAGCTCGAACTGGCCGCCGCCGTAGGGGCTGATGTCGTTCGCGGTGCAGTACTCGTAGGTCTCCATGAGCGCGGCGATGCTGCCGATGCGCGACGGCTTCAGGTTGACGCCGCGCGGCTTGTGCGGCAGTGCCTCGAGGTCGGCAATCGAGTGGATCGGCTCGTCCCACGTGACCCGGTCCCAGTGCCCGGCGAGCACCGCCTCGGTCTCGGGTGTCTCGGCGGGGTCTTCGATCCATGCGTTCGGGAAGCCCTCGACGATGCGCCGGTAGAGCGCGGCGTCGGGCGGCTGGTCGACCACGGTGCCGGAGTAGCGGCCCTTGAGGTCGATCGACTCGACGGCGCCCGTCGCGGCCAGCTCGGCCACGAGCTCGTCCGTCCACGAGCTCGTCGCGTCGAGCTTGAACTCGAGCCACGGGTACTGCTCCAGCCGCTTGCGCGCGGGCTCGATCGTGGCCGGCTCTCCGAGGCGCATCGACACGACGAACCGAACCGGCTGCGCGTCGAGCCCGAGCCGCTCGGCGAGTGAGACTCCCGCCTGTCGGAGCGCGAGATCGAGGGCTGCGCTCTCGAATGCCCAGCGCCGGTACAGCCGGTAGGCCGGGAACTTCGGCGGGGCTGGGAAGAGATCGAGGCCGGCGGCGAGCTCGCAGAAGTCGCCGAGCGTCCGCGGCCCGGTCAGGTCGTGCGACGCGCCGGCGTCCTGGAGCGCCTGCTGGTCGCCTGCGTCGTAGGTGACGTCCTCGCCGACACCCTCCTCACCGCCGCCCTGCAGGTGGACGACCGTCGTCACGCGCGTGAACTCGCTCGACACCGCCAGCTCGAGCCGCTCAAGGCTGTAGCCGTCGATCGCGAGGGGCAGGTCGCCGAGGACTGGTGGAAGCGTCACGCCTCGGAGGCTACGCGGTGTTGCGGAACACGAGGATGCCGCTGAAGCCGCCGTCGTAGCCCTTGCCCGCCTGGCTCGCCGGCATGAAGAGCCGGATCTGGCTGCGTCCCTGCGGCGCCTGGAACGGGATGCTGGCGCGTGCCCCGCGGCCGAGCACGACCTTGCGGACGCCGTGCCACGTGCCACCCTTGCGCCGCATCTGCACGAGCACGTAGTGGTTGCGCAGGGTGTTGAGCGTCTTCGCCGACACGGAGAGGATCCCGCGGTGCAGGTCGAGGTCGAGCCGTGGCGATACGTGGACGTCGATCTGCGAGGTGAGCGAGCCCGTCGTGGTCGCCACGTAGGTCGTGAGGATCCGCGGGCGCGCGACGTAGCTCCAGCGGCCGCCTGCCTTCGTGGTCACCGAGGCGATCCGGCCGAAGCCCTTCTGCCCGTACTCGCGCGCGAGAATGTCGACGTTCCGGCCCGCCCGGCCGCTCGGGACCTGGCCGTTCAGCGGGAGCGTGTCGCCGAACATCACCGGCTGGTCTGCCGCACCGGCGAGCGGCGCCGCGATCGCCAGCAGCAGCGCGAGCGCGAGCGCAACCCGTCCCGGGCCGCCCCGTCTGCGTGCTCTGCGTGCTCCGTTCATCCCCTGTCCTCGGTCGTGTAGCCGGCGGAGGGTACGCGAGAGCCCGTCGAACTACAAGCGGCGGGAACCGGAGGGAGTCAGTCGACGACGCCGGAGGCGCGGACGTCCATCGCCCGCTTCAACACCGCGAGCGCGGCGTCCGCGTCGCCCTCGCCCTCGAGCAGTGACGCGAGCTTCGAATAGCCCTCGACCAGGTAGCGGTCGGGGTTCGCCTGCAGCTTCTCGATGCCGAGCTCGTAGAGCTCCCGCGCGCGTTCCGGCTGGCCGGTCGCCGCGTAGATGTCGCCGAGCAGCACGTAGCTGCGGCCTGCCTCGCGGGGCTTCGCGTCGGCGAGCAACGCCGATACCTCCATCGCGATCGCGCCCGCCTCATCCGCGCGGCCGAGGGCGGCCAGCGCGCGGGCGCGCTCGAGCCGGAACCCGGCCTTGTCGGCGGGGTGCGCCGTCCGCTCGAGAAGGGGCCAGGCGCGATCGAGGAGGCGCAGGGCCTCCTCAGGGTTGTCGCGGTCGATCTCGACGTGGGCCATCATCTCGTGGGCCCGCGCGGTGTAGTAGTCGTCCTCGGCGAGTTCGACGATCTCCAGGGCGCGGCGCGCGTAGCGGGCTGCCTGGGCATGGTCGTTCTGCATGCCGTAGAGGCGCGACTGCGACCAGTACAGGCGTGCGCGAAGCAGCGGGTCGCGGGCGCTCTCCGACGCCGCGACCTTGGATGACAGAACATCGGTGGCGTTCGCGAAGTCGCCGCGGTCGATCAGCGCGTTCGCGAGCAGGACTGCGAAGCGCAGCTGGCCGATCGAGTCCTTCCGCTCCTCCGCGGCCTGCAGGCAGTCGCGGAAGATTGCGATGGACTCGTCGTAGTGGCCGACCATCGCCTTGGCGCGTCCGAGCGTCTCGGCAAGCGATGCCCGGTCGGCGGCCGTGGCGGACCAGACCTGCAGTGCGCGCTCGATCGCAGTGATCGCCTCGCGCGGGTTGCCTCGCTGGTAGGACGAGCTCGCCCAGCCCCGCCAGCGCACGACCGTAGTCCTCGTTGCTCCATGGCGACGCGAGCACCTCGTCGTAGAGTCGCTCCGCGTCGTCGGCTTCGCCGAGCCGCAAAGCAAGCTCGGCGTCGAGGAGGCGTGGATCGTCGGGAGCCGCCCGGTTCTCGCCGGTGGCGAGGTAGTCCTCACTGACGCCGAGGCGGCGGCCAAGCTCGCGGAGTAGCTGGAGCGACGGAATGCGGTCGCCCGACTCGATCCGCGAGATGTACGCCGGCGAGCAGCCCGGGAACGCGAGGTCACGCTGCGTGAGGCCGGCGCGCTCGCGCGCGGCGCGCAGGCGCTCGCCTACGGCAACCGGATCGTCGACATGGGTTGACTTTCGTCGCGGCACGAGACTCTGAGTTTTATACTACGCGCCGCCCCGGGCCCGGGACCGACCAACCCCCCTGTACCAGTGAAAGGACGGTCCCGTGAAAAAGCGAATTTCAGCGCTGCTGCTGGCCTGCGCCCTTATTGCGTCCATCGCCGCCGAGTTCCCCTGGCCCAACTAGGTCACGGCTTCCTGTGAGGCGGCTGAGAGAATCCTGGCAAGGATCCCCCGTTCGGGGGATGGGAGTTGACAACCTGACGGCGAGATAACTCCTGTCAGAACGCCCATTCTCGACAGCTGAAGAAGGGCCCGCCGGACTGTGGTAGTCCGGTGGGCCCTTCGGCTTTCTGCCTGGGCAGGCCGCTAGTCGGCTCCGGGCACGTCCTCGGCGTCGCCGTCGGTCTCCGTCGGGTCTGGCGCCGGTGAGCCGTCAGCCTGCTCGTTGCGGTCGTCCTCGCGGCCCGTCGCGGTGGCGATGTCGCCGGCGCGCTCCGGGCTTGCAGGCTCGGTGGCCTGCGTATCCTCCTGGTCCGTCATGCGAGTGATCCTGCCCGACTCCTCCGAACTGGAACTTCCGGACGGCTCGTCCGGCCTCGATGCCGCGCGCGCGATCGGGCCGAAGCTGGCCGAGCAGGCCGTGCTCGTGCGCATGGACGGCCGGGTGCAGGACGTCCGCGCGCCGCTCGCCGACGGCGAGCGGATCCAGATTCTCACCACGCGCGACGCGCAGGATCCCGACGCGCTCTACGTGCTGCGCCACTCGACCGCGCACCTGCTGGCCGAGGCCGTGCGGCGCCTGTACCCGGGCGTGAAGATCGCGATCGGCCCGCCGATCGAGAACGGCTTCTACTACGACTTCGAGTTCCCGGAGCCGATCGGAGAGGACGCGCTCGAGCGCATCGAGGACGAGCTGCGCCGCGAGCTGGACGAGGGCCGCAGCTGGGCGCGCGAAGAGATCACGGCTGACGAGGCGCGCCGCCGCTTCGAGCAGGAGGGCGAGCCGTACAAGGTCGAGCTCGTCGACACCGCCGAGGGCGACATCTCGCTGTACACGCAGGGCGACTTCACGGACCTCTGCCGCGGGCCGCACCTGCAGAACTCCGCGCCGATCAAGGCGGTCAAGCTCACAAGCCTCGCCGGCGCGTACTGGCGCGGCGACGAGAAGAACAAGCAGCTCACCCGGATCTACGGCACGGCCTTCTACTCGCAGGCCGACCTCGACGCATATCTCGAGCAGCTCGAGGAGGCGCGTAAGCGCGACCACCGGCGGCTCGGCCCGCAGCTCGACCTGTTCCACCTGTCCGAGCAGTCCCCCGGCTCGCCGTTCTGGCATCCGAAAGGCGTCGCGATCTGGAACGAGCTCGAGGCCCTGACGCGCCGCGAGAACCACCGCCGCGGCTACAGCGAGGCGAGGACACCCGTCATCTACGACAAGTCGGTCTGGGAGACGAGCGGCCACTGGGAGAAGTTCCGCGACAACATGTTCCTGGTCGTCACCACCGACGACGCCGATCCGCACGCCGGCCTCAAGCCGATGAACTGCCCGGGGCACATGCTGCTGTTCGGCGAGCGGCTGAGGAGCTACCGCGAGCTGCCGGTCCGGTACGCCGAGCGCGGGGTCCTCCATCGCAACGAGCTCGCAGGCGTGCTCCACGGCCTCCTCCGTGTCCGCCAGTTCGTCCAGGACGACGCGCACATCTTCTGCACCGAGGAGCAGGTGCCGGCCGAGATCGACGGCTGCATCGAGTTCGCCAAGGACCTGTACGCCAGGTTCGACCTCGTGCCGCACGCCGAGCTGTCGACGCGCCCCGAGCAGCGGTTGGGCACGGACGAGGAATGGGACCAGGCCGAGGGCATCCTCCGGGACGCGCTCGAGCGCCACGGGCTCGACTACGTGATCGGCGAGGGCGAGGGCACGTTTTACGCGCCGAAGATCGACCTCCACATGACCGACTCGCTCGGCCGCTCCTGGCAGATGGGGACGATCCAGGCCGACCGCCAGATGCCGAAGCGCTTCGGGCTCACGTACATGGGCGCCGACAACCACGAGCACACGCCGGTCGTCATCCACCGCGCCCTGTTCGGCACCTTCGAGCGCTTCATCGGCATCCTCATCGAGCACTACGGCGGCGCGTTCCCGTTCTGGCTGGCGCCCGTCCAGGTGCGCATCGTCCCGGTCGGCGAGGGCCACCGCGAGGCCGCCGAGCAACTGCGGGCGCGACTCGTCGAGGCCGGCTACCGCGTCGAGGTCGACGAGCGCGACGAGACGGTCGGCAGGCGCATCCGCGACGCCGAGCTCGAGAAGGTCCCGTTCACCGTCGTCTGGGGCGACAAGGAGTCCGAGGAGCGCCTCTCGGTCCGCGAGCGCGGCGGCGACCAGGCGACCCCGAGCCTCGCCGAGTTCCTGGGTCAGCTCAGCAAGTTGGACGCGGTCGCCTGATCAGCTACCCTCAGGGCCTGCCAAGCAGGAGCGGACCCGTTCCTCACCTCCCGGGCTACGGCCACGCGGAGGTTCAACCGAGTCGGTTGAGGGTCGAGCCGCTGCCTGCAGCGGCTTTGTCGTTTCGAGAGAGGATTCGTAACTAGGTGACACGCATTTGAGACCGCGCAGAGGCCCGCGAGTCGAAGTCCGGCCGCCGCAACCCCAGGTTCGCGTCAACGAGGCGATCCGGGTGCCCAACGTCCGGCTCGTCGACGAGGACGGCGGGCAGATCGGAATCACGCCCACCGCCGAGGCGCAGAAGTACGCCGACGGCAAGGGCCTCGATCTCGTCGAGGTGGCGGCAGCAGCCGACCCGCCCGTCGCCCGCGTCATGGACTACGGGAAGTACCGGTACGAGCTGGAGCAGAAGGCAAAGCTCGCGCGGAAGCACCAGATCCAGGTTCACGTCAAGGAGATCAAGCTCAGGCCGAAGATCGGCATTCACGACTACGAGACCAAGAAAGGCCATGTCGTCCGCTTCCTGAACCAGCGGGCGAAGGTCAAGGTCACGATCATGTTCCGGGGACGCGAGCAGTACCACCCGGAGCGGGGCCGCGACCTGCTGATGCGGCTCGCCGAGGACGTCAAGGAGATCGGCGTCGTCGAACAGCCGCCGCTGCAGGACGGTCGCAACATGACGATGCTCATCGGCCCCACCAAGAACGCGGGAGTTTCCAAAGATGCCCAAAATGAAGACACACAGCGGAGCGAAGAAGAAGTTCAAGGTGACGGCGAGCGGCCGCTTGCTGCGGCGGCACGCAATGAAGAGTCACTATCTGGAGAAGAAGTCGCAGAAGCGTAAGCGCGGCTTCCGCAAGACCTACGAGGTGAACGAGGACGACACCCGCGAGGTCAAGCGGCTGCTCGGCGGCTTCCGGAGGACCAAGTAATGCCCCGCGTGAAGCGATCCGTCCACGCGCGCAAGAAGCGCCGCAAGGTGCTCGGCGAGGCGAAGGGGTACTTCGGCCGCCGCAACTCGAGCTACAAGTTCGCGAAGGAGCAGGTCGAGCGCTCGCTCGTCTACGCCTACCGCGACCGCAAGGCGCGCAAGCGCACGTTCCGGCGCCTGTGGATCATCCGCATCAACGCGGCGGCGCGCCAGAACGGGCTCTCGTACAACCAGTTCGTCGCCGGGTGCAAGAAGGCGGGGATCGAGCTCGACCGCAAGGTGCTCTCCGACCTCGCCGTGAGCGATCCGTCCGCGTTCGCGGGCATCGCCGAGCAGGCCAAGTCGGCGCTCACCGCGGACGCCGCCTGAGCCAGACGCTCGCCGAGCGCTTTCTCAATCAGGCGGAGGCCTGCGAGCGAACGGGCTCACAGCTCTACGGTGACCTGTGTCGACGCCTCGCGACCGAGCCGCTCGTCCGCGAGGTCGCGCCCGACGAGCGGTGGGACCTGCCGGTCCGGCTGCTCGGCGGGCTGCACCACCTCGTGCTCGACGGGCGAATGCCGGGTTGGGCGTGGGACGATGTCCGCTCGGCGCTCGCGGACCAGCGTGACTGGCTCGCGCGCTTTCTCGCCGAGCAGGCGGTGCAGACGAACGAGGTCCAGCGCTGCTGGGCGCTGCTCCCCGCGTTCCTCTCGCTCGGCGACGAGCGGCCCCTCGAGCTGATCGAGCTCGGGGCGAGCGCCGGGCTGAACCTCGTCTGGGACCGCTACCGCTACGAGTACGGCGCGGGCTCGTGGGGGAACGGGCCGCTCGTGCTCGCAGGCGAGGAGCGGGCTCCCGTCCCGGCCGGGCTGCTCGGCCGTGCGCCGAGGATCGTGCGGCGGCGCGGGATCGACCTGCACCCGCTCGATCCGGCGAGCGAGCAGGATGCGCGGCTGCTCGAGTGCTTCGTGTGGGCCGACCAGCCGGAGCGCCTGCGCCGACTCCGAGAGGCGCTGGCGATCGCCGCGGCAGACCCGCCCCAGATCGTCGCCGGCGACTACGTCGACCTGCTGCCGTCGCTGCTCGCCGATCGCGATCCCGCCGCGCTCACCGTCGTGTTCCAGACGGTGTCGACCGTCTACCTGGAGGCGGATCGCTACGCGGCGCTCCGCCGAGTCGTCGACGCGGCCGAACCGCCGGTCGCCTGGCTCTCGACGCGCCGGCACTCCGAGGAGGAGCTGGCGCTCGAGGGCGGGTGGGAGCTCGAGGCTAGACGGCCCGAGGAGCCGGCCGCGCGGCTGGTCGCGAGCATGGGCTACCACGGCCAGTGGCTGGAGTGGCGCGGGTGATCACGTCGGCCGCGAACCCGCGGGTCAAGCTCGTCCGGCGGCTCGCCTCGCGGCGGCAGCGCGAGCGGCTCGGGCTCTTCGTCTGCGAGGGCGAGGATCTCGTGGCGGCAGCCCTCGACGCGGGCGCGGAGCCCGTGCACGCGCTCGTCGACGCCGAGCGGCCCGGGCTGGTCGACCGGCTTCCGGAGGCGGAAGAGGTGGCGTCGCCGCTGCTCGCCGGGATCTCGTCGCTCGGGCACCACGCACGCGTCCTCGCCGTGTTCCGGCGGGACGATCTGCCTCACGAGGCTGCGGGTGGTGGCCTTGCGCTCTGGCGCGTGGCCGACCCGGGGAACGTGGGCACGCTGCTGCGCGCGGCCGATGCCTTCGGTGCCGGCTTCGTCGCGCTGTCGGCGGGCTGCGCCGACCCGACCGGGCCGAAGGCGCTCCGGGCAGCCGCGGGGGCGGTCTTCCGCATCGCGGTCGTGGCGTTCGACGCGGCGCCGCGGCCATGGACGGCGCTGGCGACGCGCGGCGGCACCCCGCTCGGCGAGGTGGGCCTTCCAACCGAGGGCACGATCGTGCTCGGCGCCGAGCGAGACGGGCTGCCGGAGGATGTCGTGTCCTCATGCGACGCGGTCGCGACGATCCCGCAAGCGGGCGAGGCCGAGTCGCTCAACGTGGCGATGGCAGGGTCGATCGCGCTGTACGAATGGGCGCGCCGGGCCGGCGGCTAAGGTCAGACGGTGGCGACGGTCGGCAACGTGTGGGTCTCACCGGCGAAGAACAGCGGGCGCATGGACGCGCGTGACCGCGCGCAAGCGATCGCGGGGCACGGGCTCGAGGGTTGTGCCCACGCCCGGCCCGGCACCAAGCGCGAGGTGCTGTTCGCATCCCGCGAGCACCTGGATGCGCTCGGTCTCGAGCCCGGCCGCATTCGCGAGAACTTCACCGTGGAGGGCGCGGACGTCCATGAGTGGCCGATCGGCCAGCAGGTGCGGGTCGGCGGCGCGCTGTTCGAGATCACGATGGTGTGCGACCCGTGCGAACGGATGGAGGCGATCCGGCCGGGCCTCCAGGCCGAGCTGGACGGCAAGCGCGGGATGCTCGCCCGCGTGCTCGAGAGCGGTCACGTCGCCGCCGGCGACACGATCGAGGTGCTCTAGCTCTTCGGCGCAGGCGGCTGCTTCTCGCGTGGGCGCTCGCGCTCCTCGGCGAGCCGCCGCTCGATCAGCGCTTCCGCGCGCCGCTGGTTCGCGAGCTGACGCTCGCGTTCCTCAGGCGTCATCTTCTGGGTCTTGCCCATCGTCCTCCTCCAGCAGTTCCCTGGCTGCGCGCATGTTCACGTTGATGTCCGCGACCATGATCAACAGCGTCGTCACGTCTTCGCGATCCCACGCTCCATCCACGTCTTCATGATGCGCGGACCGGGCTGACGGTCGCAAGACGGCCGCCCCGGCCGCGTCACCACGCGCCGCCGCCACCGCCGCCACCGCCTCCGCCGCCTCCACCGGAGAAGCCGCCGCCTCCACCGCCCGAGCCGCTGCCGGGCGGGGAGAGCGCCTCGCCGAAGCCGGAGCTGAGGTCGGAGATGCCGAGCGCGGTCGGCCCGCCGCCGAGGTCGCCCGTGGGGCTGATCCAGTAGATCGAGCTCGCCTGGTGCAGCTCCTCGGGCATGTGGAGCTGGGCGTTCTGGAGCACGCGCTCCGCGATCCCGAAGGCGATGCCGTACACGAGGTAGCGCTCCCAGAGCTCGAGCGTCGCGGGCGGCGCGTCCTTCAGGCGCGGGAAGTCCTGGAGGTAGCGGCGGAAGGCGCTCCAGCGCTGCGCCTCGAGCTGCGCGTCCTTCGTGCGGCGGCGCCAGAGCCGGCCGGCGAACATCGCCACGAACAGGACGCCCGCGTTGACGAGCGCGCAGATGCTCAACGCGGCGACGACGACGTCGTGCCAGCGCGGGACGACCGGCCGCCAGCCGTTGTACGCGACGAGGAACAGGATCAGGCCCACGAGGGCGAACCCGAGGATCCCGAGGACGAGCGGCAGCCAGCCGTCGGCGTACCAGCGCCGCTTCTTGATCGCCGACGCGACGTCCTCCTTGAACTCCTTGAAGCGCTTCGCGTTCGTCGCCCGGTCGTCCTCGAGCTTGTCGCGGAACTTCGAGAGCCGCTCGGACGCGCCGTCGAGGACGCCGTCGACGACCCGCTCGACCGGGCGCTCCCAGGCCTCCAGATGGTTGCCCTGGCCGCGTGTCAGCTCGAGGTCGGCGATGTCCTGCGTGCGCAGGCCGCCCCAGGTCTTCTTCTCGGTCGTGACGGGCTTCGCCGTATAGACGTCGCGGCGGATCAGGTCGAAGAGCGTCGCCGTGAACTCGGTGGCGCCGACCTCGGTGCCCTCGCGCATGAGCGCCGGCACGAGCGCGGGCGCGGTCTCGGTCGGCGGCTCCTGCTCGTACTCGCGGTCGTAGCCGGTTCGCGGCTCTCGCCCGTAGACGCCGTACGTCACCGCGACGACGGCGAGCGCGGGCCCGAGGGCGAGGAGCAGCAGGATCAGCAGCGTGCGGCCGATGTGGTTCTTTGCGTCGTCGATCTTGTCCTGGTCGTGCTGGACGGCGGCCGCGTCGGCGGCCTCCTCGCGGACGATGCCGGCGAAGGCGTTGCCGGGCTCGACCCTGGCGCCCGCGGTCGAGGTCAGCAGGCGGCGCGGGAAGACGACGCGGAGCTCCACGAACTGGCCGGCCGGGACGTCGAGCGCGCGGAGGACCGCCTGACGCGGCAGCCGCGCGACATCGCCGTGCACCCAGTAGGGATGGCCCCAGACCCTGTAGCGCGGCCCGGTCGCGACGCCGGGGAGGGCCATGGTCGCCTGGAGCTTGTTCAGCGCGACCTTCCACTCGTCGCCCCAGACCTGGAGGTTGACGTCGACGACGTCGTCGTGCGCCACCGCCAGCCCGCGCAGGCGGTATGCGACCGTGAAGGTGCGTGGCTCGCTGAGCGCCTGGTAATGCCAGACGATGCGGACGCGCGAGCCGTTGCGGTCGACCCCGAACGTGTCCGGCGAGCCGGCGCTGCCGAGCTCGGCGGAGGCACCGGGCCGGTAGGCGCGGCCGTTCTCCGACACCGAGATCGAGTCCAGCGACTCGCCCGTGCGCAGCGGGATCTCGCGGTAGCCGCCGCTGAAGGAGCCGTCGAACGAGTAGGTGATGTGTTCGACGATCCGCAGTGCGCCGTTCGGCGCGACCGTGACGTCGACGCTCGCCTCGGGCAGCGTGAAGGACTTGGCCGCGGCAGCGGGCGCGGCGGCCAGCGCCGCCAGGACGATTGCAAGGAGAGCGAGCCTGCGCGCCATGTACGTGCCAGGCTGACGCCTGGCACGAGAGCTCACGGCTGCGCGGGTTCGTCGGTTGGTGCGAATGAGACTCGCGGCGCTTCGCGCGCGGCCGGCTCGTCGATCTCGAAGTACGGCTTCGAGTCGAAGCCGAAGATCCCGGCGAGCAGGTTCGTCGGCACCGACTGGATGGCGTTGTCGTAGGTGAGCACGGTGTCGTTGTAGACCTGGCGCGACACCGCGATCTTCGTCTCCGTCTCGGCGAGCTGTTCCTGGAGCTGCTGGAAGTTCTCGGTCGCGCGCAGCTGCGGGTACGCCTCTGCGACGGCGAAGAGCCGGCCGATCGCGGCGGTCAGCGCGTTCTCCGCCTGCGCCTGCTGCGCGACGCCCTGGGCCTGCTGGGCCGCCGTGCGCGCCTTGGTGACCTCCTCGAAGGTCCCCTGCTCGTGCGCCGCGTAGCCCTTGACCGTCTCGACGAGGTTCGGGATCAGGTCGTACCGGCGGCGCAGCTGCACGTCCACCTGTGCCCATGCGTTCTCCGTGCGGTTCCGGAGCCGGACGAGCTTGTTGTAGAGGTAGACGACGATCAGCGCCAGGACGACGACGATCGCGACGATGATCCAGACCATGTCCGCGACTTTAAACGGACGGTGCCAGGCACGCATGAGAGAGGCGGCGCCTCGTGCCGGCTTTGTGACAGGCGGCCGGGGACGCTCTAGCTCAGGCGGGTTGAGCGCGGCGCGCCGCGTCGGACCGGTGCCAGGCGTGGTGACGAGAGTGTCACGCGAGCGTCGCGCGAATCACAGCGGGCGCCGCGCGACCCAGACCGAGTCCTCGCCACCGCGGTAGGGGCGGCGGTCGAACCAGCCGAAGTGGCCGAGCACCTCGAAGCCCGCGGCCTCGAGCAGCGTGCGCCACTCGTCCGGCGACACCCACGCGAGCTCCATCGCCGTCTCGCCGTCTTCGCTCCGCACGCGCAGCGTGAACCTTCGCGACCGGTCGTCCCAGTCGGCGCGCTCCTCGATCCCCGGCTCGCGCTCGAGCCAGCGGCCGTGGGTCTCGGCGATGTCGACCTCGTCCGGCGCGAACACGTCGAAGATCAGCCGGCCGCCCGGGACGAGCAGCTCGCGCGCAGCCACCAGCGCCTGCAGCCGCTCGTCGTCCGAGCGCAGGTGCAGGTAGGCGCGGAAGGGGACGAGGACGAGCGGGACCCGCTCCGGAACGGGCGGGCTGCGCAGGTCGCCCTCGCGCAGGTCGACCAGCTCGCTCACGTCCGCGACGCGCGCCCGCGCGCGGCAGACGCGCAGCATCTCCGGCGAGTCGTCGACGCCGATCACGCGGATCCCGCGCCGGGCGATCGGGACGGCGATGCGCCCGGTGCCGACGCCGAGCTCCACCACGGGCCCACCGCCGCTCGCGAGCGCCTCGCGCACGTAGAACGGCACGTCCTCGGTCACGCTGCGGCTCCACGCGTCGAAGAAGTGCGCGATCGGGTCGTAGACGCTCGCCACCGCGCGATTGTCGCCGCACGCGGCCGCCGCTATCGTGGGTGCGTGGCGCCCACACGCGCAGGTCTCCTGTTTCTGCGGCCCCGGCCTCGGTCCGGGGACGCGGCCGCGTAGCGCCGCCCTCCGACCGGGCCCGGGGCGACAGCCGTCCGCCCGCACCCGACGAGAGGAGACCCATGAGCACCGAGGAGCCGTCTACAGTCGCCCGCGTGGACGTCGAGGCGATCGAGCGCGAGGCGACCGCGGCGGTCGACGCCGCGACGACGGCCGCCGAGCTGGAGGATGCCCGCGTCCGCTACCTGGGACGCAAGAGCGACCTGAAGCTCGCCCTGCGCCAGGTGCGCGACCGCGAGAGCGGGATGGCACTCAACGCCGCGCGCGAGCGGCTCGAGGGCGCGTTCGCAGCGCGCGAGGCCGACCTCGACCGCGCGGAGCTCGAGCGCCGCCTCACGCAGGAGCGCGTCGACGTCACGCTTCCCGGCGAGCAGGTCCGGCGCGGCCAGCTGCACCCGATCACGCAGGTGCGGCGAATCGTCGAGGACGCGTTCCTCGGCCTCGGCTACCACGTGCGCTACGACAACGAGCTCGAGACCGTCGAGTACAACTTCGACAAGCTCGAGTTCCCGCCCTGGCACGCGGCGCGATCGCCGCGCGCGACGCTCTTCCTCGACGGCGGCGGAGTGCTGCGAACCGAGACGTCACCGTCGCAGATCCGCGAGATGGAGGAGCACGAGCCGCCGCTCTACATGGTCTCGATCGGCCGCTGCTACCGCCGCGACACCATCGATGCGACCCACTACCCGATCTTCCATCAGTTCGAGGGGCTCGCAATCGACAGGGGCCTGACGCTCGCCGACCTCAAAGGGACGCTGCTGCACGTGATGCGCGCGCTCTACGGCGAGGAGCGCCGCGTCCGCTTCCGCACGCACTACTTCCCGTTCACCGAGCCCTCGATCGAGCCGGACGTCTCCTGCGGCATCTGCGGCGGCGCCGGCTGCCGTGTCTGCAAGCAGTCGGGGTGGCTCGAGATGGGCGGCGCGGGCATGGTCGACCCGGCCGTGCTGGAAAACGGCGGCGTCGACCCGGAGGAGTGGAGCGGCTTCGCCTTCGGCTGCGGCCTCGAGCGCGTCGCGCAGCTCCGCCACAACCTCCCGGACATCCGCCTGCTCTGGGAGAACGACCTCCGCGTCCTGGAGCAGTTCTGATGAGCCCGAACCAGAACCAGAACCAGCCAAGTAACAGTCTGTTACTTGGCCGAGCGCCGCGCCGCGCCATGCCCAAACCGCCTTGTAACAAAGTGTTACTTGCAAGAACGGCGGCCCGACCATGAGGGTGCCGCTCTCTTGGCTGCGCGAGTACGTCTTGGTCGACGTGCCGCTTGCCGAGTTCGCCGACCGGCTCTCGGTCGCTTCGGCCGAGGTCAAGGGCATCGAGCACCGCGGGATCCCGGACACGAACGGCAACCTCGGGCTCTTCCGTGTCGGCCGCGTGCTCGAGGCAGGGAAGCACCCGAATGCCGACCGGCTGCAGCTCTGCTCTGTGGACGTGGGCGACCCCGAGCCGCGCCAGATCGTCTGCGGCGCGTGGAACTTCGGCGCCGGCGCGACCGTTGCCGTCGCGCTCCCCGGCGCGGTGCTGCCCGACGGGCGCAAGCTCGAGCAAGCCAAGCTCCGCGGCACCGTCTCCGACGGGATGATTCTCTCCGAGACCGAGCTCGAGCTCGGCGAGGACCACAGCGGCATCCTGCTGCTCGCCGAGGGCGAGCCGGGCGCGCCGCTCGCGGACGTGCTGCCGGTCGCCGAGACGGTGCTCGAGGTCGAGTCGACCGGCAACCGCGCCGACCTGCTCTCGATCTACGGGCTCGCCCGTGACGTGGCGGCGATCTTCGACACGGAGCTCGCCCCTCCGCCGGGAAACGACCCCGAGCGGGCCGGCGACGAGCCCGTCGAGATCACGATCGAGGACCTCGAGGGCTGCCCGCGCTACATCGGTCGGCTCTTCCGCGACGTCTCGATCGGGCCGTCGCCGGCCTGGCTGCGCACGCGCCTGACCGCCGCCGGAATGCGCCCGATCTCCAACGTCGTCGACGTGACGAACTACGTGATGCTCGCGCTCGGCAACCCGCTGCACGCGTTCGACTTCACGACGCTCCGCGGCGGCCGCATCGTCGTCCGCCGCGCCGGGCCGGGCGAGCGGATGCGGACGCTCGACGGCGTCGACCGCGAGCTCGACCCGCGCGACCTGCTGATCGCCGACGCCGAGCGTGCCGTCGCGATCGCCGGGATCATGGGCGGCGAGGAGACGGAGGTCACCGAGCAGACGACCGAGGTGCTGCTCGAGGCGGCCAACTTCGAGCCCGTCTCGCTGCTCGAGTCGTCCGAGCGCCTGAAGCTCCGCACGGAAGGCTCGAACCGCTGGGAGAAGGGCGTCGACCCGCACCTGGCGCCGCAGGCGGCCGCGCTCGCCACCGAGCTGATCGTCGAGCTCGCCGGCGCGCGCTGGGTGGGCGACCGCGACGAGCACGGCCCGCTGCCCGAGCGCCCCGTCGTGCGCTTCCGCCCCGAGCGGACGACGGCGGTCGTCGGCCTCGAGGAGCCCGAGGAGCGGCAGTACGCGCTGCTCGGCCGGCTCGGCTTCGACCGCTCCGGCGGCGACGTCGTCGTCCCGACCTGGCGCGCCCGCGACGTGACGCGCGAGATCGACGTGGTCGAGGAGGTCGCGCGCTTCGTGCTCTCCGACCTGCCCGAGACGCTGCCGCTCCGCCGCCACATGACGGGCCGGCTCACGCGCGAGCAGGCGCTCCAGCGGCTCGTCGAGGACGTGCTCACCGGTGCGGGGCTCAGTGAGGCGTACACGCCGTCGCTCGTCCCCGCCGACTGGGAGCCGGACGGCGAGCACCTGCCCGAGCCGATGAGCGAGGAGCAGACGGCCCTGCGCCTCCGCCTGCTGCCCTCGCTCCTGGACAGCGTGCGCCGCAACGTCGATGCGGGCAACCGCGACATCGGCCTGTGGGAGATCGCGCACATCTATCTCCCGCGCGGCGGCGAGCTCCCGCACGAGGAGACCCACGTCGCCGCGGTCGTGGACGGCGGGTTCGCGCGCGCGAAGGGGATCGTCGAGGCGGTCTACCGCGCGCTTCGCAAGGAGCCGGGGTTCGAGCCGGGAGAGCACGACCTGCTCCACCCGGGCAAGACGGCCCGCACGGAGGCCGGCGTCGTCGGGGAGCTGCATCCGGCGCTGCTCGAGGGCACGTGGGGCGCCTTCGAGCTCGACCTCGCCACGCTCGTCGCCGGCGCGGGCGAGGCGCCCGAGTACGAGGACGTCATCACGTTCCCGGCCGTCAAGCAGGATCTCGCGTTCGTCGTCGACGAGGACGTGCCGGCCGCGGCGCTCGTCGAGGCGGCCCGCGAGGCGGCCGGCCCGGAGCTGCGGGAGATGCGCGCCTTCGACGTGTACCGCGGCCCGCAGGTCGGCGAAGGCCGCAAGTCGATCGCCTTCGCGGTCGAGTTCCAGTCGCCGGAGCGCACGCTCTCGGACGAGGATGCGGCGCAGCTCAGGCAGCGAATCGTCGACGAGCTGAGTCGCCGCTACGGTGCCGAGCTTCGTGCCTGACGCATCCACGAAATCCGGTCCGAGCGCGGCCCCGTATAGGTGGCCGGTGCGCAGACGTCTCTTCCTCCTCATCGCCACCGCTGCGGTCGCCGTCGGGGCGGCGGCTGCGCTCGCGCCGGCCGGTCAGGGTGTAGGGGAGACCCTGATCGGCACGGTCGGGCCGGGCTTCCAGATCTCGCTGACGCTGAACGGCCAGCCCGTTCAGCACCTCGACCCGGGCACGTACACCGTCCAGGTGGACGACAAGACGACCGAGCACAACTTCCACCTCTTCGGGCTCGGCGTCGACGAGTTCACGACGCCCGAAGAGATCACGCAGAAGACGTGGACGGTCACGTTCAAGGACGGCACGTACAACTACGTCTGCGACGTCCACCTCAGCACGATGAAGGGCAAGTTCACGGTCGGCAACGTGCCGACGGCGACCCCGCCGGCCAAGCTCTTCGCCACTGTCGGACCGGGCAAGGCGATCTCGCTCGGCACGGCCGCCGGGAAGAAGACGGCGAAGGTCGCCGGCGGCAAGTACGTCGTGACGGTGAAGGACAAGTCGAAGACGGACTCGTTCCACCTGAGCGGCCCCGGCGTCAACAAGAAGACCGGCAAGGCGTTCGTCGGCTCCGCCTCCTGGGCCGTGACGCTGAAGGCGGCCAGCACCTACAAGTACTGGTCGGACGCGCGCCGGAGCCTCAAGGGCACGCTCAAGACGAGCTGACGCGGCGCACGGGCCTGATCAGGCCAGCGTCCTCGCCGCCCGCCGCGCGGATGTCCGCCTGCCGCTCGAGCTGCGCGTTCAGCTCGGCGCCGAGCAGCAGCGCCACGGCGGAGTACTGGAGCCAGAGCAGCAGGATGATCGCGCCGGCCAGCGAGCCGTACGTCCGGTCGTAGGAGCTCGAGTAGCTCGTGTAGAGGGCGAAGAGCCCCGACAGCGCCACCCACATCAGTCCGCCGACGATCGACCCTGGCGACACCCACTTCCAGTTCCGCGGCGTGGTGTCGGGCGCGAGGTAATAGACGAACGCGTAGAAGAGCAGGATCGCCAGGAACGCGATCGGCCAACGCGCGAGATCCCAGAACAGCGTGAACTGGCCGCTCAGGTCGGCGCGCCGCGCGATCGCATCGCCGAGCGGCCCGCCGAAGACGATCAGGACGAACACGCCCGCCGTGACCGCGCCGGTCAGCAGGACGAGCACGATCGCGACGATCCGGACCTTCCAGAACGGCCGCGTCTCCTGCCGCCCGTAGGCGCGGTTGACCGCCTTCACGAGCGCGTTTGTGGCACCGCTCGCCGCCCACACCGCGAGCACCGTCCCATGACCACGGCGACGACCGAGCCGCCGTTGCCCTGGGCGCTCGACCTGGCAACGTCGATCGTCGTCGATCACGGCCTTCGGCGCAACCGGGTCGAGCAGCCGTTGCAGGTCGTCGTACGCGCCGAAGAGCCCCAGCAGCCCGACGATGAGGACGACGGCGGGGATGAATGCGAGCAGCGAGCTGAACGCGACCTGCTGCGCGAGTCCCATCCCGTCGTGGGACAGGAACGTCTTCGCCGCACCGCGCAGCGCCGCCCACCACTCGCGGGGCGACAGGTGCGTAGGCGAGGTCGGCGGCCGGCCGACCGGCGCGTCGTCAGTCGCGGTCGACAACGACGAACCGCCCGAAGCGGGCCTTCGTCGAGCCTTCGCGGCCCCGCCTGAAGACGAGCCGCACCGTCGCCCCGACGCCGCCCGCGAGCAGGAAGCCCGCGCCGAGCGCGACGCCCGCGGCAATCGGCAGGTGGCGGCTCAGGTGCGCGCGGACGTCCGTCGCTTGCTTGATCTCCGAGCGGAGGGACTCGACGGAGCGCGCCAGCTCGTTGCGCTCCTGCTCGATCTCGCGCTTGATGTCTCCCGCTGTGCGGTTGGTGTCGGGCATCAGCTCTTCAGCACCTCCGTCGTCTGCTTCGCCTCGGCGATCGCCTGCTTCGGGACCGGCGTTCCGCCGCGCTTGAACGAGCGCTTCGCCAGGAAGAGGAGGATCCCGACGACGAGTACCAGGAACATCGTGACGATCAGCAGCGAGAGCCACACGGCGAGGAAGGTCGCCAGCCCGGCGGCGATCGTCGCGAACAGGAAGCCGACCGCATAGAGCGCGACGAGCAGCGCCGCGGCTGCGAGCCCGGCGCCGAGGCCGAGCGCGGAGATGCTCTTCTTGATCTCGAACTGCGCGAGCTCGACCTCGAGCCGCGCGAGCGCACTGGCGTGCTCGGTGATTCCCTTCACCGCGGCGCCGAGGCTGCCGTCCTCCGGCGCCTGGAGCGGGACGGTCGTCGGTGCGTGCTCAGCCTCTGGGGTGGGCATGGCCCCTCCAGTCGATCAGCTTCGCGACGGCGACGCCGACGACGAGCGCGGCGCCGACGACGATGAACGGGTTCGGCCCGCCGCGGCCCGGCTTCTTCGGCCGCGGCCCGAGCTGCGGCCCCGACGGCGCGACGGCACCGGACTCCGGCACCTGGTTGGTCGGCGCCTCGCCGCGCCACCGCGCCTTCATCAGGCTCGGCTTCAGCTTGCGCAGGAAGACGGCGTCCTCGGCAAGCTCCTCCGCGACCCGTGCCTTCGCGCCTCCCTGCGTCGCGAAACCGTTCGCCCAGCCTTGGAGCTTGTCGGCCGCGTTCTCCACGACCCGGTCACCGCGGGTCAGGAGCGTCATTTCTTCTTGATCGGCGGCTGCTCGCCGGTGGCGACGCGCCAGATGCCGGATGCGGCGCGCCGGGCCGCCATGGTGGCGAGCGCGGCGAGCGTGCCGTAGAGGGCGGACCAGGCGAGCTTGCGAATCATCGGCAGAGCGTACCGCGGTTGCCGGGACACGAAACGCGTCAACCCGTACGATCGGCGCGGTGCGGGCGCCGCCCTACGACCACTTCGTCCGCTACGCGGAGCTGACCGAGCTGCTGCAGGAGTGGGCGGGCGAGCGGCCGGAGCTCCTCCAGGTCGAGAGCATCGGCGCCTCGTACGAGGGCCGAGACATCTGGCTCGCGACGGTGACGAACACGGCGACCGGCCCGGCAGCCGAGAAGCCGGCGTTCCTGATCGAGGCGAACATCCACGCGATCGAGGTGACCGGCTGTGCCGCCGCGCTGCACCTGATCCACCGCCTGCTCGCCGAGCACGGGACGGACGACCAGGTCACCCGCGCGCTCGACACGCGCGCCTTCTACGTCATCCCGCGGCTCAACCCGGACGGGGCCGAGCTGGCGCTTGCGGACCGGCCGCGCTTCGTCCGCTCGAGCGTGCGGCCGTACCCGCTGGCCGACCCGCTGGACGGGCTCCACGAGGAGGACCTCGACGGCGACGGGCGCATCCTGATGATGCGGCTGCGCGACCCGAACGGCGCCTGGAAGCCGCATCCCGAGGAGCCGCGTTTGCTCGTGCGCCGCGACCCGGTCGAGGAGGGCGGCGAGTACTACCGCGTGCTCTGGGAGGGGGCGATCCGCAACTACGACGGCGTGACGATCACCCTCGCCCCGAACGTCGCAGGCCTCGACATGAACCGGAACTTCCCGATGGAGTGGGAGCCCGAGGCTGCGTCCCGCGGCGCCGGCCCGTACCCGACGTCGGAGCCCGAGATCCGCGCGATGGTGGAGGCGGTCGTCGAGCGCCCGAACATCACGGGTCACATCGCCTACCACACCTTCAGCGGCGTCCACCTGCGCCCGTATGCGTCCTACGCGGACGACCACTTCCCGACCGGCGACCTGCGCGCCTACAAGCAGATCGGCGAGGAGGCGACGCGGATCACCGGCTATCCGGCGGTCTCCGTCCACCACGACTTCAAGTACGACCCGAAGACGTCGATCAAGGGCTCGGCCCACGACTGGCTCTACGACCACATGGGCGTCTTCTCGTGGACGACCGAGTTCTGGAGCCCGCAGCGCAGGGCCGGGATCGAGGACTACCACTTCATCGAATGGCTCCGCGACCACCCGCCGGAGGACGACCTGAAGCTCCTGCGGTGGGCCGAGCAGGAGCTGGGCGACCCCGCCTACGTCGACTGGTATCCGTACGAGCATCCCCAGCTGGGCGAGGTCGAGCTCGGCGGCTGGGACATGTTCTACTGCTGGGCGAACGTGCCGCCGCACCTGCTCGAGGCGGAGGTCGCGCCGCACAGCGAGCTCGCGATCTGGCACCTGCTGATCTCGCCGAGGCTCGAGCTCCATTCGCTCGAGGTCGACCGGGTCGGGGAGACGGCGTGGCACATCCGCCTGGTCGTCCACAACACGGGCTGGCTGCCGACGCAGGTCGCCGACAAGGCGGTCGAGCGGAATATCGTGCGCCCGCTCGAGGTCGAGCTGACGCTGCCGGAGGGCGCCCGTCTGCGTGCCGGCGAGCTCCGCACGGAGCTCGGCCAGCTCGAGGGCCGCGTGCACAAGCGGTCGCTGCTCGGCTGGTGGTCGGAGGACTCGACGACCGAGCGCGCGAAGGCGGAGTGGGTCGTCGAGGCGCCCGAGGGCGGCACGGTCGCGATCGAGGCGCGCCACCAGCGCGCCGGCGTCTTGCGCGTGGACGCCGAGCTCGCCTAGCGCCTGAAGAGGCGGCTCCAGAAGCCGCGCTTCGGCGTCTCGCCCTCGTCGATGAAGGGCGCAGCGGCGCGGTCGGTGAGGCTCGCCTGCTCGGACGAGAGCTCGAGGCTCGCAGGCGGCTCGGCGAACTCCTGCAGCGCCTCGACCTCGTCCTTCGTCAGCGCCAGCTTGACCGTGCCCTCGGTGATCTCGTCCACCTGCTCGGACGGCACGTAGCGCGCGCCGCCGAAGAAGCCGCTGCTGATCGAGAGCCCGTCGAAGATGTCGACGTTCTCGTCGCCGGTGACCTCGTCGACCGTGCCGACCTCCTCGCCGTCGCGGTCGAGGACGCGCCAGCCGCGCTCGATCAGGAACCAGGAGACTGGGTCGGCCACTACACGGCCTTCCCGCCGACGTACCAGACCGGGCCCTGCGTGTAGACCGGCTTCGTGTCGGCCAGCGCGCGGAGCAGGTCGAAGCGGGCGGGGATCCCTTCCTCGTCGATCCGCTCGAGGCAGCGGCGAACCATTCCCGGCGAGGCGCCGTAGCCGAACGTGCGGGCGCAGCGAAACCGGTACGCGAGCCGCTCGCCGTCGCGGGCGGGGTTGCACGGTGCCATCAGCAGCGCCGTCCGCTCGAGCAGGTCGCTCGACGTGATCTCCACCTCGGCGTAGATGTCGCTCCAGTCGGGCGGCAGCTCCTCGAGCGACGCCTCCCAGGCGGGTGCGAGCGCCGCGGCGGCGCCGGCGCGGAGCGTCTCCGGGACGAGCCCCGCTGCGGGAAGATCGGGCGTCGTGGCCGGAAGCGGCTCACGGCACGGCATCGACGGCCTCCACGAGCTCGAGCTCGCCGCGGATCTTCTCGGCGTCGAGGCGGCCGAGCAGGCGCCGCACGCCGTTCTCCGCCGGGCCCGAACATGCGCGAGCAGGCGAAGCGCACGTCCGTCCCGGAGCGGCTCGACGTCAACGGCGCCAGCAGCGCATTCGCACGCACGGCATGCGGCTCGTCGGCGACGCGGAGGATGAGCCGCAGATCGCTCCAGCGCTCGGGGAAGGATTCCCGCAGCGCGTTCCACTGCCTCACCAGCGTCAAGGCGGCCAGCGTACATACACTCCAGCCCAGGATGGCGAAGGTGGAGAAGCGGGGCACGCTGACCGAGGAGCAGCTGCGCGAGTTCTTCCGCGAGATGCTTCTGATCCGCCGTTTCGAGGAGAAGGTCGAGGAGCGGTTCCGCGCCGGCGAGCTGCCCGGTTTCCTGCACGTCGCGATCGGCCAGGAGGCGGTCGCGGTCGGCGTCTGCCGCGCGATGGAGGAGGGCGACGTGATGGCCTCCACCCACCGCGCGCACGGGCATACGCTCGCGCTCGGCACGCACCCGAACGAGCTCATGGCCGAGCTCTACGGGAAGCTCGAGGGCTGCTCGCACGGCTACGGCGGGTCGATGCACCTCTACGACGTCGAGCGCGGCAACCTGGGCGCGAACGCCGTCGTGGGCGGCGGTCTGCCGGCGATCACCGGCGCCGGGCTCGCATTCAAGCTGCGCGGCGAGCCGCGGGTCGCGGTCGCGTTCTTCGGCGACGGCGCGACGAACATCGGGACGTTCCACGAGTCGCTCAACCTGGCGCAGCTGTGGGGCACGCACTCCGTCTACGTCTGCGAGAACAACCGCTGGGCCGAGTCGACCCCCGGCTGGCAGCACTCGCCGGTCTGGGAGGACATGTCCAAGCGCGCCCTGGCGTTCGACATGCGCGCGATCAAGGTCGACGGCCAGGACATCGAGGACGTGTACGCCAAGGCGGCCGAAGCGCTCGAGTACACCCGCTCCGGCCAGGGCCCGGTCTTCCTCGACGTGGAGACCTACCGCCTGCACGGCCACTACATCGGCGACCCGCAGGTGTACCGCTCGAAGGACGAGATCCGCGACGTCGCCGAGCACCATGACCCGCTCATCCAGCTGCGAGGCCGGCTCGAGCTCTCGGACGAGGACGTCGAGGCCGTGGAGCGCGAGGTGGCGGAGACCGTCGAGCGTTCGGTCGAGTTCGCGAAGAACGGCACCGACCCGAAGCCCGAAGACGCCCTGAAGAACATCTATGCGTAGCGCTGCTCCAGCCTTTACAGGGACTGTCCCTGTTAAGAACGCCACGAAGCTGGGCGCGCCGGTCTTTACAGGGACTGTCCCTGTTAGGAAGGGGCGCTGCGGTGCCTGAGATCTCGTACCGCGAGGCCGTCCGCGATGCGCTCGCCGCAGCGATGCGCCAGGACGACTCCGTTTTCATCATGGGCGAGGACATCGCCGAGATGGGCGGCTCGATGGGCGTCACGCAGGGGCTCGTCGCCGAGTTCGGCCCGGAGCGGGTCCGGAACACGCCGATCTCCGAGATGGCGATCGTCGGCGCCGGCATCGGGGCGGCAATGCAGGGCATGCGCCCGGTCGTCGAGATCATGTACGAGGACTTCCTGACGCTCTCGCTCGAGCAGATCGTCAACCAGGCGGCCAAGCACCGCTACATGTCGGGCGGGCAGCTGAAGGTGCCGCTCACCATTCGCACGCAGGGCGGCGCCGGCTGGTCGCCGGGCGCGCAGCACGCGCAGCAGCTCGAGGGCTGGCTAGTCCACATCCCGGGCCTCAAGGTCGTCTTTCCGTCGACGCCGGAGGACGTGCGCGGCCTGCTCTGGTCGGCGATCTACGACGACAACCCGGTGGTCTTCTTCGAGCACCGCACGCTGTACGGCATCAAGGGCCAGGTGCCCGAGGAGCTCGAGCCGATCCCGATCGGCCAGGCGCGCGTGATGCGCGAGGGAGAGGACGTCACCGTCGTCGCGACCGGCCGGCTCGTGCACGAGTCGCTTGCCGCCGCCGAGGAGGCCGAGAAGGCGGGCGTCTCGGTCGAGGTGATCGACCCACGCACGCTGCAGCCGCTCGACGAGGACGCGATCGTCAATTCGGTCAAGAAGACGAACCGCTGCGTCGTTGCGCACGAGGCAGTGGTGAAGATGGGCTACGGCGCCGAGATCGCCGCGGTCGTCCAGTACCAGGCGTTCGACTGGCTGGACGCGCCGATCGAGCGCGTGGGCGCGAAGTTCACGCCGCTGCCGTTCGCGCCGGTCATGGAGGAGTTCGTCGTGCCGCACAAGGCCGATGTGCTGGCCGCCATCAACCGGACCGTGCAGAGGGATGGCGACTGAAGTCAAGCTGCCCCGGCTGGGGCAGGGGATGGAATCCGGGACGATCGTCCGCTGGCTGAAGGCCGAGGGCGACCAGGTCGAAAAGGGCGAGCCGCTCTACGAGCTCGACACGGAGAAGGTCACGCAGGAGGTCGAGGCCGAGGCGTCCGGCGTCCTGTTGAAGATCGCCGTCGCCGAGGGCGAGGTCGACGTCGGCCACACGGTCGCCGTGATCGGCGAGCAGGGCGAGGACGTGTCCTCGTTCGAGAGCGGCAACGGGGCGGCCGCGAAGGTCGACGAGGACGAGCAGGAGGAGGGCTCCGCAGCACCCGCCCGCGAGGAGGAGCGCGAGGAGGGCGCCCGCGCATCGAGCGACTTCGCCGACGCGATCCGCGACGCGCAGGCCGGCAACGGCGCCTCGGCTACGGGCGGCCGCATCAAGGCGTCGCCGCTCGCGCGCCGGATCGCGCGCGAGCGCGGCATCGACCTCGCCTCGCTGAAGGGCACCGGCCCGGAGGGCCGCATCGTCGCCGAGGACGTCGAGCGCGCCGGCCAGGCGCCCGCGCCGGCAGCCGCGACCGCCGCAGCTCCGGTTCCGACGGGCGAGGTCGAAGAGGTTGCGCTGACGAGCATCCGCAAGACGATCGCGCGCCGGCTCACCGAGGCGTGGCAGGCACCGGTCTTCCAGCTGCGCGTCTCGGCGGACATGACCGCCGCGACCGAGTTGCGCGCGAGACTGGTGGAAAGCGGGCTCGACCCGAAGCCGACCGTCTCCGACGTCCTGACGAAGCTCGTCGCGGTCGCCCTCATCCGCCACCGCGAGCTGAACGCGCACTTCATGGGCGAGTCGATCCGCCGCTTCCCGACCGCGAACGTCGGCCTGGCCGTCGCCGCGCCGCAGGGGCTCGTCGTGCCGGTCATCCGCGGCGCCGAGCGGCTGACGATCGCCGAGATCGCCAGCGCCCGTGCCGCCGTCGTCTCACGCGCACGCGACAACAAGCTGAAGCGCGAGGACCTCGAGGACGGCACCTTCACGATCTCGAACCTCGGCATGTTCGGCGTCGAGGAGTTCACCGCCGTGCTCAACCCGCCGCAGGCCGCGATCCTGGCCGTCGGCGCGATCGAGCCGCGGACGGTCGTCGTCGACGACGACGACCTCGACGTCCGGCCGATGATGAGCATGACCCTGACGTGCGACCACCGGGCGATCGACGGGGCGGACGGCGCGCTCTTCCTGCGCACGCTCAAAGGCTTCTTGGAGATACCGGGCCTCGCGCTGTAACGTCCGCGCGTGGCAACCCGCGTCTGGTACCGCGTCCGCGACCTCGACGACGCGCGCAGCTTCTACACCGACAAGCTCGGCTTCAGCGAGACGTACTACGACGCCGACGGCAAGTGGGCGAAGCTCGAGCGGCAGGGGATGCAGATCGCGCTGGCCGAGGGCGAGCCGGAGGAGGGCGGCGTTGCGACCGTCGACGTCGAGAACGTGAAGGGCGAGGCCGACCGGCTGCGCGGGCTCGACGTGGAGGTCGGCACCGTGGTCGAGCTGCACAGCGAGATGCGGATCCTGGATGTGTTCGACCCGGACGGGAACCGGATCCAGCTCGTCGAGGATCTCTCGGAACGGCCCGCCGAGTGACGGCGCTCACGGAGGACTTCACCGGGGACGTCGTTCGCCCGGGCGATCCGGGCTACGACGAGGCGCGGCGGATCTGGAACGCCATGTTCGACCGGCGGCCCGCGCTGGTCGTCCGGCCGGCGTCGCCTGCCGACGTCTCGACCGCGATCCAGTGGGCCCGCGACGAGGAGCTCCTCGTCGCCGTGCGCGGCGGCGGGCACAGCATCCCGGGCCTCTCGAGCGTCGACGGCGGGATCGTCATCGACGTCTCGCGGCTGCGGGGCGTGGAGATCGACGCCGAGCGGCGCTGGGCGCGTGTCGGCGCCGGCTGCCTGCTGGGCGAGCTCGACGATGCGGCGCAGGAGCACTCGCTCGCCTGCCCCGTCGGCACTGTCTCGCACACCGGAGTCGCTGGCCTCACGCTCGGCGGCGGGCTCGGCCGGCTGCAGCGTACGTTCGGCCTCACGATCGACAGCCTGCTCGCGGTCGACCTCGTCACCGCCGACGGCCGCCAGGTGCGCGCAAGCGAGGACGAGAACCCGGAGCTCTTCTGGGGGCTGCGCGGCGCCGGGGCGAACTTCGGCATCGCCACGTCGTTCGAGTTCCGGCTGCACCCGCTCGACCCGGTCATCACCTACGGCAGCGTCATCCACCCGATCGCCCGCGCCGTGGAGCTCGGCGAGCTCGTCGAGGAGCTGCTCGCCACCACGTCACGCGACCTCTGGCTGTCGTTCGACATGGGCCCGGGGCTGGGAGCGGACACGTTCCGCCCGCCCGAGACGGGCATGGGCGCGGTCGCGCGGATCACCGCCCACCACGTCGGGACCGAGGCGGAGGCAGAGCGCGAGCTGGCGCCGCTGCGACGCTTCAACGATCCGCTCGCCGACTCGATCAAGCGCCGCCCCTACCTCGAGGCACAGCGCATGAACGACGTCCCGTCGGCGTGGGGTCAGCGCTTCTACATGAAGAGCGCCTTCCTCTCCTCGCTTCCGAAGAGCATGGTCGAGGCGTCCGTCGAGCACGTCGCGCAGATCGAGGACGGCATCGACGGCGTGGTATCGATCTGGACTTGCGGCGGCGCGATCTCCGACCTGCCCGAGGATGCGACGGCCTTCACCGGGCGCGAGGGGGCGTACTGGGCGTCGGCCGAGGTGCTCTGGCAGGACGAGGCGCTCGACGGGGAGAGCCGCGCCTGGGGCCGCAGCTTCGTCGCCGACGTGGCGGGTGTCGCCGTGACCGGCCGCTACGTCAACGACGTCTCGGAGCAGAGCGAGGACCCGCGTGCCATTTACGGCGACGCCAAGCAGGAGCGGCTCGTGGCGCTGAAGCGCGAGTGGGACCCGGACAACGTGTTCCGGCTGAACCAGAACATCCGGCCGTAACGACCGTCGAAGAATCCGGGCGACCGGAGTAGATTTGCACGGGGTCCATGCGCTGTCCCGCGTGTCAGTCCGAGAACGAGCCAGGCCGCAAGTTCTGCGGCGAGTGCGGCGCGCCGCTCGCGCAGATCTGTTCGGCCTGCGGCGCGGCCAACAGCCCGGGGGTCAAGTTCTGCGGCGAGTGCGGGTCGCCGCTCGGCGCCACGGCGCCGCCGCCCGTTGCGGCGGCTCCTCAGCCCGCGGCTGAACGCCGGCTCGTCTCAGTCCTGTTCGCCGACCTCGTGGGGTTCACCACGGCGTCCGAGGGCCGCGACGCGGAGGAGACTCGCGAGCTCCTGTCGCACTACTTCGAGACGGCGCGGACGCTGATCGAGCGCTACGGCGGGACGGTCGAGAAGTTCATCGGCGACGCGGTGATGGCGGTGTGGGGGACGCCGGTGGCGCAGGAGGACGACGCCGAGCGGGCGGTACGCACGGCGCTCGACCTCGTCGCGGCTGTGCCCGGAGCTCGACGGCGGCCTGCAGGCTCGTGCGGGCGTCCTGACGGGCGAGGCGGCCGTCACGATCGGCGCGGACGGCCAGGGGATGGTCGCGGGCGACCTGGTCAACACCGCCTCCCGCATCCAGTCGACGGCCGCGCCGGGGACGGTGCTCGTCGGCGAGGCGACCAAGCGCCTGTCGGAGGCGGCGATCGCCTACGAGGAAGCGGGCCACCACGAGCTGAAGGGCAAGGCCGAGCCCGTGCCGCTCTGGCAGGCGCTGCGCGTGACCGCCGCCCGGGCTGGCGCGCAGAAGTCGGTGGGGCTCGAGCCGCCGTTCGTCGGCCGCGACCGCGAGCTGCGGCTCGTCAAGGAGCTCTTCCACGTCTCCGCCGAGGAGCGCCGCGCGCAGCTGATGTCGGTCATCGGCGTCGCAGGCATCGGCAAGTCCCGCCTCGGCTGGGAGTTCGAGAAGTACCTCGACGGGCTGGTCGAGCTCGTGTACTGGCACCGCGGCCGCTGCCTCGCCTACGGCGAGGGGGTCGCCTACTGGGCGCTCGCCGAGATGGTGCGGATGCGCGCAGGCATCGTCGAGGGCGAGACACGTGATTCCGCGCTGGCGAAGCTTCACGCGACCCTCGACCAGTACGTGCCGGACGCCGAGGAGCGGCAGTTCGTCGAGCCGCAGGCTGGCCCACCTGCTCGGCCTCGAGGAGGGCGGCGCCTGGGGCAAGGACGAGCTCTTCGGCGCCTGGCGCGTCCTTTTCGAGCGGCTCGCCGCGGAGGGGCCGGTGGTGCTGCTGTTCGAGGATCTGCAATGGGCAGATGCCTCGCTCGTCGAGTTCATCTCGTACCTGCTCGAGTGGTCGCGAGCCCAGCCGATCTTCGTCCTCTGCCTCGCCCGTCCGGAGCTCGTCCGAGCGCCATCCCGACTTCGGTCACGGCGGGCGCCAGACGACCCTGTCGCTCGATCCGCTCACCGCGCAGGCGATGGAGCAGCTCCTGGACGGCTTCGTGCCCGGCCTGCCCGTCGAGCTCAAGCAGCGGATCCTCACGCGCGCGGAGGGCGTGCCGCTGTACGCGGTCGAGACGATCCGCATGCTGCTCGACCGCGGCCTGCTCGCTCGTGAGGGAGGCGTCTACCGGACGACCGGTGCCGTCGAGGAGCTGGACGTGCCGGAGACGCTGCAGGGCCTCATCTCCGCCCGGCTCGACGGGCTGGGCGCCGACGAGCGGCGGCTGCTGCAGGACGCCGCCGTTCTCGGCAAGACGTTCACCCGCGAGTCCCTCGCCACGCTGGCGGGCCTGGACGAGCCTGACCTGGACCCGCTGCTCGCCTCGCTCGTCCGGAAGGAGGTCCTCGCCGTTCAGGCTGATCCGCGCTCGCCCGAGCGCGGCCAGTACGGCTTCCTCCAGGACCTCGTGCGACGCGTTGCCTACGACACGCTCGCCCGCCGCGAGCGCAAGAGCCGCCACCTCGCTGCGGCCGCGCAGCTGGAGGCGAGGTTCGGCACCGTCGAGCAGGAGATCGTCGAGGTGGTCGCGTCGCACTACGTCGCCGCGTACGAGGCGCAGCCGGACGACGGCGACGCGGAGCAGATCAAGGAGCGGGCGTGTGAGCTGCTGGCGCGTGCGGGCGACCGTGCCGGCTCACTCGCGGCCGCCGGCGAGGCGCGCCGCTACTACGAACAGGCCGCCGGCCTTGCCGATGAAACGCTGGAGCGCGCGCGGCTGCTCGAGCAGGCCGGCCGGATGGCGGGTCAGAACGTCGAGTACGACGCCGCAATGCGGCTCTTCGGCAGCGCGCTCGAGCTTCTCCAGGCGGCGGGCGACACGCACGCCGCCGCTCGCGTGTCGGGTGCGCTCGCGAGCCCCGAATACCAGACGGGTCACATCGAAGCGGCGATCGAACGGCTCGAGGGCGCCTTCGCGACGGTTGCCGCCGACGAGCCGGACGCCGACATCGCCGAGCTCGCCGCACGGCTCGCCCAGATGCGCGTGTTCGCCGGCGACCTCGAACGGGCCGACGAGCCGCTGGAGCTCGCGCTGCGGGTGGCACAGGAGCAGCGGCTTCCGGCGACGCTCTGCCGGGCGCTGATCACGAAGGCGGTCGCCCTGAGCGCAGGGCGCCCCGAGGAGGGGCTCGCACTGATGCGGCACGCACTGCGCCACGCGCTCGAGAACGACGTCTCAGAGCTTGTCGGCCTCGCGCAACTCAATCTCGCCGACCTGTGCTGCACGCTCGACCGCTACGGCGAGGCGCTCGATCACCACCACGAGGCGCTCGCGCTGGGGAGGCGGATCGGCGACCGGCGGAGGGCGATGTTCACCCTCAGCGAGCTGAGCTATGCGTTCACGATGCTCGGTCGCTGGGACGAGGCGCTCGCTGTCTGTGACGAGATCCCCGACGAGGTACGCAGCACGGGAAACCTGGTCAGCCTCACGACCGGCGTGCTGGAGATCCACCTGCACCAGGGCCGGCTGGGCGACGCCGAGACCCTCCTCGGCATCTGGAGTGAGCGGGAGGCAACGAGCGAGGTTCAGACGCGGGCGTGTCTCGCCGGCGCGCGCGCGGGCATCCTGTTCACTGGCGGTCGGCACGCCCACGCGCTCGAGGCGGGTGTCGAGGCGGCCGATCTCGCCCTTCAGCTCGGCTACGGCCAGCAGGGCGTGAAGCAGGGGTTCGTCTGGGCAGTCGATGCCGCGCTCGCGCTCGGCGACGACGCCCAGGCGAACCAGCTGCTCGGCCGCGTCGAGTCGCTACCGCCCGGCCTGCGTCCACCGTTCCTCGAGGCGCACGCGCACCGGTTCCGGGCTCGCATGAGCGGGGACGAGGTCGGCTTCAAGGCCGCAGCCGGCGGCTTTCGCGAGTACGGCTTTGCGTTCTGGCTCGCGGTCACGGAGCTCGAGCACGGGGAGTGGCTCGCTGCGAACGGTCGTAGCGCGGACGCGACGCCGCTCCTTGCCGAGGCGCGCGAGATCTTCGAGCGGCTCGGCGCCGCGCCATGGCTCGACCGTCTCGAGCGGCTCGAGCCGCGGGTCGCGGTCGCCTACGGGCGAGACGGTCACCTTCGCCGACGAGGCGACGCCGTTCGAGAAGGCGCCGCCGAGGAACGCGCACGATCCGCGCGCGGTCAGTCGCGCGGCGTCGCGGTGCCCGGCGTCGGTCAGCCTGAGCGCTGCGAGCGCGCCCGGCGCACAGCCGTGGGCGAGCGAGCGTGGGGCGATCGCGGTCAGTTCCAGCGAGGCGGTCGCCGCCTTCGTGCGGACGTGCTCGGCGACGACCGTGAAGTGCGCCTTGACGCGGCCGGCGGTCACCTGAACGTTCTCGTTGTTGCCGCCGGCCTTGAGCTTCGGCTTCGCCGCGGTGAAGGTGAACCGCCCTTCGCGCGTGCCGTAGCGGTAGGTCAGCGCCGGCCCGCTCTGGACGGCGATGCGGAGCACCGCGGTGTCCGCCTTCGGCGGCACGAGTGTCACGGTCATGTTCTTCGCGTCCGACGCGCCGTTCGTCGTGCACACCTCGAGCGTCGGCTGCGCGACGCTCGAGCTGCCGCTCGTGAAGGTGAAGCCTCCGCTTGCCTCGATATGGGCGCACGCCTTGCCGGCCGGCGTGCCCGTGATCTCCGCGGTCGCGACCTTGAGCGTCAGCGGCGCGCCGGCCGCCGGCACCGCGTCCGGCAGGTCCCACTCATACGCCGATGCGAACCCGGTCTCGGCCCAGTGCGCCGACCGCTCGCCGACGTTCCACGTCTCCGGGTGGAGCAGGTTGCGCTCGTCGGCGCACGCGAGGCCGAGCACGACGACCCCCGGCTTGCCGCCGATCTTCCTGCAGTCGGCCGCCGTCTGCTGGAGCACGGGATGCGTTGGCGCCTGGCGCGCGCTGGATGCCGCGCCGCCTGCGACCAACGCGGCGACCGCGGCTGCGGCGAGCAGCCAACGACGAGCAACCGACCCCATGAGGAGGCCTTTGTACCAGCGGCGGCGGCGCGGCGAGGCGCCGTTAGCATCCGGTGACACCGAACTGGGAGAGCGAGAACGATGGAATGTGACGTCGCAGTCCTCGGAGGCGGCCCCGGCGGCTACACGGCCGCGATCCGCGCCGCGCAGCTGGGCGCGAAGACTGTCTGCATCGAGAAGGAGCCGGAGCTCGGCGGCACCTGCCTGCGCGTCGGGTGCGTCCCGACCAAGGCGTGGGTGCAGACCGCGTTCGCGATCAAGGAGGCCGAGGAGACGTTCGCGAAGCTCGGCGTCCAGGTGGGCGAGCCGCAGCTCGACTTCGCCGTGGCCAACGAGTGGAAGGACGGCGTCGTCAAGCAGATGACCGGCGGCGTCGCGAGCCTGTTCAAGGCGAACGGCGTCGAGTGGGTCAAGGGCACCGGCACGTTCAAGGACTCGCACACGATCGCGGTCGAGGGCGGCGAGGACGTGAGCTTCCAGCAGGCGATCATCGCGACCGGCTCCTTCCCGCTCAGCCCGCCGATCGAGGGCCTCGACTCGCCGCGCGTCGTCGACTCGACGGGCCTGCTCGCGCAGACGGAGGTGCCGCGCCGGCTCGTCGTGCTCGGCGGCGGCATCATCGGCTGCGAGTTCGCGTCGATCTTCAAGCGCTTCGGCTCCGAGGTGACGGTCATCGAGATGCTGCCGACGCTGATCCCGCAGGAGGACGCGGACGCGGCGAAGGAGCTGAACAAGCAGTTCGGCAAGCGCGGCATCGAGGTCTTCCTCGACTCGCGCTGCGACCGCGTCGAGGACACCGGCGACGGGCTGCGCGTCTTCTACAACGGCGACCAGTCGGTCGAATGCGACCTGATGCTCGTCGCGACCGGCCGTGGGCCGGTCGTCGAGGGGCTCGGGCTCGAGTCGATCGGCGTCGAGTTCGACAAGCGCAAGGGCATCGCCGCCGACGAGCGGCGCCGCACCACCGCCCGCACATCTACGCGGTCGGCGACTGCGCCGGCTACTGGCAGCTCGCGCACACCGCGTTCCGCGAGGGCGAGGTCGCGGCCGAGAACGCGATGGGCCACGACGCCGTGGTCGACAACCGCGGCGTGCCGCGCCCGATCTACACCGACCCGGAGATCGCCGGCGTCGGCCTCACCGAGGCGGAGGCGCGGGAGCAGTACGGCGACGACGTCGCCGTCGGCCAGTTCCCGTGGATCGCCAACGCGCGCGCCGTCATGCAGAACGAGACGGTCGGCTGGGTCAAGTCGATCCACGAGACCCACTACGGCGAGCTGCTCGGGCTCGTGATGGTCGGCCCGCACGTGACCGACCTGATCGAGGCGGGCGTGGTCGCGCTCGACGCCGAGTCCACCGTCGAGACGATCGCCGACGGCATGGCCGCACATCCCACGCTCTCCGAGGCGATCAAGGAGGCCGGCCTCGTCGCGCTCGGCCGGGCGATCCACCTGCCGAATCGCAAGCGGGCGACGGCCAAGGCGTAGCGGCGACGCGGCACCGTCGGTACTCGGAGAGGCGCCGGGCGGCGCCTCTCCGCATGTTGGGGCGTTCGCGCGCCGGGAAAGGGGCATGTAGCGTCACTTGCGAGAAACAAGGAGGAGGGCATGTCCGTCATCAACAAGCGCAACGCGGTTTTCGGGTGGCTCGCGTGGAACGTCGTCAAGCAGGCGGCGAAGCAGAAGGCGAGGATGGATTCCAGGGGCGGCGACGGCAGCCGTGGTCGCGGCAAGCTGGTTGCGCCCGCAGCAATCGCGGCGGCGGTCGGCGGCGCGGTCTTCCTCTGGCGGCGCCTCCAGAACGGCGCCGACGATGAGAAAGCCTGACCAAAGGTCGCAAAGAGCGGACGAATCTTTCGCAGCACCTCTTGCGCGCTCCGGACATGTCCCCTAGGTTTCCGCTTGCGCCGAGCGCGGAGCGGAAGTAGGTCGAATCCCGACCGAGAGGCTGTAGGCGGAAGCCGAAAGTCAGTCGGTCGGCGAGGACGAAACCGCCACCGGCTCGGCGAATTTTTAAGGGCCTGCGAAAGCGGGCCCTTTGTATTGCCGGGGCGGGACTTTTGCATTCGACGAGCCGGCGGCTCTATTCGAATGGGGAACCCCCGCTTCGCGGGTTCCCCCCTCGAGCTCCCCCTCCCGGCTGGACGTCACACGCGACTTCGCGCGACGTGGCTCCCGGTGTGACCGCTGGCGCTCCATTCGAAGGGAGCACCCCTGCTACGCGGGTTTCCCCCTTCGAGCTACCCCTTTCCCCTTTGACGTCAGACGCGACTTCGCGCGACGTGGCTCCCGCCCAGGCAAGCTGGGCTTCGCCGAATTACGTCAACTTCTAAGGGCTCGAGCCTGGATCCCGTGTGGCGGACGCGTTGGCGCGCACTACCGCTCTGGCTTCCTTCTGGAACGCCCAGTACGCCGGCTTGATTGCGTTTTTTGAGCTCACGAGGCCGGACTGCCAGCCTCGGAAGCGCGCTTCGTCGCGCAGCAGGAACCACATGAGCATGTCGACGCGCGGGCTCTTGCGGGCGATGTCGACGGCGGCGGTCAGGTACCTCGCCTGCGTGTTCCACGGGACGCCGAAGGTCGCGTCGGGCGGCGAGGTCTCGTAGCCGTACTCGCTGATCCAGATCGGCTTGCGGCCCCACAGCTTCGTCACCTCGCGGACGAGCACCGGCAGGTTGCCGAGCGTGAGCGCCGTCGGGTTGCGAGGCTTCGTCCACGGCGCCTCCTTCGGGCCGCCCGAGTACGCGTGATGGGCGTACGCGTCGACGTGGCGGACGCCCGCGGCGCGCATGGCCCGCATGAAGCCGAGTGGGGCCACCGATTGCCAGCGCGCACGCGGGTTGTTGTTGCCGCGCGCAGCCGTCTCGCCGCACGCCACCTGCTCGGACTTGATCAGCGTCATGTGGACGCCGTTCGAGATCGCGGTGCAGATGTCGGCGTAGTCGTAGGCGCTCTGCGGCACCCAGTGCTTGCCGACGCGGCGCCACTGCGGGACGAGGCCGAGGCGCAGGTTCGGCTCGTTCCAGGCGATCCACTGGCGCACGGCGGGGAGCGTCTTGCCGTCCGAACGGATGTAGGAGCCGCTGTAGCGCTTGGCCGCGGCGTAGGCGAACGCCTGGAGGTGCACCGGGTTGCGCGGCGCGCGGTTCGGCGGGTTGCCGCCGTTCGCCCAGCCCGGCGTGCCCCAGATCTGGAACACGACGCCGATGCCGCGCCGGTCGGCCTCGAGGACGGTGCGGTCGTACGCGCGCCAGTCGTAGGCGGGGTCGGCGGGGTCGACGCCGTCGTCGGGGCGACGCCGCGCGACGCCGCGCACGCTGCCCCAGTAGAGGGTCACGCGGATCACGCTCGGCCCGAGCTGCGAGAGGAGCGGCCAGGCGCGGTCCGGCTGCTCCAGGACCTCGGCCGTGTCGGCGATGCCGATCTCGAACCGGTTCGACCCGTGCGCGGGCGGCGCAGCCGCGGCGAGCACCGCCGCCAGGCAGACGAGCACAGCGGCAGCGACGAGGCGACGCTCCATCACGCGGAACGTATCGCCGTCCCGTTCGCGCTGCTTGAGAGGAAGGTTTGGAGAATTCGGCACACAGCTGTGACGTGCGGGCTGGCTGACTCTCACCGTGGGGCGACCGACGGTGCGCCAGGTCTACGCGCTCGCGGCCGCAGCGTGCGAGCGCCTCGGCGAGGACTTCCCGGAGACGTTCGACGACGCGTCCGAGCTGATCGAGCACCTGCGCCTGGAAAACGGTCACCCTAGGCCGTTCCTCGAAGACACTCCCAGACGTCGCCGAACGAGCCGGCGGGCCGAAGAAGCGTGGCCGAAAGGCTATGCCTGATTCAGGCGAAGCCCGGCTTGCCCGGGTGAGAGCCACGTCGCGCGAAGTCGCGTCTGGCGTCCACCGGGAAAGGGGTAGCTCGAAGGGGAAACCCGCGAAGCGGGGGTTCCCCTTCGAATGAAGCGAAGCGGTCTCCAGCGGCTCCCGAGGGGGAACCCGCCACAACGGGTTCCCCCTACGATACAGCCCCTGAGGGTCTCCCTTCTTCAGGACGCCCGGACCAGGCGTCCTAAAGGAAGGGTGGGGGAACCAGGTTCCCCCTGGGAGGCCTCGCTTCGGGCCGGGAAGCTGAGTCGCTCCCCAGCGGCGCTTCCCGGCCCGTGCCCAGACCCCGAGGGCATGCGAGGTTCACCGGATTAGACGGCCGCCCCGATGGAAGGTCGGGTCCCGGCGGTAAAGCTTCTGTGAGACTTTTCAGAGCCGCGAGAGGCCGCGCACGCGCGGCGCGACCGCGTAGTTCAGCTGCACGGCCACGATGAACGCGATCGCGAGGTACGTGCTCACGACGCAGAGCGCCGCCCCGAGCGCGTAGAGGCTCTGCGCGACGACGATCCGGCGGCGGATCGCCGCGCCCACGTCCGGCCCGGCGTCGACGAGCCCCGCGCGCTCGGCGTACGTCCACGCTGCGAGCAGCGTCAGGCCGAGCATGAGGATGTCGAGCCAGTAGACGAGCAACGCCGTCCGGTAGTCGATGAAGCGGGTCAGCAGCGACGTCGAGAACGGCATCGTCGCGACGAACGCCAGGAACGCGAGATGCAGCCATGCGAGGTGACGGTCCGACGTGCGCAGGTGTCGGAGCTGCGTGCCCTGGCCGACCCAGAAGATCCCGAGCGTGAGGAAGCTGAGCGCGTAGACGAGCAGGTCGGGCGAGAGGTCGCGGAGCGCGCCGAGCAGGTCGCGCTCCGAGTGGATGTCGCCCGTCTCCGGCACGTGTACCTCGAGCACGATCAGCGTCATCGCGATCGCGAACAGGCCGTCGCTCAGCGCGGCGATCCGTTCGAGGCCGCCGCCGGCGATCCGGTTGTACGCGGTCTGCACCGGCCGATCGTACGGTCGCTTCCGGCGCGCAGGCATCCGCCCGGCGGCGACGAAAGGTTCTCAGGCTCCGCCCGTCCTTGCCGATACAAGCCGCCATGCCGACCAACCGCGCCGCATTCAACGAGCTCTGGCAGACAGTCTGTGACCTTTCGCCGACGGTGCAGACCGACGACGATGAGCTGGCACGGATCGCCCAGACATTGACGGTCGCTCCGGCGGCCGATCCGGAGGAGCGGGCGTGGGCGCTGAACGCGCTCGCAGCCGCGCTCGCGACGCTCGGCCACCCGGGCGAGGCGCTCGCCGTGCTCCGCGCAGCCGTCAGGCTCGACGCGTCTCCCGAGGCGCGTGTCGCGTCGCTTGCCTGCGCGGCGGTGATCCGTGCCGACCAGGGCGAGCTCGAGGACGCCGCACGCCTCGCACGCATGGTCGAGGGCGGTTCCGGCGAGCCGGCCCTGCTCCGCGCGCTCGGCCGCGCCCTGAACGAGCGGGCGCGCGCTGCCGACGACGAGGATCTTCGCGAGGCCGCAGCAGACTGCCTGCGCTGGGCCGAGCTCGAAGAAGCTTTTACGGCCGCGTAGCCGCTACTGCGGCGTAGGCGGCTGGGGCAGCGGCTCGGGAGTCGGGTCCGGCAGCGGCGACGGATCGGGCGGCATCGGCGATGGCTCCGGCTCGGGGGCCGGCACCGGCGGCTCGGGATTCGGGTACTCGGTCACGCCACCACGGTCGGCTCGATCCACACCTTCACGCGCCGCTCGCCGGGCTTCAGCGAGAACGTGCTGTCCGCTCCGCGGTACTTGCGGGCCAGCTCGTTGATGTGCTCGACGGCCTCGTCGCCCTCGACGCGACGGACGACGCGGCCGCGGATGTCGACGTGTTCGTACGGATCGTCGTGCGGCGAGACCGACAGCGCGACCGGCGCGCCCTCCTGCATGGCGCGCTCCTTGACCCGCCCGACCGCCGTGTTGACGAGCACGTGCTCGCCGTCGGTGTGCACCCAGACGGGCGACACGTGTGGGCCGGCGTCCTCGACAGCCAGGAACGCGTAGTTCCGCCCCTCGAGCAGCTCGCGCGCACGGCCGTTCAAAGTCGCCACAGACGCAGTTCTACCCATCGCGAGGGAGTGAGGCTCATACCGGACAGGGGAAGTGCCGATAGAGCAGCCATGGGCCATGTCGACTGGGAGGAGCTCGACCTGACCGCGCTTGCGCAGCAGCTGCGCCGTGGGCGGAAGGACATCGAGGCGGAGCGCATGATCGTCGCCTTCGAGCACTGCGTGGAGCTCGCGAAGGCCGACGAGGCGTTCCTCGACGACGTGCTCGTCGCGGTCGTGTGCCTGCTCGCGCACTCCCACGACAAGACGCCGCGCGACGTGCTCGACGAGTGCTTCAAGCGCGCCATGCCGGACGCCAGGTGGCAGGTGGACATCGCTCCGCTGCTCGCCGGTCGCGAAGCCGCGTGAGGTGACCGCGAGCTCAGGACGCCGAACACCGGCGTCGTGATCTCGCTCCATTCGAAGGGGCAACCCCTGCTTCGCGGGTTTTCCCCTTCGAGCTACCCCTTTCCCTGCTGAAGTCAGACGCGACTTCGCGCGACGTGGCTCCCGCCCGGGCAAGCCGGGCTCCGCCGGGAATAGTGGTCGGTCCGATCCCGGGACTAGCATCGCCCTCCCATGAGTCTTGTATTCCTCGATCGCCCGCAGCACCTTGGCTGACGCATCGTTCGTCCACCTGCACGTCCACTCGGAGTACTCGATCCTGGACGGCGCCTGCAGGATTCCGGCACTCGCGGCTCGCGCGGCCGAGCTGGACATGCCTGCGGTGGCGCTCACCGACCACGGCTCCCTCGCCGGCGCCGTCGAGCTCTACCGCGAGGCCGGCAAGCAGGGCGTCAAGCCGGTGCTCGGCTGTGAGGTCTACGTCGCCGACGACCGCCGTGCGCAGCAGAAGGGCTACGCGCACCTCACGCTGCTGGCCGAGACGAACGAGGGCTACGCGAACCTGATCAAGCTCTCGTCGGCCGGCTACCTCGAGGGCTACTACTACAAGCCGCGCGTCGACTGGGAGCTCCTCGAGCGGCACGCGGACGGGCTCGTGGCGCTCTCGGGCTGCCTTTCGGGCCGCGTCTGCAAGGCGCTCGAGGAGGGCCGGCCAAAGGATGCGGAGGCCGAGCTCGACCGGCTCGAGCAGATCTTCGGCCGCGACGACGTCTACGTCGAGACGCAGAACGCGGGCCTCGACATCCAGGCGCGCATCAACCCCTTGCTCGCCGGCATGGCCGAGCAGCGCGGCCTGCCGCTCGTCGCGACCGGCGACGTCCACTACCTGCTCGCCGAGGACGCGCGCGCCCACGAGGCGCTGCTCTGCATCCAGTCCGGCGACTCGCTCAAGAACCCGAACCACTGGAAGTTCGACACCGACGAGTTCTTCTTCAAGTCGCCCGCCGAGATGGCCCTCGACTTCCCGGGCCAGGACGCGGCCATGCGGCGCACGCTCGAGGTGGCCGAGCGCTGCAACGTGACGATGGAGCTCGGCCGCGTGCTGCTGCCCAAGTTCCCGACGCCCGAGGGCCGCGACGCGTTCGACTACCTCGTCGAGCTCTGCGAGCAGGGCCTCGAGCGCCGCTACGACACGGTGACGCCGGAGCTCCGCGAGCGCCTCCAGTTCGAGCTCAAGACGATCAAGGAGATGGGGTTCGCGGACTACTTCCTGATCGTCTGGGACTTCATCCACTTCGCGAAGGGCAACGGCGTGTCGGTCGGCCCGGGCCGCGGCTCGGCGGCCGGCTCGCTCGCCGCCTACGCGCTCGACATCACCGACGTCGACCCGATGCGCTACGGCCTGCTGTTCGAGCGCTTCCTCAACCCGGCCCGCAAGGACCTGCCGGACATGGACATCGACTTCTCGGTGGCGGGCCGCGACCGGGTCATCAACTACGTGTCCGAGAAGTACGGCCGCGACCGCGTCGCGCAGATCATCACCTTCGGGACGATGGCCGCCCGCGCCGCCGTCCGCGACGCGGGCCGCGTGCTCGAGATCCCGTACGGCTCGGTCGACAAGATCGCGAAGCTGATCCCGGAAGGGCCGGGGCAGACGCTCGACGAGTGCCTCAAGCCGGGCGCCGAGCTGCGCCAGTCGTACGACTCCGACCCGCTGACGAAGGAGATCGTCGACCTCGCCAAGCCGCTCGAAGGGCCTCGTCCGCCAGGACTCGATCCACGCCGCCGGCGTCGTGATCGGCGCGCAGCCGCTCACCGAGGTCGTGCCGCTGCAGCAGAAGGGCGCCGACCAGGACGTCGTCACGCAGATGCAGATGGGCGACGTCGTCGAGCTCGGCCTGCTGAAGATGGACTTCCTCGGCCTGCGCAACCTCGACGTGATCGACGCCGCGGTCGAGCTGATCGGCGGCGGCCTCGACATCGAGACGATCCCGCTCGACGACGCGGTGACCTACCGGATGCTCGCGGACGCCGACTCGGCGGGCGTCTTCCAGTTCGAGTCGTCGGGGATGCGCGAGGCGCTGCGCTCGGTGAAGCCGACCGAGTTCGAGGACCTGATCGCGCTCGTCGCGCTCTACCGGCCGGGCCCGATGCAGTACATCCCCGAGTACGCGAAGCGCAAGAACGGCCAGGCGCCGGTCACCTACATCGACGAGCGGCTCAAGGCGATCACTGGCGACTCGTACGGCATCTGCATCTACCAGGAGCAGTACATGCAGATCGCCAAGCAGATCGCAGGCTTCTCGCCGGCCGAGGCCGAGACGCTGCGCAAGGCGATCGGCAAGAAGATCCACGAGCTGATGGCGTCGCTCAAGGACAAGTTCCTCGAGGGCGCGGCCGAGACGAACACGACGCCCGGCGTCGCGCAGCAGCTCTGGAAGGACATGGAGTCGTCGCAGGACTACTCCTTCAACAAGGCGCACTCGGCCTGCTACGCGCTGATCGCCTACCGCACCGCGTGGCTGAAGGCGAACCATCCGCACGAGTACATGGCCGCACTCATCTCGTCGGTGATGAACACGAAGGACCGCGTCCCGTTCTACGTCAACGCGTGCCGCGAGATGGGCATCGAGGTGCTCCCGCCGGACGTGAACGAGTCGCAGTGCGACTTCGCGGTCGTCGAGGGGCACATCCGCTTCGGCCTGAACGCCGTCAAGAACGTCGGCGACTCGGCGGCGCGCGCGATCATCGCGGCGCGCGAGGAGGGCGGCCCGTTCGCGTCGATCTGGGACTTCACCGAGCGCGTCGACCCGTCCGTGGTCAACAAGCGCGCGCTCGAGTCGCTCGTGAAGTGCGGGGCGCTCGACTCGACGGGCTCGCCGCGCAAGGGGATGCTCGAGTGCCTCGAGTCGGCGCTGTCGTGGGGCGGCCGCCACCACGCCGACCAGCTGGCCGGGCAGAGCTCGATCTTCGACCTCGGCGGCGGCGAGGAAGAGCAGGCTCCGCGCCACCACCCGACGATCCAACCGGGCGAGTACGAGCAGCGCGAGCTGCTCGCGATGGAGAAGGAGAGCCTCGGCCTGTATGTCTCCGAGCACCCACTCACGCCGATCGCCGAGCAGCTTCGCCGCAAGACGGACGCACGGCTGACGGAGCTCGAGCGGCGCCGCGACGGCGAGATCGTGACGGTCGGCGGCCTGATCGCCGGTCTGAAGCAGCTGACGACCAAGAAGGGCGACCCGATGGTGTTCGTGCAGCTCGAGGACGTGACGGGCGGGGCGGAGGTCGTCGTGTTCAACTCGGTCTACGCCGCATGCCGCGAACTGCTCCAGCCGGATGCGATCGTCGTCGTGAAGGGCCGTGTCGACCACAAGCAGGCGGGCGACACGAAGCTGCTCGCGATGGAGGTCACGGCGTTCGAGGCGGTGCCGGAGCGCAAGGAGGTCCGGCTCAAGGTCGACGCGCGCAGCGCGCGGGCCGGGCTGATCCGCGAGCTCGCAACGCTCGTGAAGGACTTCCCGGGTGAGGCCCCCGTCTACCTGGCGCTGGACACGTCCGCCGGGCCCAAGACGTACACGTTCGGGCCGGAGTATCGCGTCGCGCCGGTGCCGGACTTCTTCGCAGAGGCAAAGGCGCTCCTCGGCGAGGCCGCAGTCACGTGACCGCGAGTTCAGGACGCCAGACGACGGCGTCGTGAGCTCGCTCCATTCGAGGGGGCACCCCTGCGCTTCGCGCGGTGTTCCCCCTTCGAGCTACCCCTTTCCCCGTAGACGTCACACGCGACTTCGCGCGACGTGGCTCCCGCCCGGGCAAGCCGGGCTCCGCCGAGTTGTAAATGGCGACACCGGCTGTTAGAAACGCCGTCAGTGCGGCACTGGGGACTCCTGCTGGCGGTAGCCGGAGCACTCGTCGCCGGAGCGATCGTCGGAGGCGCTCCAGCGGCGCGGGCCGTCGCGCCCACGTTCACGCTCGTCGCCTCGCCGACGTGCAACACGGCGGGCGGCGAGAAGAAGGTCGGCCGCGCGTGCGTCAACCCGACCGCCACGGCCGCGGACAAGTGGACGTACGGTGACGGGAACGCGAAGTGGGACGTCCCCGGCCAGTGGGTGAGCACGTACGAGTGGACGATCCCGGCGACGGTGCCGGCGGCGGGGGCGAGCCTGACGATGAAGCTCAGCGCCACCGAGCGGATCGGCGGCCCGAACAACCGCATCTGCCCGGCGATGGGCGCGGCGAGCGGCTTCGGTCTCCAGGGCGCGCACCCGCAGGCGCTCGGCTTCTGCGCCGAGGCGGGCGGAACGGTCACGCAGTCGAAGACGCTCAAGATGGTTGCGTCGCCCGCGCAGCCGCCCGGCTCGGTCCTGTACCTGCAGATCGGGCTCCAGGACGGGCCGCACTACACGTACACGTACAAGGGTGCCGCGGCCGCGGGCGGGTGCAAGAAACCCGCTGCCGTCTCCCCGACGGCGTCCGGCGCCAGCGGCACCGTCCACTTCCTGTTCAACCATCACGGGGTTCCGTCGCGCGGCGAGAGCCCGACCCTTGTGAACTCCGTCACGACGGGGCGGGGCTCGTTCTCGATCTGCGGCGATCCGTTCACGAAATGGGTCAACGGCACGAACCTGAAGGGGTCGTTCGTGCACGTCGACAAGCACGCCCACCTCGGCCGCACGATCACGGAGCGGATCGGCCTGACGCTGGTGGGCGCGAAGATCCGGGTCTATGGCGGTGCGGTGGGCCACATCTCGGGCAGCCTGATCGTGAAGGTCACGTCGTCGACGGACAAGCAATGCAAGGTGGGCGCGCTCGGACGCCTCGACCTCCTCCAGGCGGTCGTCTCGGGCCATGGCGACTCGGCGATCGACATGGCGGTCTGCGGCGGGGACCACGACCACACGTTCAAGAACGGCGACGCCGCGGACGGCGGCGGCCGCGTGCACGCGGCGGTCGGGTTCTCGATCCCGAAGTAACGCCGCGAATTCCAAGTTCGGCGAATCAGTGCCAAACCTGGGCGCGGCGTCGTCTCAACGGGCATGGGACGCGCCGGTGTCCTCCTCGTCGCCGCGCTGGGCGCGCTCGCCGCCGCGGGCGTGGGAGGCCACGGTCCGGCTGCGCCCGCGGCTCCGAAGGTGACCGGGCCGCGCACGACGACGGCGACGCGGCCCGTCTACCGCTTCACCGCGGCGCGCGCCGTGCGCTTCCGCTGCTCGTTCGACACGCCGAAGCTGCACGTCTGCGCCGCGCGCTACTCGCAGGCGCTGAAGCTCGGCGCTCACACACTGCGCGCCCAGGCGGTCGGACGCATGGGCAGGAAGAGCCGCGTCACCACCGTCCGCGTGACCGTGACGGCGCCGCCCGTTCAGCTGCCCGTGCTGCCGCTCGCCGCCACCGTTGCCGTGGGCCGCGGCGCCGGCGCGCCCGCGGTCGGCGCCGGCTCCGTGTGGGTGCCGAACACGGGAGACGGGACCCTCTCGCGGGTGGACGCGACGACCAACGCGGTGATGGCGACGATCCGCTACGGGCCGGCCGGGCAGCTCGGCGACTTCTACGACTCGGCGGCGTTCGGCCACGGCTCCGTGTGGGTTGCGAGCGACGAGCACGCAACCGTCACGCGCATCGACCCGGCCACGAACCAGGTGATCGCGACGATCCCGGTCGCGAGCCGCCCAGCCCAGATCACCGTCACGGACGGCGCCGTCTGGGTCGCGCACTTCCTCCAGCCGCTCGCCACCCGCATCGACCCGGTGACGAGCACCGCGACGCAGCACACGGTCGGCGGCGACGCCCCGCTCGCGGGCGCTGCCGGCGACGGCGCGACCATCTGGCTGCTCGGCAACCAGCCGCAGACGCTCTTCCAGCTCGACGCGACCGGTCGCGAGCTCGTCCACGCAGACGCGACGCCGACTGCCAGGCAGGCTCGCACGTTCCTCGGCGCCTGGTGGGCCGCCGTCGGCGAGGGCGGCGTCTGGACGACGCATCCGAACCAGAACGTGGTCACCCGGAGCGACCAGACGACGGGGGCGCTGGCCGCCACGGTGCCGGTCGAGCAGGGCCGGTTGTTCGGCGTCGCGGCGGGCGGCGGCGCGGTGTGGGCGGTGACCGACGAGGCGCTCGTCCGCATCGACCCGGCCGGCGGCAAGGTGGTCGCGAAGGCGGTGTTCCCGAAGGCGTCGCCGGTTGGCTTCACGGGCGTCACGACCGGGAGCGGGGCGGTGTGGGCGACGAACTACGACCGCGGGGAGCTCTACCGCGTCACGCCGTGATCAGGGTCCGCAGGGCCCATTGTCAAGGTCGTCATCACCGTCACGTAAGCCGCGGGCGAGCACGAGGCCCGTTCCGGCCGGTTAGCGCCGAAACCGTCACACCTTCCGCACGCCGCCACGGAGCCATGCGGGCTGGACGCACACCTGTCCGCGGCGGCCATCTCGCCGTGCGCGCGGGGCACGGCTACCTCCTCTCAGTCCACGAACGAGGAGGAAGCGAATGGCAGGAAGACCGAAGCGCGTGGCGCCGCTCGTCGCCGGGCTCGCGCTCTGCGTGGCGCTGACCGCGGGGCTCGGCTACGCGGCCGACACGACGCCCTCGACGATCAACGCCTGCAAGACGAAGGTGCTCGGCTACGTGCGCGTCGTCAGCGCGTCGGCCAAGTGCCGCAAGAACGAGTCGGCGCTCTCCTGGAACGCCGTCGGCCCGAAGGGCGACACCGGCGCGGCCGGGCCGGCCGGCCCTGCGGGAGCCGTCGGCCCGGCCGGTGCGGCAGGGCCCGCCGGCCCCACTGGTCCCGCAGGCCCCGCCGGCGCGAAGGGCGCCGACGGCGCGCCCGGCCCGGCCGGTCCGCAGGGCCCGAAGGGCGACCCGGGCGAGTCGATCCAGGAGATCGGCGAGCTGAGCGGCACCGGCTGCTCCACGCACGACGACAAGGACGGCGAGGTCATGGTGGACGTATCCAGCGACGACACGATCACGCTCACGTGCGTCGCGGACGACGGCGGGCCGCCTCCTCCGCCCCCACCGGGAGGGGCGAAGCTCGTGATCAACGAGGTCGACTACGACCAGGTCGGCGCCGACCACGACGAGTTCGTCGAGATCTACAACGCGGGCGACTCGGCCGCCGACCTCACCGGGATCGCGCTCTCCCCGGTCAACGGCGGCGACGGCACGGAGTACAGCCGCAAGCCGCTCACCGGCACGCTCGCCGCCGGCGCGTACCTCGTCGTCGACGTGACGCTGCAGAACGGGGCGCCGGACGGCCTCGCGCTCGTCAACCTGACGACGAAGACGCTGATCGACGCGCTGTCGTACGAGGGCGCGATCACGGCGGCCACGATCGACGGCACGACGTACAACCTCGTCGAGGGCATCGTGATCGACACCCTCGCCGACTCCAACACGGTCGAAGGCTCGCTGAGCCGCATCCCGAACGGGACCGACACGGACAACACGGCGACCGACTGGGCGTTCACCACGACGACCACGCGCGGCGCCGCCAACGTGGCGACGGGCTGACCAGCAGCCTGCGGCGGCCGGCGCAGGCCGGCCGCCGCAGGAACCTCGCGGCCGCCGGCGGTGTAGAAGGGGCAGTGGTGGGCCGGCCACTGGAGGATGCGGAGCTCGTCGAACGCGCGCAGCGCGGCGATCTCGGCGCCTACGAGGAGCTCGTGAACCGCTACCAGGGAATCGCATTCCGGACGGCCTACGTCGTCGCAGGCTCGGCCGCCGACGCCGAGGAGGCCGCCCAGGACGGGTTCGTGAAGGCCTACCGCGCGCTCGGCCGCTTTCGCCGCGGCGCGCCCTTCCGGCCGTGGCTGCTCGAGATCGTCGGCAACGAGGCGCGCAACCGGCGGCGCTCCGCAGGCCGCCGCGACCGGCTGGCGCTGCGCGCCGCGGCCGAAGAAGGTCCCTCGGGGGGCGCGGCCCCGTCCCCCGAGGCGACGCTCCTCGCCTCCGAGGACCGTCGCCACCTGCTCGAGGCCGTCAACGCGCTCCGCGACGACGATCGCCTCGTGATCTCGTGCCGCTACTTCCTCGAGCTGTCCGAGGAGGAGACCGCTGCCGCGCTCGGCGTGCCGCGCGGCACCGTCAAGTCCCGGCTCTCGCGCGCGCTCGACCGGCTGCGCGCCGCCATGGGGGAGGAGGCCGCGTGAGTACCAGCGAGCTCGAGCTCCAGCTGCGCGCCCTCGGCGCAGAGATCGAGTTCCCGGCCGAGCCCGACCTGCGCGCCGCCGTGCGCGAGCACACCGCCCGCCACCCGACCGGGCGCCGCCGCCGCTGGCTCGTCGCCGCGCTCGCCGTGCTCGTCGTGGCGATCGCCGGCGCGCTCGCGGTTCCGTCGGCCCGCACCGCGATCAGGGACTGGCTCGGCTTCGGCGCGGTGAAGTTCCAGTTCGTCGACGACTTGCCGGCCAGGCCCGTCTCGAACGAAGTCGACCTCGGCGTGCCGATCTCCCTGCGGGACGCACAGGACCGCACGTCGTTCCGCATCGCGGTTCCGCCGGACGATCTGGGCAAGCCGTCGATCTACCTCCGGAGCCCGCCCCGGGGAGGGATGGTGTCGTTCCTCTACGGGACGCCCGGCGAGGCGCGCGTGATCGTGTCCGAGCTCCGCGCCGACTTCCACCCCTTCCTGCAGAAGACGCTCTCCCAGACGAGCACGGCCGAGTCGGTCGAGGTGAACGGCAGGGACGGGTGGTGGCTCACCGGGTCACACTTCGTCGAGTACGCGGACGCCGCGGGCCGTTTCGGCGGCGCTCCGGCACGGCTTGCCGGGCGCGTCCTGCTCTGGATGAAGGGCCCGGTGCTGTACCGGATCGAGGGCCAGCTCACGAAAGAGCAGGCCGTCGAGATCGCCGAATCGATCACCTGATCGACACCCGGTCGTAAAGCCTCCGTAAAGACGTTTGACGCCTGCCTAACCGGCAATCCGAACTCATCGTTCTATCGAACAGAGAAGAGATGAGCACGGCAGACCTTCAAATCGAGACAGAGGCCGAGCGCATCGAACGCTGGCGGTACGAGGCGCTGCTGCGGGCCGGCTACGAGCCGTCCGCGGCGCGCCGGATCGCCGAGCATCAGGGGATCGATCTGCACCACGCCGTAGGGCTCCTCGAGCGCGGCTGCTCCCCCGAGCTCGCCGTCGCGATCCTCCTCTAGCTCGATCGCAGCCCGGCCGCAGGGCAGAATCCCCGCGTGACCGCGCTCGCCTCGATCCCCTCACCGAGCTCGGGCACCTGGGAGATCGGCCCGCTGTCGATCCACATGTACGGGTTGATGCTCCTGCTGGCCGTCGCGGCCTGCACGGCGCTGACCGCGGCTCGCTGGGTGCGCGGCTGGGCGTGGAACCCGAATCTCGACGGCGTCCGCGACCGCCAGCCGCACGACCTCGACCTGGTGCTGCGCGTCGCCGTCTGGGGTGTCGCCGCCGGTGTCGTCGGCGCCCGCATCTACCACGTGATCACCAGCTGGAGCGAGATCCCCGACCCCAAGTGGCAGGGCGTCTTCGAGGTCTGGAAGGGCGGCCTGGGCGTCTGGGGCGGCATCGCGCTCGGCGTCGCCGTCGGCGCCTGGATCGTCCACCGCTCGGGGCACAGCGTCCGCCTGTTCATGGACGCCGTTGCGCCGGGCCTCTTGCTCGCCCAGGGGATCGGCCGCTTTGGGAACTGGTGGAACCAGGAGCTCTTCGGCAAGCCGACCAACCTGCCGTGGGGCCTCGAGATCGACCCCGAGAACCGGCCGGAGCAGTACCTCTCCGAGCCGACCTTCCACCCGACGTTCCTGTACGAGTTCGTCTACGACTCGCTCGGCGTGGCCGTCGTGATCCTGGTCGGCTGGCGCTTCCGCATCCGGCCGCCGGCCCTCTTCGCGCTCTACGTCGCGATCTACACGTTCGGGCGCTTCTTCGAGGAGCTGCTGCGCGTCGACCCGGCCCACGAGATCGGGCCGCTGCGGCTCAACGCCTGGATGTCGATCCTGGTCTTCCTGTGCTCGACCGCGTTCTTCGTGTGGTGGCAGTTCCTGCGTCCGAGGAAGGAGCGTCGCCGGCGGCTGCCGAAGTCCCCGACGATGGCGATTCCACGCGGCCGCGTCCGGCCCTCCCGCTAGCGTCCCGCGCGATGGTCGTGCGCGAGCTCGAGCTGGACCTCGACGCCTTCGAGGGCCCCTTCGACCTGCTCCTGACGCTGGTCCTGAAGCAGGAGCTCGAGCCATCCGAGGTCGATGTCGCCGGCATCGTGCTGGCGTTCCTCGAGCGGCTGGCGGAGCGCGACGAGCTCGACCTCGACGCGTGCGGCGAGTTCCTCGTGCTGGTCGCGGCGCTGCTCGAGCTGAAGGCCCGCGGCCTGTTCACGGTCGAGGAGGGCGAGCTCGACGACCTGGACGCCGAGGAGGCGGCCGAGGAGCTGGCGCAGCGGCTCGCCTCGTACCGGCGGATCCGCGCCGCGGCCGAGTGGCTCGCCGAGCGGCTCGAGGAGGAAGGCGGGCGCTACTTCAGGCTCGGGCCGGCGCCGCTGGCGCCGCGGCCGCCGCGCCAGATCGCACCGCAGGACCCCGCCTTGCTCCTGGATGTGCTGCGGCGGCTCACGGCCGACCCGCCGTCCGTGTCGCTCTCGCACATGGCGCTGCGCTTCCCGCCGGTCTCAGAGTTTCTCGGCCGCTTCCGTGCGCTGCTCGCGCGCCGGAGCCGCTTCGACTTCGACACGGAGGCGCGCGACTTCACCCGTGCCGAGGCGGCGGTGGCGTTCCTGGCCCTGCTCGAGCTGCGGAAGGCGGGGGAGATCGAGCTGTCGCAGGCTGCGCCGTTCGCGCCGATCCGCGTGGCGCGCGCCGAGCCGGGGCAGAAGCGCGAAGAGGAGGACGCATGGATCGCCCGCTCCGCCTGATCACCGCCACGCCGGTCGACCGGCTCGCCCGCACGATCGAGGCGCTGCTCGTCGTCGCCTCGCAGCCGCTGACCGTCGAGGAGCTGGCCGCGGCCACGGAGGACGGCGCGGAGCGGATCGAGACGGCGCTCGGCCTGCTCGCCGAGCGCTACAGCGAAGGCCGCAGCGGCATCGTGCTGGAGAAGGTCGCCGGCGGATACGCGTTCCGGGCGTCTCGCGACTCCGCCGAGGCATGCGCGCGCCTGTTCGAGCGGCCGGCCGAGCGCGGGCTGTCCGGTGCGGCGCTCGAGACACTCGCGATCGTGGCGTACCTCGGGCCGTGCACGCGCCCCGACATCGCGCGGCTGCGCGGCGTGGCCGCCGACGGCGTGGTCGCGGGCCTGCTCGAGCGCGGCCTGCTCGCCGAGGCCGGCCGCGACGACGAGGGCGGGGCCGTCCGGTACCGGGTCACGCCGCTCTTCGAGCGCGTCTTCGGGCTCGAAGATCTTTCTGCGCTGCCGCGGCTGGACGACCTGGCCGACGGCCCGGAAGACCTGCGCGGCCGGCTCGAGCTGGTCGCGTCACAGCGCTCCGCCTGATACTGAGACGTGCGCCTGAATGCGTTCCTTTCCCGTGCGGGCGTGGCGTCGCGCCGCGGCGCCGACGAGCTGATCCGCGCCGGTCGCGTCGTCGTCAACGGCGAGCCGGGCCGCTTCGACCACGAGGTCGGGCGCCGCGACCGCGTCGAGGTGGACGGCGCGCGGGTCGAGCTCCAGCCGCTCACCTACGTCCTGCTCGACAAGCCTGCCGGGACGATCACGACCGCGCGTGACCCGCAGGGCCGGGCCACGGTCGTCGATCACATCGGCCACGACGTGCGGCTCGCGCCGGTCGGCCGTCTCGACGTGCACACCACCGGCCTGCTCCTGCTGACCAACGACGGCGACCTCGCGCACCGGCTCGCGCACCCGCGCTACGGCGTCGAGAAGGTGTACGTGGCGGACGTCGACGGCGACCCGACCGCGGCGACGGTGCAGCGGCTGGCCCAGGGCGTCGAGCTGGACGACGGCGTCACGGCACCCGCGCGCGTCCGCCGTCTCGGCTTCGGCCGCATCGAGCTCGTGCTCCACGAGGGACGCAACCGCCAGGTGCGGCGGATGTGCGAAGCGGTGGGCCATCCGGTGCGCCGGCTGCGGCGCACGGGCTACGCCGGTCTCACCGCAGAGGGTCTCGAGCCCGGAGCGTGGCGCGACCTCACGCGGGGCGAGATCGACGCGCTTCGCCGGCAGGTCGGCCTGGCCGCCTGAGCGCGGTACGCTCGATGGCGTGACGATCGTCGACTACGCCGTCTACGAGCACGGGCACCGCCTGCCGGAGCAGCCTCCGCTGGACGAGCTGTACGACCGCTGCCACGAGATCGGCGGCTTCGCCTGGATCGGCCTGCACGAGCCGACGCACGACGAGCTCGACTCGGTGGCGCGCGAGTTCGGGCTGCACGCGCTCGCCGTCGAGGACGCGGTCAAGGCCCACCAGCGGCCCAAGGTCGAGCGCTACGGCGACGTCATCCTGCTCGTGCTCAAGACGGCGCGCTGGGACGAGACGGTCAACGACGTGCGCTTCGGCGAGGTGCTGCTCTTCATCGGCGACGACTTCATCGTCTCCGTCCGCCACGGCGAGCTCGACCTCCACGGTGTGCGCAAGGACCTCGAGCTCCATCCAGACCTGCTCGAGTGCGGGCCGAGCGCGGTGCTGCACGGGATCGTCGACCGCGTCGTCGACGGCTACGAGCCGGTGGTCGAGGCGCTCGACGCCGCGGTCACCGCGATCGAGCGCCAGGTGTTCTCAGGCGCGCACGGCAACCCGACCGCGCAGATCTTCGAGCGCAAGCGCGACGTGCTCGAGCTCCACGCGGCCGTCTTCCCGCTGCTCGAGCCGCTGGAGGTGCTCGCCCGCGCCGGCTTCCCGGAGATCCACCCGAAGACGAAGGCGTACTTCCGCGACGTCCACGACCACCTGCTCCGGGTTCACAGCCGCGTGCAGCAGCTCCGCGAGGTGCTGACGAGCATCCTCACCGCCAACCTGACCCAGGCGAGCATCCGGCAGAACGAGGACGTCCGCAAGATCTCCGCGTGGGCGGCGATCTTCGCCGCGCCGACGCTCCTGACCGGGCTCTGGGGGATGAACTTCAGGCACATGCCCGAGCTCGGCTGGCAGCTCGGCTACCCCGCCGCGATCTTCATCATCGTCGCGGTCAGCGGCCTGCTCTACTGGCAGTTCCGCCGCATCGGCTGGCTGTAGAAGCTCATGTGTCTGTCCCCGGGGTTATCGGGGGCTGACGCAAGCGTCCGCGGGCGCAGCCTCCCGCTCTCCCGAGCAACGCTTGGGTCAGCCCCCCGATGAACCGTGGGGGACAGACCCATGGAGCGGCGACCGGACGAAGCCCATGCGGTCGTACATCTTCTCGAGCGTCGGCGCCGCGGTTGCTGCCGCCTTCTCTGCGCCGCGGCCGAGCATCCGCAGCAGTTCGCCCTCGTCCGAACGCAGCTCCTGGTAGCGCTCCTGGATCGGCGTGACGAGCTCCACGACCGCCTCGCCCACGTCCTGCTTGAACTGGCCGTAGCCCTGCCCGTCGTAGCGCGACTCGATCGCCTCGGGCGACTCGCCGGTCGCCACGGAGAGGATGTCGATCAGGTTCGTCACGCCCGGCTTGTCGTCCGCGCGGCGCACGTCGCGGCCCGAGTCGGTGACCGCCGAGCGCAGCTTCTTGCGAATCACGTCCGGCGGGTCGAGCAGCCGGATGGTGCCCGCCTCGGAGCCCGTCTTGCTCATCTTGTCGGTCGGCTCCTGCAGGTCCATGATGCGCGCGCCCGTGTCCGGGTAGACGCCGTCGGGGACGACGAACGTCTCGCCGAAGCGGCTGTTGAAGCGCTCGGCGATGTCGCGCGCCAGTTCGAGGTGCTGCCGCTGGTCGTCGCCGATCGGCACCGTGTCGGCCTGGTACAGCAGGATGTCACCGGCCATCAGGATCGGGTAGCTGAAGAGCGCGGCGTTGACGAACTCCTGCCGCTCGCCCTTTTCCTTGAACTGCGTCATCCGGCCGAGCTGGCCGTAGCTCGTCACCGCGCCCAGCAGCCAAGCCGCCTCGGCGTGCGCCGTGACGTGGCTCTGCGCGAAGACCGCCGACCGCTCGGGGTCGAGGCCCGTCGCGAACAGGATCGCGCCGAGGTCGAGCGTCCCCCGCCGCAGGTCCTCGGGGTCGTACCCGACCGTGATGGCGTGCAGGTCGACGATGCAGAAGAACGCCTCGCCGCCTGAGGCGATCGCCTCCTCCTGCGTCGCCGCGTACTGGCGGAAGCCGCCGCTGTAGTTGCCGAACGTGGGGTCGCCCGTCGGCTGGATTCCCGAGAAGACTCGCATTGCCGTGATTCTCCTTTGTGAGCAGGGCCTGACGCGTCGGTAGCGCGCGGGCCGGCTGCGGTGCGCCTAGCGCACGCTCCCGCCCCGCGCGCAAGGCCACGACCAGGGCTCGCTGCGGAAGGCGGAAGTCATGTACCGAGCGTAGCGGGTCACGCAGCGCGGAGGAAGTTCGCCGCGAGCTTCGCGCCCTCGGGCGTGAGCACCGACTCCGGATGGAACTGGACGCCGTCCACCCGCAGCTCGCGATGGCGCACCGCCATCACCTCGCCGTCCGGAGCCGTCGCGGAGACCTCGAGGACGTCGGGCACGGTCGTTGCCGCCAGCGAGTGGTAGCGGCCCGCGTCGAACGGGTCGGGCAGCCCGGCGAAGAGCCCGCGCCCGTCGTGCCGCACCGGCGCCGCCTTGCCGTGGACGAGCTCGTGGGCGTACCCGACGACGCCGCCGAACGCCTCGACGATCGCCTGGTGGCCCAGGCATACACCGAGCACGGGAACACGACCCGCGAGCGCGCGGATGATCTCGACCGTCGCGCCCGCATCCGCCGGCCGGCCTGGGCCCGGCGAGACGATCAGGTGCGTAGGAGCCAGGCGCACGGCCTCCGCCGCGTCCACCGCGTCGTTGCGCCGCACCTCGAGCTCGGCGCCGCGCTCGGCGAAGAGATGCACGAGGTTGTAGGTGAAGCTGTCGTAGTTGTCGACGACGAGGATCAGGGCGCGAAGCTGTACACGGTCCCGGTCAGGTCGCCGGCGTAGATCCGGCCGCCGTGCTCGCCGAGCGCCACGACCGGCGCGGCGAAGCCGACGAGCACCGGGTGGAACGCGCCGCCGCCGAGCGGCATCGCGACGACCTCCGGCCCCTTGCCGGTGCCGCCGAACAGCGCGACGTACAGGCTGCCGCCGAGCGCCGCTAGCCCCATCGGCGACGAGTGTGCCGGGAAGGTGGCGAACGGGTGCGTGTACCGCGCGCAGGTCGCCGGCTTGGCCGGGCAGGACGGGAAGCCGTAGTCGGCTCCCGGCTGGATCTCGACGATGCGGTCGACCGGGCGCTTCTTGCCGAGGTTCTCCTGGCCGAGATCGGAGATCAGCGGGCCGCGGTGGCCGGGCACGAAAACGGGCTGCCAGGGCTGCCGCATCCCGGTCGCGTGGAAGGCGATCTCGCCGGTCACCGCGTTCACGGTCACGACGTCGTTGGCCCACGGCGTCGTCCCGCGCGAGTAGTCGTCCTGCTTCCTGTCGCCGAGCGAGATGCCGGCGTACAGGTTCTCGGCCGGTCCGAGCGCGATCCCGTTGAAGCCGGGCGAGTGGCCGGGCGCCGTGACCACCACGCGCGACTGCGTGAAGCGGCGGCCGTTCCAGCCGCTCCAGGCGAGGATCTGCGGCCCGGTGCTGAGGAACAGCGTCTTCGTCGGCCCGTACCAGGCGAGGCCGAAGACGTGCGCAGGCGAGCCCGGGAGCTTCGTCGCCCTGCCGCCGCTCACGACGTAGACGCCGCCCGGGATCATCGGCTTCTCCTCGCTGCCGAAGGCCGCGACGAAGAGGCGTCCGGCACCGAACGCGAACGTGGTCGGCGTCGGGATCCCCCGCGCGACGACTGCGACCGAATGACCGTTCACGGCCTGCGGCGGTGGCGGCGGCCCTTGCGCCGCCATGGCCAGCGAGGCGACGATTGCTGCCGCGGCGGTGAGCGCTACGAGGACGAGTCCGCGCCGCACGCCGGAAGGATTACAAAGATCGTTCCGCCAGGTCGATGGCCTTCTCGAGCGCCGCCAGCTTGTTCATGCACTCCTGGTGCTCGGCGGCCGGGTCCGAGTCGGCGACGATCCCTGCGCCCGCCTGCAGGTAGGCGACCCCGCCGGCCAGCACGACCGTGCGGATGGTGATGCAGGTGTCCAGGTCTCCGCCCGGGACGACGTAGCCGACCGCGCCGGCGTAGGCGCCGCGGCGGTAGCCCTCGAGCTCGGCGATCAGCTGCATGGCGCGCACCTTCGGCGCGCCAGACACGGTGCCGCAGGGGAAGGTCGTCTCGAGCAGCTCCAGCGGCCCGACCCCGTCGCGGAGCGTGCCCGCGACCTCCGAGACCAGGTGCGTCACGTGCGAGAAGCGCTCGGGCATCAGGAACTGCTCGACCTGCACCGACCCCGGGACGCAGGTGCGCGAGAGGTCGTTGCGGCCGAGGTCGACGAGCATCACGTGCTCGGCCCGGTCCTTCTCGGAGGCGAGCAGCGCCTCGGCATCGCCCTCGCCGCGCGGCACCGTGCCGGCGATCGGGTTCAGGCTCGCCCGCCGGCCCTCGAGCTTCACCTGCGTCTCCGGTGACGACCCGACCAGTGCCACGTCCCCGAGCTCGAGCAGGAAGAGGTACGGCGACGGGTTCACGCGCCGGAGCGCGCGGTACAGCGTCACGGGGCTGACAGCCGTCGGCCGCTCCGCCCGCTGCGAGAGCACGACCTGGAAGACGTCGCCCGCGCGGATGTGCTCCTTCGCGCGGCGCACCATCGCCTCGTACTCCTCGCGCTCCGGGAAGCGTCGGGTAGGCGACGGCTCCAGCGCGGCAGCCCGCGGCAGCGGCGGCGGCTCGCGGAACCGCAACGCGAGCGCGTCGGCGTCGCCGCGCAGCACCTCGGCGATGCCGAGCGCGTGGTCGAACCGCACGAGCGTGTCGACGACGACGAACCGGCTGCCGGGCAGCGACGGCCCGTCCTCCGGGACCGGCACCGTCGGCTCGAGCCGGGCGATGTGCTCGTAGCCCAGGTAGCCGACGGCCGGCGCATCCAGATCCGCGAGCTCGTCGAACGTGACGAGGTTCGTGCCGCTGCCGACAAACGACGAGCGGCCGAGGCGCCCGCGCTCGACCGACTCGAGCAGGAACGAGCTCTGCCCGTGGGCGCGCAGGTGCAGGTACGCGCCAAGCGGCGTGATCAGGTCGGTCGGCAGCTCGGCGGCCACGGGGCGGGTCTACCACACGTCCCCGGCAGGAGGGATGGGCAGAACGAACCTGAGTCGGCCCGTTCCGCCCAGCCCTCCTAGACTCGCTTCGTGACGCGCCTCGTCGAACCGGCCAGCGCACTGGTCGGCCACATCGCCGTCCCGGGAGACAAGTCGGTCTCGCACCGCTCCGTGCTGGTCGGCGCGGTCGGCGAGGGCGAGACGCGCATCCGCGGCTTCGGCGCCTCCGCCGACACGCAGGCGACCGTCGACGCCGTGCGCGCGCTCGGCGTGCAGGTCGACGAGGCGGGCGACGAGCTCGTCGTTCACGGCGTCGGGCTTGGCGGCCTCCGCCCACCGGATGGCCCGATCGACTGCGCGAACTCCGGCACGCTCATGCGCCTCCTCGCCGGCCTCGCCGCCGGCAACGGCGGGCGCTTCGAGCTGACGGGCGACGAGTCGCTCAGCTCGCGGCCGATGGAGCGGATCGCGGAGCCGCTGCGCCGTATGGGCGCGACCGTGGAGACGGACGACGGCCGGCCGCCGCTCGTGATCGAGGGCGGTTCGCTGCACGGGATCACCTACGAGCTGCCCGTCGCCAGCGCGCAGGTGAAGTCCGCGATCCTGCTCGCAGGGCTCACCGCCGACAGGGCGACCACCGTCGTCGAGCCCGTGCCGACGCGCGACCACACCGAGCTGATGCTCCGGGCCGCGGGCGCGCGCGTCACGCGGCGCGGCAGGCGCATCACGGTCCAACCGCCCGCGCGGCTGCGGCTGCCGGAGGTGCAGGTGCCCGGCGACCCGTCGAGCGCGGCGCCGTTCATCGCCGCCGCCAGCCTGCTCGCAGGCTCGGAGCTGACCGTCCACGACCACGCCTTGAACCCCACGCGCACCGGCTTCATCGACGTGCTCGGCCGCATGGGCGGGCGGCTCAACGTGCTGCACCGCTACCGGGCCGGCGCCGAGCAGGTGGGCGACCTGGAGGTGCGCTCCGCCGAGCTCGTCGCCACGCGCGTCACAGGCTCGGAGGTGCCGCTGCTCGTGGACGAGGTGCCCCTGCTCGCCCTCGTCGCCGGCATGGCGCGGGGCACCACCATGATCCTCGGAGCCGGCGAGCTGCGCGTGAAGGAGACGGACCGCGTCGCCGCAGTCGTGGACGCGCTGCGCCCGCTCGGCCTGCGCATCGAGGCGCTCGAGGACGGCTTCCGCATCCGCGGCGTCCCGACCCGCCCGCGCGGCGGCGGCACCGTCGAGTCGCGCGGCGACCACCGCATCGCGATGCTCGGCGCGGTGGCAGGCCTCGTGTCCCGCGAGGGCGTGCGCATCGAGGACGACGAGGTCGTCGCCGTAAGCTTCCCGGGATTTTGGGATCTCCTGGACGCAGTCACCCAGCGGAGCTGAAGCCGTGATCGTCGCGATCGACGGGCCTGCAGGCGCGGGCAAGAGCACGGTCGCGCGGCAGCTCGCGCAGCGGCTCGGCTTCCGCTACCTCGACACGGGCGCGATGTACCGCGCGCTCACGTGGCTCGGGCAGGAGCGCGGGATCGACCCCGAGGACGCCGATGCCCTCGCCGAGCTTGCGCGCGGGAACCCGGTCGAGCTCGAGACGGACGGCACGGTCACGATCGCCGGTCACGACGTCACATCTCCGATCCGGACCGCTGCGATCGATCGCCTCGTCCCGATCGTCGCCCGCCACGAGCCGGTGCGCGAGGTGATGCGCCGTCGCCAGCGCGAGCTCGCCGACGCGGGCGACGCCGTGATCGAAGGGCGAGACATCGGCACGGTGGTCGCGAAGGACGCCCCGGTCAAGGTCTACCTCGACGCCGACCCGTCGATCCGCGCGAGCCGCCGCCAGGCGGAACGGCCGGGCATCGGCGCCGATGCGCTCGTCACCGACCTGCGCCTGCGCGACCAGAGCGACGCGGAGCGCACGCTCCAGGCGGAGGATGCCCACGTGATCGACACGACCGACCTGCAGATCGACGACGTCGTCGCGCGCATCGAGGAGCTCGTGCGCGAGCGGCTGCCCGCCTAGTGCCCGCTCAGGTAATGCTGGCGAGCATCTGGGTCGTCAGCACCAAGCGAGAGGCCGCACTCGGCCGCAGGGAAGGTTGTCAACCTTTTCAAGGCCGAGGGTGGGCTCTCGCGCCGCGTGATGGCGGGCCAGGGGCCGGCGTGTATTGCCCGAGGGGGCACTAGATGCGCGCCGCCGATCCCGTCTGGCGCGTCGGGCGCCTCACCATCCAGCCTGCCGTGAAGGCGATCGCACCGCTGCGCGTCTACGGCAAGGAGAACATCCCCTTGGACGGCGGCGTCGTGCTCGCGCTGAACCACTTCTCCTGGCTCGACCCGCCCGCCTTCGGCGCGGCCTGCCCGCGGGTCATCTACTACATGGCGAAGATCGAGCTGCACCATGTGCCGTGGATGGGCCAGATGATCCGCGCCTTCGGTGCGTACTCGGTACGTCGCGGCGAGTCGGACCGCGAGGCGGTGCGCCTCTCGCGCGAGCTCGTCTCCGAGGGACGTGCCGTGGGGCTCTTCGTCGAGGGCACCCGCCAGCGCAGCGGCGTCCCGGGCGAGCCGAAGCCGGGCGCGTCGATGATCGCGCTCCAGGAGGGCGTCCCGGTCGTGCCGGCCGCGATCCACGGGAGCCAGTTCTGGAAGCCGGGGAACTTCCATCCCGTGTCGATCGCGTGGGGAGAGCCGATGGACTTCACCGGCCTGCCGAAGAGCGGCAAGGGCTACCGAGAGGCGTCCGTCGAGATCGGCCGGGCGATCTGGACGCTGTGGGACTTCCTGGTCGACATGCACGAGCTCGGCCGGCCGCAGCGTGCGACCCCGCCCCACCTGGTCGTATCCAGCCACAAGGTCGAGGAGCCGGCCGAGCAGTGAGCGAGGGCGAGGCCGAGGGCGAGGTCGTGGTCGAGGCGCCGCGGGAGCTGCTCGGCACCGTGGCGATCGTCGGCTTCCCCAACGTGGGCAAGTCGACGCTGATCAACCGTCTCACCAGCACGCGCGCCGCCGTGGTGCACGAGACGCCCGGCGTCACGCGCGACCGCAAGGAGCTCGTCTGCGAGTGGGCCGGCAAGGAGTTCCTGCTGGTCGACACGGGCGGCGTCGACGTGGCCGACCCGTCGCCGATCACGCGCGGGATCGCCGACCAGGCGCGGGTCGCGATCGCCGACGCCGACCTCGTCCTGTTCGTCGTCGACGCGCGCAACGGGATCACGCCCGGCGACGAGGAGATCGCCGAGCTGCTCCGCCACGCGCGCAAACCGGTCTTCCTGCTCGCGAACAAGATCGACGACCCGGCCCAGGACATCGCCGCACTCGAGTTCCACCGGCTGGGTCTCGGCGACCCGATCCCGCTGTCCGCCATGCACGGCCACGGCACCGGCGACCTGCTCGACGCGATCGTCGACCAGCTGCCCGGCTCCAACCGCGTGCAGGTGGGCGACGAGGCGATCCGCGTCGCCATTCTCGGGCGGCCGAACGTGGGCAAGTCGAGCCTGCTGAACGCCCTGCTCGGGAAGGAGCGCGTGCTCGTCTCGGACGTGCCTGGCACCACGCGCGACACCGTCGACACCGTGCTCGAGCACGGCGACCGCGTCTTCCAGCTCGTCGACACCGCCGGCCTGCGCCGCAAGCCCCGCCACCGGCAGGGGATCGAGTACTACTCGGAGCTGCGCGCCCTCCAGGCGGCCGAGCGCGCAGACGTGGCGCTCGCGCTTCTCGACGCGGAGGAGGGCCTCGTCGAGCAGGACATCAAGGTCGCCGAGACCGCGCGCCACGCCCAGTGCTCGACGCTGATCGTGATGTCCAAATGGGACGTGTCCACGATCGACCTCGAGGACACCCGCAAGGACCTGCGTGACCGCCTGCGCCAGCGGCCGCCCGTGATCGCCGTCTCGTCGAAGACGGGCCGCGGCATCACGCGGCTGCTCGACCGCACGGCCGAGCTCTACGACAAGCACGTCGCGCGCATTCCGACTCCGGAGCTGAACCGCTTCCTCGGCGAGCTGCGCAGCGCGCGCCAGCCACCGTCGCGCGGGGGCAGACGCCTCAACCTGCTCTACGGCGCCCAGGTGCGCACGCGCCCGCCGCGCTTCCGCTTCTCGGTCAACGACCCGAGCCTGATCACGCGCGACTACGGCTACTGGGTCGAGAACCAGCTGCGCGAGCGGTTCTCGCTCGAGGGCGTCCCGGTGGCGATCGACTTCGTCCGCCGCTCGTGAGGGTCGTCGTGATCGGCGCGGGGGCGTGGGGGACGGCGTTCGCCGTCCTGCTCGTGCGCGACGGGCATGACGTGACGCTGGCCGCCCGTGACCCTGAGGTCGTCCGCGCCATCCGCGAGACGGGCCGCAACCCGCGCTACTTCCCGGACACCGACCTGGAGGGCCTCTCCGCCTCGTCCATCGAGGACGCGCCGGTGGAGGATGCGGAGCTCGTGACGGTCGCCGTGCCCAGCCGCGTCTTCGGGGACGTGGTGGGCGTGCTCGGCGGGACGGCACCGGTGCTCAGCCTCAGCAAGGGCCTCGACCCGGGCACGGGGCAGCGCCTGTCGGCGCTCGTCGAGGGCCGCAAGGTGGCGGTGCTCTCCGGGCCGAACTTCGCCGCCGAGGTCGTCGCGGGGAAGCCGTTCGCCTCGGTCGTCGCGAGCACCGACCGCGAGCTCGGCGAGTGGCTCCAGCGCGAGCTGATCTCCGGCACCTTCCGCGTCTACCTGAACACCGACGTGCTCGGCGTCGAGCTCTGCGGCGCGGCGAAGAACGTTATGGCGCTCGCCGCGGGCGTGATCGACGGGCTCGAGCTGGGCGACAACGCGAAGGCGGCGATGCTGACGCGCGGCCTGGCCGAGATGTCGCGGCTCGGCACGACCGCCGGCGCGCGCCTCGAGACGTTCATCGGCCTCGCCGGCATGGGCGACCTGGTCGTCACCGGCTGGAGCCACCTGAGCCGCAACCGGCGCGAGGGCGAGCTGATCGCGCGCGGCTCTGACCCGATCCGGGCGGCGGCGACGATCGCCAGCACGGTGGAGGGGCTCACCACCGCGCCGGCGCTCGCACGTTTGGCATCGCGGCTCGGCGTGGAACTGCCGATAACCGACGCTGTGACTAGATTGCTGGCCGGAGAAGACCCGCGCGACCTCATCGTGGGGCTGATGGCCAGACCACCGAGCGAGGAGTGATCGTGAAGAGCATGCGCATCCCGATGGCAGCCCTGGTCGCGTTGGCGGCCCTGGCGCTGGCCGCCTGCGGCGGCAGCACGAACGCGTCGTCGCCCGGCGGCGGGAGCATCCCCGAGACGGCGAGCTTCGCGCCTTCGTCGGCAGCGTTCTTCGTCTCGCTCGACACCGATTCGAGCGGCGACCAGTGGCACAAGGCAGGTGTCCTGCTGAACCGCTTCCCGTCCGCCGACAAGCTCGCCGAGTCGTTCAACTCGTCGAACCAGGCCGACGGCGTCACGTGGGCGCAGATCAAGCCGACGCTCGGCCCCGAGACGGGGATCGCCGGGCTCACGGCCGACGGCTCGTCGGTCGTGCTCTTCACCAAGTCTCCGGAGCCCGACGACCTGCAGGCACTCCTGAAGAAGGGCAGCCACTCGCAGGCGAGCAAGGTGGTCGACGGCTGGGTGGTCGCCGGCGACACGATGGCTGCCGTCGACAGGTTCACGGCGGCGAGCTCGAACGGCTCGCTCGCCGACGACAGCGCTTTCAAGGACGCGGTGGCCAACGTGGACGCCGACGGGCTCGCGCTCGGGTACGTGCCGGGCAAGACGATCACGACCGCGTTCGCGAAGGGCCTGAGCTCGCAGGGCGCACCTGCAGGGCTCGGCGATATCGGCAAGATCGAGTCGGTGGCCGCGTCCGCGACGGCGGAGGACGACGGCGTGAGCTTCGACGTCGCCCTCAAGTCGCCGGACTCGCCGTCGACCGAGCCGTTCAGCCCGACGCTCGACGAGACGTTCCCCGCGAAACCGCTCGTCTACCTCAACGCCGCACACGTGGACAAGACGCTGCGCCAGGTGCTCGACCAGGTATCCAAGAGCGTCCCGAACTTCCAGCAGCAGCGCACGCAGATCGAGCAGGCGCTGGGCTTGACGCTCGAGGGTGACGTGCTGCCGCTCTTCAAGGGCGAGCTCGGCCTCGGCGTCTACGGCGAGGCGAGCGGCACGATCCCGGTCACCGTCGACGCCGTCCTCACGGTCGACGACGAGGCGAAGGCGACCCACCTGATGGACCGCCTCGGCGCGCTCGTCCAGCTCGGCGGCAACGGCTCGACGGCGAAGGTCCAGGTCGGCGACGTGCAAGCGACGGAGCTGAAGCTCTCCGGCGGCGAGTACTCGATCCTCTGGGTCGTCGACGACGGCAAGCTCGAGCTCAGCACCAGCAAGGCGGGCCTCGAGCAGCTGCGCGGGAGCGACAACCGGCTGGCCGACGACAGCGCCTACACCAGCCAACTGTCGGCCGCGGACGTCCCGGACAAGGTGACGGGCCTGGTCTACGCCGACCTCCAGACGGCCGTCCCGTTCATCGAGTCGTTCGCAGGAGTGGCCGGCGAGACGCAGGCGAACCTGAAGCCGCTGCGCTCGGTCGTGGCATCCGGCGCGACGGACGGGGACACGATGATCCTCAGTGGGTTCGTCGGCATCGGCTAGCGTCCCGGGACTCATGGCTGCGCGCACGTTCCTGTTCTCGTCCGAGTCGGTCACCGAGGGCCATCCCGACAAGATGGCCGACCAGATCTCCGACTCGGTCCTCGACGCCGTCCTGGCGCAGGACCCGATGGGCCGCGTCGCCTGCGAGACCCTGATCACGACGGGCCTCATCGTCGTGGCGGGCGAGATCAGCACCGACTGCTACGTCGACATCCCGAAGCTCGCGCGCGACAAGGTGCGCGAGATCGGCTACGACCGCGCGAAGTACGGCTTCGACGCCGACACAGCCGGCGTGATCGTCGCCCTCGACGAGCAGTCGCCCGACATCGCGCAGGGCGTGGACGCGTCGTACGAGGTGCAGCACGCCGGCGAGGACGACCCGCTCGACCAGGTCGGCGCGGGCGACCAGGGAATGATGTTCGGCTACGCGACGAACGAGACCGAGGAGCTGATGCCGCTCCCGATCATGCTCGCGCACAAGCTCTGCCAGCGGCTCGCCGCGGTGCGCAAGGCCGACGTGCTGCCGTACCTGCGGCCCGACGGCAAGGCGCAGGTGACGATCCGCTACGAGGTCGACGCGAACGGCGTCCAGCGCCCGGCGGAGATCGAGCGGGTGCTCATCTCGACGCAGCACCGCGAGGGACTCGACGCCGACTCGCTGATCAAGCCGGACCTGGCCGAGCACGTCCTGCGGCCGATTCTGCCGCCGCACCTGTACGACGAGCGGCGCCTGCTGGACGACAAGGACTTCTTCTACTGCAACCCGACCGGCAAGTTCGTCGTCGGCGGGCCGATGGGCGACACCGGCCTGACGGGGCGCAAGATCATCGTCGACACGTACGGCGGCTCGGCGCGCCACGGCGGCGGCGCCTTTTCGGGCAAGGACCCGACGAAGGTCGACCGCTCGGCCGCCTACGCGGCCCGCTACGTCGCGAAGAACCTGGTCGGCGCCGGCCTGGCCGACCGCGCCGAGGTGAACGTCGCCTACGCGATCGGCGTGTCGCACCCGGTGTCGATCGCCGTGCAGACGTTCGGGACCGAGCACGTCTCGACCGAGAAGATCGAGCAGCTGGCGCGCGAGCACTTCGACCTGCGCCCGGGCGCGATCCTGCGCGACCTCGACCTGCGCCGCCCGATCTACTCGAAGACGGCCGCATACGGCCACTTCGGCCGCGACGAGCACGACTTCACGTGGGAGCGGCTCGACAAGGTCGACGCGCTGCGCGCGGCGGCCGGCATCGCCGAGCGCGCGACCGCCTGAGCGTCGCAGACGGCCCGATCGACCTGCCGGCTCCCTGGCCGGAGGTGTTCGCGCTCATGTGGGAGGCGTACGCCGCCGGGACGATCCCGGTCGGCGCGGCGGTCGTCGACGAGCGTGGCGACGTCGTACGCCGCGGGCGCAATCGCATCTTCGACGAGGCCCGGCCGCCGGAGCTCGGACGGACGCGCCTCGCGCACGCGGAGGTCAACGCTCTAGTCGCGCTGCCGTCCGACCGCAGGTACGAGTCGTGGACGCTGTACAGCGCACTCGAGCCGTGTCATCTCTGCCTGGCAGCGACCGTTGCCGCGCGCCTCGGCCGGTTGCGCTACGCCGCAGCCGATCCATACGGGGGCGCGGTCGGCAAGCTCGTGCCGAGCGCCGACCACCTGGCGCATCCCGTGACGGTGGAGGGTCCGCTGCCGGGCGTCGCCGGGCTGCTGCCGGAGCTCCTCCACATTGCGCACTTCCTCTGGCGCGTACCCGATGGCGGTGTAGCGACCTTCTACCGGCGCGCGCACGCGGAGCTCGTCGAGGCGGCAGGCAGGTTGCCCGGCCCGTGCTCCGGGGCCACGCTCGCCGACGCGTTCGCCGCTGCGCAGGAGCAGCACATTCCGACACGAACCTAGGCGCTCCATGGCCGCGACAGACATGCCACGGCAGCTCGCGCTCTTGGCGGCGCCCGCGTGAAGCTCGAGCAGGCCCGGCCGAACGTCTTCAGGCTGACCGCGACGAGCTCCGAGCTCTCCGCGCTCGTGGCCGCGGCGCGGATGGCCCACGAGGCGATGACCGAAGATCCCCAGGCCCCCGCCGAGACCGTTGCGCTGCTCGGCCGCGTGATCGAGGACTTCGACCGCTCGCGCGAGCGCCTGCCCGGGACGACCGGCCCGTAGCGACACGGGCGGGCGCCAGCGACGCCCGCCCGCGGACTCGCCGGGTATCGGGTGGATCAGGCGGGGACGGCCATCTGCTCGCGCACGTGCGTGGCGATCCGGTCGAACTCGCTCGTGAAGCGGTCGTAGTCGAACTGGCGCGCGTTGAGGTAGGTGCTCCAGCCCATGCTGTTCTTCGCGACCAGCGCGGCCTCGTTGATCTCCTCGTCGGTCGCGCCGAAGAGCCGCGCGGCCTCGGTGTGGAAGTAGGCGCAGTAGCGGCAACGCGTCGCGCCGGCCACACCGAGCCCGATCAGCTCCTTGTACTTGTTCGGGATCTCCGTCTCACCGAGCTGGATGGTCTTGAAGTTCCTCCACTCCGTCTCGATCAGCCCATCGGGGATCTCGGAGAGGAACTCGGGGACGATCCCGAGCGTCTCGCGAATCTCGTTCTCGACCGCAGCTCTCGTCATGTCGCTCCTTTCCCGGCACCGCGTGGGTGTCGACATGTCGCGTTCGGGCCTCGCGGCGAGTCGCCTTCGATGCTACGGCAACAGCGGTGCGCGAAGGCCAAGCCTCAACGTTTCTTGCGACGCCCCACAGCAGCTCGCGCTCCTGACGGCGCTCGCGAAGAACCGCGGCGAGCTCAGCCCGGTCGCGCTCGAGAAGCTTCTGCGCCTCGTCCGCCGCTAGGCGGCGGGACGGACGAAGAGCCCGGCGGCGGCCTTCTCGCCGAGCGTGCGCTCGCCGCCGTTCAGGCCCACGCACATCCCGCTGCCGTCGCCTGGCGCGCACCTCGATCTCGCCGCCCGGGACGAGCCCCTCGTCGTAGAACCAGTGCAGCAGCTCGCCGTCGTGCTCGGCGAGGCGCACGATCGTCGCGCGGGTGCCGGGCTCCAGGTCGCCCGCGGCCGCCAGCTCCGCGTTCTCGGCCTGCTCGAAGTCGGGATCGACCGGCCAGCCGTGCGGGCAGCGGTCGGGGTGGCCGAGCTTCTCGGAGATCCGCTCGACCATGTCGTCGGTGAACGTGTCGCCGAGCTCGTCCGCGTGCACGTGCGCCTCGGCGGCCGTGTAGCCCATGAAGTCGGTCAGCAGGCGCTCGATGATCCGGTGCTTGCGGACGACGCGCTCGGCGCGCTCGCGCCCGGACGCGGTGAGGAGCGCCTCCTTGTTCTCGCCGCGCTCGACGAGGCCCTCCGCCTCGAGGCGCTTCAGCATCTCGCCGGCCGACGCGCGCGACACGCCGAGCATCTCGGCGACGCGGGAGGCCAGCGTGGGGGAGCCCGCGGTCAGCGGCCGGTACTCGCCGATCGGGAAGGCGAGGAAGTAGATCGTCTCCAGGTACTCGTCGACCGAATGGCCGGCCATCGGACCCTCCTCGTTTGCAGCCTGCCCGGGCGAGTCACTATAGTTCCGCCTCCTTGTAAGGCGGGCCTTACACCGACGAACGGAGCTACGTGTCCACCGCCCAGATCCTCGTCCTCGGCGCCATCGCGGGTCTCACGATCTTCCTCGGGCTGCCCGCGGCGCGGCTCCAGAACCTCGACATCCGCGTGCGCGCCGGCCTCAGCGCCATGGCGACCGGGATCCTGCTCTTCCTGCTGTGGGACGTGCTCGCGAACGGGGTCGAGCCGGTCGAGGAGCACCTCAAGGGAGCGGTCGACGGGGCGGCTCCTGGGGCTAGTTCATCGGGCTGGCGGCGCTGCTCGCCGCCGGTGTGATCGCAGGGATGATGAGCCTCGTCTACTACGACCGCTGGATGCGCACGCGGCGCGCCTCGCCGCTTGTCGGCCCGGGCGCCGCCGCCGTCGACGAGTTCGCCGGCCGAACAGCGCTGGAGCGGCTGTCCGAGGGACAGCGGCTCGCGCTGCTGATCGCGACGGGGATCGGCCTGCACAACTTCGGCGAGGGGCTCGCGATCGGGCAGGCCGGCGCATCGGCGAGATCTCGCTTGCTCTCGTCCTCATCATCGGCTTCGCCCTCCACAACGCCACCGAGGGCTTCGGGATCATCGGGCCGATGGCGGCGGACGCCGACCGGCCGAGCTGGCGGTTCCTGCTGCTGCTCGGCCTGATCGGCGGCGGCCCGACTTTCCTGGGCACCGTCGTCGGCCAGGCGTGGGTCAGCGAGGCCGCTGTCGGTGGTGTTCTTCGCGCGTCGCAGCCGGCTCGATCCTGTATGTCGTCCAGGAGCTGTTCGCCGTGAACCGGCGCTTCAACCTGCCGATCCTGGTCACCTGGATGCTGCTGTTCGGGCTGTTCCTCGGCTTCGCCACCGACTGGGTGATCGAGGCCGCGCAGATCGCCAGCCTAGTCTTTCGGCGTGACGGAGCGCGGCCTCCTCTTCGAGACGGTCGCGGAGGAGCTACGACCGCGTCCGGCCGACCTATCCGCCGCGAGCTCGTCGATCTCGCCTGCGCGGGGCTCGACTCGTCGTCGCGTGTGCTCGAGGTCGGCTGCGGCACCGGCAAGCTGACCCGCGACCTGGCGCAGCGGGGCTTCCGGCTCGACGCGGTCGACCCGGGCGAGGGGATGCTCGCTGTCGCGCGGCGCGCCGTCGGCGATGCGCCGGTCGACGTTCCACCGCGGGCGGTTCGAGGACGTCGACGCTGCGGAGCGGCGCGTTCGGCGCCGCGTTCTCGGCGACCGCGTTCCACTGGGTGGACCCGCGCGTCGGCTGGGCGAAGGCGCCGGGCTGCTCAAGCCGGGCGGGACGTCGCGCTGCTGACGCACAGCTCGACTCGGCGGCCCGATGCACAGCGCGATCGCGCCGCCTGGCGGCGGCGCTGCCCGGCAAGCCCGAATGGCCGCCGCGCACCGTGGACGAGTGGCTGGACGGCATCGAGGGCGCGTGCGAGGCAACGTTCCGAGGGAGTGGGCGTGGTTCTGCAACCGCGAGCTCGGCGTGCCCGAGGCAGCGGATCTCTTCGAAGACGTCGCGCCGGACACAGCCCTCGCGAGATCGACGAGACCGCCGAGCGAGGTCGTCGAGCACATCCGGACGACCTCCTCGTACCTCGAGCTCGACGACGACCGCCGCAAGCGGCTCGAGCAACGTCTCCGCGAGATCATCGAGTCCGCAGGCGGCTATCGCTCGACCATCTATGCGCTGCTCGTCACCGCCCGCGCCGTCCCGGCCCGGCCATAGCCTGCGGAGGGGCCCGCCACTTCGCCGACGTCCAGCCGCTCGTCACCGCCCGGCCCTCGGCCAGGCCTACACGTACGCGGTGCCCGAGGACGTCGAGAAGGGGCGGTCGTCTCGGTTCGCTTCGGGGCGCTCGACGGCGCGGCGTGGTGGTCTCAACGGCCGACGAAGCTCCCGCAGGGATCGACCCCGCGGACGTCGAGGCGGTCGTCGAGCGGCTCCCACCGGCGCTCGTCGATCTCGCGCTCTGGATCGCCGAGTACTACGGCTCGACCGCCGGCCGCACGCTGGCGCTCGTCGCGCCGCACGTCCGCAAGCGGCGTTCGAGAAGGCGTCGCCGGTTGCCCGCGAATCGCTGCCCGGTGCCGCGCGCCCGGCGCCCGAGCCGACGCGAGCCGCAACGGGCCGCGGTCGCACGGATCGTCGAGGCGCTCGACGGAGGCGGCGGCCACTTCCTGCTCTACGGGGCGACCGGCAGCGGCAAGACCGAGGTCTACCTGCGGCCTGCGAGGAGGCACTCGCGCCGCGGCCGCGGCGCGATCGTGCTCGTCCCCGAGATCGCGCTCGCGCCGCAGACGCTCACCCGCTTCACGGCGCGCTTCGGCGACCGCGTGGCCGTGCTGCACTCCTCGCTCGCCGAGAGCGAGCGGCGCGACGAGCGCGAGCGGGTCGCAAGCGGCGAGGCGCGCGTCGTCGTCGGCGCGCGCTCGGCGATCTTCGCGCCCGTGCACGGCCTCGGCGTCGTCTGCATCGACGAGGAGCACGACGCCTCGTACAAGCAGGAGTCCGACCCGCGCTACGACGCGCGCACCGTCGCCGCCAAGCGGGCGGCGCTGGAGAAGGCGGTCGCCGTCTACGGGAGCGCGACACCGCGCCCCGAGAGCTGGGAGACGCTCGAGCGCCTCGAGCTCGGCGGCCGGATCGCGGCCGCCCTGCCGCCGGTCCAGGTCGTCGACCTGCGCCGCGAGCCCGGCTACCCCCTGTCGGCGCCGCTGATGGCCGGGCTCGATGCGATCTCACGCGAGGGCGGCAAGGCGATCCTGCTGCTCAACCGCCGCGGTGTCGCGCCCGCGATCCATTGCCGCGCGTGTGGGACGACCCGGCGCTGCGTGAACTGCGACATCGCGCTCGTCCTGCACGGGGACGGGCAGCTGCACTGCCATCACTGCTCGGCCGTGCAGCCGGCGCTCGAGCACTGTCCCGAGTGCGGCTCGCCCGACCTGGCCCGGATCGGGGCCGGCACGCAGCGGCTCGAGCGCGAGCTCGCCGAGCACTTCCCGGAGCTGGAGCGGATCCGCCTCGACGCCGACGCGGCCGCCAAGCCGGGCGCGCTCGCCGACGCGCTCACCCGCTTCGCCTCGACCGACCGGTGCGTGCTGCTCGGGACGCAGATGGTCGCGAAAGGCCACGACTTCTCAGGCGTGGCGCTTGCCGCCGTGGTGGACGCGGACACGGGCATGGCGCTCCCCGACTTCCGCGCCGAGGAGCGCACGTTCCAGCTGATCACCCAGCTCGCGGGCCGCAGCGGGCGCGAGGCGCCCGGCCGCGTGATCGTGCAGACGTTCCAGCCGGACTCGGTCGCGGTCGAGTACGCCGCGCGCCACGACGTCGAGCGCTTCATGGCGCAGGAGCTGGAGCGACGGCGCGAGCTCGGCTACCCGCCGTTCCGCCACCTCGTGCGCGTGCTCGTCGCCGGCGACGAGCCTGCTCCGGTGGAGCGCCTCCTGGTCGAGCTGCGCAAAGGGCTCGAAGGCGTGGGCGCCGACCTGCTCGGCCCGGCGCCGCTCCTGCGCCTGCGCGGGCGGCACCGCTCGCAGCTCGTCGCGAAGACCCACACGCCGCGCGCCGTCGCCGGACGCGCCGCGCGAATGCTCGCCGCGGCGTCGGTCGCGATGCGGCGCGCCGGGCTAACCGCTGTCGTCGACGTCGACCCGCAGTCGCTGTAGGGGCTTTGGTGGGACGCCGCTCGTTCGGCGTGGTGCGAAGCTCTTGCTCTGTGTCACAAGGCCAGGACGCAGGGAGCCTCGATAGCCGTGCCCTATCGGGGCGACGGAGGACAACGCATCGGGGCGAGCAGCGTGCCGCGAGGGACACAGGCTGCGTCCCGCCAAAGCCCCCTACCGCACCGCGGACGGCACCGGCTCGACGCGGAACTCCTCGGTGCTGACGACTCCGATGCTCAATTGGCGGGCGGCGTCGCTCCGCAGGCGGCTGGCCTTGACCCGGCTCGCCTCCATCTCGTCGCGGGTCTCCCACAACGTCAACGTCAGCACCCGCTCCTCGTCGCAGCTGACGAGGTAGTAGCCGTCGACGAAGCCCGGGCACTCGCTCACCTGCGCCAGGGCGTCCCCGAACGCGCTCGCCGCCTCGTCGGTGTCTGCGGGCAGCTCGTAGCTGCTCATTCGTGCGTACACGAAGCTCCTCCTGGTCGACCTCTGGATTCTTCCGTCTAGCGCGGACGAAGGAAAGCCCGACCTAGACTTCCGCCGTGGCCGAAGCCGAAGCCGAGACCGAGACCCACACCGAGACCCGCGACGGGCCGCTCGACGCCGAGCACGCGGCGCGGCGACGGTTCGCGCTGGCGCAGATCCGCCAGTACGGCGACCCGGTCCTGCGGATGCGCGCGCAGGAGATCGAGGAGTTCGACGACGACCTGCGCCGTCTCGCCGAGCGGATGACGGCCCTGATGAAGGACGCGGCGGGCGTCGGGCTGGCCGGGAACCAGGCCGGTGTTCTCCGGCGGATCGTCGTCATGCAGCCCGATGCCGAGCAGGACGCGTTCGCGCTGATCAACCCGGAGATCGTGGCGAAGGGCGACGAGCGCGAGACCGACGAGGAGGGCTGCCTCTCGCTCGCCGGTGTGCTGGCGCCGGTCGAGCGGTCGCTCTGGGTGAAGGTCGAGGGTCGCGACGTGGAGGGCACGGAGCTCTCGATGGAGCTCGAAGGCCTGGCGGCGCGCGTGGCGCAGCACGAGATCGACCACCTCGACGGGATCCTCATCCTCGACCGCACGACGAAGGAGGCGCGCCGCGAGGCGCTCGCCCGTCTGCGGCCGCAGCCCGTCCTGGACCGCTAGTGGCGCGGATCGGCGTGGCGGCCACGGCGCCGCTCGGCGCCGACGTCCTCGAGCGGCTCGCCGCGAGCCACGACGTCGCGTTCCTGCTCACACGCCCCGACCGTCCGCGCGGGCGTGGGCGCAAGATCGGCGCGCCGCCGGCCAAGGACGTCGCGGAGCGGCTCGGCATCCCCGTTCGCCAGCCCGAGCGGCTAGACGCCTCGTTCGAGGTCGACGCCCCGACGATGGTTGTCGCCGCGTACGGCGCGCTCATCCCGGCGGTGCTGCTCGAGCGGGCGCTCTGGGTGAACGTCCACCCGTCGCTCCTGCCCCGCTGGCGGGGCGCGGCGCCGGTCGAGCGGGCGCTGATCGCAGGCGACACCGAGACGGGCGTCACGATCCACCGGACCACGGCCGAGCTCGACGCGGGCCCGATCGCCGCGCAGGAGGCATTCCCGGTGGGGCCGGCGGACGATGCGGGCACGGTCTATGCGCGGGCCGGCGAGCTGGCGGCCGAGCTGCTCGAGCGCGTGCTGGCCGCCCCGGAGTTCCGCGACCAGCCGACTGAGGGCGCCACCTATGCGGAGAAGATCACGGCGGCCGACCGCGAGCTCGACTGGTCGCGCGAGGACGTCCTCAACCGGATCCGCGCGCTGTCGCCGCACATCGGCGCACGGACCGAGGTGAACGAGGTACCGCTGACCGTGTGGCGCGCGCGCCCGGCGGTCGAGGGCTCCGGGCTCGTCGTCGACGGCGTGGAACTGCTCGAGGTCCAGCCCGACGGCCGGAAGCGCATGACCGGCGCCGAGTTCCTGCGCGGCTACGCGCGCCGCACGTGAGCGCGACGCCGGCCCGCCGCGCCGCGTTCAGCGTCCTGCGGCGCGTCTTCGAGGACGACGCCTACGCGGACCGCGCGCTGGCGGCCGCTGTCGAGGGGCTCGACCCGCGCGAGCGGGCCTTCGCGCAGCAGCTCGCCTACGGCTCGGTGCAGCGCATGCGGACGCTCGACCACGCGATCGACACGCTCGGGCGCCGGCCGGTCCGCAAGCTCGACCCGCCGGTGCGTGCGGCACTGCGGCTCGGCGCGTACCAGGTGATCTACCTCGACGCCGTGCCCGCGCGGGCGGCAGCGAACGAGTCAGTCGAGCTGGTGCGCGGGGCGGGCCTCGAGCGTGCGGTCTCATTCACGAACGCGGTCATGCGGCGGCTTGCGGAGGGCGGGCGCGCGCTCGTGCGGACGCTGCCCGAGGCCACACCACGCGAGGCGGCGCTGCGCCACTCGTATCCCGACTGGGTCGCCGAGACGTTCTGGCGCGACTTCGGCGCCGACGACGCGCGGGCGCTGCTCGCCGCGCAGAACGAGCCGACGGAGACGGTCGTCCGGCTCAACCGGCGCCGTGCGACCGGAGTGGTCGCCGGCGCCCCCGATGCCCTGCTCCCGGATGCGCTCCGCGTCGACCGGATCGAGCCGGCGTGGCTCGCGCGGGGCCTGGTGTGGCCGCAGAGCCGCGGGTCGCAACTCGCCGGCCTCGCCGTCGGCGCGCAGGAGGGCGAGCGGACGCTCGACCTGTGCGCCGCCCCGGGCGGCAAGGCGACGATGCTCGCGGGTGAGGTCGTGGCCGTCGAGAAACACGAGGGCCGGGCGCGCGAGCTGCAGGCCAACGCCGCGCTGCTCGCGGCCGGCAACGTCACCGTCGTGAACGCGGACGCGCTCGAGCTCCCGCCCGAGCTGACCGGCTTCGACCAGGCGCTGGTCGACGCGCCGTGCTCCGGCCTCGGCGTGCTCGCGCGCCGGCCCGACCTGCGCTGGCGCGCCCAGCCGCTGCCGGAGCTGCAGCTCGCCCTGCTGCGCGCCGCCGCGGAGCGCGTGCGGCCGGGCGGGACGGTCACCTACTCCGTCTGCACGATGAACCGCGACGAGAACGACGCGGTGGTCGAGGCGAGCGGGCTCGAGCCGGATCCCTCCCTCGGCGACGAGTGGCCTGCGTTCCGCCATCCGACGCGGCCGGAGTTCCTGCTCACGCTCCCGCACGTCCACGGCACGTCGGGCTTCTTCATCGCCCGCCTTAGGATCGCGGCGTGAACTGGACCGACGCCCGCGAGGTCGAAGTCGAGCCGTCGCTGTACGGGGCCGACTTCGCACACCTCGCGCGCGACGTCGAGCGCTGCCTGGACGCCGGCGTCAAGGTCTTCCATTTCGACGTCGGCGACGGCCACTTCGTAGAGCCGATCACGATCGGGCCGATCGTCCTGCAGGCAATCGCCCCGCTGGTGCACGAGCGCGGCGCGCTGCTGGACTGCCACCTGATGGTCGACAACCCCGAGCGCCACATCCCGCAGATTGCGAAGGCGGGCGGCGACAGCGTCACCGTGCACGCGGAGGTCGGCGGCACGGCAGAGCTGATCGCGCTCGCCCACGAGCACGGCCTCGGCGCGGGCGTGGCGTTCAACCCGGGCACCCCGGTCGCGCAGGCGGCGCGCGCGGCGGCGGGTGCGGACATCGTTCTCTGCATGAGCATCTGGCCCGGCTACTCGGGACAGGCGTTCATGCCGGAGGCGGTCGACCGCATTCGCGAGCTGCGCGGGCTGCTGCCGGCGGAGATGCGCATCCAGGTGGACGGCGGCGTCGGCGCCGAGAACATCCGCGAGATCCGCGAGGCGGGCGCGACGCTGCTCGTTGCCGCGACGGCGGTGTTCGGCGCCGACGACCCGGGCGCCGCGTACCGAGAGCTGACCGCGCTCGCCTCGTGAGTCTCGAGCGCGCGCTCGAGCTGGCCGAGCGCGGCCGTGGGACGACGCACCCGAACCCGGTCGTCGGCGCGGTCGTCGTGCGCGACGGCGAGGTCGTGGCGGAGGGCTGGCACGAGCGAGCGGGCGGCCCGCACGCAGAGGTCGTCGCGCTCGAGCAGGCGGGCGACCGCGCTCACGGCTCGACCGTGTACGTGACGCTGGAGCCGTGCGCGCACCACGGGCGGACGCCGCCGTGCGCCGACGCGCTGGTCGCGGCGGGCGTGGCGCGGGTGGTCGTCGGCGCGGGCGATCCGGATCCCCGCACCGACGGACGCGGCATCGCGCGCCTGCGGGAGGCGGGCATCGAGGTGGAGCTCGCGGAAGGCGAGCTGGCGACGCGCGCGCGGCGGCAGAACGAGGCGTGGCGCACCTGGGCGGCGCTCGGGCGGCCGTTCGTGACGTTGAAGCTGGCCGTCACGCTGGACGGGCGCGTCGCCGTGCCGGGCAGGCGCTGGATCTCGGGCGACGAGAGCCGGCGAGCGGTGCACGAGCTGCGGGCGGCGTCGGACGCGGTCGCGGTCGGCATGGGCACGGCGCGGGCCGACCGGCCGGCGCTGACGGCTCGCGACGTCGAGGTGCGCGAGCAGCCGCGCCGGCTGGTGTTCGGTCGTGGGCCGCTGCCGGAGGGGCTCGACCTCGAGCTGCTCTGCGGGCCGCTGGCGGAGGAGCTCGCCCGGCTCGGCGCGGAAGGCGTCCAGTCGCTGCTCCTCGAGGGCGGGCCGACGCTCGCGGCGTCGTTCCTGCGCGAGAACCTGGTCGACAAGCTGCTGCTCTTCGTCGCGCCGACGGTCGCCGGCGAGGGGCCGCGCATGTTCGCCCGCGGCGTGGGAGGCCGCGACGTCTACGGTTTGTCATGCCGGAGGAGTGGAGACGACCTCCTCCTCATCGCCTATGTCCACGAGCCCTGACGTATCCCGCCACGCCGCCGATCGCCTGGTCAACGCGATCTCCCACTGGCTGGCCGGCCACCTGGACGACGCCGAGCTCCGAGCCGAGCTCGAGAGCGCCGGCACCGCCGAGCTCGGCGACGAGCAGCGCGAGGCGGTCGACGAGCTGGTCACCGAGCTACGCGAGCGAGAGGTCAGCTCCGGCGAGCTCGAGATGATCGCCCGCGAGACGCTGCAGACGCTCGTTTTCGGCGCTTAGACCATCGGCCGAATCCTCAAACGGCGGCGACCGAGTCGGGCCATGTCCGACGGTCCGCAATGACGCCCGCGGCTACGGGCGATTCTTTGCGGCAAGCTCGGCGTTGAGTTGATCGACCTCGTACGCCGTGAGGAGTCGGAAGTACCAGCTCTCATCGATCTCGCCCTCGGGTACCGGGTCAGCTCGAACCTCGCCTCGCCCTTCCGTGCCGCACCGACGCTCCCGGCAGACCCCTATGGCGTCGAACACTCCCCTGGCACGCACGATTGCCACTCCGAGGAATCCCGTCTCGTCAGCAAAGGACAGCCACCATGTCTGAACGGGGGCGTATGCCTCTCGCGGCTCCGCTGCTGCAAGGTGCGCCTTCTGCTCGTCGGTGCGGTCGGCCGCGTCTGCTTCGTCCATCGCGTCAAGTTTGACGGCTTCGTGCCGCCTCGTTGGCGACCCACGGGACTAGTGTGGACGCGTGTTCACGGGCATCATCCGCGAGCTGGGTGTCATCGTCGAGCTGAACGGCTCCGACGGCGGCGCGCGGCTCACGCTGGAGGCGCCGGCCACGGCTGCGCGCACGGCCGAGGGCGACTCGGTCGCGCTCGACGGCGTCTGTCTCACCGCTGTCGCGGTCGCAGACGGGCGCATCTCCTTCGACGCCGTGCCCGAGACGCTCGGTCGCACGACGCTGGCGCGACTCACCGAGGGCGACAACGTCAACGTCGAGCCTGCGCTCCGCGCCGGCGACCCGCTCGGCGGCCACTACGTCCAGGGTCACGTGGACGCCGTCGGCCGCGTCCGCACCGTCGCCGACGAGGGCGACGGGATGCGCGTCTGGGTCGACGCGCCGGCCGCGGTTCTCGACTACTGCGTCGAGAAGGGCTCGGTGACGGTCGACGGCGTGTCCCTGACCGTCGCCGCGCTCGACGACGGCGGCTTCGCGGTCGCGCTCGTGCCGCACACGCTCGAGGTGACGACCCTCGCCGGGCTCGAGCCGGGCGACGAGGTCAACCTCGAGGCCGACGTGCTCGCGAAGTACGTCGAGCGCCTCGTCCGTCGGTGACTGTCCGGGCGTTACGATCAACCGCGTGACGACTATGACGACGCCCGTGACCACCCCGTTCGCGACGATCGAAGAGGCGATCGAGGACATCCGCCACGGCAAGTTCGTGGTCGTCGTCGACGCGCCGGACCGCGAGAACGAGGGCGACCTCGTCATCGCCGCCCAGTTCGCGACGCCCGAGGCCATCAACTTCATGGCGACGCACGCGCGCGGCCTCATCTGCCTGTGCCTCACCGAGGAGCGCTGCGAGGAGCTCGGACTACGCCCGATGACCGAGCACAACGAGACCCCGCTCGGCACCGCCTTCATGAACACGATCGAGGCCCGGGAAGGCGTGACGACCGGGATCTCGGCGCACGACCGCTCGCACACGATCCAGGTGGCGATCGACCCGACGAAGGGCGCCCACGACCTGCTCCACTCGGGCCACATCCAGCCGCTGGAAGCGCGCGCCGGCGGCGTCCTGCGCCGCGCCGGCCAGACCGAGGCCTCCGTCGACCTGGCCCGGCTCGCCGGGCTCAACCCGGCCGGCGTGGTCTGCGAGATCATGCGCGACGACGGGGCGATGGCCCGTGTGCCCGACCTCGTCGACTACTGCACCCGCCACGGCGTCGCGCTCGTCACCGTCGCCGACCTGATCGAGTACCGGCGGCGTACGGAGAAGCTCGTGGAGCGCACCACCGCCGTGCGGCTCCCGACCGCGTACGGCGACTTCACGGCCGTCGCCTACCGCGAGACGCTCACCGGCAAGCCGCACGTCGCGCTCGTGAAGGGCGACGTCGAGGGCGCCGAGAACGTGCTCGTCCGCGTCCACTCCGAGTGCCTGACCGGCGACGTCTTCCACTCGCTGCGCTGCGACTGCGGCGAGCAGCTCGACCTCGCGCTGAACCAGATTGCGGGCGAGGAGCGCGGCGTCCTGCTGTACATGTCGCAGGAGGGCCGCGGCATCGGCCTCCTCAACAAGCTCAAGGCGTACGAGCTGCAGGAGGCGGGCCTGGACACCGTCGAGGCGAACCTCGAGCTCGGCTTCCAGGCCGATGCGCGCGAGTGGGGGATCGGCAACCAGATCCTCGCCGACCTCGGGCTCACGACCATCCGCATCCTCACGAACAACCCGCGCAAGCTCACCGGGCTCGAGGGCTACGGCCTCACCGTCGTCGAGCAGGTGCCGATCGAGGTGCCCCCGAATGCCGAGAATCGCCGCTACCTCGAGACCAAGCGCGACAAGCTCGGGCATCGCCTCCATCACCAGGACATCCGCCTGATGGGAGAGGATGAGGCGTGACCGAGCAGCTGCCCGAGACCGAGCTCGCCTCTGTCGACGGCCCGCTCCTGCGCCCACCCATGGCCGCGGCCGAGGCGGTGCCGGAGCAGACGGTGATGCCCGTGCCGGTGGAGGCGCCCGCGCCGCCCCAGCACGCGAGCGGTGAGCTGCGCGTCCCAAACGGGTACGGCGTCGTCGAGGGAGCGCCGAGCGGCGAGGGGCGCTCCGTGGGCGTCGTCGTCGCGCGCTTCAACGGCGAGATCACCGGCGCGCTGCTCGAATCCGCGCTGGCCGCGCTCGATGAGGAGGGCGTGGCGCGCGATGCCGTGACGGTCATGCCCGTGCCCGGCGCCTTCGAGTTGCCGCTCGCCGCCATGGCGCTCGCCAAGACACGCCGCTACGCGTGCATCGTCGCACTCGGCGCGGTCATCCGGGGCGACACGCCGCACTTCGACTACGTCGCCGGCGAGGCGGCGAGCGGACTGCAGCTCGCGGCGCTCGAGACGGGCGTGCCCGTCGCGTTCGGCGTCCTGACCACGGACACGGTCGAGCAGGCGCAGGAGCGGGTCGACAAGGGCGCCGAGGCGGTCCGCACCGGGCTCGAGATGGCGGACGTCTTCTCGAAGCTGCGAGCGACCGCGAAGCCTGCATAACGGCCGCTACACTCAGCCGTCCATGTCACGCGTCTGCGCAATCTGCGGGAAAAAGCCCGGCTTCGGCCAGAGCCGGAGCCGTTCCATGGTCGCGACGAAGCGCCGCTTCGACCCGAACCTGCAGCGCGTGCGCATGATCCTGGACGGCAAGGCCACGCGCGGCTACGTCTGCACGCGCTGCCTCAAGGCCGGCAAGGTCCAGAAGGCTATTTAGCGCGGCACCGCCGCTACGGCGGCCGCTCCTCGATTGCCCGCCGCAGACGGCGGATCTCCTCGAGAATCTCGTCGAGCTTCTCCATGACTGGATCCTGTCCAGCCGCGCCGGACGCTTCGCGTGCGCGCCGTGTGAGGAAGATCCAGAAGCCGATCAGCAGCACGAACGGCAGCGCTGCGGCGATCGCTTCGCCTGTGCTGGTGGCGACCACGGAATGCAGGTCTCCGAAGCGGACGGTTTCGACACACTTCGGGCACAACTCCGAGCGCGCGAGCCCGATAGCGTTTCCGTAGGGACACCCGGGGTGCCCCTGGGGGCGGGTGGGGGAACGTCGGATGCACGGGCTACGGTGGATCGCGTGGCCGCCCCGATCCGCGTCGTCATCGTCGAGGACAACGACGTCTTCCGCGAGGCGCTCGTGCTGCTGCTCGGGCGGCGGGACGACATCGACGTGATCGGGGACGTCGCGGGCGGGGAGGAGGCGGTCGAGATCTGCCGGCGTGAGCAGCCCGACGTCGTGCTGCTCGACTACCGCCTGCCCGGCATCGACGGGGTGCAGACCACGGCGGCGCTGCGCGCGGTCTGCCGCGACACCGCCGTCGTCGTGCTCACGGCCTCCACGACGCTCAGCGAGAAGGCAGCTCTACGCGAGGCCGGTGTCGTCGCCTGCCTCACCAAGGACTCTCAGCTCGACGACATCGTCGCCGCGCTGCTCGACGCCGCCGCGGCCCGCGCGGCCTAGCCCGCGAGCGGCTCCTCGGCGACCGCGCCGCCGTCGATCCGCCACGCGCGCAGCTCGCCCGTGTCGGCGCGCAGGATCACGAACGGATGCCCTTCCCACTCGCCGATGTTGGCGATGTCCGTCCTGGACGGCCGCGGCTCGGTCTCGGGGTGCGTGTGGAAGATGCCGAGCTCGTAGCCGGCTTCCTCCAGGTCGAACGGGAGCGCCGGATCGGGGAAGCTCAGCGAGAAGCGGTACGGGCTCTCGTCGAGGTTGATGCAGCGGTGGTACTGCTCCACACGCCCGTCCCGTATGGCGAGCACGCCGCAGGCTTCGTACGGCAACGCCTCGCGCGCGTGAGCGACGAGCTCCTCGCGCAGCTCGGCGGGGATCACCACCAGACGGTGCGCTCCATCGCCTGCTCGACGTCCTCGGCCCCCCAGAACGCCGCCGAGAGGTACTTCCAGCCGCCGTCGGCGAGCACGCACACGACGACGCCCTCGTCGAGCTCCTCGCCGAGCCGGCGCGCGACGTGCACCACGCCGCCCGAGGAGACGCCCGCGAAGATCGCCTCGCCGTCGAGCAGCGCTCGCACGCCCTGGACCGACTCCTCGTTCGAGACGAGGATCTTCCGGTCGAGCTTCGACACGTCCAGGATCGGCGGCACGTAGCCGTCCTCCAGCGAGCGGAGCCCGATCACCGGGTCGCCCGGCAACGGCTCGACGCCCGCGACGACGACGTCCGGGAACGCCTCGCGCACTCGCGCACCGGCGCCCATCAGTGTGCCGCCCGTCCCGAGGCCGGCGACGAGCACGTCCACGCGGTCGAGCGCCTCCACGATCTCCGATCCGGTGCCCTCGTAGTGCGCCTTCGGGTTCGCCGCGTTCTCGTACTGGTGCGGCATGAAGTAGCGCGGATCACGCCGGCACAGCTCCTGAGCGGCGCGCACCGACCCGTTCGTCCCCTCGCCCGCCGGCGACAGCACGACCTTCGCGCCCAGGAGCGCGAGCAGCCGCCGCCGCTCCTCGGTCGCGTCCGCGGGCATCACGCACGTGAGCGGATAGCCCTTCAGCCGCGCCACCATCGCGAGCGAGATCCCCGTGTTGCCGCTCGTCGCCTCGAGCAGCTCCCGGCCCGGTTCGAGCTCGCCACTCGCCTCGGCGTCCTCGATCATCGCCTTCGCGACGCGGTCCTTGATCGAGCCGGTCGGGTTCTGGCCCTCCAGCTTCGCGAACAGCCTGACGCCTGGCTTCGGCGACAGCCGGCCGAGCTCGACCAGCGGCGTCGATCCGACGAGGTCGAGAAGTGAGGTGGTCGTCTTGATCGCCATGGGGTCTAGGCGTGGCTGTGAGCCACAACGTCCACGGTGTCCCCGAGATTCCTGTCTTCTACGCGTGCCCGCCGGCCATGGCGGGCAGCAGGATGACCGTGGAACCGTCCTTGACCTCGGTCTCGAGGCCCTGGAGTGTGCGCACGTCCTCGCCGTCGACGTAGGCGTTCACGAACCGCGCGAGCCCGCCGTCGGAGTAGATCCGCTGCGCCAGCTCCGGGTAGCGGCGCGTCAGGTCGTCGAGCACCTCCGACACGGTCGAGCCGGTCACGGGCACCTCGCGCTCGCCGCCGGTCTCGCTTCGCAGCGTCGGCGGAATCCGAACCGTCACCGTCATACGCCGGCGCAGAACTCCACGTAGTCGATGTACTCGGTGATCGTCGGGTGCTCGCCGCAGACCGGGCAGTCCGGGTCGCGCCGCAGCGAAACCTCGGTGAACGACGCCTCGAGCGCGTCGTAGAGGAGCAGCCGGCCGATCAGCGGCTGGCCGATCCCGACGGCGAGCTTGATCGCCTCGTTCGCCTGGAGCGACCCGATCACGCCGGGCAGAACGCCCAGCACGCCGCCCTCGGCGCAGCTCGGCGCCAGCTCGGGCGGCGGCGGCTGCGGGAACAGGCAGCGGTAACACGGGCCCTCGAACGGCTTGAAGACGGTCGCCTGCCCCTCGAAGCGGTAGATCGAGCCGTGCACGACGGGGATGTTGTGCCAGACCGACGCGTCGTTCACGAGGTAGCGCGTCGGGAAGTTGTCGGCGCCGTCGACGATCACGTCCCAGCCCTCGTCGAGGATCGCGTCGATGTTCTCGGAGGTGAGCCGCTCCTCGTACGGGATCACGTTCACGTCCGCGTTCAGGCCGGCGATGCGCTCGCGTGCCGACTCGACCTTCGGGCGCCCGAGCGAGTGCGTCGAGTGGAGCACCTGGCGCTGCAGATTCGAGTCGTCGACGAAGTCCGCGTCGACGATGCCGATCGTGCCCACGCCCGCGGCCGCAAGGTAGAGGGCCGCCGGCGAGCCGAGCCCACCCGCGCCGACCAGCAGCATCTTCGTGTCGAGCAGCCGCCGCTGCCCCTCTTCGCCGATCTCGGGGATCAGCAGGTGGCGGCTGTAGCGGCGCACCTGGTCGCGCTCCAGCGTGCTGTCCATGATCGTCGGGTAGCCCGCCGCCTCCCAGGCGATGATCCCGCCGTCGACATTGATCGGGTCGGCGTAGCCGAGCGCCTTGAGCTGCTGGGCGGCACGCAGCGAGCGCACGCCGCTGCGGCAGTAGATGAGCACGGGCCGGTGGCGATCGGGCGCCACCGAGCTGATCCGCTCCTGAACCGAGGCCGGCGGGACGAGCGTCGCCCCCTCGAGGTGCCCCTGGCTCCACTCGGCCGGCTCGCGCGTGTCGACGAGCACGGGCGGGTCGTCGCTCGTGAGCAGCTCGCGGGCGCGCTCGACGTCGACGACGGTGATGTCCTGGGCCGCGACCTCCATCGACCAAATGTACCCGGGCCGCGGCGGGCTACAGAGCCGGGACGCCGCTATGGTCGCGGCCGTGAGCCCGCGCACGCGAATCCTGGCGCTGATCGGCGTCGCGGCGGTCGTGGTCGTCGCGGCCGTCGTGCTCGTGGCGGCCGGCGGCGACGACGGCTCGGACAACGGCCGCTCGGCCGCCCGCAAGGGCCTTCCGCCGATCGCCCTCGACCTGGGCCTGCGCACCGACCCCGAGGCAAACGAGCTGCGGCGCGCGCTCGAGCTGTACAACGCGAAGCAACCGCAGCCCGCCGCTGCCGGCCGGATCTTCGATCGCTACTCCTCGCCCGAGGCGCAGGTCGGCTCCGCGTTCGCCACGTGGCCGGACGGCACCGTCGCCTCGCTCGAGGGCCTCGCGGGCCGCTATCCGCGCAACTCCCTCGTGCTGCTGAATCTCGGACTCGCCCGCTTCTGGAGCGGCGACAACCGCGGCGCGAGCCAGGCGTGGCTCGACGCGTACGAGGCACAGCCGGACACGCCCTCGTCGCTGACGGCCGACCATCTGCTGAACCCGAGCACGCCCAAGGGCGAGCCAGTGTTCATCCCGAGCTTCCACGTGCCGGCGCTGCGTCGCCTGGATACGGCGCAGCTGGCGGCGCTGGAGCGAGCCGCCCGCAAGCCGGACCTCCACGCGCGGATCGTCTACGGCATCGCGCTGCAGCTCCTCGGCCGCGAGCGATCGGCGGAGCGCGCGTACGCGTCCGCTGTGCGCCTCGCGCCGAACGATCCCGAGCCTCGCGTGGCGGTCGCCGTCTCCCGCTTCACGCGCACGCAGCCGGCCCGCGCCTTCTCGCGCCTGGGCCCGCTCACGAACCGCTTCCCGAAGGCGCCGACCGTGCGCTTCCACCTGGGCCTGCTGCTCGCCTATCGCGGGCAGATCGCAGCGGCCGAGGAGCAGTTTCGCAAGGCGCGCGCGATCGATCCGGCCGACCCGCTGGGGCGCGAGGCGGCGAAATGGCTGGCCGAATTCCAACAGGTCCACGCAGGTAGGACTCAGGCGCCGCAAAGATGAGCCGTTCGGCCTATGCGGATCGCCCGCAATAGAGGAAAGATTCCGCAGTCGTTGACGGGGTCTGAACCCACAGCTACGGTGAGAAACGCGTTATCGGAGGGGGGCCGAGTGAACGCTGAAGCGCAGGACGGGAAGCCGGCACGCCGGCCCGTCCGAGACATCCTGGACACCGACGAGGCGCGGGCGCTGCTTGCCGCAGGGCAGGAGCACGGCACGCTCACGTCCGACGAGATCGCGCTCGCGTTCGATCAACTCGACCTGGACCCGGGGCAGCTCGACGAGTTCTACGTCGCGCTGGAGGAGGCCCAGATCGAGGTGGTCGGCGACGCGGAGGACGAGGCCGAAGAGGCCGCGCCGGCGCGCGAGGTCTCCACGGACGCTCTTCAGCTGTTCCTGAAGGACATCGGCAAGGTCAACTTGCTCACCGCGGCGCAGGAGGTCGAGCTCGCGAAGCGCATCGAGCGCGGCGACCACCGGGCGAAACAGGAGATGGTCGAGGCCAACCTGCGCCTGGTCGTCTCGATCGCGAAGCGCTACCGCAACCAGGGCCTGCCGTTCCTCGACCTGATCCAGGAGGGGACGATCGGCCTGGTGCGCGCGGCCGAGAAGTTCGACCACCGGAAGGGCTTCAAGTTCTCGACGTACGCGACCTGGTGGATTCGACAGGCGGTGGCGAGGGCGCTGGCCGACAAGGCGCGCACGATCCGCATGCCGGTCCACGTCGTCGAGAAGCTGAACAAGATCGTGCGGTCGGAGCGCAAGCTGCGCGCCGAGCTCGGCCGCGAGCCGACGTCGGTCGAGGTGGCCGCCGACCTCGAGCTGACCGTGGACGAGGTCGAGCAGATCCGGCGCTCGTCGCAGGTCCCGGTCTCGCTCGAGAAGCCGGTCGGCGACGACGAGGAGTCGGAGTTCGGGCACTTCCTGACCGACGTGAACGAGCCGCTGCCCGAGGAGTACGTCGAGGAGACGCTCCGCAAGGACACGCTCAAGCGGATCCTCGCGATGCTGTCGCAGCGTGAGCGCCGCGTGCTGGAGCTGCGCTACGGCCTCAACGGCGAGCGGCCGCGCACGCTGGACGAGGTGGGCCGCACGTTCAACGTGACGCGCGAGCGCATCCGCCAGATCGAGAACCAGACGCTGAAGAAGCTGCGCGCGCTGGCCGACGCGCAGAAGCTCAAAGACGTGGCGTAGCCGCCCGCAGGGCGCTGCGGCGTCGCCCTGACGTGAACTTTCCGGCGGTCTCCGACCATTATCTGGTGGAGGCCGAAATGATGACCGACGCCGAGGCGATTGCCGCCTCTGTCGAGCAGCCGGACGAGTTCGTGGTGATCTTTCGCCGTTACTTCCAGCCGGTTTACCGGTACGTCGCGCGACGGCTCGGCGCCGATGCTGCCGGCGACATCGCGGCAGAGACCTTCACGCGTGCGTTCGCGCAGCGGGCTCGGTATCGCTCGCAGACCGCGTCGGCGCTCCCGTGGTTGCTCGGGATCGCGACGCGCGTGGCCGCCGGCGAGCGGCGTCGAGAGGCGCGACAGTTGCGCGCCTTCACGACACTTCCCGAGCCGCGTACGCAGGGTCATTTCGACGGCGCGGTTGCCGATCGCGACGTTCTGCTTGGAGCGCTTGGAGGCCTCGACGGGCGTGACCGCGACACGCTGCTGCTGTTCGCCTGGGCCGACCTCACGTACGACGAAGTCGCGGATGCGCTTGGAATCCCGGTAGGGACCGTGCGGTCGCGTATCAACCGCGCACGCCGCCGATTGCAGGTCGCGTTAGGAGGTGTTGGGTGTGTCTGAAGAGCTCACGCTGCTCAAAGAGATCGGAGCGGACACCGAGAAGGCTTCGCCCGAGATCGAGGAGCGAGCGCATGCTGCGCTGGTCGCCGCTATTGCGCGCGAGCACAGCAAGATTGCCGATCGCCTGAGGCGATGGCCATTCGCCTTTGGATGCGCGGCCGCTGTGGCGGCCTGCGCGGCCGTGGCGATTGTCCTGGTCGCCCGCAGCGGTACGGCGCCGGGCATCGCCGACAAGGCCTACGGCGCGATCAGCCCAAGGTCGGGGATCATGCATTTCGTCGCGCAGTACGACTTGCCGAAGCGGCACTACGCCGAGCATTGGATCGACCTTCGTCGCCCGGTGCGGCAGCGGATCGTCTACAGCGCCGGCGGTCGTGTCTCCGCTCACCGTGGTCAGATCGTGTACACGGGCCGGCCTGAGCCGCGGCTAACCGCCAAGGACACGAACCGCCAGACGATCGTCACGGCGGCGCCGTCCGCGGCTCCGAGCGGTGTGTTGACCGCCGGCAGCGATCCGACGCTCGTCTACCGGAAGCTTCTCCACGCGGGGACAGTCCGGTCGGAGAGCAAGACGGTCTATCGCGGCCGTCCGGCGTACCGACTCGTCATCGATTGGAGACCGCCCTACAAGCTCGTCGGAAACGTCTGGACTGGCGAGCGCCTCGTGTACGTCGTCGACCGGCGCACGTATTTCCCGCTCGAGTCCACGTGGCGTAGCGATCCGTCGATGGGTGGCGGCACGAGCACCATCCGCTACCCCGTGTTCGAGATCCTGCCCGACACCGCACAGACAAGGGCTCTGCTCGAGCCGGCGAAGAACCCGCAGCCATACCACCCGTAGCGCATAGACTCGCCCGCTCGTGCAGCAGGCCTGGATCGACGAGCTCGCGGAGCTGATCCGCATTCCCAGCGTCAGCGCCGACCCGGCGCACGCCGCCGACGTCGTCGAGGCGGCGACCTGGGTGCGCGACTTCGTCCAGCGCGCGGGAGGCGAGGCCGAGCTCCTCGAGACCGGCGCGCCCGCGCCGCTCGTGGTCGGCGAGATCCGCGCGTCGCGCAAGTCCGCCGATGCACCGACCGTGCTCGTCTACGGGCACTTCGACGTGCAGCCGCCGGCGCCGCTCGAGCTCTGGGACTCGCCGCCGTTCGAGCTGACCGTCTCCGGCGAGTGGCTCGTCGCGCGCGGCGTCGCCGACGACAAGGGCCAGCTGTACTGCCTGCTCAAGGCGGCGGAGGAGCTCGCGCAGGCCGGCGAGCTGCCGGTCAACCTGCGCATCGCCTGCGACGGCGAGGAGGAGGTCGGCGGCCACTCGATCGTCGACTTCCTCGAAAAGGACGACCGCGGGGCCGACGCGGCGCTGATCTTCGACGGCGGCATGACGAAGCGCGGCGTCCCGGAGTTCGGGATCGCCACGCGCGGGCTCGTGTACTTCCACATCACCGTGCGGACGGGCGAGCGCGACCTGCACTCGGGCCTGTACGGCGGCGGCGCGCTGAACGCAAACCATGCGCTCGTGCAGACGCTCTCGGGCGTGATCGCGCGGGACGGGCGGCTCCCGGAGCCGTTGCGTCAGGGCGTCGTCGCGCCGACTCAGCAGGAGCTCGCAGACTGGACTGGCCTTGTGCCCGGCGAGGACATGCTGACCGACCAGGGCGCCCGCGCGATGGACGCCGACGCGGCGCGCGACTTCTACGTGCGGACCTGGGCCGAGCCGGCGATCGACGTCAACGGGATCGAGGGCGGCTCGCCGCAGCTGCAGAAGACAGTGCTGCCCGTGCAGGCCGAGGCGAATCTCTCGATCCGGCTCGCGCCCGGCCAGGACCCGGAGGTCATCGCGCCAGAGGTGGCCCGGCTGCTTCGAGAGGCGGCGCCCGCCGGGGCCGATGTCCAGGTCGACCGCTGGTCGTCGGCGCGGCCCGGGCTCATGCCGCCCGATGCGCCTGCGATCAAGCTGGCGCAGGACGGCTTCGAAGAGGTCTTCCAGCGCCGGCCGCTGCTCGTGCGCTCGGGCGGCACGCTGCCGATCATCCCCGCGCTCGGAGACCAGGGCATCCCGACGATCCTCAGCGGCATCGCGTTGATCGAGAGCAACGTCCACTCGCCGAACGAGCGCGTGCTGGTCGAGTACATGCCGCTCGGCGTTCAGGCGGCGAGCGCCTGCTACCGCGCGTTCGCACAGTTGCGCTCGTAGCTCCGTCGGCCGCGCGATCGGCTCGCCCCGTACGCGGGCTCGCCGCGCCGAGCCCAGCTCGGCGCTCGCCCCGGCGACGATCGTCCACGGGCTGGTCGCCGCTCTCGGTCCGAAGCGGTGATGTATAGTTCACCTTGTGGTAAACAATCAGCTTGGTCTCGACCGGAGCTTCGACGCCCTCTCGCATCCGGTGCGGCGCGCGATCCTGGAGCGCCTGGCCCGCGGCCCCGCGCCGATCGGAGCGGCGTCCCGCGACCTCGGCATCACGAAGCCGGCGGTCACGAAGCACGTCAAGGTGCTCGAGGACGCCGGCTTCGTCCGGCGGCGCATCGATGGGCGCAGGCACTGGCTGGAGCTGCAGCCGGCCCCGCTCGGCAACGCCGCCGCGTGGCTGCAGGCACACCGGGCGCTCTGGGAGGCCAAGTTCGACGCCGTCGAGTCGTATCTCAGCGACGAGCCGGCAGAAGGAGGTACCGCATGAGCCAGACCGAGAACGCCGTCGTCCTGCGCCTGTCGCACACCTTCTCCGCCACACCCGACCGGGTGTTCGACGCGTGGACCAACCCCGAGGTGCTGCGGCGCTGGTGGGCGGCGGGGCCCGACTGGGAGTGCCCGCTCGCCGAGGTCGACCTGCGTCCCGGCGGCCGCTATCGGCTCTCGATGCGCAATCCGGCCGGCGAGGTGCACACCGTGGGCGGCGAGTTCCGCGAGATCCGCCGGCCCGAGCGGCTGGCCTACACCTGGTCCTGGGAGACGAATGCGGAGGAGATGGCCGGCAGCGACGACACGCTCGTCGAGGTCGACTTCGCCGACCGCGGCGGCTCCACCGAGGTCACGCTGACCCACAGCGGCTTCGCGAACGAGCAGCTCGCCGGCATGCACGAGCAAGGCTGGAACGCCTGCCTCGACAACCTCGAGCGTGTCCTCGGCACGGACGCCTAGCGTCCGCTCTCACGGCACAGAGATGTCACCCACCGGGGCGCCGCTCCTCGATACGCTCGATCGCGGGGAGGAGGAGCGGTGGCCCCCGGGTCCCGGCCGAGGAGCCATGTCGCGCGCGGACATGGCTGACGGGGACTAATCCCACGGGGGCGGCTTGTGTGTCCAGCGACCGCCCGCCATCGTCGCGACGACGTGGATCTCGGCGAGCTCCGCGGGAGCGCATGCGAGTGGATCACGGTCGAGCACGACCAGGTCGGCCAGGTAGCCGGGGAGCAGCTTGCCGCGGCGGCGCTCGTCGCCCGCCAGCCACGCAGGCGCCACGCACGTCGCGACGAGCGCTTCCTCGACCGTAACTGCCTGCTCCGGCCGCCACGCCGGCCGCTCGTCGAGCGTCCGCAGCACGCCGGCGCGGATGCCCGCCAGCGGGTCGAGCTCCTCGATCGGCGCGTCCGAGCCGTTCGCCACCACCGCGCCCGACTCGACCAGCGAGCGGTACGCGTACGCGCCGTCGAGCCGGTCCGCCCAGAGCCGCTCGGCCAGGTCGCGGTCCGACGGGGCGTGGCTGAACTGCACGGACGCGGCGACGCCCAGCGAGGCGAACCGGCCCACGTCGGCGGCGTCCAGCAGCTGCGCGTGCTCGATGCGCGGCCGCAGCCCGCGCGGCGCCCACTCGTCGCGCGTCTCCTCGAACGCGTCCAGCGCCTCGCGGTTCGCACGATCGCCGATCGCGTGCACCGCGACCGGCCAGCCCACCTGCGCTGCCCGGCGCACGATCGCGGCCAGCGCCTCGCGGCTCGTGATCTCCACGCCCGTGCCGTCGAGCAGGCGTGCCGTCTGCGAGCCGAGCGTGCCGTCCATGAAGCACTTGAGGTAGCCGAGGCGGAACCAGTCGTCGCCGAGCCGCGGCCTCAGCCCCAGGAGCCCGATCTCGTCGAGCTTGTCGGCGGGCAGCGACTGCCAGACACGCACGGTGAGCGCACCGTCGGCGTGCAGCCGCTGGAAGAGGCGGTTGGCGCCGAGCCAGCCGTCCTTGTCGTGCACGGACGTGACGCCGCGCGAGGCGGCGACCCGCAGGCCCGCACGCATCGCATCCAGGTACTCCGCATCGTCGATGGCGACGTGCAGGTCGCGGAAGCGCCAGGCAGCCTCCTCGCGCAAGACGCCCGTCGGGTCGCCGGCGCCGTCGCGCTCGACCACGCCGCCCGCGACCTCGAGGTCTCCGCTCGCCCGGTCGAGGGCCGCCGAGTTCAGCCAGAGCGAGTGCGAGTCGCGGGCGAGCAGCGCGACCGGGACGTCGCCGGTCACCGCGTCGAGCGCCGCCCGCGTCGGCTCGACCTCCGAGGCCCAGTCGCCGCTCCGCCAGCCGCGGCCGCGCAGCCAGCCGCCCGGCCGCACCGAGCCGACCGCGTCGCGCACCTGTGCGACCGCCTCGTCGAGCGACCGCGTTCCCTCGAGCCGCACCTCGCTCCGCGCCACGGCCCAGGTCGGGAAGTGCACGTGCGCGTCGGCGAAGCCGGGCACGACGCAGCGCCCGCCGAGGTCGATCCGCTCCGGGCTCGCGAGCGCGCGCTCGTGGGTGCCGACACCGCCGACGATCTCGTCGCCCGCGATCGCCAGCGCCCGCGCCGCCGGCAGCGACGGGTCGAGCGTCCGGATCACGCCGTTCTCGAGGATCACGAGGCCGCCTCGTAGCGTACGAGCCCGCCGTCCTCGTGGCGCTCGGCCGACCCGGCGTGCACCAGGTACTCGGCGTGGGCGCACGTCTCGGCCAGGGCAAAACGGCGCAGCACGGGCGCGAGTTGCTCCGGCCACAGCTCGAGCGAGGCCTCGTATGCGGTCTGCGGAGCGCCGCGCAGCGCGACCGCCGTGTCCTCCAGCCGCTCGTCGTGGTGGGAGACGATCTCCCGCGCGCGGGCTGCCGGCGACCGGACCGGCTCGCCGTGGCCCGCGAACGCGACCCGCGGCCCGAGCTCGGCGATGCGACGCAGCGAGCTGAGGTAGTCGTCGAGCGGGTTCGGCCGCGCCTCGGGGTAGAGCCCGACCGCCGGCGTGATCGCGCGGAGGATCGCGTCCCCGGCGATCAGCACGTCGTCGCGCAGGAGGGCCAGGTGCCCATCGGCGTGGCCCGGCAGGAGGACGACCTCCCAGCCGTCGACGCTGTCGCCCTCGGCCACCGTCTCCGGTGCAGCCGTGAAATGGGCGAGCGACCGCAACGCACCCGACTCGCGCCGGAGCGTCTCGAGCTGGTCGTCCGGCAGCCCGTGGGCGTGCATGTGCTCGGCGAGCCGCTCGGCGCTGCCGGCGCTCCACGCCCGGACGCACTGCGCGTGGTCGACCGTGCCCTGCAGCACCGGAGCGCCCGTCAGCGCCGCGACGTCGGCCGCCGCGCCCACATGATCCGGATGGAAGTGCGTGATGAAGATGCGCTCCACCGGGCCGTCGAGCTCCTCGAGCACCGCGGCCCACCGCTCGCGCGCATCGGGCACGCCGAGCCCCGTGTCGACGACCGTCCAGCCCCCCTCGGCGCTGCGGAGCAGGTAGCAGTGAACGTGGTCCAGCCCGAACGGCAGGGGGAACGTCACGCGCAGGATGCCGGGTGCGACCTCGACCATGGCGCTATTCAACAGCTGCCGGCGTCATATGATCGCCGTCCCGCCATGGAACTCGCCAGACGCCCGGCCGCCAGACCTCCGTCGACGACCCGCTCCTCGGCTTCGAGTCCATGGCGCTCCTGACCGTCGAGAACGTCAATCGCCGCTTCGGCGGCATCCTCGCGCTCGACGACGTCTCGCTCGAGCTGGAGGAGGGGACGGTCGCCGGGCTGATCGGCCCGAACGGCGCCGGCAAGACGACGCTCTTCAATGTCATCACGCGTCTCTACACGCCCGACCGGGGCAGCGTCGTCTTCGACGGGCGCAACGTGCTGAAGATGCCCGCCTTCCGGATCGTCGGCGAGGGCATCGCGCGGACGTTCCAGAACGTCGCGCTCTTCCACATGATGAGCGTGCTCGACAACGTGATGCTCGGCGCGCACTCGCGGCTCGGGTGGCGCGCCGAGAAGCAGGCGCGCGCCGAAGCCCTCGCCGCCCTGGCGTACCTCGGCCTCGCCGACCTGGCCGGACGGCCCGCCACCGGGCTGCCGTTCGGGACGCTCAAGCGGATCGAGATCGCCCGCGCGCTCGTCTCGAGGCCGCGGCTGCTGCTGCTCGACGAGCCGGCCGGCGGCCTGAACCACGAGGAGGTCGGCGAGCTCGGCCAGCTGATCGGCCGGCTGCGCGCCGACTACGCGCTCACGATCCTGCTCGTCGAGCACCACATGAACCTCGTCATGTCCGTGTCGGAGCGCGTGCACGTCCTCAACTTCGGGCGCAAGATCGCCGAGGGCGTGCCGTCCGACGTGCAGGCCGACCCGCAGGTCATCGAGGCCTACCTCGGCGCGCCCGAGGACGAGCACCAGGCGCGGCCGCTGCCTGCCGACCCGGACGAGCCGGACACCGCGGAGGACAATGACCCGGCTGCTTGAGCTCGAGAACGTCGAGGCGCGGTACGGCCCGATCGTGGCGCTGCACGGCGTGTCGCTGACCGTCGACGAGGGCGAGGTCGTCGCGCTCCTCGGCGCCAACGGCGCCGGCAAGACGACCACGCTGCGCGCGATCTCCGGGCTGGTCTCGAAGACCGGGTCGGTCACCTACGCCGGCACGGATATCCGGAGGAAGTCGCCCGAGCGGCTCGCGAAACTCGGCATCGCGCACGTGCCGGAGGGACGAGGGCTCTTCCCCGAGCTGACGGTTTGGGAGAACCTGCGCATGGGCGCGTACACGCGCCGCGACCGTGGCGTGCGCGCCGACCTGGAGCGGGTCTGCGGGTACTTCCCGTGGATCCGCGATCGTCGCAGCCAGCACGCGTCGACCCTCTCCGGCGGCGAGCAGCAGATGCTCGCTCTCGGCCGCGCGCTGGTCGGCCGGCCCAAGCTGCTCATGCTGGACGAGCCGTCGCTCGGCCTGGCGCCGCTCGTCACGCAGGAGCTCTTCCGCGTCGTCCACCAGTTGAACGAGCAGGAGGGCCTGACCGTGCTGGTCGTCGAGCAGAACGCGAACATCGCACTGAGCGTCTCGCATCGCGCGTACGTGCTCGAGGTCGGCCGCGTGGCCGTCGAGGGCGCGAGCGCCGAGCTGCGGGAGCACGAGGGCGTCCGCCGGAGCTACCTGGGCTACTGATGGCGCTGCTCCCGCTCGCATTCACCTGGTCGGAGTTCTTCCAGCAGCTCGTCTTCGGGCTCGCGCTCGGTGGCGTCTACGGCTCGATGGCGCTGGCGCTCGTCCTCATCTACCGGACGACGCACGTCCTCAACTTCGCGCAGGGCGAGATGGCGATGTTCACGACCTACATCGCGTGGTCGCTCATCGAGAACCACGGCTTCTCGTTCTGGCCCGCGTTCTTCACGACGATCGTGATCGCGTTCATCCTGGGCGCGGCGACCGAGCGGGTCATCATCCGCCCGTTCGAGGACAAGTCACCGCTGACGGTGATCCTCGCGACGATCGCGCTGTTCGTGATCTTCAACGGGGCGGCGCAGTGGATCTGGTCGCCCGAGATCAAACCCTTCCTCGGCCCGTTCAGCCCGGCGCCCTTCAAGATCGGCGGCGTCGCCATCGCGCGCCAGGACGTGGGCGTGGTCGTCGTGACGCTCGTGACCGTGCTCGTTCTGTGGGCGTTCTTCCGCTTCACGAAGCTCGGCCTCGCCATGCGCGCGGCGGCGATCGCCCCCGTCTCCAGCCGGCTGATGGGCGTGCGGGTCGGCTGGATGTACGCGATGGGCTGGGGCTTCGCCGCGAGTCTTGGGGCCGTGTCGGGGATGATGGTCGCCCCGATCGTCTTCCTCAGGCCGGACATGATGCAATCGGTGCTCATCTACGCCTTCGCGGCGGCGGTCCTGGGCGGGATCGAGAGCCCGATCGGCGCCGTCGTCGGCGGCTTCCTGATCGGCGTCGGCACGACCATGCTCGGGGCCTACGGCGACAACATCCCGTTCGTCAGCACCTTCCCGACGGATCTGCTGCTGCCGACCGCGTTCATCGTCCTGATCCTCGTGCTCCTCTTCCGGCCGGCCGGCCTGCTCGGCAAGGTCGTGGTGAGGCGCGTCTGATGCCGTCCTGGCTTCCGCGCGCGATCGCCTACGCCCTGCTGGCGGTGACAGTCGCCCTGATCCCGCACTTCGTGCACGGGTTCCGCATCGTCGAGTTCACGTATGTGGGCGTCTACACGGCCGCCCTCGTCGGTCTCGTGATCCTCACGGGGATGACCGGCCAGATCTCGCTCGGCCAGGGCGGCTTCATGGCGCTCGGCGCGTACACGAGCGCGATCCTGTCCGTGAACCACGACTGGCCGCAGCTCCTGACGATCCCGGCGGGCGGGCTTGTCGCGGGCGTCGCGGGCTTTCTGTTCGGCTTCCCGGCGCTGCGGCTCTCGGGCGTCTACCTCGCGCTCGCGACCTTCTCCCTCGCGGTCATCATCCCGTCGGTCGCGATCGCCCTCAGCAGCCTGACCGGCGGCACGGGCGGCATCTTCCTCGACCTGCCGTCGAGCCCGACCTCGAGGCTCAACCCCGACGAGTGGCTCTACTACGTGACCTGGGGCTCCGTCGCGGTCCTGTACGTCCTCGCCTTCCTCTTCATCGCCGGCAAGCGCGGCCGCGCGCTTCGCGCCATCCGCGAGAACGAGCTGGCCGCCACGGCGTCCGGCGTGAGCCTCTCGCGCTACAAGACGATGGCGTTCGGCGTGTCCGCGTTCTACGCCGGGGTCGCCGGCTCGCTGCTCGCGATCCTGCAGTTCACGGTCACGCCGGGGAGCTTCCCGATCACGCTGTCGATCCTCTTGCTGGCAGGGCTCGTCGTCGGCGGGCCCTCGTCGCTGCTCGGCGCGATCGTCGGCGCGCTGTTCGTGGAGTACATCCCGAGCTACTCCACGAACGTCCTCGGGCCGGTGATCAACTTCGCCCAGAAGCTCGGTCTGCCGGTCAGCGACGTGGACACCACGACGCCCGGCGTTCCGTCGGTCGTCTACGGCGTGATCCTGTTGCTCGTGCTCTTCCTGCTGCCCAACGGGGCGGCCGGTCTGGGATCACGTATTGCATCCCTAACGAAGCGCGTCTTATAGTCGTCTGAAGTTGTGGAAATCTGGGGTCAATCTCCTAACAGGAGCGTCTCATATGAAGCGTTTCATCCTGGTCCTCGGGCTGGTCGCGATGGTGGCCACGCTGGCCGCCATTCCGGGGGCGTTCGGCCGCTCGCAGGCGGACGGCATCAACAGCAAGACCATCACCATCGGCTCGACCCTTCCGCTCAGCGGGCCTGCGTCCCTGTACGCGCGCATCGGCACGGGCATGAAGGCGTACTTCAGCTACATCAACGCACGGAAGTCGTCGGTCGACCACAAGCGCGGCGTCTACGGGCGCCAGATCGTGCTGAACATCTACGACGACCAGTACAGCGAGGCCAACACGGTCCAGCAGACCCGCAAGGCCGTCGAGCAGGACAAGGTGTTCGCGATGCTGGGCGGGCTCGGCACCGAGAACCAGCAGGCGGTTCGTGAGTACCTGAACCAGAAGAAGGTGCCGCAGCTGTACGTCTCGACCGGGCTCAGCGAGTTCGGCAACTCCGTCAAGGAGTACCCGTGGACGATTGGCTGGCAGCCCGACTACGTCCAGGAGGGCATCCTGCTCGGCAAGTACGCCAAGGCGAACCTGCAGGGCGCGAAAATCGGCGTCATCTACCAGAACGATTCGTACGGCAAGGAGCTGCTGTACGGATTCCAGAAGACGGTCGGGACAAGCAGCATTGTCGCGTCGCGCTCGTATCCGCGCGGCGGCGGGGCGGCCGTTATCCAGTCGCCGATCGTGCAGCTGCGCCAGTCGGGCGCGGACACGCTGCTCGTGATCGCGACGCCAACGGAGGCGATCACCTCGCTGGTGGTTGCGTGGAAGATCGGCTGGAAGCCGAACCGGATCGTCAACTCGGTCGGCGCCACCGACTCGTTCATGGCGGCGGCCGCTGCTTCGGCGGGCTCCCAGGACGCGGTCAACGGCGTCATCACGACCACGTACCTGAAGGATCCGAAGAACCCGGCGTACGCCAACGATCCGCAGGTCAAGCTCTACAACAAGATCATGGACAAGTACGCGCCGTCGTTCCCGCAGCCGCGTGACGACAGCCTGTTCCTCTACGGCATGGCGAAGGCGGACACGTTCGTGCAAGCGCTCTACCGCGCCGGCAAGAACCCGACCCGCCAGTCGCTGATGAAGGCGGCCCTCAACCTGAAGATCAAGAAGGACCCGTGGCTGCTCAAGGGCGCTCAGCTCGTGACGCGGCCCAACAGTGCGTTCCCGATCCGGTACCAGAAGCTGGCCAAGTACGACAACGGCCACTTCACCGAGTTCGGCAACCTCGTCAAGACGCGTCGCTAGTCGCGAAACGTCATCGTTTGCGGAAGGGGCCGGTGCGAACCGGCCCCTTCCTGTGTTAGAGAGAAAGCCGCTGTGGACTTCGAGCTCACCGACGAGCAGCTGCTGATCCGTGGCGCGGCGCGCGAGTTCTGCGACCGGGAGATCGTCCCGTTCGCGCGCGATTGGGACCGCTCGGAGACGATGGACCGGGCGATCGTCGGGAAGCTCGCCGACGTCGGGTTCCTCGGCGCCGCGCTGCCGGAGGCCTACGGCGGGATGGGGCTCGACACGGTCTCGTACTGCCTGATCGCCGAGGAGCTCGGGCGGGCCGACTCGAACGTGCGCGGGATCGTGTCCGTGAGCGTCGGGCTCGTCGGCAAGACGATCGTGAAGTGGGGGACAGAGGAGCAGCGGGCGGCGCTGCTGCCGGCGCTCTGCTCGGGCGCGCGGCTGGGGTGCTACGCGCTCACCGAGCCGGGCGCGGGATCCGACCCGTCGGCGCTCGCCACGCGCGCGGAGCGCGACGGCGACGGCTGGGTGCTGTCGGGCTCGAAGATCTTCATCACGCTGGGGTCGTGGGCCGGCTTCGCGCTCGTGTTCGCGCGGGCCGGGGCGGAGGGGGTCACGTGCTTCGTCGTGCCGACCGACGCGGAGGGGTTCTCGGCGCGGAAGATCGACGGCAAGCTCGGGCTGCGCGCCCAGGACACGGCCGAGCTGTTCCTGGACGGCGTGCGGGTCGGCGGGGACGCGGTCCTGGGCGAGGTCGGCGGCGGGCTGAAGGTGGCGATGTCGGCGCTCGACAACGGGCGCATCTCGCTCGCGGCGGGCTGCGTGGGGATCTGCCAGGGCTGCCTCGACGCGTCGGTGACCTACGCGCAGGAGCGGCGCCAGTTCGGGCGGCCGATCGCGGCGTTCCAGCTCGTGCAGGAGCTGATCGCGGAGATCGCTGTCGAGACGGACGCGGCGCGGATGTTGACGTGGCGCGCGGCGGCCGCCTCGGACGCGGGCCGGCGGCACACGCTCGAGTCGTCGGTGGCGAAGTTGTACGCGAGCGAGGCGGCCGTGCGCGCCGCGAACGCCGCCGTGCAGGTGCACGGCGGCTACGGCTACGTGGACGAGTTCCCCGTCGGCAAGTACCTGCGCGACGCGCGCGTGACGACGCTGTACGAGGGCACGAGCCAGATCCAGAAGCTGATCCTCGGCCGGCTGCTGACGGGCGAGTCGGCGTTTTAGCGAGCGTCTTCCTAACAGGGACTGTCCCTGTTAAGGCCAAGCACCGCGCCGCGCCTCTTACAGGGACTGTCCCTGTAAAGACGCACGCCCGCGGTTGAACGCGGCTCCCGGGATACGCTCACGCCATGCCTGAAGCCGTCATCGCCGCCGCGACGCGCACGCCCATCGGTCGTGCGCGCAAGGGCTCACTCGTCGACGCCCGCCCCGACGACCTCGTCGCGTTCGCCATCCGCTCCGCCGTCGACAAGGTGCCGGGACTCGACCCGGGCGACATCGTCGACGTGATGGTCGGCTGCGGGTTCCCGCAGGAGCGCCAGGGGATGAACCTCGCCCGCCGCGCCGCCCTGCTCGCCGGGTTGCCGCACAGCGTGCCGGGCACGACCGTGAACCGCTTCTGCGCGTCCAGCCTGCAGACGATCCGCATGGCCTTCCACGCGATCAGGGCGGGGGAGGGCGACGTCTACGTCGCCGCCGGTGTCGAGTCGATCACCCAGGTCGACGGCTACCCGAAGGACGCCGAGGAGCTGCACCCGAAGCTGTTCGGCGACGACGCGCCGATCGCCAACGTCTACATCCCGATGGGCATGACCGCGGAGAACGTGGCCGAGCAGTATGGCGTGTCGCGCGACGAGATGGACCGCTTCGCCCAGCGCTCGCAGGAGCGGGCCGTGGCCGCGCAAGACAGCGGCTTCTTCGCCCGCGAGATCACGCCCTTCCCGGTCAACGGCAGCCCGGTCTCCCTCGACGACGGCCCGCGCCGCGAGTCGACGCTCGAGAAGCTGCAGAGCCTCGACCCCGCGTTCAAGCCTGGCGGATCGGTCACGGCGGGCAACTCGTGCCCGCTGAACGACGGCGCGGCCGCGGTGGTCGTCATGAGCGACACGAAGGCGCGCGAGCTCGGCATCGAGCCGCGGGCGCGGATCGTCGCGTCGTCCGTGAGCGGCGTGGAGCCGGAGATCATGGGCGTCGGCCCGATCGGCGCCGTCCGCCGTGTGCTCGACCAGGCGGGCATGACGATCGACGACGTGGACGTGATGGAGCTGAACGAGGCGTTCGCAGCGCAGGTCATCCCCGTCTGCCGCGAGGTCGGCGTCGACCCGTTCGGCGAGAAGCTCAACCCGCACGGCGGCGCGATCGCGCTCGGCCATCCATACGGCATGACCGGCGCCCGGATCATGTGCACGCTGCTGAACGACCTCGACGAGCTCGACGCCACGATCGGCCTCGAGACGATGTGCGTCGGCGGCGGCCAGGGCATGGCCATGATCGTCGAGCGGCTCCGCTGATCGAGGACGTCGGCGAGGACGCCCTCGCCGAGGCGCGGGCCTTCAACGCCGACCTGGCGCGCCGACTCGCGGGAACGCCGTCTGCCGACACGCTTCCGGTCGAGGTGGTCCGGCGGCTGCGCAGGGAGCGCGGCGGGATCTTCCCTCCGCCCGTCTTCCTCGACGAGGCCGAGGACCGCACCATCCCGACGCGTGTCGGCGACCTGCGCCTGCGCGTGCTGCGGCCCGAGCGGGACCCCACCGGCGTCTACCTGCACTTCCACGGCGGCGGCTGGACGCTCGGCGGGTGCGACGAGCAGGACGCGCGGCTCCTCGCACTCGCCAACGCGACGGGGCTCGTCGCCGCGAGCTTCGAGTACCGCCTGGCGCCCGAGCATCCCTTTCCGGCAGCGCCCGACGATTGCGAGGACGCCGCCGTGTGGCTGCTCGCCGGCGGCGCCGACGAGCTCGGCGCGCCCGCCACGTTCGCGATCGGCGGGGAGTCGGCGGGCGGGCAGCTCACCGCCTCGACGCTTCTGCGCCTGCGCGGTCGCCATGGCGCCCTGGGCGCGTTCCGCGCGGCGACGTTCAACTACGGCTCGTTCGACCTGTCGTTGACACCGAGTGCGCGGCTCCGGCCCGACGACGTCATCCTCTCGCAGGCCGTCAGGGCGTGGTTCCGCGACTGCTACATCCCGGGAACGGGGACCGATGATCGGCGCGACCCGAAGATCTCGCCGCTCTACGCCGACCTGAGCGACCTGCCGCCCGCGCTGTTCAATGCGGCGCAGCTCGACCCGCTGCTCGACGACTCGCTGTTCATGGCCGCCCGCTGGCGGGCCGCCGGCAACGAGGCGGAGCTTCGCGTCTGGCCGGACGTGCTGCACGGGTTCGGCGGGCATCCGCTCGCGATCGCGCGCGCCGCCGCGGAGGCCCAGTGGGCGTTCCTCAGCGCAGCACTGCCTGCGTCTGCGTGACCTGAGCGACGCGACGCTCGTCGGCGTCGTAGAGGTCGGTCTGCACGACGATGAAGCTGCGGCCGACGTGCAGCGGCCGGGCGACGGCCTCGACGTGCCCGTCGCGGACTGCGCGGAAGAAGTTCGTCTTCGACTCGACGGTCGCGGTCGTGCCGCCGTCGGTCATGTTCAGGAAGGCGCACACGCCGCCGAGCGTGTCGGCGAACGCCATCAGCGCGCCGCCGTGCAGGACGCCGGCGGCCGTGCAGCGCTCCGGCGCCCACGCCATGCGCCCGCGCACCTCGTCGGGCCCGGCGTGGCTGACCTCGATTCCGAGCAGGCCCGTGAGCGGGACCATCGCTGCGAGATCCGGCGTGCTCACGCCGCGGTTCGTACCACAGTAGGGTCGGCCGGTGGACGTGTACCGCACGCCGGACGAGCGCTTCGACGGCCTCCCCGGCTACGCGTGGGAGCCGCACTTCGCCGACGTCGACGGCCTGCGCATCCACTACCTGGACGAGGGCGAGGGCGACCCGGTGCTCCTGCTGCACGGCGAGCCGACGTGGTCGTTCCTCTACCGCAAGCTGATCCCGGTTCTCGCCGCGTCGCGGGTCGTGGCGCCGGACTACGCGGGCTTCGGCCGCTCCGACAAGCCGACCGAGCGCGGCTGGTACACGTACGACCGCCACTACGAGGTGCTGGAGCGCTTCGTCGAGCAGCTCGATCTGCAACGCGTGACGGCGGTGCTCCACGACTGGGGCGGGCCGCTCGGCTTCCGGCTCGCGGTCGAGCACCCGGACCGGATCGCGCGCATCGTCGTCCTCAACACGGGTATCTACTCCGGGCGCCCGCCCGGCGAGGCGTGGCTGCAGTTCCGCGAGTTCGTGCGACGCACCGGCACGGAATTCCGGCCCGGCCAGCTCATCCAGATCACGTGCCCGACACAGGTCGCAGGGGAGGCGGTCGCCGCCTACGACGCGCCGTTCCCGACGCCGGCGTCCAAGACCGGCGTGCTCATGTTCCCGGAGCTCGTGCCGGACTCCGACGACCATCCGTCCGCCGCGAAGATGCTCGAGGTGCGCGAGGGCCTGCGCACCTGGCCGGGCCGCGCGCTCGTCATGTTCGGCGACTCCGACCCGGTCTTCTCGCCGCGTGTGGGTGAACGCTTCGCCGAGCTGATCCCGGGCGCCGATCCCGCCGAGACCGTCGAGGGCGGCGGCCACTTCCTGCAGGAGGACCGCGGCGAGGTGATCGGCGAGCGGATCGCCCGCTGGCTCAGCGCATGAAGCCGGCGGCGTCCGTGTAGACCTTCTCGCCCCTGAAGAGCCGCCGCTCGCGGTCCCAGGGGAAGAAGATCGCCACGTTCCACTTGAGGAACTCGCCGGTCGGCTCGTAGTCGAGCCACTTCGCCTGGTGCATCCCACCGACGCGCGCCTCCTCGACGACGCCCTGCGGGCCGATGACGATGCCGGTCAGGTCGAAGTGGATGTCCGGGAACGCGGTCAGCAGCTCGCCGTAGAAGCGCGCCGCGCCCTCGTGGCCCTCCCAGCGGTGATCGCCTGGCCGCACGGTGTAGACGCAGTCCTCGGTCAGCGTCGCGAGCAGGCCGGGGAGGTCGCGGTTGTCCTCGGCGATCGAATGCGACTTCCAGAGCTCGCGAATCGCCTCGTGCTCCTCCTGCCGCGGGTCGAGCCGGATCAGCTCGACGACCTCGTCGTGCTCCACGTGTGCCTGCACGGTTCCTCCCTCGTCGGTGGTCGGGGGAGATGCTACGGCGGTCAGGCTGCGAGAGCGGAGTCGTCCGCCACGGCCGTCTCCAGGCCGCGGTGGACCACTTCGAGCACGTTGCCGTCGGGGTCGGCGACGCGGGCGGTGTAGATCTGCGCGCTGCGGTCGCGGTCGATGTCCGGCCCGTGCAGCGAGGCGCCGCCTGCCAGGAGCGCGGCGGCGTGGAACTCGCGGACCGCATGAGCGTCGGCGGCCGGCAGGGACAGGTCGAGGGTTCCGGCGGCGGGGGACTCGGAGAGCCACAGAGAGGAGGGCTCGCCGGGCAGGCCGAAGTAGGCGCGATGGCGGTCGGGCCAGTCGAGGCGGATCGCGAAGCCGAGCGGCGCGAGCGCCCGCTCGTAGAAGCGCTTGGCCGCGTCGTAGCTTCTGACGGGGACTGTGACATGGTCGATCTGCATGGCCCGCAGAATAGGACGATCGTTCTATTCTGTCAAGGACAAAGACAGGAAACTTGTGAAAATGCGGTGTAGAATCGGACGATCGTGCTAACGCAGTCGAAAGGACAGCGGACGAAGCATGCCATTCTCGACACGGCAGCCGCGCTCGCGACCAAGGAGGGCCTCGAGCCGCTGTCGATCGGCCGGCTCGCGGAGGCGACCGGGATGAGCAAGAGCGGCCTGTTCGCACACTTCGGCTGCAAGGAGGAGCTGCAGATCGCGACGGTCGACCATGCGGCCGCGATCGTGCGTGACGAGGTGATCCTGCCGGGGCGCGAGGCTCCTCGCGGCGTCGCCCGCGTCTGGGCGCTGCTCGACCGCATGATCGGCTACACCGAGCGGCAGGTCTTCCCGGGCGGCTGCTTCTTCGCCTCGACCTCGTTCGAGTTCAACAACCGGCCCGGCCCGGTGCGCGACCACATTCGCGAGATGCTTCGCTCCTGGCACTCGTACCTTCAGCGGGCGATCGAGCAGGCGCAGGAGCTCGGCGAGATCGACCCCGCGTTGGACGCTCGCGAGCTCGGTTTCCAGCTCGACGCCCTTGCGCAGGCCGCGAACGCGCAGTACCAGCTGTTCGGCGAGGCCGACGTGTTCGACTCGGCGCGGCGTGCGATCCGCGAACGGCTCGAAAGCATCCGTCCGTAGCGGACGAGTCTCCGGTGGCCTCGTCCGCTGGCGCCCCGGCGTCAGAGACCCAGATCGGCCTGGCCCAAGCGCAGGTGGCGGCAAGCCCTTCAGGAAACATCGAGAGTCCGACTGTGGGTCAGCCCCCATAGACCCGGGACAGACCCGGGTTATCACCGCACGCGCAACGAATGTGTGCCGAATGTGTGCCGAGTTGGTCGGTTACGGTGGCCGCGTGGCCGTCGACATCGCTCCAACCGCCGAGCCCGGCACAGACCCGCTCGTCGTCCTCGACCGCGTCGAGGCGTTCCTCGACGAGCACGGGCTCGGCGCCGGGCCTCTGCGGGCCGAGCGCATCGGCGTCGCGGGCGGCTCGAACTTCAGCTTCCTGCTCGAGCGCGGCGACGACCGCTTCGTCCTGCGCCGCCCGCCGCGGCCGCCGCTGCCGCCCTCGGCGCACGACATGGTGCGCGAGGCGCGCCTCCAGCTCGCGCTCGCTACGCAGGGGATCCGCGTTCCGCCGATCGTCGCCGTGGGCGAGGACGAGTCCGTGCTGGGCGTGCCGTTCTACGTCATGGAGTTCGTCGGGGGCACGGTCGTCCTGGACGACCTGCCGCCGCAGCTCGCGACGGAAGACGCGCGCCGCGCGGTCGGGCTCGACCTGGTCGACAACCTCGCCGAGATCCACGCCGTCGACATCGACGCGCCGGACCTGCAGCCCTTCGTGCGGCCGGGGAGCTACCTCGAGCGCCAGGTGCGCCGCTGGCAGCAGCTCTGGGACGTGAACCGCACGCGCGAGCTGCCGGTTCCCGAGCTCGCCGAGCGCGTGGCCGCGTCGATCCCCGAGCCGCTGCCGAATGCGGTCGTCCACGGCGACTTCCGGATCGGGAACATGATCGTCGCCGCGGACGAGCCCCGCATCGTCGCCGTGCTCGACTGGGAGATGGGCGCGATCGGCGATCCGCGGGCAGACGTCGGCTACCTCGCCGCCACGTACGCCGAGCCGGGCGGGCCGCCCACCGCGCTCGGTACGTCGCCGGCCACCACGACGCCGGGCTTTCCCTCCCGCACCGAGCTGCTGGCGCGCTACGAGGAGCGCACGGGCCGGCCGCTCGAGCGGCTGGGCTGGTTCGAGGCGCTCGCCTGGTGGAAGGCGTCGATCTTCTGCGAGGCGATCTACGGCCGCTACGCGCGCGGCGAGCTCGGCGAGGCGCCGCAGGCCGCCCGCTTCGAGGAGGGCGTACCGCGCATGGTCGAGGCGGCGTTCGAGGCGCTCGACCGGGACGCCCCGTGAAGATCGGGCCGGCAGCGCCGCCCGGCTCGACCATCGCGATCGTCACGCCCGGGAGCGCCGCCGAGACCCGCGGCGAGGTGGAGCGCGGCCTCGCGTGGTGGGAGGCGCAGGGCTACCGCGCGAAGCTCATGCCCGGCGCGCTCGAGGAGGATCACTGGCACGCGGGCAGCCCCGAGGTTCGCGGAAGCGACATCCAGGCTGCCTTCGCCGACCCGCAGGTCGACGCGATCCAGACGATGCGCGGCGGCTACGGCTCGGCGCAGGTGGTCCCGCTGCTCGACTTCGAGGCAATCGCCGAGACGCCCAAGGCGTTCTTCGGGCTCTCCGACATCACGGCGATGCACGCGGCGCTGCAGAAACTCGCAGGACTCGCGACCTTCTACGGGCCGAGCCTGACGATGGTCGGCGCGCCGTCGCCGCCCGCGTTCACGACCGACCGGCTGCTGCGCGTGCTCGCCGGCGAGACGACCGGGCCGGTGCCGGCGGACGACGACCGGCTGACCGTCGTCTCGCTCGCGCCCGGCCGCGCGAGCGGCCGGCTCGTGGGCGGCTGCCTCGGCGATTTCATCTACACGATCGGCACGCCCTGGGAGCTCGACCTGGACGGCGCGATCTTCTTCTTCGAGGAGGTCAGCACCGCGCCGATCCGCATCGACCGCGCGCTGCTGTACCTCGACCAGATCGGCAAGCTCGAGGGCGTGGGCGGCATCGTCGTCGGCGAGCTGGCCGGCTGCGAATGGGACGAGTACACGTCGTCGCCGCGGTCGAAGACGCTCGAGGAGGTCATCGAGGGCCGCCTCGGCCACCTCGGTGTCCCGATCCTCTACAACCTCCCGCTCGGCCACGGCGCGAGCCTGGCGACGCTCCCGCTCGGCGTGCAGGCGACCGTCGATGCGGACGCGCGCACGCTGACGATCGACGCGCCGGCGCTCGCGTCGCCCTAATCGTTCGGCGCCTGCGGCTCGCGGGTCCACGTGGCATCCGCCGTCTCGCGCCACCCGCGCCAGCCAGCCGGCAGATCGGCGAGTTGGACGATCGACCCGTCCAGGTCGATGAGGTGTTCGGGATGAACCCATAGCCCGTTCGCGACGTCGTCGGTGTCGCCCCAGCCGTTGACGAACTGCCAGCGGTCGTTCTTGACGTCGTGATAGACGCTGAGGATCGGCCAACCCTCATACATGACCTGGCGAGAGGTGAGGACGAGGCCGCCGGGAGCCTCGAACACGCTAGGCCGACTGGCCGCCGTCGACCACGAGCGTGTGGCCGGTCATGAACGCGCCCGCGTCGGACGCGAGCAGCGCGACGGCGCCCTTCAGGTCGTCCGGGCCGCCGAAGCGGTCCAGCGGGATGCGCCGCTTGAGCGTGTCGCCGAACGCGTCGAGCACGTAGCTCGACATGTCCGACGGGAACCAGCCCGGCGCGATCGCGTTCACCCGGATGCCGCGGCGGCCCCACTTCCACGCCAGGTCGTGCGTCAGCGCGATGACGCCGCCCTTGGTCGCGTGGTACGGCACCGAGTTCATGTAGTCCGGGTCCGCGCCGTGCAGCCCCGCGACCGAGGCGATGTTCACGATCGAGCCGCGGCCGGCCTCCAGCATCGCGCGGCCTGCCGTCTGCGAGCAGAGGAAGACGCCGGTCAGGTTCACGTTCACGACCTTCTGCCAGCCCTCGAGCGGCACGTCCTCCGCCGGGCCGCCCCAGACGGTGCCCGCGTTGTTGACGAGCACGTCGATGCGGCCGAGCTCCGACACGGCGCGGTCGACCATCGCCTGCACCTCGCCCTGATCGGCCACGTCACAGCGCATGCCGATCGCGCGCACGTCGTACGCGGCCGAGAGCTCCGCCGCAGCCGCCTCGCAGCGCTCCGCCTTGCGGGCGCACAGCAGCACGTCGGCGCCGAGCTCGGCCAGCGCGGTCGCCAGCTGCAGGCCGATGCCCTTGCCGCCGCCGGTGACGATCGCGACCCGCCCGCGCAGGTCGAAGAGCTCCTGGACGTTCACGCGGCCACCTCGGCGATCGTACGGAGTGTCGCCGGGTCGCGCGTGGAGATCAGCAGCTCCGTCGCGCCCGACTCCCGCCAGGCGGCCAGCCGGTCGGCGATGTGGTCGCGCGGCCCGACGAGCGCCATCTCGTCGACGAGCGCGTCCGGCACTGCTGCGGCGGCGTCGCGATGCCGGCCCTCCAGGTACAGGTCCTGGATCTTCTCGGCCGCCTCCTCGAACCCGTACGCGCGGGCCATGTCGTTGTAGAAGTTCGCGCCGCGCGCGCCCATCCCGCCGACGTACAGCGCGTAGTAGGGCCGCAGCGAGTCGCGCGCCATGTCCAGGTCGTCCATCAGCACCGCCGGCACGGACGGCGCGATCTCGAGCTCCTCGCGGGCGAACGGCTCGGGGAAGTACGTCCGCGCCCGCTCCGGCGAGAAGAAGAGCGGCAGCCAGCCGTCGGCGATCTCCGCCGCGAGCTTCACCGAGCGCGGCTTCAGCGACGCGAGGTAGATCGGGATCGAGTCGCGGAGCGGCCGCGCCATGATCTTCAGGGGCTTGCCGAGCCCGGTCGCGTCGGGGCCGCGGTACGGCACCTGGTACTGCTCTCCGTCGAAGTCGATCACCTCCCGGCGCACCGCCGCGCGCACGAGCTCGACGTACTCGCGCGTCTTGGTGAGCGGCTTGCCCCAAGGCTCGCCGTGCCAGCCCTCGACGACCTGCGGGCCGGACGTGCCGAGCCCGAGCAGCACGCGCCCGCCCGAGAGCAGGTCGAGCGTCACCGCCGTCATCGCCGTGTTCGCCGGCGACCGGGCGGGCAGCTGCAGGATCGCCGTGCCGAGCTTGATCCGCTCCGTCTGCGCGCCGAGCCACGCGAGCACGCTCACCGCGTCCGTGCCCCAGGCCTCCGCAGCCCACGCAGACGAGTAGCCGAGCTGCTCTGCCTCCTGTGCCATGGAGATGAGCTCGAGCGGGTTCGTGCCGGGTGGGGCGTAACCCATGTAGAAGCCGAGGCGCACCGCGTGCGATGCTAACCGGGTGGCGGTCACGGAACTTGCCCCACCGGTCGGGCTCGACGAGCTCCGCGCCCGCTATCGCGCCTTCATGGACGAGCACGTCGTGCCGGCCGAGCCCGTGTTGGGGCGCGAGGACGACACGGCCGACCGGCTGCTCGCGGGCATGCGCGCACGTGCGCGCGAGGAGGGCTTGTGGGCGCCGCACCTGCCGCCGGAGGCCGGCGGGACGGGCACGGGCTTCCTCGCGTACGCGTACCTGAACGAGGAGATCGGCCGGTCGGTCTGGGCCCAGCTCGTCTTCGGGTGCCAGGCACCGGACGCGGGCAACGGCGAGATCCTGCACATGTTCGGCACCGAGGAGCAGAAGCGCGCCTGGCTCGAGCCCCTCGTCGCCGGCGACGTGCGCTCGTTCTTCTCGATGACCGAGCCGGAGGTGCCGGGCTCCGACCCGACGACGCTGCGCACGCGCGCCGTCCGCGACGGCGACGAGTGGGTGATCGACGGCCACAAGTGGTTCTCGAGCGGGGCAGAGGGCGCCGCCTTCGCCATCGTCATGGCCGTCACCGACCCGGACGCGCCGCCGCACAAGCGCGCCACGCAGATCATCGTCCCGGCCGACGCGCCGGGGATCACGATCACGCCCGTGCCGGTCTTCGGCCACCGGGGCCGCGGCTGGTCGACGCACTGCGAGGTGACCTACGAGGGCGTCCGCGTGCCGGTCTCGAACACGCTCGGCGAGCCCGGCGACGGTTTCCGCATCGCGCAGAAGCGCCTCGGCCCGGGCCGCATCCACCACGTCATGCGCTGGCTCGGCCAGATGCAGCGCGCCTTCGAGCTGCTCTGCACGCGCGCGCTCGAGCGCGAGGCGTTCGGCTCGCGGCTCGCCGACAAGCAGACGGTGCAGAACTGGATCGCCGACTCGGCCGCCGACATCCACGCGTGCCGGCTGATGACGCTCGACGCCGCGCACAAGATCGACGCCGGCGACGAGGCGCGCGTCGAGATCTCGGTGATCAAGTTCTTCGCAGCGCGCGTGCTGAACGAGGTCATCGACCGGGCCGTCCAGGTGCACGGCGGCCTGGGGCTGACCGACCGCACGCCGCTCAGCGTCATGTACGTGATGGCACGCGGCGCTCGCATCTACGACGGGCCGGACGAGGTGCACCGCATGGTCGTCTCACGCCGGATCCTCAAGGAGTTCGAGAACGGAGGCACATGGCGGTTTCGGTAGCCACCTCGCGCGCGGTCACGCTTGCGGCGCGGCCGACCGGCTTCCCGTCCGAGCAGGACTTCGCGCTGGTCGAGCAGCCCGTCCCGGAGCCCGGGCCCGGCGAGGTGCTCGTGCGCATGCTCTGGACGTCGGTCGACCCGTACCAGCGCGGCCGCATGAGCACGGCGCGCTCGTACGCGAAGCACGTGGAGATCGGCGAGGTCATGACGGCCCAGTCGCTCGGCGAGGTCGTCGAGTCGCACGACGGCCGCTTCGAGGAGGGCGACCTCGTCGTCGGCCAGCTCGGCTGGCAGGACTACGCCGTCGCGCGCGGCGGGACGGTGCGCAAGGTGCCGCCCTTCCTCGACCCGCCGACGCTCGCGCTCCACGCCGTCGGCGCGACCGGGCTGACCGCGTACTTCGGGCTGCTCGACGTCGGGCGGCCCAAGCCCGGGGACACGGTCGTCGTCTCGGGCGCGGCCGGTGCGGTGGGCCACATCGTGGGCCAGATCGCGAAGATCGCCGGCTGCCGCGTCGTCGGCATCGCGGGCGGCGCCGAGAAGCGCGACGAGCTCCTCAGCGAGTACGGCTTCGACGAGGCGATCGACTACAAGGGCGAGGACCTGCGGGCGCGGCTCAAGGAGACCTGCCCCGGCGGCGTCGACGTGTACTTCGACAACTGCGGCGGCGATATCTCCGCCGCCGTGCACGGGCGGCTCGCCCTCCACGCCACGATCGTCGTCTGCGGCCAGATCTCGCAGTACAACGCGGAACGGCCCGAGCCGAGCTTCCACCCGGGCGCGCTGATCGTGTTCCGTGCGCGCATGGAGGGCTTCCTCGTCACCGACTACGCGCACCGCTTCGACGAGGGCGCGATGCGGCTGGCCCGCTGGGTGGCCGAGGGCAAGATCCGCTGGCGGGAGCACGTGACGGACGGTCTCGAGAACGCCCCGGCGGCGTTCATCGGGATGCTGAACGGCGAGAACCGCGGCAAGGCGCTCGTCCGCGTAGCCGGCCGTGACTGACCACTCGTACGCCGAGCTTCAGCAGAAGCTCCGCACGTACTGGCCGAACATGACGCTGCGCTCGGTCGGCGACGTCGAGCGGACGATGGTCGTCGTGCATTCGGTCAGCCTGGATGTACCCGAGCAGATCGTGCCTGTGTTCCCCGCGTACGAGGAGCGCTTCCTGTGCCTCGTCCTGAGCCTGCTGCGTGCGCCGAGGTCGCGCGTGATCTACGTGACGTCGCAGCCCATCCACCAGCGCGTCCTCGATTACTACTTCAGCCTCGTCCCCGAGCTCGACACGCCGCAGGCGCGCAGCCGCTTCGACACGGTCTCGCTCGTCGATGGCCGTAACGAGCCGCTCGCGCGCAAGCTGCTCCAGCGGCCGGGCGCCATACGCCGGATCCGCGGCCTGGTCGGGAACCCGGAGATGGCGATCATCCTCCCGTTCTGCATCACCCAGGACGAGGTCGAGCTGGCCGAGCGGCTCGGGCTGCCGATCTACGGCTCCGACCCGGCGATCGGCTGGCTCGGGACGAAGACGGGCAGCCGGCGCGTGTTCGAGGAGGAGGGGGTGCCTCACCCGGTCGGGCTCGAGCTCGGCGGCGAGGACGACGTCCTGCCGGCGCTCCACGAGCTGCGTGGACGCTCGCTGCGCGCGCGGCGCGCGATCCTCAAGCTCGACGAGGGCGTGAGCGGGCTCGGCAATGCGATCGTCGACCTGCACGCGGCCGAGCACGACCTGCGCGGGGCGCTCCAGCTCGAGGACGACGAGACCAACCCGGACGCGTACCTCGAGGCGCTCGACCGCGAGGGCGGGATCGTCGAGGAGCTGATCGAGGGCGAGGTGTTCCGCAGCCCGAGCGTGCAGCTCCGCATCAGCCCGGCCGGCCAGGTGGACGTCATGTCGACGCACGACCAGGTGCTGGGCGGCACCTACGGGATGACGTATTTCGGTTGCCATTTCCCCGCCGCGCCCGAGTATGCGGAGCGGCTGGCCGCGGAGGCGCTCAAGGTGGGGAGGAGGCTCGCGCGCGAAGGCGCCATCGGCCGCGCGGCGGTCGACTTCGTCGCGGTGAAGCGCGGCGCGCTCTGGCGGCCGTACGCGGTCGAGATCAACCTGCGCTGCGGCGGGACGACGCACCCGCTCTTCGCGCTGACGGCGCTCACCGACGGCGCCTACGAGCCGCTCGCGGCGGAGTACCGGACGCGCTACGGCGACATCAAGTGCTACGCGGCCACCGACCACCTCGACTCGCCCGCATACCGGTCGCTGACACCCGACGACCTGCTCGACATCGTTGCCGAGAAAGGGCTCGGCTGGGACGGCGAGACCGAGACGGGCGTCGTGCTCCACATGATCAGCGCGCTCGCGGTGGCCGGCCGCATCGGGCTGACGGCGATCGGCAACGACCTCGAGCAGGCGCGCGAGCTCTACTACAACGTCAAGGACGCGATCGACGAGGCGGCCAGCCTCAACGAGGCCGAACGCCTGACAACCTGACGGTCAGCGGCGGCCGCGGCCGCCTTTCATGACGTTCCGCGCGCTCAGGTCGACGGCGATCGCGAACAGCAGCGTCCCGGCCCACCAGTTGACGGGGTCGAAGGTGAGCACCTCCTTGTCGCCGACGAGGTTGCAGACGAGCCAGATGAAGAACCAGAGGAGGGTCATCCGCGGCCCATCTGGTCGATGCAGACCGTGAGCGCGAGGATGAACGCGTCGTCCTGCCCCGGCGCGATCTCGATCCCGTAGGTGTCGCGGACGCGGAACCACCGCTTCGACACCTCTGCAACCTTGTCGCCGTCGCGCTCGATCTTGTACTCGTGATCGACGATGTTCCCCTTTGCCTCCAGGTCGTCGCCATGCTCGACCTCGATCGAGAAGCGGTCGCGCAGCGGGCTGACGAGCGCCTTCTTGATCGTCGCCACGGTATTCCCGCCGCGCTCGAGCTCCATCTTGTCGCGGATGCTCAGCTTCTTCTCCTGGAGGGTGTAGAGCTCGCCGCCCGAGGCGTCCTCGAGGACGAACGTGTCGCGGATCCGGAGCGCCTTACCGTCGACCTTGAAGACCCTGTCGCCGTCGTCGTTCTCGATCCAGAAGTCGTCGCCGATCGAGAACATCTTCTCGCGCATCCGGTACTTGGTGCCGCCGTCGTCGCGGCGGCCGCGCAGCAATGGCATGTCGCTCCTCCCGTGGTCGCAAGCCGATCCTACGCGGGAGCGCGTTCCGCTCGTTGCCGCTCGCGGCCGGCGCGGCGTGCGGCGCGCCCCGGCCACCAGGTGCGCTCGCCCAGGTCGAAGGTCAGCGCGGGGACGAGCACGGAGCGCACGACCAGCGTGTCGAGCAGCACGCCGAACGCGACCGTCACGCCGAGCTGTGTGAGCGCCACGAGCGGCAGCACCGCGAGCACGGCGAACGTCCCGGCCAGCACGATGCCGGCCGAGGTGATGACGCCTCCGGTCACGGCGAGCGCCGTCAGCATCGCGTCTCGCGTCGGCTTGGTGCGCGCCTCCTCGCGCACGCGGGCCATGAGGAAGATGTTGTAGTCGACCCCGAGCGCGACGAGGAAGATGAACGAGTACAGCGGGTAGCTCGGGTCCTCCCCGGGGAAGTCGGCGAAGAGGTCGAGGAGCAACAGGCTCCCGCCGAGAGCGGCGAAGAACGACAGCACGACCGTCGCCATCAGCATCAGCGGAGCCGCGACCGCCCGCAGGAGGACCACGAGGATCGCGAAGACGACGAGGAGCACGAGCGGGACGAGCAGCCGCGTGTCGTGCGTGTTGGCGGCGCGCACGTCTGCCTCCTCGGCCGACGGCCCGCCGACGAGCGCACTCGGCGCGGCGGCCCGCAGCTCCTCGCGCAGGGGGCCGACGGCTGCGAATGCCTGCTTCGAGAACGGGTCCGCCTTCAACGTCACCGAGAACCGTGCGCCCGGCGGCCCCGTCTCGGCGCGGCCGACCGCGGCGACGAGGTCCGATTCGCGCGCGGCTGCGAGTGCCGCGCCGACCTCGGACTCCTTCGGCACGAGCACGGTTGCCGGCGCGCTGGCGCCGGCCGGGAACGATTGCTGCAGGAGCTTCTGGCCCTGCACCGCCTCGACGGAGCCGCGGAAGCCGTTGGCGCTCGTGAGGTTGTCGTCGAGGGTCAGCGCGCCGAGCGCCATGACCCCGAGAGCGAGCACCGTGACGATCCAGACGGCGCGATGACGGCGCTCGATCCACTCGCCGAGCCGCCTCCACCGACCGCGGCGCGAGGCCTCCTCGGAGCCAACGCGCGGGATGAATGGCCAGAACGCCCGCCGGCCGCCGAGGACGAGGAGCGCGGGGAGGAGGGTCAGCATCGCAATGGCGGCCACCGCGACCCCCATGGCGCCGACGGGCCCGAGGCCCGCGGTCGTGTTGAGGCGCGCGAACGAGAGGCAGAGGAGCGCCGCGACGACTGTGCCGGCAGATGCCAGGATCGCCGGGCCGGCCTGGCGCACCGCGATCCGCATCGCATCGTGCTTGTCCTCCTCGAGCCGCAGCTCCTCGCGGTAGCGCGCCGTCAGGAGCAGGGCGTAGTCCGTCCCCGCGCCGAACACGAGCACGAGCAGGATGCCGCCGACCTGGCCGTTGATGACCACCCCCGCTTCTGCCAGCAGGTAGCCGAGCCCGCGCACGACGCTCTCGGCGAAGAGCACGGAGAGGAGCGGCAGGAACCAGAAGATCGGGCTGCGGTAGATGAGCACGAGCAGGACGAACACGAGCAGCGCCGTCGCGTACAGGAGCGTCGAGTTGATGCCCTCGAAGACCTTGCTCGCGTCGGCGGAGAAGCCCGCGGGCCCGGTCACGTGCGCCTCCAGCGACGACGGCGCCGTCTCGTCGATGACCGTCCTGATCTCGTCGACGGCCGCCACGATCCGGTCGATGTCGTTGTCGGCCAGGATCGGGACGGTGACGAGCGCCGCCCTCCCGTCCTTCGACAGCACGGGCGCGGAGGGCGGCTGGACGCCCTCGAGGCCTGCCGCGGAAACGCGGCTGGAGACCTCTTCAATCGCCCGCCGGTCGGCGGCGTCGAGGCCGCCCGGGTCGCCGGTAGACGACGCTGGCGACCGTCGCGTCGCCCTGCGGGAACTGCTTGCCGGCGTTCAGGACCTCGACAGACTCCGCGTCGCCGGGGAGAAAGCTCGCGGCATCGTTCTTCTGCGCCTGCTCGAAGCGGCCGGCGGACGGCCCGAGCGCGCCGACGATGAGAAGCCAGACGGCGAGGACGACGTAGACCGACCGACGGCCGGAGACGTTGCGCGAGAGGCGGCCCATGGCCGTTCGAGTCTAGACAAATGCTGGACAGTACTTCCTACGGCTTGCCTCTACGCACGTTGCCGCAGGCGGTCAGCTGCCGGCCGGCGAGCGCAGCACCTGCGTGCAGCGGGCGCTCGCCAGGTGCGTGCCGTCGACGTCATACAGCTCGCCTGCGCAGAACATCAGGCGCTTCGTGCGCTGGACGACGTGGCCGTCCGCGCGGAGCAGGCCCGGGCGGGCGGCGCGATGGAACTCGGTGCGAAGCTCCGCCGTGAGGAACGTCTCCGCCGCGCCGAGCAGCGTCCAGCAGGCGCCGCCCATGGCCGTGTCGAGCAGCGTCGCGACGAGGCCGCCGTGGACGATGTGGCCTCCGTCGGCCGGGAAGGCGTAGTCGGCCGTCGCGTCCCACTCCACGACGACGTGCCCGGCCTCGGCGACCGGCCGGCGGAAGCCGAGCGTCCTCCACACGTGCGGGACGTCCGGCCGGACGTCCTCCCAGGGGCGCCGCTCGAGCGGCTCGTGATCGCTCACAGCGGCGGCCGCATGCCCTCGGCGCCGGCGACGCGGGGGCCGGGGACGCCGCCGAAGCGGTACGGCTCGGGATCACGGCCTGGCTGGACGACCCAGGCCTGGCCCGTCTCGCCGCTCGCCAGCGCGCGGGCGACCGCCTCGGCCACGTCTTCTGCCCGGAGCAGCGGGAAGCCGGCCGCCTCGAGCCGCTCCTTGCCGTCGCCGATCAGCGGCGTGTCGACGATGCCGGGGCACACGGCGTTGACGCGCACGCCCCGCAGCGCGAGCGGCGGGGCGACGCTGCGCACGAGCCCGATCAGGAAGTGCTTCGTGGCCGCGTAGATCGGATCGGACGACATCGGCGTGAGCCCGGCCAGGGACGCGGTCACGATCACGTCGCCGCCGCCTCGCTCCAGGGCCGGCACCAGCGCGCGCAGCCCGAACACGACGCCGTCGACGTTGACGCGCATGATCCGCCGGTAGGCCTCGTCCGAGACGTCGTCGATGTCCCCTTCGTCGGTGACGACGCCGGCGTTGAGGCACGCGACGTCGAGCGAGTCGATCGTCCCGGCGAGCCGCTCCCACTCTGCCGGGTCGCCCACGTCCGCGGCGGCGGCGCGCCCGTCGACGGCCTTGGCCGACCGCTGCGCGGCCACCTCGTCCACGTCGACCACGACCACGTCCGCGCCGTCTGCGGCGAGCCGCTCGACGATCGCCCGGCCGATGCCGGACCCGCCACCCGTGACCAGCGCCAGCGTCACGGGACGAGCACGACCTTGCCGACGTGACGCCGCTCGTCGATCAGCCGGTGGGCGTCGGCGACCTGCTCAAGCGGGAAGGTCGCGCCGACGAGCGGCTTCAGCGTGCCGTTCTCCCACAGCGGGAGCAGCTCGCCGACCGCCTGCTGGACGACCTGTGGCCGGTGGCGCATCAGCCGGCCGAGGTAGAAGCCGACGATGGCCACGTTGCGGCCGACGATCGGGCCCGGGTCGACGGGCTTCCACCAGCCTCCTGCGAAGCCGATGCCGATCAGCGAGCCGAGCGGGTTGAGCACCCCCAGGCTGCGCTCGAAGACGTCGCCGCCGACCGAGTCGAGCACGACGTCGGCCCGCACCTCCGCGTCGAAGTCGTCGTAGCCGAGCGCCTCCTCGGCGCCGAGGTCGAGCGCGACGCTCCGCTTCTCCACGGTGCTCGCCGTCGCCACCACGCGCGCGCCGAGGTGCTTCGCGACCTGGATCGCCGCGGAGCCGACGCCGCCCGAGCCCGCATGGACGAGCACGGTCGCGCCAGGCTCCAGCCGCACCTGCCGCGTGAGCGGAATCCAGGCCGTCAGGAACGTCAGCAGGAAGGCGGCGCCCTCCTCGAAGCTCGCCGTATCCGGGATCGGCACGAGCGCGTCCGCATCGACCGCGACCCGCTCGCCGTAGCCGCCGCCCTGCGGCATTGCGATCACGCGGCGCCCGTCGACCTCGCCGGCCACCTCGTTCCCGAGCACCGTCGGCAGCGGCGGCGCCTGCGGGTAGCGCCCCTGGCGCACGAGCACGTCGGCGAAGTTGATCCCGGCCGCTCGCACGTCGAGCAGCACCTGCCCATCGGCAGGCTCCGGCTCGGGCACCTCCGCGAGCTCCAGGCGTTCCGGGCCGCCCGTCTCGCGGAGCAGGATGGCTCTCACGTGGAGACCGCTTCCTCCTCGGCCGCGACGGCGAACTGGTCGCGCAGCGCCGTCTTGCGGAACTTGCCGACCGCCGTCTTCGGGATCTCGTCGATGAACTCGAAGCGGTCGGGCACCCACCACTTGGCGCACTGGCCGCTCAGGAACTCCTTGAGCTGCTCTTCCGTCACCGACTCGCCCGGCTTCGTGACGACCACGGCGAGCGGCCGCTCCTGCCACTTCGCGTCGGGGATCGCGATCACCGCGGCCTCGGCCACGGCCGGGTGGCCCATGATCTTGTTCTCCAGCTCGACCGACGAGATCCACTCGCCGCCCGACTTGATCACGTCCTTCGAGCGGTCCTTGATCTGGATGAAGCCGCGCGGGTCCATCGAGACGATGTCGCCGGTGCGGAACCAGCCATCCTCGCTCCATCGGTCCTTGAGCTCGTCGTCGGAGTAGTAGGACGCGGCCACCCACGGGCCGCGCACCTCGAGCTCACCCATCGACTCGCCGTCCCAGGGCAGCTCCTCGGAGCCGAGCATGACACGGCATTCGACGAGCGGGAGCGGGACGCCCGCCATCGCGGAGTAGTCGTACTTCGTGTCCTGGTCGGCCTTGCGCAGGTCGCCGATGTAGTCGGTGACGGATGCGACGGGCGAGGTCTCGGTCATGCCCCAGCCCTGGACGATGTCGAAGCCGTGCCGCTCCTTGTAGGCGACGATCAGCGCGCGCGGTACCGCGGAGCCGCCGACGAGCATGCCCTGCATGTGCGAGAGATCCCACTTGCCGGGCTCGGCGTCGAGCATCTGCAGCATGCCGAGCCACAGCGTCGGCACGCCGGCCGTCCACGTCACCTTCTGGCTCGTGAACGTCTCGAGCAGGCTCTCCGGGTCGAGGTACGGCCCGGGGAAGACGAGCCGCGACCCGGTCAGCGCGGCCAGGTACGGGTAGCCCCAGGCGTTCGCGTGGAACATCGGCACGACGGGGCAGATCGAGTCGCTCTCGCTGATCCGCAGCCCGAGCGGGGACGTGGTGGCGACGCCGAGCGCGTGCAGGATCGTGGAGCGGTGCGAGTAGAGGACGCCCTTCGGCCGGCCGGTGGTCCCGCTCGTGTAACACATGGCCGCCGCCTCGTCCTCGTCCAGCTCGGGGTCGGTCCATTCGTCGGCGGAGGCCGTGTCGAGCAGCTCCTCGAAGCCGTCCTCGACGACGAAGACGTGCTCGATGTCGGTCTGGTCCTTGAACTGCTCCCAGAGCGGGAGCAGCGACTGGTCGACGATGACCGCCTTGTCGCCGGCGTGCTTGGCGATGTAGCCGATGTCGTCGGGGTGCAGGCGCAGGTTCAGCGTGTGCAGGACGAACCCGCCGCATGGGATGCCGTAGTAGGCCTCGAGGTGCTGGTGGTGGTTCCAGCAGAGAGTCGCGACGCGGTCGCCGCGCTCGAGACCGAGCTTCCGCAGCGCCACGGCGAGCTGCTTCGAGCGGCGCGCGAGATCGCGGAACGTGTACGTGTGGAAGCTCCGATCCGGGAGCCGCGAGACGACCTCCTGGTCGCCGAAGATCGTCTCCGCGCGCCGCAAGAGCGGCGGGAGCGTCAGCTGGAAATCCATCATGAGGCCGTTCATCGGGCCGTTCCCTCCTCGAGTGAGTTGCGGACCTATCTTTCCTGGAAAGCAGCGGTCAGGACAAGAACTCCCGCACGGCCGCCGCCGTCTCGTCGAACGCGGTCTCCAGCACGTGGTGGTCGCCGGCGACTCGTGCGACCGTGAGATTGGCGCAGCGGGCCTCGGCCCAGGCGAGCTGGCGAGGGCCGACGACGCCGCCCTCGCGCGGCACGACGAGGAGCGTCGGCATCGTCATCGCCTCCACGCGCGCGTGCTTGCCGGCCAGCTCGCCGAGCATCGCGATCGCGGCCGGTGGCGCGAACGGCTCGCTCCGCCGGTCGAGATAGCGCTCCGCCTCGGCGAGGGCGATGTCGGCCCGCATGCGGATGGCGGGGTCGAGCAGGACGGCGCGCGGCACGAGCGCGGGGTCGCGGTTCGCGAGCTCGACGACGAGCCGCCCGCCGAAGCTGTGCCCGATCCACGCGTCCGGCCGGTCGTCGCCGAGCGTCTCGAGTACGTCCGCGAGGTGCGTCTCGATGCCCCAGGGCGGGTCGGGGAACGAGAGCCCGTGGCCGCGCAGGTCCAAGGCGACGAGCCGCCACTCCGGGAGAGACGCCGCGAGGCGCGCATAGAGCTCGCCCGTCTGTCCGACGCCGTGGAGGCAGAGCGCGGTCCGCTCCCCGTCCCCGAACGTCCGGACGTGCAGGCTCACGAGCGGAGCAGCAGCCGCTCGTAGACGCGGTCGCGCAGGCGGTCCGGCAGCCGCTCGACGGCGGAGCGGATATGCGCGTCGCGGCCGACGACGTAGCGCGTCCGCGGCCGGTCGCTCGTCAGTGCGCGCTCGACGACTGCGGCGACAGCCTCGGCGGGAGCGCCGTTCGCGCCGCGCTTCGCGGCGATCGCGCGGAAGGCAGCCGCCCGCTCGGCGTACGGCGCCGCGCGGTCGCCGGCCTGCTCCGCGAGCCCCTCCGCGTACGCTCCGGCCGTCTGCCACATCGGCGTGCGGATCGTCCCGGGCTGGACGACGCTGACCGCGACGCGCCACGGCGTGAGCTCGACCCTGAGCGAGTCGGCGACCGCCTCGAGCGCGTGCTTCGACGCCGCGTAGGCGCTCAGGAACGGCAGCGCGCTGCGCCCGGCGATCGAGCCGACGAAGACGATCCGGCCGCCGGAGGCTCGGAGCGCGGGGAGGAGGGCCTGCGTGACGGCGACCTGCCCGACCAGGTTCACCTCGAGCTGGCGGCGAAGCTCGTCCAGCGGCAGCGTCTCGACCGGTGATGCGATCGCGATGCCGGCGTTGTTGACGAGCGCGTCGAGCGACTCGATTCCGGCGAGCGCTGCGATGTCCTCGGCGCTGGTCACGTCGAGGCGCACCGGCTCGGTGCCCGGCGGCGCCTTGGCCAGGTCGCGTACGCCGGCAAGCACGCGCCAGCCGTTCGCGGCGAGGCGCGATGCGGTAGCAGCCCCGATGCCGGATGACGCGCCGGTGACGAGGACGGTCTTCAGCCGAGCAGGTGCTCGGCGACGACGGCGCGGTGAACGCGGCTGTACCCGCCGTAGGCCTGGATGGCGAGCGCGCGCTTGTAATAGCGGTGCAGGACGTGCTCCCAGGTGAAGCCGATGCCGCCGTGCACCTGGATCGAGCGCTCGCAGGCGGCGACTGCCGCGTCCGCGCAGTACGACTTCGCCGCGGCCGTGGCGACGGTCACCTCGTCGTCCGACTCGGCCACGCACCAGGCGGCCCAGTAGGCGAGCGAGCGGGCGAGCTCCGTCTCGACGTACGTGTCGGCCAGCGGGTGGGAGACGGCCTGGTAGATGCCTATCGGCTTCCCGAACTGCACGCGCTGCCTCGCGTACTCGACGGCCATGTCGAGCACGGCCTTGCCGATCCCGACGGCCTCGAGCGCGAGCATCGCGAGCTGCTCTTCCTGCGGCCGCGAGTCGTCGAAGAGCGACTCGCCGACGTTGGCGCGGCCGCCCTCCTCGTAGAGGACGGCGCGGTCGAGGAAGCCCATCTCCGAGTCGGCGACGTCCTCGCGCGTCCAGCCGCCGTTCGACAGCGCGTCGCGGGCCTCGCGGCGCAGCAGCTCCTGCTCCTCGGTGAAGGCGAACTGCATCTATCGGCTCCTCGGGAGGCCGAGCACGCGCTCGGCGATGATGCCGCGCAGGATCTCGGACGTGCCGGCCTCGATCGTGTTGCCGCGCGAGCGCAGCTGCTGGTGCTGCCAGTAGCCGTCGTCCTCGCCCTCGAGGATCTCCATCGCGAGCTTCGTCAGCCGCTGGTTCTGCTCCGACCAGTGCAGCTTCGACCCTGACCCCTCGGGCCCGGGGATGCCGGTCTGCACGAGCGCCGTCAGCGAGCGCATGTTGGTGAGCTTGAGCGCCTGGAGCTCGATCCACTCCTGCGCGACCCGGTCGCGGATGATCGGGTCATCGGCGCCGCGCTCTTTCGTGAGCGCGATCAGCTTCCGCACCTGGCCGTCGAGTTGGCCGGCGAGCGCGAAGCCGAGCGTGCCGCGCTCGTGGAGGAGCGTGGTCATCGCGACCTGCCAGCCGCCGCCGATCTCGCCGAGCAGGTTCTCGCGCGGCACCTTGACGTCGCTGAAGAAGATCTCGTTGAACTCGGCCTCGCCGGTGATCTGGGTCAGCGGCCGCACCTCGACGCCCGGCGCCTTCATGTCGGCGATCACGTACGTGAGGCCGGCGTGTCGCTCGGAGTCAGGGTCGCTGCGGCCGACGAGGATGCAGAAGTCGGCGATGTGCGCGAACGACGACCAGACCTTCTGGCCGTTGACGACGAAGCCGTCGTCGGTGACCGCGACGGATGCGCGCACGCCCGAGAGGTCGGAGCCTGCGCCCGGCTCGGAGAAGCCCTGGCACCAGATCTCCTCGGCCGACAGGATCTTCGGCAGGTAGCGGCGCTTCTGCTCCTCGTCGCCGTGCGCCATGATCGTCGGCCCGGCCATGCCGAGCCCGATCACGCCGATGTGCGGCGGCGCCTCGGCACGCGCGAACTCCTCGAGCGCGATCGCCTGGTGCGTGTACGGGGCGCCCTGGCCGCCGTACTCCTTCGGCCACGTCAGCCCGGCGTAGCCGGCCTCGTACTGCTTGCGGCTCCACGCGCGCCGGTCCTCGTCCGGCGGGTTCGCCTCGATCCACTCGCGCACCTGGGCGCGGAAGGCAGCCTCCTCCGGGCTGTCGCGGAGCTCCACGTGCCAACCCTAACCCGTACAGTCGCCTCGTGGACGAGACCGCGCTGGACGCCTGGCGGGCGGCGAAGCCGAAGCGGCTCGCCGACCCGTATCTCGACCGCGTCCTCGCCGGCCGCGTCGACGCGGAGCGGCTCGCGACGTTCGGCTCTGCGGTCGCGCATGTGGTCGATCCCGCAGTCGCCGTCGTGGAGGCCAACGGGCCGCGCGTCGAGGGCGCTCGCGTCGTGTTCGACCCGGAGTACCACCGTGCCGGGCGGGCCGTCTGGGCGTCAGGCGTGCTCGCGACCGAGAGCCCCTGGCAGCAGGCGGCGCTGCTGTACCTGCTCGCGCACGCGGGCGAGGGCGGGCACTCGTGCCCCGTCGTCTGTACCGCGGGGCTGATCCGCGCGCTGCGGCGCGAGGCGTCAACGGATCTGCGCGACCGCTTCCTGCCGCCCCTGGTCGAGACGAACTACGACCACTGCCAGCGCGGCGCGCAGTTCCTGACGGAGATTCAGGGCGGCTCGGACGTGGGTGCGACCCGCACCGAGGCGGTTCAGGACGGCGACGCGTGGAGGCTTACCGGCGAGAAGTGGTTCTGCTCGGTCGCGGACGCCGACCAGTTCGTCGTCACCGCGCGGCCGCGTGGCGCGCGCGACGGCACCCGGGGGATCGGCTGCTTCCTCGTCCCGCGCCTCGTGGACGGCGAGCCGAACGGCTTCCGGCTCGAGCGGCTGAAGGACAAGCTCGGGACGCGGGCGCTGGCGACGGGCGAGATCGCGTTCGAGGGCGCGCTCGCCTACGCGATCGGCGATGTGGCGGACGGCTTCCGCATCGCTGCCGGCGTCGTGCTGAACACGTCGCGCTGGCTGAATGCGTTCGGCTCGGCGGGCCTGATGCACCGCGCGTACCTGGAGGCGTCCTCGTTTGCCGAGCACCGCGAGGCCTTCGGGCAGCCGGTCGCCGAGTTCCCGCTCGTGCGCGAGAACCTCGCCGTGATGAAGGCGGAGTCGATGGCGGCGCTCGCGTCGTCGCTCGAGGTGACAGCGCTGGTCGAGAAGCTCGACGCGGGGACGGCGAGCGCCCACGACGAGGCGTGGTTCCGGATCCTGGTGAACGCGAACAAGATCGTCACCTCGCTCGCGGGAACGGCGGTCGCGCGCCGTGGCATCGAGGCGCTGGGCGGCAACGGCACGATCGAGGACTTCTCGCCGCTTCCGCGCCTCTACCGCGACGCGATCGTGTTCGAGAGCTGGGAGGGCACCCACAACGTCCTGTGCGCGCAGGTGCTCCGCGACCTGACGCGGTTGGACGCCGTCGATCTCGTGCTGGAGCGCGTGCGTGCGATCGGGGACGGCCTGGACAACGTCCTCGAGCGCCTCGAGTACGGCCTGGTGCGCGCGGTCGCCGAGCCGGAGTGGGCAGCGCTACAGGGGCGGCGGCAGGTGGCGACGCTGGTGCGCCTCGTTCAGTGCCTGGCGCTCAGGCGGGATGGCGAGGAGGCGGCCGCCGAGCTGATCGGCCGTTCCCGGCTCACGCGTGGCTGGGTGCCCGAAGCCGACGCGGGCTACGAGCGTGCGATCGAGGACGTGCTAGCGGCCGACGTGCAGCAGCCGGCGTAGCGGCGCCCAACGCCGTTCACGGCGCGCGCGGCGCGCATCGTCTTCGTCGGCCATTCGGGTGTGGTACGCGATTCGCTCGCGCACCATCGCCTGCGCACTCTCGTGGTCGGCGTCCAACCGTGCTCGTTCCTCAGGCGTCATCTTCTGACGTCTCTTCGCCATCGTCCTCCTCCAGCAGGAATTCCCGGATTGTCCTGACCTCGATCTCGATGCGGCTGAGGATGTTCATCACCGTCGTGACGTCCCGATGCGAGATCACCTCGTCCACGTCCCGATGGTGCCGAGCAGTCGGTCCGGCCGCAAGGTGGCCGGGCGAGACGGTGGCGCCGTTCAGCCATATCGATCGTTAGGGCGGTGGGATCTCGAGTCCTGCAGATCGCGCGGGCCGATCTTGGCGTGACGTGGGATTGCAGTCGCCCGCGACCATCCGCAGTACGCCACTTCGTGTGCTTGCCGCCCTCACAGGTCTTACGCGCGCCGTGAGCGGTCGGGCGCCGCTCGAGGTCGCGCAGCTTCAAGCGGGGCGGATGACTTCGACCTGGTCGCCGCGGTCTCCCGCCGCTCCCTCGTCGTCGGAGAGCACCAGACGGAGGGCATCGAGGACGTTCTCGCGCGCCTCTTCTCTGGTGCGGCCCTGGCTGATCGCGCCGGGGACTTCGTTGACGCGCGCGACGATCCATCCATTCTCGTCAGGCTCGTCGTAGGAGATCGTCAGCCGGAGCCGCTCGCTCATGACATCACGATAGACCGGTGCTGCCACGATCCGATGGTGCCGTGAGAGCTTGTCTACGGCAACTGGCTCTTGCGGACCGCTAGCGGCGACTAAAGAACGGAGCGCCGGGCACCGTGATCCTGCGGGGCGATCTCCGGCGCGGCCGCTAGCGCCCTTCGGCCATCTCGCCGCGCAGGGCCATGCACGTGCTCGACGAGCGGGCGACCAGCCGCTCCTGGTCGTCGAAGATGTCGCACTCGACCATGCCGACGGTCGTGCCGCGGTGGACGACCTTGCCGCGAGCGATCAGCTTCCCCGTCCAGAACGGGCGCAGGTAGTTGATCTTCAGCTCGAGCGTCGTGAACGACTCGCCGGGCTCGAGCGTCGAGAAGAACGCGACGCCCATGGCCGCGTCGGCGAGGTCGCACAGGATGCCACCGTGGATCGTGCCCATCGGGTTGGAGTGCCGCTCCTCGGCGACCATCGTCACCACCGACTCGCCGCCGCCGATCTCCTCGACCTCGACGCCGATCAGCTCGGCGACCGGCGGCGGGAACTTCACAGGGTCACCACCGAGCGGATGACCTCGCCGCGCTTCATGTCCTCGAACGCCTCCGCAACATCGTCGAGGCCGATCCGCTTCGTCACCATCGCGCCGAGGTCGAGCCGGCCGTCGCGCGCGTAGCCGGCCCACGTCGGGAAATCGTCCGCCGGCACATGGTCGCCGCCGTGCGAGACCAGGATGCGCGTCCGCCCGCCGAACAGCCGCTCCAGGTCGATCGAGACGGCGTCGCCGGGCGGGGCCAGCCCGATGTAGACGAGCGTGCCCGCGTGGCCGAGCATCGCGAGCGCCTGCTCCACCGTCGACGAGCGGCCGACCACGTCGAACACGAAGTCGAGCCGCGAGCCCTCGCCGGTGTGCGTCGCGCCGAAGCGGAGCGCCGTCTGAAGCTTCCGCTCGTCGAGATCGATCGCGTAGACCTCTGATGCGCCGGCGATCCGCGCGCCCTGGATGGCCGCCAGGCCGACCGCCCCGCAGCCGATCACGCCGACACGCGCACCCTCCCAGACCTGCGCCGTCTTGAGCGCCGACCCGACGCCGGTCGCGACCGCGCACCCGAGCAGGCATGCCTCCTCCGCCGGGAGGTCGATCGGGACGGCGGCGCGCTCGTGCACGAAGGCGCGCGTTGCGAGCGTGCCCAGCCGGAGGACGCCGCCCGTCTCGCTGCCGTCCTCCAGGCGCGGCCGCGTCTTCGCCGTGACGGGGGTGCGGCAGAGATGGGCGGCGCCGCGCTCGCACCACGCGCAGCGCCCGCAGGGCGAGCGCCACCCGAGCACGACCCGGTCGCCCGGCTGGACGTGCTCCACGCCCGGCCCGATCGCCTCCACGACGCCGGCGCCCTCGTGGCCGAGCACGGCGGGCAAACGCGTCGCCCAGCCCGTCTCGACGACGTGCAGGTCGGTGCCGCAGACGCCGCTTGCCTCGATTCGGACGAGCACGTCCTCCGGCCCCGGGTCGCCGAGCTCGAGCTCTTCGACCGCGAACCGCCCGACCTCGGTCAGGACGACGCCGCGATCCACGTCTCGTCGAGGTCGCGGGCAACGGTGCCGCCCATGAGGGCGAGCGTGAGGTCGGTCTCGGCCATCAGGTGGCGGATCGCCGTCTCGACGCCCTCCTGGCCGCCGGCGGCAAGCGCGAAGGCATAGGGGCGGCCGAGCAGCACCGCATCCGCGCCGAGCGCCATCGCCTTGAGCACATCTGCGCCGGTGCGGATGCCGCTGTCCATCAGCACGACCGCGTCGTCGCCGAGCTCGCGCCGCACCTCGACGAGTGCGTCGAGCGCAGCCACCGCGCCGTCGACCTGGCGGCCGCCGTGGTTCGAGACGATGACGCCCTGCACCCCGGCGTCGCGAGCGCGGACGGCGTCCTCGGCGGTGAGGACCCCCTTCACGAGGATCGGCAGCGCGGTCTGCTCGCGCAGCCAGGCGAGGTCGTCCCACTTCAGGGGCAGGTTCGGGAACGTGCCGAGCATCCGCACCGCCGCTGTGAGCGGATCCTCGGCGGGCGGCGCATCGAGCCGGCTGAGAAACACCGGGTCGGTGAAGAACTGTGCGCAGCCCTCGCCCTGGATGAACGGCAGGTACGCGCCGCGCAGGTCGCGCGGCCGCCAGCCGAGCGTGAGCGTGTCGAGCGTGAGGACGATTGCGCCGTAGCCCTCCGCCTCCGCGCGGTGCACGAAGCTCGCGGCGATCTCTCGGTCGTTGACCCAGTAGAGCTGGAACCAGCGTGGAGCGTCCCCCATCACGTCCGCGATCTCCTCGATCGAGTGCGAGGCGGCGCTCGACAGGATCATCGGCACGCCGGTCAACGCAGCCGCCCGCGCGACGGCGAGCTCGCCCTCTGCGTGCGCGATCGAGAGCACGCCGATCGGCGCGAGGAAGAACGGCGCGGGTGAGCGCGTGCCGAGCACCTCGACCGAGATGTCCCGCTCGGTGTTGCCGGTGAGCATCCGCGGCCGCAGCCGGTGCCGGTGGAACGCCTCGAGGTTCGCGCGCATGGTCGCCTCGGCGCCGGCCCCGCCCGCGATGTACCCGAACGGCCCGGGGTCGAGCACCTCCTCGGCGCGTGCCTCCCAGTCGGCCGCCGAGACGGGGCCGGGCGGCGTCTGCGACACGTAGATCATGTTCTGGATCGAGCTGCCCTCGAACGACACGGCGCGATCCTACGGGCGCGGCTGTGGTAGGAACACCACGTGCCAGACCTCCAGGGCAAGGTCGCGATCGTCACCGGCGCGGGCCGCGGGATCGGCCGCGAGCACGCACTCGCGCTTGCCGAGGCAGGCGCGCGCGTCGTGGTCAACGACCTCGGCGGCTCGGTCGCCGGCGAAGGCTCGGACGCGACGCCGGCGCAGGGCGTCGTCGACGAGATCGTCGCCGCGGGCGGACAGGCCGTCGCGAACGCCGCCAACGTCGCCGACTTCGCCGCCGCCGAGCAGATGGTGCGCGACGCAGTCGAGCACTTCGGCCGCCTCGACATCCTCGTGAACAACGCCGGGATCCTGCGCGACCGGATGCTCGTGAACATGACCGAGGAGGAGTGGGACGCGGTCATCGCCGTCCACCTCAAAGGGCACTTCGCGCCGCTCCGGCACGCCGGCGCCTACTGGCGCGAGCAGTCGAAGGCCGGCGAGCAGGTCCACGGCCGCGTGATCAACACGTCGAGCCCGTCGGGCGTCTTCGGCAACATCGGCCAGCTGAACTACGGCGCCGCCAAGGCCGGCATCGCCGGCATGACCGTCATCGCCGCGCAGGAGCTCGGCCGCTACGGCGTGACCGTCAACTGCCTGGCACCGAACGCGCGCACCCGCATGACCGAGATGACCTTCGGCGACATGGATGCGCCCGAGGAGGGCTTCGACCCGCTCGACCCGGGCAACATGGCGCCGCTCGTCGTCGCGCTGAGCGCGGAGGAGGCACAGGACATTACGGGGCAGGTCTTCTTCGTCTGGGGCGGCCAGGTCAACGTGCTGCGGCCGTGGGAAGCGGGCGAGCTCTTCTCCGCCGACGGCCGCTGGGACGCCGACGAGCTGCTTTCCCAGCTGCGCGATCGCTTCCCCGACGGCGCCGCGCCTGACGGGATGATGGCCGGCATGCAGAAGGCCGGCGGCCAGTCGCTGAGGGCGCGCTGATGGCGACGCTGACGATGCAGGAGCTCCGCGAGGCGCGCGACTACGACCTCGGCGCCAGCGAGTGGGTGACGATCGAGCAGGACGCGGTCAATTCGTTCGCCGATGCGACGAACGACCACAACTGGATCCACGTCAACCCGGAGATGGCAGCACAGGGCCCGTTCGGCGGCACGATCGGCCACGGGTACCTCTCGCTGTCGCTGATCCCCGGCCTGCTCTACACGATGATGAACGTGACCGACGCGCGGATGGGCCTCAACTACGGGATCGAGAAGGTGCGCTTCACGTCGCCCGTGCCCGTCGGCTCCGAGGTGCGGCTGAAGGCGAAGATCGTCTCGAGCGAGCCCAAGAACGAGGGCGTGCTCTACCGGCTGGCTGTGGAGATCGAGATCAAGGGCGCCGACAAGCCGGCCATGGTCGGCGAAGTGCTCTACCTGATCTTCTAAACGGCACTCTCGTGTTGAGCACTTGATCGACCACGTCATCCTCAACGTCTCCGACTACGACGCCAGCCGCGCCTTCTACGTTGCGGCGCTGACGCCGCTCGGGTTCTCGGTCGGGATGGAGTTCCCCGGCTTCTGCGGGTTCGACCGCGACGGCAAGCCGTGGTTCTGGATCGCGCAGCGGGAGCCGGCGACGCACGGCGCGCACGTCGCGATCCGCGCGCGGAGCCGCGCCGAGACCGACGCGTTTCACAGGGCGGCGACGGGCGCGGGCGGCAGCGACAACGGGCCGCCCGGGATTCGCGAGCACTACCACCCGAACTACTACGCGGCGTTCGTGCTGGATCCGGACGGCAACAACATCGAGGCCGTCATCCACACGCCGGAGTAGCCGCGTGCGCTCCATCTCGCGCACGAGGGGCGGGAGACGGTCAGAGCGTGGATATGGGAACTTCGAAGAACTCGACGGACGACCGCGACCCGCCCGTCCCCGGGTTCATCTCGTTGAGCGCTTCGTCGCCACGGCGCATGGCCTGCTCGCTGTCGAAGAGGGTGATGCCGAGGCCCTTCCCCGAATCGCGGTCGACCAGCATGAGCAGCTTCGCGCCCTCGAGGCCCTGCGGCGGGTCGCCCGCCACCTGAGCGCGAACCTGCTCGATTGCCCGATCGACGCCTGCAGGGTCACCCTGGAATGTCGCTACCCGTGCGTACATGACTACCTCCTCGCGGTTGGTGTCGGTTGCCGATGCGACCTGATCCGGCGGAAGACATCTTGCGGCCGGCGTCAACCGGTCGTGTGTCCACCGGGCGAAATGCCGGCGCCGGCGTAGGCAGCCGCGCCGATCCGTTCAGTGCCCGTTCACGACGAGGGGCATAGGATCGCCGCAGCCGCGCCGTGCCGGCGGCCCATCGACCACAGGAGGAGGACGAGGGGCATGCCCACCGTCATCGGCCATCACGACGTCAAGGACACGAAGCACTGGCTGGCCTCGCCGAAGCGGGAGGAGTTCTTCGGTCCGCTCGGCGTCACCAACATCCGCACGTTCGTCGACCCCGAGAATCCGACCCGCGTGGCGGTGCTCATGGACGTCCCGGACATGGACGCCCTGGCGGCGGCGATGCAGACGTCCGCGGCTGCCGAGGCGATGGCCCACGACGGCGTCATCCCCGAGAGCCTCGTGATCCTCGTCGAGTCCTAGATCCTTCTCGAAAGGAGCAGTCACATGGCGTACGGCGTCGTGCACACGTTTGCAGGCGGCACCAAGGAGCAGTACGAGAAGTCAGTCGCCGCTGTCCATCCGGCGGACGGGAGCCTCCCGGAGGGCCAGATCTTCCACGCGGCCGGCCCGTCCGCGACCGGCTGGACGATCATCGCCATCCACGACTCGCAGGAGAGCTGGGAGCGCTTCCGCGACGAGACCCTGATGCCGACGATGTCGGCCGGCATCGCCGGCGGGTTCGCAGCGCCGCCGCAGGAGACGACCTTCCCGGTCGATGTGCTGCAGACGGCGGGCGCCACTGTCTGAGACTTCGGGCCTGCCCACGGGGGGCGGTCCGAAACGGTGGAGAAAGCACTAGCGGAGGGCGCGGGGCCGCCCTCCGCCGAGGGAAAGCGCGTTAGCGCCGGTCGACGACGACTTCCTCGCGGTGCGAGGAGTGAAAGCCGCCCCAGCTCGACCAGAAGATCATCGAGAGCACGAGACCGAGCGCGCCGACCACGAGCAGGATCACGCCGACCGCGTCGAGGCTCACACCCGAGACGCTTGCATCGACTGCCCAGACGAGGATGGCCCCCGCGGCGATGAGAACGAGACTGACTGCAATACCCATTGTTTGCCTCCTTTCGAGGCCTGCTCAGTACCCGGGGAGGCGGCGGGGAAAACACCGGTACCCGCATACACTGGGCCCGTGCCAGTCGACCCGCTGACCGACGAGCAGCGCGAGATCCGCGATCTGATTCGCGCGCTCGCGCGCGAGCGGATCGCGCCGCGGGCGGCCGAGATCGACAAGTCGGCGGAGTTCCCGTGGGACGTCGTCGAGCTCTACCGCGACCACGAGATCTTCGGGATCATGTTCGGCGAGGAGTACGGCGGCCTCGGCGCGAGCTCGCTCATGACGCTTGTTGCGATCGAGGAGGTCTCGAAGGTCTGCGCGACGAGCGGGCTGATCATTGCCGTGCAAGAGCTCGGGTCGCTCGGGATCAAGCTCGCCGGAACCGACGAGCAGAAGCAGCGGTTCCTGCCGAAGCTCGCCTCCGGCGAGTGGCTCGCCGCATATGCGCTGACGGAGCCTGGATCCGGCTCGGACTCGGCGGCCATGCGCTCCGAGGCGCGGCGCGAGGGCGACGAGTACGTCCTGAACGGCTCGAAGCGGTTCATCACCAACGCGGGTGTCGCGTCGGTGTACGTCACCTTCGCGAAGACCGATCCGACCGCGGGTCACCCCGGGATCTCGGCGTTCGTGGTCGAGGCGGACGCGCCCGGTTTCTCGGTCGGGCGGATCGAGCCGAAGATGGGCATCAAGGGCTCGACGACCGGCGAGGTCTTCTTCGACGACTGCCGCATCCCGGTGGAAAACCTGCTCGGCGAGGAGGGCGAGGGCTTCCGGATCGCGATGCGCATCCTCGACCGCTCGCGGCCGGGAATCGGGGCACAGGGGCTCGGCATCGCGCAGGGGGCGACCGACTACGCGCTCGAGTACGCCCGCTCGCGCGAGACCATGGGCCAACCGATCGCGAGCCACCAGCTGATCGCCGGTTACCTCGCCGACATGGAGACGAAGTGCGCGGCGGCGCGCGGGCTGCTCTACAAGATCGGCGAGCTGGTCGACGAAGACGCGCCCGAGCTGACGAAGTACTCGGCGATGGCGAAGCTCTACTGCACCGACGTCGCGATGGAGGTCACGACGCTGGCCGTCCAGATCCTCGGCGGCTACGGGTACATCCAGGAGTACCCCGTCGAGCGCATGATGCGCGACGCCAAGATCACGCAGATCTACGAGGGCACGAACGAGATCCAGCGGATCGTCATCGCGCGCGAGATGCTGCGCGAGAGCCGCGAGTTCCTGCTCGCCGGCGTCGGCTGAGCGCATCGTCGCGGACTGCCGGTGCTCGAAACCTGTCACACACCCGGCACGGACACGTGCGCCTTCTCCGGGTAGCGTCAAGAGCGGGGGACAGGGGCGGAACGCCCCCGGGGGCCATCACTTCGCGGCCGCCCCGGCCTGCCCGGAAGGGACATGGCTGACGCAGTCGTGATCGGATCCGGGCCGAACGGCCTGGCGGCGGCGATCACGCTCGCGCAGGCGGGGCTCGACGTCGAGGTTCACGAGGCGGCCGAGACGGTCGGCGGCGGCGTGCGGTCGGCCGAGCTCACGCTGCCCGGGTTCGTCCACGACGTCTGCTCGGCGATTCACCCGCTGGCGGCCGGCTCGCCGTTCTTCCGCACGCTCTGCCGCGACGTCGACTGGGTGTATCCAGACGCCGCGGTCGCGCACCCGTTCGACGACGGCACGGCGATCACGCTCGAGCGAAGCGTCGCCGACACCGCTGCGCAACTCGGCGCCGACCAGGACGCGTACCGGCGGCTCGTCGGCCCGTTGGTGCGCGGCTGGGACGCCGTGCAGGGGATGGCACTCGCGCCGGTGCTGCCGCCGTCGCCACGCGCCGCCGTGCGGCTTGCAGCTGCACTCGGCGTCCCCGCAGCGCTCGCGTCATTGCGTGACGGCCTCGCCACGGCGCGCGGTCTCGCCGAACGGTCGTTCGTCACCGAGCGCGCGCGAGCCTTGTTCGCGGGCAACGCGGCCCACTCGATGCTGCCGCTGGAGACGCGCCCGAGCGCCGCGTTCGGGCTGGCGCTCCTCGGCCTCGGACACGTGCACGGCTGGCCGTTCCCGCGCGGCGGGGCGCAGGCGCTCGCGGACGCACTCGCCGAGCGGCTCCGTTCGCTGGGCGGCGAGATCCACCTGGAGTCGCCGGTGAACGAGCTGCCCGCCGCCAGCCTCGTCCTCGCCGACGTCTCGCCGCCCGAGCTCCTGCGGATCGCCGAGCTCCCGCGCGGTTACGCCGCCGCGCTGCGCCGCTACCGCTTCGGCCCGGGCGTCTTCAAGCTCGACTGGGCGCTCGACGGCCCGATCCCGTGGACGGCCGCCGAATGCCGCCGCGCAGCAACCGTGCATCTCGGCGCGACGCTCGACGAGCTGTCGGCCTCCGAGCGGGCGCCGTGGGCGGGCCGCGCTCCCGAGCGTCCGTACGTCCTGCTCGCGCAGCACACCCTCTGGGACGAGACGCGCGCGCCGGCCGGCAAGCACACGGCCTGGGCCTACTGCCACGTGCCGAACGGCTGGGACGGCGACGCCACCGACGCGATCGAGGCTCAGGTCGACCGGTTCGCACCGGGGTTCCGCGAGCAGATCCTCGCCCGGCACGCACTCGGCCCGCCCGGCTTCCAGCAGCACAACCGAAACCTCGTCGGCGGCGACATCAACGGCGGCGCGGCGACACTCCGCCAGACGTTGTTCAGGCCGGCGCACAGCCTGGTCCCCTACCGCACCGGCCGCCCTGGCCTCTACCTCTGCTCGGCGTCGACGCCGCCCGGCGGCGGCGTCCACGGCATGTGCGGCCACCTCGCCGCACGCCGGGCACTGGCCGATCTCGCCAAGTAACAGACTGTTACTTGGCGTTCGGGCCGGCAGGCACCGGGCGCCGGTCGTGAGCAAGTAACAGTCTGTTACTTGACGTGCGGCCGGGCGGGCGCTGCGCGACCTAGGGGTGCAATGACGAGGTGTCGACCACCTCGAAGCTCGAGCCGGTGACGCGCCCGAGCGTGTGGAGCTGGTCGTTCGACCAGCGCGGGTCCGGCGCGCCGGACACGTACCAGTCCGATCCGTTGTCGGCGACGATCATCCCGTAGCGCTTCATCGCCTCGAGCACGATGCGCGCCTGCTTCGGGTACGGCCGCGTGTCGAACGACGCCTTGAGCCTGACGCGCAGGCCCATCGGCGGCAGCGATGGGTCCGTGTACGAGCTCGCGTAGTGGCGCGCCGGCCACACGAACGCTTTGCGCGTCCGCGAGACCGTGAACCGCAGCGCGTGGTCGATCCGCCCGCGCTTCACCTCGTCGTAGCGCGCGAGACCGGGGAAGATCGCCAGGCCGGCAGCGTCGGCGGACGTCCACCCGGACGGGCGCAGCCGGTTCGACTTGAGGCTCCAGATCGCGCCCGAGCCCGCCTGCCAGCCGGATCCCTTCGGGTGCAGGGCGTACAGCTCGTAGAGCTTGCAGCTGTCGCGATCGACGATGATCGCGTGCCGGTCGCCGTCCGAGGATCGGCCGCCCTCGATCGCCACGTTCGCCGGGATCGGGTACGGGCCCTTGTCGCTCTCGTCGGCGTAGTCGAACGAGACGCGGCTCTTCTTCTGCTTCGCCGAGACGACCGTGATCGGGATCCCGATCGGGCCGCCGTCCCAGAGGCCCGAGCCGAAGTCGGCGTGCAGGCCGCGGTCTCGGCCGATCGACGAGATGATCGCGTCCGAGCTCGCCGCAACCGGCAAGCGTGTCGACGCGCTGGTTCCACGGGTTCGACGCGGGGAAGACGGTGCACTTCGGCGCGCCGGGAAGCGGTGCGCCGGAAGAGGCGCCGGCGAGCACGGCAAGCACGGCGGCGAGCGCAAGCGGGACGGCGAGGCGGCGCACGGTCACGGGATCGGCTTCGCCGGCAGGGCCCGCGACCCTCGTCCGGGTCGGCCTGTTACCAGTTGCCGGGCTGGCCCGCCCGGAGGGCGGCCTTGTAGGCGCGCTTCTTCGCCTGGTACTCCTCGAGCGCCTCCGGCGAGTCCACGTCGCCGAGCGTGGGGTGGTCCGGCGCGATCTCCTTCGCCATGTCGACCCCCAGCCGCTTCCACAGCACGGCCGTGAGCGAGCGAACCTTCATGTCGCCGAATCCGGGGAGCCCCTCGAGGCGGCGCTTGAGGTCGGCGCTGTCCGACGCCTCGGTCCAGACACGCTCCGCGTGGCCGCCGTACTCGGAGACGATCACGCGGCAGAGCTCCTGCACGCGCTTCGCCATGTTCCCCGGGTAGCGGTGCAGGGCCGGCTTGGCACGGAAAACCTCCTCGAGCGCCGCCGGCTCCATGCCGGCGATGTGCGTCGCGTCCAGCCCGCCGATCCGCTTCGACAGCTCGAGCGGAGACGAGAACGCCTTCTGCACCGTCACCTGCTGGTCGAGGCAGAAGCCGATCAGCAGCGCGAGTGGATCGCGCCCCAGGAACGCGTCGGCCTCCGGGTCGCCCGTGAAGTGGAGCGCGTCGACCGTGGTCGTCGCCATGCCCCGATGCTACTCGTCGAGGTTGGGTGGCGGAATGCGCTCGAGCGCGGGCAACGCCGCCGCCCACTTCGGGTCGCGGGCGATGAGGCGCTCGAACCGCCGCCGGGCCGTCTCCATGTCGCCCGTCCGCCACGCGGCCGCGGACGCGAGCCACTCGAGCTCGTCGTCGCGCACGCCCGCGCGGCGTGCTTCGTCGTCGCCCATCTCGCCCCGGACGAGCCCGCGGTACGCCTCCGTCAACCCGACCAGCCGGCGCAGCTCCGCGAGCGGCTCGGGGTGGTCGTCCACCCGGACGTCGACCACGTGCTCGTCCCAGGTGCGGCCGGTCGTCTCGCCGGCGACGACGAGCATCGCCGCCGCCTGCTGCCCGCGGAAGTCGCCGCCCGCGGCCTCCGCCGCGTCGAGGGCTGCCAGCAACCGCTGCGGGAGCGAGCCGGTCGCGCCCGTGTACGCCTCTGCCATGGCCGGCCAGACCTCGGCGCTTCGCATCATGTTCGCCTGCACGCTGAACCCGTCGCCGGTGATGTGCCCGGCCTCGGGGATGCACAGCTCGCCCGTGTGCGTGGCGGTGCGTCCCTGCGTATCGACGACGCCGACCTGGCGCACCGCCTCCTGCGGATCGGCGCGCACCAGTCCAGCGAGCGCGTCCTCGGGTGCCCTGCCGATGCGCAGGAACTCGAGCGCCAGCGGCCCGTAGCTGCGCTCGGTGAACGACTGCGTCGCGACCGCGCCGACCTTCGGCGCCGCCCACGGCACGGCGTTGCCGACCGCGAACGCGCGTGTCTGGACCGCGACCCCGAGCTCGCCGGTCTCCGGATCGCGCGCGACGATCGAGTAGGTCACGAGGCCACGGCGTTGTGGCAGAGGCCGGGAAACTCGTAGCCGCCGGCTGTCCTGAACGCCACCACGCCCTGCTCGATCTCCGCGCGCACGGCGGCGCGTTGCTCGTCGGGAGCGGCGCGAGTGCGTCCGCGATGCCGCCGCCGAGCTCGCGCGTGATCTCCCAGTACTCGTCGAAGCTCTCGTAGCGGAATCGCACCGGCAGGTCCTCGACCGCGACGGACTCGAACCCTGCGCTCGCGGAGGAGCGACTCCAACCGCTCCGCGTCCGCGAGGCTGAACATCCCGGGCCCGCCGGGCGCGGGCGGCTCCATCAGCCCGCGCGGTCACGAAGACGCGGCCGACCACGCTCGCCCACGGGTTCTGCTGAGGCGACGCCCACACGGCGCAGCCGAAGCGACCGCCGGGCCGCAGCACGCGGCGCACCTCCGCCGCCGCCTGCGCCGGGTCGCCGAACAGCATCAGCCCCCAGCGGCAGAGGACGGCGTCGACGCTCGCGTCCGGAAGATCGATCGCCTCGGCGTCCATGACGCGATGCTCGACGCCGGTGGCGCCGCCGCTCTCGGCCAGGCGCCGTGCGGCATCGACCATCTGCGGCGCGAAATCGGTGGCGATGACGCGCCCGCCGGGAGCCACGCGCTCGGCGGCGAGCAGGCTCGTGTGGCCGACACCGCCCGCGAGCTCCAGCACGGTGTCGCCGGGCTGAAGCTCGAGCCGGTCGACGAGGTTCCGGCTGACCGCCTCGGTCGCTTCCCACTGCCTCGTCTCGCGGCGCTCCCAGGCTGACGCGACGCGGCCCCAGCGCTCGCGGCTCTCGACGGTGTGGTCGCTGGGGGAGGGCACGCAGGCCGACGATAGCCGCCCGTGTGCCTGAGCGAATGCTGAACGGCTGATCGTTCATGTTTGACACCCTCTCGCGTGGTGTATATAACCACCGAAGTTGTGACCATTCTTAGTGGTGTCATAGGACGAGGAGGCAAGATCATGAGGCGCACCTTCCCGGCGCTGCTCGCGGCGCTCGGTCTGATTCTCGTCATCGGCGTGGCGGCCGCGGTCGGCTCCGCGACGTCGGTGACGATCAGCACGCCGCGCACGGCGTCGACCGTGTCGCAGAAGACGAACCCGTACCTCGCGGTGGCCGGCAACGCCGCGTTCGCGTCGTCCGGGGCGACGACCACGAGGTACCTGCTCCACCGCGACGATTGCGGCGGCGCAAACGACAACCCGCACCTGAGCACGGCCGGCGGAACCGACAACGGCGACGGGTGCGGCCTGCTCTACAACGCGGTCGTCGGGCTCGGCGGCGAGGTCGTGCAGGCGGCGGCGATCGACTTCCCGGCCACGGACTCGCTGCCGCTTCCGTTCGAGGCGGCCCGCCAGATCACCGGCGCGATCTCGCTCACCGGCGCCCAGGTCGGCGCCGCCCAGGTGGACGTGACGCTCGAGGCGCTCGTCGGCGGCGAGGCAGTCACGCTCGGCACGGCGACCAGCGACCTGACGGTGCTCGACCCGACGGCCGACCATACGCCGGTGCCGTTCGCGATCACGCCGGACCCGGCGTACAGCGGGGCGGACATCCAGGCGCTCGACCTACGCGTGCTCGTGAAGGGGCCGAACGTCTACAGCGGCTACATCAGCCTCAACGGCAACTCGTACGTCGATCTGCCGACCTACGCCGCTAGCGTGAACAAGGCGGTCGAGATCTCCGTCGACGACGCGTCGTTCGCAAACCCGGTGCCCGCCCGGCTGAGCGGCTCGGCCTGGAGCGTCGCCATTCCGACGCCTGCGGTCGGCAAGCACACGATCTACGCCCGCTCGACGCAGGGCTTCGACACCTCGAGCCCGGCGTCTACCACCGTCACCGTCAAGCGCTGAGAAGGAGACGACGATGCACACCGCATTCATCCGCTCCGCCGTCGGCGTCGCCTGCCTCGCCGCGCTGCTCGTGCTCGCAGTGAGCACCGCCGCGGCCGAGAACGAGTACTCGCCGGCGCCGCACCCGATCTACATGGCCGATCGCACGCACCAGGGCGACTCGGCGCTGAAGCCGCCGCCGGTCTGCTGCATCCCGGGCGTCGAGTCGTTCACCGGGAAGCTGCCGATCCCGGACCTCGGGAACATGGCGTACTTCGGTGGCCACGTGCAGGTGCAGCCGAAGGTCTACCTCGTCTTCTGGGGCTGGGGCCAGGCCGGCGCGTTCGACCACGTCACGCCCGGCATGCCGACCAACGACCCCGACGGCGCGGCCGCGCGCATGCTCGCGTTCACGAAGGCGTTCGGCGGCAGCGCGTGGGCCGAGTCGCAGACCCAGTACTACATGACCGCAAACGGTCAGAACATCAACATCCAGAACCCGACAAACCAGTTCGGCGGAGTCTGGTACGACGACACGAACCCGACCCACGTGAACCTCACGGGGCTGGAGCTCGCCCAGGAGGCCGATCGCGCCCGCGTCCACTTCGGCGTCACCGACCTGAAGAACAGCCAGTTCGTGATCGCCCAGCCGCAGAAATACAGCGAAGAGGGCTTCAACACCGGCGCCGGCTACTGCGCCTGGCACGACTACACGACGCCTCCGAACTACCCGGGCGTCACGCCGGGGATCGCGTTCACCAACATGCCGTACGTCCTCAACATGGGGACGAGCTGCGGCCAGAACTCGGTCAACTCCGGCTACTTCGCCGGAAGGCTCGACGGCTTCACGATCGTCATGGGTCACGAGATCGAGGAGACGATCACCGACCCGGGCGCAGAGGAGAGCGACGCCGCCGGCAACGCGCTCGGCGCCTGGTACGACATCAACGGGTGGGAGAACGCCGACAAGTGCGCCTGGACGGGCGTCACCGGCGCGACGCAGCCGAACACCGTTCCGGGCGGCGTCAATACCACCCGCGGGAACGACGGGAAGCTCTACCCGGTTCAGAGCCTGTGGAGCAACGATTCCGCCGCGAGCGCCGGCTACTGCAAGGGCGCGGACGACGACCTGCCCGTCACCGGCTAGCGCCGCTCCTCGTCCCGGCGCTACGAGGGCCCCGGCTTCGGCCGGGGCCCTCCACGTTCAGGGCTCGAGCGCCCGCACCACGCTGTCGACGTTCGAGCGCCAGACCTCTTCGGGCACCGGTGGCAGCACGTCGCCCCAGATCTCCGCGAAGCTGCTCATCAGCTGCTCGAACCCCGCCGGCCGGGCGATGAACCACCAGTGCAGATGCTCGGAGCCCTCGCCCCAGCGGCCGATGTGAACACGTCCCACGTGCTCGACCGACCGTACGGCGCGCTCGATCCGCGCGAGCAGCAGGCCCTGCTCGGCGGCGAGGTCCTCCGGCAGGTCGCCGGGCGCGTCGTAGTGCTCGCGTGGCTCCAGGATGAGCATGATCGGCAGCCCGGTAGGCGGCAGCGCGTAGAGCCTCCAGCGCTCGTTCGTCCAGTGGTAGGTGTCGTCGCCTCGCCCGCAGGCCCTGCACTCGACGCCGCCCTCGCCGTTGCGCGGCCGCTCGCGCTCGACCGGCCGTGCAAGCGGTCGCGGGCGCAGGTCGCCGTCGAACGGCCAGCTGTCCCACTCCTCGACCGGCGGCATCTGAAGAGAGCCGGAGACGCGCTCCCAGAGTTGTTCGGGCGACTCGGGCACGGGGCCGACGATACTGGGCGGAGTGAAGTGGCCGGACGAGTTCTATGCGCTGCGCCGCGGCGACGGCTGCCCGCTCTGCGCCGAGGGGCGGCCGGACGAGAGCCACGGCGGCGCGCGGATCTTCGCGGGCGAGGTCGCCGACGCCTACCTCAGCCGCGACGACATCCAGCGCGGCTACATGATCGTCACCTGGCGCGGACGCCACGTCGCCGAGCCGACGGAGCTCGAGCCCGCGGAGGCGGCCGCGTACTGGCTCGAGGTGCTGCGCGTCGGCGGGGCGATCGAGCGGGCGTTCGGCCCGGTGAAGATGAACTACGACGTGCTCGGGAACTCGGTGCCGCACCTCCACACGCACGTCGTGCCGCGCTACGCCGACGACCCGAAGCCGGGCTGGCCGTTCCCCTTTCCGGACGAGGCCCCACCGATCGACGAGGTCGTCTACCGGGCCGACGTCGAGGCGCTGCGCGCCCTCCTCGACTGACCGTTTCGGAATCTCAACAGAACGCCAACCCGCGTCTCACGGGCGCCGGCGTACGGTGACCGTCGTGCCGGCGACCACGACGGAAACGGCCTCGCAGCTTCGCGCCCTCGCGCGCGAGACCGTCCTCCTCGACAGGCCGCTCGTCGACGTGGAGGTGACGTCCCGGTGGGACGCGCTCGACGTGCTCTCGCTGGCGCGCCGCTACGCGCACATCGTGCAGCTGACGCCGGCACGCTGGCTCGTCCGCGTGGTCGCGATCGGGAGGGACGCGGAGGGGGTCGAGGCCGACCTCGAGACGATCGCCGAGTGGGCGCGCACTCGAGCCCGCGGCCCCGTCACGCTGGTCGTCGGCGAGCACGCCGTCAACCTGTCCTGAACGAACACTTGTTCGTGTGACATCTGCGGGCTAGTCTGACCGTGTGGCTGCTCTGAGCGTCTTCTCCGAGCGCACACGCTCGTGGTTCGAGCGCGCCTTCGACGCGCCCACGCCGGCGCAGGAGCGCGGCTGGCCCGTCATCGCGTCGGGTGCGCACACGCTCATCCAGGCGCCGACCGGATCGGGCAAGACGCTCGCCGCCTTCCTCTTCGGCCTCGACCGCCTCGAGGCGGAAACGGGATCCGGTAAGGGAATCCGGCTGCTCTACGTGTCGCCGCTCAAGGCCCTGAACTACGACGTCGAGCGCAACCTGCGCGGGCCGCTCGCAGGGCTCGAGAGCTCGCTGCAGGTCGGCGTTCGCACCGGCGACACGGCCCAGCGCGACCGCCAGCAGATGCTGCGCCATCCGCCGGACATCCTCATCACGACGCCCGAGTCGCTGTACCTCATGCTCACCTCGCAGGCGCGCGAGACGCTGAAGGGCGTCCGCACGCTGATCCTCGACGAGGTGCACGCCGTCGCCGGGACGAAGCGCGGCGCGCACCTGGCGCTCACGGTCGAGCGGCTCGAGGCCCTCGTAGAGGAGCCGTTCCAGCGCATCGGGCTGTCGGCGACGCAGCGCCCGCTCGAGGAGATCGGCCGCTTCGTCGCGGGCGGCCGGCCGATCGAGCTCGTCGACGCGGGTCGTGCGAAGGAGCTCGACCTGCAGGTCGTCATGCCCGTCGAGGACATGCGCGAGCTGCCGTCGACCTCGGAGCTCTCGTACCCGGTGCCCGCCGACGGCCAGGAGATGGACGCGGGCACCGAGCGGAACTCGCAGTCGATCTGGCCGTCGATCTACCCGGAGCTCCTGAAGCTCGTCCGCGAGCACCGCTCGACGATCGTCTTCGTCAACAACCGGCGGCTCGCGGAGCGGCTCGCGCTCCGCCTGAACGAGCTCGCCGAGGAGGAGATCGCCCGCGCCCACCACGGCTCGATCGCGCGTGAGCAGCGGGTCGAGATCGAGGAGCTGCTGAAGCGCGGCGAGATCCCGTGCCTCGTCGCCACCTCGTCGCTCGAGCTCGGCATCGACATGGGCGCCGTCGACCTCGTCATCCAGGTCGAGTCGCCGAAGTCGGTCGCGCGCGGGCTGCAGCGCGTCGGACGCGCGGGCCACGAGCTGGACGCCGTCTCGCGCGGGCGGATCTTCCCGAAGTACCGCGCCGACCTGCTCGAGTCGGCCGTCGTTGTGCGGCGCATGCTCGACGGCGCGATCGAGGAGACGCAGATCCCGCGCAACCCGCTCGACGTGCTCGCGCAGCAGATCGTCGCGATCTGCTGCGACGGCGAGATCGCGGTCGACGACCTGCACGCGCTCGTGAAGCGCGCCTACCCGTTCTCGGACCTGTCGCGCCCGCAGCTCGAGAACGTGCTCGACATGCTCGCCGGCCGCTACCCGTCCGACGAGTTCGCGGAGCTGCGGCCGCGCATCGTCTGGGACCGCACGGCCGGCGTCATCCGCGGCCGCTCGGGCGCGCGGCGGCTGGCGGTGACGAACGCAGGCACGATCCCCGACCGCGGGCTCTTCGGCGTGTTCCTCGTCGAGGGCGGCGGCCGCGTCGGCGAGCTCGACGAGGAGATGGTCTACGAGGCGCGGGCGGGGCAGACCTTCCTGCTCGGCGCCTCCACCTGGCGGATCGAGGAGATCACGCGCGACCGGGTGCTCGTCTCGCCTGCGCCGGGCGTCCCGGGTGCCGTGCCGTTCTGGAAGGGCGAGGGCGTGGGGCGCCCGTACGAGCTCGGCGCAGCGATTGGCAAGACCTCGCGCGAGCTCGTCGGGCTCACCGACGAGAAGATGCTCGCGCGCCTGCAGACCGACCACCGGCTCGACGAGCGCGCCGCGAGAAACCTCCTGACCTTCCTGCGCGAGCAGGCCGAGGCGACCGGCGCGGTGCCCTCGGACCGCACCGTCGTGATCGAGAAGTTCCGAGACGAGATCGGCGACTGGCGCGTCTGCGTGCTCACGCCGTTCGGCGCGCGCATCCACGCGCCGTGGGCGATGGCGATGACCGCGCGGCTCCGCGACGGGCTCGGCCTCGACGCGCAGTCGATCTGGTCGGACGACGGCATCGCGCTCCACTTCCCGGACGCCGACCAGCCGCCGCCGGTCGAGGAGCTGATCATCGACCCCGGCCAGCTCGAGGACCTCGTCGTCGGCGAGCTCGGCCAGACCGCGCTCTTCGGCGCGCGCTTCCGCGAGAACGCCTCGCGCGCGCTGCTGATCCCGCGCCGCTACCCGGGCAAGCGCACGCCGCTCTGGCAGCAGCGGCTGAAGGCGCAAAGCCTGCTGCAGGTCGCGCGGAAGTACGGCTCCTTCCCGGTCATCCTCGAGACGTACCGCGAGTGCCTCCAGGACGTGTTCGACCTGCCGGCGCTCAAGCGTCTGCTGCAGGGCATCCGCACGCGCGAGCTCGACCTCGTCGAGATCGAGACCGCCTCCGCGTCGCCGTACGCCGCCTCGCTGCTCTTCGACTACATCGCGACCTACATGTACGAGGACGACACGCCCGCGGCGGAACGCCGTGCGCAGGCGCTGTCGCTCGACCGCGACCTCCTGCGCGAGCTGCTCGGCCAGGAGGAGCTCCGCGACCTGCTCGACCCGGGCGCGATCGAGGAGGTCGAGTCGCAGCTCCGCGGCTCGCCGAAGGACGTTGACGGGCTGCACGACCTGCTGCTCCTGCGCGGGCACCTGTTCGAGGGCGAGTACGACGCGGGCTTCGCCGAGACGCTGCTGCGCGAGCGGCGGCTCATCAAGCTCCGCATCGCCGGGCGTGAGGCGCTCGCCGCGGCTGAGGACGCCGGCCGCTACCGCGACGCGATCGGTGCGATGCCGCCGGGCGGCCTGCCGGATGCGTTCCTCGACCCGGGCGACGAGCCGCTGCGCACGCTGCTGGCGCGCTTCGCCCGCGGCCGCGGGCCGTTCACGACCCGGGAGGCGGCGGAGCGCTTCGGCGTGCCCGCCGCTCGCCTCGAGCCCGAGTTGCGGGAGCTGGAGCGCGACGAGCGGCTCGTCCGCGGGGAGCTCCGCCCGGGCGGGACCGAGCGCGAGTGGTGTGACCCGGAGGTGCTGCGCCGCCTGCGGCGGGCTTCGCTCGCCGCGCTGCGGCGCGAGGTCGAGCCCGCCGAGCAGGAGGCGCTGGGCCGCTTCCTGCCGAGCTGGCACGGGATCGACCGGCGCGCGTCCCTGCGCGAGACGCTCATCCCGCTGCAGGGGCTCGCGCTGCCGGTGGCGCTGTGGGAGAGCGAGGTGCTGCCGCGCCGCGTGCCGAACTACCAGCCGCTGCAGCTCGACCAGCTGTGCGCGTCCGGCGAGCTGGTCTGGGTCGGCGCCGGGCTCGATCGGGTCGCGCTGTACTTCCGAGAGGACGCGCCCGTCCTCGGCCGCCCGGCGGCCGCCGAGAAGCCGGACGGGACGGCGCATGCCGCGATCCGTCGCGCCCTCGGCCGCAGCGCGGAGTTCTGGCTCGACCTGGTCTCCGCCACCGGGCTCGAGGCCGAGGAGGTGCTGCCCGCGCTCTGGGAGCTCGTCTGGGCCGGCGAGGTGACGAACGACGCCTGGACGCCGCTGCGCGCCGGCCGCCGCTACGGGGTGCCCCGGGCGGCCAGTCGCCAGCGCCGCTTCTCGCGCCGCCGGGCGAGCGGGACGACCGCCACGCAGGGCCGCTGGTCGCTGACCGACAAGCTGTTCGCCGGGTTGCCCGAGCGCCGGGCGCTCGCCGAGCTGCTGCTCGAGCGCCAGGGCATCGTCACGCGCGACGGCGTGCGCGCCGAGGGAATCCCGGGCGGCTACGGCGCCGTGTACGGCGAGCTCAAGGCGCTCGAGACGCTCGGCCTGTGCCGGCGCGGCTACTTCGTCGAGGGACTGGGCGGCGCGCAGTTCGCGCTCGGCGGCGCGGTCGAGCGGTTGCGCGAGCTGCGTGCGTCGCCCGACGACGAGGTCGACGCGCTCGTGCTGGCCGCGGCCGACCCGGCCCAGCCGTACGGCGGTGTGCTGCCGTGGCCGAAGCGGGCAGGCGGCCGCGCATCACGCGTCGCAGGCGCGCAGGTCGTGCTGCTGAACGGCGAGGCGGCGTTGTTCGTCGAGCGCGGCGGCAAGACGCTCGTCCCGCTCCGCGAGCCCGATGAGGAATGGCTGCGTCCCGCGCTGGCCGCGCTGGTCGCCCACGTGAAGCGCGGCCGCGGGAAGCGGCTGGCGGTCGAGCGCTTCGACGGGCAGCCGGTCACCGACACGGAGCTCATGCCGCTGCTGGTCGACGCCGGGTTCCTGGCTGGCCCTCGCCGCGCCGTGCTGCGCCCGTAGTGCACTTCGTCCACGTCACGCTCGCTGATCCGGCCGGAGCGCGGCTGGACGAGTTCTACGGCGGCGTGCTCGGGCTCGGCTCGGCGGTCGGCGAGACGACGCTCGAGTTCGTCCCGGGCGGGGGCGAGCCCTTCTACCACTTCGCGCTGCTCGTGCCCGGCGACCGGTTCGATGCTGCGCTCGCCTGGGCTCAGGAGCGCGTCGAGTTGCTGCCAGGGGCCGAGGGGAGCGTCGTCTTCGACTTCTCCAACTGGGAAGCGCTCGCCTGCTACTTCCACGATCCGGCCGGCAACGTCGTCGAGCTGATCGCGCATCGCGGAATCGGCGAGCGTGGCGCCGCGGGCGAGTTCGCGGCCGGCGAGCTCCTCGGGCTTTCCGAGCTCGGGCTGGTCGGAGACCGGCCCGCGATGGCCGCTGCGCTTGCCCCGCTCGGGCTCGAGGTCTGGACCGGCACCGTCGACGAGCCGGACCGGCTGGCGTTCGCCGGCAAAAAGGGCAGGACGCTGATCCTCGCGGAGCCGGGGCGCGGCTGGCTGCCGACGGGGCGCGCGGCCGAGCCGCACCCGGTCGAGGCCACGGTTGTGGGCGCCGGCGGTGACGCGGAGCTCGAGGGAGGTCTCTACCGCATCCGGTCAGCGCGGCACTAGACGCCCGAGCACGAGCCCGAACACGGCGTGCCGAAGGGTCGCCTGCGCGAACGCGCGCGGGTTGCGGAGGAGCGGCGGAATCCCCGGCTCCCCGCGGGCCGGGTGGTAGCGGTCGACGAACCAGCAGAGCGGGTAGAGCGTCAGGTGCTCGCCGAGTGCGGCGGCGAGGGCGAGGCGCCGCGGCGGCAGCCCGGTCCGTCGGCGCAGCTCCTCGAACGCGAGGCCGAAGGCGGCGCCGTTCGCCGCGTGAAGTGCGAGGCCGACTGGCAGCCAGTGGCGGCGAGTGACCGCTTTGCCGAGCAATGCCACGTCCGAGTAGTCGCAGCGGAGCAGGCGGGTGTCGACCGGCTCGAGGGCGGCCCAGACGGTGGCCGCGGCAGCGCCCGCGGCGGCCGCGCGAAGCCGGCTCACCGCGCGAGCCTGGCGAGCGCAGGCACGGCGTGCCGGGCGGATTCGCCGGCCCAGCGGGCATTGAGGGTGCGTGCGCATGCGCGGTCGACGGCCTGGCCGCCCATCACGACCTGGGGCCGCCGGCTCCGGTCGCGCTCGAGCGCAGCCTCGATCGCAGGCATGTGCTCGGCGAGCGTCACGCTGAAGCAGAGAAGGTCTGCCTCCAGCAGCGACGCGAGGGCAAGCGCCTCGTCGACCGGCGTCTCGGCGCCCAGGTAGACGACTCCCCACCCGTCGGCGGACAGCAGCGCCGCAAGGATGAGCAGGCCGAGCTCGTGCCGCTCTGCGTCCGGGCATGCGAGCACTGCACGGCCGCGCACGCCCGGTCGCCGGTCGGCCAGCAGGCGCACGATCCGCCCGCGAACGGCGGCCGAGACGAGGTGCTCCTGGGCGACGGTGATCTCGCCCCGCTCCCAGCTCGCGCCCACCTCGACCAGGACAGGTGCCACGATCTCCTCCGCGGCCGTCTCGAGCGGATGAAGCGCGAACGCCTGGTCGAGCAAGCGCTCGACGGTGTCCAGGTCGGTCCGGACGACCGCGCGGAGGAGCCCGGTCCGGAGCTCCGCCGGGGTGGTCGCCGGCGGCGCGGTGGCGGCGGTGAGCAGCGCCGCCGCGTGACCGATGCGGTAGCCGTCCTTCAGCCGTTCGCGCAACCACGTGACCCGCGCGACGTCGACCTCGGTGTACCGGCGCTGGCCGCCTTGCGTGCGCGCGGGGGAGAGGACGCCGTAGCGCTGCTCCCACTTACGAAGCGTGTGCGCCGGGACGCCGGTCTTCCTGGCGAGCGCGGCGATATTGAGCCCGGGCTCAGGCTGGAAAGCCATGGGACACAAGTGTGACAAAATCGTGACCCGTGCCCGAGGGTGACAGCCTCCACCGGGCCGCGCGCCGGCTGCAGGTCCTGGTCGGCGACCGCGTCAGTGCCGAGTCGCCGAACCCGCGCGGCCAGGTCACGGGCGTGGCGGAGCAGGTCGACGGGCGCGTGCTCGAGTCGGTCGAGGCGGTCGGGAAGAACCTGATCCTGCGCTTCGAGGGCGGCGTCACGGTGCGGAGCCACCTCCGCATGTCGGGGAGCTGGCGGGTGATCGCGCGTGACGCGCCCGTGTTCGGCCGGCCGTGGCTCGTGCTGCGCGGGAGCAGGGCGCAGGCACTGCAGTACGGCGGCCGGGTCCTGGAGCTGAACTCACGCGCCGTGCAGCGGCTCGGGCCGGACATCCTCGCGCGGGAGCCGGACTTCGACCGCATGCTCGCCAACCTGCGCCGCGGAGACCAGGCGCGCGAGGTCGGGGACGCGCTCCTCGACCAGCGGCTCGTCTCCGGGCTCGGGACGGTGTGGAGAGCGGAGTCGCTGTGGGCCGAACGCATGTCACCCTGGCGCCCGCTCGGCGACGTCTCGGACGACGAGCTCCGTGCCGTGCTCGGTGCGGCCGCCCGGCTGATGCGGCGAGCCACCGACGACGGCCGGGTCGGAGCGGCAGGTCTACCGCAGCGCCGGCATGCCGTGCCCGCGGTGCCAGGCACCGATCCGCTCGCGCGGCCAGGGCGACGACAACCGCACGGCGTACTGGTGCCCGGTGTGCCAGCCCGGGCCGGAGCCCTCGCACCCAGCCCCGGGGAGGCGCACAATGGGGGCGTGATGCGGTCGGCGCTGCTCCTCGGGCTACTCGCGATGGTGCTCGTTTCGGCCGGCAGCTCGCAGGCCGCCCGCGTTGGCAAGTCGACTCTCGACTGCGCCTGCTTCGAGTACTTCCGCGTGCGTCCTGACGGCACGCACTTTGTGCAGCTGGCGCCGGCGTTGGCGACCTCGCGGACATCTCGTCCGACGGCACGCGAGCCCTGTTCCAGCACGAGTTCGGCGTGCTCTACGTCTCAGGGATCACGGCCGCTCCCGCGCCACGCCGGGTTGCGGGGACGACGACCGGGTACATCGGCGGCCGCCTGTCGCCCGACGGCGCGCAGGTGGCGTACCTGTTGTATGCGCAGGCCGGCGCGGGCCAGGGCGTTGCGTCCATCCACCTCGTCGGCGCCGACGGCCACGACGATCGCGTCGTGGTGCCGACGGGCGCGTGGAGCCTCGCGTGGTCGCCCGGAGCGCGGAGTCTCGCGTACGTACGCGTGTCGAAACCCGGCGCCGGCCCGTCGCAGCTCGTCACGGTCGACCTCACGACCGGTGCCGAGCGGGTGCTCGCCTCACGCGCGGGACTGATCCATGACGTCACCTGGTCGCCGGTGGGGAATCGTCTCGCCTATGTGGAGAACCGTCTGCACGTGGTGAGGGCTGACGGCAGCCGCGATCTCGCAATCTCGCGGGGCGACACCCCGACGTGGTCGCCGGACGGGCGCCGACTGGCCTACCGGTGGTTCGGCCCGGGCCAACTGAAAGCGCGCCTGGCGGTCATCGCCGCCGACGGGTCGCTGAACCACGTGGTGGATTCGCGCGAGCACCAGTGGTTCACCGTGCGGATCGCCTGGTCGCCGGACAGCCGCAAGCTCGTCTATACAGCTCTCAACGACCAGGGCGGGCTGTTCACCGCGAATCGCGACGGCATGCACAAGCGCCGGCTGATGGACGGGGTGGACCAGGAGGTCCTGGGGCCGATCCGTTGGGTGCGGAGCGGGATCGTGTTCACGCGGGTCATCGACTGGGGCGACTGAGCGAAGCGGCACCCGCAGCACATCAAGCCTCGCCGGGTCCTCGTCCTGGTTGAATCGGGATGGCAGTCTCAGCGGCGGAATCCGCCTTCCGAGTCGATGACTTGCCCGGTGATCCACGCCGCCTCGTCGCTGCAGAGCCAGGTTATGAGCCGAGCCGCGTCGTCCGGGACGCCCCAACGACCTAGCGGCATCGCCGGCGACGGATCGCGGCCCGCGATGTCCCACCCGGTGTCGGTCGGGCCTGGATTGACGGTGTTGACGGTGATGCCCCGGTCGATCAATTCGTCGGCAAGCGTCCTGGTCGCCTGGTGCAATGCTCCCTTGGAGACGGCGTAGGCGACCTCCCGCGCCATTGGCCCGAGGTGCTGTCCCGAGGTCAGCAGAACAACGCGGCCGCCGGGGCGGCCGTCGTGCTGCGCCGCGAACTCCTTCACCAGGAGGACGGCTGCGCGCACGTTCTCGTGCAGAAAGGAGTCCAGCTCCACAGCCGTAACGTCGCCGAGACGCCCGTGGCCGCTGCGGGCGTGATTGACGACGAGCACGTCGACATGCCGAACGCCGCCCGTGCGGCTGTGACGACTGCCTGTGGCGCATCGGGGTCGGCGAAATCGGCCTCGGCGTACCGCACGGCCTCCCCGAAGACCCGCATCGCCTCGGCTGAGTCGGCCTCCCCGCCCCAGGGCTGGGCCACGTCGTGGGGTGTCCAGCCCTGCGCAAACACACGCGCCCCGTCCTCGACCAGTCGCCGCACGATCGAAAACCCGATCCCGGCCTGGCGACTCGCGCCCGTTACGAGCGCAACGCGACCCTCGAGTCTTTCCAAGAGTAGGAGCATCGCCGATTCGGAGAGAGTGCCGCGGCGAGGCATATCCTCTGCGCCGTGCAGCGTTTCTACGCCCCCGGTTCCGCGGCCCTCTAGGCCGCGGCCCTCTGAGTAGCCGGCGCTGAGCCGGCGGCCGTGGCGTCTCACCGACGCCTCGGAGGTGGCTCGTGCACGCATCGCCACAGACCGTGCTGGGTCGGACCCTGCGCGGGATTGAATGCATCGCAAGCGACGAGGTGCGCGCGCTCCTCGGCGTGGACTCGTCCGTCGGTCACCGCGAGGTGCGCTTTCGTGCCGCGCTCTCGCCGGCACTGCTCGAGCTCGGAACCGTCGACGATCTGTTCCTCGTCCTCGGCGAGGTCGACGGTGTCACACGGCGGCGCGAAGCCCTTCGCCGCTTGTCGGCCGTCCGGGTCGACCTGGACGCTGCAGCGGAGTTGCTCGGCCGCGGCGCGCGGCCGACCTTCGACCTGACCGCGAGCTTCCTCGGTCGGAGGAATTACAGCCGCTTCGAGCTTGAAGCGTCGCTCGAGCCCGGCCTCGCCTGGACACGTGTCGAAGGACGAGGCGAGCTCTCGCTGCGCGTGCACGTCGTCGGCGAGACCGCGACCGTCGGGGTCCGGATCGCACGTGAGCCGCTCCACCGGCGTGCATACCGGGTTGCGACCGTGCGCGGAAGCCTCCATCCGCCGCTCGCACGCGCGCTTGCGCTGCTGGCCGCCCGGCCGTTCGTCGATCCGTTCTGCGGAGTCGGCACGATCCCGATCGAAGGTGCGCTCGCGGGGTTGCGCGCGCAGGGGAGCGATTTCGATCCGATGGCAGTCGAGCGGGCGAGGCTGAACGCGGCGATGGCGGGCGTCGCGGTTCCGTTCCGCGTCGCCGACGCGACGTCGTTCGGAGCGGCGGACTGCGTCGTCACGAACCCGCCATGGGGCCGGGCGCTGCCCGCGAGCCGCATCGACCTGCCACGCGCGCGACGATCCGTCACGCTGACCGCCGAACGAATCCGCTCGCGCAGCATCGTCCACGAGCAGCCTGTACGCGTACACGGCGCGCTCGCGTACATCACCGTGATCGACCGTTAGGCGATATCGATCGCTTGGCCGGCGCTCGGAAAACCCTGATCACCCCGGCTTGCGGGCGAGGATCACTTCGGTATCGCCGGGCCAGTCCCAGAAGATGCCCTCGGGAGATCGTGACGCCAGCAACTCCCGCACCGCCTCGGCGAACTCTTCGACCCGGTCGCCGAAGAGGTGGGGCGCCGCGTAGGAGAGCGAGAAGTAGCCGGCCAGCACGCTTTCGCTATCCCGCACCAGGTCGGGGATGCCTGGGGCGAAGATCGACCGCGGCGTACCGAACCGGGTGCGGACGAGGACGTCCTCGAACCGGTGGGCTCGAACCGGCGCGATGCTCTGCCCGGCGCGCCTGGTCGTTCCGAGGTACTTCTCCACCAGGCCGTTGATCTCCGCGTGCGGGATCGGCGGTGGGCCGGGGCTCCGCGGTGGTGGGCGCCCGTCGACCGTGTGGACGATCAGAGCCAGGGCACCGCCTGGCTCCAAGAGGTCGTAGACCGCCTCGGCCACACGGGCTTCGTCCGTCCAGTGGAAGGACTGGCCGAAGGTGACCAGCCGGTACGTGCCCGGCGCCGCGCCGGGCAGGTCCTCCGCCAGGGCTTGAACCCAGCGGATGTTCGTGATGCCCCCTTCTTCGCCGACCCGGCGGCCTTCGGCGAGCATGGCCGGGTCGGGGTCGAGGCCGACCATGTCCTCGAACAGGTGGGCCAGTCGGAGAGTGAGGATGCCGGGGCCGCACCCGGCGTCCAGGAGCCGCCCGCTTCCATCCAGACCCAGCTCCTCGATGAGAACGGCCTCGAGCTCGGCCGAGTAGGGCGGTCTACCAGCCCGATAGTGGCCGGCGGCGCCTTCGTAGATCGTGGGGTCGTACGGCACGAACGGACACACGTTGGTCTACGAGGTGTGCACGGGATAGCGCAGGTGCGTGACCCCCACACCGGTGACGACCGTCGGGTCCCCGAGGACGGCCGGTGTGCTCGCGAGGTGGTCGAACAGCCGCACTCCTCCGCCCAGCAACACGGCCGCCAGGTCGATGTGGAGCTCGTCGAGCAGCCCGGCGCCCAGGCACTGCTGGATCGTGTCGGCGCCGTGCACTCCCACGGACTTCGGGCCGGCAGCCGACTTCGCCCGAGCAACGGCGCTCTCGATCCCGTCGGTGACGAACTGGACGGTCGAGCCGGGCCGTGGCCAGCCGTCGGGCACGTGGTGGGTGACGACGAACGCGGGAATATCCCACGGGTGCCGGCCGCCCCAGCCGTCGGCGGCGTCGAACGTGCGCCGGCCGGTGAGCATGGCGCCGACCTCAGCCACCAAGCCCGCCAGGTGGTCGGCGCTCGGCGCCGAGACGCGGAACGTCATGCCCGAGCTCCCGCTCGCCGTCGGAACCTCGACGTCGCCCGAGAAGTACCAGTCGAAGACTTCGGCGACGCCGTCGTTCGCGTCGGCGACGTACCCGTCGAGGGACATCGACATGATTGCGACCACCTTGCTCATCGTCTCGTGCTCCTTCGTTCGCCGGCCGGGAGTGGTGCTCTCAGAGACGCAGCAGGGCGGCGTAAATCATCGGTCGCCCCCTCAGACGGGCCGTCTGCGTCCGACGGCTAGAGGTCCTCGTTGAGCATCTCGCGAGCGATGCGCCAGGCCCCGTCGAGATCGCGACGCCAGACCATGAGAAAGCGTCTCCGCACCGTGGGGCCATCGGAGCCCTTCGGCCCGCTCACCCAGGTCGCACGGCCGAGCGTGGCCGCAAGATCTCCCGCCCCGAGCGTTGACTGCGCTTCGATCTCCATCGAAGAGATGCTGACCTGCGGGGCGACCTCCAGGAGGGCGGGGCGTCCCTCGATCGCCGGCACTCCAGGCCCCACGAAGATCGCGTCCTCCGTATACGAGTCCACCCACGCCGTGAGATCCGAAGACTCGAAAGCCTGCGCCAGAGCTCGTTCAGCTGCGCGAATTGCGGAAATATCGGAAGCCGAAAGCGTCAACTCGCGGAGAGGCTACTGCGGAGGTGCGCAAGCGTTTGGCGAACGGCACCATAGGCTTGCGACGTGCCGTTCACGCTCAGGAACATCAAGGCGGATCTGGAGGACATCGGCTCGAGGTTCGACGGCGCGCCGGACCTGGAGTTCCGCGCGGCGACCAGGGCGCTCGGGCTCGAGCAATCCGGGCTGAGCTACCAGCGGGTCCCGCCCGGCTATCGCTTTCCGTACGGCCACACGCACAAGACGCAGGAGGAGGTGTACGTGGTCGTGCGCGGGAGCGGGCGGATGAAGGTCGACGACGAGATCGTCGAGCTCGAGGAATGGGACGCGGTGCGCGTCCCGCCCGGTTCGTGGCGAGGCTACGAGGCCGGGCCGCAGGGCCTCGAGCTGCTCGTCATCGGCGCGCCGAATCTCGGCGACGCTCCGCGCGAAGACGTCGAGGGCCGGCGCGACTGGTGGGCCGGCTAGGTGTAGGCGACCTGTCGTCGCGCGGGAGCAGCAGACCCTTCGGCCTTGCGCAGGACTGATGCCTCCCGCCGCGTAAGTGGCTCGGGTGAGTCACCGCTCTCCCGATCTGCACGACGCGCTGCGCCTCTACTGCCTCGCCGGCTTCGCGCTGCTCCAGGACGAGGTCGACCGCGGCGCCGACGTGCCGTTCGCGTTCGAGGAGCACGAGGCGAGCGGCCGCACGACCTTCTACGAGTTCCGTCCGCTGATCCTCTCCTTCGTCGAGGCGCGCGCCGACCGGCTTGCCGAGCTGCCGGACGCGCGTATCGCCTTCGAGGATCTCGCACGCGAGCCCGCGGCCGCCCTTTTCGCCGGCTCGCTCACAGGCGGGCGGAGCGGGGAGGAGGCGTTCACCGAGACGATCCTGCTGCCGCTCGTCGCGCGCATCGCCGACGCGCGCGGCGGCTTCGACTGGGACGACGTGCTGTTCGAGCGCGAGTACGGCGAGCTCGAGCGCGCCCTCTTCGGCACCGAGCGCCTGCACGTGGTCGTCGTCCCGCTGATCGGGCTCGAGGTCGGCTCGGCCGTCGATCTCGGCGGCGGCGTCCAGGTGCGGCCGTTCGTCACGGGCGAGCTCGCAGGCCCGTGGCCCGAGGCGAGCGGCCTGCTGCCGGAGCGCTTCGCGCGTGAGCCGGATCGCGCCAACGTCCTCGAGCTGACCCATGCCCTCGCCGCCGGCTCACACGCGCGCCCGGACGCGGCGGCCGAGCTGGCCGACGCGATCACCGCCCTGCGCCTCGCCGTCGGCGGTCCGCTCGCCACCGGCCCCGTGTACTTCGAGCGGATCGACCGCCACCCGGTCGGCGTCAAGCCGTCGCTCCCGATTGCGGCCGCCCAGCCGCCCGGCGAGCCGACCCGCCTCGACGTGTTCCGCGGGGACCTGGCGCGTCGGCTCCGCGAGCGGGTCGCCGCCGCCGACGAGGACGCGCAGCTCGGCGAGGCGCTCGACCGCTGGGAGCTCTCGCTCTTCCAGGACGAGCCATTCCGCTCGGAGCAGCTCCGCACCTCGCTCGAGTCGCTGCTCGGGGCCGGCAACGGGCTCTGGGCGGCGGCCCTCCGCGCCGCGGTGCTGCTCGGCGAGAGCGGCCGCGAGCGCGCCGACCAGCACGCCCGCCTCAGGCCGCTCGTCGACGGCCAGGAGGGCGGCGAGGCCGCAGACGCGATCCGCGACGCCCTGGTCGAGACGCTCCTCTTCGGCGACCGCGTCGAGCTGTGCGCCGCGCTCGACGATTCGCTCCTCGGCGTGCGCCCGCGCCCCGGCGGCCGCCTGCTTGCGCACGCCGCCGAGCCACTGGCTGTCTAGGCACAGGTCCGGCACAGACACGTCACACCTTCGGGGTTACGGTCGAGCCGTGGAGGAAGCACGCCGCGTCCTCGACCGGCTCGACCGCGTCGAGCAGCTGCACCTGGCCGGCGCCCCGGCGCGCTCGGTCCTCGCCGAGCTGCGCGAGCTCCTGGCCGAGACGGAGCAGTGGCTCGCCGCGGAGGGGCCGGGCGCCGAGGACGCGGCACGCGCGCTCGACAGCTGCCGCCACGCGCTCGACGCCCGAGCCGCAACCGGCTCCGCGATGCGGTAAACGCAGAGGACTCCGTTACCATTGACCGAAAGAGGCGCCCATGTCGTTGCGCCTGCTGTCGCGCCCCCCACGCGAGCCCACCGATTCCGAGGAGGGGGACCCGGCCACGGTCATCTCATTTGCGAACCAGAAAGGCGGCGTCGCCAAGACGACCTCCACCCTGAACCTCGCGGTCGCGCTCCGGGAGAAGGGGCTGAAGGTGCTCGCGATCGACCTCGATCCTCAGGGCAACCTCACCATGAGCCAGGGGTTCAACCCGGACTCGCTGACGCGGTCGATGTTCGACGTGCTCGTCCACCGCCTGCCGATCGAGAACGTCGTCCACGAGGCGGAGATCGACATCGCCGTCTCGTCGATCGACCTCGCCGGCGCCGAGCTCGCGATGTCCGCCACCATCGGCCGCGAGCGCTCGCTCGAGAAGGCGCTCTTTGCCGTCCGCGACGAGTACGACTACATCCTCATCGACACGCCGCCGTCGCTCGGCCTCTTGACGATCAACGCGCTCGTCGCCTCGGCCGGCGTGATCGTCCCGGTGCAGTGCGAGTACCTCTCGCTGCGCGGCCTCGTACAGCTCGAGAACACGCTCACGATGATCCGCGAGAACCTCAACCCGCAGGTGAAGATCATCGGGATCCTCCCGACGATGTTCGACGGCCGGACGCTGCACTCGCGTGAGGCGATCGAGATCCTCCAGGAGAACTTCGGCGACCTCGTCTTCAACACGCGCATTCGCAAGACGATCCGTTTCGCGGAGGCGCCCGTGAAGGGCTCCTCCGTCCTGAAGTACGACCCGACCGGCCGTGCCGCGGAGGCCTACCGCGACCTGGCGAAGGAGGTGCTCAATGGCGCGAAAGCGCGCTAGCCTCCGCGAGGGCCCGCTCGCGGAGCTGTTCAAGGCGACCGAAGCCGCGCAGGAGCAGGCGGCCCGCAAGAGCGAGGCCGAGCCCGAGCGCGAGCCGGAGCGGGCCGAGCCGCAGCCGCAGGAGGAGCCCGAGGGAGCGACCGTCCACCCGATCGGCGTGCTCCCCGAGCCGGGGCCGCGCGTTCATCGCGTGCCCACGCCCGGGACGGCGGCCTACCTGGCCGTCATTCGCGTCGTCGGTGTCGGCGGTGCCGGACTGAACGCGGTCAATCGCATGATCGACGCGGGCATCGCGGAGGTCGAGTTCATCGGCGTCAACACCGACGTGCAGCAGCTCGCGATGAGCGAGGCGCCGCTCAAGATCCACATCGGCACCGACCTGACGCGCGGGCTGGGCTCCGGCTCCGACTCCGACGTCGGCAAGCGGGCGGCCGAGGAGGCCTACGACCAGCTCAAGCGCGCGCTGCGCGGCTCGGACATGGTGTTCGTGACCGCCGGTGAGGGCGGCGGCACCGGCTCCGGCGCGGCGCCAATCGTGGCCGAGATCGCCCGCAGCGTGGGCGCGCTCACGGTCGGCATCGTCACGACGCCGTTCAAGTTCGAGGGCACGAAGCGCAAGCAGACCGCCGAGTTCGGGCTGTCGCAGCTGCGCGAGGCCTGCGACACGGTCATCGTCATCCCGAACGACCGGCTGCTCGACGTGGTCGACAAGGGCACGTCGATGCTCGATGCGTTCCGGCTGGCCGACGACGTGCTCCGCCAGGGCGTGCAGGGCATCTGCGACCTGATCACGGCGCCGGGACTGATCAACCTCGACTTCGCCGACGTGCGGACGATCATGAAGGACGCCGGCTCGGCGCTGATGGGCATCGGCTACGCGACGGGCGAGAACCGCGCCCGCGACGCGGCCGAGCGCGCGCTCAAGTCGCCGCTCATCGAGACCGAGATCGCCGGCGCGCGCGGCATCCTGCTGTCCGTCTCGGGCGGCGAGGACCTGTCGCTGTACGAGGTGAACGAGGCAGCCGAGGTGATCAGGCAGGCGGCCGTCGACGAGACGAACATCATCTTCGGCGCGACCGTGGACGAGCGGCTCGCCGGCCAGGTGTGGGTGACGGTCGTCGCGACAGGCCTGAGCGGCGCGCCGAGGCGGCGCACGTTCATCCTCGAGGACCGGCCAAGCTCCGGGCGATCCACGACGCGCTCGGACGATCCGCTCGAGCCGCCCAGCTTCCTCACGGATCTCTAAAGACCGCGGCCCCTCCCGCGCCTTGTAACAGTCTGTTACTTGGCGTGGGGGGCGGCTGCGCCAACCGGTCGGCGTAGACGGAGGCGCACGGACTGGGCCGCGCTCGCCTGGCCGAGGGCGAGCGACTCGACCGCGAGATAGCCCGCGAGGCCGGCGAGCGCCACGTCTTTCGGCGAGTCGTTGACGATCATCGACGCGGCAATCGCCGCAGAGAACGCGAGCGGGAGCGCGCGGTCGCGGATCGGCGCCTGCAGGCGGAGGGCTCGAACTGTGAGCGCGGCGAGCGCGGCGAGCGCAACCGCAGTCGTGATTCCTGTCGACGCGCTGTCCGTCACGCGGTTCCAAGACAGGGTCACGCGGTCCCAGAGGTCGCCCGCGAGGGCCGTCGGGCCACCCTCGAGGGCGCGCGTCACGTGGCTCGACGCGCCGAGCACCGCGTCGAGCCCGAGCAAGCCCAGCACGAGCACGACGGCGCCCGCGGCGGCGAGCACGACGCCGCGCCTGCCTGCGCCGGCGAGGAGCGCCGCGAGCACGCCGAAGCCGACCGCGAGGACGATCGCACCGCCTCCGTCGGCGCCGAAGCGGCTGCCTGCGATCGTCAGGAACGCCAGGCCCGCGAGCCCGGCCGCGAGCACCGGCCGCCGCCACAGCAGCGTCGCCCCCACGAGCGAGGGGATCAGCAGGAACGTCTCCAGCAGGTTCGAGATCCCGTAGAAGCGCGCGTTCTGGGTCGGGCCGAGCGGCGAGAGCGCGACCCACCGGTTGTCGAGCTCGAACGACACGAGGTATGCGCCGAGCACGGCCGCGAGCAACGCTGCGACGACGCCGGGCCGCGGCCGCCACCGCACCGAGAGCAGCCCGGCGAGCGCCGCCGCGAGCAGCACGACGAACGACACGCCCGGCGGCACGTCCACGGCGCCGAGCACGAGGTTGGCGAGTAGGAACGCCGCCGCGCCGAGCACCGCCGCCGTCCCCGCGACGACAGCCAGCGCAGCGAGCGCCAGCTCGAGCCACGTCGCCGTCCGCGACCGCCAGCCGTTGTGATCGTCGATCCGCCGGTCGAGCGTCGCGAGCTCGGCGAGCGAGTCGCTCCGAGGCTCCGAGCCGAGCGCGCCGTCCTCGCCGAGGGCCGTCGGCGCGATGTCGGCGATCGAGACGATGCCCGGAATGCGCGTGCTCGGCGACGTGAGCACTCCGCGGAAGCCGCCCCCGACGACCGCGACCGCGAACCTGCGGTTGTTCTGCTGCGGCCCGCCCTGCGGCAGCCCGACGACGATGAAGCCGCTCCCGGCCGGGATCGACCGCGCGCGCGTGAAGCGGATCCGCACCGGCTCGGTGGGCAGCCCGGCGCGCAGCGAGTTGCGCACGACGCCGCGAGCCAGCATGGCCTCGGCGGCCCGCGCGCTGGTCTCCGGCCCGGCGCCCGCCACGAGCAGCCCGACGGCGCCGCGACCGGCCACCGGGCGCAGGTCGTGAGCCTGCAGCCCGGGCACGACCACGACCCGAAACGTCTCGGCGTGCGCCCCACCGGCGAGCACGGCCGCGCAGACCCCTAGGATTGCGGCGACGCGGATGATGCGCGAACCGTACAAGCCTGCCGCGGGCCGCCTCGGGCCCGCGCGGCGGCCGGAAGGCGGACCACGAAGATGACGGCCTACGCCGCATCGGCCGCTGCCGCCCGTCGCTACGAGTGGCTCAAGACGGGCCTGATCGCCGCTGCCGCCGCGCTGACCGTCGTGCTCGTGGGCCCAGCCGGCGGCGACGTGCCCGCGCACCTCTACCGCACGCTGCTCGTCCACGAGAACGTCTACCTCTGGGACAACCTCTGGTTCGCGGGCCAGTACCCACTCGTCTCGTACAGCCTCCTGTACTACCCCGTGGCGGCGATCCTCGGGAACGTCGTGATCGTCGTCGCCTCCGTCGTGGCGGCGGCGATGCTCTTTCAGCGGATCTGCGAGCGCGAGTGGGGCGACGCCGCGGTCTGGCCGTCGCGTGCGTTCGCGATCGTCGTGGCGGGGCCGCTCTTCACCGGGACGTACAGCTATGCGGCCGGCTTCGCGATGCTGCTCGCCACGATCGCGGCGCTCCAGGCCGGCCGGATCTCCGTGGCCGTCGGCTGCAGCGCGCTCACGCTCGGCTTCAGCCCGCTGGCGTTCGTCTTCCTCGTGATCGTGCTGGCGGCGATCGCCGTCTCGCGGCGGGAGATCAACCGCAAGGCCGTGATGTTCGCGGCGGGGCTGTGCATCGCCGCGGGCGTCGAGCTGGCGGCGCTGCGGCTGTTCCCGACCGGCGGCCGCTACCCGTTCCGCGGCGTCGAGCTTGCGACCGTGCTCGTGGTCGCCGGGCTGGGCGTGATCATCGCCTCGCGCGCGCCGCGCGGCGGGATGCTCGCTGCGCTCTTCGGCTTCTGGCTCCTCGCCTGCGTCGCGCTCTTCCTGATCCCCGGCCCGGTGGGCGAGAACGTCACGCGCCTGCGCTCTGTCGTCTTCCCGTTGATGCTCCTCACGGTGCTCGTCGCACGGTTTCGGCCCCGCGGGATCGCAGTTCTCGGGCTCGCCCTTGCGCTCGCCTACAACGTCGTGCCCTATGCAAACGCGGTCTCGAGCCGCATCGACAGCCGGGCGTCCGACCGGACGTTCTGGGCGCCGGCGCTCACGTACCTGAACGACCACCGCGGCGGCGCCTTCCGGGTCGAGGTCGTCCCGACCGCCGACCACTGGGAGGCCTGGTGGATCCCGAGCTCGGGCTTCGCGCTGGCCCGCGGCTGGTACCGCCAGATGGACATCGCCGAGAACGGCGCCCTGTACCGCGACCCGCTCTCGCCGGCGGGGTACCGCCACTGGCTGAAGCGCATGGCCGTGCGCTACGTGATGCTGCCGACACTCCCGCTGGGCAAGAAGGGCGCCGACCGCGAGGCGCTGCTACTCGAGCGTGGCGTCGACGGGCTGCGGCTCGTCTACTCGACCGCAGACTGGCGCATCTGGGAGGTCGAGCACGCCGCGCCGATCGTCACCGGCCCGGCCCACGTGCACATGGGCGCCTTCACGCACGACCGGATCGCGATGCGCTTCACTGAGCCCGGCATCTACCGGCTCGCCGTGCGCTACATGCCGTACTGGGAGGTCAAGCGCGGAGCGGTGTGCGTGGCGAAGGCGGCCGACGGCATGACGCTCCTCGAGGTGCAGCACGCCGGGCGGCTCCTGCTCGCCGCGGCGGACGGTCCCAGCGCGCTCGTGCGCTCGCCGCTCAGCGACGACGACGACGGCTGTCAGTAGCTCGTCGTGCACGGCGCGATCGCTGCCGGTCACCCGCTGACGGCCGAGGCGGGCGCTCGGGTTCTCGAGCAGGGCGGCTCGGCGGTCGACGCGTGCCTCGCCGCCGCGTTCACGTCCTGGGTGGCGGAGAGCCCGCTCACGGGCGCGGGGGGCGGGGGGTTCATGCTGATCCACACGGCGCGCGACGACGCGACGCGGCTGCTCGACTTCTTCGTGGCGGTTCCCGGCCTGGGCCTCCGCAGGGGCGAGGAGGCCGGCCCGATGGACGAGGTCGACGTCGAGTTCACCGGCGGGGGCGCGCACCAGATCTTCCGGATCGGCGCCGCCTCGAACGCCGTCCCGGGCGCGCTCGCCGGGCTGGCGGCCGCGCACAGGGCGTACGGGAAGGTGCCGTGGGCGGAGCTGATCGCGCCGGCCGCCCAGCTCGCCCGCGACGGCGTCGAGCTCGGCGCAGGCCAGGCCTACCTGCACGCGATCCTCGACCTGATCCTGCGCGCGCAGCCCGAGGGACAGGCGATCTACGGCCCGGAGGGCCACCGGCTCAACACGGGCGACCGGCTCGTCATGCGCGACCTCGCCGACTCGCTCGACCTGATCGCCGAGCACGGGGCAGAGGCCCTGTACGGCGGCGAGCTCGGCGAGCGGCTCGTCGAGCACGTCCGCGCGGGCGGCGGCACTATCACGCTGGAAGATCTGCAACAGTACCGAGTGGTTCGCCGACGGCCCGTGTCGGTGCTGTTCGACGGCCACGAGTTCCTCTCGAACCCGCCGCCGTCGTCGGGCGGGCTGCTGATCGCCTACGGGCTCGCGCTGCTCGACCGCCTGCCGAAGCGGCCCGCGGGGAGCGCCGGCGCCATGGCCGAGGTGGTCGAGATCATGCGCGAGCAGTCGCGTGCGCGGGCCGCGTGGACGCCGTCCGGCGCTCTATCGCGGCGGCCTGCGCGAGCGGCTGCTCGGCGAGTCGAGCCTGCGGGCGGCACTCGCGCGCACGAACGACGGCCCGGTCAAGGAGCCGCCGGCGGCGCGGGGCACGACGCACATCTCGGTGGTCGACCGGCTCGGGAACGCTGCGTCGCTGACGATCTCCACGGGCTCGGGGTCGGGCGTGATCGTCCCCGGCACGGGCATCCAGCTGAACAACATGCTCGGCGAGTACGACCTGCACGTGCCCGGCATGGCGCCCGGCCGGCGGCTCACGAGCATGATGGCGCCGACGATCGTGATGGGCCCGGCCGGGCCGCGGCTGGTCGTCGGCAGCGCGGGCTCGCTACGCCTGCGCAGCGCGATCCTTCAGGTTGTCGTCAACGTCGTCCGCCACGGCATGTCCGTGGAGGAGGCGATCGCGCACCCGCGGCTGTACGCCGACGACGAGAGCGTGCACGTTGAGGGCGGCGCGGCCGGGGAGGAGGTCGACGCGCTCGAAGCGCTCGGCTACGAGCTCGTGCGCTGGCGGCGGCGGAACCTGTTCTTCGGCGGTGCGGCCGCGGTCGAGCTGCGCCCGGACGGCGAGCTGCACGCGGCCGGCGACCCGCGCCGCGGCGGGCACGGCGTGGTCGTGTGAAGGTCTCCGTGCGCTTTGCCCAGCCGGCAGACGCGCGGGCGTTGGCCGAGCTGGGCGACCTCGTCGCGGCCGAGCCCGAAGCCTGGCTCCCGACGGAAGCGTGGCGCGGGGCGGGGGACGAGCGCCGCTACCTGCGGGCGCTCCGCCACCACGACGGGGCGGTCGTGATCGTCGCCGAGGCCGAGGACGGCGAGATCGTCGGCCGCCTCTCCGTCGCGCGCGACCCGCAACCCGCGAGCCATCACGTGGCGGACATCGGCCTGATGGTCGCGCCCGGATACCGGCGGCGGGGCATCGGCCGGGCGCTCCTCGACGCCGCCGAGCGCTGGGCGGCCGAGCGCGGCATCCGCAAGCTCGAGCTGCATGTCTTCCCGCACAACGAGGCGGCGATCGCCCTGTATGAGCGCGCCGGCTACGTCCGCGAGGGCTACCGGCACGACCACTATCGCCGCGGCGCCCGCTACTTCGACGCGATCCTGATGGCGCGCCGGCTCGTCCCCTAACAGGGACTGTCCCTGTAAAGAGGCGCGCGGCGGCTGGGTTCCCTAACAGGGACTGTCCCTGTTAGGAAGCGCTCGGCTAGCGCTGCCCGAAGTACTGGAACGCGCCGATGTCCGGCTGGGCGCCGCGCCGGCGGCCGGTGATGTCGACCGGCGGCGCCCACAGGCGGTCAGCGCGTCCGAGCAGGAACGCCGAGAACTGCGTCGGCCGCCCCTGCCGCCCGAAGATCTCGCTCGACGCGACGTCCGACTTCGAGCAGCCTTCGCCGTCGAGGATCACGTTCGAGGTCGACTCGAGCAGCTCGCTGCACACCTGGTTCGGGTCCTTGAGGACGGCGATGACGTTGTTGGCGAGCACCGGCCGCGCCGACTTCGGCACGGCGCCGTACTGGTTCGTCATCCGGATCGAGCCCTCGTAGCCGTCGATACGGCGCGAGCCGGTCAGGATCGTGTTGTTGATGATCCGCACGCCGCGCGGCACGTGCTTCGTCGCGGCGCTGCCGATCACCATCGCGACGCGCGCGTGGTAGCCGGGCACGCGCGGGTCGGTGCCGAGGAAGACGTTGTTGACGATCCGTACGCGCCGCATGCGGTTCGTGATGTAGAGCTGCGCCGCGCCGCGCCGGTAGACGCCGAACGTGTTGCCGCGGACGAGCAGCCCGCGCCCGCCGAAGATCTGCACGAGATCCTGGTGGCCGCAGCGGTAGCGGCCCATGTGGCACGGCAGCGTGCGCGCGAAATGGTTGCGCAGCAGGGTCAGGTTCGAGCGGAACCGGCCGTTCACGAAGTCGCAGCCGCGGCAGTCCTGGAAGTGGCTGTCCGAGACGGTCAGGTTGCTGACGTAGCGCAGGAAAAGGCAGTTGACCATCTGCGGCGCGCGGTCCCCGCAGTGCGTGAACAGGCTGTTCCGGATCGTCACGCGGTTCGAGATCGGCAGCTGCACGGTGGCCGCGTACCGCGTGCCCGCGGCGCTCACGACGATCCGGTTCAGGTCGATGCGGCTCGACTGGAACGCCACGATCTTCGCGTCCTGGGAGACCGGCGCCACGGTCAGGTTGCTCACCGAGACGCGGCGCGTCGCCCAGAGCGTGAGCTGCTCGACGTGGGTGCCGCGCTTGCCGACGATGTGCAGCGGCGCCCAGCCGCGCGGGCCGACGACCAGCTCGCCTGCGAAGCGCTTCGGCGCGAGCACAATCGTGCCGCCCGACCAGCGCAGCTTCGCGACCGCCTGCGCGAACTGCGCGTTCGAGTGCACGTAGATCGTGCGCCCGCGGCGCGCGTCGCCCGCGCCCGCGGCCGCGAGGCCGACGAGCATTCCAAGCACGACGATGACGGCTGCCTTCCTCATCGACCAGGACTCCCCGGGCGAGGACTCTAAAGCAGTCGGTGCATAGACTCGACCGCATGCACACGCCGCTCTCGGAGATCGCGGACAGCTTCTTCAAGCCGGCCGTGGCGAGCCTTGTTCCGTACGAGCCGGGCAAGCCTGTCGAAGAGGTGCAGCGCGAGCTCGGGCTCGAGCGCGTCGTCAAGCTCGCGTCGAACGAGGGGCCGTATGGGCCGTTCCCGGCCGCCGTGGAGGCGATCGAGCGCTCCATCGGCGAGCTCAACCGCTATCCGGACGGCGGCATCTACCGGCTGCGCACGGCGTTGGCCGAGCGGCTCAGCGTCCGCTACGAGCAGGTCACGGTCGGCGCCGGGTCGGACGGGCTCGTCGACTGCCTCACGCAGCTCGCGCTCGACGCAGGCGACGAGATCGTCTGCGGCTGGCCGTCGTTTCCGAGCTACGTCATCGACGCGCGCAAGGTCGGCGCCACACCGGTCACCGTGCCGCTGCGCGACGGGCGCTACGACCTCGAGGCGATGCTCGACGCCGTCACGCCGCGCACGAAGATCGTCTACATCTGCCATCCGAACAACCCGACCGGGACGATGAGCACGCGGGACGAGCTCGACGATTGGTTCGACCTCGTCCCCGACCACGTCCTGACCGTGCTCGACCAGGCCTACCACGAGTACGTCGACGACCCGGACTACGCCGACGGGGTGGAGGAGTACCTCAAGACCGGCCGGCGCGTCGTCGTGCTGCGGACGTTCTCGAAGATCTACGGGCTCGCCGGGCTGCGGATCGGCTACGCGATCGCACCGCCCGAGATCGTCACCGCGATCGGCAAGGTGCGGCGTGCGTTCGACGTCACGACGCCGGCGCAGGAGGCCGCGCTCGCGAGCCTCGACGACGGCGGCGAGCTCGAGCGGCGGCGCGAGGAGAACCGGCTCGGCCGGCCGGCGATCGAGGAGGCACTGCGGGCGAACGGCTTCGAGCCGGTCAGGCCCGCGATGGGGAACTTCGTGTTCGCCGAGACGGGCGCGGACGACGCGCGGCCGCTGTTCGAGGCGCTCCTGCGCGAGGGTGTGATCGTCCGGCCGACGGCCGGCTTCGGCGCGCCGGGCGCGATCCGCGTGACGGTGGGGACCGAGGACGAGAACGCCTTCTTCGCCGACGCGCTCGCTCGCGTTAAGTCATAACGCCGTCTATTGTCATGCGGGTGGATCCGGCCCGTCCGCACCTGCGGCCCTCGATCGACTTCGACGGCTAGGAATCGAGCCGGACGGGTCGGATCCACCTTGTTAGCGTGGCTCGAATGGAACTAGGGCTCGGGGCAAGGATGGAGCTGCTGGGGCGTGCCCCGGCGTTCCGGCTGCTGCTGCTTGCGACCGTCGCGTCGGGCATCGGCACGTGGCTCGCGTTCGTCGCGCTGACGGTCGACGTCTGGGACCAGACGCACTCGAGCGTCTGGGTTGCGGCGCTGCTCGCCGCGGACTTCCTGCCGATGGTCGCGGTCGGGCTGCTGCTGGCGCCGCTCGTCGACCGCCTCTCGCGGCGGCGCGTGCTCGTCGTCGCCGACCTGGTGCGCTGCGCGGTGTTCCTCGTGCTGCCGTTCGCCGGCGGCCCGGGCCTCATCGTCGCGCTCGCCGCCGTCTCCGGCTTCGCCACCGGGTTCTTCCGCCCGGCCGTCTACGCGGGCATGCCGAACCTCGTGACCGACGACGACCTGCCGCAGGCGAACTCACTGCTCCAGGCGTCCGAGAACCTCGCCTGGATGTTCACGCCGCCTCTGGCCGGGATCTTCGTGGCGCTGTGGGGGCCGGACCCCGGATACGTGCTGAACGCGGTGTCGTTCGCGCTTTCGGCCGCGCTGATCGCGCGCATCCCGCCGCGGCTGCTTCAGGCGGCGAAGGCGGTGAGCGAGGGCCACGTCGCGCGACTTGATGGCCGGGCTGCGGCTCGTCCTGACGGCCCGCCCGCTGCTGACGGTCTTCGTCGCGTGGAACGTCTTCTTCATCTCGTCCGCAGGCGTCAACGTGGCCGAGATCACGTTCGCGAAGGAGACGCTAGACGGAGGCGACTTCGGCTTCGGGCTGCTGATCGGGGCCAGCGGGCTCGGGCTCGTCGTCGGCAGCTACCTCGCCGGGACGTTCGTCGAGCGGTACCCGATGGCGTCGGTCTACGGCGGGAGCATCGGCGTGCTCGCGCTCGGGCTCCTCGCCGGTGCACTGTCGCCGTCGCTCTGGATCGCGGCCGCGTCGATGGTGGTGGTCGGCTTCGGCAACGGGATCGCGGTGGTCTGCAACGCGCTCCTCGTGCAGCGCGGCGCGCCCGACGAGCTTCGCGGCCGGGCCTTCACGATCATCATGAGCACCAACTACGCCGTGCTCGGCCTGTCGATGGCGGCCGCCGGGCTGGTCACGGACGCGATCGGGGCGCGGTGGGTGTGGGCCTTCGCGGCCGGGTTCGCCGCGCTGGCCGCGCTGCTCGGGTACGTGCTCGCGCCGCGCACGAGCGCCGATGAGAGCACAGCGCTGACGCCGGAGCCGGCGGCCTGATGGCGCGCAGCTGGACGCAGGACGAGCTCGCCGCCGGCGTGCGCGAGGGCGACCGGCGCACCCTGGCGCGGGCGATCAGCCTCGTCGAGGACGGCGATCCGCGCGCCTACGACCTCGTGCGCGAGCTGTACGGCGCCACCGGCCACGCGTACACGATCGGCCTGACCGGGCCGCCGGGCGTGGGCAAGTCGACGCTGGCGAGCGCGCTCGTGCGCCTCGTGCGCGCGGCAGGAGCGGACGATGGGCGTCATCTCCGTCGACCCGTCGAGCCCGTTCTCCCACGGCGCGCTGCTCGGCGATCGCATCCGGCTGACCGAGCACTTCCTCGACCCGGACGTGTTCATCCGCTCGATGGGCACGCGCGGCCACCTGGGCGGGCTGGCCGAGGCCACGCTCCAGGCGCTGCTGATCCTGGACGCGTCCGGTAAGGACATCCTGTTCCTCGAGACGGTCGGCACCGGCCAGAGCGAGATCGAGGTGATCGGCGTGGCCGACACGGTCGTGCTCGTCCTCATGCCCGGCTCCGGCGACTCGATCCAGGCGCTCAAGGCCGGCGTGATGGAGATCCCCGACCTGATCGTCGTCAACAAGCGCGACCACCCGATGGCGAAGACGATGCTGAACGAGGTACGCGCGATCCTCTCGCTCGACCGCGACCGCGACTGGAAGACTCCGATCCTGCTGACAGAGGCGGCAACCGGCGAGGGCGTCTCCGAGCTCTGGGAGGCGATCGAGAAGCACCGCGCCCACCTCGAGTCCAGCGGCGAGCTGGCGGAGCGGCGCCGGCGCAACCTCGGCCGTGAGGTGTTCGCCGTCGCGTCCGCGCGGGCGAAGCGTCATCTGGAGCTGTCGGTGGCCGAGGATCCGGAGCTGAAGCGGCTGCTCGACGCGGTCGGCGCGCGTGAGCTCGACCCGCTCACGGCCGTACGCGACATCATGGAGAAGGTCTTCCGTGTCGATCCGAACGGTTCCGAGCCTCGCTGACATCGAGGCTGCGCGCGCCCGCATCGCCGGGATCGCACGCGTCACGCCCGTCTTCTCGTCGGAGACGCTGTCGCGCCTGGCGGGCCGCGAGGTGCTGCTCAAGGCGGAGAACCTCCAGCGCACGGGCGCGTTCAAGATCCGCGGCGCCGTCAACCGGATCGCCACGCTCACCGATGAGCAGCGCGCCGCCGGCGTCGTGGCGGCGAGCGCGGGCAACCACGGCCAGGCCGTCGCGTGGGCGGCGCGCGAAGCAGGCATCCCGGCGACGGTCTTCGTCCCGCAGGACGCGCCTATGACGAAGGTCGAGGCGACCCAGAACTACGGCGCGCGCGTCGAGTTCGTCGGCACCGGCTTCGACGAGGCCCTGGCCGAAGCGGTCGCGATGTGCGAGCAGCACGGCGCCACGTTCATCCACGCGTTCGAGGACGAGCAGGTGATCGCCGGCCAGGGGACGATCGGGCTCGAGCTCGCCGAGCAGGTGGAGAGCTTCGAGACGCTCGTCGTCCCAGTGGGCGGCGGCGGGCTCGCGTCGGGGATCGCCCTCGCGCTGAAGGAGCTGCGGCCGGAGCTGCGGATCATCGGCGTGCAGGCGGCGGAGATGGCGCCCTTCACCGGGTCGACCTCGTTCGGCTGGACGATCGCCGACGGGATCGCAGTGAAGCACCCGGGCAAGCTCACGAGCGAGATCCTGCTCGACCGGCTGGACGGGTTCGTGACCGTAAACGACGAGGAGATCAGCGAGGCGATCGTCCTGATTCTCGAGCGCCTGAAACTCGTGGCCGAGGGAGCAGGCGCGGCGTCGGTGGCCGCGCTCCTGAACGGCAAGGTGGAAGGCTCGGGGCGAACGATCGCGTTGCTCTCAGGCGGGAACATCGACCCGACGCTCCTGCTCTCGGTCGCCCGTCACGGCCTGGCGCTGGCGGGCCGCTCGCTCGTGCTGCGCACGCGCGTGCCCGACCGTCCCGGTGAGCTGTTGAAGCTGCTGGCGCTGATCGCGGACGAGCGGGGCAACGTCGTCGCGGTCGAGCACCACCGCGAAGGCGTCGAGATGCCGGTGGGCGATACCGAGGTGGCGCTGACACTGACGATGCGCGGCCGCGAGCACTGCGACGCCCTGATCGCAGCGCTCGAGCGAGCCGGCTACCCGGTCGAGCGCCTTCGCTAGGCGCGGCGCTTCAGCCCGTGCCTGGCACCGGCCGGGTCTTGCGCGGTGCCAGGCACTGCGCCGGGCCGCGGCTGTCGCAGCGGCTTGCGTCCTAGACTCGTCGCATGGCAGCCGGCGTGCGGAAGGAGCGCAAGGTCGTCACCGTGGTGTTCGCCGACCTCGTCGGCTTCACCGCGCGTGCCGAGTCGCTCGACCCCGAGGACGTCGAGGCGATCCTGCGCCCCTACCACGCTCGCCTGCGCGAGGAGCTCGAGCGCTACGGCGGCACGGTGGAGAAGTTCATCGGCGACGCGGTCGTGGCCGTCTTCGGCGCGCCGGTCGTGCACGAAGACGATCCGGAGCGGGCCGTCCGCGCCGCGCTCGCCATCCGGGACTGGGCCGTCGACGAGGACGGGGTGCAGGTGCGGATCGCCGTCAACACGGGCGAGGCGCTCGTGTCCGTCGACGCTCACCCCGAGTCCGGCGAGGGCATGGTCGCCGGCGACGTGGTGAACACCGCGTCCCGGCTCCAGTCGGCCGCGCCGGTCAATGCGATCCTCGTCGGCGAGGCGACGCACCGCGCGACCGAGCGCACGATCGACTACCGCGACGCCGACCCGGTCGAGGCGAAGGGCAAGTCGAAGCCGGTTCCGGTCTGGGAGGTCGTCGCCGCGCGCGCCCGGATCGGCGTCGAGCTCGCAGCGAGCCGCGTCGCGCTCGTCGGCCGCGTCCGCGAGCTGGAGCTGCTCACCGGCGCCCTCGCGCGCGTCCGCGAGGAGAACGCGCCGCAGCTGCTGACCCTCGTCGGCGTGCCCGGGATCGGCAAGAGCCGCCTCGTGCGCGAGCTCTTCGAGGTCGTGCGGGACGACCCCGAGCTGATCGGCTGGCGCCAGGGCCGCTCGCTGCCCTACGGCGAGGGCGTCAGCTACTGGGCGCTCGCCGAGATCGTCAAGGCGGAGGCCGGGATCCTCGAGAGCGACGCACGGGACGACGTCGACGCCAAACTCGAACGGGCGGTCGCCGCGATCTGCGACCGGGACGAGGCGGGCTGGGTGGTGTCCAACCTGCGCCCGCTGGTCGGCCAGGCAGAGGAGAGCGAGGGCCGTGGCGACACGCGCGCGGAGGCCTTTGCCGCCTGGCGGCGCTTCCTCGAGGCGCTCGGCGACCGCGGGCCGCTCGTGCTCGTCTTCGAGGACCTGCACTGGGCCGACGACGGCCTGCTCGACTTCGTCGACCACCTGGTCGAGTGGGCGACTGGTGTGCCGATGCTGCTCGTCTGCACGGCGCGACCCGAGCTGCTGACGCGGCGGCCGGGCTGGGGCGGCGGCAAGCTGAACGCGACGACGGTTTCGCTGTCACCGCTGTCGCAGGACGAGACCGCGCGTCTCGTCCACGCGCTGCTCGACCAGGCGGTGCTGCCGGCCGACGTCCAGACCGCGCTGCTCGAGCGGGCGGGCGGGAACCCGCTCTACGCCGAGGAGTTCGCCCGGATCGCGGCGGAGCACGGCCGGTCGGGAGACACGGGCGACCTGCCGCTTCCCGAGTCGATCCAGGGGCTGATCGCGGCCCGGGTCGATGCTCTGCCGGCCGACGAGAAGGCTGCGCTCGAGCACGCCGCGGTGGTCGGCCGCGTCTTCTGGGTCGGCTCGGTGGCGGCGCTCGGCGACGCCGATCCGCCTGCCGTCGACGCGGCTATGCACTCGCTCGTCCGCAAGGAGTTCATCCAGCGCGAGCGGCGCTCCTCGGTAGCAGGCGAGAACGAGTACGCCTTCCGGCACGGGCTCGTGCGCGACGTCGCCTACGGTCAGATCCCGCGTGCACGCCGCTCTCATCTGCACGCCGCCGCCGCTGCGTGGATCGAGTCGCTCGGCCGCTCCGAGGACTATGCCGAGCTGCTCGCCCACCACTACCTGAGCGCGCTCGAGTACGCGCGCGCCGCCGGGCAGGACGTCGCAGTCCTGGCCGAGCAGGCGAGACCCGCGCTCCGCGAGGCGGGCGACCGCGCGGCGGCGCTCAACGCATTCGAGCCCGCCGGCCGCTTCTACCGTGCGGCCCTCGGGCTCGTGCCTCCCGGTGGCCCCGAGCGCTACGAGCTGCTGCTGGCGCTGGGTCGCGCCGAGGAACAGGTCCTCCAGGGGACCTCGACCGCCGACGCGCTCGAGGAGGCGCGCGACGGACTGCTCGCGCTCGGCCAGCTCGAGCGGGCGGCCGAGGCGGAGCTCCTGCTCGCGGACCTGCGCTGGCTGCAGGGCGAGACGGACGCGGCCCGGGCGCACGTCGACAGCGCCGCGGCGCTTGTCGCCGACTCGCCCGTGTCGCCGGCGAAGGCGCTGGTGCTCAGCCAGCTCTCGCGCTTCCACATGCTCGCGAGCCGCTACGACCAGGCGATCCGCTTCGGCGAGGAGGCGCTCGGGATGGCGACGGCGCTCGGGCTCGAGGAGCTCCGCGCCGACGCGCTCGGCTCGATCGGAGCCGCACACACCGGCCGCGGAGACCCGGGCGCAATCGAGGAGCTCCAGGAGAGCATCGACATCCTCGAGCACCGGGGATCCGTGCAGGCGCTGCGCGGCTACAACAACCTCATTCACACGCTCATCGAGCGCGGCGAGCTCGAGCGGGCTGAGGGCGCGGGCGTACGGGCCGTGGCCGAGGCCGAGCGCTTCGGCTACATCGACTGGCTGCGGTGGATCCGCGAGAAGCGGGGGCAGTTGGGGTACCTCGCGGGGCGCTGGGATGAGGTGACGGAGCAGACGGAGCGTGTACTGGCCGAGGTGGAGTCGGGCACGCCGCACTACCTCGAGTCGTCGTGGCTCTCGTTCCGCTGCCTCATCCGGCTCGCGCGTGGTGACCGAGAAGGCGCCGTCGCGGACTCCGTGCGGTCGCTCGACGCTGCGCGCCGGGTCCGCGAGCCGCAGATGCTCCAGCCGGCTCTCGCGGCGCGCCTCCAGGTCAGCGTCGAGCTCGACGAACGAGACGGTGCCGAGCTCCTCGAGGAGCTCCTCGAGGCGCTTCGTGAGCGGATCGGGCTTCGCAGCTTCTACTGGGGGCATCTCGCCACCGCGGCACTGGAGCTCGGTCGGAGCGACGATTTCGTCGCGCTTGCTCGAACTGCTCCGGCCAGTCCGTGGATCGAGGCGGCCAGCGCCCTGGCCCGGCGGGACTTCCTCGGCGCGGCCGAAGTGCTAGGCGCGATCGGCGCCAGGGCGCCGGAGGCGGCGGCGCGCCTGCGCGGCGCCGAGGAGCGGTTCGCTGCCGGCGCCCAGGCGGAGGGCGAGGCGCAGCTGGAGCGGGCGCTCGCGTTCTGGCGCTCCGTCGGCGCGAGCGGCTATCTCGACGAGGCCCGGGCCCTGGCGGCGGCGTCGTGACCTGCCAGAACTGCGGGTTCGAGAACGCGCCGGGTGCGAAGTTCTGCTCCGAGTGCGGCACGGCCCTCGGCGCCACGGCGCCCGCCCGCGAGGAGCGCAAGATCGTCTCGATCGTCTTCTGCGACCTCGTCGGCTCCACCGCGCGCGCGGAGCGGCTCGACCCGGAGGACGTGCGCGCGCTCCTCTCCGCCTACCACGCGCGCGTCCGCGGGATCCTCGAGCACCACGGCGGCACCGTCGAGAAGTTCATCGGCGACGCAGTGGTGGCGGTCTTCGGCGCGCCGGTCGTCCACGAGGACGATCCGGAGCGTGCCGTCCGCGCGGCGCTCGCGATCCGCGATTGGGCTACCGAGGACGGCGAGGTCGAGGTGCGCATCGCCGTCAACACGGGCCAGGCGCTCGTCGCCGTGGATGCGCGTCCCGAGGCGGGCGAGGCGATGGTCGCCGGTGACGTCGTGAACACTGCTGCCCGCCTCCAGTCCGCCGCGCCCGTGAACGGCATCCTCGTCGGAGCGGCGACGCACCGCGCGACCGACCGTGCGATCGAGTACGGCGCGCACGCCCCCGTCGAGGCGAAGGGCAAGATCGAGCCCGTTCCCGTCTGGGAGGCGCTCTCGGCCCGCTCCGCGTTCGGCGTCGACGTCGACCTGCGGCCGGCGACCGCGCTCGTCGGCCGCCGTCACGAGCTGGGCCAGCTCGAGCACGCGCTCGCCCGCGCCCGCGAGGCGCGCGAGCCGCAGCTCGTCACGATCGTCGGCGTCCCGGGCATGGGCAAGAGCCGGCTCGTCACCGAGCTCTCACTCGTCGTCGAGGCGATGCCCGAGCTGATCCGCTGGCGCCAGGGCCGCTCGCTGCCGTACGGCGAGGGCGTGAGCTTCTGGGCGCTCGGCGAGATGGTCAAGGCGGAGGCCGGGATCATGGAGACGGACACGCCCGAGGCGGCGCGGGCGAAGCTGCATCGCACGGTGCAGGAGTGTGTCGAGGGGGACGCCGTGTGGATCGAGGAGTCGCTCGGCCCGCTCGTCGGGCTCGCCGACGAGCCGGGCGCCGAGCGCCGTACCGACGCGACCGCAGCCTGGCGCCGGTTCCTCGAAGGACTGGCCGAGCAGCGGCCGACGGTGCTCGTGTTCGAGGACCTGCACTGGGCCGACGAAGGGCTGCTCGAGTTCGTCGACGGCCTCGTCGACTGGGCGACCGACGTGCCGCTGCTGGTCGTCGCAAGCGCGCGGCCCGAGCTGCTCGCGCGGCGGCCAGGCTGGGGCGGCGGCAAGCCCAACGCGCTCACGCTCTCGCTGGCGCCGCTGACGGATCGCGAGACCGCCGAGCTGGTGCACGCCCTGCTCGAACGGTCGGTGCTTCCGGCAGACGTTCAGGCCGCGGTGCTCGCACGCGCGGGCGGCAACCCGCTCTACGCGGAGGAGTTCGCGCGGCTGGTGGCCGAGCGCGGGGCGGGCGGCGGCGACCTGCCCGTGCCGGACACGGTTCAGGCGCTCATCGCGGCACGTCTCGACGCGCTCGACCCGGACGCGAAGCGCGTACTCCAGGGTGCGGCCGTCGTAGGCAAGGTCTTCTGGCCGGGGGCCCTGGGAGAGGTTGTCCCGGAGGCGACGCTGCAGGCGCTCGAGCGCCGGGAGTTCATCCGCCGGGAGCGCCGGTCGTCGGTCGAGGGCGAGGCGCAGTACGCCTTCCGGCACGTGCTCGTGCGCGACGTCGCGTACGGCGAGATCCCCCGGGGAGAGCGCGCGGACCGGCATGAAAGCGTCGCCGGCTGGATCGAGTCGCTCGGGCGCGGCGAGGAAACGGCGGAGCTGCTCGCGCACCACTACACGCAGGCGCTCGAGTATGCGCGCGCGGCGGGGCGCGACACCGAGGCGCTCGCCCGGCGTTCGGTCCCGGCGCTCGCGGAGGCGGGCCGGCGAGCTCAGTCGCTGGGCGCACTCGAGAGCGCGCGCCGCTTCTTCGACTCGGCCCTCGAGCTGACCGAGACGCACGACGAGATCTGGGCCGCGCTCGTCGTCGACCGCGCCACTGCACTGATGTACGGCTCGGTTGAGGACATCGGCCCGGTGGCCGAGGCGGCCGACGTCTTTCGTGCGGCGGGAGCGAGCCAGGAGGCCGCGCGCGCCGAGATGTCGATGGGCGAGCGCTTGTGGCTGAATGCGCGGCCCGGCGAGGCCGACCGGCATTTCTCGGCGGCAGAGCAGCTCGTCGCGGACGCGCCTGCGTCGCCGGCCAAGGCCTACGTCCTGTCCGAGCTTGCGCGCTTCGCCGGGCTCGGCGATACCTACGAGCGCGCAATCGAGCTGGCGACCGGCGCGCTCGCGATGGCCGAAGAGTTCGGCTTGCCCGTCGTCTCTGCGAGCTCACTGAACTCAAGTGGCATCGCGCGCGTGGGTCTCGGCGACTTCGCGGGCGGCCTGGGCGATCTGGAGGCGAGCATCGCGATCACCCGCGGTCGCGACGCGCCGGAGCTCATCCGCGCGCTCGGCAATCTCGCCTCGATCACGACCGGCCTGGGAGACCTGGAGAGGTCACGCGCTCTGACCGCGGAAGCCCTCGAGCTGGCGGTCGAGCTCGGTGTGGGCGAGCCAACCCGGTGGCTGACGGGCGAGATGGCGAACCTGGACTACCTGCAGGGCCGCTGGGACACGGCCGCGCCGCGGCTCGCCCGGCTCGCCGATGAGCATCTCGCGACGCCCTTCTGGATGGGGCCGGTCGTGTTCGCGTGGCACGGTCGCCTGCTGGTCGCCCGCGGGGCCGTCGATGACGCCCGCCCGTGGCTCGAGCGCGCAGCCAGTGGCGCGCGGAACGCGCGGGATCTCCAGATGCTGTTGCCGTCCCTCGCGATCGCGGCACGCGCGTACGAGGAGCTGGGGGACGACGGGTCGCTCGCACTCGCCCGCGAGGTGTTGGCGAAAGGCGGAGCCGGCGGGAGCCTCGGCGACGACTGGCTGAAGGAGATCTGGTTTGTGCTCGACCGGCACGGGCTCGTCGAGGAGCTACGGCCAATGCTCGAAGCGCTCGACCGAACCCCTTGGGTCGACGCGGCCATGGCGCTCGCCGACCGCGACCTTGCCACGGCTGCCGACATCTACGCGCAGCTCCCTGCGCCCGCTGTCGAGGCCGACGTGCGGATGCAGGCGGCAGACCGGCTGGCGGCGGCAGGGCGGACGACTGAGGCAGACGCCGAGGCCCGGCGGGCGCTTGCCTTCTACAAGTCGGTGAGCGCGACGGCACACATTCGGCAGGCCGAGTCGCTGCTCGCGGCTGCGAGCTAGGAGTCGCCGCAGCGTCGGAACGCGACCGTCTGGTGGCGTTCCTCCCACTCGGTGACGCCGCCGCCCAGTACAGGGCGCGCGTCGAGGCCCTCGTGTGCCAGGGCGCTCGCGGCGACCGCCGCACGCGGGCCGCTCTCGCAGACCGTGACGATGGGCTTCTCGGTCGCCAGCACGTCGGCGCAGCGGCGGACGAGCCGGTACGGGACGTTGCGGCTGCCGGGGATGTAGCCGTCGGCGTGCTCGCCCGGCTCGCGGACGTCGAGGATCTCGACGGCGTCGTCGGCGACGAGTTGCTCGAGCTCGTCGAGCGTCACGGGCTCCGTGTGCTCGTCGTCGGCCGTCTGCAGCACGTAGCCGGCGATCTCGAGGATGCCGATCGCACGCAGGCTGCGGGCCGCGCGCAGCGCCTCGTCCTCGGCCGCCGCCCGGATGACCACCGCCTCCTCGGGGAGCAGCATGAACCCGGCCTTCGTCGCGAAGCTCGAGCCGTCGACCGGGACGTTGATCGCGCCGTGTGCGTGGGCGGCCAGGTATGCGTCGAGCGGCCGCACGTCGAGGACGACTGCGTCGCCCGGCCCCGCGAGGAGCCTGATCGGTTCGGACGCCGCGACGAACGGGCCCTTGTTGAGCGCCACGATCCGCTCCGCGTTCGGCGGCTTCGGTGCGGTGACGCCGGCCGACTCGTCGACGAATGCGTCCTCGTCGACGACGCGCAGCGCGTGGTTGAAGCGCCGCTCGAAGCCGACCGTGGTCGATGCCTTCGAGCTCATGCGCGCCCCACAGAGCGAGCCGGCCACGTGGCCCGGGTAGACCTCGACCCCGTCCGGCAGCTCCAGCAGGCGGTTCAGGCTGTGGTAGAGGTCACGCGCCCCTTCCCGCGCCTCGACGGCGAGATCGGGCCGGGCGGCGTCGCCGACGAACAGCGAGTCACCGGTCAGGAGCAGCCAGGGCTCGTCGCCGCGCGACCGGTCGATGACGGCGAAGCAGGTGTGCTCCGGCCGATGCCCGGGCGTGTGGATGGCGCGCAGCGCGACCTCGCCGGTGACGACCTCGTCACCCTCCGCGATCGGCTCGAACGGGTACTCGGGCTCGGCGATCGGATTGACGCGCACCGGGATGCCGTGCTCGAGGGCGAACCGCCCGTGGCCGGACACGTGGTCGGCGTGCGTGTGCGTCTCGAGGACGGCGACGATGCGCACGCCGTCGTCCGCCGCCTGCTCGAGGTACTGCTCGATCGCGTACGCGGGGTCGACGACCACTGCCTCGCCTGCGGAGGAGTCACCTACGAGGTAGGAAGCGCAGCCGAGATCCTCGTCCACAAACTGCCGAAAGATCACGGTAGGTCAGGCTATATCAGCGGGCGGGCGTTTCCGTGAGGCGGCGTCGCGAGCGGCGGGCTCGCTCGGCCGCGCAGGAGCCGCGTCGGCGCCTTGCCTTCCCACGCATCCCGGAGCAGTTCTGCGAGAACGGCGCGGTCCACGCGGGCGAGGATGCACGCCGACTGCGGCGACAGACGCGTTGCCCCACCAGACCTCCATGCAGGCGTCGGGAGCGGCGTGCACTGCGCGTTCGCACGCCACCCTCGTCGAGCATGCGTTCATACGCGTCTCGTCCCAGAGAGTGGCGAAGATCTTGCCGCCGACCCGGAACGACGGCCGGCCATGGTGATCCTGCTCCACCGACTCGGGCAGCGAAAGCGCAACTCTGCGCGCCTCTTCTTGTGTGACAGCCACAGGCCGTCAGCGCACGGTCGTTTCGGCCAGCAGCGTCCCGAGCACGCGCTCTTCCTGCTCGAGCCAGCCGAAGTGCCCCTTGCCCGGGATGAGCTCGAAGGATGCGACGATCAGCTCCGCGACCATCTTCCGCACCGCCTTGATCGGCACGTTCCGGTCGAGCTCGCCGTACCAGAGGTAGACCTGCACGGCGACATCGGCCAGCGCGAAGCCCCAGTCGGTGCTGAGCGCCCACGCATCGTCGAACCAGCCTTCCGGCCCGTTCGCGAATCCTTCGCGGATGCCCTCGACGAGCGTCTCGCGCACCTCCGGCCGCGCCATCCACTCCCGGTCCGGCTCCGGCGCATCGGCCATCGCGGCGTCGAACGCGCCCATCGTGTCGGCGGCGAGCGCCTCGGCGATCGGAGCCATGAACTCCTCGAGGCTCTCCCGGCCCTCTTCCCGCACGCGACGCAGGCCCTCGCGGTTGTGCTCGATCAGGTCCTCCGGGTCGATGAGCTCGCTGGGCGTCCCGCCGACCGCGAGCCCGAGGCGGACGATGCGCCCGGGCGCACGCACACCGAACCCGAGCGCGTGTGGGCCGCCGCCGCTGATCCCGAGCACGCTGAACCGCTCCCAGCCGAGCGCGTCCGCGACCGCCAGCCCGTCGTCGACCGCCGACAGGATCGTGCGGTCGCGCTGCGGCGTCGACTGCCCGTAGCCCGGCCGGTCGAAGGTGGCGACGTGCGCGCCGGCGCGCACGTACTCGTCCGGGTGCGGGCTGCGCGAGAGCCGCGAGCCGGGCGTCCCGTGGATCTGCAGCAGCGGGCGCCCGTCCGGATCGCCCCACGTCGCGTACGCGACCGTGCGCCCGTCCGGGCGAGTGACGGTCCCCTCTGCCATTACAGACCGAGGTGCCGCGCGATCACCATGCGCTGCACCTCGTTCGTCCCCTCGCCGATCTCGAGGATCTTCTGGTCGCGGTAGAGGCGCGAGATGGCCGACTCCTCCATGAAGCCGTAGCCGCCGTGGATCTGCAGCGCCGAGTTCGCTGCCCGGTGCGACAGCTCGCCCGTGTACAGCTTCGCCATCGCCGCCTCGAGCGCGAACGGGCGGCCCTGGTCCTTCAGCCACGCCGCCTTGTAGACGAGCGCGCGGCCGGCCTCGATCTCGGTGGCCATGTCCGCGAGCTGGAACTGCACGGCCTGGAACTTCGCGATCGGCTTGCCGAACTGCTGCCGCTCCTTCGCGTACGCATACGCCAGGTCGTAGGCGCCCTGCGCGAGCCCGACGCCCATGGCCGCGACCGAGATGCGCCCGCCGTCGAGGATCTGCAGGAACTGGTGGAACCCGTCGCCGCGCGGCCCGAGCAGGTTCCCCTCCGGGACGACGGCGTCCTTGAACGACAGCTCGCGCGTGTCCGACGCGCGCCAGCCGAGCTTCTCCATCGGCGCGGAGATCTCGTAGCCGGGCGCGCCGTTCGGGACGATCAGGTTCGAGATCTCGTTTTCGCCCGTGAGCGCCGTGATCGTCACGCACGCCGAGATGTCGGTGCCGGCGTTGGTGATGAACATCTTCGAGCCGTTGACGACCCACTCGCCGTCGCGCAGCTCGGCGCGCGTGCGCGTCGCGCCCGCGTCGGAGCCGGCGTCGGGCTCGGTCAGCCCGAACGCGGCGAGCTTCTCGCCTGACGCGAGCTGCGGGATCCACTCGCGCTTCTGCTCCTCGCTCCCGAAGTACCAGATCGGCAGCGTCCCGAGCGAGTGGTGCGCGGCGACCGTGATCGCCACGGACGAGTCGATCCGGGTCAGCTCCTCCACGGCGATCGCGTACGACACGGTGTCCGCGCCGGCGCCGCCGTACTCCTCCGGGATCGTCATGCCCATGAGCCCCAGCTCGGCCAGCTCGGCGACCAGCTCGTACGGGAAGCGGTGCTCGATGTCGAGCTCTGCGGCCACAGGCGCGACCCGCTGCTCGGCGAACTCGCGCACGGTCCGCCGGAGGAGCTCGTGCTCGGGCGTCAGGTCGAGGTTCAGGGCGCGCCTTCCTCGGCCAACCGCCGGGCGAGCTCTGCGATCAGCCGCACGCCGTAGCCGGTGCCGCCGCGCTGCCAGAGGTAGTCACCGCGCGTCCACGTGAAGAAGCCGGTGCCGGCCATGTCGATGTGCGCCCACGGGCCGTCGCCGGCGAACTCCTTCAGGAACTCGGCGGCGTACGCCGGCGACGCCTGCCCGCGCACGTTCTGGTTCTTCAGGTCGGCGTAGTCGGAGTCGACGTAGCGGCGGTAGCGGGAGTGCAGCGGCATCGGCCAGGCGTGGTCGCCCGACGCCTCGCCGGCCGCGCACACGAGGCCGCGCCAGGCATCAGGCGTGCCGAACACGCCCGCGTAGAGGTCGCCGAGCATCTTCTCCATGACGCCGGTGAGCGTCGCGAAGTCGACGATGTGCGTCGCGCCCTCGCGCCGCGCGTACCAGAGCGCGTCGGCTAGCACGAGGCGGCCCTCGGCGTCCGTGTTGACGACCTCGATCGTCTTGCCGTTCGCCGCGCGCAGGATGTCGCCGGGCCGGTAGGCGCCGCCCCCGACCATGTTCTCGGTGGACGCGACGACCGCGAGGGCGCGGACCGGCAGCCCCAGCTCGGCGATCGCACCCATGCCGGCGATCACCGATCCGCCGCCGGCCATGTCGCCCTTCATGTCCTCCATATAGAGCGCCTTCTTGATCGAGATGCCGCCCGTGTCGAACGTGATCGCCTTGCCGACCAGGCCCAGGACCACGTCCGAGGACGCGTCCGGCGGGTCGTAGCGCATGACGATCAGCCGCGCGGGGTTGTGGCTCCCGGCCGCTACGCCGGCGAAGGCGCCCATGCAGAGCTCGTTGATCTCCTCCGGGCCGAGCGCGCTCGCGGTCAGGTGCGCCAACGGCGTTGCGAACGACTGCGCGTGCGCGGCGAGCGCCTCGGGCGTGAGCGAGTTCGGCGGCTCGTTGGCGAGGTCGCGCGCACGGTTCGCCCACCCGGCCACGACCGCCGCCCGCTTGGCCGCCTCCCGCACAGCGTCGGCGTCCTCGTCCGTGAGCAGCACGAGCGCCTCGGGTGGCTCTCCGTGCTCGCCGCTCTTCAGCCGGCCCGGGTCGTAGCCGCCGAGCAGGAGCCCCTCGACCACGGCCCGTGCCTGCTCCGGCAGCGAGAGTGGCAAATCAGGGTCGAGCGCCCAGGCGAGCCGGCCGCCGATCCGCGCCACGTCTTTCGCGACGCCGGCGGCCGCCGTCCGGATGTCGTCCGGGTCATGCCCGTCACCCACGCCCGCGGCCACGACACGCAGCCCGTCGCCTCGCGCGACGACCGTCTCGCCGACGTCTCCGCTCAGCTCTCCCGCCGCGAGACCGCCCAGGAGCGCCGCGACGTTGCCGTCCAGCCCGGCCGCCGACGCCGGCGCCGAGCGCGCAGCGGGGACGGCGAGCGTGCCGACGGCGAGCGCCTCCACGCGCCGAGGTGCTACCTCGACCAGCACAGACGGCGATGCTAGACGAGAGGGAATGCGGCCGTCCGTCGCGAATGACCGTCTTCGTGAGCACCCTCAAGCTTTTCCGCAGGCGCCCGATACCTCCGCACGTGACCACGATCGAGCCGCACGCGCCCGCGGAGGAGCCGGAACCGGTCGTCGAGGGCTCGCCCGAGCACCTGCTCGACCGCGTCGCCGCGCTCGTCGCGCGCCGGCAGGAGCTGCGCTCGGCGGGCGCGAGCCGGACGGATCTCGAGCGCAACCGCGCTGAGATCACACGCGCGCAGTGGGATCTCTCGCGCGCGCTGATCGCCCGCCACCACCGCGTCTGAGTCGGCTAGGGTCGCCCAAACGGGCGACAGGAGGCGACGTGGCACAGAGCGCAAAGGAGTTCTTCGACACCCTCGAGAGTCGGGTCGACGCCGGCAAGGCACAGGGCATCAACGCGAGCTACCTCTTCGACGTGACGGGCGCAGGCGCGTGGAAGGTCGACGTCGAGGACGCGAGCGGCGTGAAGGTGACGGAGGGCGCGACCGATGCGGCCACGACGATCACGATCGGCGAGGACGACTTCGAGAAGCTCGTCGGCGGCGAGCTCAATCCCATGACGGCGTTCATGACCGGGAAGCTGAAGGTCAAAGGCGACATGGGCGCCGCGATGAAGCTGCAGAAGCTGTTCCAGTAGCGAGGTGCGGCGGAGGGGTCTCGTGGACCTGACCTCGTCGCCGCCGGGCTCGCCGCACTGCTCGTCTGGCGAGGGCTCAGCGCGGTCGTCGGCCGGCCGACAATCGCAGCCTGCCGCGCCGTCGCAGAAGCGTTACAAAGCGCGCGTAGCTTGACGGCATGGGCCTGCCGTGGGCCACGTGCATGTGTCTCGCGGCCCTCGCCTCCGGCGCGACGACGACGAACGCCGCCGCGCCGTCGATCGCCGGTCGCATCGCGTTCACCGATACGCGCAGCGACTACGACCTGTTCGTCGCCGATGCCGACGGCCGCACGGTCCGGCCTCTGGTCGCATCCGCTACGACGAACGAGCTGAGCCACGGCTCGCGCCCGAGAGCGCGAGAACTGGCGCGTGCTGGTGGTGAGCGCGCAGGGCGGGGCAGGGAGGCGGGTCGCCGGCATCTACGGCGAGAACGCCGGCTCGGTCAGCTGGGGCCTATTCCTCCAGCTCGATGAGCAGCTGGCCGCCGCCGACTCGGTCGCCCTCGGCGACGTGGACGGCCTTCACGACAGCCTCGTAGGGCGAGACGACAGGGGTCTCCATCTTCATCGCCTCGAGCACGACGAGCGGCTCGCGCGGCTCGACGTGCTTGCCGGGCTCCGACGAGCACCTTGATGACCGTGCCGGGCATGGGGGCGGTGAGCGAGCTCGACTCTCCACCCGGGCCGTGCTCGTGCGCCGTCGCGTCGACGTCGGGCGGCGAGTGGGGCGGAGGCGGCGGCAGGTTGAGCCGGAAGGCGCCGCGCCACGGGCCGCTCGGCTCGCGCGGATACGGCGACAGCGGCGGGTAGTCCGACAGGAAGGCGGTCGTCGTCTCGCCGGCGCGCACGCGCGGGTGGCGGACGAGCCAGCGCAGGAACGGCAGGTTCGTCGTCACGCCGGCGACCTCCGTCGCGGCGAGCGCCTCGGCGAGCCGGTCGAGCGCCTCCTCGCGCGTATCGCCGTGCGCGATGAGCTTCGCGATCATCGGGTCGTAGGCGACGCCGACCTCGTCGCCCTCCGCGACGCCCGCGTCGACGCGCACGCTCTCGGGGAGCCGCAGCCGCTCGATGCGCCCAGTCTGCGGCAGGAACGTGACCGGGTGCTCGGCGTAGAGCCGCACCTCCACCGCGTGGCCTTGTAACAGACTGTTACTTGGCGGTGAGGCGGCCGCGTCCTCGGCGATGCGGAGTTGGAGCGCCACCAGGTCGAGGCCGGTGACGAGCTCGGTGACCGGGTGCTCGACCTGGATGCGGCCGTTCAGCTCGAGGAAGAAGAACTCGGCGCCGGCGAGCATGAACTCGGCGGTGCCGAGGCTGCGGTAGCCGACCGCGCGCGCGAAGGCAACGGCCGCGTCGCTCATGCGTGCGCGCAGCTCGGGGTCGAGGGCGGGCGACTCCTCGAGCACCTTCTGGTGGCGCCGCTGGATCGAGCACTCGCGCTCGCCCAGCGCGACCGTCTCGGCGCCCGCGGCGAGCTGGATCTCGACGTGGCGCGGCCGCTCGACGTAGCGCTCGCAGAAGACGCGGTCGTCGCCGAACGCGGCCTGCGCCTCGCGCTGCGCGGCGGCGATCGCGTCCTCGAGCTCGGCCGGGTCGCGCACCACGCGCATGCCGCGGCCGCCTCCGCCCGCCGCCGCCTTGACGACGAGCGGGAAGCCGATCTCGCCGGGCTCGCCGGTCGGCACGACCGGGACGCCCGCCCCCTGCGCGATCCGCTTCGCCTCGATCTTGTCGCCGCCGAGCCGCAGTGCCTCCGCGTCCGGGCCGACCCACATGAGCTCCGCGGCCTCGACCGCGGCGGCGAACGCGGGGCTTTCGGCCAGGAAGCCGTATCCAGGGTGGATCGCGTCGGCGCCCACGGTCTTCGCCGCCCGGATGTGCTCCTCCGAATGGAGGTAGTTCGCGACCTCGACCGTCTGGTCCGCGTCACGCGTGTGCAACGCGCCGCGGTCGTCCGGAGCAGCCACGGCGACGGTCGCGATCCCGAGCTGGCGGCAGGTGCGGAAGATGCGCACCGCGATCTCGCCGCGGTTCGCCACGAGCAGCTTGCGGATCGAGCCAGCCACCTACGTGCGCCAGGCCGCCGGGCGCTTCTCGAGGAAGGCGCGGAGGCCCTCCTGGCCCTCGGCGCCGGCGCGCAGGCCGGCCGCGACCTCGGTCGTCGCCTCGTCGCGCGGCCCCACGCGCACGAGGCGCTTCGCGGCGCGCGCCGCTTCCGGGCCTGCGGTGGCAAGCTCGCCGAGGACGCGCTCGACGGCGGCGTCGGGGTCGGCGGTCACCTCGTCGACGAGCCCGATGTGGAGCGCCGTCTGCGCGTCGAAGCGCTCGCCGGTGAGGAAGTAGCGCCGCGCATGGGCGCCGATCCGCGGCAGCACGAACGGCGAGATGACCGCCGGGATGATCCCGAGCTTCACCTCCGAGAAGCCGAAGACCGCGTCCTCGGCCGCGACCGCGACGTCCGCGCAGGCGACCAGCCCGGAGCCGCCGCCGAGCACGTAGCCGTGCGCGCGCACGACGAGCGGTGCGGGGCAGCTGTCGATCGCCTCCATCATCCGGTACAGGCGCAGCGCGTCCTCGACGTTCTCCTCGTAGGTCAGGTCGATGGATGAGCGCTGCCACTCGACGTCCGCGCCCGCACAGAACGCAGGCCCGTCGCCGGCGAGCACGACCGCGCGCGCGTCGCCGACGTCGGCGAACGCCTCGGCGAGCTCGCGGATCAGCTCCGCGTCGAACGCGTTCCGCCGCTCCGGCTTCGCGATCGTGACGCGCAGCACCGCCCCGTCGCGCTCGATCCGCAGCCCCGCCATCGCGCGGGAGCTTACGCAGGGCGCGCCGCCGCGCCCTCGCCTACGCTTGCGGGCCGTGGCCCCGCCCGGCTCCGTCCCCCTGCGCGGTGCGCTCGCCGCCGCGCTCACGCCGCTTCGTGACGGCGGCGCCCGCCTCGACGAGGACGCGTTCGAGCCGTACGCCGCGTTCCTGCTCGCAGGCGGGGTCGGCGGGATCCTGGCCGGCGGGACGACCGGGGAGGGCATCTCGCTTGATCCGGACGAGCGGCTGCGCTCGGTGCGAGCTCTTCGCGCGCGCAGGCCTGACGGTCATCGCGCACTGCGGTGCGCAGACGACGGCGACGACCGTGCGGCTCGCGACGGGTGCGGGCGAGGCGGGCGCCGCGGCGGTCGCGGTGATCGCGCCGCCCTATTTCCGGCTCGACGAGCGCGCGCTGATCGCGCACTTCACGGCGGCTGCGCACGCCGCCGAGCCGCTGCCGTTCTACGTCTACGAGTTCGCGGCGGCCTCCGGCTACCCGGTGCCGCCCGCGGTCGTCCTCGAGCTCCGCGAGCGCGTGCCGAACCTCGTCGGCCTGAAGGTCTCCGATGCGCCCTGGGACGCGTTCTCGCCGTACCTGATCGAAGGGCTCGACGTCTTCGTCGGCCCGGAGGCGCTGATCGGGCAGGGCATGGGGGCGGGCGCGGTGGGCGCTGTCTCGGCGCTCGCCTCCGCCTTTCCGGAGCGCGTCGCCGCCGCGGTCGCCGATCCGACCGGCACCGAGGCGGCCGGCATGGCCGGGCTGCGCGCCGCAGTCGAGGCGTATCCGCGTCACGCGGCGTTGAAGCGCATCGTGGCGAGCAAGGGCGTGCCGATCCGCGAGGACGTGCGCGCGCCGCTTCGCCCGCTCACCCAGGACGAGCGGCGCTCGCTGGACGCATGGCTCGCATCGTCGTAGCCGGCGCCGGCGCGGTCGGCGCGAGCATCGCGTACCACCTCGCCCTGCGCGGTGTCGACGGAGTCGTCCTGGCCGAGCGCGAGTCGATCGCGGGCGGGGCCACCGGCAGGGCGATGGGCGGCGTGCGCCAGCAGTTCTCGACCGAGGCGGAGGTGCGCCTTGCGCGGGCGAGCGTGCGGCTCTTCGAGGAGCTCGGCGAGCCGCTCTTCGAGCAGGTCGGGTACCTGTTCCTCGCGACGACCGAGGATGGGTTGCACGAGCTGGAGCAGCGCGCCGCGGCGCAGCGCGAGCTCGGTGTGCCGGTCGAGGCGGTCGACCCCTCCTTCGTCGACGGGCTGGCGGTCGACGACGTGCTCGGCGCGGTCATCTGCCGTGAGGACGGCATCGCCGACCCGGCCGCGATCACGCATGAGCTGGTGCGCCGCGCCGCCGAGCGTGGGGTGGATGTGCGCGAAGGGGTGGACGCGGAGGAGCTCGCGGCGCACACGCTTGTGATCGCCTGCGGCGCGCACTCGCCCGAGCTCGCCGCGACACGCGGCGTCGACCTGCCGATCCGGCCGCTCGTCCGCCAGCTGGCCGACATCGGCCCCGTCCAGGGCGTGCCCGCAGACTTGCCGATGACGATCGAGGGCGACACGACCTTCCATTTCCGGCGCGTCGGCCCCGACCGGCTGCGTCTTGCGATGACGGAACCGGCGCCGCGCTGGGGCCTGAACGCGTCGGTCGACGAGCCGCTGGTCGAGCAATGGCGCGAGCGGGCCGCACGGCGGTATCCGGCGGCGGCCGGAGTGCCGGTCGTGCGCGCCTGGGCAGGTCTCTACGACATGACGCCCGACGTCCACCCGATCATCGGCCCGGTCGGCGACGGCATCTACGTGGCGGCCGGCTTCTCGGGGCACGGCTTCATGCAGGCGCCCGGCGTGGGGGCAGCCGTGGCGGCAGAGCTGGTGGGCGACGAGCCGCCCGTCGACCTCGCCCCCTACCGGCTCGAGCGCTTCGCGGGGGACGCGACGTTCCCGGAGACGGTCGTCCTCTAACTCGTCAGTACCGTTGGCGTCTTAGCTCCTGACGCGCGTCAGCCACCGAGGTAGCTGACAAGGGAGGAACGATGACGAAGATCGGTTTCGCGCTGCTTGCCGCTGCCGCTGTGATGGCGTTCGCGCCCGTCGCGGCGGCCGACCAGCCGACCACCACCGAGCTGAATCTCGACCGCACCAGCACGTTCACCGGCCTGTGCCCGTTCCCGTTCCAGGCGCACACGGTCGGGACGTTGCGCCAGACCGTCTACTCGAACGGGAAGGTCGTCGTGCACGCGATCGACTTCCACATCACGTACACGAACCCGGCCAACGGCAAGACCGCGACGACGGTGCTTGCCGGCCCGGTGATCCAGGAGCCCTACGGCCCCGGCACCGTCAAGATCACCATCCACGGCAACGATGGCCACATCACCGTGCCGGGCCAGGGATCGGTGTTCGCGGACGTCGGCACGTTCGTCTACGTCGCCGACGCTGTGACCGGCGTCCCGCTCCAGATCCTGAAGTCCACCGGGCAGCAGGACCCGAGCCAGTTCCCCGCCACCTGCGACGCCTTGGCCTAGATCGTCCTCCTGGGAGGCCTCGCATCGGCGGCGTCCCGCGCTCAGCGGGGCGCCGCCGCCCGGCGGGCCCGCGAGCTCGCTTGGGCGACGCGGTCGGAGCACAGCTGGCAGCAGTACCGCCGGCTGCGGTTGCGGCTTCGGTCGACGAACGCGCAGCGGCAGGGCGATCCGGCACAGCGGCCGAACCGGCTCCAGCCCAGGTCGCAGAGCGCCTCGAGGAGGCCGACGGCCGCGAACGCCGCGGCCGCGTCCAGCCCCTCGCGCTCGTCCGGCCAGGAGCGCAGGCGCCAGCCGGCCTGCACGCGCTCGAGCTGGGGCGGGCGGCCGTACTCGCGCACGAGGTCGTTGAGCCGCGACGCAGCCTCGTCCTCGTCGGTCGCCTCGAATACCGCGTCGAAGCGGGCGCGGAGGTCGCGCAGCCGCTGGACGTCCGGCTCGCGGGCCGCCTGCGCAGCGCCCGTCAGCCCGTGCCACTCGAGCAGGTAGCGGACGTCGGCCAGGTCCTCGATCAGGTCCTTCGGCGTGTGGAGCTCGTCCCACGTGTTGACGAGGTCGACCGCCAGTGCGGCGCCCGTCCCGCGTTCTGCTCCCCGTGTCAACGGCATACTGCTAGACGGTACTGACTAGAGGTCGTCCTCGTCCTCGAAAGCAAGGCCCAGACGCGAGAGCTGCTCGAAGGCGAAGTCGCCCTCGATGGTCGCCTCGACGTCGAACTCCTCGCCGATGTCCGGCTCCTTGCCGATCAGCTCGCGCGCGCGGCTCGGCAGCTCCTGCTGGGCAGCCTCGCGCGACTCCCAGAGGTAGACCGCGCCCCAGCGGTCGGTGACCTCGTCGGAGATCCAGGCCTTGAAGCGCAGGCCGGGCACGTCCTCGAACGCGTCGACGGACTCGTCGCGCAGGTAGCGGCGCAGCTCGGCGATGGTCGTCTGCGAGTCGGCCAGGTTCCAGAGGACGAAGCGGAGCAGCACTACGCGGGCGGCAGCTTCGCGAGCAGCTCCTTGATGCGCCGGAGCACGTCGGCCTCCTCGTGCCCGAAGTCGTCCAGGTAGGAGTGGAGAGCCGCGCGCAGCAGCGTCAGCTCTTCCTCGGTGAGCTCAAGAGTTGTCGTCATGGTGCGAGACCCTAACCCCAGGACGGCGGTTCGTACGCGCCCTGCTGCGGACCGCCGAAGGTCACGAACTCGAGGCCGTCCGGCCCGGACGTAGGCATCCGAGTAGAGCCGGGATCGACGCGGATGAACCGTCCCGGCTTCATCTCGACGTCTGAGCCGTCAATCGTCATCACGCCCGAGCCCTTGACCGTGAAGTAGACCTCCTCGTGGCCGTTCTCGGAGTGGTCGTGCTCGCGCCCCTGCTGATCCGGCGGGAACGTGAAGTAGTTGAACCCGAACGCGTTGGCGTTCAGCGCCCGCCGCGTCTTGCGCACCATCCCGCCGGGGCCTTCGCCCTCCAGCTCGCTCACATCGACGACGTCGTATGCCATGCGCTTCCTCCTTGGGTCTGTCCCCGGGGTGTTTCGGGGGCTGACCCAAGCATTGCTGGAGTCGGGGCGGCTCGGCGCTTCTAGGCGCTCGGGTCAGCCCCGCTTACAGCGGGACAGACCCAAAATCATCGGCGCACACCCGTTTACATCGAGTCGCCCTGTGTGGGTCAGCCCCCGATACACCTGGGACAGACCCACGAGGACGCACCGGCTTACATCGAGTCACCCTCTGTGGGTCAGTCCCGATACACCCCGACCCTGGTTGCATCGCGCTGATGCAAGCGCACGTCGCACCACGCCGATTCAGGAAACATCGAGAGTCCGCTTGTGGGTCAGCCCCCGATACACCTGGGGACAGACCCTGGTTTACATCCTGAAGACGCCGAACGTGGTCTCAGGGATAGGAGCGTTCAGCGCGGCGGAGATCCCGAGCGCGAGCACGCGGCGCGTGTCGAGCGGGTCGATGATCCCGTCGTCCCACAGGCGAGCGGTCGAGTAGTACGGGTTGCCCTCCGCCTCGTACTTGGCGCGGATCTCGTCCGGGTCGGCGTCGCCGACCATCGTCAGCACGGTCGCCGCCTGCTCGCCGCCCATCACGGAGATGCGGGCGTTCGGCCACATCCACAGCTGCCGTGGCCCGTAGGCGCGTCCGCACATGCCGTAGTTGCCGGCGCCGAACGAGCCGCCGATCACGACCGTGAACTTCGGCACCTCCGCGCAGGCGACCGCGGTGACGAGCTTCGCGCCGTCGCGCGCGATCCCGCCTGCCTCGTACTCGACGCCGACCATGAAGCCCGTGATGTTCTGCAGGAAGACGAGCGGGATCTTCCGCTTGCAGCAGAGCTCGATGAAGTGCGCGCCCTTCTGCGCCGACTCGGCGAACAGCACGCCGTTCGAGGCGAGGATCCCGACCGGGTAGCCCTCGATCCGCGCGAAGCCGGTGACGAGCGTCTCGCCGTAGAGCGCCTTGAACTCGTCGAAGCGCGAGCCGTCCACGATCCGCGCGATCACCTCGCGCGGATCGAACGGCTGGCGGAAGTCGTCCGGGATGAGCCCGTACAGCTCGTCCGGGTCGGCGACCGGCGGCTCCGGCTCGGCGACGTCCCAGGGCGCGTCCTTCGTGCGGTGCAGGTTGCGGACGATCTGCCGCACGAGCGCCAGCGCGTGGTCGTCGGACGTCGGCGTAATGGTCGGCGACGCCCGAGCGGCGCGCGTGGACGTCCGCGCCGCCCAGCTCCTCGGCGGTCACGTCCTGGCCGGTCGCCGCCTTCACGAGCGGCGGCCCGCCGATGAAGATCGTCCCCGTGCCGCGCACGATGACGGTCTCGTCGCTCATCGCCGGAACGTAGGCGCCGCCCGCGGTGCACGAGCCCATCACGGCGGCGATCTGCGGGATGCCCTGGGCCGAGAGCCGCGCCTGGTTGTAGAAGATCCGCCCGAAGTGCTCGCGGTCGGGGAACACCTCGGCCTGGAGCGGCAGGAAGGCGCCGCCCGAGTCGACGAGGTAGATGCACGGCAGGTGGTTCTGCTCCGCCACCTCCTGGGCGCGCAGGTGCTTCTTGACCGTCAGCGGGAAGTAGGAGCCGCCCTTGACCGTCGCGTCGTTGGCGACGATCACGCATTCCTGGCCCTCGACCACGCCGATCCCGGTGACCATCCCGGCTCCGGGCGCCTGGCCGTCGTAGACGTCCCACGCGGCGAGCGCGCCGAGCTCGAGGAAGGCGGTGCCCGGGTCGAGGAGCCGGTCGACCCGCTCGCGGACCGGCAGCTTGCCGCGCGAGCGGTGCCGCTCGAGCGCTTTCTCGCCGCCGCCCGCCGCGACCTGCGCCGAGCGCTCTCGAAGCTCGTCGACGAGCGCGCTCATGCGCTCCCGGCGGCGCGTGAAGTCCTCCGAGCCGCGCTCCGCATGCGTGATCAGCACGGCCACGGAGCGAAACCTAGCGCCGGCGTCAGACCGTGACGCTTTCGGCACTGCTTCGTCACCCACGCGTGCGTTCTTCCGGAATAGGGTCGTGACCGGAGGGAGGCAAGCGGCCGGCCCCGGCGGGCTCGTCCCGGGCGGCCATGTCGCAGGAGCCAGGAGCGAATCGGCTGCGCGGCTCCGCGTGGTACGAATCGGACGTGCCGGATCCTGCGCTCTACGGCCTGTTCGTCCTCGCCGCGCTCGCGCTGCTGGCCGTGCCCGGGCCGGCCGTGCTCTACGTCGTCTCGCAGAGCATCGAGGGCGGCCGGCGCGCCGGGCTCGTCTCGACGCTCGGGGTTCACTGCGGCACGCTCGTGCACGTGGCCGCGGCGGCGGTCGGGCTCTCGTCGCTGCTCGTCTCGTCGGCGCGTGCCTACGATGCGGTCAGGTACGCGGGCGCCGCGTACCTCGTCTTCCTCGGCGTCCGCACGCTGCTCGGCCGCGACGGGCGACGAGCCGCAGGCGATGGAGCTGGATGCACGCCGCCGGCTCATGCGCGGCGCGACCGTCCAGATCCTGAACCCGAAGACGGCGCTGTTCTTCTTCGCGTTCCTGCCGCAGTTCGTCGATACGGACGCGGGCTCGGTCGGGCTCCAGATCCTGCTGCTCGGCGTGACCTTCATGCTGCTCGGCCTGCTGAGCGACGGCGCCTACGCGCTTGCCGCAGGGACGCTCGCGTCCCGGCTCCGCGGCAACCGGCGTGCCGCCAGCGTCTCCCGCTACGCCTCCGGGACGATCCTGGTCGGGCTCGGCGCCCTCGCTGCCGTCTCGGGCCGCCGCCAGAGCTGACCGTGGCCGACCTGCTCCCGATCGGCGAGGCCCTGCGCCGCGTCCTCGAGCGCGCACGGCCGCTCGAGACCGAGACGGTGGACGTCACCGACGCGGCCGGGCGCGTGCTCGCCGAAGCGGCGCGATCGGCAGTCGACCTACCGCCCTTCGACAGCTCGGCGATGGACGGCTACACGCTGCGCGCGGCCGACACGCCGGGCGAGCTCCCGGTCGTCGAGCGCATCGCCGCGGGCCGTCCCGCTAGCCGGCCGCTGCAGGCGGGCGAAGCGATGGCGATCGCCACGGGCGGCGCGGTTCCCGCGGCCGCCGACGCGGTCGTTCCGATCGAGATCGTCTCGGAGACGGACGGCATCCTGCACGTCGCCGAGGCGGTGGCCGCCGGTGCGCACGTGCGGCCCCGTGGCGGCGATCTGCGGCAGGGGCGAGACGGTCGTCGACGCGGGCGTGCTGCTCGGTGCGGCGCACATCGCGGCGCTCGCCGCCGGCGGCGCGGCGCAGCTCACTGTGGCGCGCCGCCCGCGGGTGGCCGTGCTCACGACTGGCACGGAACTGCGCCCGCCGGGAGCGAGCTGGAGCCTGGCCAGATCTACGACGCGAACGGGCCGATGCTGGCTGCGCTCGTGCGCTCGGCAGGCGGGGAGCCGGAGCAGCTGCAGGCGGTCGCCGACGATGAGGCGGCACACCGGGATGCGTTGCGCCGAGGGCTCGGCGCGCGACGTCCTCGTCACCTCGGGCGGCGTCTCGGTCGGCCCGCACGACCTCGTGCGCGGAGTCGGCGTGGAGCTGGGCGTCGAGGAGGTGTTCTGGCGGATCGCCATGCGCCCGGGCAAGCCGCTCTGGTTCGGCGTCCGCGGGAACACGCTCGTCTTCGGCCTGCCCGGCAACCCGGTGTCGTCGCTCGTCTGCTTCGAGCTGTTCGTGCGGCCGGCGCTGCTCGCGCTGCAGGGCCACCGTTCGCCCGCGCCGCCGTTCGAGCCCGGGACGCTGGGCGCGACGGTGCGGCGCGAACGCCGCGCGGGACGACCTCGTCCGGGCGCGCCGAGAGGGCGCGACGCTCGTGCCCGTGCTCGGCCAGGAGTCGCACATGATCGCGCGGGCCGCCGAGGCCGACGCACTGGTGCTCGTCCCCCGCGGCGAGGGCGAGCTCGCCGCGGGAGACACCGTGCAGTTTCTGCGGATCTGAAGCTAGTGCGGGAGCCTCGGAAGGCGTTGAACGCAGGCTTCTTCTTGCCGGCCGAACGTCGAGGAGCCCGGACTGCCAGCCGCCGAGCCGCTGCTCGTCCTTCAGCAGGAACCAGAGCATCATGTCGATGCGCGGGTTCTTGCGGGCGATCGCGTAGGCCTGGCGCAGGTACTTCGCCTGGTGGGCGTAGCTGACGCCGAAGGCGCTGTCCGGCGGCCTTGTCTGGTAGCCGTACTCGGTGATCCAGATGCGCTTCCTGCCGTAGAGGCGGGTGACATCCTTGATCAGCTCGTCGATGTTGCCCAGCAGGATGGGCGGCGCAATCCGGCCGCGCTTGCCACGGTTCGAGGTCGGCTTCGACGTCGGCTTCTCGCTCGGATGTCCGTAGTACGGATGGTGCGCCCAGGCGTCGAACTTCTTGAGCTTTGCGTTCTTGACGCCGCGCAGGAAGGGAGCGGGCCGATCGACGCGCGCTTCGAGTGCGGGTTGTTGTTGCCGCGCGGCCCGGTTGCGCCGCAGCCGACTTTCTCGTGGCGGAGCAGGGTCGAGTGGACGCCCGTCTAGACGGCGGCGCACAGGTGCGCGTAGGTACGCGGGCTCTGCGCGACCCAGTGGCGCTTCTTGCCCTTGCCGACGTGTCTGTACTGCGGCTTCAGGAAGATCGGGTTGCCGGGCTCGTTCCAGACGAGCCAGAGGCGCACTGCCGGCAGCCGCAGGTCGACCGTGTCGGGGTTGCCGTCGTCCGGCACGAAGGTGCCGCTGTAGCGCTTGGCGGCCGCGTACGCGAAATTGCGCAGGTCGCGCGAGAGCCTCGGAGCGTGGTTCAAGCCCGTCTTGCGGTTCGCCCACCCCGGCGTGCCCCAGATCGAGAACAGAACCTTGATCTTGTTCTGGGCCGCCGCGCGCACCATGTTGTCGTACGCGCCCCAGTTGTACGCCGGGTCGTCCGGATACCTCGGATGGGCGGGCCGCCTCTTGCCGGCGACGCCGCCCTTGCCTCCCCAGTACATCGTCACGCGCACGACCTGCGTGCGCAGGCTCTTCAGCATCGGGAAGGCGGTATCGGTGTTGCCAAGCGTTTCGGCTTCGTCAAAGATGCCGACGAGCATGTGCCGCGCGGGCTGGGCGGACTGCGCAGTCGCGCCGGCGGCGACGGTCGAGGCGAGCAGGGCAAGGACGGCGGCGATTCGCTTCACGGGCAGGCTCCTCTGGACGGGGACGTCGTCTACGTGGTCTGACGACCCCTTCCCGCCGTTGTTGCCCTGATAACCAGGGTTTACAGAGTCTGAACAGGCGCCGGGAAGCGCTCGAGGATCCACGCGGCATCGAGCGGCCTGCGGATGTACGGCTGGCCGCCGACAAGCGCGTAGTCGCCGGTGCGCGGGTCCATGGGCAGCTGCGCCTCGACCGGGTACCAGCGGTTGTGCTGCCCGATCAGGCGGTTGACGTCGGCGAAGTCCCACGTCTTTGCCTCCGCGCGCCAGGCGTCTGCGAGCGCGGCCGGGGGCACTTCGGCGGCGAGGTCCTGCCGGCGCTCTGCGAGCGCCTGCTCGTGGCGGCGTGTCCCCTCCTCGATCTGGCGCAGGCGGCGCATGTAGAGCATCGGGCCGCCCGCGGCGCGGAGGTAGCGCTCGAGCGTCGGCCGCTCGAGCCGGACGCGGCTGGGGAGCGGCCGGCCGCGCAACGGCGAGTCCGCTGCGGCGCGCTCCACGGCCTCGCGTTCGGCGCGCTGGCGCGGGCTTTCGTCCAGATCGGGCCCCACCTGACCATTGAACCGCGGCGGGCTCGTCCTGCGCGGACATGGCTGCAAGAGCGACTGGCGGTCGCGGAGACCTCCGTTTACTCTTGTGACAACGAAAGACGAGTCCGCCCGGCGCGCGCCCCGCGGTCGAACGAAAGGAGGAGAGGATGGAAAGCATGCGCCTTTCGAGGCGCTCCAGGCTCCGTGGCGCGCTCGCTGGCGTGGCCGGTCTGGCGCTCGGCATTGCGCTCGGCGGCTCCCTGCTCTTCGGGCTCGCGCGCGGGGCGTCGGGGGACGCCAACCCGCTTCCGAGCCTCGATCCCGCGCGGTTGATCGACGCGACCCACGTGCCGCCGCTGATAACCGTCCCCGGTGAGGCCGTGACGCTGCGCTACGACGTCTACTGCCCGCCACCGGAGGGTGCCGCCACGGATGCGTGCGACGGCGGGGGCACCGTGTACGCACGAGCGAGCAGCTCCGGCCCGTTCCGCGCCTTCCCGCTCCAGCTCGACCGCAAGGCGAGCGAAGGGCGCTACTTCGTGAGGCTCCCGGACGCGATCGCGTCCTCGCCGGCGGGCTTCTCCTACTACGCCGTTCTGCGCAACCGCGTGAACGGGGTCACGACGACGCTGCCGCCGGGCGGCGCATCCGCGCCGCAACGGACCTACCGCGCTGCGGCGGCGGTCGACGTCGACCTCGGCGCGCACAGGTTCGGGGCTCCGCGCCTTCCCTCGAAGCACGTGTTGGAGGCGCGCTGGGGCGACGGGCCGGCCGAGGCGGGGCTCGAAGGTGGCCCGGGCTCGACGCCGATCGGGCCTGGCGCGTTCGCCGTTGCTGCGGACGGGACAGTCACGCTTCTCGACCAGGTGCATCGCCGGGCGCTCGAGCTGCGGCCGGGCGCGACGGCGCCGTCGGCGGTGCCGCTCGCGGTGAACGGCACGCTCGCCGATCTCGCCGTCGATCGCGGCGGCGACCTCTGGGTGCTCGAGACGGCAGGGCGCGGCGCGCCACTGCTGCGCGCATTCGCGCCGCGAGGCTCGCAGGAGCGGGTCGTCCCGCTCGCCGACCGCACCGCCTCCCAGGTGCGCATCGGGCCCGCCGGGCCGGTGGTGAAGGAGCTTCCGTCGGAGCAGTGGGTCCCGGCGGTCGAGCACGGCTCGGCGCTCGGCGCTCGCGCGCAGGAGCGGGCCGCCGAGTCGGCTCGGCCCGTGTCAGCGACGCGGGACGTCGTCGTGCTGCGCGAGGGAGATGAGGCGCGGATCGCGCTGGTCGGCGCCGGCGGTGTCGTACGCGCGTGGCGGGTCCACAGCTCGACGCCGCTCGGCGAGATCCAGTTGGCCGAGCCGTACGCCGACGGCGTGGTGCTGGTGGTGCGCTCCTACACCGACGACCGCAGCGAGTTCACGGTCGCGCGGCTGGCCGCGCGTGGTCTGGACGGCACGTTCTCGGTGGCGTCCGCCGACTGGGCGGAGACGGCGCCGCTGTCGCGGTTCCGGTTGGCGGGCTCGAGCGTCTACCGGCTCGGCTCGACCCCTGACGGCGTCTCGATCGACCGCTTCGACCTGGAGGTGCGCTGATGCTGCGACGCAGGCACGGCTCGGCGCTCGCGTTCACGGCGGCGCTGGCGACAGCGCTCGCCGCGGCCGGAGCGGCCTGGGCCTACCACACGAACTTCACGGGCGCGTACTGCAACACCAACCCGCCGCAGTACACGAACTACTTCACGCGCGACGGCTCGATCGTGGTCGCGCTGCGCGCCCGATACGAGGGCTACCAGTGGAACGGCGGCTGCTGGAACGACAACGACAACGACGACTCGCCGGGCGACCCCAAGTCAGATCCGAACACGCGCGGCGAAGGGCCGGACTGCTCGGGGTTCACGTTCAAGGTCTGGCGCGAAGACGAGGACGAGAACAACCAGGGGGCGTGGCAGTGGAACATGCTGCGCAACATCCACGGCCCGTACAGCTCTGGGCGATTCCAGGCCGGCGCCGGCGCCCCAAACGTTACGTATCCCAAGAGTGGGCTGATCCGGATGGACGCGCTCGCCAGCCCCAATCACATCGGGATGATCTACGCGCGGAACGCGGACGGAAGCGACCAGATCATCGAGGCAAAGGGCGAGGACTACGGCGTCAACATCTGGACTCGGACATATCGTGGCGGCTCCGCTTACGGAGGTGTGCGACGGCTCGGGTGGGACGGCTGACGGTTCGACAACGAGCGCGGCGGTGTGCTGCCGCCGCGCTCGTCGTGCTCGCGGCGGGGGCCTGCGGCGGTTCGGGCGGCCTCGACCCGCCGAAGCGGCTGAGCGACGGCTCCGTGCCGGCGCCCGTGCCCACGCAGTTGTCTGGCATCGACGGAGCTGTCGTGGCGGGCACGCGCCTGGTGCGCGGGCTCGACCTCGAGCAGAAGCCATACGTTGATTGTCTCGCGCACGTGCCCGGCGGGGCGCCGCTCGTCGGGGTTGAGCGGGTTACTTCGGAGGGCCGAACGTTCACGTTCGCGACGGCCGATCGCCGACAGATCGTTGCGTGCGACGGCGCCCCGAAGGCGCTCGAGCCGCGGGGCGCGTGGTGCAGCGGAGGCGTCGGCCGCTGGCAGTTCGGCGGCAGGGTCTCGGATAGTCGCCTCAGCATCACGAATTGCCGTACGCGCGCCGGGAGCACGCTCGCCTACGCCTTCGTGAACCCGGCACCGCACGCAGAGTGGCTCGTTGTCGACCACGACCACTTCCGGGAGATCTACGACGCGTCGGACCCGTACCCGGTACGGATCAGCACGTCGGACGGCATCGACACGGACACGTCGTCGCTGAAGGTGCGGGTCCGCTCCTACGACGCGGACGGCAAGGAGCTGGGCGACGAGACGCTCCACGACGTCGTCGCCGGCTGAGCGTTAGTGGTGGTGGTGCCCGGAGGAGTGGAGCGCGACGAGGGCGACGAAGGCGAGCAACAGCACGTAGACGGGGGCGAAGGAGCTCCGCTCCTCCTCGAGCTCTACCGTCGGCGTCATCGTCAGTGCGACGACGATGCCGACCGTCTCCACGACCTTGGTGGCGAGTCCGAGTGGGTCGACGATGCGCTCCGTGAACGCGAAGTAGGCGAGGATCTGGGCGAAGAACGTGGCCGCGATCGCTCGCGGCGGCCACACGCTGGCCGGGTACATGGCGAGCGCGACGCCGAGCACGGTCAGGAGCACCGCCGACGCCGCGAACGACGCGCCGAGCAGCGGCGTCGCCTCCCAGTGGGCCGCCACCAGGCCGGCGTGCACGCCGACGCTGAAGGCGACCGTGCCCATCAGCGTGAGGTGTGCGGCCACGGGCCGCGCCCGCACGCCCGCGGCGACGGAGGCGATCGCGGTCATGCGGCCCGCGGCGTGGCCGGCTGGCGGCGGTACAGGAAGAATGCGGCGGCGCCCCCGACGAGGGCGAGGGTCAGCAGCACGGCGAGCAGCCACCAGCGCGGGCTCGACGACGACGACGCCGGCGGCACGTAGGTGAGCGTCCCGTGGATCTTGAGCGGCTTGCCGTCAAGGGTCGCCGGGATCGTCCAGTTGAAGATGTGGTGGGTCGCCTTCGGGTCCTGCTGGACGGTCGGCGGCAGGATCGGGCTCATCCAGTGCACGCGGTGGTCGTGCCACGTGAAGGCATGTCCGGGAAGGATCTTCTCCCATTGCGGCTTCGCCTTGGCGGTCGCCGTAGGCGGCACCTGCACGTTCGCGTACCGGTCCGAGTTGAGGTACACGGCCGGCGAGTTGTCGTTCATGTAGACGGCATCGGGCGAGAACCGCAGGTACGGCTCGCCCGAGTAGCCCTCGATGACGAGCACCTTGCCGCTGTCGTTGTGCAGGACCATGCGGTCGTCTCCGCCCAGCATGATCGCCTTGATGCCCGACGCGGCGGGCGTCAGGCTCGTCACGGTCGACTTGAAGCCCTTGGGCCCGCCCAGGTGCGCGCTCGCCGCCGGAACGGCGACGAGCGCGCACAGGACGACGAGGAACGCGCTTCTCACCCGCGGCGCCTCCCTGCGACCATGAAGCCGAGCGCAGCGATGCCGGCGGCGAGGCCGGCAGCGCCGAGCACGAGCGCGACGTTCGCGCGGCTGTTGTCGGAGCTGTCCGACGATGAGGCGGCAGCGGTCGTCGTCGTCATGTGGTCGGCCGACTCGGCGGCCGTCAGCGTGACACGTGGCGCCGGCTCGTCCGCACTCGCGTCGCCGATCCAGCGCACAATCTTTCCGTCCGAGTAGGTCTGCACGGTCGGGAAGACAAGCACAGTCCCCTCCGTGTCCGGCACCGACGCGCTGAACCCGAACTCGTCGAACTCGCCCGGCGCGATCTTGCCGCCGGACCATGTGACGGTCGCAACGCGCTCGGTCACGGTTCCGTCGTCGGACGTCACGGGCTTGGCCAGCTTCTTCATCGTCACCGTGCGCGTCCAGCCCGGCTTCGGCTGGAAGCTCACGAAGTTCACGCCTTCGGGGAACTGGACGGTCACCTTGGTCGTGTCGGCGCTCTCCTCCTCGTTGGGGACGCGAACGTCGAAGCGGGATTCGCTCCCCGCCGGCACCTGGTTCGGGTTGACCGTCACGTGGCCCCAGGCGGCGGGAACCGCCACGAGCGCGACGGCGGCGACGAGAACGGCAATGGTCTTGCGAGTCATTTAGCCCTCCCGGACTCGAATCGATAGCGTCGTTGAATAGGCCGCGAACTGGCCCTGCCGCGCGTCGATGCGCAGCTGCCAGTCGCCGGGGATCGCCAGGTGCGCGCCGTACACGACGTAGTGCCCCGGCGCGAGCCGCTGCGCCTTGAAGCGCAGTGGGCCGATCCGCCGGCTCGGCAGCGACGCGGAGAGATTCGTCTCAGCGACCGTCGCCGGCTGGCCGTTTGCCTTCAGCAAGTAGAGGTGGATCGCGTTGCGCCCGGCCTTGGCCGGGTCGACGACGAGGTTCAGGTCGAGCGGGCCGAGCGGCTTCTCGACCGCCACTGGCCCCGTCGGCGCGACAAACGCCTTCGCCGGCGCCTCCGAGACGAGCACGGCCGTGACCGCGACGATCGAGACCATGATCGCGACCTCGACGCCCGCCGTCCGCAGGAAGCGGCGCTGCTCGATCACCGACGCGATGCCCGCGCGGAGGCGGGGCACCGCGAAGCGGTTGTTGTAGGCGCCGAGCGCGAGCAGCGGCACGACGAGCGCGATCTTGGTGAGCAGGAGCAGGCCGTAGGTCGTGTCCCACAGGCCCCGCCACGCCTTGACCTCGAGGTACGCGTTGATCGTCCCCGCGCCGATGAGCGCGACGACCGACACGACCGCCAGGTTCGAGAAGCGCGGCACCGCCCTCGACGCCAGCGGCCAGCGCTCCTCGGCCGCCCAGATCAGCGCCAGCATCAGGAAGAGCAGGCCGCCCGTCCAGGCCGCGCCGGCGGCCAGATGAACCACGTCCGCCACCAGCGCCACGCCACCGGCCGTGTGCGCGTGCCCGGCGAGCCCCGGAGTGGCGAGCAGCGCGATCGCGAGCCCGGCCGTCAGGTACGCGGCCCAGCGGTCGCCGCGCTGGCGCACGAGGAGCGCCAGGCCCGCGAGCACGGCTGCGAAGAACGCCTGGGCGAGCCAGATCTTCCCGAAGCGCGTCTCGAGCACGCCGTGGAAGACCGACCAGCGCAGCGAGTCGCCGAGCGAGAAGCCACCCGCGACGCCGCCCTCGAAGACGATCCCGGCGAGCGCCACGACCGCGAGGCCGACCGCTGCCCCCACGAGCACCGTCCCGAGCCGCCGCCGCACCGGTGCCGGTGCCGACGCGAGCGCCCACAGGAGCGCCCCCGCGCCGCCCGCGAGCAGGAGCAGCAGCGCGAAGTCCAGGAAGCGGGCGACGTCGAGCCCCACCTGCACGCTCTTCGGCGGATCGAGGTTCAGCGACGCGGCGATCCCGCCCGGCTTGACGCCCGCCTTCTTGTAGTGGAAGACGAAGGCGCCGTGCACGGGGTGCGAGTCGGCCGAGATCACCCGCCAGGTCACCGTGTAGGTGCCCGGCTCGAGCGGGCCGTCGATCCCCGTCGCGACCGTCCTGTCGTCGGGCCGCGTCACCTCGCCGTTGTCGAACCGCCGCGCGGACGAGTCGTACACGCGGATCGCTCCGAACGCGCTCTCGACCGGCTCGTTGAACCGGAGCGTGACCGTACGTGGCTGCTGCTGCACGACGCTGTCGTTCGACGGGTCGGTCCGCAGCAGGATGGCGTGCGCGCTCGCTGCCGCCGGCAGCATGAGCGCAAGCGTGAGGGCTGCGAGCGCAGCCCCTATCGACCTGCTTGGAGTCATGGCTCGCTCTTCTTCGTCGTTCCCGGCCCTTCGGTGCGGCCGGCCGTGGGCGGCTAGCGCGAGCGAGTGGGCGGGCCGCGACCGCTGCGCGCGAGCGCGAGCGGCCGCTGCCGGAGCAGGATCACGTCCGCACGCGGCCGGTGCTCGGCCGGAGCGGGCCAGGAGAAGCGGCGCCGCGCGAGCGCGACGGTGTCGGCAAAGCGTTGGAGGCGGCGGGCCAGGAGCAGCGCCAGGACCGCGAACGGCAGCTGGCACGCCAGCCCTGCGAGGAACGCCGGCTCCGTGACCATCGCGTGGAGACCGGAGTGGTGCGTTCCGAGCAGGCGCTCGAGCGTCTCCTGGACGACGAAGCCGAGCGGCGGGAGCGCGGCGGCAAGCCACAGCGGCAGCGCCGAGCGGCCGGCCCCGCGCGCACGCGCGGCGAGCGCGAGCACCGTCAGCGCGACGAGCGCGCCGGTGACGAGCGGCAGGAGCGCGAAGTAGCCGTGGCCGTCGTGCGCGAGCGCATCGGCGCGCGCCGCCGCGTTCGGAACGGCGATGCGATACCCGGCCTGGTGGCCTGCGAGCGAGGCGAGCGCGAGTAGCGGTGCGACGAGCGTCCAGGCGAGGCGTTCGTCCAGGGGGGATTGGCGAGGACGCAGGGGGCGTTCGCGTGCGTGCCATACGCGCGCGACTGAGGACGACGCATCGGGACGTCCAGCGCGCCGCGGCGGCTCAGAGCGTGTTTCGCCAAGCCCTCCTAAGCGCCGGCGCATACTCACGGCGTTCACCACGCCGCAGGGTACCCCGGTCGACGGCCGCCGGATTGAACTTTCACTCCGCTCTTAGGCTCCTTGTGCTCTCATCGGGCCAGAACCGCGGCCTGCGGAGGCCGCTGCCACCGATAAAACGAGCCGAAGGAGCGACGTGGCCACGCGCGAGCCCGACCCGACCCAGCCGGAGCGCCCCACCGTCCACGACCGCCTCGAGGAGGCGCTGTTCGAGATCCGGCGCGTGATCGCCGGGCAGGAGGCGATGCTCGAGCGCGTGCTCGTCTGCCTGCTCTCGGGCGGGCACCTGCTCATCGAGGGCGTGCCGGGCCTCGCCAAGACGCTGACGATCAAGACGACCGCCGGCGTGCTCGGCGGCACGTTCAACCGCATCCAGTTCACGCCCGATCTCGTCCCGTCAGACCTCGTCGGCACGCGGATCTACCGGGCCGACAGCGGCTCGTTCGACACCGAGCTAGGCCCGGTGTTCTGCAACTTCCTGCTCGCCGACGAGATCAACCGCGCTCCGGCGAAGGTCCAGTCGGCGCTGCTCGAGGTCATGCAGGAGCACCAGGTGACGATCGGCCACACGAGCTACCCGGTGCCGGACCCGTTCCTCGTCATGGCCACCCAGAACCCGATCGAGTCGGAAGGCACGTATCCGCTGCCGGAGGCGCAGATCGACCGCTTCATGCTCAAGGTGCTCGTGGACTACCCGGCGCACGACGACGAGCTGACCGTCGTCCAGCGCTCGCTCGTCGACGCGCCGGTGCTGCGGCAGACGCTCACGATCGACGACCTGCTCGAGATCCAGCGGACGGTCGCCGCCGTCTACGTCGACCCGGCGCTCGTGAGCTGGGCGGTGACGGTCGCCGACGCAACGCGGCGGCCGGCCGAGCACGGCGTGGGGGAGATCGCCGAGTACGTCTCGTACGGCGCCAGCCCACGCGGGCCGATCAGCCTCGTCAACGCGGCGCGAGCGCTTGCGCTGATGCGCGGCCGCGACTACGTCGTGGGCACCGACGTGTACGAGCTCGCGAAGGACGCGCTCCGCCACCGGCTGGTGCTCTCGTACCGCGCGCTCGCCGAGGAGGTGGCCCCGGACCTGATCCTCGACCGGGTGCTGGCCGTCGTCCCGGTTCCCCAGATCGACCTCGGACGCCGTCAGGCCGCGTGAACCTCGACGCGCTGGCACGGCCGCGCGATCCGTCGCGCCCGGGCCCCGGGCCGCTACCGGGGACGCTCCTCCGCGCGCTCGACCTGACGATCGGTCGCCGCGTGGAGGGCATGCTCGCCGGCGACTACCGGTCGACGCGGCTCGGGCAGGGCACCGAGCTTGCCCAGGTGCGCCCGTACGAGGCGGGCGACGACGTGCGCCAGATCGACTGGAACGTGACGGCGCGCACGCGTGTGACGCACGTGCGCGTCCACCTCGCCGAGCGGGTGCTGACGACGTGGGTCGTGCTCGACACCTCTGCGTCGATGCGGTTCGGGACCGCTGACCGGCGCAAGGCGGACGTGGCGGAGGGCGCCGCGCTCGCGCTCGCGCACGTGGCCACCCGGCGCGGCAACCGGCTCGGCGTCGTGTCGTTCGGCGGCGACGAGGAGATCCTGCCGCCCAGGCAGGGCCGGGCGGGGCTGCTCGGGCTGCTCGAGGCACTGCGCGAGGAGAACGAGCCGGAGGCGGGACGGACGTCGTTCGCGGCGGCGTTCGCACGGGCCGCGGGGGCCGCGCGGCAGCGGGCGGTCGTGGCGCTCGTCTCCGACTTCCGCGGGCCGCTCGACTGGCGCGCGCAGCTGCTGGCGCTCGCGGCGCGCCACGACGTGCTCGCGATCGAGATCCGCGACGCGCGCGAACAGGAACTCCCGGCCATGGGCGAGCTCTGGCTGGTGGATCCCGAGACGGGCCGGCGCCTGCGCGTCGACACGCGCAGCGAGAAGCTCCGGCAGCGCTTCGCGGCCGCTGCGGCCGCCGAGCGCAGCGAGCTGTCGACCCTCTTCACCTCGGTTGGCGTGCGCCACATCGTGCTCCCGACCGAGGGCGACTGGCTGCGGCTGCTCGTCCCGTTCCTGCGCCGCGGAGGACCGCGGCGGTGACGTTCCAGTGGCCGCTCGCGCTGCTCGCCCTGCTGCTCGTTCCCGCGGCCGCGGTCGCCTACGTGCTGCTCGACCGGCGGCGGCGGGAGAGCGACGCGGCGCACTATGCCTCGCCGGCGATCTTCCCGAACGTGGTCGGCAAGTCGCCCGGCCGCGTCAGGCACGTGCCGGCCGTGATCCTGCTGCTCGCGGTGGCCGCGCTCGTCACCGGTTTCGCGCGGCCGCACGCGGACCGCTCGGTCAAGCGGAACGAGGCGACGGTCATGCTGGCGGTCGACGTGTCCCGCTCGATGACCGCCACCGACGTGAAGCCGACGCGGCTCGCCGCGGCCGGAGACGCGATCCAGCGCTTCCTGAAGGTCGTGCCCGACTCGCTCCGTGTCGGCGTCGTGACCTTCGCCGACCGCGCCGCCGTCATCGCGCCGCCGACCCACGACCGCACGGTCGTCCAGGACGCCCTGCGCGAGGCACGCCCCGGTGAGGGCACGGCGCTCGGCGAGGCGCTCACGCTGGCGGTTCGCTCGGCCCGCTCGGTACGCGACGACAACAACAAGCCGCCGCCGGCCTCGATCCTCGTCATCTCCGACGGCGCCCAGACGCAGGGACAGACCACGCCACAGGCGGCCGCGCGCCGCGCGAAGGCGGCAGGCATCCCGATCTACTCGATCGTGATCGGCACGCCGAACGGCGTCGTCACGCGCACGCTCACGGGCGGGTACACGGAGCGCGTGCGCGTGCCCCCGGACCCGGCCGCGCTGAAGCTGGTCGCGGCGGCCAGCGGCGGCCAGGCGTTCGCGGCCGCCGACGACGGGAACCTGAAGCGCGTCTACGAGGAGCTCGGCAAGCGGCTTGGCCACGAGCGCAAGCCGGCCGAGGTGACGGCGGCGTTCGCGGGGGCCGGGATGCTGCTGCTGCTCGCGTCCGGCGCTCTCTCGGCCGCGCTGTTCCGGAGGATGCCGTGAAGCGCGTGCTGCTGATCCTGGCGCTCGCGTTCGTGCCGCTCGCCTTCGCCGGCGAGGCGCAGGCCACGAACGAGTGCCGCGGCCTCGACGTGTGCATCAGCGTCCCCGGGCCCTGGGTCGCGGTCCCGGCCGCCCCGGCCACCGGGATGACCACGACCTACTTCCAGATGACGTGCCCGAAGGGGAGCATCGCCGGCGGTCTCGACGCGATCCTCGGCGACCGGACGCTCGACGTGACGTTCCTGGGCAAGCTCGGCAGCCCCGTCAACCCGGGGATCACGACCTCGCGCAGCGTCGTGTTCGTCGCCACCTACGCGCGCGGCGCGTCGACGGCGTTCCAGCCGATCCTCGGCTGCATCCCGACGAGCGGCGGTGGGGGCCGCTCGACGACGGCCTACCACCCTGTCGTGGTGAAGCTGCAGCCGGTGCTGCGCCGGGTGCACTCGATCACGCTGCGCGGCTCGAGCAAGCAGGTGACGGCCAGCTGCCGCGGCGGCGAGCGGCTCGTCGGCTGGTCCTCCGCGACCGGGTTGCGGACGAAGCGGCAGCCCGCCGCCGGCGCATTGAACGGCGTCCGGGTGGCGACCCGCCGTGACGGCAACGCCGTCGTCGTGCGCGCCACGCGTAGCGCAGCCGTCCCGCGCGGCGTCCGCGTGGTCGTGCAGGTGCACCTGCTCTGCGCGAGGGGCCCGCGGTGACGTTCACCTACCCGCTCGCCCTGCTCGCGCTGCTGGTCGTGCCGGCGCTGCTCGTGGCGTACGCGTTCGCGCGCCGCCGGCCGTCGCGCTACGCGCTGACGTTCACGAACCTGGACATCCTCGCGACGGTGGTCGACCGCTCCGGCGCCTGGCGCCGCTGGCTGCCGCCGGCGCTCTTCCTGCTCGCGCTCACGGCCTCGGCGCTCGCGCTCGCCCGCCCGAAGCTCGATACGCAGGTCACCCGCGAGCAGGCGACGATCGTGCTCGCAATCGACCAGTCGGGCTCGATGCTGGCCGACGACATCAAGCCGAACCGCCTCGAGGCCGCCCAGAGGGCCGTGAACAAGTTCCTCGACAAGCTGCCGCCGAAGTTCCGGGTCGGGATGGTGGCGTTCTCGGGCGACGTGCAGGTCGTCGCGCCTGTCACGCGCAACCGCGACCTCGTCCGCAACGCCGTCGGGTACCTGACGCCGCAGCGCGGCACCGCGATCGGCGACGCCGTCGCCCGCGCCGCGAAGCTCGGCCGCGACGCGGTCGGGCCTCCGCCGGACCGCCGCCTTGCCGCCTTGCGCCCGGCCGCCGGCGAGGACCAGGAGCCGGTCGCCGTGCTGTTCCTCTCGGACGGCTTCCAGACGGCCGGCGACCTGAGCCCGCAGGACGGCGCCGCGGCGGCGAAGAAGCTCGGCGTGCCGGTCTACACGATCGCGCTCGGTACCGACGAAGGGCTGCTGAACTTCGGCGTCCGCCAGATCCCGGTCCCGCCGGACCGCGACGCCCTGCGTGCGATCGCCCAGGAGACGGGCGGTAAGTACTTCGACGCCGTAACGAGCGACGCGCTGCAGGCCGCCTACGACGACATCGGCACGCTGCTCGCGAAGGAGCCGGGCAAGGAGGAGATCACGTGGGCGCTCGTGCTCGCGGCCGGGATCCTCGCGCTGCTCGCCGCGGGCGCCTCGCTCTTCGCCTTCAGCCGCGTGCCCTGAAAACCGGACCGGCGTCGCGCCGCGTAGACCTCCCGTGACCACGACCAGGGAGGCCGTCGAATGAAACGCCATCTCGTCCTGGCGCTTGCGGGCGTCCTCGTCGTCGCCGTCGCCGCGTCCGCCGCTTTCGGGCGCTCGGCGAAGCCGACGCTGAAGGGCACCGTGGGCCCCGGGTTCACGATCACGCTGACGCAGAACGGCAAGAAGGTGAAGTCGCTCAAGGCGGGCAAGTACACCTTCAAGGTCGCCGACAAGGCGTCCATCCACAACTTCGTCCTCGAGAAGGAGCACAGCAAGTTCGAGAAGGAGCTCACCGACGTGAGCGACACGGGGACGAAGACCTACACGATCAACCTCACGAAGGGCACGTGGAAGTACTACTGCGAGCCCCACCAGTCCTCGATGAACGGAACCTTCAAGGTCAAGTAGCGCGGCCGTCGCCTGCAGGGCGGTCTCGGCCGCCCTGCAGGCTGGCAAGCTGCCGCGGTGTCGGGCGGGGATCTGGAGACGCCGCAGCTGCGCGGGCCGCGCGCCGCGTTCCACGTCATCGGGCAGCGCGACTTCGGGCCGTACTTCGTCGGCAACGCGCTCTCCGCGAGCGGCACCTGGTTCCAGAACCTCGCCGCGTCGCTGCTCATCTACCGCCTGACGGGCTCCGCGTTCCTGCTCGGCGTCCTCAACTTCTGCCAGTTCCTGCCCGTGCTGGTGCTGGCGCCGTGGACGGGCGGCATCGCAGACCGGTTCGACCGCCGGCGGCTGCTGCTCGTGACGCAGAGCATCGCGGTCCTGTTGAGCGCGACGCTCGGCGCGCTGGCGCTGGCCGACCTCGTCGGCGCGCCGCTCGTGATCGTGTTCGCGCTGCTGATGGGTGTCGTCAGCGCGTTCTCGGCGCCCGCGCAGCAGGCGCTCGTGACGTCGCTCGTGACGGCCCGCGACCTCGGCTCGGCGATCGCGCTCAACTCGATGACGTTCAACATCGCGCGGGCGCTCGGGCCGGTGCTGGCCGCGGCGGCGGTGGCCGCGTTCGGCATTCCGTGGGCGTTCTTCATCAACAGCGCGTCGTACGCGCTGTTCGTGGGCGCCCTGCTGGTGATCCGGCCGCGGCCGCAGCGGCGGGTCGCGCGTGCGCCGTTCAGCGAGTCCCTGCGCCTGCTGCGCGAGCGGCCGCGCCTGCTGTGGCTGCTCGCCGTCGTGATGGTCGTCGGGTTCGCGTCCGACCCGATCAACACGCTGTCGCCGGCGTTCGCGCGCGAGTTCGGCTACCCCGACACCGTGTCCGGCGTGATCGTCGGTGTCTTCGGCGCGGGCGCAGTGACGGCAGCGTTCTTCTTCGCCGGCCGCACGGGCTCGCGGCGCCTCACCGTCCTGACGCTCTTCCTGCTGACCGGCGGCGTCGCGCTGTTCTCGCTCTCGCCGTCGCTCGGGATCGGGCTCGTGTTCCTGTTCGTTGGCGGCTTCGGCTACCTGGCCTCGAACGCACGCGCGACGACGCAGCTGCAGCTGGACGTGAACGAGGCGCAGCGCGGCCGCGTGATGGCGCTCTGGTCGGTGGCTTTCCTCGGGCTGCGCCCGTTCGCGAGCCTCCTGGACGGCGCGATAGCCGGAGCGGCCGGTGTCCGCGTCGCAGGCGTCCTCCTGACGCTCCCCGCTCTGACGATGGCGTTCCTGATCCGCCGCCGGATCCGCACGGGCGCGGTCGGCGAGCCGATGCTGCAGGAAACCTAGGCCAGGAGCTCGCTGAGCGGCACCGAGCGCAGCCCGCGGCGCTCGGCCTCGTCCAGGATCGCCGGCAGCGCCTCGACCGTCTGAGCCCGCGACGCGCCGGCCCCCGAGCCGTCGCCGTCGTGGAGCAGGATCACCGCGCCCGGGCGGAGCAGCGGCCGCACCCGCTCGACGATCGTCTCCACGCCCGGGAGCGCCGTGTCGAAGACGCTGCCGTCCCACCCGCAGACGCGGTAGCCCGCCGCCCGCGCGACGGCCGCGAGCCACGGGCTGCGGACGCCGTGCGGCGCGCGGAAGAGCGGGGCCGGCGGCTCGCCGGTCGCGTCGCGCACTGCCGTCTCCGCCGCGTAGAGCTGCGCGTGCACGGCGTGCGGCGAGGCGAGCGCGAGCAGGCGGTGGTCGGCCCCGTGCGACGCGATCTCGTGGCCGGCGGCGCGAACCGCGGCCGCCGTCTCGGGGTGCTCGCGGACAGCCCGGCCCAGGACGAAGAACGTCGCGCGATGGCCGCGCTCTGCCAGCAGCTCCGCGATCGCCCTCGTGTGCCGCGGGTCCGGCCCGTCGTCGAAGGTGAGCGCGAGCTCGCCCGGCCTCGCGACCGTGGCTGCGGGCGCGCCGAACAGCCGCGAGCGCGGAGCGAACGTCCCGTAGAGCCACGCACCGGCCAGCGCGGCCGCCGCCAGGCCGGTCCTCGGGCCGCGCCGGGCAGCGAGCACGACGAATGCACCCGCGAGCGCCCCGCAGGCGGCCCACGTCCTGTGCTTCGGGCTCACGCAGCCGCGGCGAGCGCGACGCGGCGGCGCCTGGAGCCGAGCAGGTCGGCGTACAGCGCCTCGAGCTGGTCGACCACGACCGGCCACGCGAAGGTATCGAGCGCCCGCTGCCTGCCGGCCGCGCCCATGGCGGCGGCGCGGCGCGGGTCGTCGAGCAGCTCGGCGAGCGCGGCTGCGAACCCCGGCTCGTCGTCGGCGCGGTCGACCATGAGCCCGTCAACGCCGTCGCGCATCACCAGCGAGAAGCCGGGCAGCCGGCTCGCCACCACCGGCAGGCCCGCGCTCATCCCCTCGAGCAGCACCATCCCGAACGAGGCGAGGCTGCACGGCGTGCAGAGGATCTCGGCACCCGCGAGGTAGCGCGGCCGCAGCTGGTTCACGCGTCCGGCGAACACCACGTCTTCGCGGAGCGCCGGCGGGACCATCCGCTCGACGATCGGCCGCAGCGGCCCGTCACCGACGATCACGAGCCGCACGTCGTCGCGCGTGCGGCGCAGCAGGGTGAACGCGCCGATCATGTGCCGCACGCCGTTGCGCGGGTCAAAACGGCCCACGAAGACGATCGACCGCTTGCCCGGCGCGCTGCCCAGCGCATGCGCGTCCGGTGAGAAGAAGTCGGTGTCGACCCCGTTCGGCACCACGGTCCAGTCCAGATCCGGGAACGACGGCGAGAGCGAGTCCACGACCGCCTGCGACACCGCGATCCGCGCGTCGAGGCGCCGGAGCACGGAGGTGACCGCGGGGCGCGTGGCGCGCAGCAGGCGGTACCCGTCGGGAACGACGCTGTGCATCGTGCCGACGGTCACCGGGGCGCGGGACCACCAGGTGGCAGCCACGGGCAGGAACGGGCCGACCGGGTTGTGCACGTGCACGACGTCGAACTGCTCGGGCGAGAGCAGGCGCTGGATTCGCAGCCGCGCCTTCGGCCCGACCAGCGACAGCAGCGTCTCGGAGCCGTTCGCGTAGAACGGCCAGGCGCGCGCGATCCGCGCGAGCTCGAACGTGCGCGGCGGCAGCGCCTCCTCGATGGCGGTGGACGGCCGGACTGTCAGTCGCGACGTGACGAGCGTGACGTCGTGGCCGCGGCGCGTGAGCTCCGTGGCCTGGCCGTGGACGTGCTCGGTGATCCCGCCGAGCTGCGGGTAGTAGTAGTCGCTGACGATCGCGATGCGCACGCCGGGGGGCACCCTACGCGCCCCGCAGGACGATTTGCACGCCCTTCTGCTGCCGCATCACGCGAGCGGCACCCGGACGGCGAAACTGGCACCGCCGGACCCGTTCATCAGCACCACGTCGCCGCCGGCCGTGCGCGCGAGCCTGCGCGCGAGCGGGAGCCCGAGACCGGCGCCGCGGCCCGCCCTGCCTGCGGCCCCGCGCCCGCCGGGCTCGAAGACGGCATCGCGCTCCTCGTCCTCGACACCCGGCCCGTCGTCGCGCACCGTGACCACGGCGCTGGCGCCGTTGCGGGCGAGGTTCACCTCGACGACCGCGTTCCCGTAGCGCACGGCGTTGTCGAGCACCGGTTGGACGGTCCGCTCGAGCAGGTCGGAGCCGAGCGCGACGGTGAGTGGCGCCGGCGGGAGCGTGACGCGCAGCTCGATCCCGCGTGCGTCGGCGGCAGGTCTCGCCGCCTCGACCGCCAGCTCGACCGCCTCGCGCGCGTCGCTCGAGGTGCGCTCGACGCGCGCCTCCTGGCGGGCGGCCGCCATCAACGCGTCGATCGTGCGCGTCATCTGATCGGCGCTGCGGCCGATCGCCTCCATCCCGGCGCGGTAATCGTCGCCCGCGCGCGGGCGGCTCAGTGCCAGCTCCGCCTCGGCGCTGATCCGGGCGAGCGGCGTGCGCAGCTCGTGCGAGAGCTCGGCGGTGAGCCGCTGCTCGTGGCGCACGCTGGCGGCGAGCCGGTCGAGGAGCGCGTCGAGCGTTGCGGCCAGCCTGGTGAGCTCGTCGTACGGGTCGCCCAGCCCGAAGCGGCGGTCGAGGTCGTGCTCGCTCCACGCCGCCGCGTCCTCGGTCATCCGCGAAACCGGCAGGAGCGCCTTGCCGAGGATCCACCGGGTCGTGAGCAGGACGATCGCCGAGCAGGCCGAGCGGCGAAGAGCCCGCGGCGACGAGCCTGGTGCTGCTCTGATTCCTCGTACGGCTCGAGTGAGACGGCGGTGACGACGGTGCCGTAGCGGCGGCCGTCGCGCGTCATCGGGAACGCGAAGAGGCGGGCGTGATGGATGTCGCGCAGGCCCGCTGCGGCCCGCCGGCGAGCGACGCTCGGCGGCACGCTGGAGCTCGGCGTTCGCGCGCGGCCGCTCGAGGACGGTCGCCGTTCGGAAGACCCACGTCTGGGCGCCGACGTGGGTATCCGCGAGCCGCTGCGGCACTTGACCGGCCGTTCTCGGATCGACAAGTGACGCTGCTTCGGCTTCGGCCTGGGCGCGGACGAGTGCGTCGGCGTCGGAGTCGAGAGCGGTTCGTCGAGGAGCGGTCCGAACGCCGCCGAGGCCTGCGAGCAGCGCGATCGCCAGGGCGCCACCGACCGCGAGCAGGAGCCTGGATCGCACGCCCAGACGCCTCAGCCGGCCGGTCATTTCAGCGAGTAGCCGATCCCGTGGACAGTCGTGATCTGCGGCGTGGACGGCAGGTCGCCGAGCTTGCGCCGCAGGCGCGCGATGTACACGTCCAGCGTGTTGTCGTGGACGATCGCCCCGTGCGGCCAGGCCGCCTGGATCAGCTCTCGGCGGCGCACTGCCGCGCCGGGCGCCGCGGCGAGGCGCGCGAGGATGCGGAACTCGGTCGGCGTCAGCTCGCGGGTCTCCCCGCGGCTCGATACCGCATGCGTCGCCGGGTCGAGGCGCATGTCGCCGGCTTCGAGCGTCAGGTCGGCGCCGCCTCGGCGGACGAGCGCGCGCAGCCGCGCGACGAACTCGGCGAACGCGAACGGCTTCGTCAGGTAGTCGTCGCCGCCGGCCGCGAAGCCGGCCAGGCGGTCGGGAAGGGCGTCGCGGGCGGTGAGGAAGAGCACCGGCGTGCCGACGCCGCGCGCGCGCAGCGCCTGGACGACGTCGCGGCCGTCAGCGTCGGGCAGGCCGATGTCGACGACGAGTGCGTCGGCCTCCTCGTCCCGGAGTCTCTCGAGCAGCTCGCCCGCCGTCGCGCTCGTCTCGACAGCGAAGCCCTCCTCGGCGAGCCCGCGGCGCAGCAGTGAGCGAAGCTCGCCGTCGTCCTCCAGCACGAACACGCGTGGCTCGATCACAGCGGCCGCCGGCTCAGATCTCGGCCAGGCGTCTGCGCCGCTGGCCGCGGACGAAGCGGCGGAGCTCGTCGCTCTCCCACCTCATCAGGCCCACGGCCAGGGCGCCGAGGAGCAGGTCGATCACGCTCGTGGCGGCCTGCATCCCGACGCCGAGCGCGACGACGCTGGCCGCGGTCGCGTAGCCGGCCAGGCCGACGACGAGCGCAGCCTGCTGGGCGCCCGCGTTGCCGGGTAACAGCGGCACGAGCGACGCCGCCACTTGCGCCGCGACGACCAGGAGCACCGTCCATGCGGTGGCCGGGATATGGAACGCCACAAGGAAGAAGTAGACCGTGGCGAGGCGGAATGTCCAGGCCAACAGCTTCCAGGCCAGAACCGACCGGCCGAGCGCCGCAGGCGCTCCGACGACCTCGAACCCGCGTCGCATGTCCGCCGCGATGCCGCGCAGGCGCGGCCCGAGGAACTTGACGGCCAACGCGCCGAACACGAGCGTGCCGACGGCGACGAACGGCGCGGAGGGGTCGCCGAGCGCGCCGCTGACTGCGTCGAACGGGGTGCCGAGCGCGCCCACGGAGCGGCCGGCAAGCAGGACGACCACCACGATCGCGGCGCTGAACGCCGTCTCGATGACCGTCTCGAGGACGATCGTGGCCGCGATCGTCGAGCTGCTCGAGCTGGGGACGCGGCGGCGCACGATGCCGAGCCGCAGCGCCTCGCCGATCTTGGCCGGCAGCACGACGTTGGCGGCAATCGCGCCCGTGAAGGCGCCGAACGTGACGCGGAACCGCGCGTCGCGGTACGCGTGCGCCACGATCCCGTGCCAGGAGCGTGCCTCGGCAGCGATCTTCAGGACATGGAGCGCGAGCGCCGCGGCCAGCGCCGCCGGCGACACGGCGAGGAGCGCGTCGAGCGCATCGTGCAGCAGGGTCGATAGCTCGCCCAACGGCTACTCGGGCAGGCCGGGCGTGCGGCGCGGGTGCGGGAGATCCACGTCGCCTGGATGATGACGGTCGCGCCTGACGGTCGCCTGAACAGCCCCACGGCGCGGGATGCGCGGCCTTTCAGGCGAGGTTCAGGTCGTGCGCGAAAGAGTCGCAGGGGGTCAGGCGTGAGGCTCCTGCGCACCCCGCCGGCCGGCCGTCTCTCTTCCTCCTGACGGCGGTCGGTTTCGAGCGGCCGTCACCGTACCGCTGCGGTGGCGGTCGCCGGCGGGAACGGCTCGTCCTACCGGCCGGGCTTGGTGCGCAGGTGCCTCACGCCGGCTTCGCGCGAGTCGTCCCCATCGCGCTCGAGGGCTTTCTGTTCGGGCGAAATTGGGGTACAACTGGTGCACAGGGGGTTTTTTTATTACTAGGGGGATGGGGCGATGAACGCGAAGTTCGTGGCGGCGCTTGCCGTCGTCTTTGCCGTTGTCGCGGGGACTGCCGCTGCGGGACCCGCGGCCAAGAAGCTGCTGACCGGAAAGGACATCAAGGACGGCTCGATCGGCATCGTCGACCTGAGCTCCAAGACGCGCGTCGGCCTGAAGGGCGCGCGAGGGCCGGCCGGGCCGCAGGGCAACAACGGCGCCTCGGGCGCGAAGGGCGACACGGGGCCGGCCGGGTCGACAGGTCCCGCGGGGCCGACGGGCGCGACCGGAACGCAAGGCGCACAAGGCGCACAAGGCGCGCAAGGTCTCAAGGGCGACAAGGGCGACCAGGGCACGCCCGGCCTGATCGGCGTCTGGCGGGGGGCGTACTCCTCCGGCACGACGTACGCGTTGAACGACGTCGTCTCGTTCAACGGCGCCTCGTGGATCTCCAGGTCGGACGGCAACCTGACGCACACGCCTGGGACGACGGCCGACTGGCAGCTCGTCGCAGACAAGGGGGCGACGGGCGTTCAGGGCCCGAAGGGTGACCAGGGCGTACAGGGCATCCAGGGACAGGCCGGTGTGATCGGTGCCTGGAAGGGCCCCTACCTGGCCGGCACGACCTATGCGCTGAACGACGTCGTCTCGTCGGGTGGCTCGTCGTGGATCTCGAAGTCGGCCGGCAACGTCGGCCACACGCCGGGGACGACCGGCGACTGGGAGATGGTCGCCGGCAAGGGCGACGCGGGTGCCGCCGGCGCGAAGGGCGACAAGGGTGACAAGGGCGACACCGGCGCCGCCGGCGCGCAGGGCATCCAGGGCCCGAAGGGCGACACGGGCGCGTCGGGCGGCCTGCTGGGCTACGAGGTCTATGCCGAGCCGCAGCCGACCGTGGAGGCCGGCACGTTCCACGACAGCACGATCACGTGCCCGAGTGGGAAGAAGGCCCTCGGCGGCGGGATCGTCGCAACGGGGCCGACGGAAGACCCGGACTACCGCCAGTACGTGGCGATGACGTGGAGCGGCCCGAGCACGAGCGACGCGACCCGTGGGAGGTCTACTGGTTCGCGTACAACGCAGTGGCCACCGAGATGCGCGTCGTCTGCGCGACTCCGCAGAGCTGAGCCTCGAGGGCGGGGCCGCCTCACGGCGGCTCCGCCCGAAGCGTCGTCGGCCGGACAGGCGGTCGACGCGATCCGCTGAACAGGCGCTCCTACGCGGCTCGCGCCTACCTAGACTCGCGCGGTGGACCGGATCGACTGGGTGCGCGAGCGCTGCCGCCTGCTCCAGGCGATCGGCGACGAGTTCGAGCGCACGCGGCCCTTCGACGGGCTGACGATCGGCACCGGCATCCACGTCGAGCCGAAGACCGTGGCGCTGCTGCTCACGCTGCAGCGCGGCGGCGCGGGGCTCATCTCGACCGGGAACCTGAACACGACGCAGCAGGAGGCGTGCGACTACCTCTCCGCGCGCGGCGTGCAGGTCGTGGGCGGGCCGACGAGCGACCCGGACGAGCACGACCGCTACCTCCGCGAGATCGTGCGCGCGCCAGCCCGACCTGCTGCTCGACAACGGCGGCGACCTCTTCGTCCGCTACCTCGACGAGCCATGGGACGGCCTGCGCGGCGGCACGGAGGAGACGACGTCCGGCCGCATGCGCCTCGAGCCGCTGCGCGAGCGGGTCGCGGCTGCCCGTGCTGGTGATCAACGACAGCCCGATCAAGCAGTTCGCCGAGAACGAGCACGCGGTCGGCCAGAGCGTGCTCGAGTCGTTCCTGCGCATCACGAACCTCTCGACGAACGGGAAGCGCGTGACGGTGTTCGGCTACGGCGCGTGCGGGAGGGGGGTGGCCGCGAACTTCCGCGCCGCGCACGCGGTCGTCTCGGTCGTCGAGGTCGATCCGGTCAAGCGCCTGCAGGCCCTGTGGGACGGCTTCCTCGTGCCCGAGCGGGAGGAGGCGCTGCGCTCGGCAGACGTGGTGATCACCGTCACGGGCGCGGAGGGCGTGGTCAGGGCCGCGGACGCGCCCTGCTCGACGGCGCGGTGCTGGCGAACGCCGGCCACTTCCCGTGGGAGATCGACGAACGGCCACGTCCCGTCGAGGAGATCGAGGCCGACGCGCTGACCGCTGCGCGGCGTCACCGTCCTGACGGGCGGCCACATGGTCAACCTCGCCGGCCCGCGGCCGCTCGGCAACTCGATCGAGTCGATGGACATCGGCTTCGCCCTGCAGGCGCGGTGCCTCGAGGCGGTCGCCAGCGGAGCCGTCGGGCCCGAGGCGTGTGTCGTCCCGGTGCCGCGCGCGATCGGCGAGCGCGTCGCGGCCCAGTTCGTCGCGGTCGTCTAGCCCTCGGCGGGCCGGCTCAGCGGAAGCCGAGTATCTCGAAGCTGCCGTCGGTGTGGTAGCGCAGCACGAGCAGCCGCGCGGCGTTCGGCACCCGGACAGCGCAGATCGCGCGACGGAACGCCTTCCCGCGAGCCGTCACCTTCGAGGGCCCGTCGCCGCGGCAGGCCGCTGCCACGATCGGCCCGTAGTGCGTCGTTCCCTTCTGCAGGAAGACGCCGCCCGTGACGCCGTGAAGCAGGAAGCTCTCCATCGCGTCCGGAGTCTTGAATGGATTCAAGGTCACCCCGAAGGCGGTGCTCCCTACGAAGCCGCCCAGGGTGAGCACTGCGATCGCAACGGCCAACCGGCGCATGGTGCGCTCCTCTCGTCGTTCGTCCCTGCGGCCCGACGATAACCCGCTCTCGAGTCAGTGGACAGCGAGCGGGGAACTCACGAGGCAAACCTAGGCGCAACTGCTTCGCGCCGATGTCCTGAGGGGTTACAAGATCATCTCGATCGTGCTATATAAATAGCTAAAGTGCGATAGAGGAGGAGACGCAATGACGACCCAAACGCCGACCGATCTTCGACCTGTGCGATTCGCGCACGCGCGAGCACTAAGCCTCGCCTGGGCAATGATCGGCTGCCCGGTCATCGCCTTGGCCGCGGCGATTCAGGCAAACGCGGCGACGCACGGGCGAGCGGGAGCGCTGATCCTCCTGCCGCTCTTTGCGCTTCCCGCCGCGCTCGCGGGGACGGCGAGCCACATGCTGGGTGGCTCCCGGAAGCTCGTCTGGGCCACGGCGGTCATGGCGCCGATCGTCACGCTGCTCGGCGTGGCAGTCGCACTCGCCGTGTTCCTGCTGACGGTGCCGGACGGCTTCTTCAACTAGCCGCGGCTGCTCGCCTCAGCGGAAGCCGAGCGCGAGCCGCGTCTTGACATGGCTCCGCACGGTCTTCTTCAGCGCCCCGGTGCCGAAGGGATCCCGAGGGGGCTTCGGCGCGTTCACGGGTCGCGTGGGTCGCCTAACCGGAGAACCCCTGCGGCGAGCGTCATGACGACCATCAGGCAGGCGATCAGGCCGAACGAGACCGTCAGGGACGTGACGGATGCGACACCACCGATGACGCCCGGGGCGACGAGCCCGCCGCCATAGGCGATGCCGGCGACGCCCGCGATGCTGCGCGCCGGGTGAGGGCCGATCCGGCCGGCCGCCGAGAACACGAGTGGGATGACCAGGGCGACTCCGACACCGAGCAGCGCGAACCCGGCCAGCCCGACCGCGATGTCCGGCGCCACGACGACCAGCACGGCCCCGGCCGCGGCACATGCCCCGGAGAGGCGGACCGTCAGGACCGGGCCGAGTTTCCGGATCACGCGATCGCCTACGAGCCGCGCAGCCGCCATCGTGGCCGCGTACGCCGAGACGGCGAGCGCGGCGATGCTCGCCGACCCGCCCAGCTCGTCCTGGAGGTAGAGCGCCGACCAGTCGGTGCCGGCGAGCTCCGCGAACACGCAGCACAGGCCGAGCAGCCCGATGAGCAGCACCGGGCGCGTCGGAAGCGCAAAGACAGGCGGGGGAGTCGCCGCCCTGGAGCCCGCATCGTCGACGAGGTAACGCGCGGCGACCGCTGCGGTTGTGGCGAGGAGCAGCGCCTCGACCGCGAACTGGGGGCGAGCATCGATGCCCGCGTGCGAAACGACCGCCGACAGCGCCGAGCCGATCAGGATGCCGAGGCTCCAGAAGCCGTGGAAGCTCGACATGATCGACCGGCCGTACGCCTTCTCGACGACGACGCCCTCGGCGTTCATCGCCATGTCTGCCAGGCCGGCCGTCGCGCCGAAGACGAGCAGCGCAAGACAGAGCAGCGCGAGCGACGTCGGGAGCGCCAGCACGACGAGGGTGGCGCAGAACGCCGCGATCGTCGCGGTGATCAGCGGCCGGAACGCAAACCGGTGGGCGAGCCGACCCGAGAACGGCATCGCGAGCAACGCCCCGATCCCGGGCATGAGCAGCGCCACGCCGAGACCGCCGACGTTCGCTCCGACATGCGCCGCGATCCACGGGACGCGTGCGGCGAAGCTTCCGAAGACGCACCCGTGAACCGCGAACACGACCGCCGTTGCACCTCGCGCGCGCCGGACGTCCGGCGCGGGTGCCGCCGTGGCAGGAATCGAGATCGCTGCTGCGGTCACGCCGGGACTATCCGCGATCGTCGACAGCTGTAGCGCAATCCCTATCCGCGCTCAACGACCCGCGCATCGTTCGACGCCGCTCCGCGTCAGGGACCATCTGCCGCCAGCGGCACAATCCCGCGATGTCTCTGTGCGTCTTCTGCGGTCGCGTCGGCAGTAGCGAGGAGGACGTGTTCGCGAGGTGGATCGCGAACGAACTGCGCGCGGGTGACGCCGGCTTCAACAGTTCGAAGTCGCGCGGACGAGACAAGCGCAGCACGCGCTACCTCGGCATCGTGACGCGTGCGGCGTGCCGCGATTGCAACGGCGGGTGGATGTCGCAGCTGGAGCAGCGGACGAAGCCGATCCTCCGCCCGGCTATGCACGGCGAGCCCGTCAGCTGGGCTGCAGCCCAGCAGGAGATCGTCGCGACCTGGGCCTTCAAGACGGCGCTCACGCAGAGTCGCTCGCACCCGCCGGGGCTACAGGTCGTCCGAGCGGAGCACTTCCGCTACCTCTACGAGAATGGGTGTCCGCCGAAGGGCTGCTCGATCGTCACCGGTCGGTACGCACCGCGCGCGGACGAGGAGGCGTTCGCTGCTTGGGCCGGAGACGCCTGGACCTCGGGTGCGACGCCGTCGGGTTCTAAGTACGAGGGCTACCGCGTGACTCTGATCGTCGGTCGTGTCCTCTTCCGGCTGCACGCGTTCGTGACCGACACGGCCTTCGACATGACCGGGATGGCGACCATGTACATGGACGACGAGCCAATCGACGCCCTGCGCACACTGTGGCCGCTGACCGGCACGGTGCATACCTGGCCACCGGCTTTCGGCATCGACACGAGCGGCCTCGACGTCATGCACAAGCCCGTCTAGCGCAGCTGGGACGGCGATCTAGGTAGACGCTGATACGCGACCAATCTGACTCGCGAAACCGGCCGCCCCGTCCTGGAAACGTCCGTGGTGGTCAGGTCGGGCGAGGCGGAGGGGAGAACGGATGAAGAAGCCTGTGTGGATCGGTTTACTCGACCTGCGGCCACGTCCCGGCAACGACCTGCTCGGAGACGCGGGAGGGGCGTACGTTCACGCTCTGGCTCCGGCAGAGTCGCGCGAGGAGTTCGTCGCCCTATGGACTCGACTAATGGAGGAAGCCGAATACGACGTGCTGAGCATCGACGAGGCCGAGCCGTTTGAGGATCGGCAACGCCGAGATCGCCCCGATCCGCGCCTCGCCGAGATCGCACAACAGGTCTGGGAGACACAGCAGCCAGCGCACGACGACGAATGGTTCACCTACCCGCCGAACGAGGGGGAGTCCGATGACTGACGACCGCCGCACCGAGCGACCCACGCGATATCTGTCAGCGAAGCCGGTACGCACATCGTGCGACCCACGCGCTGGTCGAGGCGCTTGGAAGGCGGACATCTCGCGTATAGCCCGGACATGATCGGCCCACACTCCAAGGACGAACCGGCGCGCCCCGACGATCCTTTCGGGGGAAAGTCGCCCTTCCCGATCACGACGGCGATCTACAAGCTCGCAACCCGCGCCGTTTCGAAGAGTGACGATCACCCGGACGCGAACGCCCCAATGCAGAAGGAGGCGCGGCGCTGCCCTCCGAACTACCACTGGGACGGAGCGACCGGAGGCTGCGTCGCGGACTGACCGGCGCTTCGAGCGTCGGCGCTGACGTCGCAACGTTCGTGGGATCACCGGCTGCGCGCGGGTTGATCCGCAGACGGGGGTGGAGCCGCGACGTAGAGGCTCACTCCATGAGTGACTGGTTCTCGGCCCTGTCGGTCTCAATCGACGCGCCTGTTGACACCCAAGATCTGGCCGCGACGCGCGGTGTCGCTGCTCTTGACCGCACGGCGGCCGAGGGGTTCGATTCTGGGTGACCCGGTACCAAAAGCCGGTACCAACTTCGGGCTACCGATTCAGTAGAAGCAACAGAAGCAGCTGGTTAGCAGGGGCTTCTGGCTAGCAGGGGCGGCAGGACTCGAACCTGCAACCCCCGGTTTTGGAGACCGGTGCTCTGCCAATTGAGCTACGCCCCTAGGCGGTTCGACCCGCCGAGTTTACCCGCGCCAGGACGAGGGTTCGAGCCGCGCGCGCCGGGGAACCACGCGCCCATGAGCGAGAACACGAGCGAGCAGGGCGACGAGCCGCACGGCACCGACGACGAGTCGAGCGACCGGCAGCTCGCCGAGCCCCATGCCGGTGAGATCGACGAGGACGAGGAGCGCCGGCGGCAGCTCGCCGACGAGGAAGACGCCGAGTAGCATCGCGGCGTGCGGGCTCCGTCCCAGCGGCGCGCGCTGGGCGTTCTCTTCTTCGCGCTCGCGCTGATCTTCGCCGGCATCGCGTACGCGGCGGTCGTCGCCTCGCAGTGGTTCGTCGCGGCGCCCGCCGCGGTGATTGCGCTCTGGATCGCAACGCTTGCCGTCTCCGCCCTCAGGGGCGCCCGCCGGCCGGGCTGAGCGTTCAGGCAGCCTTCATCCCGCGATGCGGATACTTCCGGCGGGTCGAACGTGAAGCTCCTACGCACACTCTCGACCAGGCGTCTCCTCTTCCTCCTGACGGCAGGTGGGCTCCTGGCAATCGCCGCTGTGACGGCGGCCGTTGCGATCGCCGGCGGTGGATCGCCGCCCTCGCCTGCGCCGCTCGCGCAGGCGCTGCATAACGCGCTGAGCGCCGACCGGCCGTCGAGCGTCTCGGCGCGCATCAAGTTCACGAACGGGCTCGTCCCCGGCAGCGGGCTCGGCGAAGGCCACGTCGGCTCGGCACTGTTGACCGGCGCGACGGGGAGGCTCTGGGTGACCCGGGAGGGCCGCGGGCGCATCGAGCTTCAGTCCGATGCCGGTGACGCCCAGATCACGTGGAACGGGGACGAGGTGAGCGTCTACGACGCCTCCTCCAACACCGTCTACAAGGCCAAGCTGCCGGCCCGTAAGGACACCGGCACCGAGGCGTCGAAGACGCCACCTTCGGTGGGCGACATCCAGGATGCGCTGAACCGGCTCGCCGCGCACGCTCACGTGTCCGGCGCGACGCCGACCGACGTCGCCGGGGAGCCGGCCTACTCCGTCCGCATCGAGCCGCAGGACCACAGCAGCCTGCTCGGCGGCGCCGAGCTCGCCTGGGACGCGCTCAACGGCGTGCCGCTGCGGGTCGGCATCTACGCCAGGGGCTCGAGCAGCCCCGTGGTCGAGGTCGCGGTCACGGACATCACATTCGGCGGCGTCTCCGACGGAGACGTCTCGATCTCGCCGCCCGCGGACGCGACGGTCGTCGACCTGTCGCCACCGTCCGGCCACGACTCCTCGTCCGGTCACACGCAGCAGTCGATCGAGGGCCTCGCCGCGGTCAAGGCGGCCGCGAACTTCCCCGTGGTGTTCCCCGACACCGTGGCCGGCCGCGCCCGGACGACCGTCCGCCTGGTCGGCAGCGGCGACTCGCAGGCCGCCGTTGCCGTATACGGCGAGAACCTGGGCGCCATCGCGGTCGTCGAGCGCAAGGGCAGTGACCACGCAGGCCCGCTCGGGAGCCTGCCCACCGTGACCGTCGGCGGGCACAGCGCGCACGAGCTCGCAACGCCGCTCGCCACGATCCTCGAGTGGCAGCGCGACGGCGTCTCGACGATCGTCGCAGGCTCCGTCACGCCGGCGGCGGCCGAGTCCGCCGCCGCAGACCTCGGGTGAGCGACGCGCCGCCCGTCGCGGCGCGCGACCTCGTCAAGCTCTACGGGGAGATCACCGCCGTCGACCACGTCGACCTGACCGTCGAGCGAGGCGACGTCTTCGGCTACCTCGGCCCGAACGGCGCCGGCAAGACGACGTCGCTGCGCATGCTGCTCGGCCTGATCCGGCCGACGAGCGGCACCGCGGAGCTGTTCGGGCGCAACCCGCTGCACGAGGGCGCACGGGCGCTCGAGGGCGTGGCCGGCTTCGTCGAAGGGCCGCGCTTCTACCCGTACCTCTCGGGCCGCAAGAACCTGCGCCTGCTGGCCGACTACGACGGCGGCGACGCGCGCTCGCGGATCGACGAGGTGCTCGAGACCGTGGAGCTCCGCGACCGGGCCAAGGACAGGGTCGGCGGCTACTCGCACGGCATGCGCCAGCGGCTGGGCATCGCGGCGTCGCTCCTGCGCAGCCCGCGCCTGCTCCTGCTCGACGAGCCGACGACCGGCCTCGACCCGGCAGGCATGCGCGACATGCGCCTCCTCGTCCGGCGCCTCGCCGACGAGGGGATCACGATCCTGCTCTCGAGCCACCTGCTGAACGAGGTCGAGGAGCTCTGCAACCGCGTGGCGATCATCCGCAAGGGCTCGATCATCTACGAGGGGCAGCTCCGCGACCTGCTCGCGACGGCGGCGACCGGCTTCCGCCTGCGCACGACCGATCCCGAGCGGGCGCGGGCACTGTCGCTGGCGCAGCGCGGGGTGGAGGTGCTGCCCGCCTCGAACGGCGACCTGCGCCTGCGCGGCGACGAGGACGCGATCGCCGCCCTCACGGTTGCGCTCGGCCAGGCGCAGATCGGGCTCACGGCGCTCGTGCCCGAGACGGCCAGCCTCGAGGAGCTCTTCCTCGGCATGACGGGCGGCGAGTCGTCCGACGTCGACCGCGAGGCGGTTGCCTGATGGCCGGCCTCGCGCGCGTTTACCGCTGGGAGATCGCCAAGCTGATGGCGCAGAAGCGCACGTACCTCGGCCTGGGCGTGGCCATGCTCGTGCCGGTCATCTTCGTCGTCGTCCTGCTCTTCCAGTCGGGCGGGCCGAACGACATCCTGCTCGGCCGCAACATCCGCGACACCGGGCTCGCGACGCCGTTCGTCGTCCTCTTCTTCATGTCGATCTGGGGGCTGCCGCTGATCACGGCGCTCGTGGCCGGCGACATCGTCGCGTCGGAGAGTCACAACGGCACGCTCAAGACGATCCTCACCCGCTCGCGGAACCGCGGCGAGGTCTTCACCGCCAAGGTCCTCGCGGCCGCCACCTACACGGTCGCCGCGATCGTCGCCCTCGCGCTCGTCGGCGTGATCGCCGGCAGCCTCGCCTGGGGCTTCCACCCGCTCCAGACGCTTTCCGGGACGGACGTGTCCGCACTCCACGGCCTGGGGCTGCTCGGCGCGAGCGTCGCCATCTATGCGCCGCCGCTCGTGGCGATCGCGGCGTTCGGGATCATGCTGTCGACGATCACGCGCAACAGCGCGGCCGCCGTCGTGGGGACGCTGATGTGGGCCCTGTTCATGCAGCTCCTGGGCGTGCTTCCGGGCACCGAGAGCATCCGGCCCTACCTGCTCGGGACGCAGTTCGAGGCCTGGCACGGCTTCCTGCGCGTCCCGGCCGACTGGCTTCCGATCCGGCGTGCGGTGTGGGTGTGCGCGCTCTACACCTTCGTGCCGCTATTCGTGGCCTACCTGGTGTTCCTGCGCCGAGACGTCGCCGGCGAATAGCAACCGCCGGCAGCGGGAATGAGCGGCCGGATGAGGAGTCCGACGGCGCGCCCCGTATTCTCTTAGGCCGTGGCAGAGGACACCCAGCAGCTCTGGCTCGATTACACCAAGACGAAGGACAAGCACCTTCGCGACCGTCTGATCCTCACGTACGCGCCGCTCGTGAAGTACGTGGCGGGCCGCGTGGGGAGCGGGCTCCCCGCCCACGTGGACGAGGAGGACCTCGTCTCGTACGGCCTGCTCGGCCTCATGGGCGCGATCGACCGGTTCGACCCTACGCGCGACATCAAGTTCGAGACGTTCGCGATCGCGCGCATCAAGGGCGCGATCATCGATGAGCTGCGCTCGCTGGACTGGGTGCCGCGCTCGGTGCGCTCGCGGGCCCGCGAGATCGAGCGTGCGATGACCGACCTGGAGAAGACGCTGCACCGCGCGCCGACCGACGAGGAGCTCGCCGAGAAGCTCGGTCTCACCGAGGACGAGCTCGACGACAGCCTCACCGACATCTCGCGCTCCTCGATCGCAGCGCTCGACGAGCTCTGGACGATCTCCGGCTCCTCGGGCGACCAGGTGTCCCTCATCGACACGATCGAGGACACGACCGGCCCGGAGCCCCAGGCCGCGCTCGCGCAGACGGAGCTCCGTGAGGCGCTCGGCGAGGCGATCGCCCGCCTGCCGGAGAGAGAGAAGCTCGTCGTGACGCTCTACTACTACGAGGAGCTGACCCTGCGCGAGATCGGCGACGTGCTCGGCGTGACCGAGTCGCGCGTCTCGCAGCTGCACACGAAGGCGATCCTCCGCCTGAAGGCGCGCCTCGCCGGCGGGGCGCGCGCGATGTCGACCTAGCCGTCATTGCGATCTCGCCGGCGGGACTCGTGAGAGTCGCGCCGACGTATCCCCGGCGTGGCTTTCGCCCGGATGCTCGGCGTCGTCCTGCTTGTCGCCGTCTCGACCTGCGGCTGCGGCGGTTCACACGCATCGTCGCGAACGGTCACGCGGCAGGCGAGCGCTGCAATGCGCTTCGTGCAGGCCCCGCCGCGCCTACTGCGCGAGTGCAGCGCGACGGCCAGGGTGGTGGGGTACGCAGTCCCGTGCCCGATGAAGATCCCGAAGGGCCTCGGTCTCGGCGGTGTCATCGGCCCCGCCGAGGGCTCGTGGCGCGGCTGGGCCGTCGGCTCAACCGCCGTGGGCGTGCACCACCTGGTGATGACGGCGTCGCCGAGGCCGCTCCGCGACTACGCCAAGGTCGTCAACGGCCCGGCGTGGTATCGCGGCCAGCGCGTCGATCCGATCGCCTGGGTCAGGATCCGCGGCGTACGAATGCGTGCCGTCTTCGTGCCCCCGGCGACGAACGACGGCAGCGCGTTCATGCATCACGTCGTGCTGATCTGGACAGCCGGCGGTCACACGTACGGCGTCGGTTTCCATGCGGTCGGCAGCATCGAACAGACACTGCTGCTGGACGTCGCCCTCGCGCGGCACATCAGGCTCGTTCGAGGCTGACCGCGACGACCGTCACCACTCCGGCTCGCGGCTAGACTCGCAAAACGGCTGCTCAGCGGGGCGTTATAGTCGCCCCCGGCCGTCGTCGAGGGTCCCCAACTCCAGGAGGAACGCACCGCATGCCCGCTCTCGAGCCCGGGAAGATTCGCAACGTCGCCGTCGTCGGACACCGCGGAACGGGAAAGACCTCGCTCGTCGAGGCGCTCCTGTTCGAAGGCGGCGCCACCAACCGCCTCGGCTCCATCGAGCAGGGCACGACGGTCTCCGACTGGGACGAGGACGAGCAGCGGCGCGCGACCTCGATCGGCGCGACGCTCACCCACGTCGACTGGCAGGGGCGGAAGATCAACATGATCGACACGCCCGGCGATTCGAGCTTCCAGGGCGACACGATCTCGTCGCTGATGGTCGTCGAGGGCGCGCTGATTGTCGTCAGCGCCGTCATGGGCGTCGAGGTGCAGACGGGGCGCGTCTGGGACCGCGCCGAGAAGCTCGGCCTGTCGCGCGTCTTCTTCGTGAACATGCTCGACCGCGAACGCGCCGACTTCCTGCGCACGCTCGGACAGCTCCAGGAGATGCTTTCGTCCCGCGCCATCGCCGTGAGCCTCCCGATCGGCTCCGAGCACGAGCTGACCGGCATCGTGGACCTGCTGCACGAGCAGGCGTACATGAGCCCGGAAGGCGCGCGCGAGGCGAAGCCCGTTGCGATCCCGGCGGAGCTGGCGGACCAGGTGGCCCAGTACCGCGAGCAGCTCATCGACGCCGTCGTCGAGACCGACGAGGCGCTGATGGAGCGCTACCTCGAGAGCGGCGAAGCGCCGGCCGAGGACGTCGCGAAGGCGCTGAAGTCGGCGGTTACGCGCGGTGAGATCTTCCCCGTCGCGGCGGGCGTGGCGACCAAGAACCTCGGCACCGCCGCGCTGCTCGACCTGCTCGTCGAGGGCGTGCCGTCGCCGGCCAAGAAGGAGCCGGTCGTCGACCTGCACGAGGCCGACACGGCGGCCTTCGTCTTCAAGACGGTCGCCGACCCGTTCGCCGGTCGGATCAACGTCTTTCGCGTCGAGAAGGGCACGATCACGACCGACTCGAACCTCGTGAACGCGCGGACGCACACGAAGGAGCGCACCGGCTCGCTGATGTTCATGCAGGGCAAGGACCATCTATCCGTGTCGGAGATCGGCCAGGGCGACATCGGCGCGGTCGCGAAGCTCAAGGACGTGCAGACCGGCGACGTGCTCGCCGACGCCGAGCACGAGCTGTCGCTCGAGATGCCGGACATCGACTTCCCGGAGCCGGTCATGTCGTTCGCGATCACCCCAAAGGCCAAAGGCGACGAGGAGAAGATGGCCGCGGGCGTGCGGCGCCTCCACGAGGAGGACCCGACGCTGATCCTCCGCCGCGACCCGCAGACGGGAGAGCAGCTCTTGAACGGCCTCTCGCAGATGCACGTCGAGGTGGCGGTCGACCGGCTCAAGAGCCGCTTCGGCGTCGAGGTCGAGCTGCGCCAGCCGCGCGTGCCCTACCTCGAGACGATCCGCAAGGAGTCGCGCGCACAGGGCCGCTACAAGAAGCAGACAGGCGGCCGCGGGCAGTTCGGCGACTGCCACATCGTGCTCGAGCCGATGGAGGACCACGGCACCGAATACGAGTTCGTCGACAAGATCGTCGGCGGCGTGATCCCCCAGAACTTCCGGCCCGCGGTGGACAAGGGCATCCAGGAGGCGATGCAGCACGGCGAGCTCGCCGGCGCGCCGGTCAAGGGGGTGCGCGTGGTGCTCGTTGACGGCTCGTACCACTCGGTCGACTCCTCCGAGATGGCGTTCAAGATCGCGGGCTCGATGGCGTTCAAGACCGCCTACGAGAAGGCCGACCCGGTGCTGCTCGAGCCGATCATGGAGGTCGAGGTGACCGCACCGGACGATGCCGTCGGCGCCGTCAACGGCGACCTGAACTCGCGGCGCGGCCGGCTGCACGGCATGGAGCCGCGCGGCGGCATGACGTCCATCAAGGCCGAGGTGCCGATGTCGGAGATGCTCACGTACGCGCAGGCGCTGACATCGATGACCGGCGGTCGCGGCGACTACCACATGCACTTCGCGCGCTACGAGGAGGTGCCGACTCACATCGCCCAGAAGGTGATCGCGGCGGCGCAGGCCGAGAAGGAAGAGGCGTCGAGTTGAGCGTGCGCGCCGTCCGCCCGGCCAATGCGGCGCTGATCTGCGCGATCTGCGAGCGCACCCTGCTCGTCGGCGAGCGCGCGATGCGCTTCACGCCCGACGGCGGCGACCACTACGTCGACGTCTGCCCGCTCTGCAGCGAGATCGCCATCCAGCACGGCTGGGTGAAGGAGGGCGCGCCGACCACGCCGGCCGCGGCACCGCTGCGGCGCCGGCGGCGGCTGTCGCTCGCCGCGATCTTCGACCCGAAGCGGGCCGGGGCGGAGGAGCCCGTGATGGCGGAGCCGATCCTGCGGCGGCTGTCGAAGCCGGAGCAGGCGATCGTCGAGGCGGCGGAGCTCTTCAACGCCTCGACGTACAGGCGCACCGTCGGCGGGATCGCGCGCAGCCTCGGCGAGCCGAAGGTCTCGATCGTGCCGCTCTCGGGCGTGAACACCGAGGTCGTCGTCACGGTCGCGTGGGAGCTTTCCTGGTACCAGTACCGCGTCTCGTTCGACGCGCCGCAACCGGTGCGGCTCGAGGAGCGCGGCCTCGAGCTGGAGGAGCTGGAGGCCGGCTTCCTGGACTGGAACACCGAGCTGGCCGAGGACGGCCGGCTCGTGCCCAGCATCGCCAGGGTCTAGGCCTGTCCCCGCAGGGAACCTCCGTCGCTCAGTGCGGGAAGAGCTGCGTGACGTCGGAACCGTCGTCGCTCATGACATAGATCGCGACGTTTGACGTAAAGACGAGCTTCCGGCTGTTCGGTGACCAGCTGGGATGGCCACCCCCGTGGAGCTTCGTCCGCCTTCCGGTTTTGAGGTCGAGCACTGTGATCGGGCCTCCTTGCGTCGAGTAGGCGATCCTGCGTCCGCCCGGAGACCAGTCGGCTTCGACTGCGCCATTAGCGAGCGCTCTGACGCGTCCGTTGTACGAGCGGATGATGCCGAGGTGCACGGAACGCTGCGAACATCCTTCGTCCTCGCGGCTGACCGTGAAGGCGATCTGCTCGCCGTCGGGAGACCAGGTCGGCGCGCTGTAGGAGTCGCAGTCCGGCGGCGACGCGACGACCCTGTCTCCTTCTCCGTCCGGTCGCGTGACTTCGATCCGGCCGAAACTCGACTCGGAGAGCCTGGCGAACTTGGCGACCGCGATCCGGCGCCCGCTTCGCGACCAGTCGGGACAGCAGCCGACGCCGATCGGGTGCAGTGACGTCCCGTCGGCGTTGATCACGAAGATGCCGTCGTACCCGTAGCTGAAGGCGAGCTTCCGGCTGTCCGGCGACCAGGTCGGGTACCGCGCTCCGCGCGAATAGCGCGCGCCCGTGCCGTTCGTCAGCTTGCGGACGCTCGTCCCGTCTGCGTTCATGACGTAGAGGTCGCCGTGCCTCCCCTCGACGCCGGCATCATTGTCGACGAACGCGATCGACTTCCCGTCGGGCGACCATGCGGGATCGAGGAGGAGCCGCGGGTTATCGACCGCGGACGACGTGGAGCCGCCGGCGAGCAGCACGAGCAGGACGACGCAGGCGGCGAGAACCCTCATGACTCAGAGAATACGACCGTGCCGGCCGGGCTCAGGCAACGTGCCTGCGGACTGGCCGATGGCTCAGGACGGCGCCAGCCGCGTCAGCTCGGACCCGTCGACGGCGTTCATGACGTAGATGGCCCCGCCAGACGCGAAGACGATCTTGCGGCTGTTCGGCGAGAAGCGCGGGTGCTGACCGTCGTGAAGGACGGCCTTCTTGCCCGTCTTCAGGTCGAGGACGACGATCGTCCGGTAGTCGGCCGAGTAGGCGATCTTGCGCCCGCCGGGTGACCAGTCCGGCTCGAAGGAGAGCTGGCCGCGCGCGACCGCGCTAACGTGCCCGCGGTACGAGCGGATGATCCCGATGTGCGGCTGGTCACCGCATTCGCCCCCGCCGACCGTGAACGCCATTCGCTCGCCGGTCGGCGACCAGGTGGGCATGCTGAACGAGCACTCCTTGTGCGGCGACGTGACGGGCGTGCGGCCGGTTCCGTCGGGGCGGATGACGGCGATCGACGCGCGTCCCGGCTCGGCGATGACGGCGTAGGCGATCCGGCGCCCGCTCCGTGACCAGTCCGGGCAGCACCCCGATGCGATTCGGTGGAGGCCTGTCCCGTCCCGGTTGACGACGTAAATGCCGTTGGCGCCGTAGCCGAACGCGATGCGCTTGCCGTCCGACGACCAGGTTGGGTAGCGCGCACCTCGGAAGATGTCGTTCCTGCTGTTCGTCAGCTTGCGGACCTTGCTCCCGTCTGCCTTCATGACGTAGAGATCGCCGCGGCTTCCGCCGGTGCCCTCGTCTCGATCGGCGAACGCGATCAGCTTCCCGTCGGGCGACCAGGCCGGGTCGAAGTAGAACGGTGCGGTGGCGGCGGCCGCCCCACCGCCGGCTGCGAGGACGGTCACCGCGGCCAGAGCGGCTATGGCGACCGCGAGGCTGGCAATGCGAGCTCCCACCGCTCGATGATAGGACGCTGTCACTCGGTCGAGGGAGTGCGCCCTCGGGGCCGCTCCGTAGAATCGTCCCCGTGATCTACTGCGTCGTCCCGCACGAGCTCGAGGCCGAGCTGTACGACAAGCTCGTCGACCACTACAAGGAGAACCCGAACGTGACCGTCATCGTCGACCGGCGCGACGGGCCCGACCGCCGAGCGGGCAAGGAGTACGGCGGCAAGCGCGAGACCCGCGACCGCCGCCGGCCGCGCGCGCCCGGCACCTTCCTCACGACCGAGCCGCCTGAAGGCGCGATCTAGCTCGCGACGATCTCGCAGGCCTCGCCGGCGCGCAGGTTGATCGTCACGTGTGTTTCGCTGCCTGAGGTGACAGTCACCGGGCCGGCGCAGCGGTCGGTCGGTGGGTCGAGGGCGCCGCAGTTGCCGTCGCACGGGCGCTGCCAGCTCTGCAGCGTGTAGTCACCCGGCGCGAGCTTCAGCGACGCCGTCGGCGTGCGGCTCGACGAGAGCTCGACGTCGTGACCGCCCGGTTCAGCGCGAACGTAGGACTTCGAGCCCTCGATGTAGTACGGCCCGCCCGTCTGAACCTGCTTGACGACCAGCAGGCCGGTCGGCTTGTCTCCACCCGTTTCTGAGCCACCGCACGCCGCGCCGCCGAGCACGAGCGCGCCGATCAGGACCGCTACACGCATCGCCTGACTACGCCGCCACGGCCGGGCCGCGTCACAACGGCGTGCCCAGGTAGAGACCGCGGCCCATCAGCCCCTCGGGATCGTGCTCGACCGCGAGCCCGGCCGCGGCGAACGCTGCCCGGTATTGCTCGTCGGTGAACAGCGTGAGCTCGTGCAGCTCGGTGAAGTGCTCGACTCCGGCTGAGGTCGCTACGAGGTAGTGGAAGTCGATCGTGCTGATCTCGTCCCGTCGACCTGCGAGGCCGATCCGCACGATCTTCCGCTCGGGCTCGTCGACCGAGAGCATCGAGACGTGCCCGGGCCGCCAGACGTCGGGCGCGAACCACGCCTCGACGATCAGCAGCCCGCCCGGCTCCATGTGACGGCTCATCGCGGCGACGGCCTTCTGGAGCTGCTCGTCGCCGGCCGCGTAGCCGATGCTCGAGAAGAGGTTGACGACGACGTCGAAGCGTCGGTCGAGATCGAAGCCGGTCATGTCGCCCTCGTGGAGCGGCACGCCCGGCAGCCGCTCGCGCGCGACCGCGAGCAGCTGCGGATCCAGGTCGAGCCCCTCGACCTCGAAGTGCTCTTGCAGCACGGCCAGGTGCGTGCCCGTGCCGCAGGCGACGTCGAGCAGGCTGCGGGCGCCGGGGACGCGCTCCGCGATCAGCTCGCGGAGCCGGGCCGCCTCTGCGTCGTAGTCCTTGAAGCCGTAGAGGGCGTCGTAGAGGTGGGCTGAACGCGAAAACATATGATCGCCGCCGTGAGCGCGGTCGGCACGAAAGCCTTCCAGAACTACATCGGCGGCGAGTGGGTCGACGCCGCGTCGGGCGAGACCTTCGAGTCGCACAGCCCGGCCAACGGCGACCTGATCGGGACGTTCCCGAAGTCCGCGCCGGACGACGTCGACCGCGCGGTCGCAGCTGCGAGAGAGGCCTACGCGAGCTGGCGCCTTGTGCCGGCCCCGAAGCGCGGCGAGATCCTCTTCCGCTTCGCCGGGCTCGTCGCCGAGCACAAGGACGAGCTGACCGACCTGATGACCCGCGAGATGGGCAAGGTCAAGGCCGAGGCGGGCGGCGACGTCCAGGAAGCGGTCGACATGACCTACTACATGGCCGGCGAGGGGCGGCGGCTGTTCGGGAACACGACGCCGTCCGAGCTGCCCGACAAGTTCAACATGTCGGTGCGGATGCCGATCGGCGTCGTCGGCGTGATCACGCCGTGGAACTTCCCGATCGCGATCCCGTCCTGGAAGATCGTGCCGGCGCTCGTGTGCGGCAACACGGTCGTGTTCAAGCCGGCGAACGACACGCCGCGCCTGGCCGAGCGCTTCGTCGAGCTGCTGGCCGAGGCGGGCGTACCGAAGGGCGTCGTCAACGTCGTCCACGGCTTCGGCGGCGACGTCGGCGACCGGATCGTGCGCCACCCGGACGTGCGTGTCGTGACGCTCACCGGCTCGCGAGAGACGGGCGTGAAGGTGCTCGAGGCGGCGGCCGAGGGGCTCAAGCACGTGCACCTCGAGCTCGGCGGCAAGAACGCGATCATCGTCATGGACGACGCCGACCTCGACCTGGCGGCCGACGGGATCCTGTGGTCGGCGTTCGGCACCTCCGGGCAGCGCTGCACGGCGGCCAGCCGCGTGATCGTCCACGAGCAGGTTTACGACGCGCTGCAGGCGCGCCTTGTGAAGGCGGCGGAGGCGATGCGGCTCGGGCCCGGCTGGGAGGACGACACGGACGTCGGCCCGGTCATCAACCAGCGCGCTCTCGACAAGATCCACTCGTACACGGAGATCGGCAAGGGCGAGGGCGCCACGCTCCTGACCGGCGGCGAGGTCGCGTTCGGCAACGGGCTCTCCGACGGCTTCTACTACCGCCCGACGATCTTCGGCGACGTCGAGGCGGGCATGCGCATCGCCCAGGAGGAGATCTTCGGGCCGACCACCGCGCTGATCCGCGTGCGCTCGTTCGAGGAGGCCGTCCAGGTCGCGAACGGCGTCAAGTTCGGGCTCTCGTCGTCGATCTTCACGGGCGACGTGAACCGAGCGTTCCGCGCGATGCGCGACCTCGAGACGGGGATCACCTACATCAACGCGGGCACGACCGGCGCCGAGGTGCACCTCCCGTTCGGGGGCACGAAGGACACGGGCAACGGGCACCGTGAGGCCGGGCAGGCGGCACTCGACGTGTTCACGGAGTGGAAGTCGGTCTACGTCGACTACTCCGGCAAGCTGCAGCGGGCGCAGATCGACAACGCGTGAGTTGGAGCGGTTGACGGACATCAGCCTGAGCCCGTCGCGGCGCGCTGCTCGTCCCGATGCTGCGTCCTCAGTCGCGCCCGTACGCCTTGGGGTACGAACGCTCCCTGCGTCCTTGCCTCGGAACGAGCATGCACCACGCCGGACGAGCGGATGTGCGTCAACCGCTCATGAGCGGGCCGGTCGATCTCGCGGCGGCGCTCGCGACGATCGACGAGGCGTTCCAGCCACGCATCGTCGGCTACTACAACGACTCGAAGATCATGGTCGCGAAGGTGCGCGGTGAGTTCGTCTGGCACGCGCATCCCGAGACCGACGACTTCTTCCTCGTGCTGGAGGGTCGGCTGACGATCCAGCTGCGCGACCGCAACGTCGAGCTCGGTCCCGGCGAGTTGTTCGTCGTGCCGCGCGGCGTCGAGCATCGGCCCGTCGCGCAGGGCGAGGCGCAGATCCTGCTCATCGAGCCCCGCGGGACGCCGAATACCGGCGACTCGGGCGCCGAGCCGGCGCCCGAGCGCGAGCTCTAGGTGAACGTGAGGAAGTCCTCGATCGTCGCAACGGCGTCTGTCAGCGGGCGCGTCGACCTCGATCTCGATCTGCTCGTCGGCGCGCTCGGCGGGCGTGGGGCGTGGCTGAACGGTCATGGTTGGCATGGCGCCGCCGTTCCCGGCGGGCTGCGGCGGCAAACGCCTAGGGTTGCGGCGTGCGGATCGTGGTCGGCGCCGACGACGAGGGCGAGGTGCTCGACGCTGTTGTCGGCGAGCTCGAGCGCTGCGGGCACGAGTTGACGATGCTGCCGCACGACGTGTGGCCGGACGTGGCGCAACGGGTCGCGGAGACAGTCGCGAGCGGCGACGCCGACCAGGGGATGCTCTTCTGCTGGACGGGGACGGGGACGTCGATGGCCGCGAACAAGGTGCCCGGCGTGCGGGCGGCGCTGGCCTGGGACCCGTGGATCGCGGAGGGCGCGCGCAAGTGGAACGACGCGAACGTCCTGGTCATGAGCCTGAAGCGCACGAGCCCGGACGAGGCGCGGGCGATCGTCGACGCGTGGCTCGCGGTCGAGGTACCCGACGAGGACGAGCGCGAGAACATCGCGCGCCTGGCCGAGCTCGACGGTCGCAGATGAAGGCGCGGCTCTTCACCGACGGCGGCGCGCGCGGCAACCCCGGGCCGGCCGCGTACGCGTTCGTGCTCGAGGCCGAGGACGGCACGGTGCTCGAGTCGGAAGGGCAGACCATCGGCGTCGCGACCAACAACGTCGCCGAGTACCGCGCGCTTGTCGCGGGCCTCGAACGTGCAGCCGAGCTCGGCCTGGACGAGCTCGAGGTCGTCTCCGACTCCGAGCTGCTCGTGAAGCAGATGCTCGGCCAGTACCGGGTCAAGAACGACGTTTTGCAGAAGCTCAACGACCAGGCCGGCCGTCTCGTCGCACGCTTCCGCAACGTGGACTTCACGGCCGTCCGCCGAGAGCACAACGAGCTCGCCGACCGGCTCGTCAACGAGGCGCTCGACGCCGCCGCTCCCTGAAGCGACCCCCCTTTTGGCGTTTCGATCGGCGCCGGACGGCTCTACGGTTGGACGTGGATGGCGGACATCGCGCTCGAATGGTCGCGTGCAATCGTCGTGGCAGAGGGCACGGAGCTCGGCCTGCGCGTCCCGCTGACCAGCGTGCCCGACGCGCGCTGGCTTGCCGAGTTCGAGGGCGCGCGCGTCAGCCGTCACCTGAAAGGGGCGGAGTGGACCGTGGAGGGCGTGGCCGAGTCGAACGAGGTCATCGCGTCGCGAGTCCTCGCGGGCGACGAGGCGGCGATCCGTGAGGAGCTGGACACGATGGTTGCGCTTGCCAACGAACGCCTCGCCCAGATCCACGCCGAGGAGGAAGAGGCGAGGCTTCGCCACGAGGAAGAGCTCACGCGGGCCAAGCAGGAGGCAGTGGACATGACGGAGCGGTTCCGAGCGCTCGAGCCCGCGCCGCCAAGCGACGAGCTCGCCGTCGTCCAGCCCGAGCCGCCCGAGAGCGCGTTCCAGGACCGCCTGCGCGTCCTGAGCAACGGCCGCTAGTCAGCCCGTGCGGCCACCGAGGCCGCGTGGGAGGGCCCAAGGGATCCGGGCTATACTGCGGCCCGCCGGCGGATGTAGCTCAGTTGGCTAGAGCGTCTGCTTGCCATGCAGAAGGTCGTGGGTTCGAGTCCCATCATCCGCTTCGACGAAAGCCCCGCTCATGCGGGGTTTTGTCGTCTCTGAGCAGTCGTGCCGGCTACCCGGACGATCGACCGGAACTCATCACCCCACCATCCTTGGCTCGCTCAGAAGTAGTAGGCAGATGCAGGGCTCACTCGTGCGTCCGGCCTCGCTCAAAGACGCGAGTCTGAGAGGCCGGACGAGATTGCCCTCGGCCGCCAGGGCGACGCGCATGCGGCGATTCGATTAGGGACGCCGTTTGTGCCGCCCGCACAGGGGTACCGCGGAGCCATGAACATCTTCAAGCGGATCGCCGGCAGCCTTCTCGCGGAAAGGCCCGGCCGATCAGGAGGAGCTCGAGGCCGCGCACCAGGGCGACCTCATCCGCGACGACATGGCGACCCTTCGCGTCGGCCAGCGGTGGATCACCGGGCAGAACACGCAGGGCGACCACCAGGGCACGCCTCTCCGTTCTCGCGAGCGCGACTGACACGCGAGAGCGGCGGCGCCGGGGAAGGGGGAGAGTAGGGCGCCGCCGTCTCGCGATCCTTTTACGCCGCCGAGGACTCGAGGTCGCGGAGCAGCGCCCGCCTGAGCCGCCGCAGCGCGCTCACGCGCCAGTCGCCGTCCGGTGCCCCCGCGCGCTTGATCTCGCGCAGAAGCGAGTCGCAGGCAAGCAGCAACACCCCTGCCCGACGACGTACCTCATCCTCGTCCGAAGGTCTAAAAGGCATGGGCCCTCACAGGCGTACCTCCTTCGGTTTGGTCCGTCCTCTTTCGGGGTCCCCTCGGTCTCCCCGATCCAAACCTTTCCGCGGCGGGCCGCGCTCCGCTACGTACGCGAGCCGCTGAAGACCGCGATCAGGATCGCCGCCGACCCGATCGCGACCAGGAACTGCACGATGCCACCCGCGTCGAAGACGTCCGCCAGGATCGCGCCGAGCAGCGACCCGGCGATCCCCGCGCCGGCTGTCCACAGCCAGCTGATCGCCTGCTTGCCCGGGAGGATCAGCCGCGCCAGCGCGCCGATCAGGATCCCGATCAGCACGAACCAGAGCAGCTTGAACGCGAGCCCGATCACCCAGCCGCCGATCAGCAGCAGGACGATGACCGCGCCGATGATGATGACGACCGGAGCCACGGCCTAAGTTTCGCAGCTCAGGACGCGCCGATCGCCGCTTCGACGCGCTCGCGGATCTGGTGGACGCCTGCGAGCGTCGAGTCGCCGAGCACGACCGCGGCGAGCTCGTTCGCCTCGCGCACGACCGCATCGCGCTCGTCGTCGAGCCCACTGCGGGCGAGCAGCAGCGCGCCGTCCGCGCGGGCGGCCCAGTCGGTGACCCCGTCGAGGCCTGGCGCCGGCGCCTCGGGTACGTGTGACGACATGCGCGGTGCGCCTCCGAGCTCGCGCGCGACCGCGCCCGCGGCTGCGGTCACCGCAGCCGCCTCGCGCTCGGCGGTCGCCTGTGCTCCGGCGACTGCCTCGGCCCTGCCGCGCGCCGACACGAGCTCTTCCTGTGCCCGGCCGAGCGCACCGCGCGCAAGCTCGAGGGCGCGCTCGCGGGCTTCCCGATCGCGCTTCGCCTTCGCCGCGGTCTGCTCGGCGTCAGCCAGCTCGGCCTTCCGGCGCGCGACTTCCCTTTCGCCGCGCTCGATCGACGCGGCCGCCGCCGCCCGCTCGTGCGGCATCCGGCCGAGCACGGCCGCGAGGCGCGCCGCGTCGGCCCCGAGTGCGCGGCTACGGGCGCGCAGCGAGGCGAGCGTTTCGAGGGAAGCGGCGATCGCGTCGTCCTTGCGCTCCAGTTCCTGGACGTATGCGAGCGGCCCCTGCGCCACGCGGGCATTCAAGCAGCCGCCCTCAAGGCGGATCCGCCTCCTGCCGAGGAGGGTTCCGACCGGCCGCACCAAAGGAGCAGATCCATGCACGTACGTCTCGCCGCCGCACTGGCGCTCGCCGCCCTCATCGCGCTCGTCCCTGCCGCCTCCGGCCGCGAGGCCGCCACCGGTTGTCTCGGCAAGAAGCCGACGATCACCGGCACGGACGGCAACGATACGCTCACCGGCACCGCGGGGTCGGACGTCATCGCCGCGCTCGGCGGCGACGACACGATCTCCGGCGGCGGCGGGCGGGACGTGATCTGCGGCGGCGACGGCAACGACACGATTGACGGCGGCGCGGGGGCGGACGAGCTCTCGGGCGACGCCGGCGACGACAGGATCGACGGCGGTGGCGGGCTTGACTACGTCGTCTACGAGGAGTCGCCGGCCGCCGTGACGGTCGACCTCTCGGCGAAGGAGGCGACCGGCTGGGGCACCGACACGATCACCGGAGTCGAGGCGGCCGTCGGCACGCGCTTCAACGATCGACTCGTCGGGACGGACGGGCCGAACTACCTGGCCGGCCTCGAAGGCGACGACGACCTCTCGGCGGGCGGCGGCACCGACTACCTCGACGGCGGCAGCGGCAGCGACCTGCTGAAGGGCGGCAAGGGCTACGACACCGTCGACTTCAACTTCGCCCGCAACGGGATCGTGGTGAACCTGGCCAGCGGGCGCGCGTTCGGCTACGGCAAGGACCGGCTTTCGAACATCGAGGACGTCGACGGCTCGCCGCAGGGCGACACGATCATCGGCAACGCCGACCCGAACTGGCTGCGCGGCTTCGGCGGGCGCGACCGGATCCTCGGTGTCGCCGGGCGCGACCGGCTCGAGGGCGGCGCCGGCAACGACGTCATCTGGGGCGGCCCGGGTGACGACCGGATCACCGGCGGACCGGGCAGCGACAAGCTGAACGGCGGCGCTGGACGGGACCGGATCGACGGCGGGCCGGGCCGCGACCGCTGCGGCGCGGCCGAGCAGCGCTCGCGCTGTCCCTAGGGGCTTTGGCGAAATGCAGTCTGTGTCCGTCGTGGCACGCTGCTCGTCCCGATGCGTTGTCCTCGGTCGCCCCAATACAACTTCGGTATTGAGGCTCCCTGCGTCCTAGCCTCGGAAAGAGCATCGCACCACGCCGAACGAGCGGCATTCCACCAAAGCCCCAGAGCGGTCGCCTAACGGCGAAACCCGCTCCGGCGTCTTACCATCGAGGCACCGGTGCGCGAGGACGACCCCCAGCGCCGGCCGAAACGGCCGCTTCCGTCAGGCCGCATCGCGGTCACGATCCTCGCTGCGCTCGGGCTCGTCTTCGTCGTCGTCATCGCCAGCCGCGGCGACCGGCCATCGGGAGGGGTCGACACCGGCGGCCAGACGACCTCGACGGTCATCGTCAACACCACGCTGCTGGTGCTCGCGATTGTCGCGGCGGGCATGGTCGCGATGGTGCTGTACGCCTTCCAGCCCGGCCGGTCGGGCAAGCCGCAGCCGCGCACGGGGCCGAAGCTGCTCGGCCAGCTGCTGGCGTTCGCGCTCTTCTGCGGCTTCGTGCTCGCGATCGTCGCGTTCGTGCGCGGGGGGCGGCCGGCCGCCCGTCCGCGCTCCGCCGCCGACAGCGTCGCCCAGGCGCTGCAGAACCTCCAGGCGGACTCGACCGGCACCGACCACGGAACCGTCGACTGGCTCCCCGCAGGGATCGTGTTCGCTGCCACGCTGGCCGCGCTCGCCGTGACCGGGATCGTGTTCATGCGCCGCCGTCCCCTTCCTGAGCCGGAGGCTGCGCTCGCCGCGCGGCTGGCGCGCATCTTCGACGAGACGCTCGAAGACCTGCGCGCCGAGCAGGATCCGCGCCGGGCGGTGATCGCCGCCTACAGCCGGATGGAGCGCATCCTCGGCCACTACGGCATGGAGCGCCGTCCGTCCGAGGCCCCGCACGAGTACGTGTCGCGCGTGCTCGAGCAGATCGTCGCGAGCGGCTCCGCGGTACGCCGGCTGACGCGCCTGTACGAGCAGGCGCGGTTCAGCTCGCACGAGATCGACCCCGCCATGAAGGCGCAGGCCATCGCCGCCGTCGAGGCGGTGCGCGACGAGCTCCGGGCGACGGAGGCCGAGGCGCTGGTGGTGGCGCCGCAATGAAGTTCTCGGCGCGAGCCGCGGCGGTCGCGATCGCGATCGTGGCACTCGTGGTCGTCTTCACCGCGGTGCCCGGGCAGCGCGCGCTGGCGATCCAGATCTACGCGTTCGGGCTCTGCGGTCTCGTGCTGCTGTGGCTGCTCGGCCGCACCGGCGCCTGGCGTTCCGAGTCGGCCTTCGACAACGCCTGCACGCCGCGGGCGGAGGCGAACGAGCCGCTGCCCGAGCTGGCGCGGGTCGAGCGCGAAGTGACGCTCGGCGTGGCCACGGCGTTCGACCTGCACTTCCGGCTGCGTCCCCGGATCCGCGAGGTCGCGGCCAGCCGGCTCGCCGACCGGCGCGGCATCGATCTCGAGCGCCGGCCCGAGGCGGCCCGCGAGGCCCTCGGCGACGCCGTGTGGGAGATTGTCCGCCCCGACCGCGAGCCGCCGCGCGAGCGGCACGGGCCGGGGCTCGGCCTGCCGGGCCTGCGCGCGGTGATGGAGGGACTTGACCGGATCTGAGCACACGCTGAGCCTCGACGAGGTCGGCGCTCACGCGGCTCGCATCCTGGACGAGGTCGAGCGGGCGGTCGTCGGGAAGCGCGACACGCTCGAGCTCGTGCTCGTCGCGCTGCTCGCGGACGGCCACGTCCTGATCGAGGACGTCCCCGGGCTCGCGAAGACGCTGATGGCGCGCTCGTTCGCCGAGGCGACCAGCCTGCGCTTCGGCCGGATCCAGTTCACCCCCGACCTGATGCCCTCGGACGTGACCGGCTCCTCGATCTACAACCAGCGGACGTCGGACTTCGAGTTCCGCCCGGGGCCGATCTTCACGAACCTGCTGCTCGGCGACGAGATCAACCGTGCGCCGCCGAAGACGCAGGCCGCCCTGCTCGAGGCGATGCAGGAGCGGCAGGCGACGATCGAGGGCGTCACGTACCCGCTCGAGCGGCCGTTCCTCGTGCTCGCGACCCAGAACTCGCTCGAGTTCGAGGGCACGTACCCGCTGCCCGAGGCGCAACTCGACCGTTTCCTGGTCCGGATCGGCATCGGCTACCCGTCGCGCGACGCCGAATGGGAGGTGCTCGAGCGGCGGATGGAGCGTCGGACCGACGAGGTGGCGATCGAGCCGGTCGTCGACGGGCCGACGCTGCTCGCGATGCAGCGGGCGGTCGAGAACGTCTACGTGTCCGAGCCGGTCGGCCGCTACATCGTCGACCTGGTGCGGGCGACGCGCGAGACGCCGCGGGTCCAGGTCGGGTCGAGCCCGCGCGGATCGCTGGCGCTGCTGAAGCTCACGCGTGCGCGGGCGGCGCTGCACGGGCGCGACTTCGTGACGCCGGACGACGTGAAGGCGGTGGCCGTGGCCGCGCTCGCCCACCGGCTCGCGCTGCGACCGGAGCTGTGGGTGCAGCGCGTGCGCGGGGACGACGTCGTCGCGGAGCTGCTCGACTCGGTACCGACGCCGCCGGCAGAGGAGGCTTCGACCGAGGCGCCGGTCTCCGCAGGTGACGCGTAGCGCCTCGCCGAAGCTCGCGGCCTACGGCGCGATCGCCGGCTTCGGCCTGCTCGGCGCGCTCGTCGCCCGGCGGCCGGAGCTGGCGGTCGTCTCGGCGCCGTTCCTGCTGGTGCTCGCCCTGGCGCTGGCGAGCGTGCGCGAGCCCGAGCTGCGCATCGACGTCGAGCTCGGCCGCGAGCGCGCGGTCGAGGGGGACGAGGTCGAGCTCACCGTCACGGTGCGGTCGGAGCCACCGGTCGACGCGGAGCTGCTCGTCGCGCTCCCTGCGGGCCTCGCCGCCGCTGCGGAGACGCCGAACCCGGTCGCGTTCGGGCTGCGCGGGCGGGAGCGCGAGCAGGCGCTGCGGATCTGTTGCGACCGCTGGGGCGGCTACGTGCTCGGCGACGTGCACGTGCGGACGCGCGACCGCTTCGGCATCTTCCGCTTCGAGGGGCGCTGGGAGCGGCGCCTGCCGCTGAAGGTCTACCCGCGCGAGGAGACTCTTCGGGCGGGCCTGCGGCCGCGCGACACGCAGGTGTTCGCCGGCAACGAGGTCGCCCGGCAGAAGGCGGAGGGCGTCGAGTTCGCCGATCTTCGCCCGTTCGTGTACGGCGATCGCATGCGCCGCATCAACTGGCGCGCGAGCGCCCGCCGTGGGGAGCTCTGGGTCAACGAGCACCACACTGAGCGCAACACCGACGTCGTCCTTTTCCTGGACACCTTCGTCGAGGCGCGGCGGCTCGACGCCTCGACCCTGGACGCGGCGGTGCGCGCGGCCGCGTCACTCTCGTCCGAGTACCTTCGCCAGCGTGACCGCGTCGGCCTCGTGAGCTTCGGCGGCATTCTGCGCTGGTTCCTGCCTGGCTCGGGCCTCATCCAGCGCTACCGGATCATCGACGCCCTGCTCGACACCGAGGTGATCGAGAACTACGCCTGGAAGGACATCGACATCATCCCGCCGCGGACGCTGCCGCCGCAGGCGCTCGTGGTGGCGCTGTCTCCGCTGCTCGACCCGCGTGCCGTCAACGCGCTGCTCGACCTGCGCGCGCGCGGCTTCGATCTCGCGATCGTCGAGATCTCGCCGGTGCCCTTCACGAAGGTCGGCCCGGCAGGCGAGCTGGACGTGCTCGCGCACCGGCTGTGGGAGATGAGCCGCGAGTCGCTGCGGGCGCGGTTTCACCGCGCCGGCGTGTCGGTGATCGAATGGACGGAGGGCGTGCCGCTCGCGGCCGCGCTCGAGGAGGCCGAGTCATTCAGGCGCTTCGCCCGACTCGCACGGGCCTAGCGCTCGTCGGCTGCGGCGCCGCCGTGGCGCTGGGGCTCGCGGCGTACGCCGCCGCGCTCGCCGAGCAGGGCGGGCCGCTGCTCGGGGTCGTGGGCATCGTGGGCGCCGCGCTCGCGTGCGGCGGGGCGCTGGTGGGACTGACGCCGGTGCTCGTCGCCGGGCTTGGCGCGCTGGTGGTCGAGTACGCGGTGGCGGTGGGGGAGCAGGGGAGCGGGCAGCTCGACACGCGTGCTGCGATCTTCGGGTCGGGCCTGCTGCTGGCCGCCGAGCTGCTGTTCCTGGCCGTCGAGGTCCGAGGGGCGGTCCTGGAGGGCGGCGACCTCGTCGTGCGGCGCCTCGTGACGATGTTCGGGCTCGTGACGGGGTCGGTCGCGCTCGGGGCCGCGCTGCTCGCGGCCGCGGAGGTCCCGGCGGGGGGCGGGCTCGCGCTCCAGCTGGCGGGCGTGGCGGCCGTCGCCGGCGTGATCGCGCTCGTGCTGAGCCTCGCGCGCCGGTGAGGCCGCAGCGGCCCGGCCTTGCCGAGGTCACCGCGGTCTGGGCGCTGCTGGCGCTCGTGGCCGTGGCCACGGTCGTGACGTACACGCGCGTGCCGACGAGCGAGCTCTACCACGTCAGCGTCGGCGGCTTCCGCGGCGGGCTGGGCCGCGCGCTCGTGTTCGTGAACTTCCCGGGTGCGCTGGCCGCCGCCGCGACGCTGCCGTTCGTCGCGGCGCGCCTGCCCGCCACGCGGGGGACGCGGGCGACGCTCCTCGTCTCGTTCGCGCTGTGCGCCGTCGTGGCGGTCCCGGGCGTCGTCGACCAGGCCGACCTCGACGCGAAGTGGGTCAACGCCTTCCCGGCGGCGGGCGTGGCGCTCGCGGCGGCGCTGTGGCTGCGGGCGCTGCGCGACGGCATCGGGCCGGTCGAGCCGTTCGGCCGCCTCGACTGGCTGCGGGTCGCCGCGGCGGTGGTGATCGTCGCCGCCGCGATCCCGTGGATCTGCGCCGAGCTCGGCTTCTACGCGTCCGACCTGCCGCTGATCGGCCGCCTGTTCCTGGCCGAGCAGATCCGCGCGAACCCGGGCGGCGCGGAACCGGCTCTCCATGCCGTGCATCTGGGCCGCCACCACGGGATGGACGGCGCGCTCCTGGCGCTCTCGGGGATCGCGCTCTCGCGCGTCGTCGCACGGGTGGCGGGCCGCGTGCTCCACGAGCTGGCCGCGTTCGCGGCGGCGGCCCTGCTGGTCTACGGCGTCCTGAACGCGGCACAGGACTGGTGGTTCGAGCAGGTCGTGAAGCGCGGCTGGACGGACGCGTCCCTGCCGAGCTTCCTGCGGCCAGGGCTCACGGTCGGCTGGCTCGTGCTCATCGTGGGCGTCCTGGCCGTGTACGCCGCGATGCGGCGGCTCACGCCGCGATGAGGCCCGCCACGACGCGCAGGTCGTCCACCAGCGCGGCGAAGTCCGTCTCGCGATCGTCCGAGCGGAGGATCGCCGACGGGTGGATCGTGGCGATGACGTGCGGTGCGAGCGGCGAGTCGACCGGCCGCCCGCGCTCCTTCGTCACGCGGAACTGACGGCCGAGCAGTGCCTGAGCGGCGGTCGCGCCCAGGCAGACGAGCACGCGCGGCTCGACCACGGCCAGCTCGGCCTCGAGCCAGGGCTTGCACGCAGTCATCTCCGCCCAATTCGGCTTCTGGTGGATGCGGCGCTTACCGCGCACCTGGAACTTGAAATGCTTCACGACGTTGGTCATGTAGGCGTGCGAGCGGTCGATGCCCGCCTCCTCGAGCCCGCGGTCGAGCAGGCGGCCCGCAGGGCCGACGAACGGGCGGCCCTGCTGGTCCTCCTGGTCGCCCGGCTGCTCGCCGACGAACATGACCTCGGCGCTCTTCGCGCCCTCTCCGAAGACCGCCTGCGCGGCGTTCTTGTAGAGGTCGCATCCGCGGCACCCCTGCACCGCGTCGCGCAGCTTCGGCAGCGACAGGCGGTCCGGCAGGAACTCGGCGGCGTCGGCCACGAACGTCTTGTACCCGGCCGCGCAGCGGGTAGTCGGCCTGCACCCCGACTACGATGAGACCCGCTCGGGCGCCGTGGCCGAGTGGTTAGGCAGCGGCCTGCAAAGCCGTTTACACCAGTTCGAATCTGGTCGGCGCCTTCACAGACGAAGGCCCGCTCGTGCGGGCCTTCGTTCCTCATTCTGAGGTTCGTTGGTCTAGACGAAGAAACCGGGCGGCGGCAGCTTGGGCCGGGTGACCATGCTGCTGGGGCGGAAGGAAGGCTTGGACGCCGACGCCTGGGAGTGCGAGTAGAGGGCGTTCATGGCCTCGCCACGGATCTGGAGCGCATGCAGCTCGGCGCGGGTCGGCTGGTGCGCGGCGCCCTTCGACCCGCAGAGCGCCACGTAGCCCTCGCGGGAAATCGTCGAGGTCTGGCAGATCTGGTTCTTCGCCTGGCCCTGGATCTCGAGCCCCTGGAGCTGGGCGGCGCTCAGGTTGCCCGCCTGTGCGATGGAGACGGCGGCAGCCGCCACGACGGTGATCCCGGTGAGGAGAGTTGTCTTGAGAGCCTTCACGGTGTCCTCCTTGGTCGTCGGCCACTTGGTGCGGCCTTTGCAAGCAAGACCCGCAAGGACTAAAAGAGCGCTTGGGAGGACCTAAAGCCCCACTAAAGAGAGCGAGCAGCGCATGGAGTTCCGCATCCTCGGGCCGCTGGAGGTCGAGGAGGACGGCCGGCTTCTGAAGCTCGGGGGCGCGCAGCCGCGCGCCCTGCTGGCCCTGCTTCTGCTGCATGCGAACGAGGTCGTCGCGCGTGACCGGCTGATCGACGCGCTCTGGGACGGCCGGGCTCCGGAGACAGCTGCGACGGCAATCCAGGTGCACGTCTCGCAGCTGCGCAAGGTGCTCGGCCGCGGCGTGATCGTCACCCAGCGGCCCGGCTACGTGATCCGGGTGGCCGACGGCGAGCTCGACCTGCGGCGCTTCGAGGAGGCGATTGGACGTGCCCGGGGTGCCGCCCCTGCCGAGGCCGCCAGGCTGCTCACCGAAGCGCTCGCCCTCTGGCGAGGAGTTCCGTTGGCAGAGCTCGACATGCCGTTCGCGGGCGTCGCGCGCGCCCGCCTGGAGGAACGGCGACTGGCGGCGCTGGAACGGCGCATCGACGCCGACCTCGAGCTGGCGCGGCACGCCGAGCTCGTGCCCGAGCTCGAGGGGCTCGTCCAGGAGCACCCGCTGCGCGAGCGTCTCCGCGGTCAGCTGATGCTGGCGCTCTACCGCTGCGGCCGCCAGGCCGACGCGCTCGACACCTACCGGGCCGGTCGTCGCCTTCTGGACGAGGAGCTCGGACTGGAGCCCGGCGAGGGGCTGCGTCGCCTTGAGCGGGCGATCCTCGAGCAGGACGGCTCGCTGTCCGCAGCCGCCGCACAGGCGCTTCCGAAGCCGCGGGCCGCGGAGCGGCCGACGCGCGCGGAGGTCGTGCGGCCCGCTCGGCAGCAGCGCAAGATCGTCACGCTCGTGTTCTGCGACCTGGCCGAGTCGACGGCCATGGGCGATGCGATCGACCCCGAGGTGCTCGAAGGCCGTCTGCGCCGCTACTTCGAGCGGATGGAGGCGATCGTCGAGCGGCACGGGGGCGTCGTGGAGAAGTTCATCGGCGACGCGGTGATGGCGGTGTTCGGCGTGCCGGTGGCGCACGAGGACGACGGCTTGCGCGGGCTGCGCGCTGCTGCGGAGATGCGCGACGCGATGCCCGAGCTGCAGCTCCAGGCGCGCATCGGTGTGAACACGGGCGAGATCCTCACGAGCACGGTCGGCACGCTCGTGACCGGCGATGCCGTCAACGTCGCCGCTCGCCTGGAGCAGGCGGCCGCGCCGGGCGTGGTGCTCGTGGGAGCGTCGACGCGCGCGCTGGTCGGCGCGGCGGCGGAGGTGGAGGAGCTCGAGCCGCTCGACATGAAAGGCAAGCCCGATCGGGTGCAGGCATTCAGGCTCGTATCCGTCGGCGAGGCGCCCGCTCGCGCGCACGACCGGCCGTTCGTCGGACGCCGACGCGAGGTCGAGCTCCTACGCGAGGCGTGGGACCGCGCCAATGCACAGCAGGCGTGTGAGCTGTTCACGGTGGTCGGCGAGGCCGGCGTCGGCAAGTCGCGCCTCGTCGCCGAGGCACTCGCGGCGATCGACGCGCGGGTCGCGAGGGCGCGCTGTCTTCCGTACGGCGAGGGGATCACGTACTGGCCGGTCGTCGAGGTGATCAAGCAGCTTGGCGCTCGGCCGTCGGATGACGCCGCGGCGGCGGCGGTGCAGTCACTCCTCGGCGAGAGCGACCGTCCGACGAGCGCGGACGAGATCGCGTGGGCGTTTCGCAAGCTGCTCGAGGAGCAGGCGCCGCTCGTCGTCGTGCTCGACGATCTGCAATGGGGCGAGGAGACGTTCCTCGACCTCGTCGAGTCAACGCGTCTCCTCTCCGTCGGCGCGCCGATTCTGCTGACCTGCATGGCCCGCCCGGAGTTGCTCGAGCGCCGCCCGTCTTGGCCGGGATCGCTCCGCCTGGAGCCGCTTCCTCCAGACGACGCTGGGGAGTTGATCGGGCAGGGGTTGCCGGAGGATGTGCGAACGCGGGTCGCGGAGGCGGCGGGCGGCAACCCGCTCTTCATCACCGAGATGCTGGCGCTGGCAACGGCCGGCGGCGAGTTCGAGGTGCCGGCGACGCTGCGGGCCCTGCTCACGGCGCGGCTCGACCAGCTAGAGCCGCGAGAGCGCGCCGTGCTCGAGCTGGGAGCTGTCGAGGGCGAGATCTTCCACCGTGGCGCTGTTCAGGCGCTCGGCCCGGACGAGCCGGAGGTGATGCCGCGACTCGCGACGCTCGTCCGGCACGAGCTGATCCGACCCGATCGCCCGCAGTTCCCCGGCGAGGACGGCTTCCGCTTCCGGCATCTGCTCATCCGCGACGCTGCGTACGACGCCCTCCCGAAGGCCGTTCGAGCAGACCTGCACCGGCGCTTCGCCGACTGGCTCGAGCACAAGCAAGCTCTCGTCGAGCTGGACGAGGTCGCCGGCTACCACCTCGAGCGGGCTGCGCGTTTCCAGGCCGAGCTCGGCGTTCCCGACCCGGCGCTGACCCTGCGGGCCGGCGATCGCCTGCTCACGGCAGGGCGGCGCGCACTGGACCGAGACGACGTTCGCGCCGCAACCCCGCTGCTCGAGCGCGCGCTGACCTTGACGCGGCCGCACCGCGGCGACGTGCACGCGGAGCTCGACCTTGCCCGAGCCCACATGCAAGAGCCGGCGCGAGCAGCTGCCATGTGCGACGACGCGGCTGTGCGGGCCGCCGAGGCCGGTGACGAGACGAACGAGGCACTCGCCCGCGCCATGGCGCTCTTCTACCGCCTGTTCGTCGTGCCCGGTTCGCACGAGGAGCTGGAGGGGCTGCTGCTCGAAGTGCGGCCCCGGCTCGAGGCGATGGACGATCACGCCGGGCTCGCCCACGTGTGGTGGGCGCTCGGCTTCGGCGTGGCGAACTCGCGTGGCCGGCCGGACGACATGGTGACCGCGTCGCAACGGGCGTATCGCGAAGGCCGGCTTGCCGGCCGAGCGGCATCGCCTTCGGCGGAGCTCGGGGTCGCCCTGGTCGTCGGCTCACGGCCGGCGGACGAGTGTCTCGAGCTGCTGGATCGCCTGCTCGCCGAGACGCCGTCGACCTGGCTGCTGCTCAATCGCGGTTGGCTCCTCGCCATGCTCGACCGCGGGGAGGAGGGGCGGCAGATCGCCGAGGAGGCATACGCCAGGAACCGCGAGCTGGACGAGGGCCGCTGGGGCGAGTGGATGCTCGCGGAGATCTCGAGTCTCGCGGGCGACTACGAGGACGCGACCAACCGTCTGCGTCTGGTGTGCGAGTGGCTCGAGTCGATGGAGCAGTTCGTGTTGCTCGGGACGTACCTGGCGCGTCGCGGCGCTTTGCTGTGCCTGCTCGGCCGCTTTGAGGAAGCGGAGCAGCTCGGCAGCCGCGCGCGGGCTCTGGACGAGGAGTTCGACCCGGATGGCGAGCGTCCCGAGCCCGTCTGCCGCCAGGTGCTGGCACGCGTTCACGCGCACCGCGGCGAGCTGGCCGAAGCCGAACGTCTCGCGCGGGAGGCCGTGGCCATCACCGCGCGAACCGAGCAGCTGCTTGTTGACCAGTGCGTCGCCCTCTGGAACCTGGCGGAGGTGCTCGCCGTGTCCAACCGGGCCGACGAGACGGCCGCAGCCTTCCAGCAGGCGCTCGACCGCTGCGAGCGGAAGAAGAACCTCGCGCTGGCCGCCCAGGTGCGCCGCCGGAGGGACAGCCTTCTGAGGCCGTAGCGGGTCACGAGCATCGGGCCGCGGTCATCCCGTGCGGGTGATGAGAGCACGGCCACGACGAGCGAGGGTGTCCGTCGCCACCGTCTGCCTCGACCACCTGGGACGGGGCGACTGGGGTTCCGCGAGCCTCGCAACCGCACACGGGAGGTAGAGATGGTCATCGCCGCTAGCGGCTGGTTCTTCTGGTCGCTCCTGTTCCTGTTCATCTGGATCGCGCTCGCGTTCTGGCCCGCGCGGGTGGCCGGACGAAAGGGCCACAGCTTCATCCTGTTCTTCATCTTCAGCCTGTTCTTCTTCCCACTGGCGCTGATCGTGGCGTACGTCGTGGGGGACAGGCGGGCCGCAACGGCCTGATGGCCGGAACGCGGCGGGGTCGGCCGAGAGCGGGGGCGAGCCGCTCTCGGCCCGTTCAGACGTGGGTCTGTCCCCAGGTGCATCGGGGGCTGACCCAAGCTCGTGTGACCCGAGCCGCGGCCTGCGGCAAGCGCTTGGGACAGCCCCCTCCGGGCTAGCCCTCCGGGGACAGCCCCATCTTTCCGCTGCCTAGCTCTTCCGCGCGGTCGCCTTGCCGCCCTTGCGGCCGGCGGCCTTCTTCTGGGCCGTCGTCCCACCCTGGCTCGAGTTGCCGCTGCCGGAGTGGGACGCCTTGCCGCCGTGCTTCGAGGCGCTCGGCGAGTTCGCGATCTTCGCGGCGCGCTCCTTCGACATGCCCTTGTCCTTCAATGCCTCGTACTGCTTCTCGTTCTTGACGTTCGCCTTCTTGCTGGGCATCTGGTGCCTCCTCTCGGGTCGAGTGGGAGGCCCTTTCCCGGGCCGTGGGTCAGGAAACGCCGATGTACGGGTGCGCCGTGTGGTCGCATGACAGGTCGATCTCCTCGTCCGGGAGCGCGCGCAACGCGGCTCCGAAGCCCTCCGAGAAGGTCGGGAACTGGGCGATCGTGTCGCGCAGCGTGGCAAGCGGGATCTCGGCGCGAATCGCCAGCACGGCCTGGTGGATCGTCTCGGCGGCGAGCGGCGCGACGCCCCAGGCGCCGACGAGCACCTGCTTCTCCGCGTCCGCGATCACGCCGAAGATGCCGCGCGGCTCCGCCTCGAACGTGTACGGGCGGGAGATCGTCGTCGGGAGGTCGATGCTCGCGGTGAGCACGTCGATGCCCTGCTCTCGCGCGTCCGCCTCGCTGAGGCCCACCGATGCGACCTCCGGGTCGGTGAAGAGCACGCGCGGCACCGCGCGGTAGTCGGCGATACGCGGCTTGCCGATGATGTCGGCGGCAGCGATGCGCGCCTGGTACTTGCCGACGTGGGTGAACATCGCGATGCCCGTCACGTCACCGGCGGCCCAGACACCGTCGGCCGCCTTGCAGTGCTCGTCGATCTCGATGCCGCGGCGGCTCGGCTCGATGCCGACCGTCTCGAGTCCGAGGTCGTGCGTGCGCGCGCGCCGGCCGGTCGCCACGACGACGACCTCGCCGCGCACCTCGGTGCCGTCGTCGAGCGTGAGCACGCGCTCGCCGTTCTCGACGCGCACGGACTGGCCCTTGACGCCCAGGCGGAGCTCGACGCCGTCCTCCTCGAGCACCTGCTTCAGCAGCTCGCCGACGCGCGGGTCCTCGCGCGCCGCAAGCGTCGGCCCGACGATCGTGACCTTGCAGCCGAAGCGGGCCAGGAACTGCGACAGCTCGATGGCCACGACGCCGCCGCCGATGAAGACGGCGCTCTTCGGGATCTCCGTCAGCGCGGTTGCCTCGCGGTTCGTCCAGTAGCCGGCCTCGGCGAGGCCGGGGAGGGGCGGGATGATCGCCTCGGCGCCGGTCGTGACGAGGACTGCGCCTGCCTCGAGCGTCTCGTCGCCGACCTGCACGCGACCCGGCCCATCGAGCCGCCCGGGCTCGCCGTACACCGCCAGGCCGCGGTCGCGGTACTTCGCACGCTTCTTCGTGTCGTCGTGGTTCGACACCATGTAGTCGCGGTAGTCCGAGAGCGCGGGCCAGTCCAGTGCGGGCTCGCCGGTCGCCTGCGCGCGACGGCTCTCGCCGAGCAGGTCGGGCGGGCGCAGCAGCGTCTTCGACGGGATGCAGCCCCAGTTGGTGCACTCGCCGCCGATCAGCTCCGGCTCGACGAGCGCGATCCGCTTGCCGGCCTTGAGGAGCGTGTTCACCGCCACCTCACCGGCCGGGCCGGCGCCGAGGATCACCACGTCGAAGCTGTCCGCCATCGCCGTCCCTTTCGCTCGAGATCGCGCTTCCGTCCGGCCGCACACTAGGCCGTTACAGGCGTAACGGCAGCGCCCGCGCGGCGACTACCGGCCCGTGGAGCTGATCGACGTCACCGTGCCGATCCGCGAAGGGATGGTCACCTACCCGGGCGACCCGACCGTCACGACGGAGCTCGCGAGCGCGATCGGCCGCGGCGACGTCGTCAACCTGACGCGGCTCGACTTCGGCGTGCACTCGGGGACGCACGTCGACGCGCCGGTGCACTTCCTGGACGACGGGCACGGCGTCGACGCGTGGCCGCTCGATGCGCTCGTCGGCCCGGCTGCGGTGGTCGAGGCGCGCTCCGTCACGGGCGTCCTCGACCGCGAGGCGCTCCATCGGATCGGCCTGCCTGACTCGCCGCGGCTGCTGTTTCGCACGACCAACTCCGAGCTCTGGGCGAGCGACACCTTCGCGGACGACTTCGTCCACTTCGTCAAGAGCGGGGCGGACGTGCTCGTCGAGCGCGGGGTGCGGCTCGTCGGGATCGACTACCTCTCCATCGGCGACGAGGACGCGCACAAGGTGCTGCTCGGCGCAGGGATCGTCGCGGTCGAAGGGCTCGACCTGCGCGAGGCCGAGCCCGGCGCGTACGAGCTGCTCTGCCTGCCGATGAAGATCGCCGGCTCGGACGGCGCGCCCGCCCGCGTGCTGCTGCGCCGGTGACGGGTGCGCTCGAGCTCCTGATCGGCCGTCGAGTCGCAACGCCGTACGCTGCGCCTGCGACTCTTCCCGGCGGATGACGGAGACGGCTCCCGGCCCCCGGCTCGAGGCGGCGGACGACCGCGCCGACGGCTACCTGCCGATCGGCGACCACGGCGTCATCGGCGACCTGCACACCGTTGCGCTCGTCGGCATCGACGGCACGATCGACTGGTACTGCACGCCGCGCTTCGACGCGCCGAGCGTCTTCGGCTCGATTCTCGACGCCGAGCGCGGCGGCTACTGGCGGCTCACGCCCGTGCATCCGGCCACCGTCAAGCAGCTGTACTTCCCGGACACGAACGTCCTCATCACGCGCTTCCTCTCGGAGGAAGGCGTCGTCGAGGTGATCGACTTCATGCCGGTTGCGCACACGCCGGCCGAGACGCACACGCACCGGCTCGTGCGCCGCGTCCTCGGCATCCGCGGCGAGGTGGCGCTCCGCGTCGAGGTCGAGCCCCGCTTCGACTACGCCCGCGTCGAGCACTCGACGCAGGTGGACGAGCACGGCGCCGTCTTCGACCCGCCGGGGAAGCTCGACGGGCTCGCGCTCCACTCGAAGGTGCCGCTCGAGCGCACCGAGCGCGGCGTTCGGGCGGAGTTCCGGGTCGCGGCGAACGAGACGGTGTCGTTCGTGCTGCAGACGCTCGAGCCCGGTGAGCGGCCTCGCTACTCCGAGGGGCAGGTTCGCGAGCAGTTCAAGGACACGGTCTCGTTCTGGGCCGACTGGGTCGGGCACTCGCGCTACCAGGGCCGCTGGCGCGAGATGGTCAACAGGTCAGCGCTGACGCTGAAGCTCCTCACCTACGCGCCGACCGGCGCGATCGTGGCGGCGCCGACGACGAGCCTTCCTGAGCAGCTCGGCGGCGTGCGCAACTGGGACTACCGCTACACGTGGGTCCGCGACGCCGCTTTCACGCTGTACGGGCTCCTGCGGCTCGGCTTCACCGGAGAGGCGGCCTCGTTCGTGGAGTGGCTGACCGCCCGAGTGCGCGAGTCGGATGGTCACGCCGAGGGGCCACTCCAGATCATGTACGGCATCGACGGGCGGGCCGACCTCACCGAGGAGGAGCTCACCCACCTCTCGGGCTACCGCGGATCGGCGCCCGTGCGCATCGGCAACGGCGCCGCGACCCAGCTCCAGCTCGACATCTACGGCGAGCTGATGGACTCCGCCTACCTCTACAACAAGTACGGCACGCCGATCTACCACGATGCGTGGACCGCGCTGGGCGGGCTCATCGACTGGGTCTGCGACAACTGGGATCAGCCCGACGAGGGCATCTGGGAGACGCGCGGGGGGCGCCAGAACTTCACGTACTCCCGGTTGATGTGCTGGGTGGCGGTCGAGCGGGCCGTCCGCGTGGCCCGTCAGCGCGGGCTGCCATGCGACCTCCCGCGCTGGGTGGCCGAGCGCGACAACATCTACCGGCAGCTGATGGAGCGCGGCTGGAACGAGAAGCGGGGCGCGTTCGTCCAGTCGTACGGGTCGGACGTGCTCGACGCCTCGGTGCTGCTCATGCCGCTGACGAAGTTCATCGCGCCGACCGACCCGCGCTGGCTGTCCACGCTCGATGCGATCGGGGACGAGCTTGTCTCCGACAGCCTCGTCTACCGCTACAACGTCGCCGCGTCGCCCGACGGGCTCCACGGCGACGAGGGCACGTTCTCGATCTGCTCCTTCTGGTACGTCGAGGCGCTGGCACGTGCGGGCCGCCTCGACGAGGCGCGGCTCGCCTTCGAGAAGATGCTCACGTACGGGAACCACCTGGGCCTGTACGCCGAGGAGATCGGGCGCACGGGCGAAGCGCTCGGGAACTTCCCTCAGGCCTTCACGCACCTGTCGCTGATCTCGGCGGCGTTCAACCTCGATCGCGCGCTCGGCTGACTTACCAGCGGCTGCAGCCTGACGTCGACCCGTCGTCGGCGACGCAGCAGATCCAGCAAGCCGCGTTGTCGAGGACGCAGACGCAGAAGCAGTCGATGTTGACGATCGCCGCAGGTCTCTTGAGGAACGTCTTGACAGGCACCGGGAGCGTCGCGCCCTTCCCGCGGCGCCTTCGTTTCACCTCCCTGGCAGCTCCCTTGAGGAGCTTCTGCACTTCTGGGTGAAGCGGTTTGTCGTCTTTGCCCTCCGCGCAGCCGTCCACCTTGAAGCCCGTGACGAAACCCTTCTCGACCGTTGCTCTGACGGTGCGGTTGCAGCAGGTTCCCTCCACGACTCCGACCTCGATCTCCGCACGGTCGACCTCTTCGAGCTTGGAGGCGTCCAGGTACTGGAGCGACGGCGCGAGCCCGATCGGGCACCCCCCGACCTCGATGATCAGCGACTGCCGGAGCTTGAACGGGCGGGTCAGGGGCATGGTGCTCCTCTCGATGCGGCGTCGGGGCGGCGAGCCTTTCACGTCTGCCGGTGACCGCGTCCCCTTGCCCGCCTGTGCGCCGTACGGATACGGTCGGAGCGTCGCCCCCAGGGAGGTGAAGTGGAGGTTGTGCCGGAGCGCGTGGTGGACGCGGACGAGCAGCGCCTGCTCGCCGGGCTCCGCGCGCGCGAGGAGTGGGCGTTCATGGAGCTCGTGGAGCGCTACGGCGCCTCGCTGCTCCGCGTCGCCCTGCTCTTCGTGGCGACGCGCGCGGTTGCCGAGGAGGTCGTGCAGGAGACGTGGCTCGGCGTGCTCGCAGGCATCGACCGCTTCGAGGGGCGCTCGTCGCTCAAGACGTGGCTCTTCAGGATCCTCACGAACCGGGCGAAGACGCGGGCGGTGCGCGAGGCGCGGAGCATCCCGTTCTCGTCGCTCGCCGGTGCCGAGGCGGGTGGGGACGAGCCGTCGGTCGACCCTGACCGCTTCCTGCCTGCCGACCACGCGCGCTGGCCGGGCCACTGGGCCTCGGCGCCGCGCTCGTGGGCCGACCTTCCCGACCAGCGGCTGCTCGGAGCCGAGACGCGGCAGGTGATCTCCGACGCGATTGACGCGCTGCCGACCGTGCAGCGGACGGTCATCTCGCTGCGCGATGTCGAGGGCTGGCCGAGCGAGGAGGTCGTCGAGGCGCTCGGGATCAGCGAGGGCAACCAGCGGGTCCTGCTTCACCGGGCGCGCAGCAAGGTGCGCGCGGCGCTCGAGGCCTACCTGGACGAGACCGCGCCCGCGGCGGCGTAGGGCGCGGCGTCTACGCGGTTGCCGTCGCAGCGAGGCGCTCTGGGCTCGCGCCGGCTCCGTCGCGCCCCACCTCGACGTAGACCTTGATCGCGTCGCGGTCCTCGGTCAGCGCGCGCAGCATCTCGTCCCAGCGCTCGAGGCCGTCGATCGGCGTCGTCAGCAGCTTGCCGAGCCAGCCCGGGTAGAACGCCTCCGACTTCACGAGGTCCGATACGCCGCTCTCGAAGTCGCCGCGTGACGCGTTCACCGTGCCGACCATGACCTTGTTGCCGAGCACGAAGCCCTGGTTGATCTTGTCGACCGGCACCTCGTACGTGCGCTCGCCGCCGGTAACGCTCGCCAGCACGAGCACGCCGTTCTTGCCGAGCGACTCCGCCGCCTCCCACGCGAGCGGGCTGAACCCGGACGCCTCGAAGATCAGGTCGAACGGGCCGTGCTCGGCCGCGACGTCCGCGAGCGGCCGCTTCGACGACGACTCGTAGCGGGCGCCGAGCTCCTCGATCAGCTCGCTGTTGCGATAGGGCCCCTCGCGGCGCGAGTAACAGACGACCTCGAGCCCGCGCAGGCGCAGAAGGAGCGTCGCGAGGAGGCCAACCGTCCCGGCGCCGATGACGGCAGCGCGCTCCGGCTGCCAGATCTTGAGTCGCCGCTGGATCTCCCACGCCTGGTTCAGGCCCTTCTCGGCGACGGTCGTCGGCTCGAGCAGCACGCCCACCTCGCGCAGGCTGTCGGGCAGCGGGACGATGTAGCGGTGGTCGTCGACGTAGCGCTCGGCGAGGTAGCCGTGCAGCAGGTTGATGCCGCGCTCGTAGTAGGTGTCATCGGTCGTCATGTCCTGGAGCCCGATCGCGTCGTACGGGCTCGACCCGGGGCGGCGCACCATCGCGACGACGTACGTCCCGGCCGCGAGCGTGGAGGGGACGTTCGGCCCCACGTCGAGGACGCGCCCGAAGCTCTCGTGCCCGGTGATCAGGTAGTCATCGCCGGGCGGCGCTGCGCCGTACTCGGCGGCGTTGATCTCCTTGTCGGTGCCGTCGACGCCGACGCGCAGCACCTCGACGAGCACGCCGCAACCGCCCTCGACATCGCCCACGGACGGGTCGGGTGCGTCGCGCAGGTGCATCGAGTCCGGCATGCCCGGGTGGACGGCGATCGCCTTCACGTGGCCCTCGTCCCCAGGGGCCGCCAGGGCGTTACAGGGCAGTTAAGCCTTTCGTAACGTCTCGCGGCCGGGCCGGACGTAAAGCGCGTGACGGTGCCGGTCGGCAGCGAGGAGATGGCGTGCATCGAGCTCGTTGAGCTCGTCACCGCCTACTTCGACGACGCACTCTCGGCCGTCGACAGGCACCGGTTCGACGAGCACCTGGCTGCGTGCGGGCCGTGCCGGAACTACATGGAGCAGTTCCGCGTGACGGTCAATCTCTCCGGCCGCCTGGGCGTCGAGGACCTGGCGCAGGAGGATCGCGCAGCTTTTCTCGAAGCATTCCGCGACTGGCGCGGCTAACCCCCTCGCAGGAGGGATGGCGGCGCCCGCGAGGGCGTTCGATGGAGGGTGCAGAACGGGATGTGGGCTTGCGGCGCCCGCCCCGGACGATCGCCTATGCCCAGCCGCACTCGCGCACTTTTCGCTCTTCCATTCGCCGCACTGGCCCTCGCTGCGGCGCATCCGTCGTACGCGGCGAAGCTCGCCGTGCCGAAGCCTGTCTCGCCGGCTGCGGGCGCCGTCTCGGAGTCGCTGCCGGTCTTCGGCTGGACGAAGGTCGCGAACGCCGACCGCTACGAGTTTCAGGTCGCCGCCGACAACGGCTTCAACTCGCCGGTCATCGGCTCGGGCGAGGACCACTTCGTCACCAGGAACACCCGCGCCACCCTGAAGCGCGCGATCCCGAACGGCACGTACTACTGGCGCGTCCGGGCGATCACGAAGGCGGGCGGCGTGTCCTCGTGGACGACGCCGCAGCAGTTCAAGAAGACGTGGACCGGAGCTGCCACGCTGCAGGCGCCCGCCGCCGGAGTCGGCCTGTCGTTCCCCGCCAATCCGCTGAGCCTGAGCTGGAGCGGCGTCCCGTTCGCGTCCTCGTACCTCGTGGCCGTCGCGACCGACCCGTCGCTCGGCTCGCTCGTCCTGCATGACGCCGGCTCGACCGCCGCGATCTCGACCGCCGCGACGACGCTCACGAGCCCCTCGGTGTTCGCGCCCGGCACGTACTACTGGGCCGTCACGCCGGTCGATGCCCGCGGGAACAAAGGCGCGTCGTCGTCGGTCGCGGCCTTCTCGTGGGGCTGGCCGTCCGCGAGCACGCCGGCCGTCCAGGACGTCGTCTCGGCGACCGAGGTCTACGACCCGCAGTTCTCGTGGACGAGCGTCCCCGGTGCCGCGCGCTACGAGGTCGAGGTGAACCCGACGCCCGACTTCGTGCCCGGCTCCAAGGTCTGCTGCACCGGCACGACGATCGCGACCACGCTCTCGCCGACGGTCGTGCTCAAGGACAACGTCTACTACTGGCGTGTCCGCGCGATCGACCCCGACGGCAACGCGGGCGTATGGAACGTCGGGCCGTCGTTCACGAAGACGTTCGACAAGGTGCCGCCGGTCACGTCGCCGAGCATCAAGAACCTGCGCATGGTCGACACGGCGGACAGCGTCCAGACTGCAGGCCCCGCGTACGACACGACCGTGCCGATCATCCGCTGGGATCCCGTGCCCGGCGCCTCCAGCTACCAGGTCGACGTCGCCCCGTTCCAGCTCGGCTCGTGCAACTGGACGAGCTCGGGCGTGCCGCAGGAGCGTTGGAGCTCGGTGACCGCGACGACCGCGTGGACACCGCTCGGCTACCAGTGGAACAACGTCAAGCCGTACTCCGACGCACACACCGTGGCGACCGACCAGGCGAGCCTGGTGGCGGGGCATGCGTACTGCGTGCGGGTGCGTGCGCGCTCGGACCGCGACTCGACGAGCAGCGACGTCTACGGCGACTACACGTACCTCGCCGGCGGCGGGCAGGCGTTCACCTGGCCCGGCCCGCCGGCTGCCGACCCGTGCTCGGCGCCCTGCAACCCGGCGGCGAGCGACTACCTGCTGCCGCAGACCGGGACGTCGACGACGCGCATGCCGTTCTTCACCTGGAAGCCGCTTCAGGGGCGGGCGAGCTACTTCGTGCTCGTCTCGAAGGACGCGTCGTTCTCGAACATCGTCGACTACGCCTTCACGCAGCTCCCCGCGTACGCGCCTCGCGGCCAGAGCGTGACCACGTACCCGGACGAGGCGACGTTCTACTACTGGGCCGTCCTCCCGGCGACGGGCGCGAACGGGAACGCGGTCGACGCAGGCCCGCTGACCGCGAACCCGCAGAGCTTCATCAAGCTTTCCGCACCGCCGAGCGTGGTCGCGCCCGCCGAGGGGGCGACCATCACCGGCCAGCCGAACTTCCAGTGGACGAGCGTCGAGGCGGCACGGAACTACCGCATCCAGGTCTCACAGGACCCGAGCTTCGGCAGCCCGCTCGAGGACACGACCACCGACTCGACGACCTACACGCCCAACTCGACCTATCCATCCGATGCGGTTCTCTACTGGCGGGTGCGGGCGAGCGACGAGAATCAGGTCGGGCTCTCGTGGTCGTCGACCGCCACGTTCAAGCGGACGCTGCCGGCGCCCGTGCCGAGCCCGACCAACCCGACGACAGGCGACCAGATCCCGACCTGGACGTGGGCGCCCGTCACCGGCGCCGTGTCGTACGACGTCTCGGTCGACCTTCCCGACGGGACGCACAAGGACCTCAGCGGGATCCGCATGCCGGCGCTGACCGCCACGACCATGACCGGCACCGGGCTCTTCCGCTGGCGCGTGCGCGCCAATTTCCCGAAGGGCGCGGTCGGCAGCGTCGTGTCGGGGCCGTTCTCGGGCGACGTCACGTTCACGCGCACCATCGGCGAGCCGGCGGGCGCGCACTCGGCGCTGGCGAAGGACCACGTGGTGCTCTCGTGGGAGCCGAAGGTCGGCGCGAAGGAGTACCGCATCCAGGTCTCGACCACGCCCGACTTCGGCGCGGTCGCCGACGACATCCGCACCGACAACACGAGCTACGCGCCGCTGCTCACCACGCCCGCGTACACCAACGGCGGGACGCTTTACTGGCGCGTCGCCGCGGTCGATGCCGACCGCAACCAGGGCGACTACTCGCCGGCCCAGAAGATCGGCTTCGCCAAGAAGATGCGCGTCTACCTCACACGCTTCCCGATGCGCGGGCGCAAGTCGGCGGTGGTCGTGAACGTCGTCGACGCGACGAACAAGCCCGTCGCGGGCGCGGCCGTCCGGGTCACCGGCAAGGGCCTGAAAGTGGGCGCGCGCCGCACGACCCGCCGCGGCACCACCACCTTCAAGCTGAAGACGCGCAAGGGCGTCTCGATCGTGTTCCGCGCCGTCAAGACCGGGTTCGACCCGGCGAGCTACACCTACAAGGTCAGGTAGCGTTCAGGAAGATTGGCGGGCCCGCGGCCGTCCTCTGATCACTGGGAGCCGCGCGGTCGGCCGGGCGTTTCGGGGGAGGCGTCCGGCCCGCTCCCGCTGCCTGCCTGCCAGGCGTCGCGGGAGGCGCGGCCCTCCGGCGTCTGCAGGAAGTGCTCGAGCGGCACCGCGAGGAACGTCCCCTCGGCGTCTGCGAGCAGCGTGTCGCCGTCAAGGAGGTCGCCGCGCACCTGGAGGCGCCGCTCGTCGTCGCGCCCGAGCTTCGCGCGCACCAGCAGCTCGCGGTTGATCGGCACCGGCTTGCGGAAGCGGACGGCGAAGCGGGCCGTCACCGTCGGGAACCGGTACCACGTGGCGAGCAGCCCGCAGGCCTCGTCGAGCGCCGCAGCGACGAGCCCACCGTGGACGAGCCCCGGCCCTGCCTGGTGGCCCTCGCCGAACGAGAAGCGCGCCTCGTAGCTCGTCGCGCCTTCCTCGGCCGGGAGGGCGAGGCGCAGCCCGCCGGGCGCGTCGCCGCAGCCCCAGCAGTGCGGGTCGTGGTGAGGCGGGATCCGGGCCAGGCCGTTTAGTTTGGCTCGCCGCTCACGTCAGCGCACGCCGCCTCGTTCGAAGTGCGCCTGGAAGAAGTTCTCGGAGCCCGCCGTTGCCATTGCCGCGGAGGCTGAGATCTCGAGCGCGAGCGTCGCGGCGGCCACGATCTGGGCGAAGCGGTAGACCTTGCTCGCGCCGTTGCAGCCCATCAGGCGGAGCCAGCTCTGCGCGTACGGGTAGGTCGTGCCGCCGCCGACGGTCGCGACCTCGAGCCCGGAGAAGCGCGCCGTCACGTGCAGGCCGCCCTCGACGCGGTAGGCCGTGCCGTGGCACATCGAGCTCGTGCCGACCATGCCGACGTCCTGGCCGGTCGCAATGAAGACCGCGGCGATCGCCGTCGCCGGCGTGAACGCGACCGACTGCATCCCGGAGGCGACGGCGCCGTGCGTCCCGACGAAGGCCAGGTCGAGCAGGTCGTCGATGTTCGTGCGGAGGACACGGCGGATCGCCTCTTCGGTGAGCGTGCACTCGGCGATGACGGTCTTGCCGTGCCCGCCGCGCTCGAAGTAGCGGTGCGAGATCTTCTTGTCGCCGCCCATGTTCCCCTCGAGCACCGAGCGGCGGAACTTGACCGGCGAGCGGTCGCGGACGAACGACTCGTTGAGCGCGAACGAGTTGCGGGTGACCATGTTCAGCCCGACCGCGTCACCGGTCGTGTACGCGTACATCACGTGGCACACGGGGCCGACCACGTGCGTCTCGAGCTCGCGCAGCTTCGCGAAGCGCGACAGCCCCTCGACCGGCGCCGACGCGAGCCACTGCTGCATCGCGGGCACCTGGTCGGCGATCCAGCGGGAGAACGCGACCGCCTGCGTGGCGTCGTCGAACAGGAAGGCCGAGGCGCGCGTCATGCGGTCGCGCAGCACGTGCGTGCGGAACCCGCCCGACTCGCCGACCGCGCGCGCCCCGCGGTAGAGCGAGATCGCGAGCCCGCCTTCCGTGTTGGCGAGCGGCACGTGGACGCCCTCCTTGCGGCGTCCCTGCTCGACGACCGCGCCGGCCGGCTCCTCGAGCTCGTACTCGCCGAGCTCGACGTCGATCGGCCCGACGACCGCGGTGGGCACGACCGACACACCCGTGAGCGCCTCGGTCGCGCCGGCAAACGGCGTCAGGTCGTGGGCGAAGACGGGGCCATCCGTCAGCCCCGCGAGCGCGTCCTGGCGAGCCCGAATGGACTCTGGATCGTTTCGCCGGGGCCATTTGCGCAGCTCCATCGCCAAGGGACTCTAGGGAGTTCACCGGCGGAGCCCGGCTTGCCGGGCGGGAGCCGCGTCGCGCGAAGTCGCGTGTGACTAGCCGTTCATCCGTTGAAAGTCGTCATGGCGGAGCCGGACTTTCAACGGAGAGGCGGAGCCCGGCTTGCCCGGGCGGGAGCCACGTCGCGCGAAGTCGCGTGTGACGTCTACCCGGGAGGGGGGAGCTCGAGGGGGGAACCCGCGAAGCGGGGTTCCCCATTCGAATAGAGCGAAGCGGTCTCTTCCGGAAACTAGATGGGGATGTGGACGTCCGAGACGTCGAGCCCGAACGACTTCGCGAGCCGTACGCCGTGCTCGATGTCCTGGCGGAGCATGCGGACGTCCGTGTCGTACATGAGCCGCCCGATCACCTCGCGCGCTTTCGGCCGCCAGAGCGCGTGCTGGATGAAGATCGGGATCAGCCGGTTGCCCGCCTCGACGAGCCTCCGCTGCGTCTTCTTGTCCGCGGTCGACAGCAGGATGCGCTCGTAGGCGACGCCGGACCGGTGGTGGATGCCGTCGTCGACGGTCAGCCGGTTGCACAGGTCCTCGAGCACCGTGCCGCGCGAGTTGCGGGCGATCATCCGGAAGCGCGGGATGATCAGCCGCTCGAAGAAGACCTGGATCTGGAAGACCTTCTCCTCGAGCGTCTCGGCGTTGAGCGTCAGCTCGACGAGCTGGTCGAGGTAGGGGTCGCGCTCGCCGCGCCCGCCGGCCTCGTCGATGAGCTTGAGCCACGCCTCGGTGTGGCGCGCCTCGTCCTGCACCATCGTCGTGTAGTAGAGCTTCGCCTCGGGGTCCGGCGCGAGCGAGAAGAGCTGCGCGGACATCTGCACGGCGAGCTCGTCGGCCTGGAGCTGCTGGGTGATGACCGAGCGCCACATGTCCTGGCGCCGAGCCAGCTTCTTCGGCGCTCCGGTGTACTCGGGGATCGGCGGCAACTCGCCCCACGGCAGCTCGCGCACCTGCCATTCGGCGCGCTTCGCGAGCTCGTAGTAGCGCAGGACTGCGGCGAAGGCGCTGCGGTCCTCCGACTGCTCCTCGGCCGGGAACACCTCGGTCTCCATCGACGGGGGAGGATACGTTTCGAGCCGGTGGCGACGCTCATGGACGGGAAGGCGCTCGCGAAGCGCATCCGCGCCGCGGTGGCGGAGGAGGTCTCGCGGCGCGACCACGTCGGGCTGGCGACCGTGCTCGTCGGGGACGATCCGGCGTCCGAGATCTACATCCGCCTCAAGCACAAGGCGCTGACGGAGGCCGGCATGGACGGCCGCGACGTCAGGTTGCCCTCCGACGCGTCGCAGGAGGAGGTGCTCGCCGGCGTCGCGGCCCTGAACGACGACGACGCAATCGACGGCATGCTCGTGCAGCTGCCGCTGCCCGGCCATCTCGACGAGGCGGCGATCGTCCGGGCGGTCGCGCCTGCCAAGGATGTAGACGGCCTCCACCCCGTCAACGCCGGGCTCCTCTACCTCGGCCGCCCGGGCCACGTTCCGGCGACGCCGCTCGGGATCATGCGACTACTGGCCGAGTACGACGTGCCGCTGGAGGGCGCGCGGGCCGTGGTGGTGGGGCGGAGCTCATCGTCGGCAAGCCGATGGCCTTGCTCCTCTGGCGGCAAATGCGACGGTCACGATCTGCCATTCGCGCACGCCGGATCTGGCGGCGCGGACGCGCGAGGCGGACATGCTCGTCGTCGCGGTCGGGCGCGACCGGCTCGTGAAGGCGGACGGCGTGAAGGAGGGCGCAGCCGTCGATCGACGTCGGGATGAACCGCTCGGACGAGGGCCTTTTCGGCGACGTCGATCCGGCCGTGGCCGAGCGCGCGGGGCTCCTCACGCCCGTGCCGGGAGGCGTCGGCCCGATGACGATCGCGCTGCTGCTGCGAGAACACGGTTCGGGCCGCGAAATTCCGTTCCGGCGAGCTTGCGTTCCCGGCCTGATCGGCTACTCTGTGCCGCGCTTCAACGTAGGTCGGCGGCTCGGTGCCCGGGCCGTCGTTTCACTTGCACCAAGGAGGAAACGTTGGCTCAGGGCACCGTCGAAGTGGTTCTCGAACGAGAAGGGCTTCGGGTTCATCGACGCGCGAGGACGGGGACGATGTCTTCGTCCACTTCTCCGCGATCCAGTCGGAGGGCTACAAGCTCGCTGGCCGAGGGTCAGCGGGTGGAGTTCGAGGTCGTGCAGGGCGACAAGGGCCTGCAGGCGTCGAACGTCCAGCCCATCTAGGCCGGAACCCGCAACAGCTGTCGACGGGCCCCATCGGGGCCCGTCGCGTTTCCGGCGTCGTTTCAGGAAGGATCCACACATGGCGATCTCGGAAGAGGAGGTTCGGCATGTCGCGCGGCTGGCGCGCCTGACGCTCACCGACGACGAGGTGGCGCGCTTCGGCGAGCAGCTGAACGCGATCCTCGAGGCGGTCTCGAAGGTCGCGGAGGTGGATCTCTCCGACGTGCCGCCGACGGCGCACCCGCTCGACCTCGTCAACGTGTGGGCCGAGGACGAGCCGCGGCCGTCGCTGCCCGTCGAGGAGGCGCTCGCGAACGCACCCGACCGCGACGACGGCTTCTTCCGGGTGCCGCCGGCGTGATCGACACGCTGCGTCTGACCGCCGAGGAGGCGGGCGCCATGGTCGAGCGCGGCGATGTGTCCGGCGCCGAGCTGCATGCCGCCTACGCGGCCGCGATCGCCGAGCGCGACGGCGAGCTGCACGCCTACCTGCGCACGGCCGAGGCGAACGGCCGGGACGGCGTGCCGATCGCGTTCAAGGACCTCGTCTGCACGCGCGGCATCGAGACGACCGCCGGCTCGCGGATCCTCGCGGGCTACATCCCGCCCTACGACGCGACCGTGGCGACGCGCTGTTACGAGGCGGGGCTGCCGCTGCTCGGCAAGACCAACATGGACGAGTTCGCGATGGGCTCGTCGACCGAGAACTCGGCCTACGGGCCGACGCGCAACCCGTGGGATCCCGGAGCGCGTGCCGGGCGGCTCGTCGGGCGGCTCGACCGCCGCGGTCGCGGGCGGGCTGGCGCCCTGGGCGCTCGGCTCGGACACGGGCGGCTCGATCAAGCAGCCGGCGGCGCTCTGCGGCGTCGTCGGCCTGCGGCCCACCTACGGGACGGTGTCGCGCTTCGGCATCGTCGCGTTCGCGTCGAGCCTCGACCAGGTCGGGCCGATCACGAAGACGGTGCGCGACTGCGCGCTGCTCTACCGGACGATCGCCGGGCGCGACCCGTGCGACACGACCACGGTCGATCTGCCCGAGCCGGTCGCGCTCCCGGAGGGCGACGACCTGAAGGGGCTGCGCGTCGGCGTGCCGCGAGCAGCTCAACGAGGCCGAAGGCATCGAGCCGGGCGTCTCCGAGAGCGGTGCGCGCCGCGATCGAGCTCGCTCGCGCAGCTCGGCGCCGAGGTGGACGACTGCGAGCTGCCGCGCTCGGTCGAGTACGGGCTGCCCTGCTACTACCTGATCGCCCCGTCGGAGGCCTCGACGAACCTGGCGCGCTACGACGGCGTCCGCTACGGGCCGCGCGTCGACGGCGCGGACGTGCGCGAGATGTACGAGCGCACGCGCGACGACGGCTTCGGCGACGAGCCGAAGCGGCGGATCATGCTCGGCACGTACGCGCTTGTCGGCCGGCTACTACGACGCGTTCTACGGCCAGGCGCAGAAGGTGCGGACGCTGATCAAGCGCGAGCACGACGCCCTGTTCGAGCGCTTCGACGTGCTCGTCAGCCCGACCTCGCCGACCGTCGCGTTCCGGCTCGGCGAGAAGCACCGCGGACCCGCTCGCCATGTACGCTCTCCGACCTGCTCACGATCCCGTCGAACATGGCCGGGCTGCCCGGGCTCATCGATCCCGTGCGGGCTCTCGGAGGGCCTGCCGGTCGGCCTCCAGCTCATCGGGCCGCAGTTCGGCGAGAACACGCTCTTCCGGGCCGGCCACGCGCTCGAGCAGGCGATCGGCTTCGACTCCGTCCCGGAGCGGCTGCGATGAGCGCGTGGGAGCCGGTCATCGGGCTCGAGATCCACGTCCAGCTGAAGACGCGGACGAAGATGTTCTGCCGCTGCGCGGTCGGCTACGGCGCCGAGCCGAACACGCACACGTGCCCGGTCTGCCTGGCGCACCCGGGCGCGCTGCCGGTCCCGAACGGCCGCGCGATCGAGTGGACGATCAAGCTCGGGCTTGCGCTCGGCTGCGGGATCGCCGGGCACGCCGTCGTTCCACCGCAAGAACTACTTCTATCCCGACCTGCCGAAGGGCTACCAGATCTCCCAGTACGACGAGCCGCTCTGCGTCGGCGGGAAGGTGCTCGTGCCGGGCGAGGACGGCGACGCGCGAGGTCGGGATCGTCCGCGCGCACCTCGAGGAGGACGCGGCCAAGAACGTGCACGTCGGCGGCGCCGGCGGGCGGATCCACGGCGCGGGCGCGCACGCTGGTCGACTTCAACCGCGGCGGGACGCCGCTGGTCGAGATCGTGACCGCGCCGGACCTGCGCTCGCGCCGACGAGGCGCGGCGCTTCCTGCAGCTGCTGCGCCAGACGGTGGTCGAGCTCGGCATCTCGGACGCGGAGATGGAGAAGGGCTCGCTCCGCTTCGACGTCAACGTGTCCGTGCGGCCGGCGGGCTCCGACGAGCTGCGCACGCGCACGGAGATGAAGAACATGAACTCGTTCGCATTCATCGCACGCGGCATCGAGCGAGAGGTCGAGCGGCAGATCGCCGTCTACGAGGCGGGCGGCACGGTCGATCAGGAGACGCTGCACTTCGACCCGGCGCACGAGTCGGCGCCGCCGCTGCGCTCGAAGGAGGAGGCGCAGGACTACCGCTACTTTCCCGAGCCGGACCTCGTGCCGATCGAGCCGCCGGCCGAACTGGTGGCGCGGCTGCGCGAGGAGGTGCCCGAGCCGCCTGGCGCGCGCATCCGCCGCTTCGAGCGCGACTACGGACTGCCGTTCTACGACGCCGAGGTGCTGAACGGATCGCCGGCGATTCGCGCTCTTCGAGCGGTGCCGTCGCGGGAGGTGTCGATCCGAAGGGCGTATCGAACGTGCTCATGAACGAGTTCGCCCGACGCGGAGTCGACGCGCCGGTGCCGGTCGAACGCTGCCGAGCTGGCAAAGCGTCATCGAGGCGCGACCGCGGATTCCGCGCGACAGCGTTCGACGGACGCGCTCGCGCGAGCCGGTGACACGGGTTCTCCGCCGAGCCCTACCTGGCGCAGAAGGCCTGTTGGCCGACACGTCCGAGCTCGAGCCGCTGATCGACGCGCGTGCTCGCTGCGAACCCGTCGGAGGTCGAGTCCTACCGCGGCGGCAAGCAGGGGCTGCTCGGCTTCTTCGTCGGCCAGGTCATGCGCGAGACGCAGGGCAAGGCCGACCCGAAGGTCGTCAACGAGCTGCTGCGGGAAAAGCTCGGAAGCTGATGCGCGTCTCCTGCTGGGGCGACGGCGGCCAGAGCTCGACCCTTCGGCAGTGGCGCGGTGACGCATTTCCGGGTCGGGGCCGCGCAGGGAAGCAGTGTCGTAGGCTGTCTCGAGCTCGGATCTGGCGGGGTGATGCGGACGTCACCCGGCGGTCGGGGCGCAGCTGCTTGTCGTTGATTTCCGGACGCGGCGAGGTCAGCGGTCCGACGGCGAGTTCCGGCCCGTCGCCGCCGGTGATGTGGTGCTCTGGGAGGCGGGCGAGGAACACGAGAGCGCGCAGTGTCGACGGGCTGCTCGCGATCAGTCGTCAGAAGCCGGGACTCGATCGAGAGAGCACGATCTCCGTGTGAAGCACGCGACCGAGTACCTGACCTTCGAGACGCCGAACCGGCGCGACTACGTGAACATCACGGAGCGGGTCGAGGAGGTCGTGCGCGGCCTCCGGGATCCAGCACGGCCTGTGTCTCGTCAACCCGATGCACATCACGGCGGCGGTGTACGTCAACGACGACGAGCACGGGCTGATCGCCGACATCGACGACTGGCTCGAGCGGCTCGCACCGCACGAGCCGACGAGCGAGTACCGCCACAACAACGGCGAGGACAACGCCGACGCGCACCTCAAGCGCCAGCTGATGGCGCACCAGGTCGTGCTCCCGATCACCGACGGGAAGCTCGACCTCGGCCCGTGGGAGCAGGTCTTCTACGCCGAGTTCGACGGCCGGCGGCGCAAGCGCGTCGTCGTCAAGGCGATCGGCGACTAGTCAGGGTCCGGTGCGCAGTCGCCGGTGGATCGCGCTGAACGCGATGTGGTCAGGGCCGCGTGCGGTACAGCCACGCCCACGCGCGCTGAAGCTTGCGCAGACGTGGAGATGCCTCGGGCGTGTAGTGGCGAAGCGGCGCCGGCAGGACCTGGATGCGCGCGTTGCGCAGCTCGATGCCGTTCCACGGGTGCGTCGTGCGACCGGCGAGCGCGAGCGTGCCGTCGAAGAGGTGGAGGACGGACGTCTCGTCGTCGTGGCTCGTGCGCAGCGTGTCGAGCGCGTTGTCGGCGATGCCCAGGGCGGGGTAGAGGTCGTCGCGCACGAAGAGCACGTTGCACTGGGTCGTGGCGACGAGCTCGTAGCCCTTCTCGCGGCCGAGCTGGACGAGTGAGCGGGCGGAATTGCCCTGCTGGACCGCCATGTCGCGTGCCTGGACGAACTCGATGTGGTTCGGGATCGTCGGGTTGATCTCGACGACGACGACCTTCGGGCGGTAGCGCGCGACGCTCTTCCAGATGTGGAAGTCGTTGCCGTCGACGTCGATCGAGAGCAGGTCGAAATCCTCCGGCAGGTCGGTGCCCGCGAGGATCGTGTCGAGGTCGCCGGGCGGGTCGAAGCCCACGAATCGGTTCTGGCAGACCACGCCGGGGAACTGGCGCGTGTTCGCCTCCAGCTCGGGGAACCTGGCCGGGTCAGCCTCGATCAGCACGCCTCTCCACCCCTGCTCGATGAGGTAGCGGGTGTTGCTCAGGTGGATGCCGTCCCACGCGCCGAACTCGACGCACGAGCCGTCGGTGACGCCGAGGAGCTCGAAGATGCGCTCGAGGATGCCGTCTTCGCCGTTCTGCGAGTAGACGTCGCGGGCGTGGTCGGCGAGGACGGTCGCGGTGGCGTGGCTGCCTACGGTCGCCATCGCGCGCCAGCGTAGCGCCCGGCCCGGCGCGGCCCATCTAATTCACGCGCGCGCCCCCGCCCTGGGTGGGGAACGGCGCCACCCACTGCCCGCGGCTGACGCTACCGCCAAAAAGCGCACGTGTCAGTGCCAGGACAGTGTCGACTCCGTGAATCTTCCGCGGAGCCCGTCTTGGCCTGACGGACGGACGTGATCGGCCGTCTCAGCTACGGGACCGACGCCCCCCGCGCTGGCCCGAAGACCCGCCCGCGCAGTCGTCATGGCCGACGAAGGAGGCCGGAGTTCGGGCGGCTGCGCTCCGGGGCGGGACGCGCCAGCCTTGCCGGCGCATCCCGAGTCCCGAAACACTGCGTTAGATCAGCCCGCAGTAGCGCGCCGTGTTCGGCCAGGGGTAGAAGCCCCGACCGGAGCGGTACGCCCGCTCGGCGACCCACATCTGCTCGACGGGCGACCAGTGGTCGGCCGTCCCCTTGCGCGCCAGCAGATCGGCGCCGTAGGCCTGCTGGAACGAGATGTCCATCTGCAGCCCGCCGTAGTAGGGCGCCCCGGAGTCCGTCCAGGCGCCCTCGTACCGGTGGATGCACCGCCATGCTGCCTCGTGGGGCGGATTCTGCGCCCGGCGCCAGGCGCTCGCGGCGCGCTTCTGCCAAAGCCGGCGAATCCACGTGCGGTACGCGACCCCTGAGCGGCGCTCGTGGCGCCAGGTCACCGTGCGCGGCTCGTGCATCAGCCGCTGCCACTTCCAGGTGATCTGGCGGTAGGTCCGGATGTCCTCGAGGATCGGGTTGGCCCTCGCGGACGTCGTCACGCTGCCCGCAATGGCACCCGTCACGGCGACGAGCACGAGCAGCAAGAGAAGCACTCTCTTCACATGAACTCCCTGGTCGGGGACTAGGTCAGCGCCGGCCGAAAGGCCGCAAGGCCGGCGGAGCGGAGCGCAGGCGCCCTCCGCGCCCGCACGTCCAACGTGTGTTCGGTCTCGATTTGAGACGAACCGTTGTAGCGCACTGTTTGTTTGCGCGGCGTAAGGTTTTCGCGTGGCCGCGACCGACGACACCGTCGACGTCCTCGGCCGCCTGGCGCTGTTCGCCGACCTGTCACTCCCCGCGCTCGAGGCGGTCGCGCACACCCTGAGCGAGGTGGCGTTCTCGCCGAATACCCGCGTTTTGCGGCGGGATCTGTCAGGTGCCGCCTTCTACGTCATCCGTGACGGCGAGGCGAGCGTGTCGATCGACGGGCGTGAGCTCGCGAAGCTCGGGCGAGGCGATTTCTTCGGCGAGATCTCGGTGCTGACCGGCCAGCCGCCGGCAGCAGACGTCATCGCGACCACGCTCCTGCGCTGCTTCACGCTCTCGGGCCCCGAGGTCGAGCCGTTCCTCCTCGCGCACCCGACCGTGATGCTGCGGATGCTGCAGGGCGAGGCGCGCCGCCTGCGCGTCGCGAACACGTGGCGGGGGTAGACGAGCGGCCGTTCCCGCCCGGCGACTACGGCGTCGTCGTGGTCGGCAGCGGCCCCGGCGGGCTCCAGACCGGCTACTGCCTCGACCGGCTCGGGATCGACCACGCCGTCGTCTCGGCCGACGAGGCGCCCGGAGGGATGTTCGCGCGCTGGCCGATCTTCGAGCGGCTGATCAGCCCGACGAAGCCCGACGCGCCCGTCGAGCGCACGATGCGCGAGTACCAGCGCTTCGACCACAACAGCCTGCTCGCGGAGGAGGACGAGGCGAAGTCGCTCGTCCCGCAGTTCATGGACCGCACGTTCGACGTCCCGGCGCGCAGCGAGATGCACTCCGGGCTGGAGGCATTCGCCGAGCGCGCCGGCGTGCGCGTTCGCTACGGCTGCCGCTGGGAGTCGACGCGCCGCGAGGACGACGGCCGGATCGTCCTGACGACGACCGACGGCGAGTACCGCTGCACCGCGGCCGTGTTCGCGATCGGCGTGACCGAGCCGTGGCGGCCGAAGGTGCCCGGCTTCGAGCACGTCGACCACTACGTCGACACGCGCAAGCCGCAGGAGTACGAGGGCCGGCGCGTGGCGATCATCGGCAAGCGCAACTCCGGCTTCGAGATCGCGAACGGACTGCTCCCGTGGGCGCGCGAGGTGACGATGCTCTCGCCGCGGCCGGTGAACACCGAGTCGATCGCGCTGCTGCCGATCCGCACGCGCTACCTGCAGCCGTTCGACGAGTACTCGCGCGGCTTCGGCGGCGCGTATGTGCTCGACGCGGCGATCGAGCGAGTCGATCGCACCGCCGACGGCTTCCGCGTCGTGGCGCAGGGGACAACCCGGCCCGGGCCGCTCATGGTGGACGTCGACGACGTGATCGTCGCCACCGGGTTCAAGGCGCCGCTCCAGGACCTTCCCGAGCTGGGCGTCGCGACCGTGAGCGAGGGCAAGATCCCGGCGCAGACGCCCTACTTCGAAGCGGTCGGCGCGCCGGGCGTCTACTTCGCCGGGAACTGCACCGGCGGCGCGACCGGCCTGCTCAAGGTCGAGCGCGCCGGGACCTCGACGATGGTCGCGGGCTTCCGCTACAACGCGCGGCTACTCGCGGACACGCTTGCGGAGCGCCACTTCGGCCAGCCGCGGCTGCGGCGCCCGATGGACGCGGACGACATCCTGCCGTTCATGCTCGGGGAGCTGACGCACTCGCCGGAGCTGTGGGTGCAGCGCGGCTACCTGGCACGGGTCGTCAGCCTCGACGCGCAGGCAGGCCCCGTCGACGAGGGCTACCAGCCGCTCACGCACTTCGTCGACGCGGAGGGCCCGGACGCCATCGCTGCGGCGGTCGAGCTGTTCCCCGACAAGGCGATCGCGCCGATCCTCTACGTACGCCGCGGCGGCGCCGTGCGGGAGCACCCGCTGCCCCCGCACCCCATGCACGCGTACGAGTCCGACGAGTACCGAGCCGAGCTCGAGCAGGTGCTCTCCCAACTCGTGCCTGTCGCCCGCTGAGCGCACGCCTACTCTGACCCCCGTGGCGATGGATGGCGAAGCGACCTACCGCCTCAAGGGCCGCGTCCTCGATCCGAAGTTCCTGGCTCTCCCGTGGGGCGAGGAGCTCGAGCACTGGCCGTCGGAGACCCTCGTCGAGCTGGAGCGCGGCATCGGCCGCCACGTCGTGCGCTTCGTCGAGGTGGCCGGCTCGTTCTACGCGCTCAAGGAGCTGCCGGGCGAGATCGCCTCGCGCGAGTACCGCCTGCTGAGCCACCTCGAGGGAACGAGCGTCCCGACGGTGCAGCCGGTCGCGGTCGTCAGCGAGCGCCGCGCGGCGGATGGCACCGAGCTGCCGGCGATCCTCATCACCCGCTACCTCGAGTACTCGCTGCCGTTTCGCACGGTGCTCGGGCGCGGCGTGCTCGACGAGCCCGAGGAGCTGCTGCTCGACGCCCTCGCCGGGCTGCTCGTACGGCTGCACCTCTCCGGCTTCTTCTGGGGCGACTGCTCGCTCTCGAACGCGCTCTTCCGCCGCGACGCCGGCGCGCTGGCCGCCTACGTCGTCGACGTCGAGACCGGTGAGCTTCAGGAGCAGCTGTCCGACGGCCAGCGGCGCTACGACCTCGACATCGCCTACGAGAACCTCAGCTACGAGTTTCTCGACGTCGCCTCCGAGTTCGGCTGGGACGAGGACCGCGACCCCGTCGAGCTGAGCGACGTCGTGATCGAGACGTACGAGCGGCTCTGGTCTGAGCTCACCGACGAGGAGGTCTTCGACGCGGAGGACGCCTCCCGAGTGCAGCAGCGGCTCGAGCAGCTGAACGAGCTCGGCTTCGAGGCCGAGGAGATCGAGCTTCGGCGCACCGAGACCGGGTACCACCTGCGGCTGCCGGCGACCCGGGTCGCGCCCGGTCACCACCGGCGGCGCCTCCAGCGGCTCACGGGGCTCGACGCGCAGGAGAACCAGGCGCGCCGCCTGCTCGCCGACCTGGCGTCCTTCGGTGCGTCGCTCGAGCGCAAGGGCGAGGCGCCGATCTCGGAGCCCGCGCTCGCCGGCCGCTGGCTGGCGGAGGTCTTCGAGCCGTCGGTCATCGCCGTCCCGTCCGAGCTGCGCGGCAAGCGCGCCCCGGCGGAGATCTTCCACGAGCTGCTCGACCACCGCTGGTACATGTCGGAGCGGGCCGGCAAGCCGGTCCCGATGACCCAGGCGGTCGCGGACTACGTCAGCACCGTGCTCCCGACGGAGCGCGACGAGCGGACGGCCTTTCTCGAGAGCTAGCCGGCTCTAGCGGCGCGTTGCCTGCGCCTCGACGAGGCGGCGGGCAAGCACCTTCAGCAGCGCGCGGGCGACGGCGGGCTCGTCGTTCAGGATCGTCTCGAACTCGTTGCGGTCGAGCGCGAGCGCGCGGAGCGGCGTCACTGCCCGTACGCGCCCGGTGCGGGGCGTCCCGGCGAGGATCGACAGCTCGCCGAACGAGTCGCCGGGGCCGAGCTGGTGGTGGCGGCCGTCGTGCGTCTCGGCGGCCACCTGACCGTCGATGATCACGAAGACGCCCGAGGCGGGGACACCCGCTTCGATCAGCACGGTGTCGGCCGGGCAGTCGTATTCGGTCGCGTCCGCGGCGATGCGGGCGAGGGCGTCCTCGTCCAGGTCGCTGAAGAGCTCGCTGTCTCGCAACTGCCCTGCTCGCTCGGTGACGGCCATCGCCTTCCTATATCACGCGCGCCGCACCGGAGCGACGAAGCCGCCGTAGAGGAGAAGCGACCGCAACGAGGCTGAAGGCGGCGGTCTCCGCGGCGCCGAGCCCGGCCAGCGCGCTCCCGAGCGCAGCCACCAGCACGCCGGCCACGATCAGCCCGTTCCCGAGCGGGCGGCGGCGGATCGTGAGCAGCGCAATGCCGACGACGGCCAGCGTGCCGAGCGAGTTCGCTGCGATCGCGAGCACGCGCGCGGGCCAGACGTCGAGGTGGTCCTGCGCGGCCGGGATGTCCTTGCCGGAGACGCTCGGGTCGATCTGCATCGCGATCGCGACGCCGACCGCCAGCCCCGCGTAGACGAGCCCGACCGGGATCGCCCACCGTCGGCCCCAGATCAGCAGCGAGCCGACGCCGAGCAGCGGTGCGGTGAGCAGTGCGCCCGTGAGGTAGTAGACGCGGAACGCTGCGTCGTCCCAGCCGTACGCCGCGCCCCAGGCGAGGGCCGCAGACGCGGCCGCGTACGACGGCGAGCGCGGCCGTCCAGGCCAGAAGCTCGGGCCGACGCCGCGCGCGCCAGCGGCCTGCGAGTGCGCCCGCGAGCCGCAGGGCCAGCAGCGCGGCCGCGAACGCGAGCAGCGCCTCCACGGGTGAGAGCCTACGGCGCCGGTAGCCTGGATCGGCGATGAGCACGAAGCGCTATCTGCTTGCTCCCGGCCCGACGCCGGTCCCGCCGGAGGTCTACGCGGCGATGTCCGAGCCGATGATCTCCCACCGGACGGCCGAGTTCCGGGCCGTCCTGGCGGCGACGCTCGAGCGGCTCCAGCAGGTGTTCCGCACGAGCAGCGACGTCGTCCTGCTGACTGCGTCGGGCACCGCGGCGATGGAGTCCGCGGTCGCCAACACCTGCTCGCCCGGCGACCGCGCCGTGGTGGTCAGCGCCGGCAACTTCGGCGAGCGCTTCGTGTCGATGACGACCGCATACGGCCTCGACGTCGACGTGATCCGCTATGCCTGGGGCGAGACCCCGTCTGCCGACGACCTCGCGTCGCGGCTGCGCGAGCTCGGCGGCGCACAGGCCGTCTTCCTCACGCACTCGGAGACCTCGACCGGCGTCGTCAGCGACGTCGAGGCGCTGGCCGCCGCTGCCCGCGAGGCAGGCGCGCTCTCGGTCGTCGACGCGATCTCGAGCCTCGGTGCGGTGCCTCTCGAGACGGAGGAGTGGGGGATCGACGTCGTCGCGACCGGCTCGCAGAAGGCCCTGATGGCGCCGCCCGGCCTCGCGATGGCATCCGTCTCGCCGGCCGCCGCCGCTGCTGCAGCGCGCTCGAGCTCGCCGAGCTTCTACCTGAACTGGGAGCGGTACCAGAAGGCGCAGGCCAAGCCCGATGCCGCGTTCACGCCCGCCGTGGGGCTCGTGCTGGGCCTCAACGTCGCGCTGCGGCTGCTGCTCGAGACGGGCCTCGAGGAGACGTTCGACCGCCATGTCCGCCTCGGTCGCGCCTGCCGCGCAGGCGTCAAGGCGATGGGGCTCGAGCTGTTCTCGCCCGACGAGGACCGGTCGGCGGTCGTGACCGCGATTCGCATGCCCGACGGCATCGACGGCCAGGAGATCTCCTCGACGGTGCGCAAGCAGATGGGCGTGACGCTCGCCGGCGGCCAGGGGGAGCTGCGCGGCAAGATCGTGCGCGTCGGCCACATCGGCTACATCGACATCTTCGACATCGTCACCGGCCTGGCGGCGATCGAGCTCGCGCTGGCCGAGGCCGGCGCCGACATCGAGCGCGGCGCCGGACCGGCACGCGCACTCGAGACCTTCGAGCACACGCGGGTTTGAGCACGAACGGCCGTCCGCGCGTCCTCGTCCGCGAGACGATCGCAGCGCGTGGCGTCGAGCTGCTGCGCGAGCGCTTCGACGTCGACGAGGACAGCACGTCCGACCTGGCCGAGTCGATCGACGGCTACGACGCGATCGTCATCCGCTCGGCCACGAAGCTCGACGCGCCGCTGATCGAGCAGGCGCGCCGGCTCAAGGTGATCGGCCGCGCCGGGGTCGGCGTGGACAACGTCGACGTCGCCGCCGCGACGCGCCGCGGGATCGTCGTTGTCAACGCCCCCGAATCGACGGTTATCTCTGCGGCCGAGCACACGGTCGGCCTGCTCGTCGCGCTCGCCCGCAACATCCCGCAGGCGCACGCGGCGCTCAAGCAGGGGCGCTGGGAGCGCTCGAAGTGGGCGGGCACGGAGCTCGCGGAGAAGACGCTCGGCGTCGTCGGCCTCGGCCGGATCGGCCAGCAGGTCGCTCGGCGCGCGCTCGGGCTCGGCATGCGCGTCGTCGCGTACGACCCTTTCGTCACGCCGGAGCGGTTCCGGGAGCTGGGCGTGGAGAGCATCGAGTCGCCGGAGGGCGTCTACGCGCTCGCCGAGTTCGTCACGTTCCACCTGCCGCTCACCGACGAGACGCGCAAGTCGGTCGACGCGGCCGCTTTTGCGGGCATGCGCGACGGCGTGCGGGTCGTCAACGCTGCGCGCGGCGACCTGATCGACGAGGAGGCGCTCGCCGACGCGCTCCGCTCCGGCAAGGTGGCCGGCGCGGCGATCGACGTCTTCTCGACCGAGCCCTACGACGGCCCGCTGCTCGAGCTCGACAACGTCGTCGTGACGCCGCACCTCGCCGCGTCGACCGCGGAGGCGCAGGATCGCGCCGGCATCGTCGTCGCCGAGCAGGTCGCCGCGGCGCTCGACGGGCGCATGGTCCCGCACGCCGTGAACATCCCGGCGATCGCGGCCGAGGACGCCGACGCGCTGGCGCCGTTTGTCCAGCTGGCAGCGGACCTGGCGCGCCTGGCGCTCGAGCTGGCGGGCGACGCGCAGCGGATCGACCTGAGCTACCACGGCGCGCTCGCCGAGCGCGACACGCGGCTGCTCACCGTCTCGGCGCTCAACGGGGCGTTCCAGGGCCGCGTCGACCGCGACGTGAACTGGGTGAACGCTCCGCTCGTCGCGTCCGAGCTCGGCATCGAGGTCAGCGAGGAGCGGCGGCGCTCGTCCCGCGACTTCACCAACCTCGTCGGCGTTCGCGTCACGAGCCGTGCCGGCGAGGAGGCGCGGGTCGCCGGGACGACGATCGGCCGCGAGAACCGGCGGTGGCTCGTGAGCGCACTCGGATTCGAGCTCGAGATGGAGCTCAGCCCGCTGATGGTCTTCTTCCGCTACGACGACGTCCCCGGCGTGATCGGCCGCGTGGGGACGCTCTTCGGCGAGGCCGAGGTGAACATCGCGAACATGGCCGTGTCGCGCACCCGCCGCGGCGGCAAGGCGCTGATGGCGCTCTCGATCGACTCGCCCGTGCCGCGCGAGCTCCAGGAGCGCCTCCGGGCGGAGGGCTTCGACGACGCCCGCTTCATCGACCTCCCCTGAGTCGCGCGGCGGCGGCTGGGTCGCCGCCCAGTTCGTCCTCATGGCGGTGATCGCCGTGACGTGGCTGCTGCCGCCCGCGTGGCCGGACGCTGTCTCCGGGCCGCTTCAGGTCGCCGGGCTCGTGCTCGCCGCGCTCGGCGTGGCACTGGCCGTCTGGGCGTCGCGAACGCTCGGCCCGTCGCTGACGCCCTTCCCGCAGCCTCGCGCCGGCGGAGCGCTCGTCGAGGACGGCCCCTACGGCCTCGCGCGCCACCCGATCTACGGAGCCGGGCTGCTCTTCTTCGGCGGCGTCTCACTCGCCCGGTCGATCCCGGCGCTCCTCCTGACGGTCGCCCTCGGCGTGCTCTGGTGGCGCAAGTCGCTCGCCGAGGAGCGCCGCCTCGAGGCCGCGTACGCGGATTACCCGGCCTATCGTGAGCGCACGCCGCGCCGCTTCCTGCCGTACCTGCTCTGAGTATCGTGGCCGCGTGAGCGAGTGGCCCGAGCCCGTCGAGCGCGTTGGTCGCTTCCTGCGCGAGACCGGCACCGAGGCGCGCATCGAGGAGTTCGGCGGCGGCACGCCGACCGCCGAGGACGCCGCGCGGGCCGCGGGCTGCAAGCTCGACCAGATCGTCAAGTCGCTCGTGTTCGTCTGCGACGGCGAGTACGTGCTCGCGATGGTGCCAGGTGACCAGCGCGGTGACGCGAAGCGGATAGCGGCGTCCGCGGGCGCGAAGAAGGCGCGGGTCGCCGGTGCCGAGCAGGTCGTCGACGCGACGGGCTTCGAGCCGGGCGCCGTCTCGCCCTTCCCGCTGCGCAAGGTGCAGACCGTGCTGATCGACCGCCGCCTGCTCATGCACGAGTTCGTCTGGGTCGGCGCCGGCTCCCACAGCCACATCGCGCAGCTCACGCCCGGCGACCTCGTCCGGCTCACCAAGGCGCGCACGGCAGACCTCGTCGAGCAGCCCGCAGCGGTCTAAGGCCGCCCTGGCCCGCCGGACCGCCGGGCTACACTCATTCGAGTCCGGAAAGGGAGGAAAGACGCATGCGCGAGACCGAGAAGATCTGGATGAACGGCGAGCTCGTCGACTGGGGCGACGCCAAGATCCACGTCGGCGCGCATGGCCTGCACTACGGCACCGGCGTCTTCGAGGGCATCCGCTGCTACGAGACCGGCAACGGCCCCGCGGTCTTCCGCCTCACTGACCACCTGAAGCGCCTCGACAACTCCGCGCGGCTGCTCGGGATGGACCTCCCGTACTCGACGGACGAGCTGCGCACCGCGGCGCTCGAGCTGCTCGGCTCGAACGGGCTGGCGGAGTGCTACCTCCGCCCGATCGCGTTCTACGGCTACGGCGAGCTCGGCGTCTCGACCGCGGGGAATCCCGTCGAGGTCGTGCTGATGAGCTGGCCCTGGGGCGCGTACCTGGGCGACGAGGGCCTGCGCAACGGCATCCGCTGCAAGATCTCCTCCTGGAAGCGCGTCGGCGCGAACGTGATCCCGCATGCCGCCAAGGCGACCGGGATCTACCTGAACTCGATGCTCGCGGTCATGGAGGCGAACCGCGCCGGCTACGACGAGGCGATCCTGCTGACCGACGACGGCTACGTCGCCGACGGCTCGGGTGAGAACGTGTTCGTCGTCAAGGACGGGCAGCTGACCACGCCGCCGCTCTCGACCTCGATCCTGCCGGGCATCACCCGCGACACGGTCATCCAGCTGGCCCGTGGCCTCGGCTACGAGGTCTCCGAGTCGAACCTGATCCGGACCGAGCTCTACCTGGCCGACGAGGTGTTCATGTGCGGCACCGCCGCCGAGGTGACGCCGATCCGGTCGGTCGACGACCACGAGCTCGGCGTCGGGCCGATCACGCAGCAGCTGCAGGCTGCGTACCTCGACCTCGTCCGCGGCAAGGGCGACGCACGCTGGAACAACTGGCTCGAGCACGTCGAGCTCCGCTCGCCCGAGCCCGCCGGCGCGTAGCTCCGCCTTGCAGACGAGACCGAGCCCGCCCGCCCAGCGCATCCCGCTCTCGCGGCCGTTCCTCGGCGAGCGCGAAGAGGAGCTCGTCGTCGATGTGCTGCGCTCCGGGCGGCTCTCGCTCGGCCCGCAGATCGAGCGGTTCGAGGAGCACATCGCCGAGCGCGTCGGTGCGCCGTTCGCGGCCGCCGTCTCGAGCGGCACCACCGGCCTGCACCTGCTCGCGCATGTCGCGGGCATCCGGCCAGGCGACGAGGTGATCACGTCGCCGATCTCGTTCGTCGCGACCGCCAACTGCTTCATCTACGAGGGTGGCGTCCCGGTCTTCGCCGACGTCGACGAGCGGACGCTCAACCTCGACCCGGCGGCCGTCGAGGCGGCGATCACGGAGCGCACCAGCGCGATCGTCGCGGTCGACATGTTCGGCTACCCGTGCGAGCTCGACCCGATCCGCGACCTGTGCGAGCGGCACGGGCTCTCGCTGATCCTCGACTCCTGCGAGGCGCTCGGCGCCGAGTACAAGGGCGTCCCGGTCGGCGGCCACGGCCCTTCGGCGGTCTTCGCCTTCTATCCGAACAAGCAGATCACGACGGGCGAGGGCGGCATCGTCACGACGCACTCGGAGGAGCTGTGGCAGCTGCTCAAGAGCCTGCGGAACCACGGTCGCTCGTACGACCAGCGCTGGTTCAACCACGTGCGGCTCGGCTTCAACTACCGCATCAGCGACCTGCAGGCGGCGCTCGGCCTCGCGCAGCTCGAGCGCCTGGACGAGATCCTGGCCCTCCGCAGCGCCGCGGCCGACCGCTACGCGGCGCTGCTTGCCGATCTCGACGGCGTCGAAGTGCTCGCAGCCGACGACGCCGATCACGTCCGCTCGTGGTTCGTCTACGTCGTGAAGCTTGCGCGCGGCGTCGACCGCGACGAGGTGACTGCGCGCCTGGCCGCCGACGGCATCGAGGCCGGCCACTATGTGCCGTGCGTCCACCTGCAGCCCTACCTGCGCGAGCGCTACGGCTTCCGCGAGGGCACGTGCCCGGTGGCCGAGGACATCGCGCAGCGGACGCTCGCGCTCCCGTTCTTCACCGGGATCGAGGCCGCGGATCAGGAACGCGTTGCCGCCTCGTTGCGGTCCGCGCTAGGCGCCTAGATCGGTTTCCATCTGCACAGGCCGGGTACGGCCGCCACGTGCGGATCGGACTGCTCGGAATCGTCTACCTCGTCGTCGGCCTGATCGTCGCGGCGAACCACCATTACCTGCGCCACCTCGACACGTTCAAGCTCGTGGTCTCGGGCCTGCTCGCGATCCTCTTCTGGCCGCTCGTGCTGCTGGGCGTCGACCTGCACCTGACGTAGCGATAATCCATCCGTGGCAGACGGCGCGCCGAAGATGGTCTTCCTGGGCTTCGGCAAGTACGCGCGCGCCGACAAGATCTACGCGCTCGAGCCCCTCCGCGGCGACGAGCGCGGCGACGGCCGCCGGACGCGGGTCTGGGTGGAGGGCGTCGCCGAGCCGATCGTCGCGTCGCGCACCGAGCGCAGCATCCTCTCGACGATGGGCGTGAGCGCCGACCGCGGCAGCCAGCTGCTCGACGAGGCACTGGCGCTGGCCGAGCGCATCGTCGAGGACGCCGATCGCGGCCGCGTCGACCTGCCGGACCTGTCGAAGCGCGCACGCCACCTGCTCGAGTCCACAGCCGCCGAGCCCGACCCGCTCTTTTAGCCCCTGAGCGACCCCGAGCGTCCGCTCGATCCGGAGACGGTCGAGGTCGACCGGCCCGGCTTCTCCGGCTGGCTGCGGCGGCTGCCGGTCGACATCTCGCCGCTCAAGATCTCGAAGCCGTTCCGGCGGCTCTGGTTCGGCAGCGGCATCTCCGGGATCGGCAGCCAGATCACCGCTGTCGCGATCCCGATCCAGGTCTACCACGAGACCGGCTCGACGCTCGCCGTGGGGCTGCTCGGCATCGCCGCGCTCGTGCCGCTCCTCGTCGTCCCGCTTTACGGCGGCGCCGTCGCGGACGCCGTCGACCGCCGGCGGCTCCTGCTCTTCTCCGATGTCGCGCTCGCGCTCGTCACGCTCGGGCTGCTCGCCAACTCCCTGCTGCCGACCCCGAGCATCGTGGCGTTGTTCGTCGCGGAGACTCTGAGCACGGCCGCGTACAGCTTCCAGAGCCCGGCACGCAACGCGCTCACACCGCGACTCGTCCCGCCGGAGAAGCTCACCGCCGCGCTCGCGATCGACGACGTCATCTTCACGCTCGCCCGCACCGCGGGACCGGCCGTCGGCGGCCTCCTGATCGCGATCGTCGGCCTCTCGGGTGCCTTCGCGCTCGACCTGACGACCTTCGCCGCGTCATTCGTCGCGATCTGGCTGCTCCCGTCGGTCCCCGCCGCGCCGGACGCGGACCGGCCGAGCCTGCGCTCCGTGCTCGACGGGCTCCGCTACGTCAAGACGCGCAAGGAGCTGCTCGCGATCTTCATCGTCGACTCGAACGCGATGCTGTTCGGGATGCCGAGCGCGCTGTTCCCGGCCTTCGCGGTCGAGCTCGGCGGCGGCGCCGGAGCGGTCGGCTTCCTCTACGCGGCGCCCTACTTCGGCGCGCTGCTCGCGTCGCTCGGCTCGGGATGGGTGAGCCACGTGCGCCGCCAGGGGGTCGGCGTCTGCATCGCGGCCGGCCTGTGGGGCGCGGCGATCGCGGCCTTCGGGCTCGCGAACAGCCTCTGGCTCGCGATGGTGTTCCTGGGCGCCGCGGGCGCCGCCGACTTCGTCAGCGCGATCCTGCGGAACTCGATCCTGCTCTCAGCGACGCCCGACCACATGCGCGGCCGGGTCTCGGGCATCGAGCTGGCGCAGGTCGCGAGCACGCCGCAGCTCGGCAACGTCGAGGCAGGCGCGCTCGCGTCGCTTACGAGCGTTCGCTTCTCGATCGTGTCGGGCGGCGTCCTCTGTGTTGCCGGCACCGCCGTCATCGCGCTCGCGCTGCCCGCTCTCGTCCGCTACGACGCCAAGCGGGTACCCGCGTGAAGCTCGGCCGTGACTGGTTCGGCCGCTCGGTCCACGAGGTCGCGCGAGAGCTGATCGGTGCGACGCTGCTCGTCGACGGCGTCGGCGGCCCCATCGTCGAGGTCGAGGCCTACGACCACGAGGACCCGGCTGCGCACGGTTACGGCGGTCGTACCGAGCGGAACGCGTCGATGTTCGGCCCGCCCGGCCACGCGTACGTGTACCGCTCGTACGGCATCCACTGGTGCCTCAACCTCGTGTGCGAGCGGGAGGGCGTCGCCGACGCGGTGCTGATCCGCGCACTCGAGCCGGTCCACGGCGTCGAGCGGATGATCGAGCGGCGCGGCCTCGACCACCCGAGGCTGCTCGCCGCCGGGCCGGGGCGCCTGTGCCAGGCACTCGGGGTGACGCGCGACCACGACGGGCTCGCGCTTGACGAGCCGCCGTTCGAGCTGCTTGCACGCGACAAGGCGCCGGAGGTCGTCCAGGCCCCGCGCATCGGGATCACGAAGGCCGCCGAGCGGCCGTGGCGCTACCTGCTGGCCGGCTCGCCGTACGTCAGCCGGCCCGCACCGCGAGCTTGACGCGCATGCCCGGTGCCGCCGCCACGCCTGCGCGCGGCCACTGCCGGAGCACGCGCCGTTTCGAGTCCGCGTTCTCGGGCTGGATCGACGGCGCGAGGTTCAGCCTCTCGAGCTTGGGGAGCGCGCGCTCGAGCCGCAGGCCAACCAGGCTCGGCACGACGCCGTGCAACGGCTTCGCGAGCACGAGCGTCACGAGGTCGTTCGCGGACAGCCGCCGCGCCGGCCCAGGGTTCTGCCCCACGACGATGCCCGGTACCTGCCGTGCCTTCGCCGGCTTGTAGACGACGAGCGGCCTGAGCGGCTGCGCCTGCAGCGCCGCGATCGCGGCGTCCTTGCGCGAGCCGATCAGGTTCGGCACCTGCACCTCGTTGGCGCGGCAGTTCGCGCGCTGCTGCGGGCCGCCCTGGCTGAAGACATAGACGTGGAATGGATTGCGGCAGACGCCGTTGTCGAGCTGCGCGTGGCCATCGCGCATGACGACATACGCCGGCGACGAGTAGTACGAAGGCGCCGGCTGAAACTGAGTCGGCGGATCGGAACGGTCCTTCAGCGCCAGCGTCATGAAGCGCTTCCAGATCAGCGCGGGATAGGTGCCGCCGGCGACCGGGTCGCCGTTGAACTCCGTGAGCATCGGCTTGAGCTCGTTCGGGTAGCCGACCCACACGGCGGTCACGAGCGTCGGGGTGTAGCCGACGAACCAGGCGTCGCCGTGGTTCTCGGTCGTCCCCGTCTTGCCGGCGACTCCCCAGCCGCCGCCCAGCTGCGCCCGCTTGCCGGTACCCGATTGCACGACCGACTCGAGGATGTTTGTGAGGAGCGCGTCCTTGCCCGGGTCGAGCACCGGCTTGGGGGCAGGCGTGTTCGTGTTCAACAGCTTGATCTCAGCGCCGCTCTTCCCCTGCTGGTCGACCCATCGGATCGCCCGTGGCCGGTTGCCGAACGCCGATCCGTCGATGCGCTGCCCGCCGTGGGCCAGGGTCGCGTACGCACGCGCCATCTCGAGCGGGTTGACCGACTCCGCGCCGAGCCCGATCGAGAGGTAGGGGTTGAGCGGGCTGGTGATGCCGAGGCGGTGTGCCATCCGCGCGACGGTCGCCGGCCCGATCGTGCTCGTCAGCTGGGCATAGACCGAGTTGTCCGAGTAGGTCGTCGCCGTGCGCAGGTTGGCGGAGCCGAGGTAGTCGCCCTCGTAGTTCTCGACATGCCAGACCTTGCCGTCGAACGGGATGTCGATCTCGTGCGAGGGGAACGTCGTCTCTGGCGCGATGCCCTGGTCGAGCGCGTCCGCGAGCACGAACGGCTTGAACGACGAGCCCGGCTGGCGCTCGCCCTGCACCGCCAGGTTGAACTGGCTCTTGTTGAAGTTCGTGCCGCCCACCATCGCGAGCACGTCGCCGGTGCGCGGGTCGATCGCGACGAGCGCGGCCGTCGGGCCTTTCGGATCGTGCGAGCCACTTGTCGATCGCCTCGCGTGCCCGTGCCTGGAGCCCCAGGTCGATCGTCGTGTGCACCCGCAGGCCGCCGCCGAAGACGGTCGAGGTGCCGTACTTGTCGATCAGCTGCTGCTTGACGTAGTTCGTGAAGTACTGGCCGACCTCGCTGCGCGTCCCGGGCGGCTTGATGTCGTCCGGGCGGGGGAGGGGCTTGCGGACGGCGTTGTAGTGCTGCCGCTTCGTGATCAGGCCCTCCTCGAGCATCAGCCCGAGCGCGATGTTGCGCTGCCGTCTCGCCTCGCGCGGGTTGCTGGCCGGGTCGAACGCGTTCGGGTCGCTGGGGAGCGCCGCGAGCAGCGCGGCCTCCTCGAGCTTCAGGCGCGCCGCGGAGTGCTGGAAGTACGTCCGCGAGGCCTGCTCGATGCCGTACGCGCCGTTCCCGAAGTAGATCGTGTTCAGGTACTCGGTGAGGATCCGGTCCTTGCTCCAGCGCTGGTCGAGCTGGCGCGCGAGGATCGCCTCCTTCAGCTTGCGGGCGATCGACCGCGTGTTGTCGACGTACGCGTTCTTCACGAACTGCTGCGTGATCGTCGAGCCGCCCTGGACGAACTGCTTGTGCTGGACGTCGGCCCAGAAGGCGCGCGCGATGGCCTTGAAGTCGACGCCGTCGTGCTCCCAGAAGCGCCGGTCCTCGACCGCCACGATCGCCTGCTTCATGATCGGCGCGATCTCGTCGGAGGATACGATCACGCGGTTCTCCGACCCGCGCAGCACCGCGAGCACGCGCTTGCCGCTGCGGTCGTAGATGTAGCCGTTGACCTCGGTCTGCTGGCGATGGCTTGCCTCGAGCTTCCACGCCTGGCCGGCGACCGCGGTCACCACCCCGTACGAGAACGACGCGACGGCGAGCAGGAGCAGCACCAGCACGAGTGCGAGAAGGCGAAGCTTTCGGATGCGCCGGCGCTTGGGAGGCGGCGCCTCGCGTGAACGTCTGCGAAGCCGCACGAAGGCGGGGATTGTAGTCCGGGCTCATGCCGGTCCCTTGGAGGGGCTCCCGGCCCGTGCTACTTCTGGGCCGGTGCGCGGTGTTGTCATCGTCGCCGGCCTCGTCGTCGCGCTCGCCGGTGGGGTCGCGATCAAGAGCCGGATCGACGACTCGAGGCGCGGCTACTCGGACACGCACGGGGCGAAGGTCGTGCACTACTCGCTCGGGAGCCGGCGGGTCGGACAGCAGCTCGGCGAGGTCGCGGTCGTCCCGGCGGGCGGCGGGCGCCGGCCCATGCTGGTTCTCCTGCACGGCCGAGGCAGCAGCCCCGAGAGCATGCTGCGAGATGAGCTCTTCGCGGGGCTCAGCCGGCTCGGGGCCCGCGCGCCCGTGGTCGTCCTGCTGAACGGCGGCGATCACAGCTACTACCACGACCGCCGCGACGGCCGATGGGGATCGATGATCCTCGACGAGGCCATCCCGGATGCGGTGCGCCGTTTCCAGACGGCGCCGCGGATCGCGATCGGCGGCATCTCGATGGGCGGCTACGGCGCTCTGCGCCTGGCCGCACAACGGCCGGGCCGCTTCTGCGCAGCCGGCGGCCATTCGGCGGCGCTGTGGGAGAGCGGCGGCCTGACGCCGGGCGGCGCCTTCGACGACGCGGAGGACTTCGCGCGCAACGACGTCTTCGCCGCCGCGCGGCACGGGCGGTACAGCGGCCTCCCCGTCTGGATCGACGGCGGCGACCGCGACCCGTTCCGCCAGGCCGACGCAGCCTTCGTCTCTCAGCTGCGAGCCCACGGCGCCCGGGTGACGTACCGCGTGTGGCCGGGCGCACACCAGGGTGCGTACTGGGACGCGCACATGGCGGCGTACCTGCGCTTCTACGCCGCCGAGCTCGCGGCGTGCCGCGCCTGAGCCGTCCCTAGAATCGCCCGATGGCCGCCGTCGCCGACCTGATCCGGAACGCCGTGCACGTCCTCCCCGAGGGCGGGCTCGAGCGTAAGCTGGCCCTCGGCCGGCCGCTCCGCGTGAAGCTCGGCATCGACGTCACGTCGCCGGATATCCACCTCGGCCGCGCCATTCCGTTGCAGCGGATGCGCGCATTCCAGGACGCGGGGCACACGGGCGTGCTGATCATCGGGGACTACACGACGCGCATCGGCGACCCGTCCGGCCGGTCGGCCGAGCGGCCCGTGCTCTCGGACGAGGAGATCGACAGCAACGCACGGACCTACCTCGACCAGGCCATGATCGTGCTCGATCAAGACCGCACGGAGGTGCGCTACAACGGCGAGTGGCTGTCGAAGCTCTCGTACGGCGATGTCGTGCGCCTCGCGCGCGAGATGACCGTCGCCCAGATGCTGGAGCGGGACGACTTCGCAAATCGCTACAGCGCCGGCGAGCCGATCTCGATCTCCGAGCTGCTCTATCCCCTGATGCAGGCGTACGACTCCGTGGCGGTCGAGGCCGACGTCGAGCTCGGCGGCACCGATCAGCTCTACAACCTGCTCGCCGGCCGGGAGATCATGGAGGCGTACGGGCTGGAGCCGCAGATCGTGCTTACGACGCCGATCCTCAACTCGTGGGACGGCACGAAGATGAGCTCGTCGGTCGGCAACAACATCCCGCTGACGATGGCCCCCGAGGAGATGTTCGGACGGGCGATGCGAATCTCCGACGACCAGCTCCCGCAGTGGTACGAGCTCGTGCTCGAGCAGGGCGCGCCGGAGGGCGACCCGCTCGAAGCGAAGCTGGCGCTCGCGCGCTGGATCGTGGCTCGCTCCCATGGCGACGAGGCAGCTCGCGTCGCGGAGGACCACTTCACGCGGGTCGTGCGCGAGGGGCGGCCGCCCGACGAGGACGCCATCCCGACCTACCGCCTGCCGGATGGCGACCCGGTGCATCTCCCGGCCGTGATCGCCGACGCTGGGCTGGCGACGTCGACGAGCGAGGCGCGCCGCCTGACCGCGCAGGGCGCCGTGAAGATCGACGGCGAGCCGACCGCCGAGCTGGACATCCCACGGCAGGAGCTGGGCGGCGCGCTCCTCCAGGTCGGCAAGCGACGTTTCGCCAGGCTTCTGGCATAGTGAGTCGCGGGTCGCCGCCCCTGTGGCGACTTGACACGGGTGTGGGTGGTGCTACCATTCCCGGGCTGCCGACTCAGGCGGCGCGAGAAAGTCCCTGCAAACGACGAACGGAGCGCCTGTCGGAGAATCGGATACGAGCAGTTCCGAGAATCTGAGGGCCTCTGCGAGTCAGAGGCTTTTTTGTGCGGCCGGCCGGGCCAGTGCGGTCTTTGAAAACTCAACAGCGTGAAACGTCGAGAACCTCGACCGTGTCCGTTCGCGGACCGGGAGAGGTCTAAATGAACCCGTCGGCCCTTCGGGGCTGACTTTGAGTTCAAGCTCTAACTTGATTGAGATTTGCAACGGGCGTTCAAGCCCAACGCAAAACAATCTCTTCACGGAGAGTTTGATCCTGGCTCAGGACGAACGCTGGCGGCGCGCTTAACACATGCAAGTCGAGCGAGAACCATGCCTTCGGGCATGGGGACAGCGGCGAACGGGTGAGTAACACGTGGGTAATCTGCCCTCGGCACTGGGATAGCCCGGGGAAACCCGGATTAATACCGGATGGCCTCTCGAGCTCTTGGGCTCGTGAGGAAAGGTAGCTTTGGCCTCCGGCCGAGGAGGAGCCCGCGGCGGATTAGCTTGTTGGTGAGGTAAAGGCTCACCAAGGCGACGATCCGTAGCTGGTGTGAGAGCATGACCAGCCACACTGGGACTGAGACACGGCCCAGACTCCTACGGGAGGCAGCAGTGGGGAATCTTGCGCAATGGGCGAAAGCCTGACGCAGCGACGCCGCGTGCGGGAAGAAGGCCTTCGGGTTGTAAACCGCTTTCAGGAGGGACGAAGCCACTCGGGTTAATAGCCCAGAGGGTGACGGTACCTCCAGAAGAAGCCCCGGCTAACTACGTGCCAGCAGCCGCGGTAATACGTAGGGGGCAAGCGTTGTCCGGATTTATTGGGCGTAAAGAGCGTGTAGGCGGCTTGGTAGGTCTGCTGTGAAAACTCGGGGCTCAACCCCGAGACGTCGGTGGAAACCACCTGGCTAGAGTCCGGAAGAGGAGAGTGGAATTCCTGGTGTAGCGGTGAAATGCGCAGATATCAGGAAGAATATCCGTGGCGAAGGCGGCTCTCTGGTACGGCACTGACGCTGAGACGCGAAAGCGTGGGGAGCGAACAGGATTAGATACCCTGGTAGTCCACGCCGTAAACGATGGGTGCTAGGTGTGGGTGGTGTCGACTCCATCCGTGCCGAAGCTAACGCATTAAGCACCCCGCCTGGGGAGTACGGCCGCAAGGCTAAAACTCAAAGGAATTGACGGGGGCCCGCACAAGCAGCGGAGCATGTGGTTTAATTCGACGCGACGCGAAGAACCTTACCAGGGCTTGACATGCACGGGAATGTCGTAGAAATACGGCAGCCTTTCGGGGCTCGTGCACAGGTGGTGCATGGCTGTCGTCAGCTCGTGTCGTGAGATGTTGGGTTAAGTCCCGCAACGAGCGCAACCCCTGTCCCATGTTGCCAGCGTGAAAGACGGGGACTCATGGGAGACTGCCGGTGACAAATCGGAGGAAGGTGGGGATGACGTCAAGTCATCATGCCCCTTACGTCCTGGGCTACACACGTGCTACATTGGCCGGTACAGAGGGCTGCAAACCCGTGAGGGGGAGCGAATCCCAAAAAACCGGTCCCGGTTCGGATTGAAGGCTGAAACTCGCCTTCATGAAGGCGGAGTTGCTAGTAATCGCGGATCAGCAATGCCGCGGTGAATACGTTCCCGGGCCTTGTACACACCGCCCGTCACGTCACGGGAGTTGGCAACACCCGAAGCCGGTGGCCTAACCCGCAAGGGAGGGAGCCGTCGAAGGTGGGGTCGGTGACTGGGACGAAGTCGTAACAAGGTAGCCGTAGCGGAAGCTGCGGCTGGATCACCTCCTTTCTAGGGAATACCGGAGCTATTACTCCGGTAGGCGTCCGACTCGTAGATGAGATGCAGTTTGTCTCGTCCGAGAATCGGACTCGCCTGGAAATTACGTCGACCTCGATGCATCTGGCCGAAACGGCCAGATGCTCACGCTGTTGAGTTTTGAGAGACCGCCGGCCTGCCGGCGGTTTATCTCTGTTGGGCGGGCCGAGCCTGCGCGCACCTTGAAAACTCCATAGTGGCAACATGGTGTTCTTCATGATCAAGAGATGAAGGGCATGCGGTGGATGCCTAGGCGCCAAGAGCCGATGAAGGACGTGGGCGGCTGCGATAAGCCCGGGGTAGGTGCTGACCAACCTCTGATCCCGGGATTTCCGAATGGGGAAACCTACGCGTGGTAATGCGCGCGTGACTCCGCCTGAACACATAGGGCGGAGCTCGGTAAGCGGGTGAACTGAAACATCTTAGTAACCCGAGGAAAGGAAAGAAACCTCGACTCCCTGAGTAGTGGCGAGCGAAAAGGGAAGAGCCTAAACCTGCACGATGCCAAGACGGCAGTCGTTGTCGTGTAGGGGTTGTAGGGCCTGATGTGATCCGTCTGCCGGCGGGTCGGAGAGTTACAAAGTTGGCTGCTAGCCGAAGCAAATGGAAAGTTGCACCACAGCGGGTAACAGTCCCGTAGGCGAAAGCAGATCAGCCTCTCTATTCAGGTACCTGAGTACGGCCGGGCACGGGAAACCCGGTCGGAAGCTACGGAGACCACTCCGTAAGGCTAAGTACTCCTTGGCGACCGATAGTGAACTAGTACCGTGAGGGAAAGGTGAAAAGTACCCCGGAAGGGGAGTGAAATAGTACCTGAAACCGTATGCCTACAAGCGGTCGGAGCGGACTTGTTCCGTGACGGCGTGCCTTTTGCATAATGAGCCAGCGAGTTACTCTTCCACGGCAAGGTTAAGGAAACGGAGCCGTAGCGAAAGCGAGTCTGAATAGGGCGATTCAGTCGTGGGAGGTAGACCCGAAACTGAGTGATCTACCCATGGGCAGGCTGAAGCGAGGGTAAGACCTCGTGAAGGGCCGAACCGACTTAGGTTGAAAACTGAGCGGATGACCTGTGGGTCGGAGTGAAAGGCTAATCAAACTCAGAGATATCTGGTTCTCCCCGAAATATATTTAGGTATAGCGTCGTGCGTTCAATAACGGCTGTAGAGCACTGTTTGGACTAGGGGGCCTACCAGCTTACCGAATTCAGGCAAACTCCGAATACCGTTATTCCAGAGCACGGCAGTCAGAGTGCGGGGGATAAGCTTCGTGCTCGAAAGGGAAACAGCCCAGACCGTCGGCTAAGGCCCCTAATTCCTAGCTAAGTGGGAAACGATGTCCGGTTGCCCAGACAACCAGGAGGTTGGCTTAGAAGCAGCCACCCTTTAAAGAGTGCGTAACAGCTCACTGGTCAAGTGGTCGGGCGCGGAAAATGTAACGGGGCTCAAGCTAGGAGCCGAAGCCACGGACTTCACGCTTTGCGTGGAGTGGTAGGGGAGCGTTCCCATGCCGGCGAAGCGGCGGCGTAAGCCAGCCGTGGAGGCATGGGAAGTGAGAATGCTGGCATGAGTAACGAAAGAGGAGTGAGAAACTCCTCCGCCGAATGCCCAAGGGTTCCTGAGTAAAGCTAATCTGCTCAGGGTTAGTCGGGACCTAAGCCGAGGCCGACAGGCGTAGGCGATGGACAACAGGTTGATATTCCTGTACCACGTACTCACCGTTATGACCGATGGGGGGACGGGGTAGGCTATGGAAACCCAGGCGATGGTCGACCTGGGGTAACCGCGTAGGGCGACCGGTAGGGAAATCCGCCGGTCATCGAGCCTGAGACGGGATGCCGAGCTCGTAAAGAGCGAAGTTCCGGAAGCCATGCCTCCAAGAAAATCCTCTAGGCAGGTGGGGCGTGCCCGTACCAAAACCGACACAGGTGGGCAGGTAGAGAATACCAAGGCGATCGGAAGAACCCTCGTTAAGGAACTCGGCAAAATGGCCCCGTAACTTCGGGAGAAGGGGCGCCTCGGTAGGGTTTAGGGATTTACTCCCAAAAGCCCGAGGAGGCCGCAGTGAAACGGCCCAAGCGACTGTTTACCAAAAACACAGGTCTCTGCGAAGTCGAAAGACGACGTATAGGGGCTGACGCCTGCCCGGTGCCGGAAGGTCAAGTGGAGGGGTTAGCCGCAAGGCGAAGCTCTGAAACCAAGCCCCGGTAAACGGCGGCGGTAACTATAACCGTCCTAAGGTGACATGGCTCAAGAGGACAGTGCAGATCCTTTGAGCAAATCGTTGCCCCCCGATTCGGTAACGAGTCGGTGCGCATCTGGCCATATGCTGGAAAACCCGGGTATCCCGCACTACTCACTGTGACGTCCGAATGGGCGTCTACAGTTGTGACAACGTGACGGGCGATGCGGAAAACCAGCAGGAAAGGCTGATCAAGTCTGGATGGGTTGTTGGTTTTGTAGACGGAGAAGGATGCTTCTCGATCGGCTTCGTTCGCCAGGCTGGCGGCGGAGCTCGAATCGGCTACAAGACCGGCTGGCAGGTCTCACACGAGTTCGCGGTGACGCAAGGCGCACGAAGCGTCGGGTGTCTTCACGGGCTGCGTGAGTTCTTCGGTGTTGGACAGGTGGTCCCGAACAGACGTCGGGACAACCACCGCGAGCACGTGTATCGGTACGTCGTGCGGAAGCGGGACGATCTCCTCGAGACGATCATCCCGTTCTTCCGAGCGAACCCGATGCTCACCTCGAAGCAAGATGACTTCGAAAAGTTCGCGGACTGCGTTCAACGGATCTCGGAAGGCCGGCACCTCACGGTGAACGGGCTCATCGAGATCGCGGAGATAACTGAGACGATGAACCGGCGCAAACCACGCCAGGAACTGATCAGAATCCTCAGAGACTATACGCCAGACATCCGCGACAGCGGACGATGAGATAGTCCCATCTGCATGGCGACATGCAGGGACGACGATCTAAAGGAAGTCGTCGTCCGCCTCGAAATGCACGAGGTAAGACATCAGCGAAATTCCTTGTCGGGTAAGTTCCGACCTGCACGAATGGCGTAACGACTTGGGCGCTGTCTCAACGAGGGATCCGGTGAAATTGCAGTCTCGGTGAAGATGCCGAGTACCCGTGGTTGGACGGAAAGACCCCGTGAACCTTTACTACAGCTTGACATTGGAGTTTGGGGTGCGTTGTCCAGGATAGGTGGGAGGCTTTGAAGCGGGGACGCCAGTCCTCGTGGAGCCAATCTTGGGATACCACCCTTCGTGTTCTGGGCTTCTAACCTCTGGCCGTGATCCGGCAGAGGAACAGTGTCAGGTGGGTAGTTTGACTGGGGCGGTCGCCTCCTAAAATGTAACGGAGGCGCGCAAAGGTTCCCTCAGCACGGTTGGAAATCGTGCGTAGAGTGCAAAGGCATAAGGGAGCTTGACTGCGAGACTGACAAGTCGAGCAGGTGCGAAAGCAGGCCTTAGTGATCCGGCGGTAGAGAGTGGAATTGCCGTCGCTCAACGGATAAAAGGTACTCCGGGGATAACAGGCTTATCGGGCCCAAGAGTCCACATCGACGGCCCGGTTTGGCACCTCGATGTCGGCTCGTCGCATCCTGGGGCTGGAGTAGGTCCCAAGGGTTGGGCTGTTCGCCCATTAAAGCGGTACGCGAGCTGGGTTCAGAACGTCGTGAGACAGTTCGGTCCCTATCCACCATGGGCGCTGGAAGCTTGAGAGGAGTCGTCCCTAGTACGAGAGGACCGGGACGAACAGACCTCTGGTGTATCAGTCGTCGTGCCAACGGCGCTGCTGATTAGCCACGTCTGGATGGGATAACCGCTGAAAGCATCTAAGCGGGAAGCCCACCTCGAGATGAGGCTTCCCATCCCCTAGAGGGAGTAAGGGCCGTGGGAGACCACCACGTTGATAGGCGGGACGTGTAAGCGCAGTAATGTGTTGAGCGGACCCGTACTAATTGCCCGAGGTCTTGATTTTGAACACCACACGTCACTATGGAGTTTTGAGGGTGCGCATTCAGTTGCGCCCAACTCGACAATTTCGGCGGTTATGGCGGCGGGGGTACACCTCTTCCCATTCCGAACAGAGAAGTTAAGCCCGCCAGCGCCGATGGTACTCGGGGAGCAATCCCCCGGGAGAGTAGGTCGCCGCCGAATTAATTCAGGGGCCGCGAGAGCGGCCCCTTTCCTTTGGTCCTGCGGCCGGCGGGCTTGCGAGAATCTCCGGCGTGGATCACCTGGGGCGGTTCGCCTCGCGGAGGACGCCGACCGGCGCCCGGTCGAGATGGGGCTGCTGCTCTGAACTCTCAGTGCAGCGGCAGCGTGAGCGACTCGAGATCCCGCGGGTAGTACGTGAGCCACTCGACCCCGTCGTCCGTGACGGCGATCGTGTCCGAGTGGCGGAAGCCGCCGAGGGCGGGCGCATACAGGCCCGGCTCGACCGTGAAGACCATGCCTGGGCGGATCTCTGTCTCGTCGCCGCGGTCGAGAAACGGGCCCTCGTGGTACCGCATCCCGATGGCGTGGCCGACGTGGTGTCGCCAGCTCTCCCAGAGGTCGTGCCGTTCGTAGTAGGCGCGGACTTGGCGGTCGACCTCCGCGCAGGGCACGCCCGGACGGATCGTCTCGACCGCAAGATCCTGCAGCGCCACCATGTGGGCGAAAAGCCGCGTCTGAGCGGGTGACGGAGGCCCGATGACCATCGTGCGCTCGAGCTCCGAGTGGTAGCCCCACACCGGCGCCGACGCGCCGGTCACCAGCGTGTCGCCGGCCTCGAAGACGATGTTGTTGCCGTGCGCGTGCGGGATGGCCGCATTGCGTCCGATCTGCCCCCGGTAGGTGGCGATCGCGCCGTCGTACCACGGGCTCTGCGCGCGATACATCGGCCCGATCGCGTCGAGCATCGCCGAGGTGGCCTCGTTGGAGGCGCGCCGCTCCACCTCGGTCTCGGTCACGCCGGGCCGCGTGTACCGCTGCAGCAGCGTGTGCGCCAGATTGCCCCACGTGCAGCTCTCCCGGAGCAACCTGATCTCGGCCGCGCTCTTGATCGCCATCTGATCCTCGACGAGATCGGCGACGTGCGTCCACTCGCCGAGCCCCGGCCCGCGGTAGCCGAAGACCCACGGATAGCCGTCGCTGTCGGCGCCGAAGCTGCCGCGCACGCCCAGCGCTGCGAGCAGCTCGCCGAGTGCCTCCATCGGGTGCCGGTCGCCCGGGTACTCGTCGTAATGGGCCACCTCGTCGACGGCCGTATTCGCCTGCGCGTGCTCGAGCTCGAGCCGCGGGACAAGCATTCCGCCGCGGCCGCCGACCGCGAGTGCAAAGGCGATCGGCCGCTCGGTCGGCACGAAGAAAAAGCCGCTGTAGTAGTGCACGTAGTGCGGGTCGAAGAGCACGGCGCCCGAAAGCCCGCGGTCCTCGAGCCGGGCGGCGAACGCCTCGCGGCGCGCGGCGAACTCGTCCTCGCCGATCCTCATGCCCCGAAATCTGTCACTCGTAGAGCGTCAGGGTGGCGAGCACGATGTAGGCGCCCGCGAGCGCCAGGCCCTCGAAGGCGGCCGCCTCGCCGTCGCCGGTCGCCTGCCATACGACGATCGCGGTCAGCGCGAGAGCGCCGATGTACACGGGCTTGAGCTCGAACGTCAGGTGATGGGCAAAGACCAGCGACACCAGCACCAGCGCGGGGTAGAGGAACGCGGCGATCTGGGCGACCGAGTTCTTGACGACGGAGATCGCGAGATCGGACTGCTCCTTGTACGCGAGCACGACGCCGGCGGCGTTCTCGACGGCGTTCCCGGCAATGGCGGCGATCACGAGCCCGGCGAACGCCTCGGAAATGCCGAGCTGGTCGATCGTGGGCCGGAGCTCGTCGACGAACCATTCGGACACGAAGGCTGCGGCAACGCCGGCGACCGCGAGCAGCACGAGCGCGGCGCGGAAGCCGATCCCCTCCTCCATCATCCCGCGGCCTGCCTCGGGAGCTTGCTCGTTCCGGATGTAGGGGATGAGCCAGGCCACGTACACGGCCAGGATCACGACGGCGCCGACGATCGAAATCGTGTCGACGTGGTTGCTGGCCCTGTCGTTCGAGGCGACGGAGGAGCCGAGGATCACGATGATGAACGTCACCATCAGCAGGAGGGTGGCCGTGTCGTTCGGGAGGCGCGGGTTGAAGCGCATGATCCCGTCGCGCGCGCGCCACGCGCCCGTGACGATCACGACCCCGAGCACGAGCAGCGCGTTGGCGAAGATCGAGCCGATCACCGCGTACTGCGCCACGACCACTTCTCCGGCCGAAAGCGCGAACAGGACGATGAAGAACTCCGGCAGGTTCCCGAGCGTCGACTGGAGCACGCCTGTGACGCCCGGGCCGTAGCGGTGGCCGACCGTTTCGGTCGCGACCGACACGACCCAGGCGAGCCCGGCGAGAGCAACGGTTGCGGCCGCGAACGCGACCAGGTCCGGGCCGTCCAGGTAGTGCAGTGCGGCCGCGGCGACGACCACGACCGCGAGCGCCGCCAGGAGGAGGCGGTGGGAGCGGCTCACGGCTGCTCGATCCCCGGCACGTCGCGGACTATGCCGCGGCTCCCGGTGTTATGCGGCGCGCAACCGCTCAGGCCAGTCCGGGTCGAGTGCGCGCAGCCGCTCGATCCGCTCGGCCGGCGGCGGCTGCGTCGCGAAGAGCGCCGGGAGCCCGCGCGGCGGGAAGGGGTCGAGCGTGAACAGCGGCGCCGTGGCGGGGTTCGCGCGCAGCTCGACGAGCTCGACCGCCAGCTCGAGCCGGACGAGCGCGTCGGCCAGCCCGTGGGGCGTCTCGCAGATCTCCGCCGCGAACGCGTCGGCCACGAACTCGCGCTTTGGCGAGAGCAGCGCGTTGACGATCGCGGACGCGATCGGCCCGAGGACGAAGAGGAGCGCGCGTGAGAGGAACCCGCCGATGCGGGTGAACTCGACGAGCGCTGCGGCGACGACGACGGCCGGCGTCTGGACGAGCACGTCGCGCGTGCGGATATGCGCGACCTCGTGCGCGAGCACCCCCTCGAGCTCCGCCGGCGGCAACGCCTGCAGGAGGCCGGTGCTCACCCCGATCGCGGAGCCGACCGGCCCGCGGCCCGCGGCGAACGCCCGCGGGAACCCGTCGCGCGTGATGTAGAGCTTCGGCGGCGCGATGCCGCCCTTGGCCGCCAGGCGCTCGACCATCGAGTGCAGGGCGGGCGCCTCTGCCTGCGGCAGCTCTTCGGCGCCGACGAGGCCGGCCACGATGCGGTCGCCGTACCAGTACGTGCTCGCGGCGGCGAGCACCACGGCAAAGACCGCGATCGCGGCCAGCTGGAAGCCGCCTGCGAACCAGCCGATCGCCCCGGGCAAGGCCGCGGAGCACAGCAGGAAGAGCCACGCCTTCAGCAGGTTGCCGGCGACTGCGCGGCGGACGAGTCGGCGATCAGGTGTCGTCTTCGCGCTCGTCTTCGACGAAGCCGCGGGGCGGCCAGTCGGGCTCAGGGGCGTCGCAGCGGCTCGTGCAGTGCAGCGAGGCGATGTTCTGCAGGGGAATGAGGATGTGCCCGTTGAGCTCGATGTGGGCCACGTCGTCGATCGCGCAGTACGCCGTCAAGACGCCGTCCTGGTAGTCGCCCCCGAAGAGCGCGACCTCCACCTGCTCGCCCTTGTACTTGCTGGTGTAGTCCTCCACGAGCCGGCTCAGTCTACTCGGCGGAGGGTGCCGTTCTCGACGGCGATTCGAGACAGGTCGCAATTTGCGATGCGCCCGAAGACCTGTCTTCCCTCTGGATACGGAACGCCGTCGGCGTCCATGAGGATCACGCGCATCGCGCCGCCGTGCGTGACCAGGAGGATGCGGCCGCCCGGGTGCGCGGCGGCAAGGCGGCTGATCGCGTTGCGGATGCGTCCGGCCAGCGCCACATGATCCTCGACGTCTCCTTCGCCTTCGTTGCCGTCGCGCCAGCGAGCCCACGCACCGGGCGACTCCTCCTCGAGCTCGGCGACCGTGCGGCCCTCCCAGCTGCCGAAATTGCGCTCACGCAGGTCCGGGTCGAGCACGACCGGGAGATCGAGACGGAGCGCCAGGATCTCCGCCGTCTCGCGTGCGCGGTCGAGATCGCTGGCGTAGAGGGCGTCGATCCGCTCGCCGGCGAGCTGCTGCGCGAGGGCCTCGGCCTGCCCACGGCCTCGCTCGTTCAGCGACGAGTTGGTCTGGCCCTGGATCCGGCCCTCTGCGTTCCAGTCGGTCTCGCCGTGGCGGACGAGCAGGATGGTCGTGGGCGCCATCCGGCTACGGTAGCCGCGTGGATCTCGGCCTCCGCGATCGTGTGTGCATCGTCACCGGCTCGACCGCCGGCATCGGGCTCGAGGTCGCGCGGCAGCTCGCAGCCGAGGGGGCGCTCGTCGTCGTCTGCGGGCGTGATCGTGAGCGCACGCAGCACGCGCGGGAGGCGACCGGCTCGGCGCTCGCCGTCGTCGCCGACCTGTCGGAGCCGGGTGGGCCCGAGCACGTCGTCGAGCATGCGCGCGAGGCGCTCGGCGGGATCGACGTGCTCGTCAACAACGTCGGCATCGCCTACCAGGTCGCGTTCGAGGAGCTCTCGGACGACGATTGGGACTCGATCTGGCACCTGAACGTCATGAGCTACGTGCGTGCGATCCGTGCGGCGCTGCCCGCGCTTCGACAGCGGGGTGGAGGTGCGATCGTGAACGTGTCCTCGACCTCGGGCAAGCGGCCGTCGACGTCGATGCCGGACTACTCGGTGTCGAAGGCGGCGGTGCTGTCGCTCTCGCGCGTGGTCGCCGACCTGTACGCGGGCGACGGAATCCGCTGCAACGCCGTGACGCCCGGGCCGACGGCCACCGGCGCCTGGCTCGATCCGGGCGGCCTGGCCGACCAGCAGGCCGCGCGCACGGGCAAGTCGCGCGACGAGGTGCTCGCGTCGGTTGCCGCCGGCCGTCCGCTCGGCCGGCTCGCCGAGCCGGGGGAGATCGCGTCGGTGGTGACCTTCCTGTGCTCTGACCGCGCCGCCTATGTCACCGGAGCCGCATGGAGCGTGGACGGCGGCACCGTGCCGATCATCCTCTGAGGCGCGCGTGCCTGGGCCAGCAGGCCGACCGACTACCGTAGGCGACGTGCCGGAGCTCGCCCACACAGTCGCGAAGAGCTTCGCGGAGCGCATCCGCGAACAGGAGGAGACGTGGCTCTCGCCGCTCGCCGTGCGCTCCTACGAGGGGCGCGGCCGGGCACAGCCGGAGGAGGAGAGCGATCTGCGCACGCCGTTCCAGCACGACCGCGACCGCATCGTGCACTCGAAGGCGTTCCGGCGGCTGAAGCACAAGACGCAGGTGTTCATCTCGCCCGTCGGCGACCACGTGCGGACACGGCTGACGCACACGCTCGAGACGACCGGGATCGCGCGCGGAGTGGCGCGGGCGCTCCGTCTGAACGAGGACCTCGTCGAGGCGGTCGGGCTCGGCCACGACCTCGGCCACCCGCCGTTCGGCCACGCAGGCGAGGAGGCGCTCGACCGGCTGCTGCGCGAGCGCTACGGGCTCGGCTTCCGCCACAACGAGCACTCGCTGCGCGTCGTCGACGTGCTCGAGCGCGACGGCCGCGGCATGAACCTCACGTGGGAGGTGCGGGACGGGATCCTCAACCACACCGGCCCGAACGAGCCGGCGACGCTGGAGGGCAAGATCGTCCGCATCGTCGACCGCGTCGCCTACATCAACCACGACATCGACGACGCGCTGCGCGGGGGCCTGCTGGCGCACAGCGACCTGCCGCGCGCGGAGATCGAGCTGCTCGGCGAGACCGGCTCGCGGCGGATCGACACGCTCGTCCACGACCTCGTCGAGACATCCGCGGTCGCAGGCGACATCCGCCAGAGCGACGAGATCGGCGCTGCCATGCTCGACCTGCGCGGCTTCATGTTCGAGCGCGTGTACCTGGGCGAGGGCTCGCAGGAAGAGCACCGACGAGCGTCCGAGACCGTCGAGCAGATCTTCGACCACCTCCAGGCGCACCCGGACGCGCTTCCTGCCGGCGACGGGGAGCCGCCGCAGCGGATCACCGACTTCCTCGCGGGGATGACCGACCGGTACGCGCTCACGTACGCGGCGGCGCTCTAGTGCCGCGCATCAAGGACACGTCCGTCGAGGCCGTGCGCGGGGCCGTCGACATGGTCGAGCTGGTCGGCGGCCGGACGCAGCTGCGGAAGGCCGGCGCACGCTGGACGGCGCGCTGCCCCTTCCACGAGGAGCGGACGCCGAGCTTCTCGGTGAACGCCGTCGACAAGCTCTACTACTGCTTCGGCTGCGGCGCGAAGGGCGACGCGATCACCTTCGTCCGCGAGACGGAGAACCTCGACTTCGCCGGCGCCATCGAGTGGCTCGCCGAGCGGTTCCGCGTCGAGCTGGAGTACGAGGACGAGTCGCCGCGCCAGGACGCCGATCGCAAGCGGCGCGGGCGGCTGCTCGCGCTGCTCGAGCAGGCGACGGGCTTCTACGAGCGCTACCTGTGGGAGACCGACGCGGGCGGGAACGTGCGCGAGTACCTCGCCGGGCGCGGGCTCGGGGAGGACGTTTGCAAGGAGTTCCGGCTCGGGCTGGCACCGCGCGGCTCGATGCTCGTCCCGAAGGCGCGCGCGCAGGGGTTCTCGGCGGAGGAGCTAGCGGCTGCGGGGCTGGCGGGGCGGCGCGGAGGCGACTACTTCTCGGCGCGGCTGCTGTTCCCGCTCTCCGACGCACGGGGCCGCGTCGTCGGCTTCCAGGCGCGGCGGCTGCGCGACGACGACCCGCTCAAGGCGAAGTACGTGAACTCGCCGGAAGGCGAGCTGTTTCGCAAGGGCAACCTCCTGTACGGGCTGCACGCGGCGCGCAACGCGATCGCGAAGCACGGCCGCGCCATCGTGGTCGAGGGCAACACCGATGTGCTGGCGCTGCGACAGGCGGACGTCGAGCCGGTGGTCGCGTCGATGGGGACGGCGCTCACTGAGCAGCAGCTGAAAGAGCTGGGCCGGCTCACCCGTGTCCTGTTCCTCTGCTTCGACGCGGACGCTGCGGGGGAGGCGGCCACGCTACGCGGGATGGAGCTCGCGCACGGACAGGGCCTCGACGTGCGCGTCGTGGCGCTCCCACCCGGGTCTGATCCGGCCGACGAGGCGGCCGGCTTCGACGAGCGGCTCCGCGACGCCGAGCAGTACCTGCTCTACCGCGTACGGCTCATCATCAAGCGCGCCCCTGACCGACAGGCCGCCTTCGACCAGGTCGAGGCGTTCCTGGCGCCGTTCAAGGACTCGCCCCAACGGCAGGAGGCGCAGCGTCTGGCGGCGGACATGCTCGATCTCCCGCGCGAGCTACAGGCCGGGTTGGCGCCGTACCGGCAGCGCTCGAATGCGCCGACGGTGTCGCGCAAGATGCTCCAGGCCGGCGACCGGCTCGAGCGGATGTTCCTCGCTGCGGCCGTCCTCGATCCGGCGCGGGCGGCGCCCCTGGCGCGAGAGCTTGGCGACGAGCACTTCGACACCGACGAGCACCGCCAGCTGCGCGCGTTCCTCGCCGGCGACCGCAGCGCCGAGGAGAAGGAGACGGCCGCGCTTCACGCCGAGCTGTGGGCGACCGCGGAAACGGAGGGCATCGGCGCCGACCAGGCGCGTGGCCTCGCTCTGGAGCTGAAGGAGCGCTGGGTCGACCGCGAGATCGCCGCGCTCGAGCAGGGCACGATGTCGCGCGACGACGAGCGCCGCCACGCCGAGCTCGTGCGCTTCCGCGGCGAGCTGCGCGAGGCGGTCTCCGCGCTCGCCTGAGTGGCACGGTTGGTCGCGGGAACGCCGTTGATACCCGGCTACAATCCGACGGGCCTGCGCCGGTCCCCGGTAGCTCAATTGGCAGAGCATCCGGCTGTTAACCGGAGGGTTGTTGGTTCGAGTCCAACCCGGGGAGCTGAAAGCCGCTGCTTTTGCAGCGGCTTTTCTCATTCATGGGGCTCCGGGGGCGTTGAACTGACCGGCTGGCCGACGATCCGGTCGGTGGCGCACGGCGCGGAGGCGCCCTGATCGACAATGACGCAGATGGAGGGACGGTCGGCGCTCACTCAGGGCCGTGAGGCCTACGCGCGACGGGCGTGGCTCGAGGCGTACGAGTCGCTGAGTGCCGCGGAGCGGCACGCGGCGCTCGAAGCGCCTGACGCCGAGCTCCTCGCGACCTGCGTCTACATGCTCGGTCGCGACGACGAGTCGGTCGCGTGGCTCGAGCGCGCGCATCAGCTGTACCTCGAGAGCGCAGACAACCTCCGCGCCGTCCACTGCGCGGTGTGGATCGGCCTGAACCTCGCGTCTCACGGCCAGATCGGTCCGGCGACGGGCTGGCTTGGCCGTGCACAGCGGCTCCTCGAAAACGAGGGTGAGTGTGCCGAGCACGGCTACCTGCTCCTGCCGGCCATGTTCCAGCACGAGGCGGCTGGAGACTTCGCCTCGGCCGCCCGAGCTGCAGCCGAAGCCGTTCACATCGGCGAGCGCTTCGGCGACCGAGATCTCTTCGCGCTCGCGATCCACGGGCAGGGGTACATGCTGATGAAGGACGGACGCGTGCGGGAAGGTCTCGCCCTCCTCGACGAGGCGATGGTGGCGGTCACTGCCGAGGAGCTCTCGCCGATGGTGACCGGGATCGTGTACTGCGGGGTCATCCTCGCGTGCCAGGAGGTGTACGAGGTGCGCCGGGCGCGCGAGTGGACGAAAGCGCTCTCCGACTGGTGGGCGGTGCAGCCGGAGATGGTCGCGTTCACGGGTCGCTGCCTCGTCCACCGGGCCGAGATCCTCCAGCTGGACGGCTCCTGGCCCGATGCGTTGGCAGAAGCCCGTCGAGCCGGGGACCGTTTCGTGGAGACGAGGAATCCGGCGGCAGGCCTCGCCAGGTATCGCCAGGGCGAGCTCCTCCGGCTGCGAGGCGAGTTCGCCGCTGCAGAGAAGGCCTACAAGGAGGCGAGCCGGCTCGGTTGGGAGCCGCAGCCCGGACTTGCCCAGCTGCGCCTTGCCCAGGGACGCGCCGAGGCGGCCGCTGCAGCGATCCGCCGGGCGGACGCGGCGACCTCTCTGCTGCTCGAGCGGGCGCGCCTGCTCCCGGCATTCGTCGAGATCATGCTCGCGGTGGGCGAGACCGAGGCTGCGCGTCGTGCGTGCATCGAGCTCGAAGAGGTCGCGCAGAGCCTCGACAGCGCGATGCTGGCGGCGCTGGTCGCCCAGGCGCAGGGGGCGGTCCACCTCGCGGCGGGCGACGCGCAGGCGGCCCTCGTCGCGTTGCGGCGTGCGCGTGAGACATGGCATGCGCTGGAGGCGCCGTACGAGACGGCACGGACGCGCGTGCTGGTCGGCGCGGCCTGCCGCGCGCTGGGCGACGTAGAGGCAGCGACGTTGGAACTCGAGGCGGCTCGCGACATCTTCGAGCGCCTCGGAGCGAAGCCGGATCTCGTACGGATGGGTACACGCGCGGAGGAAACGCACGGCCTCTCGCGGAGGGAGCTCGAGGTCCTGCGACTCATCGCCTCGGGGAGCAGCAACCGCGAGATCGCTTCGGCGCTCGTGATCAGCGAGCACACGGTCGCGCGGCACGTGCAGAACATTTTCGCGAAGTTGGAGCTCTCCTCCCGCGCCGCGGCGACCGCGTTCGCCTTCGAGCACGACCTCGTCTGAGCGACCTCGTGGTCAGAAATGACCACGATCGCTCGGACGCAAGGTTGGTGGATCCTCGCGATGCGGCGCAGTCGCACCCGTCCTACCGTCGGAACACAGCGACGAGGAGGACGAGATGGCATCTCAGGCAGAGAGATTCGAGACCGTGATCGTCGGCGGGGGTCAGGCCGGGCTTGCGACTGGGTACCACCTGGCCAGGCAGGGTCGCTCGTTCGTGATCCTGGACGCAAACGAGCGGATCGGGGACCCCTGGCGCCGGCGTTGGGACTCGCTGAGGCTGTACTCACCCGCGAAGTACGACGGGCTCCCCGGCATGCCCTTTCCCGCGCGGCGAGCCTTCTTCCCCATGGCGCGCGAGATGGGCGACTACCTCGAGGCGTACGCAGCCCGCTTCAAGCTTCCCGTCCGAACGAGCACGGCTGCGGACGCCCTCTGGAAGGAAGGGGACCGGTACGTCGTCACGGCGGGGGCCCAGACCTTCGAGGCGGACAACGTCGTCGTGGCGTCGGGCGTGATGCAGAGGCCTTTCGTGCCGAGCTTCGCGCCAGAGCTGGACACGCGGATCAGGCAGCTCCATTCGAACGACTACCGCAACCGTTCGCAGCTGCAGGAGGGCAGCGTTCTCGTGGTCGGCGCGAGTCATTCGGGAGCCGATATCGCCTACGAGGCAGCTGTCGATCACGAGACGATCCTGTCGGGGCCGGACACGGGCCAGATCCCGGCATCGGTCGAGACGAGGCGAGGGCGCTTCGCCGTTCGCGTGCTGTTCTTCCTCGGCTCGCACGTCCTCACGATGGACACGCCGCTCGGCCGAAAGATGCGGCCGCACATCCGGCACGGCGGCGCCCCCCTCCTGCGCTACCGAAAGAAGGATCTCGCCGCCGCCGGGGTCGAGCGCCTTCACGCACGGGTGGTCGGCGTCCACGACGGTCTGCCGGTGCTCGACGACGGTCGCGCCGTCGACGTCCAGAACGTCATCTGGTGCACGGGGTTTCGGCGGGACTTCTCGTGGATCCAGGTTCCGTTCGAGGTTGGCGAGGACGGCTACCCGGTCCAGTACCGAGGCGTCGTCGCGGCCTCGCCCGGGCTCTACTTCGTGGGACTGCTGTTCCTGCACTCGTTCACGTCGATGCTCATCGTCGGGACGGGCAGGGATGCCGAGCGGGTCGCAAAGCACATCGCGGCCCGGCCGGCGAGAGCAGAAGCGCCTGCGAGTTCGGTCGCTCCGATTGCCCAACGGGTCGCCTCGTGACGAGGCCGCGCGCGAAAGCGAAGGCCTCCCAGGACCCCGGCGTGAGCTCGATCCTCGTCTGGAACGGCCTCGTGTCGAGGATGCGACGGATCGCAGGCGATAAGCGGAATAGGGAGCGCGTTGACGTCGACCGTTCACGGGTGACGCGCATACGCACCTGGAAACGGCCTGAGGATGCTCGGTCCTCGGGGGGTGTGACTCCCCCCGATCACGACCGTTGACCGTTCAGTGGGCGCCGCCGGCGGCCGATACAGGCCAGGTGAACAGGAGCTACAAAGGCGCACCCATGATCAGCCTGCTGCTGGCGCTCGTCGCCGTCGGCGTGATCTGGCAGATGGGCGTGTTCGGCGGCGGCAACTCGTCGACGACGTCGCCGCAGGCGATCCAGCGCGAGGAGAGTCAGGCCGGCGCCGTGGCCGCGCAGTCGAACCTCGAGGAGTCCGGGCCGGCTGCGCAGGCCTACTACGCCGAGCACGGCACGTACGCGGGGCTCACACTCACGTCGTACGACGCCAGCGCGGGCGGCATCGCGGTCGCGCGTGCCGACGCCACGTCGTATTGCCTGCAGACGGTGGTCGGCACGCAGGTCTTCAGCCTGCGCGGCCCGGGCGGGAGCGTCGTCCCGGGCGCCTGCTGAGGACGTTTTTCGTCCAAATGGGTGTAGGACGTGCCCGCACGCGTCGGTAGAATCCGGGCGTGAGCTGGCTGTGGATCGCCTTGTTGGGGCTGGCGGTCGCGGTCCTCGTCACTGCCGAGTGGCCGCGCCTCGCCGATCGGCTCCCCTTCGGAGCGGATCACGCGCGCGAGCGCCGCAGGCGGAAGTCGGACCTGCGCCTGGTGCGCACGGAGGAGCTGGACGACAGCGACGAGTTCGCGGCGAGCGTCGAGCGCGATCTCGCCCAGCTGCCGACGATCAAAGAGCGCGACCGGAATCGCTAGCCGTCAGCGGCTAGCGGACGAGAAACCAGCGTGTGAGCTGCGCCGTGTTCGGCAGCACGCCTCCGCGGTTCTCGTCGTTCTTCGTCTCCTGGAAGTCCGCCACCGTCAGGTGCACCTTGTGGCGCCCGGCCTTGAGCCGCGAATCCGCGACCAGGACCACGCCCGTCTTCGGGTCGTAGCTGGCGGCGGCGGGCTGGCCGTCCACCTTTGCCGCGATGGAGGACGGGTCGACGCCGCTGGCCGCGTCGGTGGCGCGGATCTTGAGGGCGCCGCCCCGGGCGATCTTCCCGGTCAGCAGCCGCAGCGCCGGCCGCGCGTGGTCGCCGACCCACCAGCGGAACGTGAACGCGCCCGCGCCCCCTGCGGTCGTGCTGTCGAAGACAATGTCGTAGCTCCCGGCGGCCGGTGAGATCGCGCCCACGACGGGCGCCGGCGCATCCCAGGTGGCGCCGTACGGGTTGAGGTCGATCGGCAGCCCGGCCTCGCCGGTGAGGTGGTTCTCGTTGCCCGCGTACACCATGCGGAGCGTCACCGCGACGCCTGGCTTATGGCTGAGAATGGCCGCGCCGAGATTGGCAGCCGGCCTGCGCAGGCGGATACGGAACACCTGCTCCGGTCCCAGCAGGCGCGTGGGCACCCCGAGGCCGGAGACGTCCTCCGGGTAGCGATAGGTCGTGACGCGCGCCGGGCGCCCGGTCGTGTTCCCGGCATACACGCCCGGCTTCGAGAGCACCGTCACCTTGGCGTGGGCGAGCTCCGTCCGGGCGAGGTGGGCCCAGTAGGGGATCCGCCGGCGTACGCCGTTTCGCGTGAGGACGACGAAGCCCTGCGCGTCGCCCTCGGCCGCCGTGGCGGTCGCATGCACCGAGACCGCCAGCGGGCCGGGAACGGTGGCCGACGCGGGCGCAGTCACCGAGACGCCCGCGGGCGTCGACTGCGGCTCGACGGTCACGGCCCAGGCGCCTGCCCCGTCGCCCGCGTCCTCGAGCTGAACGGTGCTCGAGACACTGGCCGCGGGTGCCACCAGCCCGAACGACAGGTTCGTCGGCGCGGTGAACAGGTACGGGTGGTCGGCCTGCACAGCGTCGATCAGGCCGCCGCCCTCGCGCGTCACGGGCACCTCGGTCGAGCTCTTCGCGTTCACGAAGACCGGCGCGCCCGTCGAGACGAGCGCCGACTTGATCTGCGCAACCGTCCAGGTCGGGTGGCGCTGGCGCAGGAGTGCCGCCAGGCCGGCGACATGCGGTGACGCCATGCTCGTCCCGCTGAGCGTCCCGAAGCCGGCGTTCGGCAGCGACGAGAGCACGTCGCTCCCGGGCGCGGAGACGTCCGGCTTGAGCCGCAGGGAGACCGGCGAGGGGCCCGCGGACGAGAACCAGCTGATCAGCGGCCGCGAGTCGTTCACGTCCGCGGCGGCGACGCTGATCGCCTTCGAGGCGCTCCCCGGCGAGAGGATCGAGCCGCGCCCGAAGTCCGCGAAGTCGTTCCCGGCGGCCGCGACCGGCACGACGCCGGCGTCGGCGGCTGCGTCGAGCGCCCTCGCGACCAGGTCGCGCCGGGGGTCGATCTCGGCCTCGCCGATCGAGAGGTTGATGACGTCCATCCCGTCCGCGACGGCCGCCTCGACGCCGGCGATGATCTCGGGCGAGTTGCCGTTCAGCCCGCCGTCGGGCATGGGCGTGGAGAGCACCTTGTAGTTCCCCAGGTATGCGCGAGGCGCGACGCCGGAGAGCAATGTCCCCGAGCCTGTGCGTGTCCCGAAGTCGCCAAGGGCGATCCCGGCGACGTGCATCGCGTGCGACGACTTCTCGGGATCGAACGGCCGGCCGGCGTAGCGCCAGCCGAGCCCGGCGGGCGCGAACGCGCGCGCCGCGATCACCTTCGGCGATCGTGTACTGCTTCTGGCCGCGCGGGTAGCCGGCGGGCATCGTGAAGCCCGCGCCCGAGAAGTAGGGGTGCGAGGCGTCGATCCCGTCGTCGATGACGCCGATCTTGACCCCGTTGCCGGCCGTCGAGAAGTCGGAGCCCCAGAGCAGGGACGCCTTTACGGCGGCGAGGTTCGACGCCTCGCTCGAGCCGTAGGCGACGCTGTCCGTGACGCGCGCGATGCCAGGCACGTGCCGGAGCGCCGTCAGCTTGCCGGCCGGGACGACGACGGCGAGCGCGTCGAGCGTGATCCGGTAGCGCCAGCGGACCGTCGCGCGCGGGATCGCGGCGCGAATACGGCGCGCGACGGCGTCCTGCTGCGCCGTCACGCCCGCGAGGTAGCCGCTCGCGAGCGGCCCCTGGACGTTGAGGCGCTCGTGGCGCACGGCCGGCGTCAGCGCGCGGCTGCTCGCGACCGCCTGCGAGAGCGACGGAGCGTCGAGCTCGGCGATCACCTCGACTCGCGAGGCGGCGCTTGCCGGCGCGGCTGCGACCGCGCACAGCGCAGCGCACGCCGCGACCAGGAGACCCCGCTGCATCGAAACCATCGTAGTTAAGACGTTCGCCGCGCCCGTTCGGCCGTTCACGCCGGGCTACAATGCGCGTCCGCGCGGATGTGGCGGAATTGGTAGACGCGCACGGTTCAGGTCCGTGTGCCCTTAGGGGCGTGGAGGTTCAAGTCCTCTCATCCGCACTTATGCCGTCGCCCTAAGGGAGCGCGGCGAGCACCTTCTCGGAGTGGCCCTTCGCGCTCACCTTGCGCATGGCCTTCGCGACGACGCCGTTCTCGTCGATCACGAACGTCGAGCGGATCAGGCCGACGACGATGTTGCCGTAGAGGTTCTTCTCGCCCCAGGCGCCGTACAGCTCGGCGATCTTGTGCTCCGGGTCGGCGAGCAGCGTGAACGGCAGCGCGTACTTGTCCCTGAAGCGGACGTGCGAGTCGACGTCGTCGGGGCTCACGCCCAGGATGACGGCGCCGCGTGTCTGGTAGGCCTCCCAGTCGTCGCGGATCCCGCATGCCTGCGCCGTGCAGCCGGGCGTGTCGTCCGCTGGGTAAAAGTAGAGAACAACTGGGCGTCCCCGCAGCGACGAGAGCGTCACGTCTTCGCCCCCGTCGGACCTGAGCGTGAAGTCGGGAGCGGTGTCGCCTTCGCTTACCACGGGCGAAGGCTAACGAGGTCAGCACATGCGCCGCGCCGGAATCGGGTAGGACGAGCGCATGCGTAGTCGACGCAGACGCATGATCGGTGTGATCGCCGCAGTCGCGGTTGGGGCCACGATTGCATCAGCCGGCGCGACCGCGCGTGAACACGTGCCGCACGGCGGCGCGGGGCGCGTGACCGCGAAGGGTGTCGTTGGACCACTGCGCGTCGATAGGTCTACCGCCGTCGACGTCCAGCGCTTTGCCGGGCGGGCGGACTACCTCGGTGTGGGTGCATTCCGCAGCGGTGGTGTCGCCCCGCGGTTTCTCGCTCTGGGCTATCGCTGCCGACAGGTCGAGAACGGCGGCATTCCGACGTCGCTGGACGACGGCACAGGCACGCGCCATCCGCGCCTGAGTGGCGTCGATTGCGCCACTGTCTACTTCATCAACAAGCGGACAAACAGGCTGGCGTTGTTCACGTCGCGCTCGTCGAGGTTCGCTACTGCACTTGGCACACGACCCGGGATGCCGTGGTCGGAGGTCAGAGAGCGCGGCCACCGGTACGTCAACTGCGAGGGGCGCTTCGTCGCCGGGGGACAGGCAGAGCTGGTCATCTCGAACGTCGGTGGACACGAGCCCGGCGGCGATCCGCCGGCGGCAATCACCGGGGGACGCGTATTCGACGTCGAAGTCGCAAGCACCCGCAATCCGCTGGGCCTCGAGTGCCCGGAGTGGTAACGCGGTGAGCGGCCTACTGCATTAACGACCGAGGGTGTCGTCCGCTGGGTAGAAATAGAGCACTACCGGGTGGCCGCGAAAGTCAGATAGCGATACCTGCTCGCCCGCGTCGCTCTCGAGCGTGACATTCGGGGCTGGAGCTCCCTCCTCGACCAAGCGCGTTCCTTCCTCCGTCGTGGCGTGGGCGTCGTGGGGGCGCCCGCGTCGGCGACCGCAGCGGGCGGCGTGTCGTGTCTCCCTCCGAGCAGGCCGCTGTCGGCGACCGCCGGGACCCCTAGTGGAGGTCGCCCGGAAGACGGCCTCTCGGCGGTCGCCAATCAAGCGAAAGATCTGCGCAAAGGGAGGGTTCTCGCTACCAGCCCTTTCCGCCATGCGCTTCGACGTCTTCGTCAGCCGCTCTGGTCGGCTCCCAGCCCTTTCCGCCGTGCGCTTCGACGTCTTCGTCAGCCGCTCTGGTCGGCTCCCAGCCCTTTCCGCCGTGCGCTTCGACGTCTTCGTCAGCCGCTCTGGTCGGCTCCCAGCCCTTTCCGCCGTGCGCTTCGACGTCTTCGTCAGCCGCTCTGGTCGGCTCCCAGCCCTTTCCGCCGTGCGCCTCGACGTCTTCGTCATCGGCTCTTGTGGGCTCCCAGCCCTTTCCGCCGTGCGCCTCGACGTCGCTCTGTTGATCGTCGACGGCGTCGTTCCCGCGTTCACTCATGTCGCCTCCTTGGCTTGCGTTGCGGGTTGCCGCTCAGCAAGACGGCAAGCTTGGGACGAATCTTCCGCTCCGCCTCGGCCGCCTCGTCGTGCTAGGGAGTCCGTTCCTATCACTTCCTTTGCTGTGACGCGAGTCGGCGCAGGCGCGTTTTTCGGCCCTCGTCGACCACCCGGCCGAGCGGACGCATTGCGGCGCACGCTCGGTCGCTTCGCCTAAAGCATGGACTTCGCGCCGCCGATGACAACGGGCGACTCAACCACCCGGGGTGCCCTCATGCTTGCCACTTTCGTCATCTTCACCTTCGTCGTCGTCCCGTACCTGATCCTGCTGACGCCTGTCTACGTCATCGCGCAACGCCGTGGGCACGAGCGGCCCTGGCTGGCCTTCGTCCCGTTCCTCGGCCTCTGGATCGTGCTGCTCGAGTTGATGGAGCAGAACGGATGGCTTTCGCTGCTCGTGCTGATCCCGTACGTCGGCTGGCTCGTGCTGTTCCTGTGGAGCGCGGTTGGCGTTCCGCGTCGCCAGGGCCGATCGTGGGCCTGGACGCTGGCGTTCATCGTCCCGTTTGCGAACATCCTTGCGTTCTGGGCGTACGCGTTCACGCTGCCGGAGAAGCGGCACGACGCACTCGCGTTCGCGGCATAACCCCGGACGAACCGTGACGGAGTGCGTACCGAGGTTCGCCCGGGGCGCGCTGGATAGGGTCGGACGGTGCTCCGCGCCCACGAGACGGTGGCCATCCTGGTGCTGGTCGGCGCCGGCGTCGCGGTCATCGTCGGCGGGCTCGCGTACCGGCGCGGCGGTACTGCGACCGGCGCCGCGCGCCACCTGCTTGCGCTCGTGCAGACGCTGCTGGTCGCCCAGGTTGGGCTCGGGCTGCTGCTGCTCTCCGACAACAGGCGCGCCGCCGACCAGCTCCACTACGCCTACGGGACATTCGCGCTGCTCGCCGTGCTCGCGCCGTGGCTCTACGCGCCGGCGGAGCCGCGGCGCCGGTTGCTCTGGTTCGTGGGAGCTACGCTGCTCGCAGGGTTGCTCGCAGGACGTGCCTACATGACGGCCGGATGAAACGCTTCTTCGCCGAGATGAACCCGCTGGTGCGCGGCCTGCTGGTCGTGGCCGCGATCGCGGTGGTCGTCATGGTGCTCCAGCTGTACGCGACGCTTGCCGCGCTGTACGCGATCGCTCGCATCGCCTTCTTCATCGCGATCGCGTTCTTCCTGTTCCTGATGTGGCGCGAGCGGCGCGGCGACATCGAGATGTGGCCGCCGCGCGCGCAGGTCGCGTTCTACGGTGCCGCCATCCTCGCGGTGGTCGACCTCGCCGCCTACTTCACCGTCGGCGCCAGCGGCCCGGACGCGCTCGCGTTCCTGCTCGTGCTGATCATCTGCGGGCTATCGATGTTCCGCGTCTGGCGCGACCAGCACGAGTACTAGCCGAACAGACGTGAAGGGCCGACCGCCAGGCCGGCCCTTCAGCGTTTCCGCACGCGCGGTCGCTGGCGGAAGCCTCAGTGCTTCACGACGATGTCGTCCACCGCGGCGCCGGTGTACGGCGGCGAGCCGACGTTGGAGTCGGCGACGAGCCGGAACCGCACGTAGAGCGGGCCGGCCGGCGCCTGGAAGGCGACCTTCTCCGGGTCGTAGAGCGGGAAGCTCGGGTTTGCGCCGGTGATCTGGAACGTGTCGCTCCAGCCGCCGGTCGCCGGGTTCCAGACGGACGTCGCGGTGTTCCATGCGCCGCCGTCGCACGACCAGTCGACGAACACGTAGTCGAAGTCCGGCTCGGTGTCGTAGCGGGCCGCGAACTCGACGTACGTCCAGCCGCCGCTCTGGTCGATCTTCGGGGAGGTCAGCGTGGTCGTGACCGAGCCGAGCCCGTCGCCGTTGTAGGGCGTGACCGCGAAGCCGTACGTCGAGCCGTTGCCGGGAGCGAGGCGCCGCCACAGCGAGAACACCTGGTTCGTGGATCCGGCGGTCCAGCCGTCCTCGCCGGACTCGAAGCCGTACGGGCCGGCGACCGTGCTGCTGCCCGTGGCCGCGGGCGGCGTGCCGGCCTGCGGCTGGCAACTGGGCGCGGTGACGACGGGCGGATTCTGGAGCGGCTCGGTGAAGCGGAACGTCCACACGCCGCGGCCGTACGTCGCGGCGACGACCAGGTTCGGGTCGTTCGGCTTGAGGTTGACCGTGCTGATCGGGACGACCGGCAGGCCGGTGAGGACGGAGAACTTCGACCCGCCCTTGAGGTCGTTCGCGAACACGCCCACGTCCGTGCCGACGATCAGTTGCTTGCCGCGGAGGGCGAGCGACGTGGCCGGCACGTCCGGCAGGTTCCCGGAGATGTCGGTGAAGTTGTCGCCGGCGTCGTGCGAGACGAACAGGTGGCCCTCGCCGACCTCGGCGCTGCGATCCTGCAGCGTCCCCGGCGGGACCCAGCGGCGGCTGTAGCCGCCGAGCGTCACGTAGACCGTGTGCACGTCGTTCGGGTCGATCGTCACCGAGGTGACGAACCGGTTCGGCAGCCCGTTCGCCGCGGCGATGTGCCAGCCGTCCGAGGTCATCTTCTTCGGCGGCTTCGTCCCGCCGACGTTGGTGGCGATGCCGCTCTTGAAGCCGACCTTTGCGTTGAGGATGTCGCAGACGCCGCAGAAGCCGGCGTAGGCCGCGTCGCCGTGGACGTCGATCGCCGACGTCGAGTTGGCGGGGTCGGCCGCCGCGTCGGTGGCCGGCGGTGAGGCGCTCGCGTCGCCGGGATGCTGCCGCGTGCCGAGGTCGAAGACCTTCTGCCAGCAGTTCAGCGAGCAGGAGCCGGTGGCGTCCGCGCCGTTCGTCTCAGGCCCGTAGATGGTCTCGTAGATCTCGTTCGCGCCTGCGATGAGATGGCGCGCGTTGGCGTCGTCCATCTCGAACGGGTTGATGAAGCGGGCGCTCGTGAACGCCGGCCCCATCGAGCGCCACGTGCGGCCGCCGTCGGTCGTCGCGCTCATGTCGCCGAACGTGTACTCCTCGTACGCGACGTTGCTGTTGAAGGGCTCGACCTCGCTCATGCCGCCGTCGCCGCCGTACGTCTCGTACTGCTTGTGATCGGGCGTGATCTTCAGCTCGCCGTTGTCCTGCAGGCCGGCGTAGACGGTGCCGTCGTTGGCCATGGCCGCGTCGTACGGGAGCAGGGTCGAGAAGCCGGTCTGGTCGCCGTTGCCCCAGCCGCCGTTGTCGAGCTCCGCGCCGGAGCCGACGTGGTTGCGGTAGAAGCCGCCGTCGTTGCCGACCGCGAGCGTCACGCCGCCGCTCGAGTCCGGGATCCAGATGCCGTCCTGCTGGTCCGGGTGCGTGGTGGTGTTGCCGAACGCCGGGTCGCGATGCGTCGGGCACGCGGGCGGGGCCGGGTTGAAGATGAGGCCGAGGCACTCGCCGCCGCCGTAGTAGCGGGCGATGACCTTGAAGGGCGTGGGGCCGTCGAGCGGCTGGTCGCTCAGCTCGTTCTGCCAGATCTCCTCGAGCCCGAACGCGAGCCGCGTGGGGACGCCGGCCGCGGTCTGCCGCGTGGGATCCGGCGCGATCCACTCGTTGTACCAGGCCTGCACGCCCGGCTCGTAGCCGGTCGCCATGTTGGCGCCGATCAGGCCGGAGCCCGTGGACGGGTTCTTCGCGATCGCGTTGTCGTCGGCCATCAGCGACCACGTCAGACCGAAGTCGGGCGAGACGTAGATGCCGTTCAGGACCGTGCCGGGCCGTGTTCCGTTCGTGGGATCCGGGACGGGCACGTCGAGGACGTCGAGCTCGCCGTTCAGGGCGGCCGCGTCCTGCACGATCGCGTACAGGTAGTCGTGATCCTGCTGCGGGCCGGTCGTCGCGCCGAACTCGACGCGGCCGATCCGGTGCTGCTGGGCGAACGTGCCCACGGCCGGGTTGATGCGCTCGAAGCTTCCGGGCGCGCCGGACGTCGAGCGGTACAGGCCGTTGCTGGGCGACTGCACCGTGCCGTCGGAGTTCGTGCGGTCGCCGGCCCGCCAGCCGACGGCCGCGATCACGGTGCCGCCCGGCATGGTCGTGTTCACGCCGCCGGGCTTCGAGACCTCGACGTCGGTGACGACGTTTGCGAGCAGGCACTCGGGGCGGTCATTGTTCGGACCTGCGCCCGCGATGCCGGCGCACGGGCCGGTCGGCAGGTTCGCGTTCGCGTACGTCTTGCCGCCGTCGAGCGAGCGGAAGAGCCCGAACGACGTGGCCGCGTAGACCTCGAGCGGGTTGGTCGGGTCGACCTCGATCGCGAAGCCGAGCGCCCCGTCCGGGATGCCGCTCGCCTTCGTCCAGCTGGTGCCCAGGTTGGTGCTGTAGAAGGCGCCGTAGCCCGTGTAGCCGCCCGCGCCGTACGACGGGTCGCCGCTGACCGCGAGCACGGTGCCGCCGTTCGCGGACGACCAGGCGACGCCTCCGACGACCTGGCTCGGGAGCGTGTCGCCGATCGACTTCCAGCTCGCTCCGCCGTCGGTCGACATCCACACGCCGCCGGTGCCTTCAGCCGCGAAGAGCCGCTTGTTGACCGGGTCGTACTTGAGGCTGTCGAGGCGCGCCGAGTTGTAGACGAGCCCGAGGTTGTTGACCTGGCCGTATGCCGGGTCGTTGACGATCAGCGGGCCCTGTCCGTACTGCGTCCATGCGCCCTCGGTGCCCTTCACGCGGGGCGTCTTGGCGTTGTCCGCGCGCGCGGCGAGCGCTGCAGCATAGGCGCCGGGGTGGGGATGGTCGTTCGGGGCGCTCCGGACCGACTCGAGGCCCTCGTCGCGGAGCAACACCTCGGTCGCATGCTCCGGGTGCTTGACGTTGACGCAGGTGTAGGTGCCGCCGACCTCGGCGCGGGCGGAGCCGATGCCGCCGGCCCGCTCTGCCGCCTCCAGGGCGGCTTCTGACTTGTAGCCGGCCGGGCACGCCAGGGCCTTCGCCGCCGGATGGCTGCCCAGGGCGTGCGCCCCGGCGCTGACGGCGAGGACCAGCGCGAGCCCGCCAATGGCAGATGCGGTGCGCTTGGACATGGGGTTCCTCTCTCTCGACAACGACCGCGCTACGTGCGAGTGATATCACACCACTGGCGAGGGTGTAAACATGCGATTCGCACAATCTTGGCTTCCCAGTACGTAAGCCCTTCGCGTGGTGGCACCCGCCGAGTCCAAGTAACAGATTGTTACTTGGCGAGGACCGCAGCGAGGTGCCGGCTACTGCGAGAGGGAGATGCGGGCGCCCGTGCCGTCGAGCGCGTCGAGCGCGGCGCGGACCGGTGTGAGCCGGCCGACGAAGATCGGTGTGTCGCGCTCGGTGTAGCGGCTCGCCTCGGAGTCGCGGAGCCGGAGCATCAGGTGCATGAAGTCGGCAGGCTCCTCGCACTCGAAGGCGGTCATGAACTCCTGGTCGTCGATGCCGAAGGAGTACGTCGTGTGGTTCTTGATGCCCGGGAACTCCTCGCGGCCGATGCGGATGTGCTCGTCCATCGCGCGCTGCCGCTCGGCCTCGGTGAGCGAATACCAGGGGCGCACCTTCACGAACGGGTAGACGACCAGGTACGGGAGGTCGAGCGGGGCGATCTTGCGGGGGCGCCGGGCCTGCGTGTACTGCGAGGCCTTCGTCGTCGCAAGGTACGAGTACGGCGTCTCGAGCCAGCCCGCGAGCGGCGTGCCGTTGAGCGCGGCACCGAGCTCGCCGAGGTCTTCGTAGCGCTCGGTGATCTTCCAGAGGAAGAAGTCGCAGTCGGGGCGCACTCCCGCGACCGAGTAGGCCCGCAGCCCGCCCATCCGCTCGCCCCAGTCGGACACGACCTCCGCGAACGCCTCCTTACCGGCGATACGCTCGTCGTCGGGGAGGCGCCGCCAGGCGGGGTCGACCCGGAAGAACGTGTACGCGACGTACTGGCCCTCCATCAGGCTATAGCCCTCATTCGAGGGATCGTAGCCCTGGCCGGTTGACCCATCGGGCGCGCACCAGGAAGATCCGTCGGTGGGGTGGGGTCGGCTTGCAGCCGTCGCGGCTGCGTGGATGCTCGTGTGCTGCGCCGGGACGGCCGGTGCGGTTCGCGCGCCCGTGTACTCGGTGACCGTCACCGGGTCGCTGACGACGTCGGCGTTCGTGCCGCCGCACGAGGACTCGATGGGCTGCCGCCACGACGGGCTCAGCTACTCGAACGTCCTCAGGTTCACGAGCTCGAGGGCGGTGCGGACGACGGCCGTCCGGGCCGCGCTGCCGGTTCGCGGGATCGAGACGGCGAGCGGCACCGACCACAAGGAGTGCCCCGACGGCGCCGTCTCGGCGCGGATCGTCGACGGCCCGCCGCACGCCGTCACGATGAGGCCGCTCTCGCTGCGCAATGCCGGCGGCCGCGTCTGGCTCGACGGTGCGCCGGAGGACGTCAGCGGTGCCTGCCTCGACGCGGGCACGCCGCCGAACCCGCTGCCGCTCGCCGGTGTCTACGCGCACATGCCGCGTGCTCCGAAGGCGGTCGGCGGCGTCGTGCGCATCCGCGGCGAGGAGGACGAGCAGGCCCAGGGCGACGGCTGCCAGCTCGTGCGCTCCGTCCGCTGGACGATCACGCTCCGCCGCGTCCGCTAGCCGGACGGGCCCTGGCTAGATTGGCCGCGTGGCCCAGCACGCGCTCGAACCGCGCCTGAAGACCCTGCCTGCGAAGCCGGGCGTCTACCTCTTCCGCGACGAGCAGGGCGAGGTGCTCTACATCGGCAAGGCAAAGTCGCTGCGGCCGCGCGTGCGCTCGTACTTCCAGTCGGGCGAGACGCGGCGCGGCGTCGCCGACCTGGCGCGCCGCATCGCCGACCTCGAGGTGATCGTCACCCGCAACGAGGCGGAGGCGCTCCATCTCGAGCAGACGCTCGTGAAGCGCCACCGGCCGCCGTTCAACGTCCGGCTGCGCGACGACAAGTCGTTCCCGTACATCGCGGTGACGGTCGAGGACGACTACCCGCGCGTCATGTTCACGCGCGAGCGGCACCGGCGCGGGGTCGTCTACTTCGGGCCGTACGCGAACGCGAAGAAGGTGCGCGAGACGCTCGACGTGCTCAACCGCGTGTTCCGCTTCCGCCCGTGCGAGGGGCCGCAGCCCGGGCGCCACTCGGGGATTCCATGCCTCGACTACCACATCGACCGGTGCCTGGCACCGTGCGTGGGCTACGTCTCGAAGGACGACTACGCCGAGCTGATCGACGGCGTCGTCCAGTTTCTCTCCGGCGACACGAAGTCGATCCAGCGCGAGCTCGAGCAGCAGATGACGGACGCCGCCGCGCTCGAGCGCTTCGAGGACGCGGCGCGCTACCGCAACCGGCTCTTCGCGGTGCGCCACCTGGCCGAGCGGCAGGGCGCCGAGCGGCGCGAGTTCGGGACGATCGACGTGATCGGCATCGCCGTCCGCGACCAGGTCGCCGCGGTGCAGGTCTTCCCGCTGCGCGACGGCAAGCTCGTCGGCCGGCACAGCTTCCATCTCGAGAACGTGGAGGGACATGACATCCCGACGGTGCTCGAGGCGTTCTGCCTCGAGTACTACGGGTCGTCCCCGACCGTTCCGCCCGAGATCGTCGTGCCACCCGAGGCGACCGACACGGAGGCGCTCGAGGAGTTCCTCTCCGAGCGCCGCGGTGCGCGCGTCGAGGTGCGCCCGCCGCAGCGCGGCGAGAAGCGCCGGCTGCAGGAGCTCGCGACGCAGAACGCGCAACTGGCGGTGGAGACCGACCTGGCCGCCACCGAGCAGAAGCGGCTGCGGCGCGTCGAGGCGATGGAGGAGCTGCGCGAGGCGCTCAACCTCGAGAGCCTGCCCGTGCGCATCGAGTGCTACGACATCTCGAACATCCAGTCGGAGTCGCCGGTCGGCTCGATGGTCGTCTTCCAGGATGCGCAGCCGAAGAAGGCGCACTACCGCAAGTTCGGGCTGCGCGCGCTGACGGGGCCGGACGACTTCGCGGCGATGGCCGAGGTCGTCTCGCGGCGCTTCGCGCGGCTCGCAGACGTGACTGCGGAGGACTACGACGAGAGTTTCGCCCAGGTGCCGAACCTGGTCGTGATCGACGGAGGAAAGGGGCAGCTGTCCGCCGCGCTCGCGGCGATGCAGGCGTACGACCTGCCGCGCGTCGCCGTCATCTCGCTGGCCAAGCGCGAGGAGGAGATCTTCTTGCCGCACCGCCCGGACCCGGTGCGGCTCGACCGCCACTCGCCCGGCCTTCAGCTGCTCCAGCGGCTGCGCGACGAGGCGCACCGGTTCGCGCTCGGGTTCCACCGCCAGCGGCGCGACGCGCGCGCGAAGGAGTCGATCTTCGAGCGGCTCGCGGGTGTCGGGCCGGCGCGGCGCCGCGCGCTCGTGCAGCACTTCGGGTCGGCCGAGCGGTTCCTCGCGGCGAGCGAGGAGGACCTCGAGGCGGTGCCCGGCCTGCCGGCGAAGACCGCACGCTCGATCTACGCGCAGCTCCACAAGGCGGGGCGCGGTTAGAGGGGCTCTAGCCAGGCGGCGCGGGAGCGGGCGCCTCCTCGGACTGACGCCGCCGCCGGATCTCCCGGAAGTCGATCGTCCGGGCCATGATCAGCAGCGCCAGGAAGCCGACTACGACGTTCGCGGCCGTCACGGTCAACTTCACGCCGACGCTGAACGCGACGAGCGCCGTCTTCGAGGCGGCGCCGGCGAGCACGACGACGAGCAGCGCCTGCTCGGTGCCGATCCCGCCGGGCGTGATGGGCAGCGCCGTCGACGCGCTCTGCGCCACCTGGGCGATCAGCGCGTTGTGCACGGTGGCGTGGATGTGGAACGCCTTGAGGAAGAAGAACGTCTCCGCGATGCGGGTCGTCCAGTCGACCGCCTGCCAGATCGCAACCCGGCGCAGATAGCGGCGCGGCCTGCGCAACACGGCGAAGCCCTGCGCGACGCGCTCCTTGAACGCGCGGACATGCCGTGCAGCCCAGAAGTAGCCGACTACCAGGGCGATGATGATCGCGACCCCGACCGCGATGGACAGTCGCGTGTGCTGGAGCAGCCAGCCGAAGTCAAGGCTGGGCAGGTCGGGGATGACGTGGACGCTGGGCAGCACGTTCTGCGTCAGCGCGTACGCGAACAGCGCCAGGGCGGCGGTGATGTCGAAGATCGCCATGACGCCGAGCGAGGACGCGAGCGTGGTGTATGTCGAGTTGTTCACCCGGTGCTTGACGAGGTAGAGGCGGACGGCGTCGCCCGCGCGCGCGGGGATCAGGGCGTTGACGCCGACGCCGGCGAGGTACGCCCCCCAGATCGACCGCCAGCGCACCTTCTCGTCCGGGTACGCGTCCACCAGCACGTTCCGCCATGCGCGAGAGATCGCGAGCGAGCGCAGGAGGTGCAGGAAGAGCGCCACCGCGATCCAGCGGAAGTCGACCGCCGAGAGGTGGTCGTAGAAGACCTCGATCGAGTCGAGGAGATGGCGCATGGGGGCCCTTTACCCGATGGGTGCTACGGACGATCCGACGGGCGCGAGCCGTTGCCGTCGGCGTCCGGCTGGTCGGACGCCATGAAGGGATAGCGGTAGTCCTTCGGCGGCACGAACGTCTCCTTGATCGTCCGCGGGCTGACCCAGCGGATCAGGTTCCACATCGAGCCGGCCTTGTCGTTCGTGCCCGACGCTCGGGCGCCGCCGAAGGGCTGCTGGCCGACCACCGCGCCCGTCGGCTTGTCGTTGACGTAGAAGTTGCCGGCCGCGTAGCGGAGCGCGTCCTCGGCGCGGAGGATGTCCTCGCGGTCGTTGGCGAAGACGGCGCCCGTGAGCCCGTACGGCGCCGACCGGTCGACGAGCTGCAGCGTCTCGTCCCAGCGGCCCTCCGGGTACACATAGGCGGTCACGATCGGCCCGAACAGCTCGTCGCGCATGAGCGGCATGTCCGGGTCGCCCGTCTCGATCACCGTCGGCTCGACGAAGAAGCCGCGCGAGTCGTCGACGCCGCCGCCGACGACGATCTTCGTGTCGGCGCGCTCTCGCGCCAGCTCGATCGCATCGCGATGGCCGCTCTGCGCCTTGGCGTCGATGACCGCGCCCATGAAGTTCGAGAAGTCGGAGACGTCGCCCATGCGGATCTCGCCGACCTGCTCGGCGAGCCGCTCACGCAGCTCGGGCCAGAGGTTCGACGGCGCGTACACGCGCGAGGCGGCAGAGCACTTCTGCCCCTGGTACTCGAACGAGCCCCGCACGATCGCGGTGGCGACCGCGTCCACGTTCGCGGACGGGTGCGCGAGGATGAAGTCCTTGCCGCCGGTCTCGCCGACGATGCGCGGGTAGTTGCGGTAGTTGGCGATGTTCGCGCCGATCGTCCGCCACATCGAGTGGAAGACGGGCGTCGAGCCGGTGAAGTGCACGCCTGCGAGCTGGTCGCTGGCGAGCGCCGGGTCGCCGATCGCTGCGCCGGGCCCGTAGACCAGGTTGATCACGCCCGGCGGCAGGCCCGCCTCCTGGAAGAGGCGCATGACGTAATACGCCGAGTAAGCGGCCGTCGACGCCGGCTTCCAGACGACCGTGTTGCCCATCAGTGCGGCGCTCGACGGGAGGTTGCCGCCGATGGCCGTGAAGTTGAAGGGCGTGACCGCGAAGACGAAGCCCTCGAGCGGGCGGTACTCCATCCGGTTCCAGACGCCCGGCGAGGAGACCGGCTGCTGCTCGTAGATGCGCGTCATGAACTCGACGTTGAAGCGCAGGAAGTCGATCAGCTCGGCGGCCGCGTCGATCTCGGCCTGGTGCACCGTCTTCGACTGGCCGAGCATGGTGGCGGCGACGAGCGTCGGGCGCCACGGGCCGGCGAGCAGCTCGGCGGCGCGGAGGAAGACGGCGGCGCGCTCCTCCCACGGCAGGCGCGACCAGTCGTGGGCTGCCTCGCCGGCGGCGGCGATCGCGCGCTCGACTTCGGGCGCGCCGCCCTGGTGGACAGTCGCGAGGACGCTCGCCTTTTCGTGCGGCTCGACCTGCTCGAACGTGTCGCTCGAGCGGACGTCCTCGCCGCCGATCACCATCGGCAGGTCCATGCGCTCCGCCCGCATCTCGGCGATCTTGCGGCGGACCTCCTCGCGTTCCGCCGAGCCCGGCGCGTAGTCGTGCACCGGCTCGTTGCGCGGTGGCGGCGGCCGGAAGATGCCGGGGGCGCTCACGGCCGCGATTGTACGGTTGGGCCGGTGCCACGGTGCGTGACCTACGCGGCGGCGGGATGGGGCGAGGGCGAGCTGTGGCTCGCCGGCGACGTGCCGGTGTGGCACGAGTCGCCCCGCGGCGGCGCCCGCCGGGATCGCGCCGACCACCCGCTGACCGAGCGGCTCGCGGCCTTCTACCGCGGCGAGGACGTCTCGTTCGACGACGTGGAGGTCTCGTGGGAGGAGGAGACCGAGCTGGGCCGCGCGCTCGGCGAGGCGCTCCGCCGGGTGCCGCGCGGCGAGGTCGTCTCGTACGGGGAGCTGGCCGCGCTCGCCGGCCGGCCGCGCGCCCCGCGTGCTGCGGGCACGTTCTGCGCGCACAACCGGCTGCCCGTTTTCGTCCCGTGCCACCGCGTCGTCTCGGCGCACGGGATCGGCGGATATGGGACCCTGGGAGTCGAGTACAAGCGCCGCCTGCTCGCGCTCGAGGGCGTCTCCGTCGGCTGACACCGGTCGCGCGTTGTCAATCCCCATGCCCGCGGTCTTGTCGCAGGCTTGCGCGATCGGTCATACTCGACTCCGGGCGGGTCTGCGCTCGTCCGGCATTGGATTCAGACCCCGTCCGATGCCACGGTCCGGAGCGCGGTTCAACTGGAGGGGGAGGTCGTCCTCGGAGCTTCCCCTCCGACCCGCCCACTTGAGGGGCGCGTCTGCGTGCCTCGGGTTGGCCGGTCTTTCGTTCGATGGCCGGGCGGACGGGGAGATTCATCGAGCCACTCAGCCCGCGACGAACGCGGCGATCTCGTCCGCGACGCGGCGCGCGGCCGGCGCGAACACCATCGTGACGTGGTTGGCGTCCACCTCGACGAGCCGCCCGTCGGCGAGCCGCTCGAGAGCCCGCCGCGCCGCCTCGGGGCCGAGGATCGGCGGCGAGCCGGGCGGGCCGAACGGGCGCGTCGCCCGGACGAGCAGCGTCGGGCAGTGCACGCGCGAGACCGTCTCGGGCCAGTCGACCTCGAGCTCGCCCTCGATGACGGCCCTGATCGCCGTCCGGCCGCGCGCGGGCGCGGATCGAGCCCCCTGCGACCTGTTCCGCGTCGCCGCGGTAGTACGCCTGGACCTCCGCGTTCCACTCGAAGCCGTCCCAGTACGGGAACGAGCGGATCAGCGCGTCGTACTCGTCCCAGGAGGCGAAGGTGCGGTCGAGGCGAGCGAGGGACGGGGCGATCTGGTCGAGGATCGAGAGGTCGAGCTCGCTCGGCGCGTCGATCGCCACCGCCTTCGCGACGCGCTCCGGGTGGTTCGCGGCCATGGAGTACGTCAGCAAGCCGCCGAACGAGTGGCCGCCGAGCGCGACACGTTCGAGGCCGAGCGCGTCGAGGGCGCCGAGCACGTCGGCCGCGTGGTCGGCCATCGTGTAGCCGGTCGCCGGCTTGTCGCTCAGGCCGCGGCCGCGCGCGTCGAACGCGAGCACGCGCAAGCGGTCGCCGAGCCCTGCGGCCAGGAGCCCGCCGAACGAGTGGGCGTTGGCCGTCAGCCCGGGGACGAGCACGAGCACCGGGCCGTCGCCGCCGCTGTCGAGGTAGTGCTGGCGGAGGCCGTTCGCCTCCACGAACCGGCTCTCGGTCACGCGGGCTGCAGGTACTCCTCCCTGATGAGGCGCCGCAGGGTCTTGCCGGCGAGGCTGGTCGGGAACTCGTCGCGCACGACCACCTCGCGTACGCGCTGGTAGCGAGCCGGGACGCGCTCGTTGATCCACTCGCGCAACTCCTCGGCGTCCAGGTCGGAGCCGGGCCGCAGCTTGACGGCGGCGATCGGGCACTCGCCCCAGCGCTCGTCGGCGACGCCGAACACGGCGACGTCGAGCACGTCCGGGTGCTGCACGGCGACCTCCTCGATGTCGCGCGGGAAAACGTTGACGCCGCCCGAGATGATCAGGTCCTTCTTGCGGTCGACGAGGTAGAGGAAGCCGTCGTCGTCCACGTAGCCGAGGTCGCCGCTGCGGATCCAGCCGTCGACGAGCGTCTCGGCGGTCAGGTCGGGCCGGCCGAGGTAGCCCGGCATGGTGATCGGCCCGCGCCCCACGATCTCGCCGACCTCGCCCGGCGGCAGCTCGGCACCGTCGGGCCCGAGGATGCGCATGGCGTAGAGGGGCGGCGGCACGCCGACCGAGCCCGGCTTCCGCTCCACGTCGTCGCGGTCGAGGATCGTCACGAACCCCTCGGTGAGCCCGTAGAGCTCGTACAGCCGGCGGGGCAGGCGGCGGATGAGCTCTTGCTTGTGCTCGAGCAAGAGCGGCGCGCCGAGCGAGCCGATCATCTCGAGGTGGGGGAGGTGCGCCTCGTCGAAGTCGTCGTGCTGGAGCAGCGCCACGAGCTGCGACGGCACCGTCATGACGTGCGTCACCCGCTCGGCGGCGAGCGCGTCGAGCATCGCGCGCGGCTCGAACGCCGTCATCAGGACGTACGTGCAGCCCTGGTAGAGCGCCGGCATCAGCGTCACGAACGAGCCGTTGAAGACGAGCGATCCTGCATGCAGGACGACGCTGTCGCGGTGGATGCGGAACGAGCTCGCGAACCCCGTGCCGTACGCCTCGCGGATCGCGTGCGTGTGGACGATGCCCTTCGGCTCGCCGGTCGTGCCCGAGCTGTAGATCACGTTGAACGGGTCGTCGCCGGTGAGGCCCGCGTCCGGCGGCTGCTCGCCGGACGCCTGCGCCGTGAGCTCTCCGAGCGAGCGGTAGCCAGGCGCGTCGCCCGCCGCCAGGTAACGGTCGGCTGGCAACAGACAGCCTGTCGCGGATCGCGTCGAGCTCGGGCGCTAGCCGAGGAGCGGTGACGATCGCTGCGGCGCCCGAGTCGCGCAGCAGGTGCAGCAGCCCTTCGCTTCGCAGGAGCGGGCTGAGCGGCACGACGACCAGGCCGGTCTTCATGGCCGCGCCGTACAGGTCGAGCAGCTCGACGGAGTTGTCCAGGATGAGCGCGACCCGGTCGCCCTTCTCGAGGCCCAGGGCGAGCAGTGCGTTGGCCGCGCGGTTCGCGCGCCGGTCGGCCTGCTCGTGCGTCAGGCGGTGCTCGCCGACCACGAGCGCGAGGTCTGTCGCGCGGTAGCGCGCATGGCGGGCGGAAAGCGAGTCGAGCGTCATCCCGCCGACTATCGCAACCCGCTCCGGGGCGGCGCATCCGTAGCCGCCACCGGGATCCCGTGCGCTACGGCGTCAGCTCGTAGGGGAAGTCGGTGAGGGTCTCGCAGCCGTCCTCGGTGACGAGCAGCAGGTCCTCGAAGCAGACCTCGCCGATGCCCGGCGTGAAGATTCCGGGCTCGAGGGTGATGATGTCGCCCGCGATCAGCGGGTCGTGGCCGGCGAGCCCGATCGCGGGCTCCTCGTGGACGGCCAGGCCGACACCGTGGCCGAGCGAGGCCTGGAAGCCGTCGTCCGGGACGCTGCCGTTCTCCGTGCGCTGCGACCTGTAGCCGGCCGCCTCGATCACGTCGGCGGCGGCCGCGTAGACCTCGCTCCCGGTCACCCCGGGACGGACGACGGCGCGCGCCGCCTCGAGCGCCTCGCGCACCACGCGTGCCGCCTTCTGCGCGCCCTCGGGTGCGTCGCCGACGAGGAATGTCCGCATGCAATCGGCCCAGCAGCCCGACTCCTCGTCCTTCGGCCACAGGTCGACGATGATCGGCAGGTTCGCAGGGAGCGGCCCGGAACCGGGGTCGTGGCCGCCGCCGTTCCAGACCGACGAGACGGTCACGTCGGGCGGTGCCGGGGCGCCATGCTCGAGGCACGCGTCTCGCAGCGCCGAGCGCACCCGCTCCGACGTGAGCACCTCACCGTCGAGCGTCAGGCGCTCGCCGTCGGGCACGGCCCGTCCGAGCACCCCGGCCGCTGCGCTCAGCCCGGCGTGTGCCGCGGCCTGGGCACGAGCGGATGCCCGCGAGCTCTGCGGCCGACTTCACCCGGCGCCGGGCGGAGATCTGCTCGTGGTCGAGCCGCAGCACGATCCCGTCGGCGCGAAGCCGGTCGGCCACGGCAACCGGCATGTCCGGGTCGGCGACCGCCTCGCGGATGCCGATCGCCGCCGCGGTGCGCGAGGCCAGCTCGAGCTCGATCTCGAACCAGCTCCTGCCGCTCATGCGGAGCTCGCCGAAGCCGAGGTCGTTGAAGTCGTGGAGCGTCGCGTCGGGGACGGCGGCCGCGACCCGCGGGCGGTCGAGGAAGCTCACGGCGACGTGCAGCTGCCCGTCCGCGACCGCGAGCAGGAACGGGTCGCCGATCACGACCGGCAGCTCGTGGCGCATCGCGTACGAGCGCTCGGTGTCGCCGTAGAAGACGAAGTCGGGCACGCCCGTACGCTAGTCGTCCGCGAGCGAGCCGAGATCGACGATCCGGTCGGCGGCGTCCACCACGATCGGATCGTGGGTGGCGCAGACGACGGCCGTGCCCGACTCGCGGGCGAGCGCTCGGAGGAGCCGCGCCATCGCGGCGGCGTTCTCCTCGTCGAGGTTCACGGTCGGCTCGTCGGCGAGTAGCAGGAGCGGGGCGAAGGCGATCGCCCGCGCCAGCGCGAGGCGCTTCCGCTGGCCGGCCGAGAGCGTGTCGGGGTGGCGCTCGGCAAACTCCGTCAGGCCGACGCGCTTCAGCGCCTCGAGGGCGCGCTCGGCTCGGTCGACAGCGGGCACGCCGCGCAGCTCCAGCCCGAGCTCGACGTTCTCGCGCAGCGTCAGGAACGACGTCATGCGCGCCTGCTGCGGCACGAGCGCGATCCGCTCGCGGCGCACGGCCGCCCGCTCGGTGCGGCTCAGTTCCTGGAGCTCGGTCCCGCCGACCGCCACGACGCCCGCGTCGGGGAGCTGGAGACCCGCGAGCAGGCGGATCAGCGTCGTCTTGCCCGAGCCCGAGCGGCCGGTCAGTGCGGTCAGCTCGCCCGCGGCAAAGTCGGCCTCGTAGCTCTCGAAGACGGGCCGGCGGCCGGGGTAGGCCACCGCGATCGAGCGCACCGAGGCGACCACGCCGCCCGCGCGAGCCGCCTCGGCGGCGATTGCCTCCGCCGGAGCCGCGGCGGCGGGCGCATCGCCGACCGGCGCGAGCAGGATCCCGTCGTCGCTGCGGCTCGCGCGCACGTGCGAGCCGATGCCGGCGTCGGCGAGCAGCGTCTCCGGCAGCTGCAGCCACCCGGAACGGCCGACGACGACGCGCTCGGCCTCGCCGCCGCGGTCCGTCTCGCGGCTGATGCGCCCGTCGCGGACGTGGACGACGCGGTCGACGTATGCCGCCGCCTCGCGGTCGTGGCTGACGATCAGCACGGTCGTGCCCTGCTCGCGGGCGAGTTCGACGAGCGTCTCGTACACGACGCGGGCGGCGTCGGCATCGAGCTCGCCCGTGGGCTCGTCGGCGAGCAGCAGCCGCGGCCGGTGAGCGAGCGCGGCGCACACCGCGACGCGCTGCTGCTGGCCGCCGCTCAGCTCCGGCGGCCGCGCCGTCTCGAGCTCGCCGAGGCCAAGCCGGTGAAGCAGCTCGCTCGCCCGGCGGCGGGCGGGCCCGGCCGGACGGCCGTCCAGGCGCTGCTGGAGCGCGACCGCGTCCAGCACGGTCAGGCTCGCGTCGAGCGCGCGCCAGTAGTGCTGCTCGAGAAAGCCGAGCGTCTCCGCGCGGTACCCCGCCCTGGAGCTCCGGTCGAGCGTCGAGAGGTCGTGGTCGAACACCTCCAGCCGCCCGGCCGACGGCCGCTCGACACCGCTGAGCAGCCGGAGCAGCGTCGACTTGCCCGAGCCGCTCGGCCCGACCGCCAGCACCAGCTCGCCCGGATCGACGGTAAGCGTCAAGCCCTGGAGCGCCGGCGTGGAGCCACCGTCAGCCGCGTAGATGCGGAAGACGTCCTGCGCGGCGATGGCGTGGCTCATCGCGCCTCCCGCCCGCGGAAGGCGTGCAGCGACGCGGCGCTGACGGCCGCGACGAGCACGGCGCCGAGCGCCACTGCGAGCGCCACCGCGCCGAGCCCGCCGCCCGCGGCGACGAGCGGCGGGTTGCCGGTGAGGGCGCCGGCGGTCAGCGAGACGAGGTCGACCACCGCGCGCGACAGCACGACGCCCGCGACGACGCCCGCCAGCAGGCCGACGGCGATGATCAGCACCGCGCGCAGGCGGAGATGCGCGCGCAGCTCGGCCGGCGGCAGGCCCTGCTCCTCGAGGTCGTCGAGGTCGGCCTGCTGCTCGCCGCTGCCGACTCCGAGCAGGAGGATCGCGCCGAGCACGGCGACCAGCAGCGCTTCGAGCGCTGCCGCCAGCACGACTGCGAGCGTCGCCCGTGCGAGCGGGTCGCTGCGCAGCTCGTGCTCGAGGCTTGCGCGATCGCGCACCTGGAGCGCGCGGAACGGCCCGCGGCGCAGGGCGGCGCTGCGTCGTCTGCGGCTCCGTTCGAGTCGATCCAGACCTCGTTCGTCTCGGCGCCGCCCGGCCGTAGGGCGTTCGCCAGCTGGAACATCGCGTCGCGGTCGAGCACGACGAACGGGCCGTCCAGCGTGGGGAAGTGGTTCGCCACCGCGTCGACGTGGACGGTCAGGAACCCGGCGGGCAGGGCGATCGCGACGAGCCCGTCGTCGTCCGCGGCCGCCGCAACCTCAGGACTGACGAGCGCGCCGGGATGGACCGTGTCGCCGGGCGACTTGAAGCGGACGAAGGAGTCGCTCTCGTTCGAGACCAGGTAGCGGGCGCGCACGATCCCGCCGCGCTCGCGGACGATGACGTTGCCGACGCCCGTGAGACCGTCGCGCCGCATGGTCAGCGGCCTGCCGTCAGCCTTGAGGGACTCGAAGGTGATCGTGCCGAGCTGCGCGGGAACCTCGCCCTTCGAGTGGCCCTCGACCTCGAGCACGCGGCCGAACAGGAAGGCGGCCAGCTTGCCGCCGCGCGCAGCCGCGGGGATCTCGACCGTTGTGTCGCCGGGCGTACGGCCGACCGCGCCGGCGTTCGCGATCTCGTAGGTGCCGCGCGGGGAGAGGAACGCCAGCCGCAGCGTCACCGGGTCGCCCTTCACGCTTGCGCGGACGGTGAGGCGGCGCGCGCCCGACGGCAGCGCCAGCCCGGCCGGCTCGCCGGCGCCGCGCCGGCGCAGCGACTGCGCGATGTCGCCGCTCGAGCGGCTCGAGAAGTCGCCGCGGAACCCGCGCAGCCCGTCGATCGCGTCGGCGGGGAGGCCGAGTGCGGTCAGCTGCACGTTCGGCCGCGCGGAGAGGGCGCCGCTCTGGCGGATGACAGGCGTGGCGCTCGTGGCACCCGGCAACGAGCGGTACCCAGACAGCGGCGCCGCGTCGAGCACCGGCACGAGCCCCCCTTGCGATACGTCCTCCCGCACGGTGAAGTCGGCGGGCGCGCGGTAGTCGACCTGGTCGTCGGTGCCCTGTCGCAGCGTCACGAAGTACGAGAACGCGAAGAGCGAGAGCGCGACGCTGACGGCGACGAAGCCCGCCGCGACCGGCCCTTCGGACCGCTGCCGGGTGAGCGAGATCGCGGCCAGGCGCACGCCGCGGACACGGCGCAGCGCCGGCTCGGCGAGGCGCAGGAGCGGCGGGAAGAGTCGTGCCGCGGCAATGCCGGTGGCGAGCCCGACCGCGCCGGGGAGCAGGAGCAGCGTCCGGTCGCTCGCGTTGTCCTCGAGCAGCACCCAGACCGTGAAGGCGGCAGCGGCGATCCCGACCACATCCAGTGGCCGGAACCGCTCGCGCGAGCCGGGCAGCACCTGCGCGCCGATCAGGACGACGAGCGACACGCCGACTGCCGCGGCGACGAGCCCGAGCGTGCGGGAGTCGAGGAGCGCGGACTCGACGACCCGGCCGACGGGGAGGTCGCCGCCGAAGGCGAGCAACGCTGCGGCAGCGACGCCGAGCACGAGCCCGGCGAGGAGCGCCGTCACCACCTGGAGCAGCACCCGGGTCGCCACGACGAGGCGTCCCTGCCACGGCCGCGCGCCGAACCAGCGGAGCCGCTGCAGCGTCTCGGCTACCTCGCGCCGTCCGGCGGCACCGGCCAGTGCCGCGAATGCCACGAGCAGGGCCACGCCCTGACCGCCGACGAGCAGCAGCCGGCTGCGGCTGCGATGCGCGCGCACGGCCGCTGCATCGAGCTGCGGGACGGGCGACGCCAGGTCGTACTGGTCGGGCTCGAGGGCGATCGCGGCCGCCGCCTTCCGCAGGCGCTCGCGCAGGCCGTCGAGGTTCCACGGGCGCACGTCGCCCTCGTCGAGCGGCGCGATCCAGACGTCGCTGCGGTAGAGCGAGGAGAGCGCGGGGAGGGCGCCGACCGTGCGGGCGCCTTCCGCGACCATGAACACCGGCGCCCGGCCGCGGCCGACGAAGTCGCCGACGGCGGCCGCCCGCGTCCCGAGCAGCCGGCTGAACGGCACGGGCGAGCTGATGTCGCCGCGGCCGACGACGACGATCCGCACGCCGTCCACGACCGGGACGCGACCGCTGCCGCCGGCGATCACGACCTCGCAGCGCTCGGGCCGGCACGTCCGCGGCGCGCGGCCGGACTTCAGCGAGAGGAAGCGGCCGGCGCCGTCGATGCCCGAGAGCGCGAAGGTCGAGCCGCCGTTCTCGAGCGTCTTGTACTGCACGACGTGCACAGGCTCGCGCTCGGTGACGCCGGCGAGGATCCGGCGCGCGGTCTGCTCGACCGAGGATGCGCCGCCGCCGACCGGCGGGACGCCGAAGTGGCCGAGCTGGACGTTGCGCCGGCCCGGGTCAACCCCGCCCAGCCCGCGGCCGAGGATCGCGCTCTCGCTGAGCGTCGCCACCGCGCCGAGCGCGACGACGAACGCGACGGCAACCGCGAGCGCCGCCGTCGCGAGCAGATGGCTACGCGCGCGGCGGCGGAGCGTCCATGCGCCGTAGCGGATCGGATAGCCGATCCGGCGGGTTGCGGTTGAGTCGGTCACGGCCGCGAATCGTGCCGGGTGTCCGCAAATCCTCTGCGGGAAAGGTGCGGTTCGACGCTGCAGCGCCGTCAATAAACTCGAAACGAGCGACTTCAGGAGGCTGAGACGAGATGGCAACGCGCGTAGGGATCAACGGGTTCGGGCGCATCGGGCGCAACTTCTTCCGGGCGCACCTCGAGCGCAACGGCGACTTCGAGATCGTGGCGGTCAACGACCTCGCCGACGCGAAGACGATGGCGCACCTGCTCCAGTACGACTCGGTGCTCGGGCCGCTGCCGCAGCGCGTCGAGCTCGGCGACGGCGTGATCAAGGCCGGCGGCGCGGAGCTCAAGGTGTTTGCCGAGCGCGACCCGGCGGCGCTGCCGTGGGGCGACCTCGGCGTCGACGTCGTGATCGAGTCGACGGGCCACTTCACCGACCGCGCCGGCGCGCAGAAGCACATCGACGCGGGCGCGAAGAAGGTGCTGATCTCGGCGCCGGCCTCCGAGCCGGATGCCACCTTCGTGCTGGGCGTCAACGACGAGGACTACGACCCGGAGCGCACCACATCATCTCGAACGCCTCCTGCACGACGAACTGCGTGGCGCCGATGGCGAAGGTGCTGCACGACGCGTTCGGGATCGAGCAGGGCTTCATGACGACGATCCACGCGTACACGAACGACCAGGTCATCCTCGACTTCCCGCACAAGGACCTGCGGCGCGCACGGGCGGCCGCGATCAACCTGATCCCGACCTCGACCGGCGCCGCCAAGGCGATCGGGCTGGTCATGCCCGACCTCAAGGGCAAGGTGGACGGGATCTCGGTGCGGGCACCGGTCCCGACCGGCTCGATCACGGACTTCGTCGTCCGGCTCGGCCGCGAGGTGACGGTCGAGGAGGTCAACGAGGCCTTCCGCAGCGCGGCCGGCGGCCGGCTCGACGGGATCATGCGTTTCGCGGACGACCCGCTCGTCTCGAGCGACATCGTCCACTCGCCGTACTCGTGCATCGTGGACAGCGAGCTGACGATGGCGCACGGGACGATGGCCAAGGTCTTCGGCTGGTACGACAACGAGTGGGGCTACTCGTGCCGGCTCGTCGACCTGACGGCGAAGGTCGTCGCTTCGCTCCCGGTCGGCGCAGCGCGGTAGGCCGTGCGGCGCCCGCGCTCGGTCCGCGACGCGGACGTCGCCGGGCGGCGCGTGCTCGTGCGCGCCGACCTGAACGTGCCGCTCGAGGACGGCCACGTCGCCGACGACACGCGCATCCGCGCCTCGCTGCCGACGCTCGAGCTGCTGCTCGAGCGCGGCGTGGCGGAGGTGAGCGTCTGCTCGCACCTCGGGCGGCCGAAAGGCCCCGACCCGGCGTTCTCCATGGCGCCGGTCGAGGCGCGGCTGCGCGAGCTCTTGCCGGACGAGCGCATCCACGTGCTCGAGAACACGCGCTTCAACCCGGGCGAGACGAAGAACGATCCGGAGTTCGCGCGCGAGCTGGCCGCGCACGGCGACCTGTACGTGAACGACGCATTCGGCTCGGCTCACCGGGCGCACTCGTCGACCGAGGGCGTCGCGCATCTGCTGCCTGCGTACGCGGGGCTGCTGCTCGAGCGCGAGCTGGAGGCGCTCGGCCGGCTGCTCGGCGACGTCGAGCGGCCGTTCGTGCTCGTCACCGGCGGCGTCAAGGTCGAGGACAAGCTGGGCGTGCTCGAGCACGTCGGCGGGAGGGCGGACACCGTGCTCGTGGGCGGCAAGATGGCCGAGCAGATCCGCGACGACAACCCGCTCTCGTTCCCGGTCGAGCTGCCGACGGATGTCGTCGCCGCGGAGTCGTTCGACGCGGATGCGGACGCGAAGATCGTCCCGTACCAGCAGGTTCCCGAGGGCTGGCTCGGCCTCGACGTCGGCCCGGCGACGCGCGAGGCGTTCGGCGAGCGGATCCGTGCCGCACGAACGGTGTTCTGGAACGGCCCGATGGGCGTGTTCGAGTGGCCGCGCTTCGCCGAAGGGACGAAGGCGGTCGCAGAGGCGGTCGCGGCCTGCGACGGTTACACCGTGGTCGGGGGCGGCGACTCGGTGCGGGCGATCCAGGAGCTCGGCCTCGCCGATCGTGTCTCGTGGGTCTCGACGGGCGGCGGCGCGTCGCTCGAGCTGCTCGAGGGCAAGGAGCTGCCAGGCGTGGCGGCGATACCGGAGGGCTGACCGATGCTCATCGCAGGCAACTGGAAGATGTTCAAGGGGCCGGCCGAAGCCGCGGAGTTCAGCCGCGCGCTCGCCGGCGCCGTTCCGCCGGGCGTGGACGTGATCGTGTGCGCGCCGTACGTGTCGCTCACGGCGGCGCTCGAGTCGGGCCTGACCGTCTACGCGCAGAACGTGCACTGGGAGCCACAGGGGGCGTTCACGGGCGAGGTGTCGCCGCCGATGCTCACCGAGCTCGGCGTGCACGGCGCGGTCGTCGGCCACTCCGAGCGGCGGCAGTACTTCGGCGAGACCGACCTGTCGACCGCGCGCCGCGCGCAGGCAGCGCTCGAGGCCGGGCTGGGCGTGATCGCGTGCGTCGGCGAGACGCTCGAGGTGCGCGAATCGGGCGACACCGAGCTCGTGCTGAAGCTGCAGGTCGAGGCGATCGCCGACGCGGTCGGCCCCGACGAGCGGCTCGTCCTCGCATACGAGCCGGTCTGGGCGATCGGCACCGGGCGCACCGCGACGCCCGACCAGGCGGAGGAGGCGCACGGGTTCATCAAGACGCTGCTCGACGTGCCGGTGCTCTACGGCGGCTCGGTCAAGCCGGAGAACGCCGAGGAGCTGCTCGCGCAGACGCATGTGGACGGGGCGCTCGTGGGCGGCGCAGCCCTTGAGCTCGAGTCGTTCACCGCCATCTGCGCGGCCGGCGCGAGCGTCGCCGCGCGGTGACCGTCCCGCTCGTCGCGCTCGTCATCCTCGACGGCTGGGGCATCGCGCCGCCCGGGCCGGGCAACGCGGTCGACCTCGCCGACACGCCTGTCTTCGACCGGCTCTGGGCCGAGTACCCGCACACGCAGCTGGCCGCGTCTGGCGAGGCGGTCGGGCTCCCGGCCGGCCAGATGGGCAACTCCGAGGTCGGCCACCTGACGATCGGCTCCGGCCGCGTGCTCTTCCAGGATCTCCAGCGGGTCAACAAGGCGATCGAGGACGGCTCGTTCTTCGAGAACCCCGCCCTCACCGGCGTCTTCGAGCGCGCCGACGCGCGCGACGCAGACGTGCACCTGCTCGGGCTCGTCTCGCACGGCGGCGTCCATTCGCACATCGCGCACCTGAAGGCGCTCCTCGAGCTGGCGCAGCGCCACGGGATGGAGCACCGCACGTACGTCCACGCGTTCACGGACGGGCGCGACGTCTCGCCGCACGCTGCGGCCTCCGACCTCGCCGAGCTGCCCGCCGAGCGCATCGCGACCGTGGTCGGCCGCTACTGGGCCATGGACCGCGACGCGCGCTGGGAGCGCACCGACCGCGCGCTGGCCGCGATCACGCAGGGTGAGGGGGAGACGGCCGACGATCCGGTCGCGGCCGTCCAGGCGAGCTACGACCGCGGCGTGACCGACGAGTTCGTCGAGCCGGTCGTGCTCACGGGCCGCCCGCGCCTGGCGACCGCCGACGAGGCGCTCTTCTTCAACTTCCGCCCGGACCGCGCGCGCCAGCTTTCCCAGCGGCTGCTCGAGGGCGGCTACTCGCTGACGACGATGACTCGCTACCGCGAGGAGCTCCCGTTCCCGGTTGCGTTCGCGGATCGCGAAGTGCCCGACGTGCTGGCCGAGGTGCTCGCGGCGCACGACCGGCCGCAGCTCCACATCGCCGAGACGGAGAAGTACGCCCACGTGACCTACTTCTTCAACGGCGGCCGCGAGGAGCCGTTCGCCGGCGAGGACCGCGTCCTCGTGCCGTCGCCGCGCGACGTTCCGAGCTACGACCACAAGCCCGAGATGTCGGCGCGCGGCGTCACCGATGAGCTCCTGGCCGCGCTCGACCGCACGCCGTACGCCTTCGTCGTCGTGAACTTCGCGAACCCGGACATGGTCGGCCACACGGGCGTGATCCCCGCGGTGGTGCGCGCAGTCGAGACGGCGGACGCCTGCCTGGGCGAGGTCGTCGAGGCCGTGACGTCGCGCGGCGGCGTGGCGCTCGTGACCGCAGACCACGGAAATGCGGAGAAGATGCTCGAGCGCGACGGCGTCAGCCCGCACACCGCGCACACGACGAATCCGGTTCCGCTCGTCCTCACGGACGCGGGTGGCGCGCTGCGGGACGGCGGCGAGCTGTCCGACCTCGCGCCGACCGTGCTCGACCTGCTCGGCCTTCCGGCGCCGTCCGTAATGTCAGGCCGCGCTCTTAGCCGGGTTTAACCTTTCCGGAAAGAACTAACAAAACGTGTACTCCGGCCATATGGATCAGCGCAAACCCGAGATATACTCGGCCCACATTGTCGCTCCCACAGCCAGATAAGGCGACCCTCCGAAAGGGCCACATTGTCGCTCCCCCAGCCTGACCTCGCGATCCTCCGCAAAGCCCAGCGTGGCGACGAGCGGGCATTCGCGATCATCGTCCGCTCCTACGAGACCCCGGTCTTCAACTACGTGATGCGCCTCGTCGGCGATCGCGCCCTGGCCGAGGACCTGACGCAGGAAGTGTTCCTCCGCGTCTACCAGGGCCTGCCGAGCTTCTCGCTCCGCTCCCGCTTCACGACCTGGATGTTCCAGGTCACCAAGAACCGGGTGCTGGACGAGCTGCGGGCCGTCGAGCGCAGGCCGCGGACGGTGCTGGCAATCGAGGACGCCCCGTCGCTCGAGGTGCTCGACACCCCGTTCGAGAACATCGAGGAGATGGACGCCGTCTGGCGGGCGATCAACGCGCTCAGCGTCGACCTGCGCATGGCGCTCCTGCTCCGCGACGTCGTCGGGCTCTCGTACACCGAGATCGCCGACTCGCTGGAGATCACCCTGGCCACCGTCAAGTGGCGGATCTACAAGGCGCGCGAAGAGGTTCAACTCGCGCTCGTCCGTGACGGCATCACCATCGGCAGCAACGTGCGCAAGGCAGCGCCGGCCACCAACGTGGTCGAGCTCCCCGGCCGCTAGACGCCGTACTCGAGCCGCTGCGCGAGCGCGAGCGGCAGCCCAGCCGCCCGCATCGCTTCCTGAGTCCTTCCGACGTCGTACTGCACGCGCCTGAATGTCGCGTGCCGCGCGTCGAGGTCGAGCACGAGGTACGCCGCGCGGGGGTCTGCGTCGCGCGGCTGGCCGACGGAGCCCGGGTTGAGCAACCAGCGGCCCTTGCCGAGATCGACCTCGTGGCCCGCGGCGGCGTGGCCGCCCGCCGCGCTGTCCGCGTCGCCGGTGACGGCGATCGGGATGTGCGTGTGGCCGACCAGCAGGAGCGGCGCCTCGGTGCGCTCGAGCGAGCGGCGCGCGTCCTCGAGCGTGAGCACGTAGTCCCAGACCGGGTCGACGGCGCTCGCGTGGAAGAGCTCGACGCCGTCGCGTCGCGCCTCCGGGCTCAGCGACGCGAGGAAGCCGCGCGCCGAATCGTCCAGCTCGGCCTGCGTCCACCTCGCCGCGGCGCCGGCGTCCGGGTTGAAGTCGGCCACGGACACATGCGCCGCTTCGAGGGCGATCAGGTCGTGGTTGCCGGCGAGCGCAAGGTCGGCGCGCTCGGCCACGATCGCGGTCGTCTCGTTGGGGTCCGGCCCGTAGCCGACCGTGTCGCCCAGGCACCACAGCTCGTCGACTCCCTCGCCCTCGATCGCCTCGAGGACGGCAGCCAGCGCTGCGCCGTTCGCGTGAACGTCGGAGAGGACCGCGACGCGCAGGGCCGTGGGTCAGTCGTTGTCCGGAGCGGACGTCTCTGGGAGGTTGCGGATGCCCTCGCTGGTCGACCACTTCGACCAGGAGTCCTCCATCGCCGTCAACAGCTCGCGCATGAAGCGCGGGGACATGTTCACGCGGGAGACGACGACGCCCGGGATCTCGCCCTCGCCGACCTCGTGGTCGATCCGCGCGAACGTCACCGTGAACTCGTAGTTCGAGAACGTGATGTTCGCGAAGTTGGCGTAGACACCCCCCAGGTGCTCCGGATCCATGTGGATGTTCAGCTGGCGCTGGCCGGAGTCGTCCACGGGCGCGGACGATACTACGCGGCTGGTGGTCACCTTCAGCCTTCGCCGCTTCCTGTGGGCGCAGATCGCCTTCGTCGCCGTGCTTCTCGTCGGCACGGTGGGCTTCCAATGGCTCCTGGGCGAGGGCTGGGTGGCGTCGCTCTACCGCACGACCGTCACCATCACGCTGACGGGTCTCGACAATAGGCCGGAGGGCGCCGGCGCCCAGCTCTTCTCGATCGTCCTGCTCTTCGCGGGCGTGGCAATCTTCCTCTACGTCGCGGGCGTGATCGTCGAGGTCATCGCCGGCGGCGTCCTGACCGGAGCATGGGCCGAGCGTCGTCGGAGGCGTGCCATCGAAGAGCTGCGCGATCACTACATCATCTGCGGGTACGGCCGGGTCGGCCGCCGCGTCGGCGCGGAGCTGCGCGAGTCCGGGCGCGACTACGTGGTCGTCGACTTCAACGCCGAGGTGCTCGCCGAGGCGCGCGGGCGGAACGACCACGTGATCGAGGGCAGCGGCACGCGGGACGAGGACCTGATCGCGGCCGGGATCGAGCGCGCGGCAGGGCTCGTGGCGTCGTCGGACTCGGACGTCGACAACCTGTACATGACGATCACGGCACGCGCGCTCAAGCCCGGGCTCCTGATCGTCGCCCGCGCCTCCGACGAGCACGCCGCCGAGAAGCTCCGCCGTGCGGGCGCCGACCGGGTCGTGCAGCCCTACTCGACCGCCGGCAAAGAGCTTGCCAACCTCGTGCTGAAGCCGCAGGTCGCCGTCTTCCTCGACCTCGTCTCGACGGGGGGCGGCCCCGACTTCCGCTTCGAGGAGATCCTCGTCGCCGACGGCTCCGCCGGCTGCGGCAAGACGATCGGCCAGCTGCCGCTCCCGAAGGATGGCGCGGTGATCGTCGCCGTCCGCCGCCACCACGGCACCTTCGAGGCGACGCCGGGTCCAGACGCGGCCGTCGAGGCGGGCGACATCCTGATCGGCGTCGGCACAGCCGACGAGCTCGCGGTGCTCGAGACCCTCTTCACGCCGGAGCAGGCTGTTGCCGGTCGCTGACCCCGTCGAGCGGCTCGCCGCCGAGCTCTCCGAGCTGAGCGGCGCCGACGTCACGCTCGAGCGGCCAGCCAAGGCCGAGCACGGCGACTACGCGACGAACGTCGCGCTCCAGGTTGCGGCGCAGGCGGGCCGGCCGCCGCGCGAGCTCGCACAGGAGCTGGCCGGGCGCGCCACCGAGCTGGACGCCGTCGAGCGCGCCGACGTGGCCGGGCCAGGCTTCCTGAACCTGTTCCTCGCGCCGGCCTGGTTCGCCGCCACGCTCGCTGAGATCCTCGAGGCAGGGGCGGACTACGGCAGCGGCTTCGCGGCGACGCCCGAGCGCGTCCAGGTCGAGATGGTCTCCGCCAACCCGACCGGCCCGCTCACCGTCGCATCCGCCCGCAACGGCGCCTACGGAGACGCGGTCGCGCGGCTGCTCGAGCTCGCCGGCCACGAGGTGGCGCGCGAGTACTACTACAACGACGCAGGCGCCCAGATGGATCGTTTCCGGGCCTCCGTCGATGCGGCACGCCGCGGGGAGGAGCCACCGGAGGACGGCTACCACGGCGCGTACATCGCCGACCTCGCGAGGACCGACGGCGATCCCGTGCCGCCGATGCTCGCGCGCATGGAGGAGACGCTGGAGCGCTTCCGCATCCACTTCGACTCGTGGGCGAAGCAGAGCGAGCTCGAGCAGCGGCTGCCCGAGTTCCTGCCGCGCCTGGACACGTACGAGAAGGACGGCGCGGTCTGGGCTCGCTCGTCCGGGTACGGCGACGAGGAGGACCGCGTGCTGATCCGCTCGCCCGAGCAGGGGGGCACGCCGACCTACCGCGCCGCCGACGTCGTCTACCTCGCGGACAAGCTCGACCGCGGCTTCGACCGCGCGATCTACGTGCTCGGCGCCGACCACCACGGCACGCGCAACTGGTACGCGGCCGTCGCCCGCATGCTGGGCTACGACACCGAGCGGGTCGAGGTGCTGCTCTACCAGCTCGTCCACCTGACGAAGGGCGGCGCGCTCGCCAAGATGTCGAAGCGGCGGGGCGACGTCGTCTTCCTCGACGACTTCATGGACGAGGTCGGAGTCGACGCCGCGCGCTGGTACCTGGTGAACCGCGGGCCCGACCAGACGATGGAGATCGACGTCGACCTGGCCGCCGAGCGGAGCGAGAAGAACCCCGTCTACTACGTCCAGTACGCCCACGCCCGGATCGCGGGGATCCTCCGCAACGCCGGCGACGCCGAGGTCTCGCCGGCCGCCACGGAGCTCGAGCCCGAGGAGCGCGACCTGATCAAGCGGCTCGCGGACTTCCCGACGATCGCGGCCGAGGCGGCCGAGCGGCGCGGCCCGCAGGCGATCCCGAACTACGCCATCCGCGTCGCCGACGACTTCCATCGCTTCTACCACCACCACCGCGTGCTCGACTCGCCCGAGCAGGCGTTCCGGCTCGCGCTCGTGAAGGCGACGCAGCAGGTGATCGCGCGCTCGCTCGACCTCGTGGGCGTCGAAGCCCCCGAGCGCATGTAGTTGCGGCTTGAGCCGGGCCTCCCCGACGGCGGCTGAAACCCGGCTCAAGCCTCTAGGATCCGCGCTGGTGGCGGCCACCGAGAAGACCAGCGGCACGAACGAGACGCATCGCGCGCCGGACCGCAACCTCGCGCTCGACCTCGTCCGCGTGACCGAGGCGGCGGCCCTCGCCGCCGGCCGCTGGGTCGGGCGCGGCGACAAGGAGGCAGCCGACCAGGCAGCCGTCGACGCGATGCGGCTGATGCTCGGCACCGTCAACATGGCCGGCGTCGTCGTGATCGGCGAGGGCGAGAAGGACAAGGCGCCGATGCTCTTCAACGGCGAGGAGGTCGGATCCGGGGACGGGCCCGAGGTCGACGTCGCCGTCGACCCGCTCGAGGGGACGCGGCTGACGGCGCTCGGCCAGCCGAACGCGATCGCCGTGATCGCCCTCGCCGAGCGCGGGACGATGTTCTCGCCGGGCGCCGCGTTCTACATGGACAAGATCGCGTGCGGCGCCGACGCGGCCGCCGTGATCGACATCACGGCGCCGCCCGCCGAGAACGTTCGGCGCGTTGCCGCCGCCAAGGGCAAGTCGGCGAGCGACGTCTCGGTCGTGGTGCTCGAGCGCCCGCGCCATGAGCGGCTGATCGAGGAGCTGCGCGCGTCCGGGGCCCGCGTGATCCTGATCCGCGACGGCGACGTGGCGCCCGCCATCGCCGCGGCGCAGCCTGCGACCGGTGTGGACCTGCTGATGGGGATCGGCGGCACGCCCGAGGGCGTCATCTCCGCGTGCGCGGTGAAGTCGCTCGGCGGCGCGCTCCAGGGCCGCCTCTGGCCGCGGGACGACGAGGAGCGTGGGCGGCTCATCGACGCGGGGCTCGACCCGGAGCGCGTGCTGACCACCGACGACCTCGTCTCGGGCGACGACCTGTTCGTGGCCGCCACGGGCGTGACGTCAGGTGCGCTCCTCGGCGGCGTCCGCTACACACGGGACGGCGCGATCACGCATTCGCTGGTGATGCGCTCGCGCTCCGGCACGTTCCGCCGCATCGAGGCGACCCACGCCTTCGAGAAGTTGCAGCGTTTCGCCGGTATCGCCCTCCGCTAGCTATACGTTCCTGGCCGATCGGCTAGATAGGGCCAGGAAGTTATCCACCTTCTTGTGGGTTTCCTCGAAGTCTGTGGATCTAGGGCGCCAGCGGGCCACATCCCCCAGGGAGGGTGATAGAAACGGCTCGCGTGCGGCGGCCATGCCGCACAGGGGAAACAGGGGAGGTACAGCATGAAGCTAAGGCTTCTTGCGGCGGCCGTTTTGGCGGCTGCTGTCTCGCTGTGGGCAGTTTCGACCGGGACGGCAGCCGCCATCCCGTACTTCGAGCCGCTCACGACGAACGTTCCGTATCTCGCGTGGCGCGGGGAAGAGCTTCGCCTCGTGAAGTGCGCCACCGAAGCGACCGATGGCGATGCGGTCGTGAGCCTCATGAAGGGCGGCATCAGCGGTGATGGAAGCAGCCACTTCAACGCTGACTGGATCGTCGAGGACTGGTCGGGGTACCCGTTCACCCCGCCGGCACTCGAGACGTCCACCGTGAAGTTCTTCATGGGGAACGGCGAGTACCGCGGCGATCCATGCGTCAAGGCTGACTTCGTCTCGCTGAAAGCCGGCCTCGCGCAGATCAAGCTCGTCATCTCCGACGCAAAGACGGGGAACCCGGTGGTCAAGCACCAGTTCCTCGCCGGCTGGCTCAGCCTCAACACGCCGACGATCCACGAGCTGAGCTCGACCGATCAGCCCGGCGGCGGCGGCGTGCTGGGCGACCCGACCGGCAACGGCGTCTTCAACGCCGGCGGTGCGCCGGGCCGCGTGCAGGTACGCGTGACCGGCAACCTCCCGCTCGGGAACAACTTCTCCGAGCTGGGCCTCGGGGCGTCGATAAACCTGCCGACCGAGGCAGACGGGTCGACGGCCTGGGACGACCTCGCCCAGAAGATGGCGACGACGTCCGACAACCGGCCGTTCTACCGCGACGCGCCGTGGCGGATGTGGGACATCCACGACGACCAGGCCCAGACCGAGGGCCACGTCAACCCGACGGGCCAATGTCCGGGCAGCGCAACGACGGCGCTCGACGCCGTGGACGCCTGCATCGGTGCAGAGCTGTTCTTCGGCGACGGCGAGTACTCGACCGCGTTCGGCTCGCGGAGCACGTCTCCGACGTTCGGGCCGTTCGACCCGCTGCGGCCGGACGAGACGCTCCTGCCCGACGGCAAGCTCGACGCAGGCGACGTCCCGATGCCGTCCGCGCTGGTCGAGGTGAAGATCGCCCCGAACAGCGGCTCGGCGACGGACATCGGCGGCGTCGGCTCGCTGGCGGTGATCGACAACTCGGCAGGGCCGGGCGACTTCCCGTACCTCGGCGTCTTCAAGTGCATCCCGTACAGCCGGGATCACAAGTGCACGTCGACCACGGGCCCGCACCCGCCGACGACCCCGAACGTGGCACCGCCTCCGTTCGGTCCCGCGGCGCACAACCACTACGCGCCGTTCTACAGCCGCTGGCAGCCCGCGACGTTCGCGACGGTCGGCTCGGACCTGAGCTCCGACGCCTACGTCGACCGTGAGGCCTCCGGCAACGACGGGCCGCCTGTCGGGAACAACTTCCCCGGCTACCGCGGCTCCGGTCTCTACGACTACTGGCAGTTCGTGGACGTGCTCTCGCTCGCACAGGACGGGCCGACGCACTGCCTGCAGCGCAACGACTCGTGGGGGCATCCGATCTACCGGACGAAGCCAGTGGGCCCGCAGGACATCCTCCTGTTCTCGGACGAGCACGGTGAGGCTCAGGCCTACTTCAACCCGGGCACCGGGTTCTTCTTCGACAACCTGGTGGCGCCGAACGGCAACGGCGGTTGTGACCTGCGTGGCATCACCACGCTCGGCACCGCCGACATCTCGGCCGTCGCGCGCTACCCGTACCAGAAGGTCACCGATCCGGACAAGCCGTCGACGACGATCCGCAAGAGCGTCAACAGCCTGTTCAACAAGACCATCACATGCGTCCCGAAGTCCGGCTTGACCGGCCCCGAGGCAGGCACCTCGTTCATCTGCACGGCGACCGCCATCGACATCGACGGCACGCCGTTCGCGCACGAGGAGGTCTGCTTCACCGGCGGCGGTACGGGCGCTGAGCATCTCTTCCCGTTCCCGATCAGCGCCCCAGGCGACCATGATCTCGACTTCACGCTCTGCCGGCTGACTGACGTCAACGGGCAGGCGAAAGTCGAGCTGATCGGCAAGTGCGGCACGGGCAACGTGTTCGCGGTCTTCGTCGACGAGGGGATCCTGCGCTGGCAGGCCCGTTCACGTTCGGCTGCCCGACCGGCACAACCACGACCACGACGACCGTGGGCACGACGACGACCACGGCCGAGCGCCCGGTTCGCCGGCACCGGCAGGAGTCGGTTCGTTCCAGCTGCACCGCCCGCGGTGATCCAGCAGATCGTGGCGACGGCCAGGGCGACGGGAACGGTGGCGGCCAAGCCGACCGCCGCCAGCCCGAAGGCCACGGTCACGGTCGTCCGCATCCAGAAGAAGCTCTTCGCCAAGCAGACGGCGCGGTACGTGCTCGTCCGCGTGAACTCGAAGGCGAGGACGGCGCGTGTCCAGGTCACCCTTGTCAAGCGCAACGGCAAGGTGCTGAAGAAGGTGACGCGCTCGGTTCCGACGAACCGGCTCGTGCGCGTCCCGAACCTGAAGCTCGCGAAGGCGGTGCTGCACGCCCGCGTGAAGGTCGTCAGCTAGCAACGCGAGGGAAAAGCGGAACGGGGGAGGGGGCCCGCCAACCGGCGGGCCCCTCCGCTTTCCAGGCGAGCGTCCTCCCGAACTCGCCCGCGGCGCCGGCGCGCAGCTCGGCCACCAGCTCGGCGCGGCCGGCGCGCTCCTTCGTGCGCTGACGTAGCGCTTTCCTGTGACGCGCCGATGTTGCTCGCGCTAGCTCCCGCCGCGGCTAATCGCCCAGCCGACCGCCGCGCCGTACGTAGCGGCAGTCGCGATCGCCGTCGCGGCAGCGAGTCGCGAGCGGTAGGGCAACCATCGCGCACGGGCGAGTTGGTGGACGCCTATCTCGTTCGCCGCGGCCAACGTGGCGCCGACTGTTGCGCCCGCAGCGACGGGTGGGAGTGGCAACAGCTTGGTGGCGACGGCACATGTGGCTCCGAAGCCAGCGCCGACCGGGACCATGAGGAGAATCCCGATCGCCGGCGCGACGGGAGAGTCACGCTCATGGAGGGCATCCGCGTACCCATCCAGTTCGCGCCAGCGCGCGGCGAGGGGCCTGAAGCCTCCGTCGCGTATCAGCACCACGACGCAAAGGGCCGTGCCTGCCACAGCGCCACGAAGAATCGGGTTGTTTCGTGCCATGAGACCGAGATTACGCGCCGAACGCCGCGCCTCCCCTGAGCCTCCCAGGGGTTCGTCGTTCGGTCGGGGCAAGGAGGCTGTGAGCCTTGTGTAATCACGCGGTATCCTGAGCAGCGCGCGGACGTAGCTCAGTTGGTAGAGCATCAGCTTCCCAAGCTGAGGGTCGCGGGTTCGAACCCCGTCGTCCGCTCCTCGGAAACCCCGCTGAGGCGGGGTTTTCTCGTTCGCGGGCGTGGATCGCACCGCCCGCGGGAAGACCTCACCGATGGCGCTCAGCGACGAGCGAACGCTGTGTCCGCACTGCGGGCTCATGTCGCGGACGGCGGCCGACGGCGTGTGCGTCGAATGCTGGGAGGACAAGTCGACACGCTCGGTGTACGCGCCCGGCAAGAAGCCGCTGCCAGACCCGCCAACGCCGCGGTCGAGCGGTTCTGGCGGCGGGATTCTCGGTCAGTTGCTGGACGACCTCATCGACTGGCCGTGACGGTCGGCGCACGGTCGGGTACAACGACGGCGTGGGCGATCCGCTCGGCGACCGGCTTCGCGCCCGGCTCGAGGCACTTCCTGACAGCCGCCGGCTCGACGCGTGCTGGGCCGTGCCGTTCGCGGTGGCGATCGCGCTGAACGCAGTGGGCGTGAACGACGGCGTCTGGTTCTGGGTCGTCCTCGCCGCCTGCGCCCTGGCCGGCGCGGTGCTCGTCGTGCAGCTGCTCGGTCGAGCTTCGCGGGCGGCGGCGCGCGGCGAGCTGATCTGACCTAACCCCCGTAGGCGCCCATCACGGCGTCGTGGCTGAAGTAGCCCTGCTCGACCTTGTTGCCGCGCGAGATGACCCAGTCGTCGACGCGCGCTCGGTTGACGGTGAGCTCGTCGCCGTACACGTACTCGATGTCGCCCGGGCTGCTCACGAGCTTGCCGGTGACGTTCTCTCCCCTGATCCCCGTCACCATGACCCAGTCGCCCTCGTATGAGCCGTCGCGTGTACGGAAGTCGACGACGACGTCGTGCTCGAGCCCGGGCGGCTGCTTGCGGAACGACTCCACGAACTCCGGCCAATGCCTCTGCGCCTCGACCTTCGCGGCGGCGAGCGCGGGATCGTGGGCGATCACGTTGATGGCCATGTCAGGCACCGTCAGGCCGCGGGCGCCCGACCCCGAGCTTCCGCTCGTGCCGCCTCCGCAGCCGGCGAGCAGGACGAGAACGCCCAGTGCGGCCGGCACGTAGATGTGGCGCGTCATTCACGGATTTTCTCCCGGGCACCGGCGATCGCACAAACCCCTCGAATGGGGGAGTTCAGAACTCCCGGCCGGCGGGAACACTTGCAGCATGTTCCACACGGCCGAGGTCCTGAGCCGCGCGGGGGGTCTTCGACACCGCGATCAGGACGGCAGCGCCAGCCGCAAGCGCTGAGGCGTCTGTGCTCGGGGCCCCGGCCGCCCCTCCGAACCGAATAGCCCCTGCGACCCCCGACTCCAGCCGCACCGCCAGGCCTCCGGCCAGCCGTCGGCCGCAACTCGCGTTACCGTTCCGGCGTGCTCGAGGAAACCGAGCTGCCCCGTGCGGCGGGCGGGGCCGCTCGAGGGACTTTCGCGGCTCGACCCGGAGCTGCAAGGCGCACTGCTGCGTGCGCAGACCGACGCGCTGCTCGACGGCATCCTCGTCGTGTCCGCCGACGGGCGGATTCTCCTCTCGAACAGGCGCTTCGCCGAGCTGTGGGGGATCCCCGAGGACGTCATGGCGAGCGGCACCGACGAGGCGGCGCTCGCGTTCGTCCGCGACAAGCTGCGCGATCCGGAGGCCTTTCTCGAGCGGGTCGAGTACCTCTACAACCATCCCGACGAGCGCAGCCGCGACCTGATCCCGCTCATCGACGGCCGCACGTTCGAGCGCTACAGCGCGCCCGTGCGCCTCGACGACGGCACCTACGAGGGGCGCGTGTGGTTCTTCCGCGACGTGTCGGAGCGCGTGCGCCGGGAGCGCGCGCAGCGGTTCCTCGTCGAGGCGACGACCGTTCTCTCGTCGTCGCTCGACTACGAGACCACGCTGGCGAGCGTGGCGCATCTCGCCGTCCCGGCGCTCGCCGACTGGTGCGTCGTCGACATCGTGAGCGACGACGGCGAGATCCAGCGCGTCGCTGTGGCGTGCGCCGACCCCGGCCGACAGGCGGTGGCAAGAGGAGATCAAGGCGAGCTACCCGCCGCAGCTCGAGCGCGCCGAGGGGACACCGAAGGTGCTCCGCGAAGGCAAGGCCGACCTGATCGAGCACGTGACGCCCGAGTGGATCGACGCGATCGCGCCGGACGAGCAGACGCGCGAGATCCTGCGCGGGCTCGAACTGTGCTCCAACCTGCTCGTCCCGATGGTCGCCCGCGGGCGCACGATCGGCGTCCTCACGCTGGCGACCGCCGAGTCGCAGCGCGTGTACGGCGACGCTGACGTGGAGCTGGCGGAGGAGCTGGCCCGCCGCGCGGCGATCGCGGTCGACAACGCGCGCCTCCACCGCGAGGTCACGCACCGCGCCCAGGCTGCCGAGGCGCTCGCCTTCGTGGGCGACGGGATCCTGCTCGTGGACCGTGAAGGGATCGTCCGGCTCTGGAACGCGACCGCCGAGACGATCACCGGGCTGCGCACGGACGAGATCGTGGGGCGGCCGGCGCAGGAAACGATCCCGAGCTGGCTGTCATTCGCCGAGCTCGCGAAGGCCGCGGACGCACCAGGTCAGACACCGCCGGGGAACGTCGTCACGCTGGCGACCGAGGAGCGCGAGCTGTGGCTCTCGGTGGTGGGCGTCCGGTTCCACGCGGGCAGCGTCTTCGCGTTCCGCGACCTCACCGCCGAGCGCGCGGTCGAGAAGCTCAAGAGCGACTTCGTCTCGACGGTCTCGCACGAGCTGCGCACGCCGCTTGCCGGCGTGTACGGGGCGGCGATGACGCTCCGCCGGGCCGACGTCGACTTCGACGAGGAGCAGCGCAGGGTGCTCCTCGACGTGATCTCCGCCGAGGCAGGCCGGCTCGCGCGGATCGTCGAGGACATCCTCTCCGCGGGTCAGCTCGACGCGAACACGCTGACCCTGTCGGTGGATCGCTGCGACGCGGGCGAGCTCGCCGTAGAGGCGGTACGCGCGGCGCGGACGCGCTTCGCGGACTCGGCTGCGATCGACCTGGATGCCGAGCCGGGCGCGCAGGTGGCGGCCGACCGCTCGCGGCTGCTGCAGGTGCTCGGCAACCTGATCGACAACGCCGTCAAGTACTCCGCGCCGGGCGCGCCGGTGGCCGTGACGATCGCGTCGCAGAACGGCAACGTGCGGTTCTCGGTCGCGGACCGCGGGCTCGGCATCCCGCCGGCCGACCTGGAGCGCGTCTTCGACAAGTTCTTCCGCCTCGATCCGGAGCTCGCGCGCGGCGTGGGCGGGACGGGTCTCGGCCTCTACATCTGCCGCGAGCTGGTCGGCCTGATGGCCGGGCGCATCTGGGCCGAGACGCGGACCGGCGGCGGCTCGACGTTCGTCGTCGAGTTGCCGGCAGGCTAGGCAGCGTCGACGAGCGCGAGCAGGTCGGCGAACGCGTCGGCGACCAGCGGCTCGAACGAGTCGGGCAGGACGCCGGCCGCGTCAGCGAAGCCGCGCAGGTGGTGGAGGTACGCCTCCCACTCGTCGACGCGGTCGGGGAAGGCGGCGCGGTGCTCCGCCAGCAGCGACTGCAGGATCAGGAGGTTGCGCTGCGGCGGGGCCACGCGGCGCGCGGCCGCTAGCGCTTCGGCCCGCGACACGGGCGTCGTCGGAACGGGTGCGACCGGTGGGGCGGAGTCCGCCTCCCGCGCCGCGCGCCCGAACGTCGCCTCGCGAACGGCCAGGTCGTGCTCGCGCTCCTCGACAACGGCCAACCGCGGTGCGATTGCGGCCTCGGCCCGCTCGAGCGCACTCGTCTCCGCCGTCTCCCAGAGCTCCCGCATCTCGGCCTCCCGCTGGACGACCGTCCGTTCGCGGCGCGCGACCTCTGCCGTCTTGCGTGCGAGCTCGACGGCCGCGCTGCCCTGGCCATGCACGACCGTGAGCAGCTCCTGCTCGCGGGCGGCGAGTGCCTCAGCCACGGCCGCCGCCGCTCCCTCGCGGCGCTCGAGATCGGCCACGCGCTCCTCTCGCCCGTGGACGGCCGTTTCCCGCTCGCGTAGTGCTGCCTCGCGCTTGTCGAGCAGGGCGGCCGCCTCGGCCTTCTCGTCGAAGTAGCGCTCGCGGTGCACGAGCTCCTTCTCCTTCGCCGCGATCCGCTCGGCCTGCTCGACCCTGCGCCGTTCGAGCACGGCGGCCTCGGCCGTCAGCGCCGCGCCGCGCTCGGCGAGCCCTCGCTCGAGCCCCTCGAGCTCGGCCTGGCGCTCGACCAGCTCGCGCATGCGCTCGATCAGGGCGGGCTCGCCGGCTGCAACCGCTTCCTCGCGCTCGGCAAGCTCCCGGTCCTGCGCGGCTACACGTGAGGCCTGCGCCCGCAGCTCGCCGCGCTCGCGGGCGATCCGCTCGGCCTCGGTCTCGTGCTCGCGGGCCCGCTCGCCGAGCAGATCGTCGGCGGCCGCGAGGCCGGCCTCGCGCTGCTCGAGCTCGGCGCGGTCGGCCATGATGGCCGCCTGGAGCTCCTGCGCCTCGGCGAGCTGGCGCTCGGCCTCGAGCCGCACCGTCTGCGCCTCGCCGAGCCGCGCGGTCGCATCCTCGATGCGCTTGGCCGCGAGGGTCTCCCGCTCCTCGACCGCGCGGCGCTGCTTCTCGATCGCGGTCGCCGAGGTCTCGGCGGCCTCCTGGATCCGCGCCGTCAGCGCGTACCGCTCGTTGATCTCCTCCTCCCGCAGGGCAAGCGCCTCCAGCTCCGCCGCGCGCGACTCGACGAGCTGCTCGCGCTCCTCGACCGCCGCTGTTCGCTGGTCGAGCGTCTCGGCCAGCGTGGCGAGCTCGAGCGCACGCGCCCCGCTCGTCTCCTCGAACTCCGTCGTGCGTGCCGTATGGGTGGCGTCGAGCTCGGCCGTGCGAGACGCGTGGCGCTCGTCGAGCTCCGCGGTCCGCGACGCATGCGTGTCGCCGAGCTCCTTCGTGCGCGCGGCGTGAGTCGCTTCGAGCTCGGCCATCCGCCGGGCATGCGTCTCGTCGAGCTCGGCCAGGCGCGAGGCGTACAGCCGCTCGAGGTCCGCCATCCGGTCGGAGTGCGCTCCCTCCAGCTCGGCCGCCCGGTTCTCCAGCTCCGACCAGCGGGCCGCCTGCTCCTGCTCGAAGTGCGCGATACGGGCCGTGAGCTCCTCCGTGCCCGCGCGCGCCTCGTCGTAGCGGCCCTGAGCCTTGTCCTCCCGGGTCGCGAGCGCCTGGCGGCGCGCATCGAGCTCGGCGGCCGCGCGCTCGTGCTCGCCGACCGCGCGGATGAGGTCCCGCTCGCGGGCGCCGATCTCGGCGACGCGGCGCTCGAGCTCCGCGCTTGCCGCCAGGCGCGCAGCCTCGGCCTGCTCGAGGCGGTGCCGGGCCGCCTCCGCGCGCGCCTGGCGCGCCTCCAGCTCCTCCTCCACGACAGCGAGATGCCGCTCGCGTTCCTCGAGCGCCTCGCGCTCGGCCTCCAGGTCCGTGAGCAGCTCGACCGGTGCGGAACCGGCCCTGCTACTCCGCTCGAAGTCTCCCTCTGTCATTCGGCCCGTTCGGAAATGATGTCGGCGGGAGCGGATGCCGCTTTAGGCCTGGAAAGTCGAGCGTGCTAGCGGTAGCCTCACGATGCCCGAGAGCAGGCCTGACTCGGGGTGGCGAGCGGGGCGGCTTGCGCTTCTCCCCCCTGCAGCCGCCCCGCGCTCCGATTCGGACCACACGACCGGGTGGCCCTTGCTCGCGCGGGTCACTTCCCTGTGCACCCGCTCGAGTCCTCTCGTGTGCGAGCGGCCGGAGCGCCCACACGACCGGGTGGCCCTTGCTCGCGCGGGTCACTTCCCTGTTGCACCCGCTCGAGTCCTCTCGCGTGCGAGCGGCCGGAGCGCCCACACGACCGGGTGGCCCTTGCTCGCGCGGGTCACTTCCCTGTTGCACCCGCTCGAGTCCTCTCGTGTGCGAGCGGCCGGAGCGCCCACACGACCGGGTGGCCCTTGCTCGCGCGGGTCACTTCCCTGTTGCACCCGCTCAAGTCCTCTCGCGTGCGAGCGGCCGGAGCGCCCACACGACCGGGTGGCCCTTGCTCGCGCGGGTCATCTCCCTGTGCACCCGCTCAAGTCCTCTCGTGTGCGAGCGGCCGGAGCGCCCACACGACCGGGTGGCCCTTGCTCGCGCGGGTCACTTCCCTGTGCACCCGCTCGAGTCCTCTCGCGTGCGAGCGGCCGGAGCGCCCACGACCGGCTCAAACTGTCCTGCGCCGAGGGATACCACGGGTGCCCATGCCTCTGGACTCGCACGCTCAGCCGCCACGCGCGGTTGTGCGCGAGCGTCCGAGCTCACCCCAGCAAGTGCCACCCGTGCCAGGCCGCCAGGCGCTCGCGTGTGGCGGCGAGGTGCTCGGGGATGACGCGCACGTCGGCGAGCACGGGCATGAAGTTCGTGTCTCCGGCCCAGCGCGGGACGACGTGCAGGTGGACGTGGTCGACGATGCCTGCACCGGCCACGCGGCCGAGATTCCAGCCGGCGTTGAAGCCGTCCGGCTTGTAGAGGTCGCGGAGCGCGTTCATCCCGGTAGCCGCGAGCGCGTGGATCTCGGCGGCCTCGTCCGCGTCGAGGCTCGCGAAGTCGCCGGTGTGACGGGCGGGAGCGACCATGAAGTGGCCGGAGGCGTACGGGAAGCGGTTGAGTAGGACGAACGCGCGTTGGCCGCGGTGCACGACCAGCCGCTCCTCGTCGTCGCCGGCGAGCGCGTCGCAGAAGATGCACCCGGTCGCCGACCCCGCCGAGCCGACGTATTCGAGCCGCCACGGAGCCCACAGGCGTTCGGTCACCGGGCCGAGCCTAGACTGGCGCCGTGCCGCTGATCGAGATCCGCGCGCTGCCGCAGCCGCCGGACGTCGACCTCCCGGCGGCGCTGTCGGCCGTCGCGGAAGCGGTGCGGGAGGTGCTGCAGAACCGCCCGCAGGGGACGTGGGTCACCTGGGAGACGATCGAGCACTACGTCGAGGGGCCGGACGCAGCGACCGGGCAGCCGCGCGGCACGCACCCGCCGATCGTCACGATCTCGGCGGCGCAGGGCCGGCCGCGCGAGGCGATCGAGCAGGCCGTGTCGGCGGCGCTGACACGGGAGCTCGGCCTGGAGCCGGACAGCGTCTTCCTCGTGTACCGCGAGCTCGACTAGCCCTACAGCCAGCGGTTGATCCGGAAGAACGCCGCCATCCCGGCGAGCACGACGACCATCACGGCCACGATCGCGATGAACGCGGCGTGCGTGCCGTAGCCGGGGAAGTCGACGTTCATCCCGAAGATCCCCGTGACCACCGTCAGCGGCAGCATCGTGACGCTGAAGATGGTCAGCAGGCGCAGGACGTCGTTCTGGCGGTGCGAGATCACCGACTCGTTCGTGTCCTCGAGCGCCTCGACGACCTCCTTGTAGTTGTCGAGCAGGTCCCAGATGCGCTCGGTCGCGTCGACGATGTCGTCGAAGTAGAGATCGAGCGCCTCGGGCAGGAAGCGCTCCACGTACCGCTCGAGCACGCGCAGCGTCGAGCGCTGCGGCTTGATGATCTTGCGGTAGGAGATGATCTCCTGCTTGACGTTGGAGAGGTCGCGGACGACCTCCTGCGAGGCGCCCTCGAACATGTCGTCCTCGATCGCGTCGAGCTTGTGCCCGATCTTGTCGAGGATCGGAAAGCAGTAGTCGAAGAGGTCGTCGAGGATCTCGTAGAGGAGGCGGCCCGAGCCGTTGGCGAACAGGTCGGCGCGCAGCTGCTCGTCCTCGCGGCAGCGCGTGAAGAGGCGCGTCACCGGCAGCAGCGGGACGGCCGGCAGCGTTACGACGTAGTCGGGCCCGAGGAAGACGTCGAGCTCGGCTGCGTTCAGGCGCTGGACGCTCTTGTCGTAGAACGGGAAGTGCAGGACGACGAACAGGTAGTCCGGGTACTCGTCGATCTTCGGCCGCTGGCGCTTGGAGAGGACGTCCTCGACGTCCAGCTCGTGCCAGCCGAACCGCTCCGCGAGCGCGCTGACGGCCGCCTCGTCGGGGCGGTCGAGGTGCACCCAGGTCAGGCCTTCGGCCTGGACCTCTACGGGCTCTGCGCGGCGGGGCTCGAGCTCAGGGAGCGTTCGGCCGCGCGTGCGACGGATCCGAGGCAGGCTCGGCATCGGTACTGAACGGATCCTCGATCGCGGGCATCACAGTCGGATTCTAGCCCCCGGCCCGTTCGCCTTCCGGCCCCGGTTCGGCAGCCGACTCGTTCAGGCACGCGTCAGGCGCGGTGCGGGACGGTGCCCGCGCCGGCCATGAGCACCTCGTCCGCCAAATCTCGCTCCCGTCGCACGTGGACGCCGAGCCGCCTCGTCGTGGTGGCGCTAGGGGCCGTAGCTCTGGCGGCTGTAGCCGCGGTCGTCGTCAACGGCCTGCGAGCAGCAGACTCCGCCGGGTCGCCGTCCACGCGGGCCGTCGCGGACCGGCGCGCCAAGACGGTTGCTCAGCATCCGGTCGCGTTCACGCGACTCGTGCCCGCGGGGAGCGCGACGCTGCCGGCGCCGGCCCAGGACATGGCGGTCGCGCCGTGGTCGCGGACGAGTGCCGTGGCGGCCGGCGGCCTGTCGGCGGCCGACGTCTCCGTCGACGACGTGCGCGTCGTCGGCTCCCACGGCGGGCACACAGCGAGCCGGCTCCCGCTGGCGCTCCACGACGCCGCGGCGGCGTCCGTCGGCGGCCACGCGTATCTGCTCGGCGGCGGCGACGGCTCGAGCCAGCACGACACGATCCTCCACATCGATCCCGGCGCGACGCCGCGGGTCGTCGGCCGGCTGCCGGCGCCGAGCTCCGACCAGGCGGCCGCGGTCGTCGGGGGGACGGTGTACGTCGTCGGCGGGTTCACCGGCTCGAGGTGGCTGGACACGATCGTCGCCTGGCGGCCAGGCGCTCGGGCGCGTGTCGTCGGGCACCTGCCCTCCCCGGTGCGCTACGCCGCAGTCACGGGCGCGGGCGGCCGCGTCGTCGTGGCAGGCGGCTCGCTGGAGAGCGGAGAAGCGGCGCGTGACGTCTACGCGTTCGATACGGCGACGCACCGGGTGCGGCGCCTCGGCCGCCTGCCCGCGCCGACCACCCACGCCACGGCGGCGGCGGCAAATGGCGTCGCGTACGTCATCGGCGGCCGCGGCGCCACGGCCGACACGCCCACCGATGCGATCGTGGCCGTCGAGCCGTCCGGGCGCGTGCGGCCGGCGGGCACGCTCCCGGAGCCGCTGTCTGACGCCGCGGCCGTCACCCTCGGGCACACGGTGCTGGTCGTGGGCGGACGCACCGCGGCAGGCACGAGCGACCGGATCCTTCGCCTGCGCCCGGCCAGGAGGGCGAGTCCCGGCCGGACGACGAACGTGTACGCAGCCGATGCCGCCGGGATGGTGACAGGCGCTGCACGCCACGCCGTCGCGCGCGTCTACGTGCCGAACAGCGAGAGCAACACGGTCGACGAGATCGACCCACGCACCTTCCGGGTGGTCGACCGCTTCCCGGTTGGCCGGCTGCCCCAGCACGTCACGCCCTCGTGGGATCTCAGGTCGCTGTACGTCCTGAACGACGAGAGCAACACGGTCACCAGGATCGACCCGAAGAGCGGGAAGCCGACGCGAACGATCCCGGTCGACGACCCGTACAACATGTACTTCACGCCCGACGGCCGCTACGCAATCGTCGTCGCCGAGCGGCTGCACCGCCTGGACTTCCGCGATCCGCACACGCTTGCGCTGCGCAGGTCTGTCCCCGTGCCGTGCTCGGGTGTCGATCACATGGACTTCACGGCCGGAGGCCGGCGCGCTGTCGCGAGCTGCGAGTTCTCCGGCCAGCTCGTCGAGGTCGACGTCGAGCACCCGCGCCTGGTCTCGAGCCTGACCCTTCCGGACGGGTCTGGCGCGATGCCGCAGGACGTGAAGCTGTCTCCGGACGGCCGGACTTTCTGGGTCGCCGACATGATGGCCGGAGGCGTCTGGAAGGTCGACGCGCAGCGGTTCCGCGTGCGCGGGTTCCTCCGCACCGGACGGGGCACGCACGGCCTCTACCCGAGCCGCGACGCGCGGCTCCTCTACGTGACCAACCGCGGCGAGGGGTCGATCTCGGTGGTCAGCTTCCGCACCGGCCACGTCGTCACGAAGTGGAAGATTCCCGGCGGCGGCAGCCCGGACATGGGCGGCGTCTCGGCCGACGGCAAGGTCCTGTGGGTCTCGGGTCGCTACGACGCTGTCGTCTACGCAATCTCGACGCGCAACGGCCGGCTGCTGGCGCGGATCCCGGTCGGCAGCGGGCCGCATGGCGTGTGCGTGTGGCCGCAGCCTGGCCGCCACTCGCTCGGCCACACCGGCATCCTCCGCTGACCGCGGCCTAACGTGCCCGCATGCGCGAGGGCTTCAGCTTCCTGCTCGACGACGACGTCGTCTTCCTCAACCACGGCTCGTACGGCGCGTGCCCGGAGCCTGTGTTCCGCGAGTACCAGCGCTGGCAGCGCGAGCTGGAGCGCGAGCCGGTCGACTTCCTCTACCGGCGGCTCGACGGGCTGCTCGAGGGGGTGCGGGCCGAGCTCGGCGCGTTCGTCGGCGCGGACCCGGAGGGCATTGCGTTCATGCCGAACGCGACCGCGGGCGTGAACGCCGTCGCCCGCTCGATCGCGCTCGCGCCGGGCGACGAGGTGCTCTCGACCGACCACGAGTACGGGGCGATGGCGTTCACGTGGCAGGACGCCTGCGAGCGGGCGGGCGCCCGCTGGGTGCCGCGGCGGGTGACCGTGCCGTGCACGAGCCGCGACGAGATCGTCGAGGCGGTGTGGGGAGGGGTGACCGAGCGGACACGCGTGCTCTTCCTCAGCCACATCACCTCACCGACGGCGATTCGCGTCCCCGTCGAGGAGCTGTGCCGCCGCGCCCGGGACGCCGGGATCGTCAGCGTCGTCGACGGCGCGCACGCGCCGGGACAGCTCGACCTGAACCTGGACGCGCTCGGAGCGGACTTCTACGCCGGGAATGCGCACAAGTAGTGGTGCGCGGCGCCTGACGACCGCCGCGCCGTCCTGGAGACTTCGGTGGCGGATGCGGTCGGGCGATGGGACACTCGCGCACGCCGAGGTCTATCGCGCCGCTCGACCCCCTCCCCAACGGTTGTACGTTAGGAGCGTGAGCGCGGAACACATCGTCGTGCGTGAGGCGACCGACGTCATGCTCGTGCGAGTCGCAGACGAGCTGTCGGAGATCCAGCGGGCTTGGGCGTCGTTCGAAGCTGCGGTCGGGCTGCGCGGACGCAAGTTCTACGGGGCGTTCGATCCCGTGACGGCTACCTACAGCGTGTGCGCTGTACTTCGCCCGGACGATGATCCGTCCGATTTTGGTGCGGAGCGTGGCACGCTCCCGGGTGGGCGCTACGCGTGCGTTCGTCTTCACGGCGAGCCTCCGGGTGTCTACGAGGAGATCGGGCCGACTGCGGAGCGCCTCGCGCAGCGGGCTGACGCCGATCACACGCGACCGACGCTCGAGTACTACCGCCGTCGCGATCTCATCGACGTCCTCGTACCGCTCGTCTGACTAATCCGGGAGCGCGGTCGCTCGGGCGTCATCCGGGCCGCGACTGTTTGTGCCTAGCGCAAGGGCCAAAAGTGGCTGTCGGCGCCGAAGGGCTGCGGCTTCCTCGCGGTGCGGCCGGAGATGCGCGAGCTCCTGCGCCCGAACGTCGTCAGCTGGGGCGTGCACTCCGAGCGGTTCGTCGAGCGGCACGGTTGGCAGGGCACAAGCGACCCGTCCGCGTTCCTGGCGCTGCCGGCTGCGATCGCGTTCCATCGCGACGTGCTGGCGCCCGCGCGCGCCGGGTGCCATGCGCTGGTCGAGGAGTTCCGCCCGCGCCTCGGCAAGCCGCTGACCCCGCCGGGCGAGGAGTGGTTCGTCCAGATGGCGAGTGTCGAGCTCGCCCCGTGCGACGCCGCCCAGGTCAGGTGGCGCCTTTGGGAGGGGGCACCGCATCGAGGTCGTGGCGGAGGAGTGGGACGGGCGCCCGCTCCTCCGCATCTCCGTGCAGGCCTATAACACGCGCGACGATCTGCAAGCGCTCGAGGCCGCCCTCGCGGCGCTCCTCTGACGCGCTCTCAGCCCTGTTGGACCTTGCTCCGTGCGTAATCGACGAGATCGACGACCGGCTCGTCGCGGCGTCGCGGTGTCGGCGCCGCGTGAGGCTGGTCGGGCTTGCCGCCTCCCGCGTCCCTGACCGCCTTGACCACGTCGTACAGGCTCACCGTGATTCGCTCGATCAGCTTGTCCTGGCGGTCGACGTGCGCGCTGAGCGCGTCGACGCGGGCCTCCAGGTCGTCGAGTTCATGTGCCTCCATGTTTCGTTGCCCCTCCCTCTCCCCCCGGCGAGGAGCCTCGCGAGTGCGGCGCCTGGAGCGCCGGCCCGGAGGCCGCGCGAACGAACAGTACGAAGCTCGATGGCGTGCCGCCTGAGCGGCACGGGACGATGCTCTCACCCGCTGCAGGCCACTGCGACGTCCGTTGCGGGCGGATCTCGGACCTAGACCGTCGGGGTTTCGCGACGCTCCGCACGGTCGCCCGTCCCAGCCTATAACACGCTGGAAGATCTGCAACAACTTGCCTCGACGCCTCGCGTGGCTCAACTGGCCGTACCCGGCCCGGGGCGACGGGTTCAGGTGTGGGTGCGAACCACCGATAGTCCCTGCATGGGCATACAGATGGTTGGACTCGCTGTCACCGTCGCGTCCGCAGTCTGGGTCGGCTTCGACTCCAGCCGGCGCGACTTCAGCAATGACCGCTTCGCAAACAGCACGACGAAGTGGGTCATCGGAACACTCTTGCTGTGGATCATCGCCTTCCCGATCTACCTCGTTCGGCGCGGTCGCGCACCGCTCAAGGCGATCGAATCGGCGTAAAGCCGCCGTCACGGCGGTCAGAGAGAAGTGCGCCAGGCAGGAATCGAACCTGCGACCTCGCGCTCCGGAGGCGCGCGCTCTATCCCCTGAGCTACTGGCGCGGGGAGCCCTGAGTGTATCGGGCGGGCCGGGAAGACCCGGCCCGCCCGGAAGCGGCTACGGCGCCCGGTACAGCAGCCAGGCGTCGCGCATGCGCTGGACCTGGCCGGCCGTGAACTCCTGGTAGCAGGCGTCGTACGAGTAGTCCATGAAGTTGTGGATCGGGTCGAGGCCCGGATCCTTCGGGCACGTGTCCTTGCCGGCGGGGCAGCCGGCCGTCGCCGTGTAGACGTTGAGCGTGTTCGGGCCGCCGGTGTGCAGCGCGCGCGCTTCATGTCGCGGGCGGCGTTCGAGCTCGAGCTCGCGTTGTACCAGTCGGCGTTGTTCGTCCGGTCGACGCCCGCGAGCGTGAACTTGAACCCCGACTTCGCGCCGCCGTAGAAACCGGCGAACGACATGTTCAGGACCTGGAGCTGGTCGCTGATGACCTTGCTCGAGACGTTCCCGAGGCTCCCGTCGGTGATGACGTGGAAGAACACGGGGACGGTTGCGCTGAAGCTCTTGCCGGCCTTGCCCTTGGCGGACGCGGGCAGGTCGCCCGGGAGCTGGCCGAGATCCGGCTCGACCCGCTCGCCGCGGGCAGAGATCCCGTAGGTCACGCGGCTGATCGCACTGAAGCGGTTCAGCTGCGGCGTGCTCGCGTTGATGCAGCTGACGAGCGCCTGGGTCCCCTTCACGTGCGGCGCCCGCGCGGGCGAGGCAGTTCCTGCGGTGAGCAGTGCGGCGATTAGCGCAGCGATGGCGACCGCGGCCAGCCGCCTGGAGCGTGCGTTCATGCTGTCCTCCTGACTTGCACCCCTTTCGCCCGGGGGTATCCCCTTTCGGGGGGCGCCTCGACCCCCAGTAGGGTGAGCGCGTGCAGGTGGCGGCCCGCATCGCGACGCTCGACCTCGCGGAGGTTTTCACCATCGCCCGGGGCTCTACGGAGACCGCCGAGGTCGTCTACGTCTCGGTCGAGCACGCCGGCGAGACCGGCTGGGGCGAAGCGGCGCCGATCGAGCGCTACGACGAGACGGCCGCCTCGGCGCTCGCGTTCGTCGACCAGGTCGCAGGGGCGCTCGGCGACGACCCGTTCGCGCTCGACGAGATCGAGGAGCGGCTCGGCGGCGAGCAGCACGCGGCCCGCGCGGCGATCGACGCCGCGCTGCACGACCTCTGCGGCCGGCTCGCCGGCGTGCCGGTCTGGCGGCTGCTCGGCCTGCGCCGCACGGGCCCGCCGACGTCCTGGACGATCCCACTCGACGACCCGGATGCGATGGCGCGCAAGGCCGAGCGCACGGGCGCGCCGTTCCGGCGGCTGAAGCTGAAGCTCGGCGGCGGTGACGGCCTCGACGTCGAGCGCGTGCGCGCCGTGCGCGGTGTCACCGCGGTGCCGATGCAGGTCGACGTCAACGAGTGGTGGACGCTTGAAGAGGCACTCGACTCGCTGCCGCAGCTGGCCGACCTCGGCGTCGAGTACTGCGAGCAGCCGCTGCCGGCCGGAAGCCCGGGCGGGCCGGAGCTGAAGCGTCGCTCGCCGCTCCCGATCTACGTCGACGAGGACTGCCACACGCTCGGCGATGTCGCCGCCTGCGCCGAGCGCGCGCACGGGATCACGATCAAGCTCGCCAAGTCGGGCGGCATCCGCGAGGCCGTGCGCATGGCGCACGCGGCCCGCGCGCTCGGGCTCGGCGTGATGCTCGGCTGCATGGTCGAGTCGGGGCTCGGCATCTCCGCCGGCTGCGTCGTGGCCAGCCTCTGCGACCACGTCGACCTCGACGGGAACCTGCTGCTCGCCGAGGACCCGTGCCCGGGCGTCGAGCTCGTCGACGGCGTCCAGGTTCCGCCCGACCGGCCCGGCCTCGGCGTCGAGCCGGCCGCCGTGCGAGCGTAGGCCGCCCGATGAAGCGCTACCTCATCCTCGCGGAGGCCAAGAGCGGCGACCCGCACTACGGCAAGACGATGCGGGGCGTCGTCGACTACGGGCTCGACCCGGTCGTCGCGATCGTCGACTCGGAGCGGCCGGGGGAGACGCACAAGGGCATCCCGGTCGTCGGCACGATCGCCGACGGGCTGGCGTACGACCCGGACACCGCGCTCGTGGGCGTCGCGACCCAGGGCGGTCGCTTCCCGCCCGCCTGGCGCGCCCTGCTCGCGGAGGCGATCCGCGCCGGCCTCGACGTCGAGAACGGGCTGCACGAGTTCATGGCCGACGACCCGGAGCTGGGCGCGCTCGCCCGCGAGCACGGCGTCGAGCTCCGCGACCTGCGCCGCCCGCCCTCGGGGCTCAACGTGCCGACCGGCGCGAACCTCGAGGTCGACGCGCAGATCGTGCTCACCGTCGGGTCCGACTGCGCGATCGGGAAGATGACCGTCTCGCTCGAGCTCGACCGCGCGGCGCGCGAGCGCGGGCTCGACTCCGTCTTCGTCCCGACCGGCCAGACCGGGATGGCGATCGCGGGCTGGGGGATCGCCGTCGACGCGGTCGTCTCCGACTTCCTGGCGGGCGCGGCCGAGCAGATCGTCGTCGAGGGCGCAGAGCGCGGCGGGCAGCTGCTCTGGGTCGAGGGCCAGGGCTCGCTCATCCACCCGCTGTACTCGGGCGTGACGCTCGGGCTGATCCACGGCTCGGCTCCGCACGCATACGTCCTGTGCCATCGCGCGGGCTCGACCGAGATCGAGGGCTGCCCCGGCCACCCGATCCCGCCGCTCGACGCGCTCGTCCGGCTGCACGAGGCGATCTCCCTGCCCGCGCGGCCTGCGCGGGTCGCCGCCGTCGCGGTCAACACGCGCGGCCTCGACGACGCCGCGGCGGCTGCTGCCGTCGCGGACGCGGCCGCCGTCACGGGGCTCCCATCGGACGATCCGGTCCGCTTCGGCCCCGGGCGACTGCTCGATGCCGTCCTCGCCGCGCTGCCGTAAGAACCTCGCACTTTGCGCGTCTGAGATGGGATGCTCAAGCCCCCCGTGGCCCGCGCCGATTGGCACTCCGTGAGACGTTTCGTGCTGCTCGCGGCTGCGCTTGCCGCTCTGGCCCTCCCAGGCGCTGCCGGCGCCGGCCTCGGGGTGGGCGTCACCGACGACCTGGGCCGCGACTCGTCAGACGGCGGCGCGGCCTTCGTCGCCACGCTCGCCGATGTCGGCTTCACCGAGAACCGCGTCTCCGTCGTGTGGGATCCGGACAACCCAGCCACGATCCCGTCGCAGGCCAGGCTCGACCGTTTCGTCCCGCGGGCTTCGGCGGCCGGCATCCGCGTGGTGCTCGCCGTCTATCCCGGCCGCCCGACCGCGGTCGCCGACAACCCGGCGGTTGTCGGCCAGTTCGCGGCGTTCCTGGCCGAGCTGGCGCGCACCTACCCGCAGGTCACCGACTTCGTCGTCGGCAACGAGCCGAACCAGCCGCAGTTCTGGCGGCCGCAGTTCACGGCGACGGGCGCGCCGCTCGCCTGCGCGTCGTACGAGCCGCTGCTCGCGGCCTCCTACGACGCGCTCAAGGCGGTCAGCCCGGCGATCACCGTCATCGGCCTCGGCCTCTCGCCGCGCGGCAACGACAACCCGATTGCTCCGGACAACCCGTCGACCTCGCCCGTACGCTGCCTCCGCGACCTGGGGGCGGCGTACCGGGCGAGCGGGCGGACGCTCCCGATCATGGACGAGCTCGCCTTCCACGCGTACCCGGAACAGGACGTGCAGCCATTCGGCGTCCCGTACTCGTGGCCGAAGGCGGGGCTCGCCGACCTTCCACGCGTCAAGCAGGCGGTGTGGGACGCGTTCAACGGCACGGCGCAGGCGACCTTCGCGGAACCGAGCCGGTCGGTGGTGCTCCCGTCGCTGAAGCTGCGCATCGCCGAGGTCGGTTGGCAGGTCGGCGTGCTCCCGGGCATGGAGGGCGCCTACACCGGCAAGGAGAACGTGACGACCACCGACGAGACGAGGCAGGCATTCGACTACACGCAGGCAATCCGGCTGCTGGCCTGCGACCCGTCCGTGCGCTCCCTGCTCTTCTTTGGGCTGGAGGACGAGACCGACCTGTCGCGCTGGCAGGCGGGGATCCTGCGCGCCGACGGGACCCGGCGGCCCTCGTACGACGCGGTCAAGTCGGAGCTCGCCACGTCGAAGGGCGCCTGCGCCGGCACGCCCGTCACGTGGTCGCACGTCACGGGCGTCGTCGGCGTGAAGGCGAAGTTCGACCGCCGCAAGGTCATGGACGCGCGCTTCCGCAAGTGGGGCTTCTCGCTCACGAACGCAGAGAACGCGAACTTCGTGGCCGGGCTCTTCCGCCAGACGGCCGCCAAGCCGTCGGCGAAGTGGAAGTCGCTCGTCACACGCACCCTCTCGAGCCGTCCTGGCGGCGTGAAGGCGGCGCTCCGGCTCACGGGGCGGACGAAGGCGCCGTGGGGGCGGACGGTCACGTTCCGCCAGACGCGCCTGAAGCCCGGTTACTACGCCTACGCGATCAGGCTCGCCGCGGAGATGAACCCGGCTCGGGCGTCCGTCGTCTTCGGGCCGTCGTTCCGGCTCGGGCCCCTCCCGCCCAAGAAGAAGCCGGTGCCGGCGAAGAAGAAGCAGGCTGTCAAGCGCAAGCACTGAGCGCTTGACACGAACGCGTGTTCGCTGTACGGTGGCGAACACATGTTCGCAAAGATCCTCATCATGACCGTCCTCGCCGCCGCCGCAGTCGGCTGGGTGGCGCGGCCGTCCGAGAGCGCGCAGCCCGCACGGCACTACGTCGTGAAGCCGGGCGACTCGCTCTGGTCGATCGCCGCGTCCCGCTACGCCGGCGACACGCGCAAGGCGATCTGGCGGATCGAGCAGCGGAACCCGCAGGTGCGGGCCGGGCTCCAGCCGGGCGACAAGCTGACGCTGCCTTAGGGAGGGAACGCCGGCACGTCGCTGAGCCCTCCTGACGCGCTTACACTCGCCGCGTGGACCTGGATCTCGTGTTCCTGGGAACCGCGGCGTCGGCGCCGACCGCCCAGCGCGGTCCGTCGGCGCTGCTCGTGCGGCGGGGCGGGGAGCGGCTGCTGATCGACTGCGGCGAGGGCACGCAGCGCCAACTCCTCCGCTCGAATGTCGGGCTCGTCGACCTGCGCGAGGTCTTCCTCACGCACTACCACGCCGATCACTACCTCGGCCTGCCGGGGATGATGAAGACGTTCGCGCTGCGCGGGCGCGAGGTGCCGCTGACGATCTACGGCCCTCCCGGGCTCGATGACCTCTTTGCGGCGCTGCGGCGCGTGTTCGGGCGGCTGACGTACGACTACGAGCTCGTCACCCTGCGCGCCGGCGACGTACTGGAGCGCGACAGGTACGACCTCGTCATCTTCGACGTCCAGCACGGCGCACCGGCCGTGGGCTATGCGCTTCTGGAGCACACGCGGCCGGGGCATTTCGACGTGGCCGCCGCCGACGCGCTCGGCGTTCCCAACGGGCCCGAGCGCGGCCTGCTCCAGGACGGGCAGGCGGTGGTCGTCGACGGGCGGACGGTCGCTCCCGAGGACGTGCTCGGGCCGCCGCGGCCGGGACGCAAGGTCGTCGTGGCGGGCGACTCGGCGCCGTCCGCGACCGTCGCCGAGATCGCGCGCGGGGCGGACGTGCTCGTCCACGAGGCCACGTTCCTGAGCGACGAGGAGGAGCGGGCGCGCGAGACCATGCACTCGACCGCGACCGGCGCGGCCAAGCTGGCGCGCGACGCCGGCGTGCAGCTCCTCGCGCTGACACACATCTCGAGCCGGTACGGCGGCGGCCAGGTCGCGCGCGAGGCGCGCACCGTCTTCGCCGAGACGGTCGTGCCGAAGGACTTCGATACGATCGAGATCCCGTTCGAGGAGCGGGGCAGGCCGCGCCTCCACAAGGGAGGGGCGCTCGACCAGGAGCCGGGCGCGGTCGCCGAACTGGCGGCGGTGCCCAGAGTGGAGGAGGCGTCCCGATGAGCGACATGGTTCAGCTGGCGGTGGCGGAAGACATCGGCGAGGCGGAGGAGCTGCAGTCGATCCTGACCGCCGCCGGCATCCAGTCGGCGCTGCAGCCGGCCGTCGAGCATCACCCGCGCGAGACCGAGGACGCGCCGCAGAAGGTGCTCGTCCCGGAGTCGTCCCTCGAGGCCGCCCAGGAGGCGATCGAGGCGATGACCGAGCCGGACGAGATCGTCTCCGAGTAGCCGTGCGCTACGCGCTCCTCGCCGCCTGCCTCGCCGCGGGCCTGCTTCCCACGAGCGCGCACGCGCGTGACGTCACGAAGACGGCGCACTCGGGCGAGGTCACCGCGACGCTGACCTACCGCGTCGTACAGCGGATGTACTCGCACGTGCGGTTGCGGATCGACCGGGCCAGCGCGGCAGCCTTGAACGTGCCTTTGCGAAAGGTGTCATGCGGCACCGGCTGCGCTGCGTGGGTGCCGGGCCCGTGGTCGGTCCCGGGGCCACCTGTCGTTCGCGATCTCGACGGCGACGGCGAGCCGGAGGTCGTCCTCGACCTCTACACCGGCGGCGCGCACTGCTGCGTCGTCACGGCCTTCTACCGCTGGGACGGCGCGTCGTACCGCCGGACGGTCGAGTACTTCGGCGACTTCGGCTATCGGCTGCGCGACCTGGACGGCGATGGGATCCCCGAGTTGTCGGCCCGAGACGAGCGGTTCGCCTACGTCTTTGGCCCCTTCGTCTACTCGGTGCCGCCGCCCGCGATCTTCGAATGGCGGGCCGGAGTAATGCGTGATGTGACGCGCAACTACCCGGCCCTCGTCCGCGCGGACGCGAAGGAGACGTTTGGCTACTACCTCAAGGAGCGCAAGAAGCGCGACCACGCGGCGATCCGCGGCCTGCTCGCGGGCTGGGCGGCCGACGAATGCCTGCTCCGCCGTTGCAGCTATGCCTTCGCCCGGATCAACGCGGCGCTGAAGGCAGGCGAGCTCAGCCTCGGCGAAGGCGAGTTGCCATTGGAGCCCGTCGGCGCGCAATACGTGACGAAGCTGCGCGCGTTCCTGCGCAGGACCGGCTACCTGCGCTAGTCGAAGCTGACGACGAGCCTCCTCGTCCGCCCGCCAACGACCGTGAGCCGCAACTCGCCGGCGCGGACGTCCGGCTCGCGCCGCCATGCGTATCCGCCGACCAGCTCGCCGCCGTCTTCCCGCTCGTCCAGCAGCAGGATCTCGTCGTCGGGCGGCCGCACGAGATACGCCTCCTCGATTGCCTCGCGGCCGTGGAACGGGCCGACCGGGATGCCGACGAAGACGAGCTCTGCGTCGTCGTCGTAGTGGGCGAGCATGGCCCCGAAGTCGCCGCTCCGTACCGCGGCGTTGAAGCGCTCGACGTGGTCGCGCAGCGCCTGCATCGCGGGACCGTACTGCGGGTAGCGTGGCGGCGTGGGGCGGTACCGGTGGGTCGTTCTGGGCGCGGGCGTGACGGCGCAGGCCGCCTACTCGGCGCTCGGCACCGGCGTCGCCGTGCTCGTCCCGCAGCTGCGCTCCGAGTACGGGCTGTCGCTGACGCAGGTGGGCGTCCTGCTCGCCGCGGCAAGCGGCGGGATGGTGCTGACGCTGCTCGCGTGGGGGCTGCTCACCGACCGGGTCGGTGAGCGTGTCGTCGTGGCGCTCGGGCTCGGCGCGGCCGGGCTGGCGTTCGTGGCCGCCGCGACGCTGCCGCCCTACGGCGTCGTCTTCGCGCTGCTCACGCTCGCGGGGATGTTCGGGGCGAGCGTCAGCGCAGCCAGCGGCCGTGCGGTCATGGGCTGGTTCGCCGCCGAGCAGCGCGGGCTGGCGCTCGGGATCCGGCAGACGGCGGTGCCGCTCGGGTGGGCCGTCGCCGCGCTCGCGCTGCCGCCGATCGTCGCGGCCGGCGGGCTGGCGGCCGGGCTCGCCGCGCTGGGAATCGGCTGCCTCGCAGGCGCAGCGGTGGGCGTCGTGCTCCTGCGCGACCCGCCGCGCGAGGTGCTCGAGGTCGGCGACCCGTCGCGCCCGCTGCACGACCGGCGCCTCTGGCGGCTGTCCGCCGGCAGCACGCTCTACGTCATCGCGCAGGTCGTGCTCGACGAGCTTCCTCGTCGTGTACCTGCACGACGAGCGCGGCTTCTCCGTCGCTGCCGCTGCCGCAGTGCTCGCCGTCGTGAGCATCGTGGGCGGCGCCCTGCGCATCTCGCTCGGGTTCCTCTCCGACCGGCTGGCGACGCGAATCGTCCCGCTGGTCGCCGTCGGCGTCGTGCTGACCGGTGCCATCACGCTGGCCGCGCTCCTGGCGGACGCATCGAGCTGGTTGCTCGTGCCGGCGCTGGCCGCAGCCGGCGCGCTGTCGTCGAGCTGGAACGGGCTGTCGTTCACGGCCGCCGCCGAGCTCGCGGGCCGCGGCCAGGCTGGCGCGGCACTCGGCTTCCAGCAGACGGCGCTCGCGATCGGCTGCGCCATCGCACCGGCACCGTTCGCCGCGCTCGTCGCGGGCACGTCCTGGCGGGCCGGCTTCGCGCTGCTGGCCGTCCTGCCACTGCTTGGCGTGCTGACGCTTCGCCCGCTCAGCCGGGCCGAGCAGCCTGCACGAATCCGCGCGACACCCGATCCGGTCGAGGCCTGACGTGGCGACGGCGCGCGGGAGCTGCCTCTGCGGCGGCGTGCGCTTCGAGGTCGAGCTGCCGTTCCGGCGCGCGAACGTCTGCCACTGCTCGCGCTGCCGAAAGCACTCAGGCTCGATCGGCCTCGTCCAGGGCCGCATCCCGCGCGAGCGCTTCCACCTGCTCGCCGGCGAGGAGCTGATCCGCGTCCACCGCCCTGACGGCGGTGCCGTGAAGGCGTTCTGCTCCGAGTGCGGCTCGAGCCTCTTCGGCGGCACCTGGCCCGACGGCGACGAGGTGTCCGTCCGGCTCGGCGCGCTCGACGACGACCCGCAGATCCGGCCGCAGTACCACTCGTTCGTCGCTTCACGCGCGCCCTGGGACTCTGTCCCGGACGACGGTGCGCCGCGGTTCGAGGCGGCCAACCCGGACGCATGAGCCGTGCGATAAAGATTCGCGCGGGGTAGGACGTCTCTGGTCGTGGCGTTGTCGCGCGAGGAGCTCGAGGACGTGTACCGCAGGCGGTACGAGGGCTTCCGCTGCGCGATCGGCGCGCTGACCGGCGACGACCAGCTGGCGCATGACGCCGTGCAGGAGGGCTTCGCGCGTGCCTTGCGCAAGCGGCGCCAGTGCCGAGGAGCCTCGCCCGAGGCGTGGGTCTGGCGGATCGTGCTCAACAGCTCGCGCGACCTCCGACGACGCCACGAGCCGCGGCCGGAGACAGTCCGAACCGAGCTTGTCGCGTCCCAGCGGGATCCCCTCCTGGCGGCCGCCATCCGCCGCCTTCCGCCCCGGCGGCGCCTGATCGTGTTCCTGCGTTACTTCGGCGACCTGTCCTACGCCGAGATCGCCGAGGCGTGCCGGATCAGCGAGGGAACCGTCGGCGCGGCGCTGGCAGCCGCGCACGCCCAGCTCGCCGCCGCGCTGCAGCCGGAAGGAGTCGACGCATGAGCGCCTCGTCCGACCACGAGCTCGTCGCCCGGCTGGGACAGATGGCCGATCCGCTCGGCGGTGCCGACTGGAGCGACGTTGAGCGGCGTGCCCGCCGCAGCCGCATGCGGACAGGGGCGCTCGTCTTGGCGGTCCTCGCCGCGCTCGCCGTCGCGCTCCCAGCGTCGGGCCTCGACAGCCGCCTCGTGAGCTGGCTCGACGTGTCGAGCGGCCCGGCCGTCGTTCCGCCGCCCGCCGAGCGTGCACCGGTCACGTACGTGTACGGCGACGGCCTCTACCGGGGCGGCACCCGGATCGCGCACCTCCGGGTACCACTCCGTGCACCGCTGCTCGGCACCGAGTTACCGCTCGCGATCAGCTCTCCTGACGGCCGCTACCTCGTCTACCACGCATGGGAAGGACGCCCAAGCCTGGGTGCGCCGACGCTGCGGATCTACGACCGCCGCACGGGACGCGATCGGCTACTCGAGCGCGGCGCACAATCGTTCGCCTGGCAGCGCGGTGTGGGGCTCGCGTACATGCGCGCGACCGAGCCGGTCTACCGGGGGAGCCAGCCTCGCGGCCTGCCCGGCGGCTACTACGGACAGGTGGTCGTTCGCCGCTCGCTCGGCGCGAAGGCCGTCCAGTGGACGGACGGCCCGCCCGGGATCTACGTCGTGCAAGGCTGGGCAGGGAACGAGCTACTCGTCACCTCGAGGCCGGCGAACCTCGTTCCGCGCACGGGTCTCCCGGCGGGGTTGTATGCCCTCGCAGGCCCGCACCGGGCACGCAGGCTCCCCGGCGGATTCAGTGCGCTCAGCCCCGACGGACAGCGCATCGTCGGTGCCGCGGCAGAACTAGGGACGGGCCACCCGCAGGTACTCCGCGTCATCCGCGTACGCGACGGACGCGTGCTGGCGTCGCTGCCGATCGGCGAGGTCGGGCGCATCCTGGGTGCCCGAGGCGAGCAGGTCTTTGTCGGAGGTGTCGGGGCGTGGGCAGGCGACCGCGTTGTGCTGTCGACGCAGGATGCACTCGTAGTGCTCCGTGTCGGTCCGCGGTCACTCGCCGTCGATCGAGTCCTTCGTCTCGATCTCGCGCTCACCGCAAGCCGCTTCCGCGGCGGGTTCCCGTCCGCCGCGGTCTTTGTGGGTCCGCGCACCGTCGCGGTTCGCGTCGACGCTGTAGAGCGCGACGACCAGATCCCGTTCTCGCTCTTCGCCACCTGCAACGTCGAGACGCGCACCTGTGTCGGCGGCAGGCGGCTGGCGCCTGCCAGGCGGTTCGGAGCCGTCGTCCAGAACCCGAGCCGGCCGCGCTAGAGGTAGCGGCGGAACCAGTCGACGATCCGCTCGACGCGGTCGACGCGCCGGTCGGGGCGGCCGACCGCGAACAGCAGGTGGAACTCCTCCGGGTAGCGCACCAGCTCGACCGGGCGGCCGAGCGAGCGCAGGATCGCGAACACGATCTCGCTGTTGACCGGCGGGCAGCGCAGGTCGCCCTCGCACTGGAGCAGGAGCAGCGGCGCCTCGTTGCGGTGGATCTGCGCGGCGGGCGACAGCGCCCGCATCCGCTCGCCGTCCTCCCACGGCTCCGCGCCGACCGCGAGGCGGCCGATGTCGACGCCGGCGTCCGCGTTCCCGTACTCGGCCAGGTGATCCGTGACCGGGTTCTCCGCCACGCCGGCGGCGAACCGGCCCGGGTGCCGCCCCATCAGGTACGTGACCATGAAGCCGCCGTACGAGAGCCCGAGCACGCCGACGCGGCTGCGCTCGGTCAGCCCTTCGGCGACCGCCCAGTCGACGAGCCGCAGGAAGTCGGCCTGGTCGACCTCGCCCCACGCGCCGGCGATCGCCCTGGCGTACTCCTCCGGGTAGCCGACCGAGCCGCGGGGATTGGCGGCGATGACGTGGAAGCCCGCGTCGGCGAGCGCCGTCATCTCGATCCACGGCACCGGCCCGTGGGCGAGGTGCGGCCCGCCGTGCACGTGGAGCACGAGCCCGCGCTGCCGGCCCCGCGCGCGCCAGAGGAAGCCCTCGACGACCGGCCCGCCGCGCACCTTGGCGCGCACGCGCTCGGGCTCGCGGACGAACGGCCGGAACCAGCGGCTCCCGTCGCGTGTGAGGGCGCGTAGCCGGCCCTCCTCGACGGCGTAGATCTCGCCCGCCTGCCCGTCGACGCACGCGGCCACCGCGACGCTCCCGCCGCCCGTCCCGAGCCCGTAGGCGACGACCTCGCCGCCCGCGAGCGCCGCGTACGAGCCGTCGCGGCCGAACCGGTACGGCAAGGCGCGGCCCTCGTCGGCGACGAGGGTCACGAGCATCCGGTCGTCGAGCCATTCGAGCGGCGGCGGGAAGCGCGCCGTCAGGTCGACGAGGTCGCCGGCGGTGGCGTTGAAGAGCGTCCGGTCGAGGCCGGCCGCGAGCCGGCGGCCTCCCACGTGCAGGGTCAGGTTCTCGCCGCCGTCGTCCGTCGCGGCGTCGGACCCGAGCAGCGCCAGTGTCCCGCCCGGCGACCAGCGCGCAGCGGCGATCTCCTGCGTCAGGCGCGCCGCGAGGCGGGGCGTGCCGCCGTCGGCGGGCACCGTCCAGAGCTGCGGCTTCTCCCAGATTCCCGCCTGCTCGGTGCGGTCGGCGAGCACGCCGATCCGCTTCCCATCCGGATGCCAGGCGGCGCCCAGCACCTCGTATGACGCGTCGGTGACTCGCCGCGGCCGGCCGCCGCCCGCGGAGACGACCCACGCGCTCGTGAACTGGTCGCGCAGCCCGACCATGTCGAGCCGCCAGTTGAGGTCGGTGATGCGCCGCGCGACCGGGCTCTCCGGGTCGCCGACGACGAACCGCTGCTCCCCGCTCGGCGCCAGCAGGAGGACCCGGCGACCGTCGGGCGACCACTCCGCGGCCGCCATGTCGCCGTCCAGCTCGGCCAGCTGCTCCGCCTCGCCGCCGTCCAGCGTGAGCACCCACGGCTGCGTCCGGCCGGAGCGGTTCGACAGGAACAGGAGCCGCGAGCCGTCCGGCGAGAAGCGCGGAGCGAGGTCGACCGGCCCGCCCGTGAGCCGCCGCGGCCGGCCGCCGCGCCAGGGCACGACGAAGATCCGGTAGCGGTACTCGCCGCCCTCGACCGTCCGGCGCGTGTAGGCGACCTGCGATCCGTCCGGCGCCACGGCCGGGTGGCTGAGCAGCACCTGGCGGAGAAGGTCGCGGGCCTCGAACCGGCGGGGAGGCGGCACGCCGGCGAATCTACTCCGTCCGACCGGCGCGGATATGCTCCGCCGCGCACCGACCCCTTAACCCGGTCCTGTGAGGCCGGAAAGGAGACGAACGATGACCCACGCCCGGACCCGGCTCGCGACTGCGCGCGGCCGGTGAGTCAGATCAGCCTGGAAGCCGAGAAGAAGCTGCTCCTCGACGAGGAGGCCATCTCGCGGACGCTCTCGCGGATCGCGCACGAGATCATCGAGCGCACCGACGTCGCCGAGGTGGCCTTGGTCGGCATCCACAGGCGCGGCGTCCCGCTCGCGCAGCGCCTCCGCCGCCTGATCGAGGACTTCAGCGGCGAGACCGTCGACCTCGGGACGCTCGACATCACGTTCCACCGCGACGACGTGCACGTGCGCTCGCGTGGCGAGGCGCCGCTGCATGCCCAGCCGCTCGTCCGCGACACGAAGCTCGACTTCCCGCTCGAGGGCAAGACGATCGTGCTCGTCGACGACGTCCTCTACACCGGCCGCACGATCCGCGCGGCCATCGACGGGCTCTTCGACTACGGCCGCCCGGCCCGCGTCCAGCTCGCCGTGCTCGCCGACCGCGGCCACCGCGAGCTCCCGATCCGCCCCGACTACGTCGGCAAGAACCTGCCGACGGCACGCGGCGAGCGCGTCCAGGTGCAGCTCGTCGAGGTCGACGAGGTCGACCGCGTGCTCCTGCTCTCCACTCCGGAGGAGACCCACCATGGCTGACATCCATCTCGTGCGGGACGAGCTGTTCCCGCCTGCCGAGCCGGCCCGCCGGCACCTCATCTCGGTCGACGACCTCGAGCGCGACGACGTCGAGCGGCTGCTCGCGACCGCCCGCTCGTTCGCCCGCTCGCTCGAGCGCGAGATGAAGAAGCTGCCCACGCTCCGCGGCCGCACGGTCGTGAACCTCTTCTACGAGTCGTCCACCCGCACGTCGTCGAGCTTCGAGCTCGCCGCCAAGCGCCTCTCGGCCGACACGATGTCGATCAAGGCGGCCGGCTCCTCCGTGGACAAGGGCGAGTCGCTCAAGGACACGGCGCTCACAATCGCGGCCTACGACCCGGACGTGATCGTCATCCGCCACCCGCACATCGGCGCGCCGCAGCTCGTCGCGCGCCACACCGGAGCGCACGTCGTGAACGCGGGCGACGGCAAGCACCAGCACCCGACGCAGGCGCTCCTCGACCTCTACACGCTCGAGCGGGCGTGCGGGCAGATCGAAGGCCTGCACGTGGCGATCGTCGGCGACGTCCTGCACTCGCGCGTCGCGCGCTCGCTCGTGCAGGCTCTCGTGCTGATGGACGCGCGCGTGACGCTGGTCGGCCCGCCGCCGCTCTTGCCGCGCGGGATCGAGTCGCTCGGCTGCGAGACGACCACGGACATCGGAATGCTCGCCCACGCAGACGTCGTCTACGTGCTCCGGATGCAGCGAGAGCGGATGCAGGAGGGCGCCAACTACGTCCCGAGCCTGCGCGAGTACACGGCGCGCTGGGGCGTGACCGCCGAGCGGCTGCGGCCGGGGCAGAAGGTCATGCATCCGGGGCCGATGAACCGCGGCGTCGAGATCGACGGCGCGGTCGCCGACGCGGCCGACGCGCTGATCGTCGAGCAGGTGCGCGCGGGCCTCGTGACGCGGATGGCGGTGCTCTACGACCTGCTGACCCACGGACCCGTCGCGGTGGAAGTCGCGGCGGTCGAGGAGGTGGCTTGATGCTGACGATGCGCGAGGGCCCGGCGGCCGACCTGGTGATCCGAGGCGCGCGGGTGCTCGACCCGGCGCACGGTGTGGACGCGACGATCGACGTGCGCGTCGACGGCGGCACGATCGCCGGGCTCGGCGAGAACCTGGACGCGAACGGGCACCGCGTGGTCGAGGGCGAAGGGTTGCTGCTCGCCCCGGCGTTCGTCGACCCGCACGTCCACCTGCGCACGCCCGGCCGCGAGGACGAGGAGACGATCGCGACCGGCACACAGGCAGCCGCGGCGGGTGGCTACTGCGCGATCCTCGCCATGCCGAACACCGAGCCGATCGTCGACTCGGCGGCGGTGCTCGGCTCGCTGATCGACGACGCGGGGCGCACGGCCGAGATCCCGGTCGGGTTCCTCGCCGCCATCTCCAAGGAGCAGCAGGGCGCCGAGCTCACCGAGATGGCCGAGCTCGCCGACGCGGGCGCCGCCGGCTTCACGGACGACGGCCGCCCGGTCGAGTCGCCCGGCCTCATGCGCCGCGCGCTGCAGTACAGCGCCGTCGCCGGCCGCACCGTCGCCGTGCACTGCGAGGAGACGACGCTCTCGCGCGACGGCCAGATGCACGAGGGGGAGGTCTCGGCCCAGCTAGGGCTGACCGGCTACCCGTCGGTCGCCGAGAGCCTGATGGTCGAGCGCGACCTCGCGCTCGCTGCGTACGAGCGCCGGCCGCTGCACCTGCTGCACCTCTCGGCCCGCGAGTCCGTCGACGCCCTGCGCAACGCACAGCTCGCCGGGATCCGCGCGTCGGGCGAGGTGACGCCGCACCACCTCGTCCTGACCGACGAAGCCGCGCGCTCGCTCGACGCGAACCTGAAGATGAACCCGCCGCTCCGGAGCGCCGAGGACCGCGAGGCGCTGCTGGGCGGGCTCCGCGACGGCTCCATCGCCGCGATCGCGACCGACCACGCGCCGCACGCGCGTCACGAGAAGGAAGTGCCCTGGGAGGCGGCGCCGTTCGGCGTGACCGGCCTCGAGACCGCGTTCGCCGCGCTCTACACGCACCTCGTCGAGCCGGGGCTCCTGCCGCTCGAGACGCTGCTCGAGCGCATGTCGGCGGGGCCCGCGCGCATCTACGGCCTCGACGAGCCGGCGATCGCGGTCGGCGCACCGGCGAACCTCGTGCTCATCGACCCTCAGGCGGAGTGGACGGTCGAGGAGCGCGGCTTCCGGTCGCGCTCGGCCAACTCGTGGCTGCTGGGCGAGCGGCTGCGCTCGCGGATCCTGCTCACGGTCGCCGCCGGCCGGGTGGCGTTCGGGTGAGCGCTGTGGCGGAGCGAACCGCTCTCGACACCGCGCACGACGTTGTCGCGGCGCTCGGCGACGCCGTCGAGGCGGCCTACGCGATCGGCTCGGTCGCGACCGGCGGCTTCGAGGCCGGCTCGAGCGACCTCGACCTGGTCGTCGTGCTGCGCGGGGAGCCCCCGCGCGACGAGCTCCGGGCGCTGGCCGACCGCGTCCGCGCGCTCGACTTCGCGCCGGCGCGCGGGCTCGAGCTCGTCGGGTACGCAGGTGGCCGCGTCGCGCTGAACGTCAACACCGGCCCGGGCATGACCGAGCACGTCGGCTTCGCCGGAGACGATCCGGGCTTCTGGTTCGTCCTCGACCGCGCGATCGCCGAGCGAAGCGCAATCACGCTCCTGGGGCCCGACTGGGCCGCGTCGTTCCCGCCTGTCCCGCGCGCCGAGATCCTCGCAGCGCTGAAGGCGTCGCTCGACTGGCACGCCGGGGAGGAGCCGGGCACGCGCAACGCCGTGCTGAACACCGTCCGCACCTGGCGCTGGCTCGAGACGGGCGACTGGGTCTCGAAGCCCGAAGCCGCGCGCTGGCTGTCCGCACTGGTTCGCGCGCGTGTGGAGGACGGGCAGTGAGCCGCCCGGGCTTCCTCGCGCTCGAGGACGGCACCGTCTTCCGGGGCGAGTCGGTCGGCGCGCCGGGTTTCGCCTTCGGGGAGGCCGTCTTCACGACGGCGATGACGGGTTACCAGGAGATCGTCACCGATCCGAGCTTCGCCGAGCAGGTGGTCGCGTTCACGGCGCCGATGGTCGGCAACTACGGCGTTGCGCCGGAGCGGAGCGAGTCGGGCCGCGTCCACGCCCGCGGCGTCGTGATGCGCGAGGCGCGCGGGCCGGCGTGGACGGACTGGCTGCACTCCCGTGGCGTCGTCGCGCTGAGCGGCGTCGACACGCGCTCGCTGGTGCTGCACCTGCGCGGCGCCGGTGCGATGCGCTGCGCGATCGTCGCCGGCGAGGCCTCCGAGGAGGAGGCGGTCGCCGGCACGCTGGCGCAGCCGTCGATGGCCGGGCGCGCGCTCGCGGCCGGTGTCTCGACGGAGGAGCAGTACGTCTTCGCGCGCGGGGGCCGCGCGTCGGTGGCGGTCGTGGACTACGGCGTGAAGCGCTCGATTCTCGACCGGCTGGCGGCGGCGGGCGCGGGCGTGACCGTCTACCCGCACGACGCGGGGCCGGACGAGCTCGTCCACCACGACGCGGTGCTGCTCTCCAACGGCCCCGGCGACCCGAGCGTGCTCTCCGACGAGGTGGAGGCGATCCGCGAGCTGCTCGGCCGCGTGCCGGTCCTCGGCATCTGCCTCGGCCACCAGCTGCTGGCGCGGGCCCTCGATCTCGAGACCTTCAAGCTGCCGTTCGGCCACCGCGGCGCCAACCACCCGGTGCTGGAGCGGAAGACGAGCACGGTGCTCGTGACCTGCCAGAACCACGGCTTCGCGGTTGCGCCGACCGAGTCGCGCGAGGCGACGCACCTCTCGCTCTACGACGGGACCGTCGAGGGCCTCGCCGTGCCGGAGGTCGCGGCCCGCTCGGTGCAGTTCCACCCGGAGGCCGGGCCTGGCCCGCACGACGCGCGCTACGTGATCGAGCAGTGGGTGGAAGGAGTGAGCCTTGCCAAGGCGGCCTGACCTTCGTTCGGTGTGCCTGATCGGGTCGGGGCCGATCGTGATCGGGCAGGCGTGCGAGTTCGACTACTCGGGCTCGCAGGCGCTCAAGGTGCTGCGCGCCGAGGGGCTGCAGACCGTGGTCGTCAACTCGAACCCGGCGACGATCATGACCGACCCGGGCTTCGCCGACCGCACCTACCTGGAGCCGCTCGACGTGGAGGGCGTCGCGTCGGTGCTGGAGCGGGAGCGGCCCGATGCGCTGCTGCCGACGATGGGCGGGCAGACGGCGCTGAACCTGGCGCTGGAGCTGGCCGAGAGCGATGTCCTGGACGATCTCGGCATCGAGCTGATCGGGGCGCCGCCGGCGGTGATCCGGCGCGCGGAGGATCGCGAGGAGTTCCGCGAGACGGTCGCTTCGTGCGGCCTGCGCTCGCCCGAGTCGGTCGTCGCGACGTCGAGACAGGACCTGCCGCGCGACCTGTCGTTCCCGGTCATCCTGCGGCCGGCCTTCACGCTGGGCGGCCACGGCGGCGGCACGGCGCGCTCGGCCGAGGAGCTCGAGGTGCTGCTGGAGCGGGCGCTGGCCGAGTCGCCGGTCGGCCAGGTGCTGGTCGAGGAGTCGCTGATCGGCTGGGACGAGTTCGAGCTGGAGCTGATGCGCGACCGCCGCGACAACGTGGTGATCGTCTGCTCGATCGAGAACCTCGACCCGATGGGCGTGCACACGGGCGACTCGGTCACCGTCGCGCCGCAGATGACGCTCTCCGACGAGGCCTACCAGGAGATGCGCGACGCCGCGATCGCCGTGATCCGCGCGGTCGGCGTCGAGACGGGCGGCGCCAACATCCAGTTCGCGCGGTCGCGCGACAGCGGTGAGCTGCGCGTGATCGAGCTGAACCCGCGCGTGTCGCGCTCGTCCGCGCTGGCGTCGAAGGCGACGGGCTACCCGATCGCGAAGGTGGCGGCCAAGCTGGCGATCGGGTACACGCTCGACGAGATCCCGAACGACCTGACGCAGACCACGCCCGCTTCCTTCGAGCCGACGCTCGACTACGTGGTCGTGAAGTTCCCGCGCTTCGCGTTCGAGAAGTTCCCCGGCGCCGACACGACGCTCGGGACCCAGATGAAGGCGGTCGGTGAGGCAATGGGCATCGGCCGCACCTTCACCGAGGCGTTCCTGAAGGCGATGCGCTCGCGCGAGCTCGACACCGTGGCCGCGGCGCCGTGGCGCGATCTCGACGACATTCCGGCCGGAGTGCACCCGTGGTTCCTCGCCGAGTTCGACCGCATCCGCGCCGCGCTCGGCGGCCTGCGCTCGCTCGACGACGTCGACTGGCTCAAGCTCAAGCGGCTCGGGCTCTCGGACGCGGACATCGCGCATGCGTGCGGCGTGGGGGAGGCGGAGGCGCGCGCCGCCCGGCCGATCGAGCCCGTCTACCGCCGCGTCGACTCGTGCGCCGGCGAGGTCGAGGCAGCGTCCAACTACCTCTACTCCACGTGGGGCGAGGCGAGCGACGCGGAGCCGGCACGGGACAAGCCGCGCGTGGTGATCCTCGGCTCGGGCCCGAACCGGATCGGGCAGGGGATCGAGTTCGACTACTGCTGCGTCCACGCCGCGCAGTCGTACCGCTCGCTCGGCTACGAGGCTGTGATGGTCAACTGCAACCCGGAGACAGTCTCGACCGACTACGACACGTCCGACCGGCTCTACTTCGAGCCGCTCGGCGCCGAGGAGGTGCTCGCCGTCTGCGAGCGCGAGCAGCCGGACGGGATCGCGATCCAGTTCGGCGGCCAGACGCCGTTGAAGCTCGCGCCGGTGCTCGCCGAGGCCGGCTTCCCGATCATGGGAACCCCGCACGACGCGGTCGACCTGGCCGAGGATCGCGAGCGCTTCGGCGCCCTGTGCGACCGGCTCGGCGTCCGCTGTCCCGACTGGGGCATCGCCCGCGGCCCGGACGAGGCAGCCGGCGTGGCCGAGCGGATCGGCTACCCCGTGCTCGTGCGCCCGTCGCACGTGCTCGGCGGCCGCGCGATGCGCGTCTGCTACTCGGCCGACGACGTCCGCGAGGCGATGCAGGGCATCCAGGGGCCGACGCTCGTCGACCGCTTCCTCGAGAACGCCATCGAGATCGACGTCGACGCCCTGTGCGACGGCGACGAGACCTACGTCGCCGCGGTGATGGAGCACGTCGAGGAAGCGGGCATCCACTCCGGCGACTCCTCCTGCGTGCTGCCGCCGCCGTCGCTCGACCCCGAGACGCTCGCGGCCATCGAGGGCGTCGTGCACCGGCTCGCCCCCGAGCTCGGCGTGATCGGGCTCGTCAACGTGCAGCTCGCCGTCTGCGGCGGCGAGGTGTTCGTGCTCGAGGCGAACCCGCGCGCGTCCCGCACCGTCCCGTTCGCGAGCAAGGCGACCGGCGTCAACCTCGTCGGCGCCGCCTGCGCGCTCGCGGCCGGCCACCGGCTCGCCGACCTCGACCTGCCGTGGGGCCGCACGCCCACCGAGGTCGCCGTCAAGGCGGCCGTGCTGCCGTTCGCGCGCTTCCCGGGCAGCGACCCGGTCCTCGGCCCGGAGATGCGCTCGACGGGCGAGGTCATGGCCTCCGGCCCCGACTTCTCGAGCGCGTTCGCGAAGGCCGAGCGCGCCGCCGGCCGGCGCCTCCCCGAAGGCGGCACGGCGTTCCTCTCGGTGACCGACGGCGACAAGCCGGCGGTCGTGGACGTGGCCCGCAAGCTCGCCGGGCTCGGATTCGAGCTGGTCGCGACGTCGGGCACGGCGGCGGCGCTGACGGCGGCCGGGCTGGCCGTCCGCGGCGTCCGCAAGGTGACCGAGGACGGCGACGGCCCGACGGTCGTCGACCTGATCCGGCGGCGCCGCTGCGACCTCGTCGTCAACACGCCGCAGGGCTCCGGCGCCCGCACCGACGGCTACCTGATCCGTGAGGCGGCGCTCGTCGCACGCATCCCGTGCATCACGACGCTCGCCGGCGCGGCGGCCGCGGCCGAGGCGATCGCGAGCGCGCGGGCCGGCCGCGCGGTCTCCCTCCAGGAACGGCATGCCCAGGCGCGAAGCGCGTAGCGTCACCGGCAGCGAGCGCATCGGCCCGTACACGCTGCTGCGCGTGGGGCGGGGCGGGCTCGACCCGGGCGCGCCCGGCCAGTTCTTCATGCTCTCGCCGCCCGGCCGGCTGCTGCCGCGCCCGATGAGCCTCTGCCTGGCGCCGCGCGGCGAGCTCGCGTTCCTCATCGACCCGATCGGGCCGGGGACGCGGGCGCTGGCCGCGCTCGGAGCCGGCGACCGGCTCACGATCTTCGGCCCGCTCGGCAACGGTTTTCGCCTCGACGTGGAGCGGCCGCTGATCGTCGGCGGCGGGATCGGCGTGGCGCCGCTCCCGTACGTGTCGGAGCAGCTCGGCGGCCCGCCGGCCGTGCTCGGCTTCCGCACCGCGCACCACGCGGAGGCGGCGGAGCTCCTGCCGGGCGCGGAGGTCGTGCTCGAGCCGGCCTACGTGACCGAGGCCCTGAATCAGGCCGGGGGATTCGACGTGCTCGCGTGCGGGCCCGAGCCGATGCTCGAGGCCGTGCGCGCGCTCGCGCCCGGCGCCCAGCTCGCGTGGGAGGCGCCGATGGCCTGCGGCTACGGCGCCTGCTACGGCTGCGTGGTCGAGATCGACGGCGCGCTCCGCCGGCTCTGCGTCGAGGGCCCCGTGCTCGAGGCCGCCGCGTGATCCGCATCCTCAACGGCTCGGGCTGCCTCGACGCGCTCACGGCGCCCGACGTCGCACGCTCGCTGGACGCCTTCGTGACGAAGACGGTCACACCGCTCCCGCGGGAGGGCAACGCGCCCGTGCGGATCGCCGAGGTCGACAGCGGGATGCTCAACTCGATCGGCCTCCAGAACCCTGGCATCGAGCGCTTCGCCGCCGAGTACCTGCCGCGCCTGCGCGAGCTCGGGGTGCCGCTCTGGATCTCCGCGGGCGGGTTCTGTGCGGCCGACTACGGAGACGTGTGCGCCGCGCTCGACGGCGAACCGGGCATCGAGGCGGTCGAGCTCAACGTGTCATGCCCCAACGTGGAGGAGGCTGCGGACACGGTTGCGGAGCTGGTCGCCGCCGCCCGCGAGGCCACCGAGCGCACGCTCTACGTGAAGCTCTCGGCCGCCGTTCCGGACGTAGCCGAGCTGGCGAGAGCGGCCGAGTCGGCGGGTGCCGACGGTTTCACGCTCGTCAACACGCTCCGCGGGCTTGCGCTCGACGAACGGCTGCGCCCACGGCTCGGGCGCGCCGTCGGCGGCCTGTCCGGCCCGGCGCTGAAGCACGTCGCGCTCGCCGCGGTATGGGCTTGCCGCCGCGTAACGGCGCTCCCGATCGTCGGGCTCGGCGGCGTCATGACGGGCCGCGACGCGCTCGAGCTCGTTGCCGCAGGGGCAAACGACGTCGCCCTCGGCACCGTCCTCTTCGCGGACCCGGAGGCGCCCGCGCGGGTCCGGGCCGCGCTGGCCGATGCCGTTGTCTCTCTTGGCGCCAGCGACCAGAGCGAGCTCGTCGGCTTCGCGCACCAAGGCAGTGGCGAACTGGTGACCACCCGGAACTAGCCGAAAGTATCGGTTTCAAAAATCCCTGCAAAAGGGCATGTTTGTGCCTCTTGCACGGCGCGGCGAATCTGGTAGCCTCCCGCGCTCAGTGATCGCGACCAAGTCCCCGACACAGGCTCCACTCCGGTCTCCGGACCAGCGGATGGAGGCTCTCAAGCGGGCCAACGACATCCGCGTCAGGCGTGCACAGCTCAAGAAGGACCTCAAGGTGGGGCGTGTCTCGATCCACGAAATCTTGCGCAATCCGCCCGAGTACGTGTCGACCGCGAAGGTGTTCGACATCCTCATGGCGGTGCCCAAGTTCGGCCGCGTGAAGGCGACGCGCTACCTCAACCAGGCGCGCATCAGCCAGTCGAAGACGGTCGGCGGCCTCTCCGAGCGGCAGCGCACGGAGCTCATCGGTCTCTTCAGCCGCTAGCCCGGCCCTGCGCACGATGCCCAGGCCCGTCTTCGTCGTGACCGGGCCCTCAGGAGCCGGCAAGGGCACGCTCGTGCGCGCGCTGCTCGACCGCTTCCGCGAGGAGCTCCAGCTGGCCGTGTCGGCGACGACCCGCGAGAAGCGCCCGGGCGAGACCGACGGGACCGAGTACTGGTTCCTCACCGGCGACGAGTTCGAGCGCCGGGTGCAGGAGGGTGAGTTCCTCGAGCACGTCGAGTTCGCCGGGCACCGGTACGGGACGCTCCGGTCCGAGGTCGACCGGATCGCCGCGGGCGGCCACTGCGCGGTGCTCGAGCTGGAGATCGTGGGAGCCCTGCTCGCGCGCGACGCGCTCGAGGGCGCCGTGGCGATCTTCGTGACCGCGCCCCTCGAGGCACTGGAGCGCCGCCTTCGTGCGCGCGCGACCGAGAGCACGGGCGAGATCCAGGAGCGGCTCGACATCGCGCGGGGCCAGCTCGAGCACGCAGGCGAGTTCGACTACGTCGTCGCCAACGACGATCTGCCGACCGCCGTGGAGGCGATCTCGGCCGTCGTCGCACGGGCGCTCGAGAACCACATGTACCATGCCCGGCCGTGAGCTATCCACGCATCGATCATCTGCTCGCGAACGCCGACGGCCGCTACTCGCTCGTGATCGTGGCTGCCAAGCGTGCGCGGCAGATCAACAACTATCACCAGCAGCTGGGTGAGGGCACGTTCGAGGACTTCGCCCCGCCGCTCGTGGAGTCGCGCTCCAAGAACTACTTGACGATGGCCCTCGAAGAGATCGCCGAGGGCAAGATCAAGTCCGCGTACAAGAGCTAGCGCCGTAGCCGCCGCGAAGCGGCGAGCGGCACAATGCTCCCATGGCGCGCGTCTTGCAGGGCGTTTCCGGCGGGATCGCGGCGTACAAGGCGTGCGAGCTGACGCGACTGCTCGTCAAGGCAGGCCACGACGTCACGCCGCTGCTGACGCCGGGCGCCGAGCGGTTCGTCACCGCCGAGACCTTCCGCGCGCTCGCGCGCGTGGAGAGCGAACCGGGGCCCTACCCGCACCTCGAGCGGGCTGACCTGTTCGTCATCGCGCCGGCGACCGCGAACACGCTCGCGAAGCTCGCGCACGGACTCGCCGACAACGTCGTCACCGAGGCGGCGCTCGCGCACCGCGGGCCGCTCGTCGTCGCGCCAGCGATGAACGTCCGCATGTGGGGGCATCCGGCGACACAGGCGAGCGTCGCGCTGCTGCGCGAGCGCGGCGTCGAGCTGGTCGGCCCGGCTGAGGGCGAGCTGGCCGAGGGCGAGTGGGGCGCAGGCCGCATGGCCGAGCCGGCGGAGATCTTCGCCCGCTGCGCCGCGCTCCTCGAACCACGTAACCGTCTTCTTCCTGAAGTCCTTGGAGACGGGTTACAAGGCAAGCGGGTGCTCGTGAGCGCGGGCGGGACGCGCGAGCCGGTGGACGCGGTGCGCTTCGTGGGCAACCGCTCGTCGGGCCGCATGGGCGTCGCGCTCGCCGAGGAGGCGCGCCGCCGCGGCGCGGACGTGACGCTGCTCGCCGCGAACCTCTCGGTGCCCGCGCCGGTGGGCATCGACGTGGTGGAGACGCCGACCGCAGCAGACGTGGAGCGCGAGGCGCTCGCACGCGCGGATGCGGACGTGGTGATCATGGCCGCCGCCGTCGCCGACTACCGCCCGGCCACGCCATCAGGTGACAAGCGGCCGAAGGACGACGCAGCCTGGTCGCTCGAGCTCGAGCCGACCGTCGACGTCCTCCGCGCGCTGGGGGAGCGGCGACCGACCCGGGGACAGGTGCTCGTCGGCTTCGCGGCCGAGACCGGCGACGGCGGTCTCGAGCGCGCCGGCGAGAAGCTCACTCGCAAACGGCTCGACCTGATCGTCTACAACGATGTGAGTGCCAACGGCGTCGGCTTCGACAGCGAGGAGAACGAGGTGGTGATCGTCTCGCCCGAAGGGCAGCGGGCTGTTCCGCGCGCCCCGAAGGCGCAGATCGCGGCGGCAGTCATCGACGAGGTCGTGCGGGTGCTGAATGGACGCCAGTAGGGAGCCCGGGCTGCGCCCGGTCGCCGGCACGCCCGGCGTGCTCGACGCGGTCGCGGCCAACGTCGCGCGCGTGATCCACGCACCGGCCGAGACGCTCCGCCTCTGCGTGCTCTGCCTGGCGAGCGAGGGGCACCTGATCATCGAGGACTTCCCGGGCGTCGGGAAGACGATGCTCGCCAAGGCGCTCGCGCGCTCGATCGACTGCTCCTTCTCGCGCCTCCAGTTCACGCCCGACCTGCTCCCGTCGGACGTGACCGGCGTGAACGTGTTCAACCAGCGCCTCAACGAGTTCGACTTCCGGCCCGGCCCGGTGTTCACGAACCTGCTGCTCGTCGACGAGGTCAACCGCGCGTCGCCGAAGACGCAGGCGGCCCTGCTCGAGTGCATGCAGGAGGACCAGGTCACGATCGACGGCGTCACCTACGAGCTGCCGCGGCCGTTCATGGTGATGGCCACGCAGAACCCGGTCGAGTACGAGGGCACGTACCCGCTTCCCGAGGCGCAGCTCGACCGGTTCGCGCTGCGGATCTCGATCGGCTACCCGCCGCTCGCGGACGAGGCGGCGATGCTGCGCGAGCAGACCAGCGAGCCGCCGCTCGAGTCGCTCGAGCCGGTCGCGACCGCCGACGCCGTCCGGCAGGTGATCGCGGACGCGCGCGAGGTGTACGTCGAGGAGAGCGTCAACCGCTACGTGGTCGCGCTGCTGCGCCACACGCGCGCGGACTCGCGGCTCGCGCTCGGCGCCAGCCCCCGTGCGGGCGTCTCGCTGCTGCGCGTCGCCAAGGCGTGGGCGCTCTCGGAGGGGCGCGGCTACGTGCAGCCCGACGACGTGAAGAGCCTCGCGGTGCCCGTGCTCGCGCACCGGCTGATCGTCGCGCCGGAGGTGCGCGCGTCAGGATTCGGCGCCGAGGATGCGATCCGCGACGCGCTCGCGACCACACCGGTCCCCGTCTAGCGGTGTGACGGCGCGCGGCCGGCTGACGCTCGCGCTCGGTGCCGCCACCTACGTCGCGGCCTGGCTGACCGGAGCGCGCGCGCTGTACCCGGTGGCCGTCGGCCTCGCCGGTGCCGCGCTCGTGGCCGCGCTCTGGGTGCGGCTCGCGGCTCGGCCCGAGCGCGTGACGCGCCGGCCCGCCGGCGACACGCTGCTCGAGGGCGAGGACGTGCGCGTGGACGTGGTCGCCGAGCTCGCCCGCGGCGTGCGCCCCGCGGCGCTGATCGTGACGGAGCGGCTCGGCCGGCTCGGAGAGCAGCGGGTGCGCCTCCGGGTGGACGGCCGCCGCGCCCACGGTCGCTACCTGGTCGCACACGTCCCGCGCGGCCGCTACCGCTTCGAGGACGCCCGCGTCGCGGTCGAGGACCCGTTCGGCCTCGCCCGCGCCGAGCGCGGCCTGGGGGAGGGCGGCGCGCTGCTCGTGCACCCGCGGCTCGTCGAGCTCGGCAGCCTCTTCACCGAGACCGGCATGGGCGGGCACGGCGGCCGGCGGCTGCTCCTGCGCCGGCCGTCCGGCTTCGAGCTGCACGGCGTGCGCGAGTACCAGCAGGGCGAGTCGCTGCGCCGCGTCCACTGGCCGTCGACGGCCAAGCGCGGCGCACTCATGGTCAAGGACCTGGAGGACGCGCCGCGCGATGCGCTCGCGATCGTTCTCGACGCCGCTGGCGGAGCCGTGGCCGGGCCGAGCTTCGACGTACAGGTGCGGGCCGCGGGCTCGCTCCTGCGCGCGTATTCGAACCGTGGCCGGCGCGCATTGCTCGCGATCAACGGTGCGGCGCCCTCGTACCAGCGCGTCGACTCGGAGGGAGACTGGCAGGCGGCGTACGACGCGCTCGCCGCGGTCGAGCCTTCGCCGGCGCGGCCGCTCGCAGCGCTCCTTGTGGCCGACGGCGGGCCGGTGGCCCGCGCGGCCGACCTGGTGGCAGTCGTGGCGGTGCTCCCGCGCGACCTCGTCGACCGCCTGATCCAGCGCGCCGCGAGCGGGCAGCCGACGGGGCTCGTGCTCGTCGACGCGCCGTCCTTCGCCGGCCGGCCGTCACCGTCCTCGCCCGAGCTGCTTCGGCTGTCCGCGGCCGGCGTGACGGTGACCGTGATCCGTAGCGGCGACGACCTCGCGGCGGCGCTCAGCGGCGCGCGCCCGCCGGTGGCCGCGCATGCGTAGGACGCTGATCGTCTGGCCGCTTCCAGCCGCGGTGATCGCGCTCGCATGGTTGCGGATCGAGGACCCGCGCGGCAGCGGCTCGCGCGTCGTGGTGCTGCTGGTGCTCGCATTGCTGCCCGCCCTCGTCGGGCCGCCGGTCGCTGCGTGGCGTCGCGGCCGGCGCCGCCGTGCTCGTCGGGGCGCTCGCCGCCGCGGACGTCTCTCCGCTGGCGCTGCGCCCGTTCGACGACGACCCGTTCTTCTCGGCGATCTACGACCGCGCCGCCGCCGGCCTGCGGGCGTTCTACGAGGTCGGGCTCCCGTTCGACGCGGCCGCCCGCAGCGAGATGCACGTCCTCGTGCTGTTCGCCATCTTCATCTTCGCGCTCCTGCTCGCGCTCGCCGTGCGCGCGGGCCGGCCCGTGCTCGCATGCCTCGCCGTCGTCGCCGGGGCGGGTTGGCCGTCCGTGCTGTTCGTCGGCCCGGGCGACCTCACGCGCGGCGCGGTGATCCTCGCCACCTGCTTGTTCGTCCTCGCCGCCCTCCGGCCGGGCCGGCAGCTCGTGCGGCCCGCGCTCGTGGCGGGCGCAGCCGTGCTCGTGGCGGCGCTCGCCGCCTCGACGTCCTCGGCGGTCGCCCGCGGCGGCGCCGTCGACTGGCAGAACTGGAGCCCGTACCTGCAGGGGCAGCGGGTCAGCGTCGACTTCGTCTGGCGCGGCCAGTACCAGGGCATCCGCTTCCCGGACCACCCGACGACGGTCTTCGAGGTGCAGGCGCCGGACGACTCGCGCTACTGGCGCGCAACGACGCTCGACGTGTTCGACAACGACGCCTGGGAGGAGTCGCTGCGCGTCACCTTGGCTCGCCGACCGAGGGGCGGGACCTGCTCTTCAACGATCCGACGCTTCCCACGCGCGCGCGCAACCCGCGCACGTGGCTGGAGCAGCGCGTCATCGTCGACGCCCTTCGCGACGACCATCTGCCGGCCGCGGCCACTCCCGTCGCGTGGAAGCACAGGCGACGTCCAGCTCTATGCGGAAGGCGGTGTGGCGATCCGGCCCCGCGGGCTGCAGCGCGGCGACACGTACCGCGTCTGGAGCTACGCGGCTCGACCGCAGCCGAAGGCGCTCGCCCGCCTGGGCCCGGACTACCCGGGCGACGACTTCGCCGCGCGAGCTGGACGTCTGGGGCGGCGTCACCGTCGCGCCGTTTGGCACGCCAGGCCGCGACGCGGAGATCCAGCGTCTGTTCGGCAGCGACCCGCCGGTCGCCGCCTACGCGCCGCTCTACCGGATCGCGAGGCGCGTCGTCGGCAGGGCGCCGACGCCGTACGCGGCCGCCGTCGCCCTCGAGGCGTGGTTCCGCAGCGGCGGCGGGTTCGTCTACGACGAGCAGCCGCCGCAGGCTGCCGGCATGCCGGCGCTCGTCGGCTTCGTGACGAAGACACGCGCCGGCTACTGCCAGCACTACGCGGGCGCGATGGCGCTGATGCTCCGCTACCTGGGCATCCCGGCGCGCGTGGCCGGCGGCTTCACGAGCGGCCGCTGGAACCGCGACCGGGAGCGCTGGATCGTCTCGGACACGGACGCGCACGCCTGGGTGGAGGTCTGGTTCCCCGGCTACGGCTGGCTGCCCTTCGACCCGACGCCGTCGCGCGGGAGCTTCGACGCGCCGTACTCGAACGCGTCCGCGAGCTTCGACGCCGGCGCGGCCGTGACGGCGCTCGGGGCCGGCGGCGGGCTCGGGCTCGAGGCGCTGCTCAAGCTCGCGCGCCAGCACAACCGCCCACCGGATCGCAGGGGGCGTCGACCGCCCGGCGGGCGCAGGCTCGTCGGCCAGCGTGCGGAGCGGACGCTCGGCCGCCCTCGGGCTCGTCCTGCTCGCCGGGCTGCTGCTCGTGACCGCGATCGCGACGGTGAAGTGGACGCGCCGCCGGCTGCGCTACCTGGCGCGTGACCCCCGCAGCGTGGCCACCGCCTGCCGCCGCGAGCTCGAGGAGCTGGCCGCCGACCAGGGCGTGCGGGTCCCTGCCGCCGCCACACCGGCCGAGGTCGCAGCGCTCCTGCGCGCCGAGCTCGGCGTGGAAGGCGGGCCGCTGGCCCGCGCCATCACCGCGGCGCGCTTCTCGCCGCCTGCCGATGCCGGCTCCGCTGCCGTCCGGGCGCGCCGCGAGATCGCAGCCCTGCGCCGCGAGCTCCGCAGCCGCCTTTCGCTGCGCGCCCGCGTGCGCGGCCTCGTCTCGCTCCGCTCGCTGCGCGCGTGACGCATCGAGATCGTCGTCATGGCCGCCGGGGAGGGCACCCGGCTCCGGCCGCTCACGCAACGCTGGGCGAAGCCGGTGCTGCCGGTCGACGGCCGGCCCGTGCTGGCCACGCTCCTGCGCGAGATCGCCGCGGCGGGGATCGCGCGCGCGTGGCTCGTCACCGGCCATCTCGCGGAGCAGGTCGAGGCGCTCGCCGGCGACGGCTCCGCGTTCGGGCTCGAGATCCGGATCGTTCGCCAGCCGCAGGCGCTCGGCTCGGCCGACGCCGTCCGCCGCGCCCTGGACGCCGGCGCCCGAGCCGCCGCTCCTGCTCGCGGCCGCCGACACGGTCTTCGCGCGCGGGTGCCGTGCGCGAGTTCGCCGAGGCGTGGGAGCAGAGCGGCGCCGAGGGCGCGATCGCCGTCCGCCGTCTGCCCGGCCGCCCGCCGAGCACGCGCATCGGCGTCGAGGGCGACCGGGTCGTCCGCGTGCCGGACCCCGGCTCGGACACCGACCTGACCGCCGCGCCGCTGTGGGCGTTCGACGGACGCGATCGCGCGCGAGCTCCGCGCGCGTGTGCGAGCCGCCGTTCGTCGCGCCGTTCGAGGTGGCGCCTGCGTTCCAGCGCGCGATCGACGCCGGCCGCGCACGTCCTATCCCACGAAACGGGGCCTACCCGAGACTTGACCAATCCGCTTGACTTGGTGGAGGAGAACTTCACGTACCTCCGGGGGTTGATGTGAGCGACACGACGTACGACCTGTTCCAGCTCGGGCGCAGGCAGCTGCGCAAGGGCATGGCTGCCCAGGCGACGGTCCCGCTCGAGAAGGCGAAACGCCGCGAGCCGGGCAAGGCCTCGATCCGCGAGGCGCTCGGGATCGCGTACTTCCGCATCCAGCGCTACCGCGAGGCCGAGAAGGAGTTCCGGGCCGTGCTGGACATCTCGCCGGCGGACGATTACGCCCACTACGCACTCGGCCGCTGCCTCGAGAAGCAGGGCAAGACGCACGAGGCGAACGGCCACTTCAAGCTCGCGAGCCAGATGCGGCCCGAGAGCGCCGACTACTCGTCGCGGATCCGCGACCTCGACTAGCGCTAAAAGCCGGCGGCGCGGAAGACGACGACGCGGCTGAACTTCGGCCCGTCGATCTGCCACGCGTAGCAGCCGGGCGCGCGCAGGCGCGTGTAGGTGGCCGCGGTCCACCAGCTGCGCGTGCCCTTGATCTGGAGGTGCAGCTCGCCGGCCGGCGTGCGCGCAGGGCCGAAGCCGACCTGGTTGATCCCGCCGAGCTCGTGGCCACGTACGAGCACGCGCCCGGTGAACCTCGGCCGCGCGATCCACGTGGTCTTCTGGCCGCTCCACCGGCTCGGGTACCAGACCTGGCCACGCTTGCTGAGCAGGCTGAACCTCAGGCTCGGGTACGCGTCCACCGGGTAGATCGGGCCCTGGCCCTGCGCGAGCGTGATCCCGGGCGCGACGAGCTCGGCAGAGGTCACCGGGCAGCGGCCCGACTTCAGCGCCGGCAGGTGGAGCGGCCGGCGGAGCTTCGCCCACGGGTCGGTGCGCGAGGAGCCGGCGGGCGCGGCCGCCGTCAGCGCAGCCACGGCAGCCAGCAGCAACAGGAGCGCGCGCCTACCAGTCATCGTCATCATCGGCGAGGGGTGCGACGGCCGGCCAGGGGCGGGCCATCACGCGCCGGTAGTGGCGGAGCGAGATCGTCACCTGCGCGGCGACCAGCGAGCCAAGCGCGACGCCGACGAGCGCCGCACCGGCCCTGCCGTTCACGAGCGCAAGCAGCGCGCCCACGACGACGAGCGCGACCAGGCTCTGCCGGGCCAGGCTCCAGAGCTGGTGGTCGCGGCGATCGGCGTCGTCGGTCACGCTTCCTAGTGTTCCCTGCATGAGGGCGGTCGTCCAGCGGGTCACACGCGGCCGCGTGGCGGTCGCCGGCGAGACCGTCGGCCAGATCGGGCCCGGCCTGCTCGTGCTGGTCGGCGTCGCGGAGGACGACGGGGAGGACGAGGCGGACGCGCTGGCCGGCAAGATCGGGCGGCTGCGCATCTTCGAGGACGAGGCGGGCAAGTTCGACCGCAGCGTCACGGACACAGGCGGCGCGGTCCTCGCGGTCAGCCAGTTCACGCTGATCGCCGACACGCGCAAGGGGAACCGGCCGAGCTTCTCGCATGCGGCGCGGCCCGAGCAGGCGAGCGCGCTCTTCGACCGGTTCGTCGCAGCGCTGCGCGAGCTGGGGCTCGATGTCGAGACCGGCAGCTTCGGCGCGCGCATGCAGGTGGAGCTCGTCAACGACGGCCCCGTGACGATCGTGCTCGGTTGAGCGCCGACGCGCTCGCGCTGGCCCTCTCCGCCGCTGCGCTCCACGCGGGCTGGAACCTGCTGCTCGCGCGCGCGCGCGACGTCCAGGCGGCCACGGCCGTCGCTGTCGCGCTCTCGGCGGTGATCTTCGCGCCACTCGCCGTCTTCACGTGGCGGGCGGACGGCGACGTCTGGCCGTACGTCGTGGCCTCGGCTGCGCTCGAGCTCGCCTACTTCGCGCTGCTCGCCTACGCCTACACGCGGGCGGAGCTGAGCGTCGTCTACCCGGTTGCGCGCGGAGGCGCGCCGGTGCTCGTCCTGATCCTGTCGGTGCCGCTGCTCGACGCGGACGTCTCGGTGGTGGACGCGCTCGGCGTGGCGGCGGTCGCGGCCGGCGTGCTCCTCATCCGCGGCACCGGGCGCACGAACGCCGCGGCGCTCGCGCTCGGCGGCGCGATCGCGGCCTGCATCGCGGGCTACACGCTCGTCGACAGCCGCGGCATCGATCGCGCCAGCGCGATCTCGTACGCCTGGCTCGTCGCCGGCCTGCCCGGCCTGGCGCTCGTTGCCTGGACGTGGAGGCGCCGCGGCTCCGCTGCGCTCCGGAGTGAGCTCGGCCCGCACACGGCGGTGGCGGCGGTCGCGATGCTCGGCGCGTACACGCTCGTCCTGCTCGCGCTGCGCCTCGCTCCGGCAGCGTCCGTCGCAGCGGTGCGCGAGACGAGCGTCGTGATCGCCGTCCTGCTCGCCGCCCTCGTGCTGCACGAGCGCGTCACCCGCACGCGCATGATCGGAGCGGCGGTCGTCGTCGGCGGCGTCGTCCTGCTCGCGTCAGTGTAGGGCGCTAGGGGCCGGCCCTCACGGGCTGCACGTGGAGGATCCGCGCCCTGCTGCTCGAGCACGCCTGGAACGGGAACGGGACGACCTTCGAGGCCGTCTCTCCCGGCGGGTAGACGCGAAGCCCTGCCGCCGCGGCCGGGCGGCAGTTTGCTCTGGGGAAATTGAGCGCCTGCGTGATCTGCACCGGCGCCGTGGCCGTCGCCCCGTTCTTGAGGGTGACGACGCGCGGCGCGACGGTGCGGTCCCGCGCTGCCGCGCTCCCGAGTTGGCGACCACTCAGGCTCACGGCCGACACGCCCGGATAGCCCTCGAGCGAACAGGCATGCCCGGACTGGTTGGTCAGCTTCAGGCTGTAGTACACGCTGCCGGCTGCCGCGCCGCCACGGCTGTCGAGCCAGAGGACGAGCCCTGACGTCCTGCACCGCGCTGCGGCGGCGAGGCTCGTCCGAGGCGCCGCCGTCGAGATCGCAACGCTGCTCACTGCGGCGAGCACGGCGACCAGGAGGACGCCCTGGCGGACCCAGTGGCGACGGGCGGGCATGGTGCTCCTTTCGATGCGCACTGCGGTCAATATGGACGACCGCCGTACCCTCGGCAGCCGAAACCTGATTTACGCATCCAGCGGCCGCTCAGCGACCCGGGCCGGCGAGCCGCCAGTTGCTACCATGGCCGCACCGCATTTCACCGGTTTGTTGGGAAATGGGCGCTCCGCGCCCGTTTTTTTTGAGCGAGACGAAAGGCGCATGGCAGACATCCACGAGAAGGAACGGGCGCTGTTCGCAGAGGTCGCGCCGCAGGTCGAGCGCGACGTCCCCGGCGTGCAGGTGCTCGCCCTGGAACTTTCCGGACGCGAGGCGTTCACGGTCTACGTCGACCACCCGGCCGGCGTCGACATCGCGCTCTGCGAGCGCGTCACGAGCGTCCTCCGCCCGTACCTGCAGGAGTACACCGTGGAGGTCTCCTCGCCCGGCACCGAGCGGCCGGTCCGTAGGCCCGAGCACTTCGCCGAGGTCGTGGGCCACAAGGTCGCGCTGCGCACATCCGAGGAGGTCGGCGGCCGCCGCAAGATCCGTGGCGAGGTCATCGCCGCGAGCGACACCGCCGTGACTGTCTCGACCGGTGACGAGCCCGTGGACGTCCCCTATGCAGCAATTGTCCGCGGGAACCTGATCGACGAAGAGGTGACGACATGAGCCGAGAGATTGTCGAAGCGGTCCGCGAGCTGGAGCGCGAGAAGAACCTGGAGAGCGGCGTGCTCGTCAGCGCGCTGCGCGACGGCCTGCTCGCCGCCTACAAGAAGACTCCGGGCGCCTACCGCCACGCGACGGTGGACCTCGACGACGAGGGCGAGTTCCGCGTCATCGCCATCCACATGCCCGCGGACCTCGAGGAGAAGCTCCTCGACGAGGCCCGCGAGCGCGCGCTGACCGACCTCGAGCGCATCGAGGAGGAGACGGGCGAGCGGCAGCACACCCTGCTCTCGGACGACGACCTCCAGATCGACTGGGACGAGGTCCCCGAGAACCTGATCGAGCGCGAGGACGTCACGCCGGAGGGCTTCGGCCGCATCGCCGCGCAAACGGCGAAGCAGGTCATCCAGCAGCGCATCCGCGAGGCGGAGCGCCAGATCATGTACGAGGAGTACATCGACCGCGTGAGCGAAGTCGTCACCGGCATCGTCCAGCAGGCCGGCGACCGCAACAACGTGCTCGTCGACCTCGGCAAGGTCGAGGCGCTGCTGCCGCGCTCCGAGCAGGTCGACGGCGAGCGCTACGAGCAGGGCTCGCGCATCAAGGCGGTCATCACCGAGGTGCGCTCGGGCACGAAGGGCCCGCAGGTCATCCTGTCGCGCCGCGACCCGGAGCTGATCCGGACGCTCTTCGAGCTCGAGGTGCCGGAGATCGCCGACGGCCTCGTCGAGATCCGCGGCGTCGCCCGCGAGCCGGGCTACCGCTCGAAGATCGCAGTCGAGTCGCACACGCAGGGCGTCGACCCGGTCGGCGCGTGCGTCGGCCCGCGAGGCTCGCGCGTCCGCATGGTCGTGTCGGAGCTGCGCGGCGAGAAGATCGACATCATCCCGTGGAACACGGAGCCGGCGCGCTTCATCGCCAAGGCGCTCTCGCCCGCGCGCGTGCGCGAGGTGCTCGTCGACGACGACACCCGCGAGGCGACCGTGATCGTCCCCGAGGATCAGCTCGCGCTTGCCATCGGCAAGGAGGGCCTGAACGCCCGCCTGGCCACGCGGCTCACGGGCTGGAAGATCGACATCACGTCCGACGTCGAGTTCGCCCAGCAGGAGGCCGACGCGGCTTTCGGCGGCGGCGACCGCGGCGAGGAGGAGTTCTCCGGCCGTTGCGCTGCGATCCTCGCGAACGGCAAGCGCTGCCCGAACGCCTCGCTCCCGGGCACCCGCTTCTGCGGGATCCCTGCCCACCAGGAGCTCGCCAACAAGGCGCCGGAGGAGCTCGTCGGCCAGGTCGTGCAGATCGGCGGGCCGTCGGTCAACGGCGACGACGAGGCAGGCGTCGACGAGGCGCCCGAGGAGCTCGAGGGCGAGCCGGTGGCCGCGCAGCAGCTCGAAGGCGAGCCGGTGGCCGCTGCCGCCGACGAGACCGAGGAGCGCGCCGGCGAGTGATGCCGACTCGCACGTGCGCTGGATGCGGCCGCAAGGCCGAGCAGGCGGAGCTCGTTCGCTTCGTCGCGCCTGAAGGCGTCCTGACGCCTGGCCGGCGCGTGCCCGGCCGCGGTACCTACACGTGCCGGAGCGCCGACTGCTTCGAGCAGGCGCGTGTCCGGCACGGCTTCGACCGCACCCTCCGCCGGGCAGTGCGGGTCGATCCTGCGCTCGCTCGTCTCTACACTGGAGCCCACTGATGGCCAACGATCGCCCGAACAGACCGATTCGCCCGCGCGGCCCCGTCGGGGGACGCCGCAAGCGCCGCGTCGTCATCGACACGCAGGCGTCGCGGCCGCGTCCCGACTCACGGCAGGCGCGCAACGACCGGACCGAGCAGCGCCCCAAGTCGACGACGCCGGCGGCGCCGCCGACCGGGCCGGTCACCGTCCCGTCGGGCGTCACGGTTCGCGACTTCTCGCAGGCGCTCGGTGTGCCGGCGGCGCAGCTGATCAAGATCATGATGGGCCTCGGCAAGATGATCCAGATCACGCAGTCGTTGACCGACGACGACGTTGAGCTGATCGCGACCGCGCTCGATCCGCCGCGCGAGGTGACCATCCGCCATGCGGCCGACGAGGAGCCGGAGCCCGAGCAGTTCGAGGACTCCGCCGAGGACCTGACCGACCGGCCGCCGGTCGTGACGATCATGGGTCACGTCGACCACGGCAAGACGACGCTGCTGGACGCGATCCGCGAGACGGCGGTCGTGGAGACCGAGGCGGGCGGGATCACGCAGCACATCGGCGCCTACCAGGTCGACCACGCAGGCCGCCGCATCACCTTCCTCGACACACCGGGCCACGAAGCCTTCACCGCCATGCGCGCCCGCGGCGCCAAGGTGACGGACATCGCCGTGCTCGTGGTCGCCGCAGACGACGGCGTCATGCCGCAGACGCGCGAGTCGATCTCGCACGCGCGCGCGGCCGAGGTGCCGATCGTCGTTGCCGTCAACAAGATCGACCTGCCGGACGCGAACGCGGACCGTGTGCGCTCCGAGCTGGCCGCCGAGGACCTCCAGCCGGAGGAGTGGGGCGGCACGACGCAGTTCTCCGAGGTCTCCGCGAAGGCGAAGACGAACCTCGACGATCTGCTGGAGCGCGTCCTGCTCGTCGCCGACGCGGAGCTGGTGCTGAAGGCGAACCCGAACACCGAGGCCTCGGGGCCGATCATCGAGTCGCGCCTCGACGTCGGCCGCGGCCCGGTCGCCACGATGCTCGTCCAGCGCGGCACGCTGCGCGTCGGAGACGCCATCGTCGCCGGCGACGCGTGGGGCCGCGTGCGCGCCATCTACAACTTCCGCGGCGACAAGATCAAGGAGGCGACGCCGGGCGACCCGGTCGAGATCCTCGGCTTCGACCATCCGCCGGGCGCCGGCGAGCTGGCGCGCGTCGTCGAGAACGAGCGCGAGGCGCGCAACGTTGCGGGCCTGCGCGAGGCGCGGCTGCGCCGAGAGCAGCTCGCCTCGTCGGCGCGGCCTGCCATGTCGCTCGAGGACGTCTTCGACCGGCTGCAGGAGGGCCAGGTCCAGGAGCTGAACCTCGTCGTCAAGGGCGACGTCGACGGCTCCGTCGAGGCGGCCGTGTCCGAGCTGCAGAAGATCCAGCACCCCGAGGTCGGCGTGAACGTGATCCACACCGGGGTCGGCGGCATCACCGAGAGCGACGTCATGCTGGCGGCCGCCTCGCAGGGGATCGTCGTCGGCTTCAACGTGCGCCCGAACGCCGAGGCCCGCTCGCTCGCCGAGCGCGAAGGCGTCGACATCCGCACGTACCGGGTCATCTACCAGCTCACCCAGGACATCGAGCAGGCGCTCGTCGGGATGCTGCGGCCCGAGGAGGTCGAGGAGGTGCTGGGCGAGGTCGAGGTGCGCGAGACGTTCCGCGCCTCGCGGATCGGCGTCATCGCCGGCTGCTACGTCCGCTCGGGCGTTGTGCGGCGCAACGCCAACGTGCGCGTCGTCCGCGACGGCACGCTCGTCTACGAGACGACGATCGACTCGCTCAAGCGGTTCAAGGACGACGCCCGCGAGGTCGCCGAGGGCTTCGAGTGCGGCCTCCACCTGGCCGGGTTCGACGACGTCAAGGTCGGCGACATCCTCGAGATCTACGAGACGAAGCAGATCGAGCGCACGGACCTGGCCGTCGAAGGCGCGCCGGCCGTTGCTTCGGCGTCCGGAAACTCCGGCGCCACCTCGTAGTCACGGCGCGCGCGAACCAAGGAAGCGGAGCGCGCCCGCGGCGCCGAACTCGCCAGGTTGCGGCAGCCGTGACGGTGGCCGCGCGCGGGCGCACTCGTTCAGTAGGACGTCAGGTCGGGCGCTTCGGTTGGAGCGGCCCGCAACCTGTCCTTTGACAGCCAGCGCAGCGGCGCGAGTGGGCGAACTATCGTGGACCGCATGAGCGCCGGGTACGTCGGCATCGTCACCGTCGACCTGCACTTCGCCGAGGCCGGGTCGCTGAAGGGCAAGCGGAAGCACGTGAAGTCGGCGAAGGCGCAGCTGCAGAACCGCTTCGGCGCGTCCGTTGCCGAGGTCGATCACCACGAGCTCTGGCAGCGGGCGCGCCTGACGCTGGCCTGCGTCGCGCGCGAGCATCACGAGCTCGACGGCCTGCTCGACGGCGCGCTGCGGTACCTGCACGGGCAGGAGTACGAGGTGACATCGGCGGAACGGCAGATTGTGGTCCCGCATGAGTGAGCGGATGCGCCGCGTCAACGAGTCGGTGCTGCAGGTGCTGGCGGAGGCGGTCGGCGGCCTCAAGGACCCGCGCATCGGCCTCGTCACCGTCACCGGCGTCCGGACCTCGCCCGACCTGCGGACCGCGCGCGTCTACGTCAGCGTGTTAGGCAGCGCGAAGAAGCGCGAGCGCTCAATCGAGGCGCTGACCGCCGCGCACGGCGTCCTGCAGGCGCGGATCGCGAGCGAGCTGCGGCTCAAGCGGACGCCCACGCTGACCTTCGAATACGATCCGACGGTCGCGGAGGGCATGCGCATGTCGCACCTCATCGACGAGCTCGCACCCCATGACGAACCCTGACCTCACCCGCGTCGCGGACGCGATCCGCGAGCACGACCGCTTCCTCGTGGCCAGCCACGAGAACCCGGATGGCGACGCGCTGGGCTCGCTGCTCGCGACGACGCTCGGGCTGCGCGCGCTCGGCAAGGACGTGGTCATGTTCCTCTCGGGGAACGTGCCGCTTCCGGCCGAGTACAGGTTCCTGCCGCTCGGCGACCTCGTTCGCGGCGATGCACCGGCGGATACAACCGAGCGCGTCCTCGTGGCGGTCGACTGCGCCCAGGCGAGCCGGCTCGGCGCGGCGGCGGAAGGACTGCTCGCGGCACCGGTCGTGCTGGATGTCGACCACCACCACGACAACACCGAGTTCGGGCACGTCAACTGCGTGGTGGCGGATGCCTCCTCGACGGGTGAGATCATCCGCGACCTGCTCGCCGAGCTGGGCGTCGCCCTGACGCCCGAGCTGGCCGAGCCGCTCTACGTCGCGCTCGTCACCGACACGGGGCGGTTCCAGTACTCGAACACGACGCCGAAGGCGCACCGGCTCGCCGCCGAGCTGCTCGAGGCGGGCGTCGACGTGCAGCGCGTGTTCCGCGGCGTCTACGAGTCGATCCAGTTCGCGAAGCTGAAGCTGCTGGCGCGCGCGCTCGAGCGCGCACAGATCTACGACGGCGGCCGCGTGGTCGTCTCGTACCTGCTCGCCACCGACTTCGCCGAGGTCGGCGCCGAGGAGCCGTACTCCGAGGGGATCATCGACTTCCTGCGGGCCGTCGAGGGCGCCGAGCTCGCCGTGCTGATCCGCGAGCCGCCCCGGGTGGGCGCGCCGCGCCACCGCATCAGCCTGCGGGCGAACGCCGACGAGCTCGACGTGTCGGCGATCGCGCGCGCGTCGGGCGACGGCGGCGGACACCGCCAGGCGGCAGGCTTCTCGAGCCAGCTGTCCGTGGACGAGATCACCGACTTCGTCCGGCGCGAGTTCGCGGCCGCGTCGTCACAGGCCGCCTGACGGCGCCATGCCGCCCAGGGGCCTCGAGCCGACCGGGATCATCCTCGCCGACAAGCCCGCGGGCCGCTCGTCGTTCGCCATCGTCGCCGAGGTGCGACGGCGGACAGGCGCCAAGACGGGTCACGCGGGAACCCTTGACCCTTTCGCGACCGGATTGCTCGTGTTGTTGTCCGGACGAGCAACTAAGCTCGCTCAATGCTTCGTCGGTCTCGACAAGCGCTACCTCACGGACGTCGACCTGCGTTCCCGCACCTCGACGGGCGATCCGGAGGGGGAGGAGAGCGAGCGGCACGAGGCGCCGTCCCCGGACGAGCTCGAGTCGCGGCTCGCGGGCCTCCGCGGCGAGATCGAGCTGCCGATCCCGGCTGCGTCCGCGGTCAAGATCGGCGGTGAGCGCGCGTATCGCCTGCACCGACGCGGCGTGGCGGTCGACATGCCGCTCCGACGCTCGCAGGTACACACGCTCGACGTCATCTCCTATCGCGACGGCATCGCCGCGCTCGACCTGCGCGTCAGCTCGGGCACGTATGTGCGGGCGATCGCGGACGCCCTCGGCGGACATTGCGTGACCCTGCGGCGCACGGAGGTCGGGCCGTTCTCGGTCGACGAGGCCGACCCGGAGCGCGTCCTGCCCGTGGATGAGGCACTCGGCCGCCTGCCGCCCGAAGCGCTCCGTCCCGCGCCGGCGGCGTGACGGTCGGCCGCTCGCCCCGGGAGCTCGCCGCGCAGCCGCGCGCGGTGGCGATCGGCACGTTCGACGGTGTCCACGTGGGGCATCAGCGCGTCCTGCGCGCGGCCGTCGACGCCGGCCTGACGCCGACAGTCGTGACGTTCGACCCGCACCCGCGCGTGGCGCTCGGGCACCGCGTCGAACTGCTCACCACGCTGCAGCGGCGGCTGGAGCTGTTCGCCGACGCGGGCATCGAGGACGTCCTGGTCGTCGACTTCACGCAGGAGCTGGCGGCGCTCGAGGCAGCGGAGTTCGCGCAGCAGTTCCTGCGCGGAATCGGGGCCGAAGTCGTCGTGGCCGGAGCCGACTTCCGCTTCGGGCGGGGCCGTCAGGGCGACCTCGAGCTGCTGCGACAGCTCGGCCTGGACGCGCGCACCGTGCCGCTGGTCGAGGGCGTCTCCTCGACACTGATCCGCGGGCTGCTGCGTGCGGGCGAGGTGGACCGGGCCGCGCCGCTTCTCGGCCGCCCCGTCGAGGTCGACGGCATCGTCGTCAGCGGAGACGCGCGCGGCGGGACGCTCGGCTTCCCGACGGCGAACGTCCAGGTCGAGCCGAGCCTGCTCGTTCCCGCCCACGGCATCTACGCCGGCGCCGCCGGAGGCCGGCGCGCGGCCACGTCGATCGGCGTGAACCTGCACTACGGCGGCGCCGAGCTGCGCGTCGAGGCGTTCCTGCTCGACTACGAGGGCGATCTCTACGGGCAGCGGCTGGTCGTCGAGCTGTGGCAGCGGCTCCGCGATGAGCGCGCGTTCGCGAGCGAGCAGGACCTGATCGACCAGATCGCCCGCGACGTCGAGCAGACGCGGGCAGCTCAACATCCCTTGAAGCGTGCTTGACGGCAGAGCGCCGTGGAGGTATTCCTCGTCGCGAGTCGGCCCCTCCCCAGCGGGCCGCTGACAAGGAGGCACCGATGCTCAGCAGGGCAAAGATCGGCGCGGTGATCCCGGTCTCGGATCTCGAGCGCGGAATCGAGTTCTACGGCCAGACGCTCGGCCTCGGGACGCCCGAGCGGGACGACATCGCCGAGAACCCCGGCGCGCGGTTCCCGATCGGGGGCGGCGAGCTCTACATCTACAAGAGTGTCGGCGCGGGCCAGAGCAAGCACACGCTGTGTGCGTTCGAGGTCGACGACATCGAGCGGGAAGTCGACGATCTGCGCGGCCGGGGTGTGTCGATGGAGGAGTACGACATGCCGGGGATGAAGACCGAGAACGGCATCCTCGACATGGGCGGCGGCATCAAGGGCGCCTTCTTCAAGGATCCCGACGGCAACATCCTCGGGCTCGGCCAGCGCGTTCAGGTCGGCGCCGGCGTCTAGCGGAGAATTCGGGCGGCGCCGTCCCGGCGTGGATCGCCGGCGGCGCCGTTCGGCGTCACGGCGCTGACGCCGCCGAAGTAGTGGTGCTGGGTCTCCCAGCGGCGCACCGACCAGCCTCGCTTCTCGAGTACCGCGAGGCCCTGCTCGTCGATCTCCGGCTCGGCGTTGAGGACGCGGCCGGCCGGATGGCAGCGTGGCGTCATGACTGCCTCCTCGACGGCCACCCCCTCGTCGAGCACGCCCGCGAGCACGCCGACGAGCGCCGTGCGGATACGGGTGCCGCCCGCGGCGCCGCCGGCGAACACGAGCTGCCCGGCGGCGTCGAACGCGAGCAGGGGCGCGGTCATGCTCTCCATGCGCTCGCCCGGCACGAGCGGGCCACGGACGAGGTCCGTCTCCCCGAGCATGCTGTTGAGCTGGAGGTCGAGGCCCGGCAGCCAGTCGCCCGACCCGAGCCCGAGCGTCGTGGTCAGCACGCAGACGTTGCCCGCCGCGTCGGCCGTGACGGTGTTCGTGGTGTGGCCGTCGGCATCCGGAAACCCGGCGAGCGCCTCGGTCAGCGCGATGAGCCGGGCAGCCGGTTCCAGGCCGGCGAGCTGCGGTAGGCGGGCGAGCGTGGGGGGCACCTCCGACAGCCCGCCGCGGGTCAGGACGACGCCGTCCAGGTACCCGCGCCGCAGCGGCTCGCGCCAGACCGCCTCGTAGGTCTCGAGGTCGGCGCGCGTGATCGCGCCGCCGAGCTGCTCCGAGAGCGCGAGCAGCGTCCGCCCGATCGTCCCGCCGTAGGCCGAGGCGCCGCCCTCATCCGCGAGCAGGTCGAGCGCGTGGACGAGCCCGGGCTGCTGCACGAGCTCGCCTGCCTGCAGGAGGTCGCCGCGGGGCGAGTAGATGCGCGCGCCGTCGCTCATCGTGAACACCGGCGCGAGCATCACGAGGCACGCGGCGTGTGCGCTCGTGAGTACGGCGCCGCCGCGCGCGAGACGGAGCGCCGGCTCGAGGAGACGCGCCCAGGGAAGGCGGCCGTGCGCGCGCCAGAGCGCGTCGAGGCCCGCCGGCACCCCCGGGATGCCGCAGGTGGCGGGCCCGATCGCGTAGTGGATGAGCTCCTCGCCGAACGGCACGCCGATCTGCTCCATGTGCCACTCCCGCCCGGCGTCGCCCCCGAGCCCGGGCACGGAAACGAAGAAGTCGAGGTTCTGCGCGCGCTCCCCGGCGGCATCCCAGTAGATCGCGTGGCCACCGCCGAGGAGCCCGGTCATCAGCCCCTCGGCCACACACGAGGCAAGCGAAGCAGCCACGGCAGCGTCGGCGGCGGTCCCGCCCTCGGCAAGGATCTCGAGGCCGGCGTCGGCGGTCGCCGGGTGGCCTGCGGCGACGGCAACCTGCACGCCGGCAGTATCGCGGCTCGCTGGCGACGCCGAGGCGTGAGTGCGAGCCAACCGCGCCGGACGCGAGCGCGGCCACGACGACGGCCATCGCCGAGGATTGTCGCCGAGATCGTCGCCCGTGAGCAGCCAGAAGAGGTCGAAGGAGCAGCCGACGACGACGGCGAGCGCCGTGATCGCCAGGCTCGGCCGACGCAGCGCGACGGCGGCGAGCACGACGAGCCCAGCCACGCCGGCGGCGACGCTAACCACTCGAGCCGCGACCACTCGTCGGCGGTCGGGTGGTCCTCGCAACTGCCGTTGAAGCAGGCCCCGGCCGCGGGCGTCGAAAGCGCGGCAAAACGGCTTCGCTGCTACCCTCCCGCGAGACCGCAGCCTCGGCCGCTTGCGTCCTTCCTTCGCGGCGCGCGGGGACTGCGGAGTCGTTCTGCAAGGAGGCACATGACCCTCACCAAGGAAGCCAAGCTCGACATCATCGGCAAGCATCGCCAGCACGACTCGGACACCGGGTCGCCGCAGGTGCAGATCGCATTGCTGACGACGCGCATCAACGAGCTCACGGAGCATCTCCGCACGCACGCGAAGGACCACTACTCGCGCCGCGGGCTGCTCAAGCTCGTGGGCCGGCGCCGCCGGCTTTTGAACTACCTCCAGCGCGAGGACCTCGAGGCCTACCGCGCGCTGATCAAGGAGCTCGGCCTCAGGCGTTAGAAGAGAACCCGCGAGGGGTGGAAGTTTGAGTGAGCTCCGACGGACCAGGGGGGCTGACCCAAACCTCCACCTTTCGCCAGAAGGACGGAGGACGAATAGATGGCAATTGCCACTGAGCGCGAGACGAAGGTCTCGACGACGGTCGGCGACCAGGAAATCAGCTTCGAGACGGGGAAGCTGGCCAAGCAGGCCGACGGCTCCGTGCTGGTTCGGTCCGGCGACACGATGGTGCTCGCGACCGCCATGGGCCGGATGGAGCCGCGCGAGGGCGCGGACTTCTTCCCGCTGACCGTGGACGTCGAGGAGCGCATGTACGCCGCCGGGAAGATCCCCGGCGGTTTCTTCAAGCGGGAGGGGCGCCCGACCGAGCGCGCCATCCTCACCGCCCGCATGATCGACCGCCCGATCCGGCCGCTGTGGCCGAAGGGCTACCGCAACGAGACGCAGGTCATCTGCACCGTGCTCTCGGCGGACCTGATCACGCCGCACGACATCCTGTGCATCAACGGCGCGTCGGCGGCGCTGATGATCTCGCCGCTGCCGTTCATCGGCCCGGTCGGCGCCGTCCGCGTCGGCCTGATCGACGGCGAGCTCGTCGTCAACCCCTCGCTGCCGCAGATCGAGGAGGAGACGACGCTCGACCTCATCGTCGTCGGCACGAAGGACGGCCTGACGATGGTCGAGGCGGGCGCCGACGAGGTTCCCGAGTCGACGCTGCTCGAGGCCCTCGACCTCGCCCACCGCGAGATCATCAAGCTGTGCGAGGCGCAGGAGGATCTGCGCGAGCGGGCCGGCAAGCCCAAGTGGCTCGACCCGGAGTTCACCGCCGAGCTCGAGCAGCAGGTGTCGGGGCAGATCCGCGAGCGGATCGGCGCCGAGGGCCTGCGTGCCGCGGACGGCGTCACGGAGGAGCTCCTGCCGGAGCTGAGCATGGATTCCACCGAGGACGACGTGCAGACCACGGTTCAGCGCAAGTCGAGCCTGGCGATGATCATCGAGCGCGCACGCCTCGACGCCGTGCTCGGCCCGGTGCGCGAGCAGTTCGAGAGCGACCTGCGCGCCCTGACGGACGCCGAGCAGGACTCGAAGGAGCTCAAGTCGGCCAAGCGCCAGCTGCTCTTCGACCGCATCGTCGAGACCGTCCAGCTGCCGTTCCCGGTCGGCCCGGCCGTCGGCGAGGGCGAGCCGGCCACGGTCAAGGACTCGATGACCAAGAACTACGTCAAGAAGGCCGCCGAGGCGATCTACAAGGAGCTCGTCCGCCGCAAGATCGCGGTCGACAAGCAGCGCCCCGACGGCCGCGCGCCGGAGGAGATCCGCCCGATCACGTGCGAGGTGACGATCTCACCGCGCACCCACGGCTCGGGCCTCTTCACGCGCGGGCAGACGCAGATCCTGTCGCTGCTCACCCTTGGCACCGCCAAGGAGGGCCAGCGCATCGACGACCTGTCGCTCGAGACCGACCGCCGCTTCATGCACCACTACAACTTCCCGCCCTACTCGGTCGGGGAGACCGGCTTCATGCGCGGCCCCAAGCGCCGCGACATCGGCCACGGCGCACTCGCGCAGCGGGCGCTCGAGGCGGTCATCCCGCCGGCCGAGGACTTCCCGTACACGATCCGCATCGTCTCGGAGACGCTCGAGTCGAACGGCTCGTCGTCGATGGGCTCGGTCTGCGGCTCGACGCTCGCGCTGATGGACGCCGGCGTGCCGATCAAGGCGCCCGTGAGCGGCATCGCGATGGGGCTCGTCAAGGAGGGCGACGACTACGTCATCCTCACCGACATCCAGGGCGCCGAGGATCACCTCGGTGACATGGACTTCAAGGTCGCGGGCACGCCCGACGGCATCACCGCCCTGCAGATGGACATCAAGATCACCGGCGTCACGCAGGAGATCATGCGCGGTGCGCTCGAGCAGGCTGCCCGGGCACGCGCGTCGATCCTCGAGAAGATGCTCGAGGCGATCCCGGAGCCGCGCGGCGAGCTCGCCGGCCACGCGCCGCGGATCTCGACGGTCAAGATCGACCCGGAGCAGATCGGGCTCGTGATCGGCAAGGGCGGCGAGACGATCCGCTCGCTCGAAGGCGACCACGACGTCCAGATCGACATCGAGGAGGACGGAACGATCCTCATCTACGCGACCGAGGGCACGAAGTCGGACGCCGCGATCTCCGCGATCAAGGCGCTCACGAAGGAGCCCGAGGTGGGGGACACCTACACGGGCAAGGTCGTCAAGACGACCGACTTCGGCGCGTTCGTCGAGCTGAAGAAGGGCACCGACGGCCTGCTCCACGTCTCCAACGTGGGCCCGGGCCGCGTGAAGCACATCGAGGACGTGATGACGCGCGGCGACGTGCTGGACGTGCTCGTCCAGGAGGTCGACAAGCAGCGCGGCCGCATCGGCCTCAAGCTGATCGCGAAGCACGAGAACGGCTCGATCGTCCAGCCCGAGGAGCTCGTCGAGCGGGCGAAGGACGCGCCGGACCGCCCGCGCGAGGAGCGTCCCCCTCGCCGCGAGGGTGACCGTGGCGGCCGCGGCGGCCGCGGTCGCGACCGGGCCGGCTCGCCCAGGGAGTAGATGGAGGGCCAGGGGTCGTCCCCCGCACGGGGACGGCCCCTGCAGCTCCAGCTTCGGCGGCCGCTGCACTACCACCTGCTCGTCGCGCCCGTGCGGCTCGCGATCGGCGCGGCCGGGCTCGTGGCCGCGCTCGTCGCGGGTGCCGAGCAGGCGCCCGCGCTGTTCGCATTCGCGCTCGGCGCGTTCGGCTTCGGCGTGTCGATGGTGTCGGCCGACCGGGTGTTCGCCGGCGGCGCGAAAGCACTCCCGGCGCCGCCGCACGTGGTCGAATCGCGCCTGTCGACGCTGGCCGCGGCAGTCTGGCCGAGCACGATCGGCGTCGCGGCCCTGCTTGCCATCTCGCTGGGCGTGAACGCCACGCTCGCCGCGCTGCTGGCCGGGGTCGAAGCGGGCATGGGAGTCGCTGGGCTGCTCTCGGCGCTGCGCATCGCCTCGCGCGAGGAGCAGCTCGGCGGGCACCTCCTCACCGATCGGCGGGTGAGCACCGTCTATCTCGCGGCGCCGAAGTGATGCTCCGGCTCGTCGGTGCAGTCATTGTCCTGAGCGCCATCGCCGGCGTGGCTCGGGCCGGGCCGGGCATGGAGCCGGTTCGCACGTCGCCGGCGAGCGAGGAAGGCCCCGCCGCCTCCGGGTCATGGCTTGCGTGGTCGCAGAGCGCAGGGGTGAATCCGCGTCCACCGCTCAGCACGACGCACGTCTACGTCCGCCGTCCCGACGGGCGCGTCGTTCGCGTCGGCCCGCCGAACCGCTACGCGCAGACCGGCGGCATCGACGGCCACACGCTCGTGCTGCAGGTCTACGACCGGGAGTTCTCGCGCATCGCCCGCGTCGACCTCGAGAGCGGGCACCTCCGCTACTACGGCGGCTTCGTCAACGACAGCGGCTGGCAGTGGCGACCCTCACTCTCCGGCCCGTGGCTGCTGTTCGGGCGGATCGACTACGGGCGCAACCGCTACGAGATCCTGCTCGCCAACACGAAGACGCACGAGGTTCGGCGGCTCGCCCGCGTCTCGGGGCACGGCGCCTACGCCGCGCCGGGCCAGGTCAACGGCAACTACGCCGTCTGGATCTCCTGTCCCGACAATGCCTGTCGCGCCTATCGCTACACGATCGGGGCGGGCAGGACGACGCGCATGCCGGCACTCGGCACGCCGCTGTACTGGCACTTCGGGCCGTCTGTTACGCGCAGCGGCGGCGTGTACTTCGGCATCAGCACCACTCCCGGCCGTGGCTGCGCGGCCGTCAGACTCGTGCGCTATCGCGCCGGCCGGGTCACGACGCTCCTTTCCTTCCCGGCCGGGCAGGCTTTCCAGTACAGCTGGGCCGACGACGCGCACCGCGCCCATCCGCGCGTGCTGTTCGATCGGGTCGGTTGCAGCCGCTCGGCCCTGTCGGACATCTACGGGCTCGTCGATCGTGGTTAGCGTGCCGCGCGTGATCGACGACCTGCGCGTGAAGCCCGGCGACGAGCCGCGCCTGGCCGACCGCGACCCCGGCGACCGCCTCGGCCTGGACAAGGACGAGGGCAAGCGCCGCCTCGAGCAGCTGCACGAGCAGCTCGACACGCTGCAGTACCGCCTCTACGCCGAGAGCAAGCGCGCGGTGCTCGTCGTGCTCCAGGGCATCGACGGCTCGGGCAAGGACGGCGTCATCCGCAGCGTCTTTCGCGGCCTCAACCCGCAGGGCTGCCGGGTCGCCTCGTTCAAGGCGCCGACGCCGAACGAGCTCGCGCACGACTACCTCTGGCGCGTCCACGCGGTCACTCCGGCGCGCGGCGAGATCGGCATCTTCAACCGCTCGCACTACGAGGACGTCGTGACCGTGCGCCTGCTCGAGCTGGCCCCCGAAGAGGTGTGGCGCAGGCGCCCGCAGCACATCAACGCATGGGAGCGGATGCTCGTCGACGAGGGCACGTCGATCGTGAAGGTCTTCCTGCAGGTGTCGAAGGACGAGCAGCTGAAGCGCTTCAAGGAGCGGCTCGAGAACCCGGAGAAGGCGTGGAAGTTCCGCAAGGCCGACCTCGAGGTGCACGAGCGCTACGACGCCTACATGTCGGCGTACGAGGACGCGATCGCCGAGACGTCCACCGAGTGGGCGCCGTGGAATGTCGTCCCCGCGGACCACAACTGGGTGAAGGCGCTCGCCGTCGCGGAGCTGCTCGTCGCCGAGCTCGAGCGCATCGATCCACAGCTCCCCGAGCCCGAGCCGGGCACCGCGGACCTGACGATCGACTGACCCGGCGAGGTCGGCACGCTGCGGCGCCCCTCCGGCTATCGCACCTGGCGCCTAGCCGACGAGCAGCTCGTCGTCGCGGAAGGCGTCGCGGGCGACGAGCCGGGAGTAGGCGCCGCCCAGCTCGAGCAGCTCCTCGTGCGTGCCGCGCTCGATCACGCGGCCGTGGTCGAGGACGAGGATCTGGTCGGCGTCGCGGATCGTCGAGAGGCGGTGCGCGATCGTGATCGTCGTGCGGCCCTCGGCGAGGCGGTCGAGCTCCGCCTGGACGGCGCGCTCGGTGCGCGTGTCGAGCGCGCTCGTCGCCTCGTCGAGGATCAGCACCGCCGGGTTGCGCAGCACCGTCCGCGCGATCGCCATCCGCTGCTTCTCGCCGCCCGAGAAGCGGTAGCCGCGCTCGCCGACCATCGTGTCGTACCCGTCCTCGAGGCTGGCGATCAGCTCGTGGATGTGCGCCGCACGAGCCGCCTCCTCGACCTCCTCGTCGGTCGCCTCCGGCTTGGCAAAGCGAAGGTTCTCGCGGATCGTCGCGTGGAAGAGATACGTCTCCTGCGAGACGACGCCGATCGTGGCGGCGAGCGACTCGAAGGTCACGTCCCGGATGTCGATCCCGTCCAGGAGGACGCGCCCGCGGTCGACCTCGTACAGGCGCGCGGCGAGGTAGCCGAGCGTCGTCTTGCCCGAACCGGTCTCGCCGACGATGGCCGTTCGCGTGCCGGCGGGGACGACGAAGGACACGTCCTCGAGCGTCCACGGAGCATCCGCGTCGTAGCGGAACCAGACGCCGTCGAAGGTGACGTCGCCGCGGCAGGGCGGCAACGGCACGGCGTCCGGCCGCTCGTCGATCTCGACCGGCAGGTCGAGGTACTCGAAGATCCGGTCGAAGAGGGCGAGCGAGGTCTGGACGTCGACGCCGACCGAGAGCAGTGACCCAAGCGGGAAGAAGAGACGGGTCTGCAGCGTGGTGAAGGCGATCACCGTGGCGTAGTTGATGTCCCCGAAGCCCGCGTACCAGTAGACGAGCGCCGGCATGATCGAGAAGCTCATCTGGATCGAGGCCATGACCCACCGCCCGGCCATCCGCGACTTGACCTCGAGATTTGCCAGGTTCTCGGACTCGCGCTCGAACCGCTCCGCCAGCTCTGTGCCGCGGCCCATCGTCTTGCCGAGCAGGATCCCGGAGACGGACAGCGACTCCTCGACGAGCGTCGACATGTCGGCGAGCATCCCCTGCATCCGCGACGTGATCCGCCGGCGCTCGCTGCCGACCCGCCGGCTGAGCAGCACGAAGAACGGCAGGAGGATGAGCGAGAAGATCGCGAGCTGCCAGCTCAGCAGGAACATGGCGATGACCGCGGCGACGACCGTCGCCACGTTCGAGACGATCGAGGTCGCCGTCGAGGTGACGACGCTCTGGATGCCGCCGATGTCGTTCGCGATCCGCGACTGGATCTCGCCCGTGCGCGTGCGCGTGAAGAAGGCCAGCGAGAGGCGCTGGAGGTGGCGGTACACGGCCGAGCGCAGGTCGTGCATCACGCGCTGGCCGACGACGTTCGACAGGTAGGTGGAGAGGACGCCGATCACGCCGGTGACGATCGCGATCGCGATCAGCCCGAGCACGAGCTTGTTCAGCCACGCCTGGTCGCCCGCCGGCAGGGCGATGAAGACGTCGCGGATCAGGAACGGCGTGATCATCCCGATCCCGGCCGACACGAGGATCAGGCCGAGAACGGCTGCCAGCCGGAGCCGGTAGGGCCGGAAGAGCGCGAAGACGCGGCGCAGGTTCGCCTTGCGCACGGCGGGGTCGGCCGGTCGCACGACGGGCTCGCGCCCCTCGAAGCTGCGGCGGCCGCCGTCCGGGTGCTGTCTAGTCCTCATAGACAGAAGGTAGCCCGCCGCCCTGGCGCTGCGCCGGACGCGGATACGATCCGCGCGTGCAGCGCTACGTGCTCTCCGAGCTCGACACGGGCATGCGTGTCGTGACGGAGAAGGTGCGCGGCGTGCGGTCGGTCGCGATCGGCTTCTGGATCGGCGCCGGGTCGCGCGACGAGCGCAGCGCGAAGGCCGGCGCGTCGCACTTCATCGAGCACCTGCTGTTCAAGGGCTCGCGCAGCTACTCGGCGCAGGACATCGCGTCGATCTTCGACCGGCTCGGCGGCGAGCTGAATGCGGCCACGTCGCGCGAGAACACGGTCGTCTACGCGCGCGTCCCCGACGACAAGCTCGGGCTGGCGATCGACGTGATGGCCGACATGGTCTACACGCCGCTCTTCGCCGAGCTCGATGCGGAGCGGGAGGTCGTCCTCGAGGAGATCGCGATGTACGAGGACACGCCACAGGAGTACGTGCACGACCTGATCTCGGAAGCGGTCTTCGGCCGGCATCCGCTCGGGCGGCCGGTGGTGGGGACGGCGGACATCATCTCGTCGATCTCGCGCCGCTCGCTGGCCTCGTACCACCGCGCGATGTACGCGCCCGGGAACGTCGTCGTCGCGGCGACCGGCAACCTCGAGCACGAGCAGCTGTTGACGCTGCTCGAGCGGGCGACCGAGAAGGCGGTGGAGGCACCGCGCCGGCCGATCCGCTCGCCGCTCGTGCGCGCGCCGGCGCCGGGGCTGCGCTTCCAGCAGAAGAAGACGGAGCAGTACCACGTGTGCCTCGCGGCGCCCGGCATCGCGCGCTCCGACCGGCGCCGGTTCGTGGTCTCGCTGCTCGACGCGATCCTGGGCGGATCGGCGTCCTCGCGGCTCTTCCAGGAGATCCGCGAGAAGCGCGGGATGGCGTACTCGGTCTACACGTTCGCGTCGCAGTACACGGACACCGGGCAGGTTGGGCTGTACGTCGCGACGCGCGAGGACAACCTGCGCGAGTGCCTCGACGTCGCGGTCGAGCAGATCCTCGACATCGCCTCCGGCAACCTGTCGGCGGACGAGCTCGAGCGCGCGAAGGACAACCTGAAGAGCCGGATCATGCTCTCGATGGAGTCGACCTCGAACCGCATGTCGCGGCTCGGCAAGTCGCTCATCACGAACACCGAGATCATGGCGCTGCCGCGGATCATCGCCGAGATCGAGGCCGTCAACACCGAGGCGGTCGCAGAGCTGGCGGGGCTGCTGCTCTCGCCGGACAAGCTGTCGGCGGCCGGCGTGGGGCCGCGCGAGGACCGGTTCCTCCGTGCAGTCGAGCGGGTCAGCCCGTCGCTCGTGGCAAGAGCAGCAGCATGAGGGACTGTCCTCCGGACTGTCCCCGGCACCGCGCCGATCAGAGCGGCAGCGTGCTGCAGACGCCTGGGACAGTCCCCTGCGGGGACAGTCCCACGTTCCAATGAGGGTCGCGCTCTTCGGGGCGGACGGCAAGGTCGGCTCCGTGCTCGGCGCGGCGCTCGCTGCCGAGGGGCACGAGGTCACGCCGATCGAGCAGGACGACGAGGTGGCGCTGGCGGGCCACGACGCGGCCGTGGACTTCACGCAGCCCGATGCGGTGGCCCGCAACGTGCTCGCCGCGCTCGAGCAGGGGGTGCCGGCCGTGGTCGGCACGACCGGGCTCCAGGCGGGCGAGCTGGAGCGGATCGACGCGGCCGCTCGCGATCGAGGGCTCGCCGTGTTCCTCGCGCCGAACTTCGCGATCGGCGCCGTGCTGATGATGCGCTTCGCAGCGCAGGCCGCGAAGTACATGCCGCGCGCGGAGATCGTCGAGCTGCACCACGACACGAAGCTCGACGCGCCGTCCGGCACGGCGAAGGCGACGGCGGCGCTGATCGGCGAGGGGACGCCGATTCACTCGGTTCGCCTGCCCGGGCTCGTGGCTCACCAGGAGGTGCTGTTCGGCGGCCCCGGCCAGCTGCTGACGATCCGCCACGACACCACCTCGCGCGAGGCGTTCGTCCCCGGCGTCCTGCTCGCGCTGGCGCGGCTGGACGAGCTGCCGGCCGGGCTCACGGTCGGGCTGGACGCGCTGCTCGACTGAGCGTGCCGACGCGGCCGCGGACCTGGGCTCTCATCGGCGTCCTCGTCGCCGCCCTGGCGATCACGAAGTTCCTGCTGGACGGCGACTCCGTCCCCGGCTCACTCGCCGCCGGCGCGATCTTCGGCTGTCTGACCTATGCGTTCTTCGCGCTCCGCACGGCCCTCATCGAACGCCGCGAGCGCCACCGCTCCTCGTAGGCGACACGCGGCCGCGTGCCACTATCTGGACGTGCGCGTGCTCCTCGTCGTCGCGCTGGCCTTCACCGTTGGCGGTTGCGGCGGCGTGGTAGGCGAGAGCGGCACGACCCGGAGCGCGACCCCGGCGGCCGACGAGCTGCTGCCGGCGCCCGCGGTCGAGCCGGTCGACCGGCCGGCCGAGCCCGGTGCACTCATGACGCACGAGGATCTCGCCCGCGACTCGTCCACGTACTCCGTCTGCCAGGTTCAGATCGCGACGGGGAGCAGCGGGACGGCGGCAGCGGAGCAGTCGGGCGGCGACTGCAAGGTCACAGACGCCGAGCGGGCGGAGATGCGTGCCGAGGAGCGTGCGTACCGCGAGTCGATCGCCCCGGCCGAGGGGACGAAGCCACGGACAGTCGCGGAGCTGAAGCTCGGCGACGACCGCCGCATCGAGCTGGCTGCCTGGCGGACGGCCAGCGACCGGCTGTGCATGGAGGCCGCCACCTGGAACGGGCGGGCCGGCGGCAGGGCCGGTCCGTTTGGCGAGTGCGTGCCCGCGTCCGACTGCACCACGTCACTGTGCGCCGAGGAGCTTCCGCGCGGGACCGGCGGTGGCGCGGCGCTCGTCGCCGTGGTCGCATCCGACGCGGACCGCATCGAGATCACCACGGAGGATGGCGAGCGGCGCGCGTACCGGCTCAGCGGCCCGCTCGTTCCCGGTTCTCCCGAGCGCGTGTTCATGGTCGACCTCGGCGACGGGACACAGCGCGCGATCGACGTCTACCGCGGCGACGAGCGGATCGGGCACAGCGAGAAAAGCGCGTCCGTCCTGGCCTTCGAGGCCTGTGCGCGCAACGTCGCCTCGCCCCCGATGACCGTCCGTCCTGCGGCCGGGGAGATGCGGGAATGGGACCGGCGCCTCCAGGACTGCATGCGCGAGCACGGCGGCGGAGCGCCGGCCACGACAACGACCGGTTGACGCTGCCGGAGACCTCGCGGTTGCGCGCCTCCGCGGGCACGTAGTTCTCCGAAACCCCGTCCGCGACGGGTCCGACGCCGCAGCCGGCCGCCGGCGCGAGGCTCAGGGCGTCTAGGAAAGGAGCGACCATGAAAGCGCTGGTCTACGGCGGGCCGGGGCAGCGGGCATGGGAGTCCGTGCCCGACCCGTCCATTCTGGAGCCGACGGACGCGATCGTGAGGATCGACTCCTCGACGATCTGCGGCACCGACCTCCACATCCTCAAGGGCGACGTCCCGGAGACGACGCCCGGGACGGTGCTGGGCCACGAGGCTGTCGGCACCGTCGTCGAGATCGGCGCCGCCGTCACCACGGTCGTGCCCGGCGACCGGGTCCTGATCTCGTGCATCACCTCGTGCGGGCGCTGCCGGTTCTGCAAGGAAGGCCATTACGGCCTGTGCACCGGCGGGGGCGGCTGGATCTTCGGCCACCTGATCAACGGCCTGCAGGCAGAGCTCGCGCGCGTGCCGTTCGCGGACACCTCCGTCTACAAGGTGCCCGACGGGCTCTCCGACGAGCAGGTGCTCTTCCTGGCGGACATCCTGCCGACGGCCTACGAGGTCGGCGTGCTCAACGGGCGCGTCGAGCCGGGCGACACCGTCGCGATCGTCGGCGCGGGCCCGATCGGCCTCGCGGCGATCATGACCGCGCAGCTGCACACCCCGGGGCGGATCATCGCGATCGACCTCGCCGAGTCGCGCCTCGAGAAGGCGCTCGAGTTCGGCGCGGATTTCGTGATCAACAACGGCTCCGAGGACCCGCTCGCTCGGGTGATGGAGCTGACCGGAGGCCTCGGCGCAGACGTGGCGATGGAGGCTGTCGGCGTGCCGGAGACATTCGAGCTCTGCACCGAGCTGATCCGGCCCGGTGGACGCGTCGCCAACATCGGCGTGCACGGCCACCCGGCCACGCTGCACCTCGAGAAGCTCTGGATCAAGGACGTGCTGATCGCGACGGGGCTCGTCGACACGAAGACAACCCCGAAGCTGCTGCAAGCTGATCGAGGGCGGGAAGCTCGACCCGACCGCGTTCGCAACGCACCGGTTCGCGCTCGACGACACCGAGGAGGCGTACGACGTGTTCGGCGCGGCAGCCGAGACGCACGCGCTCAAGGTTGTCCTCGAAGCGACCCCGACGGGACATCGGGTGACCGAGCCCGCCGCGGAGCTGGTCACGGCGTAGCAGCACCTGGCCGGCCGCAGCTCCTTCCGCTGCGGCCGGCCCCTGCTACGGCTTGCGGCCGATGAAGACCGCCCAGCCGAGCAGGGCCCGCTCGTGCTCGAAGTACGCGCTTCGGCGCCGCTCGTGCGCGCTGCGAACCTCGTCGGCTCCCGGGTGGGCAGGGCTCCCGGCGAGCCACTCCTCGATCGCACGCCATTGAAGACTCCGGTAGCGGTCCCAGTCGTCCCGGGACGCTGCGATCAGGCCGGTCACCGCGAATCCCGCGTCGGCGAGCTGGCGGGACGTGGCGGCCAGGTCGACGTAGCCCTCGTGCTCGTTCCCCTCCGGAGGCTCGTGGTGCCAGAACGGCTCTCCGATCGCGACGAAGCCATCGCTGCGCACGGCCGGCCGGAGCGCCGCGGCGGCGTCGGCCATCCTGCCCCACACGAAGGTGGCGCCGAGGCAGAGCGCCGCGTCGCAGCGCTCCGGCTCGAGCTCGGCCGCCGCGGCGTCGCCCGTCTCGACGGCAATGAGCGAGTCGAGACCCTCGGCCGCCGCGCGGGCGCGCGCCTCGTCCGCGAACGCCGGCCGGATCTCGATTCCGTCGATGCGGCAGCCGTAGGTGCGAGCAAGGATCCGCGCCGGCCCGCCCGTGCCGCAGGCGATGTCCAGCACGCGGCTGCCGGTCGAGACGCGGACGTAGTCGCCGAGCAGCCGGATCTTCTCCTCGCTCGTCGGGTTCTGGAGCTCGTGGTCGCGCTCGACGACCTCCCAGGGCCAGTACGGCACCGGACTACTCGTACGCGAGGGCTTCGAGCGGCTTGAGCCGCGCCGCGCGCCGCGCCGGGAAGATCGCAGCGAGCACGCCCACCAGCATCGTCGCGATCGCGAACACGATCAGCGAGAAGACCGGCAGCGAGAACGTGATGAAGTCCACGCGCGCGACCAGCAGCCCGCCGAGCACGATGCCGAGGACGATCCCGATCGCGCCGCCGAGCGACGCGGTGATGACGCTCTCCCAGCGGATCATCCGCCGCACCTGCCGGCGCGTCATCCCGACGGCCCGCAGCATCCCGATCTCCCGCGTGCGCTCGAACACGGTGAGGACGAGCGTGTTGACGATGCCGATGAGGCTGACGACCACGGACAGGGCCAGCAGCACGTAGAGGATGTTCAGGATCGACTGCAGCGCGCCGATCTGGTTGTCGACGAACTCGGTCTTCGTCTGCACCTTCGCGTTCGGGAACGCCCTGAGGGCCTCGTCCAGCCGCGCCTGAATGGCGTCGTTCGTGCCGCCTTCGACCGTCAGGAACGAGAAGAGGTTGCGCGGCGCGTCGTAGGTCCGGTCAAAGACGGCCTGGGAGAAGGTGACGGCGCCGAACGGCGAGCCGCCGGCGGGCGGGTCGAAGATCCCCTTGAGCTTCAGGTGCAACGTCGTGCCGCGCGGCGTCAGCACCGTCAACGGCGAGCCCAGGTCGAGGTGGTGATCCTTGGCGTAGTTCTTGTCGACGAAGACGCCGTCGTTGCCCAGCGTCGCGAGCACCTCCTGCGACCCCTGCGTCCAGTCGAGCTTGAAGATCTTCGCCGCGTCCGGGTTCACGGCGGTCGCCTGCTCGACGCTGCCGAACACCTTCGCCTCGCCGGCGCGCACGTTGGCGACAGCGGTCACGCCCGGCACCTGCGCGGCCGCGTCGGCGGCGGAGGTGGGGATCGGCGTGAAGTTGTTCTGCGCCGTGATGGCGTAGTCGGCGTTCCAGATGCTGTTGACGGCGTTGCGGAAGCTGCTGGTGATCCCGGCCGCCAGCACGGCGACGAGCGTCACCAGCGCGAGGCCGATCATCAGCGCGGACGCGGTCGAGGCCGTGCGCTCGGGATTGCGCTGCGAGTTCTCGCGCGCGAGGGTGCCGGCCACGCCGCCGAAATGCGCGGCCGGCCAGCCGAGCACGGTCGACAACGGCCGCACGAGCTTGGCGGACAGCAGCGACACGCCCACGAAGATGAGCAGGGCGCCGACCCCCATCCAGAGCAGGATCGCGGTCGTGCCGAGCCCCGAGCCGAACAGCCCGAAGCTGAGCGCGGCGAAGCCGAGGATCGTCGTCAGGAGGGCCACCCAGGGCCGGAAGCGCGCGTAGCGGCCCGGCGGCAGCGTCGCGCCCTCGCGCACGGCCGCGATCGGCGGCACGCGCGTCGCGCGGAAGGCGGGACGGAGACTCGCGACCAGCGTCACGATGATCCCGGCGAGCATCGCCACGACCACCGTGCGCGGCAGCAGCACGAGCCCGTTGTTCGGCAGCGTGAAGCCGACCGCGTCGAACAGCTTGAACAGCCCGGTCGCGAGGCCGAGCCCTAGGAGCACACCGACGATCGAGGCCAGCACGCCCATCACGAGCGCCTCCACGATCACCGACCCGAGCACCTGCCGGCGCGAAGCGCCGATCGTCCGCAGCGTTGCGAACTCGCGCATGCGCTGCGCAATCGTGATCGACAGCGAGTTGGCGATCACGAAGATGCCGACGAAGAGCGCGATGAAGCCGAACGCGAGCAGGAAGTCCTGCAGGAAGGAGACGAACTCGGTCGCGCCCTCCGCGTCCTTGCTCGCCTGCGCCTCACCGGTGCGCACCTGCGTTCCGGACGGGAGGATCGGCCGGATCTGCTCCACGAGCTGCTGCGGCGCGACCCCGCTGCGGGCACTCGCACGGATCTGGTCGAGCTTGCCGACCTTGTCGAAGAGCCGCTGCGCGGTCGGCAGGTCGAAGCCCGCGAGCGTCGCGCCGCCGAGGCTCGAGGCGCCGCCGAAGTGGACGAGCCCGGAGATGTGCATCACTCGCACCGGGCCGACGCCCTGGACGCCGATCGCCTGGCCGACCTTCAGGTGCTTCTTGGACGCGGTCGCGCTGTCGACGACGACCTGGTTCGCGCGCGGCCAGCTTCCGTCCGTCAGCTGGAGGGCCGAGAGCTCGGGCCGGGTCGGGTCGACGCTGAAGCCCAGGTTCGGCGCGCCGCCGAAGACGATCGCCTTGCCGCCCGAGCCGACGAGCTGCGCCTCGCCGGCGACGCCCCCGACCGCTTCGGCGACGTCGGGGAGCCCGCGGACGCGCTGGAGCAGCGCCTGGTCGAACGGCGGCTGCGTCGAGTTCGAGTCGCTCGACAGGTCGAACGCGCTCTTGCCCGTGATGGTCGCGTCGGTGCCGCGGTAGACCTCGGTGAAGATCCCCGAGAAGGCGCGGTTGAGCGAGTCGGTGAGGACAAACGTCCCCGTGACCAGCGCGACGCCGAGCACGATCGCCAGGGCGGTGAGGACCGTGCGGAGCTTCCGGCCGAGCATCCCACGTAGCGCGACCTTGACCATCGCGGCCAGCCTAGTCACGGGGTGCCTGTCCGCCGCCTGAATCCTAGAATCGGCGCGTGGACGTCCTCGCCTCGCCGCTCGCCGATGCGACTCTCGCCCCGGCGGGCGCCGAGCTCGTCCTCGTCGAGTGGGTCGATCCGGGCGGCGATCCCGGCGAGCCGCAGCCGCTCGCCCCGTTCCACGTCCACCACCGCGACGACGAGGCCTGGTACGTCATCGAGGGCGCGCTCGGCTTCCGTGTCGGCGAGGAGCAAGTCGTCGCGCGCGCCGGCGACGCCGTGATCGTCCCGCACGGCACGCCGCACACGTTCTGGAACGCGACGGCCGAGCCGTGCCGCTACCTGATCGCGATGACGCGCGAGATCAAGGCGATCATCGACGACGTCCATGCGCTCGAGAACCGCAGCCAGGATGCGATCCGGGACGTCTTCCGGCGGCACGACAGTGACCTCGTCGACTGACGAGCGCGTCCGCGCGTACCTCTACGAGCGATTTGTGGCACTCGGCGCGCCGCCGGCCCCACGCGAGACGGCCGAGGCGCTCGGCCTGGGCGAGGACGAGGCGGAGGCCGCGTACCGGCGGCTCGCCGACGCGCACGTCATCGTCCTCAAGCCGGGCACGACGGACGTCTGGATGGCGGCTCCGCTCTCCGCGCGGCCGACGCCGTTCCTCGTCACGACATCGCTTGGGACCCACTTCGGCAACTGCGTCTGGGACGCGCTCGGCATCGCGGCGATGCTCGGCCACGACGCACGCGTCGACACGGACTGCGCCGACTGCGGTGCGTCCATGCGGCTCGAGGTTCGGGGCGGCGAGCTCGACGCCGAGGGCGTCGCGCACTTCGCCGTCCCGGCCGCACGCTGGTGGGACGACATCGGCTTCACCTGAGCGACCATGCTCGCCTTCCGGTCGGAAGCGCACGTCGACGCCTGGTGCGAGGAGCGCGGACTCGCGCGCGGTGCCGTGTTCCCGCTCGAGACCTGCTGGCGCCTCGCGCAGATCTGGTACGGCGACCGGCTCTCCCCCGAATGGCGGCGGCGCACTCCCGCAGAGGCCCGGCAGGCCTTCGATCGGGTCGGCTTGACGGGCGATTTCTGGCGCTTATGAATCCGGAGCTCGCCGGGTGCCCGTACCCCTTGCAACGCAATAGGATGGAGACCCCAATGCCTCTTTACATGGACATGCACACCATCGACGGCGGCGTGACCCTCGACGACGTTGCGGAGGCTCACCGCAGAGATCTCGAGGTACAGGGCAAGTACGGCGTCGACTACAAGTCCTACTGGGTCGACGAGTCGTCCGGGAAGGTCTTCTGCCTCGTCGAGGCGCCCGACCCGGAGACCGCCCGCCACGTGCACGCCGAGGCGCACGGCCTCGTCGCCGACGACATCTGGGAAGTCCAGCAGGGCGCGTAGCGCTCGAACGCTCCGGACACGCTCGGCTCCGGAAGGAGCCGGGCGGGCCGCGGAGTACACTCTTCACAGCGTGCTGGGCGAGCTGCTGACGGCGATCGTCACGCCGTTCCACGAGGACGGCTCGCTCGACGTGGAGCAGTTTCGGGCGCTCGCGCGGTACCTGGTCGACCACGGCTCCGACGGCATCGTCGTCGCGGGCACGACCGGCGAGTCGCCGACGCTCTCGGACGACGAGAAGCTGACCCTCTTCGAGGCGGCAGTGGACGAGCTCGGCGGCCGCGCGACCGTCGTGGCCGGCGTGGGCACGTACGACACCGCGCAGTCCGTCCACCTCACCGAGCGCGCGCACGAGCTCGGAGTCGACGGCCTCCTCGTCGTCACGCCGTACTACAACAAGCCGCCGCAGCGCGGGATCGTCGCGCACTTCCGCGCGATCGCCGAGGCGAGCGACAAGCCGATCGTCGTCTACAACATCCCGGGCCGCGTGATCGTGAACATCGAGCCGGAGACGATCTCCGAGCTGGCCGAGATCCCCAGCGTCAAGGCGGTCAAGCAGGCGAACGCCGACCTTGGCGAGGCGCGCCACATCGTCGAGAACACGGGCCTGACGCTGTACGCGGGCGACGACAACCTCGTCTACCCGTTCCTCGAGCTCGGCGGCACGGGCGGGATCTGCGTGCGGACGCACATCGCCGGCGACCGCTTCCGGGATCTGGTCCGCCTGTTCCGCGCGGGCGACGCGGCCGGCGCGAAGCAGATCCACGAGGAGCTGACCCCGCTCTTCGAGCTGGACGCGATCGCGGTCAACCCGATCCCCGTCAAGACCGCGCTGAACATGCTCGGGCACAACGTCGGCGGCTTCCGGCTGCCGCTCGTGGATGCGACGGACGCCGAGCGCGAGGCGATTCGCGCCGCTCTGGATCGCGCCGGCGTGCGCGCCCCCGCCGCCGCCTGACCAAGTAACAGTCTGTTACAAGGCTCGCTTAGGCCGACCATTGCAGCCGCGCGTCGCTGGGCTGCTCGCGCGCAAGTAACAAACTGTTACAAGGCTGGTTGGGCTACGGCGTCGCCGGCACGACGCGCGAGACCGAGGACTTCCGGCTCGTCGGTGTAGAGCCGCTCCATCGCCTCGATCACGATCGGGCAGAACTGCGTGCCCGCGTGCGAGCGCAGCTCCTCGACGGCCTCGGGGATGCTGCGGCCGAGCCGGTAGGGCCGGTCGCTCGTCAGCGCGTCGAAGGCGTCGGCGACGAGCACGATCCGTGCCGGCAGCGGGATCTCGTCGCCCGCCTTGCCGTCCGGGTAGCCGCCGCCGTCGATTCGCTCGTGGCTCGAGCGGGCGACCTGCAGGACGATGGGGTGGAGGCCGACGTCCGAGAGGATGAACTCGGAGATCACCGGATGCTCCTTCATGATCGCCCACTCGTCGTCGTCGAGCGGGCCGGGCTTCTGGAGGATGCGCTCGGGGATCCCGATCTTGCCGATGTCATGCAGCAGAGCCCCGACCTCGACCGCCTCCAGCTCGGCTCCGTGGAAGCCGAGCTGCCGCGCGAGCGCGACCGCCACGCCCGCCACGCGCTCGGTGTGGCCGCCCGTGTAGAAGTCCTTCGCCTCCATGCTCTTCGAGAGCGCGGCGATCGTCGCGAGGTGCGTGCGGCGCACGTGCTCGACGAGGTCGGCGCTCTCGAGCGCCGTGGCGAGCTGCGGCACGATCGCCTCGCGGAGCCTGCGCCACCGTGCCTCGTCCAGCGCGTTGCCGAGCTGGATGTCGAGCTTGCCGACCACCTTGCCGCGGGCGACGAGCTCGAGCCCTGTCAGCGCGTCGGCGTCGTGCACGGCCACGCGTGCTCCGGTGATGCGGGCGAGCGCCTCGTGCGCGTAGGAGGCGAGCTCGCCGCGATCGTGAGCGCGCGACGCCAGCCCGCTCGCGAACTGCAGCAGCGCCTGGAGATCGCCGTTCCGCGTCCCCAGCTCCTCGTTCGCGACGCGCAGCTCCTCGTTGGCGCGGCGCACCTCGGCGACGCCTGCCTTCGTGCGCTCGACGTACTGGCGCATCGAGAACATCATCATCGCGGGCGGCAGCGCAAAGGCGGCCAGGCCCGGAAGGCCCATCGCGTCGTAGGCCGCCGTGAGCGCGTACGCGAGCGGCCCGGCGACCAGGTAGTACGGCGTGAGCCAGCGGAAGCGCTCGCGCCAAACGTCGAGCGGGGCGGCACGCTCCGCGAGCCCGATCGCCGCGACGAGCAGCCCCACGTTGACGACCATGTACGCAGCGCCTGCCGCGACCGCCGCCGCGACGGCGGGGACCGGCGTCAGCTGGAGGCCCGCGTACACGGCGGCGCCGGCGCCGGCCGAGAGCATGAACTGGGCCGCGTCGAAGATCCCGCGATTGATCCGGCCGCGGCGCGCCACGAGGTTGACGACGCCCGTCAGCGCCGCCGCGGTCATCGCCGGCCCGACGCCGAACGTGAAGCCGATCGCAAGCAGCCCGACGCTCGCGAAGCTCGTCGCTCCGCGGCCGTAGACCTCGATCGAGAGGAGCTGCAGCAGGAGCGTCAACCCGACGAACGCGAGCAGCCCGGGCGCCTCTCCTGTGACGGCCCCGTCGACCGAGCCGATGACGAACAACTGCGCCGCGGCGGCGGCGCAGGCGACGATCGAGACGTAGATGTTCGGGTCGCGCCGGGCTTCGGTGCCGGGCACGGTCAGGGCAGAGACGTTCACGTCACCCGATGTATCGGCGAAGCTCGAGTCGTCCGTAGCGTCTCAGGCGCTTCTGGCTGCGCGCGTTGACGACGATGCGGCGCGCGCCGATCACGCGCAGTCGCTTGCCGTCGACGACGTCTCCGTCGACCACGTCGCCGTCGGGCATGCGCACGGAGCGCGCCTGGCCCGCCTGATGGAAGCCGTTTACGCAGGCGGCCTGAACGGCCTGCCGGCCGCTGCTCCCGTGGGCGAAGGCCGGGCCGGCGAACGTGAGCACCGCGAGCGCCGCGAGCAGGGCCGGAAAGACGGTGTGCTTCCTGGAGAGCCGCATACCCTTGTTCTCACGGTCACGGGGGACAACTGCACCCCCCTGAAGGGGTAGGCGACCAACCCGATCGAGGGATTCAGGGGCGCGGCGTTAGGATCCCCAGGTGCTGCGGATCATCCCCCTCGGCGGTCTCGGTGAGATTGGCAAGAACACGACCGTCTACGAGGTCGACGACGAGATCGTCGTGGTGGACGCCGGCCTCGCGTTCCCGCGCGACGAGCAGCTCGGCATCGACCTCGTCCTGCCCGACCTCACGTACCTGCGCGAGAACGCGTCGCGCGTGCGCGCGGTGCTGCTGACCCACGGCCACGAGGATCACGTGGGCGGGCTGCCGTACCTGCTGCGCGAGGTGCCGGTGCCGGAGGTCTGGGCGACGAAGCTCACGCTGGCGCTCGTCCAGTCCAAGCTCGACGAGCACGGCCTGCTGCGCGCCGTGGAGCTGCGCGAGGCCGACCCGGAGGGTGAGCCGGTGCAGCTCGGCGCCTTCCGCATCGAGTGGGTGCGGATGGCGCACTCGATCCCCGACGCGACGGCGATCGTCCTCGAGACGTCCGCCGGCCGGGTGGTGCACACCGGCGACTACAAGATCGACCACACGCCGGTCGACGGGATCCGCACCGACGTGGGCCGGCTGGCCGACCTCGGCAACCGCGGGGTCGACCTGCTCGTGGGCGACTCGACCAACGCCGAACGCCCAGGCGTCACACGCTCCGAGCGGGTCGTCGGCGAGGCGTTCCGCCAGCTGATCCCCGTCCGCGACGGGCGCATCTTCGTCTCCTCCTTCGCGTCGAACGTCCACCGCATGCAGCAGGCGGTCAACGTGGCGGCCGAGGTCGGGCGGAAGGTCTGTGTCGTCGGCCGCTCGATGCGCAAGACGATGAACATCTCGCGCAACCTCGGCTACATCGACATCCCGGACGACATGCTGCTGAAGCCGAGCGACCTGGACGAGTATCCGCGCGGCAAGACGCTCGTGCTCTGCTCGGGGAGCCAGGGCGAGCCGCTGTCGGCGCTCACGCGGATCGCGTACAACGACCACCCGTCGATCAATGTCGAGCGCGGCGACACCGTGATCATCTCGGCCAAGCCGATCCCCGGCAACGAGCTGCGCGTCCACGACACGATCAACGGCCTGGCGAAGCTGGGGGCCGAAGTCCTGCACGAGGAGAACGCCGTCGTGCACGTGTCGGGTCACGGCAATGCCGAGGAGCTCCGCACCGTTCTCTCGCTCCTGCGGCCACGTTGCGTGATGCCGGTGCACGGCGAGTACCGCATGCAGGCGGCGCATGCCCGGCTTGCGGAGGAATCGGGCGTCGATCCCGACTCGATCGTGATCGCCGAGAACGGCGACGTGGTCGAGCTCTCGCGCGGCGGCATCCGCATCGCTGACCGTGTCCACTCCGGCGTGACCTTCGTGGACGGGCTCGGCGTGGGGGACGTGCGCGACGTGGCGATCCGCGACCGGCGGCGACTCTCGGAGGACGGCGTCGTGATCGTCGTCGCGACGCTCGCCCCGTCGAACGGCGGGATGACCTCGCCGCCGGAGCTGATCGTCCGCGGCGTCGGCGATGCTCAGCCCGTACTCGACGAGCTCGCGAGGAGGCCGACCAGGTGCTGCGCGACTGCCTGGCGCAGAACATCACCGAGATCAAGCTGCTCCAGGAGCACCTGCACGACAGCGTCGGCCAGCTGCTGTACGACCGCACGCGCCGCCGGCCCATGATCCTGCCGGTCATCGTCGAGATCTAGGAAACCTTGTGGCCGGGCTGCCGGCAGCGGAGGATTGACGCGTGCCCGCGTTCCCGGCCGGCACCGTTACGTTCCTGTTCACGGACATGGAGGGCTCGACGCGCCTGCTCTCGGAGCTCGGGCGGCGCGAGCGCTACGGACAGGTGCTCGCCGAGCACCACCGCCTCCTGCGGGCGGCGTTCGCCGAGCACCGGGGGATCGAGGTCGATACCCAGGGCGACGCGTTCTTCGTCGTCTTCCATACCGCTGCCGATGCGGTCGCGGGGGCGATCACCGCACAGCGGTCTCTCGTGGGGCACGAGTGGCCGGAGGGCGTCCAGGTACGCGTCCGCATGGGACTCCACAGCGGGGAAGCCCTCCTCGAGGGCAAAAACTACGTCGGCGTCGCCGTCCACCGCGCACAGCGCGTGTCGTCCGCGGCGCACGGCGGGCAGGTGCTCCTCTCCAACTCCACGCGCGAGCTGGTCGCGGACGAGCTGCCCGCCGGCGTGGTCGTCCTGCGGGATCTCGGCCAGCAGCAGCTGAAGGACCTCGACCGGCCCGAGCACGTCTTCCAGCTCGAGGCCGAAGGCTTGCAGCGCGCGTTCCCGCCGATTCGCGGCAAGCCGCCCGCGCCGACCGGGCTCCGCCGCTGGGTGCCGCGCACGCGCTGGGCTCGGGCCGCCGCAGCGGTCGCCGCGCTCGCGGTCGTCGCCGCGATCCTCGCGGGCGTCCTGCTCACCGGTGGCGAAGGCGAACGGCTCGCGCTCGGCACGGAGGACGCCCTCGCGGCCGTCGACCCGGGCTCGGCGAAGGTGACGGATCGCTACGCGGCCGGTGCCACGCCGTCGGCCGTCGCGGTCGGCGAGGGCGCCGTCTGGGTGCTCAGCTCGGACGACCGGACGATCTCTCGCATCGATCCATCCAGCGGGGAGCGGGTGCCGTTCACGACGAGCGCGACGCCGCTCGACCTCACCACCGGCGCCGGCTCGCTCTGGGTCGCGACCGGGTCGCAGCTCGCTGCGGCGCAGACCTCCGGCCCGGTGATGACAGGGCTCGTCCAGGTCGCCCCAGGCACTCGCGCCGAGCGGAAGGTGCTGGTTCTCCCCCGCGAGGGCGGGGCGATCTCGAATCGGAGCCTGGAGCACATCGCGGTCGCGGATGACTTCGTCTGGGTCATCGGTCCCGACTATGCGATTTCCAAGGTCGATCGCGAAACCGGCCAGCGGATCGCCACGCAGCGCGCTTTCCCCGCCGACGCGATTGCCGCTTCGGGCAAAGAGGTCTGGGCCATGCAGAGCGGCGGGACACTCGCGCAGCTCGACCCGAAGACAGGGGCCGTGCGTCGCCGCGTGAAGCTGCCGGCGACCGCGCTGGACGCGCTCGCGGTGGGGGAGGGCGCCGTCTGGGCGACCGCCGACGCCGACGGAGAGCTGTGGCGGATCGACACCGCCGGCAGCGGGCGCCCGTCGTCGATCCCGGTCGGCGAGGGCGCGGGCGCCGTGGCCGTCGGCGACGGCAAGGTGTGGGTAGCGAACCCGCTCCGGGGGACGATCGTCGAAGTGAGCCCGTCGTCAAACGCCGTCGAGCGAACGGTTCCGGTCGGCGGAACGCCGCGGTCGCTCGCGGTGGGCGAGGGGAGGGTCTGGGTCGCGGTCACAACCGACGGCGGCACCGTCGCGGCGTCGAGCGGGCACGAGCAGGGGCTGCCGGCGTCGTTCTGCGACAAGGTCTTCTCGGGCGGTGAGGGCTCGCCCGATTTCCTGATCGCCTCCGACCTGGCGCTCCAGGGCGACGGCCGCCTCGCGAACGTCCAGATGGCGCAGGCGATCGCGTTCGTCCTGCGCACGCGGGGCTTCAAGGCAGGCGCGCATCGCATCGGCTACCAGTCCTGCGACGACTCGATCGCGCGCACGGGCATCTTCGACGTGGACAAGTGCGCCGCGAACGCGCGCGCCTACTCGGCCAACCGGAAGGTGATCGGCGTCGTCGGGACGTTCAACTCACCGTGCGCGCTCGAGGAGGTGCCGATCCTGAACCGCGCGCCTGGCGGTGGCCTGGCGATGGTCTCGCCTACGAACTCGTCCATCGGGCTGACCCGCTACGGCCCTGGCGTCCCGCCGGGGACGCTCGCACACGTGTACCCGACGGGGAGGCGAAACTACGTCCGCGTCTACCCGACGGACGACTACGAGGCGGCGGGGTCGGCGCAACTCGCCAGGCAGCTCGGCGCACGGCGCGTGGCGGTGCTCTCGGATGGCGACCAGTTCTTCTCGGAACCGCTCGTAGAGAGCTTCCGGGCGGCGGCGCGCGCCCTCGGCGTGCGGGTAACGAGCGTCCGCCGCTGGAACCCCAACGCGCGGAGCTACCGCGCAGTCGCGGGGCGGATCGCGAGCGAGCGGCCGCAGGCGGTCTACCTGGCCGGCATCCTCGACGCGAACGGGGGCCAGGTCGTGAAGGACCTGCGTGACGTGCTCGGCCCGCGCGTGCCACTGCTCGGATCGAGCGGCTTCACGCCGATCTCCTTCCTGTTCCAGCGGGCCGGCTCGTCGGCGCGCGGCATGTACGTCAGCATTGCCGGAAAGGTCGCGCAGAAGCTGGGGGCGCGCGCCCGGCGATTCGTCAGCGAGTTCGGCGCGACCCAGCACGGGGCGGAGGTCGAGCTCCAGTCGATCTACGCCGCGCAGGCAGCCGAGGTGCTGCTCGACGCGATCGCACGGTCCGACGGCACGCGGGCAGGCGTGATCGAGGAGCTGTTCACGACGCGGGTGCGGAACGGCATCCTCGGCAGCTTCGGGTTCGACCGCAACGGCGACACGACGCTGAACGAGGTGACGATCCTTCGCGCGGAGGAGCCGGGTGGCGGCTCGACAGTCAAGAGCGTCGACGGAGCGGCAGTCGACCGCGTGCTCGTCCCGCCTCCGAAGCTCGTCGGCGGATAGGCGCCGCGGTGTCGTGATGCTTCCAGCCGGCGGAACCGCCGCAAGCCCGGCCGCTCCTCGGCGAGCAGCGGAGCACGGCGAAGCGTACGACCGCCCGTCCGACCACTTGCGCGACAGCTTCCAGTGCGCAATCGGCGCACACGTCCCTAGACTCAGAGCGTGAGCGTCGTTCAGTCATCGAGCCGCCCCGGTTGGCCGGAGGTTCTGGCCTTCCACGCGGCCGACGGGGGCACAGGCCCGCGCGTGATCGCGCAGCTCCGCGCGTGCGAGGTCTCGGCGCTCGCGTTCTGCCGGCTGCTGGAGCGCTGGGCCCGCGGCGACGCGGATCCCTGCACGCCGGGCAAGCGCGAGGCCGCGTTCCGGCGCGCGGCGGAGCGCGTGGAGACGGCGCTGGTCGGCCTCGAGGAGCCGCTCGGCCGCTACCTGCTCGAGCTCGAGCCCGACGAAGCCGAATGCGCGTCGTGGTACAGCGAGCCGTCGAACGCCGAGTTCGTGGAGTGGGAGCCGGTGCTTCGCCGCGCGGGAGTCTCGGCATCGGCCGCCCGGGTGACGCGCGCGTATCTCGAGCTGGCGGTCTTCGTCCGCGCGCTCGAGGGCCTTGCGGCGGCCGCCCAGTGGGACGCCGTGCCGGACCGGTCGTCCCTGTGGGCGGGCCTGTTCGACCTGCGCGAGAACCTCGTGAACGGCGCCGCGCAGGATCTGCGCGCGCTCGCCGCCTAGCTTCACCCGCGCGCAGGGGCGCAGCGCGCCGCGTCGAAAGATGCGGCCCGATGGCTCGCCGTGCCACCAAGAAGCGTCCCCTGCGCCCGCGCAAGCCTGCGCGCACGAAGCGGCGCACCCAGCGCAAGCAGCGAGGGCGCAGCCACCACCGTCCCGAGCTGATCGGGCTCGCACTGCTCGCGGCCGGGTTGTTCCTCGCCTCGCTGGTGTACCTCGGCTGGGACGGCGGCGCGGCCGGGGAGAAGATCGTCGAGGGCCTCGACCGTGCGATCGGTGACCTCAGCTACCTGTTGCCCGTCGTGCTCGTCGCGTTCGGTGCGCTGCTCGTGACCCGCTCGCAGCTCCTCGACATGCGCCCCTTCCGCACGGGCAGCACGATCGTGATGCTCGGCCTCTTCCTCGTGCTCGGGCCGAGCGCGGGGATGATCGGCCAGGGGCTCGACCAGATGGTCGGCCGCTTCATCGGGAGCACCGGCCGCGTCCTGCTCGGCGTCACGGCGACGATCGCCGGCCTGCTGCTCCTCACCGGCGCGTCGGTCGGCGCAATCCTCCGCCGGACGCACCACGTCGTCCGCCGCGCCGGCAGCGCCGCCCGCAAGGCCCCCGCGCGCACGCGCCCGCGCGAGACACCGGCCACGATCGCCCAGCTGCCGGCGATCCCGGTCGCGCACGAGCCGCCCGTCGACGCCGCAGCGGCCTTCCCGGACGTGATCGGCGAGCCGGAGGTGCTCGAACGCGCGCCGCAGCTGGAGCTCACGCCCGAGGAGTCGGACGAGCTCTCCGAAGAATTCTCCCTGTCGTCCGCCAGGCAGCACAGCGAGTACCGCCTCCCGGACCGTGCGCTCCTGCGCCGCTCGCCGCCCGGCCCCAGCGGCGCCGCGGACGCCAACGACCAGGTCGCCGGCGCGCTCGTATCGGCGCTCGGCCACTTCGGCGTCGAGTCGAACGTCACCGGCCAGATCTCCGGCCCGCGCGTCACGCGCTACGAGCTCCAGCTCGCGCCCGGCACCAAGATGTCGAAGGTCTCGGCGCTGAAGGACGATCTGTCCTACGCGCTCGCGACGACCGAGATCCGCATCCTGGCGCCGATCCCGGGCAAGCAGGCCGTGGGCGTCGAGGTGCCGAACCTGAGCCCGAACCTCGTCACGCTCGGCGACATCTACGGCGACGTGCCGCAGACCGCGAGCCCGGTGTCCGTCTGGCTCGGCAAGGACATCTCCGGCAACGCCGTCTGGACCGACCTCGCGCGAATGCCCCATCTGCTCATCGCCGGCACGACCGGCTCGGGCAAGTCGGGCTGCATCAACACGATCCTGACCTCGGTCCTGCTGCGCTCGACGCCCGACGAGGTGCGGCTGATCCTGATCGACCCGAAGCGCATCGAGCTCGCCTACTACGAGTCGATCCCGCACCTGCTCACGCCGGTCGTCTCGAGCCCGAAGGAGGCCTCGACGGTGCTCGCCAACGTGGTCGCCGAGATGGAGAAGCGCTACGAGCGCCTCGCCACCGTCCGCGCCCGCAACCTGCCCGAGGCGAACCGCTCGTTCCGCAAGCGCGGGGAGGAGACGCTGCCGTACCTGCTCGTCGTGATCGACGAGCTCGCCGACCTGATGATGATCTCGCCGCAGGCCGTGGAAGACGCCGTCATCCGCCTGGCGCAGAAGTCGCGCGCGGTCGGCATCCACCTGGTGCTCGCCACGCAGCGGCCGTCCGTGGACGTCATCACCGGGATGATCAAGGCGAACGTCCCGTCGCGGATCGCGTTCGCCGTCTCGAGCCAGACGGACTCGCGCGTGATCCTCGACCAGGCCGGCGCCGAGAGCCTGCTGGGCCAGGGCGACATGCTCTTCAAGCCGCTCGGCACGTCGCGCCTGCAGCGCCTGCAGGGCGCCTACGTGACCGAGGAGGAGATTGCGCTGATCGTCGAGCAGGCGCGCGCGCAGCGCGAGCAGGAGCTCGACGAGTCGCTCCTGCAGCCCCCCGAGGACGGGCCGGAGACCGAGCTCGCGGAGGACGAGTTCGACCCGGACGAGGATCCGCTGCTCGACCGGGCGATCGAGATCGTCGTCCAGACCCAGACCGCGTCGGTCTCGCTCATCCAGCGGCGCCTTCGCGTCGGGTACACGCGTGCGGGCCGCCTGATCGACATGCTCGAGCGCCGCGGGATCATCTCCGGCTACGAGGGCTCGAAGCCGCGTCGTGTGCTGGTCGACGAGGCTGACCTGCAGCGCGTGCTGACCAGCGTCTGACGCGCGGCGCCGGCGACTCTGTAAGCCCTCTGTAACCTCCGCTAACCGCCGGAAGGGGCCCGGCGTCTCATTGAATGTAGGGGTCGAAACCCGTATAGGATCGCGCGGGTTTTTCAAAGATCAGTTACCCGAGGAGGGAATTTCTGTGAGAAGCAAACGCTCTGCTGCGCTCGCGCTTGCGCTTGCGGCCGCCGTGCTCACCGCTCTCGTGGCGAGCTCGGTCGGCACCGCGTCGCGTGCGGCACTTACCAAGGCGGCGATTGTGACGGACACCGCCGGCCTGAACGACCGGTCGTTCAACCACCTGGCCAACGTCGGCCGCCTGAAGGCGCAGAAGAACCTCAAGGTTCAGTCGCGCGCATTCATCTCGAAGTCCAGCCAGGACTACCTGCCGAACATGGTTGCGGCCGCGCAGGGCGGCTACGAGGCGGTCGTCGCCAACGGCTTCCTGCTCGCGACCGACCTGAACACGGCTGCCCAGCAGTTCCCGGACACGAAGTGGGCGATCGTCGACTTCCCGCAGGTCGCGCTGACCGACAAGCCGAAAAACGTGGTCGGCCTGACCTTCAAGTCGGAGGAGTCGGGCTACCTGGTCGGCTACCTCGCCGCGCTCATGACGAAGCGTGAGGGTGGTAAGCAGGTCATCAGCGCCGTCGGCGGCCAGAAGATCCCGCCGGTCGACAACTGGATCGCCGGCTACCGCGCGGGCGCCAAGAAGGCCAACCGGAAGATCAAGGTGCTGATCGACTACTCGAACCAGTTCCCGCCGTCGGCCGCGCCGAAGTGCAAGGAGCTGGGCCTGAAGCAGATCGCCAAGGGCTCGCACGTCGTCTTCCAGGTCGCCGGTGGCTGTGGCCTGGGCGCCCTCGACGCCGCGAAGTCGAAGGGCAAGTGGGGCATCGGCGTCGACGCCGACCAGTCCTACCTCGGCTCGCACATCCTGACCTCGGGCGTGAAGCGCGTCGACACGGCCGTCTACACCTTCTTCAAGCAGGCGAAATCGGGCAAGCTGAAGACCGGCACCGACCTCGTCTTCAACCTGAAGAACGGCGGCCAGGACGTCGGCAAGATCAGCCCGAAGTGCAAGTGCGCCGCGTTCGTCAAGCAGATGAACGGGATCAAGAAGCTCATCATCCGCGGCAAGATCAAGCCGCCGGCCACGCTCTAGTTCGCTACAGACGTGTTGCTCGAGGGGGCGCCGCAAGGCGCCCCCTCGTCGTTGCAACGCTCCGGGCTGCTCGACCGGACGGCGCTCGTCGGGCGGCCGTCCTCCATAGAATCGCCCCGGATGGCTGACGAACCGCCCGTCCTCGAGCTGCGCGGTATCACCAAGCGGTTCCCGGGGATCGTCGCGAACGACAGCGTCGACCTCGACGTCCGCCGCGGCGAGGTGCACGCGCTGCTCGGGGAGAACGGCGCCGGCAAGTCGACGCTGATGAACATCGTCTACGGCCTGTACACGGCCGACGAGGGCGAGATCCGCATCAAGGGCGAGCAGGTCGTCATGAGCTCGCCGCAGGACGCGATCTCGCGCGGGATCGGGATGGTGCACCAGCACTTCATGCTCATCCCGGTGATGACGGTGGCGGAGAACATCGTGCTCGCCAACGAGCCGAAGCACATGGGCGTCTTCCTCGACCACGACGCCGCCGACAGGCGCGTGCGCGAGCTGGCGAAGACCTTCAACTTCAACATCGACCCCGATGCGAAGATCCAGAACATCACGGTCGGCCAGCAGCAGCGCGTCGAGATCCTGAAGGCGCTCTACCGGAACGCCGACATCCTCATCCTCGACGAGCCGACCGCGGTGCTGACGCCGCAGGAGGCGCTCGACCTCTTCGAGATCCTCCGCACGCTGGTGCGCGAGGGCATGTCGGTGATCTTCATCAGCCACAAGCTGCACGAGGTGCGCGAGATCGCAGACCGGATCAGCGTGCTGCGCCGCGGCAAGAAGATCGACACGGTGCCGGCGGGCGCCACCGAGCAGGAGCTGGCGCGCATGATGGTCGGCCGCGAGGTGCTGCTGCGCGTCGACAAGAAGCCGCCGACCGTCGGGGACGTGCTGCTCGAGATCGAGGACGTCCACGCCGTCGACGACCGCGAGCTGCCCGCGGTGAACGGGGTCACGCTCAGCGTGCGCGCCGGCGAGATCGTCGGCATCGCCGGCGTCGACGGGAACGGCCAGACGGAGCTGATCGAGGCGATCACCGGCCTGCGCAAGCCGACGGCCGGCACGATCCGGCTCGCCGGCAAGGACATCACCCACGAGAGCGTGCGCGAGCGGCTCGACGCGGGGATGGGGCACATTCCCGAGGACCGCCTGCGCCACGGCCTGGTCCTCGAGTTCTCGCTGGCGGAGAACCTCGCGCTGCACGACTACCGCGAGCCGCCGATCTCGACGCACGGCTGGCTGCGGCCGGCAAAGATGCTCGAGATCGGCCGCCGGCTGATCGGCGAGTTCGACGTGCGCGGCGCCGGGCCGACCTCGCCGGCCTCGGCGCTCTCGGGCGGCAATCAGCAGAAGCTCGTCGTCGGCCGCGAGGTCAACCGCGACCCACGCCTCCTCATCGCCGCGCAGCCGACGCGCGGCCTCGACGTCGGCGCCATCGAGTTCCTCCACAAGCGGCTCGTCGAGGAGCGAGACGAGGGCCGCGCGATCTTGCTCATCTCGCTCGAGCTCGAGGAGATCCTGTCCCTCTCGGACCGCATCCTCGTGATCTACGAGGGCCAGATCGTGGGCGAGTACGGACCGGGCGTCGACGCCGAGACGCTCGGATTGGCGATGATCGGCGCGACGCGCCAGGAGACGGCCGCATGAGCGACGAGCCGCAGAACCCGCCGCCGTTGCCACCGGATGGGGAGGGGGAGGCGCCGAAGCCGCATCCGGGCGGCTACGCACCGAGCCCCGCCTCCAGCTTCGACTTCTACCAGCGCGCCGGCGGGATCGTCACGCCCCTGATCACGACGATCCTCGCGTTCTTCATCGGCGGCCTCGTAGTGCTCGTCACGACCGGCAAGAACCCGCTCTCGACCTACAAGGCGATCTTCAACGGCACCGGCCTCAACTGGTTCTTCCAGGTCGGCTCACACGACGTCGGTGTGCCGTTCACCGACTCGCGGGTCTGGTTCCCGTGGAACACGAACAGCTTCGCGTCGCACAGCGCCTACAACCTGCAGACCACGCTGGTGCTGACGACCGCGCTCATCTTCACCGGGCTCGCCGTCGCGTTCGCCTTCCGCTGCGGGCTGTTCAACATCGGCGGCCAGGGCCAGTACATGATCGGCGCGATCACGGCGGTGTGGGTGGGCGGCGCGTTCGCCCACATGTCGCACTTCCCGCACACCGTCCTCACGATCGCGGCCGCGGCGCTGGCGGGCGCGCTGCTCGCCGGGATCGCGGGGATCCTCAAGGCGACCGTCGGCGCGCACGAGGTGATCGTCACGATCATGCTGAACTGGATCGTCTTCTGGACGGGCAGCTTCCTCTTCGGCCTCGACGGCCCGCTCCAGAACGACAACCCGCTGCGCCAGGCCGAGCCGATCTCGAACGACGTGGCCGACTCGTCGAAGCTGAACGTCTTCTGGGGCAATCCCGTCCTCCAGGGGCTCCACATCGGGTTCCTGCTGGCGCTCGTCGCGCTCGTCATCTACTGGTTGCTCATCAGTCGTACGACCCTCGGCTTCGAGGTGCGCGGCGTGGGCTACAACCCGGACGCGGCCCGCTACGGCGGCATCGCGGTCGGGCGGAACTACTTCCTCGCGATGGCGATCGCCGGGATCTTCGCGGGCGTGGGAGGCGCCGTCGACATCCTCGGCTGGCAGTTCCGGCTCGCGGTCAACGACGTCCAGGGGTCGTCGATCGGCTTCATCGGAATCGCGGTAGCACTGCTCGGCCGAAACACGCCGATCGGGGTGGGCCTCTCGGCGCTGCTCTTCGGCGCGCTGCTGACGGGGACGTCGACGCGCAACCTCGATCCCGCCGTGTTCAGGCCGGAGCTGGCCGACAACCTGACGCTCCTGATCCAGGGCCTCGTCGTGCTCTTCGTGGGCGCCGACCTGCTCGTGATCTACCTCTGGCAGGCGCGCAAGAAGCTGCGGCCCAAACGCAGCGGTGGCGCGGTCGCCACGGCCCCCGAGGGGCTCGGATGAGCACGCTTGCGGAAGCCCCGCGGCGGATCACGTGGGCGCGCGTGACCGAGGCCCGCTCGATCGGGATCATCGGCATCTTCCTCGGCGGGCTCGCCGCCTGGGTCGCGCTCCCGCCGCTCACGGTGCGGTCGCCGTACCTCCCGGTCGCCCTGGGCCTGCTCGCCGCCTTCGCCGGCATCTGGTCCGTCACCCGCGGCGGCGGCAAGCCCGGCTGGGGCGCGATCGTCATCGGGGTCCTCGGGATGACCCTCGGGATCGCCGCGACGAACTCGAGCGAGGCGAACCTGACCGACGTCGTGCTCTGGTCGGCGCTCTTCGCATCGATGCTCCGCTATGCGACGCCGCTCACCTTCGCGGCCATCGGGGGGCTGTTCTCGGAGCGCACCGGCGTCGTGAACATCGGGCTGGAGGGCGACATGCTGATGGGCGCCTTCTTCGGCATCTGGGGCGCCGACGTGACCGGCTCGTGGGAGCTCGGCATCGTCATCGCCGCGCTTGCGGGCATGGGCCTCGCGCTCGTCCACGCGTTCTTCTGCATCAACCTGCGAGCCGACCAGATCGTCACCGGGACGGCGATCAACTTCCTCGCGCTCGGCATCACGGGCTACCTGTACGTCGACATCTACGGCGAGAACGGCACGCCGACCAACATCCCCGAGATCCCAGACGTGAACCTCGGCCGGGTGCAGGACATCCCGTTCCTCGGGCCGATCTTCGGAAGCCTCAACCTGATGATCTGGCTGAGCTTCCTGACGGTGATCCTGTCGTACCTGATCATCTTCCGGACGCCGCTCGGGCTGCGCATGCGCTCGGTGGGCGAGCATCCGCGCGCCGCCGACACCGTCGGCATCTCGGTGTACGGCATCCGCTACCTGGGCGTGCTGATCTCCGGCGCGCTCGCGGCGCTCGGCGGCGCGTACCTCTCGCTCGGCTTCGTCCACACGTTCGACCAGAACATCACCGGCGGCCGCGGCTTCATCGCGCTCGCGGCGCTGATCTTCGGCAACTGGCGGCCGTTCGGCGCCTTCGCGGCCACGCTCCTGTTCGGCTTCTCGAGCGCGCTCGCCGACCGGCTGCCCGACTACTTTTCCTCGGGCAGCCAGGTGCCGCTCTTCTTCAACGTCCTCCCGTACGTGCTCACCCTGATCGCAGTCGCCGGGATCATCGGCCGGTCGACCCCGCCAGCTGCCGATGGCCGTCCGTACGTCAAGCAGTAGCGCGCCGCGTCCGTCCGTCCGGGGGAGTGCGCGCACCGCGCTCCTCATGGGGCTGATCGGCGTCCTCTCGCTGCCGGTCGCGATCCTGATCGCGTACGAGACGGACTGGTGGTCGTACCTCGAGTCGACGTGGGCGGCGATCCCGGCGACCGTCTTCGGGCTGGCGGCGGTGATCGCCGGCGGCCGCGCCAGGGTGAACGCGGGCCGCTCGGTGCTTCCCGTGGAGGGCCTGGGCGCCGCTAGCTGGGGCCGGCGGCTCGGGTGGCTCTCGCTCTACTTCGCGGCCACCGCTGGGCTTTCGCTCGCCGTCTACGCGTACGAGACGTACCTGTCGGGTTAAGTCGTACGGCCGGGACTGACCTCTGGTCGAAATCGGCTCTAGAATCGACCACTCGTGTTCGAGATCGGGAACAGTCTCCGCGAGGCGCGCGTCCGCCAGGCGCTCGACTTCCCGGAGATCGAGCAGGCGACCAAGATCCGCGGGAAGTACCTGCGGGCGCTCGAGGACGAGAACTTCGAGCAGCTGCCCGGGCAGACCTACGTCAAGGGCTTCCTGCGCACGTACGCCGACTACCTCGGGCTCGAGGGGCAGCTCTACGTGGACGAGTACAACTCGCGCTACGTCGTCGGCGGCGAGGAAGAGGCACCGGCGCGGTTTCGCGGCGGCGGCGCGATGCCAGGCTCGACCCGGATGATGTCGAGCGCCGTGCTGATCGCACTCACGGCCATCGCAGTCGCGGCGGCACTCGTCGTCGTGGCGTGGAAGTTCGGCGGGAACCGCGGCGTGGTCGACGTGGGCAACGACAAGCCGGCCGCGAAGCAGAAGCCGCACCGGCCGAAGCCGCACAAGCAGGCACCGTCGACGCAGACCGACGTGCGCCTCGTGGTCAGTGCGACGAAGGGCAACTCCTACGTCGAGGTGCACAAGGGCAACTCTCCGGCAGGCGAGGTCGTCTATCAGGGGACGCTCGAGCGCGGCGACCACCAGGTGTTCACGCAGCGCCATATCTGGATGCGGATCGACTCCCCGCGCAACGTGGTCGTGAAGCTGAACGGGCTGCGGAAGCCACTCAGCGGCTCGGGGTCGATCGACCTCGCCCTGACCAACCGAGGCCTGAAGACGGTCACTTGACGTCGCGGCCGCGCGCCGCGGTCGTGCTCACGGGCTCGGAGCTCGTCCGTGGCCAGCGCACGGACCGCAACGGGCCGTTTCTCGCGCGCGAGCTCGTCTCGCTCGGCTTCGAGCCGGCGCGGCTGGTCATCGTCGGCGACGACGCCGACGACCTCGAGGCGGCGCTGCGGGACGGGCTCGAGGCTGACCTGCTCGTCACCTCCGGCGGGCTCGGCCCGACGCATGACGACAGGACGATCGAGCTGCTCGCGCGGGTCACCGGCCGCGACCTCGTCCTGCACGAGGACCTGCGGGCCGAGATCGAGGGCGTCTCACGGGCGATCTCGAAGCGGTTCAAGCGGCCCTACGGGGACTTCCAGCCCGGGATCGTGAAGCAGGCGACGCTGCCTGCGGGCGCGCTCTCACTCGGGCTCGCGGGGACGGCGCCGGGCGTGCTGCTCGAGGAGGGTGACTGCATCGCGATCGCCCTGCCCGGGCCGCCGCCGGAGCTCCAGCGCCTGTGGCGCGCGGGGCTCGAATCCGAGCCGATGAAGCGGCTGCTGGCGCGTGTCCCGCCGGCGGACGAGCGCGTGATCCGCATCTACGGCGCCACCGAGTCGGCGGTGGCGCGCGCGTTCGAGGAGGCAGGCGGCGAGGGGGACGGGCTCGTGGCGACCATCTGCGCGCACGACTTCGAGATCCGCGTCGACCTGGTGGCCGACCCGGGCGCTGAGGAGCGGGCGGCCGCGGTCGAGGAGGCGCTCGTCGCGGCGCTGGGGCCGTACGTGTTCGCGCGCGACGGCCGGCCGGTCGAGGAGATCGTGCTGGAGCTGTGCCGGTCGCGCGGCTGGACGCTGGCGGCGGCGGAGTCCTGCACCGGCGGCCTCGTCGCGGCGCGGCTCACGTCGATCCCCGGGTCGAGCGAGGTCGTGGCGGGCGGCGTCGTCTCGTACTCGAACGCGGTCAAGGAGTCGGAGCTCGGCGTGCCGCATGCGCTGCTCGAGGAGCACGGCGCCGTCTCGGCGGAGGCTGCCACGGCCATGGCCGGCGGCGTGCGCGAGCGGCTCGGCGTGGACGTGGGCGTGGCCGTGACCGGCATCGCCGGACCGGGCGGCGGCACGCCGTCCAAGCCGGTCGGGATGGTGTTCCTGCACGCATCGTCGCCGGACGGCGACAAGGCGCTGGAGCTCCAGATGCCGGGCGACCGCGACGCGATCCGCTCGCGCGCGGCCGCGGCGGCGCTCCATCTCACGCGGCGTCTTCTGACACAGAGTCGCGACAGTTCGGCGTGACCTCGCCGGGTACCGTCGGCGGCGATGAGCGGATACGCCTCTTCGTCGCCCTGCGGCTGCGCGAGCCCGTCGTGGACGCGCTCGTGCACTGGCAGCGCGAGGCGCTCGGCGGCGCCGATGCGCGCACGATCCCGCGGGAGAACCTGCACGTGACCGTGGCGTTCCTCGGCTCGCGGCCGGCCATCGACGTCGAGCCGATCGTCGGCGAGCTGCGCGGGGCGGCGGCGAGCGCGGGGCCGATCGTGCTCGGCCCGCGCGACTACCGCGAGACGCCGCGCGTCGCGATGCTGCGGCTCACGGACCGTGACCAGCGTGCGCACGACTTCGCGCAGGACCTTGCGCGCAGATTGGCCGAGAGCGGCTTCTACGAGCCCGAGCGGCGCCGGTGGCTGCCGCACGTGACCGTCCTCCGCTTCCGGACACCGCCGCGCCTGCGCCCCGTGCTGCCGGAGCTCGGCGAGTTCAGTCCGTCCGATGCCGCTCTCTACAGTTCCGTCCTGCGGCCGAGTGGGGCGCAGTACGCAGTGATCGAATCCGCAGCGCTAGGAGGTTGAGAGAACGTGGATCGCGAGCAAGCACTCGACGTCGCCCTGAGCCAGATCGAGCGGCAGTTCGGCAAGGGGTCGGTCATGAAGATGAGCGACCAGGCGCACGTGTCGACAGGGGCAGTGTCGACCGGCTCGCTCTCACTCGATCTCGCGCTCGGCGTCGGCGGATTGCCGCGCGGCCGCATCGTCGAGATCTTCGGCCCGGAGTCCTCGGGGAAGACGACGCTCGTCTACCACGTGATCGCCGAGGCGCAGCGGCAGGGCGGCATCTGCGCGTTCATCGACGCCGAGCACGCGATGGACCCGATCTACGCGCGCAAGATCGGCGTCAACATCGACGACCTGCTCGTCTCGCAGCCCGACCACGGGGAGCAGGCGCTCGAGATCGCCGAGCTGCTCGTCCGCTCCGGCGCGCTCGACGTCGTCGCGATCGACTCCGTCGCCGCGCTGACGCCGAAGGCGGAGATCGAGGGCGAGATGGGCGACAGCCACGTCGGCCTGCAGGCGCGGCTCATGTCGCAGGCGCTGCGCAAGCTGGCCGGCACGCTCAACCGCACCGACACGATCTGCATCTTCACGAACCAGCTGCGCGAGAAGATCGGCGTGATGTTCGGCAACCCGGAGACGACGCCGGGCGGCCGGGCACTCAAGTTCTACTCGTCGGTCCGGCTCGACATCCGCCGCATCGAGACGCTCAAGGACGGCGTCGAGGCGTTCGGCAACCGCGTCCGCGTCAAGGTCGTCAAGAACAAGGTCGCGCCGCCGTTCAAGCAGGCCGAGTTCGACATCATCTACGGCTCCGGCATCTCCTGGGAGGGCACGCTGCTCGACACCGGGATCGACCGCAAGATCGTGCAGAAGTCGGGCTCGTTCTTCAGCTTCGAGGACGAGCGGCTCGGCCAGGGGCGCCAGAACGCAACCGCCTTCCTGCGCGAGCATCCGGACCTCGGGCAGAAGATCCTTGCGAAGCTGCAGGCCGAGCTCGGGCCCGACCAGGTCGTGTCGGCGCGGCTCGAGCCGCCGGCGGCTTCCGCGAACGGCGATGCTCCGGCAGTGGAGGAGCAGGCCGACGCCGTCACAGAGGAAGAAGAGGTCGTCGTCGCCGCCAAGAAGTAGCCCGCCGGTCGTCACGGGCCTGCACGAGGCCCGGCGAGGTCAGGTGGCTGTCGAGCTCGACGGCGAGTCGTGGCGCGAGCTGCCCGTGCAGGCGGTAGCCGACGCAGGCCTCTGGGTCGGATGCACGCTCGACCGCGAGCGGGGCCGCGCGCTGGCGCGCGGCCGCCGGCGCGCGGCGGCGCTTGCGGTGGCAGGCTCGGCGCTCCGGCGGCGGGCGCTCTCCGAGCGCGAGCTCGACGTCCGCCTGCAGCGCCGCGGCGTGGCGGGCGGCGACCGGGAAGAGGCGCGCCGTACGCTCGTCGCCGCCGGCTACCTCGACGACGCACGGTTCGCAGCCGCGCGTGCCACCGCGCTCGCCGAGCGCGGAAGCGGCGACGCGCTCATCCGGCACGACCTCGAGCAGCGCGGCGTCATACCGGAGCTGATCGAGGACGCGCTGTCGGCGCTCGCACCCGAGAGCGAGCGCGTGCGTGACGAGCTCCGCCGGCGCGGGAACGGCCCGGCGACGCTGCGGCGCCTGGCCGCGCGCGGGTTCGCTCCCGAGCTGCTCGAGGATCTGGCCACGGCGCCCGTTGCATCGCCTGACGACGACGTTGTAGGATAGGCACAGCCTCACACGACAAAGAGCCTGCATAACGCGGTTTTCCATTCATTTCTGACTCCGATCACTTGACTCCTAGCGACCCAGCATTGTCCGACGAGAAACGACCCAGTAGACACCTGAGCCGCTTCTAGCTGGACCCTGACGGGCCCTCGGGCCCGCTTCACCGATCGCGTTGTGCGGTCCGTTTGCCGGACTGAGGCTTCCGCGCGCCAACGCGAGCCCGGACGCCCGGGAGAAAGGCTGGAGCCGATGCTGATCGTGACCGGGATCCTGATCGGGCTCCTGCTCGGTGCAGCCGTCGTGCTCATCGTGCTGCGCTCGGCCGCCGGAGCACGGGCCACGGCCGCTCACCGGACGCGCGACGAGCTCCTTGAGGAGGCGACCCGCCAGGCGGAGACGATCCGGCGCGAGGCGCACATCGAGGCGCGCGAGCAGGCGGTCAAGCTCCGCGCCGAGCTCGAGCGGGAGCTGAACGACCAGCGTGCGCGGCTGCAGAAGAGCGAGGAGCGGCTGCTGTCCCGCGAGGACGAGATCGAGCGGAAGAACCTCGAGCTCGAGCGCCGCGAGCAGGGGGTCGCCGACCGCGAGGCGCACGCGAAGGAGCTGCAGCAGGAGCTGAAGGAGGCGAACGAGCGCGAGGTGCACCAGCTCGAGCGGATCTCCGGCATGACCGTCGGCGAGGCGAAGGCGAGCTGCTCGAGCGCTCCGAGGAGCTCGTCCGGCACGAGCTCGCGCGGCGTGTCCGCCAGCTCGAGGAGGAGGCGCAGGCGGAGGCGAAGCGGCGGGCGCGCAACCTCGTCGCGGACGCGCTCCAGCGGGTCGCCGCGAGCCACGCCGCCGAGACGACCGTCTCGGTGGTCGAGCTCCCGTCCGACGACATGAAGGGCCGCATCATCGGCCGTGAGGGCCGCAACATCCGCGCGCTCGAGCACCTGACCGGCGTCGACTTCATCATCGACGACACGCCGCAGGCGGTCGTGCTGTCGTCCTTCGACGGCATGCGCCGCGAGATCGCGAAGCTCACGCTCCAGAAGCTGATCGAGGACGGCCGCATCCACCCGGCGCGGATCGAGGAGATGTACTACCAGTCGAAGGCGGAGATCGAGGAGCACATGTCGCCAGGCCGGCGAGCAGGCCGTCTTCGAGGCGAACTGCGGCGAGTTCCACGAGGAGCTCGTCAAGCTCCTCGGCCGGCTGCACTTCCGCACGAGCTACGGCCAGAACGTCCTCAAGCACACGCTCGAGGTCGTCCACCTGGCGGCATCATGGCCGCGAGCTCGGCGCGAGCGTCAAGGTCGCGAAGCGCGCCGCGATGCTCCACGACCTCGGCAAGGCGCTGACGCACGAGGTCGAGGGCTCGCACGCCGCGATCTCGGCGCAGTACGCGAAGCGCTACGGCGAGTCCGCGGCGTCGTCCACGCGATCGAGGCGCACCACTACGAGGTTCAGCCGCAGACGGTCGAGGCCGTGCTGCTCATCGCCGCGGACGCGATCTCCGCCTCGCGCCCCGGGGCGCGCGGCGAGAGCCTCGAGAACTACATCAAGCGGCTGGAGTCCCTCGAGGAGCTGGCGCGGCAAGCCGGGCGTCGAGAAGGTCTACGCGCTCCAGGCGGGCCGCGAGATCCGCGTGATCGTCAAGCCCGGCGAGGTGGACGACGACACGCCGTGCTGCTCTCCCACGAGATCGCCCGCGAGATCGAGGAGCAGCTCGAGTACCCGGGGCAGATCAAGGTGACGGTCATCCGCGAGTCGCGCGCCGTCGAGTTGCGCCAAGTAGCTGGCCGCCCAGCCGGTCAGGGGCTGCGCCGGACCCGCGGAGTTGAACGGCTGGACGTAGATCCGGACGGCGCGCCAGCTGCGTCCGCATCCGTGAGCCCGCGTCGTGGCAGGGCTACCATCAGACGCGCGATGAGGCGCTACTTCGTCACCACGTTCGGCTGCCAGATGAACGCCCACGACTCCGAGCGGATCAAGGGCATGCTCGAGGAGCTCGGGCTCGGCGAGGCGCGCCGCGCCGGACGAGGCGGACGTCGTCGTCTTCAACACCTGCACGATCCGCGAGAAGCCGGACCGAGCTTCGCCGCGCACCTGGGCGACGCAGCCGCGCTGAAGCGGCGCGACCCGAGACCGTCGTCGCCGTCGGCGGCTGCTACGCCGAGGCGCAGCGCGAGCGGATCTTCGAGCTCTACCCGTTCGTCGACGTCGCCTTCGGGCCGGGCACGATCCCGCATCTCGGCGACTGGCTCGGCGCGGGCGGCGAGGGCGTCGGCGCGCGGCCGGTTCGGCACCGCCGACGAGCGCTCGTTCTCGGCCGAGCTGCCGATGCACCGCGAGCGCGCGCTTCCAGGCCTGGGTGCAGGTCTCGATGGGCTGCAACTCGACGTGCGCGTACTGCATCGTGCCCGGCCGTGCGCGGCCGCGAGGTGAGCCGCCGGCCCGGGCGAGATCCTCGCCGAGGTGACGCGGCCTGGCGCGCGAGGGCGTGCGCGAGATCACGCTGCTCGGCCAGAACGTCAACTCGTGGGGCCGCGACCTGCGCCCGGAGATCGCGACCGAGTTCGGCGAGCTGCTGCGCGCCGTGCGACGCCGTCGACGGGCATCGAGCGCATCCGGTTCACGAGCCCGCACCCGAAGGACTTCCGCGAGCCGGTCATCGCCGCGATGGCGGAGTGCGACGCCGTCTGCGAGCACGTCCACCTGCCGCTCCAGTCGGGCTCGACGCGGATCCTCAAGGCGATGCGCCGCACCTACTCGGCGCGAGCGGTACCTGCGCGCTCGTCGGACGGCTGCGCGCCGCCGATCCCCGACCTCGCGCTCGGCACCGACATCATCGTCGGCTTCCCGGGCGAGACCGAGGAGGACTTCGCGGAGACGCTCGCGGTCGTCGAGGAGGTGCGCTTCGACAGCGCCTTCACGTTCATCTACTCGCCGCGCGCGGGCACCGAGGCGGCCGCGCTGCCGAACAGGTGCCCGAGGACGTCAAGCGCGAGCGGATCGAGCGGCTCGTCGACGCCGTCCAGCGCATCGCCGCCGAGCGGAACGCCGAGCGCGTCGGCCGGATCGAGGAGGTGCTCGTCGAGGGGCCGAGCCGCACCGATCCCGACGCTCCTCCGCGGCCGCACGCGGCGCAACACGACGGTGAACTTTCGCGGCAGCGCGCAACCCGGCGAGCTCGTCCCGGTCACGCATCGACGGCGCGACCTCGACCACGCTCCGCGGCACGCAGCTGGCCGCGGTGGCCGCCTGACACGAAGATTTCGCACTCGGACCACCCACGCGTGCGCCCGGCCCGAGTAGCGTCGATGCCGGGGAGGAGGAGCGGTGGCCTCCCGGAGCGCAGCGAACCGGACATGGCCGCCTGAGCCATGTCCGGAAACCCCAGGAACAATGTCATCGCGATCTTCGGGCCGACGGCTTCCGGGAAGACTGCCGTTGCCGAGCACGTCGCGGACAGGATCGGTGGCGAGGTCGTGTCCGCCGACTCGATGCAGGTCTACCGCGGCGTGCCGATCCTCACGGCGCAGCCGGAGCGGCCGACGCGGCTGGTTGCGATCTGGCCGCTCTCGCACGAGGCGTCCGTTGCCGAGTACGCCGGGCTCGCGCACGCCGCCGTCGACGAGCTGCTGGCGGCAGGCCGGACGCCGGTCGTCGCGGGCGGCACCGGCCTGTACCTGCGTGCCGCGCTCGCCGACCTCGACGTGCCGCCGGCGCCGCCGCCGGGCGCCCGCGAGCGCTGGGAGCGGCGCTACGACGCCGAGGGGGCCGAGGCGCTCCACGCGGTCCTCGAGGAGCGCGATCCAGCCGCCGCGGCCGCGGTCCACCCGAACGACCGGCGCCGCGTGATCCGGGCGCTCGAGCTCGCGGACGCCGGCGCCTCGCTGCGGCCGCGCGACGGCCGGCTCTGGAGTGCCGAGACCCGCCGGCCGACGGCCGTGTTCGGTCTCGACCTTCCGCCGCAGGAGCTCGAGCGGCGCATCGAGCAGCGCTCCTGCGCCATGCTCGAGGCGGGCGCAGCCGACGAGGCGCGCCGCGCGATCGCAGGCCCGCTCTCGTCCACGGCGCGGCACGTCCTCGGCCTCCAGGAGCTGGCCGAGCTGCCGGAAGCCGAGGCGCTCGAGCAGCTGATCGCCCGCACCCGCCGCTACGCCGCGTACCAGCGCAAGTGGATGCGCCGCATCCCCGGGCTTACCCTCTTGGACGCGACCCGCGAGCCGGACCGGATCGCGGAAGAGCTGCTCTCCCACGCGCGGCAGGCGTGAGAGGATCGCGCCGAAAGGAGGCAGACATGCCGAAAGCATCGAAGGCCAGCGCGTCCCAGGCGCAGAAGGTCGAAGGCTACGAGGGCCACTTCGAGGACCTCGACGGCTACACGGTCGCGTTCGAGACGTACACGGCCGACGCCGACCTGGCCCCGCTCTTCCAGGGGCTGCCCGACGACCGCTGCCAGTGCCCGCACTTCGGGTACGTGATCAAGGGCAAGGTCACGTTCACGTTCGCCGACCGCGAAGAGACGTACGAGACGGGGGACGCGTACTACGCGCCCGCCGGCCACACGCCGGTTCTCTACGACGGCACGGAGATCGTCGAGTTCAGCCCGACCGAGGATCTCGGCAAGACGATGGAGGTCGTCATGCGCAACGTCGCCGCCATGCAGGGGGCGACAGCCTGAGCGATTCCCGGGCCGGGCTCTCCCGGTGGCAGGCGCTCGGCAACGTCTACGTCGTCGCCGAGGAGCCCGGCCTCACCGCAGAACGGGCGCGCGAGCTGGCCGCCGGCACCGACGGCGTCGTCGAGGTGCGCGCGACGGGCGACGACTGGCTCGACGTCGCGATCTGGAACCCGGACGGCTCGCAGGCGGAGATGTCCGGAAACGCGACGCGCATCGCGGCGCGCTGGCTGGCCGGACGCACCGGTGCCGAGGAGGTCACGGTGCGCGTCGGCCCCCGCGACGTGCACGCACGCATGCTCGGCGGCGACGACGTGGAGCAGGACATGGGCGAGGTGAAGGTGGGGGAGCCGGACGAGGCCGACGGCATCCGCTTCATCCCCGTCGACGTCGGCAACCCGCACGCGGTCGTGGAGGGCGACCCCGACGACCTGCCGGACATCGGGCCGCGCCTCGAGACCCACACGCGCTTCCCGAACCGCACCAACGTCCAGGTTGCGCGCGTCGACGCCCCCGGCCACGTGACCGCCCGCGTCTGGGAGCGCGGCGTGGGCGAGACGACCGCGTCCGGCACGAGCGCCGTCGCGGTCGCCGCCGCGACCCACGGCGAGGGCGACGTCGTCGTCTCCTTTCCCGGCGGTGACTTGACCGTTCGCCTGCACGACGGGCGGGCGACGCTGATCGGCCCGGCGGCCCCGCTCGACTAGGCGGAAATCGTCGCCGACCGCCCGAGCTTTCGACCGTGACGGTCGAGCGCGACAGCCGCCACGTACCGGGCGGAGGGCGGAAGCTCCAACGCCGTCTCGAACCCGCGTTTCGGGACGGTGGCAACCGGCGCGAGACTGGTCGCGCTCTTGCCCGCATGCAGCGCCCAGGAGGCGACCTCCGTTGCGCCGTTCCAGCTCACGTGGAGGTAGCTCGAGCCCGTTGTCGTGCGAACGACGGCTGCCGGATCGTCGAGTGGCCGCCCGACCCACGGGAAGCGCAGCGTGCGGTACGTCCACCGCTCCTCGGGGTACGCGCCGTCGAGGCGGACATCGCCGTGCGGGCCGAGCTCGGTGAAGTAGGGCGTCGTGCCCCAGCTCACGAGCCAGTTGCCGTTCGGGAGGCGCTGCACCGATCCGAGCGCGATCCCGAGTGCGCGTGACGAGTGCGTGTACGCGCGCACGAGGCTCGCGCGCATCCGCTTCGTGTCGAGGGCGATCCGCAGTCCGCGCGACTCTGCATGTACCTTCGGCGCGGCGCCGTTGTCGAAGAGGCTGACCTCGCCGGGACTGTGCCAGCGGGCGTCGTGCTGCCACGCGAAGCGCGTCGCGGCCGCCATTGCGAAGCTGCTCCGCTTGCCGCCCAGCCGCCAGCGCACGGCGCCGCTGCCATGGTCGACCTTGTAGACGGCCCAGGTGTTCCGGCCCGAGACGAGCAGATTCCCGTCCGGCGTGGGCTCGATCGAGTTGAGATGGAAGTAGTCGTACGGCCCCTTCGCGACGGCCTGGTGCGCTTCCGCGACCTGGACGTGGTCGAGGCTCTTCCACTCGAAGAGCTTCCTCCCATGGGGCAGCTCCAGCTCCTGCACGATGCCGCCGACCACCTTGCCCTGCCTGGGCCCGCCGAACTTCGTCAGGTCCATCGGCACCGTCTCGTACGACGAGACGAACGCCGTCCCGTGCGGCGTGAGGATCAGCTCGTGCAGGTCCGACGGGCGCCCGCCGGCAGCGTCGAACCGAGCGATCTCCCGGTACGTGTGGTCGGCGACGACGAACGCGCCCTCACCGAGGCCCTGCTTGGTTGCGCCCTCCCACCAGGTCAGGACGGGCTGGCCCCGGTACGCGGCAACGCGGAGGTTCGTCACCGCGTTCGCTCCGGTCCGGTGGAACCACACCGGCTCACCGCTCGAGTCGACGATCAGCGCGCCGTTCTGCTCGCGTGCGTGGAACGGGCCGAGGAAGAGGAGCCCGGCCGCGACGGGGCCGAGCCGGGCCGCCCTCACCACGGGCGGCCGCAGATCGGGGCGCGAGACGTAGCTGTGGACCGAGTGCTTCGGCGCCGGCAGGATGCGCGCCTCCGTGCTTGGCCAGGCGTCCGCGGCCGGCAACCCGCCTGCCAGCACCACCGCGCCGCCCCCGACCAGGCGGAGGAAGTCAGCGCGCGAGAGACCTTCGACCGGGTCGCGCACAGTCAGGTCGCGATCTCGTACTCGCGGAGGACGTCGTTCAGCGACAGCCGCTGGTCGTGCGACTCCTCGCGGTAGCCGATGATCAGCGCGCAGTCGAGCTGGTACGTGCCGGCCGGGAACTCCTTCGGGCGGGTGCCTGGCACCACGATGGCGCGCGCCGGCACCTCGCCGCGGTACTCGACCGGCTCGGGGCCGGTCACGTCGATCACCGGCACGCTCCGCGTCAGCGACACGTTCGCGGCCAGCACGGCCTCGCGGCCGATCCGGACGCCCTCCGTCACGATCGCGCGCGAGCCGAGGAAGGCGCCGTCCTCGACGATCACCGGCTGCGCCTGCGGCGGCTCGAGCACGCCGCCGATGCCGACGCCGCCCGCGAGGTGCACGTCAGCGCCGATCTGCGCGCACGAGCCGACCGTCGCCCAGGTATCGACCATCGTCCGCGGTCCGACCCAGGCGCCGATGTTCACGAAGCCTGGCATCAGGATCACGCCCTCGGACAGGAACGATCCGTAGCGCGCGACGCCCGGCGGCACGACGCGCACGCCGCGCGCCGCGTAGTCGGTCTTCACGGGGATCTTGTCCATGAAGCCGAGCTGGCCCGCCTCCATCGGCTCGACCTTGCGCAGCTTGAAGTAGAGGAGGATCGCCTTCTTGAGCCACTCGTTCGTGACCCAGGCGCCCTCGCGCAGCTCGGCGACCCGCGCCTCGCCGGAGTCGAGCAGCCGGATCGCCTCCTCGACCGGCCCGGCGTCAGGCTCGCCGGCCTCCCACAGCTCGTCGATGCGCTCGGCAAGGGTCACAGCGCCGCCAGGATCTCCGCCGCGCGCAGGCACTCGTCGATCGGCGGGGTCAGCGCGATCCGCACGTAGCCCTCGCCCGACGGGCCGAAGTACGAGCCGGGCGAGACGACGACGCCGCGCTCGAGGATCCGGTTGGCGAACGCCTCCGACGACTCGCGCTCGGGAACCTCGACCCACAGGTAGATCGCAGCGGCGCTGCCCGCCACCTGCAGCCCGGCCTGCGCCAGCGCGTCGAGGAGCAGCGCCCGCCGCTCGCGGTAGCGCTCGCGGTTCCGCTCGACGTGCGACTCGTCGTTCCAGGCTGCGATCGCCGCGCGCTGGACGAACTCCTGCGGCGCCGTCCCGACCGTCGGCCGGAACGCGCGCAAGGTCCCGACGAGCTCGGGATCGCCGGCGGCGAACCCGCACCGGTAGCCGGTCATCGACGACCGCTTCGAGAGGCTGTTGAAGACGAGCACGTTCGTCCGATCATCCAGCTGCAGCGCCGACGGCGGCGGCTCGTCGTACCAGAGCTCGGTGTACGCCTCGTCGGAGGCGAGCACGAAGCCGTGCGTTCGCGCCAGCTCCGCCGCCTGCTCGTAGAAGTCGAGCCCGGCCACCGCGCCGGTCGGGTTGTTCGGGTAGTTGACCCAGAGCAGCGCGACGCCGTCCCAGTCGACGGCGTCCAGGTCCGGCAGGAAGCCGTGCCCCGCCTCGAGCGGCAGCGCGAGCGGCTCGCCGCCGGCGAAGAGCGCTCCCCGCTCGTACACCGGATACGCGGGCTCCGTGTACGCAACCCTGCGCCGGTCGCCGTCGCGGTCGAGCAGCGCCAGCGCCAGGCTGAAGATCGCCTCCTTGGAGCCGAGCGTGGGGATGATCTCGCGCTCCGGGTCGAGCGGCGCCTCGAAGCGGCGGCCGGCCCACTGGGCGATCGCCTCGCGCAGCTCGGGAAGCCCCTGCGCCACCGGGTAGCCGGATACCTCCGGCAGGGCGTCCGTGAGCGCGCGCTCGATGCGCGGGTCGGCCCGCTCGCGCGGGTCGCCGATGCCCATGTCGATCACCTCGACGCCGCGCGCCTGCACCCGCGCCTTCGCCTCGGCCAGGCGCACGAACGGGTACGTCCCGGTGCGGGCGAGCAGAGGGGAGACGGGAGCCATTCGAGGGATTCTGCCGCTCCGCGGGCATAATCACCCCGGTGACTTCTCGCCGCCCCGTGCCTACGGCCTCCGACGAGCCGGAGCGTGGGTTCCTCCTCGCCGTGCTGCCGCCGTCCGTCGAGCCGGAGGATCGCCTCCCGGAGATGCGCGAGCTCGCACGCGCGGCCGGCGTCGAGCCGATCGCGGAGATGACGCAGCACCGCGCGAACCCCGACCGCCGCCTCTACGTCGGCAAGGGCAAGCTCGAGGAGCTCAAGCAGGCGTACGGCAACGCGCGCGCTGAGGTGCTGCTCGTGGACGACGAGCTCTCGCCGGTCCAGCAGCGCGGGCTCGAGAACGCCCTCTCCGCGCGGGTGGTCGACCGCACGCAGCTGATCCTCGACATCTTCGCCCAGCACGCCGTGAGCGCCGAGGGGAAGCTCCAGGTCGAGCTGGCGCAGCTGGACTACAACCTGCCGCGCATGCGCGGCGCGTGGAAGCACCTCGAGCGGCTCGGCGGCGGGCGAGGCACCGTCGGCGCGGGTGTCGGAACGCGCGGCCCGGGCGAGTCGCAGCTGGAGAGCGACCGCCGCCAGGCGCGCCAGCGGATCCTGCTGCTGCGGCGCCGCCTGAAGGGACTCGAGCGCCAGCGCGCCACGCGCCGCAGGGAGCGGCAGCGCACGGAGACGCCAACCGTTGCGCTCGCGGGCTACACGAACGTGGGGAAGTCGACGCTCCTGAACGCGCTGACGCACGCCGAGGTCCCGGTGCGGGACCGCCTGTTCGAGACGCTGGATCCGACCACACGCGGGTTCGAGCACGACGGCCGCCGCTACCTCCTGACCGACACCGTCGGCTTCGTGCGCCGGCTGCCGCACCAGCTGGTCGAGGGGTTCGCCGCCACGCTCGAGGAGACGCTCGTCGCCGATCTGGTGCTCCACGTCGCCGACGCGTCCGCAGCTGACGACGTGCTCGACGAGCAGGTGGCCGCCGTCGAAGATGTGCTCACGGAGATCGGCGCCGACGACCTCCCGCGTGAGCTCGTCCTGAACAAGGTGGACGCGATCGATTCGCTGCACCGCCGGCGGCTCGCAAACCGGTTCCCGGGCTCGCTGCTCGTCTCCGCGCAGACCGGGGAGGGGCTCGACGAGCTGCGCGAGCTGGTCGCCACCAAATTCGCAGGGCGGTTCGAGCGCGTGCAGCTGCTCGTACCGTACGACGAAGGCGCGGCGCTCGCGGCGCTCTACGAGCTCGGCGCGCCGATCGAGTCGCGCGAGGACCGCGAGGACGGCGTCCTCATCCACGCCCGGCTGCCCCGCCGTGAGCTCCGCCGGTACGCACCGTTCCTGGTCGCCGAGCCGTCGTCGAGCTCGGCCTCGGCGCTGTGAGCGAGCTCCCGCTCCGGCGGCTCGACCCCGCTGCCGTCGTGCCGACGCGGGCGTACGCGGGCGATGCAGGGCTCGATCTCGCGTCCGCGGAGCACGTCGTGCTCGAGCCCGGCGAGCGCGCGGTGGTCTCCACGGGCCTCGCGGTCGCGATCCCGGAGGGCCACGCAGGGCTCGTCGTCCCGCGCTCCGGCCTCGCCGCCCGCCACGGGATCACGATCGTGAACGCGCCCGGGCTCGTGGACGCGGGCTACCGCGGCGACGTGAAGGTGGTGCTGCTCAACACCGACAAGCGGGACACCTTCGTCGTCGAGCCGGGCATGCGGATCGCGCAGCTCGTCGTGATCGCGGTCCCGGAGCTCGACCCGGTCGAGGAAGACGCCCTCGCCGAGACGGAGCGCGGCGCCCGCGGCCACGGGTCGTCGGGCCGCTAGTGCACGGCCAGCCGCGCATTCGCGTCTCCGCGATCCTGCGCTGGGAGGACCGGCTGCTGCTCTGCCGGCACGAGAAGGAGGGGCGCGGCGAGTACTGGCTGCTGCCCGGCGGCGGCGTCGACTCCGGCGAGAGCCTGGTCGCGGCGCTCCACCGCGAGCTCGAGGAGGAGGTCGGCATCGACGACAACCCCACGGTCGAGGGGCCGGTCGCGATCGTCGACTCGATCTCGCCCGCCGGCAGCTTCGCGAAGAAGCACGTCGTGCACATCATCTTCGCGGCCGACCTGACGGGCCGCTCGCTCGAGCGCGTCACGTCCCAGGACGAGGCAGTGCGCGGGCACCGGCTCTTCGGCTTCGCGGAGCTCCACGACGTGGTGCTGCACCCGCCGATCCAGCGCTTCCTCGCACGCTGGCGGCCCGGCGACCCGATCGTCTACCTCGGGCCCCTCTGGGCCCCGTAGGGCGCCTGCCCGATCCGACACGCTTTCGCCACGCCCGCGTGAGACACGCGCGCGGATCTCGCGGTTAGAGCTCGAAGCGGAGGGAGGCAAGCGGCCGGCCCCCGGTGACATCGGCCGGCACGTACACGTCCCCGCGAGTCAGGCGGCGCATCCTGGCCGGTGTCAGCCCTCGCGGATCTTCCAGAAGCTGTCCTTCTTCACGATCTGGCCGTCGGGGCCGAACGTCCAGAGGTCGCAGCCGCGAACGTCCACCGTCGCGCCATCGGTCGTCGTTCCCGTGATCGTCCACTCGGAGACGCCCCGCAAGCCGCAGGCGAAGTGGTCGTCACTCCCGTAGTGCACGTCCGGGATGCCTTCGAACCGCATAGCCAGGCCACGCCGGACCTCGTCCTTGCCCATGAATCGCCGGCCCCAGCGGTCGGGCCCGCGCGGCGTCTCGAAGACGCAGTCCTCCGAGAAGTGGGCCATGATCGCGTCGAGGTCATGGCGGTTGAACCCGTCGAGCACCTCGCGCAGCGCCTCGACCTGCTGGTCGGACATCGCTCCTCCTTTCAGTACCGCCCACCGCGGGCACGCGCCCGGCCCGCCGAGACGGCATGCGCATCCTGCTCGAGCTCATCCTGGAGCGCCTCGAAGACCGGCCGCGTGCCGGTCCGGTGCTCCGCGGCCCGCGCGAGCAGCCAGTCGGCGAGCCACGGGTTGCGCGGCAGCAGCGGGCCGTGCAGGTACGTGCCGATCGCGCTGCCGACGCGACAGCCCTCGTAGCCGCTCTCGCCGTCGTTGCCGAAGCCCGCCACGACGCGGCCCAGCGGCGCGGCGCCCTCGTCGAGGATCGTGCGACCGGCGTGGTTCTCGAACCCTGCCACCGTGCGACGCTCGCCCGGGTCGAGGTCGCACTCGAGCAGCACGTCGCCGATCATCCGCCGCTCGCCGGCGACGGTGACGAGCGGGAACACGCCTGCGCCCGGCAGCTCCTGACCGGCGAGGTCGCGGTAGCTGCGGCCGAGCAGCTGGTAGCCGCCGCAGACGGCCAGCACCGCGGCGCCGCCCTCGACGAGCCGCCGCGAGCAGGTCCCCGCGCGCAGCGAGGTCGGGCGCGATCAGCGCCTGCTCGCGGTCCTGGCCGCCGCCCACGTAGACGAGGTCGACGCCGCCGGTATCGAGCTCGTCGCCGACGCCGACCGCCGCGATCTCCAGCGCGAGGCCGTGCCAGGCGGCCCGGCGCGCGAGCACCGCGATGTTCCCGCGATCCGCGTAGATGTTGAGGTAGTCGGGGTACAGGTGTGCGACCCGGATCACCGTCACGCGGCACGCTCCCAGTACGGCCGCACGTGGCCGCGCTCCGTGACGATCTGCCGGAGCGCCAGCATCGCCGTGTAGGTGGGCAGGCAGACGAGCTCTCCGCCGTCGGGCGTCTGCGCCAGGCCGCTGTCCAGCGCACGCGCGAGATCGGGCTGCAGCTCGATCCGGTCGGCCGGGAAGCCGCCGTACTTGCAGCGCAGCGCCAGCTCGGCCGCCCGCGACCCGGTCGCGACGACGCGCTCGAGGCCGTCCAGCAGCGGCTCGAAGTCGACGTCCCAGATCCAGGACACGTCGCGGCCGTCGGCGATCTCGTCGTTGAGCGCGATCAGCGCGAGGCGCGGCGAGCCTCCCACAAGGAGGGTGCGGATCGCTTCATTCGCGCCCGCCGGGTTCTTGATCAGCAGCATCAGCAGCCGCCGCCCGCCAAGCTCGATCCGCTCGAAGCGGCCGAAGGCGCCGGCGAACCGCTCGAGCCCGCCGCCGATCTCCTCGAGCGACGCGCCGAGCGAGAGCGCCAGCGCCGCGGCGCCGGTGGCGTTGTAGACGTTGTAGAGCCCGGGCAGCCGGAGCCGAACCCGCCGCTCGCCGGCCGGCGTGGCGAGCAGGAACGACACCGCGTCGAGCCCGTGCTCCTCGACCTCGCGAGCGGCGATGTCGAGCGGCGGCCGTGCGTGCCCACAGTTCGGGCAGCGGTAGTCGCCGAGATGGCCGACGTAGGCCGCGGCGTACTCGTACGGCGTCCCGCAGCGCACGCACCACTTCGAGTCGGCCGCGTGCTGCAGGCCGGGCCGCGCGTGCCGCGGGTCGTCGAGGCCGAAGACGACCGACCCGGGACGCTCGTGGGCAAGGTCGCCAACCCGCGGGTCGTCGCCGTTCACGACGAGCGTCGCCGCCGGGTCGAGCTCGCGCGCCATCGAGCGCCAGCCCGCGGCCACGTGCTCGAGCTCGCCGTAGCGGTCGAGCTGGTCGCGGAACAGGTTGCCGAGGCAGAGCGCCCGCGGCCGGACGCGCCGCGCGACCTCGGGCAGCGCCGCCTCGTCCACCTCGAAGAGCCCGAGCTCTGCGCCGTTCGCGGCCAGCAGCGTCGACGCAACGCCCGAGACGAGGTTGGCACCCGAGCTGTTGTGTGCCAGCCGCACGCGCGGCCGCAGGATCTCGGCCGCCATCGAAGCGGTCGTCGTCTTCCCGTTCGTCGCCGAGACGAGCGCGGACCCCTTCGTCAACCTGGCAGCGAGGCGCTCCAGCGCAGACGGATCGACCCGCATCAGGAGCTTCCCGGGCAGCGTCGTCCCGCCGCCGGCCCGAGCGAGCTGAGACAGCCGCGCAGCCCCGCGCGCAAGCGCCACCTCGACGCCGAGTGGGGGACGCAGATGCACGCCGCGAGCGTATCCACCGGCCCGGCGGAGGGGATCTCGCGCCACCCGCAAGTCCCCCCAAAGGGGGACAGCCGCCGCCTGGCGCCGCCGTACGGTGCGAGCACGGGGCCGTAATGGCCGCAAAACGCCTGCGACAAGCGGCACAGACGACACGGGGAGACAGACGCGACCTTGGGTGAGAACGGCAGCGGCACCACCTTTCGCGCGCGGGCGCACGTAGGCGGCGGATGAGCGCCCTCGACGGCACCGTCCCGGCGCCCGAGCAGCGGCGCGGCCTCACTTTCGGCGCGACCGTCTACCTGGCCGTCATCGGCGCGGCGGCGGTCGTGGCGGCCGTCCCGGCCATGCAGGGCCTGACGCTCGAGACGCCCGGCTGGCCGACCTTCCTGCTGCTCACGGGCGGCGCGGCGATCGCGCAGCTCTTCACGGTGCGCACGCGCCGCAACTACGCGTACCACACGACCGCCGTCTTCCTGGTGCCGGCCGTGCTCCTGCTGCCCGTTTCGCTGCTCGCACTGATGCCGCTGGCGCTGCGGGCGCCCGACTGGGCGAGGCGCCGCTCATCGTCGGCCGTGCAGGCGTTCAACGTGGCCGCCTACACGCTCGCCGTGCTCACTGCGTACGCCGGCGTCGCGCTCACCCGCGACGTCGTGGCGGACGGCCCCGCGGAGCTCGCCGCGTGCGGCGCGGTGGCGATGATGCTCGTCGTCGCCGTTCAGGCGCTCCTGTCCGCGCCGATGATCGCGCTGATGCGCCGCTGCTCGCTGCGCGAGACGGGCATCTTCAGCTCCCACGGGCTCTCGACCGAGCTCGTGCTCGCGGCACTCGGCGTGGGCGTGGCGTTCATCTGGGAGCAGAACCCCTGGCTCGTCCCCTTCGCGCTCGCGCCGCTCCTGATCGTGCACCGCTCGCTGAGCGTGCCGATGCTCGAGGAGGAGGCGCGGGTCGACGCCAAGACCGGGCTCTTCAACGCGAGGCATTTCAACACTGCGCTGGAAGGCGAGTTCGGCCGCGCGCAGCGGTTCGTTCGGCCGCTCGCGGTCTTGATGGCCGACCTCGACCTGCTCCGCGAGGTCAACAACACGCACGGCCACCTCGCGGGCGACGCCGTCCTGCAGGAGGTCGCGCAGGTGCTGCGCGAGGAGACGCGCGACTACGACGTGCCCGCGCGCTTCGGCGGCGAGGAGTTCGCGATCATGCTGCCCGAGACCGGGGTGGAGGAGGCCGCGGAGATCGCGGAGCGCATCCGCGCCGCCGTGGCCGCCCGCCAGGTCGTCGTCGACACCGCGCCGGAGCCGATCCACGTAACCGTGTCGATCGGGATCGCCGCCTACCCGACGCACGCCGAGTCGCGCACCGACCTCGTCCACGAAGCCGACGTCGCCGTGTACCGCGCCAAGGTGCAGGGCCGCAACCGCGTCGTGATCGCGGGCGGCGAGACTGCGGTCGCGGCGCAGAGCACGCCGCAGCGCGTCGTCATGCGCCGCGCCGAGCCGCTCGGCCTGCGGCTGCCCGCGTCGGGCGCACTGCTCTGGACGGTGGGGGCCGCCGGGATCGCCGCCGGCGTGGCCGGCATGCTGCTGGGCCACGGCGGCGACGTGCTCGGGATGCTCGCGATCGTCGGCATCGTCGGGCTCGTCCAGGCGCTCGCCGACCAGTCGCAGGAGGCCGCTTCCGTCAACGCCGTCGGGCCTGCTCTCCGGCGCCGCGCTGTTCGGGCCGCGTGTGGCACTCGCGATCGCCGCCACAGCGTGTGTGGTCGAGTGGGGGAGAACGCGCGCCACCCCGGCCCGGCTCGCCTTCGACATCGGCGTGCTCACGCTCGCATCGCTCGCGGCCGCGGCGGTCTTCACGATCCGCCCGCAGGGCATCGACGAGCAAGCGGGGATCATCGCCGCGGGCGTCATCGCCGGCCTCGCGTACTTCGCCGTGGCGGCCGCCGCACCCCTCGCCATCGCGGCCCGGCTCGCCGGCACCTCGGTCTGGAACGCCTGGCGAGCCTCGCTCTCCTGGCCGCTGCTGCAGATGGTCGCGGCCGGTCTCCTGGCCGGCGTCGTGACCATCGCGTACGGCACGTCCGGTCTCTGGACGCTGGCCCTGATCGCGGTGCCGCTGCTCCTCGCCCGCTCGACGCAGGACCGCGAAGCCGTCCGCGCGCAGCGGCGCACCGCGGAGCTCGAGGCACATCTCGCGACGCTCGAGGAGCGGGCCGGATCGGTCTTCCGCGAGAACGAGGCGCTGCGTGACCAGTCGGCGGCGCTCATCGAGGCGCTGACCGCGCTCACGGACGAGCGTGAGACGGCCGGGCACTCGGACGAGGTGCGGCGGCTGGCCGTGGCCGTCGGCTCCGAGCTGCGGCTCTCGAGCGCGGAGCTCGACGTGCTCGCGCACGCCGCGCTGCTGCACGACCTCGGCAAGCTCGCCATTCCGGACTCCGTCCTGCTCAAGGCCGGGGAGCTGGACGAACAGGACTGGGCGCAGCTCCGCGATCACGCGGGCGCGGGGGCGAAGCTGGTCGGCCGGCTCGCCTACCTGCGCGACGCCGTCCCGGCCATCCGCCACCACCACGAGCGCTGGGACGGGCTCGGCTACCCGGACGGCCTCCAGGGCGAGGAGATCCCGCTCGGGGCGCGGATCATCCACGTCGCCGAGGCCACCGTCTCCATGCTCAGCGGCCCGACCCGCGACCGGCTGGCCCCGGAGCAGATCGTCCAGGAGCTCCGCCGCTGCGCCGGCACCCAGTTCTGCCCGCGCTGCGTGGACGCCATGGAGGCGATCGCCGCTGCGGGGCTCCTCACCGGGTTCCGGCGGCCGGGCGGCCTGGAGCTGACACGCTGAACGAGCACACTTGCATGTTGTTCAGCGTGCTCTAGGCTACTTGCTGTGCCCTCCCGCCGCAGCGTTCGCGCGCTCGACCGCATCGATCCCGAGGCCCTGAAGGCGTTCCAGGCAGGCCTGCGGCGCCGCTACAGCGACGAGGAGATCGTCGACCAGCTCCAGGCCGCTGCGCAGCGGCTGGGGCGCTCGCCGACGATGCGCGAGTTCGCCGCCGACCCGGACTCGACGGTGCACCCGCAGACCGTCATCTCGCACTTCGGGAGCTGGAACGCCGCGAAGCGCGCGGCCGGGCTCGTCCCGCGCCGCTTCACGACGCGCGAGGACCTCGTGCGGCTGCTGCGCGAGCTGGGCGAGCGGCTCGGCCGCACGCCCACGGCCCGCGACCTGGACGAGAACCGCGGGCTCGTCCCGTCGAAGTCGCTCTACTGGCACACGTTCGGCTCGCTGACGACGGCCCTCCGCGAGGCGGGCTTCGACGTGCCCGTCGGCGAAGAGCGGCTCGAGCGCGCACTGGACCAGGGCGCCGCGCTGGCGAAGCAGCTAGGGCGGCTGCCGAAGTTCGACGACTGGAAGGCCGCGCGGCGCGAGGACGAGACGCTCCTCAGCGAGTGGCAGATCTACCGCATGTTCGAGGGCCGCCGCGGCGCCTGGGCGGCGTTCCAGTTCCTCGTCCAGGAGCAGCTGGTCGAGGAAGGCGTCGCAATCGCACCAGACGGACGGCTCGGGTAGGCACAGCGACAGCAGGGTCTGTCCCCGCCAAAACCCGCGGGGACAGACCCTGGCTGTCGTGTCTTCACACGAGCCGTTTGTCTGATTCAGCTGTTCGTCCGGTGCGGTTTAGAGCGCCGCTGCGACCAGAGCAGGGAGGATGCGCAGGCACGACTCGCGCTCCTCGGGAGCGCGGACAGCCGGCAGCGGCGACTCCTCGATGTACTCGGCCGGGTGGAACGAGGCCCAGTCGACGTCGCCGTCGGTGCCGAGCGTGACCCGCGAGCCCTCCGGCACCTCGCGCTTCGAGAGCCGCAGGTCGAGGTAGCGCTCGATCAGCTCGAGCGAGTGCCTGGTGGAGGCGAAGAACGTCTCGTACCGGCCGTGCCCGAGCCAGAGCGGCCGGCCGACGCCGCGGGCGACCACGAGGCCGTCCGGGTCGCGCTCGTCGATCCACGCCGTCGCCATGGAGCCGTAGAGCTGCTCGAGCGCGTAGACCTCGTCCGTCTCCTCGACCAGCGCGAAGATCGCCTCGGAGTCGACGGTCATGTCGGGGTGCGCGCGCGTCAAGCCGTGCTCGGCGAAGAGCTCCTCGTCGTTGAGGATGATCCCGTTGTGCACGCCGACGACGGCCCCGTGCCGGATCGGGTGGTTGTTCGACTCGATCGTCGGGTGGCCCTTGGTGTAGTCGCGCACGTGCACGAGGAGGTGGCGTGTCGTGTCGGGCAACGCGACCTGGGCGAGCAGCGCGCTCGCACCGGACTGCTGCTTGCGGACGAGCGCCGCCGAGCCGCCGTTCCGATAGGCGAACCCGGCCGCGTCTGCGCCGCGTTCGGCGATGCCGGCGAGCAGGATGCGGGCTGCCGCAGTGCGCGGAACGGTGCTCCGCGCTCAGGCTGAATCCCGCGATGCCGCACATTTCTAGATCACGACCCCTGTTCTCACCGTAGCGGACGAATCAGACATGTGAGGTCCGGCGGCGTCGGCCGTCTCACCTCCATGACTGATGACCTTCTGTACGACGGTGGTGCCTCCTCCCGGTTAGGGGGCCTTTACAGAATCCAAGCTCTTTCGCACTCGGACTCCGTATCGCACGGTGTTCGCGAGGCTGCACTTCCGCCTCCCCCATTCGAGTGTCCCTCGGAGGGCGTCGCATGTCGATAGACCCCGCGATGGCGCCCCGGCCACTTCCCGACCCCGCCGAACCGGCGGAGCCGCATCTCGAGCTGCTGCCCGGCGGTGACGTGGCGCGGGAGCTGGCCGACGAGGAGCCGGTCGTCCTCTCCGAGCCGACCGATCCGCAGATGGCTGACCCGCTCAAGCTCTACGTCCGCCAGATCGGCGACGGCCGCGCTGCTCACCGCCGGCGCAGGAGCGCGAGCTCGCGCGCCGCAAGGACGAGGGCGACGAGGCGGCCAAGAAGCGGCTGATCGAGTCGAACCTGCGCCTCGTCATGTCGATCACGCGCAACTACACGAAGGCGGGCGTGCCGCTCCTCGACCTGATCCAGGAGGGCAACCTCGGCCTGATCCGCGCGGTCGAGAAGTTCGACTACAAGCTCGGCTACAAGCTCTCGACGTACGCGACCTGGTGGATCCGGCAGGCGGTCACCCGCGCGCTGGCCGATCAGGGCCGCACGATCCGCCTGCCCGTCCACGTCGCCGAGCAGGTGCGCAAGCTGCTGCGCGCCCGCCGCGTGCTGACGCAGAAGCTGAACCGCGACCCGACGCCGGCCGAGCTGGCGGACGAGAGCGGCTTCCCGCGCAAGCGCGTGCAACGAGCTGCTCGAGCTCGTCGAGGACCCGGTCAGCCTCGAGACTGCCGGTCGGCGACGGCGAGAGCATCTACGCCGACCTGATCGAGGACGTCAACTCCGACCAGCCCGACGAGGCGACGGCGAAGCTGCTGCGCACGGTCGAGCTGACGGAGGCGCTGGCGCGGCTCAACCCGCGCATGCGCAACGTGCTGACGCTGCGCTTCGGGCTCGACGGGCAGAAGCCGCGGACGCTCGAAGAGGTTGGAGTCGGGGCTCGGGATCACCCGGGAGCGTGTCCGCCAGCTGGAGGCGCGCGCGCTGCGCGAGCTCCGCTCGGTGGCACCCGGCCTGCAGCTCTACATCGGCAACGAATAACGCGAGGGTCTTTTCACGCGCGGATATTCCGCTAGCGTGAGAGAGGAACCGACTGGGGGGTTGGGGGATGGGCCGGCCAGGCCTGAACGGGCACGCGACAGCGTGGATGCGTCGATTGCCACTCGCACGTACGTACCGTCGGGAGACGACGGTGCGACGAACGGTCGGAGGAGGGGCGTGCACTGTGCGCGAGGCGGCCGCGCCGCGGCACGCGCCGTGCTCTTCGCGACGCCGCACGTGTGGCCGCACCTGATCCTCACGCCGGAACGCGAGAGCGCGGATCCGCGCTGCGTTCCAGGAGCTGCGCACGCGGGCGGGCCTCGATCTGCGGCTCGGCTTCGAGCTGACGCCGTCGCCGCGTCCTGCTGCGCGAGGATCCGCGCCCGCTACGAGCTCGAAGGCACCGGCGGCGTGCTGTCGAGGTGCCGTTCACCGGTGGCATCGAGCTGCTCGTGCATGCTCGCCAAGCACATCGAGGCGCGCGGGCTGCGCCCGGTCATCGCGCACCCTGAGCGGAGCGAGGCGGTCGCGCGCCGAGCCGCGCATCGCGCGCAGCTCGCGGAGCGCGGCTGGCTGCTGCAGGTCAACGCGACCTCGGTGATCGGCCAGCACGGCCCGGCCGATCGAGCGGCTCGCCTGGGATCTGCTCGACAAGGGCTACGTCGCCCTCGTCGGCTCGGACGGCCACCGCTGGACGCGGCCCGCGCTGCTCGACGGCGCGTGGGACGCTGGTGCACGACGCGCTACGGCGACACCGCGACGCAGCTCTTCGACGGCTCCGCGCTCGGCTTCGGTGCCGCGGTGGAGCCGCGGCGCGTCGCCGGACAGCGCGCCTAGTACGCCGCGGCGACGGCTTCCATCTCGCGCAGCCGGCCCAGGCGCTGGAGCGCCTGGATCTCGATCTGGCGCACGCGCTCGCGCGTGAAGCCCAGCACGGCGGCCGATCTCCTCGAGCGTCTTCGGCTCGCGGCCGGCAGAGGCCGTAGCGGAGCAGGATCACGTCGCGCTCGCGCTGCTCCAGGGCGGCGAGCGCCTGCACGAGCGCCTGGTTGCGCAGCGACACCTCGACCTCTTCCTCGGGCGGCGGCCCGTCGCCGGCGACGAGGTCGCCGAAGACGCGCGTCGTCCGACTCGCCGATCGGCTGGTCGAGGCTCGTCGACGCGCGCGCGGCCTCGCGCACCTCGCGAGCCTGCGCGAGCGGGCAGGTTCGCCTCCTCGGCGATCTCGGCGAGCGTCGGCTCGCGGCCGAGCTGCGTCCAGAGGATCCGCTCGGCCTTGTTCATCTTCTGGAGCCGCTCGACGATGTGGACGGGCATGCGGATCGTCCGGGCCTTGTCGGCGAGTGCCCGCGCCACTGCCTGGCGGATCCACCAGGTGGCGTACGTCGAGAACTTGTAGCCGCGGCGCCAGTCGAACTTCTCGACCGCGCGGATCAGCCCGAGCGTGCCCTCCTGGATCAGGTCGAGGAACGGCAGGCCCTGGTTGCGGTAGTTCTTCGCGATCGAGACGACCAGGCGGAGGTTCGACTGGATCATGTGCTGCTTCGCGGCCATGTCGCCGCGCTCGACGCGCTTTGAGAGCTCCACCTCTTGCGCGGCGGTCAGCAGCGGGTGGCGTCCGGCCTCGCGCAGGAAGAGCTGCAGCGCGTCGGTCGTCGTCTCGGGTGAGAGCTGAACCTGTGGCTCGGGCTCCGGCTCGCCTTCCAGGAACTCGATGCCGCGCGATTCCAGCTCGTGGTGGAGCGTGTCGACCTCGAGCGGCTCGAGCTCGTGCGCCTCGACGAGCTCGTTCAACTCGGACACGCGCACCGAGCCGGTCTGCTCCGCCGCGACGATGAACTGCTGCACCGCGTCGTATCCAAGGACGCTCTCGGGGGCGATCGTCACTTGGCCGCTTCTTTTCGCATAGGCAGCTAGACGAAACCTCGTTGTCTGGCGAAGCGCCGCGAAGTGCATGGCGAATGAGCGCCGGTCGTCCGGTACGTCGCCTATTGTGACAACATGACTCTGGAGCGCCACGAGCAAGAGCATCTTGAAGCGAGCGACGACGAGCTATGCAAATGCCGCGTCTGTGGACGCTCGTACGTGTACAACCGGCGCAAAGGACACACTCGCGTGCGCTGCAATTCCTGCGGCTCGACACGTGCGACGCGGGCTTCGCGCATCGCCCTGAAGCGGAGCATGGTGACCTGCAAGGGCGGTCGGTGTACGACATGTGGGTATGCCGACTACGACCGATGTCCAGCCGCGCTCTGCTTCCATCACGTCGACCCGACGACGAAGCGCTTCACGCTCGCCGGCAGCCACCTGCGCAGCTGGGCGTCGCTTATGGCAGAGCTCGACAAGTGCCGCCTGCTCTGCCACAACTGCCACGCCGTCATCCACGCCAACCCAGCGCTCTCTAGTCAATGCACACAAACGTGAGTTATGTCAAGTTCGAGGACGATGGATCCTCCCTCTCCGGCGTCCACAGGGGTTCCCACAGGCCGTGTGGATATGTGGAGAACTTGTTGGTCGCAAATAGCGGCTTTTTCCGGGCGGGAGAGCCGTTGACGGCCTTGTCCGAGGGCCGTTCCGCCTCTAAGTTTCCTCTTGCGCCGAGCACGGAGCGCAAGTAGATCGAAGCCCTGCCGGGCGGCAGTAGGCGGAAGCCGAAGGTCAGTCGGTGAGGTGGACGGAAGCGAAATCGGCTCGGCGAATTGAGAGGCCCCGCAAGGGGCCTCTCTATTTGTCTGGGGCGAAGCGGTGACCGGATGGGAGCCGAACTGGTCGATGCCGGCCGGGAGCGGCGACGGGTGGGTCGACGACTACGAGCGCGGCCGGCCCGGCTGGCCGGACGGCATCGCGGGCATCGACGGCCTTGCTGCTGCAGCGACCGTCCTCGACCTGGGCGCCGGGACAGGAAAGCTCACGCGCGTCCTCGCCGGCGCGTTCGAGCGCGTCATCGCGGTGGAGCCGGCCGACGCCATGCGCCGTCGGCTCGTCGAGCTCTGCCCTGCGGCGGAGGCGCGCGCAGGCACAGCCGAGCACATTCCGCTTGCCGACGAATCCATCGACGCGGTTTTCGTCGGGCAGGCGTTTCACACCTTCGACACCGAGCGTGCTCTCCGGGAGATCGCCAGGGTGCTCCGCCCGGGCGGCGCCCTGCTCCTGCTCTGGAACCTGCCCGGCGGCCCCTGGCAGCCGTCCACGGCAGCGGCGGAGGCGCTGCTCGGCGAACGGATGCCGGACGTCGACTACATCCCGCTGGATCTGGGCGGGCCGTCCGCCGGCAGCGGCTGGCAACCCGCCGTGCCGTCCTCCCCGTTCGCTTGCTTTCGCGCGCGAGCTCTTGCCAACCCGCAGGCGCTCGACCGCGATGGGCTCGTCGCGTTCTACGCCACGATGGGCTGGCTCGCAGACCTCCCCGACGACGAACGGCGGCCGCTCCTGGACCAGGTGCGCACGCGCCTCGAGAGCGACCACTACGAGCGTCTGTGGGACACGCACGTCCACTGGGCTCGCGCTCGTCCCGGCTGACGGTCGCCGGCCGCAAAATTCGTTGCGCAAATAGCGCGGTTTTTCGTTCCCGGGCCTCTTGTAGCCGGCTGCACCAGCCACTAGGTTTCCCCTTGCGTCGAGCACGGAACGCAACTAGGACGAAGCCCCGCCGGGCGGCAGTAGGCGGAAGCCGAAGGTCAGTCGGTGAGGTGAACGAAAGCGTCACCGGCTCGGCGAATTGAGAGGCCCGCAAGGGCCTCTCACTTATTCCGGGTCTGTCCCCGGGGTGTATCGGGGGCTGACCCACACAGGCTTACTCGATGTAACCGGCGATCACGCCGCGGGTCTGTCCCCGGGTGTATCGGGGGCTGACCCAAGCGGTTGAAGCGCGCGGCGGCTGGGCACCGACGCTTGGGTCAGCCCCCTCCGGGCTTCGCCCTGCGGGGACAGACCCAGAATCGATCCTCGGGCTCACCACGCGGCTTCCGCTGCGAGCGCGCGACACGGCGAAACGGCTTCTCCGCTTTGAACGTGGGTCAGACGCCGCGCGTTCCGAGGATCGTCGTGACGGCCCTCTCGCGGCCTTCGGTGAGCTCGGCGTCCGCCAGGTCTTCCGGGAGCTCAGACAAGATCTCCGCAGCGATGGCACCGGCTTCCGGATCGAAGTCGGCGAGCATCCACGGGTCGGGCCAGATGATGACCACACTCACGTCACCGAGGTCATCGAGGCCGCTCCAGATGGAGTCACGCAAGGCCTCCCAGTTGTCGTCGTCACGCCCGAGCGGAGGGTTCAGCGGAAACACGGTCCGGGCGACGTCGAAGAAATCGTCCTTGCTGGCGATCCCGGATGGGAGCGTGAACACCTCAGCGCCGTCGCGGGTCGCCGCCATCTCCGCGGCGACGATCTCCGCCGGCCTCAGCATCCGCACGCTCACGTCGAGGAGCCGTCGACGAACTCGCGCGCGACCTTGAGGTCGGCCTGGCGCACGAGGATCTCCCGAGGACCGCCCCACGACGCGCCCCGTCCGGGCCACCCCTTGGGGCCGCGCCGGTCGCCACATTCGATGCCGTTCGCGCGCAGCAGCGAGCAGACCACGTCGGCCTCGCCCTGGCTGCGCGCGATCATTCGACGGACGCCGATCTCCACCCCCACAGTGTGCTCCCGCGGGCCCCGCGTCGCACCCATCCCCTTCCTCTCCGACCGGCTAGAGATCCGAGCGCGCAAATAGCGCCTTTTTTGTTTTCACGGCCCTTGTTTCGACCCCCTAGACCGACTACTTTCCCTCTTGCGCCGAGCACGGAGCGCAAGTAGGACGAAGCCCCGCCGGGCGGCAGTAGGCGGAAGCCGAAGGTCAGCCGGTGAGGTGGACGGAAGCGAAATCGGCTCGGCGAATTGAAGAGGCCTCGCAAGGGGCCTCTTCACTATTTCCGGAGCCCTTTACAGGGACAGTCCCTGTAAAGACGCGCGACGGCCACGCTCGAAGCGAGGGCTGCGCCGCGTGCCCCACGCCGTTCCTAACAGGGACAGTCCCTGTTAAGGGCGCCCCGGCGCGAGCGGTTCCTCGGGTGGCCCGGGTTACGGCGTCACTAGGCTGCCGCCGTGCACCTGCGGATGCCCAGCGTCGACCACGGCGTCGCCTCCGGCCTCTGGGGGCTCTTCTTCGCGCTGTTCATCTGGTTCGGCCTGGTGCTGATCAAGGTCAACGGCGCAACGGCCTTCATCCTCGGCTGGCTCGCCGGCGGAGCGATCTTCCTCTTCGTCCGTAAGTACGGGGAGACCGAGCCGCGCCCACCTCGTCGCTCACGACGACGACAGCGCTGATCGGCGGAGCCCGGCTTGCCCGGGCGGGAGCCACGTCGCGCGCAGTCGCGTCAGTTCTGCGGTACCGAAGGGGGGAGCTCGAGGGGGGAACGGGACGTTCCCCATTCGAATAGAGCTATGTCACGACGGAGTCGTGCCGAGCGGTGTCCTCCGGCGAGAGCGGCAATGAGCCGCCGCGCCAGCGGATCGCCGACCGCACGCTCGAGGCGTTCCTTGGCCGTCGATTGCGGCGGATCTACGAGCCAGGAGAGCGTTACGCAGTCGGCGAGCAGCCGGCGCGCGGCGCGCTCGCCGAGGTGCACTGTGGGGGCGGTTGCGAGCATGGTTCAGGTATCGAATCGCACGCGGTTCGCAACGATCCCTGGCGGGAGTGACCCACGCTCGCCGAAGGCGCACCAATCCCGCGTAAATCTCGCGCCTGTCCCCCCTACGAGTCGTCCGGCGGCGTCGTGACGCGCGTGTCTTCGGGCTCCGCCGTCTCCACCGGCCGGTCGCCGTCCACGACCACGGGCTCGGGCGGCTCGGCGCGGGGGCCGCCCTGGACGGCCGTGACAGGCGTTGCGGCTGCTGCGGGCTCAGGCTCCCCGACGACCGCCTCACCGGCGACGGTCGGCCCGGTCGTATCGAAGGTCAGGCCGAACAGCAACCCGAGCGCGAACCCGATCGCCGGCACGGCGAGGCCGAGCTCGGAGACCAGATTGTCGATGCCGATGTCATCCGACCAGCTGCGGATGTGCGTCGAGAGCCAGCTGTTGCCGGGCTGGTTGAAGAAGAGGATCCAGAGGCCCGCCACGAGCCCGGGCAGAAAGGCGCCGACGAACACGGGCATCGAGATGCGCGGCCACCCCCACTTCGTCCAGCCCCCGAGCAGCTGTGACAGAGCCATGACGAACCCCGCGGCCGCGAGCGTCGCGATCCACAGCCAGAAGTCGCCCGCCGAGAGGCCGTCGGTGTGCAGGGGGTCGACGACCTTCGCGCCGACCCAGAAGAGGAAGCCGGCGACGGCCACTGCGAGCAGCGTCGTCGTGGCACGCGTCGCGCCGATCATGCGTTCCCCCTTCCCCGGAAGGCGATTCCTAATCGAGGCTGAGGCGGCGCACGTCGAACTGGGCCGAGTACAGGTCGGCGACGAACTGCTCCACCGTGCGGCGCGCGTCGTCCGCAAACAGGTGCTGGATCACGCCCACGTGCCGGTCGTTGTGGAACGGCACGTCGACGTGCTGCTGCGAGACCAGGTTCACGGAGAGCTGCGAACACACGGCGCAGCGGACGGCTACGCCGATCGACCCCTCGCCGGGTGCGAGCAGCGTCAGGAACGACGGGAACGCCGGCCGGGGCCGCTCCTCCGGGTAGCAGAAGAACGTCCAGGGCCACTCCCCCGCTCCGATCCGCTGCGCCGCCAGCGCCGCCAGGTCGCCGGCCGCGTCGTCGAGCCGCGCCGTCATCACGTTGAGGAACGGGACCGCGCTCATGCCCAGCGGCGCCCAGTCGAGGTCGTCATGGCCGACGAGGCCGACGTGCTCCTCGCCGCACGGGCACGCGAAGCGCACGCGGTAGACAGCCGGGTGCGACGCCGCGGGCAGGCGCTCGAGGCTCCGGAAGGCGGACAGCGTGACGCGCGCGTCGCCGCGTGCCGGGCACGCGAACGTGTAGCGGGCGGTCAACGCGTCGTACGCCACTTGTGTCACATTCTGGACAAATCGGTGCGCCTGACAATGGCCGCGCAATATGTGTAGCTGGAGGACCGGACGGCTGAGGTTCGATTCGGGCGACCTCGAGCGACCGCAGCGCTTCTGGGCACCGCCCCGTCCGAGCCCTCGAACTAGACAGGAGCGCGAAGCGCGCCGGTCAATACGTGATCAGCGAGTGCAGGTCGTAGCCTGCGAGGCGATCACGGCCGTTCAGGAACGTGAGCTCGATCAGGAACGCGACGCCGACGACCTCGCCGCCGAGCTGCTCGACGAGGTCGAGGATCGCCTTCACCGTGCCGCCGGTGGCCAGCACGTCGTCGTGGACGAGCACCCGCGCGCCGCCCGCGAACGCATCGGCGTGCACCTCGAGCGAGTTCTCGCCGTACTCGAGCGCGTACGTGGCGCTGATCGTCTTCGCCGGCAGCTTGCCGGGACGCCGCGCGGCCGCGAAGCCGCACCCCAGCCGGTTCGCCAGCGCGCCGCCGAGGATGAACCCGCGTGCCTCCGCCCCGAGCACCAGATCGGGCCGCCGCGGCTCGGCCCACGCGGCCAGGCGCTCCACCGATTCGTGGAGTGCCGCCGGATCGGAGAGCAGCGGCATGATGTCCTTGAAGACGATCCCCGGCTCGGGGAAGTCCGGGACGTCGCGCACCTTGGTGCGCAGGTCGAGATTGGCCGTCTCGGTCACGAGGACGCCACTCTACGCAGCGCGCGCCAGAAGAGGAGCTGTGAAAGGCGCTGAGAGTGCTCCGCGAGGGTTTGCAGCTCGTCGAGCGCGCGCTGGCGTCGCTCCGCACTGCGCGCGCGCAGGCCCGCCGCCGACACCTGCTCGAGCAGCGCGACCTCGCGATCTGCCGATGTGCGGAACGGCCGCAGGTGCCGCGGCGTCAGCCCGAAGCGGGCGATCTCACCGCACGCGAGCGCCACTTCGACGTCACTCTCGAGGTAGCGCCGTGCCGAGCCAGCGCCGCGGCCCTCGATCAGGCCGAAGCTCTCCAGCTCGCGCGCCAGGTCGGACGCGATCCCCGCCCGGGCGCAGAGCTCGTCGAGCTCGATCTCCGCCTCGTCCTCGCCGAGCGCGACCGGCCGGCGCCGCTGGCGATCGCCCACGGCCGACGACGCGAGCTCCTGCCGGATCACCCGCAGCGGCAGGAACTCGTCGCGCTGCAGGCGCAGCACCGTCCGCAGCCGCTCGACGTCGTCCTCGCCGTAGAGCCGGTACCCGCCCTGCGTGCGCCGCGGCGTCACCAGGCCCTGATCCTCGAGGTAGCGGATCTTCGAGATCGAGATGTCAGGGAAGTCGTCGCGCAGAGCGCGGCACACGGCGCCGATCGTGAGGCGGCTCTCGTCGCGGCTCGCGGTCATCGTGGCCATCAGCGCAGGAACGTCAGCCGGTACTTGCCGATCTGCACCTCGTCGCCGTTGGCGAGCTCCACACGGTCGACGCGCGCATGGTTGACGAAGGTGCCGTTGAGGCTGCCCTGGTCCTCGATCGAGAAGCGGCCCTCCTCCTCGACGAGCACCGCGTGGCGGCGCGACACCGTCACGTCGTCCAGGAAGACGTCGCAGTCGGGCGAGCGGCCGATCACGGTGCGCTCGCCCGCCGGCACGAAGTGCTCTCCCGCCCTGCCCCCGCCCGAGCGCACGACGAGCGCCGGTCCTTCGACCGCGATGTCAGGCGCGTCGGCGCCCTCGTTCGCAAGCTCCTCCACCGAGTAGGTCTGCGTCACGTCCGACGGCTCCTCGCCCTTCACGAGGTGCGTGCCGCAGCGTGCGCAGTAGTTGGCGGAGACCGGGTTCTGGAACCCGCACTCCGGGCAGTAGACGTGGGTCAATCGATGTCCGCTTCGACGGGTGGCGCGCCCTTCGCGGCGAGGATCTCGGTGAGGCGGCTCACGTCGGCCTCGCTGATCGGGCTCTCCCCCGCGTCGACCGTGCGGCGCAGGCGCGCGATCAGCTCCGCGCGAAGGATGTCGATGTGGCCGTGCAGGATGCGCCGGCGGTACGACACCTCGTTCTCCTCGCGCTCGAGGTCGTGGATGAGGTCCTTGAGCTCCTGGTCGGAGAGGGTGGCGAGATCGGGGAACGAGTCCACTTGGTCCTTTCGGTGGCGATTGCGTGGAATGACGGTTGATTGAAGCAGGAAGAGCCCGGAAGGGTCAACCTCAGCTTGAGGGTATTGGACGCACGGCCTCGGTTTCCTCCTGCAGAACGCTCTCGATCATCCCGCGCAGCTCACCTTCCAGCTCGCCGGATTCGGCTGCCGTTCGCCCCTCGGCGTACACGTGCACGATCGGCTCGTCAGGGTCGGGCAGCACCTGCGCCCAGCCGCGCTCGTCGAAGACCTTGATCCCGTCCGTGAGGTCGACGTCGCGGTCCTTGAGCTGCTCGGTGAGCACGCGCATGACGTAGCCCTTGAACGACCACGGGCAGGAGAGCTGCCGGTGGACGAGGGTCGGCGAGGGCAGCTCCGCGACGATCTCCGAGAGCGGCCGCTCGACGGGCGCCCACAGCTCGAGCAGCTTCAGCAGGCTCGCGACGGCGTCGTAGGCCGGGATGAACTCCGGGAAGACGTAGCCACCGCCGACCGCGCCTGCGAAGACGAAGCCCTCCTGGGCGGCCGTGCGCGTCAGCTCCGCGAGCGAGGCGGGCGTGCGCACGACCTCGAGGCCGCTGCCCTCGACGAGATGGTCGACCTGGCTCGTCACGGTGACGGGGAACGCGAGCTTGCCCTGGCGGCCGTTGCGCGAGATCAACCGCAGGAAGAGCAGCAGCGCCTGCTCGACAGGGATCTCGCGGCCGCGCTCGTCGATCAGGTAGAGGCGCTCGGCGGCGCCGTCGAAGACGACGCCCAGGTCGGCGCCGACCGCGCTCACGAGGTTCTTGGTCTGGCCGATCAGGCCGCGCAGCGTCTGCGCGCCGCTGGCGGCCGCCGAGCTCGCGAACGCATGCGCGGAGACCGCCTCCACGCCGAGCGGGCCGAGCAGGATCGGCAGCACGAAGGAGGCTGCCGAGTAGCCGTAGTCGACGACGACGCGGAAGTTACGCCGCCGGATCGCCTCCGCGTCGAGGCCCGCGAGCAGCTCCTGCGTGTACGTCTCGGCTGCGCGCGCCGGGTACGTGATGTCGCCCACGTCGGCGGCCGCGACGCGCCGCAGCTCCTGGCGCGTGAAGTGCTTCTCGATCTCCTTCTGGAGCGCGGTCGTCAGCTGGATGCCCGGGTGCTCGAAGAAGCGCACCGTGACGAGCTCCGGGTCGGCCGACCCGACGCCGACGTGCACTCCGGCCTCGTAGCCCTCGGTCTTCATCAGGTGGCGGCTCACCGGGGCCGGGATGACCCGCAGGTCGGCCACGTCGACGCCGGTCGAGACGATCCCCGAGATCAGCGCGCGCTTGACGAGCCGGCAGGCCGGCGGGCCCTCGCGCGAGGCGACGACACGCGCGCCCGCCTTGAGCGCGGTCCCCAGCGCAGCGCCGACACGCACAGCCGTCTCGGGCGTGAGGTCGACGTTGACGAGCCCCTCGACGCCGTCCGCGCCGAACAGCCGCGAGCCCGCGCGCGACTCCCAGATCAGGTTCTCGTGCACCTGCGCACCGGACTCGACCTCCTTGTACGGGTAGATCCGCACGCCGGGGAGCACGACGCTCTCGGCGCCGATCGTCACCTCGTCGCCGACCGCCACGCCCTCGTGGATCCGCACGTGCGGGCGGATGTCGCACGACCGGCCGATGACGGCGCCCTCGATGAGCGCGCTGCGGCCGATGTACGTCGACGCGTCGATGACGGAGCGCGTCGTGCGGGCGCGCTCGCGCATGGTGATGCTCGCGTTCAGCACGGAGTGCGGCCCGACGACGGCCTCGGGCGCGATGCGCGAGTAGTTGCCGATGAACGCGGGCCCCTCGATCGCGTCGAGGTCGTCGATGTTCGCACCCTCTCCGATCCAGATGTTCCCGCGCAGGCGCACGCCGGGGACGTTCAGCTGCACGAGCTCGTCGAGCGCGTCGAAGTTGGCCTGCCGGTACTGGTCGAGGTTGCCGATGTCCTGCCAGTAGCCCTCGAGCACGTGCCCGTAGATCGGGCGGCCCATCTCGAGCAGCAGCGGGAAGAGCTCTTTCGAGAAGTCGTACGGCCGGTCGGTCGGCACGTGGCTGAGAGCCTCGGGCTCGATCACGTAGACGCCCGTGTTGATCGTGTCCGAGAAGACCTGGCTCCAGGAGGGCTTCTCGAGGAAGCGCTCGACACGGCCCTCGGAGTCGGTGACGACGATCCCGAACTCGAGCGGGTTCGGCACCGACTTCAGGCCGATCGTCACCGAGGCGCCGCGCTCGCGGTGGAACTCGACGAGCGAGGTCAGGTCGAAGTCGCAGAGCGCGTCGCCCGAGATGACGAGGAACGTGTCGTCGAGCTTGCCGGAGGCAAGGCGCACCGAGCCGGCGGTGCCGGCCGGCGCATCCTCGACGGAGTACTCGACGTGCATGCCGAGCGACTCGCCGTCGGAGAAGTAGCTGCGGATCGCCTGCGGCAGGAACGCGACGGTGACGATCACGTCCGTCATGCCGTGCGTGCGGAGCAGCTCGAGGATGTGCTCCATGCACGGCTTGCCGACGATCGGCACCATCGGCTTCGGCTGGTTCGACGTGAGCGGGCGCAGGCGCGTGCCTTCGCCGCCCGCCATGACGACGGCCTTCATGCGGGCCTCGCGCGCATCTCGCGGAGCGTGCTGACCACGTACTGGGCACCTGCGATGAGTGAGAGCAGGAGCCCGATCCAGAAGAGCCAGAGCGGCCAGTCGGTCCCGCCCGGCGTCACGATCGTCAGCGCGAGCGACGCGTAGAGGATCCACGTGGCGATCTTGCCGAGCAGGCTCACATTGAGGTCGACGCCCTTGCCGGCGAAGAAGCGGTACCCGCCGAGCAGCACGCCGTCGCGCACCAGGATCAGCGCGAGCGCGACGAACGGCAGCCGGCCCGCAGCCCAGAGGAGGATGATCGCGGCGTCGATCATGAGCCGGTCGGCGAGCGGATCTGCGACCTTCCCGAACTCGGACTCGACGTGCCAGCGGCGGGCGAGCCAGCCGTCGATCTGGTCGGTGATCGCGGCGAGCGCGAACAGGATTCCGGCCGTCCACGAATAGCCGTCGTCGGCCTGCAGCATCAGGACGATGAAGACGGGGACGAGCACCAGGCGCAGCACCGTGAGCGCGTTCGGCAGCTGGGCCAGCGGCGTCCGAACGGCAGGGGCTTGTGTCGCCACCCGACAAGGATAAGGCCGGGCGGTTGCGGTAGCGTCGCGGCCGTGCCGCTGACGCTCCCCGGCTTCGTCAACGCGCACACGCACACCTTCCAGCGGCGCCTCCGCGGCTGCGCCGAGACGCCGGAGCAGGGCGACTTCTGGGCCTGGCGCGAGCGGATGATCGCCGAGGCCGAGCAGCAGACGCCCGAAGCCGTCCGCGAGGGCTACGAGCCCGCCTACCGCGAGATGCGCGCGGCCGGGTACACGGCCGCCGGTGAGTTCCACTACCTGGGCTGGGAGCAGGCGCTCGCCGCGGCTCACGCGGCCGATCAAGCCGGGATCGAGCTGGTACTCCTCTACGCCGCGTACGCGCGCGGCGGCAGCCCCGCGTTTCGCCAGCCGTCCGTCGACAAGTACCTGAGCCTCGTCGACGCGCTCCGCGACCGCGGCCTGCGCGTGGGCGTCGCCCCCCACTCCGTTCGCGCCTGCCCGCGCGGCTGGCTCGAGGCGATCGGCCCGTACGCCGAGCGCGAGCGCCTCCCGCTCCACGTCCACGCGTGCGAGCAGCCCCGCGAGATCGACGAGTGCCTCGCCGAGCACGGCATGCGCCCCGTCGAGCTGCTCGCGGCCAGCGGCTGCCTCGGCCCGCGTACGACGGTGATCCACGCCACCCACGCATCGGACGGCGAGCTCGACCTGATCGCGGACGCGGAGTCGCGCGTCTGCCTCTGCCCCACCACCGAGGCGAACCTGGGCGACGGGTTCGCCCCGGTCGAGCGCCTGCTCGAGCGCGGGATCGGCATCTGCATCGGGTCCGACTCCAACATCCGCATCGACCCGCTCGAGGAGCTACGCGAGCTCGAGGGCATCGCACGCCGCGCGTCGGGCCGCCGAGGCGTCGTGCCGCTCGACACGCTTCTGTGCGCAGGCGCAGACGAAGGCGCAGCGGCGCTCGGCCTCGATGCCTGGCCCGGAATCGAGATCGACACGGAGCACCCGTCGCTTCAGCACATCGACGACTGCGACCTGCTCGCGGCGGTCGTGCACGGCTGCAGCGCCGACGTGATTCTGAACGCCGCGTAGTCGCGAGGGGGAACGGGGACCCGTGCGTCGAAACGCTGAGCGGGGCCGGGAGTGTGCCCCTCCCCCGCTCCGGGGTCCGGATTAGGTCCCCGGCCTCCCGGCCCCGCTTTTCCGCCTACCAGGAACGCGCGCGCCAGAGGACGGCGGCCGCGCCGGCGACGTACGCGAGCAGCGAGACCGCGGCCGTCAGCTTCAGGGTGGAACGCATGTGTTTCTTATCGGCTGCCGCCGTTCCCCCGAACAGGGCGACTGCTTTCCCCCCTTCGGGGGATTGGGCATCCCCCCACCTCCGCGTACAACGAGTGAATAGGTCATCCCATCGGGCGGAGGAACGATGGCTGCGGCAACTCAACAGGTCGTACTGGCAGACGAGACGGAGCGCGAGCGGGTCATTCGCTGGCGTGTGGAGCAGCTGGCGAAGGTCGGCTACAGCTGGCCGGCAGCCATGGTCATCGCGGCGAACACGCATGTCGACCTGCACCGTGCGGTCGATCTCGTGCGCCGCGGCTGCAATCCCGAAGTCGCAGTCCGGATCCTGCTCTAACAGCTGAATGCTGACGACTGACGCACTGATCGTCGCGATCGCCGCGTGCGCGCTCGTGGCCGTCCACACGCTCGTGGCAGCGACCGAGCGGCCGGGCCGCTCGCCGCTCTCGTACCGCGAGGCGCTGTGCGAGCTCGCAAGGGGCACGGACACGACCGCACGGACGCTCGGGGGCGCCGCGCTCGGCGCGGTCGCCTTCGCGGGCCTGGCTCCGGTGCTGCCGTCGCTCGGCAGCCTGCTCGGCACCGTCATCCCCGGCTGAGCCCGCAGGCCGCCCGGGGCGGTAACCTCGCCCGGCCATGGCGTGGCAGATCGCGATAACGCTCGCCGCGATCGGCGCGCTCACCCTTTTCCACGGATCACGTGCGACCGAGAAACCTGCGGCGCGCGGCGCCTGCGGCCGCGGCACCGGCGGCCGTCGCGGCAGCCGGGCCCGACCCGTGGGCGCGCGCACTCGTCATGGCCGCCATCGCGGCGGCCCTGCTCGCACTCGGCGTCATCGTCGTTCCAGCCGTCACCGGCAACGACGAGGCAGCCTCGACGACGCCCACTCAGCCACCCACCACGACGCCGCCGCCGACCGGCTCGTCGACCACGACCAGCACGACCACACCCACCAGCACGACCACCACGACGGAGCCGACCACCACGACGGCGCCGGCGAGCACCACCACGCCGACGAGCACCGGCCCGACCAGCACGACGAAGACGACGACGATCCACCTCACGACGACGAATCCGACGACGACCCCGGCGACCACGCCGCCGGCCGGCTCCGTCCTGCTCGTTCGCGCGAGGGTGCAGGCCGATGGCACCGCCACGCAGACCGTGAACCGCGGTCAGGAAGCCGTCGTCCGCCGCACGGCCACGGGCCGGTACCGCATCCGCTTCCCCGGGATGTCCGACGCGTCCAGGCAGCGGAGCTCGGTCAGCGTCGGCGCGGGGCCTGCGACCGCTGCGGTAGCCGGGTGGGGCCCCGACGGAGCGCTCGACGTCCTGCTCTTCGACCGGAAGACCGGCGAGCCCGTCTCGCACCGCTTCACCTTCGGCGTCTCGGTGCCGACGCTGCCGCCCACGAGGTAGCCGCACAAGGGGCCCCGCGCCGGCCCGCTTCCTCGTCCACGGGGCTGCAGGCCCTCGTTCGGGATCGCTCCCGGCGGAGCAGACGCGGGACCCGGGTTGATCGTGACGCCTTCGCCGCCAAGGTTCAACCCACAGGAGGATCCTCCCCCGCGGCCGGGAACCTCTCGCGGTGCGCCGCCTCCGGCCTCTCCTGCGTGCTGCAATTCCCCTCGCCCTCTGCACGCTCTCCGTCGTCGCCGCCGTTACGGCCGTGCAAGCCGACCGCGAGGCGCGCGACACGCAGCGGTCGATCGACCGCGTCCGCGCGGAGCTCGCGCGCACGAACAAGCGCTCGGCAGCGCACCTGTCCGTGCTCGACCGGCGGATCAAGGCCGTGAGCCATCCCCTCCACGCCGCGCTCGTCTGGCCGGTCAGCGGCGCCGTGACGAGCCCGTTCGGCGACCGCGGCTACTCCTTCCACCCGGGCATCGACATCGACGCGCCGGCCGGAGCGCCTGTGCATCCCGCAGCCGCCGGCCTCGTGGTCGCCGCAGGTGAGGAGACGGGCTACGGCAACCGGGTCGTGATCGACCATGGCCGCGGCCTCCAGACCGTGTACGCCCATCTCGAGCGGATCGCCGTCAACACCGGCGAGGCCGTGACCTCCGCGTCGACGATCGGCACCGTGGGCTGCACGGGCATGTGCGACGGCACCCACCTGCACTTCGAGGTGCGGCTCGACGGGCGCAAGAGCGACCCGAGCCTCTGGCTGCCCCAGCAGTCACGCGCGGTCGCGTCGCTCACCTGGGGCGGCTGAACCACCTTCACGGCCGGCTCACAGGCGCGTCACAGGTCTGGCTCGTAGCATCGCTGCCATGACCGACCTCGAGCACATCGACGAAGACGCCCGGCTGACCCGGCGCCAGTCGCTGCTCCGCCTCGCCGGAGCGGCGGCCGTCGTCGGCGGTGCGGGCGGCGCGTGGCGGCTGGCCACAGCGGACGCCTCGAGCGGCTCGGAAGCCGTCTCGAAGGGCCTCGTCCAGTGCGTCCTGACCCCCGAGCTGACCGAAGGCCCCTACTACGTGAGCGGCGAGAAGCTCCGCCGCGACATCACCGAGGGCAAGGCAGGCACGCCGCTGCTCCTCAACCTCAAGGTGATCAACGCGAGCACCTGCAAGGTCGTGAAGAACGCGACCGTGGAGATCTGGCACTGCGATGCCGGCGGCGTCTACTCGGGCGACGTGGCCGGCAATGCGGGCACGAACTTCCTGCGTGGTGGCCAGAAGACGAACGCGAACGGCATCGCCCAGATCAAGACGATCTACCCCGGCTTCTACAACGGCCGCGCCGTGCACATCCACGTGAAGGTGCACGTGAAGGGCAACGTCGTCCACACGGGCCAGCTGTTCTTCTCGGCCGCGATCACGCAGGCCGTGTACGCCAGGTCGCCGTACTCGAGCCACGGCGCCACGCCCGACACCGCGAACGCCCAGGACTCGATCTACCGCAACGGAGGCCGCAAGGGGCTCCTCTCGCTGCGCAAGAGCGGCTCCGGCTACGTCGGGACGATCAGCATGGGCGTCCACGTGTAGGCGCGGACTCCCTCTCCGGCCGGCGGCGCGTCAGCCGTCGGCCGGGTCCGCGACCCGGATCGACAGGTCGCCGAACTGCGTGTTGCGGCCGTCGTAGAAGGTCGCGCGCGAGGCGAGCTCGATCCCGTCGCTCGAGGCAAGCCCGATGATGTTCTTCACGGCGATCCGCTGGTTTCCGCGCGTCGCCGTCAGCGAGCCGCCGATCAGGCGCCCGATGCCGCGCGTGTCGAAGTCGGCGCTCACCGACGTGCCGCCGGCGAGCTGCCCGGTGCCGTGCAGGCTGGAGAGGACGCCGTCTGGCCTGTACGTCGCGTCGAGCGCGCCCGCGACGACGTTCCCGCTCCACGTCACCGTCCGGCCGAAGTCGCTGTGAAACCTCAGCGTCACGGTCGGCGTGGGCAGCGGGGTCAGCGCGATGCCGTGCACGGAGACGGTCAGGTCGGAGATCGTGACCGACCCGCTCCCCATGGCGATCTCGATGCGGTCTTCGCGCCCGTCGAGGAAGAGCGAGGCGATGGGCCCGAGCCCCGGCTGGTTCGGGATGCACAGCGTCCGGCTCGACTGCGGTGCCCCCACTCCGCTGAACCCCGGCCCGCTCATGGACGGCTCCGAGTTGAGCGCGCTGATCGTCAGGTCGTCGCCGGCATCCAGCAGGTCGCCCGCAAAGGTGAAGTGGAAGCACACCTGGTCGACCGTGACGAACCGCAGGCTGCCGAAGTCCACGGACGCGAGCAGCGGGTGGCCGACGAACGCCGTCGTTCCCGAAAGCGATGCGCTCGCCGAGAACTCGGCGGCCGAGGAGACGCCGGGAAACGCGAGCGCGGCCGCTGCGGCGGCCAGGACGGCGAGCTGGCGGACGGTTCGGCTCACAGCGGTGGTATTCGCGGCCGGCGGTTATGTGCCTGCGCGCCGCCGCGAGGCAACCGGCGCCGGCTACGCGGCCGGAGCGAGCGGGAGCTCGACGGTGAAGACGGCGCCGCCTTCAGGTGCCGGCGCAGCGCTCACGCGGCCGCCGTGCGCGTCGGTCACGGCCGCGACGATCGACAGGCCGAGGCCCGCTCCGCCGGCCGAGCGGGCGCGCGACTCGTCGGCGCGGTAGAAGCGCTCGAAGACGTGCTCGGCCTGCTCGGAGGTGAGGCCCGGGCCGCTGTCGGCGACCGTCAGGCGCACGATGGCGCCGTTGCGGCACAGCGTGATGTCCACCGACGCGCCCGGGTCGGCGTGCGCGCGCACGTTGGCCAGCAGGTTGTCGACCACCTGGCGGAGCGCGTCCCGGTCGCCGACCACGGTCGCCTCCTCGAGGTCGCTGCGGATCGCCCGCTCCGGCTCGAGCGCGCGCGCGGTCTCGACCGACTCGGCGACCACGTCGTCGAGGTCGAGCTCCTCCTGCGCGAGGGGGCGGCCCTCGTCCAGTCGTGCGAGCAGCAGCAGCTCGTCGACGAGGACGCTCATGCGCTCCGACTCCCGCGAGATGCCGGCCATCGAGCGCTCCAGGTCGTCGGGCCGGTGAGCGGCGCCGCGCGAGAAGAGCTCGGCGTAGGCGCGGACGGCCGCAAGGGGCGTGCGCAGCTCGTGCGACGCGTCCGCGATGAAGCGGCGCAGCTTTCGCTCGGAGGCCTCGCGGGCCTGGAACGCCGTCTCGATCTGGCTCAGCATCGCGTTCAAGGCCTTCCCTAGCCTGCCAACCTCGGTCGTGTCGTCCTCGCGGGCGACGCGGTGCGAGAGGTCGCCCGCCGCGATCGTCGCCGCGGTCGCGCCGATCTCGTCGAGCGGGCGCAGCCCGACGCGGATCACCCAGAGGCCGAGCAGGATGATCCCGGCGAGCACGGCGATCGTGACCAGCCCCTCGATGACGACGAGCCGGTTCAGCGTGCTGTCGACGTCGCCGAGCGACGACGCGACGACGAGGACGTTGCCGGTGTCGCCGAGGCCCGAGAGCCGAACGCGGTAGCGCCCGTCGCCCTTGCTCGCGGGCACCGTCAGGTAACGCACCGCGCCGCTCGACTGCGACGTCTTGACGGCTACCGAGCGGGCCAGCGAAGGCGGCGGCTTCTGCTCCTGCCCCGAGAACTGCGGCGACCCGCCGCTCCCGAGAACGGTGCCGTCAGGACTGCGCACCTCGACGTAGATACCGGGAACAGCGGCCGTGAGGCGCCCGATGTCGCGATGCGGGCCAAACCCCGGGCGGTGGTCGTCGGCGCCGCCCGGATTGCGGCCGATCTCGCCCGGTGGCGGCCGGGGACCGTGCGAGGCGCGGTCCACTGCGGCGGCGGCAGCAGCAAGCGAGTCGTCCGTGCGCGAGACGAGGAAACTACGGAGCGACCCGTAGGTGGCGACGTCGGCGACGAGCAGCCCGACCGTCGCCAGCGCGATCACGCCGAGGATCAGGCGCGCGCGCAGCGAGAGCCGGTTAAGCACCTACTTGCGCTCCACTTCCAGCATGTAGCCGGCCTGCCGCACGGTGCGGATGAGCGGAGGCCCGGCCGCGTCGAGCTTGCGGCGCAGGTAGCTCACGTACGTCTCCACCACGTTGCGGCTGCCGCCGAAGTCGTAGTGCCAGACGTTCTGGAGGATCTGCGACTTCGAGAGAACGCGGCGCGGGTTGAGCATGAAGAAGCGCAGCAGGTTGAACTCGGTGGCGGTCAGCTCGATCGGCGTCTCGCCGCGGTAGACCTCATGGCGTGCCTCGTCGAGCCGCACGTCGGCGAAGGTGAGGACGTCGCCGGGCAGGTCGCCGTTCGTCCGCCGCAGCACCGCCTGGATGCGCGCGACGATCTCCGCGAGCGAGAACGGCTTCGTCACGTAGTCGTCGCCCCCGGCGCGCAGGGCCTCGACCTTGTCCTCGACGGCGTCCTTGGCGGTCAGGAAGAGGATCGCGGTCTTGAAGCCGCGCTCGCGGAGACGGCGCCCCACGTCGACGCCCGAGATGTCCGGAAGCATCCAGTCGAGCACGATTAGGTCCGGCTCGTTCGACATCACGGCCGCGAGCGCGTCGCGGCCGTTGGCCGCCTCCTCCACCTCGAAGCCCTCGTAGCGGAGCGCGGTGGCCACGGCGTCGGTGATCGACGCCTCATCGTCGACGACGAGAATGCGGCCGGCCGGGTGGTCTGTCGTCGTGTTCATCTCGCTCACAGTGCCGTTCGTCCCTGTGAATCTCCTGAGAAGCCTCCCACGCGCTTCCTGTGGATTGCCTGTGGATCGAGAACCGGGCCGCGCGCCGTCCCCCGCGCAAAGTCGTCATGGCGAAGCGGAGCGAGCCGGACTTTGCGCGGGAAAGAGAGCGAGGGCCGCAGGGGAAGGGCGGCCCTCGCTCGTCGTGGACGCCGGCTGAGCGCGGGCCTAGCTCGCCTCTACCGGCCGCGCGGGCGGAAGGACGCGGTCGTGGTCGAGCTGCCGTCGGTCGCCGACGTGTCGGAGCTCGAGCTGCCGCTCCGGTCGCCGTGGCCGCCGCAGCCGCCGCCCGGGCCGCCGTCGGCATAGCCGGTCAACGAGGCGACGCCGCCGGACTTGTAGCCCGGGAACGTCTTCTTGTCGAGCGCGGCCTTCGCGTCGGTGGCCTCCTGGTCGGTGATGTCACCGGCCGCGAGCGCCTTGTCGACCGCCTTCACGGCCAGCGCCTTGCGGGCCGCACGGAACCCGGTGTTGAGCTGGGCCGTGGTGATCTTGAGGTTGCTCGCGACGGTGCGGGTCTGGCTGACCTGGTAGGCGGTCGTGAGGTTGTCCTCGATCTCCGCCTTCAGGTCGTCGCCCTCGTCGGACGTGATGTCCTCGTCCTCGACGGCCGCGTCGACGCGGTCCTCGGCGGACTGGACGATCGCTGTCTTCAGGTCCGCGCGCGTCACCTTCAGCTCCGTCGCGGCCTGGGTGACGAGCGCGCTGGCCGTAGGGCCCTTCGGGCCGCGTGGCCCCTTGGCACTCGCCGTCGCTACTCCCACGGCCAGTAGGCCGGTGAGCGCGAGAGCGCTGATGATTCCGATGCGCTTGCTGATCTGCGTCATAGACGCCTCCTCGGGGTCGGTTACCTGACCCATCGAAAGGCCCGGCGCTGAGAAAGCACTGGGAGAGCCCTGGGAGCGCTGTAATCTGTTTTTTCGGATTCGGTTCGCGGCGCCCGAAAACGTTTGGTGTGTGTCCCACGTTGGGGAGTGATCGGCCGTGGAGAGATCCGGCTATCCGTACGGAAAGAAACCGTGGCTACGGCGCGATTCGTGCGTCGGCTACCAGCGCACGGTCATCAGCGACCATCTCGACGTCGTCGTCCTGCTCGGCGTCGTGCTCGTCGGCCTCGCAGTGATGGCGGTCGCACTGCTCGCGCACGCGTAGGCGCTACCCGACGGCGACGATGACCAGGAAGATCTTCGCGACGTGCCCGCTGCCCGACTGCTGCTGAGCGAGCTTCAGGCGCGTCGTGCCTGCCTTCACCGCCTTGAACCGCCGAGTCTCGACACCGCCGGCCCCGGGCCTCGCAGCGTCGGGCTTGAACGTGTAGCCCGCCGGCTTGAGTACCGTCCTGTCGACCTTGAGCACCCGCCACATGTAGCCGGTCGAGGGGTTCCCGCGCAGCGAGACTCGGAGCGTGTCGCCGGCCTTCAGGTGCACGTTCGTCCCGTTCGCCTGCTGGCCGATCGTGACCGTCTTCGCGGCCAGCGCAGTGCCTGTGACGAGGAGCACGGCTGCCGCGGCGATCAGCGCGAGACGTCTGTGCATACCCGAACTCTTCCGCCGGCGCCGGACGGAGTCAACGCTTGTCGCGAGGCGCTGCGGACCGGCTACGCGGCTCGGCGGGCAGCGGTGCGCTGTCCCGCCAACGACTCCAGTGCGGCGGGTCGCCTCATCGCGGTGCGTCGCCACTGGCGGCGGCGCAAGATCTCCTCGAGCAGCGGTCCCGTGCGCCGACGGCGCGCGAAGATCTCGGCCTCGACCGGATCGAACGAGTAGAGCGGCATCGATCTCGTCTTACCCGAAGGGGTCCCGGCCGCAAACGGCGGCTCGACGGCAAGGACGTAGCCGGGCGCCTGCGTCGACAGGACTCCGTTGGCCAGAACCTTGCGCAGCCGCGAGACGTAGACCTGGATCGTCGTCACCGCCGTCTCCGGCGGCTCCTCTTCGCCCCACAGCTCGTCGATCAGGCGTTCGCGCGAGACGACGCGGTTCGCGTTCAGGAGCAGCAGCGCGAGCAGCGCGCGCTGCTTCTCGCCCCCGAGCGGAAGCGGTCCGTCGCCCGCCCGCACCTCGAGCGGCCCCAGTAATCGGAATTCCATCGAACCTCCCGCAAACAGCGCAGGTCTACCGGCTCAGCCGTGTCTGGCACGGGATCTCGGCGGTGAGCTCCGTGCCGTGTCCCGGCGGGCTTTCGATGTGCAGCCGGCCGCCGAGCGCTTCCACGCGGTCCGCGAGGCCGACGAGGCCCGAGCCGGGGACCGGCTCCGCGCCTCCGATTCCGTCGTCGCGCACGACCACCGTCGCAAACCCGTTCGACCGTTCGACGGCAATGCTTGCGCATGTCGCCTGCGCGTACTTCGCGACGTTCGTGATCGCCTCGGCGACGAGGTAGTAGATCGCCGCCTCGACGGAGTCCGGCAGCCGGTCTTCAGGAAGCCGGACGAGCTCGACCGGGACCGGCGCGCGCTCGACGAGCGCGCGGACCGCTACCTCGAGACCCTGGTCGGTGAGGATCGCCGGGTGAATCCCGCGCGCGAGCTCGCGAAGCTCCTCGAGCGCCTGATCGAGCTCGCGCTCTGCTTCGGCGAGACGCGCCTCCGCGGACTCGGGGTCTTTCCGCAGGCTTGCCTTGATCATCCGGAGCTGAAGTGCCAGCGAGACGAGCCGCTGCTGCGCGCCGTCGTGCAGGTTTCGCTCGAGGCGGCGGCGCTCGGTGTCACCTGCCTCGACGATCCGGATGCGTGACGTGGCGAGCTTCCTGTACGCATCGGCGTTCGCCAGGGCCTGCGCGACGAGCTCGGCGAAGTCGGCGAGCCGGCGCTCCGATCCCGGTGCAAGTGGCTCGTCTCGCGGCGCCGCCACGACGAGAGCACCCCAGACCTGGCCGCCGACCCTGATCGGCGCGGCGCCGGCCGAGGCGTAGCCGAAGCTGCTCAGCCGTTCCACGATCTCCGGCGCCCGGCCCTTGTAATCGTCGATCCGCTCGGGTCGGCCGGTCTTGCGGATCTCCGCGAGCACGCCCGTCTCCTCGACCGGGACGCGCGAACCGAGCGGGAACGCGAGCGGCCCGGTGGCACTCCAGCCGCCGACGAACGTGACCATGCCGTCCTCGTCGAAGCGTGCGAGGCTGGCCGCGGACGCTCCGAGCGTCTGGGCCGCCTCGACAGTCACCTGCTCGAAGACACGGTCCGACGCTGCCTCGCCCGCGACAAGCGTGGCGATCCGCCGCAACGCGGCCTGCTCGTCGGTGAGCGACTGCTGGGCGCGCTCGCTCGCGGTTCGCTCCGCCGTGACCGCCGCAAGGATGAGCGACGTCAGCGCCGCGACCACTACGAAGAGCTGGGTCGCGAGCACGCTGTGCGTGATCGACGCGCGCACGAAGGGCCCCGAGCCTTGCGCGGTGTTCCACACCGTCAAGCACGAGGTGATCGCCACCGCGGTGGCCGCGCCGAACGGCCCGAAGCGAAGCGCCGCCCAGATCAGCACCGGAAAGACGACGTACGGCACGTCGCGCTGCGACGGCACCTCGATCAGCACGATCAGAGCAGTGAGGAGAAGCGCGGCCTCGCCGAGCTGCATGCGCGGCATCCGCCACGTCTTGTGCACCGCCCAGACGAGGATGACCGGCGCAAAAACCAGCGCGCCGGCAAAGTCCCCGAGCCACCAGGTGCGGAAGACACTGCCGAACTCGTCCGCCTTGATCACGTCGCCGACCCTGAGCGAGACCACGCCGAAGGCGGCGCTGATCAGCGTTCCGAGTGCGGCGCACGTGACGAGGGCAAGGACGTCCCAGACCTGCTCGAGCGCGACCCGCTTCTGCGCCAGCCGGCGGAACAGCACCGCCGCCACCACGACTTCGAGCGTGTTCCCGACCGTCTGACCGGCGATCGTCTCCCACGGCGTCGAGAAATCGGCGAGCAGCAGATCGCCGATGACCACTCCCGGCCAGACCCCGGGGCCGAGAATGACCAGCGCGGCGATGCCGACGCCGACGGGCGGCCACAACGCCGTGACCGTGCCGTGCAGATACGCGAGGTGGAGCCCGGCGCGGCCGGCTCCGTAATACAGCCCGGCGACGGCGCCGACCATGATCCCGTACAGCGCGAGCCGTCCGATGCCCGTGCGCTTCCACGAGTCGAACCACTCGACCGGCGAGCGATCCTCCGGAGCAGAAACGCCGAGTGTCGGGCTCAGGCCTTCGACAATACGCCGTGCGAGCCGGAAACACGATGCGCAGGCGAGGCTTTCACGGCCGTGTGACTCGTTGCGGAAAGGCCGCACCCGAGAACGCGGTTGCTTCGGTTTCCGCCGAGCCGGGCGGCGCGGACCATTGCCTCGATGACCCATCAAGCCGACGCCGTCGTCCGCGTCGCTGCGCTTGCCGACCTCATCACGGCCCTGCGCGCGCGCGGCTACCGCGTGGTCGGCCCGCGCGTTCGCGACGGTGCCATCGTCTACGACGAGCTGTCGTCCGCGGATGACCTGCCCGTCGGGTGGACGGAGGTCCACGACGCCGGCGCCTACCGGCTGAGCAAGCGCGACGACGAGGCCCGGTTCGGCTTCGCGGTCGGTCCGCACTCCTGGAAGCAGTTCCTCTTCCCGCCTCGGCTACGGCTCTGGCGCGGTGCGCGCCGCAACGGGACGATCGAGCTCGAGGCCGAGCCCCCGCCCGAGCAGCCGTACGCGTTCTTCGGCGTGCGGGGCTGCGACCTGCACGCGATCGCCATCCAGGACCGCGTGCTGATGGGCGGCCGGTACGTCGACCACGATTACGCCGCCCGCCGGGAGGCCGCGTTCGTCGTCGCCGTCGAGTGCGGCGAGCCGGGCGGCACGTGCTTCTGCACCTCGATGGGGACCGGGCCGGCAATCCACGAGGGCTTCGACCTGAGCCTCACCGAGCTGCTCGACGACGGCGGCCACCGCTTCCTCGTCCGGGTCGGGAGCGCGCGGGGCGCAGAGGTGCTCGCCGATGTCCCCCACTCCGCCGCAGCAGACGCCGACCGCTCGTCCGCGGCCGCGGTGGTCGAGCAGGCCGCGCAACGGATGGGGCGCACGCTCGAGACGGACGACCTCCGCGGCCTCCTGCTGGGCAATCTCGACCACGCCCGCTGGGAGGAAGTCGCGAACCGGTGCCTCTCCTGTGGCAACTGCACCCTGGTCTGCCCGACGTGCTTCTGCACGGGCGTCGAGGAGGTCAACGACCTCACGGGCGATCATGCGGAGCGCTGGCGCAGCTGGGACACCTGTTTCTCGGTCGAGCACGGCTACGTGCACGGAGGCAGCGTGCGCCCGTCGACGCGCTCGCGCTACCGGCAGTGGATGACCCACAAGCTCGCGACCTGGCACGACCAGTTCGGCACGAGCGGCTGCGTCGGCTGCGGTCGCTGCATCAGCTGGTGCCCGGTCGGAATCGACATCACGGAGGAGGTGGCCGCGATCCGCGACAACCATGAAGACACTTGACTCCCTAGTCCTGGACGCGCCGGTCTTCGCCGGCCTCGACGCCCGCTTCGCGGGCCAGCTCGCGGGCTGCGCGAAGAACGCCGGCTTCAGTAGCGGCGCATCGATCTTCCGCGAAGGCGACCCCGCAGACACGTTCTGGCTCATCCGCCGCGGCCGCGTCGCGCTGGAGCTGAACACCCCGAACCGCGGCGGATTGATGATCGAGACGCTCGAGGCCGGCGAGGTGCTCGGGTGGTCGTGGCTCTTCCCTCCCTACCGCTGGCACTTCGACGCCCGCGCCATCGGCGACGTGCGCGCAGTCGCCGTGGACGGCGCCTGCCTCCGCGGCAAGTGCGACGAGGACCCGGCCCTCGGCTACGACCTCGTCCTGCGCTTCTCCCAGGTGATGATCGAGCGGCTGCGGGCGACGCGGCTGCGCCTCCTCGACGTGTACGGGCCGGTCAGTGATCGCTGAGCCGGCCATGCTGCCGCTCCCCTACCGCGTCGCTCGACGGACACGCGATACCGCCGATACGTGGACGCTGGAGCTGGCACCCGCCGGCGCCGGCTCGATCGAGCCCGAGCCGGGCCAGTTCGCCATGCTCTACGCCTGGGGCGCAGGCGAGGTGCCGATCTCGCTCAGCGGGCGTGCGGGCCGAGCTCAGCGGCTCGTCCACACGGTCCGCGACGTCGGCGCCGTCACCCACGCCCTCTGCGGGTTGGGCCGTGGTTCCGTGCTGGGCGTGCGCGGCCCGTTCGGCACTGCCTGGCCGGTCTCGGCCGCGGCAGGCGCCGACGTGGTCGTCGTCGCGGGCGGCCTCGGCCTCGCGCCGTTGCGGCCGGCCATCCGCGCACTGGCCGCCCGGCCCGAGCGCTACGGCCGCATCTCGGTGCTCTACGGCGCGCGCACGCCTGCCGACCTCCTCTATCCGGCGGAGCTCGAGGAGTGGCGCGCCGCCGGGCTGGACGTTCAGGTCACGGTCGACGCGGCGGAGCCGGGCTGGACGGGCTCCGTCGGCGTCGTCCCGAAGCTTCTGGAGCGAGCCGAGTTCGACCCGGCTTCCACCGTCGCGCTCGCCTGCGGGCCCGAGGTGATGATGCGCTTCAGCGCCGAGGCGCTCCTCGCGCGCGGCGTGCCCTCCGAGCGCACGTACGTCTCGCTCGAGCGCGCCATGAAGTGCGGGGTCGGCCATTGCGGCCATTGCCAGCTCGGCCCCACCCTCATCTGTCGGGACGGCCCGGTGTACCGCTGGAGCGACGTCGTCGGCTGGCTCGCGGTGCGGGAGCTCTGATGGCGCGCAAGCCGACCCTCGCCGTCTGGAAGTTCACCTCGTGCGACGGGTGCCAGCTGAGCCTGCTCGACCTCGAGGATGAGCTGCTGGCGATCACCGAACGTCTCGAGATCAGGTACTTCCTCGAGGCGACGAGCGCAACGGTCGCGGGGCCGTACGACGTGTCGCTGGTCGAAGGCTCGATCACGACGCCCGAGGACGAGGAGCGCATTCGCGAGATCCGCAGGGTCTCGAAAACGCTGGTCGTGATCGGGGCCTGCGCGACCGCGGGCGGCATCCAGGCGCTCCGCAACTTCGCCGACGTCGAGGGCTTCCTCGCCGCCGTGTACGCCACCCCGGACTACGTCTCGACGCTCGCAACCTCCACGCCGATCCGGGACCACGTGCCCGTCGATCTCGAGCTCCAGGGCTGCCCGATCAACAAGTACCAGCTGCTCGAGGTCGTCTCCGCGTTGCTCGCAGGCCGGCGCCCCAACATCCCGGCGTACTCCGTCTGCGTCGAGTGCAAGCGGCGCGGCACCCCGTGCGTGATGGTGGCGCGCGGCGTCCCCTGCCTCGGCCCCGTGACCCACGCCGGCTGCGGAGCGATCTGCCCCGCGTACGCCCGTGGTTGCTACGGCTGCTTCGGGCCGAAGGAGACTCCGAACGTCGCGTCGCTGCGCGCCTGGTGGGTCGGCCCGCTCGCTCGCGACGAGCAGACGGTCGAGCGAGCGCTGTCCACCTTCAACGTCACCGCGTTCCGGTCGTGAAGCGCCGCACGATCCGCACCGACTACCTCGCCCGCGTCGAGGGCGAAGGAGCGATGTCGGTGCGCCTGCGAAACGGCGCCGTGGAGCACGTCGAGCTGCGGATCTTCGAGCCGCCCCGGTTCTTCGAGGCGCTCCTGCGCGGCCGTTCGTTCCTCGAGACGCCGGACATCACGGCGCGCATCTGCGGCATCTGCCCGGTCGCCTACCAGACGAGCGCGGTGAACGCGATCGAGGACCTGTGCGGGGCGAAGGTGCCGGAGCAGATCGTGGCGCTTCGCCGCCTCCTCTACTGCGGTGAGTGGATCGAGAGCCACGCGCTCCACATCTACATGCTCCACGCGCCCGACTTCCTCGGCTTCGCGGGCGCCGTCGAGATGGCCCAGCAGCACCCGGCGCTCGTCGAGCGCGGGCTGGCACTCAAGAAGGTCGGCAACGACATCCTTGCGCTGCTCGGCGGACGCGAGATCCATCCGATCAACGTCCGCGTCGGCGGGTTCTACCGCGTGCCGACGACGGCCGAGCTGTCGACGCTCGTCGAGCCGCTCGAGCGCGCCCGCGAGGCCGCGATCGAGACGGTGAGGTGGACGGCCGGCTTCGACTTTCCGGAGCGCGAGGTCGAATGCGAGCTCGTCGCACTCGCGGCAGGCGATCAGTATCCGATCGAGGACGGCCGGATCGTCTCCGACCGGGGCCTGGACATCGCCCCGGCCGCCTATGACGAGAACTTCTTCGAGGAGCACGTCGAGCGTTCCAACGCGCTGCATTCCCGGCGCACCGACGGCTCGACGTACCTGTGCGGGCCGCTCGCCCGGTACTCGCTCCACTCCGCCCGCTTGAGCCCGCTGGCTCTCGAGGCGGCCCATGAGGCGGGGCTCGGCAGCGAGTGCCGCGACGCGTTCCGGAGCATCGTCGTCCGCAGCGTCGAGCTGCTGTACGCGTGCGACGAGGCGCTCCGCCTGATCGGCGACTACGAGCGCCCCGACGAGCCCGCCGTCGAGGTCGAGCCTCGCGCAGGCACCGGCTACGGGGTCAGCGAGGCGCCGCGTGGCCTGCTCTACCACCGCTACACGCTGGACGACGACGGGACGATCCTCGACGCGAAGATCGTGCCGCCGACCTCGCAGAACCAGCTGGCGATCGAGGACGACCTGCGCGGTGTCGTCGCGCGCTACGCCACGCTCGACGACGACCGGCTGCGCCACGTCTGCGAGCAAGCGATCCGCAACTACGACCCGTGCATCTCGTGCGCGACGCACTTCCTCGACCTCCAGGTGGATCGGCGATGAGCGTCGTCGTCATCGGCGTCGGCAACAGCTACCGCGGTGATGACGGCGCCGGCGTCGCGGTGGCCGATTTGGTGCGCGGCCGAGCCGCGCCGGCCGTCGACGTTCGCGTCTGCGAGCTGGAGCCGACGAGGCTCCTGGACGCGTGGGAGGGCGCCGACGCCGTGTTCGTCGTCGACGCCGTCGCCTCCGGCAGCCCCGTCGGGACGGTGCACCGATTCGACGCCGCAACGCCGCTCCCGCAGCAGATCTTCGGCTCGGCCTCGACGCACGCACTCGGGATCGCCGAGGCCGTCGAGCTCGCGCGGGCCCTCGGCCGGCTGCCCGAGCGCACGATCGTCTACGGCATCGAAGGGACGACCTTCGAGGCGGGCGGCGAGATGTCCCCCGCGGTCGCCGACGCCGCCCGTGAGGTCGCCGACCAGATCCTGGAGGAGGTGGCGGCATGCACGAGCAGGCAGTGATGCGCGACCTCGTCGGACACATCACGTCGGTGGCAACGAGCGAAAGGGCCACACGGGTGACGCGCGTGAGCGTCGAGCTCGGAGCCCTCTCTCACTTCACGACCGACCATTTTCGAGAGCACTTCGTCGACGCGACCCGTGGGACGCTCGCGGCGGGAGCAGAGGTCGATGCCGTCCTCGCCGCCGATCCCACAGCGGCGCGCGCACAGGACGTCGTGCTCCTGGAGATCGAGCTGGAGCTGCCCTGATGTGCCTCGGCGACATCGACGTGCTCGTCGACGCATGGGACGCAGGCGGCGCGCGTCTGGGCCGCCTGCAATGCGGCAGGGAAGTGCCGCTGGCGTTCGTCCCGGACGCACGGCCCGGCTCGTACCTGCTCGTCCATCTCGGCGTCCCCGTCGAGATCCTCGACGCGCACGCCGCCGAGACCGCTCTCGCCCTGCGAACACCCCCCGATGGAGGTTCCCAATGAGCTCGCTCACCTACGGCCTGAACGCACGTCTCTCGACGCGAGGGGTCGGCATCGTCCTGGCCTTCGTGACGGCAATCGTGAGCGGCGTCTCGGTCTTCGTCAACGCCTACGGCGTGAAGCACTTCGGCGACGCGACGGTCTACACGACCGCGAAGAACGCGATCGCCGGCATCCTGCTGCTGTCGCTGCTCGCCCTGCCGATGGGCGCCGCGCGGCCGGTGGCGAACATGACCCGGCGGCGCATGGCGGGGTTGCTCGCCGTCGCGACGATCGGCGGCAGCGTGCCGTTCGTCCTCTTCTTCGAGGGGCTCGCGCGCGCCGAAGCGCCCCAGGCCGCCTTCATCCACAAGACGCTCGTCATCTGGGTCGCGCTGCTCGCGGTGCCGCTCCTGCACGAGCGGATCGGCATCCCGCACGTGGCGGCGATCGGGCTCCTCGTGGCCGGCCAGGCCTGGCTCGTAGGCGAAGTCGGCACCATCACCTTTGGCGCGGGCGAGGCCATGATCCTCGCCGCGACGCTGCTCTGGGCGTGCGAGGTCATCCTCGTCAAGCGGCTCCTCGTGTCGATCTCGCCACGAGCGCTGGCCGCGGCTCGGATGGGATTCGGCACGGTCCTGCTCGTCGCGTGGCTCGCCGTCTCCGGACGCGCCGGTGACGTGCTGTCGCTCTCGGCGGGCCAGTGGCGCTGGGCGGTGCTGACCGGCCTGCTGCTGGCGGCGTACGTGTCGACGTGGTACGCGGCGCTTGCCCGCGCGCAGGCCGTCGACGTCACGGCGGTGCTCGTCTTCGGAGCGGTCGTGACGCTCTTCCTGCAGCGCGCGGCCGACGGCGTCGCGATCGACCCCGTCGGCGTCGCGCTGATCTGCGCCGGAGCGGCCCTCGCCGTCGCCGCCGGAGTCGGCCGGCGGGCCGAGGCGCCCGCGTGACACCGGGCGCGCTGCTCTTCGCCCGCTACGCATACCCGCCCAACGCACTCGGGTACTGCGGCGCCGACGAGCCGCGCACCCTGCTCGAGTACGGCGCGGCCGGTGTCGCCGATGGCGGCCTGGCGCAGGCCGCGCGCACGTTCGAGGGCGCGTGGCCGTACCTCGAGCTGATCGCGGGCGCGAACGGCCTGGACGACCCGCTCGACCCGCGTGTCGTCGAGGCCTACTGGGTCGGCAACGGGTTGCTCGACAACGTCGAGCCTCACGCGCTCGCGCGGCACGTCGAGGAACGGTTCGGCGGCCGACTCGGCACCGCCCGCGAACGGATCATCGATGCGGCGGTCGCCGGCGCGGTCCCGCACCACGACTTCCACGTCTTCGCCGTCTACCCGTGGCTCGGGCTGCTGCGTACGGGCATCGTCAGCGAGCCGCTCGCGGTTCTCGAGCGCTGCAGGATCACACCGGCGAGGGTCGTCGGCGTGGACGGCGACGCGCTCGAGACCGTCGCCCGGCCGCTCGTCTGGGACGGGCGGTCGCTCCAGCTCGGCCCCTGGATGGAGCGCGGCGCCCGCTGGCGCGCCGACGGGCTCGGCTTCTTCGCCGCGCCGGCGCCCGGCGACTGGGTGGCCCTGCACTGGGAGTGGGCGTGCGACCGGCTCACAGCCGGCCAGGCCCGCGTACTGAACCGAACGACGCGGCGCACGCTGCAGGTCGTCAACACGGCTCGATCGGTGGGCCCCCAGCTCGCCTGACGACGGTTCGGCGCGTCAGGTGCGCGCTGCGGCAACCACGTCCGAGAGCCGGCCGTGGGCGAGGCAGACCGTCGTGTCGGCAGCGCCGTAGTAGACGGTCAGGCGATCTGACGCCGCGTCCACGAGCGCCGCCGTCGGGAACACCACGTTCGGGACGTCGCCGACACGCTCGTACGCCGCATGCGGCGCGAGCAGGAAGGAGCTGCTCCGCGCCACGACGTGCCACGGCTCCTCGAGGTCGAGCAGCGCGGCACCGATCGAGTACACGAACCCGTTGCACGACGTGAGCACGCCGTGGTACAGCACGAGCCAGCCCTCGTCCGTCTCGATCGGCGTCGGGCCGGCGCCCACCTTCGTCGACTGCCACGTGAGCGGGACCGGCGCCATGACGTGCCGGTGGCGGCCCCAGTGCACGAGGTCGGGGCTCTCCGAGTAGTAGATCTCGCCGAACGGCGTGTGGCCGTCGTCGCTCGGCCGGCTCAGCATCGCGTAGCCGCCGCCGATGCGGCGCGGGAAGAGGACGCCGTTGCGGTTGAAGGGCAGGAACGCGTTCTCGAGCTGGTGGAACGTCTCGAAGTCGTCCGTCCACGCGACCCCGATCGTGGGCCCGTGGTAGCCGTTGCACCACGTCACGTACGAGGCCGGCGTCCCCGTGCGCGGCTACTTCCTCTGGTCGCTGCTCGACAATTTCGAGTGGGCGTGGGGCTACTCGCGCCGCTTTGGCGTCGTCCACGTCGACTTCGAGACGCTGGAGCGACTGCCAAAGGGGAGCTTTCGCTGGTATCGGGACTTCATCGCCGCCCACGGATCCAGAGGGAATCGGCGAGCATCGCATCGTAAGGCGATTGCCGCGGGGCGACGCCTGCGGGTTGTCTAGTGAGCGGGCCTGCGAGGGCGCCCGTGCCCCGAGCGCTCGCGCAGCGCAGCCAGGACGGCGACGTAGCCGACCATCGCCACGCAGACCAGCCAAACGCCGAACACAACGGCCCACCAGGCCCAATCCAACGAGTGCAGCCAGGGTCTCATCAGACACCTCCTGCCGAGAGCTTCGGCCGGAAGCGGTCGCGGCGCATCGGAATCGCCCGCGATCCGCTTGCACGAAAAGCGCAGCCGGCCGGCGGCGGGTACCGCCGGCCGAACCAGCGGCTAGCAGTCAGCGGACAACCAGGACCGAGCACGGCGCCTCATGCGCCACCTGCTCGGAGACCGAGCCGAGCGCCCGGAGCCCGTGCAGGCCTCGGCTCCCGACGACGACCAGGTCGGCGTCGGCGCCCGCGGCCACAAGCGCCTTCACCGGCTCGTCCTGTAGCTCCTCGAACCACTCGCCGGCGAGGACCTCCTTGACGGCCCCGTCGTCGACTCCGTGCCCGCCGTGCGCGACGACCGGCCAGAGCCGTGCGCCGAACCGCGTGCACAGGCGCCGGGCGACCTGAAGGGCCTGCCTCGACTCCGGTGATCCGTCGACCCCGACGACCACGGTCGCCGGTGGGGTTGCGACCCCCGCGCGGGCGATCAGCACCGAGCACGATGCCTTGTGGATCAGCTCGGTGGCGGTCGAGCCGAGCAGGATGCCTTTCAACCTGCCCTTGCCGTGCGTGCCGACGGCGACGGCGCTCACGTGCTCGCGCTCCACCTCGCGCAAGAGCTCCTCCCAGGGGCGACCGCCACGTAGCCGCTTGGTGCCGGCCGGTGTTTCGGAGATCGCCGTGCCCGCGGCCTCGAGCGCCTCGTCGGCCAGCTCGACCAGGGACGCCTCGTCGTCGTACACAGGAGCGGCCAGCCCACCGCCGCCCACGGCAGCCATTGCGACGTCGTAGGCCGAGACCAGCGTCAGGGTGCCTGCCGGCTCAAGCAGCGATGCTGCCTGCCGGGCCGCCTCGATGCCCTCCGGTGACCCATCGACTCCAACGAGGACGCGCGTGAAGACCGAGGCATCTGCCGTCTCGGCGTGGTCGAGCGTCGTTGTGCTGCTGGAACTGGCGATCATGTCGCCCACCTCCTTGGTGACGTTGCCGGGACGTTCCCGGGTGTTCCTCGGGCGCGGTCGCGCACGAGCTCCGGCGCAGGGCTTCGTCGAGACCCCACAGGGCTGCCCGGGCCGCGATGGGCAGCCGCCGCTCCTGACGGCGGCCGCGGCGCAGTGCATGGCGGGTCAGTGCGTGTGCCGGTCATTGTCCTCGCCTCTCACGCTACGAGGACATCCATCCGGCGCCATCGGGGGAACGCGCACCCGGGAGGCGGGAAGCAACGGACTCGGCGCCGCGGAGTACGCATCCGGTCGCCGATGCCGACGCGGGAGCCGGTCGCATGTCGTCTCCTCGAGCTCGAGCGGCTTGCGTACGGTTGGCTCCTCGCTGCTGCCGTGACCGCCCCGAGCCACGAGCTCGCGTAGTTTCCCACGAGCGGGATTCCGCGGTTCCATCCATGCGTGGCCGGCCGCAGTCCGCGACGATCGTCGCAATGGAGGGCGTCCGGCACGGCCCGCGCGCCCGGGTCCCCGTGAGGCACAGGGTTCCGGGTAACCGGCCGAAGCTCGAGCTTCGTTGCGCGTCCTGCGGCTACGGCATCGTGGTTTCGGTCGCGCCCTCGCGCTGCCCGGTCTGCGGCGGCTCGGCCTGGGAGCACGCGCGCCGGCCGGCTGCCGCGGCGATCGAGCACCGCTGACGCGAGTCGGCGTCCCTCGCGCCATCAACGTGCTTCGCAAGAGCTGTCGCCTCTGAAACGGCGCTCCGATGACGGCGAGCGGACGTTTGAGCGGCGTGCCGCCTGCTGCGAAGATGGGCGCGCGGATGGACGCACCTGATGATCTGACGGGCGAGGGCCGCCGGCTTCGGCTCCTGCTCGAGGTCGGGCGCTCTCTGGTCACGGACTTCGACCTGGAAGGAGTGCTGGGGCGTGTGCTCGAGGCGGCGCGCGAGCTCACGGGCGCTCGTTACGCCGCCATCGGCGTGCTCGACCAGGACGGTCGCGAGCTCGAGCGCTTTCTGACCGCAGGCATCGACGCGGAGAGCCAGGCGGCGATCGGCCAGCTGCCGCGCGGCCGCGGCGTGCTCGGCGTCCTGATCACGGATCCCCGCCCTCTGCGGCTCTCCGAGGTGGGAGCACATCCGCAGTCGTACGGGTTCCCGTCTGCCCATCCACCGATGCACACCTTCCTCGGCGCGCCGATCCAGGTGGGTGATCGGGTGTACGGCAACCTCTACCTGACCGAGAAGCAGGAGGGCGACTTCGACGCCGACGACGAGGAGGCGCTCGTCGTTCTGGCCGACTGGGCCGCGATCGCGATCGAGAACGCGCGCGCCTACTCAGTCGTGCAACGTCGGCGCGACGAGCTGGAACAGGCCGTCGCCGGCTTCGAGGCCACGAGCGAGATCGCGGACGCGCTCGCGGGCGAGACCGAGCTGGAGCATGTCCTCGAGCTGGTCGCCAAGCGCGCGCGTGCCCTGACCGAGGCGCGGGCGATGGTCGTGCTGCTCCAGGATCGCGACGAGCTGGTCGTCGTCGCGCTCGCCGGTGAGCTCGACCGGGCGCTGGTCGGCGCGCGCATCCCCATCGAGGGGAGCGTCAGCGGGCATGTCTTCCTCTCCGGCAAGTCGGAGCGTCTCACCGATGCACCCCGCCGGCTGCGCTTCGCGCTCGCCGAGCAGACGCAGGCAAAGACGGGCCTGTTCGTGCCGCTGCGTCTTCGTGGGCGGGTGCTCGGCGTGCTCTCCGGCTTCGATCGCCTGCGCGACGGCCCACAGTTCACCGCTCGCGACGAGCAGCTCCTGAGCGCCTTCGCCGCCAGCGCCGCGGCGGCCGTCGCGACCGCGCAGGACGTCCAGACGCAGTCGCTCGAGCGCAGCGTCGCCGCAGCCGAGCAGGAACGAACGCGCTGGGCGCGGGAATTGCATGACGAGACGCTCCAGGAGCTTGCGGCGCTGAAGCTGCAGCTTGCGACGGCCCGGATCGAGCGCGACGACGCGCAACGAGCCGAACAACTTCGGTACGCGGGCGAGCGGGTCGACTACGTCGTCACCGGACTGCGGGACATGATCACCGATCTCCGCCCGGCCAGCCTCGACGCGTACGGGCTCGAACCGGCCTTGCAGGCGCTTGCCGAGCGCATGGCGCGCCGCGCGCAGCTCAGCATCGACCTCCGCGTCGATCTCGCCCACGAGCGTGGCCGCGACCAGGCACGCCTCGCCGCCGAGGTCGAGGACACGATCTACCGCTTGATCCAGGAGGCGCTGGCCAACGTCGCCAAGCATGCGGGCGCCACGCGCGTCGACGTGGTCGTCCGCGAGGATTCCGACACCGTCGAAGCGCTGATCACCGACGACGGCAGCGGCTTCGACCCGCAGGGGGACTTCGCCGGGTTCGGCCTCCTCGGCATGCGCGAGCGCACCGACCTCATGGGCGGGACGGTCAGCATCGAGAGCACCGTCGCCGCGGGGACGACCGTGCGAGCCGTCCTCCCCACCCGACGAGGCGAAGCCGCCGCGGCTGCGTCGAACGCCGGGGCCTAGACCAGCAGCGCGATCAGCGCCTGCGCGAGCGCGATCTTGGCGATCATCGCCAGCGGGTAGACGCTCGCATAGCCGAGCGCCAGCGCGCGCTCGTCCTCGAGCTCGCCGGAGGCATACGCGAGCACGGCCGGCTGCGTCTGCATTCCCGCGAGCACGCCGACGAGCGTGCGCGGGGGCAGGTGGAGCATTCGTGCTCCGCCGAGCAGGAAGACGGTGAGGGCGGCTGTCGTCACCGCGGCACCTGCGACGATCACGAAGAGCGCCGACGGCTGGGTGATGGCCGACGAGAACGCCGGGCCGGCCCGCAGCCCGATGCCTGCGAGGAACAGGACCATGCCGAACTGGCGCAGGATCGCGCAGGCCGTGTCCGGCGGCTGCCACACGAGCGGGCCGGTGCGCCCGAGCGCACCGAGCACGAGACCGACCACGAGCGGCCCGCCGGCAAAGCCAAGCGAGAAGTGGGCGGCGCCGACCGGCACGCTGACGGCCCCGAGCGCCAGTCCGGCGGCGATCCCGATGCTGAACGTCAGCAGGTCGACCTCGCCGAGCGCGCGATACGAGTCGCCGAAGAAGCGGGCGATCTCGCGCATCCGCGCCGGCGGGGCGACGATCCGAATGCGGTCACCCAGCTCGAGCAGCGTGTCAGGGTCGGCGACCATATCGACATCGCCGCGCCGCAGCCGCGTCGCCGCCGCATCGAAGCGCGTGTCGAGACCCAGCTCGCCGAGACGGCGTCCGGCGACGCTGCGCGAGCTGACGACGACCCGCCGGAAGTCGAGGTCGTGCCGGTCGAGCTCGATCTCCTCCGGCGCGCGCCGGCCGAGCTCCTCGACGACCTCCTCCACGTCCCCGGCAGGCCCGACCACCGACAGGAGATCGCCCGCCGCCGGAATGAGCGTGGCAGTCGCGGCCTCCATCTGATCGAGGTGCTGCAACCGGCCGAAGGTGACTGCCCCGCCGTGCCGCTCGCGGAGCTCCTCGAGCGTGCCCGGCGAATGCTCGACGAGCGCCGTCTGCACGACGAGCGAGGGTGCGCCCTCGTCGCGCCGCTGACGGCGGAGGACCGCCCACACGACCACCAGCGGCAGTACGAGCCCGAGCGGATACGCAAGCGAGTAGCCGACGATCGGCTCGGCCGCGAGCGTGCCGAACCCGGGCTTTCCCTTGAGTGCTTCGATCGATGCCGGCAGCGCGGGCGTGTTGGTCTCGCCGCCGGTGAACGCCGGCTTCAACACCGCTTGCGACCACATTGAGCTGCTCGAGCGCGCGCTCGCCCAGCTGCCGGCCGAGGCGGTCGGGCCTGGCCTGCTCGTGCGCTGCGACCGCGGCGGCGCCACGCACGCCTTTCTCGACCACGTCGCCGGGCGTGGCCTGCGCTTCTCGGTCGGCCTTGACCTGACCGAGCCGGTCAGGGAGGCGATCCTCGCCCTGGCCGAGTCGGCCTGGCAGCCCGCGACAGCCTCCGACGGCGACCAGCGCGAGGGCGCCTGGGTGGCCGAGCTGGCGCTCGAGCTTTCCTCCTGGCCGGCGGGCACGCGGGCGATCTGCCGGCGCGAGCGCCCCCACCCCGGCGCCCAGCTCTCCTTCACGGACGCAAACGGCTACCGCTTCCAGGTCTTCCTCACCAACCAACAAGGCTCGCGGCTCGCCCGCCTCGAGCAGCTGCAGCGTGCCCGCGCCGCCTGCGAGGACCGCATCCGCTGCGGCAAGGAGAGCGGCTTGCGCAACCTCCCCTTCCGCGACTTCCAGGCGAACGCCGCCTGGCTCGAGCTCGTCTTGGTCGGCCAGGACCTGCTCTCGTGGACGCAGCGGCTGCTGCTCGCCGAAACCGAGCTCGCCCGCTGCGAGCCCAAGCGCCTCCGCTACCGGCTGCTGCACGTCGCCGGCCGCCTCACCCGGCATGCCCGCCAGCTCGTGCTCCACCTGCCGCGCGCCTGGCCCTGGCAGCGCGAGCTCCTGCAGGCATTCGAGCGCTTACGCGCGCTCCCCGCCTAACCCGACTGCGACCAAGGCAAGCCGGACAGGCGTCAGCCTGCCCACTCGCTCCTCCGCAGACCCCGCCGCCCGACGCCACGACCGAACTCGAGCCATACGCACCCTGCGCGCGCTCGCATCACCCCCCGAAACAGCCCCGACAGCTCGCCGCAGGCGCCTACTGAAAGATCCGGGCTAGGCGCGCGTCCGCGACGGCCCCGCCGAGCGTGGGGGAAAACGCGGAGACACGCGGCCCCCTTGCAGCACTACGTCCAACGCCAACGGCTCGCAAACCAGCCACGTAGGGGGATTCGCCGACCGGCCATCAGGCCGCGGACCGATGCCGTTCGCGCCCGGCTGGGCGAGGCTAGTTCGAGGCCGCTGTTTTCGCGCGGCCGCACATCCGCTTCTCGAAAGGAGTTGCTATGGCAGTTCTCGAGAAGACGACGACGTTCGCGGCACCGGGCAACGCTCGCAGCCTCGTCGACCTGAAGCCCCGCTACGAGAACTTCATCGGCGGCCACTGGGTGGCCCCCGTGAAGGGCGAGTACGCGGAGGACCTCACGCCGGCGACCGGCGAGCCGTTCACCGAGGTGCCCCGTTCGACGCCGGAGGACGTCGAGCTCGCGCTCGACGCCGCCCACGTGGCGAAGATCCCGTGGGGCGAAACCTCGACGACCGAGCGCGCCCGCGTGCTCAACAAGGTCGCCGATGCGATCGACGAGCACCGCGAGATGCTCGCCGTCGCGGAGAGCTGGGAGAACGGCAAGCCAGTGCGGGAGACGCTGAACGCGGACATCCCGCTGGCCGCTGACCACTTCCGCTACTTCGCGGGCGCAATCCGCGCCGAGACCGGGTCGATCTCCGAGATCGACAAGGACACGATCGCGTACCACTTCCAGGAGCCGCTCGGCGTCGTCGGGCAGATCATCCCGTTCAACTTCCCGCTGCTGATGGCGGCATGGAAGCTCGCCCCGGCGCTCGCCGCGGGCAACGTGGCGGTGATCAAGCCGGCGAGCCCGACCCCGTGGTCGCTGCTCAAGCTGATGGAGCTGATCGAGGACATCGTCCCCGAGGGCGTCATCAACGTCGTCAACGGCCCGGGCGCCGAGGTTGGCATGGCGCTCGCGTCGAACAAGCGGATCGCGAAGATCGCCTTCACGGGCGAGACCGCGACCGGGCGGCTGATCATGCAGTACGCCGCCCAGAACATCATCCCGTCGACGACCGAGCTCGGCGGCAAGTCGCCGAACATCTTCTTCGCCGACGTGATGGCCGCCGACGACGCATTCCTCGACAAGGCGATCGAGGGGCTCGTGCTCTACGCCTTCAACAAGGGCGAGGTCTGCACGTGTCCGTCGCGCGCACTGATCGAGGCGTCGATCTACGAGCCGTTCATGGAGCGGTGCCTCGAGCGGATCAAGCAGATCAAGCAGGGCCACCCGCTCGACATCTCGACCCAGATCGGGCCGCAGGTCTCGACGGCGCAGCTCGACAAGATCGAACGCTACGTCCAGATCGGCCTCGACGAGGGTGCCGAGCTGCTCACCGGCGGCATGCGCGCCCACCTGGGCGGCGAGCTCGAAGACGGGTACTACTTCGAGCCGACCGTCTTCAAGGGCCGCAACGACATGCGGATCTTCCAGGAGGAGATCTTCGGGCCGGTGCTGGCCGTGACGACGTTCCGTGACGAGGCGGAGGCGCTCCGGATCGCGAACGACACGCTGTACGGCCTCGGGGCCGGCGTGTGGACGCGCGACACGAGCAAGGCGTTCCGCATGGGCCGCGGCATCCAGGCCGGGCGCGTGTGGACGAACTGCTACCACCTCTACCCGGCCCACGCGGCGTTCGGTGGGTACAAGGTCTCGGGCGTCGGGCGCGAGAACCACAAGCAGATGCTCGACCACTACACGCAGACCAAGTGCCTGCTCGTGAGCTACAGCCCCGAACCCCTGGGGCTGTTCTAGGGGGGAGTGCCGGTGGAGCCGATCACGGCAACCGACGCCGCGCTGGCCGAGCTCGCTCGGCTGCGTGAGCGCTTCGGGCCGCTGACGCTCCTGCAGTCCGGCGGTTGTTGCGACGGCAGCTCGCCCTTGTGTGTCCGCGAGGGCGAGCTGCTCGTCGGCCCGCCGACCGACGAGTACCTCGGCGAGCTGGACGGCACGTCGTTCTGGATCGACCGCGAGCAGTGGGAGCGCTGGAACCGTCCCGCGTTCGTCCTCGACGTGGCGCCGGGCGCGCCCTCGAGCTTCTCGCTGGAAGGCGTCGACGACGTGCACTTCGTCTCGCGTCCTCCGCTGGCCGGAGGCCCGCCGGCTCGGTAGTTCGGGGTAGCCGGCTCCGCATCGCCACGGACGCGCGCCGGCGATGGCCGAGGTTGGCTGTGGTCAACGACCGAAGGAGCGTCCATGACCGTTATCTCCCCCGTCGACGTGAAGGGCTTCAACCGCGCCCACGCAGCGATCGGGCGCCAGACGGGCGAGCTCCGGGTGGCGGCCCGGTTGATGCCCGCGCTGACCAGCGCCGACCGCGAGCGTGTCCGCGCCGACGTCCTCCGCATGCTGCGCGACGAGATCGAGCCGCACACGAGGCTCGACGAGCAGCTGCTGTACCCGGCGGCCGCCGAACGGCTCGGCGACCCGCTCGTCGCCGCCTCGATGAACTACGACCACCTCGCGATTCGCGAATGGATCGAGCACATCGAGGCCACGCACGCCGACGACACCGTGCGCCTGCAACAGCTCCTGTACGGACTGGATGCGCTCATTCGCGTCCATGTCTGGAAGGAGGACGAGCTGTTCCTGCGCGCGCTCGATTCCACCTGGCCGGGCTGACGCGCCACCTACGGCGGGCGGCCGGCCCTCATCGACGCCGGCGGCCTGCGTCTAGAGGAAACGCTGCAAACGGCCGCGTTCGACGCGCAAGCCAATGAGCCCGGCTCGGCGGTCGATCACGTCGATCTCCCCGGCAGGGACGATGAAGTGCCGATGGAAGACCCGTCCCGAGCGGACGGCAAGCGAGTCGGGCTCGTCGGGACCCGTTCCGTACATCGGACACTCGACGTTCCCGACGTGACGCCCCGCCGCATCTGCCACGAGGAACCCGCGCGTCTCGTCGATCCGTCCTTGCACGTGAAGACATTCGCCGCTCGAGCCATTATTGCCGTCCGTGTTTGCGCCGCTCGCGCGTCCGCAACGAGTACGCGCGCCGGCGCCAGGCAATCAGCGGACGCGCGGTTCCTCATTCCGCGGGACGGCAAGGATCGCCAGGAGGGCCCCGAAGAAATCGAATTCATCCAGTCAGTCTGCCCACCCCCGCTCGTCTGCCGCGCCGCGATGAGGTAGGGCGACCCCCACTTCCACCCTGCCGCTCGCATTGACCCTGACCGGCCGAGGGCCGCCCCCTCCGCCCTTGGTCGGGGATCAGTGCGAGCCGTTGAGTCCGGCGATCATTTCGTTTGTCCAGCGGGCCGTATTCGCGTTGAAGCCGACATGGACGAGTGCGCCAAACGGAGAGACGACGGTACGCCCAGCGGATGGTCCGCTTTGGACAACGTCGATTGGGAGCAACCGGTACGAGACGATGCCGTCGGTGGTCGCGGCGACTGCGTTCAGCGCGTCCCACCAGTACAGCTCCCCGAGCCCTTCCAGTCCGACGAACAGGGGATCCGACGCCATCGAGTAGACGACGTTCGCCGCGGGCGTGGTCAGGTGACCGGCGAGTTGCAGCCTGAAGTCCGCGCTCAGCGGTACGTGGTCGGTCGCGTCGAGTGCCGTCATGAAGACGCGTCCCGGGAGCGCCCGGAACACCGTCTGCGCTGCGCGCGCGTTGGCCCAGATGTTGTACTCCTGCGAGCCGTCGAACCCCGGCTCGGAAACGTTTCCGTGGGCGATCCCGCCACCCAGCGCGTAGACCTGGCTGATCTTGAGCGCGATCAACGGCTGCAGGCGCAATACCTCGGCCAGGTTCGTCAGCGGGCCATCGTTTACGACCGTGACGGGGCCAGGCGCTGACATGATCGCGTGCACGAGCAGCCGTGCTGCTCCGCCCTCGGTCGTCACGGACGGGCACGGCGTGGCTGGATCGGGGCGCACTGCTCGCTCGATGACCGGGTCTATCGAGCTGAAGAAGTCGGGAAAGGGGTTGGCGCCCGTGCGGTCGCCGTCCGACGACGGAACGTTCGAGAGGCCGAGCTTCGCGAGCTCGCAGCGCGTTTGCGACAGGCCAGGCCCGGCGGGCGCGAAGCCGGAGATCTCCACCGCGACGGCGCGGAGATCGATCCGGCCGCTGCGGGCGGCCTGACCGAGGTAGGCGAGCGCCGCGATGGCGTCGAAATCGCCATCGGTATTGAGGACGTACGCGGGCGGGCGGGTGGCAGCGCGAGAACTGTCGGTCGCGGTCGCGAACGCGGCCATCACCGCCAGCGCCGCACAGAGGACCGACGTCACCCGCAGCCTCATCTCTCGTACCCCCTACCTCTCCCGGCCGTTGTCGGCGCGACCCTACGCCACGCCTCTGGGGTTGTCCATGCGCCTGCGCGGTACTACCAACGGTACGCGCGAACAGCACTAGCTCAAAGAAAAAGCCCTGCTACGAGGGCTTTTTCATCGGGGCGCCCGGATTTGAACCGGGACCTCTTGTCCCAGACAACAAGCTGCAACAAGACGCAACGAATTGAAAGTGCCTGCAAATCAGGGGTGCGCGTACGGGAATCCCCGGTAACGAGATGCAACGAGTGGAAGCAAGCCCGTACGCGCACCGTACGCGCGGCTGACGATAGTGCTCTCCATGACGTGACCCGAAATCGATCAGGCGAAAGGACGCTCGCGCACCGGAGGGTGCGCTCGCTAGGCGGCGTACGCGAGCGCCGAGGGCGTCTGGCGGCCCACAATCGCGGGGGCCTCGTGGACCAGTTCGTCGTTGTCGAGAGCCTCCACCATGAAACGGGCGAAGTCGACGCGGCGCGTGATGTTGCTCTCGAGAATGGGATCACCCACGTGCCTGCTCCATACGGGCAGGCCCTGACTCTCGCCCTCCTCAAGGTCGCTACCGCGTACGACGGTCCACCGCGTGTCGCTGGCGAAGATCCGCCGGGCCGCCTCCACCTGGTCGTCGAGATCGGCGAAGCGAGCGAGACGCGCGAGCGGCCCGAAGACCTTCACGAGGGTCTTGAGCTTCAGCGAGTACACGTCCTGGCCGTCGAGGGTGATGTGCCATCCGCACGAAAAGATGAGGCGCGCGCCTGGAGGCGCATGGTCGAGCACCGCCTGGGTCGTTCCCGTCGAGTACCCGTGGACGCCTCGCGGGACCATCACGACGAGAACCCCGCCGCATCCCGCGACGGCGCGCTTGATGACCTCGCGGTCGTCGGTCGCTCCCGGGATGACAGTGATGCGTCCCTTGAACGCGTCGAGCTTGCCCACGCTCTGCTGGCGGCACACGCCAACCACCTCGTCACCGCGATCCAGCGACTGCTGGACCATGTACTGCCCAAGCTTCCCAGAAGCCCCAACGATGCACACTCTCATCTCTTCCTCCCACCAGTGGACAGGCACTGAAATTCGCCTGCATCGGGCACGACACGAGAAAGAGAACGCTGGCGTCACCGAGGCGAACCAAGGCCGACCCCTCAGAGCAGCGGCGTGAGCGAAGGCTTACCCGCGTTTGTATCTAGCCTCACGATACTGCGCGCCGACATGAAGCCGTAGCGCCCGGCTTCGAAGGCGATGACTCGTCGGGCGTCATTCGCGAACACTCATACGGACTGCGGCTTGTCAACCGGGCAGGGTTAACCGGCCCCGCCGTTTGCGGGGTTTGGGTCGGCGGGGGGAGCGCACCGGCTGTCGTCGACGTCCGTGTCGCAACTCATATGCGCGGGTTGGTACCGCATGACCGGTGTGCGATGGTGAGGAGCGGAACGGCTCAGCGAGGAGAGCGCACCGGCGCAACGACGCGAGGAGCACGCTCGCTCGGTGGTCGGAGGTGTGATCGATCAGGGGAGCGGTGAGGTGCGGTCGCTGCGGCTACCGCCTGGGTGTGACGCGACGGTCGCGTGGCTGCAGACGCTGCCTGCGCCGGTAATTGCGGCTCTACCGCCGGGCCACTCCCGACGGCAACCCGCGCCAACTTACGAGCGAGGCGCCGGGCACTCCATACGGTCTGGCGCAGGCGAGCATCTACGGTCTCGCCGCGGCGAGGTGGTCGATCCTTGCCGCGGCGCTCGTTAGGGTTGGTCGTTGCTTATTCCCGCAACCCGAAGGAGGACGGCCGAATGAGCGGTTACGCGGTGGCCCAGATTGACGAGATCGACGAGATCAGCGACGGCCGCTGTCCTTGGCGGCCCGTCCGGTTCCACTTCGGTATCACGTCCTTCGGCGTCAATGCGTTTACAGCGCATCAGGCGGGCGATCGGCTCATCAACGAGCACGACGAGTCACAGGAGCATGACTTGCAGGAGGAGCTGTACCTCGTCCAGCGAGGGCGCGCGACGTTCGAACTCGACGGCGCGCGGGTGGACGCACCCGCGGGCACACTCGTCTTCGTTCGCCCCGCCGTTAAGCGGACAGCGTTCGCTGAGGAGCCGGGGACGACGCTCGTCGCGCTCGGCGGAACTCCGGGGAAGGCTTACGTGCCCCAGGGCGGCGAGCTTTGGATGCCGCTCAACCATCTCTATGAGTCAGGCGAATACGCCGAGGCCGCCGATCAGGGGCGCGAGTTGATCGAGGCTCATCCTGAGTACGCGGGGCCGCTCTACAACCTCGCCTGCTGCGAGAGCCTCGCCGGGCGGACAGACGACGCGATCAAGCATCTCCGGCTCTCGATTGACCGCCACGAACCCTTCCGTTCGCTTGCTGCCGAGGACAGCGACTTCGACCCGATCCGCGACGAGGCCGCGTTCAAGGAGCTGGTTCAGGGCAACGCAGCCGAAACTATGGGGTAAGCCTCGCCTTCGTGGCCGCCTAGGAAAGAAAAAGCCCTGCTAGCAGGGCTCTCTCACTCGGGGCGCCCGGATTTGAACCGGGGACCTCTTGTCCCAGACAACAAGCTGCAACGAGACGCAACGACCTGAAACTGCCTGCAAATCAGGCGTGCGCGTACGGGAGTCCCCGGTAACGAGTGCAACAAGCGGAAGCAAGCCCGTACGCGCACCGTACGCGCGGCAGATCGTCACTGCCCTCCATGACGTGACCCGTCATCGTTCAGGCGAGAGCACGCTCGCGCAGCCCAGCCCACAGGCGCTGTAGCGCACGCGTTCCTAGAGTTGGGCGCCGAGGAACAGCCGTTCCGGCGACCGCACGACCGGCGCGGTCCATGACCGCCACGTCGTCGGCGCCAGGGCGAGCGTGACGTCGTCCGACGCGGCCAACGCGGCTTCGATCGGTCCTTCGAACGCTTCCGGGGCGAGGTACCGGCGCCTCACCCGAACGTTCAAGGCTGCCGCCGCGTCGTCGCGCACGATCTCGACCGGCCCAACCCCTGAAATCCATCGCTCCCGTCCCGGCTCTCGCGAATCGACAACAACCGAGGCGAGGGGACTCCGCTCGATGTTCTTCACCTTCCTGCTTCTCGACGACGAAGCGAAGTGGAAACGGTCACTTTTCGAAGAGGAACCAGATCGGCGTAAGACGGATGTCTCCCGTGGGATCGTGCGTGGCGAGCACCGCATAACGCCGCTCGGAGAGGAAGGCTCGCCACCCGTCCGTCAACCTATCCACGAGCGGCATCTTGCCGCAACGCACAACTCGATGTAGCTCGGCGTCATCCCTGGAAACAACGCCCAGGTCACTATGCTTGCTCGATCGACGAGCCGTTCGTGATCAATCTCGCGGACGCCCCCGCGATAGGCGGACCTCGAGGAGCTACCTTCATCAAGCTTGAGCCGGAGGGGGTGACGTGGCCCGAGACGGGGCTCAACGTCCAGGTCATGGAGCCGGGCCAGCCGAGTGGCCGCTACCACTCGGAGCCGGTGCAGGAGGACTTTCTCGTCCTGCAAGGGGAATGCATCGCCATCGTCAACGACGAGGAGCGCCCGCTGCGCCAGTGGGACTTTCTTCACTGTCCAGCCGGCTGCGAACACGTTTTCGTGGGCGCGGGCGATGGCCTCTGTGCCGTGCTGATGATCGGCTCACGGCGCGAGGAAGGCCTCCGCTACACCGTCAACGAAAGGGCAGCTCGGTATGGCGCCTCGGTTTCGGAAGAGACCACTGATCCCTCGGTTGCCTACGCTGACTGGCGCGCGGAAGGACCAGATAGGCGAGTCGCGAGCCCCTGGCCGTTGAAATAGCGCGTCGGCTGCCAGACTGCGCCGGCCGGATAGGCTTGCGATATGTCCTTGACCGCGCACATCGTCGTGCGAGGTGCAGACCAGGCCGCCGCGTTTTACCGTGACGCCTTCGGTGCCGAAGAGCTGAGCCGCATCCCCACGCCGGATGGAAGGCTGATGTCCGTGCAGCTACGGATCGACGACGCGGTCTTGCATATCGCGGACGAGTTCACGGAGATGGGGGTGCTCGCGCCGCCTTCGGTCGGGGGCACGCCGGTTGTCCTCGCGCTCGAAGTGACCGACGCTGATGACGCGTTCGCACGGGCATTAGCCGCGGGCGCGACGGTGCGGCAGCCGATCCAGGACATGTTCTGGGGTGACCGGCACGGTCAGATCGAGGATCCGTTCGGTCACCGGTGGAACATCAGCCAGCACCTTCGGGACGTCCCGCACGATGAGATCGTTGCCGCCGCTGCGAAAATCTTCGACGGATAGCTCGTCGGCAGCTGTGAGGATTCCGTTCGTGCAGGAAGCGCGGCTTGAGGACGCCGGCTCCGCCCCCGCGCCGGTTCAGGAGGGTGGCGTCCGACAAGCCCCACATGGACCCGAGGCGTAGCTCGCCGCTTGGGTTCGCGCTCCTCACGACCCTCAGGCGTCATTCCGGAACACTGGCGCAGGCGACACCCAAGGTTATGAAACTGACGTAAGTCTGGGTGGAAAGAGCACTGGGCGGAACTAGAACTCGGACTGACCGCGCCTCAGGCCGCCTCGGCCATAGCCGACCCGGGCGGCCACTTCCTCAGAAACGACGACGGTGAAGTCGCCTGGCTGCGCGTGTTCGGCCGCCTCTACCGCCGCGTCTCGCACCCTCCCGGCTAGACAACCCAAATGAGCAGCGCCGCCCAGCCACCCGCCCCTTTCGCGGAACCTTTCACCCCACCCTCGGTGGTCGTGTTCTCGCGCTCGAAACCGCCTGCTCAGCCGGGGCGGTCGATGGCGGCGAGTAGCGCCGCTGCGATGACGTCCGGGGTCGGGGGGCAGCCGGGAATACGGACGTCGACGGGCAGCAGCGTCTCGAGCGGGCCTGCGAGTTCCTCGTCGGCGCCCAGCACGTTGCGGGCAAGCGCGCAGTCACCGAGCGCAGCGACGCGGCGTGGCTCGGGCATGGCGTTGTAGGCGACGAGCAGCGGCTCTCGCATGCGGGTCGTCACCGCGCCGGTGACGAGCAGGATGTCAGCGTGACGGGGCGAGGCGACGACGCCGAGACCGAAGCGCCCGAGGTCGTAGTGTGGAGCGGCGAGCAGGGTGAGCTCGTGCTCGCACCCGTTGCACGAGCCGGCGTCGACGTGACGGATCGCGAGGCTCCGGCCGCGGTCGGCCCGCGGGAGAGCGAGATTGCGACGTAGGCGGCGGAGGTCGCGGAGGAGCGTCAGCATCAGCGGTCGGCGCAGGCGTAGCAGAGCTCGAAGCTCTTGTTGATGAGCGGGAAGTCCGGGAGCAGGTTCTCGGCTGCGGCGTGCGCGACGACCGGCCAGTTCGCGTACGAGCCGGAGCGCAGGTGGAGGCGGTCGACCCGGTCGCCGCCTCGCTCGACGACGCAGGTCGTGGCGCCGCGCGGGCTCTCGACGCGGCCGACGCCGATCGGCTGCTCGGGCGCGCCGCGGCGCGCCGCCGCCGGTCGGACGGGGCCGTCGAGCAGAGCCTCGAGGATCGCGAACGTCTGCAGTAGCTCGAGGGCGCGCTGCTCGACGCGCGCACGAACGTCACCGGCGGCCCGCTTCGGGACGATCGGCTCGAAGCCGGCGTACGAGAGCCGAGGGCTGGTGGCACGCATGTCCTCGCCCAGCCCGGAGGCGCGTGCGGCGGGCCCGACCGCGCCGAGACGCTCGGCGTCGGCGGCCGTCACGACGCCGATGTCGGGCAGGCGATCCTGGAAGGAGGCGTTGAAGACGAGCTCGCGCCATGCTCGGGCCGAATCCGTGCGCAGCGCCTCCACCTCCCCACGCGCCGCCCGGACATCGTCGGTAGTGAGGTCGAGCTCGCTTCCGCCCACGCCGACGGTCCCGAAGAGGAAGCGGTGGCCCGTGAGCGACGCGTTCAGGCGGCGGGCCCGCTCCGTCAGGGCGCCGAAGCCGGTGTTGCCGGCCGCGAGGCCGACGCCCGCGCAGACGGCGGCGATGTCGTTGAAGTGGCTCCACATCCGCTCCAGCTCCAGGAGGAGCGTTCGTGCACGGGCCACGCCGTCGGTCGCCTCCAGCCCGAGCGCGCGCTCGCAGGCGTGGGCGTACGCGACCGCGTTGGAGACGGCGCACGCCGCACACGCCCGCGACGCGAACGCCAGGCCGCGGCCGAGTCGAGCTCCCTCGGCTGCCTGCTCGAGGCCGCGGTGCTTGTAGAACAGGCGCGCGTCGAGGTACAGGATGCGATCGCCCACGACGTGGAAGCGGAAGTGCCCGGACTCGATCACGCCCGCGTGAATCGGGCCCACGGCAACCTGGTAGGCGTCGCCGCCGTGGACAGGGACGGTCCAGCGGTCGAGCCGGAGGTCGTGGTCGACGAGCGGCCGAAGCGGCTCGTGCCCGGAGAAATGCACGCCGTAGAGGTCGTGCGCCTCCCGTTCGTCCCATGCGGCGGCCGCGGTGAGGTCGACGATCGAGGGCGCGGCGCCCTCCACCGGCGCCACCGTCACGAGTCGAGTCGAGCCGTCCGCGGCAGCGAGCACGGTCCGCACGACGGAGCCGCCGGCGGTCGCGTACAGGCCGGCGAAGCGCTCGCCGTCCGCCAGCGCCTCGCCGATGTGGTCGCGGTAGCTGTCGGGGCTCATGTGATCCCGTTCATGAGCGCTTCGACGAGCGCCGTGTCCGGTAGCCACAGCCCGGCGAGCGCGAGTGCGGCGAGGAGCGCGACGGAGACGCCGGTGAGGGCGGTGACGCTGCGCAGGCCGGGCGCATGCGCAGGGTCGCGGCGATGCCGCTTGCCGATCGTGGTCTCGATCAGTGCATGGGCGAGGCCGAGGAACCCGAGCGCGAGCAGGAGCGCCGTCGCGGCCGCGGCCCAGGGCCGGCCCGCCTGGAAGCCGCCGGCCACGATCAGCACCTCACTGACGAAGAGCGGCGAGGGCGGTAGCCCCGCGAGCGTGCCGAGGGAGACGCCGAGCGTCATGCCGAGCCTGCGCTGGGTGCGGGCGATGCCCGTGACTGCGTGGCCGGCGGCGCGCGGCTCGTGTCCCAGGAGCGGCGTGGCAGCGTAGAAGCCGAGCGCCTTCGCGACGGCGTGCCCGACGATGTGGATCGCCACGCCGGCGAGCGCGAGCGGGGTCGCGAAGCCGATGCCGAGCGCGATCACGCCCATGTGCTCGAGGCTCGAGTAGGCCAGCAGGCGCTTCCAGGCCATGGGGCGCCAGAGGAACGGCACCGCGACCGCCAGCGAGAGGAGCCCGAAAGCCAGGAAGACGTTCTGCGCCGTCCGCGCGCCGATGACCGGCGCCAGTGCGTGCTCGGACCGCCAGGCGACCAGCAGCACGGCCGGGAGCAGCGCCGCGGACAGCAGCGCCGAGGCGGGTGGCGGCGCCTCCGAGTGGGCGTCGGGAAGCCAGTTGTGCACGGGCGCCCAGCCGATCTTGGCCGCGAGGCCGGCGAGCAGCAGCAGGTAGGCGACAAGTGTGGTGTCGGACGCGGCATTCGAGGTCGGCAGCGCCTGCCAGGAGAGCGCGCCGAGACCGCCGCCGGGCACGCCGGCCGCGAGGATGACGATGCCGACCAGCGCCACCCCGAGCCCGAGCGACGTGAGGATGAGGTACTTCCAGCCCGCCTCGAGCGCCCGTGCCTTGCCGCTGAAGCCGACGAGGAGCGCGGAGGCGGCGGTCGTCCCCTCGATGAGCAGCCAGGCAGTGCCGAGGTTCCCCGCGAGCGGCACCGCGAGCAGCACGGCCCAGAAGGCGTAGAGCGAGACGAAGTACATCCGGTCTCGCAACAGCGCGGGAACGAGCGACGACCGGGCAGTTGCCAGATACGCGGGCGAGACGAGGACGCTGGCGAGGCCGACGACGCCGATGACGCCGACGAGCAGCCCGGCGGCCGCGTCCACCGCGATCCAGTCGTCGACCGCGGTCGTGCCGGGATCGCCGAGTGCGACCGCCGCCAGGGCGAGGGCCAGAGCCCCGACCGGGACCGCGCCCGCGACCGCGACGGGGACCGCAAGGCGGCGGGGAACGACGGCGACGAGCGCCGCGACGAGCGCCGGGGCCGCAATCACCGCCCAGGCGAGGGTCTCGCGGCTAGTCACGAAGCGCCCTCAGCGCGGCGCTGTCGCCGGCGCCGAACTCGGCGAAGATGCGCTCGTGGAAGACCGCGGCGACGAGCACGACGAGCGTGAGGTCGAGCGCGACGCCCAGCTCGATCACGGCGAAGCCGCCGGGGAGGCCGAGCGCTGCAAGCGCTAGGCCGTTCTCGACGAGCACGACGGCCATGACCTGAAAGAGCGTCGCCCGGCGAGTCGCGGCCGTTGCGATTCCGAACGCGACGAGCGCGAGTGCGGCCCGCTCCGTGGTGCGCGAGTCGAGCCCCATCGACGGCACGAGCCACGTCAGCGCGAGCGCGAACGCGACCGCGATCCCGGTACGCGCCAGCGGCGGGACGCGCGCGCGGACGGGCCGCGGCTCGCGGGTCCGCTTGACGAGGACGAGGAACAGCGCCGCGAGCAGCAGGCCCCGCACAGCCAGGGCGAGCGCGGCCACGAGGTCGCTGGCGGTGGCGGCCTCGTCGATCGCGACGCCGGCCAGGACGAGCGCCTGAACCGTGAGCAGCGCGACCGCGACCGAGCGCCGCCGCACGCCGACGACCACCAGCCCGAGCGCAACGAGCAGCCAGGCGAGCGCGCCGCTCACGCGATCCCCGCCAGCTGCGAGGCGATCCCGAGGAGTGCGGCCACCGCGCCGGCGGCGAGCAGGCGCGGGACGAGCAGGACACGCATCTTGGCCACGAGCGTCTCCGTGAGCGCCAGCGCGGCGCACAGGACGACGAGGCCCGCCGGGAGGATCGCGAGCTGCCACCACACGCTCTCCGCGTGCGGGAGGAAGACCTGGACGCCGAGCACGAGCACGAGCCAGTGGCGCGCCGCTGCAGCCCACTGCAGATACGCCTGGTCGCGGCCGGCGTACTCCAGCAGTGGCCCCTCGTGGATCATCGTCAGCTCGAGATGCGTGTCCGGGTTGTCGACCGGCTGGCGCCCCGTCTCCGCGACGATCACCAGCGCGAAGGCAACGGCGCCGAGGCCGAGGGCCGGGCTCGACCAGACCTCGGTCCCGGCCGTTCCCGCGACCATTCCTCGCAGGTCGGTCGTCGCAGACACGAGCGCCGCCACGGCGAGCGAGAGGATCAGCGTCGCCTCGACGAACACCGAGATCGTGAGGTCGCGGCTCGCTCCCATCAGCGAGAAGCCGTTGGCGGTGTCCCAGGAGGAGGCGGCGAGCGCGAAGCGCGCCAGCGCGAGGAGCCCCGCGAGGGCGAGCGCATCGTGGCCGACGCCCCAGTTCGGCGCCAGCCCGGCAACGGGTACCAGCAGCACGGCGCGCGACGAGGCTGGCCGCGACGGTGGCCGGCGCCAGCCGGTAGACGAGGCCGGTGCCCTCGACGTCGACCGTGCTCTTGCCCCAAAGGCGCCGCAGCTCGCGGTACGGCTGGAGCGGGCTCGGCCCGCGGCGGCCCTGGAGCCGAGCCTTCCAGTGCTGCACGAGCCCCGGCAGCAGCGGGGCGAGCAGGACGCCGCCCGCCAGTCTGCACGGCGCCGGCGGTCGTAGTCGCGGCGCTCATCCGATCAGCCCGAGCCGGGCGGCGGCGAGCAGGACGAGCACCAGCGCGATCAGGTAGACGACATACGTCCCGAGGCTGCCGCTCTGCAGCCGCCTCGCGTGGCCGGCCGACGCGAGCGAGAGACGGACGAGTGGCCGATACACGCGATCGTCGATCAGGTGCGGCACGTGCCCGCGGTAGGTGACCTCCTGGACGACGCCGCCCTGGGTGCTGCACGATGATCTCCCGCTCCGGGCGCAGCACGCTCTCCAGCACGAGCCGTAGCGGCTTCGTGAACCCGGCGCTCGTCCATGCGAGCTGGGGCTCCACCAGCTGGCCGCATGCCCAGCTCGGCGCGGGAGCGGCGCTCCGTCGTGCGCAGGAGGGCGAACCCTGCCGTCAGCGCGACGAGGACGACGCGATTCCAGGCGAAGGAAGTGAGCCCGTGCCGGGCAGGTACAGGCCGAGCGCGGTCGGCTCGGACGCAGGCCACGGCGCCAGCCCGACGAGCGGGCCGAAGAGCACACCCGGAGCGAAGCCGAGGACCACGCAGCCGGCGGCGAGGAAGATGACGGCGCCCCGCATCGGCCACGGCGCCTCCACTGCATGGGCGACCGCCTCGCGGCGCGGTGCCCCAAGGAGCACGAGCCCCGCCACCTTGACGAAGCAGAAGACGGCGAGCGCCGCGGTCATCGCGAGAGCAGCCAGGGCGAGCGCTCCGGCCATCCCGACCGCCACGTTGCCGTACGCCGAGACGTGCAAGCAGCGCCTGCAGCGTCAGCCACTCGGACGCGAAGCCGTTCAGGGGCGGCACGCCCGCGATCGCCATCGCGCCCACCAGGAAGGCCGCGCCGGTCCACGGCATCCGCCGCAACAGGCCCCCGAGCCTGTCGATCTCGAGCGACCCGACGGCCCGCTCGAACGCTCCGGCGCCGAGGAAGAGCAATGCCTTGAAGACGGCGTGGTTCACGGTGTGCAGGAGCGCTGCCCCGAGCGCGAACGCCGCCCACTGGTCGGCCCCGCGCGTGTGCAGGACGAGGCAGGCGCCGATCCCGAGCACGATGATCCCGACGTTCTCTATCGAGTGCAGCGCGAGCAGGCGCTTGAGGTCGTGCTCGAACAGCGCATAGGTCACGCCGCCCAGCGGCCGAGAAGGCCCCCACGCCAAGCACGAGCACGCCGAACCACAACGGGAGCGTTCCGACCCAGTCGACCAGCACCCGCACGAGCCCGTAGATCGCGACCTTGATCATGACGCCGCTCATCAGCGCCGAGACGGGTGCAGGCGCGATCGGGTGTGCGCGCGGCAGCCACACGTGCAGGGGCATCACCCCCGCCTTCGTTCCCATCCCGACGAGCGCGGTCAGCGCGATCGCGATCTGCAGCCCCGACCCCGTGTCGAGCACGGGCGCTCCGCCGACCGCGCCGGCATGCGCGAGCAGCAGCACGGCCACCCACGTCGCGGCCCCGCCCAGGTGCGTGATCGCGACGTATGTGAACACGGTCTCCCGCGACTGCTCGTCGGCGCCTCGGCCCACGAGGATCACGGCGGCGGGCAGCAGCGTCATCAGCTCCCAGGCGAAGAGGAAGGTGAGCGGGTCGCGCGCGCAGACCACCCCGGCCATGGCGAGCAGGAACGCCGCCGTGGCCGCGGCAATCGCGCGACCGCGCGGGGTCGGCTCCAGGTAGCGCAGCGAGAACACGAGCGCCGGCAGCGCGACGAGCCCGAGCGTCCCCAGGAACAGGCCGCTCAACCCGTCCACGCCGAAGCGCGGGACGAAGGCGCTCGTGAACCCGGCTCCCAGGGTCGCCCCGGTTCCGAGCGCCCAGAACCCGGCCACCGCGACGGCGGCCGCGCCCGTCGCCTGGAGCAAGACTCCGGCAGCGAACGCCCGGCGGAGCACGACGACGAGCCCGCCGAGCGCAAGCAGGCCCAGCCCGGCGACGAGCAGCGCGCCGATCACGGCGAGTCGAGCTCGCGCAGGATCGACTGCTGCTCGGCGAGCCGGCGCCCGATGATGCTGCGACCGGCCGCGAGCAGGTCGAAGACATGCTCGTCGTCCACGCGGTAGAAGACGCTCGTCCCCTCCCGGCGGGACTCGACCAGCCCGATCCGCCGCAAGCGCCGCAAGGTGCTGCGACGTCCCTCCCGAGTCGAGCTCCAACTCCGCCTGCAGCGCCCCCACCGACCGTTCGCCGTCGCGGAGCAACTCCAGGATCCGCACCCGCGCCGGGTGCCCCAGCACACGGAACAGGTTCGCCTTTACCTCATGAGCAGGGCGCGCTTTGTGCGGCACTGCGCCACCATATCTCACAATCTTCAAATATTGAAAGATTTGCTAACTGGTGCCTCGAGAAGGCACAAAGAAAAGCCCTGCTGTCAGGGCTTTCTCATCGTGGCGGCCCGGATTTGAACCGGGGACATCGTGTCCGAGCCAACAAGTTGCAACGAGACGTCTGCCGCTATTGCCGCGGACGCTTGAGCACGACCGGCTTCTGCGGCACGAGGCGTCGGGCGACATAGCGCCACCGCGTCGTCGACCGCCCGGACGGACAGCATGTTCGGTCGCGGCGCCCGTACCAAAACTCCTTCGCGATCACGACACCGCGCCTGAGCTTCAACGTGAGTAGCGTTGGAAGCGTGTCCGACAGGCGGCGCTGACGTGGTGTCACGATGCCGACCAGGCGCGGAGCTGCAGTGCCGGGCGTGAACACGACGTAGGCGTAGCGCAGGACGCCGCCGGCCGTGCCGCCGCCGTTCGTGCATTCAACAGCGACAGCTGCCTCGTCGTGGCTGTCTCCGTTCAGGTCTCCATAGAGGATGTGGTAGCCGGCATCCACAGTGACTGGGCGGACCCGTGGCCAGCGTGTCGAGCTGACCTTCGCATGGTGACTGTGCAGGTGGATCGCGCGTTTGGCGCCGCACACGGAGGCCGGCAGCGTCGCGCTCGCCCAGCGCACGCGATGGAGGTCGATGAGGCGGCGCGGCGCAGCGACGGCTGGCGCGGTCGTCGTGGTCGGCGTGGTCGACGCGGCGGAGGGCGTCGTCGACGACGTCGGCGTGGTGGTCGTCGGGGTAGTAGTCGCCACCGTCGTGGTGGGTGTCGTCGTGGCGGGCGTCGTGCCCGTAGTGGTCGTGGTGGTGGTCGTAGTCGTCGTGGTCGACGACGTCGTGCCACCGCCGGCCGGGGGTGCCTGCGGGAAGACCACGAGGCCGGTGTTCGGGTCCACGGCGACGACGTCCGCCGTTCCGTCCCCGTTGAGATCCGCGACCGCGACGCTCTCGCTGCTCTCGTACGAGCCGGCGAAATAGGGCATGAAGAGCGTGATCGGCGACGAAAGACGGTGACTCGCCTGGAGAAAGATCTCGACCGCCTCGAGGTTCTCGGGCGAACTGCTGCTCGCAACCACCAGATCTGTGAGCCCGTCGTGATTGATGTCCGCGGCCAGGAACGACACGGGCCCGTCGGTCGCCGGCGTCTGAAACGGCGTCCCGAACGACCCGTCGCCTGTCCCGGGGTAGGTGAGCGGGCCACCGTTCGCGATGACGGTCACATCGAGCCGGCCATCGCCGGTCACGTCGGCGACTCCGAGCTGCACGCAGCAGAAGCCCGGCGCACCGGGCTCGTCGGTCGCCGTGAAGCCGCCGTCGGCTCGCTGCAACAGGGTCGTGAAGAGGACGCCTACGCGATCGCCCGTGATCACCAGATCGGGACGGCCGTCGCCGTTTACGTCACCGACCCCGAGGGTCCAGAGCCGCAGCTGTCCCGACCAGATGCTCGTAGGCGAGAAGCCGTTCCCGGTGTTCCGAAGCAGCTCGATCGACGCGCTCTGCGTAGCGGGATTGGCAAACGAGACGACGAGGTCGGGGCGTTCGTCGCCGTTCATGTCGGCAGCGACGACGTTCTCGGCTCCGATGCCGGGAATGAGCTGCGGCTCGGCCAACCCGCCCGGCACTCCGTAGTAGACGTCGACGCCGGCCGACGTAACGGTCGCGGCGTCCAGGCGCCCGTCGCCGTCAAGATCGGCGAGCGCGATCGTCCGCTGCGAATCGATCTGGGTCGCAGCGTGGGAGTCGTGCGTCGGCAGGATCGTCGGCGCACCAAACCTGCCGTCGCCGCGCCCCGGATACACGAACAGGCTCGCCATCCGGTCGGTGTACGCGGCGGCTCCGCCGAGCGAGGTCGTCACAACGGCGTCGGGGATTCCGTCGCCGGTGACGTCACCGACCGCCACCGCGACGGCGCGCGCGCCAGTGGGGTACGTCGTTCGCACCGGGAACGACGGGCTCTCGGCCGACGCGCTTGGAACCACGAGAACGACGAGAGCAGCCGCCAGCGCGGCACCGTAGCGAGCACGCCGCACTCCCTTATCTCCCCTTCCCGCGTTTCATGCCTCGAGACGACTGCCTTCCCGCGACCAGGCATGACGTAACGGGTTGAGCAGCCCGCTAGAAGCACTGCCTAACTACACCACCCGACCCAGCTCTAGTTTCACTCAGGGCGCGTCGCACGGCTTCTGGGACTACACGACGGCGTCCGATGGCCACTACGTCCACTTCCCGACGAGTTGCCGGTCGGGCACGAGCTGGCAGTTATCTCGCCGCGCATGCGCGCCGGCCCTCGTACTACCACCGTACGCGCCGTAAGTGACGCATTCCGCTCTACATAGAAAAAGCCCTGCTAGAGGGCTTTTTCATCGGGGCGCCGAGATTTGAACTCGGGACCTCTTGTCCCCCAGACAAGCGCGCTAACCAGGCTGCGCCACGCCCCGTGCCGGCTCACCTTAGCGCGCGGGGTTTCGATGCGGCGACGGCCGGGGAGACCACACCTGTCCGGGAGGAGCCTCTCCCTCCTCGCAAGGGCGGCGTCGAGGAACGCCGCCTTTGCATTTAACGGCCCGCGAGCGCCCTGGTCTCGGCCCGCTGACGAGCGAGGCGCCGTTCGAGACGGACCACGTTCCAATGGCTGAAGAAGAGTCCGTTCGCCGCGAGGACGCACGCAACGACGAGGGCCGTGAGGAACGAATGCCAGAGCCCGACGACCACGATAAAAGCCGCGATGAAGCCCACCGGCGCGACCAGCCGCCGGACGAGCGCAGCCGCCCGCGGTAGGCGGGGCACGCCTTCGGCGGTCGACGTGCGGGGCGACAGCGCGAAGAGCGATTCGCCGCGCATCGTCCCCAGGGTCACCTTCAGCCAGAGCCGCTCGACGCGGCTGGGCAGCCTGAGCGCCACTGCACGCTCGGCCATGGGCTCGAAGTCGACGGCGCCTCCCTCCCGGAGGTTCTTCCGGGAGAACTCGGCTGCGTATCTGAGCGGCCCACGCTTCGACGTGGCGCTGGCGCACTTCAAGGCCACCGGGTGCGCGCTCTCGTTCCGCACGGCGATCGCGACCACCTGGTGTCCCGGCGGCTCGGTCCGTGCGAAGGCGCGGATGTCGATTCCGTCGGCCTGAGCCGGCTCGACGGGAACGGGACGCGAGCTGGCGAGCACCGAGACGCCGTCGACGACGAGGTCGCACACGTTCCAGCCGTCGCGCTGGACGAGCTGGATCACGAGCTCTTGAGTCACCTCGCGAATGCGACCGCGGCGGTCGAGGACCAGGGTCTGTCGGGCGTCGACTGTCGCATCGTCGAGGGACAGCGTCCTCACGCTGAGGCCATCGATCCTGATTTCGCCCGCGTACCCCGCGTCTCGAAACGCCTGGGCGAACACCTGCGTCGACTCGCGCAGCTCGGGGAGAACGAAAGCGGAGGAGTCCTCCGACGTGAGATACGCGTGCGCGACGGCGAGAACGTCTCTCTGGGGCAGCTGCGTCGGATCGGACACCTTCGAGACTTTCGGGGGTGCCGCCCGAATCCTTCATCGCCCGAACGAGGCAGGCCTGCGCGGCCTGCGCACGCTGCTAGACCAGCCGCTTGTAGAGCCGGTCGATCAGCTCGGGCATCGCCTCGAGCCGCTGGGTGATCATCCGCAGCCGGTACTCGCGGAAGTGCTCCGGCTCGACGCTCAGGGCGCCGGCGATGCGCTGGATCACGTCGTCGGCGGGCACGGGTCGGTTGCCGTGGACGATGTGGTTGAGGTAGCCGGCCGACAGGTCGGACGCGTCCGCGAGCGACCTGTACGTCACGCCCGTCTCGCCCATCAGCCGCTCGAGCGTCGGGCCGAACGGGTCGCTGCTGAACCGTCGCCTACGCGCCATCTGCCAGCACTGTTCCCAGATCTGAAATCGCCACACGCCGCTCCTCGCCGGTCGCGCGGTCGCGCACGTCCACGGCGCCGTCGTCGAGCGTCTTCTTGCCGACCGTGACGCGCACGGGGATGCCGATCAGGTCGGCGTCGGCGAACTTCTCCCCCGCCCGCTGCTCGCGGTCGTCGACGAGCACGTCGCCGCCGAGCGCCTCGACCGCCTCGAGCGCCTTGTCCTCGAGGCCGGGCAGCGCGACCACGTGCGCATCGTACGGCGCGATCGACGCGGGCCACTGGATCCCGTCCTCGTCGTGGCGCTGCTCGACGACCGCGGCCATCACGCGGGCCGGCCCGATGCCGTACGAGCCGCCGATCAGCGGCTTCTCGACACCGTCTTCGTCGAGGAAGGTGGCGCCGAGCGGCTCCGAGTAGCGCGTTCCGAACTTGAAGATGTGCCCCACTTCGATCGCGGTCTCGAAGCGTAGGGCACCGCCGCACTCGGGGCAGCGGTCGCCCTCGCGTGGCTGGCGCAGGTCGGTGAACTCGGCCTGGAAGTCGCGGCCGTGCTCGACGCCGCGCAGGTGGCGGCCCGTCTCGTTGGCGCCGGCCACGAACTGGCCCTCGCGCAGGGTCTCGTCGGCGACGATCTGGCCCTTGAAGCCGACCGGGCCGAGCGAGCCCGGGTCGGCGCCGAAGCCCGCCTGGATCTCCTCGGCGGTGGCCGGCCGGAAGTCGGAGGTGAGCGCGGCTGCGAGCTTGGCCTCCTCGAGCCGGTCGTCGCCGCGGATCAGCGCGAGCACGAGCGTCCCGTCGTGCTTCATCACGGGCATCGCCTTCGACGTCGCGGCCGAGTCGATGCCGAGGTGCTCGGCGAGCGCCTCGATCGTCGTCACGCCCGGTGTGTCGATCACCTCGGGCTTGTCGAGCGCAGGCGGGAAGTCCGGCGCCCGCGGCACGCCGAGCGCGATCTCGAGGTCGGCGGCGTAGTCGCCGTTCTCGCACGTCACGAGCACGTTCTCGCCCGAGCCGGACGGGGCGAGGAAGTCCATCGACTCCTTGCCGCCCATCATCCCCGACTCCGCCTGCACCTCCGAGTACTCGAGCCCGCAGCGCTGGAAGATGCGGTGATACGCCTGCTCCTGCTTGCGGAAGCTGACGTCGAGCCCGGCGTCGTCGCGATCGAAGGAGTAGGCGTCCTTCATGATGAACTCGCGGAGGCGCAGGAGGCCGCCGCGAGGGCGGGGCTCGTCGCGCTCCTTGATCGAGAAGTGGTAGAGCATCTGCGGCAGCTGCCGGTAGCTCTGGAGCTCCTTGGCGTGCCAGGTGACCGTCTCCTCGTGCGTGAGCGGCAGCACGTAGTCGCGGCCGTTTCGATCCTTCAGGTGGAAGATCTCGGGGATGAAGTCGCGGCCGGACTGCTCCCAGAGCTCCCGCGGGGTCAGCACCGGCATGAGCATCTCCTGCGAGCCGATCGCGTCCATCTCCTCGCGGATGATCTGAACGACCTTCTGGTGAACGCGCCAGCCGAGCGGCATGAACGTCCAGACACCTGTGGTCACCTGGCGGATGAAGCCGCCGCGCACGAGCAGCTTGTGACTCGCTGCCTCGGCGTCGGCCGGCGGATCCCGCAAGGTCGGGATGAAGAGCTGTGAGGCGCGGGCGATCACTGGCCCGGCAGCCTAGACGAGGCGTTGGCTCGGCTGGCTACTCGACCGGGATGAGCGGTCTCAGACGCGCTCGCCGACCGAACGGCGCAGCAGGGCGACGGAGGCCACATCACCCTTGCGCTCGTGGATGCGGATCGCCTCATCCACGGCGGCCGCGGCCTCCTCGGGCCGGCCCGCCAGCCGGTACACCTCGGCGAGATCGGCCCATGCGCGCGCCGTTTCGTCGAGGTAGTCGCTGCGGACTGCAAGATCAATCCCAGCCTGGGCAATCCGCAGTGCTCCTTCGACGTCGCCGCGGCGCGCAAGGAGCTTTGCCCGGACACGCTTCGTCGCGACCTGCGCGTCCAGGTCATCCTCGATCGCCGCCGCGAAGGCCTTCTCCGACCACTCCCACGCATCGTCAAAGCGCTCCTGTGCGTAGAGCGCATCGACGAGCTGCGGAGCCAGGCTGGAAAGATGGCCGAGATCGCCCATACGCTCGAGTTCGAGACAGGCGGGCATGAGCTCGCGCTCGCCTGCCGCCCAGTCACCGGCAAGGAACTCGATCCGCGCCGCAGCGTGCGCGACACGCACGGCGTAGCTGTACTCCCGCCCGAGCTCGCGTGCGAGCGCCCCCGCCCGGGCCACGAGGACGCGCGCCTCGTCCAGCTGCCCCCGCATCGCCTCCAGGACGCTGCTCGCGGCGAGCGCGACCATCTCGAACGCCCGGCTTCCGCTCAGGCGCTCGCGTGCGGCGGCGACGAGCGCGATGCCATCGCCAACGACGAGCGGCCCGTGAACGGCGAAATTCACGGCGAACTCGAGTGCCATTTCCTCCTGGACCCGGTCGCCGGCCTCCCGCGCGACCCGCGCCGCCTGTTCGACCTGCTCCATCGCCTCGGCCGCGTGGCCCGCCCAAAAGGAAATGAGGGCGACCACGATCAGCACGCGTGCGAGCCCCGCCTGGTCGCCGAGCTCCTCGAACGTCCGACGCGGCTCTTCGAGCGCCGCGAGCAGGCGACCGTGGGACGACGTCATGTCCATGTGGCACCGGAGATACGCAAGCTCGACCTCGAGGAGCGCCGCTGCAGCACGCGCGCCGGCTGCTCGCGCGTCTTCCAGCGCCTCCGACATCACGCGGTCGGCGTCCGCCCACTCCCCACGTTCGGCAAGGGCGCGACCGAGAAGCGACACGAGCTCCAGTCGGAGGTGGTCGTGCGGCTCCCAGAGGCGCGCGGCCCGGTCGATGAGCGTCGCAGCCCCCGGCATGTCACCTCGCATGAACGCGCGCCGTCCCGCCGGGCCGAGCAATCCTGCCGCGCGTTCGGCGATCGTTCGCGCCCGAGCGTCCGGCGGGCCGAGATCGACGAGGCAACGGTAAGCCTGCTCGAGGTGGTAGCCGACGATCTCGTCGAACTCCTCGCCGCGGCCGTCCATCCACCCCGCAGCGCGCTCGTGGAGGTCGGCGCGGGCGGTCTTCGCGAGCCGCTCGTACGCGGCGTCGCGCACGAGGATGTGCCGGAAGGTGAACATGTCCGGGATCGCGTCGTGGGGACGGACAAGCTCCTTGCGCACAAGGGAGCTGAGCACGGAGCCGGGAGGCCGGCGACCGTCCGGGGCGAGCCGTGCAAGAGCGTCCCACTCGAACTCGATTCCGATCACAGCGGCGCGTTCGAGCACGACTCGCTCGTCCTCGGGGAGCGCGTCGAGCCGCGCGGCCAGAAGCGCTTGAATCGTGGCAGGCACGCGGTCGGCGGCCGCGCCCTCGGCCAGATTCGCGAGGAGCTGCTCGACGAAGAGTGGGTTCCCCTCTGCCACATCGCGGACCCGGGCGGATGTGTCGGCGTCGAGTTCGGTCTCGCCGAGAAGCGATTCGATGAGCTGCTCCGACTCGCTGCGTGACAGCGGCTCGAGCGTCAGGACGTCGCCGGGCCAGGCGGGTCTCGCGGTAGGCAGCTCGGGCCGCGCCAGGCAGAGCACGAGGAGCGGCGCGTCTCGCGTCCAGTCGTGCAGGTGCTCGAGCAGGTCGAGCAGCGTGGGCTCGGCCCAGTGGATGTCCTCGACGATGAGCGCGAGCGAGCGTTCGCGCGCGCGCGACTCGAGCGCCTTGCGCACGGCCCAGAAGACGTCGTCGGGCGCGTCGGCGCCGATCGCAGCGTTGAGCTCCTCCTCGGCGCCGGCCGCCGCGAAGATCTCGCGCAGCGGCCAGTATGTGATCCCCTCGCCGTACGGGAGACAGCGGCCCACCAGAACCGTGGCGTCGCCCGCAAGCAGCGCCGTCGCCTCGCGCCCAAGCCGCGTCTTCCCGATGCCGGGCGGGCCGAGCACGGTCACGAGGCGGCAACGCCGCTCGGCCACGGCCGCGTCGAAAGCGGCTCGCACCGCGTCGAGCTCGCATCTGCGCCCGACGAGCGGCGCGTCGAGACGCCTCTCGATCGCCTCCGCGCCCTCGAGCACGCGGGTCAAGCGGTATGGCGCCAGGAGCTCCGCCTTGCCCTTCAGCGCGATCGGCGAGAGCAGCTCGGCGTCGATCGCGTCCCGCGTGAGTTCACGCGTTCGCTCGCCGACGAGGATCTCGCCCGGCCCGGCTGCCTGCTGCAGCCGGGCCGCGACGTTGACGGCGTCGCCGGTCACGAGGCGCTCCGCCGTGCCGGCAACGACCTCGCCCGTGTTCACGCCGATCCGCAGGGCGAGGGAGACGCCATAGTCGCGCTCGAGGTCGGCGTTCAACGCTACGAGAGCGTCGCGGACGGCCACCGCGGCGCGGAGTGCCCGTAGCGCATCGTCCTCGTGCACCGTCGGTACGCCGAACACGGCCATGACGGCGTCGCCGATGAACTTCTCCACCGTGCCGCCGTGCACCTCGACGGCGGCGCGAGCCGCGCTCGAAGTACTTCGCCATGACGCGGCGGAACGACTCGGGGTCGAGTTGCTCGCCGAGCGCCGTCGACTCGGTGACGTCGGCGAAGAGGACGGTGACGACCTTGCGCACCTCCACGCCCTCGGGCGGGACCAGCTCAGCGGCACAGGCCATGCAAAAGCGCGCGCCCTCGGGATTGTGCTGGCCACATGCAGGGCAGGTCGCCATGCGTGAAGTGTGCTACTCGACGGGGATGAGTGACGCCTCGGCCATGGCCAGGGCGGCCGGCTTGGCCATCTTGAGACGCGTCGGGCGTGGCATGCCCTGCTCGATCCACGCGTCGATCTCGCGGAAGAGCTCGTCGATCAGGAGCGGCGACTCGACCTTCCTCAGCACGCGGCCGTGCGCGTAGATGAAGCCCACGTCGCGGCCGCCGGCGATGCCGAAGTCGGCGTCGCCGGCCTCCCCCGGTCCGTTCACGGCGCAGCCCATGACGGCGACCTCGAACGGCTGCGGGTAGTCGCGCAGGCGCGACTCGACCTCGATGGCCAGCGTCTCGACGCCCACGTTGTCGCGGCCGCACGACGGGCAGGCGATCATCACGGGGCCGCGCTCGCGCAGGCCGAGCGCCTTGAGGATCTCCCAGCAGACCTCGACCTCCTTGACCGGGTCGGCGGTGAGTGAGACCCGCAGCGTGTCGCCGATGCCCCCTGCGAGAAGGGAGCCGATGCCGACCGCGCTCTTGATCGAGCCGGCGAACGGCGTGCCCGCCTCGGTGACGCCCAGGTGCAGCGGGTAGGGCACCTTCGCGGCGAGCATGCGGTACGCGCGGATCATCGTCGGCACGTGCGTCGCCTTGACCGAGATCTTGAAGTCGCGGTAGTCGAGCCGCTCGAGCAGCTCGACCTCCTCGAGCGCGGCGGCGACGAGCGCCTCGGCCTGGTCGCGCTGGGCGAGCTCGTCGAGGTGCTTCGGCAGCGAGCCGGAGTTGGCGCCGATCCGCATCGGGATGCCGGCACGCTTGGCCGCCTCGACCACCTGCACGACCTTGTCGGGGCCGCCGATGTTCCCCGGGTTGATCCGCACGGCGGCGACGCCCGCGTCGATCGCCTTGAGGGCGAGGCTCGCGTTGAAGTGGATGTCCGCGATCACCGGGATCGGCGACAGGCGCACGATGCGCTCCAGGGCGACGGCGTCCTCGGTCTTCGGGACGGCGCAGCGGACGAGCTCGCAGCCGGCGGAGGCGAGCGCGGCGATCTGGCCGACGGTCGCCTCGACGTCGCGGGTCGGCGTCAGCGTCATCGACTGGACGACGACGGGCGCGCCGCCGCCGATCGGGACGCCGCCCACGCGGATCTGGACGTCGCTGGCCACTACTACGACCCCAGGTTGCCGATGTCGTTCGACAGGCCGACGAAGAAGAGCAGCAGCACGACGGCCAGGCCGATCGCCGAGACCCGCTCGTACACTCGCCGGCCGACCGCGCGGCCGCGGATGCCCTCGATCGCCGAGAAGAGGATGTGCCCGCCGTCGAGCGGCAGCAGCGGGAGCAGGTTGAGCAGCGCGAGCGACAGGCTGAGCAGGCCGAGCACCCAGAGGTAGTTCTCGGTGCCCTCGTTGAGCGCCGTCGTCGATCCCTGGACGATGCCGACCGGGCTCGAGATGTCCTCGTGCCCCTTGCCCGTGACGAGCTGCGACAGCGAGACGCCGATCTGCTTCGTCACCAGGCCGGTGAGCCGGATCGAGTTCCAGGCCGCGCCGGGCACGGAGAGCCCCTCACGGTCGAGCACGATGCCGATGAGGTACCTGCCGCTCTGCGGATCCTTCTCGGCCTGCACCGGGCCGAGCTCGACGAGCTTGTCGCCGCGGGCAACGATGATCTTCACCTTCTTGCCCTTGGAGTTGTTGATGGCCGAGCCGATCGTGTCGGGGGCGACCTGCTGGTCGCCGATCGCGAGGATCTCGTCGCCCGGCTTGAGCCCGACCGCCGCGGCCGGGAAGTCGCTCCGGACCGTCTGGATCTTCGAGGTCGCGGCGCCGCCGCTCACCAGGAACAACGCAGTGAAGAGGATCAGCGCGAAGAGGATGTTCGTCAGCGGGCCGGCGGCGATCGCCGTGATGCGCTTCCAGGCCGCCTGGCGCCAGTATGCGTCGGCGCCGAGCGCGTCCTCCAGCTCGCGGACGCCGCGGCCGGCCGCGTGGGCGGCGGCCGGCGAGAGCTCGGTGGTCGTGAGCGCATCCTCGAACGCGCTCAGCTCGGCGCGCGCGGCGACGAGGTCGTCGTCGTCGAGCGCGCGCCGCAGCCGCTCGATCGGGATCGTCAGCTCCGGCCGTTCGGAGCGCGCCGGCGCAAAGTGCGCGTCAACGTCGCTCGCCGCCGGGCGGTGCATCCCCGGGATCTTCACGTAGCCGCCGAGCGGGACGGCGCCGATCCCGTACTCGATCCCCTTGCGCTTCGTCTTGACGAGCGCCGGCGGGAAGCCGATGTAGAACTTTCGCGGGCTCATGCCCACCGAGATCGACGCGAAGAAGTGACCGGCCTCGTGGACGAAGATCAGGAGCGCGAGGCCGAAGATCGCGATGACGACGTTCACGCGACCGCCAGCTCCTCGCCTGCGAGCGCGCGCGCACGTGCGTCGGCCTCGACGAGCTCGTCGAGGTCGCGGGCCTCGTCCACGTCCCAGCGGTCGAGCGTCTCCTGGACGACCGCCGCGATGCCCGTGAACGGCAGGCGATGCGCCAGGAAGGCCTCGACGGCGACCTCGTTGGCGCCGTTGTAGGCGCACGGGTAGGTGCCGCCGCGCTCGCCGGCGTCGCGGGCGAGCGCGAGCAGCGGGAACGTCTCCTCGTCGGGCTGCTCGAAGGCGAGCGTCGTGCCCGCGAGGTCGAGCGGCGGCACGGGCGTGGCGGCGCGCTCGGGGTAGGTCAGGGCGTAGGAGATCGGGACTCGCATGTCCGGGTAGCCGAGGTGCGCGAGCGAGGCGCCGTCGCGGAAGCGCACGATCGCGTGGACGGTCGAGCTCGGGTGGACGACGACCTCGATGCGGTCGTACGGGAGGTGGAAGAGGAAGTGCGCTTCGATCAGCTCGAGACCTTTATTCGCGAGCGTGGCCGAATCGGTTGTGATCTTCGGGCCCATGCTCCAGGTCGGGTGGGCCAGCGCCTCCTCGGGCGTCACGTCCGCGAGCTCGTCGCGGGTGCGCCCGCGGAACGGGCCGCCGGACGCCGTGAGGACGAGCGAGTGGACGGATCCGGGGGCGCGGCCCTCGAGGCACTGGAAGACGGCGGAGTGCTCGCTGTCGACGGGCAGCAGTCGCGCGCCGCCGCGCCGCTGGGCGGCGAGGGCGAGCTCGCCTGCCGCGACGAGGCTCTCCTTGTTCGCGAGCGCGAGGTCGACGCCGTTGGAGAGCGCCCAGAGCGTGGCGCGGACGCCGGCGAAGCCGACCACCGCGTTCAGGACGAGGTCCGGCTGCGCGCGCTCGAGCAGCTCGGTGAGGTCGCCGCCCGTCTGGTGCTCGGCTCCGTGCGCAGCCGCGAGCGCGCTCACGTCCGTGGAGCCGGAGGCCACGGCGCAGAGGGTGAGGTCGGGGTGCGCGTCGACGATCTCGATCGCCTGGCGCCCGATCGAGCCGGTCGCGCCGAGGAGCGCGATTCGCTTCATTAGGTGTGTCCAGTGTAGGTGCGAGACGGTCTAGCGGGGCCGCCAGGCCGGATCGTCTTCCTGGCTCGGGCCGGGGACGATGTCGACCGGCCGTCCGCCGCCCGCCGGGACGACGTAGGCCTCCTCCGCCCCCGTGCGGAGATCGTCGAGCGAGTACGCGATCTTGCGGCCGTCGGGCGACCAGCGGGGCCTCGTGGCGTGGACGTGCGCGTCGAGGCGCGTCGTCCGCCCGGTCGCGACCACGATCACGCGGATCCCGGCTCCGGAGACGGCGAGCCTGGAGCCGTCGGGAGACCAGGCGACGCTCGCGGGGCCGCCTGTGCCGGCTTTTCCGACCACCCTGCGGGCGCTGCCGGTCGGGTCGATCGTGAAGACGTCGCCGTTCGGGGCGATCGACGCGAGCTTCGAGCCGTCCGGCGACCACGCGACGTCGCTGTCGGTCCGCACCTTCGCGCTCTGGATCTCCCGGAAGCCGCTGCCGTCCCGGCCGGCGAGCGCGACGACCCCGTCGGATCTGAAGGCAAGGGTCTTCGCGTCGGGTGCCCACGACGGGCGCCCGCCGCGGATCGCCACCCGGACGGCGGTGCCGCCCGCGCTCGGAACGACCCAGACCTGCGTCGCCAGCGGCTGCAGGCTGCCGCCGTACGGCGTCCGTGTGAATGCGACCGCGGTGCCGTCCGGCGACCAGGCGGGATACGCGTCGTCCACCTGGCGGGAGTTGCCCGGCGACGTGGTGGACGTCAGCCTCTGCGACGGCGAGCCGCTCGCGGGGCGGACCCAGATGTCGTTGTCGAGGTAGCGCTGGCAGCGGCCGGAGTGGCAGAACGCGAAGCCCGACGAGTACGCGATGCTCTTCCCGTCAGGCGACCAGGCGGCCATCGCCTCCCAGAGCTTCCCCGGCTTGCCGACGGAGCCGTCGAGCCCGCCCGTCGCGTGAGCGAAGTGGAGCGTGGCGGGCTGTTCGCCGCCGTGGGCGTAGGCGTAGACGAGGCGGTTGCTCCCGGCCCAGGCCGGTTCGCCGGCCGGGCCGGATACGACTTCGCGTCCCACTTGCCCCGGTGTCCCCACGCGGAGAGTCAGGCCGTCCGCGGTGGTGTATGCGTAGTGCCTCCCGTCGGGCGACCATGGCCCGGCTCCTCCCAGGGTGCGGACGCGATGGGTTGCGACGTCCCAGGCGCGGCCGGCCATGGTGCCGCCAGAGGCCAGAAACGACAGCGTCGTTCCGTCAGGCGTCCACCAGACCGCGGACGGAGCGACGTACTTCTTTGTGGCGACAACCAGCTCATGGCCGTCGCGGTCGGTCACCCAGAGCGTCGAGCGTGTGCCGTGCGCGAGCAGCTCGCCGCGGGGCGACCACGCGAGCGCCGAGCCGGGCACGGTGCGCAGGCGGTGGCCGGGGCGATCGAAGATGTCGGCCGGGAGGCCGTCGTGGCTCACGGCGAGCAGCCCTCCGGGCGACCACAGCGGGTTCCGGCCGGGGACACTCCAGCGCGCTGCGCCTGAGCGCGTGACGATCTTCACGCGGGTCCGCCCGTCTGGCGGGAGCACGGTCACGAAGGCCACGAGGCCGGTCGGGCTCCAGACGCCCCCGGCGCCGACGCCCACCCTCCTCGCCTTGCCGCCCGCGGCGGGAACCGTCCAGACGGTGAAGCTGGGCGATGCGTTCGAGTACGCGTCGAAGACGAGCCATCGTCCCGTCGAGTCCCAGACCGGCGGCGCGTTCGGAAAGGCGTCGTGTGGCAGCTGGCCGGTTACGCGGCGCAGGCCCGTGCCGTCGACGCCGATGACCCATACGGCGCGGTAGCCGGAACGGTCGCTGACGAAGGCGATCCTGCGCCCGGTCGGATCCACCGACGGGTACTGGTCGTCGTAGGGGCTGCGCGTCAGGTTGCGGCGCCCGGTGCCGTCCGCGCTGACGACGAATAGATCGCCGTACAGCAGCGTCCGGTAGTTCGAGCTGACCACGAGCTCGGGCGTCGGGGTCGCCGTCCCGCCGGCCGAGGAAAGCGCCAGCGCGAGAACGAGGACGGCGAAGGCTGGAATCACGGTGCGCATGGTTCGAGCGTATCGCCGCTCAGCGCGCCGATCGAGCCTTTCGCGGGACATGTCCGCGCCGCTCTAACACCGGTGCCAGGCACGCGCACGAGAACGTCACGGCGCGTCCACCGGGAGGTGTGGAACCCGGCGGCCCCAGAGGGTTCGCGCGCTTTCCACACCGGTGCCAGGCACCGTGACAAGGGCATCACGCAAACGTCACGCTTTCTGCGCGGAGCCGCGGATCAGACGGCGCCGAAGGCGGCGATGACGAAGTACGCCGTCGCGCCGGCGAAGAGGAGCGCGTCGATGCGGTCGAGCATCCCGCCGTGGCCCGCCAGGAGGCGGCCGCTGTCCTTCACGCCCACGTCGCGCTTGAGCGCCGACTCGAACAGGTCGCCGAGCACCGACGACACCGCCAGCGCGCCGCCGAGGACGAGCGAGCGCCAGCCCTCGAGGAAGCCCGTCTTGTACAGCGCCACCCAGGTCACGAAGACGCAGACGGCCGTCCCGGTGACGAATCCCTCCCACGTCTTGCCCGGCGATATGACCGGCGCCATGCGGTGCCGCCCGAACAGCCGCCCGCCGAGGTAGGCAGCCGTGTCGCCGGCGAACACTGCGAGGAGCACCGTGAACGCGGCCAGCCGGCCGTGGTCCGGGATGTCGCGGATCAGGATGAAGAACGCCAGCCCCAGACCGACCCACGCAGCCGCGAGCGCCGTGATCGCGATCGACGCGGTCACCGACGTGCGCGCCCCGGTGAAGCCCCGGATGACGAACGCGAGCGGCACGACCGCGACGAAGCCGCCGACCATCCACTGCGGCCCGCCGACCTCCGCGCCCCAGAGCGCGAGCAGGGCCGCGACGAACCCGGCCAGGGCGACCGGATGGAACCGTTTCGTCAGGAGGAACACCTCGTGCAGCGCCACGACGGCGCCGAACGCCGCGAGCCCGAAGAACCACCAGCCGCCCAGGTACACGAGGCCGAGCACGATCGGCAGCCCGACGATCGTGACGAGGAGCCGCGAGACGAAGCTGCTCATCGCCCGCCGTACCGCCGCCGCCGGCCCGCGTACGCCTCGATCGCGTCCTCCAGGTCGGGCCGGTCGAAATCGGGCCACAGCCGCTCGGTGAAGAACAGCTCCGAGTAGGCGATCTGCCAGAGCAGGAAGTTCGAGAGCCGCAGCTCGCCCGACGTGCGGATCAGGATGTCCGGGTCGGGCATCTCCGGCGCATAGAGCTCGGCGCGCAGCCGTTCCTCGTCGACCTCGTCGGCCGCGATCCCGGCCTCGACGAGCCGGCGCGCCGCACGCACCAGCTCGGCCTGGCCGCCGTAGTCGAACGCGATCCAGAGCGCGAGCGTGCTGTTCGACGCCGTGGCCTCCTCCAGCTCGGCCATCCGCGCCTGCAGCTCGTCGGGCGCCCGGTCGCGGCGCCCGATGAACCGCGTCCGCACGCCCTGTGCAGTGAGGTCCGGGATCTCGCGGATGATCGTCTCCTCGAAGATCTCCATCAGGTCCTGCACCTCGCCCGGCGAGCGCGCCCAGTTCTCGGTCGAGAACGCATAGACCGCGAGCGACTCGATGCCGAGGTCGATCGACGCCTCGACGGTGCGGCGCAGCGCGCGCGTCCCTGCCTGGTGCCCGTCCGCGACGGGCAGCCCGCGCCGCGTGGCCCACCGCCCGTTGCCGTCCATGATGATCGCGACGGCTTTCGGGGTCTCGGCGGCTGCGCTCATCGCGCGGCCGATCCTATGAGGCGACGGCATGTCCCCGAATGAGGACTGTCTGAACGGACTGGGCCCTACTGTCCGTTGCCGTTGCAGTGGTTCCGGCGGAGCCCAGCTTGCTGGGCGGGAGCCACGTCGCGCGAAGTCGCGTCTGACTAGCCGTTCATCCGTTGAAAGTCGTCATGGCGCAGCCGGACTTTCAACGGCTCTCAAACTTCCATGATCTCGGCTTCTTTGCGCTTCAGCATCTCGTCGATCCTGGTCGTGTGGTCGTCGGTGAGCTTCTGGACGCGCTCCTCGGCCCGGTGCTCCTCGTCGGCGCCCACGTCGCCGTTGTCGACCATCTCCTTGAGGTGGTGGATGGCGTCGCGCCGAACGTTGCGCACGGCGACACGCCCCTCCTCGGCCATGTGCCGGACGATCTTGACGAGCTCCTTGCGCCGCTCCTCGGTCAGCTGCGGCACGGGCAGGCGGATGATCTTGCCGTCGTTCGAGGGCGTCAGGCCGAGGTCGGACTGCTGGATCGCGCGCTCGATCGAGCTGACCGAGGTCGGGTCGAACGGCTGCACGGTGAGCATCCGCGCCTCGGGCACGTTGATCGTCGCCAGCTGCTTGAGCGGCGTCGGCGTGCCGTAGTAGTCCACGTTCACGCGGTCGAGCAGCGCCGCCGAGGCCCGTCCGGTGCGGACGCCGTTGAACTCCTGCTGCGTGTGCTCCACGGACTGGTCCATGCGGTGCGTCGCATCCGTGACGAGATCGTCGATCACTGCTCTCCTTCCTGCGGTGTCGAGATGATGGTGCCGACGCGCTCGCCGCGCACCACACGCGCGATATTCCCACTTTCCAGGCCGAAAACGTGGATCGGCAGCCGGTTGTCCATGCAGAGCGAGAGCGCCGTCGTGTCCATCACCTTGAGCCCGCGCTCGATCGCCTCGAGGTGTGTCAGCTCGGGCAGGAACGTCGCGTCCGCGTCCTCGCGCGGGTCCTCGTCGTACACGCCGGCGACCTTGTTCTTGGCCATGAGGATCGCCTCGGCGCCGATCTCGAGCGCGCGCAGCGCGGCGGCCGTGTCGGTTGTGAAGAACGGGTTGCCGGTGCCGGCCGCGAAGATCACGATCCGCTGCTTCTCGAGATGCCTGATCGCGCGGCGGCGGATGTACGGCTCCGCCACCTCCGGGATGCCGAGCGCCGACTGGATGCGCGTGTCCGCTCCGCGATGCTCGAGCACGTCCTGCAGCGTGAGCGCGTTCAGGACGGTCGCGAGCATCCCCGCGTAGTCGGCGGTCGCGCGGTCCATCCCCTGCGCCGCCGCCGCCATGCCGCGGTAGATGTTCCCGCCGCCGACGACGAGCGCCATCTCGACGCCGGTGGCGTGGATCTCGGCGAGCTCCGTCGCGATCGCCTCGATGCGCTTCAGGTCGACGCCGTAGGGCTCGTCGCCCATCAGCGCCTCGCCCGAGAGCTTCAGGAGGACGCGCCGGAACGGCTTCCCGCCCGGCACGGCCTCCGCTGCCTCCGGCTCCGCGACCGCCATCAGGCGAGCGCGAGCCGCTCGAACTCGAGCACCTCCGCGCCCGCCTCTTCGAGGGCCTGGCCCACGGTCTTCGCCGAGTCGTGGATCCACGGCTGCTCGTTGAGCACCTGTGCGGCGAAGAAGCGCTTGTTGAGCATGCCCTCGACGATCTTCTCGCGCGCCTGCTCGGGCTTCGACTGCACCTCGTCCGAGTTCGCGTAGATGTCGCGCTCGGAGGCGACGACGTCCTCGGGGACGTCCTCCCGTCCGATCCACTGCGGCGCCGACGCGGCGATGTGCATCGCGACCTTGCGGCCGAGCTCGGCGTCCTCGGAGCGCAGCTGCACGAGCACGCCCAGCTTCTTCGCCGGGGGATGCACGTACGCGGCGATCTCGCCGCCGTTCACGGCGTGGAAATGCGCCGCGCCCGCCACGACGATGTTCTCGCCGAGCTTCGCGACGAGCTCCTGCCGCTCGGTCTCGAACTTGTCGACCGCCTCGCGGCCCTCGGCGTCGACGGCCTTCAGCACCTTCTCGGCGAACGCCTGGAACTCCTCGTTCTTCGAGACGGGCTCGGTCTCGCAGCCGACGGCCACGAGCGTGCCCGACTTGCCGTCGCCGGAGAGGGCGTAGCCGACGAGCCCCTCGGTGGTCTCGCGGCCGGCGCGCTTCTGGGCCTGCGCCATGCCCTTCTCGCGCAGCAGGGTCACCGCCGCGTCGATGTCGCCGCCGGTCTCGACCAGGGCGCGCTTGCAATCCATCATCCCGGCCCCGGTGCGGTCACGGAGCTCCTTGACGAGCGACGCCGAGATCTCGGTCACTGGGACACCTCCTCGCCGTTCTCGACTTCGGTTCCGGTCCGCGGTGCGGCCTCGACCTCGGCGATGGCGGCTTCCTCGGCGGACTCCGGCCGATCCGAGGACGTGATCTGCAGGTCCTCGGCAATGTCGGCAGCGGGTGCTTCGGCCTCTGTGGCGGGCTCTTCCGCGGCGGGAGCCTCGGCGGCCGACGCTTCCGGGGCGGGTGCCTCGACCTCTGCGGCCGGTGCTCCGGGCGGGTGCCTCGGCCTCTGCGGCGGCGTTCCGGGGCGGGTGCCTCGACCTCTGCGGCCGGTGCTTCCGCGGCCGCGGCTGGCGCCTCGACTTCAGGCGCTTCTACGTCAGCGGCTGGCGCCTCCGCCTCGGCCGGCGGCGCACCGTTGCCGTTCGTGGCGAACTCCTCGGGCGTGACCTTCTGCTGACCCGCCTCGATCCCGGCGGCGATGGCGCGGATGATCAGCTCACAGGAGCGGATCGCGTCGTCGTTGCCGGGGATGATGTAGTCGGCCTCGTCGGGGTCGGCGTTGGTGTCGACGAGCGCGATGATCGGCAGGTTGAGCCGTCGCGCCTCGCGCACCGCCAGCTGCTCCTTGCGCAGGTCGACGATGAAGACGGCGTCCGGCCGGCGGCGCATGTCGGCGACGCCGCCCAGGTTGTCCTCGAGCTTGCCCAGCTCGCCCGTCATCGAGATGCGCTCCTTGGCGGGCAGCAGCTCGAGCTGGCCCTCCTCGTTCAGGCGGCGCAGCTCGTGGAGCCGCTCGATGCGCTGCGACATCGTGCGCCAGTTGGTGAGCAGCCCGCCGAGCCAGCGGTGGTTGACGTACGGCTGGCCGGCGCGCTTCGCGTGCTCGGAAACGGCGTCCATGGCCTGCTTCTTCGTGCCGACGAACAGCACGGAGCCGCCGCGGGTCGCGATGTTGCGCGCGAACTCGTACGCCTCCTCGAGCAGGCTCTGCGTCTGCTGCAGATCGATGATGTAGATGCCGCCGCGCTCCGTGAAGATGAAGCGGCGCATCTTGGGGTTCCAGCGGCGAGTCTGGTGGCCGAAGTGCACGCCGGCCTCCAGGAGCTCCCGCATCGAGACGACGGACACAGGCAGTCCTCCTTGCGGTTTCGATTGTCTGGAGCGCCGGCGGAAGGTGCGGGTGCACCGGCCAGGGCCGGCACCGCCACCCGTCCGTTTCCACCGGGACGAGGGATTGGAATCCCCCGCAGTCTAGCCGCGCCCGCCTCTACCCTGACCGGCAGATGGCCGCGCACCGGGGTCAGGCGCAGTCGGACGAGGGGTTCGCGCGGCTGGCCCTGGCGATCCGCGACTCGGCCTGGGAGCTCGCGCTCGGGGTCGTCAACGAGGGGATGCGCGAGGACGCGCTCCCGTCGCTCGCACGCATCGACGAGCTCGAGCGGCTCGGCGACATCCCCGCGTTCATCGGCCAGCTTGGCAGCCATGTCGTGGATCCCGAGCCGGGCCGTATCCGGCCGGGCGGCCGGCTGGCGGAAGTGGCGCGCAACCACGCGCGCGGGCGCGAGGCGCTCGGGTTCGCGCCGCGCGAGGTCGTGCTCGAGCTGCTGCTGCTCCGCCGCGTCGTCTGGCGGTTCCTGAGCGGGCAGCACTCGCTGCTCGACGAGACCGACCTGCTCGTCGCGGAGCAGCGGCTCGACGACCTCATCGACACGCTCGTCGTCGAGTGCGTCGTCGCCTACTTCGAGCGCGCCACCGCGGAGCTTTCCTACCGCGCCCGGCGCGATGCGCTCACCGGGCTGCTCAACCATCACGCGTTCTGGACCGACGTCGACCGCGAGCTCGAGCGCGCCGGACGCTACGGGCACGGGCTGACGTTCGTGGTCGTCGACCTCGATCACTTCAAGTCCGTGAACGACACGCGCGGGCATCCGGTCGGCGACCGCGTCCTGCGCTGCGTGGCCGACGCGCTCGGAGCGATCGCCCGCAGCTCGGACCTCGTGGCGCGCGTCGGCGGCGACGAGTTCGCCGTCGCGCTGGTCGAGACGGACGCGACCGCCGGCGAGACGTTCATCGAGCGCCTGCATGTCTCGGTCGAGGAGCGGTGCGCCGCAGACGACCTCCCCGGCGACGGCGGCTTCAGCGCTGGCGTGGCGCACTTCCCGACCGACGCGGCCACGGCCGCGGCGCTCTTCGAGCTTGCGGACTCGCGGCTCTACGAGCGCAAGCGCGCTCGCGCCTAGAGCGTCTCCAGGAACGCCGCGAGGTCGTCCGGCAGCGGCGACTCGACCTCCAGCCGGTCGCCCGAGAACGGATGCGGCAGCGCCAGCTTCGTTGCGTGCAGGAACTGCCGCCGGAGCCCGGGCTCGGGGACGCCGTAGACCCGGTCGCCGACGACCGGCAGGTCGATCGCGGCGAGGTGGACGCGGATCTGGTGGGTCCGGCCCGTCTCCAGGCGGACGCGCAGCAGCGCGTTCCGGCCGAGCAGGCGCTCGACCTCGAAGTGCGTGACCGCGGGCCGCGGCGTGTCCGTGTCGAGCGACCGCTTCGTCGGCTCGCTGCGGTCGCGCCCGATCGGCGCGTCGATCGTCCCGCGCCACGAGCGCGGCTCGCCGCGGACGAGCGCGAGGTACGTGCGCTCGAACGCCCGGCGGCGGACGAGCTTCTGGAGCCGCCGGTGCGCCTCCTCCGAGCGCGCGACGACGAGCAGCCCGGACGTGTCGCGGTCGAGCCGGTGGACGATCCCCGGCCGCGCCGCGTCGCCGCCGGCGGCGCCGTGGTCGACCAGCCCGTGCGCGAGCGTCCCGCTCGTCTGGCCGGCGCCCGGGTGCATCACGACGCCCGCCGGCTTGTCGACGACGAGCAGGTGCTCGTCCTCCCAGGCGATCCGCAGCGGGACGTCCTCGGCAACGAGCTCCGTCTCGACGCGCTCCGGCGGCTCGAACTCGAGCTCCTCCCCGCCCGCGACGCGGTAGCTCTGCGACCGGGGCGCGCCGTCGACCATGACCGCGCCGGCCGCCAGCAGCCGCTGCGCCTCCTGGCGCGAACCGAGCTGCGGCAGCGCGGCGAGCACGCGGTCGAGGCGCTGCCCGGCCGCGTCGGGCGGCACCCGGACTCTCACGGCTCTACGAGCCGTTGCCGACGGCGGTGAGCCGCGGCGGCGTCCGCTCGGCCGCGAACAGCGCGTAGACGAGCAGCGCGACGCCGATGCAGATGAAGCTGTCGGCCAGGTTGAAGGCCGGCCAGAAGCCGAGATCGAGGAAGTCGGTGACGTGGCCGAGCCGCACGCGGTCGACCAGGTTCGACGCGCTGCCGCCGATCAGGAAGCCGAGCGCGACCGGGATCAGCGCATGCCGCGAGCCGGAGCGGGCGAAGAACACGAGCATCCAGGCGATCGCCGCACCCGTGAAGATCACCACGAGCGCCGTCGCGCCGCCGAAGAGGCCGAAGGCGATGCCGGTGTTCTGGACGTGGTGGATGTCGAGCGGGCCGAGCACGTGCGTGGAGTCGCCGAGGTCGAGCGAGCTCGTCACGAGGTGCTTCGTCACCTGGTCGGCGACGAAGGCGGCGATCGCGACGGCCGCGAGCGCGATCCACCCGGCCGCGGTCGCGCGGGTGTCGCGCGCCGCGTGGGAAACAGGCTCGAAGCCGTGGGCCGAGGAACCGACGCGGACCTCCGCGAACCTGGTCGGCTCGGGGGTCACCCCTGCTCCCGGCGGCGCTGGTCGTCGATGCAGAGCGTCGCCCACGGCCGCGCCTCGAGGCGCTCGGGCGCGATCGGGTTGCCGCACGCCTCGCACGTGCCGTACGTCCCGGCGTCCATCCGCTTGAGCGCGGCGTCGATCTCGCCGAGCACCTGGTCGGCGTTCTCCTCGAGGCCGTAGTCGAGCTCGCGGTCGTGCGTCTCGGTCGCCGCGTCGCCCAGGTGGCCGTCCCACCCGCCGGAGACGAGATCGCCCGTCTCTTCGGTGAGCGAGCCCGGGTGGTCGTTCTGGAGCTGCTCGCGCGCGTGCTCGATCCGCGCGCGCTCCTCCAGCAGCAGGTCGCGGAAACGGTCGGTCTGCACCCTCGTCATGCACGTCCTTTCGCTTCGGCCGCGGCCAGGCGGCGGTCGGTCTCGTCGGCGGACAGCCCGCTGAGCTCGACGAGCTTGTCCCGCGTGGTGTGCCCGCCGATCAGCCGGACGTCACCTTTTGGTAGCGCGAGCGTCTCTGCGAGCAGATCGACGACCGCCATGTTGGCGCGGCCACGCTCCGGAGCGGCACGGACGCGGATCTTCCACGCGTCGCCGTATCGGCCCACGACCCCCGGCGTCGCGGAGCCCGGGATGACGCGGACGCGGAGCTTCGTGCCCTCCACCGCGCCAGTATAGGTTCGGATCCGAGCCTGCTAGGCCGCCTCGGCGGTGGCCGCGACGGCCTCGTGCTCGGACTCGTCGACGGTCGTCAGCGCGGCCTGGAGCAGCGCCCTGACGCGCGTCGCCTCGCCCAGCAGCCGCTCACGCTCGGTGAGCGCGTCCTGCGTGATCGAGCGGGCGGCCGTGTGGGCCTCGCGGATCACGAGCTCGGCCTCGGTGCGGGCCTGGTCCTTCAGCTCGATCACCGACTTCTCCGCGGTCACGAGCGTCTCGCGCAGGAGCGTCTCCAGCTCGCGGTGGCGCTTCAGCTCGGCCTCGAGCTGCTCCACCTTGTCGCGCAGGTCCTCCCGCTCGCGCCAGGTCTCCTCGAAGCTCTCGGTGATCTGCTCGAGGAACTCGTTCGTGGCGCGCTTGCGGTAGCCGCCAAGGAGCGACTTCTTGAGCCTCGTATGTCTGATCTCGACGGGTGCTATCGCCATTTCCTCACCTCCCTCACCGCAGTGCGTCGAGCAGCGTGAACAGGATCTGCTGGGCGACGTAGAGCGCGATGATTGCGACGATCGGTGACAGGTCCAGGGGGCCGACGGTCGGCAGGATGCGCCGGAAGAGGCGCAGGTACGGCTCGCACACGTCGTAGAGGAACCGCTGGATGCGGTTCAGCCAGGGCGAGTACGGCAGCCTGATCCACGACGTCAGGATGAACCCGAAGATCAGCAGGATGTAGACGGCGACGAAGACCTGGATGAAGGTCTCGACGCTGTCGACCCAGTCCGCGAGCACCGCAATAGAAGTAGCCGTCGGCCACACAAAGCCGTTTTCGGCCCGCTATCGCAGTGCTCCTTTGTGCCGTTTCCGGCGGAGCCCGGCTTGCCGGGCGGGAGCCACGTCGCGCGAAGTCGCGTCTGTCTAGGCAGTCATCCGTGCAAAGTCGTCATGGCGAAGCCGGACTTTGCACGGTTCAAGCTTGGTTGAAGAAGCCGCGCTCGAGCATCTTCGCGCGCTCCTCCGCGGACACCGAGACGTTCCGCGGCGTGAGCAGGAAGACCTTGTCGGCGACGCGCTGCATGCCGCCGTCGAGGGCGTAGGTGAGCCCGCTCGCGAAGTCGATCAGGCGCTTGGAGAGCTCCGTGTCGGTGCCCTGCAGGTTGAGGATCACCGGCACGCCGTCCTTGAAGCGGTCGGCGATCTGCTGCGCGTCGTTGAACGAGCGCGGCACGACGAGGTGCACCTGGACGGACGGTGAAGGCGACGGCTCGGGCGCGACCTCGAGGTTGCGCTCGGAGCGCCGTAGGTGGCGGACGGACGCGGTGCGCTGCTGCGGCGGCTGCGCCGCCGGCTCCGACTCGGTCCAGTCGTCGAATTCCTGGCCGCGGCGGCGGCGCGGCTGGAGGCGGCGCACGTTCGGGCGCTCGGCGTACGTCCGCTCGAGCTCCTCGTGCGTCGCGTAGCCGTCCTCATCCCAGTCGTCGTCGTCCTCCTCGGCAATGCCGAAGTAGACGAGCGTCCGACTCCAGACGTCTGCAAGGCCCATGGATGCAGGGATGTTAGTGGTCTCCGTTCGATTCGGTGGCAGGCTCGGCAGCCGTCCAGAGGACGCTTCCGACCCGGATGTAGGTCGCTCCTTCTTCGACGCCGATCGCATAATCCTGCGACGTCCCCATCGAGAGCTCGCGCAGGCCGCGGCCCTCCGCGAGCTCGCGCAGGCGGCGGAAGTAGGGGCGCGACGCCTCGGCATCCGGTGCGAGCGGCGGCATCGTCATCAGCCCGCGGACGTCGGCGGCCGCGACCAGGTCGTCCAGCTCCTCGGGGGCGACGCCGGACTTGGTCGGCTCGCCGGAGAGGTTGACCTCCACGAGGGCGGGGATCTCGAGCCGGCGGGCGGCCGACTCGGAGCCGAGCGAGTGGACGAGCTCGCAGATCTGGTTGACCACCTTGACCTTGTTCGACTGCAGGTGGCCGATGAAGTGCCAGCGGAAGGCGCCGCCGTACTCGGCGTGCTTGCGCTCGAGGTCCTGGGCGCGGTTCTCGCCGACCACCTCCACCCCGGCCTCCACGAGCGCCGCCATATCGGCGACCGAGACGTACTTCGTGGCGGCGACGACGGTCACGCCCGGGCCGGCCTCGGCCCGGATCCGGTCGTAGCGCTCGCGAATTGCCGCAACGTCCATGCGCGGCGTTCTTACCAGTCCGCGGCCGGCGCTACCTTGGCATGGTGCTGCGCGACGAATACCGCGCCGCCTGGGAAGACTGGGGTCGAGTCGACCCGTTCTGGGCCGTCCTCTCCTGGCCGGGCACGCAGAAGGGCGGCTGGGACGTCGAGCGGTTCTTCGCGACCGGCGAAGACATCGTCGACGAGATCCTGGGGCACGCGCGGCACCTGGGCCGGCCTGCCGAGCACCGCACGGCGCTCGACTTCGGGTGCGGTGTCGGCCGGCTCACGCGCTCGCTCGCGCCGCACTTCGAGCGCACCATCGGGCTCGACATCGCGTCCACGATGATCGCCGAGGCCCGCCGGCTGGACACAGAGCGCGGGCCGTCGGGCGCGGAGTTCCTCGTGCACGAGCCCGGCGACCTCGCCGACCACGAGCCCGCGCCGGTCGACTTCCTCTTGTGCCTGCTCGTCCTGCAGCATCTTCCCGCGCGCGAGGACATCGCCGGCTACCTCCGCGCGTTCGTCCGTCTGCTCGCTCCCGGCGGGATCGCGGTCGTCCAGCTTCCCGTTCACGTCCCGCCGCGCGGGCCCGATCCGCTCCTGACCCGCATGAAGAAGCCGCTCCGCGCAATCGGGATCAGCCCGAAGTTCCTCTACTCGGCGGTGGCCTGGCAGCCGGAGATGCGCATGCGGGCGATGCCGTACGACGAGGTGGTCGCGATCGTCGAGGAGGCCGGCGGGAGCGTGCTCGACGCCCCGGAGAGCGGCGCGCCGGGCGGCGTCGTCAGCCGGCTGTACTTCCTCGGCGGATCAGCGCGATGACGCCCTGACGGCCGGTGCGGCCACGGTCGCGGCGATGCGAGAAGAAGCGGTCCTCGTGGCACGACGTGCAGAGGTCGAGGCGCTCGACGCGGTCGCAGCCGGCGTCGCGAAGCGCGAGCTCGGCGGCCCGCCACAGGTCGAGGTGCCGCCCACGGACGATCTCGTCGCCGAAGCGGGCGCGGTATGGCTCCGCCACCTCGTCGCCGACCTCGTAGCAGCAGGGGCCGATCGCGGGGCCGACGATCGCCGCCGGGCGGCCGCCCAGTGCGGCGACGGCGTTTCCGATCACGCCGCCGAGCAATCCCCGCCAGCCCGCGTGGACGACCGCGAGCGCCGGCCCGTCGCCGTTCGCCCGCGCCAGCGCGATCGGCAGGCAGTCGGCCGTGAGCACGGCCATGGGCACGGCGGGCTCGTCGGTCCAGAGGGCATCGCCCTCGACGCCGCGCGAGCCGGCGACGGCGCGGTTCACGGTCGTGGCGTGCACCTGGCGGTTCAGGGCGAGCGCTGCCGGGTCGGCGCCGATGGCCTCGCAGGCACGGCGCCGGTTCTCTCGCGCGCACTCGGGGTCGTCGTCGGTGAGGACGCCGAGGTTGAGCGACGCGAACGGCCCCTCGCTGACGCCGCCGCCTCGCGTCGTGAACGCGACCTCGTACTGGACCGTCTACGTCCCAGCGGATCACGCGAGCGCCTTCGCCCGCTCACGCAGCCACTCGGGCGTGTTGCGCGCGGGGTCGGTGAGGACGTCGTCGAGCAGCGTCTTGAGCGCGTGGCCGACGGCAGGCCCTTCGGGGATGCCGAGCGCGAGCAGCTCGTCGCCGCCGATCGCGAGGTCCCCGCACGCGGTGCGGGTGGTCCCGCTCGGCGGCGACCTGCGCGCTCCATGGCGTCGAGCGCGGGCAGCTCCCACGGCTCGACCTGCTTCGCGAGCAGGTCGGCGCGCTTGTGCTGGAACAGCTCGTGTGCGAGCCGGTCGCCATGCGCCGCGAGGAAGCGCCGCGCTGCCTGGGCGTCGAAGTCCTGCTCGACCGGGAAGGCGTGCTCGCGGACGATGCGGCCGACCTCGTCGCGCACCCTGGTCGGGTAGCGGAGCCGGTCGAGGACCGGGCCCGAGAGCTCCGCAGCGGCATGCGCGTGGGACACGTCGCGGTCCGGGATCGGCTTGCCGAGGTCGTGGAGCAGCAGCGCGAGCATCACCTCGAGCGGCGCGCCCAGCTCGGCGCCGTGCTGCACGGTCGCGAAGATGTGCTCGTCGACCGGCATGCCCTGGCGGGCGGTGCCCGTGTCGTGGCCGATCGCGGGCTCGTACTCGGGGATGATCGCGGTGAGCACGCCGGTGTCGCGGGCGAGCCGGAGTGCCTTCGCGGGCTCCGCGCCCAGGAGCAGCTTGGAGAGCTCGCCGCGACCGTCCGCGGCCAGCCCGCCGCCGATCCGCTCGCCGGAGACGAGCCGCACCTGCGGCGCCCACTCGCGCATCTGGGCGAGCGTCGGCTCGTCGGGGTCGAGGTTCAGCTCGGAGACGAAGCGCAGGCCGCGCACGATCCGCAGCGGGTCGTCGCGGAAGCTCGTCGGCGAGGTCGTGCGCAGAACGCGGCGCTCCAGGTCGCCCTGGCCGTCGAGCGGGTCGAGCAGGTCGCCCGTCTCGAGCCGCTTCGCGATCGCGTTGATCGTGAAGTCGCGGCGCTCCATGTCCTGCTCGAGCGGGATCGACGCGTCGGCGACGATCTCGAAGTCGTGGCGGCCGGGACCGGTCGACCGCTCGACGCGCGGCGGCGCGAACTCGATCCCGGCGGGCGCGAGCCGCCGCACGTCGCGGTCGCGCGGGAGCAGCCGCGCGCCGACGTTCTGGCCGGCAACGACGAGGTCCTCGACCTTCCCGTGGGGCTCGAGCGCGGCGCGTAGCTCGGCGTGGCCGACACCGGGGACGACGAAGTCGGTGTCGCGGATCGGCTTGCCGAGCAGCTCGTCGCGCACCGCGCCGCCGACCATCCAGGCGTCGAGCCCGAGCGAGCGCACGTAGTCGGCGACCGATTCCCAGGCCATGCGGCGCATTCTGCGCTGCATGGGACTGTCCCCGTCCGACAACCCTTGCTGATCTCCCGAGCCGACGCCGACGGGGGCTGTCCCAAGCCTCACGCTGACCACACACGCTTGGGTCAGCCCCCGATACACCCCGGGGACAGACCCACGTCTGAAACATGGGGCTGTCCCCGCAGGGCGTAGCCCGGAGGGGGCTGTCCCACGCATCTGAGCTCGTCACACCGCTGACGGAGAGCGCCGGCGCCGCCCGAAACGCTTGGGTCAGCCCCCCAAACGACCGGGGACAGACCCGCTAGCAGTGGAGACCGCCATACGGCTGGGGACAGACCCTGTCTTTCCGCGTCTCGGGCCGATCTTGGAGAACTACACGTGCCCGACGGCTTCGATCTCGACCTTCGCGCCCGAGGGAAGCGCCGAGATCTCGACCGTGGCGCGCGCGGGCGGGCGATCGCCGACGTGGCGGGCGTACACCTCGTTCATCCCCGCGAAGTCGCCGAGGTCGATCAGGAACACGGTCGTCTTGACGAGCCTGTCGAGACCGCTGCCCGCCGCCTCCAGGATCGCGCCCAGGTTCTGCATGACCTGCTCGGTCTGCTCCTGGATCGTCTCCCCGACGATCTCCGCATGATCCGGCCGCAGCGCCAGCTGCCCGGACACGAACACGAGGTCGCCGACGCGCACGGCCTGCGAGTACGGCGCACCCTGGAACGGCGCAGGGGCCGCCTCGGTGCGGATGGGGGTCTTCTCGGCCACGCTCACTCCTTCCGCGGGATGGGCCGGCACGCCTGCGCGAGCGCGACGCCGAGGGACTTGAAGATCGCTGCGAGCACGTGCTGCGCGTCGTCGCCCTCGATCAGGCGCACGTGCAGCGTCAGGCCGGCGCCCTCCGAGAGCTCGCGCAGGAAGCGCGCGACGACGTCGAAGTGCAGCCCGCCGACGTGGGCCCGCGTGAGGTCGACGTTCGAGACGACGAGCGGCCGCCCGGACGCCTCGACGGCGACGTGCGCCAGCGCCTCGTCCGCGGGGACCGTGCCCGAGCCGAACCCGCGCGCGCCGCCGCCGTGCAGCGCGTCGCGGAGCGCCTCGCCGAGCGCGCGGCCGGCCGCCGCCACCTCCTCGTCCGCGCCGCCGGGCGCGACCTCGAGCCGCAGCCCGAAGCCCCCGTAGCGCGCGAGCAGCTCGAGCAGGTGGTCGAGCACCGGCAGCCCGGTCGAGACCGTCGTCTCGCCGCCGCCGATCGTGGCGCGCACCTGCAGCCCGGCCTCGCTCATGGGGCGAGCGTACCGGCGGCCGCGATCAGACGATCGCGCGCTGGATGTTCGCGCCGAGCGCGCGCAGGCGCTCGTCGATGCGCTCGTAGCCGCGGTCGATCTGCGCCGCGTCGCCGATCGTGGACGTTCCCTCCGCGCACAGGGCCGCCAGCAGCATCGCCATGCCGGCGCGGATGTCGGGGCTCGACATGCGCTGCGCATAGAGCTTCGCGGGCCCCGTCACGACCACCCGGTGCGGGTCGCACAGGATGATCCGCGCGCCCATCGAGACCAGCTTGTCGACGAAGAACAGCCGGCTCTCGAACATCTTCTCGTAGATCAGGATCGTCCCCCGCGCCTGGCTCGCGACCATGACCGCGATGGACGTCAGGTCGGCCGGGAAGGCAGGCCAGGGGCCGTCCTCGACCTTCGGGATCGCGCCACCGAGGTCGTCCTGCACGACCAGCTCCTGGCCCGGCGGGACGCGCACGGTCGTGCCGTCCAGCTCCACGCGGAGCCCGAGCCGCTCGAAAACGGGCAGGATCGGGACGAGATCCTCAGGCTCGGCATCGTCGATCGTCAGGTCACCGCCCGTGATCGCCGCCATGCCGATGAAGCTGCCGACCTCGATGTGGTCGGCCGCGATCCGGTGCTCGCCGCCGTGCAGCCGGTCGACGCCGTCGATGTGGACGACGTTCGACCCGACGCCCTCGATCTGGGCGCCGAGCGAGATCAGGAAGCGGCACAGGTCCTGGACGTGCGGCTCGCTCGCGGCGTTCGTGATCGTCGTGCGGCCCTGGGTCAGCGACGCGGCCATGACCGCGTTCTCGGTCGCCATCACCGACGCCTCGTCGAGGTGGACGCGCTTCGCCTGCAGCGTCCCCTGGAGCTCGTAGCCGCCGTTCGTCTTGATCTCGGCGCCGAGCTCGGCGAACGCGTGGATGTGCGGGTCGAGGCGGCGCCGGCCGATCACGTCGCCGCCGGGCGGCGGCACCTTCGCGCGGCCCACGCGCGCGAGCAGCGGGCCGGCGAGCAGGAACGACGCGCGGATGCGGCTCGCGAGCTCGGCGTGCACCTCGTACGTCGCGATCTCGGCGGCGTGGATGCGCACCTCGTTCGCGCCGAGCCAGTCCACGTCCGCGCCGAGCTGCTCGAGCAGCGCCAGCATCGTCTCCACGTCGAGGATCCGCGGGACGTTGTGGAGGACGACCGGCTCCTCGGTGAGGAGGCACGCGGCCAGGATCGGCAGCGCGCCGTTCTTGTTGCCCTCCGCGCGGATGCGGCCGGAGAGCGTGTGGCCTCCTTCGATGACGAATGACTCCACGACGGTGTCCTGGACGGCGATCGAGGTCATGCGGGGGGAAGTGTGCCGCGCCGGTCGGCGGGTTTCCGTGCGGATACGCTAACGCTCGTGAGCGCGAGCCCGACCCGCGAGCAGGCCTGGGACACCCTGACCCGCTACACGAAGAGCGAGGCGCTGCTGCGCCACGCGCTTGCGGTCGAGGCGTCGACGCGCTGGTACGCGCGCCACTTCGGCGAGGACGAGGAGCTCTGGGGCGTCACCGCGCTCCTGCACGACTTCGACTACGAGATCCACCCCACGCTCGACAAGCATCCACAGGACGGTGCGCCGATCCTCCGCGAGGAGGGCTACCCGGAGGTCGTCATCGAGGGCGTCCTGTCGCACGCCGAGCACCTCCAGATGCCGCGCGACACCCCGCTCAAGAAGACGCTGTTCGCCTGCGACGAGCTGTCCGGGTTCATCCACGCGTGCGGGCTCGTGCGCCCGACCGGGATCGACGGGCTCGAGCCGAAGTCCGTCAAGAAGAAGCTGAAGCAGCCGTCCTTCGCGGCCGGCGTGCACCGCGACGAGGTCTACGCGGGCGCCGAGCTGCTCGGGCTCGAGCTGGACGACCACATCCGCAACGTCATCGCCGCGCTTCAGCCGATCGCGCCCGAGCTCGGGCTGCGGACGGCCGCGACGGCTTCGGCGTAGGGACTGTCCCCGCAGGGCGTAGCCCGGAGGGGGCAGTCCCGAGCGTCCGACCCTCGGCCGGGGCTCGGGTCACCGGCTTGGGTCAGCCCCCGATACACCTGGGGACAGACCCACAGCGTCGCGGTGCCCGGCCGCGCGAATTTTCAGGCGCGGAACAGACACCGGCACGGGCCGTGGGACTGTCCCCGCAGGGCAAAGCCCGGAGGGGGCAGTCCCAAGCGTCCGACCCTCGGCCGGGGCTCGGGTCACCGGCTTGGGTCAGCCCCCGATACACCTGGGGACAGACCCACAGCGTCGCGGTGCCCGGCCGCGCGAATTTTCAGGCGCGGAACAGACACCGGCACGGGCCGTGGGACTATCCCCGCAGGGCAAAGCCCGGAGGGGGCAGTCCCCAGCGCATCGAGCTCCGACAGCGGCTGTCGTGCCGCCAACGCTTGCGACACCCCCCGCCGAAACACCCGGCGGGGACAGTGCCCTACACGACGGCGACGAGACGCTCGAGGTCGCTCTCGTCGTTCCACCAGCCGACCGAGGCGCGGAGCCATCCGAGCTTCGGCATCTCGCGGATGACGACGCCCGCCTCGAGCGCCTGCACGACCCGGTCCGGCGCGTGCTCGTCGCGCCACGTGATCAGTGTCGAGTGGCCCGGCTCGGTGACGACGTCGACGCGCTCGGCGAGCAGCTCGCGGCAGCGTGCGGCCAGGTCGCGCGCCCGCTCGAAGCGCCCCTCGGGCGCTGCGTCGATGGCGGCCAGCAGGCCCGCCATCGACGAGCTCGGCACCCAGCCGGGCTCGTAACGCGCGGCACCGGCGCGCGGCTCGAACGTCCCGTCCGGCTCGTAGCTCGCCTGCGAGAGGTAGCTCGGCAGCGCGACCTTCCAGCGATCCGGCTCGCGGACGACCAGCGCGCCGGTCGCGTCGGGACCGCACAGCCATTTCTGGCCTGAGACGGTGTAGAAGTCGTACGGCGTCGCGTCGACCGCCATCGCGCCCGCCGACTGCGCGCCGTCGACGAGCATCGGGATGCCGCGCTCGGCCAGCTCCGCGACCGGGATCACGTGCCCGTTGACCCAGAGGACATGCGAGAGCGCGATCAGCCGCGTGCGCGGCGTCACCTCGGCCAGGATCGCGTCGAGCGCATCCGCGGCCGGTCGGTCGCGCACGGCCGCGACTCGCACGCCGGCCCGGGCCGCGCCGACCGGGCCAAGCAGGCCGAAGTGCTCCGCGTCGGTCGTGACGATCTCGTCGTCGGGGCCGAGCTCGAGCGCCGCGACCGCGATGCGGCACGCCTCGGAGGTCGACGCGGTGAGAGCCACGTGCTCTGCGGTCGTGCCGACCACGCCGGCAATCGCCTCGCGCGTGCGCGCGCGCAGACCCATGACCGCCTCGAAGCGCGTCTTCGAGCCGCGGCCCTCGGCCAGGTCGAGCTGCTCCTCGGCCGACGCAGCCTCGACGGTCGCTCGCGCCAGCGGTCCGACGCTGCCCGCGTTGAGGTAGGCGAACCGCTCGAGGACCGGGAACTGCGCCCGCGCCTCGGCCCAGCTCACGCGACCGTCACCTCCACCGGCGCGTGGTCGGAGAGCAGGAGGCCGTCGACGCTGCGGCGGCGCAGCGGCCACGGCAGGCCGGGCGCCGCCTCGGCGCCGCGCACGAGCACGTGGTCGATCCCCGGGCCGGGCTGCGAGAAGCCCCACTCCGGCCCGCACAGGTCGAGCAGCGTCCGCGAGACCGCCGCGCGCACGTTGAGGTCGCCGGCGAGCACGCACAGCTCATCCGGCGCAGTGACGGCGTCGGCGAACCAGGCGGCGCGCCGCACCTCTGCGTCGGGAAGCCGCTTGTCGTGTGAGCCGGTCGCGTGCAGGTTGGCGACGAGCCCGCGCCGCCCGTCCGCGAAGCGCACGCGTACCGCATGGACGACGCGGCGCTCCTTCGCCCACGCGAGCCGGGTGACGAGGTCGAGGCTGAGCCAGCGCGCCTGCACCTGGCGGAAAGTCCGCGAGTTGAGCACCGCCGATCCGGCCGCGACGCCCGCGTGACGCCGTGCGAGCAGGATCGCGTTCGCCTGGCCGGTGAAGAGCGAGCGCAGCCGCGCCGGGTCGATCCGCGTCAGCAGCTTGCCGAGCGAGCCCGTCGACGGCAGCGGCCCGACGCGCGGCCGCGCCGCAACCGCGCCGAACGCCTGCATGCCGCTCCAGCCGGCGAGACTGCCGAGCGCCCACACCGGCACCTCCTGCAGGCAGAGCACATCCGGGTCGTCGGCGGTCGCGAGCCGGAGCATGTCGCGCAGGTGCGAGCGCCGTTCCGGCGGCACGGCGTCGCCGTGGAAGAGGTTCCAGGTGCGGATGAGGAGGGCCACGGCGAGCGCACTACTCTACGAGCCGTGTTCCGGCGCGATCCGTTCCGTGACGTGATCGGCCGGCAACTCGACATCTTCGAGCAGGACGAGGCGGAGCTGATCCGCGACACCGAGGATGCTCTCCGGGCGTACAACCGCGCCCCACACGACGAGGCCGAGGCGCACTACGAGAAGTACAACGACCTGGTCGAGACGGGCACGGAGCTCCTGGCCGAGATCCGCGACGCGTACATGCGGACGATGGACGAGGAGACGGCGGAGCGCTACGAGGCGTCGTTCAACCGTGCGGTCAAGAAGCGGCTGCCGAGGTTCGCGCTCCAGATCAGCGACTACTGACCCGGGAGCACTCAGGAGCGATCGGAGGCCCACGGTACGCTGCTTCGACGGATCGCGCTCGCTTCAGAGGTGTAGCTGCGTGGATCGCCGTTGCGGCGATGGCCTCGTCCTTGGTTGCGGCGATCGCGATCGCATCGTCCGCGTCGGACGAGCCCCCGATTGTCCCGAAGACCCGTGGATTCATCTCCTCGCCTGCGTGGGCGCCGGACGACCGCATCGCGTGGAGCGAGACCGCCTCCCCGCCGGGCGACGGTCAGCGTATCTGGATCGCCGCGCCTGACGGCTCGGGGGCCCACCCTGTGTCGAAGCCGCTGGCCGTCGGCGTTGCGCCGGGCCTCGAGACGCTCGGATGGCTCCCCGACGGGCGCCTCGTGTTCACGCTCAGCGTGGCCGTTTACACCGCACGACCGCAGCACCGGCCCAGCCTGGTGGAGCCCAACGCCGCCGATTTCTCTGCGGACGCTGACGGCAGGGTCCTGGCGACAGCGTACTGCGGCTATTCCCCTCATGACTGCGCGGCCGCGGTCAGGATTCACAATCTGCGCACGGGCGCGGTCCATGCCGTGGCCGGCGGCCGCGTGCGTGACGAGCTTCCCGCTGTGTCGCCCAACGGGCGCTTCGTCGTCTTCGTACGAACGCGGTGCACTGAGCCCCGTTGTGACTCGGGCTCGATCGGCGAGCTCCCCGGCCTGTGGATCTCCAGCACGCGTGCGGGCGCCCGTCCGCGCCGACTCGCGGCGCTCGGGCGCTGCGCAGCCTGGTCACCTGACGGCACCCAGGTTGCCTACGTCGCGGTTCCCCGTCCGACCAACTTTGTGCCCCTCGCTTTGCGTGTCCTGGATGTCCGCACGGGACGTACGCGAACCCTCGTGGCCGATGCGCCAACGCAATGTCCAGTGTGGTCACCAACCGGGCGCTGGATCGCATACGCCAATGAGCTCAACGGTCAGAATCAGCCGCCCCATGGCCTCGTCCTCGTCGACGCGAAAACGGGACGTACGCAACGAATGTTCGACTCGGTGACGGTCGACGGCCTGGCATGGGCGCCGGACGCCTCCCGACTGGTCGTCCTCGCTGGGCCGACGCTCGCACGCTCGTGCCCGTCGCTCTGGATCTACGACATGCGAGACGGCAGCGACCGGAAGATCCGGCAGTGCGCTCGCTGACCAGCTCGGCCGTACAACGAGACAATGGTTCCTCAGACCCGATCAAGCTCGCGTGCCTACTCGTTGGCTCGGTCGAGACGCACCTCGATCCCGTGTGCGCGGCGCTCGCGCCGAACGACCCGCAGGGCTACGCCGTCAAGCCGCTCGACATCTGCAGGTGAGGGATGACGCGGATGCCGAACGCTGCGCCGTGCCCGCTCGCGCCACTCGCGAGCGCACCCAGCAGGATCAGCATGGCCGCAGCCGGCCCGACGCTCCTCACCCGCTGAAACCTAGGTGATCGGCTTCTCAGCTGCTGCTGACCGACACGGCCGCGCGCACCTTGGGAAGCACCTGCTCGCCGTAGACGCGCAGCGCCTCTACCGGGGCGGCGCCGGACGCGTTCAGCAGCACGACGATCGTGGCGCCGAGCTCCTCCAGCTCGCCGATCCGGCGGACGTGCTCGTCCGGGTCGGACGAGATGATCGCCGACTGCTTGAACTCCTCGTCGGAGACCTGCTCCTGGGCGCGGCGCTGCATCTCGGCCGGGTCGTGGAAGTCCTCGACGTAGTACTCGGGCGGCTGCGTCGCGCGCCAGACCTGGGCGCCCTCGAAGGCTGCGTCGTCCGTCTCGGCCCACGAGAACGTGCCCTGGACGATGATCTCGCCGGAGTCGCGGCCCGCGTCGGCACAGGCGTCGCGGTAGTGCTCGATGATCCGCGGCGCCTGCTCCGGGTCGCCGAGCGTCCACACGCCGTCCCCGTAGCGAGCGGCCAGCTCGGCCGCGCCGGGGTGGAACGCGGAGACGTAGATCGGCGGGCAGCGCTCGGGCCGCGTGTGGAGGTACGCCTGCTTCGTGCGGAAGTACCTGCCGTCGAAGTCGAGCTTCTCGCCGTCGAAGAGCCGCGTGATGATCTGGAGCGCTTCGTCGAGCCGATCGAGCTGCTCCTCCCCGCTCGGCCAGTCCATGCCGAGCGGCGACTCGTTGAGCGACTCGCCCGAGCCGAGCCCGAGGTACGAGCGGCCGGGTGCCAGGCACTCGAGCGTCGCGAAGGCCTGCGCCACGAGCGCCGGGTGGTAGCGGTAGACGGGCGCGGTGACGGCGCTGCCGAGGCGGACGCGCTTCGTCGCCTGCGCGGCGGCGCCGAGCCAGACCCACGCCTGGCCCGACTCGCCCGGCTCCCACCAGGGCTGGAAGTGGTCGCTGCAGCCGATGCCGTCGAAGCCGGCCTGCTCGGCGGCGACCGCCTGCTCGAGGAGCTGGTCGGGTGGGAACTGCTCGTGGCCGAGGCCGGCGTAGAACTTCGTCATGGCGATCTGCGTGCCCGCGCGGCGGCAGGCGAAACGTCAGTGGTAGGCCGGCTCGACGGAGGCCTGCGCGCTTTTGGCCTGGGCGGCCGGAATACTGAAGGCGTACGCCGTGAACCCGGCCCGGCCGCCAGGTGGGACGTCCGAGGCTGGAAAGGCGAGGCCTCCTCCGATGACGTTCCCGCCTGCGTCGAAGACGACCGCCGTGATGGCCGCCAGCGACGAGAGCGCCGCCGGGGCCGCGTTCGCGACGTCTCCGAGGACCTGCACGCCGCCGCCCGGCACCGGTTGCAGGCGAACGTTCGACGGCACGGGCTGGACGACCGCCCTGGCCGCGCTCGCGTCGGCCTGCACGAAGACCTCCAGCGTCGTCGTCGTCTGCGAGGCCGAGTGGAAGAGCCAGCCGCCGTAGTAGTAGGTGGAGTCGGCGGCGATCGCCACGAGCGTCGTGGACTCCGACCGGATCACCACGTTCTGCGCGTCGATCGCACTGACGGTGACGTGTACGCCCTTCACGTCGCGGTCGGGCGACATGTTGCGGAGGACGACTCCGTAGTCGAGCTCTCTCGTCGCTGACGACAGGGCCTCCGAGAAGCCGTGCTTGGACACCGTCACGAGCGCGCTTGCCGGCGACGCGGGGTCGTACGCGGGCTCGATCGAGACCTGGGCACTGGCCGCGACGGCCGGTGAGACGCTGGTTGCGAACAGCCTGAAGCCGATCCGCGCCCCGGGTGGAACATCCGATTCCGGAGAGGCGGAGCCGCCGCCGACGACCTTCCCGTGGCTGTCGAAGAGGACGGCGGTGATGCGCGCGAACGACGACAGCGGGGTTGCGGCCGTGTTCCTCAGCTCGCCGAGGACCTCGACGCCGCCCAGCGACGACGGCTCGAGGCGGACGTTCGCAGCCGCTGGAAGCGCGCCTCCCGTGGCGACGCTCTCCTCGACCTGCGCGAATGCCTCCACGCGGGTGGTCACTGCGCTGCCCGAGTAGAACGAACGGCCACCGAAGTAGTAGGTGGAGCCGGCCGGGATGGTGAGCACCGTGGAGGCGTTGCTGTCGAGCACCGCGTTCTGCGCGTCGACGGCGTTCACGGTGACGTGAACGTTGCGGGCATCGCTGTCGGGTGACGTGTTTCGCAGCACGATGCCGTAGTCGACCTCGGTGTTCGCGGTTGACGAGGCCTGCGAGAAGCCCGTCGAGACGACCACCACGGTCGCCGGCGGAGGCGCGGGCACGGTCGTCGCAGGTACCGACGCGGTCGTCGTGGTTGAGCCGGCGGTAGTGGTCGGCGCGGCCGCCGTCGTCGGCGGGCTCGCGACCGTCGTGACGGCCGGGCGGGTGCTGCTGGTCGAGCTCGAGCCGACCTTCTTCGGAACCGTGCAGGCCGCCGCTTTCGCGAGCCGGTGCAGCCGTGCGCGCTGGCCGGCGGCGAAGCGTGCGCGGAGGCGCGCTTTCTTGTGCCGCTTGAAGTAGCGCTTGCGGACAGCCGGCATCGCTTTCCTGTACGAGGAGACCGCGCGCTGGCGACGGAGCTTCTCGGCTTTCGTGCAGGTCGCGTGTGTCGCCGCCGGAGTCGACGACGGGACGGCACGTGCCGTAGCGAAGCCGGCGATTCCAAGCAGGAACGCCAGCGCGAGCACCGCGAGGAGCGCTCCGTGGGACTGCTTCCGCCTCAAGTTGCGCCAGTCTCGCGGCGAGAGCAGCAGGGATCACTACACCGGCGGCTAGTACCTACTAGCCGTTCGATCACCTTGCGGGGCGAGCCAAGCCCCCGCCCAGCGGGACCCGAGGTGCCTGCGCGATCGTCGGCGGTGGCTTTTGGCTTTAAAACCGGGGTCAGACCCGGGTATCACGCGTCGAGTAACACGTGTGTGCCGAAACCGTGTCGAAAGGTCAGCGAGACCCGAAATGGTGCGCGTCCGGCAGCGCGGCGGCGACGCTCGCGGCGCCGGAGATCTGCCGCGCCAGCGGGCCGAGCGTCTCCAGCTGCCACACGACGATGTTGCGGTTGCGGCCGACGTGTTCGAACGTGCCGCGCGCGAGGATGAGCGGCTCGCCGCGGACGGTGGCCCGGTGCCGCTCGTAGACCGGCGGCGGGACGATCAGGTTGATGTGGCCGTGCTCGTCCTCGAGCAGCATGAAGACGACGCCGTTCGCGGTCGACGGGCGCTGGCGGGCGACGACCATGCCGGCGACGGCGACCCGTGAGCGGTTCCGCAGCGTCGGCAGGTCGCGGCTGCCCACGGTGCCGTCGGGTAGGTGCGGGCGAAGCAGCTCCAGCGGGTGGACGCCGATCGAGAGCGTCGTGCCGCCGTACTCGGCCAGCATCCGCTCCCAGACGGTCTGCTCGGGCAGCTCCGGCGTCGCGGCGGTCGGCTCGAGCGGCAGCGCGAGCTGGCGCTCCTCCCCACCCGAGCCGGCCACCGATGCGCTGCGCGGGACGAGGCCGAGCTCCCACAGGAGCTCGCGACGAGGCCGGCCGAACGAGTCGCATGCGCCCGCGGCGACGATCGCCGACAGCCGGTCGCCCTGGAGCGGCGCGCGCTGCGCGAGGTCGCGGACGTCCGCGAAGCGGCCGCCCCGCTCACGCTCGTCGACGACCGTCTGCGCGTCGGCCTCGCTCACGGTGCGCACGTAGCCGAGCCCGACGACCACGACGCCGTCGCGGATCACGCAGCGTCGCATTGCTCGACATTGACGTCGGGCGGGATCACCTCCACCCCGCGCCGCTGGCCGTCGCGGACGAGCGTCGCGGGCGGGTAGAAGCCCATCGGCTGCGCGTTCATCAGCGCGCACAGGAACTCGGCCGGGTAGTAGCGGCGCAGCCACGCCGACTGGTACGCGAGCAGCGCGAACGCGACCGAGTGCGACTTGGGGAAGCCGAAGCCCGAGAACGCCGCGAGCTTGTCGTAGACGCGGTGCGCGGTCTCCTCGTCGACGCCGTTTCGGAGCGCGCCCTCGACGAAGCGCTCGCGCAGCGCCTCGAGCGCCTCGGCCGAGCGCTTGCGGCTCATCGCCCGGCGCAGCGCCTCGGCCTCGCCGACGGTGAAGCCGGCGAGCGCCATGGCGACCGACAGCACCTGGTCCTGGAAGACGACCACGCCGAGCGTGTCCCTGAGCGGCTCGGCCAGCAGCGGGTGGTCGACCGGCGGAACGAAGTCGGGGTCGTGGCGGAGCGCCTCGCGGTGCGCGATGTACGGGTGGACGGCGCCGCCCTGGATCGGCCCGGGCCGGACGAGCGCGACCTCGATCGTCAGGTCGTCGAGGTTCTCCGGCCGCGTGCGCAGGAGCATCTGCATCTGGGCGCGGCTCTCGATCTGGAAGACGCCGACGGTGTCGGCCTGGCGGATCTCGCCGTACACCTCCTGGTCGTCGAGCGGGATGCGGGACAGGTCGATCGGCTCGGCACGCAGGCGGGCGATCTGCTCGACGCAGTCCTCGACGGCCGACAGCATCCCGAGCCCGAGCAGGTCGATCTTGAGGAAGCCCGCGTCGTCGCACGAGTCCTTGTCCCACTGGCAGATCTGGCGGCCGGCCATCGCCGCAGGCTGGACGGGCACGAGGTCGATCAGCGGGCGGGACGAGATGACCATCCCGCCCGGGTGCTGGGCGATCAAGCGCGGCAGGCCGGCGATCTCGCGGCAGAGCTCGCCGAAGGCGCGCCAGCGCGGCGAGAGCGCCCTGCGCTTCGCGTCGGGGAGCTGCGCGACCTCCTCGGCGACGCGGCGTGCGTTCCAGCCGTCGGAGTAGCGCGCGAGCCGCTCCAGCTCGGCGTACGGCAGGCCGAGCGCCTTGCCGACGTCGCGGATGGCGCCGCGCGCGCGGTAGGTGGCGAAGCTGCAGACGAGCGCGGTGTGCTCGGAGCCGTAGCGCTCGATCACGCGGACGATCAGCCGCTCGCGGATGTCGCGCGGGAAGTCGAGGTCGACGTCCGGGACGGAGACGAGCTCGCGGTTCAGGAAGCGGCCGAGCGAGAGGCCGGCCTCGACCGGGTCGACGTGCGAGAGGCCGGTCAGGTAGCAGACGATCGAGCCGACCGAGCTGCCGCGGCCGCGGCCCGGCGGGAGCACGCTGCGCGGCGAGTCGGGGCCGCGCACCTCGCGAGCGACGTCGCGGGCGAGCTCGAGCACCTCGTGGTGCAGCAGGAAGAAACCGGAGAGGCCGATCTCGCTGATGAGGGCCAGTTCCTCGTCGAGGCGTTCTCGGGCGCGGCGCTTGTGCCCGTTGGCGCCGCTGTAGCGCTCCTGGAAGGCGCGGTCGCAGATGCGGGCGAGCTGGACGTCGGCGGGCACGTCGCCGTCGGAGAAGTCGGGGTAGCGGTAGCCGAGCTCCTCGGTCAGGTCGAAGCGCAGGCGATCGGCGAGCTCGACGGTGCGAGCGACGGCGTCGCGATCGTCTGGGAAGCGCTCGGCGATCTCGGCGGGCGCGCGCAGGTACGCCTCGTGGTTGCCGCGCCGCTCGGGCTCGCAGCCCTCGAGCGACGTGTTGTTGCGGATGGCGACGAGCACGTCCTGGAGCGGCGTCCGCGCGCGGTGGTGCGCGTGGACGTCGCCGGTTACGACGGTGCGGACGCCGAGCGTCTCGGCGAGCTCGCGCAGGCGCGCGTTGCGGCGCGCGTCGCCGCGCTCGTACGGGCGCTGGAGCTCGACGAGGAAGCTCTCGCGGCCGAAGGCCTGCGCGACGCGGGCGGCCGCGTTCGGGTCGCGGACGGCGAGCCCGTGGCGCGCGCAGCCCGAGAGACAGACGAGCCCCTCGGTGTGCTCGAGCAGCGTTTCGAGCGGCAGGCTCGGCGGGAGCGCCTCGCGGTGCGCGGTCGTGAACCCGTCGCCTTGTAACAATCTGTTACTTGGCCCGGGGCTTGCGGCCGTGGTGCCGGGCCGGGACCGACCTTGTAACAGTCTGTTACTTGGCGGGTCGGCGCGCGTGCCCTCGTGGGCGGCGGTGAGGATCCGGCACAGGTTGCGGTAGCCCTGCGGCGTCTCGACGAGCAGCGTGACGTGGGCGCCGCCCTCGAGCGTGACCTCGGCGCCGGTGATCGCGCGGAGGCCGAAGACCTTCGCGGCGTGGGCGAACTCGAGCGAGCCGCTGACGCCGTCGTGATCGGTGAGCGCGAGCGCGTCGTAGCCGAGCTCGACCGCCATTGCGGCCAGCTCTTCCGGGCGTGAGGCGCCGTCGAGGAACGAGTACGCGGAGTGGCAGTGGAGCTCGACGTAGCCGCCGCCCGGCCGGGTGCGCGGTGCCGGCGGCGCGATCTTCTCGCGGCGCTGCCGGTGCGGTGTCTCGGCCGGGCGGTCGCCGTCGACTGGGCGGCGCGGGCGTGTCACGCGCGTGCGAGGATGGCCGCGTGCCGGAGTTCCGCGCGGTCTGGTCGCCACGCCACTTCGAGGTTGCGGTCGCGTTCTACCGCGACACGCTGGCGTTCCCCGTGGTGGGCGGCTGGGATCGTGGCGAGGACGACCGGGGCGCGCTGCTCGGCGCGGCGTCGGGGATCGTCGAGCTGATCAAGCTCGCGCCGGGCCAGGAGTACGTCTCGCCCGCCGGCATCGGCCTGTACGTCGAGGTCGACGACGCGGACGCGTTCCACGCCGAGGTTGCTGCGCGAGGACTGCGAGCCGATGCGCCCGAGGATCAGTCGTGGGGTGCCCGACAGTTCTCGGTCACTGATCCCGACGGCGTTCGGGTCACGCTGTTCTCGCCTACGTAGCTCGTCGTTCATCGGCGGAGGCGGGCTTGCCCCGCCGTGAGCCACGTCGCGCGAAGTCGCGTCTGACTCAGTCCGTCGAAAGTCGTCATGGCGAAGCCGGACTTTCGACGGTTCAAGCACCGCGCTGCGTGAACCATGCGCCCTGGTCGCGGAAGACGACGGTGTTCTGGCCCGTCTCGAGGACGACCTCGAAGTAGCGCCGCTGCACGGGCTCCTCTGTCCACCACCGGTCGACGACGCGCCACTCCTCGCGCAGGACGGCGACACCCTGCCGGTTGACCCGGCGCGGCGTCCCGTCGGCGTGCGCCTCTACCAGCGCCGCCCGGGGAGCGTTTACGCGTCTTTCAGCACGGGGGAACCCCTGGTTCCCCCGTGGGCCCCCTCCTCGCGAGCGTTGGCGCGCTTCAGCCGTTTCAGGAGCCGGCCCGGCGCGCGCCACGTCCATCGCTGCCTCTCGCATTGTCAGCCTCCCGCCGGGGCAAGCCCGGCTCCGGCTCCATAGCGCTCTGGCTCAAGCAGCGCAAACAGCGGCAGCGAAGCCGCGCTTACGCGTCTCTGGGGACCAGCAGTGCCCGCTGTTCCGGTAGCCGTGACCACGGAGCGATGTCGACGACGGTGCACACGGCGCCGCCGCCGGTGCTTGCGCGCACCTGGCGGAGGCCGTCCTTCAGCCGTTCGTGCAGGTCCTCGCCCTCCGGGGCAACGAGCGCGAGCTGGCTTCCGCGCGAGTCGGCGAGCTCCACCGCTTCGAGCGTAAGTCTGATGATCGGTGCAGGGAGCTCCGCGAGCTTGGGACCGAGCGCGGCGCGTAAGCGGTCGCGCTCGGCCGCAGGCTCACGGAGCGTGACGGTCCGCCGCCATGACCCACCGCCTGCGAGCCGCGCCACCAACGCGAGCTTGCGGACGAAGCGGCCGTCACGGGCCGGGCTGTCGAGCAGCCGGTCGACGAGCACGTGGAGCGCCCGCCGCAGGGTCAGCTCGTTCCCGACCGCTTCGGGGAAGTCGAGTCGTTCCGCGACCTCGGCCGGTGGACGGCGGCCATGCACACTGCGCGAGCCCCTCCCGCTCGCAAGCGTCCAGGCCTGCCGTCCGTCCCGTCCGAGCCGCTCGGCGACCGCCGCACCGTTCAGCTCTGCCAGCTGCCCGAGCTTCTGGACGCCGAGTTCTTCCAGTTCTTCGCGCCGCCCTGCGTCGAGCGGCAGGAGCGTGAGCGGCAAGGGCGCCAGGAAGTCACGCGAGTCGCCGTCGGCGACCACCACGACCTGCCCGGCGCGGGCGACGCTCGCCGCCGCGAGGGCGGCGAAGCGGCGCACGGCTGCCCCTGCCCGTGCGTCCCACCCCGCCCCCACGGCCGCGAGCGCCCGGTGCAGCGCCGCCTGGACGCCGCCGTACAGCCGCTCCACGCCCTTCGTCTCGAAATACACGGTGCCGAGCCCGGCCGGCTCGACCGCGAAGCCGGAGTCCTCGAGCCGCCGGACGATCCCCTCCCACGCGTCCTCGGCGACCGCCGGGTCCTGCTCGACGAGCACGAGCTCCGGGCACATGGCGAGCGCCTCGCCCATCCGCATGCCGGGCGTGACGCCGGCTGCCTCTGCGGCCGCGGTCACCGGCCCGAGCAGCGGCTCGCGCCCGGGAAGCGGTGCGAGGGCCGCGGGCCGCCGCATGAGCCCCGGCCGATCGCGAAGCGCCGCGCGGAGCTCGAACCCTGGAATGACGATTGCGGCAAGCACCGGAACGTATGTTCTACACGAACACACGTTCCCCTGTCAAGTAGTTTCCGCCCGTGCGCGCCTGGCACGGCCTGGAGGACGTTCTTGTGCCGATTGTCGGCGCGCCGCTCGCCGGCGGCTCGTCCACGCCGGCGCTCGCTGCGGCCGTCTCCGAAGCCGGCGGGCTCGGCTTCCTCGCTGCGGGCTACAAGACGGCCGCCGAAGTCGCGGCCGAGCTCGCCGAGCTGCGGGCCCTGACCTCGCGGCCGTTCGGGCTCAACCTCTTCTACCCGACGCGCGGGCAGGTGGACGAGGCGGCGGTCGAGGCGTACGTCGCGCGCATGCGGGACGAGGCCGGGCGCTACGGCGTCGAACCGGGCGAGCCGCGCTGGAGCGACGACGACTGGAACGCGAAGCTCGAGCTCGCCGTCCGCGAGCCGCCGGCAGTCGTCTCGTTCACCTTCGGCTGCCCCGAGCGCGAGATCGTCGAATCGCTCCGCGCCGCCGGCTGCCGCGTCTGGTGCACCGTCACGTCTCGCAGCGAGGCCGAGCGGGCAACCACTGCAGGCGTGGACGCGCTCGTCGTACAGGGCACGGAGGCCGGCGGCCACCAGGGCTCGTTCCACGACCACGACGACGAGCGGCTTCCGCTGCTTGCACTTCTCCGAGACGTCGCGCAGGCAACCGACACGCCGCTCGTCGGAGCCGGCGGCATCGCGAGCGGGGCCGACATCGCGGCTGTCCTGGAGGCCGGCGCGGCAGCCGCGCAGATCGGCTCGGGGCTTCTGCTCGCCGACGAGGCAGGCACGTCAGCGCCGCACCGCAGGGCGCTCGCCGCCGACGGCACGACCCGCCTGACGCGCGCGTTCTCCGGCCGCCGCGCGCGCGGCATCGTCAACCGCTTCATGCGCGAGCACGACACGTTCGCGCCCAGCGCGTACCCGCAGCTCCACTACCTGACCGCCCCGATCCGCGCGGCCGCGCGCGAGCGCGACGACCCCGACGGCATCAACCTCTGGGCCGGCACGGCCTACCGGCAGGCGCGCGAGGGCTCCGCGGGCGAGCTCGTCGAGCGCTGGGCCCGCGAGCTCGCCCGCGGGCTCGGCTAGGCCGCGGCCACGGCCGGCGCGAGCGCCCGGTCGACGTCGCGCTGCCTCGCCGCCTCGTACACCTCGACGACGCGGGTCCGCCTGAAGCCCCAGACGAGCGGGTAGATCCCGAGCGAGAGCTCCCACACGGCCTCGGGGATCGTCGCGACCCCCTGCGGCCCGGCGCCCGGCTCATAGAGGTCGAAGAGCACCCCGATCCCGGAGAGGATGAGGAGCGGCCCGGCGATGAGCCCTAGCACCGCAAGGGGCCGCGGCATGAGGCCGGACGTGTACATCAGCCAGCCGAGGATCAGACCGTTGCCGAAGCCGACCATCACGCCGGGCCCGAGGAGGAACGTCCAGTCCTTCAGCGCGGCGAGCGACGTCGCGAGCGCTGCGGCATCCGGGCTGTCGGAGCGCAGCGACACGATGCCGAGCACGCAGATGATCCCGATCGCGATGAAGGTGCACTCCATGATCCGCGCGGTGACGTAGCCGACCGTGAAGATCTCGTCGTGCCGCCTGAGCAGCGGCACCAGCACGACGGCGGTCGCGACGTTCGAGACGATCAGGAGGAACTCCAGCAGCGCGCCGAGGTAGATGCGCGTGTCGGAGCCGCCGCCGGCGATGTACCCGGCGGGATCGTCGAGCACGGGCTGAAAGAGGATCAGCGCCGGGATCGACGTGGCGAACGTGATCAGGTACATCGCCCCGAACACACGGGCGATCGTCTGGGTCTTCCACTGCTTCATCGCGCTCCTCTCCGTTGGGGACGCACGAACCTAGGGATCGCCGCGGCGCAAGGCAATAGGCCGGATGGGCCCAATTTCGGCACGATGCCGTTCGTGGCGACGATCGACGACGTCCGCGCCATCGCGACCGGGCTCCCACGCTCCTACGAGGTCGTCGTCCGCGGCCGCGTGAAGTTCCGCGTCGGCCAGATCGTCTGGGCCGCCTTCTCGCGCGACGAGACGCAGATGGGCTTCGCCTTCCCGAAGGAGGAGCGCGACGCGCTCGTCCAGACCTACCCGGAGAAGTTCCGCCTGCCGCGCGAGTCCGACCTGCGCTTCAACTGGGTGGTCGCACGGCTCGAGGCGCTCGGCGTCGAGGAGCTCACCGAGCACGTGCTCGACGCGTGGCGGATCGTCGTGCCGAAGTTCCTCGCAGCGCGCTCGGACGACGAGCTGCTCGGCGGCTACTCGCTGAACTCGGGCGGACAGGGCACGGGCACGTCGTCCGCGAAGCGGGCGTAGGCCTCGCGCGCGTCGGTCGTCTCCTGCTCGACGCCGGCGCCGTAGCGCAGGGCGAGCTCGTTGACCGGGTAGCGGATCCCGCGGCCCGGTATACGCGCGCCGACTGCGAGGACGAGGCACGGCCCCTCCCCCGCGCCGACGAAGATGTGCTCCGTCCAGGGCGGGCAGTGCACGAAGTCCCACTGCTTCAGCGGCCGCTCCTGCCCCTCGACGAGCAGCAGGCACTCGCCGGCGAGCACGAGGAAGTCCTCCTGCGCGTCCTCGCCGTGGTACATCGCGCTCGGCTCGCCCGGGCGCAGGATGCCGAGCCCGATCCCGAGCTGGTCGAAGCGCCGGTCGGCCGGGTCGAACGTGACGTAGTAGCCGCAGCCGTCCGTGCGGAACCACGTCATCTCGCGCGCGTTGACGACGAACCAGCCGTCGCCGACCGGCCGCACGCCTGTCTCCGAGCGCTCGAGGCGCGCCTCCTCAGCGATTGTGGTTCACCACCTCGATGTTGTTGCCGTCCGGGTCGAGCACGAAGGCACCGTAGTAGCCCGCGTGGTACACGGCCCGCTCGCCGGGCGAGCCGTTGTCGCGGTAGCCGGCCTCGAGGGCGGCGCGGTGGAACTCCTGCACGGCGCGGTTGTCGCCCGCGCCGAACGCCAGGTGCAGGTTCTCGGTAGGCGGCCCGTCGACGAACGAGACCCAGGCGTCCTCGCCGCGGAAGTGCACCCAGCCGTCGCGCTCGTGGTCGAGCTCGTAGCCGCTCCACGGCGCGATCAGCTCGTAGAAGCGCGTGGCCGCGGCCACGTCGGCGACGCGGATCACGAGGTGGTCGAACGCGCCCTCCCGGGGCGGCCTCCCGTGATGCACCCCCTCGATGCTGTTGCCGTCCGGGTCGAGGAGGAACGCGCCGTAGTAGTCCTCGTGGTACTGCGGGCGCAGGCCGGGCTCGCCGTCGTCGCGGTGACCCGCGCCCGTGCCGGCGCGCCAGAAGCTGTCGACCAGGTCCCGGGACGTGGCCGCGAAGGCCACGTGCAGGCGGCGCGTGACCGGCTCGCCCGGGCCGGCGGCGTAGAGCCCGAAGTCGCCCCACTCGGCCCCCTCCGCGCTCGTGTTGTCCTTTTCGATCCCGAGCACCGGCAGCACCGTGTCGTAGAACCGCTCGGAAGCCTCGCGGTCGGAGGCGCGGATCGTGACGTGGTCGATCACGGTCGCGACTCTAGTCGGCTTGCAATCCGTACCAAGGTCCGGGTTTACAGTCGTCCCATGCGAGTCGGCGAGGCGGCCGAGCGGGCCGGGGTCAACGTCGAGACCTTCCGCTACTACGAGCGCCGCGGGCTGCTGCCCGAGCCGCAGCGAAGCCACTCGGGCCACCGCTCGTACGACGCCGAGACGGTGCGGTTCGTGCGCGCGATCAAGGAGGCGCAGGGGCTCGGCTTCACGCTCGCGGAGATCGAGGAGTACCTGCGCGTCACCGGGCGGCGCCAGGAAGCCGCGAGCGACGAGCTGCGCATCCGGCTCGCCGCGAAGATCGACGAGGTCGACGCGAGGATCGCGGGCCTGCGTCGCATCCGCGACGGGCTGGCGCAGGTGGTCGGGTGCGCGTGCGACTCGCTCGACCGCTGCACGTGCGGCGCTGCCTATCTCGCGCGGCGCGGCCGTTCGGCCGGCACCCGCGTTCGGGACGCTGCACGTCACGAACGGCGAGAGCGCGGCCAACACGCTGCGGCAGACGACGCTCGGCGGGTCGGTGCTCGCGTGGGACGACGTCCTGCACGAGGGGCCGGTGCGCACGGTGCCGCGGCGTGAGCTGCTCCGGCTGCGCGCCCGCTTCCTCGCGGACGCCGGCTGGGGCACCGCGACGGCGATTCGCGCCGAGCTCGAGCGCCGCGACGAGATCCTCCTGAGCGCGCTCGCGGACGGCACCGGTCGTCCTGTGGTTCGAGCACGACCTCTACGACCAGCTTCAGCTCCTCGACGTGCTCGCGCTCGCCGGCGACGCGCGTCCGGAGCTGATCTGCGTCGGGACGTTTCACGGCCGCCCGGACTTCCACGGGCTCGGCGAGCTGACGGCGGAGGAGCTCGAGACGCTGTGGCCGCTGCGCGTGCCGGTGGACGAGGCGGTTCTCGCTGCGGCTGCGGCCGCGTGGGACGCGTTCCGCGCGCCCGACCCGACCGCGCTGGCGGCGTTCGTCGCGGGAGGCGGAGACGAGCTGCCGTTCCTCCGCCCCGCCCTGCAGCGGCTGCTCGAGGAGCTTCCGGCCGCGCGGGACGGGCTGTCGCGCAGCGAGCGGCAGCTGCTCGAGGCGCTCCTGGACGGCCCGCTCCGGCCGCACGAGCTCTTCCTCGCGAGCCAGGAGCGCGAGGAGGCGCCTTTCGACGGCGACACCTGGCTGTGGCGACGGCTGGCCGCGCTCGAGCGGCTCGTCGCGCCGGCCGGCGGCGGGCGCGTCCCGCCCCCGCCTCCGCGCGGTGACGGACGGCTCTTCGCCGCGACCTCGTTCGAGCTCACCGACGAGGGCCGTGCGGTGCTCGCCGGACGCGCCGACCGGGTCGAGCTGCTGGGCCTCGACCGCTGGCTCGGCGGTACGCACCTCACGCCGGAGAACGACTGGCGCTGGGACGGCGCGGCCGTCAGGTGTCGGTCAGGCTGAGCTGGCCGCTGCGGCGCTCGCGGAAGCGACGCACGGCCCAGGCGTGGTCGACGACCGGCTCCGGGTAGCCGCGCCGCTCGCGGGCCGGGAGCTTCCACGGCTCGTGGACGGCCGCGCCCTCGACGCGCGCCAGCTCGGGCACCCAGCGGCGCACGTAGTCGCCGCTCGGATCGTGGCGCTGCGCCTGCAGCGTCGGGTTGTAAACACGGTTCGGCCGCGTGTCGACGCCCGTGCCTGCCACCCACTGCCAGTTGCCGACGTTGTTCGCGACGTCGCCGTCGACGAGCAGCTCGAAGAAGTGCGCGGCCCCGTGCCGCCAGTCGAGGTACAGGTGCTTCGTCAGGAACGAGGCGGTGATGAGCCGGGCCCGGTTGTGCATCCAGCCCTCCGCGCGGAGCTGGCGCATGCCCGCGTCGACGACCGGGTAGCCGGTCTCGCCGGCGCGCCAGGCGTCGAGAAGCTCCTCGTCGCCGTCCCACGCGTCGCCGCGCGGGTGGAAGTCGTCGTGGGACGTCTCCGGCCGGTGGAGGAGCAGCTGCGCGTAGAAGTCGCGCCAGGCGACCTCGCGGACGAACGCGTCCGCCGGGCCCTTTACAGGGACTGTCCCTGTAAAGACGCCCCGCCCCGGCGCCTCGTTCCTAACAGGGACTGTCCCTGTAAAGGCACCCCGCCCCGGCGCCTCGTTCCTAACAGGGACTGTCCCTTCCACTCCGCTCTCCTTGCCGCAGCGGATGCGGTCCTCGCAGGCGGCGCGGGCACGCTGCAGCTGCTCGAGGCGGGCGAGCCGCGAGCCTTGTTGGTTGGTGAGGAAGACCTGGAAGCGGTAGCCGTTTGCGTCCGTGAAGGAGAGCTGGGCGCCGGGGTGGGGGCGCTCGCGCCGGCAGATCGCCCGCGTGCCCGCCGGCCAGGAGGAAAGCTCGAGCGCCAGCTCGGCCACCCAGGCGCCCTCGCGCTGGTCGCCGTCGGAGGCTGTCGCGGGCTGCCAGGCCGACTCGGCCAGGGCGAGGATCGCCTCCCTGACCGGCTCGGTCAGGTCAAGGCCGACCGTGAAGCGCAGGCCACGCCCGGCGACGTGGTCGAGAAAGGCGTGCGTGGCGCCGCCGCGGTCGCAGCGCACGAGCAGGCCAGGCCCGACCGCCTCGGCCGGCAGCTGGGCGAGCGCGCGCTCGAGCAGCTCAATGTGGTCGCAAGCGGTGTTGAAGCCGGCGTTGCCGGGCCGCAGGATGCCGGCCAGCGCCTCGCCCGTCTCGGCCTCGTAGCAGAGCAGCGGGTGGAAGCCGAAGCCGCCCTTGTACGTGCCGGCCGCACCTTGCTTATCGGAGTGAGCCGTCACCAGCGTCCCATCCAGGTCGAGGACGATCCGCTCCGGCGCGCCCGCCTGCTCCCACACCCGCCTGCGCGCTTCGGCGCGCGCCACCCGGATCGCGTGCAGCCGAGGCTCGTCGAGGGCGGCCAGCGTGCGCCAGGCGGTCGCGTCGGAGGCGACCGCGCCAAAGAGCGCCTCCTGGTCGCGCAGTGAGCGCAGGTCGGCCAGGCAGTCGCCGCCGTCGGCGAGCGTGAGCGCGAGATCGCGCAGCACCCGCCCCGGATCGTGGCGCGAGCGTCGCTCGCGCACACCCGCGAGCGCGTCCGACAGTCCCGCCGTCAGCGACACCCGATCGGCGACCGCGGCGACCAGCGCCGTACCCGCCCGCGAGGTCAACCCCTCCGCGTCCGTTAAGGCGGCCTGAACCAGCTCGAGCGGCGAGATGCAGCCGAAGTGCAGGTACGGGCTCAGCCGCGACGTCGCGTCGAGGTCGAGCCGCTGGCGCTCGCCGTAGCGCTCGATGCCGCCGCGGAGCCACGCGTCCATGCGCGCGCGGCCGGCCGTCTCGCCGCCCGGCGGCCGCTGCGGCGAGTCGCCCTCGGCGCGGCTGATCGTGCCCGGGTCGACCCCGTCCGGGAGCAGGATGCGGGCCGGCGGCGGCTCCGGGTCGCGGAGCGGCTCGCAGAGCCAGGCGCGCCAGTACGGCGTGAAGACCTTGTAGTAGTCGCCGCCCGACGGGGCGAGCGCGTCGGGCGGGACGGCGGCAACGCCGTCGTGGAGGCGCAGGGCAACCGCCTCGTCGAGCCGCGCCTCGCGCCGCTGCGCGTACGCGCTCACGTCGCGGCTCAGGTGCACCGCAGCGGCGCCAGTCTCCGCGACGACGCGCCGCACCTCCTCGACCACGTCGCCCCGGCGAACCACGAGCGCGCCGCCGCGGGCGCGCAGCTCGCCGTCGAGGCACGCCAGCGACTCGGCCAGGAACGCGAGCCGGTTCGGCGCGCCGAACTCCGCGCGCAGCGCCGCATCCTCGACGAAGAGCGGCACGATCCGCTCCGATTCGCGAGCGGCCGCGGCGAGCGCCGGCTGGTCGTGGACGCGCAGGTCGCGCGTGAACAGCACCACGCTTGTCCTCATTTTGTCCAGGTTACCCATGAGAGCTGTAGGGTGCGCCGGATGAGCGAGCACGAGTCCGAGGAGCGCCCCACCGAGTTCCAGATCCAGGTGCCGAACGAGCTCGAGGCCGGCGTCTACGCGAACTTCCTGAGCGTCTGGCACACCGCGTACGAGTTCACGCTCGACTTCGGCGTGACGCAGCCGCCGCAGGTCGATCCGGAGGATCCGGACGGCCCGGTGCGCGTCGAGTGCCGCGTCGTGTCGCGGGTGAAGATCCCGGTGACCGTGCTCTTCGACGTGCTGCGCGCGCTCAACGAGAACATGACCCGCTACGAGCAGGTCTTCGGCGAGATCAAGCGGCCCGAGCCGCCGGAGGACGACGAAGAGGTCGTCTAGAGGCGGATCTCGGCTGCGCCGGCGACCATGCCGGTAAGGCGCGGCACGACGTCGAGCGCGTTCACGCGAGCCACGAAGGCGATGTCCTCCTCGAGCCCCGGCGGGCCGTAGGTCCGCGCGTTGATCCCGTCGAGCGGATCCGGGTAGGCCGCTGCGACGAGCGCCGCCGCCTTCGCGCCGTCGCCGCGCTCGGCGTCGAGCAGCTCGACGATGCGGCCGGCGCAGTAGGCGTCGTCGAGCGCGAACCGTCCCTGGAAGCCGGCGCAGACGACGACCACGTCCTCCCCGCGCTGGGCCGCCGCGCGCACGACCGCGTCGAGGTTCAGCAGGCTGCCGAGCAGCACGTGCTCGGCCCGCGCAGCCGCGGCGAGGATCGCCCGCGTCCCGTTGGTGGTCGAGAAGATCAGCGGCACGTCGCGCCCCTCGAGGAACTCGCGCGGCGACGCGCCCACGTCGAAACCCTCGATCTTCAGCGCGTTCCGCTCGCCGCCGAGCAGCCCCTCCCCCAGCTCGTCGCGCACCGCCCGCGCCTCGTCGATCCCCGCCGCGGCGAGCACGCGCGGGTAGCCGGCCGCGAGCGCCTGCGCGAACGTCGAGGTCGCGCGCATCAGGTCGACGACGATCGCCACGGGCGCCGCGGTGGGCTCCTCCGGCGTGAAGGCGACGTCGACCCGCATCGGGTCGGCAACCTAGCCCGCGCGCCCGTCCGTCGCGGACCTGTCCAGTGCCAGGCACGGGCCAGTCGCGAGGGCCGCGGCTCGGATCGAACTCTTGGGTCAGCCCCCGATACAACCAGGGACTGTCCCCGCGGGGGTGTTTCCGCGGGGGCTGCCCCACACAGGGACTATCGATCTCGTCCCCGCGGGGGTGTTTCCGCGGGGGCTGCCCCACACAGGGACTATCGATCTCGTCCCCGGAACGGAGACAGACCCAAGGCGCCGTGGGACTGTCCCCGCAGGGCGTAGCCCGAAGGGGGCTGTCCCAAGCGTTAGAGCCCTCGGCCGCCGCTCGGATCGAACCGCTTGGGTCAGCCCCCGATACAACCAGGGACTGTCCCCGCAGGGCGCAGCCCGAAGGGGGCTGTCCCAAGCGTTAGAGCCCTCGGCCGCCGCTCGGATCGAACCGCTTGGGTCAGCCCCCGATACACCTGGGGACAGACCCACGACGTGACGGCGTCTACATCGAGTCACATTTGTGTTGGTCAGTCCCCGATACACCTGGGGACAGACCCTGAAGCACCTGGGGACAGACCCGCTAAGTACGCTGCCGCCGTGCCCGAGACCCTGAGGTGCTACCGCCATCCGAATCGCGAGACAGGCGTCTCGTGCTCCGAGTGCGGCCGCGGGATCTGCCCCGACTGCATGGTCTTCGCGCCCGTCGGGATCCGCTGCCCCGACCATGCGGGCGTCCCGGGCGGGACGCGTAAGCCGTCGCCGGTGCGCGCCGGCCGCCGGCTGTTCGCGGGTAGCGGCGCGTACGTCACGCGCGCGCTCGTGATCGTCAACGTCGGCGTCTTCTTCGTGAACCTCCTGGAGGGCGCGTCACTCAGCAACAACAGCGGCAGCGTGTTCATCGACGGGGCGCTCGTCGGCAAGGCGTTCGACCCCGCGGCCGGCCATTCGATCGGCGTGGCCGAGGGTGAGTGGTACCGGATGGTCACGGCCATGTTCCTGCACGCCGGCCTCCTCCACCTCGGGTTGAACATGCTGATGCTGTACTGGGTCGGCACGCCCGTCGAGACAGCCGTGGGCCACCTGCGCTTCCTGCTCATCTACTTCGTGTCGGGGCTGTGCGGCTCGGCCGGGGCGCTGCTGCTCACGGATCAGAACGCGCTCACCGTCGGCGCCTCGGGCGCGATCTTCGGGATCCTCGGCGCCGCGCTCGTCTACGAGCGGCAACGGACCTTCGTGCTCGGCGGCAGTGCGATGTCGATCATCGTGATCAACCTCGTCCTCACCTTCACCGTGGCGAGCATCTCGATCGGCGGGCACATCGGCGGGCTGATCGGCGGCGCCCTGTGCGCGCTCGCCTTCACGCGGCTCGGCAAGGTGCACGCGGCGTACGGGCGGCCGGGAATGCTCGGCTTCGCGGGGGTCGCCGCGGTCGCCCTGGGGGCGGTGCTCGTCTCGTACTACGCGGTCCAGAGCTACACGTAGGACGCTCCCGATCACGTCCGGTGACCATGCGGCAGATGGTGTCGTCCTCATGAAACTCGCGGCCTGTTTGATCGTCAAAGATGCAATCGACACCATCGAGCGGTGCCTGAAATCGATCCGGCCGCACGTCGACGAAGTCAACCTCTACGACACTGGCTCGACGGACGGGACGCTCGAGCTGGTATCCAAGCTCGCGGCCGCCCCGGTATCCAATTCCGAGCCAATGGGTCAGATCCGGGTTGAGCGTGGCGAGTGGCGCTCCGACTTCGCATGGGCCCGGAATCGTTCATTCGCGCTCGCCTCCCCCGATGCAGAGTGGTTGCTCTGGCTCGACGCCGATGACGTCCTCGAAGGAGGTGAGCGGCTGCGACCGCTCGTCACCCACGCTCCCGACGACGTCGATGGTTTCGCGCTCCACTACGACTACAGCCGAGACGCCGACGGCAACACCCTCACCGAACTCTGGCGAGAGCGGATCGTCAGACGCTCCGCTCGGTACCGATGGGTAGGGCGGGTCCACGAAGTCCTCCTCCCGCAGGATGGGTCGCCGCCGCGAATCGCTCGGGTCCCGCGAGACAAGATCCGGGTCATTCACGAGCGCACACGTGATCGCGAGGACATCTGGAGCAACCGGAACCTTTCCCTCTTGCTCGAGGAGGTTGAGGACGCCGCTTCGTCCGGGGTGCCTGTCGATTCGCGAACTGCACTCAACCTCGGACTCGAGCTCAAATTCCGCGGAGATCATCAGCGCGCGGCCGAATATTTCGAACGCGCGGCATTCGAGCCGACGTATTCCGCCCGGGTTCGTCGACAGGCACAGCTCGGCCTCGCAGGCTGTCTCCGGCTCATCGGCGAAGTCCAAGCGGGCATCGAAGTCGCAAAGACGGCACTGGACACCTCAGAGCCGGGCCCCGAGTTCGGTCTCGAGCTGACGAAGAGCTTCGCTGCGCTCGACGACTGGGATGTTGTCGCCCGCTGGGCGGAGTACACGCTCGCGACGCCGCTCCCTTCGCAGGACTTCGTTACGAACAGCCTCGAGCTCGACGTGGCCCCGTACCTCTACCTGGCGCGCGCGCATCTGGAGCGCGGCGCGACCGCCGACGCCACCGCGGCATTCACACGAGCCGATGCCGTCGTCAAGGGCGGCTTCCTTAGCCGCAAACTCGCCGATTTCGAAGCGGCAGTTCGCGACGACGATCTGAGCGGAGCGCGTCTCGTTCTTCACGAGGCGAGAGCACACTACGACGAGGACTTGAAAGAGATCGTCCGCGGTCTACGCCTCTCGCTCGAAATGGGCTCGCCATGACGGCGCCGGCCAAGCGCCTCCCGGCACCCTGGCTTCGCTAGCGTCGGAGAGTGGACTCCACTCCGGCGGCTGCGCGCCTCGACTCGATCGCACTCGACCGACGCTCCCCGCTGTGGGACCGGGTCGATTGCCTGATCGACCGGATGGAGTACGAAGCCATCCTCGCGCACGACCTGGGACCGCTCGCGGCGGCGCGCTGGCGCGAGCTCGGCCGCCCGGTCCCCGCCAGGTTCCTGCGGCAAGAGCGCGCCACACAGGTCTTTTCGCTGCTCACCGTCGACGCGCTCAGGCGCGCGCGCGAGGCGTACCCCGGACGGATGCTCGTGCTCAAAGGCCCGGAAATCGCGGCGCATTACCCTGACGGGCGCCGGCGCTACGGCGACCTCGACCTACTCGTGGACAATGCGTTGGACGCGTTCGACTCGCTCCTCGCCGCCGGCTTCCAGACGACAGCGACCGAGAGCCATGACAGGGCACACCACCTCCGCCCGCTGTGGTGGCCCGGCGTCGAGATGCCGATCGAGATCCATACCGGGCTCGGCTGGCCACGCCATCTCGCAGCGCCGGGCAACGAAGAGCTCTTCGAGGCCGCGGTGGCGTCGGCCCTCCCTATCCCGGGGCTCGAGGCGCCCTCGCCCGCCCATCACACGATCATCACGGCCGCCCACGGGTGGAAGCACCTGCCCTTGCGCTCGGTGCGCGATCTCATCGACGTCCGCGTCCTCGCTGCGCAGGCCGATCCGGCCGAGCTCGAGCGAGTTGCGCGACGGTGGGGGACCGCAGGGATCTGGCGGACGACCGACTCGGCAGCCCGCTGGCTACTGGCGGACGGGCGGCGGCCGGCCTCTACGCGCCTATGGGCTCAGCACCTACTCGGACCGCGCGAGCCGACGATCCTCGAGCGTCATTTCCGGCGCTGGGTCACGCCCTTCTGGATGCTGCCGTTCCCGCGCTCGATCGCGGCGGCGGCGAAGAACATCGCGGTCGACGTCCGCCCGTCGGACGGCGAGCCCTGGCGCGCGAAGGTGCGACGCATCGCCTTCGTCAGCGCCCACCCCACGCGCAAGCACTCGGCGCGGGCACCCCAGCGGCTGGACGACGAAGACTTCTAGCCGCCGGAGGCGAGGTACGGCCACCCTCGCCGTTTCTGAATCTGTCAGGCCGGCGTGGGTGCGGCCAGCGAGCCGGCGCAACGTGCTGCTCGACATGCAGCCCGTCGACGACGAGCCGTGGCGCGAGAAGCTCCGCCGGATCGCCTTCGTCGCCGCTCACCCGACGATGAAGCGGTCGGACCGCGCGCGGCCGCCCGACGACGACTTCTAGCCCGTCCGCACGCGCTGACACGCGGCTCCTTCCGTTTTCAGCAGTGCAGTGGTTGAATCCCTCGCGAGCGGGACCTGGGAGGGGGCTGCGGTGGAAGTGTCGGGCCGGGGGGCTTCGGGCCGTGCTAGCGCGTTGGCAAAAAGCGCGCAGGAGAGCGCCGACGCATTCGTCGGTTGGGACGCGAGCGGCGATTTCGCGCACGCGCCTGCTGCCGTGCTCGTGGCGCCGCCGGACCCTCCGCTGGAGGCGACGATCAAGGGACGCGGCTGGCTCATCCGCCGCGCGCTGCTGGTGGCCGACGTCACCGGTCTGGCGCTCGCCCTGGCGCTCGCCCAGCTGTGGTTCACGGCGCGGCCGACGATCGGCGAGCGACTCACGCCGACGCCGCAGTGGGTGTTCTTCGCCGCGGCGCTGCCGCTCTGGGTCGTCGCCGCCCGCCTGTACGGGCTGTACGACCGCGACGAGGAGCGCACGGATCACTCGACGGTGGACGACGTGGTCGGCGTCTTCCACCTCGTCAGCATCTCCGTCTGGCTGGCGTACGTCGTCGGCGCCGCAAGCGGGCTCTTCCATCCCGATCTTGACAAGCTGTTCGCCTTCTGGGTGCTCGCCGTCGTCGCCATCCCGCTCGGACGGTTCGCGGCGCGCGCGGTGTGCCGGCGGAGGCCGGAGTACCTCCAGAACACGGTCATCGTGGGCGCCGGCGACGTCGGTCAGCTGATCGCGCGCAAGTACCTCCAGCATCCGGAGTACGGCATCAACCTCGTCGGCTTCGTCGACGAGACTGCCGAAGGAACGTCGTAACGGGCTGGGCCACCTCACGCTGCTCGGCCCGCTCCGCGACCTCTGCTCGATCGTCGACACGTTCGACGTCGAGCGGGTCGTGATCGCGTTCTCCAACGAGCCGCACGAAGAGGTGCTCGGCCAGCTCCGCTCGCTGCGCGAGCGCCGCGTGCAGATCGACGTCGTCCCGCGTCTCTTCGACGCCGTCGGGCCCGGCGTCGGCATCCACAGCGTCGAGGGAATCCCGCTGCTGGGGCTGCCGCCGCTCGGCCTCTCGAACTCGTCGCGGTTCCTGAAGCGGGCGACGGACCTCATCCTGGGCGGCGCGGCCCTCGTCGTGCTGTCGCCCCTCCTGATCGCGATCGCGGTCGCGATCAGGCTCACCTCGCGCGGCCCGGTCCTCTTCCGCCAGGTGCGCATGGGCACCAACGAGAGGACGTTCCGGATCTACAAGTTCCGCACGATGGTCGTGGACGCGGACGAGCGGAAGCTCGAGGTCGCGCACCTCAACAAGCACCTCGCCGACGGTGGCGACGCGCGGATGTTCAAGATCCATGACGACCCGCGGACGACGGCGGTCGGCAAGCACCTGCGCCGCCTGTCGCTCGACGAGCTGCCGCAGCTGATCAACGTCGTCCTCGGCGACATGTCGCTCGTCGGCCCGCGCCCGCTGATCCTCGAGGAGGACGAGCACGTCGAGAGCTGGGGCCGGCGGCGGCTCGACCTGAAGCCGGGCATCACCGGGCCCTGGCAGATCCTGGGCAGGACGAACATCCCGTTCGACGAGATGGTCAACCTCGACTACCTCTACGTGACCGGGTGGTCGCTTACCAACGACATCCGCCTGCTCCTGCGGACGCTTCCCGCGGTGCTGCGGACGCGAGGGGACACGTGAGCGCGACACCCGACGCCGGCGACACGAGCAGGCAGGTCGCGCAGCGTCCGCGGGACGGGTCGATCGTCGTGCGCGACGTCCCGGTCCCGGCGCTGCGGCCGGGCTGGGTGCTCGTCGCCAACCGCTACTCGGTCATCAGCGCCGGCACCGAGCGCTCAAAGATCGAGCTCGGCGAGAAGAGCCTGCTCCAGAAGGCCCGGGCGAGGCCGGATCTCGCGCGCAAGGTGGTCGATCGTGCGCGCGTCGAAGGAGTGCGGACCGCGCTGTCCGTCGCCCGCGACCGGCTCGACGCGCTCGCGCCGATCGGCTACTCGAGCGCGGGCCACGTCATCCGCGTCGGGACCGGCGTCACCGGGCTCGCGCCGGGCGACGCCGTCGCGTGCGCCGGCGCCGACTGGGCGAACCACGCCGACGTCGTCGCAGTACCGCGCAACCTGGTGGCGAAGGTTCCGCCCGGTGTGGAGCTCGCGGACGCGGCCTATGCGACGGTCGGTGCGATCGCCCTGCACGCGATCCGCCAGGCGCGCGTCACGGTCGGCGAGCGCGTGGGCGTCATCGGGCTCGGCCTCGTCGGCCAGCTCGCGATCCAGCTGCTGCGCGCCGCCGGCTGTCGCCCGGTCGGGATCGACCGCGATCCCGTGGCCGTCGAGCGCGTACGGGCGAGCGGCGTCGCCGCGTTCGAGCGCGACGCGGCCGGGCTCGTCGAGTCCATTCGCGAGACGGCGGGCGGCGCCGGCCTCGACGCCGTCCTCGTCTGTGCGGCGACGACGTCCTCCGACCCGGTCGTCCTCGCCGCCGGGCTCGCGCGCGATCGCGGGACGCTCGTGGTCGTCGGCCAGGTGCCGGTCTCGGTCGAGTGGAAGCTCGCGTACGAGAAGGAGCTCGACATCCGCCTGTCGCGCTCGTACGGGCCCGGCCGCTACGACCGCGACTACGAGGAATACGGCCACGACCTGCCGATCGGCTACGTCCGCTGGACCGAGCAGCGCAACCTCGACGCGTTCCTCGAGCTCGTGGCCGCAGGCACGGTCACGCCGTCCGACCTCACGACGCACCGCTTCCCGATCACGGAAGCGCACCTCGCGTACGAGGCGATCTCGGCCACCGGACCCGACCGTGCCTTCGGCGTCCTCCTCGAGTATCCGGAAGACAGGGGGCGCACCCGCGAGGTTCCGCGCCTGGGCCTTCCGCGTCGCCGCTCTTCAGCGCCCAGGATCGGGCTCGTCGGCGCGGGCGCGTTCGCGCGGGGCACCCTGCTTCCCGCGCTCCAGGCGGCCGGGGCGACGCTCGGAGCGGTCGCGAGCGAACGGGGCCTCTCTGCGACCGATGTCGCGGATCGCTTCGGTTTCGAGCGAGCCGGGTCGGTCGAGGACATCCTGGCGGACGACTCGCTGGACGCCGTCGTGATCGCGACACGCCATGCGGGGCACGGCGCGCTCACCCTCGACGCGCTGCGGGCCGGCAAGGCCGTCTTCGTCGAGAAGCCGCTGGCGCTGACGCATGCCGAGCTCGACGCGATCGAGGCGGCAGTGGGCGAGCAGCTGCTCATGGTCGGGTTCAACCGGCGCTTCGCGCCGATGACCGCAAGCCTGCGGGACGTTCTCGCCGGCGTCCCCGGCCGGGTGATCCACGCCCGCGTGAACGCCGGCCCGCTGCCGCCGGACCACTGGATGCACGACCCGCGCGAGGGCGGCGGCCGCCTGCTCGGCGAGGGCTGCCACTTCGTCGACCTGCTCGGCTGGCTGCTCGGGTCGCACGCCGTGGAAGCGCACTGCGTCGCGGTGCCGCAGCCGGAGCGGCCGCTCGAGTGCAGCGACGCGTTCACGGCGACGCTCCGCTTCGCCGACGACAGCGTCGGGTCGATCCTCTATGCGGGCAACGGGAACGCGCGCCTCGCGAAGGAGCGGATCGAGGCGTTCGGGGGCGGCGTCTCCGCCGTGCTCGACGACTTCCGGCGGCTCGAGATCTTCGCCGGCGGCCGCAAGCAGGTGACGAAGGCTGCGCAGGACAAGGGGCACCGGGCGGAGCTGGCGCGCTTCCTTGCAGCGCTCCGCGGCGACGAGCCCGCACCGTCCGCGTCGTCGTACTTCGCGTCGACCCGCGCCACGCTCGCTCTCGTCGACTCGCTCGCCGTGGGCAAGGCGGTCGAGGTATGAGGCTCGGCTGGTACGCGCAGCGGCTGCGCGCGATGTCGACGGCCGAGGTCGGCAGTCGCGCGGCGCGCCATGCCGCCTTCGCCGCGGACGCTGCGTCGTGGCACGTCGCGCGGCCGCTCTGGCGGCGGCGCTGGCACGCGGACGGCCTGCCCCCCACGCCGCCCCGCCCGGCTATCGGCTTCCTCACGCGCGAGCGCGCCGGCGAGGTTCGGACGGCCTTTCCCGAAGCCTCGAGCCGGCTCGTCGACGCGGCGGAGGCCGCCGCCCAGGGGCGCTTCCGGTTCTTCGGCTACCCCGGGTGCCAGGTGGATCTGCTGGGCGACTTCGCGGCGGATCCGCTGTCCGGGCGCCGGTGGCCGTCGAGCCACGCCAAGCACATCGACTACCGCACCGCCCGCTACGGCGATCCCAAGTGGATCTGGGAGCTCAACCGCCTGCAGTTCCTGCCGCAGCTGGTCGCGGCGAGCCTGCTGACGGGCGACGACCGCCTCGCGCACACCGCGGTCCGCTCCGCGGTCCATTGGTGCGGAACGCAGCCCGTAGGGCGCGGCATCGCGTGGGCCAACGGCTTCGAAGCAGGGCTGCGGGGCATCTCGCTCGCGCTCGCGTGGGACGCGCAGAACGCGACGATGCCGGACGCCGACCGGTCGAGCCTCCTGACCTCGCTCCATCAGCACGCGAGCTGGATCGGCTTCGACCCGGCCCTGCACAGCTCGGCCAACAACCACCGTGTCGGGGAGCTTGCCGGCCTTGCCACCATCGCCATGCTCGCCCCGGAGCTTCCCGGGTCGCCGGAGTGGCTCGACGAGGCGATGGAGGGTCTCGCGCAGGAGAGCGGGCGCCAGATCCAGGCCGACGGCACCGGTGCGGAGCAGGCGTTCGCCTACCACGTGTTCGTCTGCGACCTCCTGCTCCTCGTCATGGCGGTGGCGGACGCCTCCGGGCAGCGCGTGCCGGCCGAGATCGGCGACGCGCTCGAGCGAAGTGCCGTCGCGTTGTGGGCGGAGCTCGGCCCGGGCGAGCCGGCGCCGGCATACGGGGACGCGGACGACGGCCGGGCGCTCCTGCTCGACGACGCGCCGCTGCGCGACCCGCGCGCAACGGCCGCCGCCATCGCGGCGCGCTTCGGCTCGCCCCAGGCCCGTGCCGTGGCCGGCGAGCTCGACGCGACGTCGCTCTGGCTCTTCGGCCCGGCCGGGCGCGAGCGCTTCGAGGCCACGACGCCGGCCGAGGGCCCCGGCAGCGTGACGCTGCGCGATCGCGTGATCCTCCGCCGCGGGGGCACGCGCACCACGCTCGACACCGGGCCGCTCGGGTACCTCGCGATCGCAGCGCACGGGCACGCGGACGCGCTCTCGGTGACCCTGGCCCGGGATGGCGCCGAGATCGTCGTCGACCCGGGCACGGGCAGCTACTTCGGCGACGCAGAGCGGCGGCGGTACTTCCGCGGCACCGCCTCGCACGCGACGGTGACCGTCGACGGCCTCGACCAGTCCGAGAGCGCCGGCCCGTTCGCCTGGCGCGCGCACGCGCGCGCCTGGCCGGTGCTCGTCGACCTCGACCGGGGGATCGCCGTGGCCGAGCACGACGGGTACGGGCGGCTCGAGGATCCGGTTCGCCACCGCCGCGTCGTCGTCGCGACCGACGACGGCGTCCTTGTCTACGACCGCCTGGACGCGCGCCGCGAGCACCACTACAGCCAGCGCTGGCCGTTCGCGCCGCGCCTCGACGCGGTCCCGGCAGAGGGCGCTCTGCTCGAGCTGCTCGCCGACGGCGAGCTCGCGTACGTTGCGCGCTTCGCGGCGTCCGCGCCCGCCGCGCTCTCGGTCGTTCGGGGCTGGTGGTCGCGACGGCTGGAATCCGCCGAGCCGGCCCCGCTGGCCGCCTGGGAGTGCCGCGTCGCCGGCCGCTGCGACCTCGTGGCCTTCCTCGGCGCCCGCGATCCCGGGGCGATCGCGCTCGATCGCGTCGGCGGGCGGGCCCAGATCCGAGCGGGCGATCTCGAGCTCGCGATCGACCTCGACGACCCGCGGGAGCCGGTCGTCGCCCGGCAGGCGGTGCTGTCGCGATGAGAGTCGCCGTCTTCGGCCTGGGCTACGTCGGGACGGTCACGGCCGCCTGCCTCGCGGCGCGCGGCCACGACGTCGTCGGCGTCGACATCGCGCCGCGCAAGGTCGAGCTGATCGCGGCCGGCGAGCCGCCCGTCCTCGAGCCGGGCCTCGCGCCGCTCGTGGCCGAGCAGGTGCAGGCCGGGCGCCTGCGCGCGACGGTCGACGCCCGCGCCGCCGTCGAGAGCACGCGAGGCGGCGCTGATCTGCGTCGGGACGCCGTCCCTGCCGAACGGCTCGCTCGACACGCAGGCGCTCGTCCGGACGGCGCAATCGATCGGCGCGGCGCTCCGCGGCCGCGACGGCCGGTACACCGTCGTCGTCCGCTCGACCGTCCTGCCGGGAACGACCGAGGGCGCCGTCATCCCGGCGCTGGAGGCAGGCGGCTGGGACGCCGGTCGGCGACGCGATCGGCGTCGTGACCAACCCGGAGTTCCTGCGCGAGGGCACGTCGCTCGCCGACTTCGCCGACCCGCCGAAGACCGTGATCGGCGAGCTCGACGAGGCGAGCGGCGACGTGGTGGCAGCGCTGTTCGACGGCCTGCCCGGCCCCGTGTTCCGCGTCGCGATCCCGGTGGCGGAGATGGTCAAGTACGTCGACAACGCCTTCCACGCCGTGAAGATCGCGTTCGCGAACGAGATCGGCGCCGCCGCGCGCGCGTTCGACGTCGACTCGCACGCCGTGATGGAGATCGTGAAGGCGGACCGCAAGCTCAACGTGTCCGAGGCGTACCTGACGCCCGGCTTCGCCTTCGGCGGCTCGTGCCTGCCGAAGGATCTGCGCGCCCTCCTGCATGCGGCCGGGCGGCGCGACGTCGACCTGCCGCTGCTCGAGAGCGTCCTCCCGTCGAACGAGGTCCACCTCCAGCGCGTCGTGGACGCCGTGCTCGCGCACGGCCGCCGGCGCGTGGCGATCATCGGCCTGTCGTTCAAGCCGGGCACCGACGACCTGCGCGAGAGCCCGCTCGTCGAGCTCGCGGAGCGCCTGCTCGGCAAGGGCTGCCAGCTGAAGATCTTCGATCCCGAGGTCTCGCTGTCGCAGCTCGTCGGCGCGAACCGCGAGTACATCGAGCAGCGCATCCCCCACCTCTCGGCGCTGCTCGTCGGCTCGGTCGACGAGGCGCTCGCCGACGCCGACGTCTGCGTCGTCGGCGCTCCCTCCCCTGAAGCTCTTCACGCTCTGGCGTCGTCGAACGGCCGCCTGCTCGTCGATCTCGTGCGGCTGCCGGACGCGGAGCGAAGGCGCGGGAGCGAGGGCTATGTCGGCGTCGCCTGGTAGCCGCGTTCTCTTCCTGGTCGAGAACCTCTCGGTTCCGCTCGACCGGCGCGTGTGGCAGGAGGCGACGGCGCTCAAGGAGTGGGGCTACGACGTCAGCGTCATCTGCCCGCGCGGCGTCAAGCACGACCCCGAGCCGCACGCCGTCATCGAGGGGATCGAGATCGACCGCTATCCGCTGCGCCCGGCCGAAGGCGGCCCGCTGGGCTACGCGCGCGAGTACGGCGCCGCGCTCTGGCATATCGCGAAGCGCGTCCGGCGGCTCGCGGCCCGCCGCCCCTTCGACGTCGTCCACACCGCCAACCCACCGGACATCCTGCTGCTCGGGGCGCTCGCGACGAAGCGCCACGGCGCCCGGTTCGTCTACGACCAGAACGACCTCGTCCCCGAGCTGTATCTCTCACGCTTCGCCCGCGGGAAGGACGTCGGCTACCGCGGCACGCTGGCGGCCGAGCGGCTCGCCTACCGGCTCGCCGAGCGTCGTGATCGCGACCAACGAGTCGTATCGCCGCGTCGCGCATCGACCGCGGCGGGAAGGCGCCTGGAGGACGTCTTCGTCGTCCGCAGCGCGCCCGACCTCAGCCGCTTCGTCCAGAAGCCGCCCGACGAGACGTTCAAGCGCGGCCGCGCGCACCTGCTCGCCTACCTCGGCGTGATGGGGCCGCAGGACGGCGTCGACCACGCCCTGCACGCGCTGGCCGAGCTGCGGACGCGGCGCGCGGACTGGCACGCGATCTTCATCGGCGAGGGCGACGTCTACCCGGCCATGCGTGCGCTGGCGGCCGAGCTCGGGCTCGACGACCACGTCGAGTTCACCGGCCGGCTGCCGGACGAGGACGTCATGCACATCCTCTCGTCGGCGGACGTCGGTCTCGCGCCCGATCCCAAGAACCCGCTCAACGACGTCTCGACGATGAACAAGATCGTCGAGTACATGGCGATGTCGCGCGCCGTCGTCGCGTACGACCTGGTCGAGGCGCGCGCGTCCGCGGGCGATGCGGCCCTGTACGCGGCGGCCAACGAGCCCACGGCGTTCGCCGCCTGCATCGAGGCCCTGCTCGACGATCCCGAACGGCGCGCGGCGATGGGCGTGATCGGCAGGCGCCGCGTCGAGGACGCCCTGTCCTGGGACCGGTCGAAGGAGCAGCTCCGACGTGCCTACGACCGCCTCCTGGCCGCCTGATGTGCGGGATCGCCGCCATCGTCGGGCGCGAGCCGGTCAGCTCGGCCGACGGCTGGCGCATGCTCGAGACGATCCGGCATCGCGGGCCGGACGGGATGGGCGTCGCGACCTTCCGCCCGGACGGCGTGGCGGTCGAGCACTTCGCGGGCGAGCCGGCGGCGGGCGACGTCGTGCTCGCGCACGCACGGCTGGCGATCATCGACCTGAGCAGCGCCGGGTTCCAGCCGATGACGGACGCCGACGAGCGCGTGTGGGTCACCTTCAACGGCGAGATCTTCAACTTCCAGGAGCTGCGCGCCGAGCTCCAGTCGCTGGGGCATTCCTTCGCCTCGCGCACCGACACCGAGGTGCTCGTCCACGGGTGGAAGCAGTGGGACTACGGGCTCCTGGAGCGGATCGAGGGCATGTTCGCCTTCGCGCTCCACGACCGGCGCGACGGTCGCACGGTGCTCGTTCGCGATCGCCTCGGCATCAAGCCGCTGTACTACGCGGAGCGGCCCGACGGCGCTCTCGTCGCGGCGTCCGAGGTCAAGGCGCTGCTCGCGTGCGGCATCGAGGCGCGGCTGGATCCCGCCGGTCTCGACGCGTACCTGCGCTGGCGCTTCGTGCCCGACCCGCAGACCACGTTCCTCGGCGTCCGCAAGCTGGAGCCCGGCACGGCGCTGGAGATCCGCGACGGCCGCACGTCGCTGCGCCGCTACTGGCAGTTTCGCTTCGATGCAGCCGGGCCGCGGACGACGGCGGAGGAGCTCCGCGAGGCCGTCGACGCGGCGGTGGCGCGGCAGCTGGTCGCGGACGTCCCGCTGGGCGCCTTCTTCTCGGGCGGCATCGACTCGACCGCGATCGTCGAGTCCATGCGGCGCCACATGGCTCCGCTGCCGCCCGCCTGCTTCACCGTCGGCTTCTCCGATCGCGACCTCGCCTACGACGTCGTGGGCGACGACCTGCGCTACGCGCGCAGGTACGGGCGCAGCGCCGGCGTCGACTACCGCGAGGCGATCCTCCAGCCGGATCTCGCCGATTCGCTGCCGCGGGTCGTCTGGCACATGGACGAGCCGATCGCCGATCCCGCGGCGCTCTCGGCCTACCACATCGCGCGCGAGGCGAGCCGCGACTTCACGGTGCTCATGTCCGGGATGGGCGGCGACGAGCTCTTCGGCGGCTACCCGCGGTACGTGGCAGCGGCGCTCGCGCACCGTCTCCGGCACGTGCCCGCTCCCGTCCGTCGGGGCGCGGCCTGGGCCGCGGGCCTGCTGCCGGCCGCCGGCGCCGGAGCGATCCCGCGCATCGGCCGCAACGCGCAGAAGTTCGCCTCGGGGATCGAGCAGCCGTTCCCGGACGGGTACCTGCGCTACCTGACGTACTTCGGCGACGCCGACCTCCGCGGCCTGTACACGCCGGAGCTCGCGGCCGAGGTCGTTGCGCCTCCGTCAGCGCATCGCGAGCACCTGGATTCGGCGGGCAGCCCCGACTGGCTCGACCAGGTCATGCATCTCGACCTGATGACGTTCCTTCCGGCCCTGAACCTCACGTACATGGACAAGATGGCGATGGCGCATTCGATCGAGGCGCGCGTCCCGCTGATCGACGAGCTCGTCGTCGCCGCGATGGCGCGCTCCACGCCGGAGCAGCGCTTGCAGGGCCGGCGGACGAAGATCCTCTTCAAGCAGGCGATGACCGGCGTCGTGCCCGCCGAGATCGTGACGCGGCCGAAGGCCGGCTTCTCCGCCCCGGCCCGCGGCTGGCTGCGGAACGAGCTGCGGCCGCTGATGCACGAGCTGCTCTCGCCCGCGCGCGTGCGCGAGCGGGGCCTGTTCAAGCCGGCGGCGGTCGACGGGCTCATCGCCTCCTTCGAGCAGGGCCGGCGCGACACTGCGCTGCAGCTCTGGCAGCTGCTCACGCTCGAGCTGTGGCACAGCGCGTTCCTGGACGGAGCGCCGAATTCGGCGCCCAGCTACTTGACCGCGCGCACGTAGAGGTGCCAGCCCCAGCGGCGCCCGAGCGCCCGGCCGAGCCGCGACGCGCCGAGCCGCGCGCCGCCGGGGTACAGGCGCGCGTTGAGGTAGCGAACCTCCGTCGTGACCGAGGTGAACCGCGAGCAGAGCGCCTCTGCCTCGGCGCCCGAGTACACCTTCGAGAGCGGGTTCCCCGGGCCGTCGGTGTTGTTGGAGAGGAACAGGCTCGTGTCCGTGAGGTACCCGAGCCCGTGCTCGCGCAGGAGCGTCCGGTGCCCTTCGATCACGGCCGGGTCCTCGCCGGTCGCGCGCGCCACGATCCCCGCCGCGCGACGTGACATCAGCAGGCCCGCGAGCAGCCGCCGGACGACCAGGATCGAGAGGCGGTAGTTGACGGAGCCCCGGTGGTAGAGCATCACGAGCGCCTGCCCGCCCGGGCGCAGGACGCGCCGGAACTCCTCGACCGCCTCGGCCGTCGCCTCGATGTGGTGGATGACGCCGTGGCAGTAGACGAGGTCGAACGACTCGGGCGCGAAGTCGAGCTTCGGCAGGGCGACAGAGTGGAACTCGGCTGGTCGGTCTTCGAGCGCGAAGCGGCGCTGGGCGAGCTCGAGCGCGGTCGGGCTGCGGTCGACGCCCGTGTACCGCGCCCCTGCCCGCGCGAACTGGATGCCGTCGGTGCCGATGCCGCAGCCGACCTCGAGCACGTCCTTGCCGGCCCAGTCGCCGAACCGCACGACGCCCGGGATGTGCGCCTCCCGCGCGTAGCGCTCGCGCTCCGTGTCGGCGAAGAACTCCGGCGAGCCGAGGGCGTGCTCCGTATCCCGCATCCCGGGCTGGTACGCGGCCCAGAACTCGGCTGATTCCTCGGTCACTCGCTCGCGCCCCCTTCGAGGGCCTGATCGTAGATCGCCTCCAGCTCGATTCGATGCCGCTCGGGCGAGAACCGCTCCGCGTACAGGCGCCGCGCCCCCTCGCCCAGGCGGGTCGAGAGCTCATCGTCGGCCAGCCGGCGCAGGCAGGCCCGCAGCCCGGAGGCGTCGCCAGGCGGGAACAGGAGCCCCGTCTCCTCGTGGGCAACGAGGTCGGTGAACGAGCCGAAGTCGGGCGCCACGACGGGCACGCCGGCGGCGTAGGCCTCGCCGATGACCGACGGGCACGCCTCGTAGACGCGGCTCGTCAGCACGACCGCGCGGGCGCGGCCGATGAGGTCCCGGGTCTCGCCCGGCGGAAGCGCGCCCAGGCACGCGGCCGACTCCCCGTGCGGCGCGAGCGCGGCCGACACCCGTTCGCGCAGAGGGCCGTCGCCGACGAACACGACGCGCCCGAGCGACGGGTCCCACGCATTCGCGAGCACGTCGGGGGCCTTCTCCTCCGACAGCCGGCCCACGAACGCGAAGACGTCGCCCGGGCCCTCCCGCTGCGGCGCCTCCGGTGCGAAGTTCGGCAGGACCGAGATGCGGCTCTCGGGCAGCCCGCCCTCGACGAGCTTCCGGCTCGCGAAGCCCGTGAGCGCGACGAAGCGCGCCACGTTGCGGTTCCACGAGCCGAGTGTGCGGTGCACCTGGATCCCCGCCGCTATGGGCAGGGTCGCGGCGCGCGAATCGCGGTAGCACGCGTGCGCCACGCCGCGCCAGGGGACCTTCCCGAGGCAGTCCTCGCACGTCCGTCCGTCGCGCAGGAACTGGCCCTGCGGGCAGAGCAGGCGGTAGTTGTGCAGCGTCGCGACCACGGCCGCGCCGGCGCCGCGGGCGCTGGAGAGCACGGCGGCGCTGATGAGCGGGAACGTGTTGTGGACGTGGACGACCTCGGAGCGCTGCCGGCGTACCAACCGGGCGACCTCGCGGCGGCTCTGCCGCGACCAGACGACCGACATGGGGACCGCTGCACGGCGTGCGCGCCCCCACCCGGCGATGTCGTCGCTCGTCCTGAAGTACACGGCGACGTCGTGGCCGGCCTCGCGGAGCAGCTCGACCTCGCGGTCGACGACGGTGTTCTCGCCGCTCGGCTGGCCCGAGCGGTACCGGTTGTGGACGACCAGGATCCGCATCAGCTGGCCCGGCCCAGGACGCCGTCCCAGACAGCGAGCAGCTCGCCGGCCAGGCGTTCCTCCGAGAAGCGTCCAGCCTGCGCGCGGGCGGCGGCGGCGAGCTCGGCGCGCGTGTCCTGCTTCGCGCCGAAGTGTGCGACGAGCGCATCGGCCATGTCTTGCTGCCTGCCTTCCCCGACGATGACGCCGCCGGCGCCGACGACCTCGGCGAGTGCGCCACAGTCGTAGGCGAACACGGGGACGCCCAGGCTCATGGCCTCGACCGGCGCCTTGCCGAACTGCTCTACGACGTATGACGTCGTCCGGCTCGGCACGACGAGCACGTCGGCGGCGGCCAGCAACCCGGCCACCTCGTCGCGCCCGAGCAGGCCGTGCACCGTGACCCACGGCTTCCCGCGCGCCCACGTCCTGATCGTCTCCTCCTGCGGGCCTGCGCCGGCGACGGCGATGGCAATAGGAAGCCGCGCGCTGACGAGGTCGCAGACGGCGCAGAAGTCCTCGACGCCCTTCTCCGGCGCGAAGCGGCCGACGAACGCCACGCGCGGGACGACCGTGGGGCTGAACCAGTCGCGCTCCGCGGCCGGCGAGGATGGAGCCACGCCGGTGCCCGGGATCGTCGCGTGCGTGAGGCGGGGCGCCAGCTCCCGCGCGACGCCTGTGCTGCCCGACGACCAGCCGATCGCGTAGCTGCAGCGGGCGAGGACGCGACGCGCAACCGCCTTCCGGACCGCCCCACCCGGCCCGCGCAGCATCGGGCCGTTCTCCGCGAACTGGACGCCGCACGGGACGCCGAGCCGCCGCGCCGTGCGGACGCCGTCGACGGCCACTGCCTGCCACGGCTCGCACTCGATGTGGATGAGGCCGGGCTGGAAGCGCTCCGCGATCGCTCCGAAGCCTTTGAGCCGGGTGGTCGCGTTGCTGAACCCCAGGCCGACCGGGAGCGCCACGACGCGGTAGCCGGCTCCTTCGCGATTGCCGCTCGGGGGCCCCCAGAGGGTGGGAACGCTCCCGGTCACTGCGAGCAGTGGCCCGCTGTGCCGGGCCACCGCCTCGAGCTTGGCGTCGTTATACGGCGCGCTGTAGGTGTTGAGCGCGGCGATCAGGACACGGATGCCGGGGCGATCAGCCAACGCGGATCGGGTAGCCGTACGCCTTCAGCAGGGGGAGCGTGAGCGCCGTGACCTCGTTGCGCTGCCGGTCTGGCATGACGCGCCGCCACTCCTCGTCGCGCGCGAGCTCGACCGGCCCGCGCCGGAAGCGGACCCGGTTGCCGCCGACGGTGTGGAGCGGCAGCGCCTCGAACGACGTCAGCGGCTCCGGCGCCTCGCGCAGCGACTGCGCGAGGCCGGTGTCCCCGGCGAGCTCGACGATGCGGGGAAGCTCGCGCCGTGCATCGGGGAACAGGTCCTCGTAGCGCACACGGAGATGCGGGAGGCTCCGCGCGAGCCCCTCGAGGATCAGGTTCTTGGCCGACCATTCGAGCGCCGACCGCCGGACCGGCTGGGTGTTCATCGGCGTCCCGCGGAGCTCGGGAAGGTCGGCGTACTCCGGCCGCTCGACGCCCTTCTTCGCCCACGAGAACGCGACGGCGCGGCTGTCCCTGACGAGGTGGACGAGCCGGAGATCGAGCCCCGGCACGCCGCGCAGGATGAGGGCGTACTGCGGATCCTTGGTGGAGTCGACGATCGTCGCCCCGTCCGAGACGCCGGCGACCGCCTGGTACAGCCGGGCGAGCGCGTCCGTGAGCTCGGCGTACGCCGCGCCGAAGCGGCGCGAGCGCCGGCCCTGCAGGACCCGCGCGATCTGCCGGTGCCGGGCAAGCCGGGCGTCGGCGTCGATCAGCCGCCGATGGTCGATCCGCTCCCAGCCGCCGAACGCGCGCTCGCCGACTTCCGTCCAGAACGGGCAGGCCGAGAAGCTGGCGCCGCAGCCGCACCGCTCGTTCGTGTCGAGCGCGCGCCACACGCCGCGGATCTCCCCGACCGAGACGAAGCCGGGCCAGGTACCGAGCAGCGCCGCGAGGACCGTGCTCCCGCTGCGCCCTTCGCCGCCGATGTAGAGAACCTCGACTCCCCCCACAGCCTCAGTCTGGCGGTTCGCAGCCGGATCTCCGAGCGCCCGCCGCGCGCCGCCCTCGAACCAAGTAACACTCTGTTACTTTGGCGAGGCAAGGGCCCCGGCGGCGCGGCCCGACCTGGTGACAGACTGCAGCACGGGCGGGAATCTGTTGGCGAGCGCCGGAACGCGCGCAGTGACCTCTTTACAGGGACAGTCCCTGTTAGGAAGCGAACCGCGGCGCGGTGCGAGCGTCTTTACAGGGACAGTCCCTGTTAGGAAACGAACCGCGCGCGGTGCGAGCATCTTTACAGGGACAGTCCCTGTTAGGAAACGAACCGCGCGCGGTGCGAAGCGCCTTTACAGGGACAGTCCCTGTTAGGAAACGAACCGCGCGCGGTGCGAAGCGCCTTTACAGGGACAGTCCCTGTTAGGAAACGAACCGCGCGCGGTGCGGAGCGTCTTTACAGGGACAGTCCCTGTAAAGAACGAGACGGGCGAGCTGATGCACGGGATCCGGGAGCTGACAGAGAACGGCACGATCGCCTGCCCCCTCGACGGCGGGGCGCTCGCGCGCGCCGGCGACGCGCTCGTCTGCGCGCTGTGCGCCGCCGAGTACGCGGTGCTCGGCGAGCGCGTCGCCGACCTGACGCCGCCGAACCGCGTCCTGCTCCCGGGATCGTCGGACGACTACGCGACGCACTACCTCGCGGCGGCGGCCGAGACCTACCGCGAGGGAGTCGAACGCGCTCCCTGGGCGGATCCGGCCTCGCTGAGCGAGCGATCGCGCCGGCGCACGCTGCGGCACGTGGAGTGGTCGCTCGAGGCGCTCGCGAGGCGACCCGGCCCGATCCGCGTCATCTGTGACATCTCGGCCGGGCCGGGAAACCACACGTTCGCCTACGCGCGCCGCTACCCGCTCGTCCTGCACTGCGACATCTCGGCCGACGCGCTGAGCTACGCCCTCGCGCGGGCGGAGCGGGAGGGCGTCGACAACATCGTCTTCCTGCGCGTCGACTACCTGTTCTCGCCGTTCCCGGCGTCGCTCGACGCGATCGTCTGCTTCGACACGCTCATTCGCGGGCCGCTGCACGAGCAGGCGCTCCTCGCCCAGCTGCTGCGGAGCCTGCGCCCCGGCGGCTTCGCGCTCGTCGACCTCCACAACTGGTGGCACAACCCGGTGCGCCGCATGGGGGTGCTCCGCGACACCTTCGCCGGCAACACGAGCTACCGCCGGCGCGAGGCCGAAGCGCTGCTGAAGCATTCAGGCGCCCGCCTCGAGCTCGTCCCGTTCTACGCCGAGCGCGGCGGGCGGTACCTCGTCCCGCGCACGCGCCACGGCGCGCTGGTCACGCCCTAGCTCGCGCGGCGCCAGCCGTCCCGGCCGGCGGCCGGCTGCCGCCAGCCGTTCCTCGCCACGCAGCGCACGAACGCGCCGGTCCTGTCGTGGCCGACGGCCCGCCACTCCCGGACCGTGAGGTGGCCGTCGTGGTCGCGCCCGCGCGGGCTCCGCCAGGCGAACGGGGCCGACGACCCGCAGGAAAGGTGGTAGCGGTTCCCGGCGAAGCGGATGTTGCGCCTGAAGTACGTCGCGTCGTTGACCGTCTGCGCCATCCCCGTCCGCCCGCGCGACATGCCGATGTTGTTGTGGCGGACGCTGATGTTCCGCACCTTGTAGGGGCCGTGCGGCCCGCTGCCCCGGTCCTCCTGCACGATCGTCACGCCGTTGGCGTTGCCGGAGAGGACGTTGTCCGAGACCGTGACGTCCGGTGCCGACTCGATCAGGATGCCCGCGCCGTCGAGCCAGCCGGGCGCGACGCCGTGCCCGTTGCCGCGGATGACGTTCCTCGTGATCGTCGTCCGGTAGCTGATCTCGTCGACGATGCCCGAGCCGCTGTTGTCGACGACGAGGTTCCGGTCGTACGTCGTGCGGATGTTCGCGATGTCGCTCCAGAGGCCGGGCCCGTGGTTGTCGTGGACGTAGTTGTGCCTTACGACCAGCCCGTCCGTGAACACCCACTTGGCGCCGCCCGCCTCCCACGGCGGGTTGAAGTGCATCGTGTTGTTGAAGGCGATCTCGTTGTCGGCGACGAGCTTCCCGCCGTCCGACAGGCCGAGCTGGCCGTTGTGGTGGATGAAGTTCCCGACCGCGACGGCGGCGTTCTGGACGCCGGTGCCGTGGTTCAGCCGCACCTCGTTCTGCTCGACGTGCCAGCGCTGGCCGCACGAGACCGCACCCAGCTGCGCCTCGTTGGCGAACTTCTCGATGACCAGGTTGCGGACGGTGACATCCGTGCCGTCCGTGGCCCAGCCCATGAAGGCCGCGCGCGTGGCAGCCACCTCCACCTGGTGGCCGGTCGGATCCTGCGCGAGGAAGATCTGGCCGGCCCCGTAGTCGAAGAAGAACGACCCCGGCTTGAGCGCGCCCAGCGACCCCACGCGCTGCAGCGGCTGGTCGTCGACGTAGACGTCCTCGTTGTAGGTGCACAGATCGCCGTACTTCGGCTCGCAGATGCCCTTGTGAACCGGGTTCGTCTGCGTCTGGCCCCCGGCGACCCAGAAGGGGCCGGCCTGGTCGAACGCGGTGACCGGCCGTGCGCCGCTCAGGATCGCGCCGACGTCGCCGACGAACCGGTCGCCCGCCTTGGGGACGATCGGAGCCGCCAGCCGGTGCACGCCCGCGCGCAGGCAGAAGGTCGTCCCGGGCGGATTGGCGCCGACCGCCGCATCGAGTGCGTCGGCGGCTTCCACGGAGACGCCCGCGCATTCCCCGTCCGGGCGCGGCCCGACCTGGACGTCCCACGCCGGCGACGGGCTCGTCGACGTCCCGGCCCGCGCGGCGTGACGTGCGCCTGCCATCGAAGGGCCGACCACGAGCACCAAGTACGTTAGGGTCGCCAGCAGCGCGACGTGCTTCACGAATACCTCGCTGGGAGAGGGCAATCTCGGGGGCGGCTCGATTGACCAGCGAAGGCGCCGGTTCCGTCCCTGTATCGCCGCGTCTAGGAGGCGATGCGATCCCTCGAACGAGGCATGCCCCTGCATTGAGATGAGACGCCGAACGCCCTCTGGACCTCACACCCGGGCCGTGGTCACGCACGGGGTCTTCAGCGAGAACACGGCACGTTTCGCCTCGGTCGTCGACGCGATGGGCGACCGCGCCGCCTTCATCACGCCGGAGCAGTACTTCGCGCTCGTCGACGGGACGGCGCCGGCTGAGCCGCCGGCGCGCGGCCAGGTCCTCATGACGTTCGACGACGGCCTGCGGTCGAGCTACGAGTTCATCGCGGGCGAGCTGACGCCGCGCGGGATCCGAACGCTCTTCTTCATCCCGACGGCCGTGCTCGACATGAGCGCCGAGGAGCAGCACGCCCACGCGCTCGCCAAGCGCTTTCCCAACGGCCGCGACCTGCGCGAGGAGGAGTACCGCACGGTCGGCGCGCGACGAGCTCCGCGAGCTGGCCGCACAGGGGCACGGGATCATGCCCCACTCGCACACCCACGCCCGCCTGGTCGGCCTGCCGGACGCGCGCTCCTACGAGCAGGAGGTCCGCGCCCCGAAGGAGATCATCGAGTCGCTCGTGCCGGGCGAGGCGTCCGCGTTCGCCATCCCGTACGGGAACTACTCGGCCCTTTCACGCGCGGGCTACGCCTTGATCGCCCGCACGTACGCGCATTGCTTCACCGCGATCGGCGGGCCGACCACGCCGCGGAGCAACCGGCTGCTCCTGCGCCGGGACAATCTCGACGACTCGTTCTCGGCCTCCTACGCCCTGTCGATCCTCGGCGGCTCGTTCGACCGCCGGAGCGACCTCAAGATCCGGATCCTCGCGGCGCGGCTCGCCTTCGCCGGCTGAAGCTCAGGCCCGCAGCGCCCGCTTCGACGCGACCACGGCCCAGACGAGCGGAGGCACGAACGCGAGGGCGATGCCCCACACGGCGGCGGTGAAGCCGACCAGGGCGGCCAGCGGCAGGCCGATGACAAGGGCGAGCGCCGGGCCGCCCGCTCCCACCAGCACCACGGCGCCGCCCTTCCTGGCCACCCGGAGGAGCGTCTCGGGCCCGATCGCGGCGGCGAGCAGGGTCTGGGCGATCGCGATCGGCAGGATCAGGTCGGAGTAGGCGGAGAACTCCTCGCCGAACAGGCGGAACACGAGATCCTGGGCGGCGCCGACGACGACGGCGTACGCCACCATGCAGATCACCGCGACGGCGCTGATCTTGCGCGCGAGGGCGAGGGCGGCTCCGGGACGGGACTGCCAGGACTCGCGCATGGCCCTGAACCCGGGATTCGCAAGCGCGACGGCCAGGAGCGACAGCGGCGAGAAGACCGACTCGATGACGCGGTAGCCGCCGACGTCCGCGGTCCCGGCGATTGCGGCGAGCCCCCCGAGCAGCCCGTAGGCGCAGATCGCGGTCACGAACACGCCGGCGAGCAGATAGCCGCCGAAGTGCAGCGACTCGGACTTCCACCAGCGGGCGGCGGCCAGCGGCCCGAGCCAGTCCGGGCGCTTCCCTGCGAAGAAGAGCCACAGCATCGAGACGGCTGCGCCGAGCCCCCAGGCGGCGACGAGGCTCCGCAGGCTCCCGTTGAGCCCTCCGAGTGCGAGCACCGCGAACGTGGCCAGGAAGACGGCGCTGCCCGACGCGGCGACGGCGCCGGAGGCCCAGCGGAACGCCGCCGTGCGCAGCAGGTTCTGCGCCAGCAGCGGCGCGATCCACGGCGCGAACGCCTTGAAGCCGGCCGAGGTCGAGCCGTTCCCGATCGTGGCGACGACCGCGAACGCGCCGGAGCCGGCCAGGCCCGCGGCGATCGAGAGCACGAGCGACGCTCCGAGTGCCCGCTCGTCGGGAACGTGCGCGGACGAGCGCCGCGTGAGGAACGGCTCGACGAGCAGCGCACGCTGGGCGCCGAGCAGGACGAGAAATGCAGCCCACGCGACGGCGAGCGCCCCCACGCCGGACGGGCCCGTGCCCCGGGCCACCGCGAGCGTCAGCACGAAGCTCGTGCCCGACGCGATCGTCTGGTCGACGAAGCCCCACGCGAACTGGCCCCGGCGCACGCGCTGCCCGGGGGCTGCGCCGATCGAGCGGGCGCGCGCCGTCACGCGCCTACCTTTCTGGCTCGTCCGGCACGACGGCCGCCGACGTCCCGAGCAGGAGCGCCACCGGCGTGACGACGAAGAGGTAGACGATCGGGTTGTCCGTGGCCATCGCGGCGCAGAAAGCCAGCAGGGCGAGGAACGCCGACAGGTGGAGCGCGCGGTCGTCGGCCGTCGAGCTTGCGCGGAGCCGCCGCCAGCTGAGGCGGAGCAGCGCGAGCACGGCGAACAGGAACGCCGCGAGCCCGGCCAGGCCGAAGTCGTGGACGATCCGCAGGTAGTCGTTGTGGGGGTGGTCGACCGTCCCGGTCGCCCGCTCGATCGCCGCCTCCGCCGATCCCGCGCCCTGCCCGAACCAGAGGCCGTCCTGGGCCGACGCCCAGGTGATCTTCCAGAGGTCCTGCCGGCCCTCCACGTTCACGGGGATGCCGGCCACGGTGATCACGTCGCCCGAGGTGAAGCGCTCCGAGAACGGGCTGAACAGCGCGACCGCCCCGTAGGCGACGACCGCGATGCCGGCGATCAACGCGAGCGTCCGGTTCGCACGGCCGGCGCTGCTGAAGTCGAGCGCCGCGAGCAGCGCGACCAGGAGGCCGGCGGCGAACGCGATGCGCGACAGGCTGAGCAGCGTGAGGAGCAGCAGCACGAGCGCGAGGACTCCCTCCCGCCGGAAGCCGTGGCGCGCGTATGCCGCGCTCCACGCGATCCCCGTCAGCGCGAAGAGCGCGAACGAGCGCGCCCCGAGGATCGCGCCGCCGCCGAGCCCGTCGATCGCCAGGCTCCCGGCGTAGAGCGCCGCCGCTCCCGCATACGTGAAGAACAGGGCCTCGCGCAGGAAGGCGCCGGTCAGCTCGCCGGTCGATGCGGTGCGCACGGCGAAGACGAAGACGAGCGCGAAGCCGACGTAGACCAGGAGGTTCTGGGCCGCCGTGATGCCGAGCGGATGCCATGCGGCGGCCACCACCGCGTACAGGGGGAAGACGCACACGATCAGGCACGCCTGGGCGGCTCCCGGCTCGAGCGTGACCCTGGGCCGCGTGAGGATCAGGATCGCGACCAGCCCGAGGATGCCGACCGTCACCCACGAGTAGGCGCTCGTCGGGCCCGCACCGATGCGGCCGAAGACGTCGGCGCTCGCAGACAGGGCGAGCATCGCCGCCACCGCGACCCGGGCGATCGCGGCCGATCCGAGCGCCGTCAGCGCGGCCAGCGCGCAGACGGCGATCGCAAACGCCGGGACCAGCGCCGGCCGGGCCGCCACGGTCGCACCGGCGGCAAGCGCCGCGAGGGCCGCAACGACGTAGGCGGTCGCCGACTCCCGTTGCCTGGCCGCGAGCATCATCGGACGGTCGTGATCGGCGGCGCGGCGCCTACACCCGCGTGACGCTGGGGGCGCGCGCCGGCGGCCGGGAAGCCCGTCGCCGGCCGCCGCGGGAGCCGGAGTCGTAGTAGCTCTTCTCCGCTCGTGCGCCCGTCACGACGACACCGAGCTGGAGCACCGGCGTCTCGGAGAGGAGCCTGTGCACCTCTTCCAGCATCGAGCGCCGCACCACGCCCAGCCGCGCGACGACGATGACGGCATCGACGTAGGCGGTCAGCGCGAGGCTGTCACCGACACCCAGCAGCGGCGGCGCGTCGATCAGCGTTATGGCTTCGCGGTCCTCGTCGCGCAGCTGGGCGAGCACCTTGGCCAGCGCCTCGCTGCTGATGAACTCGCCCGGGTCCGCCAGGCGCGACCCGGACGGGAGGACGCGCAGCTCGCGGGGTCGCCTGCCGTTGCCGTCGCCCGCGTACCCGTCGCCGGGCACCGACTCGGGAGGCGGGAGCGGAATGCGAACGGTCGCCTCGGCCGGCGTCAGGCGGCCCAGCGCCAGGTCGGTCACCCCGGGCGTCTCGCGGAGGCCGAACCGGGACGCGATCGCGGGATAGCGCAGATCGAGGTCGACCAGGTTCACGTGCCGACCGGCCGCCGCGAGCGCGACTGCCAGGTTCGCGGCCGTCGTCGACTTCCCCTCGCGGTTGGTCGCGCTCGTGATCATCACGAGGCGCGCGTCCGCGTCCAGCTGCGCGAACTCCGTGCTCGTGCGGAGCACCCTGTAGGGCTCGGCCGCGGCGCTCGAGTGCGCGGCGAGCATGACGACCCCCTCCCGCTCACGCCGCCGCGGCCTGGGCAGGCGGCCGAGCAGCCGGAGCCCGAGGAGCGTCGACGCCTCGGTGGCGGAGCGGACGCGCGTGTCCAGCGAGTCCCAGAGGAACGCCAGCGCTGCGCCCAGCACGAAGCCGAACACGACGCCGACCAGTCCGTCGCGCACGGGCCGCGGACTGACCTTCTCCGCCGACAACGCGGTGCGGATCGGGAAGGCCGGGTCGCCCTGCAGCGCCAGGAGCGCGCCGTACTGCTGGTCTTTGAGGGCAAGAGCTTTGTGCAGCGCCGATCCGAAGTCGCCGCCGAGCTCGAGCGTGCGTAGGCGCTGCTGGATCCCGCGCCGCGTCCGCGTGATCGAGTTGACGTCGATCCGGTGCTGGTGGCGGATGAACTCGTCGACGTACTTGTTGGCGAGGCGAGCCGCGAGCTGCCGGTCGCCGTCGGTCACGCGGAACACGAGCACGTCGGCGCCTTCCGACGGCGTGACGCTCGAGACGGCGAGGAACGAGTCGGCGGTCCGGCCGCCGACGCCCGCGGCCTGGACGGTGCGCTTGGCGACGTAGGGCGACCGGGCCACGGCAGCTTCCGTCTTCGCGAACCGCTCCGGGTCGGTGAGCGCCGCCGCCAGCGACGGCGTGGACGCTGCCCCCGGGTCGCTCTGCTGGATCAGCAGCACGCTGGCCGTCGCCTCGTAGCGCGGCGCCGCCTCGTGATCGACGAGCTCGGCGACAGCCGGCACGAGCAGCGTGCAGAGGATGACCACCCACTTGCGCCGGCGCAGGACGCGCCCGTACTGGTGCAGCGTGGACGGATGCCAGGTAGGTACGTCGGCCATAGAAGAGTCGTGCCCCCGAAAAAATCGATTCTAAGCAGGAAGTTCGCGAATCCATATCGCCCGTTCCCTGTGATCTGCGCGGGAGCCGCGCGAGTGCCGTGCTATCCGCCGGCGACGGCGGCCGTGACGCCCGACTCGGCGAGCGCGGCCTGAGCGGCCGCGAGCCGCGCCACCGGGACGCGGTAGGGCGAGCAGGAGACGTAGTCGAGGCCGAGCCGGTGGCAGAACGCGACGGAGGCCGGCTCGCCGCCGTGCTCGCCGCAGATCCCCATCTTCAGCTCCTTGACAGCCCTCGCGCGCTCGACCGCGATCCGCATGAGGTCGCCGACGCCCGACTGGTCGAGCGTCTCGAACGGGTTCCGCTTCAGGATGCCGTCCTGCAGGTAATGCGTCAGGAACTTGCCCTCGGCGTCGTCGCGCGAGAAGCCGAGCGCGGTCTGCGTCAGGTCGTTCGTCCCGAACGAGAAGAAGTCCGCGTACTCGGCGATCTCGTCGGCGCGCACGCAGGCGCGCGGCAGCTCGATCATCGTCCCGACCTGGAAGTCGAGCTCCGCCTCGTCCGCGGCGGCCGCAAGGGTGAGCGCGCGCAGGCGCTTCAGCTCCTCCGCGAAGCCGACGAGCGGGTGCATGATCTCGACGAGCGGCGCCTGGCCGATGCGCTCGCGCACGGCGACCGCGGCGCGGATGATCGCCCGCACCTGCATCTCGTAGACCTCCGGCCACTGGAGCCCCAGCCGGCACCCGCGCGTCCCGAGCATCGGGTTCGCCTCGTGGAGCGAGCGGATCCGGTCGGCCATGTGCTCGTCGGTCGCCTGGTCGATCGGCGGCAGGAACTCGTGCAACGGCGGGTCGAGCAGCCGGATCACGACGGGGAGCCCGGCCATCGCCTCGAAGATCCCCTCGAAGTCGGACTGCTGCATCGGCAGCAGCCGCTCGAGCGCTCGCAGCCGGCCGTCCTCGTCGTCGGCAAGGATCATCTCGCGGACGACGGGCAGCCGCTCCTCGGCCATGAACATGTGCTCCGTCCGGCAGAGGCCGATGCCCTCCGCGCCGAACTCGCGCGCGCGCACGGCGTCCTCCGGCGTGTCGGCGTTCGCCCACACCTCGAGCCGGCGGATGTCGTCGGACCAGCCGAGCACGGTCTCGAAGTCCTCGTTCAGCTGCGGCGGCACGAGGTCGACGGCGCCGACGATGACGATGCCGGTGCCGCCGTCGATCGTGATCGTGTCGCCCTCCCGCAGTGCGTGGCCGGCGATGTCGACCGTCTTCGCCTCGACGTCGATCGAGAGCGCGTCGCAGCCGGCGACGCACGGCTTTCCCATCCCCCGCGCGACGACCGCGGCGTGCGAGGTCATGCCGCCGTGCGCGGTCAGCACGCCCGCCGCCTCGATCAGCCCGTGGATGTCGTCGGGCGTCGTTTCCCAGCGGACGAGAATCACGGACTCGCCCCCCTTCCCGCGCTCGGCCGCGCTGTCGGCGTCGAGCACGATCGCGCCGCTGGCGGCGCCCGGCGACGCGTTCAGGCCATGGGCAGCGACCTCGACGTCGGCCTTCGGGTCGATCATCGGGTGCAGCAGCTGGTCGACCTGTGCGGGGTCGATCCGCGCCACCGCCTCCTCGCGCGAGATCAGCTCCTCGTCGACCATGTCGACGGCGCACTTGAGCGCGGCCGCCGCCGTGCGCTTTCCTGTTCTCGTCTGGAGGAGGTAGAGCCGCCCTTCCTCGACCGTGAACTCGATGTCCTGCAGGTCGCGGTAGTGCTCCTCGAGCCGGCGTACGTTGTCCTGGAGCTCGCGGAACGCGTCGGGGAGCATCTCGGCCATGCGGTCGATCGGCTCGGGCGTGCGGATCCCCGCGACGACGTCCTCCCCCTGGGCGTCGCGGAGGAACTCGCCGAACAGCGCCGGCTCGCCCGTCGACGGGTTGCGGCTGAAGCAGACGCCGGTCGCCGAGCGGTCGCCCTTGTTGCCGAAGACCATCTGGACGACATTCACGGCGGTTCCAATGTCGTCCGGGATGTTGTTGGCGCGCCGGTACACCTGCGCGCGCGGCGTGTCCCACGAGTCGAAGACGGCGCGGACGGCCCGCGCCAGCTGCTCGCCGGCGTCCTGCGGGAAGCCGCTCCCGATCTCCGCCTCGTAGATGCCCTTGAACGTGTCGACCAGCGCCCGGAAGTCGTCGGCGGCCAGGTCGATGTCCTGCGCGACGCCGCGCTCACGCTTGAGGTCGGTGAGCGCGTTCTCGAACCGGTCGCCCTCGATGCCGTCGACCACCTCGCCGTACATCTGGATCAGCCGGCGGTACGAGTCGTAGGCCATGCGCGCGTTGCCGGTGCTCTTCGCCAGGCCCTCGACGGCCGCGTCGTTCAGCCCGAGGTTGAGGATCGTGTCCATCATCCCCGGCATGGAGATCGCGGCCCCCGAGCGAACGGACACGAGCAGCGGGTCGTCGTGGTCGCCGAACCGCTTGCCCGCCTTCTCCTCGAGCGCCCGGATGTGCCGCTGGACCTCCGCGTCGAGGCCCGCGGGCACCTGCTTGGTGCGCAGGTACGCACGGCAGGCATCCGTCGTGACAGTGAAGCCGCCCGGGACGGGGACGCCGAACGCGGTCATCTCGGCGAGGCCGATGCCCTTGCCACCGAGCAGCTCACGCCCTCCAGGCGTCTCCTCGTCGAAGTCGTAGACGTACCGTTCCTCGTTCACCGTCCGCATCTTTCCACAGCGCCTTCCCCCGTCACTTCCGACCACAGCCGATGACAGATCGCGGAAAAACCACAGCTCCCACAGGCACGACGCGGCACATCGTCGCGATCGGCGGCGGGCTCTTCTGCGACGGCCTCGCGGATTTCCTCGTCGGGCTGACCGGTCGCGAGCGCCCGCGCCTGCTCTACGTAGGAACTGCGGGGGCCGAGGACCCGGCGGCCACGCTGCGCACCTACGACCGCTTCGGGTGCAAGGCGGAGGTCCGGCGGCTCGAGTTCTTCCCCTGGCCGCCCGCCGAGCTGGAAGCGTTCGTGCTCGACCACGACGTCGTGTTCGTGGGCGGCGGCAACACGGCGAACATGCTCGCCATCTGGCGCGTGCACGGCATGGACGCGGCGCTGCGCTCGGCCTGGGAGCAGGGCGTCGTCCTGAGCGGCTCGAGCGCGGGCGGCATCTGCTGGTTCGAGTGCGGCGTGACCGACTCGTTCGGGCCGCAGCTCGAGCCGATGGACTGCCTCGGGTTCCTCGCCGGGAGCTTCTGCCCGCACTACGACGACGAGGATCAGCGTCGGCCGCGCTACCACGGGCTGCTCCGCGAGGGGTATGCGGCGGGCTACGCGGCCGACGCGGGCGTCGGGCTCCACTTCGTCGGCGACGAGCTGCGCGAGGTGGTCGCGTGCCGCGACGGGACGGGGGCGTACCGGGTCGAGCTCGACGGCGGCGAGGTGCGCGAGACGGCGCTCGAGGCGCGCACCCTTTGACCTCCTCGAAGGAGGCGTGGGAGCAGGAGGCGCACAACTGGGCGGCGTGGGCGCGCACTGCCTCCCACGACGCGTTCGACCAGTTCCGCGATGCGTTCTTCGGCGAGATCGTCCCGCCGCCGAGCCGGGCGACGCTCGAGATCGGCTGCGGCGAGGGGCGCGTGGCGCGCGAGCTGCGCGACCGCGGGCACCGCGTGACGGCGATCGACGCCTCCCCCACGCTGCTCGGGCTGGCGCGCGAGGCCGACCCGGACGGCGACTACGTGCTCGCGGACGCGGCCGAGCTGCCGTTCGCCGGCGGCGCGTTCGACGTGGTGGTCGCGCACAACTCGCTGATGGACTTCGACGACGTGCCGCGGTCGGTGGCGGAAGCGGCCCGCGTGCTCGAACCGGGCGGCACCTTCGCGATCTCGGTCGTCCATCCGCTGACCGACGCGGGCCGCTTGGAGAGCCGCGACGCGGACGCGGCGTTCATCATCACCGGCTCGTACTTCGGGCGGCGGCGCGTCGAAGAGCACGTCGCCCGCGACGGCCTCGAGATCACGTTCCACGGCTGGTCGCATCCGCTCGAGACGTACGCCCGCGCGCTCGAGGAGGCCGGCTTCGTCGTGACTCGCATCCGCGAGCCGGCCATGCCCGAGAGCGAGGTCGAGGCCGATCCCGGCGAGGGCCGCTGGCTGCGGCTGCCGAACTTCCTCCACCTCCGCGCCCGCAAGGAGTGAGGCGTGTTGGGCGGGCGCTCCTTAACAGGGACAGTCCCCGTTAGGAAGCGCTGCGCGGGCAGCGACGCGTCGCGACTCGCGGGCGCTCTTTACAGGGACAGTCCCTGTTAGGAAACGCTGCGCGGGCAGCGATCCTTCGCCACTCGCAGCCGCTCTTTACAGGGACAGTCCCTGTTAGGAGCGCGCCCGCCCGACGGCGGCGGCACGCGTCGGCGTGTCAGAGCAGCACGGCCGAGTGGCGCCGGAGAGGGTGGCCAAGCGATGCCCAGGGCCAATCGCCCGCTTCCTCGCAGAGGTCACTCCGCGCAGCGTTGCCGGCGATGTAGCGCGTTCCGGTCTCGAGATGCTCGTCATCCTGAATCACCCTCGCGCCGAACCGAGATTGGAACACGTGGCCGTCCCGCCGTCGTTCATCGTTGAAGTGCCTGGCGTAGCACCCGTTGACACGATGCATTCCCTTCGAGAGCGCCTCGAGCCGCGCGAAGAACAAGAGGTGGTAGTGGTTCGGCATCAGGCAGGCCGCGTGCCAGATCCAACCAAAGCGGCGGCCGGCATCCTCGATCAGCCGCCAGAAGAGGTCGTAGTCGTCGGTGCTCGAGAAGATCACCGCGCGGGCGACGCCGCGTCCGAAGACGTGGAAGATGCCCTCCTCGGGCAGGACGTTGCGAGGAAGACGGGGCATGAGCCCACGGTACGGACGACAAGCGGTCGAAGCCACCTCGCCGAGGCGATCGACACGCACTTGTCACACGTGGGCGCCTTTACAGGGACAGTCCCTGTTAGGAAACGCTGCGCGGGCAGCAACCGATCGACACTCGCGGGCGCTCTTTACAGGGACAGTCCCTGTTAGGAAGCGCCACCGCGCGGATGCGGCGCTCTACGCTCGTGCCGTGAGGCGCGTCGCGGTGATCGGCAGCACCAGCGGGGCCGGCAAGACCACGTTCGGGCGGACGCTCGCCGCGAAGCTCGGCGTCCCGTTCCACGAGGTGGACGCGCTCCACCATGGGCCGAACTGGACGGAGGCGACGGCCGAGGAGCTGCGCGCGAAGGTCGAGCCGCTCGTCGCGGAGGACGCCTGGGTGATCGACGGCGCCTACATGGGCAAGCTCGGGCTGCTTGTCCCCGAGGCGGCCGACACCGTCGTGTGGATCGACTTGCCCGTGCACGTCTGGTTCCCGCGGCTGTTGCGGCGCACGGTCCGGCGCCTCCGCACGCACGAGGTGCTCTGGAACGGCAACCAGGAGTCGATCCGGGGCGCCTTTCTCGGCTGGAACGCCCTCGTCCCCTGGGCAATCCGGGGGCACTTCTCGCGACGACGCCGGTACCCGGCCCGGCTCGCGCACTTGCCCGTGGTGCGACTGCAGACGCAGCGCGAGGTGGATGCCTTCCTCGCCAGCGCTGGTACGCTAGGCGTATGACAACTCAAGTCCCAGTTCGTCTGACAGAGCGTGATCTCGCCGAGCTCGACCGTCTGGTCGAGGCGGGCGCGTTCGCCAGCCGCAGCGAGGCACTGCGCGCGGGGCTCACTGCGGTGCTCCGAGAGCAGCGGGAGCGCGACATCGAACAGGCGTACCGACGCGGCTACGAGCGACTATCCGCAGGAGGCGTGGGTCGGCGAGGCGGGCCTGGCCGGATTGGCGGCCTTCGACCGCGCAGAGGGCGGCGAGCCGCTCTGAACCGCGGCGACGTCTTCGACGTCGAGCTCCCCGGCGGTTCACGGCCGGTCATCGTCGTCACACGCGACCGTGCCATCCCGATTCTTGCGAACGTGACCGTGGCTGCCGTTACCGCCACGGTTCGCGACCTTCCGACCGAAGTACCCGTCGGATCGGGTGAAGGTCTCGCACGCGAATCGGTCGTGAACTGCGACAACCTCTTCACCGTTCCGAAAACAGCGCTCGGCCGGCGTCGTGGACGGCTCGGGCCCGAAGCCACGGACCGGTTGCGCGCGGCCCTCGTCCTCGCCCTCGGGCTCGACCAATGAGCGAGATCGCCCGCGGCAAGCGCGTCGTCCGCCTCTCGAGCGAGGACCGCGTCCTCTTCCCGACCGGCGAGACGAAGGGCGACCTCTGGGACTACTACGCGGCCGTCGCCCCCGCGATCGTGCCGCACCTGAAGGACCGGCCGTTCACGATGAAGCGCTGGCGCGAGGGCGTGAAGGGCGGCTCGTTCTTCCAGAAGCAGGCGCCCAAGGGCATCCCGGACTGGCTGCCGACGCGCCAGTTCCGCACGCACCCGCGCGAGGGCGGCGAGCGGCTCGTCGACTTCCCGCTCGTCAACGACGAGCTCGCGCTGCTCTGGATGGTGCAGTTCCACTGCATCGACATGAACGCGTGGTACTCGCGCGTCGACAAGCCGCAGCGGCCGGACTACGTGGTCTTCGACCTCGACGCGCCGGAGACGGGCGACGGCTTCGCGCTCACCGTCGAGGCGGCGCAGCTCGTCCGCGGCGCGCTCGCCGAGGTGGGGCTCGAGGGCTGGGCGAAGACGTCCGGCGCCGGCGGCATCCACGTGCTCGTGCCGATCGAGCGGCGCGCCACCTTCGGCCAGGCGCACGAGTTCTCCGAGCGCCTCACGCGCTTGCTCGCCGCCAGGCATCCGGGCGTCGTCACCGCCGAGTGGCTCAAGGCCAAGCGAGACGGCGTCTTCATCGACTACCACCAGAACGCCGGCGGCAAGACGATCGCGTCGGCGTACTCGGTGCGGCCGAAGGCGCATGCTCCGGTGTCGACGCCGCTCCGCTGGGAGGAGCTGAAGCCGGGCCTCGACGACACCGCCCTGTCGATGGCGGCGGTCGTCAAGCGCGTCGAGCAGCACGGCGACCTGTTCGCGCCCGTGCTGGACGGCGGCCAGCGGCTCGCGCCTGCGCTCGAGCAGCTCCGCGGCCTCACCGCCGATGCGGCGCCGCCCAAGCGGCGCCCGAGACGTCGCTGAAAACGGAGCCCCGCCGGCCCATCCCCCCGAATACCGGCGGGACTCCGCGTTTGGCCGCCTACCCCACCACGTTGCGTCCGAAGTCGAACGCCGTGTCGACGACCTCACCGGAGCGCTGCACCGTGTAGAGGAAGTCGATCTTCACGAAGTTCATGCTGAACGACTCGGTCGGCAGGTCGTCCCCGTCCGCTCCTCCCGGCGAGAGGCCCGACACCAGGATGTCGCTCAGCTTGATCTTCAGGAACTCGAAGCCGTTGCCGCCCGCCTTGCGGACGGTGAGCGTGGCCTCCTTGATGTGCTGGCCCGTCGCGCAGGCCTTCATGAGCAACGGCGTCGCCTTGTTCAGCTTCGTGGTGAAGCTGAAGTCCTGCGGGACCGCCTTGCCCTCTCCTCCCCCGCCGCCGCCACCGAAGCTCCCGGTGTTCGCGACGCCCCAGCTATAGGAGTCGATCTCGATCTCGTCCTTGTGGCTCTTGTCCAGGCTCTCGCCCGGAATGCCGTCGATCTTCAGAAACGCGTCAAACGCCATTCGCGACCTCCTGTCCCAGCAGGCTCAGACGGAACTCCGCCGTGCCGTTGCCGCCCAGCTCGCGGGACCCCTGCCGGGCGACGTAGTTGCCGCGGGCACCGGCGTACCGGCCGGTCCCGCCGACGATGACGAAGTGCCCCTCGGCGCCTCGCGCCACGGCGCCGAGACCGTGGATCGTCCCACCCTCGAGCGTGAAGGTGTGGATCTCGAGGCTCGAAGCGACAGCCGCAAACGGTGAATCCTGTGTCAGGTGCGCCGCAGTGAAGTGCCCGACGACCGTGCCGTTCGGGCGGTCGAGCAGCTCGCCGTAGGTGCTGTGGCGGTCTCCCTTCTCCGGAACCGTTCCGGCCCGGTGTGAGGGCGAGTGCAGGTGGAAGTTCCGGCCGTACAGCCGGAGCTCCCCGCCGCGCCTGGTCGTACGCGCCCAGGCCGTGCCCTGTGCACCGGCCGCAGCGATTCCCAGGGCTCCGGCGGCGAGGAGCGCTCCGCGTCCGAGCAAGCCGCGCCGCGACGTCCCTGTGGCTTCGTTCATGGCTACCTCCTTGCAGGTGCCCGGTGTCCAATGCCACCTGGCCGCAGGCAGGTGCGACGAGTTTGCACCCGCCCCCGCGGGCTGTCAATAGAGTCAGATGGGTGAACCGGGGTCTTGCCGTTCGCGGCACGCCGGCGCTCGATCAGCCGGGCCTGACGGCCGAGCTGCGCGGGGCTCTCGCCGCCGCCGGCTACACGGGCGAGGGCGTGCGCGCGGCGCTCGGCGCGGGCAGCGAGCCGCTGTCGCGCTCGGTCGACATCCCGCTGCACCTCCGGCGGCTCGAGGGGGCCGGGGCGCTCGGGACGCTCGTGCGGCTGCTCGTCCTCGACGAACCGGTGGAGGCCGCTGCGGCGGCCCGCGCCTTCGCGCCGCTCGCGCTCGACGACGTCGAGCGGCTCGGCCTCGTTGCGCGCGAAGGCGGCGAGGTGCGGGCGCTCGTGCGGATCGTCCCGCACGACGAGCTGCTGATCGCCTCGGACCGGCGCGTGCCGCCCGGCGAGGAGGAGCGGCCCGACCACGTCGCCGGCGTGCACGGCCCGTCGCTGACGCTCTCGCACCTCACCGTGCGGCAGCCGGCCGCGGCGGCGCTGGACGTCGGCACCGGCTGCGGCGTCCAGGCGATCCTGGCTGCGGGCCACAGCGGGCGCGTGGTCGCGACCGACCTGAACGAGCGGGCGCTGCTCTTCGCCGCGTTCAACGCGCAGCTGAACGGGGTCGAGAACCTGGAGCTGCGGGCCGGGAGCTTCTTCGAGCCGGTCGCGGGCGAGCGGTTCGGGCTGGTCACGTGCAACCCGCCGTACGTGATCTCGCCCGAGTCGGCGTACCTGTTCCGCGACAGCGGGCTCGTGGGCGACACGGTCTCGCGCCGCGTGGTCGAGCAGGTGGGCGCGTTCGTCGAGGAGGGCGGGTTCGCGTCGATGCTCGTCAGCTGGGTCGTCGAGCCCGGCGGCGACTGGTCGGCGCCGCTCCGCGCGTGGGTCGGGGAGAGCGGCTGCGACGCCTGGCTCCTGCACCACGGCACGGACGACCCGCTCACGCACGCGGGCAACTGGCTGCGGCACGAGGTCGGCCGCGACCCGGAGGCGTACGCGGCGGCGCTCGACCGCTGGCTCGACTACTTCGGGCGGCTCGGCATCGAGGCGATCGCCGTCGGCGCCGTCATCCTGCGCCGCCGTTCGGGCGCCAACTGGGTGCGCGCGGACGAGCTGCACGGCGAGCGGCTGCGGCCTGCGAGCGCGCACATCCTGCGCGTGTTCGCGGCGCAGGACTTCCTCGCCGGGCTCGGCGACGACCGCGCGCTGCTCGACGAGCGGCTGGCCCCGGCGCCGGAGGCGCGTCTGGAGCAGCGGCTCGTCTTCGAGGGCGAATGGAGCTCCGCCGCCACGCTGACGCTCGGCGACGGGCTCGGCTTTCGCGCCTCGCTCGACTCGGGCGCGGCGGCGACGATCGCCGCGCTCGACGGCGGCCGCCGGTTCGGCGACGTCGTGGCCGAGCTGGCGCAGAGCTGAAGGCACGAGCGAGGAGGCCACGGCCGCCGCGCTGCTGCCGATGGCGCGCGAGATGCTCGCCGCCGGGTTCCTCGAACGCCGCACGTAGAGTCGCGCGGTGGACGTCCCGACCGTTCGGACCGACCGGCTCGAGCTGGTCTCGCTCACGCCAGAGGTGATGGAGGCCCTCGTCGCCGGCGGCAAGACGGATGCAGGGGCTGCGATCGGCGCGGCGATCCCCGACGACTGGCCGGACGATCACGACGCCGGGTTCCTGCGCCTCCGGCTCGGGCAGATGCGCGCCGACTCGGCGCTCCAGGAATGGGCCGTGCGCGCCATGGTGCTCGCCGACGAGCGCGCGCTGGCCGGGCACATCGGCTTCCACGGGCCGCCCGGGATCAACGCGCTGCGCCGCGAGGACGCAGTCGAGATCGGCTACACGGTGTTCCCGGACCACCGCCGCCGCGGGCTCGCCGTCGAGGCCGCGCGCGGCGTCATCGGCTGGGCGAGCGGCGAGCGCGGCATCCGCACGTTCGTGGCCTCCATCTCGCCGGACAACGAGCCGTCACTGGGCGTCGTCCGCAAGCTGGGCTTCGTCCACGTCGGCGAGCACTGGGACGAGCACGACGGCCTCGAGCACGAGTTCCTGCTCGAGCTGCCGGCCTGAGAGACCTGGGCCCTCTCGGCCCCACGGCTGGAGCGGGCCGCGGTTCGGGTCAGGAGCTTGGGTCAGCCCCCGATACACCTGGGGACAGACCCACGGACAATGTGCCGCGCCGGCCAGTGTGATTGTGGGGCTGTCCCCGCAGGGCGTAGCCCGGAGGGGGCTGTCCCAAGCGCTGACGCTCCAGCCACGGCCGGTGCCAGGCGTGAGACAGGTCGTTCGGAGGCGCGACCTCTCAGGGCATGGCCAGTGCCTCGCACCAGCCATGTCCCGCCGAGCCGCGACGCTTCAAGCGACGGCCAAGTGCCTGGCACCGGCCGGGCTGCGGCCGGTGCCACGCCGCCCGGATTTCTCGAACGCCGCGCATAGAGTCGCGCGGTGGACGTCCCGACCATTCGGACCGACCGGCTCGAGCTGGTGTCGCTCTCGGCGCAGGTGATGGAGGCACTGGTCGCCGGCGGCAAGACGTATGCGGGGGCTGCGATCGGCGCTCCGATCCCGAACGACTGGCCGAACGAGCACGACGCCGAGTTCCTGCGCCTCCGGCTCGGGCAGATGCGCGCCGACTCGGAGCCGCAGGAGTGGGCGGTGCGCGCCATGGTGCTCGCCGACGAGCGCGCGCTGGCCGGGCACATCGGGTTCCACGGGCCGCCCGGGATCAACGTCCTGGGCCGCCAGGACGCCGTCGAGTTCGGCTACACGGTGTTCCCGGACTACCGCCGCCGCGGGCTCTCCGCGGAGGCTGCGCGCGGCATCTTCGACTGGGCGAGCAGAGAGCACGGCATTCGCGCCTTCGTGGCCTCGATCGCGCCGGAAAATGAGCCGTCAGTCGGCAGCGTGCGCAAGCTCGGCTTCGTCCACGTCGGCGAGCACTGGGACGAGCACGACGGCCTCGAGCACGAGTACTTGCTCGAGCTGCCGAGCTGAACAACCCGGGCCGGCAGACATGACGTCTGAGGCCCAACGCCCAGTGCCTGGCACCAGCCGGGCCGTGGCTGGTGCCAGGCACCAGAGATATCCACGCGTAGCGGGCGGCCGGGCGGTCCTCTGCGCCGTCGCAGTCGCGGCCGTCACCGCGATTTCTTCAGCCAGCCGCCTCGCTCGGCTGCGAACAACGATCCGGCGAGCACGAGGTAGGCAGCGCCTGCCGCGGCCGCAATCCGCCATGTGCCGCCAGCAAGCGCTACGAACTCGAGCGCGGTGAAGCCGAGGAAGATGAGGAACCACCAGCGGTCTCGCACACGACCTGTCTCGCCGTCCCTCGTCGAGGGCAAACGGCCGCTGCCGGCCGAGTGCATGGCACCTGCCAGGCCCCAGCCGGTGCCAGGCACCGAAGATGTTCCGCGGAGCCGCCGGCCCTTCAGGCCATGGGTCGTGCCTGGCTCACTCTTCGCGGCGCGCGCGGAACTCCGCGAGCCACGCGAGGCCGCGCAGGCCGAGCCAGAGCGGCGTCAAGAGCACGTAGAAGAGCGCGATCGCCGCGGCGAGGCACGCGTACCAGATGCCCCAGCGCCACAGCGGGACGCGCGGCTTCGGGGTCGGCACTAGCCGGTCTTCGCCTTCGCCTTGGCGCGCGCCTGCTGGTCGTGCAGGCGCTGCTCGACGAGGCGGATGACGCGGGCGGCCGTCTCCTCGATCGACAGCTCGGTGGTGTCGATGACCGGGCACTTGAGCTTGCGCTGGATCGCGGCCGCCTCGTCGAGCTCCTCGTAGATCGAGACCAGCTCGGTGTAGTTGCGGTGGCTCGACCCGCCGAGCCGGCGCGCTCGCTCCGTGCGGATCTCCGCCAGCCGCTCCGCCTCGATGGTGAGGCCGATCACGCGCGCGGCTTCGATCTCGAAGAGCTCCTTCGGCGGCTTGATGCCCTTGACGATCGGGACGTTCGCCGTCTTGTGGCCGAGGTAGCCGAGGTACATCGAGAGCGGCGTCTTGGACGTGCGCGAGACGCCGACCAGGACGATGTCCGCGTCGTGCAGCCCGGCCGGGACGCCGTCGTCGAAGCGCACCGCGAACTCGATCGCCGAGATGCGCCGGAAGTACTGGTCGTCGAGGACGGGCCGCGCGCCCGGCCGCATCTGCGCCGGCGACCCGGAGACGCGCGCAACCGCCTCCATCGGGTGGCCGAGGATGTCGCAGTAGTGGACGCGTGCGCTGCGGCAGAGCTGGCGCATGGCGTCGCGCATCTCGGCGTCCACGAGCGTGTAGACGATCACCGCCGGCCGGCCCTTCGCGCGCTCGACGGCGAGACGCAGGTCGTCCGGCGTATCGGCGCGCGGGTGGCGGATCTCCTTGAACTCCTGGTCGGGGAACTGCGCCTCGAGCGCCTGCACGAGCCGCGACGCCGTCGCCCCCGTCGCATCGGAGACGACGTGCAGCTCGACCGTGCGCTTGTCAGCCATCGGCCCATTCTGACGTCCGCCGCGCCTTTTAGATTCACGCGCGCGCCCCCGCCCTGGGTGGGGTGCTGCGCCACCCGCTACCCGCCGTCGAGGCTACCGAGAAACCCGTCTCATGTCTGATCACGGCTCTGTGCCGAATATGCACCACGTGATCCCCAGCCGCCTCACAGGGACTTCTTACTCCGCTCTCACACGTTGGATGCAGACTGCCCCGGTGCGCCGCCTGCTCGTCCTCGTCTCCGTCGCGGCCGCGGCGCTCACCGTCGCCGGCACGGCGAACGCGGCCACGCAGCGGCTCTCCCTGCCGAACCCGCTCGAGATCGGCGACGGCCTCGCACTCGCCCTCCCGGGCACCACGCCGACGCTCGACACCCTGCCCGCGCGCTCGTTCGCGCTCTGGGGCGGCGGGTACGTCACGCCGTCGGGCGAGACGGTCAACGTCCGCGTCTCCGACTCGTATCCGCAGGATCCGGCGTTCGCGCAGCAGTGGGCGAACTTCCTCGCGAGCCTGTACCACGGCCCGGAGCTCTCGAGGCTCACGCTCGAGCTCGACCCGCTCACCGAGGTCCAGCGCACCTGCGGCCGCTTCGCGCTCGCGTGCTACACGCCGAGCGGGCAGACGATCGTGGCGCCCGGCACCGACCCGGACCCGACCACGACGGCCGAGAGCGTCATCGCCCACGAGTACGGCCACCACTTCGCGGCGAACAGCAACAACTCGCCGTGGGAGGCCGTCGACTACGGCACGAAGCGCTGGGCGACCTACATGCAGGTCTGCAAGGCGTCGGCGAGCGGGAAGATGTACCCCGGCTCGGAGGACAGCAACTACCAGCTCAATCCGGGCGAGGGCTTCGCGGAGGCCTTCCGCGTCCTGAACGAGCACCACCTCGGCGTGCCCGAGAGCGCGTGGGACGTCGTCTCGACCCTCTTCTATCCCGACGCATCCGCGCTCACGGCGCTCGAGCAGGACGTCACGACGCCGTGGACGACCACGACGAACTCGGTCGTGAAGAGCTCGTTCACGAAGAAGGGCAGGTCGAAGGCGACCGTCGTCTCCACGCCGCTCGACGGCCTCGTCACGGCCACGCTCCGCACCGCGCGGACGCTCAAGGCGCGCGTCGACCTGATCGAGGGCACCTCGCGCGTCGGCAGCGCCACGACCGCGGGCGGCGCCAAGACGGTGCGCGACACCGTCTGCGGCACGCGCTCGTACACCGTGCGCGTCACCCGCCTCGCGGGCTCCGGCTCGTACTCGCTCACGCTCGTCCGCGACTAGCGCCCCCGGGCCGATCCGGGAGGATCGCCCTACCATGCGACCAGGGGACGTGGTGAGGCTCTCGGGACACACAGCGCGCTGCAAGGACGGCGCATGAAGCAGGTCGCACAACGTGCGCGCGACGGGTCGCTCGTCGTCGTCGACACGCCGCGGCCTGCGCTCCGGCACGGGTGGGTGCTCGTCCACAACCGTGCGTCGCTGATCAGCGCCGGCACGGAGCGCTCCAAGGTCGAGCTCGGCGGCAAGAACCTGCTGCAGAAGGCCCGCGCACGCCCCGACCAGGTGCAGAAGGTCGTCGACCGCGCGCGCACCCAGGGTGTCCGCTCGACGGTCGCCGCCGTGCGCGACCGGCTCGACTCGCTCACCGCGATCGGCTACTCGTCGGCCGGTGTCGTCGTCGAGGTCGGGCCCGGCGTCGAGGGGATCGCCCCCGGCGACCGCGTCGCCTGCGGGGGCGGCGGCTGGGCGAACCATGCGGAGATCGTCGCCGTCCCGAAGAACCTCGTCGCGCTGCTCCCGGAGGGCGTCGCCTTCGACGAGGGCGCCTACGCGACCGTCGGCGCGATCGCGCTGCATGCGCTCCGCCAGAGCGAGGCGGTCGTCGGCGAGCACGTGGGCGTCATCGGGCTCGGGCTCGTCGGCCAGCTCGCGACCTCGCTCGCGCTCGCGGCCGGCTGCTCGGTCGTCGGCATCGACCTCGACCCGCGCGCGGTGACGCTCGCGCGCGAGGGCGGCGCGGACGCGTTCGTCACCGGCGCTCCGGAGCTCGCCGGGCGGGTCGCAGAGCTGACCCGCGGCCGCGGCCTCGACACCATCCTGATCTGCGCGGCCTCGCGGTCGACCGACCCGGTCGCGCTCGCCGCCGAGCTGGCGCGCGACCGCGGCCGGATCGTCGTCGTCGGCGACGTCCCGGTGCAGGTCGACCGCATGCTCGCCTACGAGAAGGAGCTCGAGGTGCGGCTCGCCCGCTCGTACGGGCCGGGCCGCTACGACGTCGAGTACGAGGAGCGCGGCCGCGACCTGCCGGCCGGCTACGTGCGCTGGACGGAGCAGCGCAACATCCAGGCCTTCGTCGACCTGCTCGGCAGCGGGCGGCTGCACGTGGGCCGGCTCACCACGCACCGCTTCCCCGTCGAGCGGGCGGCAGAGGCTTACGCGTTGCTGGCCTCATCAGTCGGGGAGAGGCCGTTCGGGATCCTGCTGGAGTACGACGCGCCTGACGCGACCGCGCCTCCGCCCGCTCCGGCGCCGCGCCGCGCGGCCAAGGGCACGGTAGGCGTGGCGTTCCTCGGCGCCGGCAACTTCGCGCGCGGCACGCTCGTGCCCGCGTTCCAGGAGGTGGGCGCGCGGCTGGTCGCCGTCTCGTCGCAGAGCGGCCTGACCGCCGCGGACGGCGTCGAGCGGCTCGGGTTCGAGCGCACCGCGGACGGGCTCGACGACCTGCTCGCGGCGGACGACGTCGACGTCGTGGTCATCGCCACGCGGCACGCCTCCCACGCGGAGCTGACGGCGCGCGCCCTCGAGGGAGGCAAGGCGGTGTTCGTCGAGAAGCCGCTGGCCGTCACCGCCGACCAGCTCGAGCTGGTCGAGCGCGCGCTCCGCTCCGGCGGGCCGCTGATGACCGGCTTCAACCGCCGCTACGCGCCGGCCGTCCAGCAGCTGAACACGGCGTTCGGTGCGCGCCGCCGCGAGGCGATCGCGATCCGCGTCAACGCCGGCTCGCTCCCGCACGGCCACTGGCTGCAGGACCCGGAGGACGGCGGCGGCCGGCTCGTCGGCGAGGGCTGCCACTTCGTCGACCTGGCGATCGACCTGGCGCAGGCCGAGCCGCTGACCGTGCACGCCGCGGGCGCTGCGCCGCCCGACGGCCCGGTCGAGGCCGCCGACACCTTTGCGATCACGCTCCGCTTCGCCGGCGGCGCGGTCGCGCAGATCGTCTACACGGGCGCCGGCCCGTCGAAGCTCTCGAAGGAGCGAATCGAGGTGATCGGCGGCGGCCTGGCCGCGATCGTCGACGACTTCCGCCGCCTCGAGCTCTACGACGGCCGCAAGCGCACCGTCACGAAGAGCGGCCAGGACAAGGGCCACCGCGCCCAGGTGGCCGCGTTCGTCGCCGCCGTCGCGGGCCGCGGCGAGGCGCCGGACGCGGCGTCGTACGTCCGCTCGACGCGCGCCACGCTGGCCGCGGTCGAATCGCTCCGCACCGGCTCCGTCGTCGAGCTGTAAGCCAACGTCGGCCGCCAAGCCGCCGCTTGCTTCACGGGCTTGGGTCAGCCCCCGATACACCCCGGGGACAGACCCAGGTCTTAAACGGGCGGAGACCTCAACATGGGACTGCCCCGAACTCCCACCACCGATCGGATTCCAGCAACAAGGGGCTGTCCCAAGCGTCACGCGTCGGTCAGCGGCTTCGGGTCAGCCCCGATACACCTGGGGACAGACTGCTAATCGGGAATGAGGATCGCCGCCCACGGGTAGTCGCGCCCGAGACCCGCGCGCTCTGGGTTCTCCAGCACGTAGTGCCTGACGTCGCGGCGCCGCGTATCGTCGACCACGGTCGCCCCGAAGCGTCCCTGGAAGAGGTGGCCGAAGCGCTCGTGGCGGCGATTGAAGTACTGCGCGTAGCCGCCGTTCAGCCGGCTCATCCCCCTCGAGAGAGCTGCGGTAGTCGTTTGGACGACCAGATGAAAGTGGTTCGGCATCAAGCAGTACGCGTGCAGCCGCCACCGATTCCGATCTGCCACGCGATCGAGCATCTGCATGAAGACCCGGCGATCGACGTCGTCGGTGAAGATCTCCATCCCGGCAACGCCGCGCACCGTCACATGGAAGGTCCCCTCACCGTCGCTCAGGTCGCCCCGTGGTGCCCGTGCCACCTTCCCGACGGTACGCGCGACCCGGAGCTGCGCCACCAGAAGTTCCGCTTCTGTGACACACCAACCGTGGGGCTGTCCCCGCAGGGCGTAGCCCGGAGGGGGCTGTCCCAAGCATCTGAACGCGCCACACCGCTGACGGAGAGCGCAAGCGCCACCCGAAACGCTTGGGTCAGCCCCCCAAACACCGGGGGACAGACCCTTATACGGGCAGCTGCGAGCGGTCGCCGACCGTCCGCAGGACATCGCGCACCAGCGACGTGGGGCTGTCCCCGCAGGGCGTAGCCCGGAGGGGGCTGTCCCAAGCATCTGAACGCGCCACACCGCTGACGGAGAGCGCCGGCGCCGCCCGAAACGCTTGGGTCAGCCCCCCAAACGACCGGGGGACAGACCCTTATACGGCCAGCTGCGAGAGGTCGCCGACCGTCCGCAGGACGTCGCGCACCTCGCGGAGCAGCGCCAGGCGGTTCGCGCGCACCGCCGAGTCCTCCGCCATCACGAGCACCTCGTCGAAGAACCGGTCGAGCGGCGGCCCGAGCTCCGCGGCCACCTCGAGCGCCTGCGCGAACTCCCGCGCCGCGACCAGAGGCCCGAGCTCGCGCTCGACCCGCTCGAGCGCCTCGGCGACGTCGCGCTCGGCCTGCTCGGAGAAGAACGCCGCGTCGACCCGGCCGTCGGCGTCGCCCGCGATCCGCTCGGCCCGCGTGTACGCCGTGTGGAGCACCTCGAGCCGCTCGCGGTCGAACTCGGCCAGCGCGATCGCCAGCCGCGCCACGCCGCCCAGCTCGGTCACGCCCGAGCCGCGCGCCGCGCGGACGAACTCGACCGGCACGTCGAGCAGGCTCTCGAGCCGCTCCGCGACGAAGTCGGCGACCTCCTCCGGCTGGAAGTCGTCGACGAGCTCCGCGCCCTGCTTGACCAGAAGCTTGTGGCTCCGTGCGACGAGCTCCCGAACCTCGAGCCGCAGCTCGCCCTCGAGCGCCAGCCGGCACAGGCCGATCGCCGCACGCCGCAGCGCGTACGGGTCGCGCGAGCCGGTCGGCCGCTGGCCGAGCGCAAACGCAACCGTGAGCGTGTCCACCTTGTCCGCCGCAGCCAACGCCTTGCCGGGCTCGGTCGACGGCAGCGGCCCGCCCGCCGCGTCCGGGAGGTACTGCTCCTCGATCGCGGCCGTGACCCCCTCCGGGAAGCCCGCCAGCCGCGCGTACTCGCCGCCGATGTAGCCCTCCAGCTCGGGGAACTCGCGCACGAGCTCCGCTGCCTGGTCGGCCTTCGCCAGCCGCGCCGCCTCGCGCGACGCGTCGCCGCCGCCGAGCGCGTCGACCAGCTCGAGCAGCCGCTCGCGCTTGTCGGCGAACGTGCCGGCGCCGCGCACGAACACGATCGACCCGAGCCGCTCGTTCAGCCCCTCGATGCCGACGGCGAGATCGCGCTCGAACGTGAAGGACGCATCCGCGAGCCGGCTCTCGAGCACGCGCACGTGGCCGCCCCGCACGATCTCCGGGTCGCCCGCGTTCGCGACGATCGCGACCCGCCGCCCGCCGAGCGGGAAGTAGCGCTGGTGCGACTGCATCGCGGTGACGATCACGCGCTCGGGCAGCTCGAGGAACTTCTCGTCGAACGACGCGTCCAGGACGTGCGGCCGCTCGACCAGGTGGATGACCTCCTCGAGCTTGCGGCCCGGGTCCTCCCACCCGCCGATCGCGTCGAGCGCGGTGACGATCTCCTGCCGGCGCACGTCGGCGTCCGGCTCGACACCCGCCTTGCGCAGCGCCGTCTCGTACCGGCCCGCGGACGCGACCTTCACCTCGCCGGGATGGATCCAGCGGTGCCCGTACGACACCGCGCCGGACGGGACGCCGTCGAGCGGCACGTCGACCGTGGCCGTGCCCAGCTTCGCCAGCAGCCAGCGCACGGGCCGCGCGAAGCGGAGCGACCCCTCCCCGCTCCACTTCATCGACTTGGTGAACGCGAGGCCGCGCACGATCTGCGGCAGCCGCTCGGGCAGCGTGTCGGCGATCACCTCGCCGCGCACGAGCGCCCACACGTGGCCGTCGCGCCGCTCGAGCTCCTCGACCGCAACGCCCGCGCCGCGCGCGAACCCCTCGGCCGCCTTCGTCGGCTTGCCCTCCTCGTCGAAGGCGACCCGCTCGGCCGGCCCGCGCTTGTCCTGGTCGGCAGCGCGCTCCGGCAGGTCGTCGATGACGACCACCAGCCGCCGCGGCCCGACGTAGACGCGATCCGGCTCGGTGCCGAGCACGCGCCGCGTGAGCTCGGGCAGCTGCGCCGCCGCCTCGCGACACGCGAGCGCCGGCAGCTCCTCGCAGCCGATCTCGAACAGGAACCTAGGCAGCTTCCGGAACCTCGTCCGGCCCGACGACGACCTCCAGGTACGACTGCGACACCTTCCGCGCCAGCGTCCGCACCCGGCCGATGTAGGCGGCCCGCTCGGTGACGGAGATCGCCCCACGCGCGTCGAGCAGGTTGAACGTGTGCGAGCACTTCAGCACCTGGTCGTAGGCGGGCAGCGGCAGCCGCCGCTCGACGAGGTGCAGCGCCTCCGTCTCGTACTCGTCGAAGCGGCGCATGAGCACGTCGACGGGCGCCTCCTCGAAGTTGTAGTGCGACCACTGGCGCTCGCTCTCGCGGTACACGTCGCCCCAGCTGATCCCGGGCGTCCAGACGAGGTCGAGCGCCGAGTCGACGCCCTGCAGGAACATCGCGAGCCGCTCCAGCCCGTACGTGATCTCGGCCGGCACGAGGTCGAGCTCGAGCCCGCCGAGCTGCTGGAAGTACGTGAACTGCGTCACCTCGAGCCCGTCGAGCCAGACCTCCCAGCCGAGCCCCCACGCGCCCATCGTCGGCTGCTCCCAGTCGTCCTCGACGAGCCGCGGGTCGTGCCGCTCCAGGTCGATCCCGATCGCGCGCAGCGAGCTCCAGTACAGGTCGAGCACGTCGTCGGGCGCCGGCTTGAGGATCACCTGGTACTGGAAGTAGTGCTGGAAGCGGAACGGGTTCTCGCCGTAGCGGCCGTCCGTCGGCCGGATCACCGGCTCGACGTAGGCCGCCTTCCAGGGGTCGGGGCCGAGGCAGCGCAGGAACGTCGAGGGATTGGCGGTGCCCGCGCCCAGCTCGGTGTGGTACGGCTGCATGAGCACGCAGCCGTAGTCGGCCCAGTAGCCCTCCAGGGTGCGGATCATGCTCTGGTAGTCGAGTGCGGCCACTCTAGTGTCCCTTCAGGTAATGCTGGCGAGCTTCTGGGTCGTCAGCACCAAGCGAGAGGCCGCACTCGGCCGCAGGGAAGGTTTTCAACCTTTTCAAGGCCGAGGGTGGGCTCTCGCGCCGCGTGCTGGCGGGCCAGGGGCCGGCGTGTATTGCCTGAAGGGGCACTGACGCCATGCTACGCAGCCTCCCCGCCGGCGGGTGATTGCCCTCGACGCGGAGGGCACGAGAGGCGATGATTTGAGGGATGCGCTCGTGCGGTGCGGTCACCTCCCCTGGCTTCGTGCGGCCTCGCACGGGTAGGCATGTCCTCGTCCATGCTTGAAGAACCGACAATCGGCAGTCGCATTCGCGAGGCGCGGCGGGCGTCGGACATGACGCAGCGCGCGCTCGCAGACGTGCTGGGCGTCCCGCTGGGCATCGTCGAGCGGCTCGAGACGGGCGTCGCCGACCCCGAGCCGTACCTGGAGCGGATCGCCGACAAGACCTCGACCGACGTCGCCTGGCTGCGTGCCGGCGAGGACATCGAGACGGCCGGGCGGCGGCTCGACGCGACGGAGGCGGACCTCGCCGCCCGCGAGCAGGCAGTGCACCGGACCGAGCGCCGGCTGCGCGAGGCCGCCGATGCGATCGAGGCGCGCTGGCACGAGCTGCAGGCGACCGAGGAGCTACAGCACGGCCGGGTCGGCGACATCGACGCGCGCGAGCGGGCGCTTGCCGAGCGCGAGCAGGCGCTGGCCGCGCTCGAGCCGCACTACGCGGCCGCGCAGCGCGACCTCGACGAGCGCGGCGCGGCGCTCGATGCGCGCGAGGCGGAGCTGTCCGGGCGCGAGGAGTCTCAGGCGCAGGCGAGCACGCAGGACCTGGACGAGCGCCTGCGGCAGGTGGAGGCGCGCGAGCGCGAGCTGGCGGCACGCGAGCAGGCGGCAGCCGAGCAGGAGGAAGCGCGAGCCCGCGCCGCTGCGGAGCGCGAACGCGAGCTCGCGGCGCGCGAGGAAGCCGCAGCCGCCGGCGCGGCCCAGCAGGACGGCGAGCGTGAGGCCGCGCTCGCTGCGCGCCTGCGCGAGCTCGAGGAGCGCGAGCGGCAGGCCGAGGCCCGCGCAGCCGAGCTGCAGACGCGTGCCGAGGAGCTTCACGGGGAGGCGGCTCTTGCAGCCGGCTCCGCCGCCGAGCGCGAGCTGGATGCGCGCCAGCGCCGTCTCGAGCAGCTGGCGGCCCAGATCGCGGCGGACGACGAGCGCCTGGCGCGCGCCCGCGAGGATGCGGAGCGCGTCCGCGCGTCGCTCGCCGAGGGCGACCGCCTCCAGGAAGAGGCCCAGGGCGAGCTCACGAAGCGCCTCGCCGCGGCGGACGAGCTCGAGCGCACGCTCGCGCAACGTGCCGGCGAAGCCGACGAGCGGACGCGCGCGCTCGACGAGCGGGAAGGAGCGCTCGCGCTGCAGGAGGCCGTCGCGGCGGACGGCGCCGAGCTGGAGGCGCGCCGGCAGGAGCTAGAGCTCCTCGCGTCGTCGGTCGCCGCCGAGCGAGAGCGCGCTCGACGCAGATCTCCAGGCAGCGGCGGCGTCAGCAGCCGCGGTTGCCGAGCAGCGGCGGGCGCTCGCAGCGGCCGAGGAGGCGCTCGAAGCCGCCCGGCAAGAGCTGGACGGTCGCGCACGCGAGGCGGACGAGCGCTCCACGCAGGCCGAAGCGGCCCTCGAGCGCGCGAGCGCTCTCGACGAGCGCGAGGCGACGCTCGCCCGGCGCGAGGAGGATCTCGGACGAACGAAGACTGCGCTCGACGCACGCGCCGAGGAGCTGGCGGCCGAGCGCGAGCGGCTCGACATCGATCTCCAGGCAGCGGCGGCCTCAGCAGCCGCGCTATCCGAGCAGCAGCAAGCGCTCGAAGCCGGACGGGCGGAGCTGGATGGCCGCGCACGCAACGGTGGACGATCGCTCCGCGGAGGCCGAAGCGGCCCTCGAGCGCACGAGCAGCCTCGACGAGCGCGAGACCGCACTCGCCGCACGGGAGGAAGAGCTCGGGCGCAGGCAGACGCAGCTCGACGCTCGATCGGAGGAGCTGGCAGCCGAGCGCAGCGCGTTCGAGCAGGAGCGCGAGGGCGTCGCCGCCGACGGGCAAGCGCAGCAGCGCCGCGCGGAGGCCTTCCGCGCCGCAGAGGCGAAGCTCATGCAGCACGCCGGGAACCTCGACGAGCGCGCCGCCGAGCTGGCAACCCGCGAGGCGGCGGCCACGCGGCTTGCCGCGCAGCTGGACGAGCAGAGCGCCGGGATCGCGGCACGCGAGGCCGAGCTCGCCAGGGCGGAAGCCGCAGCTGCCGAGCTCGACCGCCGGGTGCTCGAGACGGGCGCACTCGGGGAGTCGCTCGAGCGGGTGCGCAGCCACCTCGACGCGGAGCGGGAGGCGCTCGGCCGCGAGCGCGAGGAGGTCGAGCGCCGCGCCAGGGTGCAGGCGGAGCTCGAGGCGACGCTCGCGCGGCGCACCGCCGACGCGGACAAGCGCGAGCTCGCCCTGACGGAGCGGCGCACCGCCGCCGAGCAGGCCGAGACGGATCTGGCCGAGAAGCTGGCGATCGTCGCGTCCCTGAAGCAGCGGCAGCGACAGGTCGACCGGCGCGAGTCCACGCTCGAGCGGCGCATCGAGGAGGCCGACGCCGCGAACACCGTGCTCGAGGAGCGGAGCCGCGCCGTCCAGGCCGAGCAGCAGCGGCTCGCCCAGCAGGCGCGCGGGCTCGCCGAGGAGAAGGAGCTGATGGCGGCGCGCGAGCTCGAGCTGCGCGAGCGCCTGGATCAGCTGGGCGAGCTCGACCGCGATCTGCAGGCCGTCAAGTCGGAGCTCGCCGCGCGTGCCCGCGACCTGGACGCGCGCGACGCCGAGCACGAGGTCGGCGAGACGTCGCTCGCCGCCCGCGAGGAGCAGCTCGTCCGCGAGCGCCAGGTGCAGCTCGCCGTGCAGGAGCGGCTCGACGCGGCGATCGCCGAGGCCGAGTCGCAGACGAAGCGGCTGGCGGAGCTCGAGGAGGCGCTCACCCGCCGCGAGCAGGTCGTGGCGGCCAAGTCGCAGGAGCTCGACGCCGCGTGGAAGACGATCGAGCAGGCGGCGATCGACCGCATCGAGGCGGACCGCATCCGCCGCAAGAGCCTGCTCGACCTCCGCGAGCGCGAGCTCGACGCCCGCGAGGCGAAGGTCGCACGCCAGGAGGCGCCGCTGCTGGACGTGGCGCTGACGCAGGCCGTCCGCCACGACGAGCCGGCCGTGTCGAGCCTGATCACGCTCCCGTACCTGGAGAGCCTGGTCGAGCGCCACGCAGACGAGTCGCCGGAGCAGCTCGACCTGTGGCGCGCGTACCTGTCGCTGCTGCGCGAGCACGTCACCGTCTCGGGCGCGCTACCCCACACGTTCGACCAGCTGATCAGCGAAGTGTTCGGCGAGCTGCTCGAAGACGAACAGGCCGCCCCGGCCACAGCGTAGGACTGTCCCAGCAGTTCAGAACTGCCCCGGCAGCTCAACACTGCCCCGGCGGTTTCGGACTCCCCCAGCAGGCTCAGCCTGTCCCGCAGTTGGGTCTGTCCCCAGGTGCATCGGGACTGACCCGCAGCCTCTCGTATGGGTCTGTCCCCAGGTGTATCGGGGGCTGACCCAAGCCTCTCGCCCCGTCAGGCCGCAGGCACAGCAAGCCGAGCCCACACCGTGCCGTCCTCGACAGCCGGCGGGCAAACGGGCTCCTTCGCCGAAGCACTCGCCACCACGCAAACGTCGGAGAACGCGTGACCGACCACGACCGACACCCGCCGGTCGAACAAGCCGTCCGCATCCGGAGCGAGCGACCACTCCGCGAGCGTCCGGTCCGCCGCGCCCCCGGTCCCGAACACGCGCAGCGACATCCAGCGCGCCGGCCGCTGCGGCAGGTTGCGCGCCTTGACGCGCACGACGAGCCGCGGCGCCTTGACGAAGGTCTCCCACTCGACCGAGAGCTGCGGCCGCTCCTGTGGCCGCGGCAGGTGGACGCGGACGCAGCCGGTCGTGTTCCCCCGCGTGTAGCACGGCCGCGGCTCGTCACCGACCCAGGCGCGTGCGCCGACGTCGTCGAAGTCGCCGGGCGGCACGGTGACGCTGACCTTGTGCGCGACGTCGCCGTCACCGTCAGGCCCGAGCGATGCGGCGTACAGCGGCAGCCCCGGCTTCCAGCTCTCCGTCGAGTCGCCGCTGCTCGGAAGGAGCTGCTCGACCTCCACGACGATGTGGTCGCTGCCGCGCAGGCCGCTCGCCTTCACCGAGACCGAGACCGTCGACGCCCCCTTCTGCTCGAGCGTGATGCTCGGCTGCGGCCGGTCTCCCCATGTCCCGACCGCCGCGTACACGCCGAACGCGAGCGACGCGCCGAGCGCAAGCAGGCCGCCGTAGATCGCCCACCGCTCGGCCCGTGAGTTCTCGGGCAGGCCGAACGCCGCGAACGCGCCGAGAAAGACGGCCAGTGCGGCGAACCCGAAGGCGCCGATCGTCCCGACCGGGTGGTTGCGGGCCATGCGCCCGGCGGTGTCGCCGGTGATCGCAAGCGCCGTGAGGAGCGCGCCGAGAGCCGGGAGCCCGGCGAGCAGAAAGCCGGCCGCTCCCTTCACGTCCCTCCCCACCGGAAGGAAGCGCGAGGTCATCGCGAGAGCTGGCGGATCACGACGGGCCGACGCTACGACGCATTCGTTACAAGGCGATCAGGAGATTGTCTGGAGATTGTGAGCGTCGGTTCGATGTTCACCCGATCGAGGGTTCGACGCTCGCGGTGAGGGTCGATGCGAGTACGGGACTGCCTGAAAGCGGTCTTCGCCCCCGACATGAACCCGCCGAATCAGCCCAGCCGCCCTCGCGGCGCGACGTATCTCGGGATCGCGTTCATCGCGGCCGCGGCGCTGGCAGCCACCCTTGCACTGGCGGGCGCAGCGACCAGCTCGACGCTCTACGCTGCGCCGGCGCGCCGCCGGATGCGCCGCAGACGATGTACCCGGAGAAGCGCTACTACCTCGAGACGCAGGCGTGGTGGTCGCCGATGCCGGGCCACTCGCCCGATGAGCCCTTCCAGGACCGCACCGGCCACGGCCATGTCGGTGCGTGCGTCCCGCTCTACCAGACGGTGTCCGGCGGGAAGCTGCACCTGGACATGAAATGGCAGCAGCACATGATGCAAGGCGTCAACGGCCAGGGCGCGCCGATCCCCTGAACTTCGTCGTGAACATCGAAGGCGTCTACAAGGGCCCCAATCTGCGAGAACCTCGGACTGTTCAAGGGCACCCCGCTGCACGACGATGCAGTGCGAAGGCTGGGTCAGCGTCGACTTCGATTATTCGCAGGCACCGTCGGGCTGGGGAAACCTCAACCCCTTCATCCAGGACTTCTTCACCGACTGCGCCGCGGGAGCGCCCAACTGCCGGCAGCTCCGGACGCTCAACCACTGGCCCGTCAACTTCAGCACCGCGAACCCGCCGGCCCCTTCGACGAATGAGAGCGTGCTGGCAGCCGACGCCTACACGGGCGGTGAATCGTGGTTCACCCGCGACGAGGAGTGGATCGGCGTATGCACGCACCTTCGTGCAACGTCCCGAACTCGAGAAGCTATGGAATCCGGACACCGGCGCGCTGGTCCCGAAGTCAGGGACCTTCCACATCACAATCGGCGGCGAGAAGGACGGCAATCGCGCGATGATCGACCCGGCGATGCACGCGATGCCGCCCGTCCTGGGCACGGTTCTCGTGGACGAACCTGCCGGCACCGCGGGGAAGCTCTACAAGAACTACGACCTCGCCATCGACACAACAAGGCTCTCGGACGGTCTTCACAAGCTCGCGTTCCAGAACATCTTCAAGCGCGAGGCAGGAGAGCAATCGGGCCTGATCGTGCTGCCCTTCCTCGTTGCGAACTCGACCGCCTGGGTCAACGGCCACCACCACAACTACGCCGACCAGCACGACGACAACGACGACCCCGACCAACGACCGCACGACCACGACAACAACGACGACCCCGCCACCGATGCCGATGCCGATGCCTGCCGGGCACCACGGCCATCACGCTATGCCCAAGCCAACGTGCGCCCAGCAGCGCGCAAAGCATCAGAAACGAGTCAAGGCGCTGCGCGCGATGGTGACCAGGCTCAAGAGACGCCTGGCCCACGAGCACGCAAAGAAAGCCGTGCTTCGCCGCCGGATCGCTCTTGCACGCAAGGAGATCACGGCTAAGACCCGCTGCTCCTGAGCTCCCCACGCGCCCCAGTATCCGCGATAACGGCCGCCCGATGTCGCGAGCGTGGGTCAGCATCTCAGAACGAAAATGGCGCCGACGCTAAAGCAGTCGGCCGACACGCCGATGGACACGGGGAAGCATGTCCGCCCCCGTCTATCGAGGCCATTTCGGCCGCGAGCAAGCCGAGCGCCTACTGTGGCGCGCCGGCTTCGGCCCCCGTCCGGGCGAGGCTGACCGCCTCGCCAAGCTCGGCCTGCGCCGGGCCGTGCACTCGCTGACCCACCCGACGAGGCCCGCATGGCCGGCAGCCGCCCCGGGACGACAGGGGCCTCCCGCTCGCGCCAGCGGACGCGTACGGCACGACCAGCTCTGGTGGCTCGACCGCATGGTGCGCGACGAACCAGCCACTGATCGAGCGCATGACGCTGATCTGGCACGACTGGTTCGCGACCTCGAACGACGGCGTCGGCTCGCAGCGGCTGATGCTCAACCAGAACCAGACGCTGCGCCGGCACGCGCTCGGCTCGTTCCGCGACCTGCTGCTCGACGTAACCAGTGACCCGGCGATGCTGATGTGGCTCTCGGGCTCCATCAACCGAAGGGCGCGCCGAACGAGAACTACGCCCGCGAGATGATGGAGCTCTTCACGCTCGGCGCCGACCGCGGCTACACCGAAGCGCGACGTCCGCGAGCAGGCACGCGCGCTGACGGGCTGGACGGGCGCGAAGGACAGGCCCGACGACGTTCCGGTTCCGAGCCGGAGTGGCACGACGACGGCAGCGAAGACGGTCTTCGGCAAGACGCGGCAAATTCGACTGGCGCGACTCGTGCGAGCTCTGCCTGAAGAACCCCAAGCACGCGTCGTTCTTCGTCGACAAGCTCTGGAGCTACTTCATTCCGGAGCCGCCGATCCGCTCGACGCAGCGCGCGCTCGAGCGCCTGTACACGAGGAACTTCCAGGTGCGCCCGGTGGTCGAGGCGATCCTCATGCACCCACGGCTCTACGACGGGCCGCGCATGGTCAAGTCGCCGATCGTCTACACCGCCGGGCTCCTGCGGGCGCGCCGGAGCGCTCGCCGGCGTCGCGGTGGACGTGGTACACGGGCATCGCGGGGCAGCAGCTGTTCTGCCCGCCGAACGTCGCCGGCTGGGACGACAACGCCTGGCTCGACACGAGCACGCTGTACGGCCGCTGGCTGGTCGTCGGACCAGGTGATCGGCCAGGAGATCGCTCGACCTGAGAAGGCGCGAGGCGCCGGCCGACGCCGGACGGCGCTCCTCCAGCGCGCCCGCGCCTTCTGGGGCAAGCCGACGCTGACGGCCCAGACGCGCAACGCGCTCGAGCGGCGCGAGCGCGCGCTGGCCGCCGGCGCAGCGCATCGCGCGACGCATCGATCGCGCTCGGCGCCCGCTCGGTCGAGAACGTCCTCCGCTACCTCGTCGCGATGGCACCGGAGATGCAGGCCGCATGAGCGATCCGTCTCGACTGCTGCAACGACTTCTCGCGCTCGCAGCTCCTGCGCCGCGCCGTCGCCGAAGCCGGGCGCGGCCTGCCGGCGATCGAGCCGGGCATGCCGCTGCCTGCGGGCACGGGCATGACGCGCCGCACGTTCGTCTCGGGCGTCGCCGGCCTCGCGCTCGCCGTCTACGGCGGCAGGCGTGCTCGGCGCCGCGGCATCCTCGACGAGGCATCGCCGAGCGCAGCGACCGGGCCGCGGGCCGCGTGCTCGTCTCGATCTTCCTGGACGGCGGCGCCGAGCGCTCTCGATCCTCGCCCCGGCCGGCGACCCGCAGTACCGGACGTTGCGGCCGACACTCGCGCTCGGCGCCGGACGGCGGAACGCCGTTCGCGACGGATCCGACGCTGCGCTGGCACCCGGCGGCCGCGCTCGCTCGCGACGCTCCACGCCGAGGGCAAGCTGACCGTCTTCCCGGCGGTCGGCTACACGACCGCCGACGGCTCGCACTTCACGTCGCGCCACTACTGGGAGGTCGGCGCGACCGAGGTCGGCGCTCCGCACGGGCTGGCTGGGCCGCTATCTCGACCGCGTCGGCACGCACGACAACCCGCTGCAGGGCCTGTCGCTCGGCCGGGGCCTCGCGCCGACGCTCGCGACGACCAAGTGCCCGGTCGGCGACGCTCGCGGCCCCGCGTACTACCGTCTGGCGACGCGCGGCGTCGGCGGGCCGCGCGAGGCGCTCGATGCTCGACGGCGTCGGCGGCGCTCGGCGCCGCGCACGCCGCGAGCCGCGACGCCGGCGACTGCGCACAGGCCGGGCGCGTCAGCGATGCAGTCGCGGCAGCTGAAGCGCCAGCTCGAGACGCTCACGATCGGCGACCCGGTCGCCTAGCCGGCGTACCCGACCGGCTTGCCGCACGCTGCCGCTGCTCGCCGCGATGCTCGCTGCCGGGCTCCCGATCCAGATGCGTCGCGCTCAGGCGCCCGGCGCAGTACGACACGCACGCCAACCAGCCGAAGGCGCTCGCCGACGGGCTGAAGCTCACCTCCGACAGCCTGCTCGCGTTCCAGCGCGACCTCGAGCGGCGCGGCATCGCCGACCGCGTGCTCGTCCACGTCTGGTCGGAGTTCGGCCGCCGCGCCGCAGGAGAACGGCTCGCAGCGGCACCGACCACGGCGCCGGCGGGCATCGGCTTCCTGATCGGCACGCACGTCGCGGGCGGGATGATCGGCGAGTACCCCGGCCTGAAGAACGGCCTCGACGACCACGGGCAACCTGAAGGCGACGTCCGACTTCCGCGGCATCTACAGCGGCCTGCTCGAGCAGTGGCTCGGCACCGACGCCGAGGGGATCATCCCGAACGCCAGCCGCTTCGCGCGGCCTCAGCTCGTCAGGTAACGATCGGGCAGCGCCGGGTCGCGCGAGCCTTCGAGAGCTTCTTCACCGTCTGGCCGATGAGCCTGGCGCGCTGCTTGGCGGTCTTGGCGTTGAACGCGGTCTTCACCATCTTCTTGACCTGCGCCGCCTTGTACTTGTACTTCGCGCTCGGCGTCATCGCCGTCAGCAGACCGAACACCGCCTCGCGCCCAAGTGCCTTGCCGCTTCCGCCCGGCTGCTTCGCGACGCGGAGCATCGACTTGCGCGGGAAGGTCTTGACGCGGAACACCCCGTTGAACGCGAGCGTCGACTTGACGCGCCATTTCTTGACCACCTTCGCGCTCTTCCAGTAGGCGGCCGAGCACGCCGTCGTCGTCGGCTTCGGAGCCGGCGGGGCACAGCCCACGGGGTCGACCACCTGCACGCCGTCGATGTCGAAGCCGTCGTCGGCCTCGCCCTTCGTCGTGAGCATCGACGTATCGGAGTGGTCGATGAAACGGACGTAGCGCACCTCCGTCACGCCTGCCGGCACCGGCAGCGTCGCGTCGCGGCTGATTGTCCCCGCGACGACGTAGTTGACGCCGTCGGCGCTGACCGCGACCTCGGCGGTCTCCGCCGGGTACGGCTCCTTGGTGATCTCGCGCACCTCGATCATCAGGGCCGAGCCGGGCTTGATGCACGTCGCCGTCTCGAAGCCGAGGATGAGCGTGCCGCCGTAGCCGAGCGAGACGAACGTGCCGGTCGGGATCGGATCGTCGTTCCCCACCTTGGCCTCGGGCGGGCCGAGCGCCGCATTCGGGTCGGCGCGCTCCGCGAGCACCGCCGTCCCCACCGCGTTGAGCCCGGGCGTGTACTGCACGACCGAGTCGGCCCACGGCCCGGCTGCGCCGTCAGGGCTGCCGGCGCTTGCGACGCCGACGGCGACCAGGATGGCGACAGCGGCTGCCGCGAGCACGGTGATGAAACGCATCTGACCCCTCTCCCCCGCGCGACCCCCGCGCGTCCATCACAGCGTAGTCGAACCCGCCGAAGAGGCCAAGCCCTCAGCGGGCGGCGAGCGTTCGCAGCCGGAAACCGCCGTGGTACTCGTACGACGCCGTGATCACGCCGAGCGCGTCGCGCGCCGCCGCGCGGCTGAGGCCGGCGTCGTGTGCCTCGTCGAGCGGGCGCCGCAGCAGCGCGTCGATCCCACGGAGCCCCGCCGGCGTGAGTCGCCGGCCGCCCTCACCGCAGCTCTTGCAGACCGCACCGCCCGCCCGCGGCGAGAACGCCACCAGCCCCTCCTCCGCCCCGCACTCGGCGCAGTCGCGCAGGTGCGGCACGTAGCCCGAGAGCCACAGCAGCTTCAGCTGGAACGAGAGCCCCAGCGGATCGAGGACGTGGTCGCCGCCGCCGACCGGCGTCTCGTCGAGCACGTCGAGGAACCGCGTGATCGCCTCGAACGCCCGCTCGTTGCGCTCCTGCTCGCTGAAGAGCCGCAGCATCGCCTCGAGCCCGACCAGCCCGACCGCGAGCCGGTAGGAATCCTCGCGCGCCGCGTGGTGCGAGCGGATGAGGTCGACGCCGGTGACCGTCTGCAGCTCGCCCGCGCCCTCGTGCAGCACGAGCCCGACGTGGCTCAACGGCTCGAGCCGGGCACCGAAGCGCGACTTCGTCTTGCGCACGCCCTTGGCGACCGCCCCGACCCGCCCGCGCTCCAGCGTGTAGAGGTGCAGAACGCGGTCGGCCTCGCCGAAGCGGATCGAGCGGAGCACGACAGCCTCCGTCTTGTACGACCCGCGCGCCATCGACCCAGTCTGCCTACCCCGCTGGACTGTCCCAGGCCGCTGGACTGCCTAGGCCGTTCGACTGCCCAGGTCGTCGGACTGCCCAGGTCGTGGGTCTGTCCCAGGTTCATCGGGGCTGACCCAAGCCGTGGCGCAGTCCCTGCGGCTTGGGTCAGTCCCAAACTTCGGGACAGACCCAACTTCGGACAGAGCGAGACTGCGGGACAGACTGGGACTGCGGGCCAGAGCCAGATCGCAGGACAGAACCTACGATCAGATCATGCGGCAGATCGTCATGTACTCGACGCGGTGGTGCGGCTACTGCGTCCGCGCGAAGGCGCTGCTCGAGGAGCGCGGCCTCGAGTACGAGGAGATCTCGCTCGACGACGACCCGCACTTCCGCAAGCACCTGCACGAGCTGACCGGCGGCTGGACGGTGCCGCAGATCCTCATCGACGGCAAGCCGATCGGCGGCTACGCCGAGCTCTGGCGCATGGACAAGCTCGGCATCCTCGACGAGTCAGCCGCGCCGAGCAGCCAGCCGCCTGCGTAACCCAGGCGGCCGCGCACGCGGCGATTGAACGCGACGCCCAGCGAGACCCGCCGCCGCTCGAAGTCGGCCGCGATTCCTCGCCGCAGGCGCAGCGGCAACGTCGTCCGGGTCGAGCCGCAATGCCACGTCGTCCGCCAGCAGCAGCGCGCGTGAGCAGCCGCGAGTACACGTTCGGCGCAGTCGCAGCCAGCCAGGGCTTCGCGTGCACGTGGTGGAGGAGAAACGGCTCGACGCCGTCCGCGTACGAGCAGCGAAGCGTCGCCTCGTCCACGAGCCGCAGCCCCGCAAACGGCGGGTGCGGCGCGAGCCGCGCGTCGAGGAACTCGATCCGCTCGCGCTCCACACGCGAGGCGAGCACAGCGTTGAGCGCGTCCTGGTCGGCGAAGTGCAGCGCGTACCCAGGGTCGCCGTCCGCGTAGAAGGCCTTCGTCAGGTCGATCCGAGGCTGCACCGCATCGAGCCCGCCGAGCACCGTCGCAGCCAGCTCGTTGCCGAGCACGAGCGCCCCCGAGTTCGCGTAAGGCTGCGGCCGAGGCGCCTCGAGCCCGAACAGCTCCCCCCACTCCGCCTCCGACCGGTCGGGCGCGTACTGGTCGACGAAGCACGACGAGCTTCCCGCCCCGCGCGCTCTCGACGAGCTCGTCGAATCGCCGCGTCACGAGCATGTCCGCGTCGAGCAGGGCCATGACCTCCGCCGGCTGCGCCAGCGGGGCGGCCGGCTTGAGCAGGTACGGCGGCCGGTCGTCCGGAGCCGGAACGAGCGTCACCTCGCGCCCGAGCAGCTCGCGCTGGCCGGCGGTGAGCCCGCAGTCGAGCAGCCGGATCGGCTCGTCGTGCCCCACGAGCCGCAGCGAGTTGACGAGCGCGACCGCCCCGACGAAGTGGCGGTGATCGCAGACCGTGTAGAAGGCGAGCGGATCCACGGTCACGCGAGCAGCGCGGCGACCTCGGCGTAGGCGGCGCGTCCTGCGGACTCGAGGCGGGCAGCGGTCTCGACCAGGCTCGCGCGCATGGCCTCGTCGGTCGCCCGTGCGGCGCGCATCGCCTCGACGAGCCGTTCCTCGAGCCCATCGCCGGGGACGTCGACGAGGGTCACGCCGCCGGGAAAGAGCCCCGCCAGCCCCGCGAACTTCCAGTCGTAGTACCTGCTCGCGGTCAGCGCGACGACGGGGATGCCCTGGGCAAGCGCGAACACCGCGGCGTGGTAGCTGCAGGCGACGACGAGCGCGCACGTCCCGATCACCTCGATCACGTGGAAGTCGGCCGGCTCATCGGAGACGGCGCCCTCGTCGCGCTCGTGGGCGCCGTACGAGATGGCGACGTCGACGACGTCCGCGCCCTGCGCCTCCCGCGCGACGACTCGCGCCAGCTCGGCGGCGCGCTCCGCGGTGATGCCGGTGTACCGCGCGACCCGCAGGTTGAGGCCGATCGAGTCGCGTCGCTCCCACGGGTGCCGCTCCACGATCGCGATCGCGTCGTCGCCGGTGATCCGGATCCGGTCGCGATCGACGCCGAGCTCCAGGCAGAGGGGAAGCCCGCCGACCTCCTCGCGGAGCGCCAGCAGGCGAACGCGTGGAAGAACCTCCGCCGCGAGCGCCCGAAGCTCCGGCTCGTCGAGCGGCCCGATCCCCTGCCCCATCATCACGGTCGGCACGCCCCGGCTCTGAGCCAGCGCGGTCATGCCGAGCAACGCGCGCGCGGCCTCCGGGAAGCCGTCGGTGATCGCGCCCATGCCGCACAGCACGAACAGGTCGCACGTCGACACCGCGTCCAGGAACGCCCGCGTCGAAGCGGTCGGCCGCCGGCGGAGCCGGAGCTTCGCGAGCGTCAGCCTCCCGCCCACTCCCGGGCGGTCGCGAAGCGCGTCGTCGACCGTCGCCCAGCCGGCCGCGCAGACGCCGGGGCGCAGCCGATCCGAGCCTTGCCCAGGAACGCCCAGTCGTGGAACCAGTCCCGGCGGGCCTCCGCCGGCACCGGCTCCGCCTCGGGGCAGAGCCGGCGCAGACGCTCCGGCGCGTCCGTGAAGACGAGGATCCGCGCGCCGGGAAGGAGCTCGTGCAGCCGCCGCGTGCAGGCCGCGAGCATCGCCGTGTCGCCGATGTTCAGCGTGTGGAAGACGCCGGGGTCGACGAGGATCGTCTTGCCGGCGCCCGCGTTATCTGCTGCCGGCTTCAAGTCGCGCCTGTCGTCGCTCCCGGATCCGGCGGCGGACGCCGACGCGGCCGCGGAGATGCTCGTGGAGGCTTCGCCGCACTCCGGCAGCGTGACGGAGCGTCGCTCCCCATGCACCCGGGCGGAGCTGCGGCGGCACCTGCTCCGGCGTGAGCCGGATCGCCACGTCGTCGCGGAACAGGAGCCGCAGCAGCAGCTGCGTGTAGGCGTTCGGCGCCGTCCGCGCGAGCCACGGCTTCTCGTAGATGTGGTGCAGGAGGTACGGCTGGGCGCCGTCGTCGAGCTCGCACTCGAGCGTCGTCTCGTCCGCGACGTGCACGCCGTCGAACGGCGCGTAGGCCACGGCGCGGTCGACGATCGCGAGCTCGTCGGCTGGCACGCGCGTCGCGAGCAGCGCGTTCAGCACGTCCATGTCGGCGAAGAAGAGCGGCTCCTCGAACTTCCCGCTCCCGAGCAGCGTCCGCTCCACGTCGAGGCCGTCCTGGAGCACGTCGAACTCCTCGAGCAGCGCGCGCCGCTCGTACGGCACGAGCAGGTGGCCGGCGTTCATGTAGGGCTGCCGCCGCGGCGGCCCCACGCCGAAGAGCGTCTCCCACTCGGCGAAGTGCCGGTCCGCGTGCAGCACGTCGGGAAAGCCGACGACCTTCCCCCCGCGCGCCGTGCCCACGAAGTCCGCGAGGTGCCGCACGACGAGCACGTCGGTGTCGAGCAGCACCATGACCTCCGCCGGGTGCCGCAGGGGCGCCACGGCCTTCCGAAGCGTCGGCGGCCGCGACTCGGAACTCGGGACGAGCGTCGCCTCCGCGCCCGACAAGCGCGCGCTGCTCCGCCGTCAGCCCACAGTCGAGAACGAAGACGGGCTCGTCGTGCCCGACCAGCCTGAGCGAGTTGATGAGCGCGACCGCGCCGATGAAGTACCGGGCGTCGCTGACGAGGTAGAAGCCAACGGCCGGCCGCGGCAGGTCAGACGGTGCGGCGCCGGCCGATTCGTCCACGCGCACCAATCGTAACGAGGGCTCCCGTCGAGTCTCCTACGATCTGAGTGTGCTGGCGCTGTCCGTAGGCGAGCTGTTCCTGATCTACGCGATCCCGATCGCGTTCCTCATCGCGCTCTGGCTGGCGGTCTCGTTCGTCGTCTGGGCGCTGGTGCGCTCGCCGCTCGAGTTCGATTTCAAGCGCGATCTGCTTGGTCAAGTTCGAGCGAAGCTCAGGCTGCCGTCGGGCCGCCGACGGCTCGTCGTACTTCTACGTCGCGCGCCTGTTGCTCGGCGACAACTGCATCCAGGCGGCGCTTCCTGTACCGCATCTCGCACTGGCTCGTGCATCACCGCATGCGGAGCCTGTCCGAGCTCGTCTACGCCTTCTCGAAGTTCGTCACGCACACCGACATCTCGCCCTGGGCGACGATCGGGCCAGGGCTCTACCTGTACCACGGCCTCGGCACGGTGATCGGCAAAGGCTCAGACGATCGGCGGCTCGGGCGCTCATCTGTCACGGCGTCTCGATCGGAGGCGGCGCGAGGCTCGGCGACGACGTCAAGGTCTGGGCCCACGCGCAGATCATGGCCAAGGTCACGATCGGCGACCGCACCGAGGTCAGCGCCAACTCGGTGGTGATGCAGGACTTCCCGGCCGACTCGATCCTCTTCGGGATGCCCGCGCGCCTGGCCGGCAAGACGAGCTCGGCGCCGCCGGCGCGCGAGCCGGCAACGTCAGCCGTCTGAGTCGCGCTCGACCAGCTCGATGATGTCGCGCTGCGGCGTGAACAGGAACACGATCCTGCGCCCGCCGAACGCGGCCGCGGGCGTCGGCCCCGAGAACACCATGCAGCGCTTGGCGCGGAACTGCTCGACCGCGTCCTCGAGCGAGTCGGTCGAGTAGCAGAGGTGGTAGAGGCCGCCGCGGCGGTCTCCGAGGTACTTGCTGACCGGGCTCGAATCGTCCATCGGCTCGATCAGCTCGATCCGCTCCCCGCCGGCCAGCGTCGCGAACGCGATCCGGACGCCCTGCAGCGGATCCTCGACAATCGGGCTGACGTCGACCGGCTCGAAGAGCGGCACGAAGAACTCGTCGAGGTACTTCTCGATGTCCGCGACTGCGTAGCCGATGTGGTCGAACCGGACGCCCACCTAGGCGACGTTGCCGTTCGCCTCGAGGAACCGCTCGAGCTCCCCCACGTTCGCGAACTCGGCGAGCTGGTTGCCCTCGAACTGCACGCCGAAGCGCTCCTCGAGCGAGAACATCAGGTTGATGTGACCGAGCGAGTCCCAGCCGGGCACATCGGCCGCCGTCGTCTCGTCGGTCAGGACGATCGACTCGTCGCCGAAGACGTCGCGGAAGACCCGCTCGAGCTCGTCATGCACCGGCACGGATCGGCTCCTCCTCGTGGGCGACGTCGATGTACGGGTTCGTCACGGCCGGCTTTGTCGTCAGGTCGTAGGCCCACTCCGTCGCGTCGCCGCTCTCCCCCACCTGCTCGAAGCCGAGGCGCTGGAAGAGCTCGCGGACGAGCCCGTTCTTCGCGGTCGGAACGTACCAGCCGCGGATCTCGGTGCAGCCGCGCTCGGCGGCCGCGCGGCAGAGCTCCTGCAGCGCCGTCTCCTCGAGGCTCCGCCCGATGACGCGGCAGCTCATCAGCCACGTGTCGATCTCGAGCACGCCGTCCCGTGCGAACGCGATCAGCACGCGAGATCAGCCCGTGGTCGGTGAAGCGGTCGCGGAGCCGGAACGTCAGGTGCACGCAGGCAGGATCGGCGGCGAACGCCTCGAGCGCGCCCGCTGAATGCCGCTTCGTCGTCACGTTGAACTGGTTCGTCTTGCCGACGAGCTGCGCGATCCGCGGCATGTCGTCGTCGGTGAACGGCGAGACGAACGGCCCGCATCTCGAGGCTAGCGGTAGAAGTCCTCGATCGTCTCGGCCGAGGAAGCCGACGCAGCCGCCGCGCTGCGCGCGCGGTAGTGCTCGGTGCGCTGCGCGTCCTCGGCGGTGAACGACGCAGGCTCGAAGAGCAGGTAGTCGGCGAGCGCGTCGACGTAGCCGGCCGGATCCTTCGGCAGGACGACGACGTCGACCTCCGGCAGCATCTGCCGCACCGCCTCGCGCTCGGCCGGGTTGTCGTCGACGAACACGAGCGAGTCCGATGCCGATGTCGAGCGTCTCGGCCACCGATCGCAGCTGCTCGGGCTTCGGCCGCCAGTCGGCGACGAAGACGGCGATGTCGTCGAGCCCGATCCGCATCCCCGGGTGCCGCTCGAACACCTCGCGCGCGTCGGCCTCGTTGTTCTTCGAGCAGACCGCCAGGATGACGCCGCGCTCCTTGAGCGCGAGCACCGACTCCTGGAACGCCTGGAACGCCTCGCCCTCGGGCGTGTCGCCCAGCCGGAGCCCGCGCACGCCGTCCTCGCCGACGATCCCGCCCCAGAGCGTGTTGTCGAGGTCGAGCACGAGGCACTTCTTGCCGAGCCCGAGCCGCGCCGCGATCACCGCCGCCGTGTGCCGTGCGAGCAGCGGCAGCGCGTCGAGCGCGACCGCCTGCTTCGCGAGGTGCCAGTAGCGCGCGTCGAACCAGCGCCGCTTGCCGACGAGCGCGGCGAGCCGCTCGCAGTCGACCACCGCCACGTGCGCCGGCGCCGAGGCGGCGAGCTGCGCGTTGACCGCCTGCGTCATGACCGCCCGCGTCCCCGGCAGCGTGGCGCCCAGGTGCCCGAACGGCGCATCCGGGGGCGCGGCGAACAGGTGCTGGACGACGGTGGCCCGCGAGCGCTCGCCCGCGGTGCGCCACAGCGACTGCCAGCGCTCGACCTCGGCGGCGACGTCGTCCGCCGGCGAGGAGCTGTAGCGCGGCAGCGCGAGCTCGCCCGCGTGCACGGTGAGCAGGATCAGGTCCGGCTCGAACGCATACGTCGCGCTCGCCGGGTCGATCAGTTCCTGTCGGTACTGCCCGTACGGCGCCTCGTGGATCTCGAGCCGCACGCCGAGCCGCAGGGCGGCCAGCCAGAGCATCGTGGCGAGCTGGCTGGTCGTGTAGCTCCCGAGCAGCGCAAGCCGCGCCGCGCGCCTGGGCGCCGAACCCGCGTCGGCGGTTCGGCGCGCGATCGCTGCGGCGGCCTGCCAGGAGGTGAAGTCGTGCGACCGGTCGGTCGCTGAGAGTGCCCAGTGAAGGGCGGCCGCGCGGTCGCCGAGTCGCTTCGTGCGCGCGTGCGAGCGCCAGGCAAAGCGCTGGCTCGGCCGAGTCGCCCGCAGCAATGGCCGCCTCTTCGAGGGGCATCTCGCCGAGCGGGCCGGATACAGCGCTTCCTTCCGCCATCTTTTCATTGTGCGTGCGATTCACGACCGGAACTTTGCTGAGCCCATAGCTAAATCCGGACTCGGAGGACGCGTTGGGGCCGGTCTCGTGCACGCGGCGTATGCGAGCGGGGCCTTGCTTTGACGCGCGCCCGACCACCGAGCTAGGGGCGCTTAGCTTTCGATCGGTCGCTCGAGGATCGTGTTGTAGCCAAGGGTCGTCCCCGTCGTTCGCCCGAGGACTCGCTTCATCCACGTTCCTCGTGATTCGCGAATGCGCCGCCATAGCGCAAGGTATGCGAGCTGCGGTGCGATGACCGTTACCAGGACAAGCGGATTCCAGGCGGTGTAGATGCGCTGGTCGGTGCGTGCAGCAGCGAACCCCCAGAACATCGACAAGGGGTACTGCAGCGTCGCCAGCACGACCGCGCCAAAATCTCCGCGCGGTTCGACAGAGACGACCTTGAGACCGGCCATCTCGGCGAGATACCGCAGTGCGAAAGGCGTGTAGCGGTAGAAGTCGTACGGGGCCTCGTGCACTCCTAGCGAGAACGGTGTCGTCAAGTAGACAGCGCCGCCAGGACGAAGCACACGGTGAATTTCGCGCAGAACGGCTGCGGGATCAGGGCAGTGCTCGAGTACCTCTGAGCAGAGAACCGCGTCGAAGGTCGCATCCTCGAAGGGAAGATCCTCCGCGCTAGCGAACACGTCGATTCGGCGGTTGTCGTGCGCCGAGTACGGAACGTCGACCGTGGTCGCGCGCTCGAAGCTGCGGTGGTACACGGCGGCATACGGAGCGAGGCCGGCACCGAGATCGAGGATGTGTCCGCCCCTCTTGGTGCTCCAGCGCTCTCGAAGGAACCTCTCGAATCCCTCCAGAATCAGCGCGTTCGCGACGAGGCTGCCCGGCTTTCGGCTCCACTCGACTCTGAACTTTCCACGGTGCCGACGGACGTGGCCTTCGGCGCCAACTTCGCTCCCCATGCGTCTCGTTGTAGCGGCTGAGCCGCAGGGTTGCCGACGACAGTCGCGCCGCCCTCACGAAATTCAAGATCCTGCGCCGATTCGGCTGTACGCTCAGAACGTGGGGGAAGTTCAGGCTGCACCGGAAGACGGCGTTCGGTGCCGTTCCTCGATCTGTCGCGGACCAACGCGCCGCTGAAGGAGGCGATCCTCGCCGACATCGCCGACCTGATCGACTCGAACGCGTTCACGAACGGCCCGCAGGTGGCCGAGTTCGAGGAGGCGTGGGCCGAGTACTGCGGCACCGCTACTGCGTCGGCCTGGCGAGCGGGCTCGACGCCCTGCGCCTGGCGCTGATCGGGCTCGACATCGGCCCGGGTGACGAGGTCATCGTCCCGGCGAACACGTTCATCGCAAGCGTCGAGGCGATCACGCAGGCAGGCGCCACCCCGGTGCTCGTCGACGCGAGCGAAACGGACTGGAACATCGACGTCGACGCGGCCGAGGCGGCGATCACGCCGCGAACGCGGGCGATCATGCCGGTGCACCTGTACGGCCAGATGGCCGACATGGTGGCGCTGCGCGAGATCGCCGAGCGCCACGGCCTGGCGCTGATCGAGGACGCCTGCCAGGCGCACGGCGCGACGCGCGACGGCCTGCGTGCTGGCGCCGCCGGCGCGGCGGGCGCCTTCAGCTTCTATCCCGGGCAAGAACCTCGGGGCATTCGGCGACGCCGGCGCGCTGACGACGGACGACGAGGAACTCGTCGAGCGCGTGCGCTCGCTACGCGAGCACGGGCAGCGGGCGAAGTACGAGCACGAGCGCGAGGGCTGGACGGCGAGGCTCGATTCCGTCCAGGCACTGGTCCTGCTCCGGAAGCTCCGCTATCTCGACGGCTGGATCGCCGACCGCCGCGAATGCGCCGACGCATACCTCGCCGGGCTGGCGGACGTCGCCGGTCGTGAAGCTGCCGCCGGTGCCGGTCACGAGCGACCCGGTATGGCATCTCTTCGTCGTCCGCGTCGCTGAGCCCGGCGGCCTCGCAGCTGCCCTGAAGGCGAGCGGGATCGGTACCGGGCGGCATTACCCCGAGCCCGTTCACCTGACGCAGGCGTACGCGGGCCTTGGCCACCGGCCGGGCGATTTCCCGGTCGCCGAGGCGATCGCGCGCGAGTGCCTCTCGCTGCCGATGTTCCCGGGGATGACGCATGCCGAGGCGAGCCGGGTGGTGGCCGCGATCGAGACGTTCTTCGGCCGTGGCTGACGGCCCCGTCAACGACGCGCCGTACCGTCTGATCAACGACGTCGAGTTCGGCGAGAACGTCGTCGTCTACTCGTTCACGAACCTCTACGGCTGCAAGATCGGCGACAACACGCGCATCGGCCCATTCGTCGAGATCCAGCGCGGCGCGGTCATCGGCGCCAACTGCAAGATCCAGAGCCACACCTTCATTTGCGACGGCGTACGATCGACGACGAGGTCTTCGTCGGCCATGGCGTGATGTTCATCAACGACAAGACCCGCGCGCCACGACCGCGTCGGGCGGGGGCTCTTCAATCAGTGGGCGATTGGCGTCGTCTCCCGACGATCGTCGGTCGCGGCGCAAGCATCGGCTCAGGAGCAGTGCTGTTGGGTGATACTCACATTGGCAACGAGGCGCTAATCGGCGCTGGCTCCGTAGTCACGGGCAACGTGGACGCCGGCGCAACGGTTGTTGGCATCCCCGCACGCCCGCCGCTCAATGCCGATCCATGACGCTTTCCGCTTCCCAGCGCGGCAGTAGCCGACTGATACTTACTCCGGCGCCGCGAAGAGTCGGCCAACCGCCGCTCCCAACCACCTGCGGTTCTTGATAATGCGCCGAACTCTTTCACTGCCGCACACACGCTGAGCAATTGACGATCGGCTCAAGAACACGACCTCCATCGTCGCCCGGACGAACGAGAATGCGTATCGCTCACGCCAGGTCGCCGTAAAGCGCTCAAGCGCCTCTCCGTACTCTGCACTGGCTCGCCCGCCCTGCTGACGACATGTTCTCAAATGAAGTCAATCACGTATGCGCTCCAGCCGCCGTGCACCGCGTTTAGACAAGGTCTGCGCCATAGAAATGGAATCCCCTCAGCCCGGGCGAGCAAGTGATGCCTGTCCCCGAACGCATTACGAGCCAATTTTCATCTAACGTATTGACCCTCACTGGGAAGCGGTCATCCGTGCTGCCCCCCCAAGGATCCGTAATCTTCCGAGCTATACGAAGCGCTCTGGTCCCGCCTGCATTTCCAGCAATCGCCCACTGCGCGTCTATCGCCGTCAGATTCTCCAATCGGTCGATTAGATCAGCATCCATGCCCTTGGTCGAGCCGCACACATCCTACTACATAAGATCAGATACGGCTCCGCCACTGTCATGATCAGCCGTCCTACGGCAGCGTACGGATCGTCCTCTTGGTCGCTAAGCGGCACAAACTGGGTTCGCGCGTCGCTGAAGCCCGCTCTTTCGAACGATCGCTTCATCTCGCCGTATGAAGCCTCATCGTTTACGAAGGTGAAGATGGCTATCCGGGGGAGCCCGCTTGGACCGTTCACCGGGGGATCTCCATAACTAGTCGAAGGAGGCGCCTTGGAAGGCCTCCACGCTGATCAGAGCGAGCATTCGTTGCCTGTCACGGTCAAGCTCGGAGTACGTCAGCGCCGTGGGCGCCTCATACAAACTTTGCCTTCCAACCTCAATGATTCCGCATCCGTAGTCGATGTCCACAACTCTCATTGCGAGATCACTCCGAGTAGCACGTAGGTGCGCCCAAGCCTTCCACACCGTTCCTGTTCAATAATCAAGCCGTCAGCTTCGTCCAGTTGGGAGGCTTCGGTCGGCGGATTGCAGTCGTGGACAACAACTGCTCCGCCTTCAGCTAGATGTGCTAGTGCGTTGTGTATATCACGACTAACTTGCTCCTCAACGTGGAGCCCATCGATGAAGATTAGATCGAACGTCTGCTGGCTCCGTATGTCTGAAAAGTCCACCCGACTACAGCGGATGAGACACTGACCCTCGAGGCTCGGGGTCGACGCCGACTTCGCCGATCGCGACAAGGTCAAAATTTTCGCGGGGGTCACGCACGCCGATCTCAAGATACGATCGGTATCCGCGCCTGGCCACCAGAGAGTTTAGAGATCGGTGCGATTCTGGATTGCAGGCCATTTGTGAATCAGATGCCACAGCATAAAGTGACTCAGCGTACGCGCGCGCCGCTGCAGGTAATGGAACGGGATCTGCTGGCTCTGTGAAAGGCTCCCAACTTTCATGATCGCGCGCCAAACAGGAACTCGATTCCAGGCGTGTGAGTGAGAATCTGCATTCTGCGTGGAAGCACCCTCCGCAGCACGCCGAGATCGCTACTTGGTGAAGAACTTAAGCAATCTCAGCATTCCTAGAAACGCTACGCCGTACCCTATTGCCAGACAGGCCAAGACAATCGCACCACTCAAGCGGGTCTCAGAGGCTTGACGGAGTGAATTCCAATCCTAGGCGAGCAAGCGCGCCTGCAACGCCAGCAGCCAAACAGAGCTTGAAGAGCCACGTTAGTAGGTACTCGGTGATGCTAAGGCCGAGAAGGCGGTGAAAACGCCAGAGGAACCAAACCGACACTGAAATTACCCCGGATCATCGTTCCAGCCAAGATCCCGTAGAGCCCGAAAAATGGAGCAAGTGCGACCGTCGCCGCGAGATTGAGAATGACCCCAGCGACGCTGTACTCAGCCTCGTAACGGGGCTTGCCAATCGCTGAGACGATTGTGGTGCCGACTCCGGTCAGATTATTGATCGCGTAGGTCAGAGTTAACAGGATCGCGATCGTCGCAACATCTGGATACGTCCGGCCGAGCCACACGCTCATTATGAGCGGTGCGGACGCGACGATCAGCCCAGCTAGCGAGACGGTAAGAAAGCCGACCACGCGGCTAGCCTGGAGTACCACGCGAGCAAGCCCTAGCTCGTCGCCCTTCGCGTGTAATCCGGCGGACGCGGGCAGTAGAGGCGGAAGGATCGTTAGAGGGAGTGTGCGGGTCTGCTGCGCAATGCGACCCCCAAGGTCATAGAGCCCCACCCTCGAGACGCCAACCCAGGGACCGATGACAAGCGCATCGGTCTGTCGATTGATGAGCGACGAGAACGCTACTACCTGGTTCCAGCCGCCGAATGCGAGCATTTCTCGTAGCACACTCCGGTCTAGACCCACAGGATTGGCGAAGACTCGACCGAGGATGCGACGGCCGCATGCGTAGTAGATGCCGCCTTGCACCGCGGTTTGAACGAAGGTCGCGATTACCAGGCCATAGAGCCCCGCCCCGCCGAGAAAAGAGCGACTACAGCGGCGGCATAAGCAACCTGGCTTGCGAGGACAGCGAGCGACGTGATCCAAATGCGCTCAAGGCCGATGAGAAGGCTGCCGAGCGGACGGACGCCCGCCGCGAAGACAACGACCAGAAACGTTAGCAACAGGACATTCTGCGCGAGTTCTAGATCCGCTTCGGAAATCGCCGTGTGAGGGAGAAGGATCTGCCCAGCTAACCAGGCAAGCGGCGTGAGGAGCAGACCGACGACCACGTGAGACAAGATCCCATACGTGACGATTCGTCGAATAACGTCAACCTCGCCACGCTCGGCATAAACAGCCACGAAACGCGCCGTGCCGCGCCCCAGACCCAGGTTGAGCAACGATGCGAACGCGACGATGGCCGAGACGAACGCCCAAAGGCCAAAAAGGTGGATCCCCAGATGGTGCAGAATGAACGGCGTCAGGAGGACCATCACGATGATCCCGCTGAACTGGGCGATCGTCAGCACCGAGGTGTTCCGGGCAATGCTCTTCGCCTTGTCGTCTGGCTTAGCACGGTTAGAACGCTCCGAACATCGGAGGGAACTCGAACCCACCACTACGCCTCCGACCGCTTGAACGCGGCGAAGTTGGTCGCGCCGGCGAAGAGCTCGTGGCTCTCGTCGTAATCCCGGATAGGGCGCAGCCCGTCCCTCAACACGCGAGAAAGTTCAAAAGACCCGCATAGCAGCTCGAAGAGATCCCAACAAACTCCATCGACGTTCGGCGCACCGAACTCGAACTGGATCGCTTCGATGCGCCCCATCTGAAGCATCAATGCCGCCCCTCGGAGCACTTCGAGTTCATGACCTTCCACGTCGATCTTGAGGACGTCGATTCGCTCCGTGCCGTGGGCGGCGCAAAAATTGTCAAGCGTTGTGAGCTTCACGGTTTCCCGATGCTCGTCGCGCCAGTCCAACCTGCGGCTCCGATCGTAAACCGAGCCGGCCCGTGATCCTGGAACCGGTCCGACCAGGACTGCCTCGTGTTCCTGGCTGCTCAGTCCCACACCATGCACGCGCACGTGCGGCACACCATCCGCCCACTCCCGCAGCACGCCGGCCGCGTCGGCAGAGGGCTCAAAGGCCTCGATACGCGCCCGCCTACCGGCATCCGCGACCACCGCCCTCGCGTAGTCACCTCGGTTCGCGCCCACGTCGAACACAACGACGTCCTGTCGATCGCCCAGAAACTCGGCGATTCGCTTCAGCAGCATGCTTTCGCCGCTCGTAGAAGTCGCTGTTCCTGAACCAATGTTCATGCCAACCAGAGACAGCTCGTAAAGCGCCTCGAAAGCTCGCTGATAGCGATGCTTGCCGAGGACCGGCGCGAGCGTGCGGCGAGCAATGCTGCGGGTAATACTCTGACGAGGTCAACGCCTCGGGACCGCCACGGCGTCGTTGAGAACTGCGGCGAGTGTTTCTCGTGCGCGATCGGTGCTGTACCGGTCGCGAACCCGCTCGAGCGCAGCTTCGCCAAGCCTTGCCCGGAAAGCTCCGGGCTCTCGATCAGGGCGCTCAGGGCATCAACCCACTCGTCCTTGTCGCGAGCCAGATAGCCGTTTTCGCCCTGGGTCACCACCTCGCGATTCATGCCCACCGGAGAGACGACGACTGGGAGCCCATGCTACATGCACTGGATCGCTTTGAACGCGCACTTGCCTTCGGCGAAGACGTTCGGGGCGAGGGGCATGATGCCGATGTCGAAGCGATCCAGGTCGGCTGCCTCGCTCGCGAGATTCCACGCAGTGAACTCGGTGGCGATCGCGTCCGTCTCATAGGGCTGCGACGAGATCACGCTTAGGATATGGCTGGGGGGCCGAACCGCGCCCGAACCTCGGCGAACGCACCTTCTAGCGGACGGAGCTCGCGAAAATTGTCGCGCAGCCTGATCGACCCGATGCGGATCGGGACCCCCTCATGGACCTGTCGTCTCGGGGGTGAACCTCCGACGGGCACGCAGGTGGGTAGCACGACGATTCGCTTTGCTCTGGATGCATACTCGGACGCGAGAAACTCATTCCCAACGATCGTGGTCTCGGCGATAGCAAGCATTCGATCGACGCCTCGTTTGCGCGACGCGTAGTACGGGCTTCCGCGGAGCAGGCGGCGGTACGCTACGCGCACCCGGTCACCTAGGGAGCGGCCCGTCGAAGACGGCATCTGGTTTGGCCGCACGTAGTGGATCGCGTCGTCGACGTCGTAGATGACCCGTACGCGCGACCTGGCGAGCACGACAGCCAGAGCAAGATGCGCCACTCGCTGGACGAACACCACGTCGGCGTTCTTAGTCGCCGCTGCGATACGCCGAAGCTCAGCGAGACTTAGTGATGGCGATTCCACCTCAAGTGCCTCGACCTGCCAGCCGGCGTCCAACAGAGCCTGCTTGTACTGGAGGATGCGCAAGCGCCCCGACGGGTGGTCCCTGCAAGCTGACCGTTACCAACCGACGTGGAGCGACTGTGCGCCCTCGTCTGGTCTCGCCTCAAGGCGGTCGTTGTCCATGAGGACCTGCGGCAACTTCGGTCATGTGGGCCGTCCTGCCAACTCTTCGGCCTCAGAGATGAGAAGCGCCAGGAGCGCGTCCGCATGATCCGGGTTCTGCGTGGGATACCCGGCCATTTTGCTTGGCGGGTTCCGGAACGCTTCCCGAGCGAAGATCACTCATGTAGCCAAGTTCGATGAGTCGAGCATCGACGGCCGGACGGCGCCCGGCGAAGACGGTGTATGTGGGCGTACCGAGCAGCGCGGCCTCCCGCGTCATCGTTCCACCCGCGCCGACGACAAGGTCGGCGGCGGCGAGGAGAGATAGGCCGTCGACCGGACTCTCCGGAACGATCACGCCGGCGATGCTCTTGTACCGCTCGTGCTGCGCCCGAAGCCGCGGCACGACGACAGCGCTCACGCCTGGGCCACGAGCGTAGGAATTGACGAGCACCTCGAAGCGGTCGTTCTCGCCACCGTGGTAGAGGGCTCCTGTAGGCGCCGGCCGGAGAATCACTACCCCCTACCGAGCGCGGGTCTGGACGCCGATGACCCCTCGAGGACGTTCGTGCTTCGCCTTGAAATCTCCGAAAGGTACAGCTCCTCCTTGAAACCCTGCGTACCTCCGAACCTTCCCTGGGGGCGCGCACCAAAGCGCCGCAGCTGCGCGAAGACGGGAACCCTCCTGGGACGATACGCGATTGGCAAACCGGAAGCTCAAGTGGTTCGCCGGCTGGTACTCGTAGTCCATCATCGTTACCGCGCGGTACCCGCAGAAGCCTCGCGGCGACAACCTGTGAGTAGGAGCCGTGGGAGAGCGCCACATCAGGGTGGAACTGGCGCGCCCACGGCCGCCAGCTCACGTGACCGCCCAACGGTGGCGGCCCGCCTTGCTGACCGGCCATCAAGGGCTCTCTCCACCGACAACGGTCACGTCGGGCCAGCGCTCCCGAGCCAGGTGCGCGGTCTGCGCGTGGTCACGCGCTGTGAGGAGGAGTGTCCGGCCCCGGTCGCGCATATGCTTGACCACAGGGTCAAAAAGACCCACGTGCGGCGAGTTCGCAATGTCGATCCAGACCCGCATCCCCTCTCACAGTGTTCCAGCAACCGAGCGCAGAGCAAGACGCCGACAGCCGACAAGGCGCAGATGCTCGGCGAAACTCTCATCGAACTCGAACGGTGGGGAGCCGCGCGAAACTGGCTCGGGTCCAGACCCCTACGAGGGGCTGAATGCTCGCCGCGCGCCTCTCTTCGCCGCGCGCCGCTCGGGCGACGGGCTGCTCGTTCAGGCGGTCAAGACGCCGCCGTGGATCTCGCGGGCCGCTGGGGTCAGTCCCGAGTAAACGCTGTCGGTGTCGCCGATGTCATCTCGGCGTACGCCCGTAGCTCCTTTCTGCCCGCCGACGAGCGGCGGCCAACGCTGTTGACGGATGCTCGAGATCCTTGAGGGCTTGCGGCTGCACTATTCGCGCGTCCTTGTTGGGGCTACCACTTGACGTCGAAACGCCGGGTCTTCTTCTATCCGCGCACGCGGCCGAACACGATTGCGACGGCGTTCGTCGGGCGAGGGCTTCTCGACGCCTACGAGGTGACGGGCGACGACCAACTCTAGAGCCAGGCACGAGACGTCGGCGAGTTCTTCCTACGGGACATCGGCCTGACTGAGTCGCCTCAGGGCAGCTATTTCGGCTACTTCATCGGCGACCGGACACCGATCCACAACGCGAACATGCTCGTCTGCGGGCTGCTTGCGCGATTACGAATCACGCGGCCGACGAGCGTCTGCACGCCGCCTGCGCAACGGCGTCGCGTACTGCCTCTCACACCAGCGGCCGGACGGCTCGTGGCCGTACGGCGAGTCGGCGGGACCTCGGCTGGGTCGACGGCTTCCACACCGGGTACGTGCTCGACGCGCTCGCTGATGCGAGCGGGCCGGATCAGCGACGTCAGCGGGCGCTCGACCGGGCCTCGCCTATTACCGCGACCACCTGTTCCTCCCCGACGGGACCGCGAAGTACTACGACAACCGTCTACCCGATCGATCGCAATCGGTAGCCCAGGGCATCCAGACCTGTCGCATCTGGCGACGCTGAGCGGACGTGACTACGCGGACGCGGCATGGCGCGTGTTCGGCTTCGCGCGACGCAAGATGCGCGCGGCGACGGCGCGTTCACTTCCAGCGCCGCCGGTTCTGGGCAAACCGCACTCCTCACATCCGCTGGACGCAGGCGCCGATGTTCCTGGCGCTGACGCGGCTATCCGAGCTCGCCGCCAGCTAGAACGCCTGCAGCATGGGAGCAGCGCTATTGATTGCATCCCACGTCCAGATGCGGTCGACGAACGTCCGCGCCCACAGCTCGAGCGTCAGCAGCGCGTAGATCCGCATCGTGAAGTCGGCCGCGCCGCAGGACGTCTCCGAGACGATCCGGTGCACCTCCTGCGGGTTCAGCAGGCCGCGCGCCTCGAGCGAGCCCGTGCTGAGCACGTCGTCGACGAGCGGCTTCAGATCCTTCTGCATCCACGAGCGAACGGGCGCGCCGAAGCCGGCCTTGCGCCGCCAGATGATGTCGTTCGGGAGCTGCGCCTCCTGGCTCTTCTTGAAGATGTACTTCCGCTGCCAGCGGCGCAGCTTGAGATTCGACGGGATGCGGCGCGTCAGGTCGACGAGCTCGTCGTCGAGCAGCGGGACGCGCACCTCGACCGACGCGGCCATCGACAGCTTGTCGGTGTAGGCCAGGTTCAGGCACGGCAGGAACGTCTTCGCGTCCACGTACAGCAGGCGCGAGAGCTCGTCGCCGCCGATGTCGCGCGCCATGTAGCCGCGGTGGCGGGTCAGCGGCTCGTAGCCGTTGACGGTGCGCCGGAGGTCGGGCGAGAGCACGTCCGGCAGCTCGGCCCGGTCGTAGTAGCTCGAGAACGACAGGTAGCGCTCGAGCGGCGAGAGGCCGGTCGCGCGCTGGTACTTCCACAGGTTGCGCCGCGGCCCGCGCAGCCGCCCGGGCATGCCGGGGCGCGCGATCGGCATCGTCAGCCAGCCGGCCGCCTTCATCGGGAGTCGACGGCAGCCGGTCGATCGCCGCGCGAGATCTTCCAGGCGAGGTGGCGCGGGTAGCCGGCGAAAACCTCGTCGCCTCCGACGCCGCTCAGCATGACCTTCATGTCGCGGCCGGCCTCGCGGCAGATCAGGTACGTCGAGATCGCCGCCGGGTCGGCGACCGGCTCCTCGAGGTGCCACACCGCCTTCGGCAGGAGGTCGAGCGCATCCGGCTGGAGGATCTGCTCGTGGTAGTCGGTGCCGAACAGCCTCGCCGACGCGGCGCGCGTAGGGCAGGTCGCTCGGGACGATCTCCTCGGGCATGTCCTCCTCGGCGAAGCCGATCGTGTAGGTCGGCGTCGGCGTGTCGCCGTTCATCGACGGCGACGACGGCCGAGGAGTCGATGCCGCCGCTCAGGAAGCTCCCGACCGGGACGTCGCTGACCATCTGCCGCTTGACGGAGCCGTCGACGGTCTCGCGGACGAGCTCGGCCCATTCCTCGGCCGGCCGCTCCTCGGGCTCGTAGCGAAGGTCCCAGTACGGCTCGACGGCCAGCCGGCCGTCGCACGTAGTAGGCGAAGTGGCCGGGCGGAAGCTTCGAGACCTCGGCGAACGCCGTCTTCGGGTCGGGCACCCAGAGGAACGTCAGGTAGTCGGCCAGCGCCGTCGGGTCGAGCGTCGGCCTGCCGATGAGCGGCAGCAGAGGCTTGATCTCCGACGCGAACGCGAACGTGCCGCCGCGCTGCGTGTAGTAGAGCGGCTTGACGCCGAGGCGGTCGCGCGCGAGGAAGAGGCGCCGCTCCAGGTCGTCCCAGATCGCGAACGCGAAGATGCCGTTCAGGCGGTCGAGCATCGCCGGGCCGTGCACGACGTACATGCGGAGCATGACCTCGGTGTCGCACTGAGGTCTCGAAGCGCTCGCCGCGCGCCTCGAGCTCCGCCCGCAGCTCGCTGGAAGTTGTAGAGCTCGCCGTTGTAGGTGATCCACCAGCGGTCCTGGAAGCCCATCGGCTGGGCGCCGGCCGGGGACGGGTCGATGATCGCAAGGCGGCGGTGGCCGAAGCCCGCAGGAGGCGCGCCCGGGAAAAGCCGCACGCCGTCGCCGTCAGGCCCGCGGTGCGCCATCGACGATGCCATTGCAGACAGCTCGGCGTGCTCGGCACGGCCGACCGTTCCGCAGATTCCGCACATACGACCCCCCTAGCTTCCCGGAAGCACCATCTTATGGCGCGGCTGCGGAAAAGACGAATTTTGCGCGATTTTCCGCTGCTCCCCTGTAAGGTGAGACGTGGCGAGCGGGCGCCGAAATCGGGGGTTGTGAACATGCGGGGACAGAGACGGCTGAGGGCCGCCGACGAAGGGGTCGTAGCCGATGTGCGGGATCGGTCTCACAGTCGATCTGGATCGGCGCGGGAGAGCACGCCCGTGGGCCGAGCCCCTGCTCGCCCACCGCGGCCCTGACTCGAGCGGCGTAGAGGCGAGCGCCGACGGCAACGTCGTGCTCGAGCAGACGCGGCTGGCGATCATCGACCCCGAAAATCGCGAGGCCGACCAGCCCTTCTGGGACGCCGGCCGCCGGTGGGCGCTCGTCTACAACGGCGAGATCTTCAACTATCGGGCGATCCGCGCCGAGCTCGAGCGCGCCGGGATGCGCTTCCGGACGGACTCGGACACGGAGGTCGTCCTGCTCGGGTTCATCCAGTGGCGCGAGGGGCTGCTCGACCGGCTGATCGGCATGTTCGCGTTCGCGATCTGGGACTCGCAGACGGGCGAGGTGTTCGTCGCGCGCGACCAGGTCGGCGTCAAGCCGCTGTACTACTTCGTCCGCCAACGGGATCTTCGCGGCGGCGAGCGAAGTGCGGCCTCTGCTCGCCCATCCGCATGCGCCCTCCGACTTCGACCCCGCCGGGGTCGTCGAGTACCTCGCGTTCGGCAACAACTTCGGCGACCGCACGGTCATCGAAGGCGTGAAGAAGCTGCCGCCTGGGCACTTCCTCTGGCTGCGCGGCACCGGCCTCGAGGTGCGCAGGTACTGGGACGTGCTCCCGCCGCAGTCGCAGGCGCCGGCCGACGCACCTGCCGAGCTGCGCGCGCCTGCTCGACGAGGCGGTCGAGGGGGCGCTCGTCAGCGACGTTCCCGTCGGGCTCATGCTTTCGGGGGGGCTCGACTCGTCGACCATCGCCTCGCTTGCGGTACGGCACATCGACCCGGGAGCGCTGACTGCCTACTCCGTGTCCTTCGGCCGTCCGGACGACGAATCCGAGGTGGCGGCGCGGCTCGCACGCGACCTCGGCATGCGCCACCGGACGATCCTGCTCTCCGAGGCCGAGCTCGAGGCCGAGTTCGACGGGTGGCTCGGATCGGTCGACTACCCGAGCGGCGACCCGACGTGGATCGCCAGCTGGATCATCGCTCGCGCGGCGCGCGAGGACGGGATCAAGGTGCTCCTCTCGGGCGACGGTGGCGACGAGCTCTTCGGGGGCTACAACCGCTGGATGAAGTACCTGCGCTTCCACGACCGGGTGTGGAAGCGGACGCCGCGCCCCGCCAGACGCATCGCGGGCCGCTTCGCCGCATCTCGCAACGGGCTCGCGGGTGACATCGCCCGCCGGGCTCGGGCCGGCGGCCATTTGTTCGTCCCGAGCCGGCCGATGCACGACGACGTGCTCGACGCGATCCTCGGTCCGGTCGGGCGGCAGGCGTTCGCCGCGCATCCGCCCGAGTCGGTGCTCGGCCAGTTCGTTACCGCATTCGACAGAGACGGGCCAAAGGGCGACTACCTCGCATGGATGTCGTACGTCAGTCTCAAGACGAAGCTCGTCGAGGACTTCCTGCAGCGTCTCGACAAGATGGGGATGCAGCACAGCGTGGAGGGGCGTGTGCCGCTTCTCGACCCGCGTCTCGCGGCCTGGTCGTTCACGGTCGGCCAGAAGCAGATGGTGGGCCGGTTCCAGCAGAAGCTGCTCTTCCGCAAGGCGGTGGAGCCGATGCTGCCGCGGTACATCCTCGACCGACCGAAGCAGGGGTTCTCGCCGCCGATCGCCGCCTGGTCGGAGTCTCTGCTTGCGCGGCGTGGCGCCGGTGTGGCAGCGACCCTGATCGCTAGCGGGCTCATTTCGCAGGACGCCGAGAGCATGCGCTGGGCCGACCATGGGTACGCAGCCTGGACGCTCGGAACACTCTCCGACTGGGCGGACCGGCTCGGGACGCCGATCACGGTTGCCGCATGACCACGACGGCGCCGAGAGCAGTACTTGCCTCGAGCGAGCAGCTCGTCCAAGCCGACCGGATCGACCGCGTCATCCAGGCGGTCGCGCAGCTACCGGAGACGGTGACCGCGACGATTTGCGGGTGACGGGCCGGATCGTCCTCGCCTGGAGCTGCTCGCGAACGCGTACGAGCTCGGCAATCGAGTTCGGTTCATCGACGAGCCTCCGGAGCAGGCAAACGCTCGGGTGGTCTTCACCTCGAGGACGAACGAGGACCGCGCCCGGATTCGGGAAGGCCCATCGAGTCCCTCACCGGTGCGTTTCGACCCCGAGGGCCCCTTCGCTCCAGAGGAGGGACGAGTCCGAACGCTGGCGGAGTTGATCTCCGTGCTGTCAGATCCAGCGGACCCACCGGCGCCGATCGGCGATGGCGATTCGCTGCTCGCAGGTGAGCGCATCGCAATCGTCTCGAGTCTCCCCACGCACTATCGGATCCCTCTCTTCAACTCGGTGGCCGCACGGCTCGAGGAGGCGGGTGCCGTCTTCAAGACGATCTTCCTCGCTCACGGGCGGGCGGACCGCGACGGCTGGATGCGGCTCGGCGCAACGTCGTTCGACTACGAGGTGACGAGGTCGGCGTTCCCGGTCGTGAAGGAGGTCGGGAGGCGCATTCCGCTGGACATCTTGCCGCGGCTTCGCCACTTCCAGCCCACGATGGTCGTGTCGGGTGGACTATCGCTCCCCGTGTCGGGCCGGATCGGTCGCTGGGCGAGCCGGAATGACGTTATCTTCGGGGTCTGGAGCGGCGAGACCTCCGTGACCGCTGGCCAGCGCGGACGCGTGCGTACGGCCGGCCGGGCGCGCGTCGCCCGGGCTGCCTCCTTCGCTCTGGCTTATGGCTCTGCCAGCGACGAGTACCTGCAAATGCTCAAACCCGGCCTGCCCGTCGTAGAGGTGAGGAACTCGACGCCCGTACGAGACGGGCTCCGGCCAACGGCGGCGCCCCGGCCCAGTACGAATCCTCTGCGTCGGCCGGGCGTATCCGGGGAAAGGCCTCGACGTGCCGGTCGAGGCGCTTGGCCGCCGCCCGGATCTCGAGTGCTCATTGACGCTGATCGGCGACGGGCCCGAGCTCCGACGGCTCCGTGAGCTGGCTTCCGGCGACGAGCGCATCTCCGTACTCGGCGCGGTTGCTTCCTCGGAGATTCTCGAGCACTTCGCCGCCTCGGATGTCTTTCGTGTTTCCGTCGCAGATCGACGTCTTTGGCCTCGTCGTCGTCGAGGCGCTCGGCGCCGGCCTCGCGACGGTCATGAACAGCGCCGCCGGAAGCGCAGAGGATCTCGCCGTCGACGGAGAGAACTGCCTTGTCGTCGACGGCGCCGACCCGGAAACGTGGGCAGCCGCAATCGAGGCACTTGTTCTCGACGAAGAGCTACGCACACGCCTCGGGGAGCGCAGCGGCTGCGACGATCGAACGTCGCTGGACGCTGGCGCATTCCTGCGGCGCCTTCATCTCCGGCCTTCGCCTCGGAAAGCTGACGCGCGGATGACCGACTACGCCTCACCGAGGACGACGGTTCGCAGACGCCGCTTCTCGTCTCGGCGGCGCGGGTCAGTCGTTGTGACGCAGCCGCTCGAGACCGGCCATTACATCGTGCTGTTCAGCCTCGCGGCGATCATCTCCGTGCGCTTCTTCACGGAGGAGCTCGACATCGTCCCGCGGGCGGCGAACTTCATCGACGTCCCGCTGCTGCTGCTCGTGGCTATCGCGGCCGTGCTCCAGCAGAGCCAGTCGTCCGACGCAATGCAGCAGTCGACGATGTTCAAGATCACCGTTCCCTTCCTCATGCTTGCGACGATCTCGTGCCTGATCAATATGCAGCGGGTCGACGTCTTTCCCGCGCTGACCTTCGTTTACGGATTCCTCAGCCCGGTGGCGTACTACCTCGCGACCTACCGCCTCTGGCATCCGGGGCGCGCACGAGCGCTCTCGAATCTCCTCGTTGGGCTGGCGATCGTCCAGTTCGTCACAATCGTATTTATCGACCTGCCGAAGTTCGCGCGGACACGGAACCCCGATTTCGTCAGCGGTACGTTCGGGACGAACGCCTACCAGCTCGTCTTCTTTCTTCTCGTCTTTATTGCCCTCGTCATTGGAATCGTCACGTTCGAGCCGAGCAGCAGGGTCAGGTTCTTCGCACTCCCGTTCATCGCCGCCGCCTTCCTCGCGATCTTCCTGGCGCAGTACCGCAGTCTCCTGCTCACCGTGGCGCTGTCCACCCTCTTCATCGGATTTCTCGTTTTCCGCCGTACACGCGGTTTTCTGATCGCAGCGGCCGCCGCTTCCGCACTCGTGATCGCGCTCGTCGTCATGATCGCGTACGTCCCGACGAATAAGTTCACCGAGGCCTTGGACGCGATCCGGAACGACCCCAGCTATTTCATCGACAGCCGCCTCGGGCCAGCCGACGACATCTACCACCTATACGGCGATGACGCGGCGTTCCCGCTCGTCGGGACTGGCCCGGGGACTTACTCGAGCCGGGCCTGGAACACGTATTCGGGGTTCCAATCCGAGTCCTGGTCGAACGTTGCCGGCCCCTACGTCGACAAGCTCATGGGCGGCCAGCCCTATCACACGGACGTCTCGGACAAATACGTCGTCCCGCGCCTGAACGACAAGAATCTCGTCAAATACGGCACGAGCCAGTTTGTCACCCCCTACTCGAGCTACTTCGCTCTCCTGGCCGAAACAGGCATCCTCGCGTTTTTCCTCCTTGTCGGGATCTACGTCATCGGTTTCTTGCGCGTCACGCGCGCCGCCCTGCGGTTTGCGACCAGCGCAACCCCCGGCGATCCGTTGCCGGCGCTCGTACTTGCGACGGCGACAGCGTTCTTCACGCTGCTCCAGATGGCGGTCTTCGGCAACTGGTGGGAAACGGCGCGCGTGACCCTCCCGACCTGGATCCTACTCGCCGTTATCACGCGGGAACTGCGCGCACGCGCGGAGTGGAAAGATTTTCCCTACTGAGATAGTGGGCATTTCATGCGCAACGGCCACTCCGACCGCCAGCCAACCCTGATCATCGTCGGCCCGCTGCCGCCGCCGACGCATGGAGTAACGGTTTCGACATCGCTCCTCCTTTCGAGCAGCACAGTTCGCGCAGCTTTCGACGTGCACCACCTCGATACGAGCGACCACCGCGCAAATGACACGATCGGACGCTGGGACGTACACAACATGATTCTGGCCGTGTTCACGTCGTGCGGTTGCAGTCACTTCTCCGGAAGTGCCGGCGTGGTGTCGTCTACCTGCCGCTGTCGCAAAACAGCGGCGGGTTCCTGCGTGACTCCCTCATCATCTGGCTGGCAACCATGTCGGGCTGGCGAGTCGCCGTCCACCTTCGAGGCAGTGAGTTCCAGTCGCATTTCTACGAGACGCAGCGTCCTGTCGTGAGGTGGTGGGTCCGTAAGACGCTCGTTCGCGTGGACTCCGTCGCAGTGCTCGGAGAATCGTTACGCCGGGTGTTCGATGGCCTGGTCCCCGTCGAGCGCATCGCGGTCGTGCCGAACGGCTCGCCTGCGCCCACGTACTCGAACGGATCGCGGGATCACAATCGCGTGCTCTTCCTGAGCAATATCCGCCGCCGCAAGGGGGTCGTCGAGGCGCTCGACGCAGCGATGAAAGTGAGCCGCAAGCATCCGGCGGCTCGATTCACCTTCGCCGGCGATACCGACGAGCCGACGCTTCTCAGCGAGCTGCGGGCCAGGGCGGCGACCACGGGCGGAGCCATCGAGTTCGTACCGGCTGCTCAGGGCGTCGAGAAGGACAAGCTGCTGGCCCGGTCGGGGATCCTGCTCTTCCCCCCGCGCCTTCCGGAAGGCCATCCGCGCGTCGTGTTGGAGGCGATGTCGGCCGGGATGGCAATCGTGACGACGGCGCAAGGGGCGATTCCCGAGACCGTTCGCGACGGGGTTGACGGGTTCGTGCTGCCGACTTGCGACCCCGACGAGCTCGCATCCCGGCTCTCGGCGCTGTTATCCGACTTCGAGCTCCAGGCACGGATGGGAGCGGCTGCGCGTCAGCGCTATGAGGACAGGTACACGCTCGAAGCCGCGGATCGGCGGCTGGTCGAGTGGCTCAAGGGCGTCAACGCTGCCTGAGATGCCACTCGCGCCAGACGAGCGGATTCTCCACGTCATGTGGGCTCTCGACATCGGCGGTGCCGAGCGCGCCGTCTACCAGCTCGTCCGCGAGCAGCGCCGAGCCGGGCTGAAGGCGGACGTCGCGGCCGGCTCCCACCGGGGCTTTTACGGCAGAAAGGCGGAAGAGGCCGGCGCCACGGTGCACGAGCTCGGCCAGCGGTCGGCGCTCGATCCCACAATTGCCCGTCGCGCGCTCGCACTCTTCCGGCGGTACAACATCATCCACTTCCATTCGGCCGAGCCGGCGCTGGTCGCTCTGGCCTGTCTCACGCCGGCGCGCAAGTACTACACGCACCGGTCTGGGCGCTTCGCGTACGGGCGCAAGCAGGCGCTGCGATACGGCTCACCGGAATCGCACTGCGCCGTTGGTTCGCAGGACTCTCCGGGAACGGCGATCATGCCGTGCTCGCCGCCAGCCGGCTGTTCGGCATCTCTGCGGATCGTTTCGAGCTGACCTACAACGGGCTCGATTTCGATCTTCTCGAGCCGACGCGACCTCTCGCCGAGGTCCGTCGCGAGCTCGACCTCCAGGACGGCACATTCAGCGTCGCTACGACCGGAAACCTCCGGGCGTGGAAGCGCGTCGACCTCCTCCTGCAGGCCGTCGCGCTCGTCGATGCGCCCGACGTGCACTGCTACATCATCGGGGACGGCCCGGATCGCGAGCGGCTCGAAGGAATCACCGACGAGCTGGCACTGAGAGACCGCGTCCGGTTCGTCGGCAAGAAGGCCGACGTCGCTGACTACCTCCAGGCCATGGACGCCTTCGTGCTCGCCTCCGGGCCCGAGGAAGCGTTCGGAAACTCGGCGATCGAGGCCATGGCCGTCGGCCTGCCGACGATCATCTTCGCGGATGGCGGTGGGCTCCTCGAGCACGTGGAGGACGGCGTCACCGGATTCGTGGTCAACGACGCCTCGCAGCTCGCGGACACCCTTGGACGCCTGAAGGACGATCGTCCGCTGGCCCGGACGATCGGCAAGGCCGGCGCCGGCTGGGTCAGGCAGGCGTACTCCCTCGAGCGCATGCTGGCCACCTACGCACGCCTGTACCAGCGGAAACCCGGGGCTCAGCGGCCTCCTTGCGAGGAACCGACCCCGACCCATCCACCCCTACAGTGAGACGCATGCCGCCTGCTCCTGTCGTGCGCCCCGACCCGACCGCATCCGACGCCTTCGCGGACAGAGCGGATCGTGCGACTCGCCTACTTCACGCCCAACGACCTGCTCGTACCTCGAGTCGACCGCCAGTGCATCATGCGCTTCTGCGAGGCGCTCGTGAAGCAGGGCGTCGACCTCGAAGTGGTTTCACTCAACGTCCGCGTCGAGTACGACGAGCCGACGAAACGCGAAGCCTCGCAGACGTCTACGGCCTGTCCACTGCCTTTCCGGTCACGATCCTCTCGTCGCCCGGCCGCCAGAGCCGGGACAGCTCGATCAGCGTGTCGCTATGGCGACCAGTCGCATACGCGTCGTACGCCGCGAAGCTCCTCCGAAGCTGGCGGAAGTCTCGGGAATCAGCGACCGCTGTCTTCTTCTTCAAGAACTACGCGGTCGGGATCGCCTTGATCTTGCTCAGGCGAGCGGCCCGCAAGTCTCGTCCTCTCCTCCTGTTCGAAGCGCACGTACCGCCCTCGCACGCTCTGGCGCGCTGGGTCGTCCGGAACATGGACGGCGTCCTCCCGATCAGTGCGACGCTTCGAGACAACCTCGAGGATGGGGGCCTCGCCCCGGAACGATTGCTCGTCGCTCACCAGGGTGTCGACCTCGAGTTCGTCGAGCGCAAGCGCCTCGATCGGCGCTCCGCACGCGAGGCGGTCGGCCTTCCCGTCGACAGGCGGCTCGCCATCTACACCGGCAAGGTGAACACCGAGTACCGGGAGATCGACTTCCTCTTGGACGCCGCGCGCCTGCTACCGGCCGACGCCGAGATGGTCATCGTCGGTGGGCGGGATGACCAGCTGCCGGAGCTGCGTGCGCGCGCGCGCTCTCGCGGCATCCACAACGTCGCGTTCACCGGGTTCGTCGCACCGGCAGACGTCTTCGCCTATCAGATGGCGGCCGATGTCCTCGTCAGCTACTACCCGAGCGACCTCGCACTCAACAAGTACAGATCACCCGGGAAGCTCTTCGAGTACATGGCGGCTCGCCAGCCGATCGTCATCGGCGAGATCGCGTCGCTCCGTGAGGTCCCTGGGGCCGGAATCTGCACTCTTCGTCGAGCCGGATCAGCCGGCTCTTCTGGCAGAGGCGATCACGCTGGTAATGGAAGACCCCGCTCTCG
>CAVWVD010000005.1:0-207791 GCA_963758345.1 uncultured Thermoleophilia bacterium
GCCTTCCGCGGGGGCGCTGAAGATGGCCGAGGCGCGCGCATTCGGCTATGAGCGCGGTATCACGGGGAACGCCACGTCGAGTGCAGGCACCGAAGCGGCCTGGCTGATGGAGTCGGGAAGGCTCGCCGAGTCGCTGGCCCTGGCGGACGAGTTCGTCCCCACCTTCGAGGAGCGCGGCCAGACGCGGATGCTGCTCAGGATGCGCGAGATCCAGGCACGTGTCCACGGGGCGATGGGTGATCATGGGGCGGCAGTAGAAGCCGCAGCGGCCGCTCGCTCCGCTGCGCGCCGAGCTCGGTGACCCCCGGAGCCTCGTGGTCGGGCACTCGAGGCGGGCGCCGCGGAAGGTGACGAGACGCGCGGGTTGCTGGCGCAGCTCGCCGCGGACGTCGCCGCTGCGCGGCGAGAGCGGGGAGTGGCGCCGCCTTCCCCGGCCTCACGCGGTGCGCGCTGGCGCTGGGCGAACGCGAGCTCGCGCGACAGCTGGCCGAAGGTGTCGAGCCGATCGCCCCGCTCGACGTGCACTCGCGCTCGAGCATAGAGGCTCAACTCGCGGAGGCGGGGGGCGAGCACGCAAGGGCTGGAGATCTCTTCGCCGACGCAGCCGAGGGCTTGCGGGCCTTCGGAGAGGTCTTCGAGGAGGCATACGCCCTCCTCGGCCAGGGCCGCTGCCTCACCGCGCTCAGCGATCCCGCCGCCGACCAGCCGCTCCGCCAGGCCCGCCGGCTCTTCGACCAGATGGGCGCTCGCGCCCTCGTCGCCGACTGCGACAGCTTCATAGCCCAAGCGGTCGAGCTCAGCTCCTAGACCTCAATCGCATTTCGCTCCATTTGGAGACGACGCGTGGGCGGGGACGCTATCCAACTTGGTACCGAACTTGGTACTGACCTGAGCGCACCTCAGCGCATCTCAAGGCGCGGGAGCGGCGTCGAAACGCCGCTCCCGTAGCCAAATGCACCTCACTCGCAGACCTTCAAAACCGGTGAGGTCGTGCAACCCACGGCTGGGTAGGTTCGACTCCTGCGCCGCTCCGTCAAGCCGTTCCGCTACCGAGTCGATTCCTCAGATACGTCGGAGGCGAGCCGCTGGCCGAGCGCCACGAGTGCGCACGCACACCAAGCCGTGCCCGGGAATCGAGCCCTGACGACGCCGAAGCCGCGTCAACCTCGGTCGCGTGCTTGCTCGCAATAACGGTCGCGCGCAGCGATTGCCGCCGGCGTTGCCTGTGCTTTCATCGCGTCCCACAGCACGAGCGCCCGGGTCGTGGCGTTGGCGTCGATGCGTGCGTCGACCGCACGCCGCTCGGCGGTCGTCTTGGCCGCGAGCAGATCGCGGGCGTTGACGATCGCCTCGAGACGCCAGCGAGCGATGACCTTGTCGACCGTCCCTGGGTCGAAGAGCTTGCCGAGGTCGTTCACTTTCGCAACCGTCGGATCGAAACGCTTCGCCACGTCGCGCATCATCGGCGCCTGCGCCCGCGCGATGTCCGTGTTCACCGCCACCACGTCGGGCTGGGCATCCGCCCCGTCGGCGGTGCGGAGCCCGGTCGCCGCGAGCGCGTACGGGAGGTCGCGCGAGATGTGTGCGTTCATCCCGAGGAGCATGTTTCCGAGGGCAGGCAGCTCGCGCCGGTCGGCGGCCGCGAACGCCAGCCGCCAGGCGCGCGGAACGTCGTCCTTCCGCCCCGCGCGCCAGGCATCGGCTGCCCGGAAGTAGAGCGTCGCGAAGACGGCGTCGAGATGGATCGCGTACTCGGGCGACCGGTAGCGCCCTGCGCGGGCGCTCGAGGCGACCTCGTCGGTCACCTGGCGATACATGAGCGCGAACGGCGCCAGGTGGTCGCAGCGACGAGCCTCGCGGTCGAGCCGCGCGCTCATCTCGGCGAGCACGCGGTCCATGCACTGACGCGATCCCCGCCCACAGGGATTGCGAGAGGACGGATCGAGCGGCCCGCCCATGTTCCAGACGGCGCGCCAGGAGGCGCCGGTCCCGGCACCCAGGGGCGCCAGCGGCGGCCACGGCTCCGCCCGCTGCGTTTCTCCGCAGCCGGCGACCACGGCCAGGACGAGCACCAGCGTGACGGCCGCAGAGCCCCTCAGATCACCGCCGCCTTCCGGCGCCTTCGCGCCGCAGCGCCAGCCAGGTACCGATGAGCCCGGCAATCGTGAGCAGGAACAGAGCGCCGACGTCGCGCAGCCACGCCGTCCGGTTGTGGTCCCAGCGTGCGTCGCCGCGCTCCCCTTTGTTGAGCGCGTCGAAGAGCTTGGTGGGGTTGTCGATGTCGACGGACGGCACTCGCGTGAGCACCCCGGTCACGGCCTGCAGGTCGTTCAGCGACGACGTGGACGCCGCCGCAGAGAAGCCCCACTGCGTGATGGCGACGTAGCCGAGCTGCTTCAGGACGGGCCGTTGCCCGATCTCGCGGACGACACCGCCGAGCGCGAGCACGAGCAGGACGACCAGCACGATCGGGAGCACCGTTGTGGCGCGATCGGGGGTCCGCGCGACCGCGGACACGAACAGCCCCAGGGCCATCGCCGCAAGTCCGGTCATGGCGCCGACAACGAGCAGCTCGCCGAGCGGCCAGCCGACCAGGACCGCGCTGTCGGGGCCGCCCTGTCGCAGCAGGGCCAGCGTGACCAGCACCGCTGCCTGCGCGCACGTGATCACGCCGAGGACGACCGCCTTCGACGCGACGTAGGCCGAGATCGCGACTCCGGCCGCGCGCTCACGCCGGAAGATGGGCATCTCCTTCGCGATCTCGCGGACGGCGTTCGACAGGCCGAGCCACGTCACGCCGAGGATCACGACCAGCAGGACGAGGCTCGCCTGCGAGAGAAGTCGAAACACGCCGGGCGCCGAGCTTCCGAGCTCGCCGGTCGGGAGTGCTGCGAGGAGCAGCAGCCCCAGGACCGGCGCCTGCGCGACCAGCAGCGTGAGGTTCGCCCGGTCGGCGACGGTCAGCGCGGCGTAGCGGCGTGTGAGCGTCGAGAACTGGCTCCACCACGCCCTCGATCGCAGCCGCGAGCCACCGTCCGTCGAGGCTCGCGGGGCCTCGGCCAGCTGGGCCGGGGGCTCGGCGGCGGAGCCTCCGCGCAAGACGTAGTCGCGATGAAAGGCGTGCTGCCGATACCGCTCCGCCCAGTCGACTTCGGACTGCTCGACGAGCGCCCTGAACACGTCCTGCATGTCCTCGACCTCGAAGTAGGCGGTCATGAACTGTGGCGGCCCGTAGTACGCCACTCGTCCTCCGGGGGCCATGATCAGCACCCGGTCGCAGAGGTGGAGGCTCTCCACGCTGTGCGTGACGACGACGACGGTGCGTCCGTTGTCCGCCAGCCCCCGGAAGAGCTCCATGAGGCTCCGCTCGTAGTTCGGGTCGAGACCCGACGTGGGCTCGTCGAGGAACAGGAGCGACGGCTCGGTGAGCAGCTCGAGTGCGACGCTGACGCGCTTGCGCTGCCCACCGGAGAGTCGTCCGACCACGACATCCGCCGAACGCGTGAGCGCCAGCTCGTCCAGCACCTCGTCCACCCGGCGACGCCGCTCGTCCGGCCGGACGTCCGCGGGGAACCGCAGGTCGGCCGAGTACTCGAGCGCGCGCCGAACCGTCAGGTGCTCGTGGACGACGTCGTCCTGGGGCACGTAGCCCACTCGGCGCCGCAGAGCGTCGTACTGCGCGTAGAGGCTCGCGTCGCCGTACCGGACATCCCCCTCCGTGGCCATCTGGAAGCCGGTCAGCGCTCGGATCAGCGTCGACTTCCCGGAGCCCGACGGGCCGACGACGCCGAGCAGCGACTTCGAGTCGAGCGTGAAGGTCACGCCTTCGAGCAGCACCCCCGCGTCCGGAAGGCGCACGGTGAGGCCGAGCGCGGCATAGGCCACCTCTCCGGTGTCGACGTCCTCGCGGAGGGTGTCTCCGTCGAGCCGGAACGTGTGCCGTCCGATCATCAGCACGTCTCCGGTTGCGAAGCGCTCCCGATCCACACGCTGCCCGTTCACGAACGTGCCGTTGTGGCTCCCCAGGTCGACGACCTCCCACGCACCTCCGTCGACCGCGCGCACCTCCGCGTGGCGCCGGGAGACGAGCACGTCGTCCACGACGAGGTCGCTGTCTGCGGCGCGCCCGATCAGGAGCCGCTCGCCGCTTACGCGAACCGAACGGGCGCGACGCTCCGTGGCCGCCTCGAGCTCTGCGGACGGGCCGGCCTCCTCCGTCTGCGCCGCACCGAAGTTGCGCGTCATCAGGTCGCGCTGCTCGATCGCCGGTCCGAGCTCCAGGAGCGGCCCCTGTTCGGCGTCCCCCAACCGCAGTCGAAGCGGGCCGTCCACCACGCGCCGCGTCATGCGCTCGCCGTCGACGAACACGTCCTCGCCCGCAACTGCCTCGACGGCCCAGCCGTCCTCTGCGTAGGAGATCACGACGTGCCGGGCGGCCACACCGTGATCGGTGACGCGCACGAAGCAGGCCCGGTCGGTGCCGACGACGATCTCCGGGAGCCCCGGGCCGAACACCGCCTCACGCTCCCCGATCCGCAGCTGCACCCGGCTGACCGACATGTCCGACGACCCTAACGCGCGTGCGAGCGCACTTGGAACGCTCGATGCACAGCGATAGCGTGCTCAGCGTGTCCGAGCCGCCGCCAAGACGCCTGGACCCCGGCCGCCGCATCGGCCTCTACGAGGTCGAGTCATCCATCGCGTCAGGGGGGATGGGCGCCGTCTACCGGGCGCGTGAAGTGGAGAGCGGCAGGCCGGTCGCGCTCAAGCGGATGCTCGAAGGAGGCGACGCGACCCAGTTCGAGATCGAGGCCCGCCTGCTCGCCCACCTCGATCATCCGCGCGTGGTGGGCGTGATCGACCATTTCGAGGACGACCACGGCACGTACACGCTCGTCATGGACCTGATCGAGGGCTCAGACCTCGCCCGGCTGCTGTGGGACGAGGGGTCGCCCGGCCTGTCCGTCAGCTACGTCCTCGAGCGCGCGCAGGAGGCGTGCGAGGCGCTCGACTACCTGCACGCCCAGAGCATCGTCCACGGCGACATCAAGCCGCGCAACCTCGTGATGTCGCGCGCCGGAGCGGTGGTCGTCGACTTCGGGCTCGCAGCCCGCGTGGGGCACGGATCCGGCAATTTCGTCTCCAGCGCGGGCACCGCCCGCTTCATGGCGCCCGAGGTGTTCATGGGTGATCCGATCTCCCCGCGCAGCGATCTCTACAGCCTCGCCGCCAGCGTGTGGAACCTGCTGTCGGGGAGCCCGCCCGCCTACGGGGAGGCCGAGCAGCTGGCGGGGCTCGTGCACGGCCTGGGCCCGAGCGTCGAGGAAGCGTTGCGTAGCGCCCTCGCGCTCGACCCGGGGCACCGCATCGCGTCGGCGAGGGAGCTCGCGGACGCGCTCGGCGTGCGACTCGACGCGCGGCGCGGGATGTCCCTGGCCCACAGCCTCGACGCCCCGGGGCTTCCGCGCGAGCTGCTCGAGCAGCTTGTCCGGACGGTGGCGGGCGTGTTCGAGGCGAGTGCAGCATCGCTGGCGATCGTCCAGGAGAACGGCGACCTCCTCTACTGCGCCGCGTGGGGCGCCGTCTCGGAGGGCGTGATCGGGATGCGCCTGGCGCAGGGTGAGGGCCTCGCCGGCGCCGTGGCCGCGAGCGGCGAGCCGCTCGCCGTGCCCGATTGCCGCAACGACCCCCGTTTCGCGGCGCAGGTGGCTGCCAACACGGGCTACGTGCCGCACACGATGCTCGTGCTCCCGCTCGACCGTGACGGACGGACGATCGGGGTGCTCTCGATCCTCGACCGGCGGGACGGCCGTCCGTACACGTCCGCCGACCTTCCCCGTGCCGAGCTGTTCGCGGGGCTCGCGCAGGCGATCCTGGCCTGAGCCCGCAGCCGCCCCTGCGACTCGCGAGGCCGCGGCCATAGTCCTGCAAATCCAGCAGTTGCTCGGAAGTCTTGAAAACCGGTGAGGTCTGGCAGCCCCAGGCTGGCACGGTTCGCCGCTCCGTTCGAACGAGATTCCGCCGCTCGCTCAGCTCCCCTTCGTAGGGCGCCCGCCGCGCGCATGCGACGACCGGACGGACGGTCGTGAGAGCGCCAGTAGAAGTCAAGCGGCAAGCGTCGGCAGCCTGTCCCCGAGGCGATCGAGGATGTCCGCTAGCAGCTAGCGCGCGCGCTCGCCATCGCCCCGGAGGCGCTCGGCAAGGGTGCGGTCGTGATCGTTCTTCGCTTCGGCCGCGCCCTGGCCAGCCACGACCGCCGCCGCCTGCAAAGCAACGCGCGCGCGCTCAGGGCCGCCGCTCGCCGTCGCCGCGTCAGCGACCGAGCGCAGCGCTTCGACGAGGGCGGCGACGACCCGGATGTCCCCGGCGGCGTAGCGGCCGATCTCGAGCAGGAAATCGACGTAGCCCGCGAACTCCTGGTGCGCCAGGTGAAGCTCGAGGCCGCGATCGGGGAAGCGCCTGATCGCCATAGGCATCGCCCGGCCGGCGAAACGGACGAGGAGCGAGCGCAGGTAACCGACGCACATCACGGCCGTGGTCGGATCGTTGATCCCCGGCGACAGCGCCTTCACCGCCGTGTCCGTTAACTGGCGGAAGCCGAAGGCGACGTCCTGATGCAGGTCGCGCTCCGACTCGATCGTGACGGCATCCCGGATCGCGCCCTCGAGCGGCTCGGCGTACGCCGCCGGCCAGATCTCGGCCAGCGACTGTTCGAGGCTGACGAAATCCCCCGGCGCGACGAGGAATGCGACTCGTTCGAGGCTGTCGTCATGGCTCTGGGCGAGCAGAACGTCGACGTCGACCTGCCTGACGAATCCGGGCCGGCTCGGGAGCACCGTCCCACCGGGTGCGGCTCGCCATTCCCGCAGCGTGTCGCGCCCCGCTTCCTCGCCGGCGGGATCGCCGAAGCGCTCGGGGTAGAGGACGTCGAGCCGATCGAGCGTCTTCATCGCGATGCCCGCCGTCACGTGCGACACCTGGATGAGCTGCGAGACGTGGTGGATGAAGACGATGAGGAGGGCGACGGCGGCGATCCCGAGCGCCGACGCGACGGTCGTGCTCAGCCGCGGGACGAAGCCGATTCCCTCGGTCGAGCTGCCGACCCCGCGGAGCACGACGATGGAGTAGACGAAGATCCCGACGAAGGTGCCCACCGTGACCTGGGTCAGGCGATCGCCGAAGAACGTGCGCAAGACCCTGGGGCTGAACTGACTGGCCGCCAGCTGCAGCACCACGATGGTGAGCGACAGCGTCAGGGCCGCGACCGTAATGAGCGAGCCGGCCAGCACCGAGAGCACAGTGCGGGCGGCGGGTGCGTCTCCCTTGAAGACGTAGGTGTCGCTCCCGAGCTTGAGCACCTCGTCGATCTCGACGAGCACGACCGCGAGGGCCGCGAACAGCGAGACGAGCAACGCAGGGACGAACCACAGCCCGCCGATGAGGTTGAGCCAGACGCGTCGCAGGCGAGCCATCACGGATTCAGCATGACGCGTGCGCGGTCAGCCGGCCGATCCCAGCCGGTCAGCGCGACGCGCTCGGCGCACGCCGGGCTGCTCGACACTGGTGCCGTGACCTTGCCGGCGAAGGTGCCGTTGAAAGACCCGATCGACTCGATCGTCCAGGCCCTCGTCGACGGGTCGTGGCTAGCGCAAATGCCGCGCTCGTTAGCACCGTTCAGCGCGATCAGGCCGACAACACGAGAATCCCCCCGCATTCACGAATGCGTACCGACCCGGCCTCTCGCTCCTCTCTAGCGGGACTGCCGGCATTGTGCTCTGGACGGTCGTGCGATCAGTCGCAGACGTGCCGCCGACGTCGAGCCTCATCGTCTTCCCGGACACGCCGTCCACGATCATGTCGACGGCGGAATTCGTCCTGCTGCCCGCACCTTCGATGGTGATATTGGCCGCGGTGACCGGAAGGTGTGCCGATGGACATCCTTACGACTCGTGCTCCCGGAGGGAGTCGAAGCGCCCCGACTGAGGGAATCTGACCAGCCGACCGGGACCGTCTCCTGCGCCCGTGGCAGAGGTGTCCGGGACCCTTCCCGATCGAGCTCAGCAGCGCGCCGTAGGATCGGAGCCTGCCCGGCTCAACCGGCGACTTCCGCGAGCTTCAGAGGTCGCACGGTTCGTGGGGCCGACGTTCCGGGGCCGTACGGCCGCCGATTGCTGGAGCCGCGTGCGGACGGTCGCTGACTTCAGGCGTCTGGCGCGGGGACGGACGCCGCGATCGGTATTCGACTACGTCGAAGGTGCCGCGGAGCTGGAGCTGAGTCGCGACCGCGCCGTCGCGGCGTTCACGCGCGCGGTGTTCCACCAGCATGTGCTCCGTGATGTGTCGACCCTCGATACGGCGACGACCATCCTCGGGCGGCCCGCGGCGCTGCCCGTTGTCCTGGGGACCGACCGGATTCACCCGGATGATGCACGCCGCCGGTGAGGCGGCGGTCGCGCGGGCCGCAGCCCGAGCCGGGGGTCCCTATGTCCTCTCGACCTCGGCACGACGTCGGTCGAGCGGCTCGCCGACGAGCGGGCAGCACTGAGCGTTGGTTTCAGCTGTACGTGTCGAAGGACTGGGGACGCAGCCGTGAGCTCGTGACACGTGCGCGCGAGAGCGGCTACACGATGCTTGTGCTGACCGTCGACGTGCCGGTGGCCGGAGTGCGCAACCGCGACGTCTACAACGGGCTCACCCTTCCGCCGACGCTCACTCCCCGGACGATCCTAGGGATGGCGAGCAAGCCGCGCTGGCTTTTCGATGCGCTCACGACGGAGCCGCTCGCCTTCGAGTCGCTGGGCGCGGCCGAGAACGTCATGGAGCTGTTCAACACCGTGTTCGACCCGTCGGTGACGACGGTCGACCTCGAGTGGCTGCGGTCGGAGTGGAGCGGATCGATCGTCGTCAAGGGGATAGCGTGGACGATGCGAGGGACGCCGTCTCGGCTGGGGCGGACGGTCTTGCGGTCTCCAACCACGGCGGACGTCAGCTGGATCGAGCCGTGACCCCACTCGACCTGCTTCCGAGCGTGGTCGACGCGGTCGGTGACACCGCCGAGGTCCACCTCGACGGCGGTGTCCGCTCGGGCGCCGACGTTGCGGTCGCCGTCGCGCTCGGAGCGCGGGCCGCGTTCGTCGCGCGCCCCTACCTGTACGCGCTCATGGCCGGCGGCGAGGCCGGCGTCGACCATCTGCTGACGTTGCTCCGTGACGACTACGCCCGAACGCTGAAGCTGCTGGGCGTCACACGGACGTCGGACCTCGATCACGACCTCGTCACGCTGCCGGCCGAATGAGCGTGGCCACGTCAAGACCGGTGATGTCCGGAAGTCCCAGGCTGGCTCGGTTCGACTCCGGGGCCGCTCCGTCGCGCGAGACGAGCGCGGCGGGCTCGAGGCCCGCCGCGCGGAGAACGGTTCCTAGACGCCCGCGGTGGTGGGCGTCTCGGCCTTGCGGTAGCTGTACCCGCCGGCCTGCTTGGTGGTGAGGCCGAGGAAGATCGCGGCAACGCCGATCACGACGAACGGCGCCCAGAACTGCGTGCCGTCGTCGGCGAAGCCGAAGAGCCACGGCGAGACCGCCAGGAGGGTGCCGGCGACGATGTCGATCAGGTTGTGAACCGCCATCGGCGCGACCTTCCAGACGCCGAGCTCGTAGTTCGTGAACAGGCTATACGCGATCAGGCCGATGCCGAGCACGATCGAGATGACCGTCGCAGCGTTGCTGTCCGAGTACTGGAAGATCCACGGGCCGGCGATCAGGACGGCGCCGACGATGTAGTCGAGCGGCGCGTGGAACTTGGTCGGGATGAAACGCATTCTCTTGCTCCTTCGTCCGGGGTTGCCTCTTGCACGTCTTGTTCGTCCAGCGCACCGCCGTGGTTCGGGCCTGGAAGGTGGAAAATGCGGCGATGGCGCGTGTTGCCGTGATCGGGCTCGTCGCAGCAGTGCTCTGCTCAGGCTGCGGCTCGGTCGAGGGCGAGACGACGACGCGGGCCGCCGCCGAAGTCCAGCCCGCTGCGACCCCTGCACCGGTCGAACGACTCCCGCACGAGCGGGGCAGCTCGTGGTCCGATGATGAGGTTCGCCCCATCCGGCGACCCCGGCAGCGTCGAGGAAGGCGCGCCACTCGCCGAGACGCTCGGGGCCATGAGCGAGCCGCGCGGGCCGAGCGACGAGCTGCCGGACATGGCGCAGGGCATGCTCGACGGCATCGCGCGGGCGCCGGGCTACGACGTCGGCACGCCGCTCGAGGGCCGCAGCCGGCGGCTGTTCGCGCCGTCGCGCGGCACGGGGTACACGATCTACGCGGTGCCGACGACCATGGGCTGGGTCTGCACGATCGGCTACACGCTGCCGCGCGGCGGCGGCAGCGCCGGCTGCGAGCACGGCCTCTACCGCGGCGTGTCGATCGACGTCGGCGGCGACGACGACACCGCCCACGTGGCCGGCCTGCGAGCGGACGACGTCACCGCGGTGGACGTCGTGATCGACGGCGAGTCCCACCCGGCCCGGCTTGGCCGCAACGCCTTCTCGCTCGAGCTGACCATGGCCGCGCTGTGCCGCGGGACCGGGCTCGAGCACCTGCTGATCCACCGCGCCGGCGGCACGGCGGCGACGTATCCGCTGAGCACACCCGCCGCCACCGTGAGCGGCGGCGCCTGCGGCTAGGCCTGCTGCCTCAGGACTGCTTCGGTTCCGGCAGCCGCAGCCACTGCGGGTACTTCTCGGGATGGCGGCGGCGGTCGAGGTTGAACTCCTTGGCGGAGGAGAACCCTTCCGTGACGACCCGCTCGAGCGCGATGCTCGCCGTCGGATGGTCGCGGAGGTACTGGTGCCCTTCCTCCGAGAGGAGGATCTCCTCGGACTTGTCGCGCCGCTCGTAGAGGTTGCTGCTCATGCGGACACGTTAGCCATAGACCGGAATGCGGAACCGCGGCACGGCGTTTCGCCGACCATGGACAGGCCGGTCGGGATCCTCTACGAGCACCCGCTCTGGTTCCGGCCGCTCTTCGCCGAGCTCGAGGGGCGTGGCGTACCGTACGAGCCGATCGACGCCGCGCGGCTGACGTGGGATCCCGCCGACACCGAGCAGCGCTACTCGCTGGTCGTCAACCGCATGAGTCCGTCCGCCTGGACGCGCGGCAACGAGCGCGCGATGTTCGCGACGCTGCACTACCTCGCCTGGCTCGAGTCGACCGGCACACCCGTCCTGAACGGGCACGACGCGTACCTGCTCGAGCTGTCGAAAGCGCGACAGCTCTCGCTGCTCGCCGGCCTGGGCATCGCGCACCCGGCCACGCGCGTGATCGACGACCCGGCCGGCGCCGTGCGGGCCGCCGAGGGCCTGCGCTTCCCGGTCGTCACGAAGCCGAACATCGGCGGCAGCGGCGCCGGCATCGTCTCGCACGCCTCGGCGGAGGAGCTTGCGGCGGCCGAGCTCGACCTCGGCCTCGACGGCACGCTGCTCGTCCAGGAGCAGCTGCCGGCCGAGGGCGACCAGATCGTGCGCATCGAGATCCTCGACGGGCGCTTCCTCTACGCGATCCGGCTGCTGCTGACGCCGGGAAGCTTCAACCTCTGCCCCGCCGACTACTGCGAGCTGCCCGGGATCGCCGACGGCGTCTCCGGCCGCGGCCTGCCGATCGAGGGCTACGACCCGCCCGCCGGCGCGGTCGAGGACGCGAAGCGGATCGTCGCAGCCGCCGGTCTCGACCTCGGCGGCGTCGAGTACCTCGTCGACGCGCGCACGGGCGAGCCGACCTTCTACGACGTCAACGCGCTCTCGAACTTCGTCTCCGACGCGCCGAACATGGTCGGCTTCGACCCGTTCGTCGACCTCGTCGACCTGATCGTCGCGCGCGCCGGGTCGGCGCCGCTCCGCGCCGTCGGCTAGCGCGGCGCGGAGCGGCGGCGCCGGCCCTACTTCACCTTCTTCGCCGTCAGGAAGGCGAGCGTCGCAGCCCATGTGTCGGGCGAGTTGAGGATCCCGAGGTGCGCGGTCCCGAGGATCGGGTCGTAGGCGCCCTGACCCGTGAGGTTCAGCGTCGGCGCGCCGCGCAGCTCCGCGCTGTGCGAGAAGTCGGCCGGGTGGCCGTTGCGGTCCTCCGCCGGCACCGGCGAGAAGAACCCGTCCTGCGCCGAGAAGTACACGAAGCTTGTGTCGGCATTGCGAATCACGAGGAAGTCGGTCTTGCCGTGCACCTCCTTGCCCTTCCCCTTTCCGTTCAGCCAGTCGAGGAGCGGCGTGTGGATCGCGCCGTAGTCCTGGCAGACCGCGCTGTCCGGCGTGAAGGCGCCGAAGGCCGTCAGCTGGAAGTAGTTCGCCGGGTCGGGCGAGCAGTTGACGATCCCGTGGTTCGGGCCGTCGATCGCCACGAAGCGCCGCACGAGGTGGCCGGCGTGCTCCTGCTTCATCCACGCGCGGGCGAGCGTGACGCCGAGGCTGTGGCCGACGATGTCGACCTCCTTCTCGTGCGTGTACTTCAAGACCGCGTGCACGAACGCGTCGAGGTCGGGGACGTTCGGGAGCGTCGAGTGCGCGACGCTCGACTTGATCGTCGGGTCGGCGAGGGCGTCGCACTGGTCGCCCTGATAGCCGAGCGCCCACACCTCGCTCGGCGCGTAGCCGTGATCGACGAGGTACTGCGCGAGGGCGTGCACGCTGCCGAACGGGTTGCACGCGGTCGGATACGGCGTGTCGTTGTTGCCGTGGAGCAGGATCACCGGCGTGCGGTGCAGCTTGCCGGCGGCGCCGAAGCCGATCACCGGCTTGCCGAGCGAGGCGTCGACGATGGTCGGGAAGCCGGCCGGGAACGTGGTGCCGACGGTCGGCGCTGCGGTCGCCCCCGCGGCGAAGGCGAGGACGAAGGCGGCGGACGCGAGGACGAGCGCGGTGCGTAGGCGGGTCATGTTGCTCCCTTCTTGTCCCTTTCCTGAGAGGTGATTCAGGTGACACTAACGGCTCGTGGCCGTCAGCGCCGCCACACGAAGAGCGCGCGCGCCGAGCCCTGGCCGTCGTAGTCCTCGACGACTCCTTCCACCTCGAAGCCGATCGCCTGGTGGAACGCGATCGAGCGCTCGTTGAGCGGCGACGTGACCGCGCGGACGACCCTCCGCGGCGCGACCGCCTCGAAGAAGCGCGCGTAGAGCTCGCGGCCCAGGCCGGTGCCGCGGCGCGCCGGATCGACGCCGATGAAATGCACGTACGCCTCGTCGTCGAAGGTCTGCGAGCGGAAGCCGCACAGGAACCCGGCGAGCTCGCCGTCCTCCTCGGCCACGAACGACGTGTCGCGGAAGTGGACGAAGAACAGCTTCGGCAGCATCGCGGCCATCGGCCGGCCTCCCCACCACTCGTCGATGACGGCGGCGACGCGCAGGTAGTCGTCCGGCTCGGCGTGGCGGATCGTCAAGTGACGCGGAGGGGATTGGCGGAGACCTCGCGGTAGCGCCCGCTCTCGACCAGTCCGGCGAGCCGGTCGACTGCGTCCCACACCTCGACGAAGCGCGAGTACAGCGGTGCGAAGCCGAGCCGGATCGTGTCGGGCGCGCGGAAGTCCGGCACCACGTCGGCCAGCTCGATCAGCGCGCGGCAGAGCTGCCAGCCGTCGTCGTGGCCGGTCGAGACGTGGCCGCCGCGGCGGTCCGGATCGCGCGGCGAGTTGAGCCGGAACCCGAGCGGCTCGAGCCGCTCGTCGTGGAGGGCGACCGTGAGCTCCGTGAGCGCCCGCGACTTCGCGCGGGCGGCCTCGATGCCCGCCTCGAGCACGACCTCCACCGCCGCCTGGACGGCCGCGAGGCCGACGATCGACGGCGTCCCGGCGTGGAAGCGCTCGACGCCGTCGGCCGGCTCGTACGCCGGTCCCATCTCGAACTGGTCGCGCTGGCCGAACCAGCCCTGGATCGGGGAGCGCAGCTCGTCCTGCAGGTCGGTGCGCACGTAGAGGTAGGCGGGCGCGCCGGGTCCGGCGTTCAAGTACTTGTACGTGCAGCCGATCGCCAGGTCGACTTCGTGCTCGGCCAGCCCGACGGAGACCGCCCCCGCCGCGTGGCTGAGGTCCCACAGCACGAGCGCGCCCGCGTCGTGGACGACCCTCGTGATCGCGGGCAGGTCGGCGAGCGCGCCCGACCGGTAGTGGACGAGCGAGAGGACCACGAGCCCCGCTCCCTCGACCGCCGCCGCCACGTCGTCGGGCCGGGGGCCTTCGACGGGGTCGCAGACGAGGCGGCGGAGCTCGACGCGCCGGCGGGCCGCGACGCCCTCGAGCACATACCGGTCGGTGGGGAACTCGTGCTCGGCGACGACGATCGCGCCGGGCCGCAGGTCGAGCGCCGCATGGGCGAGCTTGTAGAGGTTGACGGTCGTCGAGTCGCAGGCGAGCACCTCGCCCGGGCGGGCGCCCACGACCTGCGCCAGCAGCTCTCCGACCACCACGGGCAGCTCGATCCAGCGGCTCCAGCCTGTCACCAGCAGCTCGCCCCACTCGGCGACGAGGCCGTCGACACGCACGGCCGCGTGCAGCGGCAGGCGGCCCAGCGAGTTGCCGTCGGCGTAGATCCGCTCGCCGTCGCCGACGACGAAGCGCTCGCGGAACGCCGCCAGCGGGTCGGCGCGGTCGAGCTCCTCGGCGCGGTCGCGGCCGATCACAGCGCATCCAGCCAGTCGCGCACGGTGCGCCAGGCCTGCGAGCGCGGGTCGAGATGCTCGAAGTGGCCGCAGGGCAGGATCGCGGTCTCGACCGGGTCTCCGAGCTCGCGCGAGCGGGTGGCGTAGGCGTCGCTCATCGCCGCAGGAACGATGTCATCCCGCTCGCCGTGCACGAGGAGCTGCGGCACGCCGAGCGGCAGCAGCTCGGCCGGCGAGGCGCGGCGCAAGCGGTCGCCGTCCGGGTCGTCGCCGAGCAGCTCGCGCGCGGCCCCGGCGCTCAGGCCAAGGCGAATCGCCTCGGCGAGGTCGACCACGCCCGCCTGCGAGACGGCGTGCGTCACGCCCAGATCCTGGGCGGCAGCCCAGAGCGCGAGGTGCCCGCCCGCCGAATGGCCGATCGTCACCACGGGGCCGCTTCCTAACAGGGACTGTCCCTGTAAAGACGCCAGCCCCGCGGCCACGTCGTCGAACGTCGCGGGCCAGCCGCCGCCGTCGCCGAGGCGGCGGTACTCGAGATTCCACGCTGCCCAGCCCGCGCCGGCGAGGTCGCGGCACAGGTCGTCCATCAGGCGGCGGTCGTACATCGCGCGCCAGAAGCCGCCGTGGATGACGACCGCGACCCCGCGCGGCTCACCCTCCGGCTCGAACAGCTCTGCCACCTGCGCCGGGTGGTCGCCGTAGCGGTGGACGTCGCGGCGCGCCAACTCCCGGTTACCGTAGTCGCGTGACGGCCATCCAGGACGCGATCGCCCGCCTCGTCGACGGCCACGACCTGTCGCGGGCGGACGCGCGGACGGTGATGGGCGAGATCATGGCCGGCGAGGCCACGCCCGGGCAGATCGGCGGCTTCCTCGCGGCGCTGCGCGCAAAGGGCGAGACGGTCGACGAGATCGCCGGCTGCGCCGAGGCGATGCGCGAGCACGCCGTGCCGGTGCGGCCGGAGCGCGCCGACCTGGTCGACACGGCCGGCACGGGCGGCGACGGGGCGGCGACGCTCAACATCTCGACTGCCGCGGCGATCGTGGCCGCCGCCGCGGGCGCCGGCGTGGCGAAGCACGGCAACCGCGCCGTGTCCTCCGCGTCCGGGTCGGCCGACGTCCTCGAGGCGCTCGGCTTCCGGCTCGAGCAGCCGCCCGAGCGGATCGCGGAGTCGATCGACACGCTCGGCTTTGGCTTCATGTTCGCGCAACTCCACCACCCGGCCATGCGCCACGCGGCGCCGGTGCGACGGGAGCTCGCGACCCGCACGGTCTTCAATGTGCTCGGCCCGCTGACCAACCCGGCCGGCGCCCGCGCACAGGTCATCGGCGTCTACGCCCCCGAGCTCGTCCGCACCGTGGCCGAGGTGGTCGCAGAGCTGGGCGCCGACCGCGCGTTCGTCGTCCACGGCTTCGCCGGCATCGACGAGCTCTCGCCCGCGGGGCCCAACCACGTCTGTGAGGTCAACGGCGGCTCGGTCACCGAGCGCATAGTCGATGGCGACGAGCTGGGCGTGCCGCGCTGCGCGCCAGAGGAGCTGCGCGGCGGCTCGCCGGAGGACAACGCGCGCGCGATCCGCGACGTCTTCGGCGGCGCGGCCGGCGGCGCGCGGGACGCGATCCTGCTCAACGCGGCCGGCGCGATCGCGGCCGCGGGGCAGGCGGCCGATCTTCGCGACGGGCTCGCAGCGGCAACGGAGGCGATCGACTCGGGCGCCGCGGCCGCCCGTCTCGACGAGCTGGCGGCGTTCTCGCAGGACCGGGAGAGCGTTGGGCCGGTTTAGCGACGCCCTCGCCGGGCCGGGCCTCGCGGCGATCGCCGAGTTCAAGCGGCGCTCGCCCTCGGCCGGCGACATCAACCCGGGCGCCGACCCGGCCGGTCACGCGCGGGCATACGAGGCGGGCGGTGCCTCGGCGATGTCAGTGCTCGTCGACGGGCGCTTCGCCGGGAGCTGGGACGACGTGCGCGCCGCGCGAGCGGCGACCACGCTGCCGCTCCTCGCCAAGGGCTTCTTCTCGACCGCGGACGACCTGCGCACCGCCCGCGAGGCCGGCGCGGACGCGGCCCTGCTCATCCTGCGCGACCTCGACGACGCGTCGGCCGCCGCGCTGATGGGGGCCGCCGCCGAGCTCGGGCTCGACACGCTCGTCGAGGCGCACGACGCCGGGGAGCTCGACCGCGCCGTCCGGCTCGGCGCCGAGCCGATCGGCCTGAACGCGCGCGATCTCGGCACGTTCGCGATCGACCGCCGCACGCAGCTCGAGCTGGTCGCGGCCGCGCCGCGCGACCGGCTCGTGATCGCCGAGAGCGCCGTCCACTCCCGCGCCCAGGCGGCCGCCGCCGAGCTGGCGGGCGCGGACGCGGTGCTCGTCGGCACGGCGCTCATGCGCGCCGCCGACCCGGAGGCCACCCTGCGCGCGCTGGTCAGCCGCCCGCTCGTGAAGGTGTGCGGGCTGACGCGCGAGGAGGACGTCGCCGTCGCGGCCGAGGCGGGCGCCGACCTGCTCGGCTTCATCCTCGCGCGCGAGAGCCCCCGCCGCGCCGAGGCGGTGCTGAGCGTGCCCGACACCACCCTGGCCGTCGCCGTGCTCGTCGGCGGGCACGAGGAGACGGGCGCCGACCTCACGCAGCTCTACGAACGCGATGGCGACCACCGCTCGCGCGACGCGGTGCTGCTTCGCGGCGACGAGCCCGTCGGCCGCGTGGTGGACCTGCCCTGGCAGGAGGGCGACCCGGGCCACTGGGAGCGTGCCGCAGCCGAGAACGGGCGCGTCGTCCTCGCCGGCCGGCTCGCCGCCGACAACGTGCGCGAGGCGATCGAGCGCGTCCGCCCCTGGGCCGTCGACGCCAGCTCGCGCCTCGAGATCGCGCCCGGCGTGAAGGACCCCGACGCGGTGCGCGCGTTCGTCGAGGCAGCACGATGAGCGGCTGGTACGGCGAGTACGGCGGCCGCTTCGTCCCCGAGACGCTGATCCCCGCGCTCGACGAGCTCGAGCAGGGCTGGCAGGCGGCGCAGGACGACCCGCTCTTCCGCGCCGAGCTGGACGAGCTCGGCCGCACCTACGCCGGCCGGCCGACGCCGCTGACCTTGTGCGAGCGGTTCGCGCCCGGCAAGCGCCTCTGGCTCAAGCGGGAGGACCTGCTCCACACCGGCGCGCACAAGCTGAACAACGCGCTCGGCCAGGCGGTGCTCGCGCGGAGGCTCGGCAAGCGGCGCATCGTCGCGGAGACCGGCGCGGGCCAGCACGGCGTCGCGACCGCCACCGTCTGCGCGCGCTTCGGGTTCGAGTGCCACGTCTACATGGGCGCCGAGGACATGCAGCCGCCAGCGGCCCAACGTCGAGCGGATGTACCTGCTCGGCGCCGAGGTCATCCCGGTCGAGTTCGGCACGCAGACCCTCAAGGAGGCGACGAGCGAGGCGATCCGCGACTGGATCGCGAACGTCGAGGACACGCACTACCTGATCGGATCCGCGGTCGGGCCCGCGCCGTACCCGGCGATCGTGCGCGAGCTCCAGGCCGTGATCGGCCGCGAGTCGCGCGCGCAGATCCTCGAGGCGGAGGGCCGGCTTCCCGACGGCGTCGTCGCCTGCGTGGGCGGCGGCTCCAACGCAATCGGAGCCTTCGCCGCGTTCCTGGACGACGCCGAGGTGCCGCTCTACGGGGTCGAGGCGGAGGGCGCCGCGAGCCTCTCCAGCGGCCGGTCGACCGTCCTCCACGGCGCGCGCTCGGCCGTCCTGGCCGACGCCGACGGCCAGGTCGAGGACGCGCACTCGATCTCGGCCGGGCTCGACTACCCGGGGGTCGGCCCGGAGCACGCCGCGCTGCGCGATTCCGGCCGCGTCGAGTACCTGACCGCGACGGACGAGGAGGCGCTCGACGCCTGCCGGCGCCTGGCGCGGCTCGAAGGCATTCTCCCCGCGCTCGAGCCGGCGCATGCGCTCGCCCGCGCCGCCACGCTCGACGGCCACGTGCTGCTCGTCTGCCTCTCGGGCCGCGGCGACAAGGACCTCGACCAGGTCACCGCGCGCTGAAGACGCTCGTCGTCTACCTGATGGCCGGGCACGAGACGCCCGAGCTCGCGGAGGCGGCCGTCGAGGCCGGCGCCGACGTGATCGAGTTCGGCTTCCCGTTCTCCGACCCGCTCGCCGACGGGCCGGTGATCCGTCGCGCGGGCGAGCGCGCGCTTGCGAGCGGCATGCGCACCGACGCCTGCCTCGAGTGCCTCGCCGAGACGCGCCGCAGGGTGGACGTGCCGCTGGTCCCGATGACGTACGCGTCGCTCTTCGAGACCCGCGGCTGGGAGCGGCTCGCGGGCGAGATGCGCGATGCCGGGGCGACCAGCATGATCGTGGTCGACCTGCCGGCCGGCGAGCGGCCCGAGCTGAAGCGTGTGCAGCTCGTCGCCCCGACCTCTGCCGACGAGCGCATCGCGCTCGCAGCCGAGCACACGGACGGCTGGCTCTACCTCGTCTCGGTCACCGGCACGACGGGCGCGCGCGCCGGGCTGTCGCCACAGCTGCCGCCGCTCGTGAAGCGGGCGCGGTCCGTGACCGACGTGCCGCTCTTCGCAGGCTTCGGCATCTCGACGCCCGAGACGGCACGCGCCGCCGCCGAGCTGGCCGACGGCGTCGTCGTCGGGACGGCCGCGGTCGCCGCGGCCGAGGAGGGCCGGGACGAGCTCGTCGAGCTCGTCGGCTCCCTTCGCCGCGCGCTCACGGCAGATTGACGAAGTCGCGGCCGTCGAAGTAGCCGACCGCGGCCGGCTGCCGCGCCGGGGTCGAGTGCGCCGTCGCAGACAGGGCGATGCCCGGCGGCCAGCCGCTCGGCGCGTCCCAGACGCAGTCCGCGGCGACGGGCGTCGGGTCGCGCAGCACCGGGATGTCGATCGGGGTGTCCCACGTCGTGTGCACGTCGAAGCCGCCGTCCGCGCGCCGCGCGACGCGCACGGCGCCGCCCGTCTGCGTGCGCGAGATGACCGGCACGCAGGGCGCGACGCGCAGGTCGGTGCGGCCGGCGCGCTGCAGCGCCACCGCCAGCGTCTCGCCCGGGAAGACGTGCGCGGTCCGGTACTCCTCTGGCACGGTGAGGGCGACGAGCTCGCCGTTCGGCGGGCCGAGCGCAGCGGCCTGCGCCACGACGCGCTGGGCCATGTCGCCGGCCGGGTTCCACGTCTGCGCCGAGAGCATCGACAGCGCGAGCGCGCCCAGACCGGCGCCGACGAGCGAGACGAGCGTCGCCGTGCTGCGGACCGGCACGAGCGCGCCGAAGGCGAGCGCTAGGCCGACGGACGGCAGGAACAGCAGCCGCTCGCCGTTCGCGGTGTTCAGGTCGACCGCGAGGTTGAGCGCCGGCAGCAGCGCGATGCCGAACCAGATGCCGCCGGCAGCAGCGAGCCGCAGCCGCTCGCGCTCGCCGCGCCGGCGGAGCGAGCGCGCCGCGAAGAAGACGAAGCCGATCGCCGCGATCGGGACTGCGAGCAGCGCCGGGTCGCGGAGGAGCTCGAACTGCGGCGGGCTCACCGCCGCGAGCACGTACGAGCCCAGCCCGACGGCGAACCGCAGCGGCGTCCACGGGTAGTCCGAGTAGCCGCCGAGCCCGCCGACGACCGCGTGGCGGCCGATCAGCACGACCGCCTGCGCCACGGCCATCGCGATCGGGGCGACCCAGCGGCGCCGCGGCCCGCGGGCCGCCCAGACGACGACCGCGGCCAGCAACGGCAGCACGAACGCGCTCTCCTTCGACAGCGCAGCCGCGGCGGCGAATGAGGCCGCCGCGCCCGCGCGCACCCACGGCCGCCACGACGTGAGCGCGCACAGCACCGCCGGCAGGCCGATCGCGGCCGCCACGAGGTCGGTGCTCCCGGAGATCCACGACACCGACTCGCCGTGCCGCGGGTAGACGGCGAACGCGAACGCCGCAACCCACGCCGAGCGCGCGCCGAGCAGCCGACGCGCAAGCAGCCACACCTCGAGCGTGATGACGACGTAGAGCACGACGTTCCCCAGGTGGAACGCCCACGCGGAGCCCGACAGCCGGTCGAGCCCCGCGTGCCAGAGCACCCACAGCGGCCGGTAGAAGTGGCCGGCCCCGCTCCCGGCCCCCAGGTCGTTGTGCGTGAACGCCCAGCCGATGCCTGAGTAGCGGTCGAGCGTGCGCAGCAGGATGAAGTCGTCGGCCACGAACGACGACGTGACCGCCGGCAGGAACGCCACGGCCGCCACGACCACGAGCAGCGCGAGCAGGAGCGGCTGCCGCGCGGCCCTGGGCACGGCGTCGGTCAGCGGCGCGGGTCGCTCAGGACGAGCTCCCGCTCGCCCTCGAGCTTCTCGACCGTCACGAAGCGGTCGTTCGTCGCGATGACGCGTTCGATGCCGTCGATCTCGTGCCCCGGCACGATCGCGAAGTGCAGCGGGTTGGCGCGGACGCGCTCGTACTCCCCGGTCGAGAGCCGGATCTTCGCGGTGCAGTCGTCGAGCCCGCACTCGCAGAAGACCTCGCTGAAGTCGGAGGGCTCCGCCACCCCGCCGGCGGTCAGCGTCTCCTCGACCTCGCGCACGCGCTCGTTGAGCTCGCGGAAGAGCGCCTCGTTGCGGATGATGCGGTCCTCGCGCACGCGGATGAACCTACTCGTTGGACGCCCCGAAGGGCAAAGCGCCCGACGGTGCTCAGTGCAACCAGGGTGCGAGGAACGACTCGATCTGCTCGCACCCGCGCGGGGTGGCCAGGCGTCCGCTCACCTGCGAGCCGTCCACGACCAGAAGCGTCGGGATCGCATCGACTGCGAAGCGCGCGGCCAGGTCCGGGCGCTCGTCGGTGGAGACCCGCAGCAGGCGGAACGTGCTGTGGTTGCCGCGGCGCTGGAGCACCTGCGCGAGGAAGCCCTCGACGCGCCGCGACGGCCCCGACCGCTCCGAGTGGAAGAAGACGAGCCGGGGCTTCTCGGCCTCCTCTGCGGGCGCCGGATCGGCGGTGTGCTCGCGAATCGCCATGACGGGACGCTACGCACGGCAGCGTGAGCGGTCGACCCCGGCTCGGGGTGCAAACGCACACACAATCAAGACAGCTTCGTTACGCACCCACGGCGTGCCACGCCGGCCCGCCTGCCGGCCGAACCCGCCGCACCGCACCGCCGTCGCCGAGCTCGACGTCCTCGACGTCGCCGCCGCGGCGAAGCGCCCGGAGCGTCGTCCCGCGGCGAGCGTAGAAGGCGAGCTCCGGCGCGTCGAGCAGGGCGAGGGCCGTTCGCGCGACCACGCCATCCGCGGCGATCCGCGCAGCGGCGAGCGGCAGGAAGCGGTGCTCGCCGTCACCGCAGCGGACCTCGAGACCGAGGCCCTGGGCGCGCGCCGAGTCGAGCACGACGTCCACCACGTGGCCGATCACGATGCCGTCCACGCGAACCGCTTGCGCAAGCAGGGACGAGGCGGCGACGGCGTCCATCACGGTCGACGTGCCCGCCGGCACGCTCGCTAATCGTCCGGCCGCTCGAGCGAGGAGTGGCGCGGCGGCGGGTCGCGCCCCACCCGTGGTCGACCCGCCGCCGAGCTCGGTACTGAGCGCACACGGGAGGAGAGCTCAGTCGGGCAGGACTCTTTCACGCTCGGGTGGCCCGTTCTGTGTCGTTTGGGTCTCGCTCTGTGTGCATTCGCCCGCACGCGGCGGCGCCTGCGTCGCCGCCGCCGCACGCGAGTACGATCGCGCTAGCCGGTGCGGCGCTCGTGCCGGCGGAAAGGCCCGTGAGCGACCTCACCACCTCAGACGGCAGCGACATCGTCGTCGTCGGGGCGTCCGCCGGCGGCGTCGAGACGCTGCGCCGTTTTCTCTCGAACGTGGAGCACGGATACCGCGGGTCGGTGTTCATCGTCCTGCACATCTCGAGCCAGGGGCCGAGCATGCTCCCGGAGATCCTCGCGCGCGTGACACCGTTCCCCGTCGCGCACGCCGTCAACGGCGACCCGGTCGAGCCGGGCCGCGTCTACGTGGCTCGCGCCAGATTTCCACCTGCTGCTCCGCCGCGGCCGCGTCGAGCTCAGCCGCGGCCCGCGCGAGAACGGCCACCGGCCCGCCATCGACGCCCTCTTCCGCAGCGCCGCCGAGACCTACGGCCGGCGCGTGGTCGGCGTCGTGCTCTCCGGCACGCTCGACGACGGCAGCGACGGGCTCCGGGCGATCACGGACGGCGGCGGGGTCGGGATCGTGCAGGATCCCGACGAGGCCGTCTACCGGACGATGCCCGACAGCGCGATCGCGTACGGCGGCCCCGTCGAGGTGATGGGCGTCGAGCAGATCGGCCCGAGGCTCGTCGAGCTCGCGCGGAACGGGAATGGCGGAGACGAAGGCGTGAGACCAACGAGGAATCCCGGAGGCGATCCCGGTGCCTACACGAACGGCGGCGATCTTCCCGCCGCGTTCCTCACGTGCCCCGACTGCGGCGGCGTGCTCACCGAGCTCGAAGAAGGCGGCATCGTGCGCTTCCGCTGCCGCGTGGGCCACCAGTACTCGGAGCAGAGCCTCGTCGCACTTCACCGGGACGGGCTGGAGTACGCGCTCTGGATGGCAGTGCGCGCGCTGAAGGAGCGCGCCGACCTGTCGAACCGTATCGCCGAGCGCTTCCGGCAGCGCGGCCACGCCGGCAGCGCGCGCCGGTTCGAGCGCGACGCCGAAAGGTCGCTGGATGCGCTGTCGACGCTTCGCCGCACGATGGGCACGATGGAGCCCACGCCGCAGGGCTCCGGGGACGCGCTGGATGCCTGAGGCGATCGCCACCGACCCGGCCTTCGAAGCGCTGCTCGAGTACATCAGGGACGCGCGGGCCTTCGACTTCACGGGCTACAAGCGCGCGAGCCTGCGCCGGCGTTTCGAGAAGCGGCTCGGGGCGGTCGGCGTCGAGTCCTTCGGCGACTACGTCGACTACCTCGAGACGAACCCGGACGAGTTCTACGAGCTCTTCAACACGATCCTGATCAACGTCACGGGGTTCTTTCGCGACCAGGCCTCCTGGGAGTTCATGGCCGCGGAGGTGATCCCGCAGGTTGCGTCCCACGACCGGGCGATCAGGGTCTGGACACCGGGGTGCGCGAGCGGCGAGGAGTCGTACACGGTCGCGATGCTGCTCGCCGAGGCGCTCGGGTCCCGCGCGTTTGTGGAACGCACCAAGATCTACGCGACCGACCTGGACGACGACGCGCTGCGCGAAGGCCGCCACGCCGTGTACTCGGAGAAGCAGGTGGCGCCCATAGGTGGCGAGCTGCTCGAGCGCTACTTCACCCGCAACTCGCACGGCTACCAGTTCCGGCAGGACCTGCGGCGGACGGTCGTCTTCGGCCGCCACGACCTCGTCCGCGACCCGCCGATCTCGCGCGTCGACCTGATCGTGTGCCGCAACACGCTCATGTACTTCAATGCCGAGACGCAGCGACGGATCCTCACCAACTTCCACTTCGCGATGGGAGAGGACGCCTATCTGTTCCTCGGCAAGTCGGAGGTCATGATGACGCGCACGAGCCTCTTCAGGCCGTTCGACCTCCGGCGCCGCGTGTTCGTCAAGACCGACAGAAGCGACGACGGCACCATGCTCCGGACCGTTCGTCCCGACGTCGTCGTGACGAAGCCCGCCGAGCTCGTGGTCGACGAGGCCGCGTTCGAGACCGCGCCGGCAGCGCAGCTCATCGTCGACCGGGCCGGGGCACTCGTCCGCGCGAATGCGCACGGCCGGCGCCTGTTCGCCCTCACGGCGCGCGAGCGGGGACGGCCGCTGAGCGAGCTCGAGCTGCCGCACTCGCTCGAGCTGGCGGCCCGGCTGGACGAGGCGTTCGCCGAGCGCCGGCCGGTGCTGCTCCGCGACCTCGTGTGGACGCGAGGCGACGAGCCGAGCGCGTACGACGTCCAGGTCGTCCCGTTGCTCACGACCTCCGGCGAGTCCGTCGGGGCGAGCATCACCTTCACGGACGTGCTGCGCTACAAGACGCTCGAGGCGTCGCTCGAGACGGCGCGCCGCGAGGTCGAGACGGCGTACGAGGAGCTGCAGTCGACCGTCGAGGAGCTCGAGACGACGAACGAGGAGCTCCAGTCCACGAACGAGGAGCTCGAGACGACGAACGAGGAGCTGCACTCGACGAACGAGGAGCTCGAGACGATGAACGAGGAGCTCCAGTCGACGAACGAGGAGCTCGAGACGATGAACGACGAGCTCGGGCGGCGGACGGACGACCTCAACGAGTCGAACGCCTTCCTCGAGTCCGTGCTGGGCAGCATGAGCTCGGGCGTCGTGGTCGTCGACACCGAGCTGCGCGTCCTCGCGTGGAACCGCGGCGCCACCGAGCTGTGGGGCATCGAGGCGCCGCAGGCTCCCGGGACGCACCTCTTGAACCTGGACATCGCGCTGCCGGTCGAGCGCCTGCGCGACCCGCTGCGCACCGTGCTTCGCGGCGAGGCGCCCGTCGTCGAGCTGACGCTTCAGGCGCGCAACAGGGTGGGTACGGACATCCAGTGCCGGATCACCTGCACCGCGCTCATGGGGCCCGAGCAGAAGCCTCGCGGGGCGCTCCTGCTCATGGAGGAGATCCTTGGGGACCATGAGGGCTAGGGCAGCCGACAAGGGCCCGCCGGCGCTCGTCTCGCCCGAGCTGCGCGCGCTCATCGGCCCGTATCTCGCGATCAAGCCGCACGGGACGATCACGGACGCCAACGATCATGCGGCCGCCCTGTTCGCACGGCCGCGCCAGTTCCTGATCGGCAAGCCCGTCCAGGCGCTGGTGCAGCAGGGCTACCGCCCGGCGCTTCGCCGCGAGCTCGCGCGCATCAGCGTCAGCTCGGCGCACGGCACCTTCCTGACGCGCTTCGAGCGCAGGACCGGCGTGCCCTTCGAGGCGGAGGTCACCGCGTATCCCGCGAGGACGAACGGCTGGACCGGCGACGGCATCTACCTCGCGATCCGCGACGTCACGGAACGCGAGCAGGCGCAGCAGCGGCTCTGGGAGCTGAACGCCGACCTCGAGGCGCGGATCGTGGAGCGCACCGCGGAGCTCGCGGTCCTCTCCGAGGAGCACGAGCGGCGGCGCGCCTACCTCGAGACCGTCGTCCAGCACATTCCCGCGGGGCTCGTGATCTTCGACTCGGAGACGGGGGCCGTGACGATGGCGAACGAGCGCGCGCGCGCGATGATGGCCATCGCAGACGGCAGCGCGCCGGCCTGGACGCCGGACGAGTGGAGCACGCACGCGGAGTTCACACTGGACGCGCGGGGCCGGCGGCCGCTCGACCGTGTGCTCGCCGGCGAGACGCTGCAGGGCGAGCGGGTGACGGTGGAGCGTCCAGATGCGCCCCCGGTCCTGCTCGACCTGAACGCGGCGCCGATCCGCGGCGTCCACGGCGAGGTGGTTGCCGCCGTCGCGCTCTTCCAGGACGTGACGCTGGCCGAGGCGCGGCGCCGGGCGTCGATCGAGTTCGTCGCGAACGCGGCGCACGAGCTCCGCACGCCGCTCGCCGCGATCGTGAGCGGCGTCGAGGTGCTCGAGTCAGGCGCCAAGGAGCTCCCCGGCGAGCGTGACCGGTTCCTCGAGCACATCGCGCGGGAGGCGCAGCGGCTCGTGCGGCTGACGCGGGCGCTGCTGCTGCTCGCGCGGATCCAGAGCGGGGTCGAGGACGCGCGCGTCGAGGTGCTCGAGCTCGCGCCGATGCTCGCAGGGGTCGCGGAGGGGCTGCGTCCGGCCGCGGACGTCAAGGTGATGGTGCGCTGCCCGCCCGACGCGGCGGCGCTCGCCAACCGCGGCCTGCTCGAGCAGGCGCTGACGAGCATCGCCGGCAACGCCGCCCGCTACACCGAGTCGGGGCGCATCACGCTGTCGGTGGCTCGGCCGAACGGCCGCGTCCGCATCCGTGTCCGCGACACCGGCCGGGGCATGACGACCGAGCAGCTGTCACGCGCAGGCGAGCGCTTCTTTCGCGGTGACGACCCGGCCGGGCCCGGAGGCTTCGGGCTCGGCCTCGCGATCGCCCACGACGCGGTGCACGCGATGGGCGGGCGGCTCGTGCTCGCGTCCGATCGCGGCGAGGGGACGACCGTCGACATCGAGCTGCCGGCCGCGCAGCTGGTGAGCGTCTCGTGACGCGCGTCCTCGTCGTCGACGACGAGCCCGCGCTGCTGGACGCGGTCGGCTACGCGCTGCGGAGCGAAGGATTCGACGTCTCGACGGCCACGGACGGCGAGCGGGCGCTGCAGACCCTGACGGACGACAGCATCGAGCTGGTCGTCCTGGACATCATGCTGCCGCGCCTGTCCGGGATCGAGGTCTGCCGGCGGATGCGCGAGGCGAGCGACGTGCCGATCATCCTGCTGAGCGCGCGGGACGCGGAGGTCGACCGTGTGCTCGGCCTGGAGAGCGGCGCCGACGACTACGTCACGAAGCCATTCTCGATGCCCGAGCTGCTGAGCCGCGTGCGCGCGGTGCTGCGCCGCCGCGAGCTCGACCTCGCAGCAGGCGGCAGCAGCGTCAAGCGGATCGGGCGGCTCGAGATCGACCCCGTGCGGCACACCGTCCGGGCCGAGGGCGAGCTCGTACGGCTCACTCCGTCCGAGTTCAAGCTCCTGGCGCTGCTCGCCGGAGAGCCCGAGCGGGTCTTCTCGCGGCGCGAGATCATGCAGCACCTGTGGGACTCCAGCTACGTCGGCGACCAGCGCGCGTGCGACATCCACATGTCGAACCTTCGGCGCAAGCTGGAGCGCGATCCGGAGAGCCCGCAGCAGCTGATCACCGTGCGCGGGGTCGGCTACAAGCTCGTCGAGGTGTGAGCGGCTCCACACAGACCGCCCCTGCACGCACATCCCAGCGGCCGTAGCCTGAAAGCGTGCGCTTGCTGGAGCCCGAGATCACCGTCGCACGCGTCGGAGACGCCACGACCGTCGTCGCCGTGCAGGGCGAGCTCGACCTCCACTCCGCGGACGAGCTCCGCGCAGCGCTGGACACCGAGGACGCGGCGGACGGATCGCGGTTGATCGTCGACCTCGTCGGCACGACGCTGATCGACTCGACGGCGCTCGGCCTCATCGCGGGCGCGGCCAAGTCGCTGGCGCGCACGGGCGGCGGCGTCACCGTCGTCGCGAGCGACCCGCGCGTGGTGCGGATCTTCCGGCTGACGGGCCTGGACCGGAAGATCCCGGTCGAGCGCTCGCTGGCCGAGGCGATCGCGCGCCCGCACGTTCCTGCCATCTAGTCTCGGCCGCATGCTGCTCGGGGTCGCAGCGCCGCCGCCGCTCATCTGCCTGGACCCGGGTCACGGCACGCCGCCGGCGATCGGGCGCCAGCTCGAGCCGATCGGGCCGGGCTCGTCGCACCTGAAGATCAAGGACGGCGGCGGGGCGCGCGACGAGGCGAGGGTCGTGCTCGCGGTCGCGTGGAAGACCCGGAGCGAGCTCGTACGGCGCGGCTTCCGCGTGGCGATGACGCGCACCGGCCCGTGGATCCGGATCGGCACCCGCGGCAACATCGCGCGCGCGCAGTTCTGCAATCGGCGGCATGCCGCCCTGATGCTGCGCATCCACGCGGACGGCTCGACCGACCCGGCCACGAACGGCGCTTCCACCCTCTACCCCGCGCTACGCGGCGGCTGGACGGACGACATCTACGCGCCGAGCCGCCGCGCCGCGCGCCTGCTCCAGCGCTCGGTGGTCGCCGCGACGGGCGCAGCCGACGACGGGCTCGTCGCGCGCTCGGACCTGACGGGCTTCAACTGGGCCAATGTCCCGGTCGTGCTCGTCGAGACGGGGTTCGTCACGAGCCCGCGGGAATCGGCGCTGCTCCACTCGCCCGGCTACCAGCGCCGCGTCGCGCGAGGGCTCGCCGCCGGCGTCGCGGCTGCTGTTCCGGTCCGTCGCTGAATTGATGCCCCGGGCCGCGTCCCTGGAGAGTCGTCATCGCCACCAGGCCAGCTGTGCCGAGGGCTACATAAGGGGGACGCGGCCCGGGCATCGGGGGAGATGGGGGTGTTGCGTGCTGGCCTGTGGCAATGGAAACATGTCCGTCGGACGTTGTGTAGGTGTGGATAACGGGCGTCGCCAACAGCAGGAACAAGGAGCTTCGCAGGGGTTTTCTGCCGTTTTCCCGCCCTGGAGCGCCATTTCGCTGTGCATCGTTTTCCCGCTCGGAGCGATCTTTTCGTGGCGCATTCCACAGCGCTACGCACAGTTGTGGAGAAGGGCGTAGACGAACCGTCACACAGGCGCGACGCGCGGTAAGACCGAGGCACAGGATTCGTCCTGTCCCTCACGAGGCAATGGCCGGGCGGTAAGACGGTCTCCCGTCTGAGCGCTACGGCTCTGGGGACGGAGCAGGCTCCGCCTGCATCTCTTCCACCGCCGCCCGGCCCTGGGCGTGAACCTCTTGCCGGCGCGCCTCGACCTCGGCCTCGCCTTCGGCGACGTCGACCGCCTCGTCCACCGGCGTCTCGTTCTCCTCGGCGGCGTCGCGCTCGTCGACCACCTCGCGCGAGGCGGCAAGCTTCTCGCGGAGCTCGCCGGCGCGCGGGTCCGGGCCCGGCTCGGGCGGCGCGACAGGAGCCGTCGCAACCGGCGCCCGGCGGCGGCGCAGCTTGTGGGCCACGGCGACGGCTGCGGCCGCGCCGGCGGCCAGCAGGGCGATCCGGCCTCTCACCGGGCCGATGCTACACTCGACCCGCTTCCTGCCTTGTCTCGCGCCCGCTATCCCGGGCGGCGCTTGCCGGCAAGGCCGCTAGACCGAAGGAACGAAGGAGGAACCGGGACCATGAACGCATACGAGATTCTGCTCATGCTCGACCCTGAGCTCCCGGAGGAGCGCCAGGACGAGATCGTGACGCGCGCCCGCGAGCTCATCTCCAGCCGCGGCGGGACGATCGAGAAGCACGAGCCGTGGGGCCGCCGCAAGCTCGCGTACGAGATCGACCACAAGACCGACGGCACCTACCACCTGCTGCTCTTCACGAGCGACGCCGACACGCTCGACGAGCTGTCGCGCATCCTCAAGATCACGGACGGCGTGATGCGGCACCTGGCCGTGCGCCGGCCCGAGAGGAAGACCACGGCCGCGAGCACCACGCCGCCGGCCGAAACCGAGCCCCCGTCCGAGTCAGAGCAGGCCGCGTAGGCCGGGAGGAGGAGGACAGCAATGGCGAACATCAACCGAGTCGTGCTCGTCGGCAACCTGACGCGCGACCCCGAGCTCCGGCACACGCCGAGCGGCACCGCGGTCTGCAAGCTCCGCATCGCCGTGAACACGCGCATGAAGGACGGCGCGACCGGCCAGTGGACGGACAAGCCGAACTACTTCGACGTCACCGTCTGGGGCAACCAGGGCGAGAGCTGCGCGCAGTACCTCGCCAAGGGCCGCCCCGTGGGGGTCGACGGGCGCCTCGACTGGCGCGAGTGGGATGCCCAGGACGGCACAAAGCGGCAGGCGGTGGAGATCATCGCCGACTCCGTGCAGTTCCTCGGCGGCGGGCGGGCCGAGGGCGAGGGCCAGTTCGTCCCGGCCGGCGCGGCGGAGAACGCCGACTTCACGCCGGCGGCAACCGACGACGACATCCCGTTCTGATGCCGCCCTCCTCGAGAGACAAGCGAGACGGCGGCGGCCGCGCGCGCCCGGGCGGGAAGGGCGGTCGCGCCGACGCCCAGATCAGGCGGCGCAACTGCTACTTCTGCCGCGAGAAGATCGACGAGGTCGACTACAAGAACGCGCCGCAGCTGCGGCGGTACATCTCCGAGAAGGGCAAGATCCGCTCACGCCGCATCACCGGCGCCTGCCGCCGGCACCAGCGGCAGCTCGCGGTGGCGATCAAGCGGGCGCGCGAGATGGCGCTCCTGCCCTACGTCTCCGGCTAGCCATGGACGTCATCCTCCTGCAAGACGTTGACAAGCTCGGCGTGCGCGGCGACGTCGTCGGCGTCGCCCGCGGCTACGCGCGCAACTACCTGCTGCCGCGCCGCATGGCCGAGGTCGCGACGACGGCGAAGCTGGCCGAGCTGGAGAAGCGCGAGGCGCACAAGGCGCGGCACGAGGCCTCCACGGGCGACCAGGCGCGTGAGATCGCAGGGCGGCTCGAGGCGCTCGAGCTGCGCTTCGATGTGAACGCCGGCCCGACCGGCTCGCTCTTCGGCTCGGTCACGCCCTCGGACATCGCCGACAAGATCTGGGACGAGGCGAAGATCCGCGTCGACCGGCGCAAGATCCAGCTGCCCGAGTCGATCAAGCGGATCGGCCGCTACGAGATCGAGATCGGCCTCTTCGACGACGTCTCCGCGACCGTGCGCACGCTGGTCGTGCCCGAGGGCGGCGAGCTGCCGCCCGAGGAGCCGGAGGCACCCCCCGCGGCCGAGACGCCGGCCGACGAGCCGCTCGCCGAGGTGGCCGCGGCCGAGCCCGTGGCAGAGTCGGCGTCGAGGAGCCGGTGGCGGAAGAGGAGCCGGAGGGGCCGAGGCCGAGGCCGAGGCCGGGCGGCGGCGGCCGAGACGGCCCCGCCGGGATGCCCGAAGCCGAGCCGGTCGACGCCGTGATCGAGGAGGCCGCAGCCGGGACGCTCGGCCAGACGGGCGAGCCCGAGAGCGCGTAACTCACTCGCCCGGCCTGCCGAGTGCGTTTTCTCTCAGACGCGCGAGCGCCGATCGCCGAGCGCCGGTGAGGAGTCGAGACCCGTTAAGACGGTCTCCACTCCGCATATCGTCCTTGCCCGGCTTCCGGGAGCGAGCGCTCTCAGACGGGTGAGGGACAGGATGAATCCTGTCCCGTCGATCTCGCGGGTCTTCGAGCGCGTGTGGTCTCAGACGGGTAACTGTCTCTCTGGTCTCCGAGCGCGCCGACTCAGATGGGCGCACGCCACGCGGCAGGACAGGTACCCGTCTGAAATAGGCGCCCTCGGCAGGCGAGCAAAGACCGAGGGCACAGGATTCATCCTGTCCCTCACACGTCTTAGACCGGGCGCCCTCGGAGGACCGCCGTGCGGTAGGACGTTTACCCGTCTGAAACAGGCGCCCTCGGCAGGCGAGCAGAGATCGAGGGCACAGGATTCATCCTGTCCCTCACCCGTCTTAGAGCGTTCGCTCTCGGAGGACCGTCCACAATCGGCCGCGGCCGCTGGGGACGCGGCTCCGAAAGTCCCCGCTCGCACCGGACATTTTCGGTCGGGGAGTGTTGGCGGCGCCGGGGACAACATCCGGCCCGCTGGGGATAATGGCCGAACGCATGTTCTCTTTCCGCTGCAAACGAGCTGGTGGCCGACGGCGCGGGGCCGGTCCGGAGCCGACATGACCGCCGCCGCCGAAGCCCGCTTGAATGGAAGCATGGCCACCGCGGTCGCCCCTGCTGCCGAAGCTGCGCTAGTCCCGCCGCAGAACCTCGACGCCGAGGAGTCCGTGCTCGGCGCGATGCTGCTCTCGCCGACCGCGATCAGCTCCGTCACCGAGATCCTCGACGCGAGCCAGTTCTACCGCGAGAGCCACGCGAAGGTCTTCCGCGCGTGCATCCACCTGTTCGCGAGCGGCGAGCCGGTCGACGCCATCACGGTCGCCGACGAGCTCGAGGAGCGTGGCGAGCTCGACGCGGTCGGCGGGCGCGTCCGCGTGCACGAGCTGGCGCGGCTCGTGCCGACGACGGCGAACGCCGCCCACTACGCGCGCATCGTCCGCGAGATGGCCGTCCTGCGCGGCCTCATCAGCGCCGGCGGTGAGATCGCCCAGCTCGGCTGGGACCGGCCCGGCGACTCGCACGACCTGCTGGACAAGGCGGAGTCGATCATCTTCGACCTCTCCCAGGATCAGGTCACGAGCGAGTTCAGCCACATCGAGGCGCTGCTCAAGGAGAGCTTCGAGAAGATCACGCAGCTGTACGAGGCCGGCGAGGAGATCACCGGCGTCCCGTCCGGCTACCGCGACCTCGACCGGCTCACGTCCGGGTTCCAGCCGGGCAACCTGATCATCGTCGCCGCCCGCCCGTCGATGGGGAAGTCGGCACTGACGCTCTGCATGGCCGCGAATCTCGCCGTCCGGAAGAACATCCCGGTCGCGCTGTTCACGCTCGAGATGTCGAAGGCGGAGGTGACGCAGCGCCTCATGTGCTCGGAGGCGAAGGTCGAGTCGCAGCGGCTGCGCAGCGGCAAGCTCGCCGCCGACGACTGGCCGCGCCTGACGGCCGCGTGCGACAAGCTCGCGAAGGCGCCGATCTACGTCGACGACACCGGCTCGATCACGATCATGGGCGTCCGCGCGAAGGCCCGGCGGCTCAAGTCGAAGGAGCCGAACCTCGGCCTGATCGTCGTCGACTACCTGCAGCTGATGAGCTCCGACGCGCGCGCCGAGAACCGCGTGCAGGAGGTCTCGATGATCTCGCGGCAGCTCAAGATCCTGGCGCGCGAGCTCGAGCTGCCGATCATCGCGATGTCCCAGCTCTCCCGCGCCGTCGAGCAGCGCCACGACAAGCGGCCGATCCTGTCCGACCTGAGGGAATCCGGGAGCCTCGAGCAAGACGCCGACCTCGTGGCCTTCATCTACCGCGACGAGTACTACAACGACGACAGCCCCGACCAGGGCCTCGCCGAGGTGATCCTCTCGAAGCACCGCAACGGGCCGATCGGGAGCGTGAAGCTGTCGTTCCTCCAGCGCTACGCCAAGTTCGCGGACCTCGCGGCATAGCGGTCGGCTGCTCGCGGGCGAAGGCTCCGGGTGTTTCGTCGGCTCCCGCTTCGTAGAGTCACAACCGTGCAGCCGGCGCCGTCCTCCCTTCGCGCGGTGCTCTCGCGGCCCTGGGGCGTGCGCGCCGAGGCCGGCTTCATCGCGCTCGTGCTCGTCGCCTGGCAGGCGATCCGCATTCCGCTCGAGGGCGACATTGAAACGTCGCTCGCGCATGCGCGAACCGAGCTGCGCATCGAGCGCGCCCTCCACGTCGACATCGAGCGCGCGTTCATCCACGCGCTCGACCGGCCCGCGCTGAGCCATGTCCTGGGCTGGTTCTACGCCAACGGCCACGTCCCCGTGCTCGTCGGCTTCCTCATCCTCGCCCGGCTCGCGGCGCCGGCGCGCTACCCGCTCCTGCGCCTCACCTTCGCACTCTCGCTGATACCGGCCGCCTTCGTGATCGGGCTGTACCCGGTCGCTCCGCCGCGCTTCCTGCCCGACCTCGGCGGCACGCCTCCGACCAACGCGGAGCTCACGGGCTCCGCCGACCAGCTGGCGCACAACGCGACGGCGGCCGCGTCGAGCCAGCACTTCGCCTTCGCGCTTTTCATCGCCCTGGGCGCGCTGTGGCTCTGGCCGCGCTCGCGCGCCGCGTGGCTGGCGGCGCTCTACCCGGTCGTCGTGTTCGGAGTGATCCTCGCCACCGCGAACCACTACGTGCTCGATTGCGTCGTCGGCGTTGCCTGCCTCGCCGTCGGCGCCCTCGCGGCCTGGCGGCTCGTCGGGGAGCCCGGGCCCGCTCGCGCAGCCGAGGAAGCGCTGGCACCGGCGGCGGCCGTCGCGGTGGGCTACGCCCTGCTCGCCTGGTCGCTCGAGTCCATCTCGGCCCTCACCTCGCAGCCGTCGATCGCGATCGCGCTGTTCGTCGGCACCGTGCTTGCGTTCGGCGTGCCGGCCACCCGGCGCGCCGCCGCGGCAACCAGCTAGCGCTTCCGGCACACTTCCTCGCCGTGCCCGCCACCGTGATCGTCGGGGCGCAGTGGGGCGACGAGGGGAAGGGCAAGATCGTCGACCTGCTCGCGCAGCACTCGGACGTCGTCGTCCGCTACCAGGGCGGCCCCAACGCCGGGCACACGATCGTCGCCGACGGCGAGACCTACAAGTTCCGGCACATGCCGTCCGGCCTGCTCTGGGGCAAGGAGTGCGTGCTCGGCGCCGGCTGCGTCATCGATCCCGACGTCTTCATCGGCGAGCTCGACGGCGCCGAGTCGCGAGGCCTCGACACCGGCCGGGTGCGCGTCTCCGGCAACGCGCACGTGATCATGCCCTGGCATGTCGCGATCGACGGCGCGAGCGAGCGCCGGCTCGGCCGCCTCCAGATCGGCACGACCCGCCGCGGCATCGGGCCCGCCTACGCCGACAAGTCGTCGCGGCTCGGGATCCGCGTCCAGGACCTGTTCGACCAGAAGATCCTGCGCCAGAAGATCGAGGTCGCGCTCGCCGAGAAGAACCTCTGGCTGGAGCGCATCTACGGCGCCGAGCCGCTCGAGCTCGACGACGTCGCCGGCCGGGCCGAGCGCTGGGCACCGCGCCTGCGCTCGCACATCGCGGACACCTCGCTGCTCGTCCACCAGGCGCTCCTGGACGGCAAGGACGTGCTGTTCGAGGGCGCCCAGGGCACGCTGCTCGACCTCGACCACGGCACGTATCCGTTCGTGACCTCGTCGAACCCGGTGGCCGCGGCCGCCGCCACCGGCACGGGCATCGGCCCGAACCGCATCGACGAGGTGGTCGGCGTGGCGAAGGCCTACGTGACCCGCGTCGGCGAGGGCCCGTTCCCGACCGAGATCGAGGGCCCCGACCAGGAGCGCGTCCGCGACCTGGGCGGCGAGTACGGAACCGTCACGGGCCGCACGCGCCGCTGCGGCTGGCTCGACCTGGTCGCGCTGCGCTACGCGGCGCGGCTGAACGGCTTCACGTCGCTTGCGCTGACGAAGCTCGACGTGCTGTCGGCCTTCGACGAGCTGCCGGTCTGCACGCGCTACCGGCTGCCCGACGGGACGGAGACGCCCGACTTCCCCGCACACCAGAGCGACTTCCACCACGCCGAGCCGGTCTACGAGGTCGTGGACGGCTGGCGCGAGCCGCTCGACGGCGTGGAGACCGCCGCCGGCCTGCCGGACGCGGCGCGGCGCTACGTCGAGCTCGTCGAGCGCGAGCTCGGTGCCCCCGTGTCGCTCATCGGCACGGGCCAGGAGCGCGAGCGCGCGCTCGCCCGGTGAGCGACCTCACCCTCAAGCGCCTCGACGACATGGAGGCGCTCGGCAGCGGCGTCTTCGTCACGGTTGGCCGCTCGCTCGGGGTCAGCTCGTTCGGGATCAACGTCGAGCGCTGGCCCGCGCACGCCGACGGCCACCCGGAGCACGACGAGAGCCGCTCGGGGCAGGAGGAGGTCTACGCGGTGCTCGAGGGGTCGGCCGTGCTGCGCGTCGGCGACGACGAGCACCTGCTCGAGCCGGGCGTGTACGCCCGCGTCGGCCCGGGCGAGCGGCGCAAGCTGCTGCCCGGCCCCGAGGGCGCGACCGTCCTCTGCCTCGGCGCAGTGCCCGGCGAGCCGTTCCGCGCGAGCGGGCCGGCTGCCGGCTAGAGCTCGGACCCGTCGTTCTCGAGCAGAGCGGCGTGCAGGGCGCGCAGGCTGTTGATCGCGGCCGCTACGTCGCCGGGATCGACGTCGTCGCCCCTGTCGACGAAGTCGGCCACCTCGCGGGCGGCCTGGTACTCCGCGACAACCTCACGCTCCTCGCCGGTCCGCGCAACCGGGTCCGCGATGTCGTAGCCCTCCTCGACGAGCACCTGCTGGATCAGGTCGGCGAGCTCAGGCAGCGACTCCGCCGGCGACGTGTGCAGGTCGTCCTCCAGCTGGTGCCAGCGGCTCTCGAACTCGTGGCGGTCAAGTCCCGGCTCGAACTGCACGGCGGTGTCATGGGCGCGCGCAGCCGTTCTCAAACATCGGGCCGCCCGAGTAAGGTGCGCGCCAGTGAGGGTGCTGCTCGTCGGGGGAGGAGGACGCGAGCACGCGCTCGCCTGGAAGCTGGCGCAGAGCCCGCTGCTCGACGACCTGCACGCAGCGCCCGGCAACCCCGGCATCGCCGAGCTCGGCACGTGCCACGCCGACGATGACGTGCCAGCGCTCGCGCGCAGGCTGGCGGCCGACCTCGTCGTCGTGGGGCCCGAGGCACCGCTCGTGGCCGGCCTGGCCGACGAGCTGCGCGGCGCAGGTTTTGGGGTCTTCGGCCCGGGCCGTGACGCAGCGAGGATCGAAGGGTCGAAGCGGTTCGCCAAGGACGTCATGGACGCGGCGGGCGTGCCGAGCGCGCGGCTGCTCGACGAGCCTCGTGCTCCGGCCGTCGTCAAGGAGGACGGCCTGGCTGCCGGCAAGGGCGTCACCGTGTGCGCGACCGATGACGAGCTTCGCGCAGCGCTCGAGGCGGCCGGCCCGGACTCGTTCGCGGAGGAGCTGCTCGACGGCGAGGAGCTCTCGGTCTTCGCGCTCGTCTCCGGCACTGACGTGCTCGCGCTGGCGCCGGCTCGAGACCACAAGCGGGTCGGCGACGGCGACACGGGCCCGAACACGGGCGGCATGGGCGCCTACTCGCCGGTGCCGGGCACGCCCGACGTGGCCGAGCTGGTCGAGGCGGTGCACCGCCCGGTCGCGGAGGAGCTCGCGCGGCGCGGCACCCCGTTCAGCGGGCTGCTGTATGCGGGCCTGATGCTGACCGCCGACGGCCCGCGCCTACTCGAGTTCAACTGCCGCTTCGGCGACCCCGAGACGCAGGTGCTCGTGCCGCGGCTCGACGGCGACCTACTCGAGGCGCTCGCCGCGACGGCGCGCGGCGAGCTCCGCGGCGTTCAGCTCGCGGCCGGTGACCGGGCCGCGGTCACTGTCGTGCTCGCTGCGAGCGACTACCCGGTGCGCGGCGACAGCGGCACGCCGATCGCCGGCATCCGGGAGGCCGAGGCCACGGGCGCCGGCGTGTTCCATGCGGGCACCGCCGAGCGCGACGGACGGCTGGTCACGAACGGCGGCCGGATCCTCAACGTGACGGGGCTCGGCGACAGCCTGGACGAGGCGCGCGACCGCGCGTACGAAGCCGCCGGCCTGATCCGCTTCGATGGCTGCCAGTACCGGAGCGACATCGCAGCGACGGTGGCCGCGCTTGTCTGACGCGCCGCAGGTGGGCATCCTGGTCGGCTCCGAGTCCGACCGCGAGGCGATGGACGCCGCGACGAAGGAGCTCGACGCGCGTGGGATCGCCTGGGAGTTCAACGTCCTGTCCGCGCACCGCAACCCGCGCGAGGTGGCCGAGTACTCGACGACCGCCGCAGCGCGCGGGATCCGCGTGCTGATCGCCGGCGCAGGGCTGGCGGCCGCGCTGCCGGGCGTCGTGGCGGCCCACACGGAGCTGCCGGTGATCGGCGTTCCGCTCCGCTCGTCGAAGTCCGTGCTGGACGGGCTCGACGCGCTGCTCGCGATCGTCCAGATGCCGCCCGGTGTCCCGGTCGCGTGCGTGGGCGTCGACAACTCCAAGAACGCGGCGGTGCTCGCGGCCCGCATCCTCGCCGTCTAGCTAGGTAGACAAGAGTGCCTTCCGTCTAGTACGCTAGACGACATGATGACACTCGATGAACAGCTTCTGACCGAAGCAAAGACGGTCCGCGAGCGGCTGCTCGACCTGCAGCACGAGGTCGACGTCGCGCGTGTCGACTACCAGCACGTCATCCGCCGCCTGCACGCCGCCGGCGGATCGATGCGCGAGATCGCCGAGTCCCTCGGTCTCTCACACCAGCGCGTGCACCAGATCGTCGACGCGGGGCCGGAGGACGCGCGGACGCGCGGTTTCCGACACGGCGGCCCAGGCCGCGCGTTCCGCGCGCCGTTCACCCGCCAAGCCCGGTTTGCCCTGGGCGCGGCCGACGAGGAGTCGTCCGCGCTAGGCCACGGCTACCTCGGCACCGAGCACCTGCTGCTCGGGCTCTTCCGCGCGGAGCGCGGTGGCGCCGCAGCAGCGCTCGCGCAACTGGGCCTCAGCTACGACGACATCAAGAAGCAGGTGGTCGACCGCTTCGAGGGCGAGCCGCGCCAGGGCACGGGCCGCGTCCCGTTCACGCCGCAGGCGAAGAAGGTGCTCGAGCACGCCGTGAACGCAAGCGGGGGCGGTCGCCACCGGAGGATCGGCACCGAGCAGCTCCTGCTGTCGCTCGCGGCGGTCACGGGCGGCCTCGCGAACGAGCTGCTCGTAGCCGCGGGCGCCGACGAGGCAAAGGTGCACGAGGCGCTGGCAAGCGTCCGCGGGCATTAGCCTCGCGCCGGTGGAAGACCGGCTCGGCTGGCTGCTCGATGCGCGCCTGATCGCGACCCTCGCGACGACGGAACCGGACGGCTCGGCATACCTGTCGGCCGTCTGGTTCCTGCGCGACGGCGACGAGCTGCTGATCGCGACCGGCGGCCGCACGCGCAAGGCACGGAACGCGGCGGCCCGGCCGCGCGCTTCGATGCTGATCGACACGCACGGCCCGGGCCCGCTGCGCGGCGCCGCGGCGACCGGAGCCGTCACCGTGGTGCGCGGCGCGGATGCGCTCGCGCTGAACGAGCGCGTGTGGGCGAAGTACCTCACGCCTGCGGGCCGCGCCCACCCGGGCGCCGGAGAGGCGATCGCCGCGCACGACGACCTGACGATCCGCTTCCGGCCCGACGCGTGGCGCACCTGGGGCACGGACGAGGACTTCGGCGGCGCCCTCGAGGAGCGGGGCGTCGCCTACCCGCTCGACTCGTGAAGTCACAGTTCCGGCACGGTCCTGTCACGCACGCGTGCGCATTTCCTGCATAGGCTCGAATCGGAGGGAGGCAAGCGGCCGGCCCCGGGGCACATGGCCCGCGGGGACACGTCTGTGGGAGACATAGGCCCGCGCTCATGCCGTGTCGTGCGTGTCGAGTGTCGGCAGGCGGCGCCGATACGATCGGGCGGTGATCGCGCGGTACACGCGCCCGGCGATGGCGCGGATCTGGTCGGAGGAGGCGAAGCTCCAGGCGTGGCTCGAGGTCGAGCTCGCTGCGCTCGACGGCTGGGCCGAGCTCGGCGTCGTCCCGCGCGACGACGTCTCGGCGATCCGCGACGCCGCGCAGGTCCCGACACCCGAGCGCGTCGCCGAGATCGAGCGCGAGACCCACCACGACGTCGCGGCCTTCGTCGACGCCGTCGCGGAAGGCCTCGGCGAGGAGGGCCGCTGGTTCCACTACGGGCTGACCTCGTCGGACGTGCTCGACACGGCGCTCGCGCTGCAGGTACGCGACGCGGGCGCGCTGATCGTCGAGGGCATCGACCGGGCGTTCGCCGCCGTCGTCGCGCGCGCCGAGGAGCACCGGCTGACGCCGATCATGGGCCGCACGCACGGGATCCACGCCGAGCCGACGACGTTCGGGCTCAAGCTCGCCGGCTGGGCGTTCGAGCTCGCCCGGGCGCGGGAGCGAGCTACCCGTGCGCTCGAGGGCATGCGCGTCGGCAAGCTCTCCGGCGCCGTCGGCACCTACGCGGCGATCGATCCCGAGGTCGAGCGGCATCGCGTGCGAGCGGCTCGGGCTCGAGCCGGCGCCGACCTCGACGCAGATCCTCCAGCGCGACCGCCACGCCGAGCTGCTCTGCGCGCTCGCACTCGTCGCCGCGTCGCTCGAGACGCTTCGCGCTCGAGATCCGCCACCTCGCGCGCACCGAGGTCGGCGAAGTGGCCGGAGCCGTTCGGGCGCGGCCAGAAGGGCTCGTCGGCGATGCCGCACAAGCGCAACCCCGTCGTCTCCGAGCGCATCTGCGGCCTCGCCCGCGTCGTGCGCGCCCAGGCGCTCGTCGGCCTCGAGAACGTCGCGCTGTGGCACGAGCGCGACATCTCGCACTCGTCGGCCGAGCGCGTCGTCGATCCCCGATGCGTTCCTCGCGCTCGACTACATGCTCGACCGCTTCGCGCTGGCTCGTCGAGGGCCTCGTCGTCCGCCCGGAGCGGATGCGGCGCAACCTCGAGGCGAGCCACGGGCTCTTCTTCAGCCAGCGCGTGCTGCTCGCGCTCGTCGAGTCGGGGCTCGCGCGCGACGACGCGTACCGGCTCGTGCAGCGCAACGCGATGCGCGCCTGGGACGAGGAGCGGTCGACTTCGCGAGCTCGTCCGCGCCGAGAGCGAGATCGCGCGCGCGTCGACCTCGACGCCGTCTTCGATCTCGACGCGCTACACGCGCCACGTCGACACCGTCTTCGAGCGCCTCGAGGCGCTCCAGACACGACGCACGGGAGGCGATCCATGCCTGAAGCCGTGCACGTCGGATCCGGCAAGGTTCGCGAGCTCTACGCGCTCGACGACGAGCCGGCTGCTGCTCGTCGCCAGCGACCGCATCTCGACCTTCGACGTCGTCCTGCCGACCCAGATCCCGGACAAGGGCCGCGTGCTCACCGGGCTGTCGGCGTTCTGGTTCGCGCGGACGCAGGACGATCGTGCCGAACCACCTGCTCGCGATCCGGCCGGACGGCCGCTCGACTCGAGTGCCGCCGGCTCGAGATGCTGCCGATCGAGTGCGTCGTGCGCGGCTACCTCTCCGGCTCGGGCTGGAAGGACTACCGGGCGACCGGCGCGGTCTGCGGGCACCGGCTGCCCGAGGGGCTGCGCCGAGTCCGACCGGCTGCCGGAGCCGATCTTCACGCCGGCGACGAAGGCGCGAGACCGGCCACGACGAGAACATCACGCGCGACCAGGCGGCCGAGCTCGTCGGCGCAGACCGGTTCGCGGAGGCGCGAGCGGATCTCGATCGCGCTCTACCGCTTCGGCGGCCGACTACGCGGCGGCGCGCGGGATCATCCTCGCCGACACGAAGTTCGAGTTCGGCCTCGACCCCGACGGCCGGCTCGTGCTCGGCGACGAGGCGCTCACGCCGGACTCGTCGCGCTTCTGGCCGGCCGACGAGTACGCGCCGGCGGCGCCGCAGCCGTCGCTTCGACAAGCAGTTCGTGCGCGACTACTGCGAGACGCTCGGCTGGGACAAGACCGCACCCGGCCCCGAGCTTCCCGACGACGTCGTCGCCGGCACGCGCGCGCGCTACGTCGAGGCGTTCGAGCGGCTGACCGGCGATCCCGTTCGACGACTACCTCGCCGACCCGGACGTGGTGCTGCATTGAAGGCGACCGTGCTCGTGCGCCCCAAGGAGGGCATCCTCGACCCGCAGGGCGAGGCGGTCGGCGCCGCGCTGCGGCAGCTCGGCTTCGAGGTCGGCGGCGCCCGGGTCGGCCGGCTCGTCGACCTCGAGGTCGACGCGGCGCGACGAGGCGCAGGCGCGCGCGGAGCTCGAGCGGATGTGCGACCAGCTGCTCGCGAACCCGCTGATCGAGTCGTACGAGATCGAGGTCGCCCCGTGAAGGCGCGCGTCGCCGTCGTCTCGTTCCCCGGCTCCAACGACGACCGCGACGCGCTGCGCGCGCTCGAGCTGCTCGGCGCCGAAGGCCGTGCCCGTGTGGCACGCGGACGGGCGGCTGCCCGACGTGGGCGCCGTCGATCCTGCCGGGCGGCTTCTCGTACGGCGACTACCTGCGCTGCGGCGCGATCGCGCGCTTCGCGCCGGCGATGGGCGCGGTGCGCGCGTTCGCCGACGAGGGCGGGCCGGTGCTCGGCATCTGCAACGGCTTCCAGGTCCTGTGCGAGGCGGGCCTGCTTCCCGGCGTCCTGCGGCGCAACGCGTCGCTCGACTTCGTCTGCGCCGACGTGCGCGTGCGCGTCGAGCAGCGCCGACACGCCGTTCACGGCCGGTGCGCGGCGGGCGACGTGCTCACGATCCCGATCAAGCACGGCGAAGGGGCTGGTACGCGGACGACGAGCTGCTCGACGAGGTCGAGCGCGGCGGCGCAGGTCGTGCTCCGCTACGCGGACGGCAACCCGAACGGCTCGCGTCGACGACGTCGCCGGCGTCGTGAACGAGCGGCGCAACGTCATGGGCCTCATGCCGCATCCCGAGCACGCCGTCGACCCGCTGCTCGGGGCCACCGGGGGCCTGCCCCTCCTCGAGTCGCTCGTCGCGGCCGCACGCGACCGCAAAGCCGTTCCGGCCTGACGGTTTCCAGGCCCGCACGGCCGGGGATGCCCCGCCCGTGGCCACGGCGCCCCGCCTGCTCGACGCGATCGCCTACGTGCGCGCGCATCCGCGCGCGGTCGCGCGCGACACCCGGCGCGCGCTCGCGGACAAGCGCATCGTCAGCCACGCGAGCGCGATCTCGTACCAGCTGCTCTTCGCGCTGGTTGCGTTCTCGCTGGCCGCCGTCGCGGTGCTCAGCCTGCTCGGGCTCGACGACGCTGTCTGGCAGCACGGCGTCCGGCCGGTCGTCCGCGAGCACCTTTCGCACGACGCCTTCCGGCTCGTGGACGGCACGGTCGAGCAGATCGAGGGGCCGCGCCGCAACCTGTGGCTCACGGTCGGGCTAGCTCTCGCGCTCTGGAAGTTGTCGGTGGCGGCACGGGTGACGATGGACGCGCTCGACGAGCTCCTCGAGACTGGCACGCGCCTGCCGTTCGTCCAGCGCGTCGCGCGCTCGCTGGCGCCTCGCGCTGGCCGCCGGAACGTGCCTGCTCGGCGCAGCCGTGATCGTGCTGGCCGGCGGGCCGGCGGCCGGGCGACTGCTGCCCGGGCCGGTCTCCTTCGCCCTCCGCTGGTCCGCGGCGTTCGTGCTGCTGCTCGCAGCGGCTGCGCTGATCCTGCGCTACGCACCGGCGAAGCGGCAGCCGGCCGCGTGGGTCAGCGTCGGCACCCTGCTGGTCGCGCTCACATGGTCGTTCACCTCCCTCGCGTTCGGGATCTACGGCGCCTACGTCGCACGCTGGGACACGCTCTTCGGCGGCCTCACGACCGTCATCGCCGTGCTGATCTACCTCTATGTCTCGGCGCTCGCGTTCCTCGTCGCCGCCCAGCTCGACGTCGAGGTCCGCAAGGCGGCGAGCACTAGGGCCCGAGCGGGAGGGCGCGGGCGAGCTCGGGGCGATCGGCGAGCGCGTCGCGCAGGCGCTCGAGGTCGCGCGCGCGCAGCGTGACCGGCCCGCGGCGGGCAGTGCCGCCGGTCGAGTAGGAGAAGCGCACGAGCTGCTCGCCGCGCTTGGTCGTGAGCAGCTGCACGATGAACGCGAAGCGCTTGTCGCCCGCCTGCTGGGGGAGCCGCAGCTCCTCCACCACCTCTGCCTGACCCCAGGGTGTCGCCGCCTTTGTCATCGCCCACGACCGTAGAGGCCGAAAGCGCACCTGTCTGTGCCGGAAGCGTGCCGAGAGCGCAACGCCGTCGCGCGCACGAACTAGTGTTCGCGCCCGTGATCGTCGCCCACCTCGACCTCGACGCGTTCTTCGCCGCCGTCGAGGAGCTCGAGCAGCCGCACCTGCGCGAGGTGCCGCTCGTCGTCGGCGGCGACCCGGACGGGCGCGGCGTCGTCGCGACCGCGAACTACGTCGCGCGCCGCTTCGGGATCCGCTCGGCGATGTCGTGCGCCGAGGCGCGCCGCCGGTGTCCGCACGTCGTGTTCGTCCGGCCGCGCAAGAGCCTGTACTCGGAGTACTCGCGCGCCGTGTGGAGCGCGATCCGCGACGTCGTGCCGGTCGTCGAGCGCACCGGGCTCGACGAGGGCTACCTCGACCTCGCCTCCGTGACGCCCGACTTCAGCCGCGCCCGCGCCGTCGCCGAGGCCGTCCAGGCGGCGGTGCTCGGCTCGACGAGCCTGGGCGCGTCGCTCGGCGTCTCGACGACGAAGGTGGTCGCCAAGGTCGCCAGCGACCGGCGCAAGCCCAAGGGCCTCACCGTCGTCCCGCCCGGCCGTGAGGCCGCGTTCCTGGCCCCGTTCGACGTCCGCCTCCTCCCCGGTGTCGGCCCGCGCGCCGAGCAGCGCCTGCGCGAGGCGGGCGTGACCACCGTCGGCGCGCTCGCCGCCCTCGACGACGCTGCGCTCCGACGGCTCGCACCCGGCAAGACAGGCGGCCTCCTGCGCGACCGCGCGCGCGGCATCGACCCCAGGCCGGTCGACCCCGACGGCACCGCCATCAACCCGTCGATCTCCAGCGAGGAGACCTTCCCGCGCGACCTCACCGACCCGGAGCAGCTCCACGCCGAGGTGCGCCGCATGGCCGGCCACGTCGCCGGCTACCTGGAGCGCTCCGGCGAGACCGCCCGGACGATCACGACGAAGCTCCGCTACTCGGACTTCTCGATCCGCACACGCTCGCAGTCACTGCCGGTCGGGACTGACGATGCCGAGCGGATCGCCGAGCTCGCGTGCGCGAACCTCGACCGCGCGCTGCGCGACCGGCCCGGCGCGCTGCGGCTCGTCGGCGTCGCCGTCTCCGGCCTCGAGGCGCACCGCCAGCTCGCCCTCGCCTACGCCTACGCCTGAACCGCGAGACTGCCTGCCGTGATCGTCCGCACCGTCCTCGGCGACATCGCCCCCGAGACGCTCGGGCCGACCGACGCGCACGAGCATCTGTTCCTCGTCACGCCGGCACAGCCGGGCGACGAGTTCGCCGACGTGGACCGCTCGCTCGCTGAGGCCGCGACGCTCGTGGCCGCCGGTGGCCGCGCCCTCGTCGACTGGACGCCGATCGGCCTCGGCCGCAACTTCGACGGCCTCGAGCGCATCTCACGCGAGACCGGCCTGCACATCGTGGCGGCCACCGGCCTGCACCGCGACCCGCACTACGCGAAGGACGACCCGCTGCGCAGCGCATCGGAGGGCGAGCTCGCCGACCGTTTCGCGGCAGAGCTCAGGCGCTGCGGGATCGTCAAGGTCGGCGCCGGCTACCACGCGCTGTCGGCATTCGAGGCAAAGACGATCGCCGCCGCCGCGCAGGCGCACGCGCGGGTCGGCGCACCCGTCTGCGTCCACACCGAGCACGGAACGATGGGCCTCCAGCTCGTGGAGCGGCTGCGCCAGGCCGGCGTCCCGCCTGCCAGCGTCGTGCTGGCCCATCTCGACCGCAACCCCGACGCGGGCGAGCACGCCGAGACGGCCGCGACCGGCGCGTGGCTCCAGTTCGACGGGCCGGGCCGGACGAAGTACTGGCCGGACTCGACGATCCTCCAGCTGATCTCCGACCTCGCCGCGCGCGGCCACGCCGGCCGGATCCTGCTCGGCGGCGACACCGGCCGCGCGTCGATGATGCGCGCGTACGGCGGCGGGCCCGGCCTGGACTACCTATTCGCGCGCTTCAAGCCCCGGCTGGAGCGCGAGCTCGGCCTCGACCTCGCCGAGCAGCTCTTCGTCCGGAACCCCGCCCGCGCCTTCGCGTTCGACCCCCGCTAGGCGTGCAACGGCGCTCGCGCGGGCGATCGTCACGTCCTCGAGCGAGCTGAACGGGCGCCAGCGGCCGGGCTCCCAGCTCGACGTCTGGCACATCGGGCAGTCGGGCGGCTCACGCCGGATGGTGATGCCGTACCCGCAGTTGGAGCAGATGAGGCTGATGGACGCCGCCGCGGCTGGGGACCCGTGCTCGAGCATTCGCCCTCCTTGCAAGCCAGGGTACCCGCGCCCGCAACTGGCCAAAAGACGGGCACGTTGAGGTTCGGCAAACGTTGGTGAGCGTCCGCTAAGAGCGCGCGCGCCGGGCGCCCTCGACCATGTTCTCGAGCTTCGCGCGGGCCGCCCAGCGGGCCGTCTGGGAGAGGCCGCAGTCGGGGCTGACGCTCAACTTTTCTGCGGGAACATGGCGCAGGCAGGCGCGGATTCGCTCCTCCACGTCCCCGGGCGTCTCGACGTAGTAGCTCTTCACGTCGATCACGCCGGCGCCGACGTCGTGCCGCTCGGCGACCCTCTCGAGCAGCTCGATCTCGGCCAGCTCGCGGCTCGCCAGCTCGAAGTGCAGCTCGTCGGCGGCGAGCTCGAGGAACGCGGGGAACATCGGCGCGTAGGTGCGCTTCGCGACCGCGCGCGCCTTGTAGTTGCCGAAGCAGAGGTGCGTGCCCAGGTAGCAGCGGCCGACGACCGGCTGGACCGTCCGGTTGAACAGGTCGACGAGGCGGGCGGGATCCTCGCGCGCCGCATAGGCGCTCATCGACGGCTCGTCGACGGTGAGGATCGCGCAGCCCGCGTCGACCAGCGCCTCGAGCTCGCGGCGCACGATCGGGAGGAGCGCCTCCGCGACCGCCCAGCGGTCCGGGTAGTCGCCGCCGGGCACGAGCCGGCCGGCCAGCGTGTACGGGCCGGGGACGCTCGCCTTCAGCTGCGGGCCGGGCGGGGCCAGCTCCTGGAGGCGGCGCCACTCGTCCAGCACGCCGAGCCCCTTCGGCGCGTCGAGCTCGCCGACGATCTCGTGCCGGCCGCGCTGATCGTGCGCGGGCGGGCCCCAGCGGCGGCGCGGCTCGTGCTCCAGCTCGATCCCCTCGAGGAACGCGTAGAAGGACAGGTTGAAGTCGAAGCGCGTCTGCTCGCCGTCGGTGATCACGTCGAGGCCGGCGCGCACCTGGTCGCCGATCGCGGCCGAGACGGCGTCGCGCGTCGCCTCCTCGAGGTCGTCGGGCCCGAAGTCGTCGATGTGCTCGGCGACGAGCTCGAGCCAGCCCGGGAACGGGTAGCTGCCGATGACCGTCGTGCGGATGGGCTCGTGCGGCACGGCGGCACCCTACGCGGGCCGTTGCCCTCCCGTCTAGACAGCTATACAGTCGCGCTCGTGCCCGACCCGTTCGACGTGAGCGGCCGCCGCGTCGTGGTGACCGGCGCGTCGAGCGGGATCGGCGAGGCGATCGCGGCCGCGTTCGGCCGCGCGGGCGCGCGCGTCGCCGGGATCTCGCTCGAGGGCGGCGGGCCGGTGGACGGGATCTTCGTCGAGGGCGACACCGGCGACCGCGAGGCGGTCGAGGGGCTGGCGACACGCGTCGCCGACGAGTGGGGCGGCATCGACGTCTGGGTCAACAACGCGGCGCGGCTGATGGTGAAGCCGATCGTCGAGACGAGCGACGAGGACTGGCACGGGCTGCTCGCCGCCAACCTGCACGGCTACTTCTACGGCTGCCGTGCGGCGGCGCGGGACATGACGGCCCGCGGCGCGGGCGGACGGATCGTCAACATCTCGTCGGCCGCCGACGTGCAGGCGATACCTGACCTGGGTGCCTACACAGCCGCCAAGGGCGCGATCGTGGCGCTGACGAGGGTCCTGGCGCTCGAGCTGGCGCCCGCCGGGATCACGGTGAACGCGCTCGCGCCGGGCGCGATCGACACGCCGCTGAACGCCAAGGCGTACACGCCGGAGGTGCGCCGCAGGTACGAGGAGCGGATCGCGCTCGGGCGAATCGGGTCGGCCGACGAGGTCGCGGACGTCGTCGTCTTCCTCGCGTCTGACGCCTCCCGCTACCTGACCGGCCAGGAGCTGGTCGTCGACGGCGGCCTGACGATCAACGGCGCCGTGGGGCACGCGCGTGATTGAGCTGCTCGTCGACGGGCTCGACCACCCGGAGGGCGTCTGCTGGGATCCCGCGGGCGGCGTCGTGTGGGCAGGCGGCGAGGCGGGCCAGCTGTACCGCGTGGACGTGGACGCTCGCACCTGGGAGGAGGTCGCTCGCGCGCCCGGGTTCGTGCTCGGCCTCGCGGCCGACGCGCAGGGGCGGCTCGCGATCTGCTGCGGCGACGACGGGCTGCTCTGCGTGCACGACGGCGGCGAGGTGCGGGTGCTGCGCGACGGCTTCGTCATCCCGAACTACCCCGCGTTCGGCCCCGACGGGACGCTCTACTTCTCGGCCAGCGGCCACTGGGCCCGGAACGACGGGCACGTCTACCGCCTGTCGCCGGACGGGAGGGTCGACGTGCTCACCGACCGGCTCCCGCACTCCCCGAACGGCTGCGCCGTCACCGCGGACGGCCGCTGGCTCTGGATCGTCGAGAGCTACCGGCCCGCGCTCAGCCGGATCGACCTCCAGACCGGCGAGGTCGAGGAGATCAGGCGACTGGAGGGCACCGTGCCGGACGGCGTCGCGTTCACCGAGACCGGCGTGCTCGTCTCCTGCTACCGGCCCGACCGGATCCTCCACCTGGACGGCGCCGGCAACCTGGAGGTCGTCGCCGACGACCCGCAGGGGACGGCGATCGCGGCACCGACCAACGTCGTCTTCGCCGGGCAGAACCGCGACCGCCTCGTCTCGTCGAACCTCGGCCGCTGGCACCTCTCGCTGATCCACACCGAGTTGCGCGGCCTGCCGCTCCACTACCCCGACCGCTGGGCGGCCGACGCGTGACGACCTTCACGCCCCGCTACCACGAGATCGAGCAGTCGCTGCGGACGCGGATCGCCGACCTGGAGCCGCACGCGCCGCTCCCGTCCGACGCGCAGCTCTGCGAGGAGTTCGGCGTGTCGCGGATGACCGCGCGCGGCGCCGTCCAGCGGCTCGTTCACGACGGGCTCGTCTACCGCGTCCCGGGCCGCGGCACGTTCGTCGCGCCCGCGCGCGCCAACCGCACGGCGAGCCACATCCTGTCCTTCTCGGACGAGATGCGCCGCCGCGGGCGCACGCCGACCTCGCAGGTCGTCGAGCGCCGCAGCCGCGCTGCCAGCGAGCACGAGCGGGAGCGTCTCCGCGCCAACGAGGTGGTCGTCCTGCGCCGCGTCCGCCTCGCCGACGGCGAGCCGCTGGCGCTCGAGACCGCGGTCTTCCCCGCGAAGGTGGCGCCCGTCCTCGACGCCCAGGCAGAGGGCGCGTCGCTCTTCGCCACGCTGGCCGACGCGGGGCTCGTCCCCACCGCGGGCCGCGCCTCGCTCGCCGCGGAGGCCGCGACCGCCGAGGACGCGCGCCTGCTCGGCGTCAAGCGCGGCTCCCCGCTGCTCGTCGAGCGCCGACTGATCAACGACCAGGCAGGCGTCCCGCTCGAGTGGACGGAGAGCCGCTACGCCGGAGCGCGATACGGTCTCGACGTCGACTTCGACGTCGAGCTCCCCACATGACCGACTTCAGCGAGATCACCGCCGGCGTCGTCGGCACCGGGTTCATCGGCGTGGTGCACGTCGACGCGCTGCGGCGGCTGGGCGTGAACGTCGCCGGCGTCGTCGGCTCGTCGCCCGAGCGCGCAGCCGCGAAGGGCCTCGCGCCGGTCTACGACAGCTACGAGACGCTGCTCGCCGACGACGAGGTCGACATCGTGCACCTGACGACGCCCAACAACCTGCACTACCCGCAGGTGAAGCAGGCGCTCGCGGCCGGCAAGCACGTCGTCTGCGAGAAGCCGCTCGCCATGAGCTCGGCCGAGTCGGGCGAGCTGCTCGAGCTCGCCGAGGCGAGCGGGCTCGTCCACTGCACGAACTTCAACATCCGCTTCTACCCGATGATCCAGGAGGCTCGCGCGCGCATCCGCGACGGCCGGCTCGGCGACGTCTGGAACGTGCACGGCGGGTACCTGCAGGACTGGCTGCAGCAGCCGACCGACTGGAACTGGCGGCTCGAGCCGGAGCGCGGCGGCGAGCTGCGCGCGGTCGGCGACATCGGCTCGCACTGGCTCGACCTCGTCCAGTTCGTGACCGGCATGCGGGTCGAGAGCCTGCTCGCCGACCTGGCGACCGCGATCCCCGTGCGGAAGCGGCCGGTTGGGGAGGTCGAGACCTACGCGGCCGCGGGCGACGTCGAGCGGCGCGAGGCGCATCGATGACGAGCGAGGACCTGGCGCACATCCTGCTGCGCTTCGAGGGCGGGTCGCGCGGGTCGCTCGTCATCTCGCAGGTCAGCGCGGGCCGCAAGAACTCGCTGCGTTTCGAGCTGGACGGCTCGCGGGGCGCGCTGGCGTGGGACTCCGAGCGGCAGGAGGAGCTGTGGTTCGGGCACCGCGACAAGCCCAACGAGACGCTGATTCGCAACCCGGGGCTGCTCAGCCCGGAGGCGGCCGCGTGGACGCACTTGCCGGCCGCGCACGCCGAGGGCTTCGCCGATACGTTCCGCGAGCTGTACCGCGCCGTCTACACGGCGGTCGCCGCGGGCGGCCCGCCGGCCGAGCCCGACTACCCGACCTTCGCGGCCGGGCACTGGGAGAACGTCCTCGGCGACGCGATCGCGCTCTCGAACCGTGAACGACGATGGGTGGAGGTGACGCAGTGAAGCTCGGCCTGCTGACCGCGGCGTTGCCGGACATGTCCCTGGACCAGGTCGCGAGCTGGGCGGCCGGCGAGGGGCTTCCAGACGCTCGAGATCGCCTGCTGGCCCGCCTCTGGCGGCGAGAAGCGACGCTACGCCGGCGTGACGCACATCGACGTGGAGAGCTTCGACCCCGACGAGGTGCACGGCACGATGAACCGGCACGGGCCTGGGGATCTCGTCGCTCGCGTACTACCCGAACAACCTCGCACCCCGACGACGAGCACCGCGAGGAGGTGAACGGCCACCTGCGCAAGGTGATCGACGCGGCGCAGGCGCTCGGCGTGGAGGTCGTCGGCACGTTCGTCGGCAACGACAAGGACCGGCCGCTGACCGAGAACCTGGAGCGCTTCCGCTCGATCTGGCCGCCGCTCGTCGAGTACGCGGGCGAGCGCGGCGTGAAGATCGCGATCGAGAACTGCCCGATGATCTTCTCGTACGACGAGTGGCCGGGCGGCAACAACCTGGCCTGGTCGCCGGCGATCTGGGACGAGCTGTTCGCCGCGATCCCGGGCGACGAACTTCGGGCTCAACCTCGACCCGTCGCACCTCGTCTGGCTGCAGATCGACTACGAGCGCGCGGTCTACGACTTCGGCATCGCGGATCTTCCACGCGCACGCGAAGGACCTCGAGATGCGCCGCGACGGCCTGTACCGGCACGGCACGCTCTCGGGCGGCATCGGCTGGCAGGTGCCGCGGCTGCCCGGGCTCGGCGAGGTCGACTGGGGCCGCTTCATCGCCGCGCTGTACGCGGTCGGCTACGACCACGTGCTGTCGATCGAGCACGAGGACCGGCAGTTCGAGGGCGACGAGGAGCTCGTGAAGCGCGGCTTCCTGATCGCGCGCGACGTGCTGAAGCCGCGCATCGTCTGATCGCCGACCACACCCGCGCGGTCCGTATCGTTTCGTGCGATGACCCTGCTCCAGCTGACGGACGGCGGCATGGAGACGACGCTGATCTTCCACGACGGGCTCGAGCTGCCCGAGTTCGCGTCGTTCGTGCTGCTCGCGGACGAGGACGGGCGGGCCGCGCTGCGCCGGTACTTCGAGCCGTACCTCGAGGTCGGGCGGGAGCACGGCGCGACGCTCGTGCTCGACGCTCCGACCTGGCGGGCGAACCTCGACTGGGGCGCGAAGCTCGGCTACTCGCCGGAGGCGCTCGACCAGGTAAGCCGTGACGGCGTCGCGCTGCTCGTCGAGCTGCGCGACGAGGCGGCCGGCGACCCGCCGATCCGCATCTGCGGCTGCATCGGCCCGCGCGGCGACGCGTACGCGACCGAGGTGACCATGAGCGCGGCCGAGGCGGAGGCGTACCACGCCCGCCAGGCGGCCGTGTTCGCCGCGACCGACGCCGATCTCGTGAGCGGCCTGACGCTGCCATCGGTGGAGGAGGCGATCGGCATCGCGCGGGCGGCCCGCGCCGCCGGGATGCCGGTGGTGATCTCGTTCACGGTCGAGACGGACGGGCGCCTGCCCACCGGCCGGGCGCTGGGCGAGGCGATCGAGGAGGTCGACCGCGAGACGGACGGCGCCCCCGAGTACTTCATGGTCAACTGCGCGCACCCGTCGCACTTCGCGGGCGTGCTTGCCGAGGGCGGCGCGTGGCGCGAGCGGATCCAGGGCGTGCGCGCGAACGCGTCGCGCCTGAGCCACGCCGCGCTCGACGACCTCGGTCTGCTCGACGCGGGCAACCCGGAGGAGCTCGCCGTCGAGGTGGCCGCGCTCGGCGAGTGGCTGCCGAACCTGAGCGTCCTCGGCGGCTGCTGCGGCACGGATCATCGCCACCTCGCGCGCATCGCCGACGCCTGGCTCGCGCGCGGCTAGCGGCGTCCGAAGCCAGCGCCTTGCCGGCGCCGGATGGGTGCGCCACCATGGGCTGATCACACGGAGCGAAACGGAGGCGCGGGTGCCCGCGACCGCGGAGATCGTCGGCCGCGACGAGGAGTTGCGTGTAATCGGTGCCTTCTTCGGCGGGACCGACGCTCAGGGGCCGGACGCCGTCGTCCTGGAGGGCGAGGCGGGCATCGGGAAGTCGACGCTCTGGCGCGCTGGAGTCGAGGCGGGGCAGGAGCGCGGCATGCGCGTGCTCACGGCCGAGCCGGCGGAAGCCGAGCGCGGGCTCGCGTACGCCGGCCTCGGCGATCTGTTCGAGGGCATGGTGGACGACGTGCTGCCCGCACTCGAGCCGCCGCGGCGACGCGCGCTCGAGGTCGCGCTCCTGAGCGAGCCGGGCGAGCGCGTCCACGCACGGGCACTGGCTGTCGCGGTGCGGGACGCGCTCGACGCGCTCTGCGACAGTGAGCCGACGTCGCTTGCCGTGGACGATGTGCAGTGGCTCGACTCCGCTTCGTCGAGCGCACTCGCGTTCGCGCTGCGCCGGCTGCCGACGACCCGGCTGGCGGTGCTGCTCGCGCGCCGGTCGGGGACGGAGCCTTCCGAGCTCGAACGTGCGCTCCCCGCCGAGCGGGTGCGGCTTCTCCGGGTCGAGCCGCTCAGCGTCGGCGCGGTGCACCGGCTCGTGCGCGATCGAACCGGCAGGTCGTTCGGGCGCCAGACGCTGCTGCGGATTCACGAACGGGCGGGCGGCAACCCGTTCTTCGCGCTGGAGCTGGCGCGCGCTCTCGGGCCTGACGTCGACCCGATCGCGCCCCTGCCGGTTCCGGACACGCTCGAGGCGCTCGTGCGGGCGAGGATCGAAGACCTCCCCGCCGCGAGCCGCGAGGCACTCGCGCTGGCAGCGGCGCTGGGCACGGCGCCCGAGGCGCTGCTCGAGCACGCGGGCGTCGCAGAGGAGGCGCTCGATCAGGCGGCTGCCGCACAGGTGATCGTCCGCGAGCAGGGCACGGTTCGCTTCAGCCACCCGCTGCTCGCTTCTGTTCTCTACGCGGACATCGGGAGCGGCGAGCGGCAGCGCGTGCACGCCCGGATTGCGCGCATCCTCGACGACCCGCTCGTGCGCGCCCGGCACCTCGCGCTCTCGACCGACGGGCCGGACGAGACCGTGGCTTCCATCCTCGACGAGGCAGTGCAGACGGCAGGCGAGCGGGGTGCGGCAGCCGTCGCCGCGGAGCTCGCCGAGCACGCGCTCCGGCTGACGCCCCCCGCCGAGGACGGGGAACGCGCTCGAAGAGCGCTGGCGACGGCGCGTGCCGAACAGGCAGCCGGCGAGTGGACCCGCGCGCGCGCGATCGCCGCCGGGCTGCTCGAAGAGGGCGACGGCGGCCCGGTGCGAGCCGAAGCCCTCATGCTGCTCGCCGGCCTGGGAAGCGTCGAGGAGGCTTGCGATCTGCTGACGGAGGCGCTCGAGGAGGCGAGATCGCGTCTCGATCTGGAGGCGGCAATCCAAATCCAGCTCGCCTGGTCGACGCGATTCAGAGAGGGCGCGGCTGGCGCGCTACCGCATGCGTACGCCGCGCTCGACCTTGCCGAGCAGCTCGGAGACGCGGCGCTGAGAGTCGAGGCCCTCGCGATGGTCGCCTACCTCGGCCTCGTCGCGGGGGACGTCGCAGCGCCACAAGTCGCAGCTCGTGCGCTCGACGTGGCGACCGCGACGGGCGACCCGCTGCTCGTGCGCGTCGCATCGATGGCGGTCGCAGACACGCTGCACCACGAGCGCCGCATCTCCGTCCGAGAGCTGCTCGAGCGCGACTACGTAGAGTGGCGGGATCGCGACGAGCTCTGGGGCGCCGAGCTGCTCTGGGTCCTGTCGTGGGTCGAGTTGTGGGCCGGCCGCTGGGAGCTCGCCGCCGACTACGCCGCCCGCGCACGGGACATCCGTGCGCAGTACGGCCTCGAGATTCCACAGACCCTGCTCCCGCTCTCCTTGATCGCACTGCACCAAGGCCAGCTCGACGTCGCCCGCAACCTGTCGGAGCGCGCCCTCGTCCTCGCCGGCGAGCAACTGGGCCTCCACCCGCCGATTCATCTGGCGATTCTCGGGCTCGTCCGGTTGTGGGCCGGGGACGCTGCGGGGTCGATCGAGCGGCTGGCCGAGGCCGACGAGCAGGCGACGAGACTCGGCTGGGGCGAGCCGACACAGCGCCCGTGGACCGGGGACTTCGCCGAGGCGCTGCTCGAGCTCGGCCGCGTCGACGACGCCGTGCGCCTGGTCGACCGCTGGGAGGCGGACGCGTCGCGGCTCGGGCGCGACTGGGTGCTCGCCGAAGCGACGCGCTGCCGCGGCTTCGTCGCGGCGGCGCGCGGCGAGCTCGGCGAAGCCGCGTCTCTGCTGGAGGAAGCGATCGCGCGGCACGAGGCCGTCGGCGATCGCTTCGGACGCGCCCGCGCGCTCCTTGCTCTCGGTGGCGTGCGCCGGCGCGCGCTCCAGAAGAGCGCCGCGCGCGACGCGATCGACGCGGCCCTCGCCGGCTTCGAGGAGCTCGGCGCTGCGACATGGGTCGAGCGGGCGCGCGCCGAGCTCGGCAGGATCAGCGGACGGACGCGCGCCAACGGGCTGACGCCGGCCGAGCGGCGCGTGGCCGAGCTCGTCGCGAAGGGCAGGACGAACCGCGAGGTCGCCGCCGCGCTGTTCCTCGGCGAGCGGACGGTGGCCAGCCACCTCACCCACATCTACGCGAAGCTCGGTGTGCGCTCGCGCACGGAGCTCGCGCGACGGCTGCGGTAATCCGCCCGCGCGGCGCCAAAGTTCAGACGTTCTGACGTTTCGGCGGCCCGGCCGCGCTCGTAGCGTCGAGCGCGTGCCCAGCTACCTCGTCGAGACCTACGTCTCCCGGCGCAAACCGGGAGAGCGAGGCGCCCTCGAGCAGCGGGCACGTGCGGCCGCCGAGGAGCTGACGCGGGGAAGCACCCCCGTCCGCTTCGAACGCGCGATCCACATACCGGAGGACGAGACGTGCTTCTTCGTCTTCGACGCGCCCTCGGCGCGCGAGGCGATGCTCGCCGCGGAGCGGGCTCGGCTCGAGCCCATCCGCATCGTCGAGGCCGTCTCGTCCGGAGAGGAGACGACATGACGTCGAAACGACTATGGGCGCTCCTGGCCGGGCTCGTCGCCGTCGTCGGGATCTACGCCGGCACCGTGTCCGCGACGCCCGCGACCGGGTTCACCAGCACGACGCTCTCGAAGGGCCGCTTCTACCCGTTCATCCTGGACACCTACGGACCGGCCGGGCCGGGCCGGGCGCCGTGGGGCGTGCTCGAGAAGACGAAGGGGCTCTCCGACCTGTACGTCCAGTCGAACGTCTGGACACCAGGCGGGTCGAGCGGCTGGCACACGCATCCCGGGCCGAGCCTGATCACCGTCACCGCCGGAACCGTGACGGTCTACGACGGCGACGACCCGACGTGCACGCCGCACAGGTACTCGGCCGGAGACGGCTTCGTGGACTACGGCGGCGACCACGTCCACCTGATCCGCAACGAAGGGACGGTGAACGCGACGTCGATCACCGTGCAGCTCATCCCGGCAGACGCGACGCGGAGGATCGACGCGCCCGCTCCTGGGAACTGCGGCTTCTAGCGCAACGCGAAGGGCGGCGGCGTTGTGTCGCCGCCCTTCTGCAAATTGCGTAAATCGGGCAACTCCTACAGAAATGGAATGCGCGGCCAGCGGCGACCGTTCTCTCCGCCATGCGCGTTGCCGAGCTCTGGCGGTACCCGGTCAAGTCGCTGCGCGGGGTTTCGCTCGACGAGGCGGAGATCACGGAGCTCGGGATCGCCGGCGACCGGCTCGTCCACGCGCTACGGCCCGAGGGCCGCGTCTTCACCGCTCGCACGCACCCGGGGATGCTCGGGCTGCAGGGCGGGCTCGACGCGGACGGCGTGCCGACCGTCGACGGGCACCGCTGGGACACGCCCGAGGCGCTCGCCGCCGTGCGCGCTGTCACCGCGCCCGACGCGGAGCTGCGCTACTTCGACGGCGACGGGCCGCAGCGGTTCGACGTGCTGCCGATGTCGGTCGCGACCGACGGCGGCGTTTCGGCGGTCGGCGTCGACGGGCGGCGGTTTCGCGCGAACGTCTACCTCGAGGGCGTCGAGGGTCTGACGGAGCGGGAGTGGGTCGGCCGCGAGCTGCACCTCGGCGAGGCCGTGCTCGGCGTGCGCCAGGTGCGCGGCCGGTGCGTCATGACGACGTACGACCCGGACACACTCGAGCAGGACATCGGCGTGCTGCAGAAGATCGTCTTCGAGCTCGGCGGCCGCACGGCGCTCGACTGCTACGTCGTCCGCCCGGGCCGCGTGCGTGTGGGCGACAAGGCGCGCGTCGGCGACTGGTTCACGATCCCGCGCGACTACGGGCGGTACTCGGCGGCAGCGCGCGCTTCCTGACACGGACTTGCGACGCTCGCGTGCGCATCGCCCGCGTACGCTCGGTCAGATGGAGCCCGAAGTAGGCGACGTCGGCGGCGTCTGGGCGACGCACTTCCGAACCGCGCTCACTCCCGACGGGCTCACGATCGACTTCATTCGAACGGATCCTTTCGACAGCGTCGCGATCGTGGTCGCACGCCTCGCATGCTCGCACCGTGTGCTCGCCGCGCTGCACGCCTCTTTGCGCGACCTGTGGCACGATTGGGCTTGGGAGAGTTCACCCGAGGAGGACTAGTGGAGAACCGCAATTACGGCTGGGTCGACAGCACTCCCAGCTATCCCCTGCCACCGGACGTGCAAGCGCAGTACGACAAGCGCATGGCCGAGATCCGGGCCGCCGAGCGCCAGAAGTACCCAGATCTGCGACGCCCGTCCGACGAGGATCGGGACACAGAAAGCTAGAGACGACCGGCCGCCTCGACGACCGTCGCGGTCAGCTCGTCGACGAGGTGCGGCTCCAGGTCGGCGCGGTGCTCCGGCTTGCGTGCGACCGCGACGACCGTCATCCCGGCCGCGACCGCTGACGCGACGCCCGGCGGGCTGTCCTCGACGGCGACGCAGTCACCCGGCTTTACGCCAAGGCGCTCGGCGGCGGCCAGGAACAGGTCCGGCGCCGGCTTGCCGTGCGCGACCTCGTCGCCGGCGACCGTGACATCGAACAGCTCGTGCAGGCCCGCGGCCCGCAGCGTCGCGTCCAGGCGGGCGCGGGGGCTCGATGACGCCACCGCGATCGGGACGCCGCGCGCGTGCAGATCGCGGGCGGTGCCGATCGCGTCCTCGAACGGCGTCAGCTCCGCCTCGAGCAGCGCGAACAGATTCCCGGAGAAGCCGTCCCACGCCTGCTCGGAGCTGCCGATCGCCGGCACGATCGGCGCGAAGTGGCCGTAGATCTCCGGCCAGCCGCGGCCACGCGTCAGCTCGATGTCCTCCGGGCGCAGGTCGTAGCCGTGGTCGGCGAGCACGTTCCGCCAGGCCCGCCACGCCAGCGGCTCGGAGTCGACGAGCGTGCCGTCGCAGTCGAAGACGACCGCCGCGGGCGCCACGTCAGTCGCGCGCGAAGTCGCGGACGTCCTCGTCGAACGAGGCGACGATCTCCTCCGACAGCGACGGCCGCGTGTCGGCGACGCACGCGAGGAAGTCCTCGGTGCGCGCACGGTGGCCCGCCTCGCCGAAGACCTCACGCTCGAAGGCCCGTTGAGCAGCTTTGCGCGCCGCGAACTCGATGTCCGCCGGCGTGAACAGCTCACTCGCGCTCACCAGTGCGCCGAGATCGACGGACTCGTCGGTGATCTCGGCCACGTAGCCCGACCAGATCGCCCGCCGCGCATCGCCGTCCGGCGGCCCGACCGGCAGGACGAAATCGAAGCGGCCCGGCCGCAGGAAGGCAGAGTCGAGCTTGCGCACGAAGTTCGTCGCGCACACGAGCAGGTGCTGCGTCGTCTCGCGCACGCGCGGGATCTGGCGCAGGAACTCGTTCGTCACGCTCGGGCTGACGCGCCGCTCGTCGTGGCGCATCGATGCCAGGTCCTCGACTTCGTCCACGAAGACGACCGCGGACGGCAGCTCGAGGATCAGCTCGAACGCCTCCGCGAGCAGCTTCGCCTGCCGCTCGGCGCCCTCGCCGCCCACCTCCGCGGGGGAGATCTCGACGAACGGCCAGCCAAGGCGCGACGCGATGCCCTTGGCGAAGGTGGTCTTGCCCGTACCGGGCGGGCCGAAGAGGACGATCGCCTTCGGCGGCACGACGGCGTGGCGCGTCGCGAGCTCGCGCTCCTCGAGCGGCAGGATCACGCGCCGCTCGATGATCCGCTTGGCGTCCTCGACGCCGAGCAGCGACTCCCACAGGCCCGGGCCGATCGTGCGCGCGCCGAGCCGTGCGAGTGTCTCCGGCACGGCCGCGCTGCGCGGCAGGGCGCGCTGGAGGTAGACGGCGCCTTCGGCCGGCCCGTACCCGCGGCTCTCGAGCCGCGTCCGCAGCTCGCCGGGGGCGACGAGGCTCGCGACCGTGTGCGCGCCGTGGTTGGCCAGCGCCTGCTCGAGCGCGTCGAGCAGGCCGTCCGCGACCTCGCCGTCGCCGGAGACCGTGGCCAGGTCGACGATGCGGCCTTCGGTGCCGGCGAGCACGCCGAGCGCGACGCCCGCGACCGAGCCCTCGACGTCGGCGACGAGCGTGACCGAGCCCTGCGCGGCGATGACCCTCAGCGCGTCGTCCACGTCCACCGTGCCGTCGCGCCAGAGCGCGAGCACGCGCCCGAGATCGGCCTCGTCGTAGGGACGGATGGTCGCCATCGGACGATGTTAGTTGGGGTCGAGCACGAACTTGATGCCCTCGCCTGCGCGGGCTGCCGCAAACGCGTCGGCCCAAGTCGTGGACGTTCCGCGGCGGGATGGACCTCCGCGACGAGGTGGCCGGCACGGAGGGGACGATCTGGACGAACCACTTCCTGCGCACCGGCTTCGAGATGTTCTCGTCCGGCGAGGGCGGCGGCTACGTGGCGGAGAAGGCGGAGTCGGCGTCAGGCTGGCTCTTCCGGTCGGCGACGAGCTCTCCGAGCTCGGCTACGCCGACATGTTCGACGCGATGGACGAGGGCCGCGAGCCGATGGAGACGTTCTACGACGGCTACGTCGTCAACGCGGTGATGGACGCCTGCTACCGGTCGGCCAAGTCGCGCGCCTGGGAGCGGTCGAGCTGGACTGGCGCGGCGGCACGGCGGAGAAGATCGCGCGGCAGCGCCGGGAGTGGGACGGCAAGACGGTCGTCAAGCAGGAGCAGATGCCCGACGGCCGCGTGAAGATGATCGTCAAGGACGAGACGACCGGCGAGTTCGCCGACGTGGTCACGGACGGCGAGCCCGTCACCGCCTGACCAGCTCGCGGCGCCGCCGCACGCGAAACCTGACAGTGCCTGGCACCGCTCGAGCCACGGAGCGGAGCGTCACCGCGCGCGAAACCTGACAGTGCCTGGCACCGCTCGGGTCACGCAGCGGCAGGGCCGCGCGAGACCTGTCCGGTGGCTGGCTCCAACCGGGGCGTGGCGGCTAGGCGACTTCGGTCGCGGGCCCCGTCGCCTGAGCCGGGTGCGGCGCCTCCGCGCGGCGCACGAGGAACACCGCCGCCAGGGCGGCGATCACCAGCACGGCTGCCCCGATCAGGACGATCGTGTCCAGGCCGCTGACGAACGCGGTCGGCACGGCGTGCGCGAGCGCCGCCTGGCCGTGCGCGGCGCGCACGCCCGCCGAGCTGACTGCCTCTGACAGCGACGAGCCGTGGAAGCCGGCCCCGCGCAGGCTCGCGCCGACGCGGCTCTGCAGGATCGCGCCGAGCACCGCCACGCCCACCGCGAGGCCCGTGATGCGGGCGGTGTTGCTGATCCCCGCCGCCATCCCCGTGCGGGCCGGATCGACGACCCGGAGCGCGGCTCCGGCGATGGTCGGGTTCGCCAGCCCAGTGCCGATGCCCGCCACGATGAACCCGGGCAGCAGCGCCCCGTACCCGGAGGTCGGCGAGACGAGCTCGAGCAGCACGAGCCCGACGGCGACGATGGCCATCGCAGCGGCGAGCAGCAGCCACATCGGCTTCGTCTGCGCGACGTTGCGCGTCACGAGCGGAACGAGGAACACGAACACCGTGAACGGCAGGAAGGCCACGCCGGCCTTCAGCGGCGAGAAGCCGAGGACGTCCTGAAGGTAGATGGAGAGGAACGGGAAGAGCGCGAACATCCCCGCGCCGATGCAGAAGGTCGACAGCTGCACGCCCACGAACGCGGGCACGCGGAAGAGCGACACGTCGAGCATCGGCCGCGGCTGGCGGCGCTCGACCAGCACGAAGACGACGAGCAGCACGGCGCCCGCGACCAGCGCGCCGACGATCTGGCCGCTCCCCCACCCGACCGTGTTGCCGCGCAGCAGCCCGTAGACGATCAGGACGAGCGACGCGGCGAAGAGGACGAGCCCCGCGTAGTCCGTCCGGTCGGCGCGCGGGTCACGCGACTCGCGCACCTTCAGCAGAGCGATCACGAAGACGGCGACGCCGATCGGGACGTTCACGAAGAAGACCCAGCGCCAGCTCAGCCATTCGGTGATCAGGCCTCCGGCGAGCGGGCCCGAGGCGACCGCGATCCCGATCGTCGAGCCCCAGATCGCGATGGCGCCTGCGCGCTCGCGGCCTGATACTCGGCTCCGATCAGCGCAAGCGCGGTCGCGAACAGTGCGGCACCGCCGACGCCCTGCAGCGCGCGGGCGATGTCGAGCGAGGCGATGCTCCAGGCGGAGCCGCAGAGCAGCGAGGCGACGCTGAACAGGGCGACGCCGATCGCGAACAGGAGCCGCCGCCCGTAGCGGTCGGCCAGCGCCCCCGCCGTCAGGATCAGCGCGGCGAGCGTGATCGCGTAGGCGTCGACGACCCACTGGAGCCCCGTGAGGCTCGCGTGAGCTCGCGCTGGATGCTCGGCAGCGCGACGTTCACGATCGTGATGTCGACGAGGAGCATGAACGTCGTCGCGCAGACGGCGATCAGCGTCCAGCGCCGGTCGTGAACCGCCGCGCCCCCTCCTGCAAGGGGCCGGATGCTAGCGCGCGCCCTGCACGGCCGCCACGAGCTCCCGTGCCGCCGTCTCGAGGTCGGGCGCGCCCGTGAGCGACGACCCCGCTCCGACCGCGACTGCCCGCGTCGAGGAACGCCCGCGCGTCCGTCGCGTCGATCCCGCCGTCACGATCAGCGGGACGTCGCTGAGCGGCGCGACCAGCTCGCGCACGTAGTCCGGCGCTGCGCTGCGGGAACAGCTCGAGCGCGCGCCGAGCGACACGCGCGCTCGACTCCGTGGCGTCAGCGCGCGGACATAGGCACCGCTCGAGCGGCACCACCGCGATCGGAGCCGGCGAGACGCACGCCTCCGCGCGGCCTGGATGGCTCGTCCACCTGCTCCGGCCGGCGCACGGTGCCGGCGATCACGGATACGTCGCCGCGGCGGGCAGCGCGCGATCACCCGCGGCGTCGTCGGAGTCAGCGTGAGCTCGATGACCGCACGCCGGCGCGCCAGCGCCTCGACGACGCGTCGGGATCGGGGACGCGGCGGAGGATCGCCACCAGCGCTCATCGCGGATGCGCTCGACAACCGGCTCCATGGCGCGGCTGCGAGCATAGTCCGCGTGCAGACGTGGTCGTCACCGGCAGCGCGGGCGGGATCGGCGCCGCCACGAGCGCAGCTTCGAGGCCGAGGGCTGGCGCGTCGCCGGCATCGAAGTCCACGACGACCGGAGGCGGCGTTCGCGCGCTCGACCGCCTCGACGCGCTGGTGTGCGCGCACGGCATCAGCGGCCGCCGCTACGGCGACGGGCCGGTGGAGGAGTGCACGGAGGAGGGCTGGGACACCGTCCTGGAGTCAACCTGACCACCGTCTTCCGCTACTGCCGCCGCGCGATCCCGCTGCTGCGCGCGAACGGCGGCGGCGCGATCGTCACCGTCTCGTCCGTGCTCGGCCTCGTCGGCGGCGACTCGGACTTCGCCACCCACGCGTACGCCGCCTCGAAGGCGGCCTGATCGGCCTCACGCGCGCCATGGCGGCCACGTACGCGCGCGACCGCATCCGCTGCAACGTCGTCGCGCCCGGCCTGATCGCGACGCCGATGAGCCGCCGCGCGCAGGAGGACGAGCGGATCCGCTCGCGCCTGCCCGAGCTCCAGCCGCTCACGGGCGACTTCGGCCGTCCGGAGGACGTCGCCGGCGCGATCGTCTACCTCGCGACGCGCCGTTCGTCACCGGCACGGTGCCACGGTCGACGGCGGCTGGACCGCTCGATGAGGCACGTCGGCCTCGACGTCGGCGGCACGAACATCAAGCTCGTCGTGCTCGAGGGCGACGAGGTCGTCGAGCAAGGCTCCGAGCCGACGCGCTCGGAGGAGGGGCCTGAGGCGGTGCTTGGCCGGCTCGCCGCCCTCGCGCGCGCGCGAGGAGAAGATGCATCGGTCGGCGTCGCCTTCCCCGGCCTCGTCGACCGCGACGGCCGCGGGCTGCTCTTCCCGAACCTGCACGGCGACTGGCGCGGCCGCCCGATCCGCGAGCCGCTGTCCCGAGCGCTCGGCCGGCCGGTCGCGCTCGTCAACGACGGCCACGCGTTCGCGCTCGCGGAGGCGCGGGTCGGCGCGGCGCGCGGCGCGCAGGACGTGATGTGCGTCGTCTGCGGCACGGGGATCGGCGCCGGCCTCGTTCTCGGCGGACGGCTCCACCTGGGCATCCACGACCGCGCCGGCGAGATCGGCCACCACACCGTCCAGCTCGACGGGCCGCTCTGCAACTGCGGCAACCACGGCTGCCTCGAGCTGCTCGCCGGCGCCCGCGCGATCGCCCGCGCGGCCGGGCGGAGCTTCGACGACACGCTCGCCGCCGCGCGCGACGGCGACGAGGCGGCGACCGCGGCGATCCGCCGCGCCGGCGAGCTGATCGGCGTCGCCGTCTCGAACCTGACCATCTTCCGCGCGCCCGAGCGCGTCGGATCGGCGGCGGCGTCGCCGAGGCGGAGGAGCTGCTCATGGACCCGCTGCGCGCGGAGCTGCGCCGCCGCGCTGCGAACGTCGCCCCGCTCGAGCACATCGAGGTCGTCCGGGCGACGCTCGGCCCGGAGGCCGGCGCGATCGGAGCGGCGCTTTTCGCCGCCGACGCGGCTGCTGGCACGATCCTGTGGTGATCGAGTGGAAGTCGTTCCGCACGGCGCCGCACAAGACCGCGCGCTTCGGCGAGTTCCAGGTGTTCGTGCTGCGGAGAGCAGCGGCTCGAGGTCGACGGCACGCCGCTCGACCAGGTCGAGCGCCAGCGCCCAGGAGGACGGCGTGCTGGCGAACCCGGACGTCACCGTCAGCTCATGGAAGCTGACGAGGTCGAACGGGATCGTCACGGGCTTGCCGGCGAGGCCGATCATCACGTAGCGGCCGCCCCGACCGCGTCGACGCGATGCGCCGGGTCTTCACGCACGGGACCAGCCCGGTGGGCGGCATCTACTGGGTGCCCGACGGCGCCGACGGCTGGATCGCGGTCAGTCTGCTCGAGAAGAACCTCGTGCTCGCCTGGTTCTCGCCGTACGCGTCGCAGTCGGTCGACCCCCGCTTCGAGCGCCTGTCGAAGGCGCTGGGCGGCATCGCACCGGAAGTTCACGCGCTGCCGACGGGCTAGGCTCGCGCCAGCGAAGGAGGGTCCCGATGTACGCACAGATCGTGAGGTTCCAGGACGGCCCGCAGGATCTCGAGGACGGCATCTCGCACGTCCGCGAAGAGGTGGTGCCGGCCGCCGAGGCGACACCGGGCGTGACCGGTCTCTGGCTCGTCGACCGCGAGACGGGCGAGCGCCTCTCCGTGATGGTCTTCGAGGACGAGGCGCAGGCGCAGGCGCTCTTCGCGAAGGTGGGAGAGCGGCGCGCCGCCGACCCCGACCGCAACCGGCCCTCCCCGGTCGGCTCGACGAAATACGAGGTGTACGCGGCGGCAGGCATCCAGGCCGCCATCTGACGAGAAAGGAGCAGAACGTGGCAGGCAAGGCCGACTTCACCGAGGAGGAGTGGGGCACGCTGGAGAAGGGCGTCACGGGCGCCGGGCTGCTCGTGGCGGTCAGCGACAAGGGGTTCTTCGACTCGTTCGGCGAGGCGACGACGATGGCGAAGCACCTCGCGGCGGGGAGCGGCTCCGACAGCCCGCTCGTGCGCGACCTCGCGCACACCCGCGCGCACGGCTTCAGCATGCGCTCGTCGCCGCAGGAGCTCGAGCAGCAGACGATCGACGGGATCCGCTCGGCCACCGAGCTGATCGGGCAGAAGGCGCCCGGCGACCTGGAGGCGTACAAGGCGTTCGTGCTCGACATCGCGCAGTCGGTCGCCGAGGCCAAGAAGGGCGTCGCGCCGAGCGAGGAGGCGTCGCTCGGGAAGATCAGGGACGCGCTCGGGACGAGCTAGGCGTCAGCCCAGCCGGATCTCGCGCACGCGGCTGCCCGCGCCGGCCGGCTCGGCCCAGAGCACGCGGCTGCCCTCGATCACCGGGCCCGCGACCGCGGCCTCGCCGGAGCGCGGCACGTGCGCGAGCGTCGCGGTGCCGCCCGTCGTGACGTCGACGAGCACGATCCTGCCGTCGGCCCGGTAGACGCCCAGGCGGCCCGACAGCGAGAGCCGGCTGGACGTGCGCGTGGCCGAGACCGACCGCGTCGGCAGCCGCTTCCCGCTGGTGACGTCGAACGGCCACAGCGCGACGCCGTTCGGAGCGGTGACGACCACGTAGCGCCCGGAGAACGCGACGAAGCCGCGGCTCGAACGGCTGGTGGGCACCGTCCATCGGCGGACCCGCTTCCCGGTGAGGGCGTCGCGGACCTCGAGCGGCGCCGCGTCCGCGGGAAAGACGCGCATGGTCTCGGGGTTCGTGGTGGTCGTGGCCGCCGTGAAGATCCCGCCACGCTCGCGCGACGGGCCGGTCAGGGCGTCGCCGTAGACCACCCGTTTCCCGTCGGGCGACCAGGACGGCGCCCCCAGCTGCGCCTGATCCGAGACGGTCCGCAGCCCCGAGCCGTCGACGTTGACGACGAGGATCAGTGCCAGGGCGTCGAACTGGTCGTCGTACACGAAGCTGAGCCGGCCGCCGTCCGGCGACCACGAGGGGAACAGCTCGACGTGGAACGCCGTGTTGTGGCGCGCCACCTCGCGAACGTTCGAGCCGTCGCGGTCGACCACGTCGATGGCCGACTGATACGGGTACTGGACGTTGGCCAGCGGGTTGCCGCGCACGAACGCGAGCTGCTTGCCGTTCGGCGACCAGACCGGGTCGCCGTCCGTGTGGGCGGTGTCCGGCAGCAGGTCCTTCGAGCCGCCCGTCAGCGCGTCGACGAGGTACAGGTCGCCCGCGCGCGCCACCGCGATCGTCGTGCCATCGGGCGACCAGTCGGGCCGAGATGTCGTCTCCACGCCGTCGCTCGTCAGCCGCCGCAGGCCGGTGCCGTCCGCGTTTACCACCCAGAGGTCGTGCCCGTCCGTGAAGACGAGCCGCGTGCCGTCGGGCGACCACGACGGCCGCTGCCCGGTCGCCACCTTGCGCTCTCCCCTGCCGTCCCGGCCGATGACGTAGATCGAGCCGCCGGCTTCGTACGCGACGCTCGCACCCGAGGGCGACCAGCGAGGCGCGGCGAGCGTCGACGCCGACGCACCACTGGAGATGCGCCGCTGCTTCGCCCCGTCCGGGCTCGCGACCCAGACGGCGCCGTCGTGGCTCCAGGCGACCTCCTTCCCGTCCGGCGCGTACACCGGGAAGCGGTCACACGCGCAGGCCTCCTGCCAGCCGAGCGTCGCGAACCGGCCGCCGGACGCGGCGAGGTCCGCGACGAGGTCGGCGGGCTGGTACGGCACGCGCCGCGCGCTCCGGCCGACCACGCGCCAGACGTCCTTCTCCCAGTCCGGCCCGGTGCCGGAGAACGTGGAGTAGAGGAGCGTCGAGCCGTCACCGGCCGCGCGCGACCCGTCGCCGTACGAGAACCAGAGGTCGTAGCCGTCGAACGTGCTCTTGCTGTACTCGTAATTGCCGACATCGCGGAAGACTCGGTCGCGAAGGGCCAGCGAGCGCACGCGTACGCCGACCTGCGAGAGCGAGGCCGTGTCGCACGCGACCAGCGCCCGAGCCCCGCGAACGCCGCCCAGCCGACCACCTCGTTGCTGAACCGGCACGGCTGCGCAACCGTGCGCCGGTCGCGGGTCTGCTCGTCGAGCACGGTCACACCGCGCTGCGACGTCCACGCGACCCGGTCGCCGTCGGCGACAAGACGTTTGACCGGCGCTGCGCTCACGGCGATGGTGCGCGGCGGACTCGCCGCGGGGAGCGCGCGCGGCGCACCGGTCGTGCCCGTCGCGAGGATCGCGAGCACCGCGGCCGCGACCACGGCCACTGCGAATGAGGCGCGCCACATCGTCGGTAGAGCCTCGACTCCACGGTCGCAACCGTCAAGGCGTCCTGAGCGAAAGTGGCGGTGGCTCGAAACGGCTGTGACAATCCATGGCAGCTGTGTCGCAGGTGGTCGATTCCCGTTCGGAAGGCCGTGGGGCCGCGCGCCGCCATGCCTGGCGCACCGCCTACGACGCCTATGCCGCCACGCCGCTGGACGAGCTCACGCCGGACGACCTCGAGCTGTATGCCGATGCCGCCTGGTGGACGGGGAAGATCGAGGTGGCGATCGCGATGCGCGAGCGCGCCTACTCCGGCTTCACGGCAGCGAGTGACAACCGCCGCGCCGCGCGCATGGCCATCACGCTCAACTGGGATCACGTCGGCCGGAAGGCATGGGCGGTGGCGGGCGGCTGGCTCGGCAATGCCGAGCGTCTGCTTGCCGACGAGCCCGACGCGAGCGAGCACGGCTTCCTCGCACTGACCCGCGGCGTCAGCGAGATCCTCGGCGGCGGGAACATCCAGGAGGGCCTCGCGCACCTGGAGCAGGCAATCGAGATCGCACGACGCCACGGTGACCGCGACGTCGAGATGATCGCGCGGGTCGGGATCGGCCGCGGGCTCATCAAGAGCGGCGAGGTCGAGCGCGGCCTCCAGCTGCTCGACGAGGCGTCCGCGTCGGCGGTCTGCGGCGAGCTACGGCCCTTCTCGACCGGCCTCATCTACTGCATCACGATCAGCTCGTCCCAGGATCTCGGCGACTACCGCCGGGCGGCCGAGTGGACGGAGGAGGCGAACCGCTGGTGCGACCGGCTCGAGGTCAGCGGCTTCCCCGGTGCGTGCCGCCTCCACCGCGCCGAGGCGATGCGGCTCCGCGGCGACTGGGAAGGGGCTGAGCGGCAGGCGCAGGCGGCGTGCGACGAGCTCCAGGACTTCGAGCGCGCGCTCACCGGCGGCGGGTACTACGAGATCGGCGAGATCCGCAGGCGCCAGGGCAACTTCGCCGGTGCAGAGGAGGCCTACGCCCGCGCCAACGAGCTCGGCCGCAGCCCCGAGCCCGGTATCTCGCTGCTCCGGCTCGCGCAGGGCAAGGTCGACGCGGCTGCCGCCGGCATCCGGCGCACGCTCGCCGAGACCGACGATCCACTCGCGCGGCTGCGCCGCCTCCCGGCGCAGGTGGAGGTTGCGATCGCCGGCCGCGATCTCCCCACGGCGCAGGCGGCCGCGGGGGAGATGGACTCGATCATCGACGCCTACACGATCGGCGGCCGCCGGGCGCCGGCCTTCGACGGCGCGCTGCACCTGGCCCGTGGGCGTATCGCCTTCGCGGAAGGCGACGACGACGCCGCGGTCGCCCTCCTGCATCGTGCGCGCGACGACTGGCAGGACGTCGGCGCGCCGTACGAGACGGCGCAGGCGCGGCTCGCGCTGGGAATCGCGTTCCGGCGAGCCGGCGACGAGCATGCGGCGACGGCCGAGATCGAGGCCGCGCTGGCGACGTTCGAGCGACTCGGGGCGCGCCTCGACGAGGCGCAGTGCCGCGACCTGCTCGGCAAGGTCGACGCGGCGCGCACGTTCCTCTTCACGGACATCGTGGGCTCGACCGAGCTGCTGGGGACGCTCGGCGAGGACAAGTGGAAGCGCCTGCTGACGCGCCACAACGAGATCGTGCGAGAGGGCATCGTCTCGGGCGGCGGCGAGGTGATCAAGAACACGGGCGACGGGTTCTTCGCCTCGTTCGACGACCCCAAGGCCGCCCTCGATGCGGCGATCGCCATCCAGCGCGCGCTCGACGACGAGATCGTGGCCCCCGACGTGCGCATCGGCGCCCACAGCGGCGGCTCCTTCCGCACGGGCGAGGGCTACTCGGACTACGCGGGCGAGGGCGTGCACCTCGCCGCGCGGATCGGTGCTGCCGCGGGCGCCGCGGAGATCCTGGTCAGCCGCGAGACGCTCGACGCCGCCGGTGCCGCGTTCCGCCTCAGCGGCTCACGCACGGAGCAGCTGAAGGGCTTCGACGAGCCCGTGGACGTCGTGTCGGTGGACTGGCGCTAGAGCGCCGACGGCACGAGCACGAACCGCACGGTTGTCCGCTTCGCGCCCTTCGCGGGCACGACCCGCGAGAGCAGCGTCTCGTAGCCCTTGGCGATCACACGGACGTGGATGTGGCCCGGGAAGCCTTCCTCGGCGGCGGGCTTCGGGCTCTGGTACCGGAAGCGGCCGTTCCTCCCGGAGAAGACCGTCGCACTCAGCTTCTTCGTGTAGACGCCTCTCGCGTTCGACTGCCAGAATTGCACCTGCGCGCCGCGGATCGGCTTGCAGTCGAACGCCGACAGGACGACGCCGGTGAGCACGTGGCCGGTGCCGGTCTTCGCGCGAACGGGCGGGAGCCCGCGGCCGAACGGGCCGAAGCCGTCGTTCGGCGTCGCCTTGCACGACGCGGCTCGTGCCGCCCCGCCGGCCGAGACGGCCGCCAGCGCGGCGACGGCGACGAGCACGAGCAGGGCGAGGCGGCGCATCCGCCCTACCAGTACCACAGTTACAGCTGATCGGATGTCAGCTCGCGCAGCTTCTCGACCGTGTTCCAGTTGCGTGCCGTGCCGACCGTGCCGAGCCCGTCGGCGACGAGCGACGCCAGCTTCGAGCGCTGCAGGCCGTCCGGGTGCCAGCTGTAGACCTCTTTCCCGTGGACGACCGACTGCTCGTTGCCGAAGTCGCCGCGCAGCGCCTTGAGCTTCGCAGCGTCGGGCTTGTCGGCCAGGAACGTGACGACGTAGCGCGACGGGTTCTTCACCGCCTCGGCGATCGGGTTGCGCTTCACGATCCGCCCGAGCTCCGCGGCGGTGCGGACGAGGATCCGCGTCTCGAGACCGAGGTCCGCCACCATGAGGTGTTCGAGCTCGCGCTCCAGCGCCTTCCCCGTCTTGGCGGTCGAGAAGACGACGTTGCCGCTCTGCCCGTGCGTGCGCACGTCGTCGTAGTGCTCCTCGAGCACCTCGCGGATGTCGGCCATCGAGACCCGGCGGTTCCGGCCCACGTTGATCCCGCGGAAGAGCGCAGCCTGGCGAGGCATCAACCCCGTTGTACAGCAGCGTGGATCTCTTTCGTGAGAGCTTCGATGCGCTCGGTGAGCTCCTTGTCCTGCCGAGTGAGGTCGGTGTTGCTCTCGAGAAGCTCCTTCAACTCGCCGGTTCCACGCGTGATCGCGGCCTCGCCCTGCTCCAGCCGCCGCATGAAGGCGTCGCTCCGTTCCTCGTCGCGCTCGGACGTCGCCTTGTCGCGTTTTGCCGCCGCGTCTGCGCCAGCAGGATCAGCGGCGCGGCATACGCGGCCTGCAGCGAGAAGGCGAGGTTGAGGAGGATGAACGGGTACGGGTCCCAGTCGAGGCTCAGCCCGACGGCGTTGAGCACGATCCAGGCGATGACGAGGATCGTCTGCCCGACGATGTAATGCGGCGTGCCGAAGAAGCGCGCGGCACCCTCGGCGTAGCGGCCGAAGGCGTCCTCGCCGAAAGCGGACTGGTGCGACACGCGGCGAATTTCGCGTTGATCGTGTCGACCCCTCGTCGGACACTGCTCGCCGGCGCGCTGCTCGCGGCGCTGGTCGCCCCGGCGCACGCCTCCGACGCGACCGGGCCGACGCTCGCCCAGCTCGTGGGACAGCACCTGCTGATCCGCATGCGCGGGCGCGTGCCGAGCGCGGAGCTCCTCGCGCAGATCCGGCACGGCCAGATCGGCGGCGTGGTGCTGTTTGGCAACACGATCCCGCCGGGCGGGCCGCCGGTGCTCGTGCGGCGGCTGCAGGCGGCCGCACGGGCAGGCGGCCAGCTGCCGCTCCTGATCGCGATCGACCAGGAGGGCGGCGCGATCAAGCGGCTCCCCGGGCCGCCGACGAAGGCGCCGTCGCAGATGCGCTCCGCGGCCGAAGCGCTCGTGCAGGGCCGGGCGACCGGCCGCTACCTGCGCGCGCAGGACATCGGCATCGACCTCGCGCCGGTGCTCGACGTGCCGTCGTCGCCGTCGTCCTTCATCGCAAGCCGCACCTTCTCGAGCGACCCCGCCGTCGTCGCGGCACGCGGGACGGCCTTCGGCCAGGGCCTCGTCCAGGGCGGCGTCGCGTCGACCGCGAAGCACTTCCCGGGCCTCGGCCGCCTGTACGGCAACACCGACCTCCGGCCCGGCCGCGTCCCCGCCTCGCGCACGGCGCTGGAGCGAGACCTCCTGCCCTTCCGCGCGGCGATCCGCGCAGGCACGCCCGCGGTCATGGTGGGCACCGCCGCGTACCTCGCATACAGCCGGCTGCCGGCGGCCACGTCGCCGGCGATCGTCACCGGGCTCCTCCGGGGGTCGCTCGGCTTCCGCGGGGTCACGCTGAGCGACGACCTGGCGACGAAGGGCGTGAGCCCGTGGTTCGACGCGGGCGAGGCGACCGTGCGCGCCGTGCGGGCGGGGATCGACATGGTCTACGTGGCAGGCGTGGGTGGCAGCGGCGGCATGACCGTGGGCGAGCAGGCATACGCCGCGCTGCTGCGCGCGGCGCGTGCGGGGACGATCAGCCGCTCGGCGCTCCAGGGGTCATACGACCGGATCGCGGCGCTGAAGCGCCGCTACGAGAGCCAGTCGCCGTAGCGCGTCGGGAACGGCTCCGGGTAGCCCGCGTACGCTTCGTCCGCGTCGCGCGTCTCCTCCTCGACGCCGAGCCCGTGCCGCAGCGCGAGCTCGCTGACCGGGTAGCCGCCCCAGGCGTCGCCCACCTGATGCTCGCGGGCGCCGACGCCAAGGACGACGGAGAGCCCGTCGCCCGCGCCGACGATCATGTGATCCACGTGCGGCGGGCAGTGGACGAAGTCCCATTGCTCGAGCTGCCGTTCCTCGCCGTCGATCAGCAGCAGCGGCGCGCCCGCGAGCACGAGGAAATCCTCCTGGTCGGCCTCCCAGTGGTAGAGGCCGATCGGCTCCCCCGGGGGGAGCACGAAGAGGACGACGCCGACCTGCGGGAAGTCGGTTGCGCCCTCGAACGGGAGCGAGAAGCCGCGCCGGCCGCGCTCGCGCCAGCGAGCTTCGCGGGCGTTCAGCACGAACCAGCCTTCGCCGGCCGCGTAGGCGCCCAGGTCGCTGCGCTCGAGCGGCGCTTCGGGGACGGGCATGCGCCGAGTCTACGATCGCAGCGTGAACAGGCGGCTCGAGTTCTCCTACGGCGAGTACGAGCAGATCGAAGAGGCTCTCGGGGAGGCGCTCGACGAGAGCCTGGCCCCTCGCGGCCCGGACGGGCTCTACGACCTCGTCGCCGGCTTCGGGCTCGAGCCGGGCTCGGTCGCGGTCGACGCCGGCTGCGGCGACGGCAGGCACACACTCGAGCTGGCACGCCGCTTCGGCTTCCGCGTGCTCGCCGTCGACCCGTTCGAGCGGAGCTCATGGGCGGACGGCGAGCTCGTCTCCTTCACCGTCGGCTCGGTAGAGGCGCTGCCGGTCTCGAGCGGGGCGGCCGACCTCGTGTGGTGCCGCGACGTGCTCGAGCTCGTCGCCGATCTCGACCGCGCGTGCGGAGAGCTCCACCGCGTGCTGCGACCGGGCGGCCGCGCGCTCGTCTACTCGATGTTCGCGACCGACTGGCTCGAGCCGGGCGAGGCCGATCGCCTGTGGAGCACGCACGACGTCGTCCCGTCGAGCACCGATCCGGCCACGATGGAGGCGGCGATCGGGGCAGCCGGGTTCCGGATCGACGAGCGCGTCGTGATCGGCAGCGACTGGGGCGAGCACGCGCAGGAGACGTCCGGCAAGCCGGGCCGCCTCCTCCTGCACGCGGCGCGGCTCCTCCGCGACCCGGACCGGTACGTGTCTCAATTCGGCAGGGATACGTACGAGATCCGCCTCGCCGACTGCTTCTGGCACGTCTACGCGATGATCGGCAAGCTCGAGCGCCGCGCCTACGTGCTGACGCGCGACTAGATCAGCCCGTCACGGCGCGGCGGTAGCGCCAAGCCGACAGCGGCCCGAAGACGGCGACGATCCCCAGGCAGCACACCACGGCCAGCCAGACGTCGTTGCCGGCGGGCAGTCCCAGGAACAGCGCGCGCACCGCGTTCACCATCGTCGAGAACGGGTTGTGCTCGGCGATCGGCTGCAGCCAGTCGGGCATCGTGGCGACCGGGACGAACGCGGACGAGATGAACGTGAGCGGGAACAGGATGGTGAACCCGTACGCGTTGGCCGCTTCGGGCGACGACGCGATGAGGCCGATGAACGCGAAGACCCACGAGAACGCGTAGCCGATCAGGAGGCACAGCACGAGCCCTGCGATCACCTCGGCCACGCTGCCCGAGAACCGGAACCCCACGGCGAACCCGACGACGAGCATGATCGTCAGCTGGAGGATGTTCGTCCCGATGTCCGCCGTCACGCGCCCGGTGAGCACGGCCGGCCCCCACATCGGCAGCGACCTGAAGCGGTCGATCAGGCCTTTCTTGATGTCCTCGGCCAGGCCGAGGGCGGTGACGAAGCCGCCGAAGACCATCGACTGCACGATGATCCCGGGGATCAGGAAGTCGGTGTAGTCGCCGTACCCGGGCGTGTCGATTGCGCCCCCGAAGACGAACACGAAGAGCAGCACGAACATGATCGGCTGCACCGTGAAACCGACCAGCAGGTCGGGCTGGCGCCGGATCCGCAGCAGGCTGCGCTTTGCGAGCACGAAGGTGTCGCCGGTGGCGTACGCGAGCGACCTCATCGCCGCGCCGCCTCCTCGGGCTCTCGCTCGGGTTGCTCCTCCGCCTCCGCCTCCTCGGCGCCGTGGCCGGTCAGCTCGAGGAACACGTCGTCGAGCGTCGGGCGGCTCACGGCGATGTCCACGATCCCGATGCCGGCATCGTCCATCAGCCTCACGATCTCGGCGATCTCCCCCTCGCGGTGCGTGATCGGGACGCGCACCCTTCCGTCCGCCTCGAGACACGGATACTCGTCGCTGAGCGCCGTCAGCGCCTCTCCCGCGCGCCCGTCCTCGACCGTCACCTCGAGCCGGTCGCCGCCGATCTGGCGCTTCAGCTCGTCCGACGTGCCTTCGGCGATGACGACGCCGTGGTCGACCACGGCGATGCGGTCGGCGAGCCGGTCGGCTTCGTCCAGCTGCTGCGTCGTGAGGAGGACGGTCGTGCCGCCGGCGACCAGGCTCTCGATCGCGTCCCAGAGCGCGAGGCGGCTGCGGAGGTCGAGGCCCGTCGTGGGCTCGTCCAGGAACAGCACGGGCGGCCTGGCGACGAGCGCGGCTGCGAGATCGAGGCGCCGGCGCATCCCGCCGGAGTAGGTGCGGACGAGCCTGCCGCCCGCCCAGTCGAGCTCGAACGCGGTCAGCAGCTCGTCGGCCCGCTCGCGGGAGACGCGCCGGCCGAGGTGGTAGAGGCGGCCGACAAGCTCGAGATTCTCGAATCCGGTCAGGTTCTCGTCGACTGCCGCGTACTGGCCTGCGAGGCCGATGCGGCGGCGAACGAGCCGCGGCTCGCGCCGGACGTCGGCGCCGGCCACGCGGGCCTCGCCCGTGTCGGGGACGAGCAGCGTCGTGAGGATGCGAACGGTGGTGGTCTTGCCGGCCCCGTTTGGCCCGAGCAGCCCGTACACGGTGCCCGCGGCGACTTGCAGGTCGACGCCGTCCAGTGCGACCACGTCGCCGTAGGACTTGCGCAGCTTGCGCGCTTCGATCGCGGGCTCGATCGCTGTCATCGGGCTGAAAGACGGTGCTATGCCAGGCTAGCCAGAGCGGGCAGGCCTACAGCGGCGAGAATCCGGAGCGCGTTCAGGGTCACCTCTGGTGCGCGCCAGGGCCCCAGTCCGCGGCTTCAACGTTCGAGCCCGCGCGGCCTGGCTTTCCCCACCGCGCCGGCCCGGCGCGCCACGTTCCCGTCGGGACGGCGGCGCTCGACCAGCGCCTCGACGGCGTCGCCCGCCCGCTCGTCGCCGGCAAGCCCCATGCGCGAGAGGATCAGCAGCGCCTGCGGGGCCTCGTAGTGCCAGAAGGGCGGGTATACGGCACGAGCCAGCGGGTGGATCGGCTCGCCGGTCTTGAGCGAGCGAGAGACGTGGTGCTCGAGCAGCAGCTCGGCGGTGCGGCCATCAGAGCCCGTTGACGGTGACGTACAGCATCCGGCTAGGCAGACGAAAGCACGTTCGCCACCGCGCCGACCGATGCCTCGGTGATCGGGTCGAGCACGAGGATCGCCTCGTCGGCGCCGGCCTCGTCGAGCTCTTCCAGATGGCGCGGCAGCGCGGCGACGTCGACGGGCGGCGCCTCGGGCTCGAACGGCCGCTCTCCCGCGCCGCCGTCGACGGCCACGAGGACGCACGCGCTGCGCTCGACGTCGCCGTCGAACCGCGAGCTCAGCTCGGCGTAGCCGGACGGCGTGTTGCCGTACTGCGAGTACCAGACGTTCCAGGACTCGACGTGCGGCGCCGCAGCGGCGAAGAGCCGCGGACCCGCTGTTCCGACCATGAGCGGGACTGGACGCGCGGGAGGCGGCAAGAGGACAGCGTCCTCCACGTTGTGGAAGCGGCCCGAGAACGTGATGCGCTCACCGCCGACGAGCCGGCGCACGATCTCGAACGCCTCCTCGAAGCGCGCCACCCGGTGGTCGAACGGGATCCCGAAGGCGCGGAACTCGGCCTCGTTCCAGCCGGCGCCGACGCCGAGCGTGAAGCGCCCCTGCGAGACCTCGTCGATCGACGCCGCCATGCGCGCCACGAGCCCGGGCGGATGGAACGCCAGCGAGGCGACCAGCGGCCCGAGCCGCACGCGCTCGGTCGCCGCTGCCAGTGCGGCGAGCGTCGTCCACACGTCCCAGGGCCCGCGCTCGGGGCGGCGGTCGCCGCGGTAGAGCATGTGGTCGCCGACCCAGATCGAGTCGAAGCCGCCGCGCTCCGCGGCCAGCGCGATCGCACGGAGCTCCGGCCAGCGCACCTCGCGCTCCACCTCGGGCAACTGGACGCCGACGCGCACGCGGCTAGCAGCCCGAGTCGGAAGCGCCTGCGCGTCCCGGGCTCTGGAGCACTCGCCACAGCGCCGGCTTCGTCCCCGAGTAGTCGTAGAGGCTGAAGCCGGCCACGCCGCAGGAGACGATCGTTCGAACGAACGCTGCCGCTTCGCCCGTGCTGGTAGCGCTGGCCATGCCGCCGATGATGTGGATCGGCAATCTCGGCCGGCCGCTCTCCTCGCGGATGATCGCGATGCTCCTCTCCGCGTAGCGGGCGACCTCGGCCGCGTTGTGGGTGCGCGAGCTGTAGTACGCCATCGGCACGAACGCGTCGTACTGCTGTGCGAGCCCCGCGTACGGGAATCCCGGCCAGTAGTGCCTGAGCCGTCTCATCCCGACCGGTGAGGGGATGATCGCGCCGAGCCGGTAGGACGGCCCGACCGCGGCACGCATGCGCGCCGACAGCGCCAGCAGGCGGCGCGTCCGCTCAGCGGGGTTGCGCACGAGGCTTGCCTCGATGTCGAGCGCGAACGAGTCGAAGCGCTCACCGCGAGGCGAGACGAACCGTGCAGCCGCGAGCACGCGGCGCAGGTCGACGGGGGGATCCGTCAACGCCGGCAGGTACCACGCCACGACGGCGATGTGCCGGGCGTGCATCGCCTCGATGAGCGCGCCGAGGTGCGCCCGGTGCACGAGATCGACGCGCTGGCGGTAATTGCCGGTCTGGAGGAAGAGCGTGCGGACGTTGCGCGCGGCAAGAGCGGCGGCGAGGCGCTGTGGCGCAGCGTGGAAGCTCGGCGAGTAGATGGAGATCCACGTCGCCAGCCCTCGATACGGCGACGCCGGCGGACGAGCGGGCGCCGTCGAGGCAGGGGCGGCCGCGAACAGGGCCGCGACCGCAGCGACAGCCACAAGATGTGCGGGAGCGCGAGAGATGTCCGGACGCTACCGCGGCCGCCCGGCCGCGGTCAGCTGGGGTCGTGCGTCGTGTCGCGCGACGCGCGAGCGCTGCCCCGTCGGCCGCCCGACCGGTCCGGCCCGCCCCGGCCCGGATGACGCGGGGGACGCGGCCGCGTCCACCTCCGCGGCTCGCCCTCCTCAGGGAGTCACCTCGTTGCGAATGACCCACACGAGCACGACGATCAGCCAGACGAGCGCGAGCGGAAACAGCACCATGGATCGAGGGTAGCGCGGAAATCCGCTCGTGGCGGCACGCCGCCTTTGCCTACCCTGGGATCGCTGTGACTGTCTCGCCGACATTGCCCGTTCGGTACAGAAGGCCGCCGCCCAGGAAGCGATCGCACCGCGGCCGCTGGCTCGCGCTCGGGGCCTTCGTGCTCGTGGCCGTGGTCGCGGCTGCCGGCATCTGGCTGATGTCCGGCGCCACCCTCGCCACGGACTCCGTCGCGCTCGGCCGTGTTGAGCTGCAGCCGTTTGCCGGCAGCCTCGTCCGCGTGCGCGCCCGGACGGAAGACGGTCGCGCGGTCGGGCTCGTCGTCTCGCACGGACGGCTCACGCCACGCAGGAAGGTCGCGCCTGGTGAGCGGATCTCGCTCGCCGTCACGATCCGGCGCCCCGGCTGGCTGAGCTGGGCGCTCGGCGACGAGCGGCACGAGACGCTGACGGTCGAGGCGCCGGCCGCGCACGTGGTGAACCGCTGGGTGACGGTCGCGCGCGGCGGGCACGCACAGGTGCAGTTCGACACGCCCGTCGACCGCGTGTCGGTCGGGGGCGCGACCCTGTCGGGCCAGACGGCGACGCTGCCGACGAAGACTGCTGCAGGCGCGTTCGCGGTCGCGGCGGCCGCACGACCGTGGGAGAAGCTCGGCGCGCCTGTCCGCGTCACCTGGTTCCCGCGGGCCAGCCACCCGGTCGTGCTCGCCTCGCCCGGGCCCGGTGCGCACACCGACCCGCTCGGCCCGATCCGGCTCACCTTCTCGCAGCCCGTCTCGCAGGTCTTGAGCGGCAAGGAGCCGACCCTGACACCGCCCGTGCCGGGGCACTGGACGTCGCCGGACGACCACACGCTCCTCTTCCGGCCAAGCGGCAACGGCGCGCCGTTCAACTCCGGCCTCACCGTCCGGTTCCCGTCCGCGCTCGCGGTCATGAGCGCCCACGGCAAGGCACGGACCGGCAAGGATCTCCACCTCTCCGTGGCGCCCGCCTCGTTCCTGCGCTTGCAGCAGCTGCTCGCGCAGCAGGGCTACCTCCCGGTCGACTGGTTCCCGGCGGAGACGGTCGAGAGGCCGACCATGCGCAGCGAGCTCGCCGACGCCGTCGAACCCGCCGGCAGGGCACTTCCGGTGGCGCTATCCGCAGACACCGCACGAGCTCCAGGCGCAGTGGCGCACCGGCGAGCCGAACCAGATCACGCGCGGCGCCGTGATGATGTTCCAGGACGAGCACGACCTCGTCGTCGACGGGATCGCCGGGCCGGACGTGTGGCACAAGGTGCTCGCCGACGCCGTCGCCGGCAAGCGCCGCACGGCCGGGTACAGCTACGTCTACGTCCACCGCAACGTGCCGCAGAAGCTCACGCTCTGGCACAACGGCAACGTCGTACTCACGTCGCCCGGCAACACGGGCGTGCCCGCGGCGCCGACCGCGCTCGGCACGTTCCCGGTCTTCGAGCACATCCCGGTCGGGACGATGAGCGGGACGAATCCCGACGGGTCGCACTACAACGATCCCGGGATCCGCTGGATCAGCTACTTCCACGGCGGCGAAGCCCTGCACGCGTTCACCCGCGCGTCGTTCGGGACGCCCCAGAGCCTCGGCTGCGTCGAGCTCCCGCTCGAGACTGCTGCGAAGGTCTGGCCCTACACGCCGATCGGCACGCTCGTCACCGTCGAGGACTAGCCGGCCGCCTCATCGCGAGGCATGGCCAGATCTGCGACTTGCAGAAGACGGCGCGGGCGAACATCCTCAAGTCGTGCCCGACCCGGTGATCGAACGCGCGGAAGTCGTTGCCCTACTCTTCAACGTGAGCGACATCGCTGCGGCGCTGGAACGGATCGAACGACTTCTGGGAGAAGAGGATGGCGAAGAAGAAGCCGACGAAGGCTGAGCGAGCGGAGTGGGAAGCGCAGCGCGCGCAGATGCGTAGAAACGCCGAGCGGACGCGCGAGCTCGCGGAGCGCGCGCAGGCGAAGCTGGAAGCGCAAGGGCAGACAGGCTAGGAAGCGAAACGGCGCTGCGGTCGATCAGCCGAGATCGACGGCGAAGAGGCGGTGCGAACCGTCGAGCCCCTTCAGCTCGACTTCGCGGCTCTCGAGGAACTCGATGCCCGGGCCGGCGACGAGATCGTGCACGAGGCTGGACACGAGCACCTCACCCCCGAGCGCCTGGCTCGCGACCCGCGCTGCATAGTGAACCGTCGTGCCGAAGAAGTGGTCGGCCTCGCGCAGGGCATCACCGGTGTGAGCGCCGACCCTGACGCGGATCGGTGCCGACTCGTCGGCGAATGCACGACCGATCTCATGCTGGATCGACTGCGCGCACGCGACCGCCCGGCGGGCGCTCGAGAACGCGAGCATGGATCCGTCGCCCTGCGTCTCGACGACCGTGCCGCCGTGCGCCGCAGTGGCCTCTTCGATCACGAAGTTGTGCCGTCGAATGACGTCGAGCCAGGCCTGGTCGCCGAGGCGGCCGAGCAACAGGGTCGAGTCCACGATGTCGGTGAAGACGATCGTCACCGTGCCGTCGGCGGCGAGCGTGCTCGAGATGTCCGGCTGGTCGCGCCGGATGGTTTCCTCGAGCTCCTCGAGCGTGACGGTCAGCGCCCGCCCGAGAATCTCGACGTTTGCCTTGGGCACCGACCAGTGCAACTGCACGACCTTCCACTCGCCGCGCTCGAGGTGGAGGACGTACGTCGCGCGCGCATCGAAGGTCTTCCCCGCCCAGGTGACCGTCTCCTTCGCGCTCGCCCAGCCGACGGTTCCTTCCTCCCAGCCCTCGATCTCGTTCACGGTGATCGGGAACGCGCCCAGCTCTTCGATCTGACGCGCCCAGATGACCCGCATCTCCTCCCCGTGCCACCACTCCTCTGGATCGGTGCCGATCAAGAGTGCGCCGGAGTGCTCCGACAGCCGGCCGAGCGCCGAGTCGGCGTCGCCTTCCGAGATCGCCTTCGTCCACCGCTCGACGACGCGCCGGATCTCCTCCGAGGGCTCCACGTGGCCGAGTGTCCTCGAACGCCCGGCTCCATGCAACGGCGCGGCGCGGGATCAGGACGTGGCGGCGGGTCCCTTCAGCCTTCGAGGACCTGCGAGAGCCACTGCAGCGCTGCCTGGTAGCGCTCGTCAGCCCGGCCGCCGTGGTTGCCGGGGTTCTCCCGGTGCTCGTGGGCGATACCCGCTTCATCGAGGTAGTGACTGAGCAGCCGGTGACCCCAGTGCAGGTTGTAGTCGTCGTTGAAGCCGGCGTCGAGCAGGATCCCATGGAGCCGGCGCAGGTTGTCGAGGCGGCCATGCACGTTGACGACCGGGTCGAAGGAGAGCCAGCGGTCCCAGACCTCCTGGATCAGCTCCCCGCTCGGCCATGCCACGGGCAGGTCGACGTAGAACGGCGGGTTGTCCGGGTTCGGCGAGTACGTCGCGGCGTAGTCGTAGGTGAGCTCCGACCAGACGTTTCCTTCGATCGGCCCGTTGGGCGCCTCCGGCCAGATGCTGTCGAAGTACTTGTACGGCATGAACTTGTGCGTGAAGTCGAGGAACGAGTCGCCCGACAGCATGGCCAGCGCGCCGAAGACGTCGGGGTTGCGCGAGCCGACGTTCCAGGAGCCGAAGCCACCGGACGAGAAGCCGAACAGGCCTCGGCTCGCCGCCGCGGGGATGGTGCGGTAGGCGGCGTCGACGGCGGGAACGACGTCGTGCACCAGGTATTGCTCGAAGTTGCCGGTCACGGGCGAGTCCACCCACTGGCCGCAGCCCCAGCGTGACCAGCCGTCGGGGATGGCGACGATCAGCGGCGGCACGCCCATGCGGCGGAAGACGGGCTCGAGGACGTCCTCGAGCGGCGGGCGCCAGCGCTGCCCGTCGGTCGGCGGCGTGACCATCTCCGCTGCGGTCTCGCCGTACGCCTGCAAAAGGTAGGCGACCGGATACCGGCGATCCGACTCGTCATAGCCCGGGGGCAGGTAGACGAACAGATCTCGTTCGCTCGGATCACCGAGCAGGTTGCCGGCGAGGTGTGAACCGTCGAGCCGCGTGTGGACGATCACCGCCGCGCGAGCCTACGCCTCGCGGCTGCTGCAAGCCCCAGGCCCGGTCGCTACCTCGGCTCGACGACCCTGGTGACGACCCAGCGGTGCTTGCCGATCTTGCGGTCACGGACGAAGCCGAGCTGCTCGTACGTCGAGAGCGCACCGTTGAAGAGAAAGCCCGCCGGCACCGAGCCGGCGTCCTCCGGATAGCCCTCGACGGTCCCGCCGCCGAGGCCCGCGATGAGGTCGACGGCGCCGGCGAGCGCCGCGGTCGCAACGCCCTGGCGCCGGAGCCCCTTCCCGACGTAGCAGCACGCGATCCGCCAGTCCGGAGGGGTCGTCTGGCCCTTCTCGTACGCGGCGCGGCTCTTGATGCGAGGCACCTCACCGGGCACGCCGAACTGGCACCAACCCAGACAGTCCTCGCCGTCGAAGACGAGCGCCGCGTGGGCCGTTCCTGCGCGCACACGCTCGAGCTTCCGCTCGCGATTGAGCGCGGGCGTGGTGTCCTTGTGGACGCCCTCCGGATGGAAGCCCATGCACCAGCAGCCGCCGAAGACGCCGCCCGAGCGCTCGACCAGTGCGGCGAACGCGGCCCATGTCGACTCGTCGAGAGCCCTGACCGTGTACGTCCGATCGACGATGGGCCGAGCCTAGCCGCGGACTAGGATCGGCCGGTGAGCGAGGTCGTCATCGTGACGGGGTCGTCCAGCGGCATCGGCCGGGCGGTTGCGGAGCGGTTCGCGGGCGACGGCGCCCGGGTGATCGTCAACTCGTCGCGCTCGGTCGAGGAAGGCGAGGCAGTCGCCCGGTCGCTCCCGGACGCCGTGTACGTGCAGGGCGATCTCTCCCGCGAGGAGGATGCGCACCGACTGGTCGCGACCGCGCTGGAGCGATTCAACCGTCTCGACGTCGTCGTCAACAACGCCGGCACGACGAGACGCCTGCCGTTCGCGGACCTCGACGGCGCCGACGACGAGCTCTGGCAGCGGATCCTGGGCGTGAATCTGATGGGCCCGTGGTACCTCAGCCGTGCCGCGGTGCCCGCGTTACGCGAGGCGAAGGGAGCGATCGTCAACGTGGGCTCGATCGCGGGGATCATGGCGGGCGGGAGCTCGCTGCCGTATGCCGTCTCGAAGGCGGCGCTGCATCACCTGACGCGCACCATGGCGCAGGCGCTGGCTCCCGACGTGCGCGTCAACGCGGTCGCGCCCGGGCTCGTGGAGACGCCCTGGACGGAGGGCTGGGAGGTGAACGAGGCGATCGTCGCCCGGACGCCTCTTGCTCGAGCGGCTACGCCCAAGGACATCGCGGACGCCGTCGTCTCGCTGACCCGCACGCCTTTTGCGACCGGCCAGGTTGTCGTCGTCGACGGCGGGCTGACCCTCACCTGAGCGGCAGATGAGCGCGATCGGAGCGGCAGCGGAGCGGTTCTTCCGGATATTTGCCCGCTGAGCGGGCGTTGTGTCGAATCGGGCTGTCGCCGTTCGTAGAGAAGGAGGAGGCTGGCCGCAGGAGGTCATCCCGGCAAAGGAGGAGACATGACCGATTACCTCATCGCGTTCAACAACGAGTGGGTGCCCGACCACACGGACGAGGAGCTGCGCGAGAAGTCCAGGGCCGTAAAGGCGTTGCGGGCAGAGATGCAGGCTGCCGGGGTCCTCATCTACACCAACGGGCTGGACGACGATGCCCCTGTCTTCAGCGTCGATGCGTCGAGCGGCACGCCGCTGTTCACCGACGGCCCGTTCGCCGAGACCAAGGAGCACATCGGCGGCTTCGCCGTCGTGGATGTGGCCGACGAGGAGGAAGCGCGGCTGTGGGCGGGAAAGATCGCAGCGGCCTGCGGTTGGCCGCAGGAGGTGCGGCGCTTCCGGGTACAGATGCGACTTCCGGAGACTTCCTGACTGAGTCTTTCCGAGGGAAGCACCACCAACCGCGCGAGCGAAGGAGCATCCATTGAGGTTTCTTCTCACGTCCAGCGGCATCCTCAACACGAGCATCCAAGACGCGCTGGTCGACCTTCTGGGTAAACCGATCGCCGAGTCGAGCGCGCTCTGCATTCCCACCGGGGTGCAGCCCTTCCACGGCGGACCTGCACACGTCTACTCGTTCATCAGCGGATCAGCGCCCGGCCACGTCTGCGGATTGGGCTGGAAGTCGCTGGGAGTGCTCGAGCTCACCGCGCTGCCGAGCATCAAGAGAGAGCACTGGATGTCTGCGGTCCAGGAGACTGACGCTCTGCTGGTCTGGGGCGGCAGCCCCCTGTACCTGTGCTACTGGATGCGGCAGTCCGGACTGGCCGACCTCCTGCCGTCGCTGCGCCACGAGGCGGTCTACGTCGGCACGAGCGGCGGGGCCATGGTCGCGACTCCCGACTTCGGAGGCGAGACCTATGACGACAGTGATCCGCTCACGGGGAGCGATAGAGCCCTTGGACTGGTTGATTTCTCGTTGTACCCGCACCTGGAGCGCGAGGACATGCCGGACACTTCCCTGGCCAACATCGAAAGATGGGCCGCCGCGATACCGGTGCCGGCGTACGCGATTGACGATCAGACGGCCATCAAAGTGGTCGACGGCACCGCCGAGGTCGTCTCCGAGGGGCACTGGAAGCTGTTCACTCCCAGCCAGGACGCAAGCTGATCGATTCACGAGGTACCCCCGCGCTTGGCTGCGCCGTTGACGCGAATGTCACCCGACCGCTCGAACTTCGGCGAGCCGGTTGACCGCGAACTCGTCGATCCCGCTGGGGTCCCAGCAGACGGCGGCTTCCCATGCCGCCCGTGCTTGCGCGGCAACGTCGTAGGTGTCGTCCTCGAGACGGGCGGCGTTGTGTGGCAACACCAGGTCGAGGTCGGGGACGTCGACGTGCGACTCGTCCCAGTCGATCAGCGCAACCCGATCCGCGGTCATGCAGATGTTTCCTTGGTTGGGGTCGCCGTGGACGACGCAGCGCTCTCGTCCGGTGAGCCGCGCCCACGCTGCTCGGCATCGAACGACACCCTCCGGCGGCATCGCGCCGAGGTCGATCTTCGTCCCGGTTTCCGCGTGCAGGAGGTCGGTCGACGATCGCCAGCCCGGGCGGTGGGGCCAGCCGTTCGTCAGTCGGTGCAGCAGGCGGAGTGTGTCGGCGACGCGCCGCCAGTCGCCCTCCGTTTCGGGCGGTCCGCCCTCCACGTAGCTCATCACCACGAGACCGTCTACGAAGTGCCGGCCGTCCGTGGTCCGGATCGGCACCGGCACCGTCATCCCTTCACGGTCGAGGTGTCGCAACAGCTCGGTCTCCCACGAGAGGTCGGCGTCGCTGCGCCTGCCGAGCCGACCGACGGCGAGCTGCCCGTTGACGCACATGCTCCACACCTCGTTGACGCCAACTCCGCCAGTGAGCGGTTCGATGCGAGCGACGTCACCCCACTGGTCGAGTGCCGCCCATCCCACAGCCACATCTTCGCGGAGGGTCATCAAGCGCTCGACGGCTACTAAGCGAGTGACAGCGCCGATCCAGGCTTGTCTCGAAGAGCCTCCTGCGCCGGAGCCCGATGCTCACGACTGCTGCCCGGCTACAAGACGGCCGGCTGAACGAGCGTCCCTACGCGCGAGGAATCCAGTCGCCTGGTGCTACTTGCCGCTGCGGTCGATCAGCTCGATGCGGTAGCCGTCCGGATTGTGTCCGTCGGTGCAGTGAGTCGGTCGATACCGTCAATACACCGGAGGGCATGCCATGAATCGGATGAGCGGATACGTGAGGGTTAGTCGGACGGGTGGCCGCGAGGGCGACTCGTACATCTCGCCGACCGTCCAGCGCGAGAAGATCGAGCAGTGGGCGGAGCTTCACGACGTCGAGCTTGGAGAGGTAGTCGTAGAGGAGGACGTCTCGGGCGTGAAGGCGTTGGACGACCGCCAGCTTGGCCGGCTCGTCCGCGAGTGCGAGGAGGGCGACAGCGCGGGAATCATCGTCTACCGGCTCGACCGCTTCTCACGCTCGCCGCGGCACACCTTCGAGGCGCTCGACCGGATGGAGCGCTCGGGTGCGCGGCTCGTGGGCGTGGCGGACGGCGTGGACTCGGCCGCACCCTCGGGAGAGCTTGTAATCGGCGTGCTGGCCGGCATCGCGCGCGAGCAGTGGAAAGCTCGCCGCGACGGGTGGGCGGAGGCGACGAGTCGCGCCGTCACGGACGGCGTGCACGTCTCCGCGCGTGCGCCGCTCGGGTACGTCCGCGCGCACAAGCGCGCCCCGCTGACGCTCGACACCCCGGAGACCGTCGCGCTCGCGCGCGAGGTGTTCCTCCGCCGAGCCCGCGGCGACTCGTGGCTCTCGCTCGCGAAGTTCCTCTGCGACAACGGCGTGCGCCGATCGAAGAGCGCCATGCGCCCGATGATCGAGAACCGCTGCTATCTCGGGGAGGCCCGCGGCGACGCCGCCGGCACCGTGACGCCGAAGGCGCACCCGGCCATCGTGACGGCCGAGGAGTGGCACGCCGCGCAGGGCGTCGGGCGTATGCACGCGAAGGACGGGACGATCGCCTCGCGCGCCATGCTCTCCGGGCTGCTCACCTGCGCCGGCTGCGGCCACAAGCTCTCCGTGACGGGCGCAAAGAATCCGAAAACGGGCAAGCGCGAGCCCGTCTACTTCTGCAAGCGCTACCGCTCCTCTGGCGACTGCACCGCGCCGGCCTCTGCCCGCGCGGACCGCGTGGACGCCGTCGTCGCGTCGCTGCTCGTGGACGCCCTCTCGGACGGGACACTCTCCGCGACGATGGACGCCGTGGAGAGCTACCGGCAGGTCGCCGCGGCTGTCGAAAGGGCTCAGCGCGACCTCGACGCCCTGGCCGACCCGCGCCTACTTTCGGGGCTCGGGCGCGAGAGCTACGTGGCGATGGTCCAGGAACAGCGCGAGATACTGCGCGAGGCGCAGCGAGCGCTCCGCGAGACTCCGGAGCCGGGCGCCGCCGTCGTGCCGACAGCCGACCTCTTCGGAATGGACTGGCCGATTGAGCGCGAGCGCGAGCTTTGCCGGCAGTACATCGCCAGCATCGCACTCACGCGCGGCGGCAAGAGCCGATGGAGCCCTCCGCCCGAGGAGCGGCTCTCGATCGTCTGGGCCGGCCACGAGGAGCCGGACGAGACGCTCGTGGCGCGCATGCAGGGACAGCGCGAGCTTCAAGAGCACGCGGCGCAGGTGCTCGCGTTCGCCGCGTAGGCGCCGGCCGCCAGCTGCCGCGTACGCACGAGAGGCGGCTGGCAGGCGCCCGGAAACACGGCGAGCCTGCCTAGTTTCGGTCGCAAAGCATGTATTGCGACGGGCCCACGCCCACCGTCAGCCAGTAATCAGAATCGTGAGCGTCCTCGTCGAGGAGTTTCGCGTCTCTTGCGTTATCGCTCGTTCGGAGTTCATTCCGTGGCGAGTAGGAACTGATTTCGAACCGCTCGATGTCTAGAACGACAAACCACTTGCCAGCCGTTCCGTCCTTCTTCTTGCAAGCGCGCGGCACGCAGGGATCAGGGCTGCTGCCACTGCCGCACGGGGGAAACGTGCCTGACGCGCGCGCTGTTAGCTCTGCGTGCTCGAAGTGGCGGATGCTCGCAGTGTCGCCTTGCTCGGGCGAGTCCTCCCACGAGGCGTCAGCACCGCCGCAACCGCCCACTGCTGCCGCGATCACGGCGACGAGAACAATGCGATGCACCGAGCCAGTGAACCCGACCTGTCGGACAAGACGTGCAAGTGCGTCACTGCTCGCTCGGCCTGCGCCAGAGGTTGCGCGGCTTCAGGGCCGCAACCGAAGAAATCGGCACCTGCGTACGGACGTTGACACGCGACAGGTTCGGCGTCACGCTGCGCGCGTGCCCCGCCTTGCCGCCGCACTGATCCTCGCTCTAACGCTCGCCGGTTCCGCGACCGGCGCGGGGACGGTTGCACCGAAGCTGTTCAAGAACTGCACGAACCTGAACCGGACATACCCGCATGGCATCGGCCGGGCCGGCGCACGCGACAAGACGTCCGGTGACCCGGTAACGAACTTCAAGCGCAGCACCGCGCTCTACAACAAGGCGATGAGCTACAACCGCGGGCTCGACCGCGACAAGGACGGCGTCGCCTGCGAGAAGGCCTGAGCTTGGTTCCGAGGCGCACGCGGATCGCGCCCGGCCGCACACGTTGAACCTGTCCGACTCCGGCTAGCTCGCGCGCCGTCTGCTTAGGGCCGTACGGAACCTCCTCGAACCCGACCGCCATGGCGGAGGCGGTAGCGGGTAGTTCATCTTGGACGCGATGACAACTTCGTCTTGTCCCTGGGGCGTCCTGTAGTAGACACTCGCGAGGGCGTCTCCGTCGGCCTTCTCGCCGAGCACGGCCACGATGAGCGGCAAGGCGACGCCGACGAGAGCAACCGCGACCTTCCACGCGCCTGACAGATCCGCGAGCGCGAGAACGAGCGTGCACGCCGAGGCGATGACAAGAAGGCCGATTCGGACGTTCATCATGGGCCACGGTACCCGAGCGGACGCCGAACGTTGATCGGGCAGACGGCTCGGCCTAGAGTCGAAGGATGCGCGCCGATGGTGCCATAACGCGGGTCCTGCTACTTGCCGTAGCGACGGCGCTGCTTGCCGCGCCGTTGAGCTTCGCCCGGCCCGGCGACTCGCAGGTGTACGCGCCGGTGAACTGGCAGGGCTACGGACGCCCTGTCGAGACCCCCGCGCGGTTCAACGTGTGGTACGAGGCGCAGTCGCTGTGGATGAAGAACGTCAGGTGGACCGGCTGGGGGACGTCCCTAGCAATCGGGCGCGGTGTCAGCTACTACAACTCGAACCGGCGCGGGGACACCGTGACGCTCTACATGGGCGGCGGCCTCGTCAGGTGCGACAACGGCAAGCGCTACTACAAGCGGCTCGCGGCGACGGGCGGCGTGACGAACTAATCCCGATCCAACCACTGAGCCCATGGTTCGGCGAGCGAGCGAAGCCGCGCAAAGCGCTGGGCTGGTACCTCCTGTGCACTGGCGGTTCGCTCGCGACGACTGGCTACTGGAGCAGGCTGCGCTAAAGGCTCGGCCGGCCCGCCGCGGCAAGAGCTACACGGCAGCGGCTACCGACGCCCCGGTCTTGAAGTGATGCGCGGTCCGACCTAGCCTCGTCCTCATGGGACGCGGCGACGTGAAGCTCTACGCGACGTCCGTGGCGCTCGTGGTCGCGTCAGGCCTGCTCGCGGCCGCGCTCGGCTTCGTCGCCTTCCTCGCCTGGGCGCTCGGCGTGCTGACGACGACCGCCATCGTCACGCGCCACCTGCGCGCGTTGGAGAGGAAGGTGGAGGCGGAGGCCTTCGACATTGCGCTCCGTGACCTTCTCGACCACGAGGAGAGCGTCCGGCCGTAGTAGTCGTGCGTTCGCCGGTCGTTACCGATAGCTCCGGAGGACGCCGCTAGCTTCAAGGGTGCAATGGCACTCGTACGTCGGCGGCCCACGCGCGTCCTCGCGTCGCCCGCGGCGAGAGCGGCCGCGCGCGCCTGCGCCGCACGCAGCGGCTTCGGGGCGAGAACAGTCCTGATGACTGCGGGAGGATCGAAGAGGACTCGGCAGTCGCGCTCCGCAGAAAAAGACATGGCCTTAGAGGACAGTAGACAGCGTCTTTTCGGAGGCGTAGTGTCACGCCGCTTATCGGAGGCTTCGTAGGAGGAGGATGTGATGAGGGCGACCGTTCGTACGGCGGTGGTAGCAAGTGTTCTGGCGGCGGCCTGTGTGCTCGCGGGGAGTTTTGCGAGTAGCGCATCCGCCGGATGCGCGGGATACAACCGGTGTTACGGGCTCGCAGAGTTCTATGCGCAGGACGCTGGTTTCTATACCGGCGGACTGGCACAGGTCACCGTCTATCGGATGAGTGACGAGGGAGGGACGGCGTTCGCTCTCTCTGGTATCACGGTGTGCGATCCGCAGCTCTTTGCTGACGGGACAAACTGCAACACGTGGACTGAGGCCGGCGTTACCCGCGGCAAGCGGGTGACTGGATCTAACAGGGCTCTCTCCGGCTACTGGGCCGAGCAGGATGGCGGCGGTTGCAATGGCGCGCAATACTTGGAGTACTACCCATTGTCAATGGCGTACTCGCTCTACCAGACGTTCAACTTCAAGATCTCCTACAACAACAACTACCAGCACGCGATCTACATGACTGCGCCCGGCTCGCCATCGCATTTCATCGACAACACCGCTATGTGTCACGCAAACCAGTCCGGCGTGATCGAAACCGGCTCAGAGGCAAACGAAACCTCGGAGCAGGTCACGGCCGACTCTTGGTATTTGCAGAAGAGGGCGTCCGATGGCAGTTCGTGGAGCTACTACTGGCCCGGCTCGGTGATTGCCAACAAGCCCGCAGGCGGTCCCGAGTACACGAACTGGTATTCGGGGTATCAAGACTACGCCGCCTATCACTACCAGAACTGAGGCGATCGTCCCGCAGCCAGGATCCATCAGGAGGTGAGTTCTGAAATGTCGACATTGCTTGTGGTTCGTCGGAGATTCGGACGGCGCGGGCTCCTTCTCGCCGCGTTCGTGACGACTCTGTTGGTGACGGTGGTGGTGGCCGCCCTTCTTACGCGGTCAGGCGGAGCCGGGCATAGGTCGTTTGCGGCGAGCGTCCCGCCAAATGCGTCGCAGGTCGCACAGATCAGAACGACCGCGCTCGCGACAGCCCGTGACGCGGGCGAAGGACAGCCGTACGGCGGGGCCTTGGTCTCGACGACGCTTCAAGCTGCGAACTCTCTGTTCGGCGTCGAAGGACCAGACACAGACGCGAGCACCGATGTGTTCATCATGGAACTCCGCGGCAACTTTGAGGCGAAGTACGCGCGTGCGAAGACTCCGCCGCGCGGCTCGTCGATGATTCTCGTGTTTGATGCCGCCACGCTCGAACCCATTGCATTTGAACTAAACAACGGATCGAAGTCGGTTGCATCTCTTGGAGTTCCGGTGCGCGCAGTGGATCTGAAGTAGCGCGCGGTGGGAAACGACACAGCGGCGCGCGCTCGGGGGCGCGCCGCTGACCTCCCGTGTCGCTACCGGACCCGCGTTCGCGACGGCCGCGGCGCGCACGGCCGCTTCCGCCTCGCACGCGACCCTCGCGTCCGAGCCTCGCGGGCTCGACGAGCCGAACCCTCTGCGGCCTTCGCCTTGCGCTTCGACGGGCCGGCGATCGGGCCCCATTCTCGACCTGCTCGGGGGTGCCGAAGGCACGGGCTACAACGCCTGCCCGACGGCGCGATTGACTGCGGCCGTGACCTCCGCGAGCACGAATACCCGCTCCTCTTCGACCGCAAGATACAGGAAGGAACGATTCCAGCGCGCGGCCTTGCCGAACTCGTAGGCGAGGGGATAGGGGTAGCCGGTGCGCTCGTTCTTGGCGTCCTCGCGGATCGCCGCGCCGGCCACGTACCCGCGCGACGACGGAGCCGCGGGCTTGATGGACCGGACGAGCTTTCCGCTTCCCTGACCCGATCGCCCTGGCGGCCCAAATCCCTGGCTCTCCGCGTGCTCGACCGCCCGGCGCGCAGCGTCCTCCGCGATGCGCCGGCCGACCGCGCGAAGCTCTCGCCGCGTCGCGCTATCCAACTGCCCGAGCGAAGCGACAAGCTCCCGGATGCCCTTCACCTCGGCGGAGAATCCTGCGGCCATCTCGCGGAACCTCGAGCGAGCCTGCGGCCGGCGGAGACCATCCCGTGACCGGGGCGAGATGACCCCTGACCGGCCGCGCTGCTCGCTCGGACGTCCCGGATGATGTTCGGGTGCGCTGTCGATACGACGTCGGCCCAGTCGTTGCACTCGGCCTCACCGTGCGAGCCGCCGACGCTGTGGCGAAGCTCATGGGCGAGGACCCAGCGCGCCTCGTCGGGCGAGAGGTCATCCGCGACGCCGATCATGTAGACGCCCTCGTGGAACCCGGCGTGACGGATCTCCGGACCGGTGCGGCGTCCGTCCTCCGTCACCCCGACGTCGCCAGTGCGCGTGTAGAAGTAGATCGACAGCGGAGCCTCGATCCCGCCCACGCCGAGCGCGCGGAAGTTCGCCGCCCGGGCGATCGCGTCTCGATCGAAGTACGCGCCCGTGCGCGAGACCTCCGGGCCGAGGAACGCCACACGTCCGCCGTTCTGCCTCTCCCGGGCGCGCAGTGCTCGTGCCTTCAGGCGCCGACATCGGCGCGGGACGCCTTGCGCTTCCGGCCTCGCGGAACACCTTCTCGGACGAACCGCTTCCAGTCTGCCCGCCGTTGTCCGCCGCTCGCTCTGAACTCCGCGCGTGTGCGGCGGGATCTTGACCGTGCGGCTCTTGCTCTTCGTAGCGGCCATGGCGCTCGAAGTCGAGCGCGACGTCTTTGAAAGTGCTCGCCCCGGCCGCAGCAACCTACCTCGCCGGGGCGTCTCCGCCGACGTTCGAGAGCTTGTTACTACTTCGCTGGCCCGACCGGCATCTCACCCTGGCGCGCGTAGAAGGAGATAGCGGGAGCACCAATCCAGGTCGCGCCGGTCAGGGCCTGGTTCGCCTTGGCCTGCACGGCCTGAGCGATGAATCGCTCGACGGACTTGTCCTGCTCGGCGACAAGCTCGGACGCGAGCTTCTCGAACTCCGCTAGGTCGCCGGCAAGCCTCTGCAGGCGGTACTTCCTCGGCCTCGGCCGCCTCTGCGGCGGCCTTGACCTCACGCGCCTGCGCAAGGTCTCCTTCGAACTCGGCGGCCTCCTGCTCGATGCGCTCGGCCTCCTTGATCGTCATAACGGCCGCGCTGACCTCTTCGGCCGCGGGCTTTGTCTTCACTGGCATGAGCGTCTCCTTCCGTCAGAGATGCGCGCGACCGGGGCGAGCCCGAAGCCCTGTAGGTCGCGCTGGACGGCCTGCGCTGGAAGCGCGTCGAGGCGCTCCGGAGGCGTATGCCTGTGCGAGCCGCGCCGCGTGCTTTGACGTGGGCACGCTGAGCGTGCCGTCCACGATGTCGCGGGCAATGAACTTCGGCGGCGTCGGGTTCTGGCCACTTCTAGATCAAGCGCATAAAGAAGTGCTCGCCGGTTGCTAAATCCTCCACGTGAGGAGAGCGCAGGACAGAGATGGCATGGAGCGATCGCCGCCGCACGCGGCTGACGGCGCGAGAGGCGGAGCGCGCCCGCGCGCTCTACGTCTCCGGGCTGACGATGATGGGTCAAGTCTGCGCGGCGATGGGAGCGAGCGACAAGACCGTGCTGGCGGCCTGCGGAGGGCCGGCGAGCGCATCCGGCGCCGGCCGCTGACGCCTGAGGAGGCCCGGGAGGCCGTCGAGCGCTACGTCCACGGTGGAGAATCCACCGAGCACACTCGGGCGGGCGCTCGGCGTCTCGCCGCGAACAATCGCCCGCGAGGTCCGCCGGCACGGAGAGCAGCCCCGACCGCGCGGGATGCGCCCGAACGCGGAGACGATCACGACGGCCGTCCGCGCGTACGAGGGCGGGCTCTCCCTGCTGGAGGTCCGGAGCCGCTACCGGGTCTCGCGCGAGGAGCTAATTCAGGAAGGAGCCACGATCCGGCCCGTGGGAGGCCGGCAGCGCAACCCCGAGCCAGCCTCCGCCGAGTCGATCGAGCAGGCCGCCCGCGACTACAACGTGGGCGCATCCGCTCGCGCAACGGTGGGCAGCCTGCGCGTGCGCGCCGATGACCTCCGTGCTGCCGGCGTCTCGATCCGGTCCACAGGCCGACCGTTCGCGATCGCGCCCGGGTCGGACGCGGAGGCGGACGTCCTGCGCAGGGTCGCCGCCGGGGAAAGGCACGCCTCGATCGCGGCCACCTACTTCGTCGACCCGAGCGTCGTCTCGCGCCGAGTTCATGCGGCATGCCGGGGAGCGGGAGGTGGCGCCGCTGGCCGCGTGACTCCGCGCCGGGAGAGAGACGCCCGAGATACGCGAGGCCGATACTGTTGAATGGATGCGGATGGTGGCTTCCGCTTTCCCGGATCGAAGTCTCTTGGCGCGGCGGCCCGGATACTCCGGGGCGCATTGCGTTAACAGGGGGAACTCCCCCGATACGGTCTTTACAGCGGGCACTTCGCGGAGCCGCCGATTTCCGAAAGCGACCCCGTGAACCTGCGGGAAATCTAGGAGGACTCATGCAATGGAATCTGAGAACACCGGCAGTACCGCCGTCGTTCACGGCGTAGCTCCCGAGGCAGTAGCGAGCACCGCGGAGCGTGGTGTGGTGAGCACGATGGCGCCCATCACGTCGCTGGATGAGAGCGTCCCGTGCAGCGTTTCTGAGGACGGCCGAGCCCGTCACCTTCGGAGTCGCGCTTGCTGACGGAACACGCGACACCGTCCACCGTGCCGGAGAGGGCGAGCGAGTTCCCTCCCCGACACGCTGTCCGTCGCGAAGAGCTATCAAAGCGTCACCGGCCGACCCTGGACGCAGCCCGCGGCGCAGGTCGCCGCCACGGTCGTGCGCGCGGCGCTGGCGGAGTACCGGGAGGAGCGAGTCGCGCGATGGGTAGATAACCCCTTCGTCGGCGCGGACACCTTCCCCGAAGCGCTAGCGCTCAAGCTTGCGATGGGCGCCACGCTCGACCCCGAAGAGCAGGCAATCTGGGACGCATTCAAGGGTGCGGTCGCGAAGAGCCATGAGCACGGCGAGAGCCTCGGACTCGTAGACCTCGCGGAGGTGATGCGCGGCGGCTACCGCGTACCGGAGATGCTTGTGCCGAAGCTCGTAGTCGCCGCGCAGCACCTCGTCGTCTTCGGTGCGAAGGAGAGCGCTAAAACCTGGCTCGTCCTCGCGCAGGCCGCCGTCGTGATGGCCGCGGGGCGCTCCGTTTTCTGGGTAGACGAGGAGATGGGCCGAGTAGCACTCGCATCGCGCTTGCTCGCGCTCAGGGTGAGGGCGGACACGGTGGAGGAGCACTTCACCTACTTCGAGTTCCCCTCGCTCGACGGCTCTGACGAGTCGCAGGCGCGCTGGGAACTGCTCCTGCAGGCGAGGCGGCCCGCGCTGATCGTCGTGGACGCGCAGACGGAGGTACTGGCCGCGGCCAACCTGAACGAGAACAACGGCGTGGATGTGGCCAAGTGGATGAACGCCTACCTGTCGCCCGCGCGCAAGCTCGACGCCGCGACGGTGATGATCGACCACGTAGGACACGACACCTCCGGGCGTCCGGTGGGATCGCGCCACAAGGGCGCCGCTGCCAAGGCGGAGCTTGAGGTGAAGTGCGTGAAGCCCTTCGACGCCCATACGCTCGGGATGATCGAGGTGACGCGGACGAAGAACACCCTCGCCGCGCCGATCCCGGAGGTGCAGTGCTTCGAGCTCGGCGGCGAGCCCGTCGAAGGAGACGAGGCGCGCGCCGCTGTCGCCGGCCCGGAGGGCTATCGCTTCGTGTTCCGTGAGGTGCCCGAGAAGGATTCGGGCACAGAGTCGGACGACCCCCGCGTCCAGGCGCAGTTCATGGAGACGATGCGCCTCCAAGCCGAGAAGGGAGAGGAGCTTCGCGAGAAGATCCGCGCTGCCCTGCGGGAAGCGGCCAAGGCCGAGAACGAGAACTGGCGTCGACTGAGCGGCAACGCGGTATTCGAGCGCGTCGGCGGCCGCAAGGCCGACGTGATCGAGGCGCTGGCGGAGATGGGGCGCAGCGAGAACGAGGCGTCCGTCCTGGCCGAGGCCGGCCCACGCAACAGCTGGCTGTACTCGTGGCACGAGCCCATCTCGCCGGACGCGAAGAACTGCGCGGTCTGCGGGCAGGCATTTACCTCGAAGAGCCCCCGCGCGAAGTACTGCTCGGACGCCTGTCGCCAGCGGGCACGGCGCGGCAAGTAGCGCCCCTCTGACTGGTTCCCACCGGGGGCACTACGTGCCCCCCGGAACCGGTGGGAACCGGTCCGAGTAGGTGGGAACTGTGACGACCGGTTCCCACGGTGACGGGAACCGGTCAAACGGGCCTGCTACGTGCTTTGAGCGGTTCCACTGTGACTGGTTCCCACCGGTTCCCGATCGGTTCCCACCGGTTCCCGGGAACCGGTCGGTTCAGGACGGAACCGGTCACTACCGTGACACCGTTCCGGGAACCGAGTCGCGCGGTATCCACGAGACGACGAGTCTCGGCCTTTGGCTCGCGGGCCGCTACGTTGCTCCGCATGTCGCGGGACCGTCTCATCGAGTTCTCACAGCTGCACGGAGCTTCGAACGAACGGCGCGACCTTCTCGTGTGGGTCGCGGCCGGAAACGTCGGCCTGACGTTGGAGTACCTCGGGATGGCGCTCTCCGATACTGACGCGGCCGCAGTGGAGTTCGCGGACGCGCGAGACGCGTTTCGGGCGTACATGGATGAGGTGCATGCCGGGCGCTACCCGCCTGGCCAGAGCGGCACAGGCCTCATGGATGCAGAACACCGCGCGTACTTCCTTCTTCAGTACCGGGTGGAAACGTTCTACGTGTTCGCGCGTGTCCTTTTGGATGACGTCGCCGGGCTCATCGACCGCGTGCTCGCGCCTAATAGGATCATGCTCGGTAAACACTCAGGACTCGCGAAACACCTCCCGGCGGTAGGAGCCGAGCGTGGACTTGTAGGTCACGCCGAGGTTCATGCCCAGGCACAGGCGCTCTCGGTGAGCGTAGTCGACTTCCGGGATGACCACGTCGTGCACCGGAGCGCGAAGAACCCGCGCGTCACCAAGCAACTCAACGTTGACGCTGGCGGCAGGGTCCTGACGTCCTACGGTGGGCTGATGATTCCCAGGGACGGTGAACAGCCGACGTTCAACGTCGTTGGCTCGCCGTCCGATGTCGCGCAGGCGTTGGATGACTACTTGGGCGCGGTCATGGACATGATCGAGCCGCTCACCCCCACGGGCCTGCTCGCGCGGCGCGCGTCCTAGCTCGGCGCGAGGCGCACGCGGCGGGTGCGAGCCGCGGCCATCACGAGAGCGCGCGCCGGCCCTGGCTCGCGGCCGCGCGACCCTACGTCCGCTTGATCGTAAGGTGAGCATCCTCCGCCTACTCCGCCCGCGCCGCGAGCGCGTCTCTGCCGAGGAGCTACGCGCCTATCGCGCGGAGCTTGCCGGCATGAAAGCCGCGCTCCTCGCTCAGGCCGTCGAGTACGGACCGATGGCGGCCGGCTCCTACGCGGCCGTCGGGTACGCGCAGGCGCTGGCGAGTATCCAGGAGGCGGAGCAGTGCTTCGCCGCTCTCGTGGAGCAGCTGCCCGAGGACGCTCGCGCTGCGCTTTCGGGGTAGTCGCGCCGACAGGCCGGCGCGCGAGGCAATCGTCGCGGCATGCATTCATTCGACACGCTCAAGGACGTCGTAATCCATTTCGACCCCGACGAGGCGACAGGCGAGGGTGTGCGTTGCCGCCTAGAGGCGCGTTCGATCAACAACGATCCCGTCGACCCACGCTGGACATGGACAGACCTCGATGCGGCGGAGCAGGCAGCGCGTCAGCTGCTCGACGCAGTCTTTCGGGTGAGGCAGGCGCGCCGGTAGCGAAAGACGGGGATCACGGGCCTTACGCTCCCGGAACACATCAGAGCCGAGAAATAGCGACCCAGTAGCGCGACTCGGTCCAGCAGTAGAGCCGGCCATTTTCGGGAACGGATCGGGCGGAGGTGGTTGATGAGGTAGTTCACGAATCCGTCCGTGCCGCACCAGACCTGCTCGGGGAGGACGACGTGATGGACGACAAGGAACCGTCGCACGTCGAGCTTGCGTGCGAATCCCGTGCCACCGGTATATCCAGTGAAAGTGAAGGTCTCGGGGAACGTTCCGCTCTTCCCAGGAAGTCAACTTCCGATCCGGCATGAAATGCCACTGATTTGACTTCTCGGCTGCGGAAATGTGGCCGCCAGGAACAGGGACGTAGAGCGGCCCGTTGTCGGGCCGGAACCCATGAAATACGTTTGGCACCTTGAGCTTCGGGACCCGCCCGGCGCCAAAACGATGTCGACAACGTCATGCCGCCGACGATGCGCGTCCGCAGGTCGCCGACCTCGTCGGTAGAGCAGGCCGCGTTGTCGAAGTACAACGCAACGTGACCCTTCCCAGCTTTGGCCTCGAACGACTTAGAAGTAGCCGCATCCGCGGCGCTGGCCAATGAGACGCACGCGAGCATCGTGGCCGTCCCGAAGATGAGCCGCATGGAAAGAAGCTAACCGCGAACTGCTACTCGTGCGTCGCTCCGGGAGGAGACTGACTGGCGATGAGGACATCGCGTCCAGGGGCACCGAAACGCAAGAGGGGTACCCGCTGGGGGTTCAAGGCGATCATTCGTAGTCGAGCCGCGCCAGACAATCGCCGGAGTCAAACCGATTTCCGTGATGCCGGGAACGCCCTGAACCTCGTGGAGGCCCAGCTGCATCGTCATCCGTTCAAGTGCCACGATCACCATGTCTTCGGCTTGCTTGATGACGCAGACGGCGACCGTCCAATCCCACAGCGCCCAGAACCCAAGTTCTGCCACCGTCGGGTTCTCGCCGAGGAGCGGCGGCTCGAAATCCGTCGTCGCCCCCAGGCGAGAGTCAGTGGCCTTCACCCTCGTGACCACTTGGGCCATCGGGCGACCGTCGGCGTCGTCAACAACGTACGCAGCGGCCACTGGCGCGCCATCCTTCCCCGGAATCGGCGGGGAGCGGTCTCCGACACCCACCATGACGTCGCCGTACGCCCAGCCGTCCTCCTCGATCGCATGCTCGAAGTCCGCAAAGACCGCTGTTGCTCGGCGAAGCAAGTCGCTCGCTGCGACGGGGTCGGCGCGTAGGTTCGAGAAAATCTTGTCGAAGTAGGCGCCGGGCAAGCACGGGATGATCTCCTTGTCGCCTGAGAACCTCACGACGGCCAGGGAACGCGGCCCATGCTGGGGCTCGAAAGCGTGACGCTCACAGTGCACTCGCGGGGAACAGACTCAAGGTCGGATCGTTACGCGATCACGTCCCACACGGCAACCCGCGACGCCGTGACCCCAACAGGCGCAGCAAGCACCCGGCTTCTCAGCGTTAGCGACCGATGGTTCGCGCTATCGGCCGAGCCAGATGCCAGAACCGTCGTGGAGCAGTTGCCCGGTCGCGTTGATCGCGACGATCGGAATGCGCCTGAAGTGCGTCTCGTACTCGCCCCCGTAGACGACGCCGTACTGGTGTGCTTGGCCGATCGCCCACTCCACCGCGGGGACGATCATGAACTTGACGCGCTCCCATCCGAAGGTCACGTCCTGGGGGACTCGCCACTCGCGTTCGTGGAGCCACTCTGACGGGTTCGCGAGCGAGTCCGGCAACAGCTGGGAGCCGTCGATCAGCAGCGGATCGCCCGCTTCCCACGTCGCGCCTGGCCAGAAGCGAACGAGCCTGGCTCGCACGGGGTCCGGCACGTGCTCCGTCGTCACGTCCCACTCGTCGCCGCGCACGTACAGAACGGGACCCCCGCCCTGTTCAAAGATGACCTGTTTCGAGAAGCCGATGCCCCAGGGCGTATAGCGCCCGTCGCCGATCAAAACGCCGCACGGCGGCTTGCGCGCTTTCAGTGAACGCGACGACCGGCCGTCCGCCAGTGCCGAACGTCGGGATCGCTCGGATCCTGGCCTGGTACAGGATCTGCGCGAGGCGATCTGGCGCGCTCAGGTCGCGAATGTCGGCAGGAACGCCGAACCGCGCGCCAGTGCGGCCGGTGAAGTGGATGAGGTGATTGCCTACATCCGGAAGGTCGAAAGCCCGCAACGGGTGGACGCGCATCTCGTCCCAAGGATCCCTGACGACGAGCGCTCGCGCCGCCGTCAGGTTCTGAACGGGGGTGGGTCTCGCGACGTCGCGAGCAGCGCTGCGGTCGTTTCCAGCCCCGTCGTCCGACAGACACTCTGTCGCTCGCGGGCGTCCTGTCTGTGGCGGACGCGCAGACGGCCTGCCAGCGCCGTTGTTGGAGGTTCTGTCGCAGTCAGTCGTCCCCGAGTGCTTGATAGTCAGTAGTGGCAACCCGGAAGACCTATCCGACTCGCTCGTGCTCGTTCTGCGGAGCCTCATTCCAGATGCGCAGCCCGACGCAGCGTCTCTGTGGCGCCGCGGCATGCGCGCGCGGGTTCCGCCGCGTCCAGCGCACCGGCATCTTGGAGGAGGGCGTCCACTCCGCCTGGGCTGACCTGATCGAGGGCGACGGCCTGAGCGCCGAGGGACGGCGCCAGTACGCCGAACTCGTCGCCACCTACCCGCCAGAGCGCGTCCACCCCGGGCACGAGGACAGGACTGCGATCGCCAAGGCGTTCGACATCCGCCTCAAAATGCTCAACCCGATGCTCGTCTGTCCCGTGGGCAAGACCTGGGGCAACAGCCCGCCGTCGGCGGCCGCCTAGATTGCCCCACCTCAAGCGCCATCCTCTCTCGCCGCCGGCCACGAACTACAACGCGGACGCGCAACGCGAGCAGCGCGAGCGCGAGTCAGCGGAGGCTGCCCTGCTCCCACTGGTCGTGAGGTGCAGCGCTCCCGGCTGTAGCTGGGCGATGAGTGCCCCTGCGGCCCACGCGCTGCAGGAGCAGCGCCTACACAGGGAGACGCACGGCCTCGCGCCCGTCGTGACCGCGACCAAGCGCAAGCCTGGGCGTCGTCCTGCCAAGTCAAAGCCTCCCGCCGACAAGCCCTCGACGTCCCCGGGGACTGCCCGGAAACGCGAAGTGCGCGAACGCCTGAACCGGATTGCCGACGCCGCAGAGGCCTACCTCGCCGCGAACGGACCGACGCCACGCGCGGTGGTCGTGGCCGCCATCGACGGCGCCAGCACGCGCCACCTCATGCGACTGGCCGAGGAGGGCCTCCTCGCGGAGCGGCGGGAACCTCCCTCGCAGGAGTGCCCGGCCGGCCGCGTCGTCGTGAAGCTCCCGGGCCTGTCCGAGCCGGCGCCCGTGTAGCGCCGGGACGCCCGCAGCGACGGTGCCGCAAGCAACAATGTCCTCATGGACGACGCCCTCACCGCGGGACCCGCTCCGACGAGCGTCCGATGCGCCGAGTGCGACCGCGAGTTAGACGATGATCCCGGGACACCCGGAGACCAGAGGACGCCCTACCCGGATTGCGGGTCGACACGACGTGCGTTCAGCGCACAGGCTCACCTCACGCTGACGATGACGGCCTCGGTCGCAGTCACGATCGCCCGTCGTGAGGTGATCGAGAAGCACCCGGTCTGGGTGGCGGTCTACCTCGTGGCGACGCTGGTCTCCGCGATCGTCGGCGGGCTGGTAGTCAGCGGATGGGCCTCCGTCGCGTCCACCCTCGTGTTCGCCCTGCCCCTGTTCTACTTCGGGCTCCGCGGGTTCAAGGCCGTGCGTCGGATCGAGCACTACCCGCCGACCTGAGCGCGTCGGACACTCGGGCTGTCCGTTAGACCTTCTCGATCAGTTCCACGCGGTAGCCGTCGGGGTCTGTCACGAACGTGAGCCGCGAACCTCCCTCACGGACGCGGTAGGGCTCGCGGTCAGGCTGGATGCCCTGCCCCGCGAGCGCGGCGAGCGTCGCGTCCAGATCATCCACGGCGAGCGCAATGTGCCCGTACGCCGTCCCAAGCTCGTAGGTGCGGCCATCGTGGTTGTAGGTGAACTCCAACTCCTCGTCCTGCCCGGGGACGCCGTAGAAGTAGTTCGTGGCCTCCCGCTGACCGTCGCGCACGATGTCCATATCGCGGCGGAACTCCAACCCGAGCGCCTCGTAGAACGCGCGCGTGCGCTCGGGGTCGGTCACGCGAAGCATCGTGTGGAGATACCGCGTCATGCGGCGTATCCTTGTACCGACGGGCGGAATCCATCCGGATCCTGGACGAAGCAGATCCGGCTGCCGCCCTCGCGGACGCGGTACGGCTCGCGCTCCGGCTGGATGCCCTGGCCGGACAGTTCCGCCAGCGACGTGTCCAGGTCGTCGACAACAAGTGCGATGTGGCCGTAGCCCGTGCCGAGGTCGTACGTGCGGCCGTCGTGGTTGAACGTCAGCTCGAGCACGGACTCGTCGTCGCCGAGCGAGAAGAAGTAGTTGGTCGCCTCGACCTCGCCGTTTCGGACGATGTCCATCTCGCGATCGAAGCGGAACCCAAGTGCCTCGTAGAACGCGCGGCTGCGGTCGGGGTCGGTGATGCGGACCATCGTGTGCAGGAAGCTCGCCATCGCAGCATCGTAGAGATCGGACGACCGGCGGGGCCTGTCGTGCGACCATCGCGTCATGGAGAGGGACGCAACCGGCGACCGGCATCGGGTGGTCGTCGTCGGCGGCGGCTTCGGCGGGCTGCAGGCGGTCCAGAAGCTGAGGCGCGCACCCGTCGACGTGACGCTGGTCGACCGGCGCAACTTCCACCTCTTCCAGCCGCTCACGTACCAGGTCGCGACCGGCGCGCTCAACCCCGGCGAGATCGCCTATCCGCTCCGCGCCATCTTCAAGCGCGACCGCAACGTACGCGTGCTGATGGCCGAGGTCGCGGACTTCGACCTCGACGCCCGCGAGCTCCGGCTGCGCCCCGTCGACGGCGCTCCCGCTCCTGCCGCGCTGCCGTACGACACGCTGATCGTCTCCGGCGGGTCGCAGTACGCGTACTTCGGCCACGAGGAGTGGCGCGAGCACGCCGCCGAGGTCAAGTCGCTCGAGAGCGCCCTCGTCGTGCGCAGCCGGATCCTCGCCGCCTTCGAGGCCGCCGAGTGGGAGCCCGACCCGGCCGCACGGGATGCGTGGCTGACGTTCGCCGTCGTCGGCGCCGGGCCGACGGGCGTCGAGATGGCCGGCCAGATCGGCGAGCTCGCGCGCGACACGCTGCGCCGCGACTTCCGCGCCATCGACCCCCGCAAAGCGCGCATCCTGCTCGTGGAGGCGGACGATCGCGTGCTCACGAGCTTCCCTCCGTCGCTCTCGGCGAAGGCCGCGCGGTCGCTGGAGCGGCTAGGCGTGACCGTCCTGACGGGCAGCATGGTGACCGGCATCGACGCCGAGGGCATCACGGTCGGGGAAGAGCGCACCCCGAGCCGCACCGTGATCTGGGCGGCGGGCGTCACTGCATCCGCCCTTGCCGGGAGGCTCGCCGAGCTGACCGGGGCGAAGACCGACCGCGCCGGCCGCGTCACGGTCGAGCCCGACCTCACGCTGCCCGGCCACTCGGAAGTGTTCGCCCTCGGCGACATGGTGCGCGTGAAGCAGCCGGACGGCGAGACAGTCCTCTATCCCGGCGTCGCCCCGGTCGCGATGCAGGAGGGCCGCTACGCCGCGAAGATCGTCCGGGCTCGGCTGCGCTCCCGCGAGACCCCGCCCTTCCGCTACCGCGACAAGGGCAACCTCGCCACGATCGGGCGCGGCGCCGCCGTCGCCGACATCAAGGGGCTGCGGCTCAGCGGCGTCATCGCGTGGCTCACCTGGCTGGTCGTGCACCTCTGGTACCTCGTCGGCTTCCAGAACAGGCTCGTCGTCATCATCCGCTGGTCGATCAGCTTCCTGACCCACGGCCGCGGGGCGCGGCTGGTCACCGCGACGGACACCGCGGGCCAACGGAGCCGGGAAAGCGAAATCGACTGAGCGAGTCGACCGACTCGGGAGAGGCAGCGCGTGCGGACGCCGTGCAGCAGGCCGCCTCCACGGGAACCCGTGCCGCGTGGAGGCGCTACGGACGGCCGGGAGCCCTGCTCGTGGTCACGGGCGTCTCGCTGTACCTGCTCTTCCCCAGCCTCGCGGCCGTCTTCTCCTCGTCGCGGTCGCTCGAGCGGCTGACCTGGTACTGGGCGCTGCTCGCTCTGGCATGCGAGGCCGGGAGCCTCGTGCTGTTCTGGGAGCTGAACCGCATCGCGATGCACGTCAAGAGCTGGCTGATCGTCGCGTACGCGCAGCTCGCCGGGAACGCCGTCGGCAAGGTCGTGCCCGGCGGCGGCGCCACCGCGACCGCGTTCTCGGTCGGGATGCTCCGCCGCGCGGGCGTCGGGGTCGGCAACGCGGCCACCGCACTGACCGCGGCGACGGTGCTTCAGCTCGGCACCGTCCTGGCGCTCCCGCTGCTCGCCCTGCCCGCGATCATCGGCGGCGTCGCGGTCGACCGAAGCCTCGCGACGGCCGCCTACTTCGGAGCCGGCCTGCTCGTCCTGCTCGTCGGCGCCGGCGTTGCGGCGTTCGCCTCGAACCGGCCGCTGGCGTTCGCCGGCCGCTGGACCCAGTGGGTGCTCAACCGGACGATCCGCCGCAAGCGGCAGGTGACCGGCCTGCCCGAGGCGCTCCTCGCCGAGCGCGACTTCGTCCGCGGGACGATCGGCCCCCGCTGGAAGGCAGCGATCGTCTCCGCGTCCGGCAGCACGATGCTCGACTACGCCGCGCTGCTCTGCGCGCTGCAGGCCGTCGGCGCCCAGCCGCGGCCATCGCTCGTCATCCTCGCCTATACGGCGGGCAAGCTCCTCGCGCTGATCCCGCTCACGCCCGGCGGCCTCGGCTTCGTGGAGGCCGGGCTCGTCGGGACGCTCACGCTCGCGGGGGTCACGCCCGGAGACGCGCTGCTCGCGACGCTCACGTACCGGCTCGTCTCGTACTGGCTGCCCATCCCGGCCGGAGCGGTCGCCTACGGCGCGTTCCGGCGCCGCTTCTCCTAGGGGCCCGCTCCACGCCGGCGGCCGTCTTGCCAGGGACGGCGCGAGCGGGGACGATGCGCCCATGCCGCAAGGCGCCTCCGCGAAAGCGGTGAACGAGGAGCTCCTGTCCGGGAAGCTCGACCAGCTCGAGCGCGCCGCCGATCCCGAGCTCGTCGAGTCGCTCGGGGCATTCGTCCGTTCCGCGGCCGACGACGCGATCGTGCGGATCAACCCGGTTCGCTACGGGCAGGAGCACGGGCTCGACACGCCCGCCGTCGTCGAGCTGTTCCTCCACGCGCGCAAGGCCGGGCTGCTCACGATGGAGTGGCAGTACATCTGCCCCGGGTGCGGTGAGATCGTCGAGCGGCTCGCGTCGCTCACGTCGGCGACTGCCCACTTCTTCTGCGAGATCTGCAGCGTGCAGCGCGACGCAGAGTTGAGTGACTTCATCGAGATCGTCTTCAGCGTGGCGCCCGAGGTTCGCCGCTCGCGCTACCACGACCCGCTCGGCCTCGACCCGGAGGAGTACTTCTACCGCTACCGCTTCACGCAGAGCGGCGTGGTGGACGACGGCACGCCCATTCGCGAGTACCTGCGTGACCGTGCCCTCGTGACCACGTACGTCGGCCCGGGCGAGACCGAGACCTTCGCCTTGACCGCCGATCCGCGCTACCTCTGGCTCACGAATGGGCCCGCACTGATCGTCGGCGACGCCCGCACCGACGTGACCCGCAGGTTCGCGTTCGAGTACACGGGGACGCGCAGCGAAGGCTTCCGCGCCGAGATCGACGCCGGCCCGGTCGAGATCGAGTTCACGAACTCCACCGACGAGCTCTACCCGCTGGGGATCACGAGCCTGCCGGACCTCTACGAGGTGAGATTGGGGCCATTCCTGTCAGGTGCCGAGGTGCTCTCCAACCAGACGTTCCTCGACCTGTTCGCTGCGGAGACGATCGTTGCCGGGGAAGGCCTGGCCGTCCGGAACCTGGCCCTGCTCTTCACCGACCTGCAGGGGTCGACGGCGCTCTACGAGCGGATCGGCGACATGAAGGCGTTCGATCTCGTCAGGCAGCATTTCGGCTTCCTGCGCGAATGCATCACCCGCAACTCGGGCGCACTCGTGAAGACGATCGGTGACGCGGTCATGGCGAGCTTCGTCGACCCGCTCGACGCCCTGCGTTGCGCGCTCGACATGCGCGCCGAGATCTCGCGTTTCAACAGCGAGGCGGGCGCCGACCTGATCGGCCTCAAGGTCGGGCTCCACTCCGGCGCGTGCCTGGCCGTGACGCTGAACGACCGGCTCGACTACTTCGGGCAGACCGTCAACATCGCAGCCCGTGTGCAAGGCCTGTCGGCGGCCGGGGAGATCGTCGTCACCGAGGACGTCCTTGCGCTTCCCGGCGCCGCAGAGCTGGTCGCCGAACTTCGGATCGAGTCGGAGCCCGTTCGACTGAAGGGTGTGGCAGGTGACGTGCGGGTCCATCGCGTGCGCGAGGCGCGCGTGGTCGTCGGCTAGGTCAGAGCGACTCCGTCCAGACGAGCGCCGTGCCGTCGAGTACGACCTCGCCGTCCTGGTTCGTGATCGTCGTGCGCAGCTTGCGGATCGGCTTGTCGTCGCGTCGCTCGAGCACCTCGACCTCGGCGCTGATCTCGTCACCCGGGCGCACGGGAGCGCGGAAGCTCCACTCGACACGCAGGAAGACGCTCCCCGGGCCGGGCAGGTCCTCCGCCACGACCGCGTTGAGCAGGCCGGACGTGACGCCGCCCTGGACGATGATCCCGCCGAAGCGGCTCGCGGCGGCGGCCGCCTCGTCGTAGTGCAGCGGGTTGCGGTCGCCGGTCAGCTCCGTGAAGAGCTCGATGTCCTCGGCGCGCACCGTCCGCGTGCGCGACGCGCGATCGCCGACCTCGCCGCTCACGGGTGGAACCGCAGCCTGTCGACGATCTTGTCCACCGTCTTGCGCTCCGCGCGGAACGCGATGCCGACCAGGTCGAGCTCGTCCGCAGGCACCGCGGCCACCGCCGCGCGGTTCGCCACGTCGTGCGGCGTCTCGAACAGCTCGTACGTGTAGATCGCGGGCGTCACGCCGCGCACCATCGCCCGGTCGTAGGCGCGGCGCAGCGCGTCGCGGTCGGCCTCGTAGACGAGCACCGGCTGGACGAACATCGGCAGGTACTCGTTGCCCGACGCGTCGCGGTACGGCTCGCCGACGGCGCCCCCGACGGTGCCGGCGATGCCGCTGACGAGGAACGCGGTCACGTTCGTCTTCTGCCAGACGGCGAGGTCGTCCCGGAGGACGACGGCGATCTTCGTGTCGAACTCGATCGCACGACGCTACTAGCCGTACGTGGACTTGCCGGCGAGCACCGAGGCGTTGGGCGGGTACGGCTCGAGGTCGTCGACGAACCCGGGCTGCGAGGCGACCCGGCCGAGCCAGTCGTGGAACGCCGGGTACGAACGCGGGTCGACGTCGACGTCCCCCGCGAGGTGTGCGTACGCGTAGACGGCGATGTCCGCGATCGTGTAGCGGCCGGCGGCCAGGAACGGGCGCGACCGCAGGTGCTCGTCGATCGCCGCGAGCGCCTCGAGCCCGGTTTCCCGGCGCGCGAGCGCGGCTTCGCCGCCGGGATCGAGGCGGCCCGTGACCAAGCGGAAGCGCAGCCCGCCGATGCCCGGCATCACGTCGGTCTGCTCATAGAGAAGCCAGCGCGCCACCTCCGCCTGGCCGAACGCGTCGTCGGGCAGGAACGGCGTGCCCGAGGCGAGGTACCAGAGGATCGCGTTCGACTCGATCAGGGTGCGCCCGTCCTCGAGCTGGAGCACCGGCGTCGAGCGGAACGGGTTGAGTGCGGCGAACTCGTCGGTCAGCGTGTCGCCGTCGAAGATGTCGACCGGCACCCGCTCGTACTCGCGGCCGAGCTGCGCGAGCAGGAGGCGCACCTTGAAGCAGTTCGCCGACGCAACGTAGTCGTGGAGCCGGAGCATCGAGCCTGAAACGCGCGAGCGCGACGCGATGTGAGGTCTATCGTTTCGCCGGCAGCGAGCGCGCGTAGGCGGCTCCCCGCTCGACCCACTCCGCCAGCTCGCGGTCGCCGGCGACGTCAGCCGCGTCGACGCGCAGCCAGCCGGCCATCTGCCGGCCGCGCATCTCCATGAGGGAGGCGCTCGTCGTCTTCGTGAGCTCCTCGGACTCCGCCTTGTCCATGTGGACGAGGATCCCGCCCTGGCCGCTCGCGGCGACGGCCATGTTGCCGCCGATCAGGAACGCGAGCCCGCCGAACATCTTCTGCTCCGTGAGGCCAGGCTCGCCGGCGACCAGCTCCCGGATGCGGGCGGCGAGCTCCTCGTCGTACGCCATTCACCTGATGCTATGCCGTGCGATCCTTTCGGCGATGCCGGCTATCCGCCTCGAGCTGCTCACCGACCGCTACGTCGAGGACCTCGAGCGGCTCGCAGCAGACCCGGCCGTGCAGCGCAACACCTACGTGCCGGAGCCGCCGCCGCCCGGCTTCGGGTGCACCTGGCTCGAGGCCTACGAGAAGGCGCGCGAAGCCGGCACACGAGAAGGCTTCGCGATCGTCGAAGCCGACACTGGCGTGTTCCTCGGCATGGCGGCGGCCGTGCACCTGGACGAGGATGCCGGCGAGGCCGAGCTCGGCTACATCCTCGCCCCCGAGGCGCGCGGGCGCGGGGCTGCAACCGAGGCGCTGCGGCAGCTCACGGACTGGGCGTTCGGCAAGGGGCTGCTCCGGCTCGAGCTGCGCATCGATGCGTCGAACGACCCGTCCGTGCGCGTCGCGGAGCGCTGCGGCTACCAGCGCGAGGGGCTGCTCCGGTCGGTCCACTTCAAGAGCGGACGACGAACCGACGTGCTGATCTATTCGCGACTGCCGGGCGACTAGCCTGAGGGCTTCGGCCCGAGCGGCGCGCAGCGTGGCTCGTGCCGCTCGGCGAGCTTCAGGAGCAGCGCATGGAGCGTGTCCCGCTCGTCCTCGGAGAGCGGCGCGAGGAACTCGTCGTCGAGCCGCCTCGACAGGGTGCGGAGCTTCGTCAGCGCACGCTTGCCGTCGGGCGTGAGCTCGACGGCATGGCGGCGGCGGTCTGCCTTGTCGCGGCGCCGCTCCACCAGGCCGCCCTCCTCGAGCTCGTCGAGGATGCCGACCATCTGGCTGCGGTCGTAGCCGAGCGCGTCGGCGATCGCACCCTGCGTCTCGCGCGAGCCCTCGTCGAGGGCCGCGAGCACCGCGAAATGGAACGGGCTGTGGCCCGCCTCCTCGAAGGCGTCCATCGAGCGGCCCTTGGCCGCGAATCCAAGGCGCTTGAGCAGGAACGACGTCGAATCGACGAGCTCCGCGGGGAGCCGCGGGCCCGCGATCACCTTCTGTGTCTTTACATCGGTAGCCATAGCGAACTTAGTGTAGCGCACTCCATGGTTGTTCTGTTAGATTGTGGAAGTCACCAACGATTGGAGATGTCACTAGTGGATGTAACCCTTAATGAATCGCTTCGACGTTGGCTCATTCTCGGGCTGACGGTGACAGCCCAGTTCATGGTCATTCTCGACGTTGCGGTGGTCGTCGTCGCCCTGCCGGCGATGAAGAACGACCTCGGCTTCTCGCAGGAGGGCGTGCAGTGGGTTGTCACCGCCTACTCGATCATGTTCGCGGGGACGCTCCTGCTCGGCGGGAGGCTGGCCGACCTGCTCGGTCGCCGGCGCGTCTTCGCCATCGGCATCGCGATCTTCACGGTCGGCTCGCTGCTCTCCGGGCTCGCGTGGTCCGAGGCGGCGCTCATCGGGGCCCGCGCGATCCAGGGCTTCGGCGGCGCACTGCTCTCCCCCGCGGCACTGTCGATCATCATCACCACCTTCGCGGAGGGCCGCGAGCGCAACCGCGCACTCGGCATCTGGGGCGGGGCTGCGGCCGGGGGCGGGTCGGCGGGCGTGCTGCTCGGCGGCGTGCTGACCAGCTACGTGAGCTGGCCGTGGATCTTCTACATCAACCTGCCGATCGGAATCGCGACGCTCGCGGCGACGCCGTTCCTCCTGCAGGAGAGCCGCGGCTTCCTGCAGCACCGGCACTTCGACCTCGCCGGCGCGTCCACCGTCACGGGCGGGCTCATGCTGCTCGTCTACGGCCTCGTCTACGGCGGCGAGCACCCGTGGGGGAGCGCCGAGACGATCGGCCTGCTCGCCGGCGCGGCTGCGCTGCTGGCCGCGTTCGTCGCCATCGAGTGGCGGTCACCGGCGCCGCTCCTGCCGCTCCGGCTGTTCCGCTCCGCGAACCTGTCGGCGGCCAACGCCACGATGCTCACGATCGGCGCGCTCGCGTTCGGCAACTTCTTCCTCGTCACGCTCTACCTGCAGGACGTGCTGCACTTCTCGCCCATCGAGACGGGCGTCGCGTTCATCGCGATCACGCTCTCGATCCTGGTCTTCTCGAACGTGGGCCAGTACCTAGCAACGCGCATCGGCGTGCGCCGCGTGCTGAGCGTCGGCCTGGTGCTCGCGTCGGCTTCGATCCTGCTCTACGCCCGCATGCCGGCCGACGGGCACTACTTCTGGGACGTGTTCCCGGCGCTCGTCATCGGCGGCATCGGGCTCGGACTGTCCTTCGTGCCCGTGACGATCGCGGCGCTGCAGGGCGTTCAGCCCGTGGATGCCGGCGTCGCCTCGGGCCTGATCAACACGACCCGCCAGATCGGTGGCGCAGTCGGCATCGCCGCGGTCACCACCATCGCGGCCACCGTCACGGCCAACGACCATGCGCTGCCGCAGGCTGAGGCGCTGGGCGACGGCTACCAGGCCGCGTTCTACGTCCTCGCCGCAGTCGCGCTGACCGGCGCGGCCATCGCCGGCATCTTCCTGCGCTCGCCGCGGGTGGAGGAGCCGGAGCTCGCCGACGCCATCCTGCTGCAGGACGCAGCGTGACCGCCAACTCGAAGGGAGGCAGGACAACCATGCAGAATCGTTTCCGGGAGCTCGACAACCTCATCCTCGACCTGAAGGGGCTCGTCCTGGTGCGCCAGCTGCGCGAGCAGAGCGGCGCCGCCCCCGACGAGCTCGGCATGTTCGAGACGCAGATCGAGAGCGTGCGGCACCGGCTCGCGAGCCTGGTCGAGGGCGGCTCGCACTCCGAGCGGGCTACCGCCTAGCGCGTCCACGTGGGACCTGCCCGGTGCCTGGCACCGGACAGGTCCCGGCTGGACAGAGCGTCAGCGCGCCGTCCAGCCCAGATCCATGACGAAGGGCGCGCCCGTGTAGGCGCGCCCTCCTGGCCCGAGGAGGAAGGCGACCGCGTGGGCCACCTCCTCGGGCTCGATCAATCTCTTCACCGCCTGGCGCTCGAGGATGACGTCCTCGAGCACCCGCTCCTCCGGCAGGCCGTGCGCCTTCGCCTGGTCGGCGATCTGCGCCTCGACGAGCGGCGTGCGCACGTAGGCCGGGCAGATCGCGGTCGCGAGGATGCCGTCGGCGGCGCCCTCAAGCGCCAGCGTCTTCACCAGGCCGAGCACGCCGTGCTTGGCCGACACGTAGCCGGACTTGTAGGGAGAGGCGGTGAGCGCGTGGGCCGAGGCGATCACGACGACGCGGCCGTCGCCGCTCGCCTTCAGCGCCTCCCACGCGTACTTCGCAAGCAGGAACGGGCTCGTGAGGAGCAGCGCGATCAGCGCGTCCCACCGATCCTCCGGGAACTCGGCGACGGGGGCCACGTGCTGGAAGCCCGCGTTCGGGACGATCGCGTCCAGCCGGCCGTGCCGTTCGAGCGCCGCGTCGACGGCGGCCCGGTTGCCCTCGCGCGTCGTCAGGTCGGCGGCGACACTGTCAACTTCGGCGTTCAGGTCGACGCGCACGACCGTGTCTCCGTCGTCTTCGAGCCGCTCGGCGATCGCCCGGCCGATGCCACTGGCGGCGCCGGTAACGAGGATCACCCGCGACGAGCGAGCCTCGCCCCTCACGAGGAGCACCGAGACTTACCGGCGGAGGCGGGTTCCCCGCCGCAGCTACGACGCGCGAAGTCGCGTGTGACTTCGGGACCGCGAGAAATCGTCATGGCTACGCGGAGCGAGCCGGATTTCTCGCGGTTAGAGCCGGATTGCTCGCGGCTCCTCACCCGTGAACGTACGTGCCGGGCGCCGGCTCACCCGCGGGCAGGTCGGGCGGGCGGCCAAGTGACCCCGACCGCTCGGCCGCCCACGCAACCCAGTCGTCCCACCAGCTGCCGTCTACACGCTCGGCCGCGGCCCGCCACGCGGCCGGATCGGCAGGCGTCTCGTCTGCGACCTCGTAGCGCACCTTCGGGTCGCCCGGCGGGCTGACCATCCCGGCGACGTGACCGCTGCGAGCGAGCACGTGGCGCGTCTCGCCGCCGACGAGCTGCGTGGTGCGGTAGGCGGAGCGCCACGGCGCGATGTGGTCGCTCTCGGAGGTGAGCACGTAGACGGGCGCCTCGATCCGGCCGAGGTCGACCGGCGTGCCGTCGAGCTCGAGCGCGCCGGGCTTCGTCAGCAGGTTGTTCAGGTAGCAGGCGCGCAGGAACTGGGAGTGCATCGCCGCCGGCAGGCGCGTGCCGTCGTCGTTCCACGCGAGCAGGTCGAACGCGGGCGGCTGCTTCCCCTGGTACCAGTTCGAGACGACGTAGCGCCAGACGAGGTCGTTGCCGCGCATCCACGTGAACGGGCCGGCGAGCTCGTCGCTCGAGAGGTAGCCGCGCCGGTTCATGCGCGCCTCGATGCGCTCGATCGTGCGCTCGTCCGTGAACACGCAGATGTCGCCCGGCTCCGAGTAGTCCGAGAGCGTGTTCAGCAGCGTGACGTGGCCGATTCGCTCGCCCTCGCCGCGCACCGCCAGGATCGCGGCCGCGCTCAGCGCCATCGTGCCGCCGACGCAGACGGCGATGAGGCCGGCCCGCGACGATCCTGTCAACCGCTGTGCCTGGTCGAGCGCGGTCAGGACGCCGTCGCGCATGTAGTCGTCGAGGTTCTTCTCTGCGAGCGAGGCGTCCGGGTTTCGGTAGCTCATCGCGAAGACCGTGAAGCCCTTCCCCACTGCGTGCGCGATGAACGAGCGGCCCGGCGCGAGGTCGAGGACGTAGTACTTGTTGATCCACGACGGCACGTAGAGCAGCGGCTCGGCGTGCACCTGCTCGGTCTGCGGCTCGTAGGCGAGCAGCTCGAACAGCTCGTTGCGGAAGACGACGCGACCGGGCGTTGCAGCCAGCTCGTGGCCGATGCGAAGCGCCGAGCGGTCGACCATGCGCGGCATGCCGCTGTTGCGGAGCGCGTCGTCGACGAAGGTGGCCGCGCCGCGGGCGGCGCTCAGACCGCCGGTGTCGATCGCCTCCTTGACCACGGCCGGGTTGAGCCACGGGAGGTTGGTCGGCGCGACGGCGTCTGCCCACAGCGAGAGCGCGAAGCGCGCCTTGCGCTTGCGCTCGTCGTCGAGCGGCGTACCTTCGAGCACACGCTCGCTCCAGCGCCGCCAGACGAGGTAGCTCTCCATCGTCCCGCGCAGGAACGGGTTGTCGTGCCACGCGCGGTCGGAGAAGCGGCGGTCGCCGGCGTCGGGCTCGACCGGCGAGTCGCCGTTGCCCGCAACGAGACGCCGCAGGGTGCGAAAGCCGACGGCCAGCTCCTCCGCCACGAGCTCACCGGCCGCGCGCGTCGCGCGGCCCGGGTCGCGCGCGACCTGGACGGCGACCGCGCGCAGCGAGCCGCCCAGCGCGGCCGGGTCGACGGCGCCGAGGCTCAGTCCGTAGCCGAGATCCTCTGGAGGCGTGGTCATACGAAGCGGAGGACGAGCTCGGCGGCGCAGACCGGCCGGTCGCCGCCCTCGCGCTCCACCGTACCCGCCAGCACCGCCTGCGAACCGCCGTTGACCGGCTCCACGGACTCGACCCGGAAGCTCGCGCGGATGCGGCTGCCGGACGGCACCGGCGCCGGGAAGCGCACCTTGTTCAGGCCGTAGTTGATCGTCACGCCCTCGTAGGGAGGCGCCACGTCGTTCCAGAAGTGGACAATCAGCGAGAGCGTGAGGAAGCCGTGCGCGACGGTCGTGCCGAACGGGCTCGCGGCCGCGGCGGCGGGGTCGATGTGGATCGACTGCCGGTCCTCCGTGACCTCGGCGAAGGCGTCGATGCGCGCCTGCGCGATGTCGAGCCACTCGCTCGGCCCGTACTCCTGGCCCGCCTCGATCACGAGGGGCCCCACCGCAGCACCGACGCTGCCCACGTGTAGCCCGTACCAGCTGCGAGCAGGAGCACCACGTCCCCATCGGACACCTGGCCCGCGCGCACCGCGCGGTCGAGCGCCAGCAACGGGTCGACGCCGCTCATGTGGCCGGTGTCGTCGAGGTAGGGGGCGCGGTCGGCGGAGACACCGATCCGCTCGACGATCGCGTCGTGCATGGAGCGTTTCGTGTGCAGGCCGCAGAGCAGCGAGACGTCGCCGAGCTCGAGGCCCGAGCGCCTCAGCGCCCCTTCCGCGACGGCGGCGAAGTTGTCGAGGCTCGTCGCGTCGAGCCGCTCCTTCATCGCGGCCGGGTCGTCCACGTCGAGCCGGTAGCGCCCGTCGCCGTCGACGTCCCACGCCGGTTCGACGCTGCCGCCCGACGGCACCTTGACCTGGAGCGAGAGCGACCCGTCGGTGATGGTGTGCGAGCCGAGCAGCTCGTTGCGGCCGAGGTCGCGCTCGAGCAGCGCCGCAGCGGCGCCGTCGCCGAAGTTGAACATGAAGCGCGAGCGCTCGTTCGAGTAGTCGAGGAGGTACGACTCGCGCGACGCGCCAACGGCAAGCACGCGGCGCAGCTCCGGCTCGGCGAGCAGGTAGTTGCGGCAGAGGCGCAGCGCCACCGGCGTCCCGTTCGAGACGTTGTCGAACTCGATCGCGAACGCCTTCGTGCAGCCGAGCCGGTGCGCGATCCACGGCGCCGCCTGCCAGACCGTGTACTCCTTCCACATCGAGCCGAAGTAGACGACCGCGTCGATCGATTCGGGATCGACGTCGTAGTCGCCGAGCAGGCGCTCGCAGGCGCGGACGGCAAGGTCGCTGACGTGCTCGTCGACGGCCGCGATGTGCTTGCCGCGCAGCCCGAACTTCTCGACGACGACGCCCTCCGGGATGCCGCTGGCCGCGCCGACCTCCGCCGCCGTCATCCAGCGCTCGGGGAGGTACGACGCGGTGCCGACGACGCCGACGCTGGTCACTTGGCCCCGATCGCGCGCGAGATGATCGCCTCGAGCTCGCGCAGCTCGTCCTCGGGGATCTCGCCGTTCTGCTGCCAGAGGATCGAGCGCATGCCGAAGAGCTCCGCGATGCCCATCAGCGCCCAGGTGAGGACGACCGGGTCGGCCTGCTCGATCTCGCCCTTCGCCATCGCGGCCTGGAGCCCGGCGACGTAGCCCGGGGTGAAGCGGGAGTAGTGCTCGTACAGCGTCTCCGGCGAGACGAACTCGGCCTGCCGGATCACGCGGTACAGCGCCGGGTGCTCGGCGGTGAAGCGGAAGTAGGCGCGGAAGCCGAGCGCCTCGACCTCGGCGCGGTCCTTGCCGTCTTTCGCGGCCTCCTGGACGAAGTGGCGGACGCGCCGGTTCAGGTCGAGCACGACCTCCTCGAACACGTCCTTCTTGGACTGGAAGTAGAGGTAGAACGTGCCCTGGGCGACGCCGGCCGCCTCGGTGATCTTCACGATCGACGCGTCGTGGTAGCCGAGCTGCGCGAACACGGACTCCGCCGCCTCGAGCAGCTTCGCGCGCGTGCGCGCGCCACGGTCGCGCAGCGCGCGCCCGTCGGCCCCGGTCGGCGGCGTGGCGAGGTCGGTCACGACCCACGCCTTCTTTCAGAAGACACGTCCAGGCAGGTCGTGGCCGCAAAAAAGGCCACAACCGGTGCCTGGCACCGAAGTACGGCCCGAAGGGACGCGGCCGTTCGGGCCACAACCGGTGCCTGGCACTGGGCGATGTCCGCGCGGGACGTCATGCGACCGCCTCGTGGCGCGCGCGCAGCTCGTCCTTCAGCACCTTGTTCATCGCCGATCTGGGGAGCTCCTCGACGAAGGCGAAGCTCTTCGGCACCTTGTAACGGGCGAGCCGGCGCACGCAGAACTCGCGCAGCTCGTCCTCGCTCGCCGTGCTGCCCGCGGCCACCACGACGAACGCCGCGCCGACCTCGCCCCACCGCTCGTCGGGCACGCCCACCACCGCAACGTCGGCGACGGCCGGATGCTCCGACAGCGCGCTCTCCACCTCGGCCGGGTAGACGTTCTCCCCGCCCGAGATGAACAGCTCCTTGAGCCGGCCGCGGATGCGGTAGTAGCCCTCCTCGTCGCGCTCGGCGATGTCGCCCGTGCGCAGCCACTCGCCCTCCATGACCGCGCGCGTCGCCTCGTCGTTGCGCCAGTAGCCGGCGAAGACGTTCGGCCCCTGCACGACCAGCTCGCCCTCGCCCGCGCCTTCGAGCAGCTCGCCGCTCGCCGGGTCGCGCAGCGCGGTCCGCACGTACGGGTAGGGCTTGCCTGCGTAGCCCGTCTTGCGCACCGCGTCCTCGGGCGGCAGGCACAGCACGTTCGGCGCCGCCTCGGTCAGGCCGTAGCCCTGGACGATGTCGATGCCGCGGCGCTGCCATGTCTCGAGCAGCGTCTCGGGCATCGGCGCGCCGCCGACGACCGCGCGGCGGAGGCTCGTCAGGTCGGCGCTCGCGAAGCCCGCCGCCTGCGACAGGAAGAGGTAGATCGCGGGCACGCCCATCATCGTCGTCACGCGCCGCGACTCGATCAGTGCCAGGCACCGGTCGGGGTCGAACGAGCGCTCGAGCAGGACGCGCGCGCCCTTCCACCACGCGAGCAGCGCGTGCACGTTCCACCCGCCGCAGTGGAACTGGGGCAGCACCTGGAGCACGACGTCGTCGCCGCTCACGCCCGTGGAGAGGTCGAAGCCGAGGTTCGTCCAGTAGCAGTTGGCATGCGTGAGCACGGCGCCTTTCGGCTTCCCGGTCGTGCCCGACGTGTAGACGAGCAGCAGGCCGTCGTCGTCGGCCACATCGCCCGGCACCGCTGCTCCGCCGTCGCCCACGTCGCCGAGCCGGCCGCGCTCCGGCGCGTGCCGCGCCTCGGCGAGCGTCACAGCCGCGAGCTCGTCGTACTCCTCCTCCGCGAGCAGCAGCGCGGGCTCCGCGTCGTCCACCTGGTAGGCCAGCTCGACCGGCGACAGGCGCCAGTTGAGCGGCATGAGCATCAACCCGGACTTCGCGCAGGCGTAGAACGCCTCGACGTGCTCGGGCGAGTTGCCCGTCAGCGTGGCGACGCGGTCGCCGCGCTGCAACCCGCGCGCGAGCAGCGTCTCGGCGAGCCGGTCGGACCGCTCCTCGAGCTCGCCGTACGTGACCTCGCCGCCCGGATGCTCGATCGCGACGCGCGCAGGCGTGAGCCGCGCTCGGTCGCGCAGCCAGCGGTCGATCGTGTGCAGGTCGCTCACAGCAGGAACTCGCGCACCGAGCGCACGACGCGCTCGGGCTCCTCCCAGAAGTAGAGGTGGCCGAGCCCCTCGAAGAGCTCCACGCGCGCGTCAGGGATCGCATCGGCCAGGAGCTGCGCGTTCCGGTAGTCGACGACGTGGTCGCCGGTGCCGTGCTGGACGAGCGTCGGGACGCGGATCGCGCCGAGCCGCCCGCCCGAGTCGAAGGTCATGCCCGCCGCGGCCTGGGCGAGCCAGCCGTCCATCGGCGGCTGGTGCGAGAGGCGGTAGGCGACGAGCTCCTCGACGAGCTCCGGGCGATCCGCCACCGACGCGTCGGAGAGCGCGTTCTCGACCACGAGGCGGTAGCCCTCCTCGGGCGGGAGCAGCGGGAAGCGGGCGATCGCCTCGACCGACCGCTGGGGCATGGCGAACGCGTCCGGCCCGCCGGGCGTCGTGCACGCGAGCACGAGCTTCTCGACGCGCTCGGGGTGGGCGAAGACCAGCTCCTGCACGACCATCCCGCCGAGGCTCGTGCCGAGCACGTGCGCGCGGTCGAAGCCGGCCGCGTCCATGACGGCGAGCGCGTCGCCGGCCATCAGCGCCGCCGAGTACGGCCCCGTGGGCACGTCGCTCTCGCCGAGCCCGCGGTTGTCGTACCACGCCACCCGAAAATCCTCGGCGAGCAGCTGCGGAACCGCCCCCCAGCCGTGGCGGTCGTAGCCGAGCCCCATCACCAGGAGCAGCGGCGGGCCGTCGCCGGCCACCTCGTAAGCGATCCGGACGTCGCCGTTGGTCGCGTGCTGGACGGCGGTGCTCAAATCCGTGCCTCCACTTCTTCCTCCTCCACGTTGCCGTGCGTCCCGCCGAGATCGACCGCCTGCTCGAGCAGCTCGAGGCCGCCGCGCCGTGGCCCGAGCCGCGCCAGGCCGACGAGCCCGCCCGGCAAGAAGTACACGAGCAGGATGAACAGCGTTCCGAGCACGAACAGCGGCTGCGAGAGCGGCTTGCTCAGCCAGTCGGGCAGATCCTGGACGAACTGCCTGCTCGACCAGTCGGGCAGCCGGTGGTCGAGGAACGTGTAGAGCGCCGCGCCGAGGATCGCCCCCCACCGCGTCCCGGTGCCTCCGATGACGACCATGAGCAGCAGCGCGAGCGTGAAGCTCGGTGTTGTCACGCTCGGGTCGGCGCGGGTGATGAGCAGCGCGTAGACGACACCGCCCGCCGTCGCGAGGAACGACGCGAGCACGAAGGCCATGAGCTTGTGCCGGTACGGCTGCATGCCGAGCACGCTGACGCGCTGCTCGTTCTCGCGAATCGCCTGCCAGACACGGCCCGGCGACGAGTCGACGGCCCAGCTCACGATGACGAACACGGCGATCAGGTACCCGAGCGCGATCCAGTACAGGTACTTCGTGTTGAAGACGCCGACCATCCAGCTGGGCAGCTGGTCGAAGCCGATCTCCACGCCCTCCTCCGCGTGCGTCCACTGATGCGGGTTCTTCTCGACGAGCGTCGAGCCCGCCTCCGCGAACGCGAGCGTGACCATCGCGAAGGCGATGCCGCCGACCCGCAGGCTCACGGCGCCGACCGCCAGGGGCAGCAGCAGCCCGACGACGGCGACCAGGCCGAGCATCGGCCAGAGGCCCCACCCCCACTCGAAGGTCGCGACCGCGGCGATGTAGGCGCCGGCTGCCACGTAGAGGGCGTGGCCGAACGAAAGCAGTCCCGTGTACCCGAACAGCAGGTCGTACGAGAGCGCGATCCCGCCGAAGCAGAGCATCAGGCCGAGCAGCGCAAGCGTTCCGGGGCTGTCGAGCGGCGACGAGAAGACGCCGTGCGTGCCCACCGAGATCTCGGGGACGAGCGCCAGCAGACCGAAGACGACGACCGCGGCCAGGATGCCGGCGTAGCGCCTCAATGCGCCGGGCTCCACTTGCCGAAGAGGCCGCCGGGCCGGATGAGGAGCGTCACGGCGAGCAGCAGGACGACCGAGAGGTCTCCGACGCCCGACGACTTGTAGTTCACGTATTGCTGCACGAGCCCGACCATCACGGCGGCGACGGCGGAGCCGACGATCGAGCCGAGCCCGCCGATGACGACGACGATGAACGCGAAGATCAGGAGCGACGTGCCCTGCGTCGGGTCGATCCCGCTGAAGTGGATCCCCGCGAGCACGCCTGCGAGCGCCGCCGCGATGCCGCCGATCGCGAAGACGAGCGTGAACGCCTTCTTCACATCGATGCCGAGCGCCGTGACCATCGCGCGGTTCTCGACGCCGGCGCGAATGATGAGCCCGTAGCGCGTGAAGCGCAGGAACACCAGCAACCCGGCGAGCACGCCGGCGGCAGCGAGGATCTCGACGAAGCTGTGGTTCGGGACGTTCGCGCCGCCGACGCTGCTCGTGGTGTCGATCCAGGTGGGGACTGTGACCGGCTGGAAGTCGGGGCCCCAGTACGCCTGGACCAGCGCGATCAACGCGAAGGACAGGCCCACCGTCACGAGCACCTGCTCGATGTGGCGGAGATAGAGCGGCCGGATCAGCACCAGCTCGACGAGGGCGGCCAGAGCGGCGCCGGCGGCCAGGCCGATGAGGAGGCTCACGAGAAACCGCAGCCACGTCGACCCGATGGTGCCCTCGAGCTTGTCGCTGCTCCACCACGCGAAGTACGCGCCGACGGTGAGGAAGGCTCCGTGCGCGAAGTTGAGCACGCCCATGAGCCCGTAGATGAGCGACAGGCCGGAGGCGATCAGGAAGTACAGCGCGCCGAGCCCCAGCCCGGTGATCGTCAGGAGGACGAACGTCTCCATCAGTGCGCCACTCCGGCGCGCGCGACGCCGAGCAGCGTCCGCACGCGCTCCGGGTCTGCAAGCAGCTCCTTGGCGGGACCGCTGTACACGACTCGCCCCTGGTCGAGCACGATCGCGTCCCGGGCGAGGCGCTCGACGACGGCGAGGTTCTGCTCGACCAGGAGGATCGTCTCCGTCTCGCTCATCCGGTCGAGCGCCTCCGCGACCTCCGCGACCAGGAGCGGCGCGAGGCCCTTCGTCGGCTCGTCGACGAGCAGGACGCGGTTCTCGTTCAGCAGCGCCCGCGCGATCGCAACCATCTGCTGCTGCCCGCCCGAGAGCGTCCCCGCACGCTGGCGCCCCCGATCGCGCAGCTCGGGGAACAGCTCGTACACGAGGTCGTAGCGCGTGGATCCGTTGCGCTCCGCGATCTTGAGGTTCTCGTCGACGGTCAGGCCGGCGAAGATCTCCCGGTCCTCCGGCACGTAGCCGACGCCGAGCCGCGCGATGGCGTGCGTCGGCAGCTTCGTGAGGTCGGCCCCTGCGAGCGTCGCCTTCCCGCTCGGCTGGACGAGCCCCATGAGCGCGCGAATCGTCGTCGTCTTGCCGACGCCGTTGCGCCCTAGCAGCGCGGTCACGCCGCCCCGCGGGACGCTGAACGAGATGCCCTGCAGCACGTGCGACTGGCCGAGGTAGACGTGCAGGTCCTCGACCTCGAGCAGCGGCGGCGCGGGCGTGCTCACAGCGGCGCTCCGAGGTAGGCGGCCTGCACCGCCTCGTTGCGGAGGATGCTCTCGGTCGTGTCGCAGGCGAGCAGCTGCCCCTGGTGCATGACGGCAATCCGCTCGGCGACACCGGTGATGACGGAGATGTGGTGCTCGACCATGAGCACAGTCTTCTTGTCCTGCTGCTGAACCGACTTGATCAGCTCGACGAGCGCCGGGACGTCCTCGATGCTCATCCCGGCCATCGGCTCGTCGAGCATGATCACCCGCGGGTCGCCGGCGAGCACCATGGCCAGCTCGAGCTTGCGCTTGTCGCCATGCGCGAGCGCGCCGGCCGGCACTCGCTCGCGGGATCCCAGCCCCACCCGTCCGAGCGCCCAGCGCGCCCGCTCGACCGCCTTGCGGACGCCGTCGGCGCGCCGCCAGATCCGCATCGTCCCGCCGGCGGCCGCCTCGGCGGCGAGCCGTGCGTTCTCGAGCACGGTCAGCCTGGGGAAGACGCTCGAGATCTGGAACGTCCGGCCGAGGCCTGCGGCCGCACGGCGGTATGGCGGATCGCGCGTGATGTCGCGGCCGTCGAGCACGATCGACCCGGCCGTCGGCCGGTACAGGCCCGACAGGAGGTTGAACAGCGACGTCTTGCCGGCGCCGTTCGGCCCGATGATCCCGAGGAACTCGCCCTCGGCCACCTCGAGCGAGACATCGGCGACGATGGTGGCGCCGCCGATGTCAAGCCCGAGGGACCGAGTCGCGAGAAGAGGCTGGGGGCTCACCCGCGTGACGCGTGCGCTAGCTGGGGAAGGGCGTCACCGGAGGCATGAGGTTGCCCGGCGAGAACCGCTTCACGAGCACCGGCTTCTGCTTGCCGTTGGGCTGGGTGACCAGCTTGACCGAGAACATCGGCTGGATCATCGCGTGATCCTGCTGGCGGATCCGCTGGACGCCCTTCGGGCCGACGAACTGCCAGCCCTCGAGCGAGCTGATCATCTTGTCGACGTCCGAGCCGCCGCCCTTCTGCACGGCGCGCACGATCATCTCGGCGGCGACGAAGCCGTCCGGCGTGAAGATGTCCGGCACCTGGTTGCGGTTGCGCATGGTCTTGACGAGCCAGTCGTTGACCTTGTTCTTCGGCGCGATGGAGACGTAGTGCGACAGGAAGGTGATCCCGTCCGGGATAGAAGCTCCACGTGGAGCGCTCTGCGAGACCCGTCGTCACGGTCACCGTCTTCAGCACGTCCTGCTGGTCGAGCGCCTTCCAGAGCGCCGGGCCCGTGGTGCCGGCCCAGGCGACGAAGAGCAGATCGGGATTCGCCTGCTTCACCTGCTGCGCGAACGGGGTGAACTCGGTCGCCGCCGCAGGCACGTAGAGCTTCGAGACCGTGTGCCCGCGACCGCCGATGACGGCATTCACCGCGGCGAAGTTGCCCTGCCCGAAGGCGTTGTCCTGGGCGAGGACGAGGACCTTCTTGCCGACGCCCTTGCCGAGGATCTCCTTCGCGGCGAGGATGTCCTGGAAGGTCTGACGGCCGGAGCGGAACGTGTACCTGTTCGCGCCGGTGATGCCGTCGTTCGCCGCCGGGCCCGAGATGAACAGGACCTTGTTCTGCTCGGCGATCGGGGCGAGCGCCAGGCCGACGGTCGACGAGGTCGCGCCGCCGATGATCTTGTAGCCCTGGCCGATGAGGTCCTTCGCAGTCGTGACGGCGTTGGCGGCCACGGCGCCGTCGTCGTTCCAGCTGATGACGATCTTGTGGCCGTTGACCTTGTTCGTGCCTTTGGTGAGGTACTTCAGGCCGAGGCGAAGACCCTCCTCGTACTGGGCGCCGTAGGCGGCAAGCGGCCCGGTCTTCGAGTAGATGATCCCGACCTTCACGGTGCTGGCGGCGGCGCTCTGCCGCGATGCGGCGGTCGTCTGCGCCGCAACCCCTGCGATCGCCACCAGCGCGACGGCTGTGACGAGTAGCGCGAGGCGCTTCCTGGTACCGCGGTTCATTCCCTGCCTCCTCTGTAACCGACGAAAACTGAGACCCGATTCAGGTCTTAGTCGGCCGACCCTAAGCCGCTCATGGACGCCCTGTCAAGGGCGCCGGGTCATTGCGTTCGATTTGCGGCGTCCTCGCAGACGAACCGGCGAGCGCGCCAGACCCACTTCCTCGATGCGCCGATAAAGACGCCCGAATCTCTACGAAGTTGGCAGATCCTCCTCGACGAGGCCGAACAGGAGGCTGTCCTCCCACTCGCCGTGGCGCCAGTAGGCCTTGCGGCGCACACCCTCGCGGACGAAGCCGACACGCTCGGCGTGCGCGACGGCGCGCTCGTTGAAGCCATAGATCTCGAGCTGGAGGCGGTGGTAGCCGAGCTCCTCCATGAGGAAGCACCGGAACTGGGCGGCCGCCTCGTCGGCAATCCGCCTGCCGCGGAAGTCCGGATGAATGGCGAGCCCGCCGAGGTTGGCGATGCGGCTGCGGCGGTTCGCGACCTCGAAGCCCATCGCGCCAGCGAGCTCAGCGTCGACCTCGATCACGAAGCGGCCGAAGTCCTGCGGCTCGGCCTGGGATCGCTCGATCTCGGCGAGCAGGCTCTCGCGGTCGCGCGCTCGGACGACCGAAAGGAAGGGCTCCACCTCCTCGTGCCCGAAGAGCTCGACGAGGAAGTCGACGTCCTCCGGCTGGGCCCGGCGGATCGAGACGCTCACGCCGGCGGTGCGGCGGGGGCAGGCTCGCGGCGCGGGAGGCGCAACGCGCCGGAGCCGAGCGCGACACCGGCGAGGATCACGGCGAGCCCGCCGACCGACGCGACCGTCAGCGACTCGTCCAGGAAGAGCATTCCGTACAGCAGCGCCGTGGGCGGCATCAGGTACGTGACCAGGGTTGTTCGGGAGGCTCCGTACAGCCGGAACATCCGGAAGAGGATCAGCTGGGCGAGCGCGGTGCCCGCGATGCCGAGCGCGACGATCGAGGCGATGGCCTGCCAGCTCGGCATCGAGTGCGGCGCCTGGATCACGGCGAGCGGGAGGAGCACGATCGCAGCCCACGTGACGGTGGCGGCCGCGAGCACCGGCCCGGCGAGCTGATGGCTGCGCGTCTGGCCGTACAGGGCGCCGCTCGCGTAGGAGAGCGAGGCGACCACGACGAGCAGGATCCCGCCGGCCGAGGCCCAGCCGCCGCCCGGCTGCGCGCCCGCGAGGAGCGCCACGCCGGCGAGGCCGAGGAGGATCCCGACCAGGCGGCCGCCGGTCGCGCGCTCGCTCGGCCGGAAGCGGATCGCGAGCAGGACGACGAAGAGCGGCACGGTGGCGTTCGCAACCGCCGCGACACCGGAGTCGATGTACTTCTCGCCCAGGGCGATCAGGGTGAACGGAATCGCGGCATTGATCGTCCCGAGCACGAAGCCGGGCTTCACCGCCGCGCGGAGCTCGCCCAGGCCCTGTCGCGTTCCGCGCGTGATCAGCACGAACGGCACGAGCAGGAGGGCGGCGAGCGCGACGCGGAAGAACATCATCGGCGCCGGCTCGACATCGTCGACGGCGACCTTGATGAAGAGGTACGAGGCGCCCCAGATCGCCGCCAGCGTCGAGATCGCGAGGACGTACCCGCGCGTCACCGGGCCGGGCTCCTCACGGCTGCGACGGCGGGCTCGCGGCGACGGCGGTTCAGGCGCAGGTTGCCCGTGCCGAGCCCGACGCCCCCGAGGATCAGGACGAGCCCGACGAGCATCGCCGGCCGCAGGTCCTCGCCGAGCAGCAGCACGCCGTACAGGATCGCGATCGGCGGCACGAGGTACGTGACGAGGATCGCCTTGGACGCGCCGGCGCCGGCGATCAGCCCGAAGTAGAGGATGTACGCGACGGCCGTGCAGGCGATGCCGAGGGCGAGCATCGAGCCGGTCACCTTCCAGCCGGGGAGGTCATGCGGCGCCTGAATGATGCCCCCGGGCAGCGTGACGAGCGTCGCCGCGATCATCGTGCCGGTGGCGATGAGCAGCGGCGGCACGTCCCCGAGCCGCCGCCCGCTGTACAGCGCGGCCATGGCGTAGAAGACGGCGGAGAGGACGACGGCGAGCGCGCGGATCGGGCTGGAGCCGGTGCCCGGCAGGCCGACGAGCAAAGCCACGCCGGCGAAGCCGACGAGCAGCCCCGCCAGGCGCGCGCCCGTCACCCGCTGGCTGCGGTCGATCCGCAGCGCGAGCACCGCGGTCGCGAGCGGAGCGGCCGCCTGCAGGATCGCGGCGAGCCCCGAGTCCACGTCCTCTTCGGCCCAGGAGATGAGCCAGAAGGGCAGCGCGCTGTTCAGGAGCCCGAGGACGAGAAACGGCAGCCAGACGGCGCGAAGCCCCTGGACGACAGTGCGGCGCCCGAGCACCGCCAGCGCGACGACCACGAGCGTCAGCGCCCCGAGCCCGACGCGGACGAAGATCAGGGTCGACGGCTCGAGCTCGCGCACGGCGACCTTGATGAACATGAACGACGCCCCCCAGATCGAGGAGAGCGCGAGCAGCATCAGCAGGTGGCGCCTGCTCATACGCCCTGAAACGCCCGCGAGGCCATAGGTGTGAGAACGATCACGCTCCGCATCCCTTCCCGGGGCCGCACCTCCACTAGGCTGCGGCGACTTCTCGCCGACCCGGAGGAATGCGGATGTACAAGGCTTCGGCCAACGTCATGCTGCCGACGTCGATCATCGGCTCGCTGCCACGCCCATCCTGGTACACCGCCGTGCTCGGCAGGCGCAGCTTTCTCGAAGCGATGGTCAACTCGCGCTACCGCGAGCAGTACGAGGACGCCGTGTCGTGCTTCCTGCGGGCGCAGGAGACGGCCGGCCTCGACATCGTGACCGACGGCGACGCCCATTACGACGAAGAGGTCGCCGGCATGAGCTGGCAGAGCTATCCGCTCACCCACATGTCGGGCTTCGCGGCGACGCCCGAGCCCGCCGTCTACAACGTCGGCGCTGCCGCCTTTCCGCGAGGCCACATCCTGCACGACTCTCTCGAGGCTCGGGTCTTTCCGCGCGTCACGGGCGAGATCGGACCCGGAAACCTGCAGTACACCGCCATGTGGAAGGCCGCGCAGCGGATGACCGACAGGCCCGTGAAGTTCGGCACCATCCTGCCCGAGCTGCTCGCGGCCTCGGTCGCCGACGATCACTACAGGGACCCGGTCGAGCGAACCTGGGCCTTCTCCGAGGCGATCAACCAGGAACTGACTGCGCTGGCCGACGCCGGATGCCCCGTGATCCAGATGGAGGAGCCGCAGATCCACATGGTGCCGGTGCGCGGCAAGGCGTTCGGCAAGCTCGATGTCGACGATCTGGTCGAGATCTTCAACAACACCGTCAAGGGCCTGCGCTCCAAAACCGAGGTCTGGTGCCACACGTGCTGGGGCAACCCCTCGCAGCAGCGCATCTTCGTCGACGTGCAGAGCTATCAGCCGACGCTGCACGCGCTGAACGCGGTCGACGCCGATGCGCTGACGTTCGAGACCTGCTCGTCCGGCACCGGCGACCTCGAGGCGATCGGCAAGACGATCGAGGAGAAGAAGGTCGTCATCGGCGTCATCGACCATCACACACTCCAGATCGAGCGCCCCGACCAGGTCGCTGCGCTGATCCGCGAGGCGTTGAGGCACATTCCGCCCGAGCGGCTGATCATCTCCTCCGACTGCGGCATGGGCCGCGAGGGCATGGGCCGCCGGCATGCGGGCTACAAGATGGTCTCGATGGTGCTGGGAACCAACATCGTGCGCAAGGAGCTCGGGCTTCCGGAGGCCGAGTGCCTTGCGGCGGACGAGCGGTACTCGCTGACGCTGACGGCCTGACAACCCGCATGGGTCTGTCCCCAGGTGTATCGGGGGCTGACCCAAGCCTTCGTTTGACGCCCAGCCGCGCGTACTCCGCGGCGCTTGGGTCAGCCCCCTTTGGCAGGGGACAGACCCACGTGCAAGACGACAGGCCCTCGACCGGGAGGCCGTCTAGGATCGGGTACCTGACGTCGGTCGCCGCCCAGCCGCTCCACCGCACGCTCGGCCTGACGGACGACGAGCTGGACCGGATCGTCGAGCTGCTCGAGCGCGAGCCGAATCACTTCGAGCTGGCGGTCTTCTCGCTGCTCTGGTCGGAGCACTGCGCGTACAAGCACTCGAAGCTCCTGCTGCGGCGCTTCCCGACGACCGGGCCGCGCGTGCTCCAGGGGCCCGGCGAGAACGCGGGCGTGGTCGATCTCGGCGACGGGCAGGCGGTCACCTTCAAGGTCGAGAGCCACAACCATCCCTCCGCGGTCGAGCCGTTCCAGGGCGCCGCAACGGGCGTCGGCGGCATCCTGCGCGACATCCTCGCGATGGGCGCGCGGCCGATCGCGTTCCTCGACGGGCTGCGCTTCGGCTCGCCCGACCACCGCTTCGAGCGCGCGGTCGAGGGCATCGGCCACTACGGCAACTCGTGCGGCGTCGCGACCGTCGGCGGCGAGGCGGTCTTCGACCCGGCCTACGAGGACAACTGCCTGGTCAACGCGATGTGCGTCGGCCTGCTCCCCGTCGACCGTCTCACGCGCGCGGGCGCGCGCGGGGCCGGGAACGCGCTCGTCCTCTACGGCGCGACAACCGGCCGCGACGGCATCGGCGGCGCGAGCGTGCTCGCCAGCCAGGAGCTCGGCGAGGGCGCAGGCGAGAAGCGGCCGTCCGTCCAGATCGGCGACCCGTTCACCGGCAAGAAGCTGATCGAGGCCTCCGGCGAGCTGGTCGAGCGCGGGCTCGTCGAGTCGCTCCAGGACTGCGGCGCGGCCGGGCTCGCCTCGTCGCTGTCGGAGATGGCCCGCGAGGCCGGAATCGACGTGCACCTCGACCGCGTTCCGCTGCGCGAGGCCGGCCTCGAGCCCTGGGAGGTGATGATCTCCGAGAGCCAGGAGCGGATGGTCGCGGTCGTCCGGCCCGAGCGGCTCGACGACGTGGCAGAGGTGTGCCGCCGCTGGGAGCTCGCCCATGCCGTGATCGGCGAGGTGACCGACACCGGCGAGCTGCGCTGCTTTGACGAGGGCGACCTGCTCGCGGCGATCCCGGCCCACACGCTCACGGAGGACGCCCCGCGCTACCGCGTCGAGCAGCGCCCGCGCGAGCCGCAGCCGCCCGCGCCGCCGGTCAGCGGTCCGCCCGTCGCACAGGCGCTGCCGGAGCTGCTCGCCTCGCCGAACCTGCGCAGCCGCGCCTGGATCTACCGCCGCTACGACCAGCTCGTCGGCTCGCGCACCGTGCGCCGCCCCGGCCTGGACGCCGCCGTGCTGCGGCTCGACGGGAGGCGCGGCCTCGCCGTCTCGCTCGACGGCACCGGCAGGATCGGCGCGCTCGACCCGCGCACGGGCGGGGCGCTCGCGGTGCTCGAGGCGGCCCGCAACGTCGCCTGCACCGGCGGCGAGCCACTGGCCGTCACCGACTGCCTCAACTTCGGCAACCCGGAGAAGCCCGAGATCGCCTGGGAGCTCGCCGAGTCGATCGAGGGCATGGCCCAGGCGTGCGAGGCGCTCGGCATCCCGGTCGTCTCCGGCAACGTGTCGCTCTACAACGAGACGGACGGCCGGCCGATCCACCCCACGCCGGTGGTCGGCTGCGTCGGGCTTCTGGAAGACATTCGCGCCGTCCCGGGCGACTGGCGCGAAGGCGACGCCGTGTTCCTCGCCGGCGAGCCCGAGCTGACGCTCGACGGGTCGGAGTACCAGGCCCTGTACGGCGAGCTCGCCGGCCGGCCGGCGCCGCTGGATCTCGCCGCCGAGGCGCGCCTGATCGCCCTCCTCCACCAGGCCGCACCGCTCTGCTCGCTCGTCCACGACGCCGCGGAGGGCGGGCTGGCCGTGTGCCTGGCGGAAGCGGCTACCGTGAGCGGTCTCGGGGTCGACGTCGACGTCGAACACGCAAATGCTGTTCGGCGAAGGCGGCGGCCAGGCCGTCCTCGCATGCGAGCCGTCGAGCGCCGACGAGCTAGTAACAGTCTGTTACAAGGCGTCGGTTCCGCTGCGGCGGATCGGGACGGTCGGTGGCGGCGAGGTGCTCGGCGTCCCCGTCGAGCGGCTGCAGGAGGCCTGGCAGACCTGATGTGCGGCATCTTCGGCATCCATGCGCCCGGCCGCGACGTAGCGCGGCTGGCCTACTTCGGCCTGTTCGCGCTCCAGCACCGCGGCCAGGAGTCCGCGGGAATCGCAGTCTCGGACGGCGGCCGCCTGACGGCGATGCGCGACATGGGCCTGATCGCGCAGGTCTTCAACGAGCAGAAGCTCAACGGCCTCCACGGCGAGGTGGCGATCGCGCACACGCGCTACTCGACGACCGGCTCGACGCACTGGCAGAACGCGCAGCCGCTCGTCCAGCACGGGCGCGCGCGCACGGTCGCGCTCGGCCACAACGGCAACCTGACCAACACCGCCGAGCTGCGCGAGGAGCTCGACCGCGCCGGCGTGCGCCTCATGTCGACGTCCGACACCGAGACGATCGCGGCGTTGATCGCGAACGACGAGCGGCCGCTCGACGAGGCGGTGGCGGCGACGATGCGGAAGCTCGAGGGCGCCTACTCGGTCGTCGCGCTCTCGGAGGGACGGCTCGTCGCGTTCCGCGATCCGTACGGGTTCCGCCCGCTCGAGCTCGGCGCGCTGGGCGACGACTGGGTGGTGGCGTCCGAGACCTGCTCGCTCGACCTCGTCGGCGCGAAGCACGAGCGCTCGATCGAGCCCGGCGAGCTGGTCGTCGTCGACGCGGACGGCCTGCACTCGCTTCACGCAAAGACGGTCGAGCACGGCGCGCTCTGCATCTTCGAGTACGTCTACCTCGCCCGCCCCGACTCCGACCTGGACGGCGTCGAGGTGTACGGCGCCCGCGTCCGGATGGGCGAGCAGCTTGCGCGCGAGGCGTTCGTCGACGCCGATCTCGTGATGCCGATCCCGGACTCCGGCACGCCGGCGGCGATCGGCTTCGCCAGGGAAAGCGGCATCCCGTTCGGCGAGGGCCTGATCAAGAACCGCTACGTCGGCCGCACGTTCATCCAGCCGGAGCAGGGCATGCGCGAGCAGGGCATCCGCATGAAGTTCAACCCGCTCACGGAGGTCGCCGGCAAGCGCGTCGTGATCGTGGACGACACGATCGTGCGCGGCTCGACGACGCGTCAGATCACGTCGATCCTGTTCGCCGCGGGCGCGACGGAGGTGCACGTCCGCGTGTCGGCTCCGCCGGTCGTCTCGCCGTGCTTCTACGGGATCGACTTCCCGGACACGGAGCAGCTCGTCGCTGCCGGCCGCACGCTCGACGAGGTGCGCGACCTCGTCGGCGCCACCTCGCTGGCGCACCTCTCGCTCGACGGGATGCAGGCGGCGATCCGCCGTCCCGAGTCGGAGGTCTGCCGCGCCTGCTTCACCCGCCGCTACCCGACGGCGACGCCGCTCGACAACCGGCTTGCGAAGCACCGGTTCGAGGCGGCGTCGGAGCCCGAGCCGGTCGGGCTCCGACGCTAGGCGACGGCTACTGCTCGAGTACGCGGCTCGCTTTCGCGATGCCGCGGGAGATGAAGTAGGCGAACGTCAGGGCGGTCGTGATCACCATCCACTGATTGACGCCGACGTCGTCGCTGATCCACCAGCAGAGCGTGAAGACGACCTCCAGGAACAGCCAGAGCGCGAACTCGGCGTTGCCGGGTATCGGCAGCCGCGCGATGTCCGTGACGTTGATCTGCGTCCGCGGCGGGCCTCCGGAGACGCTCCCTCCAACGACGGTCGTCCCTCCCATCGGCGGCTCGGGCGGGGGCGCCGCGGGCGGCGGTGGTGGTGTCGCCGACGGCTCGGTCGGCTGGTCGGGCGGCATGTTCGACATGGTCCCTCCTCTCGTCAGGCCGCGTAGCCGGGGACGTGCACGATCTCCAGCTTCAGCCCGTCGGGGTCGTAGAAGAACACTGCGTAGTAGCCGGGGCTGTACCCGTACTCCCGCGGCTCACTCTCGAACTCGACCTCGTGCGCGCGGAGCCAGTCGGCCCGCTCGTCGACGACGTTGCGCGACGGCGCCTCGAAGGCGAGGTGGTGCAGACCGACCGAGTAGCGGTCGTATCCGGGGCCGATCTGCGACGGCTGGGCGGCCCGGATGCCGATCGACGTGCCGGGTCCTGTGAGGTACCAGATCGTCTCGCCCCGCTCGCCCTCGACCTCGCTCATGCCGTGCCAGCCGAGCGGGCCGAGCAGGTCGCGGTAGAAGGGCAGGCTCCGCTCAACGGAGCGGACTACGAGGTCCACGTGGTGCACGCCGGTCGATCGCAACACACGTCACGTTCCGTCCGCGGGCGGCGATTCCTCTGCCGGCGCGCGGCGGGACGTGTCCCGCTCGTCCCGCCGCCGCGCCTGCCCGCGGCCACCGCAGCGCCGCGCGCGCCACGGTCGCAGTGCGTGCTGAACGGAGCCTGAGACGGGCGTTAGGCGTCCGTTCGGGTTCTGTCAGGCGGGCGGGAGCAGGTCGGCGCCGCGGCCGTAGCGCACGGCTCGTCGCGCCACCTGCGGGTCGACCCCGCGCTCGATCAGCTCCTGTTTCAGCTCGCCCTCGGCGGCCAGGCGCAGGAAGAGCCAGGCGAGCGCGCCGAGCGTGATCAGCGAGCCCTCGAGCATCATCACCGTCCCCGCCCAGCCCTGGTCCTGGAGCGGGGACACCCCGTGCGCCGCCTCGCCGGACGCGTAGAAGGGATAGAAGACCTTCCCGGACCAGAGGAAGACATTGCCGAGCACGGTCTCTACGAGCCGCACGACGACGATGTAGCCGAGCTTCATGCCCGTGCCGAACCACGCCGGACCGGGGAGCACCTCGACGACAGGCGCCCACATCAGCGCGCCGCCCGCGAAGAAGCACGACGTGCTCGAGCGCGTGGATCGAGTCGTGGCGGAGCGCGGCCTCGTACAGCGCGGGAACGTGCCAGAGGTAGAGGTTGACCGCCCAGATCGGCAGCGCGATCAGCGGGTGCGCCAGGACGCGCAGCTTCCCGATCACGGGCAGCGCGAGCACCGGGCGGAGCAGCGGCCCGGTCAGCGAGGCGACGAACGCGAGCGGCGCGAGGTCGCCGAGCAGGACGTGCTGCACCATGTGGACTGCGAAGAGGTCGGTCTCGCCGTAGGAGTCGATCGGCGTGACGAGCGCCGCGAGCAGCAGGACGACCGAGACCCACATCAGCATGTGCCGCCAGGCCGGGACCGGCGTCCCGCGGCCGGCCAGCGTGTGCGCGCGCCACTCGTAGGCCACGACGAGCGCGACGAGCGGCGCCAGCTGGAGCGGCGCGAGCGTCCAGTCGGTCGCTCCGGCGTGGGCGAGCATCTCGCGCGCGAGTGTAGGTCGATCGCGGCGAGGTCGTGTGCGACGAGCCCGGGCCGGGATGCACGCCGTGGCCGCGTTCTAGGCCGCGTTGCCGTGCTTCCTAACAGGGACTGTCCCGTTAAGGCCCACGCAGAGTGGCCGCGCCTCTTTACAGGGACTGTCCCTGTTAAGACCGGGCAGAGTGGCCACGCCTCTTTACAGGGACTGTCCCTGTTATGACCCGGCGAGATGCGGCGCTTGTCGATGCGGACAGGCCCGGTGACGAGTGCGTCTCGCCGTCAACCGCGCACGCGCCGCTGGGCACGTCGCCCCGCCCGACTAAACTCCTCGCCTCGGTGGAGGGGAAGACCTACGAGGCGGCAGGGGTCTCACTGGCCGCCGCCGAAGCGGTCGTCGAGCGGCTGCGCGCGGCCGTCGAGTCGACGGGCGCGACCGGGTTCGGCGCCTTCGCCGGGCTGCACGAGCTCGACGAGCGGCGCCTGCTCGCCGCGTCGACCGACTCGGTCGGGACGAAGCTGATCGTCGCGCGCGAGCGCGGGCGCCTGCGCGACTGCGGGCGCGACCTGGCCGCGCACTGCATCAACGACGTGGCGACCACGGGCGCCGACCCGCTCTTCCTGCTCGACTACGTAGCCGCCAACCGCATCGAGCTGGAGCAGGTCGCCGAGCTGGTGGAAGGCGCCGCGGAGGTCTGCCGCGCGGCGGGCTGCACGCTGATCGGCGGCGAGACGGCCGAGCTGCCCGGCATCTACCGAGACGAGGAGCTCGACTTCGCCGGCACCTGCGTCGGTCTCGTCGAGCGCGACCGGCTCGTGGACGGCTCGCGGGTCGCCGCAGGCGACACGGTCATCGGCTTCCTGTCGGCAGGCGTGCACGCGAACGGCTTCACGCTCGTGCGGCGCCTTGTCGCGGAGGACGACTACGGAGGCGACGACCTGCTGGCGCCGACGCGGCTCTACCTCGACGACGTGCGCCGGCTCGGCCCGCGCGCGAAGGCGCTCGCGCACGTCACCGGTGGCGGCATCCTCGGCAACCTCTCGCGCGTCGTGCCCGACGGGCTCGAGGCCGAGCTCGACTGGGACTCGTGGCCGCGCCCGCCCGTATTCGAGTGGCTGGCAGCGCACGTCGACGAGGAGGAGCTCCGGCGCGTCTTCAACCTGGGCATCGGCTTCTGCGCGGTCGTCGCGGAGCCGCAGCCGGGCGAGCTCGTGATCGGGCGGATCGCGTGATCGGCGTGCTCGTCAGCGGCGAGGGGACGAACCTCCAGGCGCTCATCGACGCGCGCCTGCCGATCGCCGCCGTCGCGTCGAACCGCACGGGCGTGCACGCGCTCGACCGGGCCGCCCGCGCAGGGATCGCGACCGCCGTCTTCGAGCTCGACGCCTTCCCCGACCGCGAGGCGCGCGATGGCGCCATGGCCGCCTGGCTCGGGGAGCAGGGCGTCGACCTGGTCGTATGCGCCGGCTACATGCACCTCCTGCGCCCGTCGTTCCTCGACCGCTTCGCCGGCCGAATCGTCAACACGCACTCGGCGCCGCTGCCTGCCTTCCCCGGCGCCCATCCGATCGAGGACGTCCTGGCCGCGGGCGTGCCGGAGACCGCCGCGACCGTCCACTACGTCGACGAGGGCGTCGACACCGGCAGCGTGATCCGCGCCGAGCCCGTGCCGGTGCTCCCCGGCGACACATCCGACTCGCTGCGCGCCCGCGTGCAGGCCGTCGAGCACCGCCTGCTGCCCGAGGTCGTCCGCGAGCTGATCGGCTGATGCGCGCGCTGCTCTCCGTCTACCGCAAGGACGGGCTCGAGGACTTCGCGCGCGGGCTCGCGGGTCTCGGCGTCGAGCTCGTCGCGAGCGGCGGAACCGCGACGGCGCTCGAGGACGCCGGCCTCGAGGTGACGCGCGTCGAGCAGCTCACGGAGGTGCCCGAGATGCTCGGCGGCCGCGTGAAGACGCTCCACCCGCGCATCCACGCCGCGATCCTCGCCCGCCGCGACCAGGAAGGCGACGTGGCCGCGCTCGACGAACAGGACATCACGCCGTTCGACCTGGTCTGCGTGAACCTGTATCCGTTCCAGGACGTCGCGGGCGGCTACGGCACGCGCGAGGAGGAGGCCGTCGAGATGATCGACATCGGGGGCCCGTCGATGCTCCGCGCGGCCGCGAAGAACTTCGCCCACGTCACGCCCGTGTCGAGCCCGGACCAGTACGACGAGGTGCTCGCCGAGCTCCGCGACGCGGGAGCGGTGTCGGCGACGACGCGCCGCCGGCTCGCCGCCGAGGCCTTCGCGACCACCGCTGCGTACGAGGCGGCGATCGCCAACTGGTTCGCGGGCCGTGAGCCGTTCCCGGAGCGCCTCACGCACTCGTACAAGAAGGTGCGCGAGCTGGCGTACGGCGAGAACCCGCACCAGCGCGCTGCCTACTACGCCGACGCGACAGCACGCACGCACCTGCTGTCGAACATCAGCCAGCTGCACGGCCGCCAGCTGTCGCTGATCAACCTGCTCGACCTGAACGCGGCGCGGATGCTGCTACGCGAGTTCGCCGTCCCGGCCTGCGTGATCGTCAAGCACGCGAACCCGTGCGGCGTCGCGGTCGGCTCGACCGTCGAGCAGGCGTGGGAGCGCGCGCTCGCGTCCGATCCGGTATCGGCGTTCGGCATGGTGATCGCGGTCAACCGGCCGGTCGGAGCCGCAGCTCGGCCGCGCGCTGTCGAAGCGCTTCATCGACGTGCTGTTCGCGACCGGCTACGACCAGGACGCCCTGAAGGCGTTGACGGAGAAGCCGGCGACGCGGATCCTGCTCGACCGCGAGCGCCGCCGCATCGACGCGGCCGAGAAGGACTTCAAGCGCGTCCCCGGCGGGCTGCTGGTCCAGGACCGCGACCTCGAGGTCGAGGACCGCTCGGCGATGGAGGTCGTGGCCGGGGAGCCGAACGAGAGCTGCTGGGGCGACCTGCTCTTCGCGTGGCGCGTCTGCAAGCACGTGAGCTCGAACGCGATCGTGCTCGCGAAGGACCTGCAGACGATCGGGATCGGCGGCGGCCAGACGAGCCGCGTCGACTCGGTGCGCATCGCGCTGATGAAGGCGGCCGAGCACGGCCACGACGTGAACGGCGCCGTGCTGGCGTCAGATGCGTTCTTCCCGTTCGCGGACGGCCCGCAACTGGCGCTGGACGCGGGCGTGACCGCAGTGATCCAGCCGGGCGGCTCGAAGCGCGACGACGAGGTCGTCGAGGCCGTGCGCGCGGCCGGCGCCATCATGGTGCTCACGGGCCGGCGCCACTTCCGGCACTAGCCGGGCATCGGCCTCAAGGCGCGCGCGACGGCGAGTGGCAACTCCGAATCCGCACTCAGCGCCATGATCCGCACCCAGACGTCGCCGACACGCGCCTGGACGAGGCCATTCCCGATGAGCGCCTGCCCCGGCTGCAGCGGATAGGCCCTGTCCCTCGCGAACAGCGCGCTGGGATCCAGAGCTTCGTCGACCTGGACTGACGGCGCGTCGCGATCGACCCTGCCTTGCGCGTCGCGGCGCCCGTAGAGCAGCCCCGCGCCGGAGTAGGTCTTGTCCCACGGGGGGCTAACGGATCGAGGACGACCGTCCACCGTCAGGCGCTCGGACCGGTTGATCTCGATACGGCTGAGCACCAAGAGGTCGAGCCCTGCGATGGAGTCGCCGGGCCAGACAGGCGTGGCTCCCAGCGCCGACGCCGCCTCTTCGCGCGTGAGACCGCGGTGGCCGGGGCCGTAGAAGTACATCGTCCCGCCGTCGAGGGATGGCGTGGAGACGCTGAAATCGCCCGCTCCTTCGGGGAGCGTCGCGTAACTGGCGACACGCCCTGTACCGACAACGCTGCCGTCGTGAAGCCACCGGACGGACACGGGCTCGTACGTCTCCTGCGAGATGCCCAGCTCCTGCCTCTCGCCGACGCCGTTATCGCCGTCGTCGAGTGCGATCCAGTAGACGGGCGTCCCCGCAAATTCGCCTTCACTCGCGACCTGAACCGCACCGCTCGCCAGAGCATCGCTGTAGCGCGTCGCGATGCTCGTGACGAGATTCCTCTCCTGGCGCGGAACACCGCCCGCCGGCCACTTCACGTCGGCCTGGATCTGACCCCCAAACCATTCGATCTGGTGAAGGCCCCGATTCGGGTCGTACCAGGCCTCGATCTGTCTGCTCACAGGCGTCCGGTCGTTCGTCGCGAGGTCGACGACCGTGCCCGCCGGCGCATCGAGCACGACATGGACGACTGGGCCGTCGCCGATGGCAGCGCGAGCGCGCCCGATAATGTCGGGAGAGCCGCCGCTCGGCCAGAGAAGGACGACGGCCGCGACAGCGACGACCACCAGCGCAGGCGCTGCGAGCACGTAGCTTCGCTGGCGCGCGTCGCGCAGGACGCGCTCCCAGTCGCCGGTACCCGTACGCTCGGGAACGAGGCGGTCGAGCGCCTCGGTTGATGCGTGATCGAGGTCGTTCATGGCACCTCCTGAAGCCTCCGGCGCAACGCCGCGTGCGCCTTGTTGAGCGTGGCGGCCACCGTCCCCGGCCGCACATCGAGAGCAACCGCGATTGCCGTGTAGTCGAGATCTGCGTAGTAGCGGAGGAACAACATGAGCTTCTGGCGCTCGGGGAGCGCGGCTACCAGCTCGCGCACGCGCTCGTCCGGCTCGTGCCCGTTCGCGGACGGCAGGTCGTCGGGCGCGTCGAAGCGCGGGCGGACGTCGGCCGCCGCCCGGCGCGCGGCGTTCACCACAATGCGCCAGACCCACCCCGCGAGCGGGCCGCTCCCCCGATGCCGCCGCCGGTGGCGCACCGCGCGGACGAAGGCATCGTGCACCGCGTCGCGCGCAAGCTGCTCGTCACCCGTGATCGCCGTCGCGACGCGGACAAACGTCGAATAGCCGTCCCGATAGACGGTTTCGAGCTCCGCGAGCGTCGCCACAGGCAGATGATCCCGCGTCAGGCGTCGTTTCTTTACTCCACTACCCTCCGTCTGTGGCTCGCGAATACCCAACCGTCCTGGACCTGATCGGCGATACGCCGGTCGTGCGCCTGCCCAAAGTGACGCCTCCGGGCGCGGCGCAGATCCTCGCCAAGCTCGAGTACCTGAACCCCGGCGGCTCCGTGAAGGACCGCATCGGGCTGCGGATGATCCAGCGCGCCGAGGCGGAGGGGCACCTCAGACCGGGCGGGACGATCATCGAGCCGACCTCGGGCAACACGGGCGTCGGGCTCGCGATGGCGGCCGCGATCAAGGGCTACCGGATGATCTTCGTGATGCCCGACAAGATGAGCCAGGAGAAGATCTCGCTCCTGCGCGCATTCGGCGCCGAGGTCGTGATCTGCCCGACCGCCGTCGAGCCCGAGTCGCCCGAGAGCTACTACTCGGTGTCGGCCAGGCTCGCGGAGGAGATCCCCGGCGGCTACAAGCCGAACCAGTACGAGAACGACGCGAACCCGCGAGCCCACTACGAGACCACGGGCCCGGAGATCTGGCGCCAGACCGACGGCGACCTCGACGCGCTCGTCATCTCCGTCGGCACCGGCGGGACGATCTCCGGCTCGGCGCGCTACCTCAAGGAGCAGAAGCCGGACCTGCTCGTCGTCGGCGCCGACCCGGAAGGCTCGATCTACTCGTCCACCGTCCACCCGTACCTCGTCGAGGGCATCGGCGAGGACTTCTGGCCGGGCACGTACGACCCGGCACTCGTCGACGAGTACGTGACCGTCTCCGACCGCGACTCGTTCCTGACGGCGCGGCGGCTCGCGCGTGAGGAGGGGATCCTCGCCGGCGGCTCGGGCGGGACGGCCGTGTTCGCGGCGATCCAGATCGCCGAGCGCCTCGGCGCCGGCAAGACGGTCGTGACGCTGCTCCCCGACGGCGGCCGCGGCTACCTGTCGAAGTTCTACGACGACAACTGGATGCTCGAGTACGGCTTCCTGGAGCGCCACGCAACGGTGCCGAGCGTGGACGAGGTGCTCGTGGCGAAGCACCGCGAGGAGCCGGACGTGCCGGAGCTCGTCACCGTCGAGTCGCACGAGAAGCTCGGCCGCGCGATCGAGCTCATGCAGCGCTACTCGATCTCGCAGCTCCCGGTCGTGCGCCACTCGCCGGCCGAGTCGCTCGCCGACTTCGTGGGCTCGCTCCAGGAGCGCAGCCTGCTCGACCGCGTCTTCAAGAACCCGGACACGCTCAACGCCGACGTCGCGTCCGCCATGCAGCCGCCGCTGGCAGCGGTCGATGCGCGGGACTCGGTGGACGAGGTGTTCGCCCGCTTCAGCGACGGCAGCCCGGCGGTCGTCGTCGCACGCTCCGGCCGGCCCGCAGGCATGCTGAGCCGCTCCGATCTGCTCGAGTACCTTGCGCACCACCGTGACCAAGCCGTTCGCTAGCCGTCTCCTCGCCATCGGTATCGCCGTCCTCGCGCTCGCAGGCTGCGGCGGCGGCGGGTCGTCGAGCGAGTCGACGACGACCACGACGGCGGTGTTCACGGGACCGCTGACCGCCACGCACGGGTCGGTGATCCTCGACGTCCCGATCACGACCTCCGAGTTCGCGATCTCCCCGGAGTACACCCGGCTGTCGATCCCCGGCGTCTACACCATCGACGTCACGAACGAGGGGCGCATCACGCACGCGATCGTGCTCGAGCGCAACGGCATCAAGGTTCAGACGCCTCCGATCGCGCCTGGGAAATCGGCCGAGCTGAAGGTCAAGCTGACCGTCCCGGGCACGTACCACGTGTACTGCCCGATCGACGGCCACCGTGCAAAAGGCATGAAGGCCGAGATCACGCTGGGCAACCTCTGAGCCGCGGCGCCTGACCCGCTGCGCCTCCTACACTGGTCACATGGACTTCGAGACGCGCGCGATCCACACGGGCCAGGCGCCCGATCCGGCGACGGGCGCGATCACGACGCCGATCTACCAGACGTCCACGTACGTCCAGGACGAGGTCGGCGTCCACAAGGGCTACGACTACTCGCGCACCGGCAACCCCACGCGGACGGCACTCGAGGAGTGCCTCGCGTCGCTCGAGAACGCCGCGCACGGGCTCGCGTTCTCGTCCGGGCTCGGCGCGACCACGACGCTCATGCACCTCGTCTCGCCGGGGGAGCGCGTCGTCTCGGTCAACGACGTCTACGGCGGCGTCTACCGGATGTTCTCGCAGGTCTACGCGCCGAAGGGCTACGACTTCACGTACGTCTCGGCCGACGAGGTGAACGCAGGGCTCGCCGAGCACCTCGACGAGCAGACGCGGATCGTCTGGCTCGAGTCGCCGACGAACCCGCTGCTGAACATCGTCGACATCCGTGCCGCCGCCGACGCCGCGCACGCCGTCGGGGCGATCGTGGTCGTCGACAACACATTCGCGAGCCCGTACCTGCAGCAGCCGCTCGACCTGGGCGCCGACGTCGTCGTCCACTCGACGACGAAGTACCTCGGCGGGCACTCGGACATCATCGGCGGCTTCCTCGCGACCAACGACCCGACGATCGCCGAGCGCCTGCGGTTCCTCCAGAAGTCGCTCGGCGCGATCCCCGGGCCGTTCGATTCGTGGCTCGTGCTGCGCGGGCTCAAGACGCTCGCCATCCGGATGCGCCAGCACTGCGAGAACGCGCACCGCGTCGCCGAGTTCCTCACCGGCCACGAGGTGGTCGAGAAGGTGCTCTACCCCGGCCTGCCCGGCCATCCCGGCCACGAGATCGCGCGCAGCCAGATGCGCGACTTCGGCGGGATGATCTCGTTCCTCGTATCCAGCGAGGAGGAGGCCGTCGCGCTCGTCGCCCGGACGAAGATCTGGAAGCTCGCCGAGAGCCTCGGCGGCGTCGAGAGCCTGATCGAGCAGCCCGCGCGCATGACGCACGCGTCGACCGCGGACGCGCCGTTCGCCGCTCCGCGCAACCTCGTGCGCCTGTCGGTCGGCATCGAGTCGGCCGACGACCTGATCGAGGATCTCGCCGCCGCGCTCGTGCGGACGCCTGCCGCCGCCGGCGCATAAGGGGGCTCTGGCGAGACGCAGTCTGTGTCCGTCGCGGCACGCTGCTCGTCCCGATGCGTCGTCCTCCGTCGCCCCGATAGGGCCCTGCTATCGAGGCTCCCTGGGTGGATTCAAGTGACCATCGCACCACGCCGAACGAGCGGCGTCCCCAGGAACCGCGCCGCCCCGCGCGGTGTAACACGCGCATGAGACGAATCTGCACCGCAGCCATTGCGCTGCTCGCACTCGCGGTCGTGCCCGCCGCCTTCGCCAAGGGCCCGACGGAGGCACGCATCTCCGGGCCAGGGATCGGCAAGGCGATCGTCGTCGGCGGAGACGCCGAGTCCGGCACGCCGTCCGATTTCGGGGCGCTTGTCGAGGGGCTCGGGTTCTTCCCGGCCGCGTTCGGGCAGCAGCCCGACCCGATGCTCCCCGGCCGGCCCGGCGGCGACCTCGGACCGAAGTACGTCGTGGCGTACCACGTGCCGACCGGCGACGCTACGGCCGTCGAGATCACCCAGGACGTCTACCCATACGCAGTCGGCGGGCCGCTCGCCTACATGCCCCCGGGACAACCCCTCTTCGGCACCGAGGTTCCCGGCGGGTGGTTCCAGGCTCCCGAGACCGTCAAGCCGATCCTCGTGGGCTACGGCCTGCCAGCGAACGCGCCAGGTAGCGACGGCGGCAGCGATCTGCTCGGCCCGCTCGGGGTATTCGCCGGCGTGCTGCTCGCCGGCGCACTGCTCGTCGTCGCGCTCACGCGTCTGCGGCGGCGCCCGAAGCCGAGCATCGCGTAGTTGGACGTCGAACGCGGGGCGGGCATGCCGCCCGCCCCGCGTTCAGTGCGGGCGCGGCCCATACGATCCGCGCATGGACGGGCCGCTCGACCTGTTGCACCTTGGCCGCCCGAAGGTCATCGGCGTCTACCTGCTCGACACGGCCGACGGGCTCGCGCTCTTCGACTGCGGGCCGACGACGACCGTCCGGACGCTCGAGGAACGGCTCGCTGAGCGCGGTCTCGCGCTCACAGACCTGCGCCATCTCCTCCTCTCGCACATCCACCTCGACCACGCGGGCGCCGCGGGCGTGCTCGTGCGCGAGCATCCGGAGCTGACGGTGCACGTCTCGGAGATCGGCGCACCGCATCTCGCCGACCCGTCCCGGCTCGAGAAGAGCGCTCGCCGTCTCTACGGCGAGCACTTCGACGAGCTCTGGGGCGAGCTCGCGCCCGTCCCCGAGGAAAACATCCGCGTCGTGGCCGACCGCGTGCTCGGCCTCGAATGCTTCCCGACGCAGGGCCATGCGCGGCATCACGTCAGCTTCCTCGACGGCGAGGGCACGCTCTACGCGGGCGACGCGGCCGGCGTGCGCATCCAGCCGAGCGAGTTCGTCTTCCCGCCGGCGCCGCCGCCGGAGTTCGACCGCGACGGCTGGCTCGAGACGCTCGACGAGATCGAGCGGCGCGGGCCCGAGCGGCTCGCTCTCATCCACTTCGGCGTAGCCGACGACGTCGAGCGGCACCTGAACGACCTGCGGCGACGCATCGAGGAGTGGTCGGCCCAGGTCGAGGGCGGCGCCGAGCAGGACACGTTCGTTGCCGAGCGCGAAGCGGAGATCGCCGCTCTCCCGCCGGGTCAGCGAGCCTCGTACGCCCAGGCGCTGCCGTTCTGGCAGTCCTATGGCGGGATCCGGCGCTGGGCGGATAAGCGGCGCGAACGCGCCGCGTGAGCCGGCTCGGAGCGCTCCGCGAGAAGCAGTTCCGGCTGCTCTTTCTCGGCCGCACGGCGTCGCTGCTCGGCAGCGCGTTCGCGCCGGTTGCGCTCGCGTTCGCGGTGCTCGACGACCTCGACGGCTCGGCGACGGCGCTCGGTCTCGTCCTGGCCGGGATCTGGCTGCCGCAGATCGTCTTCATCCTCGTCGGCGGCGTCTGGGCCGACCGCATCCCACGCAATCTCGTCATGGCGACAACCGACCTGGTCATGTTCGCCGCGCAGGGCACCGTGGCGCTGCTCCTGCTCACCGGCAACGCAGAGCTCTGGCAGCTGTTCGTCCTCCAGCTCGCGCGCGGGACGGCGAACGCGTTCTTCTTCCCGGCCTCGAGCGGGCTCGTCCCGAGCGTCGTGAGCGCCGGGCGCCTGCAGGAGGCAAACGCGCTGCTGCGCCTGGCGAACAGCACGACCGCGATCCTCGGCGCGGGGCTGGCCGGGCTCGTCGTGGCCGGCGTCGGTGCCGGCTGGGCGCTCGCCTTCGACGCGGCGACGTTCCTCGTGAGCGCCGCGTTCGTCTCGCGCATCCGCGTGCCGGCGGCGGCGCGTCACGCGGCCGCAAGCTTCGTGCACGAGCTGCGCGAAGGGTGGGGAGAGTTCCGGACGCGAACCTGGCTCTGGACGATCGTCGTCCAGTTCATGTTCATCAACGCGTTCAGCATGGGGACGTATCTCGTGCTCGGCCCGGTCGTCTCGAACGAGGACCTCGGCGGCGCGTCTGCGTGGGGCCTCATCCTGGCCGGGGGCGCCGCCGGCATGGTGCTCGGCGGGCTCCTCTCCCTGCGGTTCAAGCCACAGCGTCTGCTGCTCACCGCAAGCCTCGGGATGCTCCTCACCGTGCCGGTCTTCTTCCTGCTTGCGATCCCGGCGCCCCTCGCCCTGATCGTCGGCGCCTCTGTGATCTCAGGGCTCGGCGTGGAGATCTTCGGCGTGATGTGGGACACGGCGATGCAGCAGCAGATCCCGCAGGACCGGCTCTCGCGCGTCTACTCGTACGATGCGCTCGGCTCGTACGTCTGCATCCCGATCGGACTGTCCGTCGCGGGGCCGCTGTCGGACGTGCTCGGCGTCACGAAGACGCTCGTCTTCGCGGGGCTCATCACGGTCGTCGCGACCGCGCTCGTGCTGATGGTGCACGACGTGCGCACCCTGCGGCGCACCGATGACAGGCAGCCCGAGCTGCACCACGAGCACATCCCGGCGCCCGAGCCCACGTAACCAAGTAACAGTCTGTTACTTGGCGCGCTACGCGGCGGGCGGAGCGACCACAGGCCGCAGCGACAGGCCCCCTCAATCCTTGTAACAGACTGTTACTTGGCGACTACGTGGCCCAGCCCGTGACGAGCCAGCGGCGGCCGAGGAAGCGGTGGCCGAGCAGGACGAGCCGTACCAGGATGAGCACCGACAGCGCCGCCCAGACGCCCTCGATGCCCCAGTCGAAGACGAGCGCGCCGATCGCGACCGCGCAGGACGCCGCGCCCGCCGCGAGCATCGACCACATCAGGTAACGGCCGTCGGCGGCGCCGATGAGGATCCCGTCGAGCGCGAAGACGGCGCCGTTCAGCGGCTGCATGAGCGCGAAGTACGGCCACAGCGCCCGCGCGCGGTCGAGCGTTTCCGGGTCGCTGGTGAAGACGCGCGGGAGGACGTCGACGAGCGCGAGCATGACGACGCCGAAGACCGCGCCGGCCGCGACCGACATCCAGATCATCCGAACGCTCGCGTCGTAGGCGCTCTCGCGGTCGCCCGCGCCGAGCGTTCGCCCGACGATCACCTGGCCCGCGATGGCGACCGCGTCGAGAACGAGCGCGAGAAAGAGCCAGAGCTGCGACGCGACCTGGTGCGCGGCGAGCGACGCGTCGCCGAAGCGCGCCGCCACCGCTCCCGCCACGACGAATGCCGCGTAGAGCGACGCCGTGCGGAAGAAGATGTGCCGCCCGAGTGTGAGGAGCCGGTGCATGAGCCGCGCGTCGAAGCCGAGGTGCCCGCGCAGCCCCGGCCACATGACGGCCACGAACGCAAGCCCCATCGCGACCTGCGCGACGACCGTCCCCCACGCCGACCCTGCGATCCCCCAGTCGAAGCCGTAGACGAACAGCACCTCGAGGACGAGGTTGAGGACGTTCGCCGAGATGAAGATCACGAGCGGCGTGCGCAGGTTCGAGAGCCCGCGCAGGTAGCCCTCGCCGCCGCGTGCGATGAACGCGAACGGCAGCCCGATCACGGCGATGCGCATGTAGAGCACGGCGTAGTCGGCCGTCTGGCCGTCGCCGCCCATGGCCGCGACGAGCGGCTCCGCGAGCGCGGCGAGCACCACCGCGAGCCCCACCCCGACGCCGAGCGAGAGCCACAGCGCCTGCACGCCGAGCCCGCGCGCCGTGTCGTGCTCGTCCGCCCCGGTCGCGCGCGCCACCTGCGCCGTCGTCCCGTACGTGAGGAAGTTGAAGAGCGCGAACGTCCCCGACAGGACGATGGCGGAGATGCCGAGCGCGGCCAGCTGCGACCGGCCGAGATGCCCGACGATCGCCGTGTCGGCGAGGACGTACAGCGGCTCGGCGGCCAGCGAGCCGAGCGCCAGCACCGCGAGCCGCAGGATCTCGCGGTCGTACGAGGAGCGGAGGCGGATCAAGCGCGCTCGAGCTGGCGCTCGTACGCCGCGACGTAGTCGCCGACCATGCGCTGCTGCGAGAAGCGTGCCTCGACAGAGCGCCGCAGCTCCGCCGGATCGAGCGCGTCGGCCCGCTCGAGCGCGGCCGGCATGTCGCTGTAGCTGTCCACGATGATCCCCGACACGCCGTCCTCGATCACCTCGGGAACCGCGCCCCACCGCGTCGCGATCACCGGCGTCCCGCAGGCCATCGACTCGATCATGACGAGGCCGAACGGCTCCTCCCACTCGATCGGGAAGAGCGTCGCCCGCGCGCCCTGGAGCAGCTCGACCTTCTGGCCGTGCGGCACCTCGCCGAGGTACTCGATGCCGTGATGGCCGAGGTGCGGCTCGACGAGGTCGGCGAAGTACTCGAGCTCGGCGGGGTCGCGCTTCTTGCCGGCGATCAGGAGCGGCAGGCCGAGCTCGATCGCGACCGTGATCGCGCGGTGGCAGCCCTTGTCCGGGCTCATGCGGCCGAGGAAGAGCAGGTAGTCGCCGCGGTGCGGCCTGGCCGGGTAGAGCGACAGGTCGATCGCGTTGGGCACGGTCGCGAGCCACGGCAGGTCGGGCTGCGGCGAGCGCTGGTTCCTGGAGATCGAGATGAGCCCGAGCTGCGGGACGATCTGCCCGATCTGTGCGTAGATCTCGCCTGGCCGGCCGTTCAGCGGGCCGTGGACGGTGTGCGCCACGGGCGTGGCGACGGCGGCCGCGAGCGTCGACGTGTACGGGCCCGAGTGGTCGTTGATGACGTCGAATTCGTCGGCGCGCGTGTAGCAGGCGAAGGCGTGCCGGAACTCGACCTCGGTCGTGCCGATCGCCGCGCTCGGGGCGATGTCGTACACGGACGCCACTTCGGCCTTCGAGCGCGAGTCGCCCGACGCGAAGAGCGTCACGTCGTGGCCCGCGTCGACGAGCCCGTCGGCGAGCAGCGAGACGACCAGCTCGATGCCGCCGTAGCCCGGCGGCGGCACCGCGAACCACACCGGCGAGATGACCGCGACCCTCATGTCTCCTCCACCTTTACCCGCCCGCCGTCGACGGTGACCGTCCAGTGGCGGTCGAATGCCTGCACGCCGGCCAGCCTCAGCGATCCCGCCCAGGACGGCAACTCGCCCTGGACGCGCGAGACGAGCGTCTGGCGCGCGCGGTCGAGCTCCAGGCCGAGCAGCACCTGGAGCAGCAGCACCGGCGTGCCGGCCGCCCACGCCTGCGGGCGCGCCGCCGTCGGGTAGGCGATCGGAAACGACGTCTCGTCGCGGCGGAACCCGGCGAACACCTCCGGCAGCTCGTAGCCGAACTGCCGGCCAACGCCGACGACCCGCTGGACGATGCTCAGCGCGTCCGCCCGCCGTCCCTCGCGCGCGAGGCCTGCGGCGATGAGCGAGTTGTCGTGGGGCCAGACCGACCCGTTGTGGTACGAGATCGGGTTGAAGCCGACGTCGCCGCTGGACATCGTCCGCACGCCCCAGCCCGACCAGAGCTCGTCGCCGAGCAGCGCATCCGCGACCGCATCGACGCGGTGCGGCGGGACGATCCCGCTCCAGAGCAGGTGGCCGATGTTCGAGCAGAGCGAGTCGACCGGCCGCTTGTCGCCGTCCAGTGCGAGCGCGTAGTAGCCGCCGCGCTCCGCGACCCAGAACGCCTGGTCGAAGCGCTCGCGCAGCTCCTCCGCCTCGCGCTCGAGGCGCTCGGCGAGCTCGCGGTCGCGCCACACCTCGCGGGCGAGCTCGGCCATGCGGAGCTTCGCGTCGTAGACGTAGCCCTGCACCTCGACGGGCGCGATCGGCGTGCGGGCCAGCGTGCCGTCCGAGAAGCGCTGCGAGTCCCACGAGTCCTTCCACGACTGGTTCTCGAGCCCGGTCGGCGTGCGCCGCTCGTACTCGACGAACCCGTCGCCGTCGCGGTCGCCGTAGCGGTCGATCCACTCGAGCGCGCGCATGGCAGGCTCGCGCAGCGACCGCACGAGCGTGGCGTCGTCGGTCCAGCGCCACGTCTCCGAGAGCAGGATCAGGTACAGCGGCGTCGCGTCGAGCGTGCCGTAGTAGGCGCGGAACCAGTTGGCCGCCGCCTTGCCGCGGCGCAGCTCGTGGACGATCTTGCCCGGCTCGGCGTCGATCGACGGGTCGTCGACCGTCGCCTGGAGCTCGGCGAGCGCCTCGAGCGCGCCGCGGGCCAGGTCAGGCCCGAAGAGGAGCGTCTGCAGGCAGGTGATGATCGTGTCGCGGCCGAACACCGTCATGAACCACGGCATGCCGGCGGCGGGGAGCTTCGCCATGCCGTGCTGCGCGCCGCGCATCCGCAGCGACGCAAGGTCGGCGACCGAGCGCGAGAACGCCTGGCCGAGGTCGTCCCAGCTCGCGCGCAGGTGCGGAACGCGGAGCTGCCAGGCGGCCAGCGAGTCGCGCACGCGCGCGAGCTCGTCCCCGAAGCGCCGTGCGGCGACGTCCGGGTGGATGCGCTCGCCGTCGAGCGAGACGACCACGTCGACGCGCACCTCCCAGCGCTCGTGCGGGCCGAGCGTGACGCGCCAGCGGACCGTGCCGCCGGCGACCTCGCCGAGATTCGAGAAGACGAGCTGGGTCGTCGCCGGGCTCGTGGTGTCGGTCAGGACGAGCTGGCCCGTGGCGCTGTCGGCCTCCGCGGGCGCCAGTGGCGGCAGCGGCTCGGCGCGCGCCGGGTCGCCGAGCGCGAAGTCGTGGTGCTTCACGGCGAAGATGTCCGCGAAGTCGTTGCCGGTCTCGAGGGCGACGTCGATGACCATGCTCTGTCCCGCCAGGTTCTGGAGGACGATCCGCTCCTGCATGCCCTCGCCGACGAACCGCTCGCGCGTGATCGCCAGCTGATCCTGCTCGAGCCCGCCGGCCACCGGGTTGCGGAGGTAGAAGGCGGCGCTGAAGTACTCGACCTTGCCCGACGTGAGCAGCAGCGGCGCCGCGCCGTTCACGGTGAGCGTGAAGCGCGAGAGGAAGCGCGTATCGCTCGCGAAGAGACCGTGCGTCGACGCGTTGAGATCGCCGCGCTCGTCGCAGATGCAGAAGGTCGAGCCTTCGAGGATCGTCAGCGCCATGCGGCGCTATGAATCCCGGCGGACGATTCTCGCCCCGCTCGACTGGGCGATCGCCTTCACGACCAGCTCGTCGATGTTCACGTGCGGCGGGCGGGTGAGCGCGAAGAGGATGCAGTCGGCCATCTCCTCCGCCGTGATCGGCTCGACGCCCTCGTAGACCGCGGCCGCCTTGTCGGTGTCGCCGCGGAAGCGGACGACCGAGAACTCGGTCTCGACGAGGCCCGCATCGACGGTCGTGACCCGGATCGGCCGGCCGAGCAGGTCCTCGCGCAACGCGTAGGTGAACCCGCGCACGGCGAACTTCGAGGTGATGTAGACGGCGCCGTTCGGGTACGCCTGGCGGCCCGCGACCGAGCCGATGTTGACGATGTGCCCGCCGTCGCGGATGAAGGGAAGGCAGAGCCGCGTCATCCTGAGCAGCCCGTTGACGTTCGTCTCGAGCACGGTGTGCTCGTCCTCCTCGGTCGACTCGGTGAACGGGTCGCGGCCCAGTGACAGGCCGGCGGCGTTGATCAGGATGTCGATCCCGCCGAGCGCCTCGTTCGCCCCGTGGACGAAGCTCTCCGCGCTCGCCGGGTCGGTCACGTCGAGGCGCAGTGCGACGACGGCGTCGCCGAGCTCGGCCAACCGGTCGACGCGGCGCGCGCCCGCGGCGACGGTGACGCCCTCGGCGGTGAGCGCGCGCACGCTCGCCGCGCCCATGCCGCTGGACGCGCCCGTGACGACAGCCGTCTTCCCGCGCAGCGAAGTCATGGCGGAGGAGCCTAAACCAGGGACTGTCCCCAGCCGTATCGGGGGCTGTCCCACAAGAAGACTCTCGATCTTGACTGTCCCCAGCCGTATCGGGGGCTGTCCCACAAGAAGACTCTCGATCTTGACTGTCCCCAGCCGTATCGGGGGCTGTCCCACAAGAAGACTCTCGATCTTGACTGTCCCCAGCCGTATCGGGGGCTGTCCCACAAGGAGAGTCTCGATCTGTCCGTCTTTGGGGCCGTCCCCGTCTCAGCGGGGGCTGTCCCAAGCATTCGACCTACAACCCGCGGCACTGGTGGCTTCGAGACGCTTGGGTCAGCCCCCGCTGAGACGGGGACAGACCCACCTACACAGCCGCGTCGAAAACTTGGGAGAGCCTCCGCTAGAGCGGGACAGCCCTAATGCCCGAGCGGCGTCTCGCGGCGGAAGGGCTCGCCGATGCGCACGGGGCCGGCCGCCGAGCCTGCGTGGTCGACCTGCAGGGTCGTGTGCGTCAGGGAGAAGCGCTCCGCGAGCACACCCTCCAGCTCGCGCCGCACGGCGTGGCAGTCGGCGCCCGGGTCGACCAGAACGTGGGCCGACAGTGCTGCGAACCCACTCGTGATCGTCCAGATGTGCAGGTCGTGCACCTCGTGCACGCCCGTGTGACCGACCATCGCCCGGCCCACCGCCTCGGCGTCGATCTCGCGCGGCGTCTCCTCGAGCAGGACGCCGACCGACTCGCGCAGGATCGACCACGAGCTCGCCGCGATCAGCACGGAGATCGCGAGCGCGACGAGCGGGTCGGCGTAGCGCCACCCGGTCGTGAGCACGATCACGCCCGCAATGACCACCCCGGCCGAGCCGAGCAGATCGGCGAGCACGTGCCTGTACGCGGCGCGCACGTTCATCGACCCGTGTCGTCCGCCCGCCGTGACGAGCGCGGCAGCGACGTTCACCACCAGCCCGAGCGAGCCGACGACGAGCAGCCACCCGCCGAGCGTCTCGGGCGGGTCCCCGAGCCGCCGGATCGCCGCCACCGCGATCCACCCGGAGATCGCGAGCAGCAGCACGCCGTTCGCGAGCGCCGCGAGGATCTCCGCGCGCCGGAGCCCGAAGCTCCGCTGCGGCGTGGCCGGCGTCGCCGCGAGCCACACGGCACCCAGCGCCAGGCCGAGGCTCGCCGCGTCCGTGATCATGTGCCCCGCGTCCGCGAGCAGCGAGAGCGAGTTGGCGACGAGCCCGCCAACGACCTCCACGACCATGAACGCGAGGATCAGCCCGAGCGCGATCGCCAGCCGGCGCCGGTCTGCTTCGAGCCGCTCGCCGTGGTCGTGGTCATGGTGCGCGTGCACACCCGCATTGAAGCGAAGAGCGCCCTGCGCCGCATGCCTCATGGCGCAGGCAGGAACGCAAAGGTGGAAGAGGGCGCGACGCTCAAATCGGCAGCCGCAAGCGCACTTCTTCATCCACGGCTAACACTCCAAACGGAAACCGAATCGGCGCCGCGAACGTCTAAGAGGAATCGGGCGCGCTCTGAGACCCCATCTACACTTTCTCGATGGCGACCGTCGCTGAGCCGGTCGACGGCCTTTCACGGGCCGAGCAGACCACCGAGCTGATCTCCCAGTGGCGCCGGCTCATCCGTGCTGCAACAGCAGTGGCGCTCGTGACGAGCCCCGTCGTCTTCTTCTGGTTCCACAACAACGTCGGCTGGGGCACCTGGTGGTCGCTGCTCGCGACCTTCTTCTGCGTGATCGCCTTCCGCGGGGGCATGGACATCGTCCTGCGCCACCTGATCCCGTGGCCCAGCCTGTTCGGGACGGACTCCGCCGAGCTCCGCGAGGAAGACGTCGTGAACCGGCGGCGCGGCTGGTACTGGACGACCAAGTACAAGCGCTGGCTGTTCATCTACACGCCGATCCTCATCATCTTCGCGGTCGTCTACCACTACCTCGGATCGGACCTGTGGACGCTCCTGCTTCAGGCCCTCCCGCTGCTGGTCACGTTCCCGATCTTCTTCCTCTTCAACTTCCTGATCTTCATGGGCCCCCTGATGCTGATGGGCATCAGCCAGATCCAGGCGTTCGAGCCGGGCGACGCCGACTGGGGCGTCGAGCTCGCCCACGTCCGCGGCCAGGCAGAGGCGAAGGAGGAAGTACGCCGCGTTGTCTCGCTCTGGCAGTCGGGCGAGGCGTTCGAGCAGGCGGGCGGGAAGCGCGAGCGCGGCCTGCTCATGCTCGGTGCCCCCGGGACCGGCAAGACGATGATGTCGAAGGCAATCGCGACCGGCTTCAACTCGCCCTTCATCTCGATCCCCGGATCCGGATTCGCCCAGGCGTTCATGGGCATCGACGCAGTGATCGTCCGCTGGCTTGCCTGGCGCGCGAAGAAGCTCGCGCGCAAGTGGGGGGGCCAGTGCATCGTCTTCATCGACGAGATCGACGCCGTCGGCATGCGGCGCGCGAGCCTCGGCTCATCCCACCAGCCCGCCGGCGCGAGCATGCACGACTACTGCTTCTACGGCCCCAACGGGGCGCTGACGCCGACAGGCGACCTCGTCCTCGAGACCCGCGCCTGGCGCGAGCGGCTCTTCCAGGAGCGCGCGCCGGAGCCCCGATCGCCGTATCCGCAGTTCGTGCAGCGGGTCGGCGGCGTCGTGAACCAGATCTTCCCCGGGATGGGGGGCATGGGCGGCGGAGGCCTGGCGCTCAACCAGCTGCTCGTGGTCATGGACGGCATCGGGAATCCGCCGTTCATGAAGAAGTTCTTCACGAACCGCCTCAACACGTTCCTCGACGCGACCTACATCGTCCCGCGCCACATCGGCAAGCGGCGCCTGCGCCTGAGGCCGCCGCGTCCTCGTAGCGAGCAGATCTACTTCATCGGGGCCTGCAACGTGCCGATCGAGCAGCTCGATCCCGCACTGACGCGTCCCGGCCGCATGGGCCGCCACGTGTGGTTCCGGACGCCGACGAAGCGGGACCGGCTCGACATCTTCGACCTCTACATCAAGCGCGTCTCCCACGAGGAAGACCTCGACGAGCCGCGCCGGCGCGACGAGCTCGCGCGCATCACGAACGGCTACGCCCAGCCGCTCGACGCACAGGTCCTCACGCCATCGGGCTGGAAGCCGATGGGCGAGATCGAGGTTGGCGATCAGGTGATCGGAGGGGACGGCAAGCCGACAACCGTCGTCGGAGTTCACCCCCGGGGAGACATGGACGTCTACCGCGTAACCCTCAACGACGGAACCTCGACGCGCTGCACGGCCGACCATCTGTGGAGTGTCGACGCCCTCGATCCTCGTATGCAGCGGCGGACATTCACTCTCCGCGAGTTGATCGACCGCCGGCTGCGTTGGTCGCCGGGCGGAAACCGTTTCTATCTCCCGAAGCTCAACGGCGTTGAGTTCCGTTCGGACGAACGCTTGCCCGTTGATCCTTACCTGCTCGGATTCCTGATCGGCGATGGGGGCCTCGCGGGTACGACCCCGGGTGTCTGCAGCGCCGAAGCGGAGTCAGTCGAGCGCGTCGCCGAACTGCTGCCAGTGGGGGTCTCGCTCGTCCAGCACGGCCCTCGCAACTGGTGGCTCAGCAGCGGTCGCCGCGGAGGCAGGCCGAATCCGCTGACCGAGTCCTTGCGCACCGTCGGGCTGTGGCGCACGACCTCGCACACGAAGTTCATCCCGGACGCGTACAAGAGGTCATCCCTCGAAAACCGCCTAGCTCTGCTGCAGGGGTTGCTCGACACTGACGGCAGCGTCGACTATCGCCGAGGCACCGGAGCCGAGTTCTACACCGCATCAAGGCGTCTGGCCGACGACGTCGCAGGCCTGACGCGATCGCTCGGCGGAGTCGCGCGGGTAAAGGTCAAGCGTGAGGGCTGGCGCGTCGCCATCGACCTGGGCGACGAGCGCACGCCGTTTCGCCTGACACGAAAAGCGAGCATTTACCGCAGGTCGAGGAAACCGTTCCGGAGACGCATCACTGCAGTCGAGCCCGCCGGGCAGCACGAGGTTCGGTGCATCACCGTGGCCAACGAGGATGGCCTCTACGTGACGGACGACTACATCGTCACGCACAACTCGCCGGCGATGATCGAGCAGGTCTGCTCAATGGCGCTCACCCACGCGCACCACGACGGGCGCGAGCGCTTTTCGTACACCGACATCGTCGAGGCGATGACGACGGTCGAGTCCGGCACAGCGATCAACATCGACTACGTCCCCGAGGAGACGCGCGCCGTCGCGATTCACGAGGCGGGCCACGCGATCGCGAGCCACGCGTACATGAAGGGCGCCGAGTCGACGCGCATCTCGATCCGCCGCCGCGGCAGCTCGCTCGGCCATCACCAGGCGCTCCAGAAGGACGAGCGTTTCAGCGCGTGGCAGAGCGAGGAGATGGCGAACCTCGTCTGGGGCCTCGGCGCGATGGCCGCCGAGCGCGTCTTCTACGACGAGAACTCGACCGGCGTCGGCGGTGACGTCCAGACCGCCACGGCGCTCGCCGCCTGGATGGTCGGGGCGTGCGCGATGGGGCCCGAGACGATCGACTTCGGCGACACCTACAGCCGCCCGGAGTACGCGGACGAGGCGCGGGAGCGCATCGAGAAGAAGTTCCAGAAGATCGGCAACCAGATCCTGAACCGAACCTCCGGCGGGCCGATGACGCAGGACCCGATCTCGAGCGTGCTCTCCGACCCCGAGAAGAAGCGCGCCGCCTGCATCCTGCTCGGCCAGGCGTACATCAAGGCCTACGCGCTGGTCCAGCACAACCGCGCCGCCGTCGAGCGCGTCGCCGACGTCCTGGTCGCGCGCAAGGAGATCCACGGCGACGAGGTGCTCGAGCTGCTCGACTCGCTCAACCTCCAGATCCCCGAGGTCGATCTCCTGGAAGAGAAGACGTGGCCGAAGATCTGACCCCGCCCCCGCGCATCACGCCGCCGCCGAGCCCGTTCGCCAAGCCGGACGCGCCCGTCGAGGAGACGACCGACGAGAACGTCCTCGTGCGGAAGCCGCGCTCAGAGTGGGAGCCGGGCCCGCACGCCGGCCGGTTCATGGTCGCCTACGGCATCCTCGGGCTCGTTCTCGGCATCACCGTCGTCGCGCTCGCCGTCGCGCTCACGCGCGGCGAGGACGCGAAGCCCCTGGCCTGGTCGGCGTGGACGCCGGGCGACAGCGGCACGCAGCGCGTCCGCGACATCGCAGCGCACGTCGCCGCGCGCTACCGGCAGCCGAACGGAAACCAGCTGGTCGACGTCGTCCCGCGATCCGTGAACGAGGACCCGCCGATCATCGCGGCGGCGATCGACAAGCAGGCGCTCTTCGACAAGGAGCAGCAGTACAGCACCTTCTCCGTCGACAAGTCGCTGATGTACGTCTTCTGCGGCGACGGCCAGAACTGCGCCCTCCAGGGTCAGCCCACGATCGAGCGCCATCGCATGCTGCGCCGCGAGGCGCTCGAGCTCGCGCTCTACTCGTTCCGCTACGTCGACGGCGTCGACTCTGTCGTGACGTTCCTGCCCGGAGGCACGGACGCGGCCGCCGGGAAGAACCAGCCCGCGGTGCGGAGCGCACTCTTCTTCCGCAAGAGCCAGTACAACAACTTCACGAAGGCCCCGCTCGCCGAGACGCTTGCCGGCACGCCGGCCGAGACGAACTCGTCCCTGTCACAGGCGAATGTGGTCGACCGGCTGACGCTGCCGGCGCTCTATCGCTCCGAGCTCAAGCTCACGCCGGACGGGGGAACTCCATCCTCGTGCTGATCCCCGCCGTCACGGGTTGAGCCACGCCGAGGCGCTCGCTCGGGCGCGGGCGCGGCTCGAGCCGCTGCGGCTGTATCCACGCCCGATCCGCGGAGACGTGCGCATCGTCGTCCTGCCGCTCTTCTTCCGTGTGCCGCCGTTTCGCCGCTACGACGGCTACGCGCTCGTGCGGACGATCCTGCTCCGGCATGCCGCATCGTCGGACGACCTCATCACGCACGAGCTCTGCCACATCTGGCAGTGGCAGCACCGCTGGCCGCACATGGCGTTCACGTACCTGACCACGCGCTACCGCGACAACCCGTACGAGCGCGAGGCCCGCTGGTCCGTGCGACGGTCAGCGCCTTAGCGCTGACCGTCGCACGGACCAGCCAGGGGCTGTCTCCGAAGGGGCCGTCCCACACAGGGAATATCGATGTAAGGGCTGCAGTAGTCGTCAGACGCAGGCCTCGGAACAGCCCCGTTCCGGGGACAGCGCTACGTCTGCGCGAGCGCCGGCTCGGCCTGAACGCCCGGCTGCCCGACGATCCTGCCGCCGCCCTGGCGCTTCGCCTCGTACAGCCGCTGGTCGGCGCGGTGGAGCAGGTCCAGCTCGGGCTCGCCGGGAACCCACTCGGCGAGGCCGACCGAGGCGCTCGCCCCGGGCGTCGCGCTGCGCAGGCGCTCGAGGACGACCATCGCCTCCTCGAGCGTGCACGTGGGGAGCAGCATCGCGAACTCGTCGCCGCCGTAGCGGGCGAGGAAGTCCTCGGTGCGCACGTGGGCGCTCCAGGCGCGCGAGCAGTCCTGGAGGAGCGCGTCGCCGGCGAGGTGGCCGAACTCGTCGTTCACCAGCTTGAGCCCGTCGAGGTCGATCAGGGCGACGGTGAGCGGCGTGCGGTTGCGGCGCGCCCGCGCCACCTCCCGTGCGAGCTGCTCGTCCCAGCTGCGCCGGTTCGGCAGCAGCGTGAGCGGATCCGTCGACGCGAGCTCGGCAAGCCGGGCGGCGAGCCGCCGCGCACGCACGACCAGCCGCAGCACCGTGTAGCCGGCCACCGCCACGACGGTGACGGTGATCCCGGTCCAGCGCCACTCGCTCGACGGGTAGCGCGGATCGCCGACGATCAGGATCGGCGTGACGAGCGCAGCGGCCACCGCGAAGACTGCGATCGCGACCGCCTCCCCCGTGCTGTACAGCGCGAGCCACAGCACCGGCAGGACGAGGAGCGCGGCGTAGCCGGAGCCCGCCCCGCCCTCGATGTCGCGCAGGATCATGATCACCGGCAGGAACGCCATCGCCGGCAGCACCTGGCAGATGCGCGGCAGCCGGTGCCACGGCGCGGCCACGGAGACGATGGTCACGGCGATCGTGATGCCGAGCGCCAGGAGCAGGTCGGTCGTGCGATGCGTCTCCGGCGGGAAGGCCAGGAACGCGAACGCGACCACCATCGCGAAGGCGAAGGGCAACAGCTGGCGGAACCGCCGCCGGACCAGCGTCCTGTGCGGGATCACACCATCGCTATCGGCATGCCTTTCGCGGCTATTTAGGCCCGCGCTGATTTCTTCGGAATTTGCGAACAACTCGGAAGGTTGCCGCCCTCGCGCTCGCGCGGACTGTCTGCTAGACCGAAAGCGCCGGGTCATGGGAACCCTCCCGGCGCGGGGATATGGGGATGATCGCTCGCCTGAGCCGAGTTTCGGTCGCGGTGGCTGCTCTCGCCGTTTGCCTCATCGCGACACCGTCCGGGCGCGCGCAGCCCGGCATGCTCGTGGGCGTCAGCGACGACTTCTTCAAGATCGAAGGCGCTCTGGGGACCTCGTACGCGGGCGACCTCGGGCTCGGAGCCGTTCGCGTGACACTGCACTGGCCGGGCGGAGCCACGGCGCTCGCAGCCGAGGACGCAGCCGACCTCGACCGCGCGGTCGCCACCGGCCGGCGTGTGGTCGTCTCCGTGTACGGCGACTGGCAGGACGCGCCGCAGGACGCGTCCGAACGCGACGCGTACTGCTCCTACGTGCGCGACGTGCTGGTACGAGAGCCACAGATCCGCGACGTCGTCATCTGGAACGAGCCGAACCTGTCCATCTTCTGGCGCTCGCAGTTCGACCCGGCTGGCAAGCCTGCGTCGCCGGCGGCGTACGAGGCGCTGCTCGCGCGCTGCTGGGACGTCTTGCACGCCGCCCGGCCCGACGTGAACGTGATCGCCCCCGCGCTGTGTCCGTGGGGAAGCGACTCGCCGGACGGCCCCCTGACCGTGTCCAACTCGCCCGTCGTGTTCATCAGGGAGCTCGGCGCGGCGTACCGCGCGAGCGGCCGCACGCAGCCGATCTTCGACACGGTCGGTCACCACATCTACGGCGAGTCGCCGGGAGAGCGGCCCTGGCGCACGCACCCCTATTCGAGGCGGATCGCCGAGGGCGACCTCACAAAGCTGGTCACCGGTCTTCAGGACGCGTTCGCCGGGACCGCGCAGCCCGTGCCGGGCCGGCCCGCCGGCGCCCGGACGGCTGACGTCTGGTACATGGAGGCCGGCTACGAGACGCTTCCCGACGCCGGCAAGGCGTACCTCTACACCGGCCGCGAAACATCGAACGCCCTGCCGGCCCTGCTCGGCGACACGCCGTGGACGGAGCTCCCGCCGGCGGCAAGCGCGGCGCCGGACCAGGCGACGCAGCTGCGCGACGCCGTTCGCCTGGCCTACTGCCAGCCGTCCGTCGGCGCCTTCTTCAACTTCCTGCTCCGCGACCAGGATGACCTCGGGTTCTGGCAGTCCGGCGTCCTCTGGGCCGATCGGACGCCCAAGGGCTCGTACGGTGCGTTCCGCGACGTGATCCGGGAGGTGGCGGCGGGGACGGTCGACTGCTCGAAGTACCCGGTCACGCCGGCCCCCTCGATCGGCGGAGCGCCGCCGCCGGCAGCGGTTCCACCTGCTCCAGTCTCGCCCACGCCCGGCCCCGACTGGGCGCCGTCAGGACGTGCGCGCCCGGCCGGGCACACGAAGGCGTTGCTCCGCGTCACGTGGGTCCACACGCCCAGGCGCGAGTACCAGCGGCGGAACATCTCCTGGCACGTCTCGGTGCGGGCGAACAGGCGTGCCCGGTTCGTGGCCACGGTCGCCGGCAGGGACGGGAGGCGCCGGCTCGCCACGGCCGGCACGGTTCGCGCCGGCCGCGTGACGCCAATCCGCTTCCCGCGCCGCCGCCTGGTGCACGGCGTCTATCGCGCGTTCGTACGCGTCACCGGCCCCGGCGCCGTGCGGCTGCGCAGCCGCCCCTTCGCCGTGCGCTGACGGGTCGACCGCACAGCGCGCCGCTGGGCGCAAGCCCCTGCGGCCAGGTGGCTCCTCCGCACGGTTTCTGCGGGTTTCCGCGCAGCCGGGACAGGGCCGTCCCCTGGCGCGGTTCGCACGCGCGCATGTGACGGTCAGGTCATGCACACGAAAGCGCCGCACCGGCACGACGCACGCCCGACCAGTCGGCGCGAAAGGAGCACCACATGATCCGTTTTCGAGCACCACTCCTACTCGCCGCGGTGATCGTTCTCGCGGCGCTCGTCGCCGGCACGGCCAGCGCCAAGCCGAAGACGTGGAAGTTCAGCGCGACGATCACGGGCACGGCGACCGAGAAGGTCGACGGCCAGGCCGTCACGGCGACGGCCAAGGGCAAGGGCAAGGTCACGCTCATCGGCATGAGCACCATGAGCGGCGTCGTCAGCGCGACGACTGCCAACCCGCCCTGCAGCCCGTTCAACGGGCCCGGCACGATCGTCAGCCCGAAGGCGAAGCTCACGGTCACCGTCCTCCCGACGTCGCGCGGCTGCGCAGCGGGTGAGGACGACCAGAACAACATCTCGATCTCCGGCAGCGTCAAGGTCTCGAAGGGCACGCTGAAGTACAAGAAGGCCAAAGGGACGCTCCGGTTCACCGGCCACTACGACCGCTCGAGCGGCGCCTTCACCGTGAAGCTCACGGGGAAGCTGACCTACTAGGGCTGGCGAAGGAGCGTGACGTTGTGATCAAGCGAATCAGCATCCTGCTGGCGGTTTCGATTGCCGCCTTCGGGATCGTCCAGGTCGGCTCCGCAGCCGATCCGCCGTTCCCGGCGACCAAGGTCGGAGACCTGTTCCTCTCGGTCCAGACCGTCGACAACACCGGCGCCATCGTCACCCAGGTCAAGCCGGGCGACACGGTCATCTTCCGTGCGTACTCGCTCGACCCGAAGACGAAGAAGTTCCTGACCGGCCCCGAGAAGCGCTACTTCTACCTCGAGCTCCCGGGCGTCGCGAACGCCAAGTTCTCGTACACCCCGACGGGCATCGGCGCCACGCTGCTGTACCCGTGGACGGCGTCCTGGACGGTGCCGGCGAACTACCCGCTCGGCACGGTCAAGTTCCGCGCGCTCGTGCGGCCGAAGGCCTCACCGAAGCGGGGATCGTTCCTGCAGACGCCGGTTGCGAGCTCGCAGCTGACGATCGCCACCACCCCGCAGACGACACCGGCCAGCGGCCCGCCGCAGGCCGCATCACCCAACACGCTGGCGAGCGCACCGCTCGGTCTCTACGTCGACAGCGTCAACGGGACCGCTCCTGCGGGCGCCGCGAAGCGGCCGGTCGGCTGCACGCAGACGAACGTCTACAAGCGCGGCGAGCAGTTCGTCCTCCGCACCTGGGGCTTCCAGTTCTCGGACGGCGCCGTCCTCTCGATGGAGAACGTCGTCGACGCGCACTTCTCCATTGCCGGCGTGCCGAACACCGTCCTCAACTGGGGGTCCCACGGCGCGACCGGAGCCAAGGTCTTCTTCTGGTCGAACCAGTGGCAGATCCCGGCCACGTATCCACTGGGCGCCGTCGCCGTGCAGGTCGTCTTCAAGACCGTCTCTGGCGCGACCGCGACGTTCCCGTACGCCATCACGATCATCCCGTAGCCGCGAACGCGGCTCAGAAAGCGAGCACCCACATGAGCACCAGAGCACTCACACACAAGGTCACGAGGATCGCGGCGGCCGCGACCGCCGCCGTGGCCGGCGCCGTGCTGCTCACCGGCAGCGCGTCCGCCGAGACGAAGGCGCTGACGGCGCCGACCATCCCGGGCGTCGCGGCGCTGCCCGGGCCGCTCGCCCCCGCCTTCAAGACGGCGGCGTCGCTCGGCGCGCTCGAGACGAGGCCCGACATCGGCGTCGCCGGCACGAAGTACACGGTCTCGGGAACCGGGCTGCCGGCCAGCAAGACCGTCTCGCTCGTCTGGAACACCGCGAACGTGACGTGGGTCGTCGACGCCCGCGCCGACAGCGTCGACTACCTCGGCCGCAAGGCCGACAAGATCAACGTCGTCGTCGGCACCGCCACTACCGACGCGTCCGGGTCGTTCTCCGTAGCGCTGAAGGCGCCGAAGGACTTCGGCGGCATCCACGACATCTACGCGGTCGTCGACGGCACGCAGGTCGCGAAGGGCGGCTTCCTCATCACGCGCACGGCGACGATGACGCCGAAGCGCGGCCCGATCGGGACGATGATCACGCTCAAGTACTACGGGCTCGGCTCCTCGCTCTACGAGGGCGGCGCGGCGGCGTACTACGACAACGGCTACATCGGCGCCGTCATGGCGAACTGGACGCGCGGCATCGCCACCGTGAGGTTCCGCGCCTCCGGGCCGGTCGGCCCGCACACGGTCGTGATCGCCGACGCGATCAGCGTCAACTACCTGAACATCCCGCAGTCGCCCATTCCGTGGGGGAACGGGGCGAAGTTCACGTTCCACGTCACGAAGGACGCGGGCCTGCCGAAACAGCGGATCGACTGGCCGGCCAACGTCACGCCGACGATGGACGCGAAGACCACGATGCTCGCGGCCACAGGCCTCGGCTCGACCACGGCGAGCGCGAAGCTGAGCTCGACCGCCGGGCCGGTCAACGCGAAGGTCGACGTCTCGGCCTCAGGGCTGACGCCGAGCGCGCCGGTCGAGCTCGTCTGGTCGACGGTGGTCGGGAACCGCGTCAACTGCACCGGCACCTGCTGGAGCTTCGTCTCGGTGCCGCTCGGCAAGGGCACCGCGACGGTGGACGGCTCGATCGCGAGCAACGTCACCGTCCCGGACGGCCTCGGCGGCTGGCACGTGATCCAGGTCATGCAGGACGGCAAGGTGATGGCGCAGACGCCGTACTTCGTGAAGCGGAGCGTCGTCGGCATCTCGTCGCTGAAGCTGAAGCAGGGCCAGCGCTTCACGATCCACCTCAAGGGCCTCGGCTGGACGCAGCTCGACAACACGATCGCGGTCGACTACGACAACAGCTACGTCGGCTACGGGTGCGGCTTCAACTCGAACGGCGACGTCGTCCTGAACCTGGTGGCGACCGGCGCTCCCGGCACGCACCTGATCGACATGTACCCGCTGCTCTACACGCAGCAGCCCTCGTATGCGAACACGCCCTACGGGATGGTGCCGGTGCTGACGTACGCGCAGGACATCCCGGGCCTCGCGCTCGGCTACCAGCTGCCTGCGATCCGCATGGCGATCCAGGTGGTCCGGTAAGGACTCCGCGAGAACGGTAGAGACAGTTCTTGCGGACGCTCGCGAATGGGTGACCTGGTGCTCAACACCTCTTCGCAAGAGCGAGTGACGGACCGCGGCGACCCGGCCGGCGCCGCGGCTCCGTCGTTCCTGGAGCGGTGGACGCGGCTCGTCCTGCGGTTCCGCTGGCTCGTCCTGGCCGGGTGGGCTGCGGCCGCCGTGTTCGGGGCCGCCGCGGCCGTCGCCCTGCCCGGGCACACGGCCAACTCCTTCGCGGTGCCAGGCACCGAGTCGGACCGCGCGGCTGCTGCGCTCGCCGCCGGGTTCGGCGAGCGGCCGGAGGGCTCGTTCACGGTCGTCTTCCGCGTGCACAACGCCTACGACCGCCGCACGCAGGCCGCGCTGCGAGGGCGCCTGCGGCGCGCCGCGCACGTGCTCCCGGGCGGCAGGCTCGGGACGTTCCGCGCCGGCGGCGGGGTCGTCTACGGCGAGCTGCAGTCGACGCTCCGGCTGCAGGACGCGAAGCGGTACACGGTGCCGCTGCGGCATGCGCTCGCCGGGTCGCCGCCCCCACTCGTCAGCGGCGAGCCTGCGGTCGCGCACGATCTCGACCCGCAGCTGTCCTCAGACCTGCGCCGCGGCGGCCTCGTCGCGCTCGCGATCGCACTGCTCGTGCTCGCGTGCGTGCTCGGAGTCTCGGCCGCGCTCGCGATCCCCTTCCTCTTCGCCGCCGGGACGATCGGCCTCACGCTCGTCCTGCTCGACGGCGTCGCGCGGCTCACGCCCCTCTCCCCGTATGCGGTCAACATCGTCGAGCTGATCGGGCTCGGGCTCGCGATCGACTACTCGCTGCTCGTAGTCTCGCGCTACCGCGAGGAGCTCGTGTCCGGCCTGGCGCGCACGGATGCTGTTGTCGCGACGATGGCGACCGCCGGGCGCGCGGTCGTCTTCTCCGGTTTCGCCGTCGCCGTCGGCCTCTCGCTGCTCCTGGCCGTCCCGGTGCCGTTCGTGCGCACGCTCGGGCTCGGCGCGCTGCTGATCCCGCTCGTCTCGGTCGCCGGCGCGCTGACGCTGCAGCCGGTGCTGCTCTCGCTGCTCGGCCGGGCCGGCCGCGCGCCTGCGCTGCGGCTGCCCTGGGCACGCCTGGCGCACCTCATCATGCGCCGCCCCGTCGCCGTGCTCGTTCCCGCCGTCGCGCTGCTGCTCGTGGCCGCGGCGCCGCTGCTTCGCGTGCAGCTGACGCCCGGCTCGCTTGCGGCGCTGCCCCACTCGACCGAGTCGGCACGCGGCCTGGCCGCGCTCCGCGGCGGCTTCGGGCCGGGCGCGCTGACGCCGACCGAGATCGTCGTCGACGCGGGCTCGCCCGGCGCCGCGCGCCGGCCGGCCGTCCACGCCGCGGCCGAGCGGCTGGCCGACCGGCTTGTCCAGGATCCCGAGGCGTACGTGGTCGCGCTCGGCCCGTCGGCACCGTACGTCTCGGCCGACGGCCGCTACGCACGCGTGCTCGTCGTCGGCCGCCACGAGTTCGGCGAGCCGCCGTCGCAGCGCCTCGTGTCCCGGATCCGCGACCGCCTCGTCCCGGCCGCGCGTTTCCCTGCCGGAACGCAGGTCGCGGTCGGCGGCGCCGCACCGCAGGGCGCCGACTTCCTGGCGCGCGCATACGGCGCCCTGCCGGCGCTGATCCTGGCCGCGCTGGCGCTCACCTTCGTGCTGCTCGCCGTCGCGTTTCGCTCACTGCTGCTCCCGCTGAAGGCGATCGTGCTGAACCTGCTCACGGTGGCCGCGAGCTACGGGCTGCTGGTCGCCGTGTTCGGGCCGGCGATCGAGGGCTGGATCCCGATCGTCCTCTTCGCGGTGCTCTTCGGCCTCTCGATGGACTACGAGGTGTTTCTCGTCTCGCGCATGCGCGAGGCCTGGGACGGCGGCGCGAGCAACGCCGAGGCGGTCGCCGCCGGGCTCGAGCGCACGGGCGGCCTGATCACGGCCGCCGCGCTCGTCATGGCGGCCACGTTCGCCGGCTTCGTCGCCGGCGGCGTGCCGGGCCTGCAGCAGTTCGGGCTCGGGCTCGCAGTCGCGGTGTTGGTCGACGCGACGATCGTGCGCGTCCTGCTCGTCCCCTCGTTCATGGCCGTCATGGGCCGCTGGAACTGGTGGCTCCCGCGCCGCCGCGAGCGGCTCGTCGAGGCAGAGGCCGCGTCGTGAAGCGCGCCGTCGTACTGGCCGCCGCGGTCGCGCTCTTGCTTCCCTCGGGAGCCGGCGCCGTCTCGCCGACCGTGCGGCTGACGATCATGCACCTCGTCCAGAACTGCCACGTCTGGCGCAACGCGAAGGCCGTGCTCGGCCCGAGCACGAAGCTCACGGTCAAGCCGGGCACACGGCTCGTCGTTCGCTCGGACTGCCCGATGGACTTCGACCTCGCGCAGACCAAGGGCCCGAAGCTCGCGCTCGGCGACCCGCGCCTCTACGCCGGCCAGTCGCGGACGATCGTCTTCCGCAAGCCGGGCACGTACCGGCTCACCGCGCGGAACGTCCAGACACCCGAGGAACGCGGCCTGCAGACGCTCGGCCCGGCGAACACGCTGTCGCTGACCGTCGTGGTCAGGTAGTTGTAAGGCAACCCTTACAGCGTCTGCTAGCGTCCCGCACCATGCTCTGCGAGGACGTTCAGCGCCGCCGCTGGTGGCAGGCCTGGGGGGTGTGGCTCTTCGCCGCCGGGATCATCTTCGCCCTCGTCGCCGGCGTCCTGTACGGCTCGAGCGGCCCAGCCGACCCGACCGGCCCAGGCGCCTCGCACGAGCGCACGCGTCGTGATCGTGAACAGCGCGATCATCGTCTTCCGCGAGGGGCTCGAGGCGATCCTGATCTTCGCCGCCGTCACCGCGGCGATGCTCGGCGCCAACCGCGCGCTCCGTCGCCCGATCGCCGCGGGCGCCGGGATCGCGTTTCTCGCGTGCATCGCGACCTGGTTCGGCGCACAGGCGATCCTCGCGCAGTTCTCCCGCTACGGCGACCAGCTCCAGGCGGTGACGGGGCTGCTCGCGGTCGCCGTGCTGCTGATCGTGATGAACTGGTTCTTCCACAAGGTCTACTGGACGAAGTGGATCGGGAGACGCACCGAGCAGCGCAAGCGGGTGCTCGCGCGCGGCCCGGGCGCGAGCATCCTGAGCGGCCAGCTGATCGGCCTGCTCCTGCTCGGCTTCACCAGCGTGTACCGCGAGGGCTTCGAGGTGGTGCTCTTCCTCCAGACGCTGCAGCTCCAGGCGGGGACACCGGCGGTGCTCGAGGGCGTGGTCATCGGGCTCGCCGGCACCTGCGCGGTCGGGTTCGCGATGTTCCACCTCCAGCAGAAGCTGCCCTACAAGCGGATGCTCGTCGTCACCGGGGTGCTGCTCGGCGTCGTGCTGGTCGTGATGGTCGGCGGCAGCGCGCGGACGCTTCAGGATCTCGGCTGGCTGCCGACGACGCCGCTCGGCGTGCAGCTCCCGGACTGGACGGCGCGCTGGTTCGAGGTCGTGCCGACCTGGGAGACGATCGGCGCCCAGGTGTTCGCCGCCGGTCTCGTGATCGCCTCGTACTTCGCGGCCGAGTACGTGCGTGTCCGCCGGCCGCGCCGCCGCGGCGAGGCCGCTGCGCTGCGCCCGGTTGCACCGCCCCAGGTGGCCGAGAGCCACTAGCCGCAACCTCCCGGAAACTGCTGAAGATTTCGGCCGTTCCGGCCGATGTAGACGGTGGGTATGGCGGCCAACGGCGAGCGGCGCTGGGAAGCGCGGCCGGTATCGGCCGCTGCCCTACGCACCGCTGTGTTCGTGGCGCCGATCGTCGCCTCGATGGCGTACGTGTACGTCGCGAGCCACGTCGTGCCGAAGCCGGCCGAGCGGCCCTTCTTCATCGCGTGGTGGCTCGGGCTGAGCGCGACGGCAACGCTCGTCGTGATCGGGATCGACAAGGTCACGCGGCGCCTGCTCCCGCTGGCGGCGCTGTTCAAGCTGTCGCTCGTCTTCCCCGACCGCGCGCCCTCGCGGTTCGGCACGGCGATGCGGACGGGGACCGTCGAGACGCTCGAGGAGCGGCTAACCGGCGCGCACGAAGAGCACGCGATCGAGACACCCACCGAAGCGGCCGAACGGCTCCTGCGGCTCGTCGCCGCGCTCGACCGGCACGACCGCATCACGCGCGGCCACTCCGAGCGCGTCCGCGCCTACACGCGGATGATCGGCGAGGAGCTCCACCTCTCGGATCACGACCTCGACCTGCTCAACTGGGCCGCGCTGCTGCACGACGTCGGCAAGCTGAGCATCCCGTACGAGATCCTCAACAAGCCGGGCAAGCCGACGCCGGAAGAGTGGGAAGTGCTCCGCAGGCACCCGGTCTACGGCGCGGAGTACGTGGCGCCGCTGCGCGAGTGGCTGGGCGAGTGGGCCGCGGCAGTCACCCAGCACCACGAGCGCTGGGACGGCAAGGGCTACCCGGCCGGGCTCGCAGGCGAGGAGATCTCGTTCGCCGGACGCATCGTCGCGGTCGCGGACGTCTTCGACGTCATCACCTCGGCGCGGTCGTACAAGGAGGCGTTCGGGCCGGCATCCGGCCGCGCGGAGATCGCCGACTGCGCCGGGACGCAGTTCGATCCGCGGATCGTGCGCGCGCTCCTGAACGTCTCGCTCGGACGGCTCCGGTTCGCGATGGGCCCGCTCTCGTGGCTCGCGAACGCGCCGATCCTGGGCCGCCTGCCGCTGACGCCCGCCGTGAGCACGATCGCCAGCTCGGCGGCCGCCGTGGCCGCGGTCGCCACTGCCGGTCTCGCCGCTGCCGGCCATCACCACCAGCAGGAGGCTGCTGCGGCCGTGCCGCCCGTGCATGCGCGTCCGCCTGCCCACGTCGCGCCGCCGGCCGTCGTGAGGCACGCGAGGCCGAGGCTCAAGCCCAAGCCGAAACCGCATCACGTTGTCGCCCCCGCCCCCGAGCGCCCGCCGCAGCTCGGGCGCGACCAGGCCCGGACGCTCGAGGACACGCCCGTGACGGTCGCCGTCCTCGCCAACGACTCCGATCCCGACGGCCGGCCCCTCAGGCTCGTCGGCGCCTACGGCGCGACGTCCGGCTCGGTTCAGGTCGGCATGAGCAGCGTCGAGTTCACGCCGCTCCACGACTACTCCGGGCGTGCCGCATTCGCCTACGTCGTCACCGACGGCCGCTTCACGCGACGGATGACGGCGCTCGTCGAGGTGGTGCCCGTCGACGACCCACCGCAGGCCTTCCCCGACGCGGCGAGCACCACCCAGAACCAGGCGGTCGTCGTGAACGCAGCCGCGAACGACACCGACCCCGAGGACGACCCGCTCGCCGTCTCCGCCGTCGGTGATCCGACGCACGGAGCCGCCAGCGTCGTGGAGGGCAAGGTGCGCTTCGAGCCGCCGCACGACTTCACCGGCACGTCGACGATGGCGTACACGGTGAGCGACGGCCACGGCGGCACCGCCGACGGCTCCATTGAGGTCGCCGTCGAACCGGTGAACACGCCCCCGTCGTTCGCCGGCGGCCCCAACCAGACGGTGACCGAGGACGCGGGCCCGCAGACGACCGCCTGGGCGACGCACATCACTGCCGGCCCGGCGCCCGACGGCGACCAGCTCGTCAAGTTCACGACGAGCACGGACAACGCCGACCTGTTCGCTCCCGGCGCCGCTCCCCACGTCGCCGCGAACGGCACGCTGACGTACACGCCCGCCGACGACGCAAACGGCACGGCGACCGTCACGGTGCGGGCCCACGACGACGGCGGCGGCGACGACACGAGCCTGTCCCGCTCCTTCACGATCACCGTGACGCCCGTGAACGACCCGCCGCGCTTCACGCCCGGCCCGCCGGAGTCGGCCGCGGAGGACTCCGGCGCGCACACCTTCGCCACCTGGGCGACGGCGATCTCTGCCGGCCCGCCCGACGAGGCCTCGCAGTCCGTCCACTTCGACGTCTCGACGACGAACGGAGCGCTCTTCTCCGCCGCACCAGCGATCGCTCCGAGCGGCGCGCTGACGTTCGCCGCCGCGCCCGACGCGAACGGCTCCGCGACGGTGACGGTGCGCGCGATCGACAACGGCGGGACGGCCGACGGCGGCGTCGACACCGGCGCTCCCGTGACCTTCACCGTCGACGTCACGCAGATCGGCGATCCGCCGGTCGCAAACGACGACAACGCGACGATGCTCGAGAACGGCGCGGGCGTCGACTTCGACGTGCTCGCGAACGACACCGATGCCGACGGCGCCACGCTCGCGGTCGTCTCCTACGACGCGTCGACGCTCGACGGAACGCTGGTGCCGCTCGGCGGCGGCCGCTTCACCTACGTGCCGTCCGGGTCGTTCTCGGGCCAGGACACGTTCACGTACACCGCCGGCGACGGCATCGGGGGCACCGCGTCGGCGCACGTGACGATCACGGTAGTGTCCGAGCCCGACTCGCCGATCGCGTCCGACGATGCGTACGTCACGCAGATGAGCACGCCGCTCGGGATCGCGTCGCCAGGCCTGCTGGCGAACGACTCCGACGACGACGGCGACTCGCTCACGGTGCAGTCGACGGCCGTCTCCGGGCCGGCACACGGCGGCATCGCACTCGCGACCGACGGCTCGTTCGGCTACGCCCCGACCGCGGGCTATGTCGGCACCGACTCGTTCGACTACAAGGTCGTCGACGGCACCGGGCGCTCGGACGTCGCGACCGTGACGATCAGCGTGCTCTCCGGGCCGCCCACGTCGCTCGTCCTCTACCTCGGCACCGCCGGCCTCTCGACCAACGTGTGGAACATGGGCAGTGCGTTCCCGCCCGCGGCGACGCCCGTCCCGGACTACGACGGCGACGGCAAGCCGGGGCTCTTCATCCAGCATGGAAACGGGCAGGCGAGCGACAACAACCCGCAGCACTGGCAGGAGTGGGTGTACGCGCCGCCGGCCGCGCTGACGCTGAACGGGCCGGTGAACCTCGACCTCTGGGCCGGCGTGCAGGCCTTCCAGTCGAACCGCGACGTCGAGCCCGACGCCTACCTCTACGACTGCGCGGCGGGCGGCGCCTCCTGCACGATGATCTCGAGCGGCACCGTCTACATCAAGGACTGGCAGAACGGCGCGCTGACGTGGACCCACCACACCGTCCCGGTCGGGTCCGTGGCGCACACGATCCCGGCCGGCCACGAGCTCCGCATCCGGGTGCTCCTCAAGCGGCACGACCTCTACGTCGCGTTCACTGCCGCCTTCCCGACCGCGCTCACACTGACGCTCGGGTAGCGCGGGCCACCCGCGTGAAAGGATCGCGCGGTGACCGACGAGCGGCTGCAGCGGCTGAAGAAGACCGGGCTGACCGTGCTCGGCGTGGTCGTCGTCGCGGCGCTCCTCTACTGGATCGGCAGCGCGTTCCTGCCGCGCTGGTGGGCGCACCGGATCGGCGACCAGGTGCACGGGAGCATCGCGGCCGGGATCATCGTCGGGCTCTTCTACGGCTTCGTCTTCACGTGCCTGCCGATCTTCGTCGCGTTCGTCGGCTTCCGCCGCAGGCGGCCGTGGCGCTGGTGGGCCGGGTTCGGCGCGGCCGCGATCCTGGTCGCGACGCCGAACCTGCTGACGCTCGGGATCGTGCTGGGCAGCGGCAACGCGTCACACGCGGGCCAGCGGACGCTGGACGTGGACGCGCCCGCATACCGGACGAGCGTGCTCGTCGGCGCGATCCTCGCCGGGGTTTTCACCGCGGTGCTCGCGTACCTGCTGTTCTCGCGCAAGCAGGCGCACGGCCGAGTCGCGAAGCTGCGTGAGCGGCTGAAGATCGCCGAGGCACCGCCTCCTCCGGCCCCGCCCGCTCCGGATCAGCCGGGCGACAACACGTAGGATCGCCGCATGTTCCCGTTCATCGTCTTCGGCGTGGTCGCGATCCTCGTCCTCGTCCTGGGCTTCGGCCTGGTGCGCTCCAGGAACAGGGCCGAGCACCCCGTCGGCGAGACCGACGCCGATCGCGCCGAGCTGGAGCGAGAGTTCGCGGCGGCCGAGGCCTACACGGACCAGTGGCGCAAGGAGCACCACAACGAGCTCGAGGACGAGCGCATCCCATGAGCGACGAGCAGATCCACGGGACGATCGAGCAGCTGGTCACCGAGGAGCACGAGCTGTGGGAGCGCGAGTCCACCGGCGACGCCACCGACGGCGACCGCCAGCGCCTCCGCCAGATCGGCGTCTCGCTCGACCAGTGCTGGGACCTGCTGCGCCAGCGGCGCGCGCTACGCGAAGCGGGCCTCGACCCGGAGGCGGCAGAGGCGCGCCGCACCGAGGTCGTCGAGAACTACGAGCAGTAGGCCGAAGGCCGTTTGACGCGCCTTCAGTTCCTGTCGCTGCCGCGGGCGTAGGCACCGTCGAGCGGTCTCGCTTCACGCACTGCCCGGCAGTGGCGGGATCGCATCAGACGCTCGTGTTCCTGTCGGGCGCCCACGGGTATAGCGGATGCGATGTTCGTGCGAGCATGCTTCCTTGCTCTCGGCCTGGTAACGACTGCGGGGCCGGTGAAGGGGTGCGCAGACGACCCGCCCAGTCAACGCGTCAACGGGTACGGCGTCTGCAAGGGCGGCCGGTCGACGCCACTGTCGGCTCAGGCGGTCGCTCAGGTAATGCGAGCACACGGATTCTCGGTGCGGGCGTCCACGAAGTCCGCTGATTGCGAGGGCTTCGATGTCTCGTCGATGCGCAGGGACGAGATCCCGGTGATCGCGGTATCCAACGATCTCACCGGGAGCGGTAGCGACGCGTCGAACAGGGAGGGATGGATGTCGTGCCTCCTCCGCCGCGGACCGCTCTGGGGGTCGAAGCCGCGCATCGATCTCAACGCGCCGCCGAATTCGCCGATTTTCAGCGGGCGTAAGGCCGAGTTCTCGTACCAGAACGTCGAGTGCAGCCTCTACCCGAGCGACGATGAGCACGCCGACGCCCAGATCGCGCGTGCCAACGGCGCGTTTCGTGCGCTCCTCTCCCGCTGACTAACCCGGGAACGCGTTCGTTCCAGCAGATCTTGAGTGGGCGATGCCGGGCTCGAACCAGCGACCCCCTGCTTGTAAGGCGGAAATCACTCGGGCAAGCTCGGTCGGACTCGGCCAACTTCCATGGGTTCCAGGTCGGGCTCGAAACGGACTCGGGCGGACTCAACTGACGACAAACTGACGACGGATCCCCGGCGCCCATCGGCTGCACCGCCAAGAGTGCACCTTCAGCCCTAGCCGCGTCCAAGGTCGCAGACAGCGCTACTCAATGCTCTCCAGCGGCACGTCGCGCTCCACCTTCGTATGGCGGTCCTCTTCGAGAAGTGCGTCAGCACTCGAAACGCGAGGCCAAAACCGTGCGAGTTGCTTGCGAAGTTCGTACCGCGCGTCCCGATGTAGCGCCAGCCGCCGATAGCCGCGAAGCTCGTACTTCAGGAACGATCCAGGACGGTCGAGTAAGGCGACGCCCTCGAATGGGAGCAAGGCGCCGCCAAGAATCGTCGGCGGAAGAAGAAGAGGTGGTGGGGCGGTTGCTGGCGCGGTTCGTGACCTGACTCCGAGTGTCGCGATTCGGAACGATGATGGCGAGCGGCTCGACTGGCACCACCGCTACGACATCCTCGTCCTTCTCGGCCTCAGAGACGTGGCACGACGGCGTGACGACCATGGATAGCGCCGCAAAGCGCGCCTCAGCGATGATCTCTGTCGTCGGTGCGGAGTCTGGGAACCGGTCGTACGCCTGGATGTCCGCCGTCTGTCCCCCTGGCTCGCGGAGGACAAATTGCGGCTTGCTCGGCATCAGCGCTAGTGGGACGTTCCAGAGCAAGTCGCCCTGGCGCAGCGGGAACTCGGGCTCCGGTTCCCAATAGAACCCGTCGTTGTCGTGCTCGCTCATAGAGAAGGCGGCCCGAAGGCCGCCCTAGGAACTTTGCTGAAGGCACGAGGCCCCCAACTGCTACTCGCCGTAGATCTGGCGACGTAGCGCTACCACGCTCTCTTCCCGGTAACGCTTTTCACCTCCGGGGAGGACAACGACGTCAAGCCACCCGCGCTCACCCCAGCTCATCACAGTGTTCGGATGCACGCCGAGGACCTCGGCAGCTTCTGAACGTCGAAGAGCCTTCGTTTGTACTGGAGCTGCAGCAGTAGTGGACATTGCCCTCCTTGCGGTGTTCTCTCACGATAGCGGCTATATCGTCAATGTCAATAATGTCGCTTAGAGACTGTATGTATGAAATATGAAATATGTATGTAATGTACTATATGTGCGTTAGTGCGTTAGACGGCAAAGCCTCGGTTCCCTGTGCCTGAGGGCTGATTCGCAGAGCTGGGCAAAGCAGCGCCCGATATGTACGGTCGCCGGGCGTATCGCCAGCCGCGTGGCGGGACAAGAACGGCACGTGGCACAAGAAGCGCAGCGACGCTGGCCCGTCCCGCCAGAGGTCGCGGCCGCCAGCGCCGCCGACCGTCCGGCGCTGAACCCATGAGTGCGGCAGTCACGTCGACGTAGCGGTGGACAACCGCCGCGGCCGGGGCGAGCCTGCCTCTCACCCGAGGGCCGCCAGCTTCTCGCGCTGACGCTGCTCGCGCTGCGCGCGATTGAACGAGTGCCGGTAGATGCACTCGGTTACGCCCGTCGTCGTGTGGCCGACACGGTCGCGGACGTCCTCGACATCGAAGCCGAGGTCGATCAACTCGGAGACGTGTGCGTGACGCGCGTCGTGCGGGGTGATGGGCGGTGCCGGGCTCGAACCAGCGACCCCCTGCTTGTAAGGCAGGTGCTCTCCCAACTGAGCTAACCGCCCGCACATGCATCGTAGAGGCCGAACGAAAGATCCCCTTCTTGGGGTGGGTTGGTTCGGGGCCGTGGACGGGCACAATTCGTTAGCTCCACGACGGGCCCCGCCTATCGGCTGAGTCGCGGACTGTCATTCAACGACGCGACCACGGAGGAACGACATGGACCAGCAGCTGCCGTTCGCAGATCTCGCCCTGCCGTCCGGGCTCGACATCGAGATCGCCGCGCTGGGCGAGCATGTCGCGGTCGGCCTGTACCCGGAGCACATCGCCGACGTGCATCAGCTTCGGCGCGCCGTGCAGCTCTGCTCCGTCGGGCTCGGTGACCTGCCGGTTCACCCGGGTGGCGTCGAGACGCCGGCGGCAACCGTCGTCGCCGCTCTCGATCTCGAGGAGTTCGTCGAGCGCCGCATCCACGGCTGGGCCCGCCTTAACTAGCCGCCCGCCGTCCTAGAGTCCCACCGCTACCGACCGGGAGGGACGATGCTGATCACGACCACCAACGACGTCGCCGGCCACGAGATCGACGAGGTCTACGGCGAGGTCTTCGGGCTCACCGTGCGCTCGCGGAACTTCGGCTCGCAGTTCGGGGCCGGGCTCAAGTCGCTCGTCGGCGGCGAGCTCAAGGGCATGACCAAAGCGCTCCACGAGAGCCGCGAGCAGGTCATCGAGCGGATGGTCGAGGAGGCCGAGGCGCGCGGAGCAAACGCCATCGTCGCGATGCGCTTCGATACCTCCGAGATGGGCGGCACCTGGACCGAGATCTGCGCGTACGGGACCGCGGTGCGGATCCACAAGATCTAGCCGGTCGAGAACGCGAGGTACGCGTCCCCGGCCGCCGCTGCGTGCTCGATGCGTACGGCTAGGGAGAGCGACGCGCGACGACGCGGTAGAGCGAGATCGGCTCGGCGACGCCCTTCAGCTTCGCCTCGCCGCTCGCAACGAAGCGGATCCCCGCTCCCTCCACGGCGTCCACGACGGCGGCGCTCGCAATCACCTCGTGCGGCCCCGCGGTGCCGGCGATGCGGGCGGCGAGGTTGACCGTCCGACCGAAGATGTCCCGGTCGCGCTCGATCACCGGCCCTGCGTTGATGCCGGCGTGAGCCGCTACGCCGAGCTCGGAGTCGAGCGCCTCGACGAGCTCCAAGCACGCGTCGACGCCGGCCGCCGGATCGCGGAAGTACAGCATCGCGCCGTCACCGAGCAGCTTCACGAGCCGGCCGCCGTTTCGGAGCGCGACCGCCTCGGCACGCCGCTGCAGCTCTGCGGAGATGCGAACTGCGGCCTCGTCGCCGTGCTCCTCGGTCACCTGCGTGTACCCCGACACGTCTGCGAAGACCACCGCTCGCTCCGCCGCGTGCTCGACCGGCGCGGCACGGCCGTCGACCGCGAGCACCTCCTCGAAGTTCTCGACGATGCCCGCGACGATGCGCTGCTCCACATACCGCTCCACGAGCCATGTGATCAGGCGCGGGAGCAGCGCGACCATCGCTACGCCCGCCTCGACGATCTCCGGCGGGAACTGGCCGACCTCGCCCCGGGCGAGCCTCGCACGGGCAGGCGTCGCCACCTGTTCTTCGAACAGGTCTGGCCAGCCGGCCGCCGCCGTGCGCGTCCCGTCGCCGACGAGCCGCGCGGCGCGGACGAGCGTCTCGTGGTCGTTCGCGACGCCCCAGGTGCGCATGAACTGCGACAGCAGGTCCTCCTCTTCGTCCGTCACCCCGACAGCGGGGTCTGGCGTGGGGAGCCCGAGCACCTCGTAGACCGCGGCCAGGCCGTCAACGCCACCGGCCACTGTGCCTGCGAAGTCGGCGAACGAGCGGCTCGAGTGCGTAGCCGTGCCGAGGAAGCCGAACCGGTCGAGATGCGACAGGTCAAGCCGGCCGTGCCCAGCCGCCGACTCGACATCGCTCTCGCGATAGCCGGCATCGAGCAGCGCCTCAACCATGCGGACCCGGAACACGTCCGCCGGCCGAAAGGTTCCGTCAGGCGCCCGCGCGAGAAGGCCGATCCCGGCCAGCCAGTCAATGCGCTCCTCGGCCGCGCCGGTTTCGCGGAGCATCTCGTCGCGGCTCAGGCTCGGCACGCCGAATCAGTAGCAACGAAGAGAATGGCCCGCGTGGACGTTCTCGCGGGCATCCGCATCCTCGACCTGACCAGCTCCCTGGCCGGGCCGTACTGCACGCAGCTGCTCGCCGCCCTCGGCGCTGACGTCGTCAAGGTGGAGCGGCCCGGTGCCGGCGACGAGGCCCGCGAGTGGGGGCCGCCGTTCCACGACGGGTCGAGCGTCATGTTCTTCGCCGCGAACGCGGGCAAGCGGTCGCTCGCGCTCGACCTCAAGACCGACGCTGGCCGGGACGCGCTGCTGCGGCTGGCTGAGCGCGCGGACGTGTTCGTCCAGAGCCTGCGGCCGGGTGCGGCCGAGCGGCTCGGGGCCGGCGCGGACGCCGTCCGAGCGCGGAACGAGCGGCTCGTGTACTGCTCGATCGCGGCGTACGGGACGCGCGGGCCGCTCGCCGGCGAGCCGGGCTACGACCCGCTCATGCAGGCGGCGGCGGGGATCATCAGCCTGACCGGCGAGCCCGACCGGCCCGGCGTGCGTGTCGGCGCGTCGCTCGTGGACCTCGGCACGGCGACCTGGGCGGCGCTCGCGATCGTCACCGCGCTGCTCCAGCGCGAGCAAACCGGCCGCGGCTGCGAGGTCGAGCTCTCGCTCTACGAGACGGCGCTGGCGCTCATCCCGTATCAGCTCGCCGAGGCTGCCGAGACCGGCGTTGCGCCGGGGCGGCACGGCACGGACTTCCCGCTGATCGCGCCCTACGGCGTCTTTGCGACCGCGGACGGCGAGCTGATGATCGCGGCCGCGAACGACCGGCTCTTCCGCGCGCTCTGCTCGGCGCTCGGGCTGGACGGCCTCGCCGGAGACGAGCGGTTCGCATCGAACGCGCTCCGGGCGGCCAACCGTGACGCTCTGCTCGGGCCGATCCAGGCACGGCTAGCCGAGGAGCCGTCCGAGACGTGGCTCGAGCGGCTACGGGTGGCCGGCGTGCCCGTGACGCCTGTCCAGGACGTCGCGCAGGTCGCCGCCGCCGAGCAGACGGCCGCGGTCGGGATCCTGCAGTCGCTCGCGGGGAAGACGACCGTCGCGCCGCCGTTCTCGGTCGACGGGCAGCGGCCGGCGTACGCGGAGCCGCCGCCGCGGGTGGGCGAGCACTCGGCCGAGATCCTCGCCGAGGCGGGCTTCAGCGAAGGGGAGATTGCAGCCTTAGGGACTGTCCCTCGCGGACTGTCCTAGTGCGTCCGGCGCCGGCTCAACGGCACAGGGACAGTCAGCCTTCGGGGACAGGTCCCTACGACAGGATCTGCGCGGCGAGCTCGAGCTCGCAGCCGCGGACGATGACGAGCGCCTCGAGCGCGTGCAGGTCGACGTCGCTGTCGGCGATCGGCTCCGCGTCGTTCATCGAGTAGCCGAGATCGAGCAGCCGGCAGAGCCGCCAGTAGTAGACGCGCTCCGCCTCTGCGAGGCCTGCCCAGTCGGATACGTATGCGCTCATCGTCTCGATTCCCTCGTTCGAGGGAGGGATCGGCACGACCCGCTCCGACCTTGAGACTCACACATAGGCAGCCTTTCCGGCCGTAACGAGGGTTCCAGTCCAAGCGCACGCCTGCGCTATGTTCCGATCGTTCTGCCCCGGTCGTCTAGTGGCCTAGGATCCTGGCCTTTCACGCCAGTGGCACGGGTTCGAATCCCGTCCGGGGTACTCCGTCGCCGATCCCGGCCCACCGCCAGGGTCGATGCCGTCAGACGTCTAGGAATCGGGTCGTGCCGGGGACGCGGGTTCGTGGTCCTCCTTTCGGGTTGCGGCCTCGTTGACGGCGGATCAGCCGACGAGAGCGGGCATTTCGACGAGTCCTTCCTGCGGATCGATGGCGCCGAGGCTCTCGACGATCTCGAACCTGCCGCTTCGGGCCTGGGCGATGTACATGTTCATGCGCAGGTGGTGCTGGCCGGGCACCATGGCCGCGGGGCCGCCGGGGCTGTTCTCGATCCGCGCGTGGTCGAGTGCGGCGATCACATCCTCCTGCGTGAGCGTGCCAGCCTCTGTCACCGCGGCTGCCCAGAGCCGGAGGCCCCGGTAGAGGCCTGAGCAGGCGCTCCCGCCCGTGAACTTGGCGTCGCCGGGATAGCGCGCGTCGTACTGCTCGAGCAGCGTGCGGCTGAACGGGTCCGGGACCGACTGGTAGTAGTCGAGGCAGCCGTACAGGCCCTCGACGTGGGCCGCCGGGACCATGTTCAGGAAGTTCTCGTCGAAGTACGTGCAGACGAGCTGTCCTCCACGCCGGGTGAAGCCCGACTCGTACAGCTCCTGGAAGAACGGCGTCACCCCAGGAGGGACGATCGTGTTGAACACGACGTCGGCGCCGCTCGCCGTGATCCTCTCGACGAGCTCCCGGTAGTCGGTGTGGTCGAGCGGGAAGTACTCCTCGCCGACGATCGAGCCGCCGCCTGCCGCGACGACGTCCTTGACGCGCTCGTTCAGCACGTGCGGCCAGATGTAGTCGGCCGAGGGCAGGTAGAACGTCTTCGCGCCGGACTCCCGCATCAGCCAGGGAATCAACGGATCGACCTGCTGCGCCGGCACCGGGCCCGTGCAGAAGATCAGCGGGTCCGACTCCTGCCCCTCGTACTGCTCGGGGTAGATGTAGAGCGTCTTGCCCTCGACCACGACCGGCCCTTTGATTGCCTGCCTCGTCGAGCTGAAGATCCCGCCGAAGACGACGTCGACCTGATCGCGCCCCACGAGCTTCGCCCCCTTGGCGGCAGCGACGGCGTCGTCGGTCGCGCCGTCCTCGAGCATGAGGACGAGCTGCCGCCCGAGCAGGCCTCCCTCGGCGTTGAGCTCGTCGATCACCATCCGGGCAACATTTGCGTTCGCGAGACCGACGAACGAGAGCGGCCCCGTCTGATCGGCGATCACCCCGACCTTGATCGGGTCAGCGACTGTGGTTCGGATCGAATCCGCCATGGTGCCTCCTTGGCGCGACACCGGACGCCCGACGGCCGGCCGGCAACACGCGTGGTGTGTGCATCGACTCTGCAGCGACTGCATCGCCGGCACATCGGGCGTTCTCCCTATCCCGTCGAATCCGTCATTGGGCCAGCGCACGAGGCGATCCCGCCGGGTTGGCTCCCGACACGGGCTAGCGGGACTCCTCGATCTCGCTCAGCGGTTCGTGAGGGCAACCTGCGCAACCACGTTGCCCTCACCTGACGTATGCCGATGTCGCGCCCTACTTCTGCTTGACCGGTGCGGAAGTGTCGAGCGAGGCCCTGGGATGTTGGGCAGTGAGGTTCAGGAGCCGTTCGTTCTCGGGAGTGATCGAAAGCTCCTCGTACGTGATCACGCGGGTGCGGACAACGCTCCCATCTCGCTGCGGGTTGTCGAGATACGCCGGCCGGTAGTCGGTCCGCTCGAAGTATCCGATCACGCCGTTGGGGAGCTCGAGCTTGTAGAGAGACTGGCCGTCGATCGTGACCGTGCCGGCGACCAGCGTCGTGCCGTTGATGAGCGCCGCGCGGACGGTTTCGATCGGATCGACCAGCGTGGGCGACGTCGAACTCGGACGCTGGTTGATCGTGTTCGTGCCTGCGTCGTAGTAGGAGGACGTGGTGCCGTCGGACGCGCCTTCGCCTTGCTGACCCGCCGATTGTTTGATCAGCCGGATCGCGTAGGGCGGGGTCGTCTCCTGCCACCACTCGACCGCGACCGGCGTCCCGTCGGGCTGCACTCCGGCCTCCTTGAGTGAACGATCATGTTCGCCGGCGGGCTGATCGCGCGTACCACGTGCGCGAGGATCGCCGCGTTCGCAGAAGAGGGGCCGGATCCGCTCGTTCCGACCAGTGCAACAACGGCTGCCGCTGCGTCACGGCGATAACCGCGGCCGATCCGAGCGCGAGACGGCTGCGGCGGTGGACCTGGCCGCCCCTGCAGTTGCTCTCGCAGTGCGCCGCGGATGGCAAGGCGTAGACGCTCGTCGTCCGCCTGCGGTCGGCGAGCGTCTTCAGGTCGCGCTCGAGCTCGTCAGTCGTCATCGGGATACCTCCGTCGTAGCTGTTCGAGAGTCCTGTGCATGCGGACGCGCACCGTTCCGGGCGGGACGCCGACGATCGCTCCGATCTCGTCAAACGCGAGCCCGGCGCCGTAGCGCAGCCCGAGCAGGTGTTGCTGCTCGGTTGAGCAGGCGGACCAGCGTGTGCAGTTCTGCCGCGCGTTCGTAGAGAGGAACCGCTCCTCCACGTCCGGCTCGGACGAGGTTGGCTCGTCGGGAAGCGGCACGGCCGTGGGTCGTCGCTGGACGTCGCGCACCGCGTTCCGCGCGATCTGGAACAACCAGCCCGCGAAGCTGCCGTCCTCCCGGAAGCGCCGAAGCTGCCGAGCGCAGTGGTGAACACCGTGCTGGCGACGTCTCGCACGTCGACGCGTCGTGAATCCGCAGCCGCACATAGCCGAGGACACGGTCGAAGTAGCGGTCGTACAACGCGAGAAACGCCTGCGGATCCTCCGCGCTGCCGCACCAAAGCGGCGTCCGGATCTAAGCTCGCGCCAGGCATGAGCGACCAGGAGAACAAGGGCTGCCGGCTCGAGCTGATCGACGAGCGGATCGAGGAGCTCGGCGACTGGCGCGGCACGACCCTTGCCCAGCTTCGCGGGCTGATCAAGCAGGCCGACCCCGACGTGGTCGAGGAGTGGAAGTGGGTCAAGCCGTCGAGCGGCGGGACTGCCGTCTGGTCGCACGACGGCGGCATCTGCACCGGCGAGGTCTACAAGGACAAGGTCAAGCTGACCTTCTTCAAGGGCGCCTCGCTGGACGACCCTTCAGGCCTCTTCAACTCGAGCCTCGAGGGCAACGTCAGACGCGCGATCGACGTGCACGAGGGCGAGAGCCTCGACGAGACCGCCTTCAAGGCGCTCATTCGCGCCGCCGCCGCCCTGAACTCAGGGTGAGCTCGAGAACAGCCGCTTCTCGGCGGTGAGGTGCGGCGCCCACTCGAGCCGGCTCGCGCCCGCGAACTGCGAGGTAGGCGCGCAGCGCCTCACGCATCGCGTCGACGAAGCCGTCGGCGCGGCGCGGCGCGAAGGCGTCCTGCCACCAGAGGCCGATCACCTCGACGCGGCCATTCTCGCGGTCGATGCGCGGCTCGATGCGGCCGACGAAGCGATCGCGGAAGAGGATCGGCAGCACGTACCAGCCGTACTTCCGCTTCTCGGCCGGGAAGAACAGATCCCACACGTAGGAGAAGCCGAACAGGGAGGCGAGCAGCGGGCGATCCCAGACCAGCGGGTCGAACGGTGACAGGAACGCGACGGACGGCGGTAGTTCGGGCGGCGCGCCCAGCAGGTCGACCTCCTCGCGGAGGACGAAGCGCTTCGCCTTCACGCCCTCCACCTCGACCGGAACGATCTCGCCGTCCGCGATCAGCTGGTTCCGAAGCGCGGTACGGCCCGGCGTCCCACGGCTCGGGTCGGGTGCCGCCGGGCCGAGCCCGCCGAAGATGTCCCCGCCGCCGCCGATGCCAAGCAGGCCGTGCGTGCGGTACCGCGAGTGGAGCTTGTGCCGAAGCTGCTCCGCCAGCGGCACCTCGCGGACGAGCACGTCGGCGGGCACCAGGCGCTCGAGCAGGTCGTAGTAGCGGCGGGTGCCCTCGCGCCGCGCGAGCCCGAGCACCCCGGTGAACGCGAGCGCCTCGAGCGCAGCGCGCACGAGGTTCGTCGGCACGCCGAACCAGTCGAGCTCCGCGCCGTGCTCGCGATCGAAGTCGAGCGCGGAGAGCGGGCCGTCCGCGCGGATCCGCTCGACCACTCGCTCGGTGAGCTCGCGGTTGTCGGCCACGAAGCGCGGCGGCTGCGGATGTATCTGCCCGCGGAACCACGGGTACTCCTCGGTCAGGACGAACGAGAGGCCCTTGTTGTAGGCCTCGTAGATCTCGCGCCGTTCCCAGAGCTGCTCCGTCCACGAGGGCTCGTAGCCGGCGACGCGCGCGTGCAGGACGAGATCGTGGCTGCGGCCGGCGACGGCGATCGGGTCGAACTGCACCGAGCCCCAGCGGCGAAAGATCTCGAGCACGCCCTTCTTGCCGCCCCGGAGCGAGCGCGCCGGCGCGAGCATCTGGCGCGCGACGAGAAAACGGCGCCCGTCCTCTGCAGAGACCTTCACCCGCGGGACGCTACAAGCGCCTAACGTCCAGGCGTGGACCGGATGCGAGCCTTCTTCGCGCGCCTCGCGCTCGTCGGCGCCGATCCCCGTGACGACGAGGACATGCGCGCCCGCAAGGCGCTGCTCGTCCTGATCTCGGTGCTGATCCTGCCGATCTCCGTCATCTGGGGCGCGGTCTACATCGTGTTCACCCCGGCAGGCGTCGTCGCGTTCCTGTACTTCGCCGTCCTGCTCGTCGCGATCGCCGTCTTCTCGCGCACGCGCGACTTCCCGATGCTGCTGCGAGTCGGCCAGGTAGACATCCTCCTCGCGCCGACGCTCTCGATGATCCCCACCGGCGGTTTCGCCGCATCCGGCGCTGTCGGGCTCTGGGCCATCCTCGCGCCGCTCGCCGCGCTCGTCTTCAGCGACGTCAGCTCGGCGGTCCGCTGGTACGCCGCATTCGTCGTCGTCTTTCTAGGCTCCGGGATTGCCGGTGAGATCATCGGCCCGGTCGGGGACCCGATTCCCGATTGGTTTGCCACGACGATGCTGGCCATGAACATCGTGGTGGGCGGCGCCATCGTGTTCACGCTGCTCGCGGTGTTCGCGAAGCAGCGCGCCGAGGCGCTGGGGGCGCTCCGGGTCGAGCAGGCGAAGTCGGAGAACCTCCTGCTGAACATCCTGCCGCGCTCGATCGCCGACCGGTTGAAGGCCGAGAACCAGCCGATCGCAGACCACATCGGCTCGGCCTCGATCCTCTTCGCCGACGTGGTCGACTTCACGCCGTGGTCGGAGCGGCTCGCGCCGGGCGAGGTGGTCGGCTGCCTCGACCGCCTGTTCAGCCACTTCGACCGGCTCGCCGAGCGGTACGGCGTCGAGAAGATCAAGACGATCGGGGACTGCTACATGGTGGCCGCGGGCGTTCCGACGCAGCGCCCCGACCATGCGCGCGCACTCGCGCTGTTGGCGCTCGACATGCTGGAGGACGTCCGCTCGAGCGACGAGGTGGCGGATCTCGGCCTCGAGCTGCGGATCGGCATCAACTCGGGGCCGGTCGTGGCGGGCGTGATCGGCCGGAAGCGCTTCCTCTACGACCTGTGGGGCGACGCCGTGAACACGGCCAGCCGCATGGAGTCGCACGGCGCGCCCGGCCGAATCCAGATCACCCGCGCGACGTACGAGCTCCTCGCAGACGAGTTCGAATGCGAGCCGCGCGGGACGATCGCGGTCAAGGGCAAGGGCGAGATCGAGGCGTGGTACCTCGTCGGGCCGAGCGCCGAGATTGCCTCGGCGCCTCGCGAGCGAACGGGTGACGCCCCGTTCTCACGATCTACGCCGGGTTAGCGGTCGCGCCTGGTCGCGTAGTACAACGCGAGCGTCGCGTGCAGCTGGCCCTTCACGTGCGACGAGAGCCACCAGCTCTTCAGCAGCTTCTCCGCCTTGGCCGCGTGCTGCTCGGCGAGCTCGAGGGACTCGCGCGTCGGCTCTTGCGTGACGGTCATCTCGACCTCCCTTCGCCCGTCAGCGTCGCAGGCGCCCGTGGCGGACGCATCGGGGCACCCACGTACGTGCGCTCTACCGAACCCGGAGGACGGCTTTCAAGGTGTGCCGAACCAATCGGTGAGCGCTTCTCGCAGCGTAGGCGCGGCGAGGTCGCCGGGTTCGTCGATCGTTGCGGCCCAGGCGATGTGGGCGTCCGGGCGAATCAGGACGGCATCGGCCGGACGGTCCTCCGTTGCGGCGGTGTGGACGTCGACGCGCTCCCACTCCTGGGCGATCTCGCGGAGGTCCGCGCGGCCGGCGAGGTCGAGGAAAACCGGCCGTGCGGTGTGCATGAGCTCCGCGACGCTGGTTGCGCCCAGGGCGATGTCCGGCGCGAAAGCGCCGATCAAGGGGTGGCGGTCGTGGCCCGGTAGCGGGTACCGGATGTCCGTGCCGGCCATGAGGGCCGACAGGCGGAGCGCCGGCTGCTCGTCGGCGAGCAGCTCCTGGAACAGCTCCCGGAGTGCTACGGCGGCTTCGTCGTGTCCGCGCCGGATCGCCACCTGTGCCCGGGCGTTGAGCAGCGTGCGCTCGGCGGCGAGGTGGCGTTCGTCGTGGTAGGAGTCCAGCAGGCCGGCCGGCGCCCAGCCCTGGACGGCGGCCGCGAGCTTCCAGCCGAGGTTGACGGTGTCGATCAGGTCGGCGTTGAGGGCGATGCCGGGGGCGGGGAACAGGTGGGCGGCGTCGCCGGCCAGCAGGATCCGCCCGTCGCGGTATCGCTCGGCCTGACGAGCGTGGAAGGTGAAGCGAATCAGCCGGACCGGTTCTCCGAGGGGCAGGTCCACGCCGAGCACGCGCCGGATGCTGTCCCCGAGCTCGGCCACGGTCATCGGCTCGTCATCGTCGTAGCCGGCGGACTCCTCCTCGCTGGTGTAGAGCCCCATGAGCTCGGGCTTGGTCGACCCCAGGGCGAACTCGCCGTGCTCGGTCCGCGTGAACCCGAAGCTGATCCTCCCCACCCCGGCGACGTCGATGTCGCCGTTCTCGAGCAATGTCACCGACTCGGGCATGGTCACCTGGGCGAGCCGCTGGACCTCCGGGTAGGTGCTGCCCGGGAACGGGATGCCAGCCAGGTCGCGCACACGGCTGCGATAGCCGTCGCAGCCGACGACGTAGCGGGCGGTCACCTGGTCTTCGCCGTCCGCGCTTTGGACGACCGCGGTCACCGTGGCGTCGTCCTGGCTCAGCCCGACCACCTCGTGTCCGCGGCGGATCTCGGCGCCCAGCTCGCCGGCCAGCTCGGCGAGCAGGCGCTCGAGCAGCGGCTGCGGAAGCGGCATCACCTTCGGAGGGTCGGCCAGCCGAGTGAAGTCCACATGCATGCCGCCCCAGGGCAAGCGAGGAGCAGGAAGCGGGGCCGTGCTGGCGGCTTCGAATCGCTCGAGCAGGCCCCGATAGCGCAGCAGCTCCAGGATCTGCCCGCTGAGACCGCCGGCCTTCTGGACCTCGCTGGGCTGCGCCAGGCGCTCGAGCACCAGCACCCGAACGCCGGCCCGGCCGAGCTCGGTCGCCAGCATCAGGCCGGTCGGGCCGGCACCGACGACGATCACGTCGGCGTCTGTCACCGGCCCGCCTTCGTCGGGTCGGCGCGCGGCTACGTCGTCAAAGAACACCGGCATTTCACGACCCCCAATCTCCGTGCGCTCTGGCTTCCGGAGCCGATTATGCGGGACGACCCGGGGCTTGCCGCAAGCCCCCCGGTGGGGTCTAAAATGGTTGGTGGCGAGGGGCGTTAGCCCTTTTTTTCGTCAGCGCGCGGCCTCGTCGACGGCGTAGTCCACGAAGCGGATCGTCGTCTGGTGCGCGACCGTGACGTCGGCCCGGTACTTCGCCAGTGCCTCCTCGATGAACGGCGCCCAGTCGGGGAACTGCGCCGCCGCCCAGTGCGCTGCCTCCTCCTTCGTCGCCTGCTCGCCGGTGGCCAGCCCGTACAGCGCGCGGCACAGCGTCACGACGATGTAGCCCTGGTGCGCCGGGACGTAGGCGACCGACGGCGCGCGAACGGCCGTCGTCCAGTACGCGAGCAGCTCCTCGATCGCGCGGCGGTACGCGGCCGGCGCGACCGGCGGGCCGAGCTCGAGCGGAGGCGGGCCGAGCAGCGTCGCGCCGCGCGTGCAGACGGCGTGCCAGTTGAGCGTCCAGTCGCTCTCGGCCTCCTTCACGTTCAGCGGCTCGCCGGGGCTGATCACCGCGATGCGGCCGGTCGGCGCCTCGGCCAGCGTCTTCAGCACGGACCGACTGACGTAGCCAACCTCGACGCGCTCGGTCCACTCGGGGTGTTCCGCGACGAAGCCGGCGTGCAGCGCCTCCAGCGGCTCGAGCTCACCGACCTCCGAGTCGAGCACGGCGAACAGGTCGACGTCGCTCTTCCCCGGATAGAAGCCGCCCGCCGCCAGCGACCCGAACAGGTACAGCCCGAGCAGGCGCGGGCCGAAGTGGCCGGCGAGGAGCCGAGTCAGCTCGTCGACGGCTGCGCGCGGCTCGAGCACGCCGCCATTTTCAGCGAACGCGGAAGACGGCGCTGCGGAGGCCTATGCTCCCGCTCCGCACGACGATGCGGTAGCGGCCGGGGGCCAGGCGGCGCTTCGGGAAGACGATCGTCGTCGTGCGCCGTGGCGCGAGCGTCCCGCGCACGACGCGGACGCGCTTCCCCGACCGCGTCGCGATCGTCGCGACGTAGCGGGCGCGCTGGTTCGCGCGCACCGAGACGCGCCAGCGGCGGTTCCGGCGCGAGTAGACAAGGGCAACCTTGCCGGCCCAGGAGATCGTCAGCACGTGCGGTGCCGCGGTGGCCGCCTCGAACGGCGGCGGCGGCGTGCGCGTCGTCGGCGGCGGCGTCGCGTGCGACGCCGGCTCGTCGCCCTCGTCGGTGGGCGGCTGCGCGGACGGGTTGGCGAAGAGCGAGCAGTTCACCGTTCCGCTGTTCGCCTCGGCGATCGCGCCCCGCCACGCGACGTACGACGCCTTCGGCGAGCCGTCCGTCCAGAGCACGCCTGACTGCCAGCGGCTCAGCTCCGGCTGGTCGCGGAGCAGGAAGTTGAAGATCGCGGTCACGTACGGCTGGCAGTACGCGAGCCGCACCGCGTCGCGGAGCTGGGTCGCCTGGTCAGGCGCGAGTTCGTCCGCATTCGGGAGCACCGACCAGGGCAGGCCGCCGGTCCAGTCGGGCAGCGCGGCGACCGTCTGCGTTCCCGAGTAGAGCGGCGCCTTCGCCGCCGCCGGCGCCGTCTGGAAGCCGCTCTCCAGGTACCAGATCGGCACCGTGCTGCCGTCCACCGGCATGCCTGGCGTCGCTTGCTTCGTGCCGTTGAACCCGGCCTGGAGCGTGTCGACAAGCTTGCCGAGATCGCCCTCCGAGATCCGCGTCGACGTCGTGTGGCGCTGCCACGGCCGCTCGCCCGGCGACGCGCCGTACACGTGGTGGCTGACCGTGTCGAAGAGCGGGGTGCGGCGGGTGCTCGCCCGGTACGCGTCGCCCACGCCGCGGATGAACGCGACCGGCGAGTGCGACGGATTCGGCGTCTTCGGGTCGTCGTTGCCCGACGGCGCAGTCCCGAACGCGACGACGTTCACACCCGGCCGGTACGCGTGCAGGACGTCCCAGCAGCGGGCGAGCAGCGCCTCGTATGCGGCGGGCGCCACGCTCGTCCCGTCGGCGCCGAACTGCGGCTTCCAGAAGTACGAGAGGTTCGGCTCGTTCCAGATGACCACGTCGTTGATCGCCGGGACCTCCACGAGCGCGTCCCGGACGAACGAGCAGTAGGCGTCACGCGAGGCGTCGTCCTGCGGCGTCGCGTCGCCGAGGGCGTACACGGAGAGCACGACGCGGACGCCGCTGGTCGTGGCTCCTTGGAGCTGGGCGACGTCGGAGGAGAGCAGCGAGGTGCGGCCGGGCTCCCACCGCAGGCTGACGCGCGTCCCGCTCAGGCCGAGATCGCGTGCGTAGGCGCCGGCGACGTCGGGCTGGAGCTTGAACATGTCTTCGGTGGCCCCGACCATCAGGCCAGGCGCAGCCTCGGCCCGCCCGCAGACGAGCCCGAGCAGGCACAGCACGGCCAAAGCGACAAGCGCGCGCACGCGCAGAAAGATCACCCCGCAGTCCTCGTTGCCCCGAGCCCCTGATTCAAGTGAGGGCCGCGAGGCCCGTCAAGGGGATTTTTCTAAGAATTGCAGCGGTTTTCGAGCAGGAAACCGCAGCTAGGCCCGCGGGAGCTCGGTCGTGAAGGTCGTGCCGTGGCCGGGCTCCGAGCTGACCAGGAGCCGGCCGCCCATCTGCTCGACGAGCCGCCTCGCGATGTACAGGCCGAGCCCCGTGCCGCCCACGCCGCTCGCCATCGCCGGGTCGAGCCGGTAGAAGCGCTCGAAGATCCGCTCCTGCTCGTCGCGCGGGATCCCGGGCCCCTCGTCGGCGACCGCGATCTTGACGGTCTCGCCGCCGTTGCCCACGTGCACGGCGATCGGCCGCTCCGGCGCGTACTTGATCGCGTTGTCGACGAGGTTGTCGAGCACGCGGCGCAGCCCGTCCGGGTTGCCCGACGCGCGCGGCCGGCCGTCGTCCACGTCGAGCACGATCTCCCGCCCCGTGCGCGCGGCCGCGTCGTGCACAACGGCCTCGGCGACGGCGACCGCGTCGAACTCCTCGGGCGGCGGCGCGTCGGTCTCCGCGGCGCGGCTCGCGGTAAGCACGTCGTCGACGATCTTGGCGAGGCGTTCGGCCTGCTTGCCGATGATCGTGACGAGCTGCTCGTGCATCCGCCCGTCGAGGTGCGGCGTGCGCTGGAGCGTCATCGCCGCGCCGTAGACGGCTGCGAGCGGCGTCCGCAGCTCGTGCGAGACGGTGGCGATCAGGTCGGTTCGCATCTCCTCGAGCCGCCGCTCACGCGTGACGTCGCGGAACGTGTAGACGCGGCCGCCCTCAGCCTCGGTCGACGCGACGGCCAGCCAGTGCTCGCGCCCCTCGGAGCCGACGCGGACATCCGCACGCCCCTCGGGTAGCAGGCGCGCGGGCAGCACCTCGGCGGCCGGCCGGTGGAGCAGGTCGTCCGCGTCGTAGCCGAGCAGCGTCTCGGCGGCCGGGTTCACGAACGCGACGTTCCCGTTCTCGTCCACCTCGAGCACGCCGTCGGAGAGCAGGCTCAGCAGCCGGTCCGCCTGCGAGCGCTGGCGGCGGCGCAGGCGCGTGCGCGCCAGCGCAGGCGCGAAGAGGTAGGCAAGGACGGACACGGCGACGAGAGCGAAGACGGCGACGATCACGGTCCGGCGTCGCGCGGCGTCCACGGCCGCGCGGACCGCGTCCTGGTCGCGCATCACGACGAGGCGGATCCGCGTCGGGCTCTGCCGCAGGGTGACGGCGACGCCGCGATACGCAACGCCGCCCAGGGTGAACGTGCCCGGCCGCGCCGTCACGCCGACCTCTCCGCGCAGGATCGCCACGCGCTCACCGCTTTGCAGCTCGGCCGCCCGCCGCATGCGCACGAGCACGGCCCCCTGCAGGCGTATCGGCACGACTACGCGGCCGACCTTCCGTCCGTTGTCGACGACGTCGAGCCCCGGCGCCGAGTCCGCGAAAGGCGAGCGTTCGTCGGGCAGGAGAAGCTGCACCGCCGGGTAGCGGCGCTCGAGCCGGTTCAGTGCGGCGCGGTCGCGGCGCACGAACGCCCGCTGCACCGGCGTCGCGAGGGCCACCGGGCGCGCGCGCTTCTGCGCCTCGTTCTGCAAGCGGCGGTACTCGTTGACGGAGGCAGCGAGCGAGTTCTGCAGGTGCGCGTCGACCCGGGTCGTCTCGCGGCGGGCGGCGAGCTCCGAGAAGGCCCAGGTGCCGGGCAGGAGGGGCACGAGCAGCGCCAGCAGCAGCGCAAGCTGCGCCACTCCGGTGCCCCGCGGCAGATGGCGGAGATGACGGCGGATGCCCCCGGAAGGGGGATGAGCCGGGCGGCGGCCCCCAACTACCATTGCAGTACCTCTGTCGGCGGCGCAGCGGACCAACATGAGGGCATCAACGGGGTCAATCAGCAAGGCACTCGCGGCGGCAGCCACACTCGTCGCGTCGGTCGCGGTGCCCGCGCTCGCCGTGGAGGTGGGCGCTCTCGACGCGCTCGGCTTCGGCGCCGTGGTCCAGGCGCCGCAGACGCCGTCCGGCGAGGTCGTCGTCGCGGCGACGCCTGCACGGCACCGGGCAGTGGTCGAGGTGCGGCCCGCCGTCTCGAAGAAGACGCCCCCGCGCGCGGCGACCGTGTCGGTGGTTCAGCGGTCCACGGTCGCGCCTGCGGCGCGGCCGCGCAAGGCCACCGGGCGGACGTTCGCGCCGAAGACGGTCAACCGGCCACCGCCTGCGACGACGACGCCTGCGACGACGCCGCCTGCGCCCTCGACGCCGAGCACACCCTCGACACCGTCGACCCCGACGACCCCAACGACACCGACCACCACGACGACCCCGTCGGCGCCTGTGAGCCCACCGCCAACCCCGACCCCGGCCCCGACGCCGACGCCAACACCGCCGGTGGTCGTCCCACCCATCGTCCTGCCGCCGATCGTCCCGCCGGGCATCCTCGACCCGCCGCTGACCCCGCCGCCGCTGACGATCACCCTGCCGCCGCTACTGCCGCGCTCGTCGAAGACGAACCTGCCCGAGGTCAAAGTGGATCCCCTGGTGCCCACGCCGACGCCGGAGCCGCCTGCCACAGAGCAGGTCTGGAGCAGCCCGGCCATCAGCTGGGCAACGCCGTCGCGCGGCACCACGCCCTAGCGCGCTTCAATACGCGCCAGGGCCGTTAGCTCAGTTGGTAGAGCAGGGGACTTTTAATCCCAAGGTCGCTGGTTCGAGTCCAGCACGGCCCACTGGAAAGGCCTGCTAGCAGGCGGTTTTTGATCCTTGTCAGGACGTCCGCCCGAGCGATGAGAGTACGACGCGAGCCCGTGGCGACAACGAAGCCTCGCAAATCGATGGGATTCTGAGTCCCCCGCGAGCGCCCCCAAGTTCGCTGGTTCGAGTTCAGCACGGCCCGACAACACGGTCCGTGAGCTGGCGCTGATCCAGCTTCGCCGAGGTCGACGATGCGATCTCTGCGGCAAGGTCGTTCGCCCGGGAGAGCCACGGCTGACTCATCTCACGGGAACGGCCGGCCCGTAGACAGCCACGAATAGCGGCCCACGCGGTTCCACGACCGCGGCGACTGTCAGGTCTCGTCCTCTGCCGAGGTGCTCGGTCGGGTGCGCGACCATCTCAGGGCGTGTCGCATGCCAAGGACGAACAAGATGATCGCGGCGCCGAAGCCGCGACCGCAAGGGCCGTGTTGTCGCGATTGAGCGCGATTAGCGCGAGGAGTATCGACGCCGGCTTAATACTCACCCCCTGACGCCGGTCTAAATCTCACCCCCGAGCGGTGGCGCGTGGCGCCGTCCGGTGGGGTGCGGAGCCTCGCTCGGTCGTGCGTGTCGAGTGAGGAGGAGGTCATGGTCAGGGTGGAGCAGTGGGCTGAGATCCGCCGCCTGTATTTCGTCAAGCGGCTTTCGATCAAGGAGATCGCCCGCCGCACCGGCCGCGATCGCAACACGATCCGCAAGGCGCTGCGCTCGGAGCGGCCGCCGCAGTACTCGCGTCCGGCCCGCCCGTCCAAGCTCGACCTCTTCAAGGAGGAGATCCACCGCCTGCTGGGCGCCGAGCCGCGGCTGCCCGGCACGCGCGTGCGTGAGCTGATCGCCGAGCTCGGCTACGAGGGCGGCAAGACGATCCTGGACGACTATCTGCGCGAGGTGCGGCCGTTGTTTCTGCCGCGGCCGCGGACGTTTCAGCGCACGTCGTATCGGCCGGGCGCGCTCTGCCAGTTCGACCTCTGGGAGCCGTCGCGGGAGATCCCGGTTGGCGCCGGGCAGACGCGGCGCGGCTACGTCGTGGTCGGTTGTCTGCCCTACTCGCGCGCCGGCGCGGGCGCGCTGGTGTTCTCGAAGGAGGCGCCCGACCTGCTCTACGGGATCGGCCGCTGCCTCGCGAAGCTGGGCGCGCTGCCGGAGACGCTGGTTTGGGACCGCGAGGGCGCGTTGCACGCGGGCGGCGGGCGCCCAACCGACCCGTTCGCCGCTTTCTGCGGTCAGCTCGGCGTCGGCTGGCGGATCCTCGAGCCGCGTGATCCGCAGTCGAAGGGCGTCGTCGAGCGGCTGCAGGGCTACGCCGAGACGAGCTTCGAGCCGGGCCGCTCGTTCGCCAACGAGCTCGACTTCCAGGTGCAGCTCGACCGTTGGTTCGCAGAGCGCGCCAATCTCCGCTTCCACCGCACGCTGCGCTGCCGCCCGCTCGACCGGTTGGCCGAGGAGCTCGAGCTGATGCGGCCGCTGCCCGAGCTGATGCCCGACGTCGAGCGGCGCCTGGTCACCCGGATCGCACCCGACCCGTACGTCAGGGTCGACAGCAACGACTACTCGCTCGACCCGCGCCTGGTCGGCCGCCGCGTCGAGCTCAGGGTCTCGCAAGGCGAGCTGCTCGCCGTCGCGCTCGAGACGGGCGAGCTCGCCTGCCGGCACGTGCGCTCGTTCGCTCGCCACCGCACGATCACCGCGCTCGAGCACGCCCGCGCGCTCAGGGAGCTGCGCGGCGGCCCGCCCGAGCCCGAGGTCGAACAGCGGCCGCTCGCACGCTACGACGCGTTGATCCCGGCATGACCCGAAGCGCCGAGCTCGCCTTCCTGTTTCGGACGCTGAAGGCGCCGGCGGCAGCCAGGGCGTTGCCGAAGCTGGCCGAGCGGGCCCGGCACGAGGAGTGGTCATACGAGCGCTTCGCCGAAGCACTGCTCGCGACCGAGGTCGCCTCCAGAGACGCGCACGGCGGCGACGCGCGGATCAAGCAGGCCCGCTTCCCCGCCCGCAAGACACTCGAGGAGTTCGACTTCTCGTTTCAGCGCTCCGTCCAAAAGACGCTCGTCCTGCACCTCGGCCAGCTCGACTTCCTGACCGCCAAAGACAACGTGGTGCTGCTCGGCCCGCCCGGCACCGGCAAGACGCACCTGGCGATCGCGCTCGGTATCCGCGCATGCCTGGCCGGCCAGCGGGTCGCCTTCGCGACCGCGACCGAATGGGTCGCCCGCCTCGCCGACGCGCAACGCCAAGGCCGCCTCGACGACGAGCTGCGCAAGCTGCTCTGGACGCCACTGCTCGTCGTCGACGAGGTCGGCTACATCCCCTTCGACGCCCAGGCCGCCAACCTCATGTTCTCGCTCGTCAGCTCCCGCTACGAACGCGCCTCGCTGATCGTCACCTCGAACAAGCCCTTCTCCGCCTGGGGCGAAATCTTCGGCGACGAGGTCGTCGCCGCCGCCATGATCGACCGGCTCGTCCACCACGCCGAAATCCTCTCGCTCAAAGGCGACAGCTACCGGCTGCGCGACCGCGACCTCGGCGGCCGCCCACCCGCCCGCGAGCCCGAAACCCGATAGGCAACCAGTCGCACCCGCGGCGCGCGGGCCCGCAGAACGCTTCTCAACGCCTCGCTCAAGCCGGCGACCACCGAAAACGGCGCCGAAACGCCCGCGCAGGCTCTCCGCTATCCCTCCAGCCACCGCCCGCAAGCCGCCAGAAAGGCTCTCACGGCCGCGCCCACCACCCGCACGCCGGGGGGTCCGATTTCAACCGGCGCGATGGGGTGAGATTTCAACCGGCCTTGACAAGGATGATCGCGACACGCCGCGTTCAAGCGAAGAGCCACGCGTCTGAGTAGCGTCCCCGCTCGTGGTGTACGAGCCGGTTGAGGTCTTCTCCGCCGCGGCTGTGGAGCGCGAGCCGTAGGCGAGCGCGGAGCAGCTGCGGCGGGGTCCGGGTGATAGCTGACCACCGCGTCATCCTCGCGAGGTCTTGTCCGAAAGACTCAGCGAGGAGGAGCACGGTGGTCGAGCACACGATGGACGTGTCGGGCTGGTTGCGCAAGCAGCTCGAGGAGACGAGCCCGGATCTGCTGCGGGCGATGGTCAAGGACTTCGCGGAGGCGCTGATGAGCGCGGACGCTGACGCGGTTTGCGGCGCCGGCTACGGCGAGCGCTCGCCGGAGCGGGTCAACCGCCGCAACGGCTACCGCGAGCGCGACTGGGACACCCGGGTCGGCTCGATCGAGCTCGCCGTGCCCAAGCTGCGCGAGGGCTCGTACTTCCCGGACTGGCTGCTGCAGCCCCGCCGGCGCGCGGAGCAGGCGTTCGTGTCGGTGATCGCGGACGCCTACCTGGCCGGCGTCTCCACGCGCCGGGTGGAGAAGCTGGTGCAGCAGCTCGGGGTCGAGCGGATGTCGAAGAGCCAGGTCTCGAGGCTGGCGAAGAGCCTCGACCAGATCGTCGAGGACTTCCGCACCCGGCCGCTCGACGGCGCCCCGTACGCCTACGTGACGCTCGACGCGCTGGTGGTCAAATGCCGCGAGGGCGGCCGCACCGTCAACGTCTGCGTCGTGCACGCCGTCGGCGTCAACAGGGATGGCTTCCGCGAGTCGCTCGGCCTCGACGTCGTCACCTCCGAGGACGGCGCCGCCTGGCTGGCGTTCGTGCGCGGCCTGGTCGCGCGCGGTCTCGGCGGCGTCAAGCTTGGTCAGCTCGGACGCGCACCCCGGCCTCGTCGACGCGATCGCCGCGACGCTGCCCGGCGCGTGCTGGCAGCGCTGCCGCACCCACTTCATGCGCAATCTGCTCACCCGCGTCCCGAAGAGCGCGCAGGGCTTCGTCGCGACGATGGTCAGCACGATCTTCGCCCAGCCCGACGCCGCCACGGTGCACGAGCAGCACCGCCGGATCGTCGACCAGCTCGAGACGCGCTTCCCCGAGGCGGCGGCGCTGCTCGACGAGGCCGGACCCGAGCTGCTCGCCTTCACCGGCTTCCCGAAGGAGCACTGGCGGCAGCTGTGGAGCAACAACTCGCTCGAGCGGCTCAACAAGGAGATCCGCCGCCGCACCGACGTCGTCGGCATCTTCCCCGACCGCGCCGCGATCATCCGGCTCGTCGGCGCCGTCCTCGCCGAACAGAACGACGAGTGGGCCGTCGCCCGCCGCTACATGAGCGCCGAATCGATCACGAAAGCACTCACCGACCCGCCGCCGACGAGCCCGAGGAGGTGATCGCGATCGCCGCAGCCGCGTAAACGTCAGGCGAGGATGACGCGCTCAGCCTCGTACACCACTTGACGGGACGTGGCCGAGGCGACCCTCCCGCACACTCGCCCAGCCGGGCGTTGTACCGCCCAAGGCATCAGGCCGCCAATCTTTCGGAGCAATCGGCACTCGAAAACTGATCCGGATGCCAAGACTGCCGAGCTCGGTACAGCAGCCGCTCTCGACCTTCCGAGTCTGATCTCGCCGGGCGTCGCGCACTGGCGCAGTCCTGGATCATCTCGCCTCGGGCCGGCCACGACCGCGTGTCAGAAGAAGCGCTAACGCGATGACTGCGGCCGCCGCTAGGAGAAGGCCATCATCCAGAGCCCAGCTGGCGCTGAGGAGTGAGTCGGTGACCACGCCAGCGAAGATGAGAACGAGCGCGACCACCAACCAAACACGAACCCGGTGCCAACGAACGTGGCGGGGCATGAGCCAAAGATAGCGGCGGGATCATCCGACCACGCTCGTCGGGCGTCATTCCGCAACGCTGGCGCAAGCCACCGGCGACCGAGCGCCGATTCGGCGCCGGTCAAGGCAACCGCAGCACGTAGACCACAGGCTCAAGCTTCCCGAGGAGCAAGTAGGCGAGCCACTGCAACGAGGCTTCCCACAGGGCGTACTTCTCGTTGCCGAAGCGGCTGATGACCTCGGCACGGCGCCGCCGAAGGCGCGCGAGGCGCAGCAGACTCTCGGACACCGGCCGGGACCGCTCCTCCTCGTATTCCCGGAACTCTGTTCCGATGTCGTCGACGCGATCAACATGGAAACCTGCACGCCCGAACGCAGCTTCTACCGTTGGACGATCGAGGTTGCGCGGCACATTGCCGAGCGGCTCGTTGAGCGCAGCAGCTTCACTCGGTTCCAGACATGAGGTAGCGAAGACCGTGTAGATGAACGCGGCGCTGCCCGACTTCAGCACTCGCGCGACTTCGGCTAGCCCGCTATCCAGGTCGGGTACGACCTCAAGAACATCGCGGCACCAAACGACATCGACGCTGTCATCAGCTCCTCAAGCTGCTCGATGACGCCGCGGCGAATCTCAATCCGTTGTTCAAGGCTTGCGGCGGCAACAGCGGCTCGCGCCCGCTTGAGGTTCCGCTCGATGGGATCAATCCCGATGCCAGTGCAACCCGACCGCGTGACGAGCGGAATAAGATGCCGGGCGTCTCGGCAGCCAACATCGAGCAGTCTGCTCTGCGGCGTCAGGAGAGGTATTGCGAGGTCGAGCAGTGAGTCGGGAGGCCGCGGGGCGAGACTCTCGGCGAGAAGAGCGCGGAGCTGCTCGTCATCGTCTCCGTATACGGACTGCATGCGCGAGATCTGCTCCGGGTCTGCCATTTTGGAATCTTCGCCGATGCCCACTGGTGGAGTTCCCCCGCTTCTGTTGAGACCTTGATCTGCCCCCGGTTCTCTCGCTGTGCACCACCTGGATGGCGCAGGCAAACAGAAGCTGTTCTCGCGAGTCGCGCACGCGCTGCGTCCGGGCGGGCGCTTCGTGCTCGGCGACGTCGTCGTTCCTGCCGTAGGCAGGCAGGGACCAATCGAAATCGACTGGGTGATGGATCTCCCGAACAGCGTCGAAGATCAGCTCGCGTGGCTGCGCGATGCCGGCTTCGTCGCGGAGGCGGACCCTGTCCGCGTTGACCTCGCTGTATTCGATGCCCGAGTTCCGGACGCCTGACCGAAGAGCGGAGGTGTTGCTGTTCTTGCTCTTGGATCGATTGCATCCGGAAAAGACGACGCGGGCGTAAAATTTCGGGTGCGCTGCCCAGGCGAGGTGTCCCCGCCCCTGGCTCAGGCGGGGCCAGCGCCGGGCGACTTACGATCGCCCGATGCCGCTGAGAAAACGCGTCGTCGCCTACGTCGAGCGGGAAGACGGTCTGCTCGTTTTTGATCATCGAGACCATCCCGAAGCAGGCACACAGGTTCCCGCCGGCGGTGTCGGTCAGGACGAGTCGCTCATGGAGGCCCTTAGCCGCGAGGTTCGTGAAGAGACCGGCGTTCTTCTCGACGTCGAGGCGACACTACTGGGCACGCACGAACATCTCGATGGGCTCGGCCGACCCGCCCTCAGCCACTTCTTTCGCGTCGATGCTCCAGACGGCTTGCCACAGGCGTGGCAGCACGTTGTTTCAGGCGACGGGGAAGACGCAGCGCTGGTCTTGGAATGTCGGTTTGATCCTGCTCCACGACTCTGGCCCGCTCAGTCAGTCTTTCGCGATTCGGGCCCGACGCCGGGGTAAGAAGCCGGCCAGCTGCGGGTGGTGCGTCCGAATCCCCGAGCGCAGCCCTGTAGGCCAGCGGGGCCATGAGGGACGATGCCGCCGTGTTGAGAACGGTGAGCGGCCGGGTCGCAGTGGTGCGGGAGCGGCTCGCTCTACGCGTGAAGATCTTTCGTCTGCTGCGGGCCGGTGCTCCGTCGGTCGCGGCGCCTGCGATCGTCGTCAGCGTCGCCGCTGGGCTCTTGCCTGTCGTGTTCTTCGTCGGGACGAGCATTCTCATCGGGCGGATCCCGTCGGTCGTCGGGAGCTCGGACGGCGAGGCGGTGCGGATACTTGCCCTCCCGGTGGCGCTCGCCGGCGGCGCGTACCTCCTGCTGCAGGTAGCAGTGCAGCTCCAACAGGCGTTCGCGGCTCGGATCACCGCACAGGTCGACGGCCTCATCCGTGACCGAGCCGTGGCGGCCTCGGTAACGCCGGACGGAATCGGCCACCTGGAGGACCAGCGCCTCCGCGATCACCTGAGCAACGCGGTCGGGCAACTCGAGTACTCGCCGTTCACGCCCGGCTCAGCCTGCGCGGGAGTGGTGCTCCTGTGCGCACGCTATTCGCAGTACGCGGGCTCGGTGATCGTCGTCGTCTTGGGCGCCGATTGGCGGGTCGGACTTCTGCTGGCGCTCGGTGCGGCGTTTCTCCGGCACAGCCAGCACACCTCCGCGCGCAGGTTCTCCGAGATCTGGGCGGCGCAGGCCCGCGACCGGCGCGAGGCCTGGTACTTCCGCGCCCTCTCCCTGGGCGGGGAGGCGGCGAAGGACATTCGCGTTCTCTCGATCCTGCCCTGGCTTCGGGACAGGTATCGGCGCGCAAGTCTGGCAGCCGTGATGCCCGTCCAGGAGGCGAGACGGAGGATCCTCTTCACTCCGTATCTCGCCTACTTTGCGATCGGCGCCGCCGCTAGCGCGAGCGCGCTTGGGCTCGCCGGCTACTGGGCCTCGTCAGGGCAGCTCTCGCTTGGCGGGTTCGCGCTCGTTCTCCAGGGCGGCCTGGCGATCGTCTACTTCGGCCTCTTCTTCGAGGACAGCGACCTGCAGATCGCCTACGGCCTGGAGGCGCTGCTCGCCCTGGAGCGATTCGAGAGCGGTGTGCCCGTCGCCGAAGCCGGCCGGCGGGATGGGCCAACGGCGGCTGCAGCCCCCCGTGAAGCGATCCGCTTCGAGCAGGTCTCGTTCGCGTATCCCGGGAGCGACCACGCGGTGCTGTCCGAGCTCGACCTCGTGCTGGAGGCCGGTCGCTCGACGGCGATCGTCGGCCTCAACGGCGCCGGCAAGACCACGCTCGTCAAGCTCCTCGGCCGCCTCTACGAACCATCGTCCGGACGGATCAGCGTCGACGGGCACGACATCCGCGACGTCGACGTCGGGAGCTGGCGAGGGCAGATCGCCGCCATCTTCCAGGACTTCATCCGCTACGAGCTTCCTGCGAGCGACAACATCACCTTCGGCGCGCCGAAGCTCCAGGCAACTGACGGCGCCGTGCGCACCGCGGCGGCACGGGCCGGAGCGCTCGGACTCCTCGACGGGTTGCCGGGCGGCCTGACGACGCCGCTCTCGCGCCAGTTCGCGGGCGGTGCTGACCTCTCGGGCGGCGAGTGGCAGAAGGTGGCGCTGGCCCGGGCGTTCTACGCGGTCGACGGAGGAGCCTCGGTGCTGGTCATGGACGAGCCGACGGCAAGCCTCGACGCTCGCTCGGAGGCGCGCTTCTTCGAAGAGTTCGTCGAAGCGACGCGCGGGCTCACCACCGTTCTCATCTCGCACCGCTTCGCAACCGTGCGGCGCGCCGACCGGATCGTCGTCCTCGAGGACGGGGCGATCAGCGAGGAGGGCAGCCACGAGGAGCTGCTTGAGCAGGGCGGCACCTATGCGCGGCTCTTCGACCTGCAGGCGCAGCTGTTCGTTGATGAGCCGCATGAGGAGGGAGGCGCCGATGCCTAAGGCGTTTCATGCGCCGCGCGTCGTCATCGCCTTCGCTCTGGGCGCTGATCGGCGGCGAACGCTCGTCGCCATCACGCTGATCACGATCTCCCAGCTCGGGCCGCCGGCCGCCGCGCTGCTTGCGAAGCAAGCCTTCGACTCCGCGCTCGCCCACGAGAACACGGGCGCAGCGGTGGCCGCCGCAGCAGTGGGCGCCGATCTGGCTGGCGATGATTATGGCTCGCCACTTCGCCGTGATGTACTGCTACGAGCTCGGCGATCTGGTTTCGATTGCCTTCGACGAGCGGCTGATGGAGCTCGCGAACGGCTCACCGGGAATCAGCACCACGAGCGTCCCGATTACGCCGACCGGCTGGCGCTCCTGCGCGAGGAAGCGCCCACGCTCTGGACGTCCTTCGACACGGTGGTCGACACGTTCGCGTTCAGTGCGCAGGTGGTCTTCACCGCGGTCTTGCTCGCGACCGTGAGCCCGCTCCTGCTCGTATTGCCGCTGTTTGCCGTGCCGGCGCTCGCCGCGGGCAGAAGGGCCCACGCGATCAGCGAGGAGGGCAGACTGGCGACTGCCGAGGGAAGCCGTCTCGCGACACATCTCCTCCAGCTCGGGACCGAGACGGGGGCGGCGAAAGAGCTCCGGCTCTTCGGCCTCGAGCAGGAGATCCGAGCTCGCCAGGCGCACACGTGGGCGGCCGTCACCGACACCCGCTGGGCCGCCCAGCGCCGAGCGATGGTGACGCGTTCGCTCGGCCAGTTCGTCTTCGCGCTCGGCTACATCGGTGCGCTCGTCTTCGTCAGCGCCCAGGCCGTCCGCGGGCGGATATCGCCCGGCGACGTCCTCCTAACCGTCGTCCTGGTCGGCCGAATCAACCAACAGGCCGGCCGCGCTCTCGGGATCGCCGACACCATGCGCGCGGTCGTAACCACGATCGCTCGGCTCGAGTGGCTGCAAGCGCTTGCGAAGCCTGCGGAGGCTGGCCCGGCCGCGCCGGTCCCCGCGCGGCTGACCCACGGGCTGACGCTACGCGACGTGAGCTTCACGTACCCGGCGAGCGAAGCCTCCGTGCTCAAGGGAATCACGCTCGACATCCCGGCCGGCGCCACCGTGGCCATCGTCGGTGAGAACGGCGCTGGGAAAACCACGCTCGTCAAGCTCCTCTGCCGCTTCTACGAACCGACTGCGGGGTCGATCCACCTCGACAGCGCCGACTTACGAGCGCTGCCGCTCGACTCCTGGCGCGAGCGGATCGCCGCCCAATTCCAGGACTTTCTAAAGCTCGAGGCGACCGCCCGAGAAACCATTGGTGTCGGCGACGTTCAGCGAATCGACGACGACGACGCGATCCGGAGAGCTGTTGCTCGAGCGGGCGCCGAGACGATCGTCGAGCAGCTGCCCGGGGAGCTCGCAACCCACCTCGGCAAGCACTACGCCGACGGCGTCGAGCCCTCGGGCGGCCAGTGGCAGCGGCTCGCCCTGGCACGCGCGCTCATGCGCGATAACCCGCTGCTGCTCATCCTCGACGAACCATCCTCGGCCCTCGACGCCGAAGCCGAGCACGCGCTCTTCGCCCGCTACACGGAATCCGCCCGCGCTAGCGGTGACCGCACCGGTGCGATCACGATCTTCACGTCTCACCGCTTCTCCACCGTTCGCATGGCCGACACGATCCTCGTCCTCGAGCGTGGCGTGTTGACCGAGCACGGCACTCACGCAGAGCTCATCGCCCGTCGCGGCCTCTATGCGGAGCTCTATGAGCTCCAGGCCCGCTCATACCGCTGATCGGACGACCGCGCTGGAGTCATCCGCCGATCCCCTTGGCTGACAGCCACGGCCGCCGACGAGGCGGGCGGTGTCGCGCGAATACTCCATGCCCGGTGCGGGTCGCGCGGCGCCTCAAACCCGAGGGGGCATCTCCATCCACTCGCCCCCTGGCGTGCGCTGGCAACGACGGTCGCAGTTCGAGCAGCCGCCCTGCTCGTACATGGTGGCGAAGTCCATTTCTGGACCACCGGCGGCTCCGAGTCTCGCCCGGGTGACTATGGCGCCCTTGTGGCAGACGGGGCACTCGTCGGTCATGGCTGAAGCGTAACCCGTCGCGACCTGCGCTCGATCTTCACGTCCCACCGCTTCTCCACTGTTCGCATGGCGACACGATCCTCGACCGCTCGTTCGCGACTTCGGCCCACGGTGCGCGGTCGTAGAGTAGATCGGGTGGCCGCGATCGAGTTCGAGGGCGTTTCGCGGACATACAAGACGCGCCCCGGCGTTTTCCGGCGTCGCTCGCTCGAGGTGCGCGCGCTAACGGACGTCAGTTTTGCGATCGAGCCAGGAGAGCTTTTCGGACTGCTCGGGCCCAACGGAGCGGGTAAGACAACGTCGATCAAGATTCTGACGACGCTGCTACTGCCGTCGTCGGGAAGGGCGAGTGTGCTCGGTCACGACCCAGCCGCCGAGCCCTGGAAAGTGCGGCCCCTGATCGGCTACGTATTCGGCGGCGACCGCGGCCTCTACGATCGACTGTCCGCACGCGACAACTTGAGCTACTTCGCGGACGTCTATCGATTGCCGCGGCGCGAAAAGGGCCGCCGGATCGATGAGCTCCTCGAGTTGGTGGGGCTAAAAGGGCGCGAGCGGGAGCGGGTCGAGACGTACTCGCGCGGGATGCGCCAACGTCTGCACATCGCCAGGGGTCTCCTCCACGATCCGCCGGTGCTCTTCCTCGACGAGCCGACGATCGGGCTGGACCCTGTCGGTGCCCGTGAGCTTCGCGAGGCAGTGTCGGCTCTGAAGGACGCAGGCAAGACGATTCTCTTGACGACGCACTACATGTACGAAGCGGACGAGCTCTGCGGTCGAGTGGCGGTCATCAACGGCGGGCGGATCATCGCCGAAGGGACGCCCGCGTCGTTGAAGGCCGCGACGGCCGATCGCACGGTGATCGCGATCGAGGCGACGGGGGTCGATGACTCAGTTGTCCGACGCGTCCGGGAGACGGCCGGCGTGGCTTCGGTGGTGGTCGAGCAAGGCAATGAGTCCCAGACCATCTTCGTCCAGTCGAAGCTCGGCGCCCAACTGATCCAGCCGCTCCTCGCCCGACTCGACGGCATCACGGTGACGTCGGTGACTGCGCGGGAGCCGACCCTTGAGGACGTCTATGTGGATCTGGTCGGGCAGACGTGATCCGCGCGTTCTTTACTGGAGTCCGCATCCATCTCGTGCAGCTCTTTCGTTCGCCGTTTGACCTCGTCGCGATCCTGCTCTGGCCGATCGTGTTTGCGTCGATCGCCTACTACTTGATCGGCGTCGACGCGAACTCACGGGTGCTGTTCACGGCGTCGCTTGGCGCGGCGATGATGATGATGTGGTCGCAGGTCATCGTCGGGTCGGGGTTCGCCCTCGACATGCAGCGCAACCAGGGCACGCTCGAGCTGCTCGTGGCCGCACCCGTGCCGCTCGTCATCGTGATCGCGCCGATCATGATCGCGGGTGCGGCCTTCGGGCTCTACGCGCTCCTCCTCACACTCGTGTGGGGACGGGTCGCGTTCGGAATCCCGGTCGCGATTGATCAACCGGTCGCGTTCGGCATGGCGGCCTTGTCGGCGGTCGTCGCGATGGGTCTCCTCGGCCTGGTCGCCGCCTCGCTCTTCGTCCTCTCGCGGGCCGCGTCCTACCTGGGAGTGGCACTGCAGTACCCCGTTTACATCGCGAGCGGATTGATTATTCCCCTCGCGATCCTTCCCACCTGGCTCGGTCCCGTGTCATGGGTTCTAGCTCCGACCTGGGGATTCCGCGGTCTCGCCGACGCCGCTAACGGGGACAACGCCTGGACAGAGATCGGGATGTGCCTGTTTCTCAGCGTCGTCTACGCGCTTGTCGCGCTGCCGTGTCTTGCGTGGTTCGAGCGACTTGCCCGTGATCGCGCGAGTCTCAGGCTCTCGTGAACTCGCTGAGGCTTTTCTTCCACGGCGGCCTCACCAGCTACAGAGCGCTCTTCGCCTGGCTGAACCCATGGGTCTTTCTTCCGATGCTCGTCGCCTACCCGGTGTTCCAAACCGTCTTCTTCGTCTACCTCGGCCGGTCCGCGAACGTCGCCGACGACACCTTCTTCGTCATCGGCAACAGCTTTCTCGCCGCCTCCGTGACCGGCATATTCGGCATGGGCCAGGCGATTGCCGGCGAGCGACGTTTCCAGACGCTCCCAGTCCTCCTTGCTTCCCCGGCAAGCCGGCTCGCTCTCTTCAGTGGACGCGCCGTACCAACGATCGCGAACGGATTCGTCGTCGCCGTCATCACCTTCGTCCTCGGCGCGGCCCTCGTCGGCGTGAGCATCCATGGGGCCACATACGGCGGCCTGGCGGTCGCACTCGTCGCGAGCTGCTTCTCCTGTGCGGCGCTCGGGCTGTGCGTCGGGTCGCTGACGTTCCGCACACGATCGATCACCGTGTTTGCCGATGCGCTCGGCGCGGCACTGCTGCTCGTAACCGGCGCGAACGTTCCGCTCAACCGTCTGCCGTCGCTGTGCAGCGGCTCGCCGATTTCATTCCGCTGACGCACGGGATCCACGCTGCACGCCTGCTCGCGGCCGGCGAACCACTCGCGAATGCCCTTCCCCAGATCCGCGACGAACTCCTCGTTGGCGTCGCCTACTTCGCCGCCGGGCTGCTTCTGCTGCGCCACTTCGAGCGCGACGGCCGTCGCGCCGGCTCATTCGAGCGTTTCTGACCGAGCCGCCCGGCTCTCCGGCTCTGGTGGGCGAGGTAAGGCCCGCGCGTCAGCTACGCGCAGAATGCCGAGTCGGCAATCGGAAGGTAGTCGTCGGGCGAGATGCCTGCGTTCACCATCAGTACGACCACCTTCGTTCCGTCGCCATTCGTAAGCACGACATCGCCGTACGCCGGATTCCCGCCCAAGTGGCCCCAGGCGCGGCGCTGGCTACCGGCGCAGTTGACCTCAAACCGCATGATGCCGAGGCCGGCCTTCTCCGTCGGGTAGTACGGGTAGTACGCCGACACGGTGCTCCGCATCGTCTTCAACAGCGCCGGGTCGAGGACACGGCCGCCAAGCAGCGCGGAGTAGAACGTGGCCACGTCGCGGGTCGTGGACACGATGGCCCCCGCCGCCCAGGCGCCTGTCGTGACCGCACTGGCGTCGAAGCGTCCCTTCTTCGGGATCCCCGGAAGCGCGCCGGGCAGCGCGTACCCGTGCGCAAAGCGTCCACGGATCGTCGGGCCCGGATTGAAGGACGTGGATTTCAGACCGAGCGGCGTGAAGAGCTGGCGATCGAGCGCAACCCCCAGAGGCTGGCCCGACGCCTTCTCGATGATCCGGCCAAGGACGAGGTAGCCCGTGTTCGAGTACGCCCAGCTTGACCCGGGCTTGAAGTCGAGGGGCCGCGCAGCCGCCAGCCCGATCAGCTCCTCGGGCGGAAAGACGTGAGCGAGATCACGCTCCAGTTTCGCGTCGAGACTGGGCACCGAGCCCTCGAGATTCGAGAGACCGCTCGTGTGGTTGAGAAGCTGCCGGATCGTGATCCTGCTCCCCTTGTCGGCGGGGAGAAGCGAGGGCAGCCACTTCTGCACCGTGTCGCCGAGTTGGAGCTTCCCCTGCTCGACCAGCCGAAGCGCGAGGGCGGCGACGAAGGTCTTCGTCACGCTGTTGATTCGGTAGCGATCAGTGGCCTTGATCGCCAGCGGCGGCTGGAGCCGAGCCCGGCCCGCCGTCACGCTCCACATCCGTCGGGCGTCTCGGACAAAGAGGATCGCGCCGGGCGGGCCGAGCGACGGCTTTACGAGTGCGTGAAGCTGACGGCTCAGCGCCGCGCGTTGCGTCGGAGGCTGCGGCGCTCCCGAAGCGACCGATAGGAAGGCGAGGGCGCCCGCCAAGAGCATCGGGAGAACGACCTTTCGGACGCGCGAACTCACGCTCGCCTAAGCGTATGTCTAGTTCGCGGGGGACGCACCCGACCTCAGGCACGCACCCCACGGCGCTCGTCCGGCATACGCGGGGTTGGGGACGCCCATCCGAACTGCGAAGTCCGGATCAGCACGCTCCCAGCCCAATAACCGGCCGCGTGCCTATCGGTCCGTTCCTCGCCATTCGAGCCACGCCCCGTCGTAGCCCATGCGAGCGACGACTTGCCGCTCTCCTCCTGGCCAGATGGCAAGTTCAAGGGCGTAACCCTTGCCCTGCTCCTCGTCCTCATCTACCGGCTTCGTTGAAAGCCACGCGAGTCGCCTCTTCGCACCAGCGCCGGCAACCGCGCTCCAGACACGACTGCGCTCCTTCTTGCCAAGGTACTGCGTCGATGCTGTCTGAAAGACGACGGGGAATGCGCCTTCGTCGGCATGCCTTCCGATGAGGCGCGGCAGAACATCGACGTAGTTGCCGCGTAGAACCCGCGGAGGGTCAAGACGAGCAGCGTCGACCGCTCGCTGGAGCCTCACGAGGCGGTCATGATGGTCGGGAAAGACGAATGCCTCAAGGAGATGCACATCTCGCTCTCTCGTGAGGTCGAGCGGATTCAGATCGATCCCGAGTCGATGTCTGACGCTTACGTGGGTTGCAAGCAACTGTGCGGGTGGCGGGTCGCCGATCTCTCGCCCATCCAGACGCAGTGGCGCGTCTTCCGGCCCCCAGGTCCCCGACGAGTAGACAAATCGGTGACGATCCCAGAGCAGATTGAGTCCTGCACTTGCTCCGAGTTCAATCAGATCGAGCCGCATGACCTCCGCAGCTCGCGCGATGGTGAGGAAGGCCGGTAACAACGCCCACGAGCGTTGGACCTCATTCCTCTGGATCGGTCGCTCGACCAGCCATTGGCGAAACCAACTCGCGCGCGCCTCGAGCAATGCGCGGAAAGCAGGCCACGGGTCCTCGCCGCTTGCGTAGGCATCAGCAAGTTGAGGTGCACGCCCGGTGCGTACGAGGTAGTGCGCACCGCCCAGCAGCCGATGAGGAAGGTACCGACCAGGCTCGGGTTTCCCTTCGAGTTCCGGCACGAGCGGCTCGACGGCGAGATGTCGGCAAAGAGATGCATACAGCGGCGAGTACTCGCCATCCGGGCTGTCATAGAACTCCGCAGTTCGCTGAAACGTTTCGGCGTAGATGTCGGTCACTCCCTGAATCTGCCACGTTGGTCTGGACTCCTACCATCGCTCACCAGCACGCCGTTGCCGGGAAGGACGACAAGCGGGAGTACGGATTGGAGTACGGGCTTGTCTCCGCTAGCTGCGGCTTGTTGCAGTTCGTTGCAGTGTCGAATCGTGCTCGTTGCAGGCAGTTTCAGTTGGCTGCAGTTCGTTGCAGCGGTTCCGCGCGGACTTTTAATCCCAAGGTCGCTGGTTCGAGTCCAGCACGGCCCACTCGAAAGCCCTGCTCACAGGCAGTTTTGTGATCCTCGCGAGGACATCCACCGAGCTATGAGAGTACGACGGGAGTCCGCGGCGAGGCCGAAGCATGGCGAAATCCGATGGGATGCGGAATCCCACGCCGGCCACGCCCGCGCACTAGGCGGCCCGTTATCGGCGCGCCCGGGTTACGGAGAAGCAGGTGGTACGTGTTGGTGGCGTTCTTCGGATCGCTATCTGACGCCGGCTCGCTCACGCTGCCTCGCGCGCCCGCGTATTTGCCGGTGCCGCCCGTGACGGTCAAGCGGGATGTACTCGCTTCGACCTAAATCCGTCCCACCCGGAAACGTGGCTGAGCCAACAGCGTTCGGAGTTCTACTGCTCAGGAACGTCGCCCTGAGTTGGTCGGTGCCGACCTTGCACCCGCCGCAAGGCCGAGTTGCCGCACCCGGTTTAACAGGTTGTCGCGCTCGACCACCACGTCATGCGCGCTGAACTTGCCAGCGCCGATTCTTTCGGTGGCGCGTCAACAACAATCACCGCGTCGGTCTGGACAGACTTCACCGTGATGGCGACGAGGCGACTGCTCGTGCCGGTCGCGGACGAGACGAGAGCCCCGGTCAGTGCCATAGGTACGAGAGGGCGGATTATCCGAGCAGCCACACTCACAATCTAACTCCGCTCCGAAGTGCTTCAAGGGTCGCAGGCACGCGTAGCCGTCCAGTGCGCGAGGTTCTTGGCGGGCGGATCATCTTCCCTCGATCGGATACTGCGCAAATAGCGAGATTGACCCGCGGCAGATTCACTGATGTTTGCGACGAGTCGTTGCTAATTGACACCAGACTTCCTTGCGTTCTGTAAGGAAGCGTGGTGGTTGACAACGGTGGTGCGCTCAGCGAATTTGCAACTAGAACACAGACGCGAGTCAGCCGGAGCTGGGGCGGCGCAGCGTTCGGCCCATTGGAGAGGGAGGGAGGGTCATGGGCGCGCGCCGCACTGCACGCATCAGAAGTGGTTCAGGCAAGCTCGCCGCGAGCGTATGGGTGCTGATAGCTGTTGTGTTCACGCTCGCGCCGACGGCATCGTCCTCGGATGTCACGAGCACGATCACGCTCGGCGGACCGTCGGTCACGGTGACGATCTCGAGCCCGAACGACAACGCTCGCATTACGTTTAGCGGGACAACGGGTCAGCGGATCTTCGTCAGCCTCGATGGCATAACAATCGGGACGTCGAGTTGTTGCTCCGTACTCGTTTCGATTCTGAAGCCGGACGGCACCACGCTGACCGGCACGTCCACGTTCGTGGGAACAAGCGGCGGCTATATCGACACGGCTACTCTGCCGACCGCGGGCACCTACACCATTCTCCTCGATCCGCAAGCGACGGCGACAGGCAGTGCGACGGTGACCGCGTACGACGTGCCTGCGGACGTGGCTCCGACGCTGCAGCCGACCCAGGCGGGAACGGCAGCAACGCTCACCGCGTCGGTTCCGGGGCAGAACATCTTGCCGACGTTCACCGGTGCTGCTGGCCAACGCGTGTTTGTGAACCTCGCGGGTGTAACTATCGGGACGTCGAGTTGTTGCTCCGTACTCGTTTCGATTCTGAAGCCGGACGGCACCACGCTGACCGGCACGTCCACGTTCGTGGGAACAAGCGGCGGCTATATCGACACGGCTACTCTGCCGACCGCGGGCACCTACACGATCCTCCTCGATCCGCAAGCGACGGCGACAGGCAGTGCGACGGTGACCGCGTACGACGTGCCTGCGGACGTGGCTCCGACGCTGCAGCCGACCCAGGCGGGAACGGCAGCAACGCTCACCGCGTCGGTTCCGGGGCAGAACATCTTGCCGACGTTCACCGGTGCTGCTGGCCAACGCGTGTTTGTGAACCTCGCGGGTGTAACTATCGGGACGTCGAGTTGTTGCTCCGTACTCGTTTCGATTCTGAAGCCGGACGGCACCACGCTGACCGGCACGTCCACGTTCGTGGGAACAAGCGGCGGCTATATCGACACGGCTACTCTGCCGACCGCGGGCACCTACACGATCCTCCTCAATCCACAGGCGAACGCGACTGGCAGTTTGTCCATCACTTCGTACGATGTCCCTGCCGACACTACGTTGACGCTTGATCTGTCGGATGACGTGTCATGGGCCGAAATGGCCACGACCGTTCCGGGCCAGAATATGGCGCCAACGTTCAGCGGCACGGCAGGAGAGCGCATCTTCGTAAATATTCCGGACGTATCGATCGGGAGTTCCAGTTGTTGCTCGGTGCTGGCCTCGATCTTGAAGCCCGATGGTACGTCGCTGAGCGGTGCGACCACGTTCGTGGGAACAAGCGGAGGGTTCATAGACGCCGTCACACTTCCCGCGACAGGAACCTACACGCTATTGCTTGATCCGCAGGCCGACGCAACTGGCGTGCTCGCTGCGGGCGCGGACGCGATTCCTTCGGATGCGCAAGGATCGCTCGTCATCGGGGGCGATCCTGCCACGCTCGCCATAGCGATGCCAGGTCAGGACATGACTGCGAGCTTTCAAGGCTCGAGCGGACAGGCAGTGAAGGTCACGTTGAGCGCGGTGGCGGTCGGAAGTTCGGCCTGCTGCAGCATGCTCGTTTCGATTCTGAAGCCGGACGGCACGACCCTAGTGTCGCCGCAGTACTTCGGGACAGATGGCGGCACAATTTCCATCACTTTGCCCGCCAACGGGACTTACACGATCTTCGCGAATCCAGCCGGCGCCGCGACGGGCACCGCATCGTTCAGCGCAAATCTCACGGGATCGCCGGAGAGCACAGTCGCCCCCACCATCAGCGGCACGCCCACCAACGGTGAGACGCTGACCGCAAGCGCGGGCTCATGGTCGGCTTCGCCTTCGTCGTATGCATACCAGTGGCAACGATGTGACGTCGTATGTGATGACATCGTCGACGCCCACTCTCAGACGTACACGCTGGCGGACGACGACACGCTGGCGACAATGCGTGTCGTCGTCGGGGCCACGAACGCGGTTGGTTCCGCGTACGCGGCGTCATCACTAACGAGTGAAGTAAGCGGCGAGAGGGCCACCCCGAAAAAGTGGACGCGAAGCTTCTATATCAGTACGACCAATCCGCCAACGTGGTACGACCTTGGTTGTGCTCTAGGAAGTAAGGTCGGGGACGGCACGCGGCCACGCGACGCTGCCGTCTTCCTCAATTTCGGACGCCCCTACTATTCTTCGGCCGACCGTGCGTACGGCGCAGTTACCTGGGCGGCCGACGGCTTCAGGAAGACCAAGACGATCCGCGTAAACGTGCTGGAGCAATTCGGGTTTGGCTACTACGTGTGTTCGCCAACCAACTCTAGGTTAGTGATCGTCGCGGGGACATCTAATCTTGGCTCCGGGACCACGAAAGGCCACGGGGTCGCGTGGGCAAACATGGTCGACGCTACCAATGCTTATTTCCGAAAGGATTGCTGCATCGCCAGTCAGGTGCGCGCCGTCGGCGGTACGGATATTGAGCTCAATTGGAATACCTCAACGGCAACTCGTCGCTGGGTCAATGGCTATGATTCGGCGACGAGTTACTCGTACTATGTAGACGGTGCCGCGGAGGGATGTCCACCCGCAGGAACGTGTGACAACAACTGGTCGCAGGAAGATATCTATTACACTAACTGGTCAAATTCTCCTGCATATCCGTTTCCGCAGATTTACAACGAAACTTCTGTCAACGCGTCTCAGTGGCAACAAATAAGCGCATACGGAGTTTCAGCCCACGGGCAAAAGATGGTCTTTAGGGGCGCAATGAGCCAGTATCAAGCATGTGTCGACCAGAGTGAGTTGTGCATTGGGCTGAAGAATGGCCCCGTCGATGCTTGGACTCAATTGCGGAATGCGATTAACAGTAGCGCGGCAACAAAGGGCACGATTCCATACGCGACAGACGTGCGGTGGGATGCGTCCGAGTCCGATTGAGGGAGAGGGGGCGAAAACGTGGGAACGAAGACGATCATGAACCGCGTAGTGCTGGGTTCAACGCTCGCGTTTTTTGGTGCCGCAATAGCTGCAGGCGTGGCTTTCGGCATAGGAAGGAGTGGCGACAATCAGCCGTCCCGAGAGAAAGCAAATGTTGCATCATCTATGAACACAGCAATGGAGCAGGCGCGGACGGCGCAACGCATGAAGGGCGTCCGAAAGCCTGATCCTCTCGCGGCCCGCCCGATGGCGGATCCGGATCCTGTACCAGTCGGTGCCGCGATCGTCCCAGTCTCACCGCCCGTCTCTTCGCAGCAGTACCTACTCGACGACAGAGGCTGGCGCGAGGTTACTGGCGCCCAAGTCAAAGTCGTGTACGCAGGCGCACTGCCCGAAAACACGAGCCAAGGTGTCGTGATTGTCACAACCAGCACGCTGCCGCCCGCACATCCGGCGGCCAACTTCAGGAAGCAAGATCAGGGAGTCCACACACGCTTCAAGGTGTATCTGACCCCGCGCGCACTCGGGCCCGTTCAAATCGCCAGCGCTGAGGGTCACACGCTTATCCTCGTGACGAGCGATCGAGCCGTCGCATTCAAGTTCGACACGGGGCGTGAGAAATACGTCTTTGGCTAGACCGCGCAGCGTACTTATCATCCTCCTCGCGACGGCGCTCGCAGGCTCGTCTGGCGCGGCTACGACCAAGGAAACAACTCCGGCGCGCACAAGCGCCGTTCCCCGTACTTGTGGTACCGACGCGCAGGTGCCGGAGCGCATCAACCCCCTACGTCACTTCGTGGCTCACGATGGCGTTGTGCTTGATAGCGGCTGCCGCCTATTGCTCGTCGGTGAGCAGGTGGTGCCGTCCTCGAGGGGCGTCCTCATGGGGTCTGAGGACGGGGGGACTCACGTAAACCTTCTCACGTCGTTTCCCGGGGCGCTTCACGCGTTTGGCATCACGCGCGCCGGGGGTTGGCTGTGGGCAGTCGGCGATCTCAACTCGGGCCGCGCGTTCATATCTCGCGCGCGATCACCCGACGGTCCTTGGTTTCGCATGCAAACACCTGGCTGGCTCGCGACAGCGTCCGCCATTACAAGTTCACGCGGCACTATCTGGATCGCCGGCCAGAGACAAACAGCACACGGCATCGAGGCGCTCGTGCTGGCATGGCGAGGCGTCAAAGCCGGGTTTCGTGTCGCGGTGCGCATCCGGCCCGCACTCGGACGGGCGGCGTACGTGCGTGAAATTGCTGCAGACGGTGGAATCGTAGTCGCCGCTGGCACTGATTCGATCAACGGTGTGATTGTCGCGCGCAACGAATCAACTGGCACGTTCTACCGCGTCTCGTTGCACAGGAAGCTAAATGCAGCCAACGGTGCGGCTGTGACCGGACGGCACGCCTACGCCGTTGGATCTTCGTCGTTGGGTACGCACGCGCAGGGGCAGCTAGCCTGGACATACTCAGGTAGGCGCCCCTGGCATGGACGCGGGGTCGCAGCCACGACATCCCTTCTGGAC
>CAVWVD010000006.1:0-883503 GCA_963758345.1 uncultured Thermoleophilia bacterium
CAAGGTTGTCGAGGCCTGACAGCCGAAGGTAGAACGTGCGGTCTCCTGATGGCACAAGTCCGACGCGCTCCCTGAGGCCGCGCGGATTGTCGACGGGGTCAAAACCTGCGGTCGTCACCGAGCCGGTGTCGGCGTGTAGCAGCCCCGTCAGGATTCGGAGCAACGTGGTCTTGCCCGCTCCGTTCGGTCCGAGCAGGGCGTGGATCTGACCTGCCCGGACGCGGAAGGTGACGCCGCCGAGCGCCTGCTTATCGCCGAATGCACGAGTGATGTCGACCGCGTCGATGACCGCCGGCGAGCTCGGCGCGTGCTTGGCGAATCGACGTACGCGCCCGTGCCCGCGTCGTGAACGGCTTCAGTAGCCACTGACTTACCGTAGCGGGGGTGCGAGCGATAGGCCAAGGGCCGCCAAAGCCGCAGATGCGGGGCAGCCAATCGTCGACAATGCCGGTGATGGACGGCGACGCCTATTTGACCCATGCCGCACTGGTCCCGCCCGTACTCCACCGAGGGCCGCTGGACATCACGATGATGAGCGTCGGCGGCGCTCGAGATCCTCCTCACGCAGCTCGCCGCGAGCCTCGACGACGGGGTCGAGGGCGACGTCGTGGAGATGGGCTGCTGGCAGGGCACAACCTCGGTGCTGCTCCGCTCGTTCCTCGACGCGGCCGGCAGCGACAAGGTCTTCCACGTCTACGACTCGTTCGCGGGGCTGCCGCCGACCGGGCCGAACGACCACGGCATCCGCGCCCTCGCAAGCCCGTTCTTCGAGACGTCTGTTGATGTCCTCGTGGAGCGCTTCCGCGCCGCGGGGCTCCGGCCGCCCGTCGTCCACGTGGGCTGGTTCGGCGAGATCCCGCAGGCCGAGATGCCCGGGCGGATCGCCTTCGCGTTCCTCGATGGCGATATGTACGAGTCGATCCGCGACAGCCTGCGTCGCGTGCTGCCCGTGCTCGCGCCGGGCGGCCGCGTCGTCGTCGACGACTGGGGCTGGCGGGTCACGCCCGGGGTCGAGCAGGCCTGCCGCGAGGTGCTCGCCGACGCGCCCGGCTTCCGCCTGTCGATCCTCGACGGCTACAAGGCCGACATGATCCCCGCCGAGGAGTGCGTGAACGGCGAGGGCAAGCACAGCTGCGGCGCCGTCATCGTCGCACCGGGCTGAGCGCCGCAATCCTCAGCTGACCACCGGCGGCGAGCTACCTCGGCGCCGACGCGTCAGACTGAGGCGATGAGGGCGCGGGTCAGGAAGCTCCTCGCGAAGCGGACGCGGATCGCGCGCTCGTGCCCGCACTCGAACGTGGAAGAGTGGGCAACGGGGCGCCCGCGGTTGAAGCATCTCGGGGGACACGCGGCCATTCCAGTGGTCCGCGCGATCCTCCGCTACTCGCAATCTCGGCGCCTTCGCGCCACGGTATGGCGCCACGCGGCGGGACCGCTCTGGGGTCATGATCACCCGTTTGTCGTTCGGATCGCCGGCGGTAGCAAGTTCGCCGGCACGACAGCCGAGACCGTGGGCGCGTCTATCTATTTCTTGGGGACATGGGAGAAGCCGCTAACGCGTTGGCTCGCCGCGCGACTGCGCCCGGGAGACACGTTCGTCGATGTTGGCGCTCACTTCGGCTACTTCACGCTCGTGGCGGCGAAGCTCGTCGGCGAGTCAGGCCGCGTTGTCGCGATCGAGCCTCTCCGCACGAGCTTCGACCGGTTGGGGCGGAATGTGGAGCTGAATCAGGCGCGCAACATCCGGCTGGTGAACGTTGCCGCGCTCGACCGCCGCACCGAGGTCGTGCTCTGGGCGCATCCTCGGAACCTGGGCGCGACCGTGCTCGAGCCTCCGAACCCCGAGTTCCAACGCGGGGCGGCCGTCGATGCTCTCCCGCTGACGGAGATTCTCGACGCCGACGAGATTGCCGGCGCACGCGTGATCAAGATCGACGTCGAGGGAAGCGAAGGAGCCGTCGTAGCCGGCATGGCGGACCTGCTGAGCTCGGCCCGCCACGACCTCGAGATCCTCGTCGAGGTCCATCGCGATCGTGTCCGACATATCGGCGACGACTTCGACGAGCTTGTCGAGACGCTCCAGCGGGCGGGCTTCCGCGGATCCGAGCTGCCCGAGTCCGGCACAAGCACCATCGTGGCCGAGGACGGCAGGGTCGTGACGACGGAGCAGGTCGTCTTCAGCCGTCCCTGACCGAGAGGTTTCTTGGGATCTGGAACTGCGACCGGGCTAGCTGCAGTCCCTCTTCCTGCTACGCCTGTGAGTCGGCGCGGTCAAACGGCGCGAGCTTGAGCTTCGTCTGGTGCTCGGCGGCACGCTCGCCGTCCACGGAGCGACCTTTGTAGTAGTGCCCTTCCCACGCGGTCGCAAGATCCTCGAATCCCGGAATGGTCGCGGCCGCATGCTTGACGTAGAGGCGGTCGCGACTCGCGAAGAAGCGGCCGACAGCCTCCTGGAGCTCGGGATCTTCGGCAATGTCCCTGATCACCGGCTGGAACGCCTCGAGCTCACCGCGGCGCTGGGGCACGAGCATGCAGAACGGCTCACCAACGTCGAAGTGCACCGGCTGCCCTGGCCGCGTGAGCTTCCAGTTCATCGTGAACGTGGCGACTGCCCAGTCGGTCTCGATGACACCGTCGAGTGCTGCGATACCGTCCCTGGGCCAGTTGGACGGGCCGCGAGCGAGCAGGTTGTACCCGGGCGGCGTCCGAAAGAGATACGGCACCACCCAGGTGATGACGCCGTACCCGAAGTGGCTGGCCACTGGTGGCGGCGTCATGACGTCGTCGGCTTCGAAGTCGATCGTGGTCGCACCAGGGTCGCGGCCTCCCGACCAGACGGCGCTGAATGCGTGCGAGTTGAGGAGAACCCACCCGGACTCGTTGGCGATCAGCAGCGGGAGGCAACGGTTCGCCCACCGCTCATCCGTGTCGTTCATCCAGCCCCGCCAGCGGGATGCCGGCTCGAGGGTGGGCGCCTTCGAATCGAGGCGGTAAGCGACCAGATGCCGACTTTCGGACGGCCCGCGATTCGCCACATCCGATTCGCTCTCGATCTCCGCCAACGGCGGCGAAGGCTACCCATGGCAGTCGACTATGGGTCTGTCCCCGAGCTTCATCGGGGGGCTGACCCAAGCCTCGCGCGGGCCACGCCGCTCGCGTTCCAACGATGCTTGGGTCAGCCCCCGATACACCCGGGGACAGACCCAGGCTCTGGATCAACCGATCGTCTCGAGGACGATCTAACTCTGGGTCTGTCCCCGAGGGTTCATCCGGGGGCTGACCCAAGCCTCGCGAGGGGCCGCGCCGCTCGCGTTCCAACCATGCTTGGGTCAGCCCCCGATACACCCGGGGACAGACCCACGAAGTCCAATCAGCCGATCGTCTCGAGGACGATCTAACTCTGGGTCTGTCCCCGAGGGTTCATCCGGGGGCTGACCCAAGCCTCGCGAGGGGCCGCGCCGCTCACGTTCCACCCATGCTTGGGTCAGCCCCCGATACACCCGGGGACAGACCCAGGAGTCCAATCAGCCGATCGTCTCGAGGATGATCTGGCGGCGCGGCGGGGCGGAATCCGCGACCTCGTACGCTGCGAGCACCTCGTCGACGGCGGTCGCGGCGCTCGCCTCGTCGCGGCCGTGGATCTCGGCGAGCGGCTCGCCCGCGGCGACCTCGTCGCCGCGCTTGCGGAGGCACATCACGCCGACCGCGTGGTCGATCGTGTCCCCGGCCGCCGCGCGGCCGGCGCCGAGGTGGAGCGCTGCGCGGCCGACCTGGATCGCCGCGATGCGGCTCGACGTAGCCGTCGCCGGGCGCCGGCACCGGCACAACCACCGGCGCGACGGGCAGGACGCTCTCGTCCGGGTCGCCGCCCTGCGCGCGGATCCACCGCTCGTACGCCGCGACCGCAGAGCCGTCCGCGATCGCCTGCTCGGCGACGGCGCGCCCCTCGGCCTGGTCGATGCCGAGATCCGAGAGCGACAGCAGCAGGCTGACGGCGCTCAGCACGAGCTCCGTGAAGTCGGGCGGCCCCTCGCCTGCGAGCGTCGCCCTCGCCTCGCGGATCTCGAGCGCGTTGCCGACCGCGCTGCCGAGCGGCTGGTCCATGTCCGTGAGCAGGCAGACCGTCTCGCGGCCCGCGCGCCGGCCCAGCTCGACCATCGTCTCGGCCAGGGCGCGCGCGTCGCCGACCGTCTTCATGAACGCGCCGTCGCCGACCTTCACGTCGAGGACGATCGCCTGCGCGCCCGCCGCGATCTTCTTGGACATGATCGAGGCGGCGATCAGCTGGATCGAGTCGACGGTGCCGGTCACGTCGCGCAGCGCGTAGAGCTTCTTGTCGGCAGGGACGAGATCGCCGGTCTGGCCGATGATCGCGACGCCCGCCTCCTTCACCTGGGCGATGAACTCGTCGCGGGTCGAGCTCGACGCGGAAGCCCGGGATCGACTCGAGCTTGTCGAGCGTGCCGCCCGTGTGCGCGAGCCCGCGGCCGCTCATCTTGGCGAAGGGCACGCCGCAGGCCGCCACGAGCGGCGCGACCGCGATCGACGTCTTGTCCCCCACGCCGCCCGTCGAGTGCTTGTCGACCGCCTTGCGGCCGAGCTCGGCGGAGAGGTTGAGCGTCTCGCCGCTCTGCACCATCGCGTCGGTCAGCGCGTGCGTCTCGGCGGGGGTGAGCCCGCGGAAGATCACGGCCATGCAGAACGCGCTCATCTGGTAGTCGGGCACGTCGCCGCGCGCGTAGCCGAGCAGCAGGTCGCGCAGCTCCTCTGCGCTGAGCTCCTCGCCGTCGCGCTTGCGCTCGATCAGCTCGGCCGCGCGGATCGTCATGCCCTGTCCGCCACGAAGACGCTGGTGAGCGAGCGCGCGACGAGCGGCTCGGCCAGATCGGGGACGCGGTCGGCCAGGTGCTTGTGGTTGACGGACGACTCCACGTAGCGTCGAACGGCCGCGGAGTCCTCGAAGACGACGGGGCTCTCGAGATCTTGCCGCGTAATGCGGGTGAAGTGGGGCTGCAGCGAGGCCGCCGCGTTCTCGGCGAAGAACCGGTCGGACTCTGCCCAGCGGTCGCGTCCGACAAGCCGCCAGACCTCGCCGAGATGATCGAGGCTCACCGTGACCGCCACGAGCCGGCCCTTCGGACGGAGGACTCGGGCGAGCTCGGCAATGCCTCGGTCGAGATCGGGCACGTGGTAGAGCATCCAGTTCGCAGCGGCGCAATCGAACTCGCCGTCGTTGAACGGCGAGCGACTGAACGTCGCCGACGCGCGCATCGATCCCTCGCTCGCGCGTCAGCTCGACCATGCGCTCCGACTGGTCGACGGCGACCAGGTCTACCTCCAGCTCGGCGACGAGCCTTTCGGCGAACTCGCCGCGGCCGCAGCCGACCTCGAGCACGCGCCTCGGCGCGACCTCGGCGATGGCGTCAAGCGCCGTCCGCTTGGCGTCTCCGTCGCCGAACTCCTTGTGGCCATAGATGGACGCTCGCGCCTCGAGCCCGGCCTCGCTCTCGTACTCGCGCCGAACGACGGACGGGTCGTTGAGGCTGGTCACGCCGGCTTCTCCGCGACGAGGACGGCGGTGCGCACGGTCGCGTGGAACGGCTCGGGCAGCGTGTCGACGTCCACCGCGGCAGCCTCGTCGATGTCGCGCAGGAAGCCGCGCACGGCGTCGCGAGTCGGGAAGACGACGTCTCCGACAACGTCGCGCCGTTCCGCGCGGGCGAAGTGCGGCTCGAGCGCAGCGACACCGTTCTCGGCCGAGAACGGGAAGTCGTGCGGGGCGAGCAGCGGCTCGAGGTAGCGCTCGGACGCCGTCATGGCGACGAGCCGGCCGCCCGGGCGGAGCACGCGGGCGAGGTCGGCCAGGGCGGCGTCGAGGTCGGCAACGGCGGGCAGTGCCTCGTTGGCGGCGACCACGTCGAACTCGCCGGTCTCGCACGGCAGGCCCTCGTCCGTCTGGTGCTCCGCGAGCCAGATGGACTGGTCGACCGCGACGACCTCCACGGTGAGCCGACGCGCGCACCACTCGGCGAACTCGCCGTCGCCGGAGCCGACGTCGAGGACGCGCCGCGGCCGGTGCTCGGCGACCGCGAACAGGGCGTGCTCGCGCGGATCTGCTCCGAGCGAGGCCGACCAGCGCCGGCGGGCGCGCGCCGTGGCCGAGGCCCGTGACGGCCGCGCGACCCTCACGGCTCGATGATCGGCGTGCCGGGGATCTTGCGCGACGGCGCCTTGCCGCCGAGCCAGCGGTTGACGGTCGCGCCCACGTCCGCGAACTCGCCCTCCTCGTGGATGCGGCCCGCGGCGTTCTTCCCGTCGGCGTACACGAGCAGCATGCGCGTGCTCGCGCGAGTGGTCGGTCGACGGCGTGGTCGGGTCGCAGCCGTGGTCGGACGTGACGATCAGCAGGTCGCCCGCCTGCATGGCGTCGAGCAGGTCGGGCAGCCGGTGGTCGAAGTCCTGCAGGCAGCGGTGGAAGTTGACCGGGTCGTTGCGGTGGCCCCAGAGCTGGTCGGTCTCGACGAGGTTGACGAAGATGAAGCTGTTGTCCTCGGCCTCGCGGAGGAGCCGCTCGGTGACGGTCATGCCGTCCGCGTTCGACTTCGTGGGGTTGGACTCGTCGATGTCCTGGCCGGCGAAGATGTCGCCGATCTTCCCGACGCCGTAGACCGTGTTGCCGGCGTCGCGGACGAGCGACAGGTAGTTCGGGCGGCGCGGGACGAGCGAGAAGTCGTGGCGGTTCGGCGTGCGCTCGTAGTGGCCCGGCTCGCCGGTGAAGGGCCGTGCGATGACGCGTCCGACCGCGTGCGGGCCGGTGAGGATCTCGCGGGCGACGCGGCAGGCCTCGTAGAGCTCCTCGAGCGGGATCGTGTCCTCGTGCGCCGCGATCTGGAAGACCGAGTCGGCGGACGTGTAGACGATCCACTTGCCCGTGCGCTGGTGCTCCTCGCCGAGCTCCTGGATGATCTCGGTGCCGGAGGCGGCGACGTTGCCGAGCACGCCGCGGCCGGTGCGGTGGCTGAACGGATCGAGGATGTCGTGCGGGAAGCCGTGCGGGTAGGTCGGCATGGCCGTCGGCGTGACGATGCCCATCAGCTCCCAGTGGCCGCTCGTCGTGTCCTTGCCCTTGGAGCGCTCGAAGAGCCGCCCGGCGATCGCGGGCGCCCCGGGCTGCGGCGGGCAGCCCTCGAGCGGCTCGACGTTGCCGAGGCCGAGCGCCTCCATGTTCGGCAGGTCGAGCCCGCCGACGGCGCGCGCGACGTTGCCGAGGGTGTCTGACCCCTCGTCTCCGTAGTCGGCAGCGTCAGGCAGCTCGCCCGCGCCGACCGCGTCCAGCACGATGACGCACGCGCGCGGCATGGCGCTACTCTAAACCGGTCGTGGGCGACGTTCTTGGACTCTTCGGGCTGGCCTTCTTCATCGCGGGCGTGATCGGCCTCTCGGCCGGCGTCACATACCTCGTCATCAGGCTCAGCCCGACGCAGCGCGAGAAGAAGAAGACCACGGCCGACGCGCCGAGCGCCGGCTAGACCGGCGACAGAGGCAGGACGTCCTCGAGCGGCGTGTACTCGAGGTCGTGGGCTTCGGCGACCGCCTCGTACGTGATCTTGCCGTCGAGGACGTTGACGCCGCGGGCCAGGGCGGGGTCACGCGCGACCGCCTCGCGCAGGCCGAGATCGGCGATCGCCTCCACGTACGGCAGCGTCGCGTTCGTCAGCGCCTTCGTCGACGTGATCGGGACGGCGCCGGGCATGTTCGCGACGCAGTAGTGGGTGACGCCGTCGACGACGTAGACGGGGTCGGAGTGCGTCGTGGCGTGCGAGGTCTCGGCGCAGCCGCCCTGGTCGATCGCGACGTCGGCGAGCACGGAGCCCTCCTTCATGCCGCGGATCATCTCGCGGGTCACGAGCTTCGGCGCCAGCGCGCCGGGGATGAGGACGGCGCCGATGACGACGTCCGCCTCGGCGACCGACTCCTGGATCTGGAGCGCGTTCGACATGAGCAGCGAGACGCGGCCGGAGAGGATCTCCTCGAGGTGGCGCATCCGGTCGATCGAGCGCTCCAGGATCGTCACCTGGGCGCCGAGGCCGAGCGCGATCACCGCGGCGTTGTAGCCGACGATGCCGCCGCCGATCACGACGCAGCGGCCGGGTGCCACGCCCGCGACGCCGCCGAGCAGGAGGCCGCGGCCGCCGACCGGCTTCTCGAGGAAGTAGGCGCCCGCCTGGGCGGCGAGCCGGCCGGCGACCTCGCTCATCGGGGCGAGCAGCGGGAGCCGCCGGTCGTCGGTCTCGACGGTCTCGTATGCGACGGCGGCGATGCCGCTGTCGACGAGTGCGCGCGTGAGCGGCTCGTCGGCCGCGATGTGGAGGTACGTGAAGAGCACGAGGCCCTCGCGCAGGCGGCCGTACTCGGGCTCGATCGGCTCCTTGACCTTGAGCAGCATGTCCGCCTGCTCCCAGACGTCGTCGACGCTTGCGATGCGCGCGCCGACGGCCGTGTACTGGTCGTCCTGGAAGGCGCTGCCGACCCCGGCGCCCGTCTCGACGAGCACTTCATGGCCGCGCTTGACGAGCTCGAGGGCGCCGGCGGGCGTCAGTGCGACCCGGTACTCGTCGGGCTTGATCTCCTTCGCGACGCCGACTCTCACGGCGCCGAACCCTACCCTGCGAGCCGCTCGACGAGCCGCCGTTCGTCGGGGCCGAAATGCGGCGGTTCGCCGGCGCGCGCGTTCTCGGCAGTGCGCTCGGGGCGCTTCGTGGCGGGGATGACGACATCGACGCGCTGATCGGCCAGCGCCCACTTGAGAAGCGCCTGGCTCCACGTCTCCACACCGAAGGGCCGGAGTGGCTCGAGCGCCTCGGGCGGCGGCTCGCGGCGGATCGCGCCGCCGCTGCCGCCGAGCGGCCGCATGACGATCACCGCGATATCCAGCTCCTCGGCCAGCGGCAGGATCCGCTCCTCCGCGTCGCGCTCGTGGGGGTTGAGCGGGATCTGGACGGTCGCGAAGCGCCCGGTGCGGAGCGCCCGCTCGAGCTCGCCGAACGCGGACGGGTCGTAGTGGGTCACGCCGAGCCGGCCGATGCGGCCTGCATCGCGCTCGGCCTCGAGCCACGGCAGGTGCTCGCGCCAGGCGACGAGGTTGTGCACCTGCTCGATCTCGACGCGGCCGAACCAGTCGAGCTGGTCGGCGAGCTGGGCGCGCGCCTCGTCGGCCGACGGGGTCCAGATCTTCGTCGCGACGGTCGCTCCGTCGCGTCGGCCTTCGAGCGCCGCGGCGAGTGAGCGCTCGGCGCCGCGGTACATCGGCGAGCTGTCGAAGAGCCGGGTGCCGGCGTCGAGCGCCGCGCCGACGACCGCGTGGGCCGTCTCGGCATCGCTGCCGAACGTCTGCCAGGTTCCGAGGCCCACGACGGGGCCGAGCTTCCGCTCCTCCATCAACGTCTCCAACAGCGGCCGGCGGCATGGTGGGCGTTCTGACGTTCGTGCGCCGCCAACGCTTGGGTCAGCCCCCGATACGGCCCGGGGACAGACCCATTCGGTCGGGCATCCGGGCTGTTCATACGTGCACGCTCCGCCAACGCTTGGGCAGCCCCCGATGAACGAGGGAGAGACCCTGGGTCTGTCCCGCGGGTGTTTCGCGGGGCTGACCCAAGCGCCCGGGGAGCGTGCCCGCCCTCCGTCAGCAGCCTGCGTTCTGCAACCGCTTGGGTCAGCCCCCGATACGGCCCGGGGACAGACCCATTCGGTCGGGCATCCGGGCTGGTCGTACGTGCACACTCCGCCAACGCTTGGGTCAGCCCCCGATACGGCCCGGGGACAGACCCGTTGACGGTGGCGCCGCGTTCACCCGTTCTCGAGCCAGCAGGCCCGCCGCGTAGGCGGCCTCGAAGAACGCCGGGTCGTCGCCGGGGCCGCGGCCCATGTGGTCCAGCGGCAGGTCCGCGCAGGCGTCACGCCAGCCGTCGGCGGCGACGTCTACCCGGGGCTCGACCCAGTCGGGCGGATCGGGCACGCCCGCCGGCCAGGCCGCCGTCGGCGACGACAGCGCGAGCACGGCGCGCGTGTGGTGGGAGACGCCGCGGTGGCGCTCGCGCGGGTCGGCCTCCGACATGCGGACGGCAAGCACCGGCTGCCCGCCGAGCGCTCTGCGCCGCGTTGGCGACGTCCGCGAGACCGGCCGCGCCGTGGCCGAAGAGCGGAACCGGTGCCGAAGATCCCCGGGCCGACGGCTGCGATCGCCACCTCCGCCCCGCGCGCGCGCGCGACGAGCAGCGCCGAGGCGACGCTCGCGCACTGCAGGTCCGCATCGAAGCACGGCGCGACGGCGACCGTCTCCGCCACGAGCCCGCGCGACCGGAGCTCGCGCACCGCGTCCGAGAGCGACACCGGCAGGGCGCCGCCCGCCACCTGGACGTACGCGACCCGCAGCCCGGCGAGCGCGGCCGCGACCGGCGCGACCTGGCTGTGCAGCGTGCAGCAGACAACCGGCATGCCGTCGAGCTGCTCGGCCTCCACCCCGTCCTCCTCCGCGAACCGCGTAGCCGCCTGGAGCGGCGTGTACGGCAGCGTCATCACGTGGGCGCCAGGCTCCGCCGGCAGGCCGAGCCCACGCGTGAGGTTCGCGTGCAGCACGTCGAACCCGCCGGAGCCGAGCCCGAGCTCGCGCGCCTGCGCGTTGACGAGCACGTCGTCGCCGACGGCGACCGGGCCGGTCAGGCGCGGGTAGGCAATGCACGGGTCGCCGTCGACTTCCAGGCGCACGAGGCCCGGCAGGCGCTCGCGGACGGCGGTGACCCGGCCGCGCCGCAGGCTCACGGGCATTCAGTTCTACCCCGCGCGCGCGGTGTCGACCAGCGCGAGCGTCACGTCGACCATCGCCTCGAGGTCGGCGACGGCGATGTGCTCGTCCGACGAGTGGATGTTCGCCATCCCGTTGCCGAGGTTCAGGCACTGCAGGCCGCGCTCGTTGAAGACGTTCGCGTCGGCGCCGCCGCCGGTGAGGATGTAGTTCGGCTCGTAGCCGCTGCGGCCGAGCGCCTCCGCCGCGAGCCGCACGGGCTCGTCCGACTGGCGGAAGCGGTAGCCGCTGAAGTGCTCCTCGACCTGCGTCTCGACGTCGCACTCGGCCAGGCTCGCGGCGAAGGTGAGGGTCTCGAGCATCTCGCGGATGAGGTCGCCGAGCGCCGTCCGGTCGTGGGAGCGCACGTCGCAGGTGAACGTGCAGACCTCCGGGACGACGTTCCGCGCGGTGCCGCCCCTGATCAGCCCGACGCTCGCGGTCGTGACGTCGTCGAGGCGCCCCAGGCGCAGGTCCACGATCGCCCGCGAGGCGGCGGCGATTGCCGAGCGCCCCTCCTCCGGGGCCATGCCCGCATGGGCCGCCTTGCCGCGGTAGGTGACGTCGATCGAGGCCTGGTGCGGCGCGCCGAGGATGACGTCGCCGATCGGGGACGCCTGGTCGTACACGTACCCCACCTTGGCGACGAGCCGCTCGTGGTCGAACGCGGCCGCGCCCTCGAGGCCGACCTCCTCCATGGGCGTGAAGAGGAGCTCGACGCCGGCGTGCGGCCGACCTTCGGCGAGGATCCGCCGAGCCGCCTCGAGCATCACCGCGACCGCCGACTTGTCGTCGGCGCCCAGGATCGTCCGCCGCGCGTTGCGGATCATCCCCGCGTCGTCGACGACCGGCTCGATCGCGTCCTCGGGTGGGACGGTGTCGAGGTGCGCGCAGAGGAAGATCGGCGTGCCGCCGTTCCCGCTCGTCGGCTCGATGCGCACGTACAGGTTCCCCATCGACGAGCCGATGCGCCCGCCCGCGTCGTCCTCGTCCACGTCGAGTGCGAGGTCGCGCAGGTAGCGCGTGACGGCGTCGGCGACGGCCCGCTCCTGTCCCGACGGGCTCGCCACCGCCGCGAGCTCGACGAAGAGCCGGGCGACGTCGGGAAGGCCGTTCTCGGTCACGGCCGCATCGTACGGTCGGCGCCTCTCGGCGGGCTGGATCGAACGGTGTAAGGAAACGCGCCGGCGGAGCAGTAACAGCCCACGACAGGAGAAATCGGGCGCGTCTGCGGCGCGTGCTCCTGGGGGAAAGGGGTTGTGCATGCTCCGGCGCTGGCTAGGACGGAGAGACGTTTCCTCGCGGATCGAGGAGCGGCTGCGCAGGGAAAGACCCGAACCAACCGACGAGCTCGTCGACCGGCTGACGCGCTCGGTCGCGCCGGCGCAGGCCGGCCAGGCGCCCTGGGCACGCCGCGGCGTCGCCGTCGCGATCGCCGCGATCGCGCTCGTCGCCTTCGCCGCGTTCGGCGGCATCGGCTACGCGGCCTCGGGTGTGTCGAGCACCGTCTCGTCGATCACGAGCGTGCTCAAGTCGTCCGACAACACCGCCGTGAACTCACCGACACCCGCGGTCGACCAGTACGGGAACGAATGCGGGCTCGGCGACTACGTCTGGATCGACGCGAACGGGAACGGCATCCAGGACGACGGCTTCGCGAACGGCGTCAACGGCGTCCTCGTCGAGCTTCTGGACGCGAACACCAACGCCGTCCTGCAGACGACCACGACCCATGACGACGCCAGCGGGCACCCTGGCTACTACCTGTTCTCGAGCCTCGACTGCGGCACCTACAAGGTGCGCGTGGCCGCCTCGAACTTCACCCCGCCCGGCGTGCTCGTGGGCATGTCGCCGACGACCCGGTTCGCGGGGAGCGACAGGGCGGTCGACAGCAACGGTGACGCGAACTCGACCTCCGAGGCCGTCACGCTCCCGTCCGGCACCATCGATCTCACGATCGACTTCGGGTACGTGCCGGTGATCTGCCCGCCCGGTGCCAAGTTCGGCGGCTCCTTCTTCACCGAGTTCGACGCACAGGGCAACCTGCACATCAAGTTCGTGCAGTCGACGAACTTCAACGACAACAGCTACGGCGCCAACGCCGTCGGCTGGGGCAAGAAGGATCACAAGTTCAAGGATCTGACCGGCAGCGACAACGCCGAGTTCGTCATCAGGGACGCGACCGGAAAGATCGTGCTCCAGTTCAAGCTCGACTACCTGACCTGCGACGACAAGAAGACCGGCGGCACGCCGTCCGGGTGCGACACGCTCGGCCCGACCGGCGGCGACGGGAAGATCGAAAAGGGCCAGGTGGCGTGGATCCTCGACTGGGACACGTCGCTCGCCCAGAACCTGAACGACACCGGGTACTGCTCCGGCGGAACGTGCGTCGTCGACGGCACCGACCTGAAGGTCGACTCGCCGAAGACGGTCGGCCCGAACGACTACACGCTGCTGCACCCGGCCGCCTACCCGAATGGCTGGGAGTTCGCAAACGTGTACGAGGCCACGATCAGCAAGGACGCGTGGGGTGCCGCCGGCTTCGGCAGCGCGTCGACCCTCGAGGTCCACAACTCGCCGTCCAAGGAGGGCGCGACGTGCGTGCCCGGCGGCGGCGGCCTGTGCAGCGACAAGACGAAGCTCGCCTCGCTGACGCTGGAGTACACCGGCGAGGCGTGCCAGACCCCGCTCCCGAACCCGCAGAGCGGCAAGGCCACCTGCACCGGAACGCTCAACGGGAACGACCCGGTGCGGATCGTCGTCCAGACGAGCGACGGCAAGAAGACCTACTACGACAGCGGCACGCCGGCCAGCGTGCACGTCGGTGACCAGTTCGATGTCACCGCGGCGTCGATCGGTGCGTCGAGCCTCGGCGCGAACACGCTCGTGAAGATCTACGACGCGAGCGGGACGCTGATCCAGACGGTCTCGTTCCACACGTCGTGCTCGCAGCTGATCCAGATCGGCGACAGGTTCGGCGCGATCGAGATCACCGGCGGGACGAACACACCGAAGTAGCCCGCACAAAGGCCCCTCGCCCGCCTCGCGGGCGAGGGGCCGTCCCTGCGCTTGCGGCCTCGCGCGCCGCTCCGCGACCGGGCGCGCTCGAGGGCGGCACCGACGAATTGCGGACGCGCCGCCGGAGCCACCGCTGCGTCGCAGTGCGTGGGTTTCGACACGCTTCCGCCAACCACGCGTGCGGTCTTCCTCGTTACGCTCGCACCGGGTGGTGGGCTGGGGTGCCCCGGCCAGACCCCGTCTCGGAAGGACAGTGTCGGCAGAGGGCACGCCTAGGATGGACGGCGATGCGCCTGTCGAGGGCCGGCCGCGCCGACTTGACTCGGCCGCGCGAGATCGCCGTGCACATGCGTGACCGGGTGCTCTTGCGGCGTCGCGGGGAGCCGGACGTCGTCTCCGAGATCGATCCGCGGCGGCTCGAGCGGGATGTGCTCGCGCTGACCTTCGACGACGGCCCGACGCGCGCCAACACGCCGGAGATCCTCGACCTCCTCGGGGCCCACGGCGCGCGGGCCACGTTCTTCGTCGTCGGCGTCGCGGTGCCAGGGCACGAGGATCTGCTCCAGCGTGCGGCGGCGGAGGGGCACGAGGTCGCGAATCACACCTTCAGCCACGCGCACACGGTCGACCTCACCCGCGAGGAGCTGCGCGCCGACATCGAGCGCGCGAACGAGGTGATCGAGGCGCACGCGGGCCGGCGGCCTCGACTCGTGCGGCCGCCCTGGGGCAAGGATCGCCGCCGGATCGCCCACGAGGCGCGCGCGCTCGGCATGACGGCGGCGATGTGGTCGGTCGACTCGCGCGACGCCCGGCACGCGTCGCGCGAGGAGATCGCTCAGATCGTCGAGCGCGGCATGCGGCGCGGCGCCGTCGTGCTCTTCCACGACGGCGGCGGACGGCGCCCCGACACGCTCTGGGCGCTCGAGCGCGTGCTCGCCACGCTCGCGGCGCGCGGGCTCGCCGCGATCCCGATGAGCGAGCTGCTCGACGAGTCGCGACGCGGCCTAGCCGGCGGCGACTGACGCGGCGCTGGCGTCGCGGGTGCGCGCGCGCTCGAGGCCTGCGCCGACGAAGTCGCGGAAGAGCGGCGCCGGCCGGGTCGGGCGGCTCTTGAACTCCGGGTGGAACTGGCTGGCCACGAACCAGGGATGGTCGGGCAGCTCGATGATCTCGACCAGGCGGCCCTCCTGGTACGTGCCGGACACGACCAGTCCGGCCTCCTCGAGCCCGGGCCGGTAGTGGTTGTTGACCTCGTAGCGATGCCGGTGGCGCTCGTGCACGACGCCCTCGCCGTACGCCTCCTGCGCGCGGGTGCCGTCCGCGAGCTCGACCGCCTGCGCTCCGAGGCGCATGGTGCCGCCGAGGTCCTCGATCTCCTTCTGCTCGGGGAGCAGGTCGATGACCGGGAAGGGGGTCTCGGGGTCCATCTCGGTCGAGTTGGCGCCCTCGAGCCCGGCCACGTGCCGCGCGAACTCCGACACGGCGACGTGCATGCCGAGGCAGATGCCGAGGTACGGGATGCCGTGCTCGCGGGCGACGCGGCACGCCAGGATCTTGCCCTCCCACCCGCGCGAGCCGAACCCGCCCGGGACGAGCACGCCGTCGACGCCCTCGAGCGTCTCGACCGCCTCCTCGTAGGACATGTGCTCGGCGTCGACCCAGCGGACACGCACGCGGCAGCCGTGGTGCACGCCCGCGTGCTTCAGCGCCTCGTGCACCGACAGGTACGCGTCGTGGAGCTTCACGTACTTCCCGACGAGCGCGATCTCGATCTCGTCGAGCCGGTCGCCGATGCGATCGGTGAGCTGCAGCCACTCGCCGAGGTCGGCCGGCGGCGTCTCGAGGCCGAGCTCCTCGCAGACGAGCGCGTCCAGGCCCTCCTCCTGCAGGAGCGACGGGACGAGGTAGACGTCCGGGACGTCGCGGCACGAGATCACCGCGCGCGAGTCGACGTCGGCGAAGAGCGCGATCTTGTCGCGGATGTCGGTCGTGAGCTCGTCGGTCGAGCGGCAGACGACGATGTCGGGGTGGATACCGATGCGGCGCAGCTCGTTGACCGAGTGCTGCGTCGGCTTCGTCTTCAGCTCGCCCGCCGCGCCGATGAACGGCACGAGCGTGCAGTGCAGGTAGAGCACGTTCTCGGGGCCGGCCTCGCGCCGGAACTGGCGGATCGCCTCGAGGAACGGCTGCGACTCGATGTCGCCGACCGTGCCGCCGATCTCGCTGATGACGACGTCGGCGGGTGACGCCTCGGCGGCGCGCTTGATGCGGTGCTTGATCTCGTTCGTGATGTGCGGGATGACCTGGACGGTCGCGCCCAGGTACTCGCCCTTGCGCTCGCGGCGCAGGACGGCGCTCCAGATGGCGCCGGCGGTGTGGCTCGCATTCCGCGAGAGGTTCTCGTCGATGAAGCGCTCGTAGTGGCCGATGTCGAGATCGGTCTCGGCGCCGTCCTCGGTGACGAAGACCTCGCCGTGCTGGAACGGGCTCATCGTGCCCGGGTCGACGTTCAGGTACGGGTCGAACTTCTGCGCCTGCACGCGCAGGCCGCGCGCCTTCAGCAGCCGGCCGAGCGAGGCGGCGACGATGCCCTTGCCGAGCGCCGAGACGACGCCGCCCGTGACGAAGACGTACTTGGTCTGGCGCTCGCTCACGCGGCGCTCCGGCCGAGGCCGTCGAGCTCGCGCACGAGCGGCGTGCGCTCGATGAGCTCACCGAGGGAGCGACGTTCACCGAGGAGGGTGAGGCCTGCGAGGGCGCCGATCGCGATCCACCGGCCTCTTGCCGTGAGAAGGCTCACGGAATTCAAGCCTAGCAGCGCCCCCAGCGCGTTCGCGCCCGCGTCCCCCAGCATCGCCATCTCGCGGAGATCGTAGGGAAGCAGGCAGACGGCCACGCCGCGCGGCGCCCGGACGACCGTGGCCGCGACGAGGTACGCCTTGAGCGCGCGGCCGGGGCGGGTGTCGAGCTGGTTGAGCGCGTTCGCGGAGAGCGAGACGAGCAGCGCGCCCGAGAGCGAACGTGTGGCGGCGAGCGCGACCGCGGGGATGCCGACGAGCTTGAGCATCCCGGTCGTGCGCCGTTCGCGCAGGTGGGCGAGGAAGCCGCGCTCCGGGCCGCTCCACGCGTCGTCGGCGGCGCCGATCGCGGCGATCAGCGCGACGGCCGGGCCGCGGCGGGCGCCGGCGATCCAGCCGACGAGCGGGAGGCGGAGGCCGCGGTGGTTGACGGCGGTCGGGCCGCAGGCGAGCAATGCGTCACCAAGCTGCCGCGCGCGGTGGGCGAAGCCGGCCGGGTCGCGGCCCGTCGCGCGGTGCTCGAGCGGCAGCTCGACTTCCACCACGTCGAGGCCGGCGCGGGCCGCGTCGATCGTCCCGCGCACCTCGCAGCCGAAGCCGGCCGCGAGCGGGAAGCAGGCGCGGCGCGCGGCGGGCGACAGCGCGCGCTGGCCGGAGAGCGGCTCGCGCGCGTCGATGCCGGAGAGCACGCGGACGAGCGCGCGGCCGGTTCGCTTCGCGATCCCGAAGCCGCCGCCGCGGCGCTCGGCGAACGCGGCGATCGCCAGGTCGGCGTCTGCCTCTGCGAGCGGACGCAGGTCGCCGGCGAGATCGGCGTCGCAGAGCAGCACGCGGCCCGGCGGCGCGTCGCGCTCGGCGAGGGTCAGCGCCTGGCCCTTGCCGCGGCGCGGCAGGCGCACAACGCGGGCGCCGGCCGCCTCGGCCCGCTCCGCGGTTCCGTCCCGCGACCCGTCGTCGGCCACGAGGATCTCCGCGCCGGGGAACTGCTCGCGCAGCGCGGCGACGGTCGCGGCGATGCGCGGCTCCTCGTCGCGGGCGGCGACGAGGACGGTCAGCTCAGCCACTCGCAGGCAGCGGCTCGATCGGCGGCAGCAGGGCGTCGTCGCCGTCGCGGATGCCGTACTGGCCCTCAGGCCCGCCGGCGAGCAGCAGCGCGAGCGCGAGCCGTCCGGTCGGCTTGTTGACGTCGTCGACCGTCGAGAGCCCGTTCGCGCGGTAGACCCCGACGGCCGTCCCTGCTGCGTCCGAGTTCTCCACGCCGACCGCCGGGACGCCCGCGTCGCCGAGGCCCGAGTACAAGCCGGTCAGGAACCGCCCCGTCGTCCCCTGCTGCGGCGACGCAGTCCGAACGACGACGACGCCGTCGACAGGCCGAAGCCGCCCGCTCTGCTCCTCGAGGAGCTTCCCGCCGACGGCGCTCCAGAGCGGCGTCTCGCCGCCCTTCACCAGCTCGCCGGCAAGGTCGTGGCCAAGCGCCCCCATGCCGTCGTCTCCGGCGTACTGCGCCACGAGGGAGCGTTCCGCCAGCGCGGACTGCATCTGGCCGCGGTCGATGGGCAGCTTCAGCGCGCGCACGAACGCGACCCGCCCGCCCGCGTCGCCGAGCGCCTTCCCGACGCTCGAGCGGAGATCGTCGTCCACCGAGCCGACGAAGACGAGCGCGACCCGCTTGCCGTCGAGGCGGCTGCTCATGAGCGCCGGATAGCTGTCCTCGACGAAGTTCTGCGTCGCCTCCTGCTGCCGCCTGAGGAAGTCCGTCTTCCCACGCTCCTGGTCGAGCGCGCTGTTGGCCTGCGCGATCTTCTCGCGGAGGGCGTCCTCGCGCACGCCGCGGTCGGCGATGCCGACGCCGACGAGAATGCCGATCACGAGCGCAATGAAGACCGCCGCGAGCGACGCAACGTGGTAGCGCAGATCGAACATCAGAGCGCGACGGCAGTCTGGCAGAGGTCGTGCAGCCGGGTGAGCGCCGTCTCCGGCAGGTGGCGAAGGCCTTCGCTCCGCAGCCGCAGCCACGGGGCGTCGACCGCGACGTACGGCGGCGGTCAGGCCGTCGGGCGCGTCACCGAGCTCGATGCGCGCGTCGAAGCCCTGCTGGACGTCGTGCCAGGCGAGCAGCCGCCCGGGCTCGACGGCCTCCAGGACGATCAGGCCCTCGCTCTCCGGCTTGCGGAAGAGGCCGAGCCCCGCCTCGAGGCTGCGTGTGACCGTCCAGCGCGCGCCCTCGGCCAGGCCGCGCCGGTCGGGGCGGACAGCCCGGTAGCCGGCCCACCAGTCGGCCATGTGGTGCGGCTCGGCGATCAGCGCCCAGACGTCCCCGGGCGGCGCGAGCAGCGTTCCGGACGCGTCTACCCGAGCCATGTCCCCGCCAGCCATGTCCGCGCTCCCCCCACCCGGGGTGGGGAAAGGACCCACCTCCCTTGCGATCGAGCGTACGCCCGAAATCCGCACGCGTCTGTGCCGGATGGGTGCCGAATGTGTGCCATGTGCGCTCGCGGGGACGCCCGGCTCAGCCGAGGCCGACGACGTCCTGCAGGCGCGTCCCGACCAGCTGGAGCACGTCCTGCAGGGTCGGCGACACGAGGATCGCGACCAGGATCGCTGCCAGCCCGGCGAGCGCGACGACGACGAGCGGCCACACGCCGACGCGCCGGCTGACGAGCCGCGACACGCCCTTTGCGTCGACGAGGATCTCCCCCACCCGCAGCCGCGTCAGGAACGTCGACGACATGCCGGAGCGGTTGCGCTCGAGGAACTCGACCAGGTTGAAGTGGGTTCCGACAGCGACGATCAGCTCGGCGCCCTTCTCGTAGGCGAGCAGCATCGCCACGTCCTCGCTCACGCCCGGCGCCGGCACGACGTGGTGCCGCACGCCGAGCTTCTCGCAGCGCGGCGCGCCAGGCGCCGAACCGTCCTCGTACGCGTGCACGACCACCTCCGCGCCCGACGTCAGTGCCCGGTCCGAGACCGAGTCCATGTCGCCGACGATCAGATGCGGTTTGTAGCCGGCCTCGAGCAGCGCGTCGGCGCCGCCGTCCACGCCCACGAGCACCGGCCGGAAGTCGCGGACGTACGGCTTGACCATCCGCAGGTCTCGCTTGTGGCCCGGGCCGCGGGCGACGACGAGCGCGTGCCGGTCGCGGAAGCGCGTCTCGATCGCCGGGAAGTCGATGCCCTCCGCCAGCAGCCGGCTCTCGTCGCGCAGGAACCGCATCGTGTTGTCGGCGAACGCTCCGAGCGCGTCGGTCACGCGCGCCCGCTGCTCGGCGAGCGCCGCGCGCAGCTCGTCGGCGTGCAGCACGTGCCCGCTCGCGACCCGCTCGCCGCCGCGGTAGAGACCGCCGGCGCGCACCGTCAGCACGTCGCCCTCCGTGACCGTGTCGAACAGGTCGGCTCCGGTCGCGTCGATCAGGCGCACGCCGCCCTGCACGAGCGTCAGCGGCCCGGGGTTCGGGAACCGCCCCGTCTGCGACTCGGCGACGTTGACGACGACACGCACGCCAGCGTCGATCAGCTCCTCGGCGGAGACGCGGTCGAGGTCGGTGTGGTCCACGATCGCGATGTCGCCGGGCACGACCCTGCGCACGAGCAGCTTCGTGCGCCGGTCGAGGCGTGCCGGGCCCGTGTACTCCACGAACGCGGCCGCCCGGCGCGGACGGACTCCGGTTTCTTGGCGAACGCTGACCATCAGGCGATTAGCCGGCGCTGCCGGTGGCGACGCTGGCGATGAACTCCCGGCCGCCGAGCATACGTTCCAGCTCCGCCTGCCGCTCGTCTTCTTCGAGCGGCTCGATCCTCGTGTGCGTCGGGTCGCCGGGCACCTTCTCCACGCGGAAGTGGCGCGCTGCGCGGCTCGCGATCTGCGGGAGGTGCGTGATCGTGACCACCTGGGCTGAGCGCGCGAGCTCCTCGAGCAGCGCGGCGACGGCGTGCGCGGTCTCGCCGCCGATGCCCGCGTCGATCTCGTCGAAGACCATCGTCTCGCCGCCCGCGACCGCCGCGATCGCCAGGGCGATGCGCGACAGCTCGCCGCCCGAAGCCGTCTGCGCAGCCGGGGCGAGCGGCAGGCCGGGGTTCGGCCGGACGAGGAAGGAGACGGCATCCGTCCCGGTCGCGCCCGGCTCGGCGTCGGTCAGCTCGGCCGCGAACTCGCCCGCGCCCAGGCCGAGCGACGCGAGCCGCTCCGACACCGCCTCTGCGAACGGGACCGCGGCGGACTCGCGAAGGCGCCGAAGCCCGGCCGCGGCGGCGTCGTACGCTCGCTCTGCGTCGTCCGCGGCGCGCTGTGCCGCAGCCAGCGGGTCGACGCCGGCGTCGCGCGCGTCCAGCTCGTCGCGGGCGGCCGCGGCGCGCTCGAGCAGCTCCTCGTACGTCGTGCAGGCGAACCGCCGGCGCGCGGCCGCCATCGCGTCGAGGCGTTCCTCCACGACCTGGAGCCGCGCCGGGTCGGCCTCGAGCGAGTCGAGGAACCCGCGCAGGTCGGCGCCCGCCTCGCGCAGGCGGACGTCGACGTCGCGCAGCTCCTCGGCGATCTGGCCGAGCTCCGGTGCGAGCGCCGTCAGCGGCAGCAGCGATCGCTCCGCTTGCGCGACCAGGCCCGCGGCGCCCTCGCCCTCGTCCGGCGCGAGCGCCGACGCCGCCGCGGAGACGCCCTCGCCCAGGTCGGCGACGTGGCGGACGCGCTCGCGCTCGGCGCGCAGCGCCTCCTCCTCGCCCGGCTGGAAGTCGCCCGCGTCCTCGACGAGCGCCTGCAGCTCGGCGAGCCGGTCGCCGGCGCTCTCCGCGTCGCGCTCCGCCGCCGCGAGCGCCTGGCGCGCGGCGCCGAGCGCGCGCCACGCCGCCCGCACCGCCGCGCGCGACTCGCCGGCGCCGGCGAAGCTGTCGAGCACGCCCAGCTGGAACGCAGGCCGCGCCAGCCGCCGCTGCTCGAACTGGCCGGACATCGCGACGAGCCGCTCGGCCGCGGCGGCCACGTCCTCGCGGGCCACGCTGCGCCCCCACGCGTAGGCGCGCGTGCGCCCGTCCGCGAACACGCGCCGCGCCAGGACGAGCGTGTCCTCGCCCTCCGGGCGCAGCTCGGCGAGCGACTCGAAGCCCTCCTCGTCGAGCAGGCCGTCGGGCAGGTCGAGCTCCGCCTCCACGTAGGCCTCTGCAGCCGCGGGCCCGATCGCCGCGTCGTCGGCCTTCGCGCCCAGCAGCATCCCGAGCGCCTGCGCCAGGATCGTCTTGCCCGCGCCGGTCTCGCCCGTGATCGCGTTCAGCCCGGGCGCCAGGTCGAGCTCCGCCTCGCGGATCAGCACCAGGTTCTCGATGCGGAGGCTACGAAGCAAAGGTCTCGCGGTAGCGGCGGAAGAAGACCGATTCGGGCAATGCGGCGAGGCGGCTCCGCTGCTCGCCGATGCGGACGCGCACCTCCGGGCCGGTGCCGACCTCGGCGATGGTGTGGCCGTCGACGAGCACGGAGGCGGTCACGTCGACGGTGCGGTTGCGGATCACCACCTCGGCGTTCGGTCCGACCACCAGTGGGCGCACGCTGATCGAGTGCGCCGCGATGAACGTGATCGCCATGGCATCGAGCCCCCACGCGAGCACCGGGCCGCCGTTCGAGAGGTTGTAGGCGGTCGAGCCGATCGGCGTCGAGCAGATGACGCCGTCGCAGGCGAGCGTGCCGAAGTGCTCCCCCTCGACGTCCCATGCCAGCTCGACCATGCGCCCGATCGTGGTCGAGTGGACCACGAGATCGTTGACACAGGCCATCTCGGTGCCGTCGACGCTCGCCGCGAGCGTGGGCAGCTCGTACACGCGGAACTCGCCGGCGAACGCGCGCAGCAGGCCGGCCTCGAGCTCGTCCGCGTCGATCGAGGTGAGGAACCCGACCCGGCCGTAGTTGACGCCGATCACCGGGACGCCGCTGTCGAGGTACTCGGCGAGCGCCCGCAGCATCGTGCCGTCGCCGCCCAGCACGACCGCGAGGTCGGCCTCGGCCGCGCTCCCCTCGGTGACGAGCTCGACATCCGCCTGCTCGGCGACCGCGCGGAGACGAGCCTCGGCGTCGCCGAGGCGCTCGCGCTTGCCGTGGAGGATCACGGCCGCGCGGCGGACGGCGTCAGCCGATCTCGGCGTCGATCCGGCGGTCGAGGTCATCGGGTAGCTGCGGGTCGTCGGTCTGGACGAGGTAGAGGAATGTCTCGAGGTTGCCCTTCGGGCCCGGCAGGCCGGAATCGGCGACGCCGCGTGGCTCGGCGCCCCATCCGAGAGCCGCCTCGGCGATCTCGCGGACGACGCGGCGGCGCGTCTCGGCGTCGCGGACGACACCGCCCTTGCCGACGTCCGCGCGGCCGGCCTCGAATTGCGGCTTGACGAGCACGAGCGCCTGCCAGCCGGGCCGCGCGAGCGCGAGCACCGGCGGCAGCGCGAGCCGGACGCTGATGAAGGACACGTCGCAGGTGACGAGCGCGGGCGCGAACGGCAGCTCGGTCACGAGCCGCGCGTTCGTCCGCTCGAGCACCGTCACGCGCGAGTCGTCGCGGATGCGCTGGTCGAGCTGGCCGTGGCCGACGTCGAGCGCGATCACGCGCGCGGCGCCGCGCTGCAGGAGGCAGTCGGTGAAGCCGCCGGTCGAGGCACCCACGTCGAGGCAGTCGAGCGCGCGCACGTCGATCTCGAGCCTGTCGAGCGCGTTCGCGAGCTTCTCGCCGGCGCGCGAGACGTACGGCGGCGGCGCCTCGATCTCGAGGTCGGCGCTGTCGTCGACCTGCTCGCCCGCCTTGGCGTGCCCGGGCACGCGGCCGGCCATCACGAGCGCCTGTGCCTGCGCGCGCGAGGCGGCGAGCCCGCGCTCCACGAGCAGCACGTCGAGGCGCTTCTTCACCGGGTAGAGGGTAGGGGCGCGGGCGGCGCGTCCGGGCGAACCGGCACGGATTCGGCTCACGTGGCCCGGGCGGCGAGCTCGTCGAGCAGGCCGGCGACGACGGTCGTGTCGGCGCCGGTCCGCGCGAGCGCGTCTCGCGCGCGCTCGATCTGCTCGCCCGCCAGCGCCGCCGTTCGCACCTCGCCGAAGCGCGCCACGGCACCGTCTCCGTCGTCGAGGTCGTCGGCGAGCTGGAACAGGCGGCCGAATGCGTCCCCGAACTCCGTCCAGGCCGCGCGCCGCTCGCCGTCGACGCCGGCCATCGCCAGCGGCATCTCGACTGCAGCGCCGAAGAGCGCGCCCGTCTTGAGCCGGTGCAGCTCGAGCACGTCGACCTCCGCGCCGGTGATGTCGAGGTACTGGCCCTCGATCATGGCCGTCGTCGCGGAGGCGAGCACGGCCGCCGCGGCCGACTGCCCGTACTCGGCTGCGAGCGCGAACGCCTTGGTCAGGAGCGCGTCTCCGGCCAGGATCGCGACGCCCTCGCCGAACTCCACGTGCGCGCTCGGCCGGCCGCGCCGCTCGGCGTCGTCGTCGAGCGCGGGCAGGTCGTCGTGGACGAGCGAGAACGTGTGGATGAGCTCCAGCGCCGCGGCCGCCGGGAGCAGCCGCTCGGGATCGAGCCCGACCGCCTCGCCGACCGCAAGGCACAGGACCGGCCGCAGCCGCTTGCCGCCGCCGCCGACCGGGTAGCGGATCGTCTCGCCGAGCCCGTTCGCGCCGCTCTGCCAGTGGCCCGGCTGCGCGAGGTAGCCCTCGACGAGCGCGAGCAGCTCGTCAGCCGTCTGCATCGGCCGCCTGCTTGGCGCGCGTCAGCTCGGCCTCGACCTGCTTCGCGATCTCGCTCAGCTCGGCGAGGATCTCGATCGCGGCGTCCGGGTCCTCGGTCGCCTCGAGCCGGGCGCGCGCGCCCTCCAGCCGCTCCAGGAGCTCCTCGGCCTTCTGTAGTGACTGCTCGGCCTCGCTCATCTCCACACGCTCTGCCGAGCCCGTCTTAACAGGGACAGTCCCTGTAAAGGAACCCGCGCCCCCGCGCTTCCTAACAGGGACAGTCCCTGTAAGGGGCCCGCGCCGCGGTGCTTCCTACCAGGGACTGTCCCTGTCAGGTGCCGGCGGGCTTCGGCGTGGGAGCTGTTGCTGCTGCTCCGCTGTTCGGGACAGAACCCTGCGCGAAGATTCCCTTTCGAAGTACTTCTCATCAGGCGGCCTCCAGCTCTCTCGCGATTCTGCCCAGGATGCCGTTCACGAGCCGCGCGGCGTCGGGGCTGGCGTAGCGCTTCGCCAGCGCGACCGCCTCTGCGATGACCACCTCGCGCGGCGCATCGCCGCTGTCGAGCTCCGAGATGGCGAGCCGCAGGACGTTGCGCTCGACGGCGCCGAGCCTGTCCGCGGTCCAGCCCTCCGCGGCCTCGGTGATGCGCGCGTCCAGCGCGGGCGCCGCAGCGACGACGGGCCGCGCCAGCTCGAGCGCGAACGGGTCCACGTCCTCGAGGTAGAGCGAGCCGAGCTCCTGGCCGGTGAGATCCCACTGGTAGAGCAGGATCAGCGCCGTCCGGCGCGCCCCGCGGCGGCTACTCACCGGCCCCCGCAAGCGCCGGCAGCCGCGCGGCCGCCTCCTCGAGGAACGACGTCGAGTAGCGACCCTCAGCGAACTCCTCGGTGCGCAGCACGTCGGCGGCAACCGAGGCGGTCGTGGCCACGCCGCGCACGTCGAGCTCGCCCAGCGCGCGCAGGCAGCGCGCGATCGCCCGCGGCCGGTCCTCGTCCCAGACGATCACCTTGGCGATCAGCGAGTCGTAGTAGGGCGGGATCGACGAGCCCTGCTCGACGTGCGTGTCGACGCGGACGCCGGGCCCCTGTGGGACGACGAAGCGCTCGAGGCGACCCGGCGACGGCATGAAGTCGCGCGCCGGGTCCTCGGCGTTCACGCGCACCTCGATCGCGTGGCCGCGGCGCGGTGCTCGCCCCGTTCGCGAAAGCGGTTCCCCCGCCGCGACGCGCAGCTGCTCGTGGACGAGGTCGATGCCGGTAAGGAGCTCGGAGACCGGGTGCTCCACCTGCAGCCGCGCGTTCAGCTCGATGAAGAAGAACGACCCGTCGGGGGCGAGCAGGAACTCAAACGTGCCTGCGTTGCGGTAGCCGAGCCGCTGGCACGCGCGCTCGGCGGCCGACTCCATCTCCTCGCGGGTCTCGGGCGTGAGCGCCGCCGACGGCGACTCCTCGATCAGCTTCTGGTGGCGGCGCTGGATCGAGCACTCGCGCTCGCCGAGCGTGAGCACGCCGCCGTGGGCGTCGCCGAGCACCTGGATCTCCACGTGCCTCGCCGGCGCGATCACCTTCTCGAGGTAGATCGAGCCGTCGCCGAACGCGGCCGCCGCCTCGCCCGAGGCGATCGCATATGCCTCGGCCACGCCGTCCGGCGAGTCGACGCGCCGCATCCCGCGGCCGCCGCCGCCGGCGACGGCTTTCAACAGCACCGGGTACCCGACCTCCTCGGCGATCCGGCGCGCCTCCGCCTCGTCCACCGGCCCCGCGCTGCCCGGCACGAGCGGGACGTTCGCCTCGCGCATCTCCGCCTTCGCCTGCGCCTTGTCGCCCATGCGCGCCATCGTGTCGGGCAGCGGGCCGACGAAGACCAGGTCGTTGTCGGCGCACGCCTCCGCGAACGCCGGGTTCTCGCTGAGGAAGCCCCAGCCCGGATGCACGGCCTCGCAGCCGGTCGTCACGCCGGCCGCGATCACGGACGGGATGTTGAGGTAGCTGCCGCTCGCGGCGGGCGGGCCGATGCACACGGCGCGGTCGGCCATGCGCACGTGGAGCGACTCCGCGTCCGCGGTCGAGTAGACGGCCACCGCTTCGGCGCCGACCTCGTGCAGCGCGCGGATGACGCGCACCGCCACCTCGCCGCGGTTCGCGATCAGAACGCGACCGAACACCTCAGGGCCCCTCTCGGCGGTGCGCCTTAACAGGGACAGTCCCTGTTAGGACGCGCTGCGCGCGCAGCGGCCGCCGCGGGTGATGGGCTCATAGGCACAGGGGGCACCTAGACCGCGTCGAGCGGAGCCGCGACCGGCGCCGGCTCGAGCTCGAAGAGCAGCTGGCCGTACTCGACCGGCTCGCCGTTGCCGACGGCGATCCGCCGCACGGTGCCGGCGACCTCCGCCTTCACGTGGTTCATGAGCTTCATCGCCTCGAGGATGCAGAGCGTCTGGCCGGGGCCGACGACGTCCCCCTCCTCGACGAACGAGGCCGCGCCGGGCTCGGGAGCGCGGTAGAACGTGCCGACCATCGGCGACTCCACGCGGAGGAAGCCGTTCGATGCAGACGTGTCGACCGGCGACGGCGCCGTGCCGACCGGCTCGGCGACGCCGATGTGCTGCGGCGGGGCGATCAGCTGCGGGCGGTCCTCGGTGCGGCGCACCGTGACGCGCATGTCGCCCTCCTCGACGGTGATCTCGGCCACGCCCGACTCCTGGACGACGCGAACGAGATCCTTGATCCGCTCCGCCCGCGACTGGTCGATAGCGCCGCCGACGAGGGTCTCCTCGCCGGTGGCGCGGGCGCGGATGTTGTTCAGCAGCGGCTCGGCCTCCTCGCCGAAGAGGGCGAGCAGGATCAGCTCCTCCTCGCTCGACGCGATCCCGGCGGCCTCCTCGCGGAGCTTGTCCCAGTCGAGCTCCTCGTCCGGCTCGTCGTGGGCGGTCAGCGAGACGGCGCGCTGCACGTTCGGGTCGAATGGCAGCGGCGGCGTCCCGAAGCGGCCCTCCATCAGCGCGCGAAACTCGTCGACGACGGTGCCGTAGCGCTCGGCCGAGAGGACGTGCAGCAGCGCCTGCGAGGCGAGCACCTGGCCGATCGGAGCGGCGAGCGGAGGCGAGCCTGCCTCGTGGCGGATGCGCTGGAGCTCGTCGAGCACGTCGTCGAGCCGGTCCTCCGCGGAGTTGGCGCGCAGATGGGTGTCAAGCGCTGCGACGAGACCTGCGGGCAAGCGGTGCTGCGCGGCACGGACGGAGATCCGAGGCGTGAGTGGCGTGACGGGCTGGTCGCCGATGTACTCGTCGACGAGATCGCTGGCGCGCCAGAGCGCGTCGACGTCCACGCCGGTCTCGACGCCGAGGCCGCTCAGCGACTGCGCGAGGGCCTCACCGGAGACTCGGTGGACGGTCAGCGCGATCGGGAACACCGCGCAGGCGATCAGGTCGGCGCCCGCCCGGGCAGCCTCGAGCGCGGCGACGAGCGCGTTGCCGGCGGCGCCCTGGCAGTACAGGCCGACCGGGAGACCGCTCGCCTCTCCGATCCTGCCGATCAGCTCGTGCACGAGGTGCGGCTCGAGCGCGCCGGACGGGTCGTGCAGGAGGACGCGTGAGGCGCCGAGCTCGGGCAGCCGTCGCGCCTGCTCGACGAGCGTGTCGTCGGCGGTGCCCGGGCTGTAGATCAGGCCTGCGTCGAACTCGCGCTCGGCGGCGACGATCGCCTCGCCTGCCTCGCGCAGGTTGGAGACGTCGTTGAGCGGGTCGTGGAGGCGGAAGACCTCGATGCCGCTCTCCGCCGCCGAGGCGACGAAGCGGCGGACGAAGTCGACGCCGAGCGGCCGCGAGCCGACGAGGAAGCGGCCGCGGAGCGCGAGCGCAAGCGGCGTCTGCGTGCGCGACTCGAGTGCGCGGATGCGCTCCCACGGGCTCTCGACGCCGCGCCGGACAGCGCTGTCGAAGACGCCGCCGCCGGAGACCTCCAGGTACGCGAAGCCGGCACCGTCCAGGATCTCGGCCAGGGCGAGCAGCTCTGCGGTCGGCATCCGCCCCGCGAGCGGCTCCTGGCTCAGCAGGCGAATGCTCGTATCGACCAGCGCTGGCACGGTGGGTGAGTGTAGGCCTCAGCGGGGCGGGACGACGCGGAGTTGCTTGCGGGCAAACCGGCCGTTCCCGCTCCCGCCCACGTCCTAGCGGCGGCGCACGACCTTGAACCGGAAGGAGACGATCGGGCCGGCAGCCTTGCCCTTCGTCGCCCCGACGCGAAAACGATGTGCGCCGGGCTTGACCGTGTACGACACCGGCGACTTGCACCTCTTGAGCGGCTTGGTATCCAGGGCGCAGCGGAAGCTCGAGCCGGCCTGATCGGCCCTGAACGCGAACCGCTCCCTCACGCGCTGTCTAACCGTCCTGATCGTCTTGGCCGGATGGGCCGTCAACCTCGTGACGGGCGGCTTCGGCGGCGGCGGCGTGGTCGTGGTCGTGGTCGTGGTCGTGGTGGTCATGGTGGTCGTCGTGCTTGGCGTGGTCGTCGTGCTTGGTGTGGTCGTCGTCGTCGCGGGCGTGGTCGTCGTCGTTGTGCTCGTGCTGAACGTCGCGGTGACGCTCGCGTCCGTGCCCGCGGTCGGCCGGCAGATCCCCGTACCGGAGCAGCCGCCTCCCGACCAGCCCGTAAAGCTCGAGCCGGCGTCCGCCGTCGCCGTCAGCGAGACCGGTGTCTCGCCGTCGAACGAATGTGCGCAGGTCGTACCGCACGCGATGCCGGGCGGCATGGACTCGACGGTGCCCGACCCGTTGCCGGCGCGCGCCACCGTCACCGTGCGCGCGTCGCCCAGCAGCCGGTAGACGACGGCGTTGTCCTCGGGGCTGCCGGCGTCGAGGCCGACGACCGACGCGCCTGCCACCACGATCTTCCCGTCCGGCTGCAGCGCCACGCCCGCTGCACTTTCGGCCTTGCCGCTGTCGATCCCGAGCGCGCCGTCGCCGTCGAAGCTCGAATCGAACGAGCCGTTCGGGTTCAACCGGTACACGGCCGCGTTGTCCCCCACGCTCGTCAGGCCTGCCACCACGATCTTCCCGTCGGACTGCACCGCCACCCCAGAGGCGATTTCGGTCCCGCCGCTATCGATGCCGACAGCGCCGTCCCCGTCGAAGCTCGTGTCGAACGAGCCGTTCGGGTTCAACCGCCACACGGCCGCGTTGCTCCCCACGGTCGTCGCGCCGGCCACCACGATCTTCCCGTCCGGCTGAATCGCCACCGCATTGGCAGCCTCGCCGCCACCGCTGTCGATGTCCACGGCCCCGTCCCCGTCGAAGCTCGTGTCGAACGACCCGTTCGGGTTCAAGCGGTACACGGCCGCGTTGTCCCCAACGGTCGTCGCGCCGGCCACCACGATCTTCCCGTCCGGCTGAATCGCGACCCCGGCGGCCGACTCGAGCCCGCCGCTGTCGATGCCCACGGCGCCGTCGCCGTCGAAGCTCGTATCGGATGAGCCGTTCGGGTTCAACCGGTACACGACCGCGTTGTCCCCGACCGACGTGGAGCCCGCCACCACTATCTTCCCGTCAGGTTGCAGGGCCACGGCACTGGCGAACTCCGATCCGCCGCTGTCGATGCCCACGGCCCCGTCCCCGTCGAAGCTCGTGTCGAACGAGCCATTCGAGTTCAAGCGGTACACGGTCGCGTTGCTCCCGATGGTCGTAGAGCCCGCCACCACGATCTTCCCGTCCGGCTGCAGCGCCACCGCAGAGGCGATTTCGGTCCCGCCGCTGTCGATGCCCATAGCGCCGTCCCCGTCGAAACTCGTATCGGATGAGCCGTCGGGGTTCAACCGGTAAACAACCGCGTCACTCCCGACGCTCGTCCAGCCCGCCACCACGATCTTTCCGTCGGGCTGAACGTCCACCGCCGTCGCCCGCTCGGCCCCGCCGCTGTCGAGCATCCGGGTTCCGATCCCGTTGAAGCTCCGGTCGAAGGCGCCGGCGCCGCCCAACGCAAGCCCGGCGAGGGCGAGAATGCACGCGGCCGCCGGCGGCAGTAACCAAACGGCACGCCGGGTGAACCGTCCTGCGCCAGTCAGAAGACCTCCTTCGCCGACACTCACAGCGGCAACGCATCGCCCTCCGATCCGTATGTATCACTCGACACACACGGGTACAAGGGCTCCCCCGCGCCGCCTTCAGCGAGTACCGAGGACGCTGAACGCGTAGGTGATGGTCGGCCCCAGCACGCCTCGCGACGCCTGAACCCGAAAGCGGTGCCGGCCGGCGGTTGCCGTGTACGTGACCGGCGAGCGGCAGGGGCGGAACACGCCGCTGTCGCGCGCACACCGAAACGTCGCGCCGGCTGTGTCGGAGCGGAATGCGAACGTGATGCGCCCGGGCGCACGCACCATGCGCGCGGGATGCCGGGTGAAGGTGACGGCGGGGCGATGGATCGGCGCATTCGGGGGCAGCCGGATGACGACCGCGTCGCCCATGGCGGTGCCGGCGAGGAGCACCTTTCCGTCCGGCTGAACAGCGACGGCGGCCGGGTCCACGCCGCCCAGCCCCGCGGTGCCGGCGGCACCGAAGCTCCCGTCGGGCAGGAGCGAAGTCGTCAGGCGAGTGATGCCGTCCGCGCCCGCTGCGACGACCCGCTGGTGCGGGTCGAGCGCGATCGCCGGCCCGGGAACCGCACCCGTCGTCTCGGGCGCGCCGCTCTGCAGCAGGCGTTCGACCTGCGTTCGCGTGGCGACGTCGATGCGCCCGTCGGGGAGCAGCGCGAGCGCTTGCGGGCTGCCCGGCCCGAGCGTCGCCTTGAACACAGGGTCAGCCGTCCCGTCCGAACGGTAGGCGTCGAGGAACGGCGCGCCTCCGCGGGTCCCGGCCACCAGGATCCGCCCGCCCGGTTGCAGGGCGAGCGCCCGCGCGGCGTCGGTCGGGCCGAAGTCGACGCGGAACGCCTGCGAGCCGTCGGCCTTCAGGCAGACCAGCGCCGAGCCGAGGAGGACGACGATCTTCCCGTCTGGCTGGACGGCGATCGCCTGCGCGCCGGCCGGCCCGCCGCCCTGTAGGCCCGGTGCGCCGCCATTGAAGACGTCGACGCTGAAGTCGGTCGAGCCGTCGGTGTCGAGCCGGACGAGGCGCACGCGGTAGATCACGGTCTCGCCGCGAGTGGTCAGCGTCTGCCACGCGGCGAGCAGCTTGCCGTCGGGCTGCTGCGCGAGCGCAGGGATCTGGTCGACGCCCGCGTCGTCCGGCGTCAGCTTCAGGTCCGGCTTGCCGTCCGCGTGGAGGCGCACCAGGAACGCCGGGCTCGTGCCCGACGTCGAGGAGCCGGCGACGACGATTCGGCCGTCCGGTTCGAGCAGCAGCGCCTCCGCGACCTCACTGCCGCCGAGATCGACCCGCGCCTCCCCTCCCTGTCCGAACGTGGCGTCGAGACGCGCCGGCGCGGTGACGGCGAGCATCGCGAGCAGCGCGACCGCTGCACGCACAGGTCAGGCCCGGGAGATGTAGCGGCCCTCGGCGGGGGCAACCTTGATGCGGTCGCCCGTGTTCACGAAGAGCGGCACCTGGACGGTTGCGCCCGTCTCGAGCTTCGCCGGCTTCGTCACGTTCGAGACCGTGTCGCCCTTGATCCCGGGCTCCGTCTCGACGACCTCCAGCTCGACCGAGGCCGGCAGCGACACGCCCGAAGGCTTGCCGTCGACGGTCAGCACCTGCACGCTCGAGGACGGCTGCATGAAGTCGATGACGTCGGAGACGGAATCGCGCGACAGGTTGAACTGCTCGTACGAGCCGGTGTCCATGAAGACCACTTCCTCGCCCGAGTCGTAGAGGTACTGCGCCTCTTTCACCTCCGTGTGGATGCGCGTGAACTTCTCGCCCGCGCGGAAGGTGCGGTCGACCACGGCGCCCGAGTCGAGGCTCTTCACCTTCGTCCGCACGAATGCACCGCCCTTGCCCGGCTTCACGTGCTGGAACTCGACGATGCGCCAGACACTGCCGTCGAGCTCGATGTGCATGCCGTTGCGGAACTGGTTCGTGTTGACCGTCTCGGCCACGGCGGCAGGTTAGCGGCGGCGCGTGACAGTTCAGGGACACATCCGGCACAGATTCGTGGCGCGATCGGTGGTACCCGGGTCTGACCTGGGACTGTCCCGCGGGCTGTTTCGCGGGGTTGTCCCAAGCGCTCGGTGAGCCTGTCCGCGCTCCATCAGCGGTCGGCGTCCTTCAACCGCTTGGGTCAGCCCCCGATACACCTCGGGGACAGACCCATGTGGCCGTTCCTTCAACCGGTTGCCGTGCGCTCGTCGAGGAGGAGCGCAAGCTCGCCGAGCGCGAGGGCGTGCTGAAGATGTGGGTCGACACGTCGTACGACAACGAGGCGGCCCGGGCGACGTACGGCGCCGCCGGCGGGACGCCGGACGACGAGGCGACGCTGGTCTACGGCTGGCGCTTCCGCTAACCAGGCCTTCCGCGCCCTGTTCGGGGACTCCTCGCCCGTTGTGAATCGGCAGCGCTCCAGCCCCGCTTGACGGCGCGCGTAGGCCCGAGCCAGGCCTACGAGAGCGTGACCAGCTCCTTGGTGAAGCTCGTCAGGATCTCCGGCCCGCCCTCGCGGACGACGACCAGGTCCTCGATGCGGATGCCGCCGCGCCCCGGGAGGTAGACGCCCGGCTCGACGCTCGTGACGTTGCCGGCCGCGAGCGTCTCGGTCGACTCGGTGGAGACGCGCGGCAGCTCGTGGACGTCCATCCCGAGCCCGTGGCCCAGGCCGTGGCCGAAGTGCGCTCCGTGGCCCGCGGCCTCGATCACGTCCCGCGCGGCCGCGTCCGCGTCGACCCCGCTCACGCCCGGTTGCGCGGCCTCCAGGCCCGCGAGCTGCGCGCGCAGGCACAGGTCGTACGCCTCCTGCAGGTCGTCGTCGAGCCGGCCCGCGGCGAACGTGCGCGTGCAGTCGGAGCAGTACCCATCGAGCACGGCGCCGGCGTCCACCACGATCGACTGGCCCTCCTCGACCACCCGGTCGCCGGGCGTCGTGTGCGGGTTCGCGCCGTTCGCCCCCGCGGCCACGATCGTCGGGAACGCGTTGGCGTCGGCGCCTGCCTCGTGGAGAAAGGTGTCGAACGCCCACGCGAGCTCCCGCTCCGTCCGCCCGAGCACTCGCTCCTCCGCGAACCGCGCGAACGCGGCGTTCGCCACCCCTGTCGCCGCCCGGATGCGTGCAATCTCGTCCTCGTCCTTGACCGCGCGCAGGCCCTCGACGAGCCCGTGCGTGGGCACGAGGTCGAGCCCGCCCGCCGCGAGCACCTCGTACTGCGCGTAGGGCATCGTGCCCGCCTCGAACCCGATCCGGCCGCTCAGCCGCTCCGCGAGGTCGCGCGAGATAGCGCGCTTCGTAATCGTGAACTCGACGCCGGGCACCTTGCGGCCCGCCTCCGCATAGCGAAAGTCGGCGAACAGCTGGACGCGGTCCGGCTCGACGAGCAGCGCCGCGTTCGAGCTCGTGAACCCGGTCAGGTAGCGGACGTTGACGAGGTTCGTGACGAGCAGCGGCTCGTCGAGCAGCTCCCGCAACCGGTCGACGCGCGCGCTCACGATCGCCCGACGAGGAACTCGAGCGCCTCGCGGTAGCCCTCCGGCCCCTTGCCGACCACGCGGTGGTCGCGGACGCCCTCGAGCACCGAGAAGCGGCGCCACTCCTCGCGCTCGTCCACGTTCGACAGGTGCACCTCGACGACCGGCTTGCCGGTGAGCTCGAGCGCGTCGTGGATCGCCCAGCTGTAGTGCGTCCACGCGGCCGGGTTGACGACGAGCCCGTCGGCGACCTCGGCCGCGTCGTGGCACCAGCCACGAACAGCCCTTCCTGGTTCGTCTGCCGGCAGCGGACGGTGCAGCCCAGCTCGCTGGCCCACTTGTAGATCTGCGACTCGAGCTCCTGCAGCGACAGGCCGCCGTACATCTCCGGGTCGCGCTTGCCGAGCACGTTGAGGTTGACGCCGTTCAGGACGTCGATCCGCACCGCGCGATTATCCAGAGATCAGCCCGTCGAGCGCCGCGTCCACCGCGGCCTCGGGCAACTCGTCGGTGACGACCGGGCTGCCGGGCGCCTCGAGCAGCACGAGACGGATGCGGCCGGCCACCGCCTTCTTGTCGCGGCGCAGCGCGGCACGGGCCAGGTCGCGGTCGACCCGGACCGGCTCGGGCTTCAGCAGCGCCGCGACGCGGTCGGCCCAGCCGCCCTCCAGGCCGAGGTGCTCCTCGGAGAGCCGTAGCGCAGCCGTCAGGCCGAGCGCGACGGCGTCGCCGTGGCGCAGCCGGTAGCCGCTCGCGGTCTCCAGCGCGTGCGCGAACGTGTGGCCGAGGTTGAGCACGGCGCGCTCGCCCTGCTCGGTCGGGTCGCGCAGGCAGACGGCGGTCTTGTAGGCGGCGGCGCGGCGCACGAGCTCCGCGTCAGGGAGCTCCCAGAGCTCGGCGCCGGCGAGCAGCCCGGTCTTCACGACCTCGGCCATGCCGGCCTGCCGCTCCACCGCCGGGAGCGTGGCGAGCAGCGCCGGGTCGATCGACTGTCCGCGCGGGCCAGTGGAAGGCGCCGACGCGGTTCTTGCCCATGGTGGTGTCGAGGCCGGTCTTGCCGCCGATCGCCGCGTCGACCTGGCCGACGAGCGTCGTCGGCACGGCAACCCACGGGACGCCGCGGAGATGCGTGGCGGCGACGAACCCGGCGACGTCGGTGACGCAGCCGCCGCCGAGCGCGACGACCGTGCCGCCGCGGTCGATGGCGAGCTCGTCCCAGAGGCGCGCGGCGACGACGAGCGTCTTCGCGTCCTCGCCGGGCGGCAGCTCATGGGTCGAGACGAGCCGGTTCCCGAGCGCGAGCTGCGCGTCTGCGCCGTAGATGCCGGCCACGTGGCGGTCGGAGACGAGCGCCACCGGGCCGTCGCCCGGGACGAGCTCGCCGAGCCGCTCGAGCGACCCGGTCTCGACGTGGACGCCTCCTGCGGCGAGCACGACGTCGTCGACGTCGCGGGCGACGAAGTCGGCGACCGACTCGTATAGCGGTCGCCTCTCTTCGTATAGCCGCCGGAAGTCCGCCTCGTCCTGCGCCAGCGGGCGGTCGGTGCCCTGAACGCGGCTCCATGCAGTCTCGACGTCGACGTCCACCCAGACGCAGATCGCACGGTGCGCTAGCGCCTCGCGAACGGCCGCCGATGTGACCGCACCGCCGCCCAGCGCGAAGACGCCGAGTTCGGCCCACGCCCAGCGCCCACACCGTCTCGTCTTCCTCTTCCCGGCGAAACGCCGCCTCGCCGTGCTCGCGGAAGAACGCGGGGATGTCGTCGCCGACCTTGTGCTCGACCATGCCGTCTACGTCGCTGAATCCGACACCGATGCGGTCCGCGACCTCGCTGCCGATCGTCGTCTTGCCCGCGCCCATGAAGCCGACGAGGGCGAGGTGCCGGCCTAGCGCGGTCGCCACGGGATGCGCTCGCGGTACGCGGCGACCGCGGCGAGCATGTCGCCGACCGAGTCGCCGCCGAACTTCTCGCGCGCCGCGCGGGCGAGCTCCCACGCGACGACGGCCTCGGCCACGACGGCGAGCGCCTCGACGGCGGCCACGTCGCTGCGCTCGACCAGCGCCTCGGCCGGCTCGCCGGTCGCGAGGTCGACGGACCGGAGCGGGCGCATCAGCGTCGGCAGCGGCTTCATCGCGGCGCGGACGACGAGCGGCTCGCCGTTCGTGACGCCGCCCTCGAGGCCACCCGCGTGGTTGGACGTGCGCGTGAACCCGGGGAAGATCTCGTCGTGCGCCTGCGAGCCGCGCAGGCCGGCCAGGGCGACCCCCTCGCCGATCTCGACCGACTTCACCGCCTGGATGCTCATCAGCGCACCGGCGAGGCGGCCGTCGAGGCGCTCCGCGCGCGTCGCGTACGAGCCGAGGCCGGGCAGCACGCCGGTCGCCTGCACCTCGACGACGCCGCCGAGCGTCTCCCGGTCGCCTCGTGCCGCGTCGATCGCCTCGCGCCTTGCGTCGTCGCCTGCCTCGCCGCCGACCTCGAGCACCTCGCCGCGCACGGTCGTCCCGACCTGTGCGAGGAGCGCCTTCGCCATCGCACCGGCCGCGACGAGCGCAGCCGTCGAGCGGGCGCTGGCGCGCTCGAGCACGTTGCGGACGTCCTCGTGGCCGTACTTCAGGACGCCCGGCAGGTCGGCGTGGCCGGGCCGCGGCAGCGTGACCGGCTTCGTTCCCTTGCCTTCCGGCTCGCCCTCGGGCGGCCACGGGCTCATCCCCCACGTCCAGTTGGCGTGGTCGCGGTTGCGGACGAGGAACGCGATCGGCGTTCCGAGCGTGCGGCCGTGGCGCAGGCCGGCGAGCACCTCGATCGTGTCGGTCTCGATCCGCTGGCGCGGGCTCCGTCCGTAGCCCTCCTGGCGGCGCGCGAGGTCGGCGTCGATCGCGGCGCGGTCGAGCTCGAGCCCGGCCGGGAAGCCTGTCGCGATGCCGGCGAGCGCCGGGCCGTGCGACTCGCCGGCCGTTGTGAGGGTGAGTGCCATGAGCGGCCAAGGGTATGACGGATCCGTGGATCGGGTCTACCGGACGCGGGGGATCCAGCAGTGGGTGCCGCTGGTCGGGCTCGCTGCCTTCGCGGTCTTCGGGATCGCTTTCGTGATCCACGACCCGGCCCCAGGGTTCATGTGGGTCTGGCTGGGATTTGTCGTGTTCGCCGGATTCACGTCGGTCTACCGCGTGGCGTACGACGTTCGCGTGACCGACGAGAGTGTGTGCGTCTTCAGGACTCGCCTGCGCCGAGTCTCCGTTCCGGCAGCACAGCTGCGATCGATCCGCGGGAGAACCAACGCGATCACCTTCCGGTGGGATGGCGGAAAGATGTACGTGCAACAGCCGCTCGACGGGCTGGTCGAGCTCGTGACGCGCCTTCGCGAGCTGAACCCGGGGATCGAGACGCGCGGGATCTAGCGCGCCGCCGCGCGCATCACGTCGAGCGGCGCCGGAACGCCGGTCCAGCGCTCGAACGACGCGGCACCCTGGCGAACGAGCACCTCGAGACCGTCGACGATCGGCTCGCAGCCGGCGGTGCGCGCCGCCTCGACGAGCACCGTGGGCGAGCCGTCGGCGCGATAGGCGAGATCGACCACGGCCTGGCCGGCGCGCGGCGGGACCGGCACCTCGTCAAGGAGCGGCGTTGCGTTGACGAGCAGCGTCGCGTCGGAGCCGTCCGGCGGCCAGTCGCTCGTCGCGGCGGGTCGCGAGCCGCACCTCCGCGGCGCCCGCGTCGCGAAGCGCCGATGCGACCGCCTGCGCCGCTCCGCCCGCGCCCAGCACGAGCACGCGCGCACCCGCCGGGTCGACGGCGCCGACGACGGCCTCGCCGTCCGTGCTCGACCCCTCGATGCGCCCGTCGCGGAAGACCAGCGTGTTGACCGAGCCCGCCCCGCTCGGCCACCTCGTCGAGCACGTCGCAGACCCGGACCGCCGCAGCCTTATGCGGGATCGTCACGTTCGCGCCTGCGAACCCGAGCGCCGCGAGCCCGCGAACCGCGTCGTCGAACTCGGCCGCGTCCACGCGACAGGCGACGTACGCCCAGTCGAGGCCGCGCGCAGCGAACGCGGCGTTCTGCATCAGCGGCGAGCGCGAGTGCGCGACCGGGTCGCCCAGCAGCGCGACGAGCCGCGTCTCAGCGCCGAGCATTCGTCACAGATCCGGCACAGACGCGTGCGCTCTTCCCCGATACGCTCATAGCGGGGAGGAGGCCATGGGCACCTAAGGGGTCGTCCCGAAGGGACGTGTCTCGCGTGGACATGTCCGTGCGGCGGCGGGGACGGTCGCGGTCACGGCCCGTAGCCGTGCGCGTTCTTGTAGTTGTCGAAGTCGCGCTGGTTGGTGAAGAACGCGTGGTGCGTCTTGTCCGGCTTGCGGACGAAGAAGAGGTACGGCGTGTGCAGCGGGTGCGCAGCCGCCTGCATCGACGGCAGGCCGGGGTTCGCGATCGGCGTCGGCACGAGGCCGGCGCGGTTGCGCGTGTTGTACGGGTTGTTCGAGTGGAGCTGGGACTCGAGCAGCGACTGAGTCGGCGGCACGTGCAGCCCGTAGCGGATCGTCGCGTCGATCCCGAGCGGCATCCGCGCCTTCAGCCGGTTGTAGATCACCGACGCGATCTTCGCCCGCTCCTCCGGCGCCGCCGCCTCCTTCTCGATCATCGACGCGATGATCAGCACGTCGTAGGGCGTCAGGTTCTTCGACTTCGCGTAGCCGAGGTCGACCTGCGACCAGTTCTCCTGGAACGCGTCGACCTGGTCGGCGACGAGCTGCTTCGTCGTGGTGAGCTTCGTGAAGTCGTACGTGGCCGGGTACAGGAAGCCCTCGAGCGACCGCCGCTTGCCGTCCTTCGCGAACTTCCCCGGCAGCGCCGACGACTCCGTGAGCGCCAGGTAGCGATCCGGCGAGAGCCGAGGCGTCACGTGCCGCTTCTGCCTGGCGATCAGGTTGACGTCCGCGATCCGCTGGGCCATGTCCTCGCGCGTGAAACCTTCCGGGAAGACGATCCGCAGGACCTTCACCGGCGCCGCCGCCTGGGTCGTGACCTCCGGCGAGCCGCCCGTCTTGCGCACGACCGAGGTGACCGCCCACGCCGCCCCCGCGAATGCAGCCGCGAGCACGACGACCGCGAGGAACCGGCGGAAGAACACCGTCCCGCGCGCATGCGCAGTCCGGGTGCTCACCGGGCCGCTCCCGACGCGAGGTACTCGAGGTAGCCCATCAGCAGGATCGCGGCCGCGTGCGCGTCGTCGCCCCGACCGGCCAGCTTCGTCGTGAACCGCTCGTCGTAGGTGGCCACCGGCACGTCGACCTTCCCGCGCAGCTCGACCAGGAACGCCTCCGTCTCGCGCGCCTGCTCGCCGACGTCGCCGGAGAGCGTCAGCGGCAAGCCGACGACGACGCGCTCGGCGCCCTCCTCGCGGACGAGCTGGACGAGCCGTTCGAGCCCCGGGCCGCTGCCGGCGCGCTCCACGACCTCGAGCGGCCGGGCCACGGTGCCCGTCGGGTCGGAGACGGCGACGCCGGTGCGGGCCGGCCCGTAGTCGAGCGCGAGCACCTTCACGGACGGCCGATCGTAGCGGCGCCGCCGGATCGTCTAGCTCGGCCGCCCACGGCTGTCCGGAGACCTCGAGGTTTCAGGTCGGCGCGGCTCGTTGCAGAATCTGCGTCAACGGATCGGGATGAGCAGGAGGTGCTCGATGAAGAAGATGGCCGCGATGGTCGTGGTGCTCGCGTCGTCCGCATCGTTGATCACCGGCGCCTACGGCGGCACCGAAACCTGGGTTCTGGGAACGAGTGGGGCCGTTGGCAAGAAGGCGCATACCGATCTGCTGGTCAAGCATCTACCTGCGATGTACGTGGACGTGGCCTCGGACCGGCCGCGCCTGAACATGAAGATCAGTGTCCAGGCGTTTGCAAGGCCGAGGCAGCGAGTAACCGCCGGCTACATCCTGAACTGTGTGCCCGGCGGGCGTGGGCCGGGCGCGCACGGCCGGGACGTAAGCGGCCGAACACCGCTCCCGATCAGCGTCGATCCTCAACCATTCGACTGCAAGATCTATGCCGATGCGACGCTCTCTAACGGAGGCCGACTCACCCTCCGTGTGATCGCGCGCCGCGCGTAGGCGGCGCCCCGCCGCCAGGTCTCCCGCGCACCGTGCGTCACGACAGCGCTTCGACGATCAGTTCTTCGGCCCGCGCGAGCGCCTCCGGGAGGCCCTCGGGCTGCTTCCCGCCGGCACGCGCCATGCTCGGCCGCCCGCCGCCGCCGCCGCCGATCAGCGCGGCCGCCTCCTTGATCACCGTGCCCGCATTGAGCCCGCGCGCCTCGAGCGAGTTGTCGAAGTTGAGGACGAGCGACGCGTTGCCGTCCTCGCGCGCGCCGAGCACGACCGCCGCGGGAGCGTGCTGCTGCTTGAGCTTGTCCGAGAGGTCGAGCAGCTCGTCCATCGAGACGCCCTCAGCCTCGCCGCGGACAAGGTTCACACCGTTCACGACGCGGATCTCCGGAGCGATCCGGGCCTTCGCCGCGGCCGGCGCCTTCGCGGCCTTGCCCGCCTCCTTCTTCAGCCGCTGCACCTCGGCGCGCAGCTCGTCCGCCTCGTCGGCGCGTGCCTGCAGGAGCGCCCACGCCTCGCCCGCCGTGACGGCCTCGATGCGCCGCGTGCCGGCGCCCACCGAGCCCTCGGAGAGGATCACGAACGGCCCGATCTCCGCCGTCGTCCGCACATGGGTGCCACCGCAGAGCTCCCGCGACACACCCTCGACGTCGACGACGCGCACCTGGTCGCCGTACTTCTCGCCGAAGAGCATCATCGCCCCGAGCTTGCGGGCCTCTTCAATTGGAGTCACATAGGCGCGTACCGGGTGGTTCTCGAAGATCCGCTCGTTGACGATCCGCTCCACCTCGCGCCGCTGCTCGTTCGTCATCGCCTCCGGGTGCGTGAAGTCGAAGCGCAGCTTGTCGGGCCGCACCGCGGAGCCGGCCTGCCGCGCGTGGTCGCCGAGCACCTCGTGGAGGGCCGCGTGCAGCAGGTGCGTCGCCGTGTGGTTCGCCATCGTCGGGAAGCGCACCGCCCACGGGACGACCGCCCGCACCCGGTCGCCGGACGAGAAGCCCTCGCCGCGGAAGACGAGCACCTGGTCGTCGCCCAGCCGGTACGCCGCCTCGAGGTCCGCACGCGGCGGGCTCTCGGGCGGTCCGTGGGGCCCGTCCAGCTCGATGAAGCCCGCGTCGGTGACCTGGCCGCCGCCGTCCGGGTAGAACGGCGACTCGCGCAGCTTCGCGAGGAAGCGTCCGTCCTCGAGCGGCTCGAGCGCGCCGATCTGCGTCAGCACCTCCGTCTTCTCCCAGCCGACGAACTCGGTGCGGAAGCCGGCCGAGCTCGCGAACTCCGCCGCCTGCTGCGCGCCGCGGCCGGACGCACCGGCGCGCGAGATCTCGCGGTGCTCTTCCATGTACCGCGTCAGCTCTTCCTCGTCGACGGCGAGCCCGCGCTCCCGGCCCAGCTCGCGGGTCAACTCGACCGGAAAGCCGTACGTGGTGGCGAGCTCGAACGCATCGCGCCCCGTGATCTGGCCCTTCGCCGCGATGTCCTCGAACAGCTTGAGCCCGCGCGCGAGCGTCTCGGAGAAGCGCTCCTCCTCCGCGCGCACGACCTGCTGGATGTGCCCGCGGTGCTCGACCAGCTCTCCGAACCACGGCCCCAGCTGGTCGGAGACGACGTCCGTGATGCGCCACAGGTCGGTGAGCCCGATCGCCTGCGCCTGCTGGACGGCGCGCCGGATGATCCGCCGCAGCACGTAGCCGCGGCCCTCGTTCGACGGCACGACGCCGTCGCCGACGAGGAACGTCATCCCGCGGCCGTGGTCGGCCAGCACCCGGTGCGCCTTGGTCGCGCGGTCGTCGGCGTCCCATGCGACGCCGCTCTGCGCTTCGATCCACCCCATGATCGCCTGGTAGCCGTCGGTCTCGTACACGGAGCGGTTCGGTACGTCCTGGACGATCGCCGAGAGGCGCTCGAGCCCCATCCCGGTGTCGACGTTCTGCTTCGGCAGCGGCGTCAGCTTCCCGTCCGCGTGCAGCTCGTACTCCATGAACACGAGGTTCCAGAACTCGAGGAAGCGGTCGCAGCGCGGGCAGGCGGGCGCGCAGCCCGGGTCGCCGCAGCCGTGCTCGGAGCCCCAGTCCCAGTAGATCTCGGAGTCCGGGCCGCAGGGGCCGGGGCCGCCCACCGACCAGAAGTTCTCCGAGGTGGGTAGCGCAACGATGCGCTCTGCCGGCATTCCGATCTGCTCCCAGAGCGTCCGCGACGTCTCGTCCTCGCCGAGCCCGAGCTCCGGGTCGCCCGCGTGGACGCTCACCCAGACGCGCGACCAGTCGAGCCCGAGGCGCTCCTGGATGAACTCGGTCGCATACTCGATCGCGCCCTCCTTGAAGTACTGGCCGAACGAGAAGTTGCCGAGCATCTCGAAGAACGTCAGGTGGTGGCCGTCGAGGCCGACCTCGTCGATGTCCGGCGTGCGGAAGCACTTCTGCGAGGTCGTAGTCAGCAGCGCGGGCGGCTGCTCGCGGCCGAGGAAGAACGGCATCTGCGGCTGCATCCCGGCCGTGGTCAGCAGCGTCGAGCGGTCGTCGGAGCGCGGCACGAGCGGCCACGACGGCAGGCGCTTGTGGCCCTTCTCCTCGAAGTACGAGAGGAACCCGTCGCGCAGCTCGGCGGACGTCTTCATGCGGGCGATTGTAGGCGCGCCCAGTCGGCGCGCTCGAGGACGCGGACCTCGAGATCGGTGCCGCCCTCCGGCCACCAGACCGTCTGCCACGGGCGGATGCCGAGCCGCGTCTGGACGGCGATCGACGCCGTATTGCCGGGCAGCACGATGCTCACGAGCCGAGGGATCTCGAGCGTGGCGAACGCATCCTCGATCGCGGCCGCGCCCGCCTCGGTGGCGTAGCCGCGGCCCCACAGGTCAGGGTCGATCCCCCACCCGACCTCCGGGTCGTCCGGCCACAGGCGGTGGAACTGCACCCCGACGCGGCCGACGAAGCGACCGGTCTCGCGCTCCTCGACCGCCCACAGGCCGAAGCCGTGCTCGTCCCAGTGGCGCCGCCAGCGCGCCACGGCGCCGGCGGACTCGGCCGGCGTGAACGGGCGGCCGTCGTGCGTCAGGAACTGCGTGAACCGTGGATCCGTGTTGAGCCGCTCCATCGCGGCCACGTCGTCGTCGCGCCAGCGGCGCAGGAGCAGCCGCTCGGTCTGCAGGACGCTCAGAAGAGGTTGGCCGCCTCGACGTCGTCGTCGTCCGAGCCGATCTCGTCGCGGATCTTCTCGAGCGCGCGGCGGATGAGCCGCGACACGTGCATCTGCGAGATGCCGATCTGCGCGGCGATCTGCGACTGCGTCAGGCCCTCGAAGAAGCGCAGCTGGATGATCCGCCGCTCGCGCTCGTCGAGCACCTTGAAGCCGGGCTCGAGCACGGCGCGATCCTCGGACACGGCGTACGCCGCCTCCTCGGTGCCGATCGTCTCGAGCGGGTCGAGGTCGCCGTCCTCGTCGCCGCCCATGCCGCCGGAGGACAGCGAGACGGACGAGTAGGCGCGGCTCGACTCGAGCGCCTCGAGCACCTGCTCCTCCTCGACTCCGGCCGCCTCGGCAAGCTCGGCGATCGTCGGCGAGCGGCTGAGCTGGACGGTCAGCTGCTCGACGATCTTCGAGAGCTGCACCGCGAGCTCCTGGAGCCCGCGCGGCACGCGCACCGCCCAGCCCTTGTCGCGGAAGTGCCGCTTGATCTCGCCGATGATGTTCGGCGTGGCGTAGGTCGTCAGCTCGACGCCGCGGTCGACGTCGAAGCGGTCGATCGCCTTGATCAGGCCGATGGCGCCGATCTGGACGAGGTCGTCGAGCTGCTCGCCCCGATAGGCGTAGCGGCGGGCCAGCGAGCGGACGAGCGACATGTACTGCTCGATCAGCTGGTCGCGCGCGGCAAGGTCGCCCTGCTCGTGGTAGGCGCGCAGGAGCCGGGTGTCCTCCGGATTCGGCATTACGTGTGGACGGCCTTGGTGATCAGCACCCAGTCGCCGTCGTCGCGCGTCTCGACCTCGACGCCGTCGACCGTCGAGTCGAGGACCCGGCGCAGGCCCAGCTCGCGCTCGCCGAGCGGCTCCAGGTCGGCCCGCAGCGCGCTGCCGGCGAACGGGCCGATGCGCGCGGCGAGCGACCCGTCGCTCAGCTCCAGCTCGAGCGTCACGGCGCCGTCGCCGTGCTCGCGCTCGAGCAGCTCCTCGAGTGCGAGCTGCAGGTCCTCGAGCGCCTCGAGCGTGAAGTTCTGGCGCATCGCCACACCGCCGAGGACGAGATGCGCGACGCCGATGTAGTTCCGTGTCCGCGGCACGGTCAGGCTGATGCGGTCACCCATGCGCGCGGGATCTTGCCGATTCGCTGCGGACGCCGTTCGAAACGGTGCGAATCGTGCCGGCGCCGACGACGGCGTCGCCGTCGTAGACGACCGCGGTCTGGCCGCGCGCGACGCCCTGCACCGGCTCGTCGAGCTCGAGCGTGAATCCGCGGCCGGTTGCCTCCACGCGCGCGGGCACCAGCGGCGAGCGGGCGCGCAGCTTCGCCTGGACGCCGTCGGCTGGGGCGTAGAGGCGGCCGGAGACCGTGACGGCGGTCGTCGCGAGCGCATCGAGCGGGCCGGCGACGACGGCGTTCGTGCGCGCGTCGGTGCGGATGACGTACAGCGGCTTGGCGGCGGCCACGCCGAGGCCCTTGCGCTGCCCTGGCGTGAAGCGCCAGAACCCGTCGTGGCGGCCCAGCTCGCGGCCCGCCTCGTCCACGATCGCACCGGGCTCTCCGGTCAGGCCGCTGCGGCCGAGGAAGTCGCGGTAGTCGGCGCCCGCGAGGAAGCACGCCTCCTGGCTGTCCGGCCGGCGGGCCGCGTCGAGCCCGGCGGCCGCGGCCTCGGCGCGCGTGGAGTCCTTGGTCTGCTCGCCGAGCGGGAACCAGAGCCGGTCGAGCACGGCCGGGTCGACGGTCGCGAGCATGTACGACTGATCCTTGGCTAGGTCGGCGGCGCGGGCGACGAGCAGCTGCCCGTCGCGGTCGACGATGCGCGCGTAGTGGCCCGTCGCAAGCCGCGCCGCGCCGGCGCGGCGCGCGAAGCGCAGCAGCTCGGCAAAGCGAAAGCGGCCGTTGCAGCGCGTGCACGGGTTGGGCGTCTCGCCTCGCTCGTAGCCGCGCACGAACGGCGTGACGATCGCGCGGCGGAAGTCCTCCCGGGCGTCGAGCGTCACGTGCGGCAGGCCGCGCTCGTGACAGGTGCGCCGGGCGGCGATCACCGCCGCCGGCGAGCAGCACGCACGCGTCGCGTCGGGCCCGTCCGGGTCGAGCCACAGGCGGAGCGTCACGCCGACCGCCTTCGGCCCGGCACGCAGGAGCGCCACGGCGCTGTCGACGCCGCCGCTCATCGCGACGGCGACGCGCTCGGGGTCCGGCGCGGCGCGAAAGACCTGGCCGAGCGCGGCCGCCAGCGCATCGACCGCGAGCTCGTCTCCGCCGACCGCCGCCGCCTCGAGCAGCGTCAGCCCGTCGAGCGGCCGGTCGATGCCGGGCGCGGCCGCGTGGACGATCCGGTCGCCGTCCACGGTGAGGCGGACGAGCGCCCACTCGCCGTCACGCGAGGAGTCTCCGACGGCCTCGATCACCGGTTCACCGTAGCCGCTCGCCGGGCCGCGCCAGGTTGGGGCCGGGGCTACAATGGCCCGGCTCGACCTCGTACGTGGTTCCGCGTTCCGATTGGACCTAATGAAGTACAAGGGAGCCTGCGTCCGGCGGAGACGTCGGCAGGGCACCCACCTGGCATGGCCAGGTTCTCAAAGGGGCGCGGAATACATCGGCGAGGTGGAGCGAAATTCGGCCCGGAGCGAGAGCCCGTGCGGCTCTCCCTCCGGGCCTTCTTCGTGCGAGGCTGGCTCCATGGAGATCCGCCGGGGAACCGAGGCCGATCTCGAGGCCCTGCAGCGCCTGTGGGAAGCCTTCACGGCCGAGGCGACCTTCACGCCGTATCCGGGCTATGCGTTCGACCCGTCGCTCCCGACGACACACGCTGCTTTGCTGGCCGAGCGGGACGGCCTCGCGGTCGGCAACGCCTACGTCAACCTGGCCAACCCGCACTTCGGCTTCGTGTTCGGCGTCTACGTCGTGCCCGAGGCGCGCCGGGGCGGCGTCGCGCGCGCCCTGATGCGCGAAGCCGCCCGGCTGGTGGGGGACGCGGGCAAGGACTGGGTCGTCCTCGGCGTGGACACCCCGAACGAGCCCGCCCGCGCCCTGTACGCCGATCTCGGCTTCGAGGACGCAGCCCGTACGCTGCGCGCGCCGGTCGAGCGGCTGCTCGGCGCCGGCTGAGCTGCCGCGCAGATCTCGTCACGAGCCCGTGACGGACACGCGCGAGAACCGGCGGTACGCTCGCACTGGGGAGGAGGAGCGGTGGACCCCGGGGTTGGGCGCGGGAGACAGGTCCGGCGCGGACATGTCCGAATGGTCGCGCCGGCGTTGCGCGGCGGCGCTTACTGGCCCGCGGCGGCGAAGCGCCAGCGCACGAGGTCGGTGCTCTGGAGGCCGAGCAGCTTCGCGACGCGCGGCGTGACCGCGAACTGCACGCCCGACGGGACGCGCCGCGACACCACCTGGGTCAGCACCTCGTGCGAGCCGAACGCGACGTACAGCTTCGTTCCACAGCCGAGCACCGGGTGGGCGATGCCCGCCGTCCGCCCGCGCACGACGAAGCCGCACCCGGTTCGCGTGCCGTCCGTCTCGGCGAGCTTCGGCGCCGCGGTGCCTTCGTACCACCCGCCGCCCGGCGCGGCGACGGCCTCGGGCAGCACGGGCGCCGGCGGCGGCGCGCGCCGCTGCTCGACGAGCGCCAGCGCCGCCACCGCGCCCAGGATCCCGACGGCGGCGAGGGCGAGGCCGCGCTGCAGCAGGGTGAGCCCCATCAGGAGTGGCCGGCGACGAGCAGCTCGCCGAACGACTCGCGCACGAGATCGTCGAAGTCGACCGGGAGCATCCCGTCGGGCGTCGCGTACTCGCGCAGGTAGACGAAGAGCGCCCCCCACTCCTCGTCGCGCAGCGGGTCGCGGCCCGCCTGCTCGCGCGCCCGCCGCTCGAGATCCCACAGGTTCCACTCGCGCGGCCCGCCGCGGAACGGGAGCTCCGTCACGTGGGCGGCCGCGGGCTGCGGCTCAGGCTCAGGCTCGGGCTCCGGCAGTGGCGGAACGATCTGCGGCGGTGGCAGCGGCTCCGGTTTCGGCTCGGGCTCGGCTCGGCTCCGGCTCGAGCTCAGGCTGGGGCTCAGGCGCCTCGGCGAAGGGCTTGGCGAAGACGGGCTCGGCGGGCTCCTCGTCGGCGGTGTCTGACTCGTCGGCGAGCGCCGCGTCGACGGCGCCCGCGAAGACCGCCGGCTCCTCCGTGTCCTCCTCGGGCTCGGCGACCGGCTCGGCAGGCAGCCGCCGGACTGTCGTCGATTCGCGCTCCTCCGGGACGAAGCCCGCCTCGTGGAGCGGCAGCGGCTCGTCCTCGCCCGACATGCCCGGCTCGTCCGGGTTGAAGGCGACGAGCTCGATGCCCACGAGGATCACGACGACGCCTGCCATGACCAGCGCGTAGACCGCGGTGTCCACGTCGCTGGCGCCCAGGACGACGCCGAGCACGATGATGACGGCGAGCTCGAGCGCGAGCCGCACCCAGCGCTGCACGCCCATCGCTACGCGCCCTTGGCCCGCTCGGCGGGCGGCACATCGTGGTCACCGGCGGGATCGAGCTCGTCGTCCCCGGCCGGCCGTTCGATCAGGCGGACGTGCCTGGGCGGCGCGGGCGTCTCGTCGGTGATCTCGCCCGCCGCCTCCTCGCGGCGCCGCCAGCCGAAGATCCCGCCGCGCTTCGGCTCGGGCTCCGCCGGCTGCAGCTCGCCGTCCTCCTCGGCCCGCGCGGCGGCTTCCTCGGGCTCCGCGGCCACTGCGGCCTCGGGCTCCGGCTCCGGCTCGGCCACCGGCTCGGGCGCCGGAGCGGCCACGACAGGCGCGGGCGGTGCCACCGGCGCGGGCACGGGAGCCGCCTCCGCCTGCTCGACAACCGGCTTGCGCAACGAGAGCCGCCACGCGACCAGCTCGATGAGCACCGTGACGAGCCAGCCGAGCGCCATCACCGCGATGATCTCCTGGGTCGAGAACTCGGCCAGGCCCGCCGCCACGGCAAGCCCGACGAGGAACGCCCCTTCCAGGACGAGTCTGCGACTCCCTCCCGCCATCTGCGGGACGGAGGCTAGCTCTCGGGTCCGCTACCGCTCTCGTCAGCGGGCGCAGGCGCGGCGCGGAGGCCGCTCGGTGCGGGCTGCTGCGGGGCGGCGGGCGCCGGTGTCTCGTCTTCGCGCTCGGCCTGGGCGAGGAGCGCCTCGACGACGCGGCTGATCGCCGGCTCGCCGAGCCCTGCAGCAGACAGCAGCTGCTCGGCACCCTGCTGCGCGCGGGTCATGATCGTGCCCGCCTGGCCGCGCGCCCACTCGAGCGTCTGCTCGACCTCGGCGCGGGCCGAATTCGTGAGCTCGGTCGCCTGGTGGCGAGACTGCTCGAGGAGCCGTGCCGACCGCGCCTCCGCCTCGCGCAGCTCCTGGCTGGCGTCACGGTTCGCGTCGGCGAGCAGCTGGCGGGCCTCGTTGCGGGCCGCGTTCAGCGTCTCGGCGCGCAGGCGCTCGCTCTCCTGGCGGAACCGCTCGACGTCGGCCTCGCCCTGCTGCATCTCCTGCTGGCGGCGGCGAATCTCGGCTTCGGTGCGCCGCAGCTGGGCGGCGGACGCGCGCTGCGCGTCGCGCTCCAGCACGTCGGCGAACTCGGCGGCCTCGCGGATGAGGTGCAGCGCATCCATGCGCATCGCGTGGCCGGTCGGCTCCACGTCGGCCGTGCGGCCGGCGGCCTTGAGGACGCGGAGCTGAGCCTGGAGCTGCACGGCGTGCCGGCGGTACGCGTCGAACGCGTCACGGACGGCGTCCGGGTCGTAGCCGTTGGCGACGCTCTTGAGATCCTCGAGCCGCGGCAGCGACTGGATCGACGGTCCGGTGGGGCGTGCAGGTTCCTGGGTGGCCATCGTTTGCTCCTCGTCAGGCCGGGCCCGTGCCCGGCTCGCTCGCAGTATGACTAGCGGTGCGGTCTACGTCACGCGGGGCCGGTTCCCTGGGTGGAACCGCGATCCCGAGCTCCTTCAGCTGTGCTTCCGGTAGCTCTATCGGCGCGCCGGTCATCAAATCAAGACCCGCCTGGTTCTTCGGGAACGCCTGCGTGTCGCGGATGCGCGGCTCGTTGAGGAGCGCCATCGTCAGGCGGTCGATCCCGGACGCGATCCCGCCGTGCGGCGGCGCGCCCATCCTGAGCGCCTCGAGCAGGAAGCCGAACTTCTCCTCCTGCTCCTCGGGGCCGATGCCCAGGTACTCGAAGACCTGCTGCTGCAGCTCCGGCTCGTGGATCCGGAACGAGCCGCCGGCGAGCTCGAGGCCGTTGCCGACGAGGTCGTAGGCGACTGCACGGGCCGCGCCGGGATCGGTGGCGAACAGGTCGAGCGTCTCCGCGGTCGGCCGCGTGAACGGGTGGTGCGCGGCCTGCCAGGTGCCGGTCTCCTCGATGAGCTCGGCGGCGGCCATGTCGACGATCCAGAGGAACTCCCAGCGCGACTCGTCGATCAGGTCGAGCTCGCGCGCCGAGCTGGAGGCGCAGCAGGCCGAGCACCTTGGCGACGATGCGCGGCTCGTCGGCGACGAAGAGCAGCGTGTGGCCCGGCTGGCGCCACCGGTCGAGCAGGTCGTCCGAGAGGAACTTCGCGATCGGCGAGGACAGCTCGCCGTCGGCGCGGAAGACGATGTACGCGAGCCCCTTCGCCCCCCACGAGCGGGCGTGGTTCTCGAGCGCCTGCAGCTCCGAGCGCGAGTACTCCTTCGGCACCGCGATGTAGCGCACCGCCTCCGCGTTCGCGAACACGCCGAACTCCGAGCCGCGGGTGTCCTCGGTCGCTTCCTGGATCTCCATGTCGAAGCGCAGGTCGGGCCGGTCGATGCCGAAGCGGAGCATCGCCTCGTCGTAGGGCATGCGCCGGAACGGCGGCTTCAGCTCGACACCGATCGCACTCGCGCCAGATCCGCTCGACGATCCGCTCCATCAGCCCGAACAGGAAGTCCTGGTCGGGGAACGCCATCTCGACGTCGAGCTGGGTCAGCTCCTGAAGCCGGTCGGCGCGGAGATCCTCGTCCCGGAAGCAGCGGGCGATCTGGTAGTAGCGCTCGAAGCCGGAGATGACGAGCAGCTGCTTGGCGATCTGCGGCGACTGCGGCAGCGCGAAGAAGTGGCCGGGCTGCAGGCGCGACGGCACGACGAAGTCGCGGGCGCCCTCGGGGGTCGGCTTCCAGAAGATCGGCGTCTCGATGTCGACGAAGCCCTCGCGCTCCATCTCGTCGCGGATGATCGCGGACGATGCTGCGCGCGCGCGCGGATGTTGCGCTGCATGTGCGGGCGGCGCAGGTCGAGCCAGCGGTAGCGCTGGCGCAGCGCCTCGTCGACGTTGCTCCTCGTCGAGCTGGAACGGCAGCGCCGTGCTCGTGCTGAGCACCAGCAGCTCGTCGACCTGCAGCTCGACCTCGCCGGTCGGCATCTTCGGGTTGACGGTCTCGGGCGCGCGCCGGACGAGCGTGCCGGTCGCCTGGAGCGACGAACTCGTTGCGCACGCCGTGCGCGACCTCGGCCGCGCCGGCGCGCATGCTCGGGGTTGATCACCAGCTGCGTGATCCCGGTCTCGTCGCGCAGGTCGATGAAGACGAGGCCGCCGTGGTCGCGGCGCGTGTTGCACCCAGCCGGCGAGCGTGTGCCGCTCGCCCCTCGTGCTCGGCACGGGGCTCGCCGCAGCGGAGGTCGCGCCAGCGGCTCATCGGGCGAGCGTAGCCGGGAGGTCGTCGAGGTCGACGCGCCTGTCGTCCTGGCCGCGCTCGCGGACGGTCGCGCCGTCCGGCGCCGACGAAGACGGTCGCGCGCGCGCCGAGCCGGCCGGCCTGCGTCAGCTGGCCCTTGCGCGAGCGGCCGGCGTAGTCGGTGTCCGACGGCGATCCCGGCGCGGCGCAGCTCGGCCTGGACGCGAAGCAGGTCGGCTCGCGATGCCGCCCTCGTCGAGGAGCAGGAACGCGTCGACCTGCGGCTGCGCCGGGCGGCTCATCGGGCTGCGCCGAGAGCAGCAGCCGCTCGATGCCCGCGCCGAAGCCGATGCCCGGCGTCGGCGAGCCGCCGATCGCCTCGATCAGGCCGTCGTAGCGGCCGCCGCCGCAGATCGCGTCCTGGGCGCCGATCGACGCGTCGCGGAACTCGAAGGTCGTGCGCGTGTAGTAGTCGAGGCCGCGCACGAGCGTCGGCGCGAGCTCGTAGGCGACGCCCATCGCGTCGAGGTACTCGCGCACCGCCGCGAAGTGCTCGCGGCAGGCGTCGCAGAGCGACTCGCCGATCGTCGGCGCGCCGCGGAGGAGCTCCTGCACGCGCTCGTTCTTCACGTCGAAGACGCGCAGCGGCGAGGTGGCGCGCTTCGCGCGCGCGTCGGCGTCGAGCTCGGCCTCGTGCTCGTCGAGCCAGGCGGACAGCTTCTCGATGTACGCGGGCCGGCAGTTGCGCGTCGCCGATCGAGTTGAGGTAGAGGACGCGATTGCGCACGCCGAGCCGGCCGGCGAGCTCGGAGTAGAGCTGGATGATCTCGGCGTCGACCGCGGGGTCGTCCGAGCCGATCGCCTCGACCGACAGCTGCCAGTGCTCGCGGTAGCGGCCCTTCTGCGGGCGGTCGTACCGCCACATCGGGCCGATCGTGTAGAGCTTCTGCGGCTGCGGCTCGCGGTGCAGGCCGTGCTCGAGGTAGGCGCGCGCGATCGGCGCAGTCGCCTCGGGCCGCAGCGTCAGCGAGCGGCCGCCGCGGTCCTCGAACGTGTACGTCTCCTTCTGGACGACGTCCGAGCCCTCGCCGGAGGTGCGGACGATCAGCTCGGTGTCCTCGATCGCGGGCGTGTCGATCCGCCGGTAGCCGTAGAGGGCGCAGACCCTTTCCATCTCCGACCGCGCCCACTGCCAGAGCGGCTGCTCGGCCGGGAGGATGTCGTGCGTGCCGCGGGGCGCTTCGAACGTCACCGAGCGGCCCGCAGCTCGGCCAGGAACGGGTTGCGCTCGAGCTCGGCGCCCAGGGTCGTCGGCTGACCGTGGCCGGAGTAGACGACCGTCTCGGGCGGGAAGCGCCCGGTGAGCGTCCGGATCGAGCCGAGCAGCGTCTCCCAGTCGCCGCCGGGGAGGTCGACGCGGCCGACCGAGCCGGCGAAGAGGACGTCGCCCGAGAACAGCGCGCCGTCGGCGGCGAAAGCGAGGTGGCCCGGCGAGTGGCCGGGCACGGAGAGCGTCTGCCAGCCGATCCCCGCGAGCTCGAGCGCCTCGTCCCCCAGCAGGCGATGCTCGGCGCTCCATGGGCGGACGTGGACGCCGTAGGCGGCGTAGACGTCGTCCGGCCGCTCGAGCACGAAGGCCTCCGTCTCGGAGACGTAGACGGGCGCGCCGGTCGCCTCCGCGAGGTCGGCGATGCCGCCGATGTGGTCGAAGTGCGTGTGGGTGATCAGGATCGCGGAGCACTGCGCGCCGGAGCGTGCGAGCTCGCGCCGCAGGTCGGTCACGTCGTCGCCCGGATCGATCACGACCGCCTCGGGCGAGCCGTGCGACGCGCGGACGACGTAGCAGTTCGTCCCGATCGGGCCGAGCTCGTAGCGGTCGACGGCGAGGGTCACGGCCGGGCGAGTGTAACGGCGTGTTCTCGCCGTTCAGCCCCGGGTAGGATCGCCGCGATGCAGGCCTGGGACCTCCTCGAGCCAGAAGCGCCGGGAGGCACGCGCGACCCGGTCGTCCTGCACTCGACGGACGAGGCGCGGGCGGTGCTGATCGTGCTCAGCCCGGGACAGGAGCTGGGCGACCACGAGGTCAAGGAGCACGCGTGGCTGGCGGTGGTCGACGGGCGCGTCCAGGTCGCCGCGGGCGGCGAGACGCGCGAGGCCGGGCCGGGAACGCTGTTCCGCTTCGAGCCCTCCGAGCGGCACTCGGTGGCGAGCCAGGCCGGCGCCCGCGTCCTGCTGCTGCTCGCGCCGTGGCCGGGCGACGGCCACTACCGCGGCGGCGCCTAGCGCTTCTTCGCGGCGCCGCTGCCGAGCCGGCGCGTGTAGGCGCGGTAGGTGATCCGGTCCATCAGGTAGCCGAACGGGATGAAGAACGCGAGCAGGATGAGCACGTTCAGCACGACGCCGTAGGGCGGCAGGCTGCGGTTCAGGAAATAGACGAAGGCCGCGATCGCGGGCGAGAACAGCAGGCCGCGGCGTGCGGCGCGCCGCCACGAGGGCGGCTGGACGACGCGGCGGCCGGCCTGGATCGGCTTGTCCTTGGCCGCCGGCTTGCCCTTCGCGGTCTTCGGGCCGGAGCCGTTCCGGCTCGGCTGCGCGACCTCGTCGACCTCGATCTCGTTGCCTTCCTCGTCGATCCAGACGTACTCCATGTCGTGCCGGCGGTCCTTGAGGCGCCGGCGCCGCTGCTTGCGTGAAGGCATTTCGGCGCCAGCGTAGCGCTGTGGGAGCCGTCAGAGCTCGCGTTCGAGATAGCGCGTGCCGGCGACCGGGTTGAAGCGGTAGGGCTCGATCTCGTGGAAGCCGAGCTCGAGGTAGAGCGCGAAGGCGGACGTCATCGTCGGCAGCGTGTCGAGACGCACGCGCTGGTAGCCGAGCGCGCGGGCCCTGTCGAGCGCCGCGTTCGTGAGCGCGCGGCCGAGTGCGTGCCCGCGCGCGGCCGGGCGGACGTAGAGGCGCTTCAGCTCGCACGTGTCGCCCTCGAGCGCGCGGACGGCGGCGCAGCCGACCGGAGCGCCGTCGAGATGGGCGAGGAGCAGCGCGCCGGTGGGCGGGTCGTAGCCGGCGGGCAGCGCGGCGAGCTCCTCTGCGAAGCCCTGGAACGCAAGGTCGACGTCCAGCGAGGCGGCGTACTCCTGGAATAGCTCCCGCGCGGCCGCGAGGTCGTCGGCGGACTGCGGGTCGAGCTCGCGGATGGCGGCCGTCATCGCCGCCAGGCGAGCCGTCCGTCGCGGACGACGCCGGCGACCACGTCCCCGCCGAGGTGGTAGGCGAGGTAGCGCCAGTCGGGCGCGTCGAGGAGGACGAGGTCGGCGCGGTAGCCGGGCGCGATCCGGCCGACGGTGTCGGCGCGGCCGAGCACGTGGGCCGCGTTCACGGTGCAGGCAGTGAGCGCCTCGGCCGGCGAGAGGTGGAGCTGAGTAGCCGCGAGCGAGCAGACGAGCGGCAGGCTCTCGCAGAACGCCCAGCCGGGATTGAAGTCGGTGGCGAGCACGACAGCGGCGCCAGCGTCGGCAAGCGCACGGGCCGGCGGCATCGGCCGGTCGAGGAAGAGCGCGCTCGCCGGGAGGAGCACCGCCGCCACGTCGCTCGCCGCGATGGCGGCGACGCCGGCGGCCCCGGTCGCCTCGAGGTGGTCGACCGAGCGCGCGCCGAGCTCGATCGCGAGCGGGATCGCGCCTGCCTCGGTGAACTGGTCGCCGTGGAGGCGGAGCGCCAGCCCCGCCGCGCGGCACGCCTCGAGGTAGCGGCGCGCCTGCGCCGCGTCGAACGCGCCGCGCTCGAGGAAGACGTCGGCGGCCTCGGCGAGGCGTGCAGCATCGGGCAGCACCTCGGCGAGCGCGAAGTCGAGGTAGGCGTCCGCGTCGTCGAACTCGGGGGGCACGGCGTGCGCGCCGAGCCAGGTCGGGATGCCGCCGGCGTCGCGGATGACGCGCAGCGAGGCGAGCTCGGTCTCGCGGTCGAGCCCGTAGCCCGACTTCGCCTCCCACGTCGTCGTGCCGGCGCGCAGCATCCAGTCGCGGTGGCGCTCGACCGCCTCGCGCAGGCCGTCCGCTCCCGCGGCGCGCGTCGCCGCGACCGTCGAGCGGATCCCGCCGCCCGCGGCGTGCAGCTCCTCGTAGGACGCGCCCGCCGCTCGCAGGGCGAACTCCTCGACCCGGTCGCCGCCGAAGCATGCGTGCGTGTGGCAGTCGACGAGCCCGGGGACCGCGCACAGCCCGCGGCCGTCGAGCTCTTCCACGTCGTCCGGCAGCAGCCCGAGGTCGGCCATAGGCCCCGCCTCCGCGACGCGGCCGTGCTCGTCGGTCAGGACGAACGCGCGCTCGATCACCTCGACCGCGCCGAGCGCTGGCCCGCGCATGCGGCGCCTCGCCGACCGCCGGCGTCGCGAGCTGCTCGAGGTCGCGCACGAGCAGGCGGGTCACGACGCCACCCTACTCGGGTGCGGCGGCATGCCTCAGGCGTCGCGAGCGGGCAGGCGAAGGCCGTACTCGCGTGCAGCGGCGACGGCGTCGTCGTAGCCCGCGTCGGCGTGCCGAAGGACGCCCATGCCTGGGTCGGTCGTGAGCACCCGCTCGAGGCGCTCGGCGGCCTCGTCGGTGCCGTCGGCGACCACGACCATGCCGGCGTGGATCGAGTTGCCGATCCCGACGCCGCCGCCGTGGTGCACGCTCACCCAGGTCGCCCCCGCCGCGACGTTGACGAGCGCGTTCAGGATCGGCCAGTCGGCGATCGCGTCGGAGCCGTCCAGCATCGCCTCCGTCTCGCGGTAGGGCGACGCGACCGAGCCCGCGTCGAGATGGTCGCGGCCGATGACGACGGGCGCCGTGACGGCACCGCTCCGGACGAGGTCGTTGATCGCGAGGCCGGCGCGCGCGCGGTCGCCGAGGCCGAGCCAGCAGATACGCGCGGGGAGCCCCTGGTAGGCGACGCGCTCGGCGGCGAGCGAGAGCCAGCGGACGAGCAGCGGGTCGTCGGCGAAGAGCTCCAGCAAGGCCCGGTCGATGACCTCGATGTCGCGCGCCTCGCCCGAGAGCGCTGCCCAGCGGAACGGCCCGATGCCGCGGCAGAAGAGCGGCCGGATATAGGCCGGGACGAAGCCCGGGTATGTGAAGGCCTCCGTTACGCCTCCCTCATACGCCTCCCCTCTGAGGTTGTTGCCATAGTCGAAAACGTAGCTGCCCTGGCGGACGAACTCGAGCATCCCCTCGACATGGCGCACAATCGACACTCGTGCCCGGCGCAGGTACTCGTCCGGGTCCTGCTTCCGCAGCGACCCCGCCTCGTCGACGGACAGCCCGCTCGGCACGTACCCGGTCAGCGGGTCGTGGGCGGCGGTCTGGTCGGTGACGAAGTCGAAGTGCTCTCCCCGCCGGGCGAGCTCGGGCACGACGTCGGCCGCGTTCGCGAGCAGCCCGACGGACAGCGGCTCGCCGCTCGAGGCCGCCGCGCGCACGCGCGCGAGCGCGTCGTCGAGCGAGTCGGTCGACTCGTCGAGGTACCGGGTCTCGAGCCGCCGCTCGATGCGCGCCGGGTCGACCTCGACGCACAGGATCGCCGCGCCTGCCATCGTCGCCGCCAGCGGCTGCGCGCCGCCCATGCCCCCCAACCCCGCGGTCAGGATCGTGCGCCCGCGCAGGTCGGACGAGCCGAAGTGCTCCTCGCCCGCCGCGGCGAACGTCTGGTACGTCCCCTGCAGGATCCCCTGCGTCCCGATGTAGATCCAGCTCCCGGCCGTCATCTGCCCGAACATCGTCAGCCCGAGCGCCTCCAGCCGCCGGAACTCGTCCCACGTCGCCCAGCGCGGCACGAGCAGCGAGTTCGCGATCAGCACGCGCGGCGCCGCGCGCTGGGTCGTCAGCACGCCCACCGGCTTGCCGCTCTGCACGAGCAGCGTCTCGTCGTCGCCGAGGTCGAGCAGCGTGCGGACGATCGCGCGCAGCGAGTCGTGGTCGCGCGCGGCCTTGCCCGAGCCGCCGTAGACGACGAGCTCCTCGGGCCGCTCGGCCACCTCGCGGTCGAGGTTGTTGAGCAGCATCCGCAGCGGCGCCTCCGTCGACCACGAGCGCGCGTTGAGAGTCGTTCCGCGCGGCGCACGAATCGTCGAGAGGTCGCCGCAGAGCTCGTCGACCCGCGATTCGAGCGCGGCGGCGGTCACTGCTCCTCCCGCGCCTCGCGGGCGCGAAGGCGCCACCAGCTCCAGGCGGTCGCGGCGACGAAGCATCCGGCGGCGATCAGGACGGCGCGGAGCACGTCCCCGCCGGTGACGGCGGCGATCACGACGACGAGCCCGGCGAGCAGGGCGTACGCGATCAGCGTGTCCCGGTAGGGCCGGCGCACCCGCGGCTCTCCACGCGGTCTCATCGCAGCGAGCCCGCTTCCTCCTCGACGGCCGCCAGCAGGCTGCCGTCGCGAATCGCAGCGGCGACCGCCTCGATGTCGCCGGCGAGCGGACGGTCGTCTCGCAGGCGGGGCGACAGCGTCCGGACGAACGTACGCGCGGCGCGCACGCCGCGGCCCGGCTCGAGCGGAGCGAGGAACTCGACGCCCTGGCACGCCGCAAGCAGCTCGATCGCGAGCGTGCGCTCGACGTTGCCGAGCACGGTCAGCGACTTGAGCCCGGACGCGTTCCCCATCGACACGTGGTCCTCCTGGCCCGCGCTGGTCGGAATCGAGTCGATGCTCGCCGGGTGGCAGAGCACCTTGTTCTCACTGACGAGCGACGCGGCCACGTACTGCGGGATCATGAAGCCGGAGTTGAGGCCGCCGTCCGGCGTGAGGAAGGCGGGCAGACCGCCGGAGAGGCTCGGGTTGACGAGCCGCTCGATCCGCCGCTCCGCGATGCTCGCAAGCTCGGCGACCGCCATCGCGAGCGCGTCGAGCGCGAACCCGAGCGGCTGGCCGTGGAAGTTCCCGTTCGAGACGAGCAGCTCGTCCTCGACGAGCACGAGCGGGTTGTCGGTCGCGGCGTTGAGCTCGACCTCGACCGTGGCGCGCACGTAGGCGAGCAGATCGCGCGAGGCGCCGTGCACCTGGGGCGCGCACCGCAGCGAGTACGCGTCCTGCACCTTGTCGCACCAGCGGTGCGCCTCGTTGATCGCCGATCCCTCGAGGAGCTGGAGCACGTTGGCCGCCGAGGCGACCTGCCCCGGGAACGGCCGCAGCGCCTGGATCTGCGGGAGGAAGCTCGTCCGCGAGCCCTGGAGCGCCTCGAGCGAGATCGCGCACGCGACGTCCGCGACCCGCGCGAGCCGCTCGGCGCGGACCAGCCCGAGCGCCGCCATCGCGGCCATGAACTGCGTCCCGTTCACGAGCGAGAGCCCCTCCTTCGCGCGCAGGCGGATGGGCTCGAGCCCGACGCGCCCGAGCGCCTCGACTCCCGGCAGCCGCTCGCCGTCGACCCAGGCCTCTCCTTCGCCGATCAGCGGGAGCGCGAGGTGGGCGAGCGGCGCGAGGTCGCCCGAGGCGCCGACCGAGCCGCGGCCAGGCACGTGCGGGAGCAGCCCGCGCGCGACGCAGTCCACGAGGAGCGCAGCCACCTCGGGCCGCGCGCCGGAGTAGCCCTTCGCCAGCGTGTTGGCGCGCAGCAGCATCGCGGCGCGCACGACGTCGGGCGGGTACGGCTCGCCGACGCCGCACGCGTGGCTGCGGAGCAGCCGCACCTGCAGCTCCTCGGTCAGCTCCTCCGGGATCGACTGCGAGACGAAGCGGCCGAAGCCGGTGTTGATCCCGTACGTGTGCTCGCTCGACCCGTGCGCGGCGTGCTCGACGAGCTCGCGGGCGGCCGTCATCCGCTCGCGCGCCGAGTCCGCCAGCACGACCGGTGCGCCCTCGACCGCGACCGCCCAGACGTCGGCGACCGTGAGGTCGTCGCCCGTCAGGACGGCCGTCTCGATCACGCGGCGAGTCTAGCCCTGGGGGTCGGCGCACTTTCGGCACGCTCTCGGCACGGTCCGCGCGCCACGCGTGCGCTCTTCCCGGATAGCGTCGTCACTGGAGGGAGGCAAGCGGCCGGCCCCGGGCCATGTCCGCAGGGAATGGCGAGGAGGGACATGGCGGAGAGGGACATGGCCGTCAGCGGTCGAGGAGGCGGAGCTCGAGGACGCGCGAGGCGTCGAAGCCGGACAGGTGCAGCGCGCCACCGGCGGCTTCGGCGGCGGCCCCGGCCGGCATCAGGCCCACGAGCTCGGAGCCTGCGAGCTCGGCGCCGCGGGCGTGGGCCTCGCGCTCGATCCTCGCGACGATGTCGCGCGAGCGCAGCGGCCTCCCAGTCCTCCACGTTCATGCTGACCTGCGCGTGACCGGCCTGGGCGAGCTCGAGGCCGAGCGCGCGCACGCCGGGGAAGCCGCCGCCGCGCTCGCGGACGAGCGCGGCGATCTCCCTCGCCGACCCCGGCGGCCCGCCGCGCAGATTGACGTTGAACGCGATCAGCGGCTTGCGCGCGCCGACGAGCACCGCGCCCGCCGTTTCGTGCAGCCGCGCCGGCCCGAAGTCGGGCGCCAGCTCGCCCGCGTCGACGCGGCGCTGCAGGGCTCTCCGGGCCGCCGCGGCGGAAGAACGCAGGCCCGCGGCCGGCCGGCGCCGAGGCGCCGTACAGGAACACGGGCAGGCCGAGCTCAGCGCCGATCCGCTCGGCGACCGCGAGGGCCGCCGCCTGCGCCCGCGGCATCGCGTCCGGCCTGATCGGGACGAGCGGGACGACGTCGGCAGCGCCGACCCGTGGGTGCACGCCCGTCGTGGCGGCGCAGGTCGATCCGCTCGACCGCGACAGCCACCGCGCGCAGCAACGACTCGACCAGCGCGGAGTCCTCGCCGACGGCGGTGAACACCGACCGGTTGTGGTCCGCGTCGGCGTGCACGTCCAGCAGGTCGACGCGCCCGAACGCGCCGCGCAGCGCGTCCAGCGTCCCCGCGTCGCGGCCCTCCGAGAAGTTCGGCACGGCCTCGAGCGGCAGCTCCACGCCGCCTACTCTACGAGGCCGGTGAAGGAGTACTACGACACCCGCGCGCCCGAGTACGACGAGTGGTACGAGGGCACCGGACGCTTCGCCGAGCGCGACCGGCCCGCCTGGCGCGAGCTGCTCGGCGAGCTCGCCGACACGATCGGCGCACTGCCGCCCGCGCGCACGCTCGACGTCGCCTGCGGCACCGGCTACGCGACCAGCTGGCTCCCCGGCGAGATCACCGGCCTCGACCAGAGCGCGAACATGCTCGCGATCGCGCAGGAGCGCCTTCCCAACGCGCGCTTCGTGCAGGGCGACGCGCTCGCGCTCCCGTTCGCAGCCGACAGCTTCGACCGCGTGGTGACCATGAGCTTCTACGGCCACCTCGAGGGGGACGACCGCGAGCGCTTCCTGGCAGAGGCGCGCCGCGTCGCGCCCGAGCTGGTCGTCGTCGACGCCGCGCTGCGCGACGACACCGAGCCGGAGGAGCAGCAGGAGCGGACCCTCAACGACGGCTCGGCCTGGACGGTCTACAAGCGCTACTTCACGGCGGCCGGGCTCGCCGAGGAGCTCGGCGGCGGCGAGACCGTGTACGACGGCCGCTGGTTCGTCGTCGTCCGCTCGCCGCGGTGACGCGGCGCCGCACGGCGTACCGCTCGATCGCCTCTCTCCAGCGCGACAGCGGCCTGTGCCGCGCCTGCGCCGAGGAGGGCTACCCGCTCGAGTCGCTCCCGGTCGTCCAGCCGTACACCGGCCAGCGCGCGTACATGTTCGGGCAGGCGCCGGGTCACGAGGAAGGGGCCGCACGCCTGCCCTGGCAGGGGCGGGCCGGGCAAGACGCTCCGCCAGTGGCTCGGCATGACCGAGGACGAGTTCTTCGGCACGTTCTACTGCGCGTCCGTCACGCGCTGCTACCCGGGGAGAAACGCCTCCGGGCGCGGCGACCGCGTGCCTACTCCGCGCGAGCAGGAGCTCTGCGCCTTCTGGCGCGACTGGGAGCTGCGGCTGATCCGCCCGGCGCTGATCGTGCCGGTGGGCAGCCTCGCGATTGCGGCGCTGCTCGGCCCACAGCCGCTGCACGCCTGCATCGGAGCGCGGTTCGAGAGCACCACGGCTCCACTCGTCCCGCTGCCGCATCCGAGCGGAGCCAGCGCCTGGCCGTACCAGAACCGCGCGCTCCTCGACCGCGCCGTCGCCCTCATCCGCGACGAACTGGCGGCTATCGCGTCGCCACCGCGATCATCCGCCGCCCCTGCGCGGTGAGCGGCTCCCCGGCGCCGTCGTAGAAGCGCACCCCGTCGAAGCCGGCTTCGCGCAGCCACTCGCCGAGCTCGGCGGCGACGAACATGCGCACGGAAAACGCAAACCGCCGTACGCGCCCGCCGCGGACGACGGTCCGCTCGGTATCGGCGCGCCCCGTGATCGGCTCGAACACGTGGTGGTCGACGACCAGGTCGTCGCCCTTCTCACGGACGACCGCCGGCAGCCAGCGCGGGAGCAGCTCGGCGAGGTTGTTGCACTCGATCAGCAGCGAGCCGCCCGGGCGGAGCGCCGCATGGATGCCGCCGAGCACGGCGCGGTTCGCCTCGTCGTCGAAGTAGCCGAACGACGTAAACCAGGAGACGACGCGGTCGAACCGCTCCTCCCACGGGAGCTCGCGCATGTCGCCCTCGACGTACTCCACCTCGACGCCGCGCTCGGCGGCGTCGCGGCGCGCCACGTCGAGGAAGAGCAGCGTGCGGTCGAGCCCGGTCACCCGCGCGCCGCGCTCCGCGAGCCGGTTCGCGATCCGCCCGTGCCCGCAGGCCAGGTCGAGCACCTCCATGCCCGGCTCGATCCCGAGCAGCCGCCGACGACCAGCCTCGGCGTCCGCGTCCGAGCGCTCCGCGAGCGCCTCGGCGAAGAAGTAGAGGTAGTCGTCGTCGAAGATCTCGTCGCGCGTCGAAGCGCGGCGCCGTCACGCGCTCAGTCTCGGCGCCGCGAGCCTGCACGGCAAGAGGCCGCCGGTACCCTCGGTAGGTGGCTGTTCCATACCGCCGGACGTTCGTGCGCCTGCTTGCGTTCCTGCGCCCGTACCGGTGGTCGCTGGCGGTGTCGGTCTTCCTCGCGGTCGGCTCGCAGCTGGCGGCGATCGCGATGGCGTACCTCACCGGAGCCGCCCTCCAGCACGCGCTGACCTCGAACGACGAGCAGCAGCTCTGGGAGCTGGTCGCCGCCGTGCTGCTGGTCGGCCTCGCCCGCGCGGTCTTCATGTTCGGCCGGCGGATGATCTCGGGCCGCCAGGCGCTCGGGGTCGAGTTCGACCTGCGCAACGCGCTCTACGCGAAGCTCGTCCGCCTCTCGTTCGGCTTCTACGACCGCCACCAGACGGGCCAGCTGATGTCGCGCGCGACGGTCGACCTGCAGGCCGTCCGCTTCTTCCTCGGCTACGGGCTGATCTTCTTCTTCCAGCACGTGCTCACGATCGTGATCGTCACCGGCGTGATGTTCGTCGTGAACTGGCAGCTCGCGCTGGTCGCGCACGGCCGTGACGCCGCTGCATCGTCGTCATCGCCTACCGCTACAGCCACGTCGCCCATCCGGTGCTGCGCGACGTGCAGCAGCGGCTCGCCGACGTGGCGACAGTCGCCGAGGAGAACATCGTCGGCGTCCACGTCGTCAAGTCGTTCGCGCAGGAGCAGGCCGAGTCGGCCAAGTTCGAGGACCGCTCGGAGCGCGTGTTCGAGCAGAGCGTCCGGCGCGAACCGGCAGCGGGCGATCTACGTGCCGCTGCTCTCGTTCCTGCCGATGCATCGCGCAGGCGGCCGTGCTGCTCGTCGGCGGGCGCATGGTCGCGTCCGGGACGCTCACCTACGGCGACTTCTTCTTCTTCAACGTGCTGACGCTCGATGCTCGTCATGCCGCTGCGCATGCTCGGCATGTGGATCGGCCAGGCGCAGCGCGCGACCGCGTCGGGCGAGCGGATCTTCGAGATCATGGACGAGCCCGAGGAGATCGCGGACGCGCCGCACGCCGCGCCGCTGCCTGCCGGGGCCGGGCTCGTCCGGTTCGAGCAGGTCTCGTTCGAGTACGCACCCGGCCGCACCGTGCTCGACGGCATCGACCTCGAGGTCGCTCCCGGCAGGACGATCGCACTGATCGGCCACACCGGATCGGGGAAGACCACGCTCGCGTCGCTCGTGCCGCGCTTCTACGACGTGACCGGCGGGCGGGTGGCGATCGACGGCGTGGACGTTCGCGACGTGACGCTCGACTCGCTGCGCAGCTCGATCGGCGTCGTGGCGCAGGATCCGTTCCTCTTCTCGGCGACCGTCCGCGAGAACATCGCCTTCGGCTCCATGGACGCACCGGACGAGGCAGTCGAGCGCGCCGCACGACTCGCGCAGGCCCACGAGTTCATCGCCGCGCTGCCGGACGGGTACGAGACCGTCATCGGCGAGCGCGGGATCACGCTGTCCGGCGGGCAGCGCCAGCGGATCGCCATCGCCCGCGCCCTGCTGCTGGATCCGCGCATCCTGATCCTCGACGACGCGACGGCCTCCGTGGACGCGACGACCGAGGCGAAGATCCGCGCCGCCTTCCGCGAGGTGAAGCGCGACCGGACGACGATCATCATCGCCCACCGGCTCTCGACGATCGCGCTCGCCGACGAGCTCGTCGTGCTCGCGAAGGGCCGCATCGCGGCGCGCGGGACGCACGACGAGCTGATCTCCACGAGCGCCGTCTACCGCGACATCTACGAGCACGGCCTGCTCGAGCGCGAGTTCGCCGAGCGGGTCGAGGCGCGGGGCGAGTCCAATGGGAACCGCCCTGACGACGAGGCCGCCGGACGGCGCGACGAAGAGGCGGTGCCTGCATGAGGGTCTGGCAGCCGGGCAGCCACCTCTCGCATGCAGCGCGGCGCCGAGGTGCGCGACTGGTCGTGGCGGCGCACGGTCCGGCGCGTCTCGACGCTCGCCCGCCTCGCGGCGCCCGTACAAGCTGCGGACGTCGCTCGCGCTGGGCTCGCTGCTGGTCGCGGCGCTGATCGCGCTGGTGCCTCCGCTCCTCGCCCGGGCCGCGATCAACGACGGCATCGTCGGCGGGGATCTCGAGCTGCTCACCTGGCTCGTGGCGGCGTTCATCCTCGTCGGCGCGCTCGGCCTGCTCGCGAGCTCGGCGCAGACGTACTTCACCGGCTGGACCGGCGAGCGGATCCTCGCCGACCTGCGCAACACGCTCTTCCGCCACCTCCAGCGGCTCTCGCTCGGCTACTACGAGCGGAACCGCGCCGGCGTGATCATCAGCCGGATCACGAACGACGTCGAGGCGCTCGACCAGCTCGTCACGGACGGGGTCACGACGCTCGTCCAGAACACGCTGATCCTGGTCGGCTCGGCCGTCATCCTCTTCTTCCTCGACTGGCGGCTCGCGCTCGCGGTGATGTCGGTGATCCCGTTCATGATCGTCGCCACCGCGTTCTTCCGGTCACGCTCGTCGCGCGCGTACAACCAGGTGCGCGAGCGGCTCGGCCTCGTCACCGCGACGCTCGCGGAGGACATCGGCGGCATGCGCGTCGTCCAGGCGTTCACGCGCGAGGACGCGAACCGCCGGCGCTTCGAGGAGGTCAACGCCCACTACCGCGCGGCCAACCACCAGACGGTCGTGCTCAGCGGGTGGTACTTCCCGACCGTCGACTTCCTCTCGGCGATCGCCACCGCGATCGTGCTCGGCTACGGCGGCTACCTCGTCTTCGACGACGCGATCACGATCGGGACGCTCTTCGCGTTCATCCTCTACCTGTCGAACTTCTTCGACCCCGTGCAGCAGCTGTCGCAGCTCTACAACACGTTCCTCGCAGCGACGGCGGCGCTGGACAAGATCATGGACGTCATCGACGAGGAGCCCGAGGTGCTCGACCGGCCCGGCGCGCTCGACCTGGCGCAGATTCACGGCGACGTGCGGTTCGACGACGGTGCGCTTCGCGCTACGGCCGCGGCGACGAGGTGCTGCACGGGATCGACCTGGACGTCCCGGCCGGTACGACGGTCGCGCTCGTCGGCCACACCGGCGCCGGCAAGTCGACGATCGCCAAGCTGCTCGCGCGCTTCTACGACCCGCATCGACGGGCGGATCACGATCGACGGCATCGACCTGCGCGACGTCACGCAAGCGTCGCTCCGCCGCCAGCTCGGCGATCGTGCCCCAGGAGGGCTTCCTGTTCGCCGGCACGGTGCACGACAACATCGCGTTCGGCCGGCCCGGCGCGACCCGCGAGGACGTCGTCGCGGCCGCGACCAGCGGTCGGCGCGCACGAGTTCATCGAGCGGCTCGAGGACGGCTACGACACGGAGCTGCAGGAGCGCGGCACGCGCCTCTCGCTCGGCCAGCGCCAGCTCGTCGCGTTCGCCCGCGCGCTGCTCGCCGACCCGCGGATCCTGATCCTCGACGAGGCGACCTCGTCCGTCGACATCGGCACCGAGCGGAAGATCGAGCAGGCGCTCGAGCTGCTGCTCGCCGAGCGGACCGCGTTCATCATCGCCCACCGGCTGTCGACCATCCGCGGCGCCGACCTGATCGTCGTGCTCGAGCACGGCCGCGTCGTCGAGCAGGGAACGCACGCCGAGCTCATGGCGCGCCGCGGCCTCTACACCGCGCTCTACGGCGACTGGGCCGACGCCGCGTAACGCGTCCCGTTAGGCTCCCGCGCCACATGAACCTGAGCCCGGGACAGATCTACGGCGAGGCGTGGGAGCTCTACAAGCGCTTCTGGCGGCACTTCATCCCGATCGCGCTCGTCTTCTTCCTGATCGTCGCGGCCGCGTCGCTGCTGCTGCTGTCGCTCGCTGCTCGGCTGGGTCGGCGCGGTCCTGGCTCGTTCTGTCTCAGCCTCGCCGGGACGTTCTGGCTCCAGGGCGCGATCGCCGAGGCGGTCGCCGACGTCCGCGACGGGCGGGCCGACCTCTCGATCGGCGACACGCTCGCGAGGGTGCGGCCTAGGCTCGCGCGCCTCGCCGGAGCCGGCCTCCTCGCCGCGCTCGGGATCATCGTCGGCCTCATCCTGTTCATCGTCCCCGGGCCTGATCCTGCTGACCTGGTGGGTGCTGATCTCGCCGGTGATCGTGCTCGAGGACAAGGGCGCGATCGAGGCGTTCGGACGCAGCCGCGAGCTCGTGCGGGGCAACGGCTGGAACGTCTTCGGGACGATCGTGATCGCATCGTGATCGCGGATCGGCGCCTCGATCGTCGCCGCGATCCTCTCGTCTGGCTTCCCGACTCGCTGCAGCGCTTCCTGCGGCAGCCTGATCTCGCAACCGCTCGATCGGGCCCGTTCATCGCCGCTGCGCTGGACGCTCATGTACTTCCGCCTGCGCGGGCGAGCCGAGCCCGTGGCGGCGCCCGAGCCGGCCCGCCTCCGGCCCGACACCCGGCCCTACGGAGGGCACTGGCGCTCGAGTGCCGCGCGTGGCACTCGACCGCGAGACCGAGGAGCGAATCGACCAGCCCGCTCTCCGCGCGAGGCCGAGCGCGAGACGCGGCTGCCGCCCTCGGCGGCCGTCGAGCACATGCGGATCAACGTGCCGGTGCGCGGCAACAAGAAGCTCCGCACGCTGATCGAGCCGGGTCAACGAGGACAAGCAGCTGAAGGCGTGGTGGCACGTCGGGAACGTGAACGCGGCCGTGCGCATGGAGATCAACGACCACTCCTGGGTGCACATCCAGATCGTCACGAACATCGCGCTCAAGCTCCTGCCGCCAGCTGACCAAGCACGGAATCGAGCCGACGCTCGTGCGCGACTACGGCTTCGAGCACGACGACGCCGAGATCGTCGTCACGATGGGCGCGCTGCTCCACTGCATCGGCATGTCCGTGCACCGCGAGGGCCACGAGGACTTCAGCCTCTTCCTCGGCGAGCCCAAGGCCCGCGAGCTGCTGGCCGGCATCTACGACGAGCCGGACCTGACGGTGATCGTCTCGGAGGTGCTCGCGCGATCATCAGCCACCGCGAGTACGGCCACCCGCTGACGATCGAGGGCGGGATCGTCCGCGTCGCCGACGCGCTCGACATGGCGAAGGGCCGCTCGCGCATCCCGTTCGAGCGCGGCCGCGTCTCGATGCACTCGCTGTCGGCGGCCGCGATCGAGGACGTGGAGATCCGCGACGGCGAGGAGAAGCCCGTGCTCGTCGAGATCCACATGAACAACTCGTCCGGCATCTACCAGGTCGACGGGCTGCTGAAGGCGAAGCTGCGCGGATCGGGCCTCGAGCCGTACGTCGAGGTGGTCGCGCACATCGACACGGAGGCCGAGAAGCGCCTCGTGCCGGTGTACCGGCTCGAGACTTAACGGCCCCGGCGCTCGGGAAGGACAAGGCGAGCCGCGAAAGACAGGGTCTGTCCCCAGCCGTATCGGGGCTGACCCACATAGGCTGACTCGATTCAAGGGCTCAGGCGCCGTGGGTCTGTCCCCCGGGGTGTATCGGGGGGCAGACCCAAGCGTGGCGTCCTCCGCCGCGGCTCGGGTCAACAGCTTGGGTCAGCCCCCGATACAGCTGGGGACAGACCCAACGTCAAGGACGCGACGCACGGGGCCTTTAGATCGAGTCAGCGTATGTGGGTCAGCCCCCCGATACGGCTGGGGGACAGACCCTGTCTTTGCGCGTGCGGGCGGTTACGAGGTTCGGGCCGACGCTCAAGCGCGCGCCTCAGGGCGCCGATCACTCCCTCAGACGAGTGATGGACTCTCCGGACGCCAGCTTCGAGCTGCACGCCAAGCGCGTGCTCACGTTCCTGCGGGAGCGCCTGCCGTTCGCCATCTGGATGGTGACGCGGGCGGCCGGCAAGGACCAGATCGTGCTCCAGGCCGAGGGCGGCGCCTTCGGGATGTCGCCGGGCGACCGGCTGCGCTGGTCGGACAGCTTCTGCTCGCGGATGATCGCGGGCGAAGGCCCTCGCGTCGCACCGCAGTCGCTCGACGTGCCCGCGTACGCGGACTCGCCGTTCTCACGCGAGCTCGGCGTCCACGCTTACGTGGGGGTCCCGATCCCGGACGAGGACGGGCTGTTCGGAACGCTCTGCGCCTTCGATCCGGAGCCGCAGCCACTGGAGATCGCCGGGCAGCAGCCACTCGTTGAGCTCCTCGGCGAACTGCTCGGCGCCGTGATGGCCGCCGAGCGCGCGCTGGACGCCGAGCGGCGCCACACCGAGCGCGCCGAGCGCAGCTCGCGAACGGATGCGCTGACCGGGGTCGGCAACCGCCGCCTCTGGGACGACATCCTGAAGGCTGAGGACGCGCGCTGCGCCCGCTACGGCGACCCGGCCGGCGTGATCGTGCTCGACCTCGACGGGCTGAAGAAATGCAACGACGATCAGGGGCACGCGGCCGGTGACGAGCTGATCCGCCGCACGGCAGAGGTGCTGAAGCGCGCCGTCCGCGTCCACGACTTCGTGGCGCGGCTCGGCGGCGACGAATTCGGCGTGCTCGCGATCCGCACGGACGGCGAAGGCCTGGAGATCCTGCGGGGCCGTCTCGCCGACAAGCTCGCCGAGGCCGGCATCAGCGCATCCGTCGGAGCGGCGGCCCGCAGCCCGGAGGTATCGCTCGATCAGGCGGTCGCCGCGGCGGACGCCGAGATGTACGAGGCGAAACGAGCGCGAGTGCGTGGCGAAACGACCGCGGCTACAATCTGACCCGGCCTTGCGGGGTCGTCTAATGGCAGGACACCCGGCTCTGGACCGGGCAGTCAAGGTTCGAGTCCTTGCCCCGCAGCTCTTCGAGCCCGCCTCTGCGCGGGCTCTTCTTATTGAAGGGCGGCGTGCTCGTCAGTGTCCGCCGCCACCGCCGCCGTCACCTCCGCCGCCTCCGCCACCGTCGCCACCTCCCCAGCCGCCGAAGTCGTAGCCGTACCCGGCGCCGTCCAGGTCGGTGCCGTAGTTGCCGGCGAGGCGCTGGCGCACGAGCCACCGGCGCAAGCCGCCACGAATCTCTGACGGGTGTGCGCTTGCGACGCCCTCGAAGGCGGTCGCCCGGACGGCCACGTCCGACGCGTCGGCGGCGTCGGTCACGCCTAGGTCGATGTGCTTGTTGCCGGTGTCGATCACCGGTCGGCTGAGCGCCGGGAGCTGCCGCCGTACGCGGCGAAACTCGAACACCGTGTCCAGCTCGAGACGGACGCGCCAGCGGACGTCCTCCGGCTCGATTTCGCTGTCGATCCAGACGTCGCCTGTGTCGGGGTCCTCGTTCCTGTGGTCGGGGTCGACGTAGCGCGTGCGCTGCTCGTTCCAGACCCGCAGCATCGCCGGCCCCTGTAACAGCGGCTCCACCTGCCGGTCGGCGAAGCGGGTGGCGATGTCAAAAGCGGCTAGCGCCTCCTCGCGCGTGGTGCCGTAGCACCACACGCGAGCCGCGGACGATTCGACGTCGACGTCTATCCGGCGATCGGTGAGCTCGGCGCCGAGGCGCTTCGCGGCCGAGCGCGAGACCGTCTCGAGGACGACCGCCCACTCTCTTGCCACACCCTCGTTCTTGCCCGGCGGCGGGGTTTTGAAATCACCCTCCGCGGGCGGTTCAGCCGGTCATCCGCGAGACGACCTGGTACTTCTTGACGGCCGTTCGCGTGCCGGGCGTGTCGCCGGCGTCCATGGCGTTCAGAGCCGCGTCGCCCTGGGCGTAATCGCCCTCGTTGTCGAAGAACAGGACGACGATGGACTTCTCTGCGTCAGGGTCGTGGAGCACGAGGATCTCGGTGGCCGGGACGTCATCCGGGCGACCGCCCTCGTCCATCCGCGCCTTCATCTCCTGCATGCGCTCGCTGTTGACTCCGTCGAACGTGACGACGCGCGCGACTGGCATCTGGACCTCCTGGGGTCGGGTTGACGAGACCCTAGACCGCGCCGAGCTCCGACGGCCGGAAGGCCGCCGCCCGGCTCGCGATGATCGCGTCGGCGCGCTCGCTCGACTCCGAGTGGCCGGTGACGGCCGTGATGAAGTCGTCGCGCTCGAGCGCGTAGAGCTTCACGTCGGTCACCGCGGTGACGGTCGCCGTGCGCGGCACGTCGCTGAGCAGGGCGATCTCGCCGAACCCCTCGCCCGGCCCGAGCGCGCGCGTCTGCTCGCCGTCGATCGAGACCTCGACGCGGCCCTCCGAAACGAGGTAGTAGCGGTCGCCGTGGTCGCCCTCGCCGGAAGACGACCTCGCCCGCAGCGCGCTGGACGGGCACGAGCTTCGTCGCGAGCGTCTCGATCGTCGGCTGCGGGCAGCGGCGCGAAGATCGGGTTCGAGCGCAGAAGGTCGATCTCGGCCGCGGCTGCCAGCGCACCCGTGTCGAGGTCGGCGAGCGCCCGGAAGAGGAGCGCGGTCAGCGCGCGGCAGGAGCACCCCGTCGCGACGAGCGCGCCGCGCACGCCAAGCAGGGAGATCAGCAGCGGCGCGAGCACGGCGCCGAGCCCGAGCGTCGCAATCGTCACCGTGTTGACGGCGCCGAACACCCGCGCGAGGACGTTGTCGGGGACGGCTCGCTGCAGGAGCGTGAGCCCGGCCACGTCCACGATCGTGTTGCCGATCCCGACCACAACGAGCAGCGGCAGGGCCAGGGCCGAGTTGGGGAACAGCCCGATCAGCGTGATCGGGATCCCCCAGAGCACCATGCCGAAAGCAAAGTGGCTCGCGAGGCGCTCTCGGCCGACGAGGAGCGCCGCGACCACCGCGCCGATGATCCCGCCGACCCCGATCGCCGAGTTCAGGATGCCGACCCCACCGTCACCGGTGTCGAGCAGCTCGAGCGCAGTCACGACGACGAGCACGTTGAACGCCCCTGCCACCAGGGTCTGCGCGCCCGCCATGATCTCGAGCGTCCGCAGCGGCCGGTTCGACACGATCGTCCCGAAGCCGGCGAACGCCGGCGGCAGCTTCCCTTCGCGCTCGACCTCGGCGGGCGGCGTGCCCGGCACCGAGATGCGCGCCACGAGGAACGACGACCACGCGAACGTCACGGCGGTGACCGCGAACACGACGCCCGGCTCGGAGACGGCGAGCAGCAGGCCGCCGATCGCGGGGCCGATGAAAATGCCCACGCTCTCGACCGTGCTCGCGACGACGTTGGCCGCGGTGAGCTCCTGCGGCGTCCTGGCGAGCGTCGGCAGGATCGCCGCCTGCGCGGGCCGGAACGCCGTGCCGCTCATCGTGTTCAGGCCGACGAAAACGTAGACAGCGAGCGCGGGGCCGTCGGTCAGGGCGACCACGGCCGCGCCGCCGACGGTCAGCGCCTGGGCCGTCCCCGCCCAGAACATGACGCGGCGCCGCGGGTACCTGTCGCCGAGGACGGACGTGAACGGCGCCGCGATCGCCGACGGGAGCATGCGGATGAGCGCGACGAGGCCGACCGCCGTCGCACCGCCCTCGTTGTACGCATAGACGGCCAGCGCGACGAAGTACGCCCAGCGGCCGATGTTCGTCGCCGACCAGGCGAGCTCGACGCGGCGCAGGTCCGGGTTCGCGAACACGTCCTTGAACGCGCCCAGCGACTCCCCCAGACGCTGCCGCATCCGCCCGATCACGCAGGAACAATCACACGCCGCGTTGCATTTTTGTAGCGGGGAGGGAAGATTCCTGGCGGGAACACCGTCCGGATGAACGAATTACTTCCGCAGGCGACGCAAGAGGAGGAACCATGGAAGACAAGGATTCGGTCGACGTGGAGGGGCACAGCCTCGAGCTCGGTCGGAACGAAGTCGACCGCAACGAGATTGACCGCGGCGAGATCGACCGCAACGAGACCGACCGCAACGAGACCGACCGCGACGACATCGAGCTGCACTCGCTGGAGCTCAACCGGAACGAGATCGACCGGCAAGCGAGATCGATCGCGCAACGAGATCGACCGCAACGAGATCGACCGCAACGAGATCGACTGACGCGGCAGGACTCTCCCGGGAGCGTCCCACCGATGTGAGGGCCGGCACCGCCGGCCCTCTGTCTTTGCGCCTTTACGGCGCGATCAGGCGCTCGAAGCGCGACGAGTCGTCGAACGGCCCGACGACGGAGAGGTAGAAACCTCCCGACAGCAGATCCCCCGCGACGCGCTGCACATCCTCGGCCGTGACCGCGTCCAGCCGTGCGACGACCTCGTCCGGCTCGAGGACCTTCCCCGGGTCGAGCACCTCGCGCCGCAGCGCGTAGCCCATGATCCCCTGCGGCGTCTCGATCGAGAAGACGAAGCGGCCCTTCGCGTAGTTCCGCGCCTTCTCGAGCTCGTCGGCCGGGACGGGCTCCGCCGCGATCCGGCGCAGCTCGCCGGCGACCGTCTCGATCGCGTCGTCGACCTTCTCGACGTTGACGCCCGCCTGTGCGTACACCGCGCCGGCGTCCGTGTGCGCGTGGCTGATGCCGCGAATCGAGTACGCCAGGCCGCGGCGCATCACCACTTCCTCCGTGAGGCGCGAGGACATGCCGCCGCCGAGCACCGTCATCAGGAGCTGCACGACGTAGCGGTCGGGGTGGCCCATCGGGTACGCGCGCATGCCCAGGCAGAGGTGCGCCTGATCGACCTGCTTCGTGTCGAGGATGACCCGGCCCGCGCCGTTCGAGGCGCCCTGCGGATCGGCCGGCGGTGCCGGACGGGCCTCCAGGTCGCCGAACAGCTCGTCGACCTTGCCGACCAGGCCCTCGTCGATGCGCCCGGAGAGGCCGACGATCATCCGCGACGGCTCGTAGAGACGGCCCACGTACTCGAGGCACGTATCGCGCGTCACGGCTCGCACGCTCTCCTCGGTCCCGATCGTGCGCCGCCCGAGCGGCGTGTCGCCGTACAGCAGCATCTCGAAGATCTCGTCGACGTAGTCCTTCGGCGCGTCGTTGTATGCCCGCAGCTCCTCGATCACGACGCCCTTCTCACGCTCGATCTCGCTCTCCTCGAACAGCGAGTTGCGCACCATGTCGGCAAGCACGTCGAGCGCCTGCTGCGCGTACTGCGAGGCGCACTTGACGTAGTAGTAGGTGTATTCCTTGCTCGTCGACGCGTTGAAGAGCCCGCCGATCGCGTCGACCTCGCCGGTGAGCGCGCGGACGGTGGGCCGGCGCGGCGTGCCACAGAAAAGCATGTGCTCCACGAAGTGCGCGAGACCGTTGGTCTCCCGCGTCTCGTAGCGCGACCCGGCGGCGAACATGACGAAACAGCCGGTCGACTGCGCGTGGCCCATCGGCGCCTGGAGGACGCGCAGCCCGTTGCCGAGCGTGCTGCGCTCGAAGACGCTCAGCGGAGGATCCTCGAGATCGAGCGGATCAGCTGCACGCCCGCGGTGCGCTTCTCGTCCTCGAGCTGGTCGACCGCCTCGGCGAGCTGCGCGACTGCGGCGACGTCGTCGCCGGTCGCGCCTTCCATCAGCCCCTGGACGCGGCGCGCCCGCTGAAGCAGCTGGAGCGCGATCGCCGCCTGGTTCCCGAACAGGCCGAGCAGGTCCATCTCGGCGAGCGTGAAGCGCGAGTCCTGCGGCCGGTCGAGGACGTACAGGACGCCGAGCGCGCGCTCCTCGTGCAGCAACGGGACGCACATCATCCCCTCGGGCACGTAGCCGGTCTGCTCGGCCCTCGAGCGGTCGAAACGCGGGTCCTGGCGCAGGTCCTCGATCACGAGCGGCTGGCGTGTGACGAGCACCCAGCCGCCGATGCCGGTGCTGGACGGGAAGCGCTGGCCGATCAGCGTCTCGGAGCCCTCGCCGGCGACCGCCTCGAACACGAGCTCGTCCGCCTCCTCGTCGAGCAGCATGATCGACGAGGCCTTGGCGTCGAAGATCGAGCGCGCGACCTCGACGATCGACTGGAGCAGCGCCTGGTAGTCGGATTCGGAGCCGAGCACGCCGGCGCCGACCGCGTCACGTAGCTCGCCGTCGCTCATCAGTCGTCCCGCAAGTTGTTGGCCGTGAGGTAGAGCACGTTCTTCAGCTGGAAGGGCGTCAGCTCGCGGTGCTTACTCAACACGAGCGCGCAGATTCCCGCCAGGTGGGGCGTCGCGAAGCTGTTGCCGGTGGCCCGGATCTGGCCGCCGCCGCGCCAGGCGACGTCGAGGTTCACGCCGCGGGCGAAGAACTCGACCGGCGGGTCGGGGTTGTAGTAGTAGACGTACGGGTCGTCCTCCTCGTGGCTCCCGACGGAGATCACCGAGGAGAAGCGCCACGGGTAGCTCTCGACGGGCATGTTGTGCGCCGACGCGACGAGCACGGTGCGGCGGAAGTAGGCGCTGTCGGCGAGCTCGTGGAGCACGCCCGCGAACTGGCTCTTCGTCGTCGAGAGGCTCATGTTGATGACGTCGTAGCCCTGGTCGACAGCCCAGCGCAGGCCGGCCAGCAGCACCGGGCCGCTGCCGGTCGCGCCGGCGCCCAGGACGCGCACGCTCCAGATCTCCGCCTTCGGCGCGAGCATGCGGATGATCCCGGCGCAGGCCGTGCCGTGGCCCACGACGTCGCCCTCGGCTGTCGTCGTCGACCACCACCTCGCCGTCCTCCGCGAGCGAGACGACCTTGGCGCCGCCGAGGCCGCCGACCATCGGGTGCTCGGCCTCGACGCCGCTGTCGAGGATGCAGACGCGCACGCCCTCCCCGTCCGCCCCGCCCCATGCCCAGGCGCGCGTGACCTCCTCCGGCCACAGGGTCTGGATGCGAATCCGCTCGGTGTCGCCGGCGCGCAGGCTCCACGCGGGGAGCGGGCCCTTGTCCTTCTCGGGCTCGGGCGCTGCGCGCTTCTCTGGCTCGGCTGCCACCGGGCGATCCTAGGGGGCGTCGCTCGTGGAGTGAAGCAGCGCGCGGGCGGCGCCGTCCGCCGACTCGGCGAGCGCGCGCGACTGGACGACGCGCGGGTCGTCGTCCGTCGTCGTGAGATTCACGTGCACGAGGTGGGCCGCCGCACGCGCGGCCCCGCTCGCGAGCAGCGCCGCCACCGTTGCGTCGGGGCGCAGCGCCGCCTCCCCGTGTCGCCCGGCCTCGCCGGCGAGCTGCGCGACGTCAGCCGCGGCAGCCGCCACGCGGAGCGGCACGTCGGCCGCCTCGCCGAGCGCCGTGACGATCGCACGGTTCCGCTCGTCCGGGTCGACCGTCTCGGGCAGCGCGAGCGAGTCGAGCGCACGCACGTATGCCTCCGCGTTCTCTCCGCTCAGCGGTGCGAGCCGGCGCCGGAGCGCGTCGGCCTGCGCCGCGGCGGCACGGCCCTCGCTCCAGTCCGGCGAGCCGCGCGCGACCATGCCGACGAGCGCGGCGGCGAGTGCGGCCGACAGCGCGGCGACCGCGCCGGAGCCCGGCGACGGCCCGCCCCCGGGTAGGCGCTCGAGCAGGTGCGAGACGCGTAGGTCGAGAAGATCTTCCGCCGCGGGATCCACGGCGGTCATCCTCCCAAGTCGCGGCTAGAGGTGCTCGACCTCGCGGCGGAGCTGCTCGACGAGCCGCTGGTCGGGCTCGACCCCCGCGCTCGCGAGCGCGCCCTCGAGGTCGGCGATGACCTGCTGCCGGTACTCGGCGTCGGCCCGTGCCCGCTCGACGATGCCGTCCAGCGAGCGGCGGGCGGCCGGCAGCTCCTTCGCCGCCTGCACCCACGCCGCAGGGGCCGGGGGCAGCGCCGCGATCAGCTCGGCCAGGCGCCCCTCGTCGTAGTCGTGCGCGCTCACGATCTTCCAGACTGTTCGGCGACCGGTTTTCTTCCCTCGAAGGTGTCGCGCAGCTTGACGAGGCACCGTGAGATGCGGCTCGCGATCGTCCCGGCGGGCAGGTCGAGGGCGTCGCCGATCGTTCGGTAGCTCTCGTCGCGGGCGAAGAAGCGGTCGAGGATCTCCCGGCAGTTCTCCGGCAGCTCGGCCAGCGCCTGGTGGACGGCGAGCGCGTCGTCGAGCTCGGCGATCCGCTCCTCGGCGGCCAGCTCCTCGTCCACGTCCTCGGTGAGCTGCTCGCGCGAGTGGCCGCGCAGCGAGTCGATGCACAGGCGGCGCGTCAGCTGCGCCAGCCAGGGACGCAGCGCCTCGTCGTCGCGCAGGCTGTCCAGCCGCTCGTAGGCGCGGGCGAACACCTCCTGGAAGACGTCCTCGGCCTCGTGCGACTGCAGCCGGAAGCCCTGGACGGCGATGCCGTAGACGTAGCGCGAGAAGCGGTCGACGAGCAGTCGCCACGCGTCGTCGTCGCCCGCGCGGCAGCGTGCCGCGAGCTCGCCGTCGGTCGGCGGTTGTGCCGTCATGGGCAAATCCTCGCAGGGGACATCCGCGGATGGAAGTGACGCCTCACTCGACACCGTCAGCCGAACCCCTTTATGCTCCCGCGCCGTGAGCGAGACGCCGTCCGAACCGGAGGTCGTGATCGTCGAGGAGGTCATCGTCGTGGACGACGCGGGCGACGACGACGGCGCCATGAGCGGCATGCTCTGGGACAAGCCGTTCGACGCCGTGCTGCGGATGATCGCCGAGTTCATCGGCGCGTTCGTCTTCTTCTTCATCGGCATCGGCGCGGGGATCTCGGCCGGGATCGCAGGCGAGCAGGCACTGCTGATCATCGCGCTCGCGAACGGGCTCGCGCTCGCGATCGTGGTCTCGGCGCTCGCACACATCTCCGGCGGGCATTTCAACCCGGCGGTGACGATCGGCTTCCTCGTGACGCGCCGGATCGCACCGCTGCTCGCGCTGATGTACATCGTCGCTCAGTGCCTCGCCGGCATCGCGGCCGCCGGCATGGTGCGCTGGCTCTACCCCGGGACGACCGCGAAGGCGGCGGGCTACGGCGCGCCCGCGCTCGACCCGAGGCTGTCGACCGGCGAGGGGCTCGTGCTCGAGGCGCTGCTGACGTCGTTTCTCGTCTTCGTCATCTTCGCGACGGCAGCCGACAGCCGCGGCACCTTCAAGGCGATCGCCGGCTTCGCAATCGGCCTGACCATCACCATCGACGTCCTCGTGGGCGGGCCGCTCACGGGCGCGATGATGAACCCGGCCCGCGCGTTCGGTTCCCACGTCGTCGACAACAACTGGAGCGACGCGTGGATCTGGTACGTCGGCCCGATCCTCGGCGGCGCGATCGCGGCGCTCCTGTACGAGCTCCTGTACCTGCGGCCGTTGCGGCCCGCACCGGTCGGTGTCCCGGAGAGCGGCGTGGACGAGCCGCGGCCGGGCGACGCTGCGCTGTCCTAGCGGGCTACCGAGAGCGAGCTGTCTCAGACGGGTGAGGGACAGGATGAATCCTGTCCCGTCGGTCTTGCTCGGCTACCGAGATCGGCTCGTCTCAGACGGCTAAATGGTCCTGCCGTGTGACCAGCGGCTCTTGGGGCGGGAAGACAGTCACTCCGTCTGAGATGAACGGCGCTCGGAGACCCGTGAGCTCGAGGGACAGGATTCATCCTGTCCCTCACCCGTCTTAGAGCGCTCGCCCGCGGAAGCCGACCAAGACGGCATGCGCAGTGGAGACTGTCTTACGGAGCGACGTTCTTTACCGAGCAACCTTCGACGTGGTCGTCGACGAGGCCGGCTGCCTGCATGAATGCGTAGACGGTCGTCGGGCCGAGGAAGCGGAACCCGCGGCGCTTCAGCTCCTTCGAGAGCGCCGTCGACTCTGCGGTTTGCGCGGGGATCTCGGCCGGCGTGCGCGGACGGGCACGCTCGGGCGGCGCGGCCGACCACAGGAGCTCGGCGAGCGGCACATCCAGCGCCTCGATGGCGCGTGCGTTCGCGATCGCCGACTCGATCTTGCCGCGGTGGCGGACGATGGCCGCGTCGCCGAGCAGCCGCTCGACCTCCGCGTCGCCGTAGCCGGCCACGCGGGCGGCGTCGAAGCCGTCGAACGCGCGCACGAAGCCTTCGCGCTTGTTGAGGATCGTGCTCCACGAGAGGCCCGACTGGAACGACTCGAGCGTCAGGAGCTCGAAGAGCGCGGCCGGGTCGCGTTGCGGCCTCCCCCACTCGTCGTCGTGGTAGGCGCACATGAGCGGGTCGTCCCCGGCCCACCAGCAGCGCGTGACGCCGTCGCCGCCCGTCCGCAGCCCTTCCACCGGCCGAGTGTGTCAGCTGCCGCCGCTCAGGCGACGGCCGGGACGCGCGCGGGCCGCCGCCAGAACCGGCGCGCCCAGAGCGCGACGTACACGAGCCCGACGAGCACGGGAACCTCGATGAGCGGCCCGACGACGCCGGCAAGCGCCTCGCCCGACGTCGCGCCGAAGACGCCGACCGCAACCGCGATCGCGAGCTCGAAGTCGTTGCTCGCGACCGTGAAACCGAGGCTTGCGGTCTGCGCGTAGGGCAGTCCGATCAGCTTGCCGATCACGAACCCCGCCACCCACATGACGACGAAGTAGGTGAGCAGCGGGAGCGCGATCATGGCGACGTCGGCCGGCTCGGACGTGATCGTGTCGCCCTGGATCGCGAACAGGATCACGATCGTGAACAGCAGGCCGTAGAGCGTGATCGGGCCGATCCGCGGCAGGAACTCGCGGTCGTACCAGTCGCGCCCCTTGCGCTTGAGCCCGATCCGGCGGGTGAGGAAGCCGGCGGCGAGCGGGATGCCGAGGAAGATCACCACCGTCCGCGCGACTTCCCAGATCCCCACCTCGAAGCCTTGCGTGTCCAGACCGAGCCAGCCCGGGAGGACGGTCAAGTAGAAGTAGCCGAGCAGCGAGAACGCGAGCACCTGGAAGATCGCGTTGAAGACGACGAGCATCGCGGCGCGGTCGCGATCGCCCTTCGCGAGGTCGTTCCAGATCAGCACCATTGCGATGCAACGCGCGAGGCCGACGATGATCACGCCGGTGCGGTACTCCGGCTGGTCGGCGAGGAACAGCCACGCAAGCGCGAACATGAACAGCGGCCCGATCACCCACGAGAGGAACAGCGAGACGCCGAAGAAGAGCCTGTTCGAGACACCGTCGTGCCGCTGGCGACCGAGCTCCTCGTAGCGCACCTTCGCGAGCACCGGGTACATCATCAGCAGCAGCCCGAGGGCGATCGGGAGCGAGACGGTGCCGACGCGAAGGCGGTCCAGGCCGTCGTTCAGGCTCGGGATCAGGGCGCCGAGCGCGAGCCCGGCGGCCATGGCGAGCCCGATCCAGAGCGGGAGGAAGCGGTCGAGCGTCGAGAGCTTCCTCAGGACGGCAGCGTCGTCCGCACGCGGGGCAGGCGACGCTGTTGGACGGTGTGCGGTGACGGCCATCAGTCGCAGGGGGCCGTGAGCTCGACCGCCTCGTCGAGGAGGTCGCCCAGGAGGTCGTGCAGCCGTGCCAGGTGCTCGCGGCTCGCGCAGTAGCACGTCCGCAGGCCGTCGATCTCGCCGACGACGAGCCCGGCGTCCTTCAGGACCTTGAGGTGCTGCGACACCGTCGCCTGCGCGAGCGGGAGCTCGTCGACGAGCTCCCCGCAGTAGCAGGCGTCGTGCGCGAGCAGGAGCCGCATGATGCGAACCCTCGCCGGGTGGCCGAGCGCCTTGGCGAGGGCCGCGACCTCCTGCTCGAGGGTCGTGTCGAGCGCGGTCGTCATGCCGCGTCCGCCGTGTGATGGCGGGCTGCAGCCGCGATGCCCGCCGGCACGCCGCGAAGCGGCTTGCTGCCGGGCAGCGTATGCGCGCAGCCGTACAGCGTGCCGCCCACGCGCCGTTCGCGCGCTTCCATAAGGTGGTCGAGACAGAGGCCGACGCCGCAGTGCCTGCAGACCCCGACCGCCGCGACGGCGTCGTTGACCTTCGCACACTCGAAGCAGTTCATGGCATCCGCCTCCTCGAGCCAAGCGGCTCATCGTCGATCGCAGATCAACGATGGGCGCTGACCGGCCGGCCGGCATCCGCTGCGACCCCGATCGGGCTGGGGCGAACTACCCACCCTCCACGAGCTTGACCGCACGCCCCCGAACAGCGACGGGCGCTCGTCCGAGCGCCCGTGCGAAGCCCCTCCTGCACGGGGGCGAGTCTCTCAGCTGCGGTCGCGCTCACGCCGCCAAAGCGCCCTATGGCCCCGATTCAGCCGCCGACGCTGCTACAGTCCGTCCGGCAAGCCCCCGTCGTCTAGTGGCCCAGGATGCCTGGTTCTCAGCCAGGAGATCGCGGGTTCGAATCCCGCCGGGGGTGTGTGAGTGCGGGCGTCCTTTTGGGCGCCCGTTGCGCTTTGCAGGGAGCCGCGCCGGTTACACGAACCGACGCAAAGACAGGGTCTGTCCCCAGGCCGTATCGGGGGCTGACCCACACAGGCTGGCTCGATTTCTGTCCCCGGAGCCGCGGAAAGATAGGGCGGAGCCGCGGAAAGACAGGGTCTGTCCCCAGGCCGTATCGGGGGCTGACCCACATAAGCTGATTCGATCTAACGGCTCAGGCGCCGTGGGTCTGTCCCACGGGGTGTATCGGGGGGCTGACCCAAGCATCGCGCCCTCGGCCGCGGCTCGGGTCAACAGCTTGGGTCAGCCCCCGATACGGCTGGGGACAGACCCACGGCGCCTGAGCCTTTAGATCGAGTCACCCTGTGTGGGTCAGCCCCGATACACCTGGGACAGACCCTGTCTTTGCGCGAATCGGGCGGTTACGGAACTTGGGGTTACGCGCCGCGGGCGGAGACGAGCGGGCCCGTGTCGAGCGGCTCGTAGCCCAGCCGGGCGGCCACCTCTTCGCTCGTCGGGCGCGTGCCCTCTGCCCACAGCTCGCGGAGGAAGTCGCCCGTCCGCGAGTCGCACCACCACTCGGGCCCGATCTCGCGGGACAGGTACTCACGCAGCTGCGAGGAGCGGATCCAGGCGCGGAGGTAGTCCGCCGAGTAGAAACCCGCGTCCATGTCGGCCAGGTAGTTCTCGGGCGCGTAGCGCACGCCCGTCGCCTCGGTCAGGAGCTCCGAGTACCGCGCCGGCATGCCGTCGCCGTCCGAGCCGAACGCCGACCAGAACTCGAGCTCGAACCGCAGCTTCGCCTCGTAGCGGCGGTACAGGAACGTCTCGACGAACACGGTCGCCTCCGCGTTCTCGGCCGCCTGCTCGGGTGACAGCCCGAAGTAGCGCTCGTGCCAGCCCGGCTCCCGCGAGATCGCCTCGACGATGTACGAGTAGATCTCCGTCAGCGCATGGTCGCGCGAGACGGCGCGGAACGTGTACGGCAGGGACTCGTCCGCGCCCGCGTAGTGCAGCGCATGCCCGGCCTCGTGGAGGAACGCGGCGTAGTCGTGGATGCCGCCCTGTGCACGCGTGATCAGATGCACCACCGCCGGCGGGTCGGACGGGATGACGCACGCGCGCGGGCTCTTCTGCGGCCGATCGTCGAGGTCGAGCCGGATGTTCGGCTGGCCCTCGAGGTCGAGGCCGAGAGCGCGCAGCGTCTCGAGGCAAACCTGAACCGCACGCTCCTTCGTGTAGGTGTCGGCTAGCGGGGACAGGCGCCGCACGTAGCCGACGTGGAACGAGGCGGGCACGTCGTCGCGCGCCGGCCCGAGCAGCCGGTCGAGCCAGCGGTCGCGAACCGGGCCATACGCGTCCGTCAGCTTCCCGCTCGCCGCGTGCAGAGCGGCCGAGAGCTCGCGGAGCGAGATGCCCTTCTCCTCCTCGTTGCGCTCCACGGGGTCCGCGATGCCCGAGATCTCCGCGTCGAGCGCCTCGATGCGCCGAACGAGGTCTAGCCGGTCGTCGTTGAACCCGGCCGACACCTGCGAGGTCGCCGCGCCGAGCTCTTCGCGGTCGCCGTACTCGTCCATGACGGCGAGGCGCGCCTGGGCCGAGCGCAGCGGCAGCTCGTCGCCCTGGAACGGCACGCGCGCGGCCAGGATCCGGTTCTCGACCTCGTCGGCCAGCTCGGCCACCTCCAGCGCGATGAGCCCGCCCTCGCACGACTTGCGCAGCCGGTAGAGGCGCTCGCGCTGGTCATCGCCGGAGGAAGCCCGCTCCACCGCGAGGAGCGCGTCGCGCTGCTCCAGCGTGAACAGGTCGGCGTAGGCGGCGACGATCGCCGCGCCCTCCGAGGTCTCCTTCTCCCCCACACGCACGGCGCGGCCCTCCTCCATGCGCTCGTAGCGGTAGCGGCGAAGGCGGTCCTCGAAGTCAACGGCGTTCACGACGGTCGGAGTGCTCACCGGGCGGCCAGCTCCCTCACGACGGTCGCGAGATCCTCGAGCGCGAAGGGCTTCGAGATGACCGCGTCGACCTCGACGGGGCGCTCGAAGGAGGTCAGGTCGACCGAGCCGGTCAGGAGCGCGACGCCGGGCCGCGGCTGCGGCAGCCGGTCGAGCAGCGTCAGCCCGTCCCCCACGCCTGCGCCCATCCGCACGTCGAGCAGGATGACGTCCACGTCGGCCAAGCCGGCGCTCTCCGCGGCGTCGTCGACAGTCCCGGCCTCGAGCACGGTGTAGCCGTCGAGCTCGAGGTTGACGCGGCACAGCATCCGCAGCGCGGGATCGTCGTCGACGACCAGCACCGTGCGGCCGCTGCCCTCCTTCATGCGGCGGCGGCGCGGATCCGCTCGAGCGAGCGGTCGCGGCCGAGCAGCTCGATGCTCTCAAACAGGCCGGGCGACACGTTCGAGCCGGTGACCGCGATCCGGATGGGCTGGAACGCCTTGCGCGGCGACAGCTCGAGGCGCTCGGCGACCCCGCGCAGGGTCTCCTCGATCCGCGCGGCGGTGAACGGCTCGACGGTCGCCAGCTCCTCGGCGGCCGCAGCGAGGATCGGCGCGCCGCCGTTCAACGCGGCCCGGTCGACCTCCACGTCCTGGAAGAAGAAGCCGGCGTAGCTGGGGTACTGGCCGAGCGTCGAGAGCTTCTCCTTCACGAGGGGGACGGTCTGGCGCACGAGCGCCTCTGGCCAGTCGATGCCCTGCTCGGCCAGGAACGTAACGAGCCGGTCGCCGTACGCCTCGTCCGAGAGCGCCCGGAGGTGTACGCCGTTCAGCCACTCGAGCTTCTCGTAGTCGAAGGTCGCCGGGCTGGAGCCGACGCGGTCCAGCGAGAAGCGCTCGATGAGCTCGGCCGGCGTCATCTCCGTGGTCTTGTCGTCGTACGACCAGCCGAGCAGCGCCAGGAAGTTCATCAGCGCCTCGGGGAGGTAGCCCGCTTCGCGGAACTCGTCGACCGACTGGGCTCCGTGGCGTTTCGACAGCTTCTTCCCGTCCTCGCCGAGCACATTCGGCACGTGGGCGTAGACGGGCAGCTCGGCACCGAGTGCGCGCAGGATCTGGATCTGCTTCGGCGTGTTCGAGACGTGGTCGTCGGCGCGGATCACGTGCGTGATCGCGTCGTCCATGTCCTCCACCGGCGAGGCGAAGTTGTAGGTCGGGCGGCCGTCCGAGCGGACGATCACGACGTCCTCGAGCTTCTCGTTCGGGAACTCGATCCAGCCCCGCACGGCGTCCTCCCAGCCCGTTACGCCGTCGTCGGGCATGCGGAAGCGGATCGCGCCCTCGTCCTCGTAGGCCGTGCCCTCGGCGACGAGCTTGTCGGCAAGCTCCCGCGCCCGCGGCATCGCGTCGAGCTGGAACGTGACCGGGCCGTCCCAGTCGATGCCGAGCCACTGCAGCGAGCGCTGGATCTGCTCGACCGACTCGGCCACCTCGCGGCTCGTGTCGGTGTTCTCGATGCGGAGCAGGCACTCGCCGCCCAGCTGGCGCGCGAACAGCCAGTTGAAGAGGAAGGTGCGCACACCGCCGATGTGGAGGAAGCCGGTCGGCGACGGCGCCATTCTGACCCGGACGGACACGCGGGTAGGTTACTGCCGTGCTCTTCGGGGCCCACTGCTCGGGCGGGATCAAAGCGTCGCTCGACCGGGCGGAGGCGATCGGCTGCGACGCGGTGCAGCTGTTCGCGCAGAGCCCGCGGGCGTGGGCCTTCCCCAACCACGACCCGGCCGACCTGAAGCGCTTCCGCGAGCGGCTCGAAGCCGGGCCGGTTACGGCGGCCCTCATCCATGGGCTCTACCTGGTGAATCTGGCGACACCGAACGACGAGATGTACGAGAAGTCGGCGACGACGCTCTGCAAGACGGTGGGCGCCGCGTCGGCGATTGGCGCGTCGGTGGTCTTCCACGTCGGGTCGCACCTGGGCGCCGGCTTCGAGGCGGGGCTCGAGCGTGTCGTGCCCGCGATGCAGCTCGCGCTCGACCAGTGCGAGGGCGACACGTGGCTGCTGATGGAAAACTCCGCCGGCACGGGCAACACGATCGGCCGGTCCGTGGATGAGCTGGCGACGATCTTCGACCGGCTCGACGGCCACCCGCGGCTCGGGATCTGCCTCGACTCGTGCCACCTGTTCGTGTCCGGCTGCGACGTGCGCGACCCGAAGGCGTACGGCGCGGTCCTCGATTCGCTGGACAAGGCGATCGGCCTCGACCGGCTGCGCTGGCTGCACGTGAACGACTCGCAGGCGCCGCTCGGCTCGAACCGCGACCGCCACGCCAACGTCGGCGAGGGCGAGATCGGCGAGCAGCTCGGCGTCTTCCTCGCGCATCCATCCGTGCAGGGCCTGCCCGCGGTGCTCGAGACGGCCGGCAGGGACGGCCACCACCCCGGCGCCGAGGACGTGCAGGACCTGCGCGACCTGCACGCGCGCTGGGTCAAGCCCAAGCGCAAGCGGGCGTGAGCGACGCCGCGCTCGCGGCCCTCGTCGAGAGGCGGCTCGGCGAGGAGTTCGGCCCACAGTTCGCTGCGGGATGCGCCTCGATAACGGCGCGTCCCGGTGGTCGACCGGGACGAGTCGGGATCGGCAGCCGCGCGAGCGATGCGACGACGCTCTTGTTCGAGTGGCACCGGCTGGCGCTCGACATGCCTCGACTCGCACGCCGCGGCTACGAGCGCCTGCTCGCGGCGATGGTGGAGATCGCCGGCGCGGACGGCATCCGCGGCCCGATCACGTACGCGGCCCTCTGGCGGCTCGCCCACAGGTGGCGCGAAGCCGCAGTTCGCGATATGTGGGTGACGGTGACCCGGCGCATCCTCGAAGAGGCGGGCGCCGGCCACCCGTAGCGTCGCGAAGTGCCACGACTCCAGCGACAGGTCGAGGGCATCGCTTCGGAGCTTTCCGAGCGCATCATCGAACGGCTGCTCGCGTGGGAGCCGGACGCAACCGCGGTGCTGCTCACGGGTAGCTACGCGAAGGACACTGCGGAGGCGGGAAGCGACCTCGACCTGACGGCGATCACGCCGTCACCGCGCGTCGGCTACCGCACGTGGTTCGAAGAGCGGCCCAGAGATGTACCGCTGCACGTCTCGGCCGGGGCGACCACGTCCGATGGCTGGCTGGCCAACGCGGCCGAGCCAGCGCACTGGTCGCTCGGCTTCCCCGCGCTCGACACCGCCGTCTACCTGTTCGCGGACGGCGAGACGCGAACCCGGCTGGGCGACGATGCGTCGCTGCGGCACCCGGCCGCCGAGCCGGAGCTCGAGGACTTCGTCGACTTCGTGCTCAAGGCGAAGCGGGCAGCAAGCGCCGGCGACGACCCAGGCCTGCGCTGGTTCGCACAGAGCGCTGCCGCGCTCGCGCCGAGGCTTCTCATTCCACTGAACACCGAGCGGGTCGTGCGTGACCGCCGCGACGCGCTCGGTGCCGCGCTCGGGCTCGCCGTCGCGCCGACGGGCTACGCCCGCGACCTCGCTGCGTGTCTCGGCGTCACCCAGGCGTCGGACGCCGAGGTTCGCGAAGCCGTCGGCCGCCTTGGCGCAGAGCTGCTGGCGTTCCTGCGCACGCGCGCTCCGGATGTCGACGACCAGCCCGATCTGGCGCGCCTGCTCGCCGACGGCACGCTGGAGCGGCACCTGGCGCTGATCGATTAGCCGGCGCTACTTGTTCGGCGCGAGCCGCGCGAAGACGCGGAAGCTCGGCCGGTCGAGCGCCAGCTCGAAGAACTCCGGGTTGACGCAGCCGAGCGCCTCGCCCTTCGCCTCGTAGCAGCTCGACACGTCCGCCTCGCACATCGGCAGCGGCGCCCGCATGGCCTTGACCGCGCCGAACCCGGCGCCGCGCCGTTCGGCCCGCTGGAGCATGTCCAGGTCGATCTCGACCGAATACACCTTCTGCATGCAGCCCACGTAGCGCCGGCCGAACTCCTCGTACGCGTAGACGAATGGGCACGCGCGCTCCACGCAGGCGGCGGGGTACACGACCTTGTCGCAGTGGACGTCGCAGCGACGGCACTCGGTCTCCTGCTGCGGATGGAGCGGCAGGGTCCTCACGGGAGCCGTGGGCCGGGTGTCCATAGGGCGGATTGTCGGCACCTCCGGGGGGCACCGCAAGACTTGACATCAGCGGCCGAAAATGCTTGCTCAGCGGGTCTCATTGAGCCTCGTGACGACGTTCAGGACGTCGATCATCGTGTACGCCTCGAAGTCCGGCTCGGCCCCGTCGGCGTGCTCGTCCGCCCGGCTCCACAGCGCCTGCACGGTCACCATGCCGGCGTCGCGCGCGCCGCGCACGTCCTGACGCACGCGGTCGCCGACGAAGAGCGACCGCTCCGCCGGGACGCCGGTCGCCTCGACCGCGCGCTGGAAGATCAGCGGGTGCGGCTTGCGCTTGCCGACCTCCGACGAGAACACGGCTGCGTCGATGCGCGACGCGAGCCCCTGCTTCTCGAGTACCGGCTCGAGCAGCCAGCCGGGAACCGACGTGTTGGAGACGATCGCGGTCTTGAGCCCGCGTGCGCGGAGCGCATCGAGCAAGGCGTGCGCATGAGGGAAGAGCAGCATCTCGCCCTCCCACAGGCTCGCCTCCGCATAGGCGCGGACGTCGTCCTTCGACAGCTCGGCCCCGAGGTCGCGAAAGCAGCGCGCGAGCATCTCGAGGTGGTCGAAGTCCTCCTCGGCGTCGGAGGCGAAGAGCTCGTCGAAGTGCTCGCGAAACCACCCCGCGATCGCTTCCGGCGACACGTCCGTCCGCCCATCGAGCACCGCCAGCCCCGCCTCCGTGCGCGCCTGGACGAACGCGTCGTCCGCCTGCGCGTCGTAGGGCATGAGCGTGTCGCCCCAGTCGAAGAGCACCGCGTCGATCACGGCGGTGTTCTACCGGCGGCCGGCGCAAGCGGCGCCGTCAGTAGGCTGGCCCGCGTGGCACGGAGGATCCTCTGGGCGTCGATCGCGCTCGCCCCGGCCACACTCCTCGTCCACTACCTGGTCCAGCCCGGCGACACCGCGGACTTCGTCCTGTCGGCGGTCGCGCTCGTGCCACTGGCGTGGCTGATCGGGGAGGCGACGGAGCACGCGGCGCACCACACGGGACCGACGATCGGCGGCTTCCTCAACGCGACCTTCGGCAACGCGCCCGAGCTGATCATCGCCCTGTTCGCCATCAACGCCGCCAACTTCGAGGTCGTCCGCGGGTCGCTCACCGGCTCGGTCGTCGGCAACCTCCTGCTCGTGCTCGGCTTCTCGCTCGTCTTCGGCGGGCGCGGGCCGATCGACCGGTCGTCGAGCTTCATCTCGCTGGGGCTCGTCGCGGTGGCCGTCGTCGTCTTCCTGATCCCTGCGATCCCGGCGTTCCACGGCGACCCTGAGCGGAACTTCATCGCCTACCTCTCGATCGCGCCGGCGATCGTGCTCCTCGTGCTCTACGTCGGCGTGACGTTCTTCAACCTGCGCCGCCACCGCGTCGTCCAGGAGGAGATCGACTACGACGAGTTCGAGGGCTGGAGCCTCGCCAGGGCCCTGGTCGTGCTCGGCGCGGCCACCGTCGTCACCGCGCTCATCGCCGAGATCCTCGTCGGCTCGATCGACACGTTCGCCGAGAGCGCCGGCCTGAGCGACTTCTTCGTCGCGGCGGTGATCGTGGCGATCGTCGGCAACGCTGCCGAGCACGGCGGCGCAGTCGTGGTCGCGCACCGCGGCAACATCAAGCTGGCCGCCGAGATCGCGCTCGCCTCGGCTGCGCAGGTGGCCGTCTTCCTGATCCCGCTGGTCGCGCTGCTCTCGTGGCCGATCGACCCGCTGTCGCTCTCGTTCCGGCCGGTCGAGCTCGGCGCGATTGCCGGAGCCGTGATCCTCACGTCGGCGCTGCTCGCGAAGGGCGAGTCGACTCGCTGGCGCGGCGCGGTGCTGATCGGCGGCTACGCGGTCGCGGCCACCGCGTTCTTCATCGCCGGCGACCGCGGCTAGGTCATCGGCAGCGACGTGCGCGTCATCGGGTACGTCGCCCACAGGAGCTTCACCGGCCGGCCGTCGCCGTCGCGCACGATCTCGAGCGGCTCTCCGCGCTCGCGGCCCGAGACGCCCACGTAGCGGTCGGGGCCCAGGCGCTCGAAGACCGCTGGATCGACCGTGGAGCCGGCCGCTCGCGCCTGCAGTGACCCGTCGCGGAACGAGACCACGAACTCGTACCCCTCCGTCCACCAGTTGCCGAGTACGCCGTCGAGCTCGGCCGGCGGCGCCTCGCCCGGCCGCCACGGGTCGGGTGCCGGCTCTGAAGTCTCCGCCGCCTTCGCAGCGAGCTCGACGCCCAGCGCCTCGACCGGCAGGTTCGTGCTCGCGTTGGTGAGGAGCACGGCGCCCGTCCGGCCGCGGAGGTCGAACGCGAAGTTCGAGAGGAAGCCGTTCATCCCGCCGCTGTGCCCGGCGAACAGCCGCTCGCCCTCGCGCCAGAGGCAGATTCCGAGCCCCCAGCCGCGCTTCCACGCGGCGTGGTCGGCCATCGTCTGCAGGCGGCACATCTCGGCGACGGTCTCCGGGCGCAGCACGCCGGGATCCGGGTCGCGCAGGAAGCCGGCCCAGCGCGCGAGGTCGGGGGTCGTGCTCCAGAGCTGGCCCGACGCGCGACCCTGCCCGAGGTCGGGCACCGCCTCGACGTGTGCGACGTCGGTCCAGGGCTCCAGGTGGTAGCCGACCGCGGCCGTGGGGAGCGGATCCCAGGTCGTCGCGTCGAGCCCGACCGGCGCGAACAGCCGCTCCTCCACGTAGGTCGTGTAGGGCGTGCCGGACGTGCGGGCGACGATCTCGCCGAGCAGCATGTAGCCGAGGTTCGAGTAGTGGAACTCGTCGCGGGGCTCGAGCACGCGCGCCGCCTCGCCCATGCGTGCGAAGAGCTCGTCGTGCGTCAGGAACGCGATCGGCTCCCACTCAGCCCCCGGCTCCTCGCGCTGCAGGCCCGAGGCGTGCGAGAGCAGGTCCTTGACGACCACACGGCGGTCGGCAAGCTCGGGCACGTACTCGGCGACGGGCGCGTCAAGCTCGACCGCGCCCGCGTCGCGGAGCTGCATCACCGCGGCCGCCGTGAACGTCTTGGTGATCGAGGCGACGCGGTACTGGGTGTCGGGCGTCGCCTCGCGGCCGGCGGCGACGTCGGCGAGCCCGACCGCGAGCTGCCAGACCGGCTCGCCGCGCACGAAGACCGCGGCGCTCACGCTCGGCAGGCGGCGCTCAGTCTGGAGCGCTCTCAGCCAGCGCTCGTGGTCAGCCTGGGACAAGGACGCCCAGGGCGCGCGGGATCGCCTCGATCGCCGTCTCGATGTCCTCGTCGCCGATATCGAGGTGCGTGACGGCCCGCAGGACGTTCGGGTGGATCGTGACCGACATGCCGACGCCCGCCTCGCGGAGCCGTGCGATCGCCTCGGCGCTCGTCAGGTCGAGACGGCCGACGTCGAGCTGGACGAAGTTCGTCTGCACCTGGTCGAGGTCGACGGGCAGCCCCGCGGCCACGAGGCCCTCGGCGAGCCGCCGTGCGTGCCGGTGGTCGTCGGCGAGCCGGTCGTATGTGGTGGTCGAACGCGTAGACGCCGGCGGCGGCCACGATGCCGGCCTGGCGCATCGCGCCGCCGAACAGGAACTTGAAGCGGCGCGCCTTCTTCATCCGCTCCGCGGATCCCGCCACGAGCGCGCCGAGCGGGCAGCCGAGCCCCTTGGACAGGCAGAGCGTGACCGTGTCGAACTGGCGGCCGATCTCCGCGGCCGGCACACCCGAGGCGACCGCAGCGTTCATCAGCCGCGCGCCGTCGAGGTGGACGTTGAGGCCGAGCTCGCGGCTCGTCGCGACGACGGCGGCCAGCTCGTCGAGCGGCCAGACGCGCCCGCCGGACGCGTTGTGCGTGTTCTCCAGCGAGACCACCCGCGTGGCCGAGAAATGGAGGTCCTCGTCGTAGCGGACGGCGGCGCGGATCTGGTCTGTGCCCAGCCGGCCGCGGTCGCCGGGCAGGCCGCGCATGTTGAGGCCTGAGTGAACGGCTGGGCCGCCGGACTCGTACACCATGATGTGCGAGTTCTCCTCGGCAAGCAGCTCGTGGCCGGGCTCGGTGAGCACGCGCAGGGCGATCTGGTTCGCCATCGTCGCGGTCGGCAGGAACACCGCTTCCTCCTGGCCGAGGAGCGCCGCCGCACGCTGCTCCAGCTCGAGCACGGTCGGGTCCTCGCGCTTCTGCTCGTCGCCGACGACGGCGTTCGCGATCGCCTGGCGCATGCCCGGGGACGGCTGGCTGAGCGTGTCGGAGCGGAGGTCGATCACGAGTGCGGATTCCTAGCAGAGCAAACCTAAGCGCCCGCGCGGCGTCAGATGCGGTGTGCCGTTCTCGGTGAGGAAGGTCGCCGGGGTGCGCCTCGCGGTTCGCGAATGGGGGCCGATCGACGGCGTGCCGGTCGTGTTCTGGCACGCGCTCGGGCCGGTCACGACCGGCGAGTACGCGGCCGAGCTCGCGGGGCCGCTCGTCGCCCGCGGCGCGCACGTCGTCGCGCCTGACGGGCCAGGTCACGGCGCGTCGCCCAAGCTGCCGCGCTCGGGCTACCGGACACGCGCGCTGGCGCAGGTGCTCGACGCACTGCTTGACGATCTGGACGCGGAGCGAGCCGTGCTGATCGGGCAATCGTGGGGCGCGATGGTGGCTGCCCGGTACGCCGCCGCGCGTGCGGAGCGAGTCTCGGCGGTCGTGCTGCTCGACGCCGGCTACGGCGACCCGCGCGACCAGCCGGGCGTCGAGCCGCTGTCGTACGTCGAGCGGCTCGAGCAGGCTCGCGCCGCGAACGAGAGCTGGCGCTGGCCGGACTGGGACGCCTTCGACGCCGACGCGCGCGACGGCCTCCGCCGCTGGACGCCGGAGCTCGGCGAGATCTTCCGCGCCGGCGTGCGCGAGGACGGCGATGCGGTCGTCGCCCGCGTCGCGCCCGAGGCGCGGGCAGCGATCCAGGACGAGCTGTACCGCGAGTCGATCACGTCCACCTGGAGCGTGCTCGCGCAGCTGCCGGTGCTCATGCTGGTCGCGTCCGAGCCCGCCGAGCTCGAGCCGTACCGTGGCAGAGGCCGTGGCGCGGTTCCGGGCCGCGCTCCCGGCAGCCGACGTGCGCCGCATGGAGGGCGCCGGCCACGACCTGGTCGCCGACCTCGGCCCCGAGCTGGGCGAGCTGATCGCGGAGTGGCTGGCCCGCGTCGGCGCGCTGTAGCCGTTGGGTCTGTCCCCCGGGTGTATCGGGGGCTGACCCAAGCGTCTGAGCCAAACGACGCGCTGGCTTCACCACCCAGGCTTGGGACAGCCCCCTGCGGGCTTCGCCCTTCGGGGACAGCCCCATTGGAAACGGCAGATCGGATCACCCTGTGTAGGACAGCCCCCGCCGGAAACTGCCCCCGGCGGGGACAGCAGATCGGATCACCCTGCGTGGGACAGCCCCCGCCGGAAACTGCCCCCGGCGGGGACAGCAGATCGAATCACCCTGTGTAGGACAGCCCCCGCCGGAAACTGCCCCGGCGGGGACAGCCCCTGAACACGGCTACGCTCGACCATGGATCTCGACCCGCCTCGACGAGGTGCTCGCCGCGCGCGGCGAGCCTGCCTACCGCGCCCGCCAGGTGTGGCGCTGGGCCGCGACCGGCGCCGAGTCCTACGACGCGATGACCGACCTTCCCGCCGGCCTGCGCGAGACGCTCGCCGGCGAGGTGCCGTTCTCGTCACTCGCCGTCGAGGAGGTGGCGAAGTCGCGCGACGGCACCGAGAAGGTGCTCTTCCGAACCGCGGACGGCCATCCGGTCGAGGCGGTGCTGATGCGCTTCCGCGACGGGCGCCGCTCGATCTGCGTGTCGTCGCAGTCCGGCTGCCCGCTCACGTGCACCTTCTGCGCGACCGGCTCGATGGCGTTCGGCCGCAACCTGACCGCGTCCGAGATCCTCGACCAGGCCCTCCATTTCCGCCGCATCGAGCCGATCGACCACGCGGTCTTCATGGGCATGGGCGAGCCGATGCTGAACCTCGACGAGGTCGTCGCCGCCGCGCGGCGGCTGCCGGACATCGGCGTGACGCCCCGCCGCACGACGATCTCCACGGTCGGCTGGCTGCCCGGCCTGCGCCGCTTCGTCGACGAGGTCGAGGCGCCGATCCGCCTCGCCCTGTCGCTGCACGCGCCCGAGGACTCACTACGCAGCGCCCTCATGCCGGTCAACGAGCGCTACCCGCTCGCCGACGTGCTGGCCGAGTGCCGCCGCTACGTCGAGCTCCGCCGGCGCAAGGTCTTCGTCGAATACGTGATGCTCGCCGGCGTCAACGACCGCGTGGAGCAGGCGCGCCAGCTGGCCGCGCTGCTGCGGCCGAAGGGCACGTTCAAGGTCAACCTGATCCCCTACAACCCGACCGACGGCGGGTTCACGGGCTCGAGCGAGCGCGCGATCGACGCGTTCGCCCAGACCCTGCGCAGGTCGGGCGTGCCGGCCACGATCCGGCTGACGCGGGGCCGCGACATCGCCGCGGCGTGCGGCCAGCTCGCGACGGCGCCGCGCGGCCGGGCGGCCGCAGCGCCAGCCCCCTACTAGCTCTCGGCGCCGCGCAGGTTGCCGTTGCGCCGCGCGAGCGCGGCGTGCTCCTGGACGAGCTCCAGCTGCGCCGACGCGTTGCGCAGGTGGCCGACCAGCTGCTCGAGGCGATCCGGCTCGGACTGCGACTCGAGCAGCGACTGCTTGGCGCGCACGTCGATCTCGACTCGCCGGGCGATCGCGAACGACAGCTCCGGGTCCTCGAGCTCGGGCGACTCGACCTCGGCGCCGACCGCGTCGCGGAGCTCCTCGAAGAGCTTCAGCGCCGTCGCGCGGAGCGCCTCGCCGGCGATGTCGTCGCCGTCCTCGACCGTCTCGACCTCGCCCGTCCGGAACGCCCGCCCCTCGGTCTGCCGCACGACTCGAAACCGCTCGCCCCCCTCGACCATGACGACGAACCGCCCGTCCTCGAAGCGCTCGATCACCTCGGTGACGCGCACGGAGGTGCCCACCTCGCGGAGGCCCTCGTCGTCGGTGAGCAGGATCCCGAACGGCGTCTCGTTGTCGACCGCCTCGCCGACGAGCTCGCGGTAGCGCGGCTCGAAGATGTGCAGCGGCGTCAGCTCGCCGGGCAGGACGACGATGCCGAGCGGGAAGAGGCCGAGCTCCTCCATTCAGACGCCCTTCGGCGCCTCGGCGGCCACCGGCTCTTTCAGCGGCTCGTCGCTCAGGTCAGGGTGGTTCTCGAACCCGTAGCGCACGACCACGCGCTTCGCCGCCTTCACCTCGTCGAGCCGCCCGACCACCGCGTTCGTGGGCGCGTGCTTCAGCGCCTCCGGGTCGTCGACCGACTCGCGCGCGATGTCGAGCATCGCCTCGGCGAACGCGTCGAGCGTCTCGACCGTCTCGGTCTCGGTCGGCTCGATCATCAGCGCCTCCTGAACGACGAGCGGGAAGTAGATGGTCGGGGGATGGAAGCCGTGGTCGATCAGCCGCTTGGCCACGTCGAGCGCGCTCACGCCGTGCTCGCGCTTCAGCGAGCGGGCGGAGACGACGAACTCGTGCATGCAGAGCCGGTCGTACGGCAGGTCGTACGCCTCACGCAGCCGCGCCAGCAGGTAATTCGCGTTCAGCACTGCAGCCTCGGACATGTCCCGAAGCTGCGGGCCGTACGCGCGGATGTAGGCATAGGAGCGCACGAACACGCCGAACGGGCCGCCGAACGCGCGCACGCGCCCGATCGACTTCGGCCGCTCCTCGTGCCAGCGGAAGGTGCCCCCGTCGCGCGCCACGGTCGGCACCGGCAGGTACGGCTCGAGGATGTCGCGCACCGCGATCGGCCCCCCGCCAGGCCCGCCGCCGCCGTGCGGCTGCGAGAACGTCTTGTGCAGGTTGAAGTGGACGACGTCGAAGCCCATGTCGCCCGGCCGCGAGACCCCGCACACCGCATTCAGGTTCGCCCCGTCGTAGTAGAGGAGCGCGCCCGCGCCGTGGAAGATCCGCTCGATCTCCTCGATGCCCTCGTCGAAGAGGCCGAGCGTGCTCGGGTTCGTGATCATCAGGCCGACCGTCGTGTCGTCGACCTTGGCCCGCAGCTCGTCCAGGTCGACGTTCCCGCGCGCATCGGTCGCCACCTTCTCCAGCTCGAAGCCCGCCATCGTCACGCTCGCCGGATTCGTCCCGTGCGCGGTGTCGGGGACGAACACCTTCCGCCGCTGCGTCTCGCCGCGCTCCTCGAAGTAGGCGCGCATCAGCATCAGGCCCGTGAGCTCGCCCTGCGAGCCGGCCGCCGGCTGGAGCGAGACGGCGTCGAGGCCGGCGACCTCGGCGAGAATCTCCTGGAGCCGCCACATCAGCTCGAGCGCGCCCTGCGCGCCCTCCTCCTCCTGGTGCGGGTGCAGGTCGCTGAAGCCGGGGAGCAGCGCGAGCTTCTCGTTCACGCGCGGGTTGTGCTTCATCGTGCACGAGCCGAGCGGGTAGAAGCCGGTGTCCACGCCGTAGTTGCGTGTCGAGAGCTCGGTGAAGTGGCGGAGCAGCTCGGGCTCCGAGATCTCCGGCAGGCGCGGGGGGTTTTTGCGGCGCAGCCCCGGCGGGATCTCGGCGGCGGGCAGGTCGTGATGCGGCAGCGAGTAGGCGGTGCGGCCCGGCCTCGACTTCTCGTAGATCAGCTTCACGCCGCCACCTCGTGCAGCACCTCGGCGAGGCGGTCGATGTCGGCGGGCGAGCGCTTCTCGGTCACGCAGACCAGGAGCGCGTCCTCGAGCCCGGGGTAGTCGCGCCCGAGCGCGTAGCCCGGGTGGACGCCGCGCTCGCGGGCAGCGGCGATCACCTCGCGGGCGGGCCGTCCGACGCGCACGGCAAACTCCTTGAACGTTGCCTGATCCGGGAACACAAGCGGGAGCCCGAGGCGTTCCTTCGCGTACGCGGCGAGGCCGATGCACGTCTCGCCCACCTCCCTGAGCCCCTGCGGGCCGAGCCAGCTGAGATAGACGAGGCCGCCGAGCGCGAGCAGCGTCTGGTTCGTCGTGATGTTCGACGTCGCCTTCTCGCGGCGGATGTGCTGCTCGCGGGTCTGCAGCGTCAGGACGTAGCCGCGGCGTCCCTGGATGTCTGTCGTCTCGCCGACGATGCGTCCCGGCATGCGCCGGATCAGGTCCTGGCGGCAGGCCAGGAACCCGTAGTGCGGGCCGCCGAACGAGAGGGCGTTGCCGGCGCCCTGGCCCTCGCCGATCGCCAGCGCAGCGCCGTACGCGCCCGGCGCCTCGAGCACGCCGAGCGACATCGGGTCGACGTGCGCGACGGGCAGCGCGCCCGCCTCGTTGGCGGCGGCAGCCAGGTCGGGCGCCGCCTCGAGGACGCCGAAGAAATTGGGCTGCTGGAAGAACACGGCGGCAGCGTCCTTGGCGGCGGCAGCGAGGCGCTCGGGATCGGTCACGCCGCCCTCGTGCGGCACCTCGACGACCTCGAGCCCGAAGCCCGGCGCGTACGTCTTCACGACCTGGCGCACCTGCGGGTTGACCGTCTCGGCCACGACGATGCGCGAGCGGCCGGTGGCGTGCTTCGCGACGTAGCAGGCGTCGGCGGCGACCGTCGTCCCGTCGTAGCCGCTCGCGTTGGAGACGTCCAGGCCCGTGAGCTCGCAGATCGCGGTCTGGTACTCGAAGATCGACTGCAGCACGCCCTGGCTGACCTCGGGCTGGTACGGCGTGTAGGCGGTGAGCAGCTCGCCGCGCGCGAGCACGGCGTTGACGACGGCCGGCACATAGTGGTCGTAGATCCCCGCTCCGAGGAACGAGAGCTCCCTGCCGACGTGGGCGTTGCGCTCGGCCAGCTCGGACAGGTGCGCGACGAGCTCGAGCTCCGACAACGGCGGCTCGAGGTCGAGCTCGCGGCCCAGGCGCACGCCCGGCGGCACCTGCTCGAAGAGCTCGTCCACCGACGAGACGCCGATCGTCGCGAGCATCTGCTCGCGGTCGGCGTCGGTCAGCGAGAGGTAGCGCGCCGCGCTCACTGCTCGGCAAGCACCGCCCGGTAGGCCTCGACGTCGAGCAGCGAGTCGACCTCCGAGGGGTCGTCAAGCCGGATGCGAATCAGCCAGCCCTCGCCGTAGGGATCCTCGTTGACGGTCTCCGGCGCCGACGACCGCGGTCTCGTTCACCGCGACGATCTCGCCGGAGAGCGGCGCGATCAGGTCCGAGACGGCCTTCACGGACTCCACCTCGCCGTACGACTGGTCCTTCGTGACCTTCGCACCCTCCTCGGGCGCCTCGTAGTGGACGAGGTCGCCGAGCGCATCCGCGGCGAACCACGTGATGCCAAGGGTCGCCTCGTCGCCGTCGACGCGCGCCCAGTCGTGGTCGCGGTGGTAGCGCAGGTCCTCCGGGTAGCTCTCGGCTGCCGCCACTAGGTATCTCCCTTCTTGTAGATCGGCTTGCGCACGACGCGAGCGGTGCGCGGCTTGCCGCGAACGTCAATGGTCAGCTGCTCCCCGCGCTGGGCCTGCGCGCTCGGCACGTAGCCCATGCCGATGCCGCGGTCGAGCATCGGCGAGTGCGTGCCGGACGTGACCGTGCCGCCCCCCTCGATCGCCATGCCCGCGCGCGGGATCGCCTTCTCCTCCATCACGAACGGGACGAGCCGGCGTTCGGGGCCGTCGGCGCGGATGCGCCGGATGATCTCCGCGCCGGTGAACTCCTTGTCGAGCGCGCACGTCCACCCGAGCCCGGCCGAGACCGGGTCGGTGTCGGGCCCGATGTCGTTGCCGTGCAGCGGGTAGCAGACCTCGAGCCGCAGCGTGTCGCGCGCGCCGAGCCCGCAGGGCACCGCGCCGCGCTCGACGACGGCGTCCCAGAGCGCCGGCGCGTCGTCGGCCTCGCACATCAGCTCGACGCCGACCTCGCCGGTGTAGCCCGTGCGGTTGACCATGCACGGGACGCCGCCGATGTCGCCCTCCGCGAACGTGAATGCGTCAGCCGCCGGCAGGCCTAGCCGCTCGAGCGAGCGCGGGCCCTGGACCGCGAGCAGCGCGTAGCCGTCGGAGACGTCGCGCACGTCGGAGCCGGGGACCTCGCGCTCCTTCATCCACTCGAAGTCGGCCTCGCGGTTCGATGCGTTCGCGACGACGAGGTAGCGGAACGGGCCGAGCCGGTAGACGATCAGGTCGTCGATGATCCCGCCGGCCTCGTTGGTCAGCAGCGTGTACTGCGCCTCGCCGTCGCCGATCCGCCCGATGTCGTTCGAGAGCAGCGACTGGAGCAGCTCGGCCGCCCGCGGGCCCTCGATCTCGAGCTCGCCCATGTGCGAGACGTCGAAGACGCCGCAGTCGGCGCGCACCGCGCGATGCTCGGCGACCACGCCCTCGTACTGCACGGGCATGTCCCAGCCCGCGAACGGCACCATGCGCGCGCCGGCCGCCACGTGGCGCTCGTAGAGGGGCGTGCGGCGCAGGGTCTGCAAGACGCGGCGGATGCTAGCCCTCAGCCTGATAGCTGAGGGCAATGTGGAGCGCCGCCCCGTGAGGCCGCCGTCAGCGAGCCGACTTGCGGCCCCGACGACGAAGACGGACCACACGAGCGCGCCGCCGTCCAGCCGGACCGACTCGCCGCCGGGCGGCCTCGCAGCTCGGGACCTCTATGCCGGCGAGTCCGGTCCTAGGCGTCGTCGCGGAGGAACGAGGGGATCTCGATCTCCTCCGGTGCGTCGAAGCGCTCGCGGGTCGACTCGCGGCGCGGCGACGGCTCGAGCGCCGGCGTCGTCGTCGAGATCGCCCGGCGGCGGCGCGTGCGCGGCGACCCGAAGCCCGTCGCGATCACGGTCACCCGCACCTCGTCGCCGTGCTTCTCGTCGATGACGGCGCCGAAGATGACGTTGGCGTTCTGGTCGGCGGCGCCGGTGACGACCTCGGCCGCCTCGTTGACCTCGAACAGCCCGAGATCGGCCGGGCCGGTGATGTTCAGCAGGATCCCGGTCGCGCCCTCGATGGAAGCCTCGAGCAGCGGCGAGGAGACGGCGGCCCGCGCGGCCTCGCCGGCGCGGTTCTCGCCCGATGCGATGCCGATGCCCATGAGCGCGGAGCCGGCGTCGCGCATGATCGTGCGCACGTCGGCGAAGTCGAGGTTGACGAGCCCGGGCACCGTGATCAGGTCGGTGATGCCCTGGACGCCCTGGCGCAGGATGTCGTCGGCGATCCGGAAGGCCTCGAGGATCGACGTCTGCTTCTCGACGACCTGGAGCAGCCGGTCGTTCTCGATGACGATCAGCGTGTCGACGCGCTCGGCGAGCTCCTGGATGCCGCCCTCGGCCTGGTCGGCCCGGCGCTTCCCCTCGAACGAGAACGGCCGCGTGACGACGCCGACCGTGAGTGCTCCGAGCTCGCGCGCGAGCTCCGCGACGACCGGCGCGCCGCCGGTGCCGGTGCCGCCGCCCTCGCCGGCGGTGACGAAGACCATGTCCGCGCCCTTGAGCGCGTCCTTCAGCTCGTCGCGGCTCTCCTGGGCGGCTTCGCGGCCCACGTTCGGGTCGGCGCCCGCACCGAGCCCGCGCGTCGAGCCGGAGCCGATCTGCACCTTCAGGTCGGCGTCCAGCATGAGCAACGCCTGGGCGTCCGTGTTCACGCCGATGAACTCGACGCCGGCGAGGCCGGCCTCGACCATCCGGTTCACGGCGTTCGTGCCGCCGCCGCCGACTCCGGCGACTTTGATGACGGCGAGGAAATCGCGGCTGTCGTCGTGCTGTCTCATGTGGGCTCTACCTCAGGCTCAAGTGGAAATGGAGGGTCTTGCGCTGCGAAACCTGCAAGAGGGTACGCCGCTGTTTCCCGCATGTCAAACGCGGAAACCCGCTGCAAATCTCAAGCTCTACCTCAGAGTTGAGGGTTCTGGCCGGTCACCGGCCTCGACGGAAGCGTGAGGTCGAGGTAGCGGATCTTCTTGCGCTCGTCGGCGCTCAGCGTCTGCAGGACGCGGTTCGCGACAGCCAGCTTGAGCGCCAGGTCCCGCGCGTCACCCATGCGCAGCTCGACGTGCGAGCGCAGCACCAGCGTCAGGCCGCCGGCGACCGCTTTCACCTTCGCGATCTGGGGCAGCAGGGCGCTCTCGACCCGCCGCGCCTCCGCGAGACCGCGAAGGGCGACCGTGATGCGGCCGGTCACGTCATGGGTGCGAAGCGTGGGTGCATCCTCGGGCGCGATCCAGATGCTCGGCATGTTCTTCGGGAACGGCCGTGCGAGCTTCTTGAGGACGGCGCCGTACTCGGAGATCAGCCAGCCGTCGTGCCCGCTGCGAAGCACGGCTGCCGGGAGGTCCGGCTCGACGACGACGCGGAGCGTGTTCGGGAACGCACGGTCGTAGCTGGCGCGACGAATCTGCGGGAGGGCGTCGAGGCGCTTCTGCACCTGGTCGCCGTCGAGGGACACAAGGCTCGTCCCCATGAGCGGCTGGAGCGCATCGCGCACCTCCTGCTCCAGCGCCGGCTTCGCGCCCACGACCTCGACCGAGCGGATCGCGAAGAGCGACGACTGGCGCGCCACGGCGAACGCGATCATCCCGCTCAGGAGCAGCGCGACACCCGTGAGGACCGAGCGCGTCGACGGCACGAACCGCGACACGTCGATGCGTGCCGAAGCCGGGGCGGCGCGTGTTGAAGCGGCCGCTGAGCGGCGTGACGGGCGCGCGCGACGTGTCTCCACGGACGCTTGTTCGGCGTCCGCGGCCCCTACCCTGCCGGCGCGCCGCGTACGACCGGCGGCAGCTCGAGCGCGCCGAGGAACTCGACCTCGTGCTCGAGCGTGACGCCGTACTGCTCCAGCGCACGCCGGCGCGCCTCGGCCATCAGCGCGATCGCGTCGGCTGTCGTCGCACCGCCCGCGTTCTCGATGAAGTTCGCGTGGCGCGGCGAGACCTGCGCGCCGCCGATCACGAAGCCGCGCAGGCCGCACGCCTCGAGCATCCGGCCCGCCGAGAGCTCGTGCTCCGGGTTCTTGAAGACGCTGCCGAACGTGCGCTTGTTCGTCGGCTGGGCCGCCTTGCGACGCGCCTGCATGTCCGACACGGCGGCCTTGATCTCGTCGACCGGTCTCGGTGCAAGGCGCAGCTCGGCGCCCGCCACGACCTGACCGTGGTGCAGGCCCGAGTGGCGGTACGAGAGGCCGAGCTCGACCGGCGTGACCCAGCCCGAGCCGCCGGCCGTGACGACCAGGGCCCGCTCGAGCACGCCGGCGATGTCGCCGCCGTAGGCGCCCGCGTTCATCCAGACGCCGCCGCCGACGGTCCCCGGGATGGCGCAGGCAAACTCGATCCCCCCCAGCCCGGCGGCTCGCGCGCGGTGCAGGCACACGGCGAGCGGTGCGCCGCCGCCCGCCACGAGGCGCTCACCCTCGGTTGCCGCGGCCGCGAGCTCGCCGGAGAGCTTCAGCACGAGGGCGTCGACGCCCTCGTCGGCGACCAGCAGGTTGGAGCCGAGCCCGACGACAGCCACGGCCGCGCCGCGCGCATGCGCCCAGGCGAGCGCCTCCTCCAGCTCTCCGACCGTCTCCGGCCGCGCGAACCAGCGCGCCGGGCCGCCGGTACCGAGCGTGGTGAACCGGCCGAGCGCGACGCCCTCCTCGATGGTCACGCGAGCTCCTCGAGCAGCAGCGGGACGGCGCCATCGACGTCGCCGGCGCCCACGGTCGCGACCACGTCGCCTTCCCGCGCGTGGCGTGCGAGGTAACGGACGCCGTCGGCGAGGTCGGGCGTCCACGCCACGGCCATGCCCGGGCGCCGGTCGAGGATCGCCTCGACCACGGCGCGCCCGGTCAGGCCGTCCGGCATCGCTTCGCGCGCCCGGTAGATCTCGGTGACCGCGACCGCGTCGGCACCCGCAAGGGCAGCGCCGAGCTCGCGCGCCACGTGCCGCGTGCGCGACGGCAGATGCGGCTGGAAGAGGACGAGCACGCGCCCGCCGCCCGCCTCCCGCAGCGCGTCGATCGCGGCCTCGACCTTGGGCGGGTTGTGCGCGTAGTCGTCGTACACCGCGACGCCGCCGGCCTCGCCGCGCCGCTCGAGCCGGCGCCCGACCCCCGTGAACTCCGCCAACGCCGCGACGGCACGCTCGCGGTCGACGCCTGCCGCCTCCAGCGCCGCGAGAGCCGCCGCCGCGTTCCGGCGGTTGTGCTCGCCGGGCACCGCGAGCGCCACGTCGAGCGGCGGCAGCTCGTCGCCGCGCACCACGGTCGGCACGCCCGCCAGCCACTCGTCGAAGAGGGCGGCCACCTCTGCTCGCGAGGCGAACTCGCTGTGGTGATCCAAATCGATGTTGGTGACGACCGCGATGCGCGGCCGCAGCGCCGCGATCGTGCGGTCGGACTCGTCGCCCTCCACCACGAGCCAGCCCTCCCCCGTCCCCGCGTTCCCGCCGAGCTGCGGCACGTCGCCGCCGATGACGTACGCGGGATCGAGGCCGAGCCGGTCGAGGACGACGGCGACCATCGCCGCCGTCGTCGTCTTGCCGTGCGCACCCGCGACGACGATCGAGTCGCGCAGGGCGACCAGCTCCGCGAGGAGCTCCGCCCGCGAGCGGCCGTCGACGCGGTCGCGGTACGCCGTCGAGACGACCGCTTCCCACCCCTCCGGCACCGCCGGCTCCGGTGACACCACGACGTCGATCCCCGCCGCGCGCACGTGCTCGAGGTAGGGCGTGTCGACCGGGTCCCAGCCGGCCACCTCCGCCCCCCACGCCTTCGCGAGCAGCGCGTACGCCGACAGCCCGGCGCCGCCGATCCCGGCGAACCAGAGGCGGCGGCCGCTAAGCGGCGACGAGGGCAAGGACTTCCTCCGCGACCGTCGCCGCGGCATCGGGCCGCGCGGCCGCGAGCATTGCCTCCCGCATGCGGGCGAGCCGGTCGGGGTCGTCGATCAGCGAGCGCACGAGTGCGGGCACGCTCCCGAGCTCCGTCTCCGGGACGACGACGGCGCCGCCCAGCCGCTCGAAGTAGCGCGCGTTCTTCGTCTGGTGGTCGGCCGTCGCGAACGGGTACGGCACCAGCACCGCGGGCAGGCCCGCGGCGGCCAGCTCCCACACGGAGCCGCCCGAGCGCGCCAGCACGAGGTCCGCGGCCGCGTACGCCGCGCCGACCTCGTTCGTGAACGGGATCAGCCGGTAGTCGTCGCGCGTCACGCGGAGCGCCAGCGAGTCGAAGTCGCGCTCGCCGGCGAGGTGCAGCACCGCCGGCCCGACCTCGCCGAAGCTCTCGAGCGTCAGCTCGTTGAGTGCCCGCGCGCCCTGGCTGCCGCCGAACACGAGCAGCACCGGCCCCTCGAGCGGGAGCCGGAACAGCGTGCGCGCCTCGGCCTGCGTCGGCGGCTTCGACCGCCGCGGGATCGGCCGCCCCGTGACCCGGTACTTCACGCCGCCCAGCCCGTCGATCGGGAACGAGAGGAACACGCGCCGCGCGAGCGGCGCCGTGAGCCTGTTCGCGAGCCCCAGATGGGCGTCAGCCTCCATCACGGCCGCGGGCACGCGCCGCCGCGCCGCCGCCGCCACCACCGGCCCGGCGACGTAGCCGCCCCCGCCGAGCACGACGTCCGGCCGCTCCGAGTCGACGATCCGGCCCGCCGCGCGCAGGGCGCGCGCGTCCGTCATCAGCGCGCGCAGCAGCTCCATCCCGGGGCGGCGAGGCAGCCCCGCGACGCGGTACGGGTGGAACACGAAACCCGCCTCAGGGACGAGCCGAGCTTCGAGCCGATCCGGCGACCCGGCGAACGTCACCCGTGCGCCTCGTGCCTTCAGCTCTTCCGCGACTGCGAGCGCGGGCAGGACGTGGCCGGCGGTCCCGCCGGCCGCGATCAGAACCGACACGCCGTGCTGCGACTCCGTCATCAGCCGCGATGTTAAGGAGCATCCCGACTGCAGCGAGCGCCACGACGAGGCTGGAGCCGCCCGCGGACACGAACGGGAGCGGAATCCCGGTCAGCGGTGCAAGCCCGAGCACGGCCGCGAGGTTGACGACGGCCTGGCCGCACACGAGCGTCGTGAGCGCCACCGCGAGCCGCTTGCCGAAGGGATCCTTGCAGCGCAGCGCGATCCCGTAGCCGGCGAACGCGAAGACCGCGAACGCACTCAGGATCATCGTCACGCCGACCAGGCCGAGCTCCTCGCCGATGATCGCGAAGATCATGTCCGTGTGCGCCTCAGGCAGGTAGTTGAGCTTCAGCAGGCTCTCTCCGATGCCCTTTCCAAACAGGCCGCCCGAGCCGAGGCCGATCATCGCCTGCGTGCCCTGGAAGCCGGCGCCCAGCTGGTCGCTCCAGGGGTGCAGGAAGCTGAGGAAGCGCTCGCGCCGGTAGGGCTCGACCCAGATCGCCGCGAGCGCGAGCACCGAGACGGCGCCGGCGGTCAGCGCGAGCAGCCGCACCGGCGTGCCCGAGACGACGAGCACGCCGCAGAGCATCACGATGATCGTGATCGTGGTGCCGAGATCCGGCTCGGCCATGATCAGCAGTCCGAAGACGCCGGTGACGAGCCCGAGCGGCCGCGCGAGCTCCCTGATCGTCTTCGGCGGCTTGCGCGTCGACAGGTAGGCGGCGGCCCAGACCGCGATCGCGAGCTTGGCGAGCTCGGACGGCTGGAAGACGGCCGGGCCGACCGTCAGCCAGCGCTTCGCGCCGTTCACGGTCTGGCCGATGCCGAGCACCGCGAGGCAGAGGAAGGCGGACACGCCGAGCAGGAGCGGCGAGACCTCCTTCAGCCGGCGGTAGTCGATGCGCGTGGCCCCGAACATGAGCCCGAGGCCGATGAGGGCGTAGATGGTCTGGCGCTTGAGGTAGAAGCCCGGGTCGCCGCCGCCGAGCGCCGCGGGGGCGGACGTGGCGCTGTAGACCATGACGAGGCCGAACGCGACGAGGCCGAGCGTGACCAGCACGAGCAGCGTCGCCTCGAGCTGCCCCTTCTTCACGCGAGCGCCTCCACGAGCGCGCGAAAGTCCTCGCCGCGCTCCTCGAAGTTCGCGTACTGGTCGTAGCTGGTCGCGGCCGGCGAGAGCAGCACCACGTCGCCCGGCCCCGCGTCGTGCGCGGCCCGCGAGACGGCGCCCGCGATCGTCTCCACGCGCGCGTACGGGCGGCCCGCGGCGTCGAGCGCCTCGGCCAGCTCGTCGGCCGCCTCGCCGACGAGGTAGACGGCGACGACGTTCTGCGGGAGGTCGCGCGCCAGCTCGCGGTAGTCCTCGCCCTTCGTGCGGCCGCCGAGGATCAGGCGGATCGGCGCGGCGAACGCGTCGAGGGCGGCACGCACGGCGAACGTGTTGGTCGCGATCGAGTCGTTGACCCACCGGACGCCGCCCAGTTCGCGAAGGAGCTCGAGCCGGTGGCGGACGCCGGTGAAGCTTTCGAGTGCCGCGCCGATGGCGTCATCGCCGATCCCGGCGGCGCGGGCGGCAGCGGTCGCGGCCGCGGCGTTCGCGCGGTTGTGAGCTCCGGGCAGCCGCGGCTCCGCCGGCAGCGGGTCGTCTGCCGCGAAATCGATCCCGTCGATCCCGAAGCCGCGCGGGACGACACGGTGGCGGGCGCGCTCGAAGATGCGCAGCTTCGCGTCGCGGTAGGCCTCGAGCGTGCCGTGCCGGTCGAGATGGTCCGGCGCGAGGTTGAGCAGCACCGCCACCTCCAGCTCCAGCTCGTGCACGTCCTCGAGCTGGAACGACGACAGCTCGGCCACGATCCACGCCCCTGTGACCGGTTGGACGGACGTCAGCGGGCGCCCCACGTTCCCCGCGACCTCGACCGGCCGCCCGGCCGCGCGGAAGATCTCGCCGAGCAGCTCCGTCGTCGTGGTCTTCCCTTTCGTGCCGGTGACGCCGACGAACGGGCGCGGCGCGAGCAGCCTCCAGCCGAGCTCGACCTCGCTCCAGACGGGGATGCCGAGCACGCGCGCGTGCGCGACCGGCGGCGCCTCCGCCGGCACTCCCGGGCTCTTGATGACGACGTTCACGTGCCCCAGCACTCCCTCCTCGGTACCGAGGCGCACTTCGACACCCGCCGCCGCAAGCCTCCCCGCGTCGATCGACGGGTCGCGGTCGTACGCGACCACCTCGACGCCCCGCTCGGCCAGCGCCAGCGCCGCCGCCCGTCCCGAGCGCGCGAGCCCGACGACGAGCGCCCGCTCCGGCAGCGTCACGGCCGCGGGAACTCGAAGAAGTACTGGAAGTAGAGCGCGAACGCGCTGGCGCAGATGATCGCGCCGAGGATCCAGAAGCGCACCATGATCTTCGTGTCCGACCACGCCTTCATCTCGAAGTGGTGGTGGATCGGCGCCATCAGGAAGATCCGCCTGCCCCAGTACTTGAAGCTGATCACCTGGAGGATCACCGAGAGCGCCTCGATCACGAAGATCCCGCCGACCAGGAGCAGCAGCGCCTCGGTCTTCGTCATCACCGCGAACCCGGCCAGCGCGCCGCCGATCGCCATCGAGCCGGTGTCGCCCATGAACACGTCCGCCGGGAACGCGTTGAACCAGAGGAAGCCGATCGCGCCGCCCACGAGCGCGCCGCCGACGATGGCCATGTCGAGGTAGACCTGGTTCGGCTGGTCGACCTGGCGCAGGCGGATGAACGTGAAGATGCAGATGGCCGTGAAGGTGATCAGGCTGATGATCCCGGTGCCCGCGGCGAGCCCGTCGATGCCGTCGGTCAGGTTGACGCCGTTGGCCGCACCCGCGACGACGAGGAAGATCAGCACGTACCAGAACCACCACAGGTCGACCGTGCCGAGCGCCGGGAGGTAGACCTTCGTGTTCAGGCCCTCGCGGTGCGCCGCGTAGCCGAGGAAGATCGAGATCGCGACCAGTAGGAGCAGCTTCCAGCGGCCGGAGAGGCCGAGCGAGCGGCGGTGGCGCAGCTTGATGAAGTCGTCGAGGAAGCCGATCGCGCCGCAGCCGAGCGTCACGCCGAGGATCGCGAGCCCCGGCAGCGTGTACTTGCTGAGGATCAGGAACGGGATGACGGCGCCGAGCAGCATCAGCAGCCCGCCCATGGTCGGCGTGCCCTGTTTGGCGACGTGGCCGGCGGGCATGTCCTCGCGGATCTGCTGGCCCAGCTCGCGCTCGCGCAGGAAGTCGATGAACTTCGGACCGGCGAGAATCGAGATGACCATCGCGAGGATGGCCGCGGCGATGACCCTGTCCATCTAGGCGTGAATCTTCGTGAGGTGGTCGGCCAGCGCCTCGAGGCCCATGGCACGGGACGCCTTGATCAGCACGCATTCGCCGGGCAGCACGAGCCGCGCGAGCGCCTCGCGCGCGGTGTCGACATCGGGAACGGCCTCGCCGAAGCCGGCGCCCGCGACGTAGCCCGCCGCGAGCGGGCCGACGGCGAGGAGCCCGTCCACGCCGGCCTCGCGCAGGTGCTCGCCGATCTCCCGGTGGTACGCGGACGCGTCGGGACCGAGCTCGGCCATGTCGCCGAGCACGGCGACCGTGCTGCGGCCCCCTGCGACCTGTACGAGGTGGTCGATGGCGGCGCGCATCGAGAGCGGGCTGGCGTTCCACGCGTCGTTGATCAGGAGGCCGCCGCCCGGCAGCGGCAGCTCCTCCCCACGCCAGCGCGACAGCTCGACGGCGCCCGCCCCGGCCTGCACGTGGTCGAGCGGGAGGCCGAGCGCGTGGTACGCGAGCAGCGCCGCCAGGGCGTTCTCCGCCTGGTGGCGCGAGGTCACGTTCAGCTCGAGCTCGATCTCACGGCCGCGGACGTCGGCGCGCAGGGTCACGCCCTCGTCGGTGCGCTCGAGCCCGAGCAGCCGCGCGTCGCCGCCCTCGCCGAAGCGGCGCACATCGAGGTGCTGGGCCACGTACGGGTCGAGCTCGGGCGCCTCGACGGGGAGCACGGCCACGCCGCCCTCGGGCAGCGCATCGAGCAGCTCCGCCTTCGCCCGCGCAACCCCGTCGATCGAGCCGACCAGCTCCAGGTGCACCGGCGCGATCGTCGTCACGACGCCGATGTGAGGCCGTGCGATCTCGCACAGCGCGGCGATCTGGCCGAAGCCGCGCATCGCGAGCTCCAGGACGCAGATCTCCGTGTCGGCCTCGAGCCGGCAGAGCGTCAGCGGCACGCCGAGCTCGGCGTTGTAGCTCGCCTCCGCGGCGACCGTGCGGGCGTGCGGGCGGCAGAGCGCGGCCAGGATGTCCTTGGTCGAGGTCTTGCCGACCGAGCCGGTGATGCCGACGACGCGGGCGCCGGAGAGGTCGCGCACCGCCCGGCCGAGCGCGGCGAGCGACGCGTGCGCGTCGTCGGGCTCGAGCGCGGCCGCGGCGCCGCGGGCGAGCGCGTGGTCGCGGAAGTCGGCGCCGCCGCGTACCGCGACGAACAGGTCGCCCTCCTCGATGCGCCGCGAGTCGATCTGAACCCCCGTCACCTCGTCGGCCCACCCCGCGCGCACGAGCCTGCCCGGGCAGCGCGCCTCGACCTCGTCGAGCGGCAGCGGGATCACGCGGCTGCCCCGAGCTTGCGGAGCGCCTCGCGCGCGACCTGGCGGTCGTCGAACGGGTGGACCTCGCCGGCGATCTCCTGGCCCTGCTCGTGCCCCTTGCCTGCGATGACCACCACGTCGCCGGGACGCGCGAGCTCGACGGCCGCCTCGATCGCGCGCCGCCGGTCGAGCTCGACGGTCAGGTCGCCCGGCGCACCGGCCGCAACCTCGTCGGCGATCGCCTGCGGGTCTTCGCTGCGCGGGTTGTCGGAGGTGAGGATCGCGACGTCGGCGAGGCGTGCGGCAATCTCGCCCATCACCGGCCGCTTGCTGCGGTCGCGGTCGCCGCCCGCGCCGAAGACGCAGATGACGCGGCCGCGCGGCCAGCTCGCGTGCGGTCTCGAGCACGTTCGCGAGCGCCTCGGGCTTGTGCGAGTAGTCGACGACGACCGCGAACGGCTGGCCCTCGTCGACCGGCTCGAAACGGCCCGGGACGCCTGCGACTGAGGCGAGCCCCTCCGTGATCGAGTCGTCGTCGACGCCGACGAGCCGGGCAAGCGCGATCGCACAGAGCGCGTTCTCGACGTTGAAGCGCCCGCGCAGGCGCGTGTGGGCGTCGAGACCGCCGGGTTGCAGGTCGGCGTCCTCGGCGAAGCCGTACGTGAGGAGCTCGGTGCGCCCGCGCAGCTCGCCGGCGAGCCGCCGGCCCCACTCGTCGCCGACGTTCACCGCCGCGGGCGGCAGGTCGCGCACGAAGAGCCGGCGCTTCGCCTCGTAGTAGCGCTCGGTCGTCCCGTGGAAGTCGAGGTGGTCGCGGCCGAGGTTCGTGAACCCGAGCGCCGCGAAGCGCACGCCGTCGAGACGGCCGAGCTCCGAGCCATGCGAGGTCGCCTCGAGCGCGGCGGAGCGGTTCCCCGCGTCGACCATCTCGCGCAGCGTCCGCTGCAGGTCGACCGACTCCGGCGTCGTGCGCACGGCCGGGCGCCGCTCGTCGCCGACGCGGCTCTCGATCGTGCCGAGCAGGCCGGGAAGCCGCCCGGCCGCCTCGAGGATCGCCCGCACGAGGAAGGTCGTGGTCGTCTTGCCGCTGGTCCCGGTCACGCCGACCACGTCGAGCTCCGCGCTCGGGTCGCGGAAGAAGGTGGTCGCGAGCTGCGGCATCGCGGCGCGCGTGTCGCCCACCACGAGCTGCGGCACGGCGACGTCGAGCTCGTGATCCACGGCGAGCGCGGCGGCGCCGCGCGCGACCGCATCGGCGGCGAACTCGTGCCCGTCGGCACTGGCGCCTCGAACGCAGATGAAGAGCGCCCCGGCCGTGACGGCGTCCGCGCGGTACGCGAGGTCGCCGATCTCCACGGCGCCGTCGCCGGCGACGCGGCCGCCCGCGGCCGACCCGAGCGCCGTCAGCGGCATCCCGGTCACGCAGTCACCACGCCTGTATCGAAGCACTCCCGCAGGGCGCGCACCGTAGCGATCCTGATCGGATGCTCCCGAAGGAGGCTTCGACGGAATGCGGGCTGTGCCCGTCGCGGCACGCTGCTCGTCCCGATGCGTCGTCCTCAGTCGCGCCCGTACGTCTTCGAGTACGAACGCTCCCTGCGTCCTAGCCTTGTGACGCAGAGCAAGAGCTTCGCACCACGCCGGACGAGCAGCATCTCGTCGAAGCCTCCTACGCGTCCGGCGGGACGCCGAAATACTGCATGTCGAAGCGGGCGATCTGCGCGAACGCGGGCGCCGCGACGTTGCCGCCGTAGATGTCGCCGTGCGGCTCGTCCACCGCGACGAGGATCACCACGCGCGGCTTGCTCGCGGGGACGGTCCCGACGAACGACGCGACGTACTTCGTGTCCGAGTAGCCCTTGCCGTCCGGCTTCGCGGCGGTACCGGTCTTGCCGGCGACCTGGTAGCCGGGCACCGCGGCCTTGACGCCGCTGCCGACCTGGACGACCCGGCGCAGCATGTTCATCATCTCGTTTGCGACCGCAGGCCGCAGCACGCGGCGCGTCTTCGGGCGGAAGGCCGGCCGGCCGTCGACCCGGGTCACCAGGTGCGGCTGCGTCCACAGGCCCCCGTTGGCGACGGCCCCGTAGGCCGCAGCCATCTGCAACGGCGTCACGCCGATCCCCTGGCCGATCGGCAGGTTGCCGATCGAGGAGCCCGACCAGTCCTTCTCGGGCACGACGATCCCCTGCGTCTCGCCGGGGAAGTCGATACCCGTCTTGTGGCCGAAGCCGAAGCGCGAGATCCAGCGCGCAAAGCGCTTCTGGCCGACGATCTGGGCCAGCGTGATGGCGCCCACGTTCGACGAGTAGGCGACGATGTCGGACACGCTCATGGTCCTCGACTCGGTGCGGTCGTCGTCGTGGATCACGCGGTCGGAGACCTGGATCTCCGGACCGAGGAAGAATGTCTGCTGCGGCGTCACGAGCCCCTCGGAGAGCGCCGCGGAGACGGCCACGATCTTGAACGTCGATCCCGGCTCGTAGGTGTCCGTGACTGCCCGGTTGCGCGTCACGTCGGGCGACGTCCCGCTGAAGTCGTTGGCGTCGAACGCCGGCGACGACGCCATGCCGAGCACGCGGCCGTTCTTCGGGTCGAGCACGATGCCGGTGACACTGCGCGCACGCCAGCGCGCCTGGGTCGAGGCGAGCACCTCCTGCAGGTTCTCCTGGACGATCCGGTCGAGCCCGAGGTGGACGTTGCGCCCCTCGCGGGGCGGGATGTCCTTGACGGTGTCGACCGCGCGTCCGGTCGGGTCGCGCACGACCGTCTGTGAGCCGGCCTGCCCGGAGAGCGCGCGGTCGTAGCGGCGCTCGAGGCCCGCGAGGCCGTGGTTGTCGACGCCCGCGTAGCCGACGACGTGGGAGGCGATCGTGTCCTGGGGGTACTCGCGCCGCTCCTCGTCGTAGAAGCCAAGCCCCGGCAGGTGCTTCGCCTCGAGCAGCGCGGCCTTGCCCGGGTCGGCCTGGCGCTCGACGTAGACAAAGCGCTTCGTCCGGTCGCCGATCTGGCGGGTGAGCGTGTCCGGGTCGAGGCCCAGGACGCGCCCGGCGGCGGCGGCGGTCGCGTAGGGGCTGCGCAGGCGCAGCGGGTCGGCGTAGACCGTCGTCGCCTTCACGCCCATCGCGAGCGGCACGCCCTGGCTGTCGACGATGGCGCCGCGGCTCGCGGGCAGCGAGTACGTCACCGTGTTCTGCGAAGCGCCGAGCCGCTCCAGCGCGCCGGCCTGGATGCCCTGGAGCCACACCGCGCGGCCAAAGAGCGCTGAGAACGCGAGTGCGACGACCAGCAGCAGGAGCCGGATGCGCCGGTTGGCGCTGCGAACGGTCACTTCGCGGCGGGGTCGAGGTCGAGGTAGCGGGTCTGGAGCGGGTTGACCGGGTGGTAGCCCTGCACCTGGGCCGTCTCACGGATCGTGTCCGGGAAGGCGTTCACGGCCGCTCGTGCTCGCAGATCGGCGTTCTCCGTGCGCAGGCGAGCGCGCTCCTGGCCGAGCCGGTCGAGCTGCAGGTTCAGCTGCAGCACGGCGACGTTCAGCGCGACGATCCCGGTGAGCAGCACGGCGAGCAGCCCGATCCACACGACGCCGCTCGCGAGCCGGCGGTGCGGGACTGCCCGCGTGCGCCGCCGCGGCCGTGGGCGCGCGTGCGCGCGCGTCGGGACGTCGGGCGCGACGGTGCGTGCGCGGGCGGCGTCGACTGCCATCAGGCCTTGATCGCAGCGCGCAGGCGTGCCGACGCCGAGCGCGGGTTGACGTCGAGCTCTTCCACCGCCGGCCGCACGGCGCGCTTGGTCAACGGGCGTAGCTCCGGTTCCTGGCCACACCGACAGACTGGGAAGTCGGGCGGACATACACACCCGCGCGCGAGGTCGCGGATGAACCGCTTGACCGTCCGGTCCTCGAGCGAATGGAAGCTGATGACCGCCAGCCGGCCCCCCGGGCGAAGCATGTCGACGGCGGCCGGCAGCGCCTCCTCGAGCTCGCCGAGCTCGTCGTTGACGGCGATCCGCAGCGCCTGGAACACGCGCCTGGCGGGATGCCCGTCACCGAACCGTGCCGGCGCCGGGATCGCGGCCTTGATCGTCTCCACCAGCTCGCCGGTGCGCTCGAACGGCTCCTGCTTGCGCCGCCGGCCGATCGCGCGGGCGATCTGGCGTGCGTAGCGCTCCTCGCCGTAGGCGCGGAAGATGCGGGTCAGCTCGCGCTCGCTCGCGTGGTTGACGATGTCCGCGGCGCTCTCGTCGCCGTTCGGGTCCATGCGCATGTCGAGCGGCGCGTCGTGCCGGTACGTGAAGCCGCGCTCGGGCCGGTCGAGCTGCATGCTCGAGACACCGAGGTCGAGCAGGATGGCGTCCGCCTTGACGTCGTTGTCGGCCAGCTGGCCGAGCACGACGGACGCCTCGCCGCGCAGGAAGCGCGACTGGACGGCGGCGTGGCGCTTGAAGCGCTCGAAGTACGGCCGCACCGTCGGGTCGCGGTCGATGGCGATGAAGCGCCCGCGCCCGCGCAGCTCGGCGGCGAGCACGGCCGCGTGTCCGCCGGCGCCGAAGGTGGCGTCGACGACGGTCTCACCCGGCTGGACGTCGAGGAGGTCTCGCACCTCCTCGGCCAGGACGGGGACGTGGTCAGCTCCGTTGTCGTGCAAGACGTTCGGCAACATGCTCCGCGCTCCCTTCGAACTCGTCACGCTGCTTTCTCCAGGCTTCGCGATCCCAGATCTCGAGCCGGTTCCGGACGCCGGCGACGACGACGTCGCGTGCGAGCTTCGCGTACGACGTGAGCGCCGCCGGGATCATCACGCGCCCCTGCTTGTCGACGTCGGCCTCGACGGCGGCAGAGTAGAAGTAGCGCTCCATCTCGCGCGCCTCTCGGCTGAGCGGGTCGAGCTCTGCGAGGCGCTGGTCGACCATCTGCGTCCATTCGTCGCGGGCGTAGACGTTGAGGCACTCGTCGAGCCCACGCGTGACGACGACGCCACCACCCAGTGCTTCTCTGAAGCGGGCCGGGAGGGTGAGCCGGTTTTTGTCGTCAATGGTGTGCTCGTGCTCGCCAAGCAGCATGGAGGGGCCTTCTGTTTCGCCGCGCGTGTCCCACTGTAAACCACAATCCCCCACATCGCAACACCTCTACCCCACCTGGCTACGCGAGCAGCACCTCCTCGATGCGCGCGGTCACCTCGCGCGCCGCGGCGACGGTGGGACGGGCTGGCTCGACCTGAATCGGCGGGCGGACGTGCGCGGAAACGCGGGGGAAGCCGGGCCGGAGGATGCCGCGCGTCCCGGTGAGCAGCACCGGCACGATCGGGGCGCCCGTCTGCAAGGCGAGGCGGGCGGCTCCGCGGTGAAAGCGCCGCGGCCGGTCGCGCTTGGTCGTCCCCTGCGGGAAGAAACCGACGACCTCGTCGCGGCGGAGCGCCTCGACGACGCGGCGCATGGCGAGGAGGTCACCGCCGCCGCGCTCGATCGGGATGCAACCGAAGCCGTCCATCATGCTCCGGACGACCGGGTAGCGCCAGAGCTCCGCCTTGGCGACGTAGCGGATCGGCCGCTGCGTGACGACGCCGAGCACCCACGGGTCGTAGATGGACTCGTGGTTGGCGACGAGAACCACCGGCCCCGCGGTCGGAACGTGCTCGGTGCCCGTCACCTCCATGTGCAGCAGACGGCGCAGGCCAGGCCGGAAGCCGATCGAGTGCAGGACGCTGTAGAGGATCACGTGGGCGGTGCTGCGTGGACGCCGAAACCGGTGATGGCGAAGGCGCCGCACCGAGCGGCAAAGGCGAGGGCGTCGGCCACGCCGTCGCCGCGGCCGAGCGCGAAGGTCAGCCCGGCCGCGAAGCAGTCGCCGGCTCCGTACGAGTCGACGACGGGGCCGGGCGGCGTCGCGCCGGCATACGTGCCGTGCGCGCCGTCGTCCGCGGTCCAGTCGCCGCCGTCGGCCCCGCGCGTCGCGATCATGAGCCGCGGCGGCGGGTCGAGCGTGCCCGGCTCGTAGCGCTCGGCGGGATCGGCCGCGCTGCTGACGAGCGCATCGACGAGGATGCCCGCTTCACGGACCGTGGGCAGCTCGCGCGCGGTCGCCACGAGGACATTGCCCCGCCGCGCCTCGCGCAGCGCCGCAGCCTCGCGGCCGGTGAAGTACACGGCGTCGGCGCCGTCCAGCTCGTGCCAGGGCAAGGCGTCGTCGCCACGTGGAGTGAGCTTCGGGCCGAGGAGCGTGATCGTGCGCTCGCCCGAGTCGTCGACGAACGTCACGCCGCGGCGGTGCGGCGGCTCACGCCAGGCGGCGTGGACCGTCAGGCCACGCTCCGCGAGCCGCCGCTCGGTGCGGCGCCCGAACTCGTCGGCGCCGAGCGCGGTGAAGAAGGTCGCGCCGCCCGCCAGGCTGGCGAGCTGGACCGCCGAGACTCCGCCTCCGCCCCCAGCGTCCTCCCACGCGCGGGATGCCTGCGTGATGTCGCCGGCCGCGGGCACGTGCGGCACGCGTGCGAACTGGATCCACTCCGTGTGACCGACGACTGCGACGCGCATGGCCCGCCAGTGTCCCAGAGAGCCGCCTGGCTTCCGGCACGACCGCGTCACAGCGCCGTGCGCCGGGCGGCGGTACGCTCGTCGCCGGGGAGGAGGAGTGGTGGCCCCCGGGGTTGGGCCCGGCGGACCTGGCCGGCACGGACCTGGCGGGGCCGGACATGTCTGCTCGGTGCCGATCTCACGCACGGCGCCGCCCCCCCGTTTCAGCGACTGATGGAATTGGCCGCAGTGAGCGCCGTCCCGCCCTTCGAGCGGTTCTATGCCGAGCACCGCGACGCGGTCTTTGCGTTCCTGCGCTCGCGGCTCGGGCAGGCGGCGGACGACGCGTTCCAGGAGACGTTCCTGCGTGCGCTGCGCGGCTACGGGGCGCTCCGGCACGGCGAGCACCTGCGCGCGTGGGTCTTCACGATCGCGACGCGCGTCGTGACCGACGAGCACCGGCGCAGCGGGCGGCGCCCCGTCGTTGCCGAGATCCCCGACCTCGAGTCCGTCGACGAGGCGCCGAGCTACGAGGAGCTCGAGGAGCTGACCGCGGGCCTGCCGCCGAAGGAGCGCGCGGCGGTGGTACTCCGCTACGGCTACGACCTCGACTACCAGCAGATCGGCGCCGCGCTCGGGTCGAGCGCGGAGGCCGCGCGCCAGGCGACCTCGTCGGGCGTCCGCCGCATCCGCCGAAAGGAGCAGTCGTGACCGTCTCCCCCGCACTCGATCGTCGCTTCCGTGAGGCCGCGTTGGCGGAAGGCGTCCTCGACCTCGCCTACGACATCGCCGACACGCCGACCGGGCCGCTGCTCGTCGGCGTCACCGACCGCGGGCTGGCGCGCATCTCGTTCGACCCCGACCCGGAGGCGGTACAGGATCAGATGGCGCGCGCCTTCGGCAGCCGCGTGCTCCGTGTCCCGCGCGCGGTCGACGGCGTGCGCCGCCAGCTCGACGCGTACTTCGAGGGCCGGCGGCACGACTTCGACCTCGAGATCGACCTACGGCTGGCGACAAGCGAATTCAGCCGCGCCGTGCTCGCCGAGCTCGCCCGCGTCCCCTACGGAGAGGTGACGACGTACGGCGCGCTGGCGACCCGGGCCGGCCGGCCGCGCGCGGCCCGCGCCGTCGGCACGATCATGAACCGCAACCCGATCCCGATCGTGCTCCCGTGCCACCGCGTCGTCGGCGCGAACGGCAGCCTCGTCGGCTACGGCGGCGGCCTCGAGCGCAAGCAGCAGCTGCTCGCGCTCGAGGGCTCGATCGCCGGTTAGCGTCCGTTCAGGCGCTCGACCCCGTCGAGCAGCTCCCAGTTCGCGCGCAGCGCGCCTGCCGCTGCGGCGACGAGCCGGTCCTCGTCGGCGTCTCCGGCCTGCACGGCGAGGATCTCGCGAGCCCGCTCGGCGTGCTCGTGGTCGCGCGTCGCGTGGATGCGGAAGTACGACGTCGCCGGCGAGTCGGGCCGGTAGCCGTAGTGCTCGACCAGGCCGCGGAGCTTCGTCTCGGCGATCGCCGGCTGCGCCGACTCGACCGCGAAGAGCACGGCCGTGGCCGCGAGCGCATCGGCCGGCGCCCACGCGTCGGCGCAGGCGGCCGTCTCAGCGGTCGGCTCCGCGGGCTCGCCGCCCAGGCTCGTCGCCCACGCGTCCCAGAGCGTCACGTGCGCCGCTTCCTCCGCCGCGTGGCCGTCGTCCGCGAGCTCGGCCGCGTTCCGCGACGCCTGCGCAACCGCGGCTACCGCGTGGCGGTACTGGCCCGCGTATGTCTGCAGCTCGGCGCGTGTGAGCTCGCCCTCCTCCCACCTGACGTAGAACGGGTGCCGCAGGACGTTCCACCGGTCCTGAGCCTCCTGGATGCGCTCGAACAGCTCCACGTTTGTCTCCTCCTCCACGGGGACTGGGGTCGCCTCGACCCTACCGGTGCTTGACCATCACAAAGCGTAAGCGTATGCTTACCGTAAGCGATGGCTTACACTCTTGCACTGGACGCCCTGGCAGACGGCACTCGCCGCACGGTCTTCGAGCAGCTGCGCGATGGGCCACTCTCCGTCGGTGACGTCGCAGCACGGCTGCCGGTGAGCCGGCCCGCCGTCTCGCAGCACCTGCGCGTGCTGAAGGAAGCAGGGCTTGTGTCCGACCAGCGGGCCGGCACGCGCAGGCTGTACCGCGTCGAGCCGGACGCCATCGCAGAGCTCCGCGACTACCTGGACGAGTTCTGGGACCGCGCGCTCGCAGCGTTCAAGCAAGCAGTCGAGCAGGAGGAGGAACCGACGTGAGCGCCACCGCCCTTCCCGCCGTCCGCAAGTCCGTGACGGTCAACGCGCCGGTCGAGCGCGCCTTCGACGTCTTCACCGACGGGCTCGCCACCTGGTGGCCGCTCGAGCGGCACTCGCTCGGCGGCGAGAACATCGAGCGCATGGTCTTCGAGCCACGCGCCGGCGGCCGCGTCTACGAGATCCGCAAGGACGGCAGCGAAGGCGAGTGGGCAGACGTGCTCGCATATGACCGCCCGTCGTCGTTCACGCTCGCGTGGCGCCCCTACGAGAGGCTGGGCGAGCGCCCGCCGACGGAGGTCGAGGTCCGCTTCATCGCGGACGGCGACCAGACGCGCGTGGAGCTCGAGCACCGCGGCTGGGAGCGTCTCGGCGACCAGGCGGGAGAGTCGCACCAGGACTATGACAACGGCTGGCCCCTCGTCCTCGGGCGGTACGAGGCCGCGTTCGGGTAGGCGCTATTCGGGTTCCACCAGCCGGTACCCGACGCCCCACTGGTTGACGACCCACGGCCGGGCACTGACCGCCGCGAGCTTGCGCCGCAGCCGCGACGCGTGGCTATCCAAAGTCCTAGTGCGGCCGAGCGAGCGAAAGCCCCACACCTCGCGCAACAACTGCTCCTTCGTGAAGACCCGTGTCGGCTCGGAGGCCAGCTTGAGGAGCAGCTCGTACTCCTTCGTCGCGAGCGCGACCCGCCGGCCGTCGATGCGCACGTCTCGCGTGCGGCGGTCGACGACGAGCTCGCCCGCGTGGAGGCGGTCGCGCTCGGCCCCGCTCGCGCGGCGCAGGACGGCGCGGATGCGCCCGAGCAGCTCCTCGTACATCAACGGAGCGGCGACATAGTCGTCTGCGCCGCGGGCGAGCGCGCGGACGCAGTCGACCGGGTCGCGGCGGTCGTCGCCGAGCATGATCACCGGGACGTTGCGGTTCCAGCGGCGGCCCGGCTCGCCCTCGCGCAGGCGCGTGCAGACGTCGACCGGCGGCGCATCCGGCAGCGCGCAGCCGAGCACGACCAGGTCGGGCTGCGCTCGCTCCGCCAGCTCGAGCGCCTCGTCAGCCGCGGTCGCCTCGAGCACCTCGAAGCCGTCGCGCTCCAGGTGACGGCCGATGAACTCGCGGAACGCGGTCTCGGGCTCTGCGACGAGGACGGCGTTCATGGCCATCGACGGTAGGCGCGAGACGGCGTGGCCGCCAGATGTCCTTTCGCGCAAATGTGTGACAGACGATCGACGGCGCCGCCCACACGCGGCCACCGCGGACGAGTCAGACCAGCAGCGCGCCGAGCACGAGTAGGACTGCGGCGGTGAGCAGGAAGATCGCCGAGGTGCTGAGCGTCGTGTACCCGGGCTGCGACTGGAGCGTCGCCGGCAGCCCGGGGATGCGCCTGCCCGTCTCGAGCGTCCGCGCGGACGTCGAGCGGCCGCCCGCGCTCATGAGCAGCGCCACCCCGCCGATTGCGAGGCAGGCGATGCCGAGCGCGTGCACGAAGCCACCGCCGTGCACGAGTGCGAGCAGCACGGCGAGCACCAGTGCGGCGGCGACTCCGATGAGGACGCGAACGAGCAACTGCACGAGCGCCCGGACGACCGACATCGGCTACAACCGGTTGTGCCGGAGCACGCCGATCAGGAGCCAGAGGGCGAGGATCCCCGAGAGGAAGAAGCCCACGAACGCGAGAACGTGCAGCCCCAGGAAGTGCGGTCCGCCCTCCGCGAAGACCCCGATCAGGGCCGACGACAGCACCCCGGTGGCGACGATCAGCGCGACGACGAGCCGGTTCATCGAGCTGTCGAGCTTCACGAGGAAGTCGTCCACGCCCTTGTGGACGAAGCCGACCTCGACCTGCCCGTCGCGGACCTGCTCCAGTACGTCGTGCAGCTGGTACGGCACCTCGCGGGCGATGCGGACGAGGTCGGTCGACTCGCGCCGCGCCCGGCCGAGCATCCGCTGCGGGCTGTAGCGGCCGATCATCAGGTTGCGCGCGTACGGCTTCGCGACTTCGAAGACGTTGAACTCCGGGTAGAGCTCGACGCCGACCGACGCGAGCGTCGCGATCGCCTTGTCGAGCAGCAGCCAGCGCGTCGGCAGCTCGAGGTTCATCGAGTAGATCAGGTCGAAGCCGTCGCGGATCACCTGGAGCGGGTCGATCTGCGAAAGGGGGGCGCCGTAGTAGCGGTAGAAGAGCTCGCGGAGCGCCGCCTGGAACTCGGCCTCGTTTTCGCGGGGATAGCGGACGCCGAGCTCGGCGAGGCGCTTCGGCAGCGCGTCGACGTTCTCGTTCACGGCGTCGATGAAGAGCCGCGTGAGCTTCGACAGGTCGGCGTCCGTCAGCTTGCCGGCCAGCCCGAAGTCGACGAGCCCGATGCCCTGGCCGCCCTCGAGCACGAGGATGTTCGCCGGGTGCGGGTCGCCGTGGAAGAAGCCGTTGCGGAAGACCATCGTCATCCACGTCTCGGTCATCAGCTCGGCGATACGGCGGCGGTCGAGCTCGGGCGTGGTCAGCGGGTCGACGTCGGCCAGCTGCACGCCGTCGATGAACTCCAGCGTCAGCACGCGGGCGCGCGTGTAGCTCCAGTAGACGCGCGGCACGCGGACGCGTGGATGGCCGGCGAAGTCGTGGCGGAAGCGGTCGGCGTTGCGCGCCTCGCCGCGGTAGTCGAGCTCCTGGCGGATGTTGCGCGCGAACTCGTCGACGATCCCGCGCGCGTCGATGAAGTCGAGCCGGCGCAGGCGGTCCTTGGCGAGACCCGCGGCCTGGTACAGGAGCGCGATGTCAGCCTCGATCTGGGCGGGCGCGTTGGGGCGCTGCACCTTGACGGCCACGCGGCGGCCGTTCGGGAGGATCGCGCGGTGCACCTGTCCGATCGACGCGGCCGCGATCGGAACCCGGTCGAACTCGAGGAAGAGCCGCTCGATCGGCAGCCCCAGCTCGGCCTGGATGACGAGCTCGGCCTCCTCGTAGGTGAACGGGGTGACGTCGTCCTGCAGGCGTCGGAGCTCGGCGATGATGTCCGGCGGCAGCAAATCCGGGCGCGTCGACAGCAGCTGCCCGAACTTCACGAACGTGGGCCCGAGCTCGTCGAGCATCGCGCGCAGGTGTGCGCCGCGCTGCGACGGCGTCTCGTCGTCCGGGTCGCGGCGGCGCAGGCGCCGGTTCTCGAACAGGTACCCGAAGCCGTGGCGTGCAGCGACCTGGGCGATCTCCGAGAGTCGCCCGAGGTTGCGCGGCGGGGCCGTCGCCATGCCTCAGTGTTGCAAAGGCCTCAGCCGCCCCGGCCGCCGCTCCGGCCGGAAACGGCTGGACATGGCCGTTTCAGACGTGTCCGCCGGCCCTGGGGCACCCCGAACCCACCACCCGGTTTCACCGTATCGAGATCCGGCGCACGGGTGTGTCACGCCGTGTGCCGGATGTGGAGAGGAAGCGCGACGGGAGCGTCGCGGCCGGCGGGTCAGACCTTGGGCGGCGAGCCGTTGGCGCCGGGCAGCGGCGGCTCGAGCAGCTTCAGCCGGTGCTCCAGCTGTGCCACGCGGAGCTCGAGCTCCTCGAAGTCGTCGCGCGTGACCAGGCCCATATTCGCGAAGAGGTCGTCGAGCGCGCCGCTCGTCCGCTCGCCGACGCGTGACGCCTCGGCGCGCCAGCGGCCGGCCATGTCCTCGATGATCGAGCGTGCCTCCTCGCGCCGCATCCCGCCACGGGCCGAGAGCTCGTCGGCGAGCCGGTCCGCACGCTCCGCGGTCAGCGACACAGCCCCGACGGCAGCCAGCCCGAGCTGTCCAAGGAGCTCGCGCAAGGTGCCGGCGTCCACCCAGCCGCCCTAGCGCGCGCGGCCGTGCGGCCGTGAGCTTCGGCGCTGCCTGCGCCGCTCGCGCCGGCCGTCTGTCCGCGACCCGCCGTCGGCCCCGTCGCCGCCGCTGATCGTGGGCGCGAGCTCCGGCGCGGGCTCCTCCGCCGCAGCCTGCTCGGCCGCGGCCAGCACGGCATCCGCCCCCGCGCCGTGCGGGGCGGCCGGCTCGGCCGCCTTGCGCCGTGCGTACTCGGGCTCGCGCTCCTTGAGGATCGTGAGCATCGGCGCGGCGATGAAGATGGTCGAGTAGGCACCCGACATGACGCCGATGAGCAGTGCGAACGCGAAGTCCTTGAGCGTCTCGCCCCCGAAGAAGAGCAGCGCGGCGATCGGGAGGCAGGTGATGAACGTCGTCGCCAGCGAGCGGCGGATCGTCTCCCAGATCGAGACGTTCGCGATCGTGGCGAACGGCGCCCGCCGCATCAGCGGGATGTTCTCCCGGATGCGGTCGAAGATGATGATCGTGTCGTACATCGAGTACCCGAGGACGGTTAAGACCGCCGCGACGGTGGACGTGGAGACCTCCCGCCCCGTCAACGAGTAGATGCCCACCGTGATGAACACGTCGTGCGCGATCGCCACGAGCACGGGGACCGCAAAGGTCCACTGGAAGCGCAGCGTGATGTAGATGACGATCAGGAAGAACGAGACGAAGATGGCGAGCAGCGCCGATCTGGCGATCTGCGACCCGAAGCTCGCCGACACGCTCTTCGCGCCGTAGGCGATGTTGTCGCCGTACGTGTCCTTGAGCTCGTTCTCGATGGTGTTCTGGTCGGCCTCGGACAGCGACTTCGTGCGGATCTGGAACGACCGGTAGCCGCCGTTCTCGGATGCGCCGCGGCCCTGGACGACGGCGCCGGCCTCGCCGATCTTGGACAGGATCGGCTCGAAGTCGCTCGTCTTCGCGGGCTTGTTGAGCTTCGCGATCGCAATCTGCGTGCCGCCCTCGAAGTCGATCCCGAGGTTGAGCCCCTGCACCGCCAGTGAGATCGCGCAGATGGCGACGACCGTCCCGGAGATCGCGAACCAGAGGAAGCGCTTGCCCATGAAGTCGATCTGCAGCCACTTGGCGTGCGGATCGCCGGAGGCGCCCATGAAGCGTGGGCTGTCGAACCAGCGGAAGCCCGCGAGCAGCCCGAGGAAGGCGCGCGTCGCAGCGACGGCGGTGAGCATCGAGAGCGCGGTACCGATGAGCAGCATGAGCGCGAAGCCCTTGACGCCCGCGGTGGCGACCGCGAACAGCACCAGTGCCGTGATCGCCGTGACGACGTTCGCGTCGACGATCGTGCTGAAGCCCTTGGAGTAGCCCGCAGCGATGGCGGCGCGCACGGATTTACCCGAGCGAGACTCCTCCTTAATACGTTCGAAGATGACGATGTTCGCGTCGGCGGCCACCCCGATCGTCAGGATCAGGCCGGCGAAGCCCGGCAGCGTGAGCGTCACGTTGAACATCAGCAGCACCGCGTACATCAGGGCTGCGTAGACGCCGAGCCCCATGACGGCGACGACGCCGAGGAAGCGGTAGAAGACGAGCAGGAAGAGCGCGACGACGAGCAGGCCGGCGATCGCCGCGCGCTCCGCCTGGTGGAGCGAGTCCTTGCCGAGCGTGGCGGACACGGTCGTCTGGTCGACGACCTTGAAGTCGACGGGCAGCGCGCCGGTCTGCAGCACGAGCGCGAGGTTCTTCGCCTCCGTCAGGCCGGCCATGCCGGTGATGCGGGCGCCGTTGTCGCCCGGGATGCCGTCCGGGTTGTCGTGGAAGTCGATCGTCGGGAACGACTTGATGTTGTTGTCGAGGACGATCGCGAAGTGGCCGAGCGCATCCTGGCCGAACCGGGCCGAGCGCAGGCGGCCCTCCTGGGCGATGTCACGCGTGATGTCGTGGAACTTGCCCTTGCCCTTCCCGGTGAAGTTCATGAGGACCTCGGGCTGGCCCGTCTGGGTGTCGAAGTCGAACTGCGTCCCGTCGAGCTTCAGGTCCTTGCCGGTCATCTCCGGGATCGGGCTGGTCGCGCGGTCCGGGTGGTACTTGAAGAGGTAGTAGTAGGTCGTCCCCGGCACCGGCGACGTCTGCAGGCCCGGGCAGACGGTCGCGGTGTCGTCGCAGGTGATGACCTTCGTGCTCGCCGGGCGGCCGAAGATCTTCCAGCCCTTCGGCAGGCTGTCGCTCGCCGTGCCGCCCTTCACGGGCTTCGCGCCGGCGAGGAGCTTCGTGCACGCCGGCCCGGTCCGCTCGCCGGTGACGCACTTGGCCTTCTTCCCGCTGAGCAGGCCTGCCTTGGTCGGCGACGGCCCGGCCACCAGCTTCTTCTTCGGGTTGAACAGGTAGTAGCCCGAACCCTTGTCGCCGGCCGACGACGACACCGGCGCGAGCAGGCTGTAGAGGTTCGTGTGCGCGACCGGCTGCTGCGTGACCGGGTTGATCGAGGGCGACAGGAGGTCGTCCTCGAGCTTGTAGAGCTCGAGCGCTGCGGTCGATCCGATGATCGAGACCGCGCGCTGCCGGTCGAAGACGCCTGCGAGCTGGACTGCGATCTGGTTGCTGCCCTGCTTGCGCACCTCGGGCTCGGACACGCCGAGCTTGTCGATGCGGCTGCGGATGATGTTCTCGGAGCGGTCGAGCGCGGCGCTGTCGAGCTTCTGGTTGGGGCGGGGCTGCGCCTGGAGCACAACCTCGATCCCGCCCTGCAGGTCGAGGCCGAGCGTCGCCTTCTTGTGGAACGGCGAGCTCGGAACCGCGAGCAGCGCGACGCCGACGAGCGCAGCAAGCACCGCCAGGACGAGAATGATCTGCGTACGACGATCTGACACCAGGAACGACCCTGCCTCAGCGTAGCCCGACTGGGCTCAATTGAAAGGGGCGGATCACTAGCTTCGCGCGGCGCGCTCGGGTTCCTCGTCCAGCGCGGGCTCGTCGCGGGCGCCGGTCTCGTGCACGGCGGCCGGCTCCAGCTCGCGCGGCTCCTCTGCAGGCTGGTCGTCGTCCTCGGCCTCGTCGGCCTCCTCGGGCGCCTCCTGGACGTTCACCGCGATCGCGCGGCGGTCCAGTCGCACCTCGACCCCGGGGGCGATCTCGACGGTGAGATCGTGCTCGCGGACCTCGCGGACGGTGGCGTAGATGCCGCCGGCGGTCAGGATCTGGTCGCCGGGATTCGCGATCTCGCGGGCCTTGCGCTGGGCCTGCTGGCGGCGGCGCGCCGGCATGATCAGCAGCAGCCAGACGAGCACCAGCATCACGCCGAGAAAGATGATGGGGTTCACGCGGCTTCCTCCGAGCTCGCAGTAAGCCGGCCGAGGGTCTCGGCCTTGAAGGATGCTAGCTCCCCGCGCTCGATCGCCGTGCGCGCCCCTTCCGTCAGCCGAAGGAGGAAGTGCAGGTTGTGGAGCGTGAGCAACCGCAGGCCCAGGACCTCTTCTTGGTTCACAAGATGTCGGACGTAGGCCCGCGAGAAACGTTGGCAAGAATTGCATGAACATTTCTCGTCGAGGGGCCGCGGATCGCGCGCGAACGCTGCGTTTCGGAGGTTCAGGCGGCCCGTCGACGTGATCGCCGTGCCTGTCCGGCCGAGCCGCGTGGGCAGCACGCAGTCGAACATGTCGATCCCGCGTTCGATCACCTCGAGGATCCCCTGCGGGTCGCCGATGCCCATGAAGTAGCGCGGACGGGAGGCCGGGAGGAGCGGCGCGGCGCGGCCGACCGCCTCCCAGGTCAGCTCGCGCTCCTCGCCGACCGACAGGCCGCCGAGCGCGTAGCCGTCGAAGTCGAGGGCCGTGACCTCCTGGATCGAGCGCTCCCGAAGATCCGGGTCGACGCCGCCCTGGCTGATCCCGAACACGAGCTGGCCGGGAGCGCGCTCCGCGTCGCGCTGGCGGCGCGCCCAGGTCGTCGTGCGCGCCACGGCCGCCTCGACCTCCTCGAGCGGCGCGCCGGCCGGCGGGCACACGTCCAGGCACATCGCGATGTCCGAGCCGAGCGCCCGCTCGGCGGCCGCGACGCTCTCCGGCGTGAAGCGCTCCGCCAGGCCGTCGTAGACGTTGCGGAACGTGACGCCCTCGTCGTCGACTCCCAGGATCGTGTGCCGCAGCGAGAAGACCTGGAAGCCGCCGGAGTCGGTGAGGATCGCGCGGTCCCAGCCCATGAACGCGTGCAGGCCGCCGAGCTCCTCGATCACGTCTGTGCCCGGACGGAACAGCAGGTGGTACGTGTTGCCGAGCACGATCGGCGCCCCGAGCGCGCGCAGCTCGTCCGGGTCGAGCGTCTTGACCGTCGCCTTCGTCCCGACCGGCATGAACGCAGGCGTCGGCACGTCGCCGTGCGCCGTGTGGAGCACGCCCGCACGAGCAGCGCCGTCCGTTGCAGTCACTTCGAAGACCGCCACGCGGCCACGCTAAGCCGCCGTACGTCCGCGGAGCCCGGCCTGCGCCAGGCGGGGCGTCCAAGCCGCGCGAAGTCGCGTCCGACGCGCCGGATGGGTCATCCGCTTGACAGTCGCTCATGGCGGAGCACGGCACTTCAGGATAACATGGCGTCGCCGAAGGAGTAGAAGCGATATCGCTCCTGGATCGCAGTCCGGTAGAGCTCGCGCGTCTCCTCGACGCCGGCGAAGGCCATCACGAGGGCGAGCAGCGTGGAGCGCGGCAGGTGGAAGTTCGTCAGGAGCGCGTCGACCCGGCGGAACTCGAAGCCGGGCGTGATGAAGAGGTCGGTGCGGCCATCGAGCGGCGCGCCGCGCGCCAGCGACTCCAGGACGCGCGTGGTCGTCGTGCCCACCGCGAGGACGCGCTCGGCGGAGCGGATCCTCTCCCACGCCTCGCGCTCGACGGCGTAGCGCTCGCTGTGCAGCCGGTGCTCCTCGAGCGTGTCGGCCGCGAGCGGCCGGAACGTGTCCAGGCCGACGTGGAGCGTGACGCGCTCGACCTCGAGCCGGCCGAGGAGCTCCGGCGTGAAGTGCAGGCCCGCCGTCGGCGCCGCCGCCGACCCTTCCTCGCGCGCGTAGACGGTCTGGTAGCGCTCGGGATCGTCGAGCCGCTCGTGGATGTAGGGCGGCAGCGGCATCTCCCCCGCCGGTGCGCCGTCCAGCCGGACGCGCCAGCGCCCCTCGCCGAGCGGCTCGACGAGCTCGGCGGCGCCGATCCGGTCCCCGGGCCGCAGCCGCCGCGACGGGCGCGCGAGCGCCTCCCACTCGGCGCCGTCGACGCGCTCCAGCAGGAGCACCTCCGCCTCTCCCCCGCTCGCGCGGCGGCCCTTGATCCGCGCGGGCACGACGCGGGTGTCGTTCACGACTACGAGCTCACCCGCGAGCTCGTCGGGCAGCTCGGCGAACGTGCGGTGCCGGATCTCGCCGTTCGCGCGGTCGTAGACGAGCAGCCGCGAGGAGTCGCGCCGGTCGGCCGGATGCTGCGCGATCAGCTCGGCCGGAAGGTCGTAATCGAGCTCGTCGGATCTCATCCGACGGCCAAGCTAGCGTTGCCGTCCGTGGACGAGGACACGTTCTCGCGGGTGCAGGACCGGCTCGCAGCCGCCGCGGAGGAGCGCACACAGGCGGCCGACGTCGACGCGGCGCTCGAGCGCGCGCGGGCGCAGGTCGAGCAGCTCGCCGAGCTGGCCGCCAACCTCGAGACGTCGCTTCCCGAGCGGGTCGGCAACGCGGTCCGCGACGGGGTTCGCGCCGAGGCGCTGCCGGTCGCGCGGCAGATGGCGGAGGTGCGCGGCCTCGCCGGGCAGACCATCCGGCGGCTCGAGCGAATCGAGGGTCAGCTGCTCGCCGAGCGGCGCGCCCGGCTCGACGACCTCTCGCTGATCGTCGACCTGGTGTCGTCCGGCTGGAAGGGCGTCGACCGGCGTCTGGAGCGCATCGAGCAGGGCTTCGAACGCGGTAGCGGCGCGATCGTCTACCGCATCGAAGAGCGCCGCGCAGGCTCTTAGGGGGCCGCAGGCCGCGCCGGCAGCACCAGCTCGAACCGGCTTCCCTGCCCCGGCTCGCTCTCGAGCCTGATCCGCCCGCCGAGCGCCACGGCAAGCTCGCGCGCGATCGCCAGGCCGAGGCCCGTCCCGCCGCCGTCGCGTGAGACAAAGGGCCGGAAGATGCGCTCGCGGTCCTCGGCCGAGATCCCGGGCCCCGTGTCCTCGACCGCCACCGAGATGACCCCGTTCGCCTGGGACATGTCGAGGTCGACGCGGCCACCGTCGGGCGTCCAGCGGAACGCGTTCGAGAGCAGGTTGGAGATGATCTGGAGCACGCGGTCGCCGTCCGAGACGATCACCGGGCTCGCGGTCAGCTCGGACCGGTAGTCGATGCTCCGCCGCCGCGCCTCCTCGCCGAACGCCTCGTAAGCCTGCCCGAGCAGGGCTCGCATGTCGACCTCCTCGTGCAGGACGGTGAAGCGGTGGGCGTCGAGCTTCGCGAGGTCGAGGACGTCGCCGACGAGCCGCTCGAGCCGCGTCGACTCGTGCGCGATCACCTCGAGCGACCGCTCGCGCAGCTCTGGGTCCTCGGCCAGGCCCTCGCGCAGCGCGCCGACGTGGCCGCGGATGGCGGTGAGCGGCGTGCGCAGCTCGTGGGAGACGGTCATGAGGAAGTTGCGCTCGAGCTCCTCGGCCTCGCTGAGCCGCCTGGCCATCTCACCGAACCGCCGCGTCAGGTCGCCGATCTCGTCCTGGCCGGCCGGCGGCAGGGCGACGTCGTAGTGGCCGGCGGCGATCTCGTCGGCCGCGTCGGCCAGCGCGAGCACCGGCCGCGTGATGCGCCGCGAGAGGTACCAGCCGAGCGCTCCCGAGACGACGATGCCGACGAGGAACGCGATGCCGAGGCGCTGCATGAGGGTGAGCCAGGCGTCGCGCAGCTCGTCCTTCGGCGTCGCCACGACGAGTACTCCGTAGCGCTGCTTCTCGACGAGGACCGGTGCCGCAACGGCGAAGTACGTCTTCGCGGCGGCAGGCGGGGTGAAGTCGAATGAGCGTACGCCCGTCGTGCGCCAGTCGGGCACGAACCGGTCCGGCAGCCGCCTGAGGCCCGGATTGTCCTGGAGGAAGATCCTCTGGCCAACGTAGTAGATGCGGTTGCCGCTCGCAGCCTCCAGGTCCGTGGGCGAGAGCTTCACGGGCGGCCGGTCCTGGTCGAGCGCGGCGATCGCCTGCTGCGCATACAGGTGCGAAAGGCCGATCGCGTTCTGGCGCAGCTCGGTGCGCGCACGGTTCTGGACGTAGTTCTGGAAGAAGACGACGGCCGTCGCGGCCGCCACCACGCCCGAGAGCACGATCCCGATCAGGAAGAGGGCCGGAACGCGGAAACGGAGTGAGCGCAACATGGCGCGCCCGGAGTGCCCTAGTGCCCCCTCAGGCGATACACGCTGGCCCCTGGCCCGCCATCACGCGGCGCGAGAGCCCACCCTCGGCCTTGAAAAGGTTGACAACCTTCCCTGCGGCCGAGTGCGGCCTCTCGCTTGGTGCTGACGGCCCATGACCTCACCAGCATCACCTGACGGGGCACTAGCCGGAGGAGCCGTCGGTCACGCTGGCGCCGACCTTGCCGTGCGCGACCTTGTAGCCGACGCCCCACACGGTGACGATCGGGGACGCGTCGCCCAGCTTGCGGCGAAGCTGGCGGACGTGCACGTCGACCGTGCGCGTGTCGCCCGCGAACGTGTAGCCCCAGACGCGCTCGAGCAGCTGGTCGCGCGTCAGGACGATGCCGCGGTGGTCGAGCAGCTCCCAGAGCAGGTCGAACTCCTTCGGAGCGAGCTGGATCTCCTCCTCGCCGACCCGCACCTCACGGCGGCCGGCGTCGATGTGCAGCTCGCCGTAGGCCAGCGTGCGCGACTCGGCCGGGCGGCGATCGGCATTCGCGCGGCGCAGGATCGACTTCACCCGCGCCACCAGCTCACGCGGGTTGAACGGCTTCGTCATGTAGTCGTCCGCTCCGACCTCGAGGCCGATGATCTTGTCCACGTCCTCGTCGCGGGCGGTCAACATCAGGATCGGCACGTCCGAGCCCTTGCGCATGCGCCGGCAGACGTCGATGCCGTCCGCGTCCGGGAGCATCAGGTCGAGCACGACGAGCGAAGGCCTGGCGGCCTCGAGCTTCGCCATCGCGTCGGCACCGGTGGCGGCGGTCTCGACGCCGTAGCCCGCGTTGCGCAGGTAGAGGGCGACGAAGGACGCAATGGACTCCTCATCCTCGACCACGAGCACGGTCTGGGCGGCTCCGTTCGTCATCGCCGCGTCCAGCATGCCAGAGTGGGTGGTCAGGGCCGCTTGGGGGGCGGCGGTGGATGCTTGCGCGGCGCCTTGATCGTCAACCAGCTGCGGATGCTCGGCACGGTCACGTACGGGGAATCGTTGAGCGAGTACGTGCCGTCGGAGAGGCCGAGCTCGTCGAACCCGGCGCCGTCGACCATCGCTCGGCCGCGGCCCACGACGCTGAGCTCCGCGCCGGTCGCGCCGTCGATCCGCAGGTCGAAGCGGCCGCCGAGGATCCGGAACCGGAGCGGCTTCTTGCCGTTCGAGCCGTATTGGACGGTCGTCGCGGACCTGAACTTGATCCACGTCCACCCGCGCACGATCGGGTCACCGGTGGAGCGATCGGGGTCGGTGATGGTCAGCATCCCCTTGTCGATCCGGCCGAGCACGGATCCCGTCATGGTGAGCAGCGCGAACGATCCGCGGCCGGCTCGCAGGGACAGCGTCCCGTCCTGCCCACCGGCGCGGTGAAGCGGTGTATCGGTGGCGCCGACCGACGCCGCCATGGCGAACGAGGCGAGGACGATCGTCAGGCAGGCAAGCAGAAGGCGCGGTCGCACTCACGGAGTATTGCCCCAGCGGGTGTGCCCCCCGTGTGAAGGATGTAAGAAAGCCGTAAACGACGCCCGTGGAACGCGGCGGCCCAAGCGGGCTTTGGCGGCACGCAGCCTGGGTCTGTCGCGGCACGCTGCTTGTCCCGAGGCGTTGTCCTCGGTCACCCCGATAGAACCGGCTGTCGAGGCTCCCTGCGTCCTAGCCTCGGCACAAGCATCGCACCACGTCGAACGAGCGGCGTACCACCAAAGCCCCCTAGGCTCACCCGATGGACGAGATCAACGCCTTCGGGACGGTCGTGCTGGTCGTCGCAGGTGGTGTCTCGCTGGCCGTCGTCGCCAGCAAGCTGACCTCGTACCTGCCGATCCCCGCGCCCGCGGTCTTCCTGCTCGCGGCCGCCGTCGCGTCGGACATGTTCCCGTCGCTCGCGGACGCCGTGTCGATCAAGGAGGTCGAGCGGATCGGCGTCGTCGCGCTGATCCTGATCCTCTTCGACGGCGGGATGCACGTGGGCTGGCGGCGCTTCCGCGCCTCGCTCGTCCCGATCGGCGTGCTGGGCACCGTCGGCACATTCGCGACGGCGCTGCTCATCGCCGTGGCCGCGCACGTGCTCTTCGACTTCAGCTGGGCGACCGCCGGCATCGTCGGCGCCGCGCTCGCGCCGACCGACCCGGCGGTCGTGTTCGCCGTCCTGGGGCGGCGCGAGGTGCGCGGCCGCAGCGGGACGATCCTCGAGGGCGAGTCGGGCGCGAACGACCCGGTCGGGATCGCGCTGATGATCGGGATGATCGAGATCGCGACGCACGACGACTGGTCGTCGTTCAGCGTCGGCGGCGAGTTCCTGCTCGAGATGGCGGTCGGGATCGCAATCGGCGTCGCGGGCGCCGCGGTGCTGCTGCCGCTGATGCGGCGCTCGACGCTCCCGAACGAGGGGCTGTACCCGCTGCGCACGCTCGCCGCCGCCGGGGTGATCTACGGCGTGGCGGCGCTCGCGCACGGCTCCGGGTTCCTTGCCGTCTTCGTCGCCGGCCTGCTGATCGGCGACGCGCGGGCGCCGTACAAGGGCGAGATCGAGCACTTCCACAAGGCGCTGGCGAACCTCGCCGAGATCGCCGTCTTCGTCGCGCTCGGCCTCACCATCGACCTAACGGAGGTGTTCTCCGGCGACGACTGGCCGAAGGCGCTCGTGCTCGCAGTGTTCCTCGTGCTCGTCGCGCGGCCGGCCGTGGTCGGAATGCTGCTCCTCCCGGTGCGCCTGCGCTGGGGCGAGCGGCTGTTCGTGATGTGGAGCGGCCTGAAGGGCGCGGTGCCGATCCTGCTGGCCGCGCTGGCGCTCCTCGCCGAGACGCCCGACGCGAAGCGGGTCTACGAGATCGTGTTCATCGTCGTCGCGTTCTCCGTGATCGTGCAGGGCTCGCTCGTCCCGGAGGCCGCGCGGCGCCTCCACGTGCCGATGCGGATGATCGAGCAGGAGCCGTGGCACATCTCCGTGGGGCTCTCGCGCGAGCCGTCGGACGTCCGGCACTTCATCGTTGCGGACGAGCACGTGCGGCCGGGCAGGCGATCGGCGACCTGCCGCTCTCCGAGCACGCGTGGATCGTGCTGATCGTGCGCGACGGCGAGCCCGTGAGCGCCCGCGGCAAGACCGAGCTCGTCCCCGGCGACGAAGTGGTCGTGATGACCGGCGGCCACGACGCGGACGTCCTGCGCCGCCTCTTCGAGCGCGCTCAGCTCTCGTAGGCGAAGAAGCCGCGGCCCGTCTTGCGGCCGAGCAGGCCCGCCTGCGCCATGCGGACGAGCCGCGCCGGCGGCGCCATGCGCGGCTCGCGCAGCGCGTCGTACAGCGCCTCGGAGGCGTGCACGTGGATGTCGATGCCGATCAGGTCGACGAGCGCGCACGGCCCCATCGGCCAGCCCGCGCCGTGCTGCATGCCCTTGTCGAGGTCCTCGGGCGTGACGCGCGCCTCGTCGAGCACGCGGATGCAGTCGTTCAGCAGCGGGATGAGGACGCGGTTGACGACGAAGCCGGGCGTGTCGTTGCAGCGGATCGGCTCCTTTCCGAGCTGCTCCGCGAACGTGAACGCCCGCTCGTAGGCGACGGCGTCTGTGAGCTCGGTGCGCACGACCTCGACGAGCTTCATGAGCGGCGCCGGATTGAAGAAATGCATCCCGACCACTCGCTCCGGGTGCTCGCTGGCGGCCGCGAGCTCGGTGACCGAGAGCGCCGACGTGTTCGTCGCGACGATCGCGTCGGCGCCGAGGACGCGGTCGAGCTCGGCGAAGACCTCGTGCTTGACCGCCGGCTCCTCGAGCACGGCTTCGACGACGATGTCGCAGCCGGCGAGCTCGGCGAGGTCGGTCGTGACGCTGAGCCGGGCGGCGGTCGCGTCGCGGGCGTCCTGGTCGAGCTGGCCCTTCTCGACCTTGCGCGTGAGGAAGTGCTCGATCCGCCCGCGGGCGCGCTCCCCCAGGTCGGCGGTCACCTCGCGGCCGACCACGTCGAAGCCCGCCTCGATCGCCACCTGCGCGATGCCAGCGCCCATCGTCCCCAATCCCACGACCCCGACCTTCACGGGCGGGATCCTAGAACCCACATGAAGCGCGTCAGCCCGTGACCCGGCTCGACGAACGGGACGATGCGCGCGTCATCGAGCACGAACCCGGCGCGCTCGAGCATGGCGCGGTTCTCCTCCTCGCTCCACGACGCGAAGAGCATGGGCTGCCCGAACCACTCGGAGACCTGGTCGTCCTCGTCCACGGTGCCGAGCGTGGTCACGAGCACGCCGCCCGGCCTCAGCCAGCCAAAGATCGAGCTCAACAGCGGCTCCTGCTGGCGCCGCGGGACGTGGCCGAACATGAAGAAGGACGCGATGCCGTCGAAATGCTGCGCCGGCAGGTCAAGCCGTGTCGCGTCCGCCTGCACGAACGTCGCCTCCGGGAACGCGCGTCGCGCCCGCTCCAGCTGGCCCGCCGAGAGGTCGACGCCCGTGTACTCGTAGCGCCCGGCGAGGAGGCGGGTCGCCGGGTTGTCTCCGCCACAGCCGAGCTCGAGCACGCGCCCGCCGGCCGGGACGCGCTCGGCGAACCGCTTCGCCCAGGACAGCACCGGCGACTCGAACGACGCGGCCCAGGCGGCGTAGTCGTCGGCGATCGCGTCGTACGCGCGCGCGACGACGTCCTTCGGATCGCCGGTCAAACCGCTTCCACGCCGGCGGCGAATTCGGCCGACCGACCCCATGGAAGGAGAGACGCCCCGGACGCGTCGTGAAAGCACATGCACCGATCGTTCCTCATCGCCGTGGCCGCCGTCGTCCTCATGCTCGCCCTCGTGGGTGCCGTGCTCGATCTCACGCACGGCCGCCGGCCCGCGCTGCTCGGCTGATCAGCTCCTCGGCGGCGTCGAACTGCTCCGGCGTGAGCCGGATGTGCGAGTGGCGCCAGATGCTCTGCGGGAAGACGCCCGCCGCCTCGACCGGAGGCGCGTCGTGCAGGTCGCCGACGGCGACGAGCGGCCGGATCGGGATCCGCCACGCCCAGCGCGTCGGCGACGGGTCGTTCTCCGGCTGGCCCGTCACCTCCGCGACCGCGAAGACTGCCTGCCAGACGGCTGCGTAGAGGATCGCGCGCTCGCCCGGTTGCACGCTCGGCCGCCTGGACGACGAGTGCGCGCGGATCTCCGCGGGCTCGACCTGTGGAGGCAGCGGTTGCGAGCGGCGGCCGCGAACGAGCAGCCAGGCCTGGCTCAGCTGAAGCGCTCGACGACGCCGGCGATCGCCATGCCGAAGCCGACGCACATCGCGGCGATGCCGTAGCGCTCGCCGCGGCGGTCGAGCTCGTTCAGCAGCGTCGCGGTCATACGCGCGCCCGTTGCGCCGAGCGGATGGCCGAGCGAGATACCGCCGCCGTTCGGGTTGATGTCGTCCCAGCGATCCTCGAGCCCCGCGTCCCGCGCGAACTGGAGCACGACCGACGCGAACGCCTCGTTCACCTCGATCACCCCGACGTCGTCCCACGTCAGCCCCGCGCGGCCGAGCGCCTTCGCGCAGGCCTGCGGGTTGCCGTGCAGCATCCGGTGCGGGTCGACACCGGCCAGCCCGAACGACACGAAGCGCCCGCGCGGCTCGAGCCCGAGCCGGCTCGCGGCCGTCTCGCTCGCCAGGAGCACCGCCGCCGTCCCGTCGCAGATCTGGCTCGAGTTCCCCGCCGTGACGACACCCTCCGGGATGAAGGCCGGCTGCAGCGACGCAAGCTTCTCGGCCGACGTGTCGCGCCGCGGGGTCTCATCCGAAGCGAGAACGCGACGCGCAACGGCCACCCCACCTTCGCCTTGTAACAGATTGTTACTTGCGGGTTGAGCGCCCGGAGAAACGGGGCGTCGTCGGGGTCGGGCAGCTCGATCGGGACGATCTCGTTCTCGAAGCGCCCCTCGTCCGTCGCTGCGAGGGCGCGGCGGTGCGACTCGAGCGAGTATGCGTCCAGCTGCTCGCGCGACAGCCCCCACTCGGCGGCGATCACCTCTGCGGAGATCCCCTGCATGACGATGTCGTAGCGGGACGTCAGCTCCGGCGACAGCGAGCCGCCGTTCGAGCCCATCGGGACGCGCGACATCATCTCGACGCCCGCCGAGACCACGACGTCGAGCTCGCCGGCGCGGATCGCCGTCGCCGCGTTGAAGTTCGTCTGCATCGACGAGCCGCACTGGCGGTCGACCGACGTGCCGCACACAGTGTCCGGCCAGCCTGCGATGAGCGGCGCCATCCGGCCGATGTTCCAGCCCTGCTCGCCGATCTGCGTGACGCAGCCCATCTGCACGTCCTCGACCTCGCCCGGCTCGACACCGTTCCGCTCGACGAGCGCGTTGAGAATGCGTCCGGCGAGCTCGTCGCCGCGGATGCCCGACAGCGCGCCGTTCCGCCGCCCGATCGGCGAGCGGACGGCGTCGATGATCAGCGCGTCGCCCACGGGTCGAGTCTACGCCCGGGTCACGGCGTAGAGCCGCCACGTGCCCGGCACGCCTTTCAGCTCGTGGTCGCCGCGATCCTCGAACTCGATGCCCGAGCCCGCGGTGAGGTCCTTCACCGTGCTCGAAACGAACACCTCACCGGCGCCGGCCAGCGCAGCGACGCGGGCGCCCGTATGGACGGCGATCCCGCGAATGTCCCCGCCGACGAGCTCGCACTCGCCGGTGTGGACACCGGCGCGGACGTCGAGCCCGAGCTCATGGACCGCCCCGGTGATCGCCCGCGCGCAGCGCACGGCGCGCGCGGGCCCGTCGAACGTGGCGAGAAAGCCGTCGCCTGCCGTGTCCACCTCGCGGCCGTGGAAGCGATCGAGCCGGCCGCGCACGACGTCGTGATGGTGGTCGAGGAGCTCGCGCCAGCGCCGGTCGCCGAGGTCCTGCGCGCGCTTCGTCGACCCCACGACGTCCGTGAACAGGACCGTCGCGAGCACACGGTCCGGCTCCGGCCCGCGCCGCACGCCGGTCAGGAACTCCTCGATCTCATCGACGATCGCATCCGTATCGCCCGCCCACAACAGGTGCGAATCGCCCTCGAGCTCGACGAACCGGGCTCCCGGGATGCGCTCGGCGATCCAGCGCCCCTCCGCCACGTTGGCGTCGAGGTCCCCCACCCGGTGGAGGACGAGCGTCGGCGCCTGGACGTGTGGAAGCACCTCGCGAACGTCGATCTCCGAGTTCATGCGCAGGAGCGCGACCGCGGCGCCAGGGCTCGCGCTGCGCCGCATGTACGTCGCGAGTCGCCGCTTGAACGCCTCTCCCTCGCTCGGCGCGAGCGCATCGAGATCCATCGTGTGCGACCAGTTCCGCTCCAGGTCGGCTATCTCGCGCTCGCGCGCCTCGGCGGTCGGCGCCCACGGGTAGTCGGGGCTCCAGATCCGCTTGGCGAAGACGGCGTACAGCACCAGCGCGGTGGTTCGCTGCGGATAGGTGGCTGCGAAGAGCACGCTCAGGTTTCCACCCTCCGAGAAGCCGAACAGTGCCGTGTGCTCGGAGCCGACGGCATCGAGCACCGCGCGAACGTCGTCCATCCGCTCCTCGAGCGTGGGCAGCCGGTCGAGGGGAACCGGGTCGGAGAGGCCGGTGCCGCGCTTGTCGAAGACGATCAGCCGGGCGAAGCTCGCCAGCCGCTCGAGTACGTGCGCGTGCGCCGGCTCGTCCCACATGAGCTCGACATTCGAGATCCAGCCCGGGACGTACAAGAGGTCGAGCGGCCCGTCTCCGACGACCTGGTAGGCGATGTTGAGGTCGCCGCTCTTCGCGTAGCGCGTCTCAGGCAAGGTCGCGAGGCTCCTCCTGATGCGCGAGCCAGATGCGTCGCGGCCCAAGCGCCATGAGCGCCTGCCCCGACTCGCTGCGGTCGAACTGGCCCCACGTGTAGCCGACGTCGCCGGCCACCACCACCAGCCCGTCCTCGGTGTCGACGAGCACCGACTGGTGCCCGGGCGAGTGGCCCGGCGTAGGGATGACCCGCACGCCCGGCAGGATCCCCGCCTCGCCGTCGTGCTCGACGTAGGTCGCGCCCTCGAACTCGACCCACCCCTCGAGGTAGTCGGGCGCCTTCGCACCCGCGCGCTCGGCACGCTGCACGTGAATCGGCACGCCGGGGAACAGCCGGTTGCCGCCGCAGTGGTCGAAGTGCAGGTGGGTGTTGATCACGCAGACCACGTCGCGCGGGATCAGGTCCGGGTCGAAGCGCACGCCCCACTCCGCCTCCAGCTCCGGCGTCGAGTCGATCATCCCCGTGTCTACGAGCACGCGCCCGTCGGGATGCTCGATGACATGGATGCAGTTCGGCCAGCGCTCGCCCTCGAACAGGACGTCGCCGTACCGGATCGCTCGAACGTCGGCCAGATGCACCGACGTAGACTCTCGCCCATGGCCGCCACCGCTGTCGAACGCGGCGTGCTCGTCGACGGGGAGTGGGTCGAGACGGGCGACTGGGTCGAGGTTCGCTCGCCGTACTCCGGCGAGGTCGTGGGCCGGGTCGCGAAGGCGGGCGCCGCCGAGGCGAAGCGTGCGGTCGACGCAGCCGCCCGCGCGATGGAGGAGCCGCTGCCGGCCCACAAGCGGGCAGAGATCCTCGTCCGCGTCGCTGGCTACCTCGGCCGCCGCCACGAGGAGGCGGCGCGGCTGATCTCCGACGAAGCCGGCAAGCCGATGAAGGCGGCACGCATCGAGGCGAGCCGGGCGATGTCCACGTACACGATGGCCGCCGTCGAGGCGCGCAAGCTCGCCGGCGACGTGGTGCCGATGGACGCGTCTCAGGCCGGCGAGGGCAAGCTCGCGTTCACGCTGCGTGTGCCGCGCGGCGTCGTCGGCGCGATCTCGCCGTTCAACTTCCCGCTCAACCTGGTCGCGCACAAGATCGCGCCCGCGCTGTCGGCCGGCTGCGCCGTCGTGCTGAAGCCGGCGAGCGCGACGCCGCTCTCGGCGCTGTTCCTGGCGGAGCTGGAGCAGGAAGCGGGACTTCCGCCGGGCTGGCTGAACGTGCTCGTCGGGCCGTCAGCCGAGATCGGCGACGTGCTGGTCGAGGACGAGCGCGTGGCGGTGCTCACCTTCACCGGCTCGGGCGAGGTCGGTTGGAAGCTCGCCGAGCGCGCGCCGCGCAAGAACGTGCTGCTCGAGCTCGGGAACGCGACTCCGGTCATCGTCGAGCCCGACGCCGACGTCGACGCTGCCGCGGCCCTGCTGTCGGGCCACGCGTTCTCCTTCGCGGGCCAGAGCTGCATCTCGGTGCAGCGGATCTACGTGCACCGCGACGTGCACGATCGCTTCGTCGACCAGTTCGTCCCGAAGGTCGATGCGCTGGTGGTCGGCGATCCCGGCGACGACGACACCGACGTCGGCCCTGTCATCGATCCCGACGCGAAGCAGCGGATCCTCGAATGGATCGACGAGGCGCGCACCGGCGGCGCCGAGATCCTCGCCGGCGGAGGCGAGGAGGACGGGCTGATCCGGCCCACGGTGATCGCCAACCCGCCGCCCGACGCGCACGTCTCGTGCGACGAGGTGTTCGGCCCGGTCGTGACCGTCAGCCCGTACGACACCCTCGACGAGGCGATCGCACTCGCCAACGGCACGCGCTACGGCCTACAGGCCGGGATCTTCACGTCGAACGTGAAGACGGCGCTGCGCGCAGCGCGCGAGCTCGACTTCGGCGGCGTCACGGTCAACGAGGCGCCTACGTTCCGCGCCGACCAGATGCCCTACGGCGGCGTCAAGGATTCGGGCAACACGCGCGAGGGACCGGCGTACGCCGTGCGCGAGCTCACCGAAGAGCGCCTCGTCGTGCTCGCCCTCTGACCCGCCCCGTCGCCCACTCCTGAGCCGCGCTCCTAGCGCGCTAGCCTTCCTCCGCGATGGCGGGACGCTCGCTCTTCGGCCGCGGCGCGCAGGATCATCCGGTTCCGCCGGCTCACGACGCCCCACCGCCGGCGGGCACGCCCGGCTCCCTGCGCCGCGAGCGGCGTGCCCTGAGCCGCGTCCGCGAGGACCGGATCCGCGACGTCGGCGGCCTCGCCCTCGAGATGGTGCGCCGCAGCCGCTTCCGCCAGGACCTGCTGTTCGAGCAATGCCGCGAGATCCTCGTGCTCGAGCAGCGCATCCACGAGCTCGACGACGCGCTCCGGCGCGCGAGCACGGCGCGGCGCCACCGCGGCGGCATGCGCTGCGAGTGCGGTGCGCCGCTCGGCTGGGCGGCGCATTTCTGCGCCAACTGCGGGCGCGCCGCGGGCGAGACGGTCGTCAGCTGCGCGCGTTGCGGCGCCCCGCTGCCGGCGGACGCGCGTTTCTGCGGCACCTGCGGGACCGTCGCCGACGACACGGCGCACTCCGACCAGGTGGCCGCAAGCTACGAGCAGACCGCGCACGGCGAGGAGCAGTGGGAGGCGCCCGCCGGAGACGACCCGTGGGAGCGGTAGGGCCCGAGCCGGACGCCTGCCCGCGCTGCGGCGCCGGCGTCTCGCGTGGCCAGGAGTACTGCGTCGAGTGCGGCGCCCGGCTGCCCACGTCGCACGGGGTCGTCCCGGCGCTCGCGGACGCCTGGCGCTCCCGCGTTCGCTGGTACCCGGGCGACTGGGTCTGGGCCGCCCTCGTCCTGCTCGTCGTCGCCGGCGGGAGCGCGGCGGTCGCGATCGCGGCGACCGGGCAGGAGACGCAGGGCGTGCACGTCGTCGTGGCGACGTCGGACCGCCCCGTGCCGGTGCAGCCCTCGCCGCAGCAGGCGACCTCCACCCCCACGCCGGCCGAGCGGCGCCGCACGACGACGACGCCGGCTCGCAAGCCCGGCACACTCGTCCAGTGGCCGTTCGGGCGCACCGCCTACACGGTCGTGCTCTCGTCGTTCCCCTCGGCCGCCGGCGAGCGGACGGCCAGCCAGCTGGCCCGCACGGCCAGCCGCGCCGGCCTGCTCGACGTCGGCTTCCTCGACTCGTCGAAGATCTCGAGCCTCCATCCCGGCTACTTCGTCGTCTTCAGCGGCGTCTACGAGTCGGCAGACGACGCGCAGAGCGCCCTGCAGCAAGCCGTCAAGAAGGGCTTCAAGAAGGCCTACACGAGACAGATCGTCTCGTAGCTCACCCCGCCGCCCGAGACGCGTAAAGACAGGGGCTGTCCCCGGAACGGGGGCTGTCCCACACAAGGTGACTCGATCGAAAGGCTTGCGCGACGCGGGTCCAGGGTGCAGCCCGACTGCTTGGGTCAGCCCCCGATACACCTGGGGACAGACCCGCGTCGCGCGAGCGTTTCGATCGAGTCAGCCTGTGTGGGTCAGCCCCCGATACGGCCTGGGGACAGACCCGCGTCGCGCGAGCGTTTCGATCGAGTCAGCCTGTGTGGGTCAGCCCCCGATACGGCCTGGGGACAGACCCGCGTCGCGCGAGCGCTTCGATCGAGTCAGCCTGTGTGGGTCAGCCCCCGATACGGCCTGGGGACAGACCCTGTCTTTGTTACGCAGCCTGAGCGGTCTCGAGGTGCTGGTGCGACGGGCAGAAGTCGCGCTCGGGGAGCGGCGTGCGCTGGCACGGCTTCCCCTTGCGGGTGGTCGCACGGCAGCGCGGAACGCCGCCGTCGAACGCGCCGGCCTCGATCTGCTCCTCCACGAAAGAGACCGCGGCGTTGATCCCTTCCTGCACGATCCACGCAACCTGGGCCTGCGCCGTGATCGGGAAGTAGCGACGAATGTCCTGGAAAAGGGCCTTATCCGGCTTCGAGAAGTACTGGGGGTCTCGTGCCAGTCGTGACAACGTCTGCTCGCATTCCCAGAGCAGCGCGCGCCGGTACTCCATCTGAACTTCAGGCGCTGCGTACGGGTCGATCAGATCGCGAAGCGAGCGATAAATCGCTCGCGAGTACTGATACATACACGCCTGGATCTGCTTGGCCCGCTCGTCCATCTCTTCCCTTTCGTCCAGGGCGTCTATTTGCGCAAAGGTAGTTGTCATGCGGGATCGGGGAGGCAATAGGCCGCCGGAGCGGTGAGTCTAACGGTTTCCACTTGATGTCACAATGTCGGCCACGCGATTGTCTCTCCTGGCAACCGGCGGGCTCGGGGTGCCGCTGTGGGGAACGCCGACGGGTGTGAATAACGGACCCACGGTCGGATTGCAAGCACTCGGGCGAAATCCGCTTGAATAGACCCCGCGTGTCCCACGACACCGACAAGCTCATCCGCCAGCTCTCGCTCGTCGCCTTCCTGATGGCCGAGCGCCGGCCGCTCACGGCGCGCGACGTCAAGCAGAACGTGGAGGGCTACTCGGAGATGTCAGACGAGGCGTTCGCGCGGCGCTTCTACTCCGACCGTGCGGAGCTGCTGCAGCTCGGCGTGCCGCTCGACTCGCAGCGCGACGAGTTCACCGGCGAGGAGCTGTACACGCTGCGCTCGGAGCGCTACTTCCTGCCGCCGCTCGAGCTCTCCGACGACGAGCTCGCGGCGCTGCAGACGTGCCTGTACCTGCTCGAGGGCCAGTTCGCATACGCCGAGCCGCTGCGGCTCGCGCTGCAGAACCTCGCGCTCGGCCGGCCCGGCTTCCACGAGCCGGTCACCGAGAACGAGGTGCGCGTCGAGGTCTTCGACCCCGACTACTCGGCGGAGATGCCCGGCCGGCTCGCGAAGCTCGAGTCGGCGATCTCGAAGCAGCGGACCGTTCGCTTCGAGTACTGGTCGATCTCGCGCGACAAGCAGGCCGAGCGGCTGATCAACCCGTACGCCCTGCTGAACGACAACGGCGTCTGGTACCTGGTCGGCCACGACGTCGAGCGCGAGGCGATCCGCACCTTCCGCGTGTCGCGGATCCGCGGAGACATCCGGCTCGCGACCCGTCGCGAGCGCGACTTCCGCCTGCCGGCCGAGTTCGAGGTGGAGGAGTACCGCGCGCGGCCGCCGTGGCAGATCGGCGAGACCGTCGGCGAGGCGCGCATCGCCGTTGCGCCCGACACGGCGTGGTGGGTCGAGCGTGCGTTCGGCGACCGCGGACGCGTCGACGACGGGGTCTTCATCACGGACTACTCGTCGATCGGACTGCTCGCCTCGTGGATCCTGCGCCAGGACGGCCGCGCGGTGCCGCTCGAGCCGGCCGAGCTGGTCGCGGAGGTGCACGACTCCGTCGAGCGCGTCCGCGAGCGCCACGAGGGCGAGCCGCAGGCGATCGCCAAGGAGAAGCGCCCGGCGGCGGCCCACGAGATCGACCGGCCGGCCGGGCCCGTTGCGCCCGAAAGGTTCGGCGTCCTCCAGGCGTTGCTCGCCTACCTGCTCGACCGCTGCGGCGACGAGAACTCCGCGTCGATCCCCGCGAGCGAGCTGGTCGAGCGCTTCCGCATCCCCGAGGAGGCGCTCGAGGAGCACCTGTCGCTCCTGAACCTGGTCAACTTCGGCGGTGGCTGCTACGCGGTCTACGCCCAGCTGAACGGCGACACCGTGCAGGTCGACAAGGAGCTCTTCGGCGATGCATTCCGCTCCCCGCCCAGGCTGACGCCGCTCGAGGCGAGGGCGATCCGGCTCGCGCTCGAGTTCGTCGGGCCGATGATCGCGGCGGACGCGCACACGCCGCTCGAGCGGGTGCGACACAAGCTGGAGGAGACGTTCGGGGCTTTCGAGCTCTCGCAGACGCCCGAGCCGGCGGTCAAGCGGGCAGAGGAGTCGCTCGTCTCGACGCTCACGACCGGGATCCGCGACCACCGGCTGGTGGAGCTCGAGTATCTGAAGGAGGGCGAGGATCATCCGTCGACGCGGACGGTCGAGCCATACGCCATCGAGCGGCGGCTGCCGTTCTGGTACGTCCACACCTGGGACCGCACGAGCGACGGGGAGCGCAGCTTCCGGCTCGACCGGATGCGCAACGCGAAGCTCCAGAAGGGGCGCTTCGAGCCGCGCGAGGGCTTCGAGCCGCAGCGGCTGCGCGACGCCCGGCGGGCGCGCATCTGGTACGCGCCGTCGATCGCGCGTTGGAAGGTCGAGCGCGGCGCACGGCCGCTGCGCGACGGCGCGGCGCTGGCCGAGCCGGCGGTCGGCTCGCCCGAGTGGCTCGTTGGCGAGATCCTCTCCGACCGCGGCGAGGCGGTCGTCCTGGAGCCCGAGGACCTGCGCTCGCAGGTGGCGGCTCGAGCGGTCGCGCTGGCGGCCGAGCTCCGCGCCGGCGCCCCTGTCTAGCCGACTCGGCCGCGCCCGTGATCGCGGCGCTTCTGTTCGACTTCGACGGCCTCATCGTCGATACGGAAGTCGCGACGTTCCAGTCCTGGCGTGACACGTACGCCGACTACGGCGTGGATCTCGCGCTCGACGACTGGTTGCCGGCCGTCGGCACCGGGACTTCCACGGCAGGTGCGTTCGACGCCGTGGCTCACCTCGAGAAGCTGATCGGCACACGAGTCGACCGTGACGCGGTCGTCGCGCGGCGAGCCCGGCGAAAGGCCGAGTTGTACGTGCGCGCACCGGTCCTGCCGGGCGTCCGTGAACGACTCGACGAAGCGCGCAAGCTGGGGCTCCGCACCGCGATCGTCACGCGAAACCACGAGGTGCGCGTGACCGCAAAATGCGCCGCAGTCGGGCTCGACCACCCCTGGGACGCGATCGTCTGCGCGAACGACACTCCGACAGCCGACAAGACGGTGCTGTACCGACGAGCACTGGCGATCCTCCGCGCTCGCGCCGACGAGGCGCTCGCGTTCGAGGACTCCCCGTCAGGCGTTCACGCAGCGAAGGGGGCTGAGCTGCGGTGCGTCGCCGTACCCAACGAGATCACACGCTCGGCACCGTTCCACGAGGCCGACGCAGTACTCTCGTCTCTCGCCGAACGCCCGCTGGACGAGATCCTGGCGTTGTTCGCCGCCTGAAGAGGTCAGTCCTAAAGGGGGCGGAACTGCGCGCCTACGCCCACGTCTCATCGTCGCCAAGCCGCGCCACCAGGCGCTCGAAGAACGCGGCCTTCTCCACTGAGGATCCCTTCACCGCGCGGTACTCCTCGCGCAGCGCGGGGTCGGCACGAAGGAGCTCCCAGGCGCGGCGATGGTGCGCATCGCCCCGCGTCCCGCGACGGGTCACGACAATGTCGACTGTCGGCGTACCTTCGAGCCTGAACGCCGCCCAGTCATCGCGCCACTGTTCGCGGTAGAGCGGTGGGAGGGCGAGCCGTGCTGCTGCGCTTCGGACGTCCTCGACGAGGGCGACCAGGTCGACGTCACGTGCATCGAACTCCGGGCACGACGCGCTGCCTGTAAGCGAGATCTCGGCTTCTGGGAGGCGCTCGCGCAGGATTGCGGTAACGCGAGCGGCGGCCTCCTCGACCGCTGCACGCCCGTTCTCACGCGCGATCGCGGCGTTGCGCTGCAGCAGGCGCCCGTCGTTGCGCGGCACGAAGAGCCGGTCGTATCGGCGTCTGAGCTCGTCCGGGTCGCTCTCGAGCCAGTCGACGAGGGACACGACGGGCTCGGCCCCGTCCGGCAGCGGCTCGCCGGCGCGGCGCTTCTCGATGCCGCGGTTCCAGGGGCAGACGTCCTGGCAGATGTCGCAGCCGTAGACCTGGCGGCCGAGGTGCTCGCGGTAGACGTCGGGGATCGGGTCGGCCGACTGCGTCCAGTACGAGAGGCACTTCGTGGCGTCGAGCGTGCCCGGCTCGTCGAGCGCGCCGGTCGGGCACGGCGTCGATGCAGAGCGTGCAGTCGCCGCAGTCGAGCTCCAGGCGTGGTGTGGCCTCGACGGCCACGTCCGTGACGAGCGTGCCGAGCACGACCCAGGATCCGTGCCGGCGCGTGATCAGCATCGTGTTCTTGCCGTAGAAGCCGACCCCCGCGCGCGCGGCGCCCTCGCGGTCGACGTGCTGATTGGCGTCGACGAGGACGCGATATGCGCCGCCGAGACGGCGACCGAGCTCGTCGAGCCTGGTGCGCAGCTCGGCGTAGGCGTCGAACCACGTGTAGCGCGGGAGGCGGCCCTCCCCCGGTCCCGGCTCGGGGCCGGGCGCGTAGTAGCAGAGCGCGGCCGACACGACCGTGCGCGCGGCCGGCAGGAGCGTCTCCGGGTGGCAGGAGGTCTCGGGCTGCGCCATTGTGAAGCGCATGTCGGCGAAGAGCCCGCGTGCGCGCCGCTCGCGAATGTGCCGCTCGGTGTCCTCGTACGGAGCTGCGGGCGCGGCGCCGACCACGTCGATCCCCACCTCGTCGCCAAGACGGCCCAGCTCGGCTGCGGTCACCACCGTGTCAGCTGCAGACATGTCCTTTGGCCCGGGGCCGGCCGCTTGCCTCGCTACGAGATCACCCCGGCCAATGTAACCCACCCTTGTCACGGAACTGGCTCGGCGAAGCCGAATCGCAGTCAGTCGAGCGTTCGATCAGAGGTACGTCCCCGCCGAGCTGTGGGGTTCAGGCCCGCCCGACGTGCGCTAAGACCCAAGGTCCTGAAACCCGCCGTAGAGCATTGTGGCCCCGATCAGCAGGAACCCGAGGAAGATCACTCGGGTGAACGCCGCATTGTTCAACTCGTCCGGGAGGAAGCGACTCCGACTCGGCATCCGGTCAGCGATGCCTCGATAGTTGGTGGCCACGATCCAGCCCCAAGCAGTCACGACGACCCCCGGAGCAAGCGAGTTACCCGTCGCGGCGTACACCGCCATGCTGCCCACGACCGTCCCGATCCAGGTCGCCTTGATCCAGCTCTCCGTCCACCGCGGCCTCACAGGTTCTGCCTACCCGTAGACACACATGCACCCTCCCCGTCCTCTTTCAGCATCAGTCCGCCCATTTCGGCCGGCGACCTCAGCATCGTCAACACGCGGCCGCATCGGGTCGAGCCAACTCGCGGCGAGACTGCGGGTCGCGCTTCGATGCTCGACCGAGCGATTGCCCTCCGGCGCAGCCTGACTACAGAGCGGCGCCGTGCCTCCCTCCGGTTCACGGTAGCCGGGAAAGGCGCATGGATGTGTGCCCGGACGGTGGGGAAGGCGTGACGATCGCTCCACGCCCTACGATCCGCCGCCAGTGAAGGCAATTCGCATCCACGAGGACGGCGGGCCCGAGGTGCTGCGGTACGAGGACGCACCGGATCCGGAGCCCGGCGAGGGCGAGGTGCTCATCCGCCTGCGCGCCGCGTCGCTCAACCGGCTCGACCTCTGGGTTCGGCGGGGACTGCCCTCGGTGCCGAAGCCCCGCATCCTGGGCGCCGACGGAGCCGGTGTCGTCGAGGCGCTCGGCCCGGGCGTGACCGGCTTCGAGCCCGGCGAGCCGGTCGTGATCAACCCCGGCGTCGAGCACGGGTCGAAGATCACGGTCATCGGCGAGCACACGGACGGCACGCATGCCGAACTGATCGCCGTGCCGGCGTCGAACGTGTATCCGCTCGCCGACGGGCTCGGCTTCGAGGAAGCGGCGGCCTTCCCCCTCGTGTTCGAGACCGTCTACCGGATGCTCGTCACGAAAGCCGGGCTGGCGGAGGGCGAATGGGTGCTCGTCTGGGGCGTAGGCAGTGGCATCGGCAGCGCGTCCCTCGTGCTGGCGAAGGCGCTCGGCGCTCGGGTGATCGCGACCTCCTCGTCGGCGGAGAAGCTCGACCGCGCCACCAAGCTAGGGGCCGACGTCGTCGTAGATCACGCCCAAGGCGACGTCCCCGCCGCAGTCAAGGAGGCGACGGGAGCCGGCGTCCACGTCGTCGTCGAGCACGTCGGCGAGGCGACATGGCAGCGGTCGCTCCAGTGCGCCCGCCAGGAGGGACGGATCGTCGTGTGCGGCGCCACCAGCGGCCCGAACCCGCCGGCAGCTCTGCACCGGATCTGGTGGAAGCAGCTCGCCGTCCTCGGCTCGACGATGGGGACGCGCGCCGACTTCGAGGGCGTCTACGAGCTTTTCCGCACGGGGCGCCTGAAGCCGGTGGTCGACTCCGTCTACCCGCTCGAGGACGCCGCTGCGGCGCACGCGCGCATGGAGCGCGGCGAGCACTTCGGGAAGATCGTGCTCTCGATTCCGGCGTAGAACGGCCGTCCGGCGCTGCCGCTATCGTTGACTCTCATGGCAACGAGGAAGTCATCGACGAAGCGACCGGTCCGCGGGGGACATGTACCAGGTGGTTCCGCGGAACCGCGGGTGCTCTAACCGAAGCCGAGAATGAACTTGGCGTCGTCCGACATGCGGTCGGGCGTCCACGGCGGATCCCAGACCAGCTCGACGTCGACGTGCTCGATGCCGGGCACCGCAGCGGCAGCGTCGCGGATGCCCTCCTCGATCATCTGGCCGGCCGGGCAGCCCATGGACGTGAGGCTGTGCGTGATCTTCGCGGTGGAGCCCTCGAGCTCGACGTCGTAGAAAAGCCCCAGCTCGACGATGTCCATGCCGAGCTCCGGGTCCTCGACGGTGCGGAGGGCCTCGATGACGTCGTCGCGGGTGGGGGCGATCACGCCGCCAGTGTACGTGCGGCCGCGATACTGACCGGATGGTCTTCGCGCCGCCTGCGCGCCATCTGCTGCGCGCCAGGGATCTCGCCGATTCCAGGTACTTCGAGCCGCTCGAGGTCGATGACCTGGCTCGCGCAGCGGGGCTTTCGCGGGCCCATTTCAGCCGCGAGTTCCGGCGTGCGTTCGGCGAGTCGCCGCACGCCTACCTGCTGACGCGGCGGCTCGAGCGCGCGGCCGCGCTGCTGCGCTCCACGGACCGCTCGGTGGCGGACATCTGCTTCGCCGTCGGGCTGCGGAGTATCGGCTCGTTCACGACGAGCTTCACGCGCACGTACGGCAAGTCGCCGACGGCCTACCGGGCCTCCTTCCCGCCGGCGTCGGCGTCCGCCCGCGTCCCGTGGTGCGTGACCCGTTTCTACGGGCGTCCGCAACGCCGCACGTTTCGAGAAGACGCCGGCACCGACCCGTCCTAGCATCGCCTGCGTAAGCGAACGACGGAGGGCAACGATGATCAGGATCTCGACCGCACAGGTGTGGGTCAACGACCAGGACGAGGCGCTCGACTTCTATACGCGCAAGCTCGGCATGGAGGTTCGGCAGGACGTGACGCTCCCGGAGATGGGCGACTTCCGGTGGCTGACGGTCAGCCCGCCAGGCCAGGAGGACGTCGCCATCGTGCTGATGGCGATCCCAGGCGCGCCGGTGATGGACGCCGAAACGGCCGAGCAGGTACGCACGCTCATGGCGAAGGGCTTCGCCGGCACCGTCTTCCTCACGACCGACGACGCACAGGCGTCGTTCGACGAGCTGAAGAAGCGCGGCGTCCACTTCGTCGAGGAGATCGAGGAGCGCCCGTACGGCATCGACATGGGCTTCCGCGACCCGTCCGGAAACCACATCCGGCTCACGCAGGTCAAGGAGCTCGCCAGCGTGTAACTCTGTTTCCGGCGGAGCCGGGCTTGCCCCGGCACAGCAACGGCGCGCAACGCCGCGTGTGACAAGCCGTTAGGCCTTTGCCCCCGAAAGTCGTCATGGCGAAGCCGGACTTTCGGGGGTTAAAAGCCCGGCAGGCGGACTTCCTCGCGGCGCTCGCGGGCGAAGAAGTGGATGCCGTCGGCGAAGCGCACCCAGTTGCAGCGCGTGCACATGAGGAGCGACGTCGTGAGCGCGCTGTCGGCCAGGTAGCGCACGCCGCGCAGCAGGTCGCCGTTCGACACGCCGGTCGCGGCGAAGATCACGTCGCCCGGCGCCAGGTCGTCGCTGCCGAAAACGCGCTCGATGTCCTCGATCCCCTGCTCGGCGGCCGCTTCGATCTCGCCGCGGGACGTCGGCCACAGTTGCGCCTGCAGCTCGCCGCCGAGGCAGCGGAGCGCGGCCGCCGAAAGCACCGCCTGGCGGGTGCCTCCGATGCCGATCGCGAGGTGGTCGTTGGTGCCGCGGATTGCCGCGGAGATCGACGCGGTGACGTCGCCGTCCTGGATGAGCTTGATGCGCGCGCCGGCCTGCCGGATCTCCTCGATCAGGTCGTGGTGGCGCGGACGGTCGAGGATGATCGTCGTGATGTCGCCGGGGCGGCGCCCGAAGGCGTCGGCGATCGCCTCGATCGTCTGCGCGATCGGAGCGCGCAGCTCGATGCGCCCTCGCGCCCGCGGCCCGACGGCCATCTTGCGCATGTACATGTCCGGCAGTGTCTGCAGCGACCCGCGCGGCGCGACGGCCAGCATGGACATGGCCCCGCTCGCGCCACGGGCGACGATCCCGCTCCCCTCGATCGGGTCGACGGCCAGATCGACAGCCTCGCCGCCGATGCCCACGTGAGTACCGGGCGCGAGCTCGTCCGTGTCCTCCGCCCCGATGACGATGTTGCCGTCGATCGGCTGCTGGTCGAGCGCATCGCGCATCGCCCGCGCCGCGCTCGAGGCCGCGGCCGCGTGATCGGCCCGGCCGAGCCACCGGGCGCCCGCGAGCGCCGCGCGCTCGGTCACGCGCGTGTACGTCTCGCAGATGCACGCAGCCTGCTGAGCGGCCTCGGCCTCGGCCTGCTCGGGCGCGGTCTGGGTCACGAAGGCCTTTGTACTCGCTCGGCGGCGTCGAGCACAAGCCCGATCACGTCCGCCACCGCCCGCTCGGCGTTGCGGTTCTCGACGACCGGCACCCCGTTCCGACGCGCGCGCTCGACGATGTAGTCCTGGAGCGCACGGATGTCCGCGAAGTGCGAGACGTACTTCTCGAGCGGTCGCACGCCCTCCGACGCAGCGTCGCGGATGTGGAAATGCGCGAGATGCTCCTCCTCGTCCTCGATCGCGACGATGCACTGCACGACGAGCGGGCCGACGATCGGCGGCAGCATGCCCGGGACGAGGTGGACGCCCTCGATCACCATCGACCAGCCCTCGTGAAGCGCCCGCTCGAGCGAAGCCCGCACGCCGACGAGCACGTTCCGCGTCTGATCCATGAAGCCGGGCAGCATCCCCTCGGTCGTGTCGTCCGGCCCGACACGCGCCTCGAAGCTCGACAGGTGCACCGACGGCATGAAGTCGCGCGAGAAGAAGGCGCGCATCGTCTGGCGGATGAAGTCCGTCGACGTGACGCGCGTGATGCCGAGCCGGTACGCCGCCTCGGTCGCGATCGTCGACTTGCCCGTGCCGGTGGCGCCGCCGACGAGCAGGACGATCGGCACGTCGACCTCCTGCAGGCGGCTGTAGCGGCGCAGGCGCTCGACCGCGTCGCGGCCCGCCTGGCCGAACAGCTCCTCGGCGACCTGCTCGGCGTGCTCGAGTGTGATCCCCTGGCCGTTCTGATCCGCAACCTCGCGCTCGAGTCGCCGCGCGAGCACGTATGCCGGCTCGGGCGCGAACCCGGTCGCCATCAGCGCGCGCGCCATCAGGCCCTTGGAGTACGGCGGGCCGCCCTCGCCGCCCAGGGGTACGGGATCGTGTCGCCGTGGCTCGCTCACGCGATCGCCTCCCGCCTCGGGACGAGGCCGATGAGGGCCTCGTCGAGGTCCGTGCCGTCCACGGACCGCACGTCGGCGTCGGCCAGCACGACCCGCACGCCGCGCTCCACCGCCTCCGCGGCGACCACGTCCACGGCGGCGGCCTTGAGCTCGACGAGGAAGACGTCCGCGTCGGTCCCGTCGAGGTCTTGCCGCAGCGCCGTGCGGTCGGCGAGGTTGCCCGAGACACGCACATCGGCGGCCCCGTGCTCGTCGCGGAGGTGTGCGGCGAGCACGTGATGAGCCTCAGGGGGAGCCGTGGTGAAGAACGCGACCCGCATGCCCGCGACCGGCTCGACGGGACGCGGGCGCTGCACTGTCGCGACGACGGGCACGTCCTTCACCGCGGTGATCGCGTCACGCAGCGCCGGCACGCCGGCCTCGCAGTGGGTGAGGACGACCAGGTCGGCCAGGAGGATCCGGTACGCGTTCAGGTAGCCGGTCGCGATCTCCGGCGCCTGCTGCGCGGGGATGACGAGGACCCGCGCGTCGGCCGCAACGGGCGGCAGCGCCGCGCCGCTGCCGTCGAGGATGAGCAGCTCGGGGTCGAGGCCGAGCGCGACCTGGATCCCCTCGAGCACGTTCGCGGTCGCGACGCGCCCCGCCAGCCCGCCGCCGCAGCGCCGGCACCCGACGGTGGGCACCCCGGCGAGCGCGGCCGTCTCCAGATGGTCGGAGGCGGCGTGGCGGCCCTCGCGCGCACGCGCGAGCAGCTCGTCGATCCCCGGCGGCGTCTCGACGAGCTCCGGCTCAGGCGGCCCGCCGCGGCCCATCGCGACGACGACGACACGGCGGTCCTGCGAGAGCAGCCTCGCGACGTGACCGGTCACGGCGGTCTTCCCCACGCGCTTGCCGGTGCCGACGACGGCGAGCGACGGCACGCCGACCGCGACGAACTCGGGCGGCTCGAGCCGGAAGTCAGGCCCCTCGTAGGGCACGCCGTGCGCAAGCACGCGGCTGGCGACGGCGAAGCGCTCGCGCGGCCCGAGCACCGGCTCGTCGGAGAGGTCGTAGACGAGGTCGGGAGTCCACTCCCGGATCGCATCGTCGAGGTCGGCCGCGAGGGGGACGCCGTAGTCGTCCCCGCCGAGCAGCTTCTCGGTGCCGCCGGCAAGCCACGCGCCGACGACCTCGTAGGGCAGCTCCGCGAGCGCAGCGCGCACGACCGGCGCGTAGTGCTCGCCGTCGATGACGGCCAGGGCGCGGACGCTCAGCTCCGTGTCGTGACCTCGTCCTCGATGCGGTCCGTGTACTTCTCGTAGGCCCGCGTCTCGGTCGAGAACTGGATGATCCGCTCGGACCCGTGGAACGGGTACTTGCGCCACACGTCCACGTGGGTGCCGGTGATCTCGACGACGTTGTAACAGGGCCGCGTGTTGCCGCGCAGGCGCGTCGTCGAGACGGTCCCGGTGTTGACGACGAAGAGGTCCTCGAGCCGCCACGCGTACGGCACGTGCTTGTGGCCGGCGAGCACGAGATCGACGCCCGCGCGCTGGAGACACTCGATCGCGTCGCCCGCGTCGAAGACGATGTTGCGCTCGCGGCCCGTGCCCGGGATCGGCAGGAGGTGGTGATGCATCACGAAGATGCGCAGCCCCTTCGAGCCGGCGAACTGCTCCTCGATCCAGCTGTAGCGGCCGCGGCCGATCTGCCCCTCGTCGAGGTCGGGCTGGGTCGAGTCGACGGCAACGACGGTGTGGCCGCCGACCCGCAGCACCGAGTTGCGGTCTCCGAACAGCTCCTCGAAGTGGACGTAGCCGACGTTGCGCGAGTCGTGGTTGCCCGGGATCACCACGAAGGCCTCGCACTCGATCTTGTCGAGGTAGGTCTTCGCCTCGCGGTACTCCTGCTTGAAGCCGAACGTCGTCAGGTCGCCCGAGCAGATGACGAGCTCGGGCTGCATCTCGTTGATCTCCGCGATCGCCCGGTCCATGAGGCTCGGCACGAAGTGCGCCCCGCCGCAGTGGATGTCGGAGATGTGAGCGATCCTGAACGGTTGCTCTCCAGCCACGCGCGGGAAGTCTAGAGGGCGTGAGACGAGGCTCATCCGGCCCCCCTGCTACGCTCTTGCCGCGTGGGGAAATGCCCGTTTTCCAGGCAAAAACAACGACCGAGCAGCCCCGCTTCCAGAACGAGGTGGAACGCGAGTGTGCGAAGGTCCTCGACTACTACGGCGTGCGGTACGAGTACGAGCCGCACACGTTCGTGCTCGAGCGCGATGCCGAAGGCAGGATCGTCGAGGCGTTCACACCGGACTTCTTCCTGCCGGAGCAGGGCCTCTACATCGAGCTGACGACGATGAAGCAGTCGCTCGTCACCCGGAAGAACCGGAAGCTGCGCCGCCTGCGCGAGCAGTACCCGGACGTCAAGGCGAAGCTCTTCTACAAGCGCGACATCGAGCGCCTGGCACAGCGGTACGGGCTCGACATCACGACGTAGCTCCTCCGGGCATGCCCTCCACGTCCTCCCCTCAGTGGCCGCGCTCCCTCACGAGGCGATAGTGCCGCCGGCGGCGGCGGCCGATCCGCGGATCGGCGAGGTTTACCTCACCGCCGCGGAGCTCCACGCCCGGGTCGTGGAGCTCGGCGCCGAGATCGCCGCCGACTACGACGGGCGCGAGCCGCTGCTCGTGGCCCCGCTGAAGGCGAGCATCGTCTTCCTGGCCGACCTGTCGCGCGCGATGCCGATCCTCCACCACATGGACTTCGTCGAGCTCGCCGCGTACAACGGCGGCGCCGACGGCGGCTCGATCAAGCTCCTGAAGGACCTGGACGGCGCGATCGACGGCCGTGACGTCCTGATCGTCGAGGACGTCGTCGACACGGGGCTGACGCTCAACTACCTGCGCAAGACGCTTCAGCTGCGCAACCCGGGCTCGCTTCACGCGGTGACGCTGCTCGACCGCCCGTACCGCCGCATCGTCGAGGACCTGCCCGTGCGATACGTGGGCTTCACCGTCCCGGACGAGTTCTTCGTCGGCTACGGCTTCGACGTCGACGAGCAGTACCGCAACCTCCCGGATCTTCATCTCTCGACCGCTTGACTACTAGCCAAGTAACAGTCTGTTACTTGGCGCTGGGCCGTTGCACCACCGAAGCCAGCTTGCCTCGGCGGGAGGTACGTCGCGCGAAGTCGCGTGTGACTAGTAACTCATCCTCTGAAAGTCGTCATGGCGACGCGAAGCGAGGCGGACTTTCAGAGGTGGACGGCGGAGGTACGTCGCGCGAAGTCGCGTGTGACTAGCCGTTCACGCCGTTCATCCTCTGAAAGTCGTCATGCCAGCGCGAAGCGCGGCGGACTTTCAGAGGCTGACGTGGCGGACTTTCAGAGGTAACCCAGCGGATCGACCGCGGCGCCGTTGACGCGTACCTCGAAGTGCAGGTGCGGCCCGAAGCAGTGGCCGGTGCAGCCGACGTAGCCGATCGTCTCGCCCTGGTCGACGTGCTGGCCGTAGCCGACCGCGAAGCTCGACTGGTGGCCGTACGCGGTCGCGAGGCCGCCGCCGTGGTCGATCACGATCAGGTTGCCGTAGCCGCCCTCCCAGCCGGCGGTGATGACCGTGCCGGACGCGGCCGCGTGGATCGGGGTGCCGTATCCGACGCCGATGTCGATGCCCTCGTGCATGCGGCCCCAGCGCCAGCCGAACGGGCTCACCACCGGGCCGCTCACAGGCCAGATGAAACCGGACGAGGACGGCGCCGACTGCGCGACCGAGGCCGACGGCGAGAACGCCTGCTGCTGGGCGGCCGCAGCCTGTGCCGCCTGGATCTGGGCCTCGAGCTGCCTACTCACCTGCTGGAGCGCTGCGGCCTCGCCGGCGTCGTCGCGACGGCCGCTCTGCAGCGTCGCGAGCGCCTGCTGCTGCGACTGGCGGGCGGCCAGGAGCCCACTTCTCCGAGCGAGCAGCTCGTTCTGGAGCGCGAGCTGCTGCGCCGTGCGGATCGCGATCACCCGCGTGGCGGCGGCCACCCTGCGCTGCGTGTCGTGCGTCTCGGCAAGCAGCATCCGCATCGCGTCGCGCGCCACGGTGACCTGCGCCGATGCGCTCAGGTCCTGGTCGCCCAGGTGCTTCATGTAGTCGATCTGGTCGAGCGCGTCGCCGAGGCTCTTCGACGAGACGACGACGTCGAGCGTGGTCGTCTTCTCCTGCTTGTAGAGCTGGACGATTCGCCGGTCGAGCCGGTCCATCGCCCTCAGGTACTCGGCGCGGAGGAAGTCGAGCCGCTTCGTCTGGAGGTCGAGCAGCTCCGTGAGCCGCGCGAGCCGCGCCCGGTGCAGGTCGAGGTCGGCCTGGAGGGACTTGAGGCGGGTCGCGACGTCGCCGGCGCGCCGCTCGAGCGTCCGGATGTCGCCCGTGACGGCCGTGATGTGCGAGGAGAGCGCATCCTCTCTGGCCGACGAGGCCGCCATCTGCGCCTTCAGCTGGGCCAGCTGCGCGTCGACCGCCTGCTTGTGCGAGTAGGTGTCGCCGGCCGCCGGTGCAGCGAGCACGAGCGGGAGCAAAAGCAGGATGAGGAGGAGGCGACGGGCCATAACGGAGGGGTTCGCGCACGGGAGGTCCGGCCCTGCGCGAGCGTGGCGCCTGTTCTTGGCGGGCGAGTCTAGCCCGTCAGGCGGTCAGAGTCACGCACAAGTGCCCCAACTGCAGGAGAAATGCGCTCGTCGTGTTGCCTGGGCGAGCGATCCGCAGGCGGCGATGCGTTCGGCTCGAGCGCCTTCAGCGCGGCCGCCGCGCGGGCCCTGAGAGGCCCCACCTGCGCGCGGTAGTCCTCGTCCGAGATCTTGCCGGTGCGGTGGTCGAGCTCCAGCTCGGACAGCGCCCCGAGCGCCTGGTCGCGCTCCTCGAGCAGCGCCAGCCGCCGCCGCTCGAGCGGGTCGACGCCGGCGAGGCGGTCTTCTTCCGGCCGCACCTCCGGCTCGCGCAGAAAGGGCAGCGCAACGACGACGATGGCCGCGATCCCGAGCAGCGCGGCCAGGATCAGCGCCGCCGTCACGCGCGGGCGACGCCCGGCTCGGCGGCGTAGCGGGTCGCGAGCCGCCGCTCCTCGCGCGCGTCGGGCCACATCGTGACGACCGAGCCGAGGATGAAGACGAGCCCCGCGAGCCAGATCAGGTTCACGAGCGGCTTGACCGACGCCTCGAGCCGCACGCTGCCGTCCTTGCGCAGATCGTCGGCGTTCAGGAACAGATCCTCGCCGGTCAGCATGTCGCTCCGGATCGCGACCTCACGGGACGTCTGCTGCTCCGCCGCGTAGAAGTTCTTGCCCGGGTGCAGCGTGCCCACGTAGTTGCCGCCCTTCGTCACGCGGATCGCAGCCCGGCCCTCGAGCACGTTGGGCACCTGCGAGTAGCGCGTCCCCTCGTACTGGAGGAGATATCGGCCGATCGTGAGCGTCTGGCCAGGCCGTAGCAGCGCCTGCTTCTTGCTGTCATACGCGCTGGAGCCGACGATGCCGATCGCGAGCAGCACGATCGCCGCATGGACGACGTAGCCGCCGTAGCGGCGCCGGTTGCGGCCCACGAGCGAGGAGAATGCGCGCGGCCAGCTCTCGCTCGCGGTCGCATGGCGTGCGCTCGTCCCGCGCGAGAACTCGAGCGCGATCGACGCGAGGACGAACGCGGCGAACGTGTAGCCGACGAGGCCCGGGATCGACGAGCCGGCGCCGAGCACCAGCAGCACGAGGCCGGTGGCAAGCGCGACGCCTGCGGGCCACAGGAACGTCCGCCCGAGCGCGCGCAGCGACGCGCGCCGCCAGGCGACGAGCGGGCCGATCCCCATCAGCAGGAGCAACGGCAGGCCGAACGCACGCAGGAAGAAGTTGTAGTACGGCGCTCCCACGGTGACCGTCTCGCCGCGCACCGCCTCCGAGAGCAGCGGAAAGATGACGCCCCAGAGGATCGTCAGGCACAGGGCGACGAGCAGCAGGTTGTTGTAGAGGAACGTCGCCTCGCGCGAGATCACCGACTCGAGGCGCGTACGGGAGCGCAGGAGGTCGAGCCGCCAGAAGACGAGCGCGAGCGAAGCCGCGGTCACGAGCCCGATGAAGCCGAGGAACCACGGGCCGATCGAGCTCTCCGTGAACGAGTGGATCGAGTTGAGCACGCCCGAACGCGTCAGGAACGTGCCGAAGAGCGACAGGCAGAAGGCGCCGATCACGAGCAGCACGTTCCAGACCTTCAGCATCCCCCGCTTCTCCTGGATCATCACCGAGTGCAGGAACGCCGTCGCCGCCAGCCACGGCATCAGCGCGGCGTTCTCGACCGGGTCCCACGCGTAGTAGCCGCCCCAGCCGATCTCGACGTAGGCCCAGTGGGCGCCGAGCAGCTGGCCGACGCCGAGGAACGTCCACGCGAGCAGCGTCCACCGGCGCGTGGCGACGATCCAGAGCTCGTCCGTGCGCCGCGCCAGCAGCGCCCCCATCGCGAACGCGAACGGGATCGTCAGCCCGACGTAGCCGAGGTACAGCATCGGCGGGTGGGCGAGCATGTACGGGTTCTGGAGGCTCGGGTTCATCCCCGCCCCGTCCGCCGGCGGCGGCTGCGTCGCGAAGGGGCTCGCGACGAAGACGAGCATGAAGGAGAAGAACGTGCCCACCACGCCGAGCACCGGCACGACCCACGGCAGGAGCGCGCGCACGGGCCTGCGGGCGAGCAGGAGCGCAGCGGACGAGAAGCCGGTGAGGATCAGCAGCCAGAGGAGCAGCGACCCCTCCTGGCCGCTCCAGAAGGCGGCCGCGGCGTACCCGTCGCCGAGCTTGCGGCTCGCGTGGGTGGCGACGTACGTGAACGAGAAGTCGCGCCGCATGAAGGCGGCCCAGAGCACGACGGATGCGACCGCGGTGGCGGCGAAGGCGGCGAGCAGCGCGTTCCGCGCCGACTCGGCCAGGCGGCGGCGGCCCTTGAAGGCGGCGTACGTTCCGGCGCCGACTGCCCACAGTTCCAGGCCGAAGCAGATCGCCAGGGCGCCGCGGCCGAGCTCAGGCATCTACGCCGGCTTCGACTTGGCGGCCTGGTACTTGGACGGGCACTTCGTCACCATCGTGCCCTTCTCGCCTACGAAGACACCGTTGCGGACCGTGCCGTGGACAGAGATGTCCCTGCCGCCCTTGAACTGGTCAGGCGGGTTGTCGCGGTACACCACCGGAACGGCGCTGCTGCCGTCGCGGTCGCGGAGACGGAAGCGCACGCCCTCCTGGCCGCTCGACACGATCGATCCGGACACGACCTTCCCGGTGAGCACGACCGCGCCGGTGTGCTTGGAGAGCTCGCTCGGCTGCACCTGCGGCGTGCCGCCGGCGATCGCGAAGTACACGAGGAAGAGCGCCAGGACGCACGCGACCGAGAGCGCGAGGATCAGGCGGACCGGGCTCGTCCTACGGGCCACGGCAGGAGTCTAGCCCTGGACTAGGAGGGATTGGCGCAACGCAGCCTGTGTCCGTCGCGGCACGCTGCTCGTCCCGATGCGTCGTCCTCAGTCGCCCCGATAGGGCACCGCTATCGAGGCTCCCTGCGTCCTAGCCTCGGAACGAGCATCCCACCACGCCGAACGAGCGGCGTTGCGCCAAGCCCTCCTAGCGCTCGGCAGGCGTGGGCCGGCGGCCCGGGATCCGGTACCCGTGCTCCTCGCACAGCGACCCGGGCATGTCCTCGGTGAGCGCGTCGCAGTAGCCCTTCCCGTACGCGGCGCGCATGAAGGCGCCGACCACCTCGACGTTCCATTCGGTGACCTCGCACGCCTCGCGCCAGAGGTCGGTCAGGCGGAGGTCGATGTCGAGCTCGAGAAGATCGATGCGACTGGGGCGCTGAGCCATGTCCCCAGAGTAGGAAGGGGGTCGGACGGCATTCCGTCCGACCCCCTTGTGAGGGGAGAAGGGAGGTTTCGGGGCCGTCCCTGCTCCTGTTGCCGCACCTATTTGCCGTTGACCGAGAACGCGTAAAACGTGGTCGACGGACTTTCCTCCGGGAGCCCGAGGTGGGCGTAGCCGTTGCCCCAGTAGACCGTCTTGTCGACGATCGCCGGGCTGGCGTTCGATGCCCCCTGGCCCTGGTAGCTCCAGAGCACCTTGCCGTTCTTGGTGTTGAGGGCGTACATGTCGCCGGTCAGCGAGCCGGCGTACATGACGTCGTTGGACACCGCCGGCGGGCCGAGCGTGATGCCGCCCTCCGGGTCGGGGGTCTGCCAGACGATCGTGCCGGTTGCCGCGTCGATCGCGCCCCACGACCCGTAGTTGATGTTCTGACCGCCCACGGTGGTGAACGGAAGCCGGTTGTAGTTCGTCTCCTGGAAGTAGATCTGCTTGCCGTCCGTCGCGGTGCCCCACTCGATCCCGCCGAGTGTCGAGCCCGGTGCGGGCTGGGCCCGCCAGATGATCTGGCCGGTGGCTGCGTCGAGGAGCCAGTAGTCACCGGATTTCTGGCCGGCGCCGACGACCTTCCGGGCCTTGCTCCCGTTCCCGATCGTGAAGAAGTTCGGGCCGGAGCCGAAGTCGTAGTCCGGGCCCGCATTCTCGGGACACCCACCCGGGTTGATGAAGGGGAAGACGCACGAGACGTTCCAGTCGTCGAAGCCCGGTTCCAGCTTCCGGACCCACTTGATCGCGAAGGTGTCCATGTCCAGCGCCATGATTGAGTCGACGTAGTCGTCGGCGGCGAGGCACTCCTCGGGGGTGCCGCCCCCCTCCTGGCAGTCCTTCGCGGACTGCGGAACGGAGTAGTTGTTCCCGGTCGAGATGTAGACCGTCCTCGTGCTCGGGTCGAGCGCGGCGGTGCTCGACCAGACGCCGTTGCCGCTGTAGCCCACGGGCGCGGTGTGGATCTGGCGCAGCAGTTGACCCGTGGTCGCATCGACTGCGCTGAGTGAGCCACGATCGTGGCAGCAGACGTAGCCGGGCACGAACGCGACCAGGCCCTCTTCAGACGAGGCCACGCCGACGTAGACGACGCCGTCGTAGACGATCGGCGACTGGGTGTCGATCGCGAAGTAGTTCCCGCCGCTGATGTCCGTCGCCCAGCGCAGGGCTCCGGTCGTCGCGTTCACCGCGATGAGCTCGCCGCCGTTCCCGGAGTAGTCCGGGGTGGTCTGCGTGCCGACGTAGACGGTGTTGCCGACGACGGCCGGGCTCGTCCGCGACGGCTGCCCGGGCTTCCCGGTGTAGTCGCTGATCTTCTTCTGCCAGATCAGCGCGCCGGTGCTGGCGTTGACCTTGTTGAGGTAGCCGCCCCAGTCGGGGAAGTAGACCGCGCCGTCGACGACGGCAGGCGTCGCGGAGACCTCCCCGTGCGTCGTGAAGGTCCACTTCAACGCGAGGTTCTTCACGTTGCCGGTATTGATCTGGGATGTGCCCTCGCGCGTGTCGGCGATGTTCTGACCGCCCATCGGCCACGAGGCGCCGGTCGCCGCGAAGACCACGGCGGCCGAGACGAGCACTCCGAGCGCGACCACGGCGACGAGAGCCGTACGGCGCGGAGCGCGAAGCAATCCATTCATGTCGGGCCTTCCTTGCACCCGTGGGTGCACGTTGCCGGGGTAGGGCCCCGCCCCGAACGGGGCCCACAACGTGTCGTCTCATCGATGCGAGGCGACGGCCGAACCTACTCCGCCCCAACCTGCTTTACAACCCGTCCCGTCGGCTAGGTTGGCCGCGTGGGCGACATCCGCTTCGGGCCGGCGCGCGTGCCCTCCAAGGACAGCCCGGAGGAGGCGGTCGCGCTGCTCGTGGAGCGCGGCTACACCGCGTGCGAGATCGACTTCGAGGGCGGGTTCTGGATGGACTACGACTGGGCCGGCCGCTTCGGCGAGCTGGCGCGCGAGGCCGCGATCGCGCTCTCCGTCCACGCGCCGCTGGCGGCCTTCCTCGGCCATGTCGAGCGGGCGAAGAAATACAAGATGGCGCTCGGGATGCTCGACCACACGGCGGGCATCGCGAAGGCCTGCGGCGCCGAGGTGATCGTCTTCCACCCGGGTTTCCTGCTCGGCCGCGAGCGCGAGGCGGCGCTCGACGATGTGGTCTCGCAGCTCGGCGACCTGCACGAGCGGCTCGCTGCGAAGGACCGGCTCGTCCCGTTCGGCGTCGAGGTGATGGGCCGCGTGCGCGAGCTCGGCACCGCCGACGACGTCTTCGCGATCGCGGAGCGCACCGGCTGGATCCGGCCGGTGATCGACTTCGCGCACATGCACGCCACGAGCGACGGTGCGTTCACAGACGTGGACGCGTTCGCGGCCGTCCTCGAGCGCGCCGACGAGCTGCTCGAGCCGGGCGCGCCGTTCCACATCCACTTCTCGGACATCGCGTATGCGAACCGGAACGAGACGAAGCACCTGCCCTACGGCGAGGGCACCCTGCGCGCCGAGCCGCTGGGCGAGGCCCTCGCGCGCTTCGAGCGGCCGGCGACGGTGATCAGCGAGTCGCCCGGCGAGGAGTCGCACCAGGCCGTGCGCGCAGCGCTGCTGGCGGCAGCCGGCGCTCGCTAATCAGCCGGTCGCCCGCGCGTGTCAGCGTCGACGGCTCTTGGCGGGGCGAGGCGCGATCGTGGAACGTCCGGACGAGCTTCGTGGCGGGCCGGTAGCTCACGGTGCCGGGAACGCAATCGTCTGCGTCGCCTGCTCGAGCGTCAGTGCTCGGCGGCAGACCGGCGTCAACAGCGGTCTACGTGAGCCCGGCGACCGGCCGCGTGGTGCACTCCGTCTCGGCCGTGCCATGTGCGGCCAGGTCGAGCTCGGCGAGCCGTGCCTCGAACGGCCGCGCCTCGGCCCCGCGACCACGCTCCCGCAGGAAGCTCACGAACGCCCGCAGCGGCTTGCGCTGCATGCTCCGCCACTCGGTCCGGTCGAGATCGTCGATCGCCTCGCGGAAGTAGTCCTCGGCGTCCGCGTCGCGGCCCTGCGCCTCCCGCACGAGGGCGAGCGCGATCGCAGTGGTCACCCGCGAGGTGACGTCGTGCGGCGTCAGCACCTCACGCGCTTCGAGCGCGAACCGCTCCGCCTCCTCGACCTTGCCCTCGCGCAGCAGCAGCTCGGCCAGCGCCCGCAGAGACTCGACCAAGGCGCCGCGGCGGTCCATCTGGCGGAGCATCCGGATCGACTCGCGGAGCAGCTTCTCGGCCCGGGCGATCTCGCCCTGCTTCTCGAGGATCGACGCGAGGTGGCGCATCACGCCGGCCAGCGCAGCCGTCGCGCCCGCCTCGGCCGCAAGCTCGCGCGCCTGCTCGTAGGCCGCCGCGGCCGCCTCGAGGTCGCCGCGCCGGTCTGCAAGGTCGGCCTGCGAACGGAACGCCTCGTGGCGCGCGTAGAGGCTGCCGCTCGCCTCGGCCAGTTCGACCGCCCGCGGGATCAGCTCCTCGGCGCGCTCGTCCTCGAGCCGTGAGAGCGCGGCGCTGGCAAGCGTGGTCAGCGCCAGCGAGGCGAGGTCCTTCCGCCCGGAGCTCTCGGCGAGCGCGAGCATCTCCTGGCTGTAGCGCTCGACGTCGGAGATGTTCCCCGTCCACCAGCCGACGAGCGAGAGCACCTCGAGGGCGTCGTAGCGGCCCTCGTCGTCCTGGCCGTCGATCAGCTCCAGGGCGCGCTCGGCCAGCGCCCGGCCCGCGTCGACGTCACCGTCGCGGTAGAGGACGACTTCGGCGAGTGCGGTGTTCGAGCGGGCCTCGAGCCGTGTGTCGCCGACCTCGCGCGCGTCCGCCTGAACCGCGCGCATCTCGACCCACACGGTCGGGATGTCGCCCACCCGCCAGGCAGCTTGCGCCGCCTCGTAGCGGCGCTCGAGCGTCGGCTCGAGCTCCGCCGCCCGCGACAGCTGCCGCCGGGCGGCACGGTTGGCCTCCTGCGCGAGCGCGCGCTTGCCCGCGCGGGTGAGCGTCGCCGCGGCATCGGTGACGAGCTCGGCCGGCGCCTGGCCGTCGAGCTCGACCAGCAGCGCAACCGCCTGGTCGAGGTGGTAGGCGCGGATCTCGAGCAGCTCTTCGCCGGCCTTCTCGCCGAGCCAGGCGGCGAAGCGCTGGTGGTAGGCGGCCCGCGAGGCCTTCGCGAGACCGGCGTAGGCGACCTCGCGGATCAGCACGTGCTTGAACCGGTAGGCGGTCTCGTCGGAGATCGTGGAGCGGACTTCCCGCACGATGAAGTCGCGCAGCAGGAGATCCTCGATCACGCCCTCGACGTCGTCGAGCTCCGGCGAAAGGTGCTGGATCGCGCCGTCCCAGAACAGCCGGCCGACGATCGACGCGCGCTGGAGCACGCGCTTCGTGTCCGGTTGCAGCCGGTCGATGCGCGCAGCGATGAGCGCCTGCAGCGTGTCGGGGATGCGGCGCGCGCGGCCGTTGCCGCCCTCCTCGACGAGCATGCGGACCATCTCCTCGACGAACAGCGGGTTGCCGTCCGTCTTCTCGAGCGCTGCCCGGCGCACGTCGAACGAGAGCGGTGTGTCGCCGCTCGCCTCGACCAGCGCGCTCGCGAGCTGCTCGCTGAGCTCCGGGCTCAGCGACTCGAGCTCGATCGCGGTCGCACGGAGGCGCCCACCGCCCCAATCGGGGCGCAGGTCGAGCAGCTCGGGACGCGCGAGCGCGATGATCAGGAGCGGCGCCTCCTTCACCCAGGTGGCGAGGTGCTCGATCAGCTCGAGCAGCGGCTCCTCGGCCCAGTGGACGTCCTCGAAGACGAGCACGAGCGGCTGGGGTCCCGCCATGCGCTCGGCCCACTCGCGGGCCGCCCAGGCGATCTCCTGCTGGCTGCGGTCGCCGGACACGGCCTCCAGAACGCCGGACGCGAGCCCGAGCAGGTCGGCGACGGCCTCGGCCGGGCAGCAGTCGCGGAGCTTCTCGAGCGCGACGTCGAGCGGATCGTCGTCGGCGATCCCGGCTGCGGTCTTGACCATCTCCGCGAGCGGCCAGTACGTGACGCCCTCGCCGTACGGGAGCGCGCGGCCGCGCAACACGGTCGCGGTGCCGATCGTCTCGGCGAACTCCTCGACCAGGCGCGTCTTGCCGATGCCGGGGTCGCCGAAGACGGTGAAGAGGTGCGCGCGCTTGTCGCGCAGCGTGCGGGCGTACGTGTTCTCGAGCAGCTCCAGCTCGGCCTCACGGCCGATGAAGGGCGCCTCGAGACGGCCGTCGACGGCGCCGTGCTCGGCGACGGCCGTGACCTGCCAGGCCCAGACGGGCTCGCGGCCGCGGACGTCGATCGGGCCGAGGTCTTCGAGGTCGAGCTTCCCGATCGTGAGCCGCTGCGCGCCCGGGCCGATCACGATCGTGTTCGGCTCGGCCGCCTGCTGCAGGCGGGCGGCGATGTTGACCGCCTCGCCCGTTGCGAAGGTCGAGTCGGCGTCGTCGACGACGACCTCGCCCGACTCGATGCCGATGCGCGCCTCGAGCTGGAGCTCGTTGACGGCCTCGAGCACGCTGAAGGCCGCGCGGACGGCCCGCTCGGCGTCGTCCTCGTGCGCGACCGGGATGCCGAACGCCGCCATGACAGCGTCGCCGGCGAACTTCTCGACGATGCCGCCGTGCTGCGTCACGCACTGCGAGACGTGGTCGAAGTACTGCGCGATGCGCCGCCGGGCTACCTCGGGGTCGGCGTTCGAGACCAGGGTCGTGGAGCCGACCAGATCGACGAACATGACGGTGGCCAGCTTGCGCTCCACACCCACAAGTGTAGAAACGTCTCCGGGAACGGGAGATTCCTCGATTTGCAGCCGAAATCCGCTCAGCTGCAGTCGAGCGGCGCGAGCGGGTGCCTGAGCTCACCGGGACGCCAGACGGGCTCCACCCACCACGCGTCGCCCTGCTTGGAGACCGCAGCGTTCCCGGCGATCGTCACCGAGCAGGAGCCGTCTGCCGACGTCGCGCGCAGCTCCTTGGCGAATCCAGAGGCGCTCTGCGCTTGGTAGTCGATGCGCGAGCCGTCGGGCGACCATGAAGGCGCCGCCTCGTCGAGCGCCCCGCTGTGCGTCAGGCGGTCGACGTGGCTGCCGTCGGCGTCCATGGCATAGAGCTCCATCGCGACGGCGTCCTCGCTGGCGCCCTTGCTGACGGTGCCGTTGCCGTCGCGATCGCTGACGAACGCGATGCGCGTGCCGTCGGGCGAGAACGCCGGCTGGCGCGCTTGGTCGGCCAGCTTCGTCAGCCCGGTGCCGTCGCTGCCGACGGTGTAGACCGCACAGTCGTTGGGGAGGCGCCCGTTCTCGTCCGGCGCAAGCGACCCGCAGCGGGTGAACGCGACCGTCGAGCCGTCGGGCGACCACGAGCCTGCGACGTCCAGCTGGCCCTCCACCTGCGGGACAAGCGGTCGTGGGTTCGCGCCGTTCGCGTCCGCAAGCCAGAGCGAGTACGTGAGCGGGCTGTGCGACGAGTGCGGCCAGCGCTGCAGCAGCATCGTCTTGCCGTCGGGCGAAGGGACACCGGCGACGACGTTGCGCAGCTTCGTCACCTGCGTGACGGAGCCGTCCAGGCCGGCCCGGAAGAGGTCGCTGTCGACGCGCCTGAACTCGTCCCTGACGGGGCGCTCGTTCGTCACGCCGCCGAAGTACACGCTCGAGCCGTCGGCCGCCCAGGCCGGGAAGTCGAGCCGGACGAGCTGCGGCGCAACCCGGGGGGTCTTGACGAGCACACGGGCGTGCGACCCGTCGGGCCGAATCGTCACGAGGTCGACCGTGACGTCGGTCCCGGTGTTCAGCCGAACCGCGGCGAGCAGTCCTGCCGCCTGTGCGGGCGCGATCGACGTGCTCGCTGCCGTGGAGGTCGTCGTGGTCGTGCTCCCACTGTGGCCGGAGTCGCCGCAGCCGGCGAGCCCGACGACCGCCGCCAGCACGAGCGCGCAAGTGACAGTCCGGAGCACCGCGGGACGGTAGCCGCGCGCCGCATTCGCCGTGCGCCCTCTAGCATCGGCCCGTGCTCGATCCGAAGGTCTTCAAGGCATACGACGTGCGCGGGCTCTACCCGGCGGAGCTCGACGAGGAAGGCGCCCGCGCCGTCGCGCGCGCGTACGTGGAGCAGTTCGAGCCCCGCAAGATCGCCGTGGGACGCGACATGCGGACGATGTCCCCGTCGATGGCCGCGGCGGTCGTCGAAGGCGCCGCCGAGGCAGGCGCCGACGTCGTCGACATCGGGATGGTCGGCACCGAGATGACCTACTTCGCGGTCGACTCGCTCTCACTCGACGGCGGGATCATGGTCACCGCCTCGCACAATCCGAAGGAGTACACGGGCATGAAGATCGTGCGCCGCGGCGCGCTCCCGGTCGGCGGCGACTCGGGCCTCTACGACGTGCGCGACCGCGCCTTAACAGGGACTGTCCGCTGTAAAGGAGCGCGGCACGGTCACGCAGCAGGACGTCTACCCCGAGTTCGTCGAGCGCGTGCTCTCGTTCGTCGACGTCGACGCGATCAAGCCGCTGCGCGTGGTGATCGACGCGGCCAACGGGATGGCCGGCGCGATGCTCCCGCCCGTGCTCGAGCGGCTGCCGCTCGACGCCGTGCGCTGCTTCTTCGAGCCCGACGGCACCTTCCCGAACCACGAGCCGAACCCGCTGCTGCCCGAGAACCGCGAGTTCATCGTCCACAAGACGCTCGAGGAGGGCGCCGACCTCGGCGTCGCGTTCGACGGCGACGCCGACCGCTGCTTCTTCGTCGACGACACCGGCGAGTTCGTGCCCGGCGACTTCGTGACGGCGCTGCTCGCCGAGTCGATCCTCGAGAAGGAGCCCGGCGGCAAGGTCATCTACGACGTGCGCGCGAGCTGGGCCGTGCCCGAGACGATCGAGCGCGCGGGCGGCGTGCCGCTCCTGAACCGCGTCGGCCACGCGTACTTCAAGCACCGCATGCGGGCCGACGGCGCCGTCTTCGGCGGCGAGGTCTCGGGCCACTACTACTTCCGCGACTTCTCGCAGGCCGACTCGGGCGTCGTGCCCTTCCTGCTGATGCTCGAGCTGTTGTCGAAGCGCGGCCGCAAGCTGTCGGAGCTGCTCGAGCCGTACCGCGACGCGCTACTTCCTCACGGGCGAGCTGAACACGCCGGTCTCGGACGTCGCCGTGAAGCTGCAGGAGCTGAAGGAGCGCTACGGCGGCGAGGGCACGCGTCTCGCACCTGGACGGCGTCTCGGTGGAGGCGCCGACGACTGGCACATGAACGTGCGCCCGTCGAACACCGAGCCGCTGCTCCGCCTCAACCTCGAGGCGCGCTCGCGAGGAGCTGATGGAGCGCAAGCGCGACGAGGTGCTCGCGGTCATCCGCGACTGAGAACTCCCGCACGTCGGCGGCTCTCGTCGAACCAGGGTAAGGCCAGTTTCAGCTGGCACGGTCGCGGGCGTGGCGTCGTCGGCGTTCGAGGTGTTCTGAGCCCTCGAGCTCCGCGTCGCTGCGAAGATCGGCTGACGGGGACGAGCGGCGACTGTGCGCACTGTTTGGGTCAGAGCCGCACAACTGCAGGAGTCCAACGCCCTCTTCGCCGGCGAGCCGCACGACGGCATAGACGCAGTACAGGCGACCGCGAGCGTTCGCGTCCGCCCACGCGAGTACATGCTGGACGTTGTGTGCTTCCTCTACCTCGTACGTGTACGTGGTCCAACTGAACCGTGGCCCGTCCGGGTTATCGAAGAAGTAGACGCGATACGCCGGGAACTCGGTCTCCCAGCGGGACGTTCGTTCGTCAATGTCGGTGACCCTCATACGGACGCGAATATAAGCCTGCCCTGATGCGCGGTGTGCGGCGCAGCGTGGCGCGCTCGCCGACCGAAGCGGTCGTCCTGAAGGCCGGCACTCGGGGACATTCCTGAGCGCTGGCCCGGGAGTGCCGGCACGATGCGAGGACAGTCCCGGCGCGGGAACCGCCCCTACCGCGACGGTCAAAGCCGCGACGCCAGCGCTTCGACGAGCTCGCCCTGCAGCCACGTGAGCCAGCCGTAGAACGCGAGCTCGCGCGCACGCGGGTCGCCGCGCGGGATCCCGGTGACGTAGATCTCGTCCGTGACATCGAGCCGCTCGCCGAGGACCAGGCGCACGTCGTTGAGCGCCCCGCACCAGGCCGACGCCTCCTCCTCGTCGAGCCGGTCGGCGTCGATCGTCCGGGCGACCGTGTCGAATGCTGCGAGCCGCTCGGCCTCCAGCCCGTCGCGCGTCAACTCCTCGAACTCGGCGGCGGCTCTCGTCGTCGTCGCGGAACGCGGGCGGGAAGAGCCGCGCCACGTCGGGCGCGTCGGCGGCGACCAGCGTGCGAAGCTCGCGGCACAGCTCGCGGACGGCGTCGCGCTCGTCGCGGCCGAGCCGGACTCGGTAGCCGCCGCCGGCGACCGGGCGGAACGGGTGTCGCAGCATCAATCCTGCTGCATCGTGGCCCAGAGCCCGTGGGCGTGCAGCCGCGCCACGTCCGCCTCGGCCTTCTCGCGCGTCCCCGTCGAGACCGCTGCCTTGCCCTCCTCGTGCACCTGGAGCATCAGCTTCTCGGCCTTCGGCTTCGCGTAGCCGAACAGCTTCTGGAACACGTAGGTCACGTAGGTCATCAGGTTGACCGGGTCGTTCCAGACGACCACGACCCAGGGCCGGTCCTCCTCCCTGACCTCATCCTCGCCCGGCAGCTCGACCTCTGCCGGAGCCTCGAACACCTGCCCCATCCCGGGATGTTGCCTACGATCGTCGGCCGTGACCTCGCTCGAGCTCGGCCACGCCTCCGACCCGTAAGCCGCCGTTCAAGTACTCGGCGCTCGACGCGCGTCGGCTTCTCGGACACGGACGCGCAGGGCGTCGTCTACTACGGCCGCTACCTGCCCTACTTCGACACGGCGCGGGTCGAGTACCACCGCCACCTCGGTCTGCTGGGCAGCTCGGCCGAGCACGAGTTCGTCATGCGGGCGTCCTCGCTGGAGTACGAGGCGCCGGCCCGCTTCGACGACCTGCTCGAGGTCTTCGTCCGCATCGCGAGGATCGGCCGGACGAGCACGCGGTACGAGTTCGCCGCGTACCGCGTCGACGACGACCAGCTGATGGTCACCGCGAAGCAGACGCTCGTCCTCGTCGACCTCGAAGGGCGCCGGTCGACGCCGATCCCCGACGACTACAAGGGCGCCATCGCCCGGTTCGAAGCGGACGACTGCGAGATCGCTACAACCTGAACGGAGTGGGGCCTGGCCGCGCCGCGCGACACGATAAGGCGGCGCGGGCCCACCTGCCGTCCCCGAGACAGGTGGGCGCCGCAGCCATGCCCCTCCCCCTCTCTCCTTGTAAGCGGTCTATGAGGATCTGCCTATCCCTCAAATGAGGTATGCGCCCGTTCGGGGGATCGATCCCTCGTTCGAGGCGCGACGGCTTGCGCAAGCCGTTTTCGACCCGAAGATCCCTCGAACGCGGTACCCCGTTAGGTGGGCGTGACGCGATTTGCGTCGAAGACGGCGTCGAGATGGCGCAGCGCATTGAGGAGGCTGCGCAGCGAGCGGACGTCGCCGATCTCGGCCGTGTACCAGTTCTTCGCGAGCTGGTCCTCGACGTGGCCGCCGTACTCGACGATGTTGGCGCCGTACTCCGCGAACGTGCGCGCGACATCCTCGAGCAGGCGCGGGCGGTCCCAGGCGTCGACGGCGATCTGGACGCGGAAGCTCTGCGTCGCGGCGCCGTCCCAGTCCACCGGCGTGAAGCGCTCGGGGTTGCGCCGGAGCGCCTTGACGTTCGGGCAGTCGCCGCGGTGGATCGTGATGCCCTTGCCGAGCGAGATGTAGCCCACGATCTCGTCGCCCGGCACCGGCGTGCAGCACTTCGCGAGGCGGACGAGCACGTCGCCCGTGCCCTCGACGCGGATGCCCAGGTTGTTGGAGCCGACGGCGCGCTTGGCCTTCGGCGCCTTGAGCGGTACCGGATCCTCCTCGACGACCTCTTGCGTCTTGAGCCGCTGGAGGAGCTTGTTGACGATCTGGCTCGGCGGCAGCTTCCCGGAGCCGAGCGCGAGGTAGAAGTCCTCGGCCTTCTTGAAGCCGGTCTCGCGAATGACCTGCGCGAGGACGGCAGAGCCGGCGAGCTTCTTGTAGGGCAGGTTCTGCTTCTTCAGCTCGCGTTCGAGCGTCTCGCGGCCGCGCTGCTCGGTGTCCTCGCGCGTCTCGCGCGAGTACCACTGGCGGATCTTGTTGCGCGCGCGTGACGACTGGGCGAGGGGGAGCCAATCGCGTGACGGGCCCCGGCCGGTCTTCGACGTCAGCACCTCGACCATGTCGCCCGACTTCAGCTGGTAGTGGAGCGGCACGATGCGGCCGTTCACCTTCGCGCCCACCGTGCGATGGCCAACGTCGGTGTGAACCGCGTAGGCGAAGTCGATGGGGGTCGCGTTCGCGGGAAGGCGCTTCACCTCCCACTTGGGCGTGAAGACGAAGACCTCCTCGTCGAAGAGGTCCTTGGCGACCGTCTTCATGAACTCCTGCGGGTCGGCCTCGTCCTGCTCCCAGTCGATCAGCTGGCGCACCCAGCCGAGCCATTCCTCGGCCAGCTTCTGCCGGTGGTCGCCGGCCTTGTAGAGCCAGTGCGCAGCGATCCCGAGCTCCGCGGTGCGGTGCATCTCGCGCGTCCGGATCTGGATCTCGAGCGGCCGGCCGTGCGGCCCGATCACGGTCGTGTGCAGGGCGCGGTAGCCGTTCAGCTTCGGCATCGCGATGTAGTCCTTGAAGCGGTTCGGCATCGGCTTCCACAGCGAGTGGATGAGGCCGAGCGAGCCGTAGCAGTCGCGCGTCCCCTCGTCGCCGTCGCGCTCGACGATGACGCGCATCGCGGTCAGGTCGTAGATCTCGTTGAACTCCTTGCCGCGCTTGGCCATCTTCTCGTAGATCGAGTAGAAGTGCTTCGGCCGGCCCGCGATGTCGGCCGGGATGTCGACCTTGTCGAGCTCGGCCTGGAGGACATGCGCGGCCTCGTTGACGTGCTCGTCGCGGTCGGCGCGCCGCTCGCTGACCATCGCCTTGATCTCGTCGTACTTGCGCGGGTGCAGCGTCTGGAACGCGAGGTCCTCGAGCTCCCACTTGAGCGTGTGGATGCCGAGCCGGTGCGCGAGCGGCGCGTAGACCTCGAGCGCCTCGCGCGACTTCTGGAGCTGCTTCTGGCGGCCCAGATACTCGATCGTCCGCAGGTTGTGGAGCCGGTCCGCGAGCTTGATCAGGATGACGCGCGGGTCCTGCGCCATGGCCAGGATCAGCTTGCGGTAGTTCTCGGCCTCGGCCTGCTCGCGACTCGCGAACTGGACCCGCGTCAGCTTCGTGACGCCCTCGACGAGTGTCGCGACCTCCTCGCCGAACTCGAGCCGGATCTCGTCGATCTCGACGTCGGTGTCCTCGACGACGTCGTGCAGCAGCGCGGCCGCGATCGTCGTCTCGTCGAGGTGCAGCTCCGCGCAGATCTTGGCCACGCCGAACGGGTGGTGGATGAAGTCCTCGCCGGAGCGCCGCTGCTGGCCGTCGTGGTGCTCCGCCGCGAAGGCGAACGCGGATGCGACGAGCTCGGTATCGGCGCCTGCCTTGTAGGCGGTGACGTCGGCCAGCAGCTCGTCGAGGAGGTTCTGATGGCGGCCAGCGGCCTCGACGACGGCCATGGATCCAGTGTACTGCGGGGTTCTCGGCCTACCTCCTGCGCGGATTAGGCAGGAGAGCGCAAGGGCACCCCGAACCGGTGCGGGTGCTCAGACGTCGTCGTCGCAAGGCTGCGCAGCTGGCGCGGATGCTCGTCCAGCTCGAGCGCAGCGTCGCGCGGCCGCCTCGGCGGCGCGCGCATCGCGTGTCGATGCGCGGCATCTAGGCAGCCTCCGCCAGCGGCTCCGCCTCCTCCCCCACCAGGAGCGCGCGGAAGCGGTCCGACTCGAGCAGGCTGCGCCAGGCCGGATCGCCCGGCTCGAGGCCGAGCTCACCGAACACGGTGCGCGCGTCGTCCGTCCACGCGGCAGTGCCTGCCGTCCATTCCCCGGCGAAGCGGGCGTGCAGCTCCTCGTAGCGGCGGTCCGTCTCCCACACCTCGCGGACAACGAGCTGCGGCGCGACGGTGCCGTTCCAGTGGTTCTCCTCGAAGCGGAAGACGACGTCGAACGGGAGCGAACGGCGGAGCGAGTCCGCGCGTGAGCCCATGCCGAACGCGATCGCGCTGCCCGCGGCCAGCCGGTCGTGGCGGACGCGGAAGCGCAGGTGGCGGCCGTCGCCGACGGGCTCCGGCTCGAGCAACTCGCAGCCCGGCGCAAGCAGCGTCACCGACGGGTTGCCGAGTCCGAACGGCCGCAGGCGGCGAAGCTCGGCACAGAGGCCGGAGGTGAGGTCGCGGCCGCGGACGACGGCGTCGACGACGGTCTGCGGCTCCAGTTCGGCGTCCGTGAGCACCGCGTCTGCGTGCGCGGCGAACGCGGTCGCGAAGGCGCCGATGCTCTCGCGGTCGATCGAGAGGCCGGCGGCGGCGCGGTGGCCGCCCCAGCGGCGCAGGTGCCCGGCGCACGCGGCGAGGGCGCCGTGCAGGTCGAAGGCGGAGATCGAGCGGCCCGATCCCTTCCAGAGCGGCTCGGCGCCGGCGATCAGGACGACGGGTCGTCGATAGCGCTCGACGAGTCGCGACGCGACGATCCCGACGACGCCCTCGTGCCAGTCCTCGCCGGCGATCACGTATCCGCGGGCGCGGCGGCGCGCCTCCGGCCACGACTCGACCTGGGCCATCGCCTCGCGGAGGATGCGGTCTTCGACGATCTGCCGCTCGCGATTCAGCTCCTCGAGCCGCTCGGCGAGCGGCCGGGCGGCTTCGTCGTCGGGCGCGAGCAAGAGGTCGAGTGCGATCTCGGGCTCGCAGAGCCGGCCGGCGGCATTGATGCGCGGCGCAAGGCGGAACGCGATCCCGCCCTCGTCGAGCGTGGCCGCGTTGACGCCGCCGACACGCATGAGCGCGCGGAGACCAGGCTTGGTCGTGTGCGCGAGTGCGCGCATACCCGCGCGCGTGAGGCTGCGGTTCTCGTCGACCAGCGGGACGACGTCGGCGACCGTCGCGATCCCGACGAGGTCGAGGTGCTCGGCGAGCGCCGGGTGGTCCTCGCCGAGGAGCGCCTGGCCGAGCTTGAGGACGACGCCGGTGCCGCAGAGCTCCGGGAACGGGTAGTCGGACGGCCGGGTGGCGACGATGGGGCAGTCGGGAAGCGTCTCGGAGGGGCGGTGGTGGTCGGTGATCACGACGTCGAGGCCGCGGGCCCGTGCGGCGGCGACCTCGTCCACGGCGGTGATCCCGCAGTCGACGGTGAGCACCAGGCCGCAGCCTTCGTCGGCGAGCCGCTCGATCGTGCCGAGCGAGAGGCCGTAGCCCTCGTCGAAGCGGTTCGGGAGATGCCAGTCGACGTCGGCGCCGAGCTCGCGGAGGATCAGGACGGCGAGCGCCGTCGCGCAGATGCCGTCCGCGTCGTAGTCGCCGTGGACGCAGATGCGCTTGCCGGCCGCGATCGCCGCGCGGATCGTGTCGCAGGCCGTCTGCATGTCACCGAGCGCGAAGGGATCGTGGTGCGGCGTGTCGCCGTCGAGGAAGGCGCGAGCGGTGTCGGCGTCGGCGAACCCGCGGCGGATGAGCACGCGCGCTGTCGTCTCGGTCACGCCCAACTCGGCCGCGAGGGCCGTCGCGGTGTGCGTGTCGAGCGGGCGAATCGTCCAGGACATCGGACAATTGACCGTACGACGAGGGTCGGACGGCGCCGCCCGCCGCACCTGGCCGCCCGAGACATGTCCGCTGCGGACAGTCCCTCTGGGGGCCACCACGCCTCCTCCCCGCGATCGAGCGTATCGGCGGGCAGCGCACCGATGTGTGCCGGGAGTGTGCCGAGATGTCCACCGGGTCCCCACGCGGGGGCCGATCCGGAAGCGGGGCTATCCTCGAGAACCGTGGAGCAGGAGAACTACTCGTCCGGCGACGACTACGTGGTTCGGTTCCTGGGCTACGAGTTCGCCTTCAACGCGGCCGACTTCGAGGAGCGCGTGGTCGCAGCCGCCGTGCGCCTGGGGCTGATCCCGGACAACGCACTGGACGACGACGAGACCGCCGACCTGGTCGAGCTCGCCGCCGACGGGCAGATCGACGAGCCGCGCAGCCGGCTCGGCGCCTACCTCGTCCGCAACTGGGAGCGCGTCGGCCTGATCGGCAGCGAGTCGCTCGTCTACTGGCTGCGCAAGCTGGTGTTCCGCGGCGCCTGGCTCGACCACCGCGTCAAGCAGGGGCTGCTCGAGGTGACCTGGGACGACGAGAACGCGGACTTCGGCTACCGGAACTCGAACGGCGACCGGGCGCTGCTCGACATCGCGCTCGTGCCCTCATGGCACGAGCTCCAGTTCCGGCCCTGATCGAAGCTCGGATCTAGAACAGGCTGCGGTCGGCCTCGGCCGCCGCACCCACATGCGCGCGCCCGAGCGCCGTGATCACCCGCCCGCGCGGCGTGCGCTGGATGAAGCCGAGCTGCAGCAGGTACGGCTCGTACACGTCCTCGATCGTGTCCGGCTCCTCGCCCAGCGACACCGCCAGCGTCGACAACCCGACGGGACCGCCCTCGAACTTGCCGGCGATCGCCTGCAGCAGCTCGCGGTCGGTCTTCTCGAGGCCCTGCTCGTCCACCTCGTGCAGCTCCAGCGCCTCCTCGGCCACCTCGACCGTGATCGCCCCTGCATGCCGCACCTCGGCGACGTCGCGCACGCGCCGCAGGATCCGGTTCGCGATGCGCGGCGTCCCGCGTGCGCGCCGCGCGATCTCGTCCGCCGCCTGGTCGTCGAGCTCCGTGCCGAGGATCCGCGCCGAGCGCCGGACGATCGCCGCCAGGTCCTCCGCGTCGTAGTAGCCGAGCCGGAACGTCATCCCGAACCGGTCGCGCAGCGGCGTCGTCAGGAGCCCCGTGCGTGTCGTCGCGCCCACCAGCGTGAACGGCGGCACGTCGAGCGTCAGCGTCCGCGCGGCCGGCCCCTGGCCCACGATGATGTCGAGCCGGAAGTCCTCGAGCGCCGGGTACAGCACCTCCTCGACCGCGCGGTTCAGCCGGTGGATCTCGTCCACGAACAGCACGTCGCGCGCCTCGAGCGCCGTCAGGATCGCCGCCATGTCGCCCTTCCGCTCCAGCGCGGGCCCGGCGATCGTGCGAATGCCGACGCCGAGCTCCTCGCGGATGATGAACGCGAGCGACGTCTTGCCGAGACCCGGCGGGCCGGCGAGCAGGACGTGGTCGAGCGCCTCCCCGCGCGACTGCGTCGCGTCCAGCGCGACGCGCAGCTGCTCCTTGACGCGCTCCTGGCCGACGAAATCCTCGAGGCGGCGCGGCCTGAGCGACCGCTCGATCTCGTCGTCTTGCGCCTGAAGTGCGGGCGCGAGGAACTGCTCGCTCATGCCGCCTTCAGTGCCTGGCGCACGCGCTCCTCCGCCGGCAGGTCAGGGTCGACCTCGGCGAGCGCACGCTCGGCCTCGACCACCGAGTAGCCGAGCTCGACCAGCGCGTCGCGGGCGACCAGGGCATCCACGGGCCTTCCATCGGTGACGGTACGGCGATCGCCTCGGCCGACACCTTCTCGCGCAGCTCCAGCACCACCCGCTGCGCCGTCTTCTTGCCGATGCCCGGGATCGCCTCGAACCGCGCGGTGTCCTCCAGCACGATCGCGCGACGCAGCTCGGCCGGCGTCGAGCCGGAGATGATCGCGAGCGCGACCTTCGGGCCGATCCCCGAGACGCTCAGCAGCGCCTGGAACAGCTCGCGCTCGTCCGCGTCGGCGAACCCGTACAGCTGCATCGCGTCCTCGCGGACGTGCGTGTGGATCTCGAGGGTCACCTCACCGCCGTCACGCGCGAGCCGCCGGGCGCGACTGGTCGCGTGGACGAGGTACCCCACGCCGTTGACGTCCAGCACCAGCCCGTCGCCGGCCTCCCCCGCAGGCCGCCCGCGCAGCCGCGCGATCACCCGGCCACCGCCTTCAGGAGCGGCGGCGCGAGCGCATGGCAGATCGCGACGGCGAGCGCGTCAGATGCGTGGTCGGGCGTCGGCCGCTTCTCCATCCGCAGGATCGACTGCACCATTCGCTGCACCTGCGCCTTCTCGGCCCGCCCGTAGCCGCACACCGCCTGCTTCACGCGCGCGGGCGCGTACTCGGTGCAGGGCACGTCGACCGATGCCGCGGCGACCAGCACGGCGCCTCGCGCCTGTCCGACGGAGAGCGCGGTGCGGGCGTCGACGCCGACGAAGGACTCCTCGATCGCGACGGCCGCCGGCTCGTGCTCCGCGATGAGCGCTCCCACCCCGTCGAAGATCGTCCTGAGCCGGATCGCGGGGGGGTCGCCAGCGCGGGTCGTCCACGTGCCGTGGACGAGTGCGCGCAACCGGTTTCCGTCGAGCTGGACGATTCCGTACCCGCAATTGGCCGTTCCCGGGTCGATGCCGAGGACTCTCACGGAGAGACAGTAAGCCGCGCGGCGGACGACTCCTGCCGGGCTCAGCCGGTGCCGTCGAGCCGGGCGAGCAGGTCTGCGGCCACATCGGGCGGCAGCACGCGGTCGAGGCTGGTCCCGCCACGCCGCAGCAGTGCGAGGAGCAAGTGGATGTCGTCCAGCGAGTCGCTCTCGCGCGCGACCGCCTCGTCAAGCGCACGCTCGAACACGCCTCGCGCGCCGGGCGACACAGCCATGCGCGCGCCCTCGACCGCGGGAGCGCGGCGACGGAGCGCAACCCGCAGCTCCCCGAGGGTGACGCTTGCCTGACGGAGCGCAGCGCCGGCCTGCCCGGGGACGCGCAGGAAGCCGAGCAGCAGATGCTCGGGCATGAGCGTCCGCGCGCCGAGCGCCCCTGCCTCCTCCCGGGCAAGGCGCGCGCTCGCACGGGCGCGGCTGGTGATCGTGATGCGCCCGCCCCGCCGTGCGCCACGGTTGCCGACGCGTCCGGCGAGCCGGCGGTGCGCCGCCTGCCGCGACACGCCCAGCGCATCGCCGATCGCCTCCCACGAGGCGCCGTCCCGCAGGGCGCGCTCCACGTGGAACTCCTCGAGCTCGTCGAGCCGCAGGCGCAGCGCGCGCACACAGCTCAGGGCAGCGAGCGGGTCGTGAACTTCCGCAACCCGGCCGGCGAGGTCGACGACGCTGTGTGCCATGCGCCGACACATTCACCGCCGATTGCGTCAAGCAAACTTGACCAGGCGTTTCTGCACCACGGCCGGTGGCGAGAACCGCCGCGTGCTGGGAAACGCCATTCGCCGGATCGCCGAGGCGACGCGCCGCGGGAACGCCGCGAGCGACGCCAACGTCTCGGTGGCCGCCAACGTCGGCGAGCCCGGCTCGGCGCGCACGAGCGTCCGGACCCAGACGACCCGGATCGTCCAGCGCGACGGCGTCACCCGCGAAGAGACCCACAACGAAGGGAGAACCTGATGGGAGACGAGTACCGCCAGCTCAGCCGCGAGGAGCTCGACAACCTCGCCGGCGAGGCGCTGCCCGAGCGCGCCGCGATGTCGCTGATCAACGCGAACGTCGCAGCGCCGGTCAACGCCGCTGTTGCCCTCAACGCGCTGTCCGACAACTCGGCCGCGATCGCCAACGCGACGCAGACCGCGGACATCGACCAGAGCAACTGATCATGGGCAAGAAGCGGAACACGACCGACGAGCAGCAGCTCACCGACGAGGAGATCGCCGCCCAGGAGGGCGAACAGCTCCCCGACCGCGAGGTCATGTCGGTTCTGACGCTGACACCGCATGAGCCGGTGTTCGGCGACTGGGAGCCGCCGCCGAACATGCCGGCCGGCAACGCCATCGAGCCGCCGCCGCCCACCAGCTAGCCCACCGCGACCACAAGGAGGTACCCAATGCCTGAGGAGTTCAGGAGCATCACACGCGAGGAGCTCGACAACCTCGCCGGCGAGGCGCTCCCCGAGCGCGCCGCGATGTCGCTCATCAACGCGAACATCGCCATCCCGGTGAACGCGGCTGTCGCCGCGAACGTGCTGTCGGACGGCGCAGTTGCATACGCCGACGCCGCACAGCAGACCCCGATCGACCAGAGCCAGTAGGAGGCGCTGACATGGCCGACGACTACCGCAAGCTGTCACGCGAGGAGCTCGACAACCTCGCGGGCGAGGCGCTCCCCGAGCGCGCCGCGATGTCGCTCATCAACGCGAACGTCGCTGCGCCCGTCAACCTCGCCGCCGCCCTGAACGTCGCCAGCGACAACTCCGTCGCGTACGCGAACGCGACACAGGACGCCCAGATCACGCAGGGCAACTGAGGAGGATCGACATGGCCGACGAGTACCGCAAGCTGAGCCGCGAGGACCTCGAAGACCTCGCCGGCGAGGCGCTACCGGAGCGGGCAGCGATGTCGCTCATCAACGCGAACATCGCCGCCCCGATCAACGCCGCGGTCGCCGCGAACGTCCTGTCCGACAACTCGGTCGCGTACGCGAACGCACACCAGGACGTGACGATCGACCAGGGCAACTAGCCGTAGCAGAGACGAACGAGCGCGAGGGGTGGCGGAGGGGCCGCCCCTCTCGCTCTCTGAGGGGGAGAACTGGGACGCGATGAAGGCACCGCCAAGAGAACCAGAGGTCGACGAGCAGCCCACGCGGGTGCTCCCGCCCGGCGAAGCCCGCTCTCCGGACGACCAGCCGACGCAGGTCGTCCCGCCGGCGGCTACCGACGGCGCCGGCTTGCCGGCTGCGAACGGTGCCGAGTCGGCCGCCGAAGGAACCGCGCTGCCGTCCGCCAGCGGTGCCGACCAGCCCGACAGCGACGTCCCGCAGCTGGCCGACGGCATCGAGCTGATCGGGGTCTACGAGGGCTCGGGCTTCAAGGATGCGCCCTACATCGCACGGCGCGCGGACGGCCAGATGGTTCAGCTGCCCCCGCTGCTGTACGCCGTCGCCGAGGAGATCGACGGGCTGCGCACCTACGAGCAGGTCGCCGAGGTCGTCTCGGAGCGCCTGAAGCGCGGCGTGACCGGCGGCGACGTCGAGTACCTCGCGCACGAGAAGCTGCGCCCGCTCGGCGTGCTCGCAGAGGCGGACGGGTCGACGCCGGAGCTGGAGAAGGTCGACCCCTTGCTCGCTCTCAAGTTCCGCGCGGCGGTCGTCCCGAAGTGGCTGTCGCGCGCGCTGACCACCGTCTTCTACCCCTTCTTCTGGCCGCCGGTCATCGTCGCAGTGCTGGCCGGCCTCGTCGCCGTCGACGTGTGGTTCTTCAGCATCCACGGCGCCGCGCAGTCGACGCGCGCGCTCCTCTACAACCCGGCGCTCATCCTGATGGTGCTGGGACTGGTCGTGCTCGCGACCGCACTGCACGAGATCGGCCATGCGACCGCAACGCGCTACGGCGGCGCCGAGCCCGGCGTCATGGGCGTCGGCATCTACATCGTCTGGCCGGCCTTCTACACGGACGTGACGGACGCCTACCGGCTAGGGCGCGGCGGCCGCCTGCGCACCGATCTCGGCGGCGTCTACTTCAACGTGCTGTTCATCCTCGGGATCGTCGGCGCGTACGCCCTCACGGGCTACGAGGCGATGCTGATCCTGATCCCGATCCAGCACATGCAGATCATCCAGCAGTTCCTGCCGTTCCTGCGGCTGGACGGCTACTACATCCTCAGCGACCTCACGGGTGTGCCGGACATGTTCCAGCGCATGCGCCCGACGCTCGCGAGCCTCGTGCCGTTCAAGGAGACCGACAAGAAGGTGCACGAGCTGAAGCCGTGGGTGCGGCTGGCGATCACGGCCTGGGTGATAGCGCTCGTCCCGGTCATGGTCTTCACCTTCGGGATGCTCCTCTTCAATCTGCCGCGGATGGCGGCGACCGCCTGGGACTCGTTCTGGGTGCAGGCCGACAAGACCTCGACCGCGTGGGACGAAGGCAGGACGTTCAACGCCGGCGTCTCCGGGATGCAGGCGGCGTTCCTGCTCCTCCCGACCGCCGGGATGATCGCGACCTTCGGCCGCATGGGGAAGCGGGTCGGCGGCGGCGCGTGGAACTGGTCGGCGGACTCGCCGTTTCGCAGGACCGGCATCCTGGCCATTGCCGTCGCGGCTGCCGCGGTCGGCGGGTACGTCCTGCTTCCGAACGGCGACTACGTGCCGATCCAGCCCGGCGAGAAGGGCACGATCCAGGGCGGCGTCCACGAGTTCGGCAACGTCTCCGCGGGCCGGCCGAGCTTCACCGCCGAGCACGAGGCGCAGGCAGGGCCGCTCGTCTACGAGCGCGACTCGACGAGCGGGTCCGGCGAATCGCCGGCGGGCCAGACCACGACCGGCAGCGCGACCACCGACTCGACAACGACGGTGCTGACGACCACGGTCACGAACGACTCGACGACGTCGGTCGCCACGATCACGACCGCGGTGCCCGCCGCCGGCGGCACGACCACGAGCAGCGACGGCACGACCACGAGCGGGACGACCACGACCGGCTCGACGACCACCGGCTCCACGACCACGTCGACGACGACGGGCTCGACCACGACGTCGACGACCACCGGGTCGACCACGACGTCGACCACGACGACCACCGACTCCACCACGACAACGACAACCCCGGCTCCGAATCAGGAGGTGCAACCATGAGACGCCGACCGGCGCTCCTCGTGCTGCTCGCGGCGCTCCTCGCGGCTGCGGCCGCGTACCCGACCGCCGCACTCGCACACGGGGACAACACCGTCGTCGCGATCAACACGCACGACAACTCGTCGCAGTTCAAGTTCAGGTTCGACATCAGGGACGAGCACGACGACGTCGTCGACAACGCCAACGTCGCCTACGCCTACGCGAGCTGCGAGTACTGTGACAGCACGGCGATCGCGATCCAGATCGTGCTCGTCTCGAGCAGCCCGTCGACGGTCACGCCGACGAACCTCTCGCTGTCGCTGAACGAGGAGTGCTCGTTCTGCACGACGTTCTCGTACGCGTACCAGATCGTCCGCGGGACGAACGGCCCGATGCGATTCACGCACACCGGCCGCCACCAGCTCGACGCGATCAAGCACCAGATCGACGACCTCAAGAAGCAGGCGCTGACGCCCGACCAGCTGAACGGTCAGCTCGATGCCTACGTGGCCCAGATCAAGACGATCCTGGACACGCAGCTCGTGCCCCGCGGCCACGGCCACCCGCCGAGCCCCCCGGCCCCCTTCACCGATACGGCCAACCTGCCCGCGACCGGGCCCGAGCCCGGCGGCGAGCACACAGGCGGTGCCCAGGCGTTCATGGGCGGCCTCGCGGCGGCGACGATGCCCTGACACCTCGCGCCCGGCTGAGGTAGTAGCCGCCGATCCGGGCGGCTACCCTCGGCCGGTGCGCGCCCTGGTTCTCAGCGTTCTCGCCACGCTTGTCTTCGCGTCTGCGGCAACGGCGGGTGACGTCCAGAGCGTCCGGGTCGTGGACGCGGGCCGGCCGGAGACGCAGGCGTTCTCGCCGGACATGCTCGTGACGATCGAGTCGCCCGGGCCGTACGTCGCCGCGTCACCCGGGACCTGGACGGGGCTGCCGTTCGCGGTCGGCCAGCAAGACGCCCAGGCCGGCACGACGCGCATCGACTGGGCCGTCACGTTCCGCGACCGCACCGACGAGGCGGCGGCAGCGGCCGCCGCCGCGAACGCCAACGGCTGGCCGGTCGACCAGAAGTTCGGGCTCTCGGTGCCGCTCTTCGTGGCCGGGCGGCTGGTCGGCACACTGCCCGCCTACGCGGTCGTCACGCAGGCCGGCGGCGCCCAGAAGGCGCGCTTCGAGGCGACCGCGGCCATCCCACTCGGCCCCGGCGCCCAGGCGCTCGTGCACTTCCTGACGCCGGCGCCCAACGCCGACGACTCCTTTGTGCAGGGCGGGATCCTCGCCTCCACCTGGAATCGCGGCGAGGTGCTTCAGGCGCTCACGCTGATCCGCGTCGAGGGCAACCTCGCGCCGAAGACGGTCTCGATCCGCGTCGACCGTGCCGCCCGCGCCGTCCGCGGCAAGGTCATCGATGCGTTCTACAACCCGCTCGTGGGCGTGCCGGTGGTCGAGCAGCGCTGGACCGGCAAGGCGTGGAAGGCGAAGCGCGTCGGCCGGACCGCCAAGGACGGCACGTATCGCATCGCGGCCGGCAAGGGCCGCTTCCGCACCGTCGTGACCGTCAACGGCACGAGCCTGACGAGCGCGGAAGTCGCGATCAGCTAGATGCCGGAGTACCAGCGTGACGTCGTCGACGGCGTCCCGGTGCACTGGACCGAGGGCTCCGAATCGTTCTCGGCGGGGCTCGTCTTCCGCGTCGGCCGCGCCGACGAGACGATGCACCAGGGCGGGATCACCCACCTCGTGGAGCACCTCGCACTGCCGGTCTCGCCGGACCCGAACGTCGAGTTCAACGGCGTCGTAACGCCGACGAACACCCACTTCTGGGCGACGGGCCCGAAGGCCGAGACCCTTCGCTTCATCACCGAGCTCTGCGCGCGGATAACGTCGCTTCCGTGGGAGCGCCTCCCGCGCGAGCGGCGGATCCTCCAGACCGAGACGAGCTCCTGGTCGCCGAGCCGCATCGAGTACGCGCTCTCGCTCCGGTTCGGCGCCGCCGGGCACGGGTTGCCCGGCTACGAGCAGGAGGGCATCTGGACATTCGATGACGAGACCGTCGGCCGCTGGGCGCGCGACCACTTCACGGCCGGGAACGCGGTCTGCGTCATGACCGGCGACCCGCCCGCGGATCTCTCCCTCCCGCTGCCGGCCGGGCCGCGGATCGCGCCGCCGGTGCCCGAGCCGATCGAGTACCTGAGGTTTCCGAGCGTGGCCACCGCAGGCCCGCCCGAAGAGGTCTCCGTCGCGATGCTCGTGCCGCGCGTTGCTGGGAGTCGCATGGCGCTGAACATCGCCCGCGACCGCCTGTGGGAACGCCTGCGCGTGCGCTCCGGGATGACCTACCACGTGGGCGACTGGAACGAGCCGCTCACGGCCGACGTGGCACACGCGATGGTCTGGGCCGACTGCCTGCCGCACAACGTCGACCGGACGCGGTCCGTCCTGCTCTCGGTGCTCGACGATCTCGCCCACGACGGGCCGACCGAAGCCGAGCTCGAGGAGGCGACGGCCACGTTCATCAAGGTCCTCGACGAGCCGGACGCGCGGTACGGGCACGCGTGGTTCCGCGGCTTCACCGAGCTGTTCGGCGGCGACAACAGGCCCGACGAGGAGTGGGTCGCAGAGTGGAAGAGCGTCACGCCCGCAGACGCGGCGGCACCGCTGGCCGAAGCGCTGAAGACGATGCTCCTGGTACTGCCGGAGGGCGCGGCCGAACCGGCCGGGCGCTTCACGTCGTACCCGATGCGCTCGCCGCTCCGCATCTCCGGCCGCGCGTATCGCCCACCGGGCCTCCGCAACCTCCGGAGCGGTGCGAGGCTGATCCTCGGCGACGACGGCGTGGCATACGAGTCCGAGGGCGTCGTCCAGACGGCGGTGCGGTTCGACGAGTGCGTGGCGCTGCTCGCGTGGGCCACCGGCGAGCGCACGCTCTGGAGCCGGGACGGTTTCTCCGTCGTGGTCGATCCCGCGGACTGGAAAAACGGAGCCGCAGCCGTGGCCGCGATCGACGACGCCGTGCCCGGCGACCTGGTCATCCGTCACGGCTTCGCCGAGGCCACCGATCCGGACATCGAGGCCGGCGACGCGGCAAGCGAGGCGGGTGACGCGGCGCTCGCGGTGCAGCACTACAAGCGCGCGCTCGAGCGAGACGACTCGAACCCTCAGATCTGGCTCGCGCTCGCCGGTGTCCACGAGACGTTGCGTGATTTCGCCGCGATGCTCGATGCGGCGGATCACGCGATTGCATTGAACCCCGAGCTCGCGTCGGCGCACCGGGCTCGTGCACGTGCCTTGTGGGAGCTCTACCGGCACCCGGAGGCTCTGGCCGCCATTCGCCTGTCGCTCGATCTCGAGCCGGCGGACGTCGAAGCCATCTCCGACCTGGCCTGGTACCTCGCCGGCACCGGCGACGAACAGGGCGCGCTGAGGGCCGCCGACCGCGCGACCGAGCTCTTCCCGCACACCGCGCGGGCGTGGGTCGCAAAGGGCTGGCTGGCCCGCCGGCTGGGGCGATTCGACGAAGCCGAGCCCGCGCTGCGCCGTGCGGTCGAGCTGGAGCCCGAGGAGCTGATGTGGCACAACAACCTCGGCGTCGTACTGCTGGCAACCGGCCGGACGCGTGAGGCGCTCCGCTGCTTCGAGCACGCGGCGGCGGCCAACCCGGCCGATCCGGTACTGGAGTACGCGCCGCTCAACGTGTCCCAAGCGCTGCGCATCCTGGGTCGTGTGGACGAGGCCGAGCTACGGCGCCGACGGCACTGGGAGCGCGAGATCGCGCGCTTACGCGGCGTCCTCGAGCAGAACCCCGACGACGTGCACGCGTGGCAGTTGCTCGGCAGCGCACTCCACGCGCTCGCGGAGGACGACGACGCGGTCGACGCGCTCGAGCGTGCGGCCGGCCTGGAGCCGACCGGCCGCACGCACTCCTACCTGGCGACGATCGAGATCGACCGCGGCAACGTCGACCGGGCCCGCCGGCATCTCGACCTGGCCGAGACCCTGCCGGACGGAACGCTCGACACCCTGGAGTTCATGGGCTGGGCGTACGCACTGCTCGGCGATGAGGACCGCGCAGCGGCGATCGCCGATCGCGCGCAGGCGCAGAGCACGAACGACCAGCGGACGGTCACCGCGCTCGGCTACGCGGACGCTGCAGCGGGTCGCTGGTCAGAGGCGCGAACGTGGTTCGAGCAGGTGGTGCGGCAGGATCCGGTGCGGTGCTGCCCGAACGTCTGGGTCGGCCTCGCGGCGGCAGAGACGGGCGATCGCGAGGGGGCCGCCGATGCGCTCGCCCGTGTGCGCGAGATCAGTAGCGACTGCGGGTGCGCTGCCCGCCGCCGTCTCGAGTCGCTCGTCGACAGCTAGCCGGCGACGACCTCGAGCACGCGCTCGGGGATGTCGAAGTTCGCGTAGACGTCCTGGACGTCGTCGTTCTCCTCGAGGGCGTCCATGAGGCGCACGATCTTCTTCGCCGCGGACTCGTCCTCCACTTCGACGGTCGTCTTCGGCACCATCGTCACCTCCGCCGACTCGACCGTGAAGCCGCCGGCCTCGAACCGCGGCGCGCACGCCGGCGAGGTCTTCGAGGGCACACGTGATGCGGAAGCTCGAGCCGTCCTGCTCGACGTCCTCCGCCCCGCCCTCGGCCGCGGCCAGCGTGAGCTCGTCCTCGTCGGCGCCCGTGCCGTCGACCATCACGACGCCCATGCGCTCGAAGAGCCAGGCGACGGCCCCGGTCGCGCCGAGGTTGCCGTCGTTCTTGGCGAAGAGGTGCCGTACGTCGGCGGCCGTGCGGTTGCGGTTGTCGGTCAGCGCCTCGACCAGCACCGCGACCCCGCTCGCGCCGTAGCCCTCGTAGACGACCGTCTCGTAGGCGTCCGCGTCGGCGTCGGTTCCTGCGCCCTTCGCGATCGCGCGGTCGATGTTGTCCTTCGGCATCGAGTACGAGCGCGCCTTCTCGATCGCGTTCTGCAGCGCGAGGTTGCCGTCCGGGTCGCCGCCGCCCTCCCGCGCCGCGACGATGATCGCGCGCGAGAGCTTGGAGAAGAGCTTGCCGCGCTTGGCGTCGGCGGCGCCCTTCTTGTGCTTGATCGACGACCACTTGCTATGCCCCGACATGGGTCTCCTCTTCGACGAGTTGCAGGAAGAGCTCGTGGACGCGCGTGTCTTCCGTGAGCTCGGGATGGAACGACGCGACGAGGAACCGCCCGTCGCGGACGAGCACCGGCTCGCCGTTCAGCTCGGCCAGCACCTCCACGTCGTCGCCGACGTCGCGCACGCGCGGCGCGCGGATGAAGATGCCGCGGAGCGGCTCGCCGGCGAGCTCGAGATCGGCCTCGAAGCTCGCGACCTGGCGCCCGTAGGCGTTGCGGTCGACGTCGATGTCGACCAGGCCGAGGTGCGAGCGGTCGAGCACGATCATCCCCGCGCAGGTGCCGAAGACCGGCCGCGGGAACTCGCGCACCGCGTCCTCGAGGCCGTACAGGCGCATCAGGCGCATGAACGTCGTCGACTCGCCGCCGGGGATGACGAGCCCGTCGAGCCCGTCGAGCTGCTCGGGCTTGCGCACCTCGACGACGTCCGCGCCGAGGCGGCGCAGCACCGCCGCGTGCTCGCGCACGTTCCCCTGCAGGGCCAGGACGCCGATTCTCATGCCGTCGATTCTAGATTCGGCCCGCGAGCCAATCGGGGAGCGCCCGTCCGCGGGTGTCAGATCAGCTTGAGGTCGTCCAGGTCGCGGCGCCGGTACGCGAGCATCACGGCAATCGCCATGAAGACGAGGCCGGTCACGCCGAGCACGAGCGGGCCGACCCACAGATGCACGTCGCCCGGAGACTCCTCGTAGTAGAAGACGCTCGGCACGAAGGGAAAGCCGGGGAACGAGAACTCGTTGACCCCGCTCCATTTGTCCGCGAAGTACGTCGCGGACTGGAGGAACCCGAACGCGCCCAGGACGACCCAGGTCGATCGCGCCAGCGCGTTCCCGACCGCGATGAACAGCAACGCGGTGACCGCGACGACGATCCAGTCGAACGTCGAGTCGTGGTCGTGGAAGAACCAGAGGATGCCGCCGCCGATCGCCAGGCCGGCGGCCAGGTGCAGCCAGAAGGCGGGCACCGGGTCGGCCGCGACGGCCGCCATCAGCAGGATCAGCCCGAACCCGATCGTCACGATCGCCGTCCAGTCGCCGCCGTTCGAGATCAGGTCGGCCGTGAAGTACCAGCCGGCCGCAGCGATGACGAACACGAGCGGCGGGAAGCGGACCGCTCCCCAGGCGGCCGAGGCGGCGACGATCGTCAGCAACTCGAGCGCGAGGAACGAGACGTGGAAGCCCTCGAGCGGCGTGTCGAAGTCCGCGAGCCAGCCGATCCAGCTGAGGAGCGCACCGACGAAGATCACGAACACGGCGACCGCGCTCAGCGACAGCAGGCCGGCCGTCACGCGGTGACCGCTGCGTAGCGCGCCGCCCGTGGCGACGGCGAGCGCCGCGAAGAGAAGCAGCGCCAAAAAGGTGATCCGGCCGGAGCCGTGCTCGGTCCCCTGCTCGGCGAGGAGCACGAGGATCGCGAAGAGGACGGTGAGCCCACCCAGGTAGGCGAGGAACGAAGGGCCGGACCACGGCACACGCACCGCGTTCACGAACCCACACGGTGCCGGACTGGCCGGACGGACTAGGACGCTTCGAGGGCTTCGAGCTCGGCGTCGACGATCGTGAGGAGGCGCTCCGCGCCGAGCGCAGACAGGATCGACCGCGCCTCGCGGGCGAGCTCGCCCGCCTCGTCGGTGCGTCCTCGCTGGGCTCGAACTTCGGCGAGCGCGAGCAGCTGTGCCGCGACGCCGGGGATCCAGCCGGCGCGGCGGCGGAGCTCCAGCGTCTCGACGTGGCGGCGCTCGGCCGTGTCGACGTCGCCCGCGTCGTCGTCGCAGAACGCAACGTGTCGGAGCGCGTACGAGGCCAGGACGTCGTCTTCGAGGGCGACGGCCCGGTCGTAGGACTCCTCGAAGAAGGGCCGCGCCGTCGAGTGGTCGCCGCGCACGACCTGGTGGACGAGCCCGACGTGGAAGAGCGACTCGGCGATGCCCCGCTCGTCGCCGAGCTCGCGCCGCAGCTCGAGCGCGCGCTCGAAGAGCTCCATCTCGCCCGGAGGCTCGCCGGCCGATCGGTCGCGCAGGAAGCCGCCGTGGAGCACGAGCCCGCGCCGCGCGAGCGCGAAGGCGCTCAGCCGCCGGTCGCCGCTGCGCGCCGCCTCCTCGACGACGCCGATCGCCTCCTCGAGCTCGGCAGAGCGGTCGCGGGCGAGGAGGTTCTCGTCGGCGAGGATGAGCACCCGCTCGACGAGCGCATCGGCGTCGCCGCGGTCGCCGAGCGCGTCGAGCGCGTCGCCCCACTGCCCTGCCAGACGCAGCTCTTCCGCGCTCTGCACCGTCCAACGCTAGTCACGGTGCCTGGCACCAGGCGCCGACCGAGGCGCCTGAGCGAGCTCGACACGGCTCAGCCGGGCCGAACCACGGTGCCAGGCACCGTGACAATCGGCGCGAGCTCGTGGCGCGTGCTGCGCGCCGAGGAGCTACCAGCCGCGGGTCTCGAGCAGCTGCGCGGGGTCGAGCTCGGCCGTGGAGATGCCGACCATCGGCTCGCCGAGGCCCTGCGACACGCGCGCGAGCACGTCCGGATCCTCGAAGTGCGTCGTCGCCTCGACGATCGCCTTCGCGCGCAGGTCCGGGTCGCCCGACTTGAAGATCCCCGAGCCGACGAAGACGCCGTCCGCGCCGAGCTGCATGCAGAGCGCTGCGTCGGCCGGCGTCGCGATGCCGCCCGCCGTGAACGTCACGACCGGCAGCCGCCCGTTCTCGGCGACCCACTTGACCAGCTCGTACGGCGCGCGCAGCTCCTTCGCCTCCGAGTAGAGCTCCTCCTCGCGCATCGCGCCGAGCTTGCGGATCGCGCCGAAGACGGAGCGCATGTGCGTGACCGCGTTGACGATGTCGCCGGTGCCGGCCTCGCCCTTCGTGCGGATCATCGCCGAGCCCTCCGCGATGCGCCGCAGCGCCTCGCCGAGGTTCGTGCAGCCGCACACGAACGGCACCGTGAACTTCCACTTGTCGACGTGGTTGGCCAGGTCGGCGGGCGTCAGGACCTCCGACTCGTCGATGTAGTCGACCTCGAGCGCCTCCAGGATCTGCGCCTCGGCGAAGTGGCCGATGCGGCACTTGGCCATGACCGGGATCGTCACCGCCTCCTGGATCTCCTTGATCTTGGTCGGGTCCGCCATGCGCGCCACCCCGCCGTCGCGGCGGATGTCGGCGGGCACGCGCTCGAGCGCCATGACCGCGACGGCGCCCGCGTTCTCCGCGATGCGCGCCTGCTCGGCGTCGGTCACGTCCATGATCACGCCGCCCTTGAGCATCTCGGCGAGACCGGTCTTGACCCGCATGGTTCCGAGGTCGGCCATCGCTCCCGATAGTAACCCGAGAGCGCAGGCGCGCCGGGCCACGACAGCCCGGCGCGCACGAGACAGAGAGGAGGGAGTACCGAGTGCTGCTAGAGGCTCAGGCGCTCGCGGAGCGCCGGCCCACCGAAGTTGCGCAGCTTGCGTCGCAGAAGAACCGCAGACATGTGAAACCCCTTTTCAGGTCGCCAGTGTTTCGTACCTGATCGTGGTCGGCGGCATCCCCCACGGCATCCCCCTCCAGGGGGAACCGGCCCATCCTCCGGTTGAGGGAGGCGGCTGGGGAGGAAAACGGCGCGGCGGGAGCTACAACGTCAGAGGCCGGGCGGGCCGGGGAGCCGACGAGCCCCAGTCGGCTCGATTCTCCCCCACCGGTTCCGCCCGGCTGTAGTTCCTATCGGCACCGGTGGGGGGCGGTCTTAGCGCTTCGCGACCGTGAAGCGCCGCACCGCGGCCGGCCCGCGGTTCCCGGCCCGGTCGACGGCTCGCACCGCCACGCGGTGGGCGCCCACCGCGGGCGTCGTGAAGGTCGCGTAGGGCGTCAGCGGGAACTGCACGGCGACGCGCGTCGGGCGGGCGCCGTCGAGCGAGACGTCGTAGGCGGCCACGCCGCTCCCCGCCTCGGCCGCCTCGGCCCAGCGCACGTCGAAGTGCGCCCGGGGCCTGAGCTTCGCCCCCGGCGCAACGATCTTCGGGGCGGCCGGCCTGGTGGTGTCGTCCCAGCGAAACCGCAGCCCGGCGACGCCGTCGACCTGCGACTCGACGGTGACGGAGAAGGCGCCTGCGACGCTGAAGCTCTGTCCCGGCTGGAGCGCGGGGCGGCCGGCGCCGCCCGCGTTCGGCAGGAGCAGCGTCTGGAGCGACGGCGTCCGGAACTGCGGCGGGGTCGTCGGCGGGCCGGTCGTGCGGACGAGCACGCCCGTCGCGAGGAACGGCAGCTGCTCCTGGCGGTTCTCGAACCAGTACTCCGTGCGCGCGGTGGAGACCGAGAACCCCTGCGGGAGGGCGCTCGGCCGATCGGGACGGTCGATGGTGTAGAGGCCGGCGCCCGCGGCGGTCACCGTGTTGGTGATCCAGCCGAGCCGCACCTTCTCCCACGCGTTGTAGTCGCCGTCCCCGCGGCCCATCGTGTCGTACGGGTCGCCGTACTCGTAGGCGTCGCAGCTCCCGTGCAGGCACTCCCAGGTGTTCGCGTGGCTCAGCCCGTAGGTGTGGCCCAGCTCGTGCGCGACCAGCGTGCGCGTCAGCGCGCCGTTCAGGAAGATCGTCTCGCCGCTGCCGTAGCCGGTCCACCAGCAGCCGATCCGCGGGAAGAGGAACGCGAGGCGGGTGTAGGCCGTCAGGTCGTAGCCCGCCTGCTGGGCCGCCTGGCGCCCGAGGCGCTCGATCAGCTGCATGTCGCACGGCGCCTGCCCGGTGAACACGCGGAGCCAAGGCGTCCACGTGCCGGCGATCGACGTCTTGCCGAAGGACGACGCCGCCATGAACGCGGCCGTCTGGTCGAAGACGACGCTCTGCACCTGCGCGTCGGTGAACGGCTCAGGCCCCCACGTCACGCGGACGACCAGCAGCCGCTGCTCGCCGACGATCGCGTGCGCGGCGGGCGCGAGCGCGACGGCCGTCGCAGCGAGGACCAGCAGCGCGAGCACTCGCCTCATCGATGGATTACACCACCGCCGGCCGCGGGGTTTCACCGGCGGCATGCGCTGTCCTAAGCCCGTGCGGTGATCACGGTCGCCAGATGCGGCATCGTGAATCGATCCGAGCCGTACTCGCGCCGGAACGCATCGACGAACGCCTGGATGACCGTCTCGGGATCCGCCTGCCGCGCCCCGAGCTCCTGCGAGAGCGGCGATCCGCGCACGTAGCCCTCGGCGAGGTCGAAGCCCTGCGTGTCGACGTCGAGACGAACGTCGTCGAGCTGCGCCTCCCAGCCGGCAGCCGCGATGTCCTCGGCCGCCCGCGCGTGCCCGTAGCCATAGGGCGTCTCGTAGAACCGCGGCGGGTCGGCCGGATAGAGGCTCTGAACCGTCTCGTGCATCAGGGCCATCACGGGGTTCTCGTCGAGGAGCCCCCAGACGTTCGCGAGGAGCACGCCCCCCGGCGCAAGGACGCGGCGCGCCTCACGGAACGCCTGCGGCTTGTCGGGCGGGAACATCAGGCCGAACTGGCACACGACCACGTCGAAGGCCGCGGCCGTAAAGGGCAGCTCCTGGATGTCGGCTTCGCGCCATTCGACCCCGGCCGCGGGCATCGTCTGACGGGCATAGGCGAGCATCGCCTCGTTCAGGTCGGTCGCGACCAGGCTTGCCGCCTCGGGCAGCGCCGGACGCAGCCGCCGCGTGACGATCCCGCTACCGCAGGCCAGCTCGAGCACGCGCAGCCCGTCGCGCACGGGGACGCGGGCGACGAGCTCGTCCGCGTACGGCTCGAACAGCAGCGGCCCCATCTTCCGGTCGTAGAACTCGGGGCCGAACCCGGTGTATGCGATTGGAGTCGACACGCGGCGCGGCGCATGGTGCCACGACGCGGATTCGAGGTGGTAGAGCTGCACGCGAGCTTTTGGAAGGCTCGACCGACGACGAAGGCTAGGTCGATGGGCCCGCCTGGATTCGAACCAGGGACCAACCGGTTATGAGCCGGCTGCTCTAACCGCTGAGCTACGGGCCCCGCGTTGTCGGGCGAGCGTACCGACGGTTGTAGTCATCTTCAGTTCAGACGACGTGGATAGACTCGTCGAGGCGTGTCGGGGTCCTGCATACGAGACCTCGCGCATGAAGGTCTTCCAGCGCGAGACGAACCTGCGGACGGCGGGAGGCCTGACCGTCACCGACATCACCGACGAGGTGAACGACGCGGTCGCCGAGAGCGGCATCCGCAACGGGATCGCCTGCGTCTACTCGCCGCACACGACCTGCTGCGTGCGGGTCAACGAGTGGGAGGCAGGCTTCCTCGACGACTTCGCGCGCATGCTCGAGGCGCTCGTGCCCAGTGACCGCTACTACGCGCACGACGACTGGGACCGGCGCACGGAGAACATCTGCGAGGAGGACATGCATGCCGGCAACGGCCACTCGCACTGCATGGCGATGCTGCTCGGCCCCGCCGGGGAGTCCGTTCCCGTGCGCGACGGCGAGCTCGCCCTCGGCACCTGGCAGCGCGTGCTTTTCCTGGAGCTCGACCGTGAGAGAGACCGCCGCTGGGTCGTCCAGGTGGTCGGCACTTAACCGTCGAAAGTCCGGCTTCGCCATGTTTCCGTTGAAAGTCCGGCTGCGCCATGACGACTTTCAACGGATAGACGGCTAGTCACACGCGACTTCGCGCGACGTGGCTCCCGCCCGGGCAAGCCGGGCTCCGCCGGGTCGACTGCCTCAGGGTTTCCGTCAACGCGGACTCCGGGAAAGGGGGCCTGGTGACTGAAGAACCCAAGCAGTACGTCATCGAGCGGGTGCACCGTGCGCTCGCGGAGGATCCACGCGCCGGGGAACTCAACGTCGACGTCACGCTCGCGGGCGGGCGGGTCTTCCTGATCGGGGACGTGCCGACCCAGGAGCGCAAGGACGCGATCTCCGTGGTCGTGGGCGAGCTGCTGCCCGACCACGAGGTCTGCAACGAGACGACGGTGGCGACGCTGGCGCCTGCCGGCGACCCGGAGGACATCGCGTGATTCGCGTCGCCGCGGTCGGAGACGTCCATTTCGGCGAGGACTCCGCCGGCACGCTCGCGCCCCATCTCGAGGGGCTCGAGGAGCACGCCGACGCGCTGCTCCTTGCGGGCGACGTGACCCGCGTCGGGTTCGCGCACGAGGCAGAGGTGCTCGCGCGCGAGCTCGAGCCGGTGCGCGTCCCGGTGGTCGCGGTGCTCGGCAACCACGACTACCACCAGGGCCAGGAGCACGAGATCGTGCGGATCCTCGGCGCGGCTGGCGTCCACGTGCTGGAGGGCGACGCGGAGGTGCTCAACGTCAACGGCGCGCGGCTCGGCGTCGCCGGCGTGAAGGGCTTCGGCGGCGGCTTCGCCGGCGCGTGCGGCACCGCCTTCGGCGAGCCGGAGATGAAGGCGTTCATCGAGCACACGCAACAGGTCGCAGGGCGCCTGCAGCGCGCGCTCGGCGAGATCGCCGAGGCGGATCTGCGCGTCGCCCTCCTCCACTTCGCGCCGATCAAGTCGACGCTGGTCGGGGAGCGACTCGAGATCTACCCGTTCCTCGGTAGCTACCTGCTCGCCGAGGCGATCGACCACGCGGGCGCCGACCTCGTCTTGCACGGCCACGCCCACCGCGGCACCGAGAAGGGCGTCACGCCGGGCGGGATCCACGTCCGTAACGTGGCCCAGCCGCTCATCAGGCGCGCCTTCAACCTCTACTACTTGGATGAGGAGCGCGTCGTGCACGAGCCGCGCGCGCTCGAGGCGGTCCAGTCGTGAGCGGCGACACACGGGTCGAGGTCCCGTTCTCCGCGATCAAGGCCACGCTGAAGAAGGCGGTCGGCGCGCTGCGCACCGCAGACGTGCCGTTCCTACTCGGCGGCGGGCTCGCGGTCTGGGCGCGCGGCGGGCCGAACACGGACCACGACCTCGACCTGATGATCCGGCCGAAGGACGCCGAGCGGGCGCTCGCGGCGCTCGAGGACGAGGGCATGCGCGCCGAGCACCCACCGGAGCACTGGCTGGTCAAGGCGTGGGACGGCGACGTGCTCGTCGACCTCATCTACGAGCCGAGCGGGATGATCGTCGACGACGAGGTCTTCGCCCGCGCCGAGGAGCTCGACGTCTACGCGTTGCGGCTGCTCGTGATGCGGCTCGAGGACGTGCTCGTGACCAAGCTGTCCGCGATGGGCGAGCACCAGCTCGACTACGAGTCGGTGCTCGAGATCGCGCGGTCGCTGCGCGAGCAGATCGACTGGCAGGACGTCCGCCGCCGCACCGCGCGCTCGCCCTACGCGCGCCCGTTCTTCACCCTTCTGGAGGGCCTGGACGTCGTCGAGCCGCTGCTCTATGACGCGACTTCGACCGGCAGCGGCGGTGTGCGCCGGGCCTCGGCCGCGGGCAGGTCGAAGACGAAGGTCGAGCCCTCGCCCTCCGAGGAGCTGAGCCAGATCGAGCCGCCCATGCGCTGGACGAGCTCGCGACAGATGTAGAGACCGAGCCCGGTCCCGCCCACGCCGCGGGTCTGGTTCGGGTCGAGGCGGTAGAACTTCTCGAAGACGTGCTGCTGGTGGCGGTGCGGGATGCCGAGCCCCTCGTCGCGCACGGAGAAGCGGATGCGTCCCTCCGACTCGCCGATGAGCACGGTGACCGTGCCGCCCTCTGGCGAGTACTTCACGCCGTTGTCGACCAGGTTGACGAGCACCTGGCGCAGCTTGTCCGGGTCGGCCGCGACCGGCGGGAGGCCGTCGGCGGCCTCGACGACCAGGCGGACGTGCCCGGGCGCGTGTGTGCGGGCGCCCTCAACGACGCGCTCTGCCAGCTCGGCCGCGTCGCAGCGCGCGACGTGCAGCTCCAGCCGGCCCGAGTCGAGCCGGCTCATCCAGAGGACGTCGTCGATGATGTGGGCGAGCCGGTCGGCCTGGTCGACGATCACGTCGAACAGGCGCTCGCGGTCCTCGTCGGAGACGCCCTCGCGCTGCACCGTCATCGCCGCGCCGTAGACGGCGGCGAGCGGCGTGCGGAGCTCGTGCGAGACGGTCGCGACGAAATCAGCCTGCAGCGCGCGCAGGCCCTGCTCCTCGGTCACGTCGCGGAACGCGTACACGCGCCCCTCCTCGAACCGGATGCCGGAGAACGACAGCCACAGCTCGCGGCCGCGGAGCTCGACCGGGGCGGCGCGAGAGGCGGACTGGGCGACGTCAGGCCAGTCGCCGACCGGGACGAGCTCTTCGATCTCCTCCCAGTTGGGCAGCACGCGGTCGAGCGACAGCCCGGTCGCCTCGTCCTCGGCGATGCCTGTGATCGCGGCGGCGGCCGGGTTCCAGTACTGGACGATGCCGCGGCGGTCTACGAGCACGACGCCCTCGCCGATGTGGGCGAGCGCGCGGGCGGCGCGGGCACGCTCCTCGGCCGACCGGTAGAGGCGGGCGGTGTCGATCGCGGCGCCTGCACGCCGGCCGAAGTCCTTGGCGGCGGCGAGGTCGTCGTGGACGAACGGCGCGGGGTTCTCGGAGCGCATGAACGTGATCGCCCCCAGCGGCTCGCCGCGGGCGACGACCGGGACGGAGATGTACGAGCGCACGCCGAGCGCACGCAGCTCTACGAGGTGCTCCGGCCCTGAGCTGACCGCCTCGACCATCTCCTCGGACACCGCCGATGCGAACGCCACCTGCCCCGTGGTCGCGACCGTCGCTGGCCCGAACTCGCCCTGTTCGACGCCGAAGCGCGCGCTGAACGCCTGCCCGGCCGCGACCCGCGCCGGGTCGCGGTGGTGGATCAGCAGCCGCTCGATCCGGCCGTCGCGGACGAGGTCGACCACGCACCAGTCGGCGAAGGTCTCGACCGCGAGCGCCGCGACCTGCTGCAGCGTCGTCTGGTAGTCGAGCGAGCTGCCGAGCACGGCGCTCGCCTCCGACATGAAGGCGAGGCGCTCGCGGGCCGAGCGCTCCGCCTCGAACAGGTGCGACTGGCGGATGGCCAGCGCGAAGCGGTCGGCGACGAGCTCGAGGAGCTCCGTCTCGGAGCGCGTGAACCGGCGCGGCTCGCGCGAGCCCACGTAGAGCACGCCGAGCACCTCGCCGCGAACCAGCAGCGGGACACCGAGCAGCGATCGCACCTGCTCGCGCAGGAACGGGCTGTAGACCTCGTCGCCGCGGACCTCCTCCACGACGCGCGGCCGCCGCTCGGCGGCGATGCGGCCCGAGAAGCCCTCGCCGACCGGCACCGGTACGCCGGCGTCGACCGACTCCTCCAGCCCGCGCGCCGCGCGCGGGACGAGCTCCTCGCCCGACTCGTCCATGAGCAGTACCGCTCCCGTGTCGGTGCCGAGCAGCTCGACGACGCGGCCGAGCAGCTCGCGGAGCAGGTCGTCGAGCGCCAGGTGCGTGAGGGCGACGTCGGTGACCGTCTGGAGCCGCTCGGCGCGCCTGAGCGCCCGGTGCTCGGCGTCGCGCAGCCGCTCGGCGACGAGGCCGATCGCGACGACGCCGCAAACCCAGAACGGCAGCGCGACGAGCGTTCCCGTCTGCCCGTCGGCGATCAGCGGGAAGTAGAGCGTCCAGCCGGCGACTGCGACGAGCGCCCCGCCCGCCGGCCCGGCGAGGATCGCGACGAGGGCGGCGATCGTCGCCGCGGTCACGCCCGGAACGCCCGGGAAGAAGAGCGCGTCGACCGTGCCAGAAGGCACGAGCACCGCGATCTCGGCCGCGATCCCCACGGCCACGATCGCAGCGGTCCGACGACGCCTGGCCGAGAGGGCGCTCATCGGCACTGGATGGTAATGGGGCCGTGGGACTCACCCGCATCACTCGTTCGGAGGTTGTGGCCCAGGAAGTGCCGTTTCCCTCATTTGAGGGATTCACCTGCTCGGGCGGGCGTCGCATGCTGAGCGGGCGGACGCACCGGGGAGGCGTCCAAGGAACGAGGGGGAGTTGTGGTTCAGGACAGTGATGAGCGGGAGGACCTCGAAACGGCCGTGCGGACGTGGCGGTTCGAGCAGTTCATTCGTCTGGGCTTCACGACTGAGCTGTCGAGCACGCTCGCGCAGTCGCGGGTCGATCTCAGCCAGGTGCGCAGGTTGATCCAGTCCGGCTGCCCACCCGAGACGGCCTCGAGAATCGTTCTCTGAGGGGAGGGTTCGCGCCTTCAGTGGCGCGACGCTGCCGCTTCGGCGAGCAGCCTCGGCGGGGGTTCGTTGCGGCGAATCCCCGCCAAGAGATCTGAGGCCGTCACGCCTTCGAGCGTGGCGGCCTCGCTCTATTCGAGCCGCCCTGTGGGCGCTTTAAAGCGGTGCCTGGCACCGGTGTTTGGCCCGCGCGGCGGCTTGGGGCGTTACAGGGACAGTCCCTGTAACTCTTCGTCCACAGCGGAACGGCGCCGCGCCAGCCAGACGGTGAAGAGCGCTACCGCGACCGAGCCTGTGAGACCGAGCGTCAGGTCGCCCAGCGTGTCGGTGTAGGCGGTGCGGTACTCGTCCGGGTTCGAGCGGATGAACGCGAAGTACTCGCCGAGCTCCCAGAGGATCGCGGTCACGGCGCCGAAGCCGACCGCGAGGCCGAACATCGCCCACTGCGCAACCGACAGCCGCAGGAGCAGCTGGCCGAACGCCGCGACCAGGATCGCCCAGTTGACGAGGTGGTTGAGGTCGTCCCACCAGTCGATCGAGTCGTAGAGGTCGAGCGCGTTGCCGACCGTGTCGATCAGGAACGGCAGCACCACGAGGATGTCGAGCACGTACGGGTACTCGGGCCGGCGGCCGCGACTCCGCGAGACGAGCCACCATCCCACCGGCACGATCAGCGTCGAGGCCGGATACGCGATCGCGCGCCCGGTCATCGCCTTGCCCTCGAACTGCGGCAGGTCGGGCTTCACCACGGCGAGCAGGAGCAGCGCGAGCAGCGCGGCCTTCACGCCGAGGTCGATCGCGAGGAGGAGGCGTCCGCTCAGGCCGGCGGCCGCTCGGCGGCCATGCCGAGCCGGACGACGCTGTAGAAGGCCGCGTATGCGAGCGCGAGGAACGCCGTGAAGACGATCGTGACGCCGGCAGTCCGCGGGTCCGGGTGCGCGATGCGGCCGGCGACGTCCGAGAGCAGCGGCCCGGGCCGCGAGACGACGTCCCACGAGTTCCACCGCTCGAAGCGGCCCAGGTAGATCCCGAACGACGAGAGGCCGAGCACGACTGCGATCCCGAGCCAGACCGCCACCGGCGACAGGTACCGCCGCGCCACGACGTGCATGAGATAGAGCGACGCGAAGCCGAGGGTGAGCCCCGTCCAGGCGGTCGTCGAGAGCAGCACCACGTCGTACCAGATCGGTGCCGCTGTCCAGTCGCGCAGGAGCTGGAAGTCGGTCATCAAGTACGGGGCGTTCGGGAAGAAGAGGAGCCACGCGATCGCCCCCGCCCAGATCGCCCAGCGCGCGGCACCGCGGCGGGATGCGTCGTACACGAACATGGCCAGCACGAGCGGCACCCACGCGAGCGTCAGGTTCCAGATCAGGTTCGCGTAGGTCGACTCGCCGGTGTAGACGTTGCGCGCGACGATCAGCGCCACGGCAAACGCGGTCAGCAGCCCGAGCGAGGCCACAACGGCGAGGCGGCGGCGGCTCGGCGCGATCTCCACCCGTCCAGGGTACCCCGGTCGGGGGACCCAACTCCAGCGCTTGGCCGTTCGCAGGCGCCGCGATACCGTTTGCGGGTGACCCTTGGAAGCGCCAGGGCGTGCCCGCAATGCGGCGCGCAGATCCGGGTGCAGACCGGGTTTGTCGACTGGTGCGACGCCTGCAGCTGGAACCTGTCGGCTCCCGACGAGCCCGAGTCGACGGGCCGCCTGGAGCGCCTGTACGAGCGTGTCGGCGCGCGGATGGGCGACCGCCTGAGCCGCGAGCTGCTGGCCGCCGACTCGCTCGAGCCGCACCTGACGCCGGCGAAGGTGGTCGCCTACGCCATCGCCGCGGTCGTCCACCTCCTGCCGCTCGTGTTCCTCGTCGTCGGCGTGGCGCTGCCGGTCCTCGCCTTTCCGAACCCGTTCGCGTTCGTCGCGGCCGCGATCCTGCTCGGCCTCGCGTGGCTCATGCGGCCGCGGTTCGGGGACGAGCCCGAGGAGGACGTCGTCGGCCGTGCCGAGGCCCCTGAGCTCTACCGCGTGGTCGACGACGTCGCGGCCGCGCTCGGCACACGCACGATCGACACGCTCGTCCTCGACCACCGGTTCAACGCGTCCTGGAACGTCGTCGGCCTGCGGCGCAGGCGAGTCCTCGCACTCGGGCTGCCGCTGCTGGAGGCGCTCGCGCCCGGGCCGCGCGTGGCCCTGATCGGCCACGAGCTCGGCCACGGCCGCAACGGCGACGTGCGGCGCGGGCTCTTCGTGGGGACGGCGGTGAGCTCGCTTGCCGAGATCTACTACGTGCTGGCGCCGTACGACGTGATGCCCGACTTCATGGGCGGCATGGGCGGCTTCGAGCGCGTCATCAACGTGTTCTTCCGCATCCTGTCCAGGCCGTTCTGGTGGCTGCTGCAGCTCGAGCTCCACCTGCTGCTGCGCGACGACCAGCGGGCCGAGTACTACGCGGACGCGCTCGCCGCCGACGTCGCCGGGACCGACGCGACCGTCGCCCTCAAGGAGACGCTGCTCCTGGCGTCGACGGTCGACGCGGCGGTGCAGCGCGCCTCGCACGCGGGCCGCGACGCCGACCTGTTCGCCGACCTGCGCGCCGCCCTCGGCGCGGTCCCCGAGCGCGAGCGAGAGCGCCGCCGGCGCGTCGCACGCCTCATGCCCGCCCGTCTGAACTCGACCCATCCACCGACGGCGAAGCGCCTCGAGCTGCTCGAGGGCCGGCCCCACCGCGAGCCGAAGGTCGTGCTCGAAGGCGAGCGCGCCGCCGCAGTCGACGCCGAGCTCGCCAGGCACCACCGGCAGATCCAGGCGCGGCTCGTCGACGACCACCGCGACCGCCTCTACTACTAGCCCGTCAACACCGGCTGACGGCCTGTTTGCGCTCGAGGCGGCGTGGAGAGGCGTTCCGGGAAACCGGACGAGGAGGTCCCCATGGTGTGGGTCATCGTGATTGCAGCAATCGTCGTGGTGGCAATCGTCGTTGGCGTGCTGGTCGCCCGCTCGCGGCAGCGGACGCGGCAGATCGAGCAGGGCCGCGAGTACCGCGAGCTCGCGCAGCGCCAGGAGGAGCACGCCGCCGGCCGCGAGCAGGCCGTTCGCGACGAGGTGCGCGCGAAGGAGGAGCAGGAGCGCGACGCGGAGGCGCAGCTTGCCCGCGCGCGCGAGGAGCGCGAGGCAGCGAGCGCGGCCGCCGCGGAGGCGCTCGACCGCTCCGAGCGGCAGCGCGTGGCCGCCCAGGCGCACCACGCACAGGCGGACGAGATCGAGCAGAAGGTCGGGCCGCTCGACGACGACGAGCGCTAGCTCGTCGGCGGCGCGGCAGGCATGGAGCTCGTGACGGCCTGGGCCAGCTGATCGAGCAGCCGGCGCAGGTCGGCGTGCTCCTCCGGGCTCCAGCCGCCGAGGAGCTCGGCGAGCCGCTCGCGCCGCGCGGCGACGATGCGATCGTGATTCGCCCGGCCGAGGGCGGTGAGCGCGACGGGGCCGTCGCCGTCCGCGACGAACCCGCGTTCCTCGAGAACCGCGAGGCTGCCCGCGAGCCGCTCGTTCTCGACCGCGAGCTCAGCGTCCAGCTGCTCGCGCGCCAGCGGCTCGCGCTCCGCGATCCGCGAGAAGAGCCACAGCTCCGGCGGGTCGAGCTCCACGCCTGAGCGCTGCGCGAGCCGCTCGTAGATCCCCCAGTGCTCCTCGCGGCGAGCGAGCACGGTGAGCGCACGCTCGAGCTCGCGGTACGAGTCGGCGTCGCGCGGCGACGCGAACGCCTCCCCCACGCCCTCGGACTGGGCCGTCTGGCGGAGCGGGATCTCGCGCAGCAGCCACGTCAGCCCGAACGCGACGAGCGACAGCACCGCCGCCACGACGAAGATCGGCGCGAGCGCGTCGACGAACGCAGTGATGTACGGCACGTGGAGCCGGGGCGGCAGGCTGCGGATGATCGCCGGGCTGGCCTGCGCCGGCGGCCGCACGCCTTCGGGAAAGCGCTGCGCCAGCTCGGTGTGCAGCCGGTTGACGAAGATCGTCCCGAAGAGGGCGACCCCGATCGAGCCGCCGATCTGTCGTGACAGGGTCGACCCCGAGGTGGCAACGCCGAGCAGCGTGTAGTCGACGGCGTTCTGCGCTGCGAGCACGAGCACCTGCATCGTCATCCCGAGGCCAAGGCCGAGCACGACCATCGCGCCGAGCGTGTACGCGCCGGACGTCCCCTCGTCGAGGCGCGAGAGGAGCAGCATCGCCAGCGCCATGAGGAGCGTGCCGGCGATCGGGAACGGCTTGTAGCGCCCGAACTTCGAGATCAGCTGGCCGCTCACGATCGACGAGACCAGCAGCCCGGCCATCATCGGCGTGAGCTCGAGCCCGGAGCGTGTCGCGCTCGAGCCCTTCACCACCTGCAGGAACAGCGGCAGGTACGTGACCGCGCCGAAGAGCGCCATGCCGACGATGAAACCGATGGCCGCCGAGACGGCGAAGATGCGGTTGCGGAAGAGCTCGAGCGGCAGGATCGGCTCGGCCGCGCGCGACTCGATCCAGACGAACGCGGGCACGAGCACGAGCGCGAGCACGATCAGCGCCACGATCTGCGGCGAGCCCCAGTCGTACGTCGAGCCGCCGAGCGACGTGAAGAGGACGATCGAGGTGATCGCGCCGGCGAGCGTCGCGGCGCCGACATAGTCGATTACGTGGCGCACATGCGCCGTGTGCGGCCGGAACGTGGCGCCGATGACGCCGAGCGCGGCCAGCCCGACCGGGATGTTGACGTAGAAGATCCAGCGCCACGAGAGGTTGTCGACGAAGAAGCCGCCGAGCAGCGGGCCGATCACCGTCGACACGCCGAACACGGCGCCGAAGAAGCCCTGGTACCGGCCGCGCTCGCGCGGCGGGATGATGTCGCCGATCACGGCGATCGTCGTGACGATCAGCCCGCCGCCGCCGAGCCCCTGCAGGGCGCGGAACGCGATCAGCTGGCCCATGTTCTGCGACAGCCCGCAGAGCGCCGAGCCGACGAGGAAGATCACGATCGCGCTCTGCAGGACGATCTTCCGCCCGTAGATGTCGCCGAGCTTGCCGTAGATCGGCCCGACCACGGTCGAGGCCAGCAGGTACGCGGTGACGACCCACGAGATGTGCTCGAGCCCGCCGAGATCGCCCACGATCGTGGGCAGGGCCGTCGCGACGATCGTCTGGTCGAGCGAGGCGAGGAAGAGGACGAGCAGCAGCGCGCCGAAGATCACGCGAACGCGCGGGGCCTCTTCCACGCTCGTGTTCTAGCTACTTCGCGATCTGCTGGGTCACGTACGTCGCCACGGCCTTGATCTGCGCCTCGCTGAGCGTCCCCTTGAACGACGGCATCCCGCCGCCCCCGTTCGTGACCTGGCCGATCACGTGCGTGAGGTTCTTGGCTGCCGGGATCGCGGAGAGGTCCGGGCCGCCGTTCCCCCCGTGGCCGGTCGCGCCGTGGCATCCGGCGCAGTTGTCGGCGAAGATCTTCTTGCCCTGCGCGGCGCCCGCGGTCTGGTTGTTGTTCCCGTTGTTGTCCGTCTCGCCCGCGTGGCCCACGCCCTGGCCGTTCCCCGGCGCGGCGGCCTGCTCGAGCGTGCCGTCGAGGCCGAGCAGCCAGAGGCTGTCGCCGTGCGGCGAGGCGGCGAGCGCGTTGCCGCCCGCGTAGAAGACGAGGTACTCCTTGCCGTTCCGCTCGAAGATCGTGGGCGCGTCGTTGGCGCCGGCGCCGAGCTGGAAGCTCCACACTTCGTCACCCGAGTCGGCCTTGTACGCCTGCAGGCGGCCGTCGCTGCGGCCCACGAAGACGAGGTTGCCCTTCGTGACCGTCGAGCCGGCATAGCAGGACTCCGGCCATTTCTTCTGCCAGACGATCTTCCCGGTCGTCGCGTCGATCGCGGTGAAGTAGCCCGTGTTCTGGCCGAACCCGCCGGCGAGCGTGAGCGTGCCGCCGAGCACCGCCGGCTGCGGCGAGGCCGTCGCCTGCTTGCCGCTCAGCGTCGGGGTGACGGTGTTCGCGGTCACCCCGCTCTGGGCGCAGACGTAGAACATGTTCGTGTCGGGGCTGTAGCTCGACGGCTGCCAGTTCGTCCCGCCCTGCGGGCCCGGCGTGAAGGCGACCGGCGTCGTCCAGTAGGGCGTATACATCTCACGCGCCCGGATCACCTTCATCTTCTTCTTGAACGTCGTCTGCACCTGCTTGCGAGACCGCCTCGTACTGGGCGTCGGTCAGCTCGTGCGGGACGAACGGCGCGTAGCTCGGGATCGGCTGCGTGGGGTACGTCTTCTGCTTCGCGTTCTGCGGCACCGGCGTCTCGGGCATCGGGAACAGCGGCTCGCCCGTCTCGCGGTTCAGCAGGTACAGCCAGCCGGTCTTCTCGGCCTCGCCGATGCCGCGGACGTCCTTGCCGGCGATGTTGGCGTCGAAGAGCACGGTCGGGCTGGGCGCGTCGTAGTCCCAGATGTCGTGGTGAACCATCTGGAAGTACCACTTCAGCTTCCCGGTGCGGTAGTCGAGGGCGATCATCGACGCCGCGTAGAGGTTCTTCCCTGCGCGCCGCGAGCCGTCGTTGTCGGGGTTCGCGTTGCCGGTCGTGAAGTAGAGGAGGCCGAGCTCCGGGTCGACCGAGGGCGTGTGCCAGATCGGTGCGCCGCCGTTGCGCCACGAGTCGCCTGCCCACGAGCCCGGCTCGGTCGTGTAGAAGCGCCACTTCTCCTTGCCGGTCTGGGCGTCGAAGGCGGTGAGGCGCCCGCGGATCGCGAACTCGCCGCCGGAGATCCCGGTGATCACCATGCCGTCGAGGTAGAGCGGCGCCGCCGTGATCGAGTAGCCCTGCTGCCACGGCCCGACCTGCGTCTTCCACACCTCCTTGCCGGTCTTCTGGTCGAGCGCGACGAGGCTGCCGTCCAGCTTGCCGAGGTAGACCTTCCCGTCGCCGATCGCGACGCCGCGGCTCTCCCAGCCGCAGCAGACGACGCTGATCGTCTCGTCGAGGTCGCCCTTGTACTCCCAGAGGATGTCGCCCGTGTCGGCGCTGACCGCGAAGACGTCGTCCTGGCCGGTCGGCACGTAGATGACGCCGTCGTAGACGAGCGGCTGCGACTCGGCCGAGTACTTCGCCGCGGTCGCCGAGCCGCGCAGGTGCGTCGTCCACACGCCCTTGACGTCGCCGATGTTCCCGTCGTCGATCTGGTCGAGCGGGGAGTAGCGCTGGTTCATGAGCGAGCCGCCGTTCGTGATCCAGTCGTCCTGCGGCCGGGCGTTCAGGTCGTCGGTCGAGAACGCGGGCGCGGTCTTCTGCTCCGCCAGCGCGGCCTTGGCCGCCTGGGCGGCGGAGACGGTGACGGTCCTCGTCTGCCCGTGCCCGTGGCTCTCGCCGACGAAGTAGCCGGCGAGAGCCGCGGGGAGCAGAAGCAAGGCGAACAGGACGAAGATCCCCACTTCGAGGAACCAGTCCCCGAACTTCGAGCGGCCGCCGTTTGCCATCTAGGCGTCATACCGGCCGAGAAGGGCCCGTAAACGGATCCAGGGGCTCTAGTACACACCCAGCTCGCGCAGGCGCTCGTCCGAGATACCGAAGTGATGGGCGATCTCGTGCACGACGACGTGGCGGACGCCGTCGCGGAGCCGATCGGGGTCGGTCCCGTAGACCCGCTCGATCGGCCAGCGGAAGATGGTGATCTTGTCGGGGAGCGCGCCCGCGTAGGCGGTGTTGCGTCGGGTCAGCGGCACGCCCTGGTAGAGGCCGAGCACCGACTGCCACGGCGATGCCTGCTCGTCGACGATCACGCCGACGTTCGACATGACGCGGGCGAGCGGCTCGGGCACCGACGCGATCGCCTCCTCGACGAGCGCCTCGAACTCGAGCGTGGTGAGCTCGGCCTCCATCCTCTGACTGTAGTCGGCCGCCTGAACGGAACCTGAGCGCGGCGTCCGGCTCGTCGCGGCGCGCCCTACGCTGGGCGCGCCTTGAACGCCCGCCATCCAGCCGTCGTCGCCGTGGCCGCCATCCTGGGGATCGCGCTGATCGCGCTCGCGATCGTGTACTGGGCCGTGCCGGCCGGCTCCCTGCCCGGCTTCATCCCCGGCCACGAGGACGGCTCGGGGCACCACCACGTGAAGCACGGCATCGCTGCGTTCTTCGTCGGGCTCGCGCTGCTCGCGTTCGTCTGGTTCCAGACGGGCAAGAAGGACAGCGCCCAGCCCGCCACGTGATCCTCCTCGAAGCGCCGATCACCTACTTCCAGGCGATCGTCCTCGGGCTGCTCCAGGGCGTCACCGAGCTGTTCCCCATCTCGAGCCTCGGCCACAGCGTCATCCTGCCGCGGCTGGTTGGCTGGGACATCCACCAGAACGACGACTACTTCATCACCTTCCTCGTGGCGACCCACCTCGCGACGGCGATCGTGCTGTTGCTGTTCTTCCGGCGCGACTGGGCCCGGATTGTGCGCGGGCTGCTGCGGAGCCTGCGAGAACGCGAGATCCGCGCGGACGACACGGACGCGAAGCTGGCGTGGCTCTTGATCGTCGGAACGATCCCGGCCGGCATCCTCGGGCTCGCGCTCGAGCACGCGCTGCGGGGCCTGTTCGCCTCGGCGCAGTCGGCGGCGTTCTTCCTGATGGTCAACGGGCTGCTTCTGATCGGCGCCGAGGCGCTCCGGCGCCGCGCGCCGCAGACGGACGAGGACGACGACACGCGGATCGCGAAGCAGGTGCGCTTCCCCGGTGCGTTCTTCGTCGGCGCCGCGCAGGCGCTCGCCCTGATCCCGGGCATCTCGCGCACGGGCGCCACGATGGGCGGCGGCCTGCTGGTGGGGCTCTCGCACAAGGACGCAGCGCGGTTCGCCTTCCTGCTGGCGACGCCGATCATCGGCGCGGCGGCGCTGCTGAAGCTGCCGGAGCTCTTCGGCTCGACGGGCGACGGCGTCCGCGGGCAGGCGCTGGTCGCATCGCTGTGCTCGGCCGCGACGGCCTACCTCGCGGTCCGCTTCCTGATGCGCTGGTTCGAGACGCGGACGCTGATCCCGTTCGCCGTCTGGTGCCTCGGCTTCGGCGCCCTCTGCACGGTCGACTTCGCGCTCACGTAATGTTCGTACATGGGTCTGTCCCCGGGTGTATCGGGGGCTGACCCAAGCCCGTGACCGACCGAGCCGTGGCTAGCCGCTCGCGCTGGGACAGCCCCCTCCGGGCTGCGCCCTGCGGGGACAGTCCCACATTCACTCGTTCGCCGAGCGCACCAGCCCCGGCCCTTAGCTACATCAGGTAGATGCTGACGCCCACGTAGTGGCAGGCGACGGCGGCAACGACGAGCGCGTGGAAGATCTCGTGGTAGCCGAAGACGCGCGGCGACGGGTTCGGCCGCCGGAACGCGTACACCAGGGCGCCTACGGTGTAGAGCGCGCCGCCGACGAACAGCAGCGTCGTGGGCGCTACACCGATGCGCGAGATGATCTGCGGCATGGCGGCAATCCCCGCCCAGCCGAGCAGCACGGCGGTGAGGACCGCCAGCACCTTCGGGGCTTCCACCCAGGCGAACTTGAGCGTGATCGCTGCCAGTGCGCCGGCCCAGACGACGGTGAGCACGCTGATCCGCCAGGCGCCGTCGAGGGCAAGGAGCGCGAACGGCGTGTAGGTCCCGGCGATCAGCAGGTAGATGGCCGCGTGGTCGGCGCGCGCCATCCAGCGGCGCGGACGGGGACGCCACGTGACGCGGTGGTAGACGGCGCTCGTGCCGAACATGAGCGCAACGGCGACCGCGAAGGCGGCGGCACCGACCCGCGCCAGGGCGCCGTCGGCCAGCACGACGAGCACGACGCCTGCGCCGACGGCAAGTGCGCACGCGTACTGGTGCGAGACGCCGCGCAGCGTCGGACGGACCGCGGGCTTCACCCGCGCGGCGCGCGTCATCTGGGCCACGGACGGCCGCCGAGCCACGGCGGCGTCCAGCCGGAGTCGGCCGGGTTGATCGTCGTGCCGGGTGGGACGATCTCGTCGATTCGCTGCATCAGGTGGTCGTCCAGTGTGACATCCAGTGCGGCCAGCTGGCTCTCGAGCTGCTCCATCGTGCGCGGGCCGATGATCGGCGCCGTCACGGTCGGATGGCTCAGCACGAACGCGAGCGCCAGCTGGATCAGCGTCATGCCCGCCTCCTCGGCGAGCTGTGCGAGCGCGTCGGCCGCGTCGAGCTTGCGCTGGTTCTCGGGCAGCGACAGGTCGTAGCGCCACGGGATCCGCCCGGAGCGCGTGCTGGAGGGCGCGTCCTGGCCCTTGCGGTAGCGGCCGGAGAGCCAGCCGCCCGCGAGCGGGCTCCACGGGATGACGCCCATCCCGAACTGCGCGCACACGGGCAGCACGTCGCGCTCGATCCCGCGCACGAGCAGCGAGTACGGCGGCTGCTCGCAGAGGTAGCGCTCGCGGCCGCGCCGCTCCGCGACCCACTGCGCCTCGACGATCACGTGCGCGGGGAACGTGGACGAGCCGAAGTAGCGGATCTTGCCCGCGCGCACGAGGTCGGTCAGCGCGCCGAGCGTCTCGTCGAGGTCGGTGCCGGGATCCCAGCGGTGCACCTGGTAGAGGTCGATCCAGTCGGTCCCGAGCCGCCGCAGGCTCGCGTCGAGGGCCTGCATGATCCAGCGGCGCGAGTTGCCGGCGCGGTTCGGCCCGTCGCCCATCGAGCCGTGGAACTTGGTGGCGAGGACGACGTCGTCGCGGCGCCCCGCAAGCGCCTTGGCGACGATCTCCTCCGACTCGCCGGCCGAGTAGACGTCTGCGGTGTCGATGAAGTTGATCCCGGCATCGAGCGCCCGGTGGATGATCCGGATCGACTCGTCGTGGTCGGGGTTGCCCCAGGCCCCGAACATCATCGCGCCGAGGCAGAGCGGGCTGACCTTCACTCCGGTGCGGCCGAGGTCGCGGTATTCCACCCGGCGAGGCTATCCGGCCACGCGCTCAGCGGCGCCGAGCGAACTCTCGCTGGTCGACCTGCTTCCCGTCTTCGCCATACGCGCGAACCGCGAGCGCATCCCGGTAGCGGTGCGGCACGGCGTAGACGACGAACCCGTCGACTGGATCGAGCCGCACGGTGTCGCCGGGGAACGACAGCGTCACCGAGGCGACGACGGGAGGCACCGTCCCCCACAAGAACCAGTCGGCGTGCGTGCGCTGGAGGATCAGGAACTGGAGCGGCGCGCCGTCGGGCGGCCACGGCGTGCAGCCGCCGCCGACCGCGCCGTGGCCGTAGCCGAAGTGCCAGCAGCGCCGACCACCGACCGGCGTGCCTGCCTTCAGGATCCCGAGCGAACCGCCCTCGGCGCGCACGCGGAGCAGTTCCCGGACAGACTTGCGCGCCTTCGGCGCCGCCGGCCCCGTCATCCCGTCCTCCTCGAGCACTTGCATTCCGATGACGCGGTCGTCGGCGTCGTACGCCACGAGCCGCACGGGGAAGGCGGCGCGCGCAAGCCGGACGGAGTACGCATTGTCCCGCAGCGGCACGTCGACCTCGTCGCCGTTGCCGAGGAAGGCCTTCATGCTCGCGACGTCGTCGCTGGCCAGGCCGTCCGCGACGGAGAACTGGCTGCTGCCGCTCTCCGTGCTCACGCCGATGGTGAACGGCGTGTAGTCCGAGACGGCCGTCGCGAGCGGCGTGCAGCCGCCGCCACCACCGCCCTCGCCGGCCGAGAACACGCAGACGATCCGTTCCACCTTTCCCGACCCCCACCAGGGTGGCGCCCCGAGCCGGCCCCGGCCGACCACGATCGCGACGCCGAGGCTGTCGTCGGGGTCAGGGCGAACGAGACGTGCCAGCTGCGGCTCGTCGATGCCAATGCCTTCGAGCAGGGACGCAAGCGAGTCCGGCCAGGGCTCACCGCGCTGCTCGAGCCGTTCGAGCCAGCCGATCGACCCGCCTTCGACATAGCGCTCGATCGCCGTCGGGCCGCCCGGCGTTCCCGTCCGCGCCGACGGTAGTCCGGTCTCGCCGAAAGGCGCCGGCTGGAACGCGAGCGCCATGCGCGTACCGTCGCCCGCCTCCGCGCTGATCGTGCGCACGCGTGTCCCGAGCTTCGGATGGTCGGCGACGTAGAGGAACGCATTGTCGCCGACGAGTGCCTCGTGTCTGCCGTCGTCGGCACCGAGCATGACGCGGCGGACGCCGTCGGATGCGATGCCGAACGTCGCGCTGTACGCCTCGGCGCTGTAGCCGTCCTCGTTCGGCGGGTCGCCGCTCGCGCCGAAGGGCTCGTCCCCGGCAACGACGATCGCCGGCTCCCTGGCGGTCTGGAGCGCGTGCAGCGGGGCGCAGCGCGTCGCGTTCGCCTCGACGTCGCCGCTGGCAACGAGCCGCAGGCAGAGCTGGTCTCCGGTGCGGAACCCGAAGAGCCTGAACGTCGTCCCGGAGCGCTCGACCTCTAGCAACCGGCGCAGCTGGGCGTCACGCGCGAAGCCGGTCCAGCTGCGCTCGTTCGCGCGCTGGAACTCCTGCTGCTCCTCGGCCGACGCGGGCGTCCCCGGCTCGCCACGCACCCACGACGTGAAATCGCCGAGCGTCCCGCCGATCTCGGCGCCGAGCGGCGTGGCCATCACGGTCGCCACTGCGAGCGCCGCAGCGAGCGCCACGGCGACGACCCAGCGCCGCCGCGACCGCGTCCCGGCGCGGGCGGCGACGTTCTCCCAGTTCGGCCCGCCCGCCGGCACCGGCAGGAGTCCCGCCACCTCGGCGCGCATCGCCCGCTCGATATCCGTCACCTCAGCACCTCCTCGAGCGAGCGGCGCAGCGCCTCGTGGGCGGCGTGCAACGTGGCCGAGACCGTGCCGATCTCGATGCCGAGTGCAGCCGCGATGCTGCGGTAGTCGAGATCGGCCTGGTAGCGGAGGAACACCGCGAGGCGCTGGCGCTCGGGAAGCGCCGCGATCCAGTCGGCGAACTCGGACGGCGCGGGCTCGGGCTGCTCGGCGGCAACATCGAGGGGCAACTCGGACGCGGCCGGCTCACGGGCGTCGTGCGCGGCGTTGATGACGATCCGCCACACCCAGGCCTCGAGCGGCGCGTCGCCGCGGAACGAGCGCAGCGAGCGAAGCGCCCGCACGAAGCCCTCCTGGACAGCATCGAGGGCCAGCCCCTCATCGCCCGTGATCGACCTGGCGATCCGGGCGAAGTCCGTGAAGCGCTCCTCATACAGCTGCTCCAGCGCCCTGCGTTCTCTCCGAGCCATCGACACCTCCGTACGACTCCGCCTGCCCCGGTTCTTGTTTAGCGGCTACGCGCGTAGTGTTGATCGATCAAGAGCCGAAATCGGAGGGCGAGATGAATCTGCTGGCTATGAGTGTGGGCCTGGTGATCGTCATCGTGATCGTGGCCATCGTCGTTGCCGGCCTCGTCCACATGGCCTGGGGAATCACGCACGGTGACCGCGAGCTCGAGTCGGGCGGGTCGATGGGGCACCAGATGACCGACTCGACCGACGACGACTGAGGGCGGACGGGCCCGCTTCAACGGCAGCGATCTCCGCGGCACCGAGCGCTTCGGCCACTTCGAGTTCACGACGACGCGCCACGCGGACGACTGGCCGGAAGGACAGGATCATTCGCGGCCCGGCAAAGGAGCGATCGCAATCCACCCGGCGCTCGCGGTCTTCTCGCTCGGTTAAGCTTCGTTAGGCGACTCGACGCGACCCCGCGCCGGATTGCTACCAGTGAAGGAATGGGGGTCTCGACAGGCATCGAGCTGCGCGCGCTCGAGAAGACGTTCCAGACCAGCGCGGGCCCGTCCACGCCGTGCGCGGCATCGACGTCTCGATCGCGCCCGGCGAGACGGTCGCGCTGCTCGGGCCGAACGGCGCCGGCAAGTCGACGACGATCGACATGCTGCTCGGCCTGCTCGAGCCGGACGGCGGCTCGATCGGCGTCTTCGGCAAGTCGCCCACGGACGCAGTGGATGCCGGCTCGGTCGGGGCGATGCTCCAGACCGGGTCGCTGATCCGCGACCTCTCCGTCCGCGAGCTCGTCGAGATGGTCGCGTCGCTCTACCCGCACCCGCTGCCGGTCGACGATGCGCTCCGGCTCGCGGGCCTCGATGACATCGCCGACCAGCGGACGCAGAAGCTGTCGGGCGGCCAGACGCAGCGCACCCGGCTCGCGATCGCGCTCGTCGCCGACCCCGAGCTGCTCGTCCTCGACGAGCCGACAGTCGCGCTCGACGTCGAGGCGCGCCGGGCCTTCTGGGCGACGATGCGCGCGTTCGCCGCGCGCGGCAAGACGGTGCTCTTCGCCACGCACTACCTCGACGAGGCCGACGAGTACGCCGACCGCGCCGTGCTGATGGCGCGCGGGCGCGTCGTCGCCGACGGCCCGACGACGGCGATCAAGGCGATGGTCGGCGGTCGCACGATCCGCGCCACGCTGCCGGACGCCGATCCCGCCGAGCTCGGCCGCCTGCCCGGCGTCACGCGCGTGGAGGTGCGCGGCGACGCGATCGTGCTCGCCTGCTCAGACTCGGATGCCGCCATCCGCGCGCTGCTCGACGACTTCCCGGATGCGCGTGACTTCGAGATCGCCGGCGGCGGCCTCGAGGAGGCGTTCCTGCAGCTGACCGGCGACGAGGAGCCGGAGCCCGTGGGGGCGGCGCGGTGAGCGGCCTGCTGTACACGCGCTACGAGCTGCTGCGCGCGGTGCGCAACCGGCGGCTGATGCTCTTCTCGCTCGGCTTCCCGCTCGTCCTCTACTTCCTGATCGCCAGTCCGAACCGAAACGAGCACGACCTCGGCGGGACCGGCATTTCCGCGCCGCTCTACTTCATGGTCGGCCTGGCCGCGTTCGGGGCGATGAACTCGGTGCTCGGGATCGGCGGCAGGATCGCCGCGGAGCGGAACGTGGGCTGGAACCGGCAGCTGCGGATCACGCCGCTCACGACCCGTGCGTACTTCCGGGCCAAGGTGCTGAGCGCGTACCTGCTCGCGCTGCTCACGATCGCCGTCCTCTACGTGGCGGGCTTCGCGCTCGGCGTGCGCATCCCGGCCGGGCGCTGGTTCGAGATGACCCTGATGCTGGTCGTCGGCCTGATCCCGTTCGCCGCGCTCGGCATCGCGATGGGCCACCTCCTGAACGCCGACTCGATCGGGCCGGTGATCGGCGGCACGACGGCGCTCCTGGCGCTGCTCGGCGGCGTCTGGTTCCCGATCACCGGTGGCGTGATGCAGGACATCGCGGAGGGGCTGCCGTCCTACTGGCTCGTGCAGGCGGGACGGATCGGGATCGGCGGCCATCCGTGGGGCACCACCGGCTGGCTCGTCATGGCGGCGTGGACGGTATGCGTGTCCGCAGTAGCGGCACGGGCCTTCCGCCGCGACACCGAGCGCGCCTAGGCCCCGCCCCGGCAAGATCCATGCGTGGAGCTGTCCGCCCACGACAGCGTGATCCTGCTCGGCGTCCTCGTCGTCGCAGCGTTCCTGCTCGCCTCGGCGACGATCACGCGGATCCCGTACCCGATCCTGCTCGTCGTCGGCGGGCTCGGGATCGCGCTCGTGCCGGGGATGCCGTCGATCGAGCTCGACCCGGAGCTCGTCTTCGTCGCCTTCCTGCCGCCGCTCCTCTACGGCACCGCGTTCTTCACCTCGCTGCGCGAGCTGCGCGCCAACATCGGCGCGATCTCGCTGCTCGCGGTGGGGCTGGTGCTCGTCACGACGGTCGTGGTCGCCGGGGTCGCGCACGCCCTGATCCCGGGGATCGACTGGCCGACCGCCTTCGTGATCGGCGCGATCGTCTCCCCCACCGACCCGACTGCCGCGACCGCGATCGCCCAGCGGGTCGGCCTGCCGCGCCGGCTCGTCGGGCTGATCGACGGCGAGAGCCTGCTGAACGACGGGACCGCGCTCGTCGCCTACCGCGTCGCCGTCATCGCGGTCGTAAGCGGGAGCTTCTCCCTGGCCACGTCAACGGCCCGCTTCTTCCTCGCGGTGATAGGCGGCATCGCGATCGGGCTCGCCGCCGGCTTCGTCGTCCGCCAGGTTCGCCGCCGGCTCGACGACCCGCCGCTCGAGCTGACGATCTCGCTGCTCACGGGCTACGTCGCGTTCCTGCCGGCCCAGGCACTCGGCGTCTCCGGCGTGCTGGCCGCCGTGACGGTCGGGATCTACATGGGCTGGCACACGCCCGAGCTGACGAACTCCCAGACCCGCCTCCAGGGGCAGGCTCTCTGGGAGATCGTCTTCTTCGTCCTCAACGCCGTGCTGTTCATGCTGGTCGGTCTCCAGCTGCCGGGGATCGTGGACGCGCTGTCCGGCTACTCGACCGGCGAGCTGGTGGGCTGGGCGGCGCTCATGACGGTCACGGTGACGGGCGTGCGCTTCGCGTGGCTCTTCGCCACCGCCCGCCTGCCCGGCCGGCTGCGGCCCATGGGCGCAGAGTCGTGGCGGCCGCTGGTGGTGCTCGGGTGGTCGGGCATGCGGGGCGCCGTCTCGCTCGCCGCCGCGCTCGCGCTCCCGCTCACGACCGACGCCGGCGATGCCTTCCCGAACCGCGACCTGATCGTCTTCCTCACCTTCGGCGTCATCCTCGGCACGCTTGTCTGCCAGGGCCTCACGCTGCCGGCGCTCATCAAGGTGCTGCACCTCGAGGACGACGGCCTCGCCGAGAAGGAGGAGGCCAAGGCGCGCATCAAGGCGGCCGAGGCGGCGCTCGCGCGGCTCGAAGAGCTCGTGGACGAGGACTGGGCGAACCCGGACACGGTCGAGCGCATGCGCGGCCTGTACGGCTTCCGCATCAACCGGTTCCAGTCGCGGTTCGATCCCGACGGCGACGGCGCGATCGAGGAGCAGTCGCAGTCGTACCAGCGGCTACGGCGCGAACTGCTCGACGCCGAGCGGCAGGCGGTCGCCGACCTCAGGCGCTCGCAGCTGATCGACGACGAGATCGCCCGTCAGGTCACGCGCGACCTCGATCTCGAGGACCTGCGCCTCGACATCATGTAGCGGATCACTCGGACAGGGGCTCCGATCACTCGGACTAGGGCTGTCAGGGCCGCAGCGGAGCGCCGATCTGGCCATCAACTCCCGTCCGACTTCCGGCGCGCGGCACGCCGACCCCTCGAAAGGATCGCCCGTGCGCCCTCTTCCCACTCGCAGCTACAGGAACGCCGAGCGCGGACAGGCGCTCATCCTGATCGTGGTCACGCTGACCGTCCTGCTCGGGGCGGCCGCGCTCACGATCGACGTCGGCTACGCCTACTTCGCGCACCGCTCGCTCCAGGCCGATGCGGACGCGGCGGCGCTCGCCGGCGCAGGCGGCCTGCCGAACACGTCGAATGCGACCACCCTCGCGAAGCAGTACAGCGGCGGCACGGGCGGGAAGAACATCAAGGGGAACATCCCGATCGTCGACACGAACGTGCAGCTCGAGTGTCTCGGCACGCCGGGCTGCACCACGATGAACGCCGTTCACGTCACGCAGCACGCGACCGTGAAGTCGTTCTTCGCACGCGTCATCGGGGTGAAGCAGTTCGAGGTCAACGCCGAGGCCACGGCCTGCTCGCCCGGCCTGGGTACCGCGACGCTGGTCGACGAGGGCACCTCCAGCTGCCCGCTGCCGCCGGGCCCGTGCGTGCTCGGCTACCCGTTCAACAGCTCGAACCCGCGCACGAGCGTGGTGTTCAACGAGAGCGAGGTGCTGCGCGCGTTCGCGCCCAGCCTCGCCGGGCCGGGCGACACGATCAAGGTCTGGTACAACGACGAGCACGCGCTGACGCTCGGCATCCGGCAGACGCAGGAGAAGGTGTCGAAGACGGTCACGAACGTGCTCGGCAACTACCCGATCACGGCCCTCGCCGCCGTCCCGTCGGGGACGACGAACCCCGCCGTCGGCTCGACCCTGACGTCGGGCGACCAGGCCGGCAACGACCCGCTTGACCGGCCCGAGTACCCGGCCGCCTTCGTCACCGACATCACGAACGACCCCAACACCCGTAACGGCGACTGGCAGTTCGGCGGCACGCCCGTCCCGCCGAACGCGGTCTACGGCACGTGGAAGAGCGCCGTCAGGCTGATCGACCGGACGAAGAGCAACCAGTTGACCGTCACGCCCGACGCCGATCCGGCGAAGAACAACTGGAACCTCGGCACGGGCAGCGACACCGCTCCGTCCGGGCTGACGAACGAGGGCTTCGGCGCCGAGGCGCGGTGGAACGTCGACAACCTCGGCCTCCAGCCGGGTCACGCCTACCGTCTCCAGTTCATGGTTCACGACGGCGACCAGCACGGCACCGGCGGCGACGTCGGCCAGGCGTGCATGCACGTCGTGATCCCCGGGCTAGGGACAACCGCGAGGGCAAGCCGCCGTCCGCGCTAACGTGCGGGCACGGTTGCCGAGTCGGAACTGAGCGGCGCGCCGGACGCTGCGGGCTCCGCGCTGACGCGTGCGCTCGCACGCGCCGGCGGGACGCGGCGGCTCGTGCTCCTGGCCGGCATTGCCGGGCTCTACCTCGCGGCGGCCAAGTTCGGGCTCGAGCTCTCGGTTGCGGAGGGCGTGATCACGCCGGTGTGGGCGCCGGCGGGCATCGCGCTCGCCGCGGTCGTGCTGTTCGGCCCGCGCACGTGGCCGGCGATCGCGCTCGGCGCGTTCCTCGCGAACGCGACGAGCGGCGCGTCGATCCCGGTCGCGGCCGCGATCGCGACCGGCAACACGCTCGAGGCGCTCGCCGGCGGCTATCTGCTGCGACGCGTCGACTTCCGGCCCGCGCTCGCGCGCGTGCGTGACGTCTTCGCGCTCGTCTTCCTCGCCGCGGCCGCCGCCACCACGATCGCCGCGACCAACGGCGTCACGGCGCTCTGGCTGGCCGATGATCTCGGCAACTCGTACGGCTCGTCGTGGCTGCTGTGGTGGATCGGCGACGCCATGGGCGTGCTCGTCGTGGCGCCCTTGCTGCTCGTCTGGATCACCACGCCCCCTCGGCTGTCCCGCGCGCGCATCGTCGAGGGCGGCGTCCTCTTCGCGGCGCTCGCCGCGCTGGCGTCGATCGTGTTCCTCGGCGGCGCCTGGAGCTACCGGAGCCTGCTGTTCCCGCTGCTCGTCTGGGCGCCGCTTCGCTTCCGCCAGACCGGCGCGACGGCGGCCGCCTTTGTCCTCGTCGCGTTCGGCGTGGCCGGCGCCGTGCACGGAAGCGTCCCGCTCGGGCAGGAGAGCGCGACCCACACCGTCAAGGTGATGGAGGCGCTGTTCGCGGTCGTCACGGTGACGATGCTGCTGGTCGGCGCGATGCTGGCCGAGCGCGAGGCCGCCGAGAAGGGCCTGCTGGCAGCGCGCAATGCCCTCGCCGAGGCGCAGGACGTGGCGCACATCGGCAGCTGGGAGTGGAACATCGCCGACGACCGGATCACCTGGTCCGACGAGCTCTACCGGCTCTTCGGGGTCGATCCGGATGCCGAGCTGACCTACGAGCGGTACCTCGCCCACCTGCACCCCGACGACGCGCCCCGGGTGCGCGCGACGGTCGAGGCCGCCTTCGCCGAAGGCGGGTCATTCGCCTTCGACCACCGGGCCGTGCACGACGACGGCACGGTCCGCTGGCTGCACGGCCGCGGGCGGGCGGTCCGCGACGCCTCGGGCACGGTGGTGCGCATGCTCGGCACCGCGCAGGACGTCACCGAGCGGCGCCGCATCGACGAGCTCCGCGACACGATCCTCGCGACCGTCTCGCACGAGCTGCGCACGCCGCTGACCGCGATCACCGGCTTCGCGATCACGCTCAAGGAGCGCGGCGAGGAGCTTCCGGCCGAGCTGCGCGCCAGCATCGTCGAGCACCTCACGGCCGAGGCGCGGCGCCTCGAGGTGCTGCTCGCCGACCTGCTCGACCTCGACCGGCTCCGCCACGGGCTGCTCGAGCCGAGCTTCCGCGACACCGACCTGGGCGAGCTTGTCTCGCACGTCGCGGCCGGCTACACGCACAACGGCGACCTCGACGTGCGCATAGCGCGCGTGGTGGCGGCGGTCGACCCGCCCAAGGTCGAGCGCATGGTCGAGAACCTGCTCGTGAACGCGTTCAAGCACACGCCGCCGGGCACCGCCGTCCACCTGCGCGTCGAGGCGGCGGGCGACAACGTGCTCCTCGCGGTCGACGACCGCGGGCCAGGCATCCCGGCCGACAAGCGCGAGGCGGTGTTCGAGATCTTCAGCCGCGGCGACGGCACGACCGCGCCGGGCACGGGCGTGGGGCTGTCACTGGTGGCACGCTTCGCCGAGCTGCACGGCGGCCGGGCCTGGGTCGAGGACAACCCCGGCGGCGGCGCGTCGTTCCGCGTCAGCCTGCCGCGGGAGCACTAGCCCTGACTACGGCCGCTTGACGTCGACGACGAGCCGCGGCGGGTTCACGTCGGTGCTGACCGAGAACGGCAGCTGCTGCGGCAGCCCGGCGGCCCACGTCAGGACCGCCTCGAAGTCGCCGGTGCGGACGAGCTCGGTGATCACCTTCGTCCCGGTCTCGACCGCGCTGAGCCGCTTCGGGCCCTTGTAGACCATGACGCCGTCGCCGGTGCTCACGTCGAACCCGGACGCGGGCTCCATGCGGATCGAGAGGACCGCCTTGCCGTCGATGCTGATCTTGGCGCCTGAGCCGTCCTGCGTGACCGGCTTGGAGATGTACCCGACCCGGTAGCCGGGCACGACGTTCTTGAACGTGAAGACGATGCGGTCGTAGGTCGGGTGGCCGGACATGCCGGCCGCCTCGAGGAGGGCGGTCTCCCCGGATTCCGACTCCCGCTCGACCGTCTCCGTCGAAGCGCTCTCGAGCGGATCGGACGTTGTGGTCGCTGGCGGCGCGATCGTCGTGGAGTCGCCGCCGTCGTCGCCGTAGCCGCCGCAGCCGGCAAGTGCGAGCGCGGCGAGCAGTCCGGCGAGCGCGAGGCGCGGCACGGCGGAACCGTAGCGCCCTCGGCGGCTGGCCCTGCTAGCGCCCGGCGAGCTCGAGCAGCTCGCGCACCATCCGGTTCACGTCGGCGCCGCGGTCGAACTGGAGGTGGCCCTCCGCGTCGAGCGGCCACTCGGAAGGGTCGCGGTCCCAGGCGAGCTCGAGGCCGTTGCCGTCGGGGTCGCGCAGGTACAGCGCCTCGTGCGTGCCGTGGTCGTTCACGCCGTCGAGCGGCCACCCCGCATCGCGCAGGCGCCGGAGCGCGTCGGCGAGCGACTCGCGCGTCGGATAGCGGATCGCGACGTGGTACAGGCCGGTCGTCCCGGCCGGCGGCGGCGACCCGCCCTTCGACTCCCAGGTGTTGAAGCCCAGATGGTGGTGGTAGCCGCCCGCGGAGAGGAACAGGGCCTGGTCGCCGATCCGCGTGACGACGTCGAAGCCGAGCACCCCGACGTAGAAGTCGTGGATCCGCTGGATGTCCGCGGTCTTGAGGTGGACGTGGCCGATGTCGACGCCGGGTCGATCGGCCGTGCGGCCTGCTCCCTGGGAGCGGGCCGCGGCGTTCGGTCTCGTTGTACTCATTCCGACAGTATACTTGATCGCGCAACTATTAGTGTGGGCGGTGGTATGCCCCACGACGCCAAGTAACAGTCTGTTACAAGGGACTCCAGCGGCACCGCCGCCCGACGAGCCAAGTAACAGCCTGTTACTTGGCAGGCGTCAGTGCACCGTCTCGCCTCGCTCGCACATGGCGACGTACTTGGCGATGCGGCGGGCCCGCGTCTCGGGCCGCTTCGCGTCGGCGAGCTGGTACAGGATCGCGTAGCGGTTCGCGCTCGAGAGGGTCGCGAAGAACGCCGCCGCCTTCGGGTTCGCGTCGAGCTCGGCCTGCAGGTCGTCCGGCACGGTCGCCGTGCTCGGCGAGTCGTACGCGGCGTCCCAGCGGCCGTCCGCCTTCGCGGCCTCGACCGCGGCCAGCCCGGCGGGGCGCATCCGCTTCTCGCTCGTGAGCCGCGCGATGTGGTCGCGGTTCCGCTTCGACCACTTGCTGCGCGTCGTCCGCGGCGTGAAGCGCTGGAGGTAGTACGTCTCGTCGAAGCCGCGCGCCTGCCCGTCGATCCAGCCGAAGCAGAGCGCCACGTCGAGCGCCTCCCCGTACGTGACGGTCTGGACGCCCGTCCCCTTCTTCGCGAACTTGAGCCAGACGCCGCGGGCGTCGGCATGGTGCTGCTCGAGCCAGGCCTCCCACGCGGCCGGCGTCGCGAGCTCCTCGATCGGCAGGTCGTCGGCCACGCGGCCGAATGTAATCGTCAGGCGGCGACAGGAGCCATGAGGTGCCCGTCCTGCATGCGCAGGATGCGCTGCGCACGCGCTGACACCTCGTGGTTGTGCGTCACGAGCACCACCGTCTGGCCGTGCTCCGACGCGACGCGGGTGAGCAGCTCGACGATCTCGCCGCCGGTGGCGGTGTCGAGATTCCCCGTCGGCTCGTCGGCGAGGACGACACGGGGCTCGATCGCGAGCGCGCGCGCGATCGCGACCCGCTGCTGCTCGCCGCCCGACAGCTGCCCGGGCAGATGCTGCGCGCGGTCGGCGAGGCCCACCTCCTCCAGCACCGAGAGGCTGCGCTCACGGAGGTCGCGCTCGGCGAGCTTCGCGGGAGCCAGCTTGACCTCGACGTTCTCGACCGCGGTCAGCGTCGGCAGGAGGTTGAAGCTCTGGAAGACGAAGCCCAGTGCGCGCAGGCGGAAATCGGCCAGCTCGTTGTCGCCGAGGAGATTGAGGTCACGCCCCTCGAACAGCACCTCGCCCGCATCGGAGCGGTCGAGCGCTCCCAGGAGCTGCAGCAGCGTGGTCTTGCCCGACCCGCTCGGCCCCTCGATGGCCACGATCTCGCCGGCGGCGAGCGTCAGGTCGATGCCGTCGACGGCCTTGATGACCGCGTCGCCGCGCCGGAACGTCCGGGTGACCCCGCGGAGCTCGTAGAGCGGCGCGTCCACTACTCCACCTGCCTCAGCGCGTCGGCAGGGCGCAGGCGGGCCGCGCGCAGCGCGCCGGCGGTGCCGGCGACGAGCCCGCCCGCGACAGCGAGGGCGAAGCCGAAGGCGAGCAGCGGCAGCGTCAGCGGCGCGTCGAGCGAGACCGCAGTCGACGTCGTGCGAGTGAGTGCCTGGCCGAGGCCGAACAGGCCGTCGCCCGCTCCTGTCGTCGTGCTCGCATCGAGCGTCGGCCCGAAGGCGTCGACCGCCAGTGCCGCCAGTACGCCGAGCCCTACGCCGAGGAGGCCGCCGATCGCAGCGATGACGACGGACTCGCCCACCACCTGGCGCACGACCAGCCGTTGCGACCAGCCGAGCGCCTTCAGCGTCCCGATCTCCCGCACGCGCTTGCCGATCGACGACAGGGTGAGGAGCGCGGCGAGCAGGAACGCGGCGCCGGCGGCGAGCACGGCCAGCAGCACGCCGAGGTTGTGCGCCAGATCCGAGGCGTCGACGAGCGAGCCGTTGATCGAGTCGGCCACCTGCTTCGCGCTGGATACCTGTGCGCCCTCGCCGAGCGCCTGCTCGATCTCCGACTGCACGGACGCGACGTCGCTCGAGGAGTCGGCCCGGACGAGCACCACGTTCGCGAGGCCCTTCTGCTTCGCGAGCGTCTGCAGCTGCTTCTGCGCGATGTAGACGTCGGCGCTCTGCCCGCCGAGCGGCGGCTTGACGAGCCCGACGACCTTTACCTTCGTCCCGTTCAGGTCGATCGTCGACCCGATCTTGAGCCCCTGGCGCTTTGCGTAGCTCGTGCCCACGAGCGCCTCGTTCGACCCGCGCAGGAAGCGGCCCTTCGTGACCAGCGAGGGCGTGACGAGCCCGATCTCGCGCTGCGCCGGATCGACGCCGCCGATCGTGTAGGTCGTGCTCGTGATGTTGGTCTGCGGCGGGTCGAGCACCTGGCGCAGGGTCTGCTGCGGCGTCGTGATCCGCGCCCGGAATTCGCGGAGGCGCTTCGGCAGGCACTTGCGTGCCGCGGCCGAGTTGAAGAACCCGCCCCGGCCCCCGCCGCCACCACCGCGGAACCCGCCGCCGCCGCTGCTGCTGCTGCGGCTGCTGCGGCTGGCCGACGCCGGCCTTCTGGAAGCACGCCTGCATCTGCTGGAACTCGGCCGCCGAGGGCGGGCTGATCTGGCGGCGGATGTCGAGCGTCTGCCCCCCGCCTTCAGCTTGGCGACGATCTTGGGCACGACGCCTTCCTGGTGGACGGCGGAGAGGACGAGCCCGGTCGTCACGGCCGAGACGCCCTGCAGCGAGGCGATGCGGCTCACCTGGCTCTGCGGGAAGGTCAGCTGCGTGCCCGGGAGGAAGAAGTCGTGGACGAAGTGGTCGCCGGGCTTTCCGAGCTTGGACAGGTCGGTGACGACCGACTGGTTCGCCTCGACGAGCTCACGGCCGCCGCCCCCGCCGCCCGGGCCGGCCCCGAAGCTCTGCTGCTGCTGCTGGGCGGCGAGCGTGACGGTGATGTCCGTCCCGATGCTCGACAGCGGATTGAGCGCTGTCTTCTGCGCCTTGTCGAGCCCGCGCGATACGCCGATGATGGCGACGACGAGCCCGACTCCGACGGCGAAGCCGCCGGCGGTCAGGATCGTTCGCGTTCGGCGCCGCGTCAGCTCGCTCAGGAGGTAGCGGACGAAGAACATCCGCGCTGAGCAAACCACATGCGGCTAAGCCGTCTTTAAGAATCTCCTGGCGGTTTCCTGTGAGCCTGGCGCTGCCGCCAGCGGTGGAGCTCCTTCGACTTGAAGCGGCCCTTCGACTCGGGCGGCGCGGGCTCCGGGTCGTGCTCCTCGAGCCAGCGCGCGGCCTCGTCCTCCGGGTCGAGCCCCGTCTGGCGCTCCCGCTCCGAGCGGCTGAGGGCCTGCTCCTTCGTCATGCGCTTGCCCCGCACCGGCCCAGCCTAGAGGGGATTGGCGAAACGACGCTGAGCCGCGCTGCTCGCCCCGATGCGTCGTCCTCAGTCGCGCCCGTATAGCCAGCATACGAACGCTCCCTGCGTCCTAGCCTCGGAACGAGCAGCGCACCCCTGCGACGAGCGACGTTTCACCAAGCCCCTCTAGCCCCGCGGCTACCCTCGGTCGGTGCCGCTCAGGGACGACATCCGCAACGTCGCGATCGTCGCGCACGTCGACCACGGCAAGACGACGCTCGTCGACGCGCTGCTCTTCCAGTCGGGCGCCTTCCGGGAGAACCAGGAGATGGCCGAGCGCATCCTCGATTCCGGGGATCTCGAGCGCGAGAAGGGCATCACGATCCTCGCCAAGAACACGGCCGTCCGCTACGGCGAGAGGAAGATCAACATCATCGACACGCCCGGCCATGCCGACTTCGGCGGCGAGGTCGAGCGCGGGCTGACGATGGTCGACGGCGTGCTGCTGCTCGTCGACGCGAGCGAGGGGCCGCTGCCGCAGACGCGCTTCGTCCTGCGCAAGGCGCTCGAGGCGCGGCTGCCGGTGATCCTGGTCGTGAACAAGGTCGACCGCCCGGACGCGCGCGTCGGCGAGGTCGTGAACGAGGTCTACGAGCTCTTCCTCGACCTCGATGCCGACGAGTCGCAGATCGAGTTCCCGATCGTCTACTGCAACGCGCGCGCGGGCATCGCCTCGACGGAAGAGGAGCTCGGCGACTCGACCTACCTGCGGCCGCTGCTCGACCTGATCCTCGAGCGCATCCCGGCGCCGTCCTACGAGGAGGGCCACCCGCTCCAGGCGCTCGTCACGAACCTCGACGCGTCGCCCTACGTCGGCCGGCTGGCCCTCTGCCGCGTCCACCAGGGCACGATCCGGCGCGGGCAGCAGGTCGCATGGTGCCGCGCCGACGGCGAGATCGAGCGCGCGAAGATCACCGAGCTGTACGTGTCGGAGGCGCTCGACCGCGTCGAGGCCGACGAGGCCGGGCCGGGCGAGATCATCGCCGTGGCCGGGATCGCCGAGATCCGCATCGGCGAGACGCTCGCCGACCCCGACGACCCGCGCCCGCTGCCGACGATCACGATCGACGAGCCGTCGCTCTCGATGACCGTCGGCCTGAACACGTCGCCGCTGTCGGGCCGCGAGGGCGACAAGGTGACCGCGAGCCTGATCGAGGCGCGCCTGCGCTCCGAGCTCGTCGGCAACGTCTCGCTGCGCGTGCTCCCGACCGAGCGGCCGGACACCTGGGAGGTGCAGGGCCGCGGCGAGCTCCAGCTCGAGGTGCTCGTCGAGGAGATGCGCCGCGAGGGCTTCGAGGTCACCGTCGGCAAGCCGCGCGTCGTCACGCGCCGGATCGACGGCGCCGTCCACGAGCCGATGGAGCGCGTCTCGATCGACGCGCCGGAGGAGTACGTCGGCATCGTCACGCAGCTCTTCGCGCTGCGGAAGGGGCGCACCGAGTCGCTCGTCAACCACGGCACCGGCTGGGTGCGCATGGAGGTGATCGTCCCCGCACGCGGGCTGATCGGCTTCCGCACCGAGTTCCTCACCGAGACGCGCGGCACGGGGATCCTCCACCACGTCTTCGAGGGCTTCGAGCCGTGGCACGGCGAGCTCCGTACGCGGCCGACGGGGGTGCTGATCGCCGACCGCAGCGGCCGGACGACCGCGTTCGCGCTGTTCAACCTCCAGGAGCGCGGCTCGCTCTTCGTCGGGCCGGGCACCGACGTCTACGAGGGCATGATCGTCGGCGAGAACGCACGCGCCGAGGATCTCGACGTGAACGCCACCAAGGAGAAGAAGCTCACCAACATGCGCTCGTCGACCTCCGACGAGCTGGTGCGCCTGATCCCGCCGCGGGCGCTCCCGCTCGACCTGGCGCTCGAGTTCATCCGCGAGGACGAGTGCGTCGAGGTGACACCGCAGAGCGTGCGCCTGCGCAAGGTCGAGCTGTCGGCGCAGAAGCGCGCGACGGCCGCGAGCCGCAAGGCGCGCGGGCTGGCCGCGGTGTAATCGGGCGCGCGGCTACCCTCCGCCGATGGCCGAGAGCATGACCCAGGAGCAGTACGACAAGCTCGCCGCCGACCTCGCCGAGATGGAGGGGCCGAAGCGCGCCGAGATCGTCGACGCGATCCGCGTCGCCCGCGGCTTCGGCGACCTCTCCGAGAACTTCGAGTACCACTCTGCCAAGAACGAGCAGGGCCTGCTCGAGCGGCGGATCACGATCCTGCGTTCGCGGCTGGAATCCGCAGAGATCGTCGAGGGCGCAGGCACCGACATCGTCACCGTCGGCCACACGATCGTCGTCGAGAACGAGGCCGGCGACCGGATCGAGGTCGAGCTCTCGCCGCTGGGCGGAGCCGGCACGGCCTCCCCCACCTCGCCGCTCGGCTCCGCCGTGGTGGGCAAGCGCGTGGGCGACACGGTCAGCGTCAGGGCGCCCCGCGGCGCCTGGCAGGCGACGATCGTCGAAGTTCGCGCCTAGCTCGGGCCCGGCCCAGCGCTCCGGGAGGCCCAGAATGGCCTCCATGGCCCCGATCACGGTCGTGCTGGCAGACGACAACCTCATCACGCGCGAGGGCATCCGGGCGCTGCTCGCGTTCGAGGAGGACGTCGAAGTCGTCGGCGTCGCCGCCGACTACGAGGAGCTGCTCGCCGAGGCCGACCGGCTCGTGCCGCAGGCGGTGGTGACGGACATCCGCATGCCGCCGGACTTCCGGCGCGAGGGCATCGATGCCGCCAGGGAGATCCGGAAGCGCCACCCGGGCACCGGCATCGTGATCCTGTCCCAGTTCGACGATCCCGAGTACGCCGTGTCCCTGCTCGCCGACGGCGCGGCCGGCTTTGCGTACCTGCTCAAGGACCGCGTCGCCGAGGGCAACCAGCTGGCCCGGGCGATCCGCGAGGTCACGAGCGGCGGGTCGCTGATCGACCCGCGCATCGTCGAGGGCCTCGTCAACCCGCTTCGCGACGAGACGCTGACCCCGGCGGACGAGGAGCTGCTCGGCGAGGTCGCCAGAGGCAGACCGATCAAGGCGATCGCCGCCGCGCAGAACGTGTCGCCCGAGGCCGTGTCGAGCGCCGTCGAGGGGCTCTTCCGCAAGCTCGCAGAAGGCGCCGGGCGCGGCGACGAACGCGCGCTGCAGCGCCTGCGGATGCTTCACCAGGCCATCGTCGAGCGCGAGGAGCAGGGTGAGCGCCTGAGCCGCCTCCTGCCCGCAGGGCTCGCCGCGCAGGTGCAGCAGGGGGATGCGCGCCTCGGCGAGACCGAGGTGCTCGAGGTGACCGTGCTCATGTCCGACATCCGCGGCTACTCGACGATCGCCGAGCGCGCAGACCCGAGCGTCCTCGCCGGCCAGCTGAGCGCCCACCGCGCGGCCATGAGCGAGGCGATCTCGGCGACGGGCGGGACGGTCATGCAGTTCGTCGGCGACGCGGTGATGGGCGTGTTCGGCGCCCCGCTGCCGCTGGCCGGCCACGCCGCCGGAGCGGTGGCCGCCGCGACGGCGATGCACGAGCGCCAGGCGGCGCTGAACGAGCGCTGGGCCGCCGAGGGGCTGCGCCCCTTCGAGCTCGGCATCGGCGTCTCGACGGGAACCGTGGCTGCGGCGCTGCTCGGCTCCGAGGAGCGCGTCGAGTACTCGGTCGTCGGCGACAGCGTCAATCTCGCGCAGCGCCTCCAGACACTGGCGGCGGGCGGCGAGACCGTGCTCGGCGAGGCAACGCTCGCAGCGCTCGCCGATGCGCCGGCGGTGGAGGCGCTCGAGCCCACGCGCGTCAAGGGGCGCGAGGCGGTCGTGAGGGCATACCGGCTTGGACGTGCGCGCACGACGGAGCCATCACCGCCGCCGGGACCGCCGCCTGCTCCGGCCAGCGCGGTTCGCGTGCTCATCGTGGACGACCAGCGCCCGTTCCGCGACGCGGCCGCTCACGTCGTCGCTGCGACCCCGGGCTTCGAGACGATCGGCAGTGCGGAGTCCGGCGAAGACGGCGTCAGGCTCGCCGTCGAGCTGCGGCCCGACCTCGTGCTCATGGACCTCAACCTCCCCGGTATCGACGGCCTCGAGGCGACGCGGAGGATTGTCGAGGGGACATCCGGGGCGGTACTGGTCGTCGCGCTCTCGACCGAAACCGGGCTCGCGACACGCGCGCTTACGAGCGGCGCGCTCACGTTCATCTCCAAGGCCGACTTCGACCCGGATCGGCTTCAAGATGCCTGGGCGGCCGCGCGCGGCTGAGCGCGGGCTTGGCGCATCGCGACCCGCCGCGCCACAATCGGGTCGTGACGCTGCGTTCCCGTGCGTTCCTCGCCTGGTCGCTCTTCGGCCTCTGCCTTCTCCTTCTCGCCGCGTCGGCGGTCCTCGAGCTTGCCGCCGGCCGAGTGGCGGACCGCTCGTCATGGGGAAGCGAGACCGGCGGCGCGCTGCTCGTCGTCAGCTCGCTCGCGTTTCCGGCCGTCGGCGCGCTGCTCGCCTCCAGGCGCGCCGGCGGTGCGATCGGCTGGATCGGCATCGCGGTCGGCCTCGCCGTCGGCTTCGTAACGATCACGGGGGCGTGGGCGAAGTACACGCTCGTCGCGCATCCTGGCGCGCTGCCCGGCGGCCGGTACGCGGCCTGGGGCTCGTCGTGGACGTGGCTGATCTTCATCGGCCTGATCGCGATCTACATGGTGCTGCTCTTCCCCACGGGCGCACCACCGTCCCCGAGGTGGCGGCCGGTCGCGTGGATCGCGGGTCTCGCGATCGCGGTCGGGAGCATCGGCATGGCGTTCGCGCCGGGACCGCTCGAAGATGCCCCGGTCGAGCTGAACAACCCCGTGGGGATCGAGGGCGCGAAGACGCCGCTCGCCGTGCTCGCCATCGCGGGGATCGTCGTGTTCTTCGCGTGCGTCCTGGCCGCGCTCGCCTCGATGGTCGTGCGCTTCCGCCACTCGAGCGGCACCGAGCGCCAGCAGCTCAAGTGGTTCGTCAGCGCGACGCTCTTCACGATCGTCCTCTTCTTCTCCGCCGTGACCGTCACGGCGCTCCTTCCGGACGCCGTCGCCAGCGCTCTGCAGAGCGCGTCGCTGGTTGCCTTCGCGACGCTGCCGGTAGCCGCGGGGATCGCGATCCTCAAGTACCGCCTGTACGACCTCGACCTCGTCATCAACAAGACGGTCGTCTACGCGGCCCTCGCCGTCTTCATCACCGCGCTGTACGTGGGCATCGTGGTCGGCATCGGCGCCCTGCTCGGGTCGGCCGGCAACGTCTACCTCTCGATCGTGGCGACGGCGATCGTCGCGCTCGCCTTCCAGCCGGCCCGAGCGCGCGCGCAGCAACTCGCCAACCGGCTCGTCTACGGCAAGCGCGCGAGCCCGTACGAGGTGCTCGCCGAGCTCTCCGACCAGCTCGCCCGCAGCGTCGCGGCCGAGGAGATCCTGCCCCGCATGGCGCAGACCGTGGCCGACGCGACCGGCGCGCGCACCAGCGAGGTCTGGCTTCGCTCGGGCTCGCAACTGCGCCTTGCCGCCGCGTGGCCCGGGCCGGCGAACGGGTCGGTGCTGGCGCTCTCGAACGGCCATCTGCCGCCGTTCCCCGATGCCGACCGGGCCGTCGAAGTGCGCCACCAGGACGAGCTCCTGGGCGCACTCGCGATCGCCAAGGCACCCGGCGAGTCGCTCGCCCCGATCGAGGAGAAGCTCTTGAACGACGTGGCCTCCCAGGCCGGGCTCGTGCTGCGCAACGCCAGGCTCACCTCCGAGCTGCTCGCCCGGCTCGACGAGCTGCAGGCCTCGCGCCAGCGGCTCGTGACCGCCCAGGACGAGGAGCGGCGCCGGCTGGAGCGCAACCTCCACGACGGCGCCCAGCAGCACCTCGTCGCGCTGAAGGTCAACCTCAGCCTGGCGGCCCGCCAGGCCGGGCCGGAGTCGCAGCTCGGGCCAACTCTCACCGCGCTCCAGGCGGCGACCGACGAGGCGATCGAGGCGCTCCGCGACCTCGCCCGCGGGATCTACCCGCCGCTGCTCGCCGAGCAGGGGCTCGCAGCGGCGCTCGAGGCGCAGGCACGAAAGTCGCCGCTGACGGTCGCGATCCGCGACGGGGGCATTACCCGTTACCCGCAGGACGTCGAGGCAGCGGTCTACTTCTGCGCGCTCGAGGCGCTGCAGAACGTCGCGAAGTACGCCCACGCCGAGTCGGCGGAGGTCGCGCTCGCCGAGCAGGACGGCTCGCTGCGGTTCTCGGTGCTCGACGACGGCGACGGCTTCGACCCCGCGGTGGCCAGGCGCGGCGCCGGCCTGCAGAACATGGGCGACCGCGTGGAGGCGCTCGGCGGCTCGATCGAGATCGCCTCCGCACCGGGCTCGGGGACGACGGTGAGCGGCTCGATCCCGGTGCCCGCGCACGCCGAGGCGCTACCGTCGGCGTGATGCCTGACGAGCCGGTCGACGGCCCGCCGATGGAGCTCGGCTACCCGGGGACAGAGCTGCGCCGCAAGCTGGTCGATGCCGTCCTGCGCGGCGACAAGACCGCGACGGCCGGCCTCCGCGAGGAGCAAGAGGAGCTCGCCTGGCCCGGCCAGCGCTGCCTGTTGCTCGGCTTCGACGACGAGCCGGTCGGAGTCATCGAGCTGACCGAGGTGCGGGTGGTGCGTGCCGGGGACGTGGACGACCAGTTCGCCCGCGACGAGGGCGAGGGCTACGACACCGTCGCCGGCTGGCGCGAGGCGCACGAGCGCTTCTTCTCCGAGCACACGATCACGGACGACACGCCGTTCGTGCTCGAGCGGTTCCGCCTGCTGCGGCGGCTCTAAGCTCAGCGGCATGCCGCTCGACCACGTCAAGCTCCCGATGACCGACATCGACGCGTGCCGGGCGTTCTACTCGGCAGCGCTCGCGCCGTTCGGGTGGAAAGTCGTGTACGACGACGGCGCGGAGGCACTCGGGTTCGGCACCGGACGCCCTTACGGCGGCACGTACTACGCCGCCTTCGTGCTCGACCCGGACGGGCACAACATCGAGGCCGTCTGGCACGGCCGCTGAGTTGCACGTCACCGCGACCGACTACCACACTGCCGGCGAGCCGTTTCGCATCGTCACGGGCGGCGTGCCGCCGATCGAAGGTGCCACCGTGGCGGAGCGGCGCGAGCGCGCGGGCGCCTCAGCAGGAGGTTGACGCGGTGCGCCGGCTGCTCTGCCACGAGCCGCGCGGCCACGCGGACATGTACGGCTGCTTTCTCGTCCCGCCGGACGACGACGGCGCCGAGCTCGGCGTCCTCTTCTGGCACAAGGACGGCTACTCGACCGCATGTGGCCACGGCACGATCGCGCTCGGGGCCTGGGCCGTCGAGTCGGGGCTCGTCGAGGCGCCGGCGGACGGCGTAACGGAGATCGCGATCGACGTGCCGTCGGGCCGCGTCCTCGCCCTCGTGCGCACGAGCGGCGGCGGCGTCGAGTCGGTGGCGTTCCGCAACGTCCCTTCGTACGTGGTCGCGCGCGATGTGCCCGCCGCCGGCGTCGTCGTGGACCTCGCCTACGGCGGCGCGCTCTACGCGTCCGTCCCGGCCGAGCGCCTGGGCCTGCGAGTCGAGGCCGCGCAGCTGCCGCAGCTGATCGAGGCCGGCCGCGCGGTGAAGCGTGCGCTGGAGGGAACTGCGGTCGCGCAGCACGCGGACGCGCGCCTCGGCGGCATCTACGGGACGATCATCTGGGAGGAAGCCGGCCCGTTGCATCAGCGCAACGTCACGATCTTCGCCGACGGCGAGGTCGACCGGTCACCGTGCGGCTCGGGCACGTCGGCGCGCCTGGCGCTTCTCGCCGACGAGGGGGCGCTCGGCGAGGGCGACGTCCTGCGCCACGACTCCATCGTGGACACGACCTTCCTGGCGCGGATCGTCGGCGCGACACCGGAAGGCGTCCTCACCGAGGTCGAGGGCACGGCCTACCGCACGGGCGAGCACCGCTTCGTCCTGGAGGAGCGCGACACGCTCGGCACGGGCTTCGTCCTGCGCTGACCGCCCTGGAACTTTCGCGGCGAACCTGTCACCATGAAGTAGCCCGATCCTCCAACGAAAGGCCTGCTAATGCGGGCCTTTCGTGCATACGAGGGCACCGCCGTAGAATCGCGCCGTGCCGCCCGTCCACAAGAACCCGACCGTCCGCGGCGCGCGCGTCTACCTGCGCCCGCTCGAGCGCGACGATCTCGAGGCCGCGATGCCGGCGATCAACGACCGCGAGATCGCCAGCCTCACTGGCTTCAACATGCCGGTGAGCAAGGAGACCTCCGAGCGCTGGTACGACGAGCACGTCGCGAAGAAGCACGGCGAGACGACCTACCACTTCGTCATCTGCCTGCTCGGGTCGACCGAGCTGATCGGCCAGTGCGACTTCCACCACATCTGGGACGGCTTCCGGACCGACGTCGGCATCTTCCTGCTGCCCGAGTACGTCGGGAAGGGCTACGGAACCGACGCGATGAACGCTCTCGTCGACTTCGGGTTCGGCGAGCTCACGCTCGAGCGCATCGGGCTCACGGTCGACCCCGAGAACGAGCGGGCGATCCGTTCGTACGAGAAGTGCGGTTTCGTGCGCGAGGGGATCCTCCGCGCGGGCCGGCGCCACCGCGGCGAGCTCCGCGACGAGCTCCAGATGTCGATCCTGCGCCCGGAGTGGGAGAAGCTCGAGCGGAAGCGCAGCTGGGACTACCCGGCGCCGAAGGGACCGCCCGCGAAGCGCCGCGCTCCGGCGGCTCGCAAGCGCTCCTCCTGATGGGGTGACGACCCGCGCCGGGACGGGCGTACCCTGAACGTTCGGTAAGCACTTCTAACGGGCGCCGTCCAACCCACGTCTCATCCTTTCGAGGGATGCCGGAAGGGGTCCGGCACGACGAGTGCTGATTAGCGTGAACTGCGAGATCACCCACTGCGGGCGCGCACGGATGCGCGCGTGATCGCCGCTCCGACCATGGCGTCGGCCGGCGTGAGCCGCCGCGTGATCGTCGGCGCCGGGTTCTGCGCGCTCTCGGTGGTCGCCTGCTTCCTGCTCGCGCGGCGCCTGACCGGCGCCAGCTGGCCGCTCGAGAAGGCCAACCTCGGCTTCGTGGGGCTGGCCATGGTCGGGTACATGGCGAGCTTCGTCTTCCGTGCGCTCGGCTGGCAGCGCGTGTTCCCGAGCGCGGACCGGCCGCACGGGTCCCGCTGCCTGGCCGCCTGCGGCGCGTCGGCGGCAAGCGGCACGGTGCTCCCCTTCCGGCTCGACTACGTCGTGAAGATCGCGACGCTGCGCCGGCTGCACGGGGTGATCGGTTTGGAGACGATCGCGGTCTCGATCATCACGCTCGGCCTGATCGACGCGGTTGCGATGCTCCCGCTCTCGGTCGCCGCACTCTCCACCGCCGGCGGCATCTTCCTGCTGCCGCTGTCGCTCGTCGTGCTCGTGTGCCTGGGAGCCACGGCGGTGCTGCTCGGCGGCCCGCGCCTGCTCCAGCGGCTGCCCGTCGCCCGCTGGCACCGCACGAGCGGCGTCGTCGCAGCCGTCGGGGAGAGCGCATCCGACCGGCGGACGAACATGGTCGCCGGCGCCTGGCTCTTCGCCTGCTGGATCTCGCGGGCACTCGGCAGCACCTGCCTGCTGATGGCGCTCGGCTCGGGCTTCTCGCCCCAGATCGCGATCGTGGTTCTCTGCCTCGCCGCCTCGGCAGCGGTGATCCCGGTCACGGCCGGCGGCGCGGTCGCAGGCATGGGCGCGACCGCGGCGATCCTGCTCGCGCTCGGCGCGTCGAAGGACGTCGCGATCAACTTCTCGCTCGCCTCGGCGACGCTGCTCACGCTCGCGGCGCTCGCCGCAGCCGGCGTCGGCCTTGCGAGCTCGCTCGTCGTCGCGTTCCGCGGGCGGCGCGCGCCGCTTACGGTCGCCTAGCCCGCACGAGCACGTCCAGCGCGACGGCCGTCTCGACAGGCCGCTCGACGACCTCGCCGCGCTCGATCTCCAGCCCGCTGCCTTCGATGTCTGCGGCCACGTCCGCGGCCGTGTACAGGACGGACGGGTCCTGCGGCCCGCCGTGCCCGTGTTCGAGGTTGCTCGCGTCGTGGCCGACGAGCAGGAGCGTGCCGCCGGGCGCGACTGCGCTCGCCGCGGAGCCCAAGATCAGGTGGCGGTCGTCCTCCTGCACCTGGAGGTAGAAGACGATCACGAGGTCCGCCTCCTGCGCGGGCGGCCGGTAATCGAGCAGGTCGGACTCGACCCACTCGGCGTCCACGCCTGCCTCCACGGCGAGCCGCCGCGCCTTCTCGAGCCCGACGCCGGCGAAGTCGACGCCGGTCACCGTCCAGCCGCGCCGCGCCAGCCAGACCGCGTTTCGCCCCTCGCCGCAGGCGAGGTCGAGCGCGCGACCAGGCGGCAGATCCTCCGTCTCGGCGACGAGGAAGCGGTTCGGCTGCGCCGTCCAGACGAGCTCGGTGCCGGCGTAGCGCCGGTTCCAGACGTCGCGCTTCACGACGCGCCTTCTATCAGCGTCAGCCGGCGAGGACCTGGAGCGTCGGCCGGTTGACCGTCCTGAGCACCCGCCCTGAAGCCGGGTCGACCACGGCGATGTGGCCGGTCCGGTCGGGCAACGAGACGTACGCCAGCCCGCCCTGCACTCGCACGTCGCGCACGGGAGTCGTGCCGAAGAAGTGCGCCCGCAGCGTGCCGTCGATCCCGTAGACCGTGACGCCCGACCCCGTCTCCTTGTCGGCGCCCGAGCCGTAGCCCACGCCGAAGGCGAGCAACGAGCTCCCGACGACCGTCGCGGCCGCCGCGTCGCGCTGCACGAGGCGTGCTGCGCCCGTTGCCGCGTTCACGAGGTAGAGGCCCGCGGGTGTCGACGCGAACTGCCCCATGCCGTCCTCCACCGTCGACACGCTCGCATCGGAGCCCGTCACGGCGAGCATGCCGTTTCCGAGCCAGATCGCCTGCCGCGCGCGGCCCGCCATCACCTTGGCGAACGTGCGGCCGCCGCCGTGGTACGCAACGGTCATCGCTCCGAGGTCGACCTGCGCGACCAGCGCGTCGGCGTCGACGACGTAGGCGCGATTCGTCGAGGCATCGATCGCCAGGCCGGGGCTGACGAGTGTTCCGGCCGACCGTCCGTCGCTCGCGCCGGCGACGACCCGCTCGAGTGCGACCGAGCGAGCTCTCCCGCCCGCGCTGACCAGCAGCAGGCTCGCCGGTGCGCTGCCCTTTGACGCCCCGAGCACCAGGACGACATTGTCGCGGGCCCGACCCTCCGCTAGGACGCCCACGCCGTGGAGGGGGCGTCGCCAGACGACCTTCCGGAGCCTCGCATCGATGCCGACCACTGCCGACGTCGAGCCGGGGAACCCTGTCGAGGCGACGAGCAGCCGCTCGGACAGCCAGGCGATCGGGTGCACGTCTGCGAGCCGCCCGAACTGCACCTTGCCCTCGAGCCGCATCGTCGCGAGCCGGACGAAGCGCACCGCCGCGCCGTCGTTGCGGACGACCGCGAGCCAGGTGCCGTCCGGTGACTGCGAAGCGGCCATGAAGCCGTCGGTCGCCAACGAGCGGCCGCCGGCGACGGGCCGGAGCGAGATCGGGTCGGCGTGGAAGACGTGGTACGTGAGGCCGCTCGCCGTCGCTGCGAGAACTGGCTTCCTCGCCGTTGTGGCGCGCACAGCCGCCTGTGCCGCGCCCGCAAGCGCGAGCAGCACTGCCAGGCTCACGAGCCAACGTCTCATCGCCTGCCGCTATTACAGCGCGTCCCGTAACACTTCGCCATCGCCGCGCCATCTACGAACGTGAGGACCGACGCCCAGCTCCTGGCCGCCGCCCGCACCGATGCGAGTGCGTTCCGCGAGCTGTACGACCGCCATGCCACTGCGATCCACCGCTTCCACACCGGACGCACGCGCGATCCGGAGGCGGCGCTCGACCTGACGGCCGAGACGTTCGCCCAGGCGTGGCTCTCGCGGGAGCGGTTCAGCGACCTGGCCGGTGGATCCGCCGGCCCGTGGCTGTACGGCATCGCGCGCAACGTGCTCGTCGCGTCGGTTCGCCGCCACGAGCTGGAGCGGGGCGCGTCGGAGCGCCTCGGCCTGCTCGCCCGCTCGGAGCACGCCGAGCCCGAGGAGCAGTGGCTCGACGGCCTGGACGAGGCGCTCGCCGAGCTCTCGCCCGAGCTGGAGGAGGCGGTTCGCCTGCGCATCGTGGACGACCTCTCCTACGCGGACGTCGCCCGCGCGGCCGGCACCACGCCGGGCGCGGCGCGGGTGCGCGTCCACCGCGGCCTCACGTTCCTGCGCCGACGACTCCTGAAGGAGGCACCGAATGAGCACTGACGAGCTGAACGACCTGGGCGACGCGCTCGAGCGCGCCGCGTCCGCCGACCTGCGCCCGGGCCGCCGCCGCGTGCCGCGGAAGCTGCTGCTCGCAGCCGCCGCGATCGCGGTCGCCGTGCCGGGCATCGCGTTCGCCGCCCACGCGCTGACGACCAACGAGCAGGTGGCTGCGAGCCTGCCCGCCGGGACGAAGATGCTGATCGGCACCGACCCGACGTGCACCGTGGTGAAGGCGAACGTCGAGTACCACTGCGTGCTCGGCAAGGCGATCCCGAACCCGGAGGTCAGCGACCTGAAGGGCACCGTCGAGCCGACCGTCGACGCGACGAAGCACGTGAACGGCGGATGCCGCTCGCTCACCTCGGACGGCCGCGAGTGGCAGTGCTACATCGGGCAGGCGGCGGTCGACCAGAAGATCGTCTCGGCCGGCTTCCTCGGCGAGTACGCGCCGAGCCCAGGGCAGGGCTGAGCCACCCGGCATAGTGCGCTCGTGGATCGGGCGGCGGCGGAGACGTGGATACGCGAGCACGTCTCCCCCGCCGGCCCGGTCGAGGTGATGCACGAGCGTCCCTGGGGCAGCGTTGCGCGCGTTCCGCTCGTGGACGGCACGGCGTGGTTCAAGGCGCCCGGGCGCGGCTACGAGTTCGAGGCGCCGCTGACGGCCGCGCTTGCCGCGCGCTGGCCCGACCTGGTCGCGGGCGTGCTCGCCCACGACCCGGAGCGCGCCTGGCTGCTGCTCGTGGATGCCGGCACGCCGATCGGCGTCCAGGGCAACCCGCCGGAGGCGTGGCTCCAGGTGCTCCCGGCCTACGCCGAGCTGCAGAGCGGCGAGACCGCGCACGTCAAGCAGCACCTGGCCGACCGCGTGCCCGATCTGCGCCTCGAGACGATCCCCGCCGGCTACGAACGGCTGCTCGCCCAGCAGCTCCCGGTCGACGACGACGAGCTCGAGCGGCTCCGGGCCTTCGCCCCGCGCCTGGCGAAGCTCGTCGCCGAGCTCGGCGCGCGCGACATCCCGGCGAGCGTGCAGCACGACGACCTGCACATGAACAACGTCTACGAGCTGGACGGGCGGCTGCGCGTCCTCGACTGGGGCGACTCGTCGATTGGCCACCCGTTCTGGTCGCTGGTGGTGACGTTCCGCTTTCTGGAGGAGACCACCAGGCTCGAGCCCGGCGACCCGTGGTTCGCGCGCCTCCGCGACGCGTACCTCGAGCCATGGGGCGCCGGGCTCGTCGACACGTTCGAGCTGGCCCAGCGGGTCGGGATCTTCGCCCACGCGATCGCCTGGATCCGCCAGCGCGACCGCATGCCCGACTCGTTCCGGCCGCGGTTCGACAGCCCCTTCGCGGTCATCCTGCGGCGCGCGCTCGCCGCGACCGATGAAGTCCGGCTCTCGCGCGGGTCGTAGTCTCCAATCCGTCGAAAGGAGAGAGACGTGCCAGGGATCACGCAGGTCGGCCGGGTGATGGTGCCCGTGTCCGACCAGGACAGCGCCATCGCGTTCTACCGCGACAAGCTCGGCTTCTCGCTCACCGCCGACGTGCCGTTCGGCGAGGGCGACCGCTGGGTCGAGGTTGCGCCGCCGGCCGGCGGCACCGCGCTCGCACTCGTACCGCCCCAGGGCGACTACCAGGCGCCGCGCAACACGGGCATCGCGCTCATCTCACCCGACCCGCGGGCCGACCACGAGGAGCTGAAGGCGAAGGGAGTCGACGTGGACGATGAGCTGATCGGCGGCGACGGCACCGTGCCGCTGATGTTCTTCTTCCGCGACGGCGACGGGAACCACCTGCTGCTCGTCGAGGAGCAGATGTAGCGAAGCTCGCTGCGACGATGAGGCGGTGATCGACGGTGACCCGCGCGCAGTCGTGCTCGTCGAGGGATTGAGCGACCAGGCTGCGGTCGAAGCCCTCGCCCGTGGTCTGGGGAGGGACCTCGACGCCGAGCGCGTCGCCGTCGTGCCGATCGGCGGCGCGCAGGCAATCGGCCGCTTCGTCGACGAGTACGGCCCGCGCGGCCTCGGCCTGCGCCTGGCGGGGCTCTGCGACGCGCCCGAGGAGCCCGAGTTCCGCCGCGCGCTCGCGCGGGCCGGCCTCGGCGACGACCTCACCCGCGCCGGGATGGAGGAGCGCGGCTTCTACGTCTGCGAGGTGGACCTCGAAGACGAGCTGATCAGGGCGCTCGGCACCGACGCCGTCGAGGCGGTCGTGGACGCGCAGGGCGAGCTGGGCTCGTTCCGCACCCTGCAGAAGCAGCCTGCGTGGCTCGGGCGGCCGACGCACGAGCAGCTCCGGCGCTTCATGGGCAGCGGCGGGAGCCGCAAGATCCGATACGCGCGGCTGCTGGTCGAGGCGCTCGGCCCGGGCGCGGTGCCGCACCCCCTCGCCGGCGTCCTCGGCCACGTCTAAGCGGCACAATTACGCCGTGCAGCAGAACCTGGAACGCGCTTTCGAGAAGCGGCCTGCCGTCTTCGACGCGTGGGTACAGCTCAACACCTCGATCAAGGCGAACATGGACCTCCGCCGCTACGAGCTCGCGACCCTCGCCGCGGCGCGGCGGCTGCGGTCGAGCTACTGCTGCCTCGCGCACGGGACCGTGCTGATCGAGCAGTTCGGCGAGCCCGTGCGCGAGATCGCGCTCGACCACCGTTCGGCCGGTCTCGAGCCGGTCGACGTGGCTGTGATGAACCTGGCCGAGCGCGTGGTCGATGACGCGACCGCGATCGGCGACGCCGAGCTGCAGCCGCTCCGCAACCTCGGCCTCTCGGACGCGGACATCATGGATGTGGTCCTCGCCGCGTCCGCGCGCTGCTTCTTCTCGAAGACGCTCGACGCGATGGGCGTCCTCCCGGACGCGATGTACGCCGAGCTCGACCCGGCGCTGCGCGAGGCGCTCGTCGTCGGCCGGCCGATCGCGGAAAGCTAGGCCGCAGGCGCGAGCTCGAAGACGGGCAGCTCGAGCCGCTCGCGCATGACGGCGACCGCCTCGGCGCTCTCGTCACACAGCACCACGCTACGTCCCAGCTCGCAGCGCCGCCGCTCCAAGCGTGCCGCTCCCGGCGAAGAAGTCGAGGCACCAGTCGCCGGGCGCCGACGACGCCTGCACGATCCGCCGCAGGATGCCGAGCGGCTTCTGGTTCGGGTAGCCGGTCTTCTCCTTGCCGGTCGGCGAGACGATCGTGTGCCACCAGACGTCGGTCGGCAGCTTTCCGCGCGCCGCCTTCTCCGCGGCCGACGAGGCCCGGCGCCATGTACGGGCTCGCGGTCGACCGCCTCCGCGTCGAAGTGGTACGCGCGCCGGGTCCTTGACGTACACGAGGATCGTGTCGTGCTTCGCGGGCCAGCGGCGCTTCGTGCGGGCGCCGTAGTCGTAGGCCCAGATGATCTCGTTGAGGAAGCAGTCGCGGCCGAAGATCTCGTCGAGCAGCACCTTGCAGTAGTGCGCCTCGCGGTAGTCGATGTGGAAGTAGAAGCGTGCCGTCGCGCGTTCAGCAGCGCGACGCGCCTCGCGCAGGCGCGGCTCGAGGAACGCCGAGGTAGTCGTCGGTCCGGTCGAGGTAGCCTGCTCGAGCCGACGACCTCGGTCCGGTAGCGGCGCCCGCCGAAGCCGACGCGGTCGCCCTCGCCGTCCCGGCGCGTGGCGAGCGTGAGCCGCCGCTGCTCCTTGCCCGTGTTGAACGGCGGGTCGACGTAGATCAGCGTGAACGCCTCGTCGGGCAGGCGCAGCCAGCAGATCGAGGTTGTCGCCGTGGTAGATGCCCTGCTCGAGCACCCGGCCGAGTATAGGTCCGGGTTCCGCCGACAGCGCGACGCCGTCGGCGGCGGGCGTCGGCCCCGCGCAGCGCCGCGCGGGGCCAACAGCACCAAGTAACAGTCTGTTACTAGCCGCGCTCGGGCCGGCGCGCGCTCAGTCCTTCCACCAGCTCTGCACCGTCTCTGCGTCCTTCGGATCGTCCCCGGCGCTGAAGGCCAGGTACTCGATGCCGTCCGGACCCGCCTCGACGTCGCGCATCGTGTCCTTGCCGAACCGGATCGCGTCCCACTGCTGGAGGTCGACAACCTCGTCGTCGACCTTCACGCGGCCCGATCCGCGGACGACGACGTAGACCTCTTCCTGCTCCTCGTGCTTGTGGCCGAACGGGATGCGGAAGTTCGGCTCGAGCTTGAAGAGGGTCAGGCCGAGCGTCTCGCCGTCGAGCGCGCCGCGCGCGAAGCGGGCGTGGATCTCGGACGGCATGTCGAACTTCGGCGCCGCATCCTCGACCTCGCGGAGGTTCTGCTTCGTGTAATCGCTCATGCGTTGTTCTCACCCACCGTGTACGCGGCTGAAACCGCGAGTGCGTTGGGACTACGGCGGCGGTGGCGGCGGACGGAGCACTCCACGCAGCTGCTCCGCCTGCTGGCGGATGAGCGCCGCCGAGTAGCTGAGCTGCTCCTCGGTGGGGGGCGGCGAGCTCAGATGCAGCGTCCGGTCCGCCTCCAGCGTGGCGGCGAGCTCGTCCAGGTGGCCGCGCAGACGGGCAGCCTCCGTCTTCGCCGGCGCGTCCGGCGCCCGCGCCTCCAGCTGCGCCGCCTCGGCGGCCAGCGCCTCGACCTGGCCGGTCACGACGGAGCCCTGCGCCAGGACGTCGTCGAGCGTGACCAGCGCCCGCCCGGCCAGGTCGTTCAGGCGTGCCGCCCACGACGAGGCACCCGCCCGGCTGCGGTGCCAGAGCAGCAGGGCGATCAGCAGCGCGGCGAGTATGCCGAACCCGAGTGCGATCCAGCCCCATGGCGTGTCGCTGCTCGAGCTCGACGGCTCCCCGGTAGTCGCAACCGGGACCGGGATGGTCGTCGTCACGGGCGTCGTCTCGGTGACAGTCGAGACCTGGGGGATCTCGATCGTCGTGCCCTGCGACGTCGTCGTCGTGGTCGAGGTCGTCGTGACGACCGTCGTCGTCTCGATCGTCGTCGTCTCGATCGTCGTGGTCGCGGCGTCGGCGAACGTCTCGAGCGGCTCGGTCGCCGTCTCCGCGGGTGTCGTGGTGGTCACGGCAGGACGGGTCGCCGTGAGCGGTCGCGTGCCCGCAGCCCCGGACAGCGCGCCGCCTTCGCCTCCCCCGCCGCATGCCGGCAAGAGGAGAAGAAACGCGGCCGAGGCGGCGAGGGCAGCTGTAGGGCGACCCGGCAAGGGCTACAACCCGCCGCCCGTGCCGCCGAGCCAGCGGTCGGAGCGGTTCGGGGGCAGCATGCTGACGAGGATCAGGATCACAACCGTCGCGCCGAAGTACGTATAGAGCGATGCGGTCCCGGCGAAGTTGCGGGTGACCGTCTGCCCGAACGCCAGCGCCGCGAACGTCAGCAGTGAGACCGCGAGCGCGACCTGCAGCAGCCACTTGTCGCGGTGCGGCAGAAACTCGAGCCGGATCAGGCTCAGCACCATCAGTGCGAAGACGCCGAACTCCAGGACGCCGAGGATGATCCACGCCGCGTGCGTGCCCGGGAACGTGTCGATGAACGTGCCCTTGAACTGCTCCACGATCCCGGCGGGCGGGTGCCCGTTGTCGTCGAACAGCTTCTCCTTGCCCGAGTAGAACATCAGCCCGCCGACCATCAGGTAGATCCCCGCAAGCGTCGCCCAGTACGCGACGCCGTCGAAGATCGTGCCCTGGCCGACGATCGCGAAGGGCCGCTCGCGTGGAGTGGGTGGCATGGGGCTGCTCCTTTGGAGGGGGCGACGAGAGGCGAGTATCTGCGCCCGCAGACCGCCGGGCAAGACCCATAATCGTCAGGTGACCTCGATCCTCGATGCGATCGGGAACACCCCGCTCGTCCGGCTGCGGCGCTGCGCGCCGGCGAACGGCGCCGAGCTCTGGGTGAAGCTCGAGTACCTCAACCCGACCGGCTCGATGAAGGACCGCATGGCGCTGGCGATGATCGAGGGCGCCGAGCGCGACGAGCTGCTGTCGCCGGGCAACACCGTGGTGGAATATACGGGCGGCAGCACGGGGCCTGCGCTCGCGCTGGTCTGCGGCGTGAAGGGCTACCGGCCGCTGATTGTGATGGCCGACTGCTACTCGGAGGAGCGGTTCAAGCTTCTGCGCGCGCTCGGCGCCGAGGTCGACGAGATCCCGTCGGTCGAGGGCCGCCCGAAGGTGACCGCGCAGGACGTCCGCAACATGATGGCGCGGGCCTGCGAGCTGAGCGAACGGCCTCGGCACTACGGCACGGACCAGTTCAGCAACCCGTACATCGCCCCGGCGCACCGCGCGGGGCTCGGGCGCGAGATCTGGGAGCAGACAGAAGGACGGGTCACGGCGTTCTGCCAGGGCGTCGGGACGGCGACGTCGCTCCTCGGCGTCTCGCAGGCGCTCCGGCCCCACGGCGTCTTCATCCAGGGCCACGAGCCGGCAGCGTCCGCCGGCATCACGGGCGGCAGCTCGAGCGAGGCGTTCGCGATGCAGGGGTGGGCCGGGTTCGTCCCGCCGCTCTGGGACCCGGACGCGGTCGACCACGTGGAGCCGATCGGCAACGAGGAGGCCGTCGAGACGACGCTGCGGCTCGCGCGCGAGGAGGGGATCTTCGCCGGCGTGTCGAGCGGCGCGAACGTCGTCGGGGCGCACCGGCTCGCCGAGCGGCTCGGGCCGGACGCGGTGATCGTGACGCTCGCGGTCGACTCGGGCTTCAAGTACCTGAGCGTCGATCCGTACCTCGACCTGTGAAGAGGCTTGCGCTCGCGATCCTGGTCGGGGCGGCGGTCTGGATGGCGACTCCCGCCGGCCCTGCGACCAGTGTGCAGACGCTGTCGTTCTCGTACACCGCCCACGACGGGTCGACGCGCAAGGCCTACGTCGTGCTCCCGGCCTGGTACGGGCCGGACCGCCATCCGCCGATCCCGCTCGTCATCTCGCCGCACGGCCGCGGCGTCGACGGCGCCTACAACCTGCGCTTCTGGGGCACGACGCCCGCCGAAGGGCCGTTCGCGGTCGTCTCACCGGACGGGCAGGGACGGCGGCTGCCGCTCTACTCCTGGGGCTATGCCGGGCAGATCGACGACCTCGTGCGCATGCCGGGGCTCGTGCACGAGGCGTTCCCGTGGCTCGACGTCGGCCGGGTCTACGCGATCGGCAGCAGCATGGGCGCCCAGGAGTCGCTGCTGCTGATGGCGCGCGGCAACGTCGAGCTCGCGGGCGTCGCCGCGCTCGACCCCGTCAGCGACATGGCCGCGCGCTACCGCGTGTGGCCGAAGACGCCCGGAGAGCTGCAGCTCCCCGCTCTGGCTCGGACCGAGCTCGGCGGCACGCCGCGCCAGGCCGCCCGGGCATACGCGGCACGCAGCCCGGGCTCGTACGTGCGCGCGATCGCGACGAGCGAGGTTCCGCTCCAGCTCTGGTGGAGCCGCCGTGACGGCGTCGTCACCGACCAGCTGCACCAGACCAGGGCCTTCTACCGGCGGCTCCTGGCGGTCGCTCCGCACGCGCCCGTGCAGGAGGTGGCCGGCTACTGGGAGCACGCGCACGAGTTCCACCCGCAGACCCAGCTGCGCGCCGTGCTCGCGTGCTTCGGGCTCGTTCGGACGAAAGGCATCCGCGTGCCGGCGTACGAGGTTCGGCCGGCCGGCACGACCGCCGAGCTTCTGCGCGGGAAGAAGGTGGCGTTCACGCGCGCGTTCTGCGGGCGCCTCGGATGAGACGCGTCGCCGTTCTCTCGGACGTGCACGGCAATGCCGTGGCGCTCGCAGCCGTGCTCGCCGAGCTGGCCGCCGAGCCGCCCGACCTGATCGTCTCCGGCGGCGACCTGACGTGGGGCCCGCTGCCGCGCGAGACCGTCGCACTCCTGCGCGACCTCCCGGCGCCGTTCACGCTCGTCCGCGGCAACGCCGAGCGCGCGCTGTTCGAGTTCCTCGACGACCCGGCGCGGGCCGAGCGTCCGCGCGAGCAGTGGATGCTCGAGGCGCACTCGGAGCAGGACGTCGCCTTCCTGCGCCAGGCCGTCGAAGGGGCGACAGTGGAGGTCGACGGGCTCGGCGCGGTCCGGTTCTGCCACGGCTCGCCGCGCAGCGACGAGGAGCTGATCACCTACGCGACGCCCGAGGAACGGTTGCGCGATGCGATGGCCGGGCAGCCGGAGCGCGTGCTCGTCAGCGGGCACACGCACATCCAGTTCGACCGCGAGGCCGCCGGGATCCGCAGCATCAACCCGGGCAGCGTGGGCATGCCGTACATGGGCGAGCGGGGCGCATTCTGGGCGGTGCTCGGCCCGGGCGTCGAGCTGCGCCGGACCGACTACGACGTCGACGAGGCGGTGCGCCGCTACCGCGCGACGGACGATCCGCTCGCCGAGCAGATGGCCGAGATCCTCCTCGCTCCGCCCACGCCCGAAGAAGTCGTCGCGTCAGAGGAAGAGCGCCCGTTCGCGGGCTGAGGCCCGCCCGGCCGGTGCCAGGCACCCTGACAGTGCCTGGCACGCCGAGCCAGTGGCCGCGTCTCCTAGTCCGTGCGCTTGCGCCCGAAGGCGTACTTCGAGACCACCCAGGTCCCGAGGAATGCGAACAGCGCGACCGCGATCCCGGACGGGATCGCCGTGTTGTCGCCGCTCGAGCTCACGCCGACGAAGTCCGGGCCCCAGATCGTGGCGACGAGCACCGATAGCCACATCACTGCGATCGCGAGGAACGCCCACAGCTCCGGGACGAGCAGGTTTGCCCAGGACCGCTGCTTCTGCACGACACCCGAGGGCTGGTGTGAAAGCGTTGACATCTCACACCTCCTTCCGCCTCCGACTCTTGCGCGCTCCAGGCGCCGCTGCATCAGGGACGGACCGGATACCGGTCAGCGATGACGAGAAGGGCCAGCCGTTCGCGGGCCAGCGCGCCAACGCGATCCCGCTACTCGGTCTGGGAACGCGTGGTGACGTGACCCGCGGTCCTGACGAAGCCAGTGCCCTCCAGTGACAGAGAGCCGCGGTTGAGCCGGCCGATCCACTCGGCGAAGAGCGGATCGACGATGCGCTGCTTGTTGCCCTCGGTTTCGATCTCGGCCGTTGCGCGTAGGCGGTCGAGCGCCTTCTGCGCAACGGTCTTCGTAAGCGCAAGGCGATCGAGCACGGCACTCCTGTACGGCGAGCCCTCGCCGGCGATGACGGCGCGCATGGCGCGCTGCTCGGACGCAGGGAACCTGCGCCACCGCGCATCGAACTCCGGCTCGACCTCGGACAACGCAGCTTCGTGGGCGACCGACCAGCTCTCGAGAGTTGCAGCGTCGCCCTCCCCAACCTCCTCCCAGAGCCGGTGAGCCAGCAGCATCGCGCGCTGCGGGTGCCCGTCGGCGACGGCCAGAAGCGGATTCAGCGCTTCGCCGACGCCGCGCCCACTCTCGCGAAAGCGCTCGCTGACGTATGCGGCGATGTCCGCGTCGCGAAGACGGCCCAAACGCATCGGAACCGCGGACCCGTACAACGGTCGATCGGTCTGTTCGAACAGCTGCTTCATCAGGCCAGGCTCCGAACCGGCGAACACGTACGAGGCGACATCACCCTGGTGCTGGATGTGGCTGCGCAAGATCGCGTCCAGCGAGTCGACCTTGTCGATGTCCTGAAACTCGTCGAGGGCGATGAGAGCCCGGAGGCCGCCCGACTCCTCCAGCCGCAGCGGCAGATCCAGGAGCGTGTGCAACGCGGGAAGCGGATCGGTTCGCGGCTCGAGCTGGAGCTTCGCGCCGATGCCGAACGCCCCCAGCGACAACCCGAGCCCGGTGCGCTGCAGGATCTCCTCGATCTTGGCTCGCAGCCCACCCTTGAGCTGGCTCGCATACGCACGCTCGAAGCGAATGGCAACGTCGGCGACCGAGACGATCCCGTACAGATCGACGAGAACCGGCACGAGCCCCTCGCTGCGCTCGCCTTCGAACAGCACCTTCGTCAGCAGGCTCGTCTTGCCGTACTTCCGCGGTGCGTAGAGGCGGACGTAGTGCCCCCCGACAGCCTTCTTGAGCAGATCGTGGGTCTCCTCGTCGCGATCGATCACCTGGTCCGGCGCGACGGGCCTCGAGTACACGAACGGGTTGATGTCGACGATCATTTCGTCGCTCAGGATACCAGAAGGTATCTAATCGGTATACCGCTTGGTATGTCGCTGGAATACCGCTAGTGGTCGAGCGCGTTGCGCCACTCGCTGCGCTGGAGCACCGCGAACGCCTCGCCCGCTTCGGGCTCCCTGCCAAGCACATCCCGTACCGCCTGTGCCCGCGACTTCCGAGCGGGAAGGCCCGGGCGGCGAGCGACCTCGCCGATGATGCGCCAGTCGTTCTCGCCCATCTGCTGGAAGACGACGTAGCCGCCGTGATGTGGCGTGCTCATCTCAACATGCCCGTCAGGCGACGACGCGGTGCAGGTACGCCGCAGGCACGAGGTCCTGATAGGACGGGTGCCGATCGATGTAGGCCGCGATGTACGGGCACAGCGGGACGACCGCCAGGCCCCGGCGGCGCGCGTCGTCGAGCGCGCTCGAGGCGAGCAGCCCCGCGAAGCCGCGCCCCTCGTAGGCCTCGGCGACCTCCGTGTGGATGAAGACGATGCGATCCAGGCGGAGCCGGTACACGGCCGCGCCGATCAGCTCGCCGTCCAGTCGCAGCTCGTAGCGGCTCGCCTCGGGCGCGTCGACGACCTCGGCCTCAGGCACGGAAGTCGTTCGTCCTGTGCGTGCCGTCGCAGAAGGGCTTGTTGCTGGATCCGCCGCAGCGGCACAGGGCGGCGCGATCGCCCTCGAACAGGACGTTCCCGTCGGCGTCGAGCACCCGGATGCCGCCGGAGACGAGCAGCGGACCGTTCGCAGACGCGCAGACGTCGGCCGGCCGCTCGCGCCTGGGGGGCGGAACGCCGACCCTGCGTGTCCGTAGCGCGCCCGAGGGACAGCGCGCCACGGCCTTCTCGACCTCGCCGGCCGGAGCGGCATCCACGGCGATCCACGGCCGCCGCGTCTCGTCGAAGACCTGCGGCAGGGCACGCACGCAGTTCGTCGAGTGAAAGCACAGCCGCGGCTCCCACTCGACGACGAGCTCGTCGGTGGCGTACTCCTTGGTCAGCCGGTCACGAGTCGTACTGCTGATCCGCTGACGGTAGCTGCGCGCCTGTCCGGCCCGCAGGCGGCCCAACCCTCGAAACGGTGCCAGGCACGAGGTTGAGGGTTTGCCCGCGCGCCTCGCCGGCTCCACCTGGACGAGGTGCCGGACGCGTTACGTCTGCAGGCCGTCCCAGCTCCAGCGTGGCATCGCCACTCCGGCGGGGACGACGGTGCCAACCGGCGAGTACCCCAGCACGTTGTCGACGGCCCAGCGCATGTACGCGGCCATCGCTGCGCGAAACTCCGGGTCGTCCGGCAGCTGAGCGTCGTCGAGCGCGATGACGAAGCACCTGACGAAGCGCTCGCCGAGATCGCTCATGTCGCCGTTGCCCGCGTGCATCTGGAGCAGCCCCGACTCGTCGCCGCATGTCTCCGAGAAGACGGGCGGCCCGCCCATCACCTCGGCCCAGTACGCGGCCAGCCGCTCGACGTGCTGCGGGTGCTGGTCGTCGTGCGAGAACGGATGATTGAGCTCGGGATCGGCGAGGCAGCGCGCGTGGTGGGCGGCCGCGAGGGCGAGGAACGCGGCGTCGCCGCCGGCGAACTCGTAGAGCGTCGGCCGCACCTACTCGTCTCGCTGGCGCCGCAGCTCGGCGAAGAGGGTGAGCCCAAGATCGCCGTCCGCCAGGCGCTCGATGGCGTCAATGCGCTCCGGATCCGACGCGCCGACGAAGGCCGCGTCGATCCGCGCCCAGCCGTCCTCCTCCGAGAGCTTCGGGAACAGGATCTGCCGCACCTGATCCAGCTCGCGTGAGCGCTGCTCGCCCATCACCTTCACCGTACTCCGCCAGGCGCTCGTCACAAAGTGTCGATCTCCGTCGCGTGCGTTCGTCGGCATCGGGAAGGCTGTACCGACGACGAAGGGAGCGACGATGAAGTACCTGCTGCTGGTGTGCTGGGACACCGACAACATGAACGGCCAGACGGAGCCCGAACCGGGCGAGCCGCAGCCCGACGAGGGGTTCTGGTGGGTCGACGAGCTGCGGGCGAAGGGCATCTGGCAGATCGGCGACCAGCTCGCGCCGCCACGCCGCGCGCAGACGGTGCGCGTCCGCGGCGGCAAGACGCTCGTCACCGACGGCCCGTTCACCGAGACGAAGGAGGCGGTCGGCGGCTTCGACCTGCTCGAGTGCGGCAGCCTCGAGGAGGCGGTCGAGATCGCCGCGACACACCCGCTCGCCGCGACGGGCGCCATCGAGGTGCGGCCGCTCTGGGGGAACTAGCCCACGGCTGCGCGCACGAGCGGCGCGACCTTCGTCCCGAACAGCTCGATCGCGCGCATGACGGCGGCGTGCTCGACGGCGCCGATGCTCATGTGCCCGAGGTAGCGCTGCGGCCGGAAGAGCTCGTGGATCGCCACGATCTTCTCCGCGACCTGCTCGGGCGACCCGACGTTCAGCGGGCCGGCGGGCGACTTCAGCGCGTCGTACTCGCCCCGCCCTGACGGCGGCCAGCCGCGCTCGCGGCCGATCCGGTTCATGACCTCCAGATACGGCGGGCCGAACGCGCGGTCGGCCTCCTCCACCGTGTCGGCGACGAACGCGTGCGTGTTGACCGCGAGGATCGGCTCGCCGGCGTGGCCCGCCTCGGCCCCCGCCTGGCGATAGAGGTCGGCGAACGGCACGAACCGGGCCAGCTGGCCGCCGATGATCGCCAGCGTCATCGGCAAGCCCAGTCGCGCCGCGCGCAGCACCGACTCGGGCGTGCCGCCCACGGCGATCCAGACGGGCAGCGGCTGCTGCAGCGGCCGCGGCCAGACAACAGCTTCTTCCAGCGGCGCGCGGTGGCGCCCAGACCACGTGACGCGCTCCGAGTCGCGGATCGCCAGCAGCAGCTCGAGCTTCTCGGAGAAGAGCTCGTCATAGTCGTCCAGGTCGTAGCCGAACAGCGGGAACGACTCGATGAACGAGCCGCGCCCGGCGATGATCTCGGCGCGCCCGCCCGAGACGAGGTCGACGTGGGCGAACTGCTCGAACACGCGCACCGGGTCGTCGGAGGACAGCACGGTCACGGCGCTCGCGAGGCGGATCTGCTGCGTCTGCGCGGCGATGGCCGCGAGCACGGTGGTCGGCGACGAGACGAGGTAGTCGGGCCGGTGGTGCTCCCCCACGCCGAAGACCGTGAGGCCAAGCTCGTCCGCGAGCCGCGCTTCCTCGAGCAGGTTGCGCATCCGCTCCGCCGGGGCCTGGCCGGGCGCCAGGTCGGCGAAGGTGATCAGGCCAAGGTCCATGCCCTAGTCGTAATGCTGGATGCCGTCGGGGAGCTGCACCCACGGGTGGCGGCGCGTCTCCCAAACGGAGAACTCCGGCGGCGGGAAGCTCGGATCGGCGAACGCACCGACCGGCACCGCGACGAAGTCGGGCAGGCCGGTCGACGTGTAGAAGACGATCGCGCCGCATTCGGGGCAGAACGAGAAGGTGGCCTTCCGGTCGGGATCCTCGTCCGAGGAGCGCGTGTAGTCCGTGTGGCGCCCTTCAACGCGAACCCGGTCGGCCGGGAAGCGCGCCTGCGCACCGAAGACGCTGCCGGTGCGCCGCTGGCAGGCGAGGCAGTGGCAGATCGAGACGCGCACCGGATCGCCCTCGGCCCAGAGTCGGAGCTGGCCGCAGCTGCAGGCCGCTTCGCGGGTGCTCATCGCGCGGATCCTACGGATGCCTAGACTCGTCCCTGTGAGCGGCTACACCGTCGCGCGCCTCGACGAGCTCGACGAGATCGAGCACAACGGCTGCACGCTCCGGCCGGTGCGGCACCACTTCGGCATCCGGGCCTTCGGCGTCAATGCATGGACGCCGCCCAGGGCGGGTGACCGCCTGATGCCCGAGCACGTCGAGGACAGCGGGGACGAGGAGCTCTACGTCGTGATCCGCGGCCGCGCCGTCTTCGAGCTGGACGGCGAGCGCCGCGACGCGCCCGCCGGCACGCTCGTGTACGTGCAGCCCGGCGTGAAGCGGACGGCGTTCGCCGAGGAGGACGGCACCGAGATCCTCGCGGTCGGCGCAACGCCGGGGAAGGCGTTCGTGGGCGGCGGCTGGGAGCTATGGGCGCATCTTCGCCCGCAGTACGAGGCGGGTGAGTACGAGGCGATCGTCGAGCCCGCCGGCGAACTCGCGGACGCGCACCCGCAGGACCCGACGCTCGCCTACAACGCCGCGTGCCTCGAGGCGCTCACCGGCCGGACGGCCGCCGCGCTCGAGCACCTGAGGCGGGCGATCGACACCGCGGAGCAGTTCCGCGACTTCGCGAAGGGCGACTCGGATCTCGACGCGATCCGCGACGAGCCCGCATTCAGGGAGCTTGTCGGCGCCTAGGCCGTGACGGGCTCCTGCGGACGCACCGCGTCGATTCGCTCGAGCCAGCGTCTCGCACCCATGCGCTCGAACAACGCGCGCGCCTCGTCGAGCAGCGGCTCGGCCTCGGCGGCTCGACCGCACTCGACGAGCCACATGCCGTACTCGGCCAGCACCTGTGCGAGATGGCCGTTGCGCCCGAAGCTGCGCCCCGCCGCGAGCGCCTCGGCGTATGCGTCCGCCGCGACGTCCTCCTCGCCGGATACGCCGGCCCGGAGCGCACGTACGCGGCCTCCCTCGATCCGCAGGTAGCGGGTCAGCGCCGAGGCCGGAACGGTGTCGTAGAGGTCAGCGAGCGGTGCCGCTGCCGCAGGCTCGCCGAGGAGGACAGCCCCGTCCGCAGCCCATTCGAGCGCGAGCGCCGCGTTGATCCATTGCCCTCGCGAGGCGAGCGCTTGCCAGGCATCCTCGAACTTCTTGATGCCGTCGGCGACGTGTCCACCCAGGAACGCGACCAGCGCATCCGCGAACACGGCGCCGATCGCGTTCTGGAGATCGGTCGATTCGGCGAGGTCCGGCGGTATCCGGGTGAGCCACGCGCGCGCGCCTTCGTCGTCCCCGCGCTCGAAGCACGCCTTCGCGAGGAAGCACACGGCCACGATCGCGTTTCCGGTGTGCACCGTTCCTTCGGGAAGGGTCTCGTCCGCCAGCGCGAACGCCTCGTCCCAGTCACCGTTCTCGAAATGCTCCGTGACGAGCGCGGCGCCGAACCACGTCAAGTAGGCGCGGTGACCTCGGGCGCGCGCGACGTCGATGGCCTGCTCCACAAGAACGGTCGCCTCGGCGGGACGGTCGTTGACCTCCGCGTGGACGACGAGATTGTTGATCGCCCGGATCAGCTGCTCGGTGAGATCGTGCTCCTCGGCGATTCGCAGGGCCTCGCGCAGCAGCGCGTGCTGCTCTGCCGGCCGCGACGCGGGCACGATCAGGCTCTTCGTATTCAACGCCTCGGACAGGAGGGCCATGTCCCGGTGCGCCTCGGCCACGTCGAGTGCGACCTCGACGTACTCGGAGGCACGCGCTTGCTCACCCGCAAAATGCTCGATCCGGGCGAGCGTGGCCGCGAGCCTGCCCACATCGACGTCGCGCTCGTCGTTCGAGAGAGCCTCGAAGGCCGGCTGCAAGGTCGCCAGGGCCTCGTCCGAACGATTGAGCCTCCAGAGCGTGACCCCGAGGGACGACGCCGCACGCGCCGCAGCATGGGTCTCGCCGATCGCGGTGAAGATCTCGACGGCCGCGCGCAGCCGTTCCTCGCCGTCGGCGAACCGGTCCGCCTGCTCGGCGAGCTTGCCGGCTTGCTCCAGCAGGCGCGCCCGCTCGGCCGGCTCGTCGGCAATCGCGGCGGCGTCGTCGAACGCGCGTTGCGCGTCCTCGGGTGCGCCGAGCGACGCCGCGCGCTCGCCCGCGCGCTCGAGCCAGGAGCCGGCTGCCAGCCGACTTGCGGCCGCGTCCGCTCCGTTCGGATCGGCCTCGAACGCGTCGCGGTGGTGCGCAGCTATCACCTCGGCGATCTCGTCGGGGTCCAACCCCGCGTCGTGCTCGAGGTACGAGGCCGCGGCGCGATGCAGGCGTCCGCGCTCCCGTTTGGCCAGCGTCTCGTAGGCGACACGCTGGACAAGCGCCTGGAGGAAGCCGTACTGGCCGCGCTCCGGCGAGCGCGGATCGGCGTCGATCGTGAGCAGCTCCTTGCGGACGAGACGGTCGAGCACCGGGCCGACGGTTTCCGCGTCGGCGTCACCCAGGCCGGCGAGGCCGCGAGCGCCGAAGGTCTTGCCGAGCACAGCGGCGTGCTGGATCAGCTCGCGCTCCTCCGGCTCCAGGCCATCGAGCCGTGCTGCGATGAGCGCGTGGAGCGTCTCGGGGATGTCGAGATCCTCGAGCGAGCCGGCGACCCGCAAGGTGTCCGCGTCGCGGGTGAGCGCGCCGCGGTCGAGCAGCATGCGCACGGTCTCGACCGCGTAGAGCGGGATGCCGTCGGCGCGGTCGCGGATCTGCATGCGCACCTCATCTGGTAGCCCCGGGACGAGCCCGTCGAGCAGCGCGTCCATCGCTTCGTCGTTCAGCGGCTCCAGCCCGAGTCGTGTCGAGCTGCGTCCGTGCACGCCGAAGTCGGGGCGCCGCTCGAACAGCTCGGGGCGGGTCAGGGTAAGGACGAAGATCGGCTTCGCCCGCGACCACTCGAGCAGGTGCTCGATGAAGTCGAGCAGCGCGGTATCGGCCCAGTGCAGGTCCTCGAAGACGAGGGCCACCGGCGCGGTGTCGCTCATCCGCTCGAAGAAGAGCCGCCACGCCGAGAAGAGGTCGGCGCGCTCGACCTGTGGCCGCTCGCCGAGACCGAGCAGGTGGCGCAGGAGCGGCTCGACCCACTCGCGCTCACCGTGATCGGTGATCTGCTCCTCGACGGCCGCGGTGAGCTTGGCAGTCGCGCTGTCCTCCGGCTCGTCCTCGGTGATGCGCGCCCGCATGCGCACCATCTCGGCCAGCGCCCAGAACGCGACGCCTTCCCCGTAGGCGAGGCACCGGCCACGGTGCCACCAAACGACGTCGGCGAGCCCATCGATGTGCTTCTCCAGCTCCCATGCGAGCCGCGTCTTGCCTATGCCTGCGACGCCGACGACGGTCGCGAGGGTTGCCCGCTGGTCGTCCCCCGCAGCGTGGAAGAGATCCTTGACGAGCCTGAACTCGCGGTCGCGGCCGACGAACGGCGCCTCGAGCGCGCTCGCCTTTCCCTCGCCGCCGCGGTTCGCGACGACTCGGAGCGCGCGCCAGAGATGAGCGCTCTCGGCCTTGCCCTTGAGCTCGTGCTCGCCTGCGTCCTCGTACGCCACGGCCGCCTCGGACGCACGTTTCGTCGCCTCGCCGACGAGCACGGTGCCCGGCTCGGCGGCCGACTGGATCCGCGAGGCCGTGTTGACGAGGTCGCCCGCGACCATGCCCTGCCCCTCGGCGCCAAGCGTGACGGCGGCCTCGCCCGTCAGGACGCCCGCCCGGGCGCGCAGCGCTTCGTCGAGACCTGGCACCGCGGCGACGAGATCGAGGGCGGCGCGCACGGCGCGCTCCACGTCATCCTCCTGCGCGACCGGTGTCCCCCACACCGCCATCACGGCGTCGCCGATGAACTTCTCCACGGTGCCGCCGTAGCGCTCGACCAGCGTCCGCGCCGTCGCGAAGTAGGCCGACAGGAGCTCGCGCGTCTCCTCGGCGTCGCGGCCTTCCGAGGCGGACGTGAACCCGACGAGGTCGGCGAACAGAACCGAGACGAGCCGCCGCTCGGCAGCCGGGGCGGCCGGCTCTCGCGTGGTCGCGGACGCGGACAGCGCCGTCCCGCACTCCCCGCAGAACCGCTGCCCGGGCGGGTTGGCCGCCCCGCACGACGAGCAGACCGCGGCAAGCGCGTTCCCGCAGTCCCCGCAGAACTTCTGCCCGGCCGGGTTCTCGGCGCCGCAGCTCGTGCAGGTCATGGCGGGCACCACAAGAGCCTAGGACGCCTGAATCCCACGAACAAGCGCGCGGCCCGGCACGAGCCGGGCCGCGCGCGTGAATCGCTCAGCCCGCGAGGGCCTTCTGCTTGATCGCGTCGTACTCGGCCTGCGTGATCGCGCCCGAGTCGAGCAGCCCCTTGGCCTTCTCGATCTCGCCGGCCGCGCCCCCGCCGCCGCCAGCCGTCTCTTGCACGTACCGGTCGAACTGCGCCTTCTGGGCCTGCGCGCGCTCGATGTTGCGCTCGTTGATGCCCTGGTTCTGCGTGAGGAGGTAGATGAACACTCCCAGGAAGGGCAAGATGATCACGAAGACCATCCAGAGCACCTTCCCGCCGCCGCCGATGTCGTGCCGGCGGAAGATGTCCGCGAACACGGTGATCAGGAGCCAGAACCAGATCACCCAGGCGAAGAAGATGAGCATCGTCCAGAGGACGTCGAGGAATGGATAGTCAGCTGCAAGCAAATGAGGCCTCCTGTTGGGTGGTGGGCGCTACTGTCGCACGCCCGGAGACGAGTGTGTCATCCGGTTGGGACGACCTTCCGTCCGGCGAATGACGAAGTTCGTGATCGATTGCGGCGCCGCCCTGCGGCTCGCGGCGGAGGAAATCGAGGTCGCCGCGGAGCACGAGCTGCTCGCGCCGACGCTGCTCCGCTCGCAGACGCTCGCGGTCATGCGCGAGGCGGTGACGCGCGGCGAGCTGCCCGCCGAAGAGGCGCTCGCGCGCCTCGAGCGCCTCTGGAGCATCAAGATCCGCTACCTGGGCGACGCGGTGCTGCGTCGTAACGCGTGGCGATACGCGGAGCAGCTCGGCTGGGCCGACACCTACGACGCCGAGTACGTCGCGCTCACGAAATTGCAGGGCGACGCGCTCGTCACACTGGACGAGAAGCTCGCGCGCGCGGTCGAGGGGATCGTCCCGACGGCGCCTCTCGATGCGCTCCTGACCCCCGTCTGACGGTAGATTCCGGAAGGCAGCTAGTTCTTCCGGCACCTTTTGCGAGACCCGCGTAGGGTCGGCCGAGACGGGTGGCACCCCGAGCCCCCGCGGACGAGAGAGGGAGGGTTCCTCATGCGGTTGAGGATCTTCGCACTGGCGGCCTGCGCTGCACTGGCCGCCGCCGTGTTCGCTGCGAGCGGCACGGCGACAAGCCCCAACAAGTCGGTCGTCGTGTACGACGACTTCTCGAGCGGCGGAAACTCCGCCTGGAACAACTTGTTCGGCCCAGGCGACGTCACGCCGGTCGATGCCAATCACTTCATCAGCTTCGCGGGCGGCGCGGAGAAGGTTCGTGCCGTGCCGTTCCGGATCGGAGCCGACTTCAGCGTCTTCGACCACCTGAAGTACATCGAGCTCAGCAACAGCGCGTTCCCCGTGCCGGCGAAGGGCTCGGTCGAGTTCTCGGTCGACATGACGGCAGAGACGTCGGGAACGATCACGCCGCTCACCCAGCTGGGCGTCTTCGGGCCTTCGGGCACGTGGGCGAATCCGTCCGACCCGGTGACACCCGACTACAGCGCCAACGTCTTCGAGGGACAGCAGGCGGGCGTGGTCCTCAACATGCTCGACCTCTGCACCGGCCAGCTGTTCGACTGGTTCCTCAGCTCGCATCGCGCGTTCACCCTGATCGAGCGGCTGCCGACGAACGTGACCGGCAACACGTCCAACCCGGGCTGCCCCGGTGCGACCAATGTGGGCCGCAGCAAGATGTACACGCAGATCGCGGACGAGTTCGCTATCTCGCCCGGCCCGCACAACGTCTCGATCGCGTACGACGCGAAGCAGAACTCGGTCGAGTACCGCATCGACGGGCACCTGGCGACGAAGATCAAGAACGTCGGGATCCCGCTCGACAAGCAGCATGTCAAGTACACGGGCACGTACCCGTCGAACGGGCCCGGCGAGTCGCTCGCCGGGAAGATCGGATCGTTCCAGATCGGCCACGGGCTCTTCAGCCTGGTCGACGCGTTCCCGTACCAGCACCCGGACTCGCCGGAGCTCAGTGTGTCCATCCCCGTCGGCACGGGCAACCCGGCCGACGCGGGCCGCGCCCGGCTCTTCGGGCAGGGCGCTCAGGGAATCTGGGACAACTTCGTCGTGACCACCATCCAGAAGTCGCCGTAGACATCAGCCCCCGGGGTGGAGCGCACGAGCGCTCCACCCCGCGGCCGGTTGCTACGTTCTGCCGGCCGATGAAGCGCTTCTAGATCTCCGACGTCGTCCGTTCTTCCCACGTCCATGGAGGTCGAAGTGCACCGCGGCACCATCTACCAGCATCCGCTCGCGTACCTGCTCGGCCTGGAGGGCATCGCGCTCCTGCGTGCTTTCTCCGGCGAGTACGACCGCGAGTTCACGCTCGCACGCTTTCGCGAGATCCAGGCGCTGCTCGAAGCGCCCGACGCGCTCGGCGCGGGCACGGAGTCCAGGCCCGCGTCCACGCGAGATCTGTACGACGAGTGGGCGCCGTTCTACGACAGGCCCGGAAACCAGTTGCTCGAGCTCGAGGAGCCGGTCGTGCGGGAGATCCTGGCCGGGCTGCCGGTCGGCCACGCGCTCGACGCGGCCTGCGGCACCGGGCGGCACGCCGCCTACCTTGCATCGCGCGGCCACACGATCGTCGGCGTCGACTCCTCGCCCGGGATGCTCGCCGTCGCGCGCGAGAAGATCCCGCAGGGCGAGTTCCACGAGGCGGAGCTCGGGGACCTGCCGCTTGCGGACGACTCGGTCGATCTCGTGGTCTGCGCGATCGCGCTCGTTCATCTCCCGGACATCGACCAGCCGTTCCGCGAGTTCGCCCGCGTCCTGCGCCCCGGCGGGCACCTGGTCGTCTCCGACCAGCGCGGCCTGTTCGCCGACATCGGCCTGCCGCTCCTCACCAACGGCCCGAACGGCGAGCTCGGCTACATACCCACCTACCCGCGCCGCGCGAGCGAGTACCTGGCGGCCGCGCTTCCGCTCGGCTTCCGCGTGGTGCGCTGCGAGGAGCCGCAGGTGCCGTCGCCGCTCCTCGACGACGACGGCGTGACGATCGGCGACGGCGTACGCCTTCCCGCGCAGGATCCCGGCGACCCGCCGTACATCTGGGCGCTGCACGCAGAGGCGATCGCCGCGACGAACGCGGCCTGGCGCGGCAAGCCGTCGTCGATCATCTGGCACTTCCAGCTTGATGACTGCTGCCTGAGCGCTCCTACCTCGTGTGCGCGACCCAGCGCAGCGGCTCGACGCTGCTGTGCCGCGCGCTGTCGGACACGGAGCCTGGCCGGCCACCCGGAGGAGTACTTCCTGGACGGCCCGCCGGACGCATTCCCGCCCGGGTGGAAGTTCTGGGAGGAGGGCATCTATGCCGAGCAGCACGGCGGCGTGGCGAACCGGCGCGAGTACCTCGACCTCGTCTACCGGATCGGCTCGACCCCGAACGGCCTCTTCGGCGCGAAGCTGATGTTCAACAACGTCGAGTGGGTCGTGCGGCGGTTCCACGAGCTGGAGGAGTTCGCCGGCCGGAGCCGCGCCGAGGTCTTCCACGCCGCGTTCCCGAACCTGCACGTCGTCCACATGATGCGCCGCGACGTCGTCCGCCAGGCGGTCTCGTGGGCGCGCGCCGCGCAGGAAGGCGTGTGGATCGTCTCGGACACCGAGCCGCCTGCGCCGACCGGCGAGCCGGAGTACGACGCCTACTTCATCGCCAGCCTGGTCGGACTGCTCGAGGAGGGCGAGCGCGGCTGGCGCGAGCTGTACGGCGAGCTCGGCGTCGTCCCTCACGAGGTCGTCTACGAGGACCTCGTGACCGTAGGCCGGATACGAGGCCGCAGTGCGCGGCGTTCTGCGCCATCTCGAACTCGACGACACGGTCGAGATCCCCGCGCCGCGCACGCTCCGGCAGGCCGACGCGCTCAACGACGAGTGGGTCGAACGCTTCCTCGCAGGCTAGGAAATCGCCTGTACGAGCCCGCCGCCCGATGCGTGTGCGACGAACGCTGCGCCCTCGCGCGGGACTCGAACGACCCACGTGTATTTCCCGTCTCTGCCGAAGTCCTGCGTGAACGCCACGGTGGACGTCGTGCTCCCGCGGTGGATGTGTATCGAGCACACGCCGGAGAAGGTGTAGCCGACCGGGCCTACATGAATCGAGCACCGCTCCCTGCCGGCGTGCTGCGGGAAAGATCGGGGCGTACCGCGCGAACGTCTTCGCTTGCCGGGCCTTCGCAATCAGGGTGGCGCTCGTCGAGAGCTTGTCCTTACCTCCGCCGCCGGCGCATCCGTAGAGGGCAAGCACGAGGATCAACGCGATCGTCGGCGCGGTTGCTCGCACCGTTCTCCAGAGTAGGACGTCGCCGGGCACCGCCGGCTGGTCCGTAGGATCGGCCGATGGACGACCTGCGCGCCGCGCTGCACCACGCCGCCGACCTCGTCGCCGACTATCGCGCGGGCGTCGGGGACGCGCGGGTCACGCCTGAGCGTGATCGCCGCAGCCGTCGCGGACGCGCTAGCGCGCTCCGCTGCCGGACGGCCCGGCCGAGCTCGGCGAGATCGTCGACGAGCTTGTCGCCGGCGCCGAGCCGGGGCTGATGGCGACGGCCGGGCCGCGCTACTTCGGGTTCGTGATCGGCGGCTCGCTCGACGCCGCGCTCGTCGCAGACGTGCTGACCACGGGCTGGGACCAGAACGGGTTCAACGCGGCACTGTCGCCGGCCGCGCTCGCGTTCGAGGACGTCGCCGGCGACTGGCTGAAGGAGCTGCTGCGGATCCCGGCGACAGCGTCGGTCGGGTTCGCAACGGGCGGCCAGGGCGCCAACACGGTCGGGCTCGCGGCCGGGCGCTGGTGGGTGCTGCACCAGCATGGCTGGGACGTCGGCCGCGACGGCCTGCACGGTGCGCCGCCCGTCCGCGTCCTGGCGGGCGCCGAGCGCCACGGGACGATCGACCGATCGCTCCGCCTGCTCGGCCTCGGCGAGGCGGCGATCCACGAGATCCCTGCCGACGCCAACGGCGCGATGGACGCGGGCGCATTCGTCGAGACGATTACGGCGCTCGAGCCCGGCCCGACCATCGTCTGCGCGCAGGCGGGCAACGTGAACACCGGCGCGTGCGACGACCTCGTCACGATCGGCAGCGCCGCGAAGGCGAACGACGCGTGGCTGCACGTCGACGGCGCGTTCGGCCTGTGGGCGGCGGCGAGCCCTCGCACGACCGCGCTCGTCGACGGCATCGAGCTCGCCGACTCGTGGGCGTGCGACGGGCACAAATGGCTGAACGTCCCCTACGACTCGGGCTACGCGTTCTGCGCGCACCCGGACGTTCATGCGACGGCACTCGCCTACACGGCGGCGTACCTGACCGGCCAGGAGGCGGGCCGCGAGTACGGCGGCGGCGACTTCGTGCTCGAGTCGTCGCGCCGCGCGCGCGGCTTCTCGACGTGGGCTGCGATCCGCTCGCTGGGCCGCTCGGGCGTCGCGGAGCTGGTCGACCGCTGCTGCGCGCACGCGCGCGACCTCGCCGGCCGCCTCGGAGCCGTGGACGGCATCGAGATCGCGAACGAGGTGGTTCTGAACCAGGTGCTGATCCGCGTCGGCGACACCGAGCTCACGCAGCGGATCGAGCAGCGGATCCAGGAGGAGGGAACGGCGTGGCTCGGCGGCACGACCTGGCGAGGCGAGCGGCTCCTCCGCGTCTCGATCTCCAACTGGTCGACGACCGAGGACGACATCGCCGCGACGGCTGACGCGATCGTCCGCGCCCGCGCGGCGCTCAGCTGAGCGGCGCGCGGACGGCGTCGGGCCCGGGATCGTGCGAATATCGCTCGATGCCTCCCGCCTACCGGTTCGTCGATCGCTGGGTCGTGCGTGCGCCGATCGACCAGGTCTACGACACGATCGGCGACGTGCTCGGGTACGAGCGCTGGTGGACCGACTTCGTGATCCGCGCGACCGGAGACGAGGGGCCGCCGGCCCCGGGAAACCAGAACGAGCTGCTGGTGAAGGCGTACCTGCCCTACAAGGTCAACTTCGGCCTCGAAGTGATCGAGGCGGAGCGGCCGCGGCGCATCCTGTCGCGGCTCTCGAAGGACTTCGACGGCAGCGGCGAATGGACGCTCGAGGAGTCGAACGGCGAGACGGTCGCGACGCTCGACTGGCGCCCATCCGTGAACCACGCGCTGATCCGGCACCTGACACCGGTGCTCCGGCCGCTGTTCCGCGTCGAACCACAACTGGGCAATGAAGCACGGCCAGGAGCAGATCCGCGCGCACCTCGGCGCGACCTAGTAACCGCGGCCGGGCGTACCTCCAGGAGTGAGCTTCCGCGTCACCGGGGTGCTTGCGGTGGCGGCCTGCCTTGAACCCTGCCACGTCGGCCCGGAATCGAGGCGTTCGAAATCGAGCCCGGCGTGTAACAGCGAATCGCGAAGCCGCTCCCGCGCGTCTCCGACCTTCACGCCGAGATCGCACGACGGTTGCGCGGTCGAGTTCGTCCGCAACTCATGGGCGTGAGGGCGGCCCACCGGCGCTAGAACGCGCCGGCGTAAGCGTTCAGCGCCGGCTGGCCGCCGAGGTGGGCGTACAGCACGCGTGAGCCCGGCTCGATCCGCCCGTCCCGGACGAGGTCGATCAGCGCCGCCATCGACTTCCCCTCGTACACCGGGTCGGTGAGCATCCCTTCGAGACGGGCGCAGAGGCGAATCGCCTCGATCGTCTGCTCGTCGGGGATCCCGTAGGTGCCCGCGTGCCATTCGTCGAGGAGCACGATCTCGTCGTCGCGCAGCTCTCGGCCCAGCCCGATGGCCTCGGCTGTGCTCCGCGCGATGCGTGCGATCTGATCCCACGTCTGCGGCACCGTCGCCGAGCCGTCGATCCCGAGCACAGCGCGCGGCGTCTCCTGCGCGGCGAAGCCCGCGATCATCCCGGCCTGCGTCGAGCCGGTCACCGAGCAGACGATGACCGTGTCGAAGAAGACGCCCAGCTCGCGCTCCTGCTCCGCCACCTCCTCGGCCCAGCGCGCGAACCCGAGCCCGCCGAGCGGATGGTCGGACGCCCCGGCGGGGATCGCGTACGGCTTTCCGCCGCTCTCCTCGACAGACGCGAGCGCGTGCTCCCAGCTCTGGCGGATGCCGATGTCGAACCCGGCCGGATCGAGCCGGACGTCGGCGCCCATGATCCGCGAGAGGAGGATGTTCCCGACCTTGTCGTAGACGACGTCCGCCCACTCGACCCAGTGCTCCTGGACGAGCACGCAGCCCAGGCCGAGGCGTGCGGCGACCGCCGCGACCTGCCGCGTGTGGTTGGACTGCACGCCGCCGATCGAGACGAGCGTGTCGCAGCCCTGCGCGAGCGCGTCCGCCGCGAGATACTCGAGCTTCCGCACCTTGTTGCCGCCGTATGCGAGCCCGGAGTTGCAGTCCTCGCGCTTCGCCCAGATCTCGACGCCGCCGCCGAGGTGCTCCGAGAGCCGCTCGAGGCGATGGACAGGCGACGGGCCGAACAGGAGCGGCACCCGCTCGAAGTCGGAGAGGCTCATGGCGGCGATCGTAATCAGTGGTGGCCGCCCACCACGGCCACGCTCACCGGGTGCGGCTGCTGGAGCCGGGCGACGATCCCGTGCCACGCACATCGGTCGTGAATCTCGATTCGGTCGAAAGCGTGTCGATCGCGACGCTCGTCCAGCGCCTTGGCCGCCTCAGCGACCCGCGGACGGTCCAGATCTGCGAGGCGCTCGAGATCGCCGTCGCCTGCGACGCCTGACTCCGTCGACGCAGTTGCTCAGAATGCGTTCGCGGCCGACTTCCATTCCTGGAGGCGCTGCGCGATGAGGCCGGCCCGCTCCTCCTCACTCCCGCCGTCGAGCACCTCGAGGTCCGAGGGGTCGGCTCGGACGTAGATGCCGGCGGTTCGGGCATTCAGCGCGGGGTCGCGATCTGACCGCGTCGTCCAGTACCCGGTCGCGCGGTCGGTGGTCTCCAGCCTGATCTCGCCCGTGCCCTCGAGTTGCGGGGCATTCGGGTGCCGCGGGCGCTCGCCCCTCCAGAAGTAGATGAGGCCGGCCGGATCCCTGTGCTCCTTGGCCGCCTCGCTCCAGTAGCGCGACGACAGCGTGCCGTCCTCCTGCCAGGCCCGGCCCATCACGTTGAGGCCGCCGTCGCGGTCCCGCGAGATCTGCAGGAGGCTCACCGCCGACGGCTCCTCCTCTGTCCGCATGGTGAGCGAAAGCTGCCACCACAGCCCCTCGACCGGGCCGCGGCGACCCTCGGTCTCGATCGCCTTGCGGAGCTTCTCGCTGATCGCGCGGACCTCCGCCGGGCCGGCGGCCGGGTCGTAGCGGACGGAGGTCAGCCCGAGCAGGTCGGTCGGCAGCTTCGAGCCGTTCGCGTGGAGGATGAACGTGCGCCGGATGCCGAGCGCGCCGCCGAACAGGCCGGCCTCGAACACCACGTTGTCGCGCGGCGACGCCTGCCCATCCTGGGCCGCGTCCGTCGTCGTCCAGTCGTCCTGCGCGAACACGAAGGCGGCGAAATCGACTTCCTGCGAGAGCTCGACGAGCCGGTCGAGGGTGCTCCGCCCCGGGTTGAACGTGGTCGTCCAGGGCTCGACCTCCGCCACCTCTTCGAGCCCGCGCGTGATCGCCTGGAGCAGCTTGGCCTGCTTGCCCGACGACCCGAGGAAGATGCGCGGCTTGTTCATGCTCGGCTGACCTTTCGGTCAAGAGACGAGAGCCAGCGTACTCGACTCGATCGCAGCCGAGCGACGTGCTTTCAGGACTTCGGGAGGTAGGTGAGCAGGACGACCCCGGAGTCGAACCGCTTGACGCCGTCGAGCTCCATCCGGACGGTTCCCCTGTCGCCGAGCACGTGGACGTTTCCCTGGCCCCACACAAGTGGGTTCAGGTAGACCTCGTACTCGTCGATCAGGCCCTTCTCGGCCAGGGCGTACGCGAACTCGCCGCTCCCGTGCATGAAGAGGGCGCCGTCGACCTCATCCTTCAGCGCCGGGATCGCTTCCTCGAGCTTCCCCTGGAGCAGAGTCGCGTTCCACTCGAGATCCCCGGACAGGGTGTTGGACCCGACGTACTTCGGCAGCGCGTTGACCATGTCTGCCCACTTGCCCGACTGGCTCGGCCAGTACCCCGCCAGCCCCTCGTAGGTCTTGCGGCCAAGGACGAGCCCGCCGGATCTCTCCTGACGCTCGAACGAGTAGACGCCGTGATCTCCGTCCGGCTGGACCCACTCTCTGACCGGGTCTACGACGCCGTCGATCGTGGCCTGGGTAGTCGCGATCAGCTTTCCCATTTCGTCCTCCTTCGGTCAGGGGAGCTGGCTACTGAGCTTCGTCTACCCGTCGAGGAGAAGGGGAAGCGCGCGTCTAGATCCACGCAGGCTGGCTGGGTGCCGGCCCTTGTCATCCTGAGCATCAGCGTTGGTACGTTCCGGCGATGCCGCTGAGCCTCGCGCAGGCGAACGTCCTCATCGCAGCCGCAACCGAGCACGCAGTCGCCAACGGCTGGAAGATCGCGGTCGCGGTCGTCGACGAGGGCGGCCACCTCGTCGCGCTCGGCCGCATGGACGGCGCGTTCCCGCTCTCGGCCCAGATCGCCGAAACGAAGGCAGCCGGAACAGCGCTCTGGCACCGCGACGGCGAGGGACTTGCCGCCACCCACGAGAACCACAAGGGATTCTTCGACGCGGTCGGCAGGCTTGTGCGGCTGCCGCTCATCCCAGGCCCGGGCTCGGTGCTGATCCGAAGCGGCGAGGATGTGCTGGGCGCAGCCGGAGCGAGCGGCGCGAGCGGCGATGACGACCGCGCCTGCGTCGAGGCCGGACTGCGGGCTGTCTTTCCCGGTTGGACGTCGCCGGAGCCGCCCGGACGGTGACCTCAACCGGCCGAGCGTCAGCACGCTCGGCTGGGCCCGTGTTCGGGATTGACCCCTGACGCGATCTAGGACGAGAAGGCCGGTGCGTACTCGAATGCTCCGGCGACTGACGGTGTGTACGCGCGTAGAGGGCGAGCCTGGAAGGCGCTGCCCCACTCCGCCTCCGGCGGCATCACGCCAAGTTCCGCGGCGGGACGGAACCCGAAGCGGCCGTAGTACCGGGGAGACCCGAGCAGGACGACCAGGGGGACATCCTGCGCGTCCGCGGCGCCGAGTAGCGCGTTCATCAGGGCGCTTCCGATCCCGTTCGCCTGGTGGTCGGGAAGGACTGCGATCGGACCGACTGCGACCACGGAGTCGAGACCGACCTTCGCGCGGCTTGCGGTCACATGACCGACAACCGCGTTCTGAGCCAGCGCGGTAAACGACAGCTCGTCAATCACGTCGTTCGCCTCCCAGAGTGCGGCGAAGATTTCCACCTCGTGTGGCACACGATCGCCCTGTTCTGCACGCTTGAACGCCTCTGCGTAGACAGCCTTCGCTGCTTCGTAGTCGCTCGGCTCCTGTGGTCTGACGATCACGCGCGCATGGTCGCACGCGCCGCAGCCTCGGCTGAGCCGGCGTTCCGACCTCTCGCCCGACCCGGGCACGCCCTCACGGCGGGGCCTCACCGTCCGCGAAGGGGCGCGCCGCGCCCCGACTATCCCAATGGGGTGACGTCCCGTCCCCCGGGATGCAGCAACCTGGGCTCACCGGCATCCAGGTGAGACCGTTCAGCCGGCAACGGAAGGAGCGTGATGCAGGAGACATCGCTGGACGAGCTAGGCCCAGTGGACTACGTGGTCGTCGAGTTTCCGGCGGGCAAGAGCAGCTTCACGGGCGAGATGGCGAAGGAGCTGGTGGCGCTGGTCGACGCGGGAACGATCCGCGTGATCGACGTCCTCATCCTCACCAAGGACGAGGACGGCACTGTCGACGCGATGGAGCTGTCCGATATCGAGGAGCTCGGAGAGCTCGAGATGATCGAGGGACAGCTGGCTGAACTGCTGGCCGAAGAGGATGTCGCGCACCTCGCCAACGCGATGGAGCCGGGCAGCGTCGCCGGCGTGATCATCTGGGAGAACCTCTGGGCCGCGCCATTCGCGTCGGCAGCACGCCGCTCGGGTGGACAGCTGATCGCGAACGGCCGGATTCCAATTCAGGCGATCATCGCCTCGATCGAGGCCGATGAAGCCGCCGTGACCGTAGGAGGTTGAACATGCCAGTCAGAGCAGCACGCGTTGGAAGGGTCGGCGTCATCGGGCACCCGGTGGCGAAGACCGCAGTCGTGGCGGCGGCCGTCACACCCGGGCCGTCACCGGTGGCGAAGACCGCGGTCGTGGCCGCGGCCGTCACTCCCGGCCGCCCGGGGCGCCGGCGCATTTAGTTTCAGCGGGAACTCGTTCAGTCAGGGGAGGGCGCGCTCGCGACCGGCGTGGTCGGCGGGCGCGCCGCCGGCAGCCCACGCTCGCCGGCCGATCGAGGAGCCGAGGCACTGGCTCAAGAACGCTCTCGGCCGTGACCGTCGCGGCTAGGTTGCGCGGATGCCGTTGAGCCTCGCCCAGGCCAACGTCCTCATGGCAGCCGCGAACGACCACGCGCTCGCCAACGGCTGGAAGATCGCGGTCGCGGTGGGACGAGGGCGGCCACCTCGTCGCGCTCGGCCGCATGGACGGCGCGTTCCCGCTCGCGGCGCAGATCGCCGAAGCGAAGGCAGCCGGGTCGACGACCCGGAGAGCGTGTTCCACGGCATGCGGCTGAAGAACGGCTGGAAGGCATCCGGCCTGCCGTGGACGTACGAGCTCGACCGCGAGCGGATGGCGCTCCCCGAGCGCGAGACGGGAACACTCCAACGCGGGAACCTGCACGACTGACTGAAGTGATCTGGTCGTCCGGCGCGCTCATCGCGCGTCCGGACGACCTGGCGCCGAAACATGGAGGCGGGGGATCGAGCCGGCGCAAGCTGTTCGATCGGCCGAGTGACGGCACGCTCGAGCGCGCGAGCGTTCGGGATGACGCCTGAGGCAGCCGGCCTGTGAGCCTCGCGGTCAGGGTTGGCGCCGGTAGGAGGCGCTAGCGCTTGATGATGTTGTGGACTTCGAACACTTCGGGCTCGCCCGGGTCGACGCCGAGCTCTGCGAGGATCGGCATCAGGCGAGCAGCGAAGGCATCGAGGTGCTCTTTGGAATCCCAGACCAAACTGACTTTGCATTGGTCGCCCGAGCCGAAGCAGACTTCGTAGTCAAGTCCGTCCGCGGGGGAGATGCCCTCCTCTTCCAGTCGATGCACCACCTGGTCGTACTGATCTGCCGTCAGCGACGGAGGGGCAAAGCGGATGAGCAAGCTCACGAAGATCCTCTCGTTGGGTGCCCCGACCCTAGCGAGTCCTGATGCGCGCGACGGTGCGGTTACGTCCCTGAGACGTGAGGCCTGGGCGGCTCACTGAACGCCGTCGCGCGCGCTCGGTATGAACTCACGGCACGGTCTTGCGCATCACGCAGTTCCTCGTGCCTTTCGGACGGACATAGCTGAAGCCGTGCGCGGTTGCTGTCGGCGATGAACGTCTTTTCCGCGTGGAACGTGTGGAACCAGGTGCACCAGCAACCCCCGAACACACCGTTGTGCCGCTCGACGAGCCGCGCGAATGCGTCCCACGTACTCGCATCAAGCGGCTTGACGACGTAGCCCGACATCAGGAGCCTCCTCAGGATTCGCGCCGATCAGCGTAACGAGCTTGACGGAGTGCGAGCGCGGGGAGCAGCTCGAATTGCTCACGATGGATGTTCAACCGTTCGTCGCGGACCCGGACGGGTATCTCTGGAGCTGCTTTCCGGCGACGAGGGACGCGCCTTCGACGTGACTCTGGCCGGCGAGCCGAACCGCAGTCGCGGCGGCCGCGCGTGCTTCGCAAGCAGGCGAAGCCGGGAAGGGAAGGAGGCCTTCCGCCGTGCTCGGCGCCAACGCGCAGAGCCGGCCGACACATGGTCGATCGACCGACTCCCAGACCCGCTCGGACAAGCCCAAGATGGAGGCGGCGGGAATCGAACCCGCGTCCGCGGCCGCACCGAACTGAGCGTCTACAGGCTTAGGCTTCCATTGATCTCACTCGCCGGCCGGTGGGAGCCGACCTACCGTCGAGCCAGCCGATCCTGTTGTCTCGCACCTCCGGCGATCAGCGCTCCTTCGGTGCCAGCCCGTTTTCTGACGCCACTACCCGGGCCACGGGCCCAGCTCGGGGTGACGCGCTCAGCTACTGGTTAGGCAGCGAGAGCGAGTGCGTTGTCTTCATTCGCACTTGCATTGTTTCCCGGTGGATTAACGAGGCCGACCGGGGACCTCGACCTGCAGCTCAGCCGGAGAACCGACCACGTCGAAACCAGGTCGCCCCCGTATGTGTGTTACCGGCACATGGTAGCCGCATCGCCATTTGCAGGCGGTTTGCGGTCCACGATCATGGACTCGGCCGCCGCGGCCGATGGTGTGTCGATGCGCTCCACACGCCCCCTGCTGCTGCTCACGCTCGCGTTTGTCGCCGTCTCGTGCGGCGGCCAGTCCGTCCAGGCGGAGGACCTCCCGCCGGCGCTGCGGCAGAGCGACCGGCTGCTGGGACAGGCGCTCGCCACGATGGACAAGAACCCGGCGACTCCCGAGTCGTCGCTCGCCATGACGCCGGACGTCCAGGCGGCGTTCCAGCGGACAGGATTCGCCGACGCACGGGTGCGCATATTCGCCCGGCAGAAGGCAGCCGAGCAGCGAACGTTCGACGCGCGGTGGAAGCCGTTGCTTGCCAGCGCACGCGCCTCCGCCATGCGCGCCCGGCAGCAGCTGGCACGCGTCACGGCAGGCGACGACGTCTCGCCGAAGTTCCTCTCCGCGTACTCCGGCTTCGCGAGCGCCGCCGACGGCTGGATCAAGGCCGAGACCAGGGTCGCGAACGACGCCACGGCGCTGGCCGCGTCATTCGGCCGGGCCGCCGACGGCTTCAGCTACACCGCCGACTCGCGCGCCTTGCAGAAAGCGTTCGCGGACGCCGTGGCGCAAATGAAGACGTCGGGCGACCGCGCCCTGGCTGCGCTCGATCGGATGAATCGCGCGGCTCAGGCTCTGACCGCCGCGATCAACGCCGACCGGGACGCAGGGAAGATCGCGTCGGCACTCAGCCACGCCAACAGCGGCGGGCTCTTCGCCACCAAGTGGCAGAACGTCTAGGCGCTACGGGGTCTTGAAGGCGCCGACGGCGTCGATGTCGACGGTGCCGTAGCCCGGGAGGTACACCTGCAGCGTCCCGCTCTGCAGCGAGCCAAGCGTGAACGTCAGGAGCTGCTTCGGCTGGCGCGTCGCGGCGCTCAGGCTCTGCGTCAGCTGCGTGGCTCCGTTCCACTTGACCTGGATCGTGCCGCCGCCCGGCTGCTTCGTCACCAGCAGGGCGAACTGCTTGCCGACCATCGTCGGCGACGTCAGCGTTCCCCCGTAGGTCGTCGAACGCGACGCGCTGCCGCCGTACAGATCGGCTGCGCTCGTCGTCGACCAGGACCCTGAGCGCGTCATCGCTCCGTCGTCCAGGAGAGTCGCCGTGCACGACTCGGCGCCGTAGACGCCCACCCAGGTGGCGTGGTCGCGCGCCCGGGCCGAGAAGCACGTCGTCGCGCCTGCCGTGCCGGTGAACACGGCGGTGAGGGCCGGCGTCGCCGACTGCCACGTCGTGTAGCCGCCGAAGCTCGACGCGTTGCTCGCCGCCTGCCGGTAGCGGACGTCGAAGTTGTTGATGCCCGAGCCGACGTCCGTCCCCGACCAGGTCGGGCTGAAGGCCTGCGAGGTCTGGAACGGCGGGAGCGCGCCCATCGTCGCGACCGGTGGCGTCCTGTCGATCTGGAACGTGTCCGACACGACCGGGCCGCCGTTCCCTGCGCTGTCGATGGCCGCGGCGTACAGCTTGTGGATCCCGTCGATCATGATCGTGCCGCCGTTCGCGACCGCGTACGGGCAGCTCGCCGGCAGCTGCGAGAAGAGCGTCGGCGGGGCTCCCGCCGGGTCGAGCGCGCAGCGGATCTGGGCCACGTCCGAGCCGCCCGGGTCGATCGCGGAGACCTGCTCGGTGACGCTGAAGCCATACCAGCCGTTTGCGTCCGGCGTGCCCGGCGTGCGCGTGATCGTCGTCACCGGCCCGGTCCCGTCGATGCCGAGGCCGATGTCGTCCGTCGCGCCCAGCGGCGTGTGCGCGTGGATGAAGTGGACCCCGTCCCCGGTCACCATGAACGGCCCGGTGTAGTCGGTCTCCACGCCGTCGACGTCGTAGCGAATCGACTCGGCCGAGCTGAGCGTCACCTGGACGGGCCCGCCGTACCAGCCGCTCGCAGTCGGCGAGACCGGGCTGAGCACATGCGTGATGGGCGACGCACCGGCGGGCGTGGTAGGCGCCGGCACGGTCAGCGGCTCGAGCTGCACCTTCTTGCTCGACACCGCAACGTTGCCGGCACCGTCGGCGGCCTCGAGGTAGTAGTCGATGTTGATGCAGCTCGCCGGGAGGACGGTGCCGCCGCCCGACCAGCGGTTGCCGCCGGCCGGGGACAGCGTGAGCGTCCGCCACGTGCCGTTGCAGTCGCGGTAGACGACCTTGACCGTCTTGACGATGCTGCCCGGCCCCGACGGCGTCGGGTCGGTGACCGCGGCGCTGAAGCCGACGTTGGTGCCGCCGGTGACGATCCGGAGCGCCTGGAGCTCGCCGAGCTCCGGCTCGAGCCAGTCGTCGGACGTCGAGTAGAGCGTGTCGCCCGCGACGCGTGTGTACCGGCGGTGCGTGCCGATGCCCGCCAGGGTCGGCCCGTCGCTGCGGAAGAGCCCGACCACCAGGTTCAGCCGCTGCTTGCGGCTGGTCAGGCCGCTGAAGGTCGCGACGCTCTGGATCTTGCTCGGGAACGCGTTCACACCCGCCAGCGTCGGGTCGTCGGCGGCCTGATCGGTCGTCACCTGGCTGAAGACGGCATCGAAGCTCGTCTCGTCGGCCGTCGGCGAGTTGAGCAGGTTGATCAGCGCGCCGTGCGCGACGAGCGTGCCCGGCTGCGTCACGTCGAGCGAGACGAGCGGCTCGAGCGGCCGCCGCGGCGTCGACTGGATACCGCTGTCGGCCTTGTCGTACTTGCCGTTTGCGGTCGTGACGCGCGTGAACGTCGGGGACACGTCGAACGAGGCGGCCTGAAGCCCGGTGGTCGGATCGGTGTGGAGCGGCGGCGGAGGCGGCGGGGCCGGCGGGATGCCCGAGCCGAGCCGCAGCATCGGCAGGCCGTACAACGTCGCCTCCATCATCACCTTCGCGTCGTAGCCGGTGAGGACGGCCGACGTGCCGAGGTAGTCCTGCTTTGCCTGCTCGAGCGCCTGCCCGAGCGTCAACGTGCCGTCGAGCTTGCGGGCGAAGAGCGCATGCAGGCGCTCCGAGTAGGCGACGTCGGTCGTGTCGCCGAGCCCGTAGCCGGTGTTGCCGATCCAGCCGGCAGCGCCCTGGCCGAGCATCGCCTGGGCCCAGTCGCTGCTGAGCAGGTTCGCCGCCCCGAAGATCGCGTCGGAGACGGCGAGGCCGGAGTGGCAGCCGAGCGAGAACCCGAGCCGGCCGCTCATCGCAGCCGTGATGTCCGCCGTGGTCACGAGGTTCGACTGGCGGTTCGCCGCGTTCTCGGCGGCAGGCAGCAGCCGCTGGTGGTCGAAGTGCGCGTTCAGCGAGTTCAGCTTCGGCCCGCCCCCGCCGACCGGGAAGAGCTGTGCCAGCAGCTGGGTGCGGTCCCAGGTCTCGTTGATCAGCGTCTTCGCGTTCGTCCCGAGCCCGGCCGCGAACGGCACGTTGATCTGCTGCGCGCCGTCGGTCAGGAAGTCGTAGCCCGTGACGAGCGAGCTGGACGGCGTGAGCAGGCCGTTCGCCACCGTGAAGCCGTCGATCGTCCTGGCGATGTCCGTCGGCGACTCGACGAGGCGGCCGACCGCCAGCTCGGGGACGAACAGCTCGCTGCCCAGGAACTGCGGCGCGGCCTTCTCGCCCCAGACGTCGTCGGTGAGCAGGAAGCCCTGGCCGATCGAGCTGAGGTACTGGTTGTCGACCTGGCCGAGCGACTCGCGGTAGGTGCGCTCGTTCGCGATCTCCGTGTTGTCCGGCACGCGCGCGAACGGGACGATGTCGTCGCCGCCGACCACGACGATGTACTTCAGGTTCGGTGCCGACGCCTGCAGGGTGTCGAGATAGGAGCCGATCGTGCGGACGACGTTGTTCGCGGCCTCCGGCGAGCACGGGCTCCCGTCCCAGGCGTTGTACGCGGCCGGGACGCCGGGGCCGGTCTCGACGCGAACCACCGAGCCGACTACGTCACTGCGCCCGGCGAGCGTCGACAGCTTGCTCATCAGCGTCGAGGTGGCGCTGCTGCCGAAGGTGGCGATGAGGCGCTTCTCGTCCACGAGGAAGAGCGTCTGCGTGCTCGAGTTGACCGACGGCCCCGCTGCCACGGTCGAGTTCGCGATCGAGCGTGGCGCGCACGGGCCGAAGTCCGGCGACGGGATGCTCTTGACCTCGAGCACGTACGGATCGGGCGAGTCGCCCTGATAGTCGCTGATCTGGATCGTCCAGGAGCCCACCTCACCCTGCGACAGGAGCGACAGGTGCTCGGGCGAGCTGCCGCGGTTGTCGGCGACGCCGCGCACGACGCGGCCGCTCGTGGCCAGCTCGCCGGTCGGGACGTCCTGGAGCGCCTCGGGCGGCAGCGGCTGGTCGCGGTGGTTCAGCTCGACCTTCGTGTCCGGCAGTTCCTGGTTGCCGAGCGGGATCGTGTTGGCGGGCGCCGCCCGCAGGCGCGGAGCGGGCGGCCCGGCGAGCGCGAGGTCGTAGTCGGAGCCCGACGGGATGTGGCTCAGCGTCACCTCGACCCGCGAGCCGTACGGGCCGATCGGGATCTTGTAGTAGTCGACGTCGCCCTTCGTCAGGTGCGAGACGTAGAGGCTGTTGCCGGCGAGGGACGGCGCCGTGTCCGGGTCATCGTTCGTGTCGCCGTTCGGCGAGTCCGTGCTGTTGAACGTCTGGATGACGTTCGTCGTAACCGGTGTCGCGAGCGTCGTGCCGCTGCTCAGCTCGATGTTCGCCCCGACCGCCGAGCCGCCCAGGTCGAGGCCCGGCTTCACGTCCCAGTTGAGCGTGTACGGCTGACCGCGGAGAGCGTTGAAGCTCCACGAGAGCTGGCCGCCGGCGCCGATCGTGGGATCGGGGATCGCGCCGCCGGGGCTCCGCACCGACGAATGCGGGACGTAGCGGCCGCCGGCCGGGAGCGTCGCGTGGATCGTCACCGGCTGGATCAGGAGCGCGCCGCCGGTCACCTCGAAGTCGGCGTGGTAGTGGGCGACGCCGCCGTCCGACGAGAAGTCGGCGATCGGGAAGGTGTTCAGGTTCAGCTGCGACCAGTCGTAGGCGGACGTGCCGAGCAGCGCGGCGAGCAGGTCGTGGAGCGTGTGACCCGGCGGCAGGCCCGGGACGACATCGGCGAGCGAGAGGCCGCTCCCGTTCTTGAGCGCGTCCACGAGGTTGTCGAGCGTGACGTCGCCGAAGCCGCCGTCGAGCATCCCGAGCGTCGCGCCCGGCTTGACGCGGTTCTCGTTCACGGCGTCGCCGAGCGTGTTGTGCGCCGACGGGAGGCAGAAGCCGCCGGTGCACTCGATCGCCGAGTTGACGAGCGGGATGCCCTCGAGCGGGATGCCCTCCAGCGGCGAGCCGATGATGTTGATCCCCTCGAGCGGGATGCCCTCGAGCGGCGAGACGCTCATGTTGATGCCCTCGAGCGGGATGCCCTCGAGCGGGGTCCCGCTCAGGTCGATGCCCTCGAGCGGTATGCCCTCGAGCGGCGTGCCGGCAAGGTTGATCCCCTCGAGCGGGATGCCGTCGAGCGGGATGCCGTCGAGCGGGACGCCGCGGACGACCTGGCTGATCACCGTCTCGTTGGCGAGTGTGACGCTCGGGTTCGAGCACGAGTAGCCGGGCGTCGCGTTGATCGCGTCGCACCAGTCCTGCAGGTTCTGCGCGGGCGTCGTCGTCGCGATTCCTTCGAGCGGCACGGCGCTCAGCAGCTTCGGCCCGAGCGCGATCCCGCCGAGCGGGATTCCTTCGAGCGGCGAGCTGCTCAGGTCGACGGAGCCGAGCGTGATGTCGTGGAAGCCGGCCGGCAGGCTCGGCAGCGAGAGCACGTCGGCGAGCGTCAGCGTCGAGAGCGGCACGTTCGCGAGCCGCGTGCCGGCGAGCAGCGCCGGCCAGTTCGCCGGCGGCGTGAGCGGGATGTCGGACAGGTGCACGCCGCCGAGCGCCTGGTTGAGGATCTGCGGCGTCAGCCCGATGCCCTCGAGCGGGATGCCCTCGAGCGGCGAGCCGGCGATCTTGATTCCCTCGAGCGGGATCCCGTCGAGCGGCGCGCTGGCCGTGTTCGGGCCCGCGCCGCGCGTGAGGGCGCCGAGGTCGATGCCCGAGATCGGCACCGACTGGGCGCCGGCGCGGACGTTCGCGCTGTCCTGGGTGAGGTCGATCGTCCCGCTGAGGGGCGTCACGACGTTCGTCACCGTGAAGCACTGCGAGAACTCGGAGGTGTTGCCGTCCTCGTCCGTGGCGGTAGCCGTGACGACCTGGCCGGGCGTGACCGACGTGCCGTTGTCGGTGATCTGCCACGTCGCATGGCCCGCCCCGTCGACGACGACGCCCGTGTTTCCGATGAACGTCCGCCCTTCGCCGTTGCCGCCGGGCGTGTCACACGCGGGCGACGCGAAGAGCTCGACGCTGTAGTGCGCCGGATTGCCGCTGAAGAGCGCCATCGAGTCGATCGTGCCGTCGACCGTCAGGTCGCCTGCGGCGACGTTGGCGTCGGTCAGGTCCGGGTAGTTCTGGCCCTCGTTGCCGATGCCCGAGTCGACGTCGCCCGGGTCGTTCGGCAGGACGCCCGGCGCGCCGAGGTCGATGCCGAGCCCGCCGTTGTTGTCGATCGAGTTCTGGAGGATCTCGTTGCCGAGCGGGCCGCCGACGGCGACGCCGGCCTCGGCGTTGCCCGTGATCGTGTTCCCCACGACGCTGTTGTTGTCGGAGCCGTTGAGGATGCGGATGCCGTCGCTCTGGCCGTCCTTGATCGTGTTCCCGATGAAGTCGTTGCCGAGCGAGTTGTTGTTGACCAGGACGTTCGCGTCGGCGCTGCCCACGATCAGGTTTGCCGCAGACGCCGGGTCGCCGCCCTCCCTGCCGATCACGTTGAGGTTCGCGGCGTTCGTGAGCTCCATGCCGAGGTCCTGGCCGAGCGGCGTCGTCAGGTCGGCCGCGACGCCGATCGAGTTGCCCTTGATCGCGTTGTTCAGGGGCTCGATGCCGCCGGCGCCATCGATCGAGATGCCGTCGTACGTGCTCGCCGCGATCAGGTTGCCCGCACCCGCACCGGCGCCGCCGATCAAGTTGCCGTGCGCGTCGTTTTCGATCGCGATGCCGTAGTCGTTTTCGAGCGCGGTTGCGCCGTCGATCGCGATCCCGATCCAGTTGCCCTGCACGTTGTTGAACGCGGTCGCGCCGTCGGTGATGTCGACGCCCGTGTTGTTTGCCCCGATGAGGTTGCGCAGGTCGGGCGTCGTGCCGCCGACCGTGTTGTGCTGGGCGCCGCCGCTGATCGTGACGCCCGTGTCGTTGCCGTTCTGCGTATCGAAGGGGCCGGTGTTGGTGCCGTCGCGGTTGGTGCCGAGCCGGTTGCCGACGACCTTGTTGTTGTCGCTACCGCCGCCGTCGATCCACACGCCCGGCTCGCCGCCGTCGCCGCTCGCGCTGATGACGTTGTAGTCGGAGCCGCTGCCGGTGTCGTTGCCGACGACGTTGTCGTGGGCGCCGTTCGTGATGGCAATGCCGCTGCCGTAGTTCGGCAGGGTCGCCGAGCCCGTCGAGTCGAGGCCGATCATGTTGCCGCGAATGTGGGCGCCGCGCGGATCCAGGCCCGCCCCGCCTTCGAGCAGGATGCCCTCGTTGTTGTGGTCGACGATCAGGTTGCCCGGCGGGTCGCCCGCGTCAGGCGTCGCCGCGCCGCCGATCGTGGCATTCGGGCTGTCGCCGATGACGTAGATGCCCTGGGCGCCGTTCCCCTTCGAGTCGGTGCCGGCCGGATCGGTGCCGATGAAGTTGCCCTGGATCGCAATGTCCGCCGAGTCCTCGACGAGGACGCCGGCGTCCGAGTTGTCGGAGATGAAGTTCCGGTCATTGACGGTCGGCCCGCCGATGACGACGCCCGGCGTATCGAAGACGTCGATCCCGTTGTGGAGGTTCCCGGCACCGTTCCAGTTGGTGTCGAGGCCGATGTAGTTGTGCTTGATCGTCGTACCGGCGTCGGCGTCCAGGAGCTGGATGCCCTCGGTGTTCCCGCTGATGTAGTTCTCTGCTCCGGAGACCGTGCCGCCGATGAGCGTCGGCGTCGCGCCCGGCACCAGCGAGGCCTGGTCGACCGTGATCCCGGCCGTGGGGGACGAATCGATGTTGCCGATGTTCGTGACCCCGTCGGCGCCGAGGCCGACGAAGTTGCCCTGGACAATCGTGCCGTCGTTGAACTCGAGGTACATCCCGGAGAGGTTGCCGCTGACCACGTTGCGCGCAGCGGCGGTCGTCCCGCCGATCGTCGTGTCCGTCGAGGAGCGCAGGTTGATGCCGTAGTCGTTCCCGACCGGCGCGAGGCCGCCCGCGTCGACGCCGACGTAGTTGCCCTGAATCTTCGCGTTGCTCGTATTCTCGAGCCGGATCCCCATCCCGAGGTTGCCCGAGACGACGTTGCCCTCGCCGGCCCCGATGCCGCCGATCAAGAGGTCGCTCCCGCCGTCGGCGCGGATCCCGTCGCCCCCGTTGGCAAGCGCGTCGATGCCGGCCGCGTTGATGCCGATGTAGTTGCCGAGCACCGAGTCGCTGTCCGACGCGTTGCCGCCGCCCTGCGCGAGCTCGATGCCGTACTGCGTGTTGCCGGAGACCACGTTGCGGTCGAGCGGATTGCCGCCGCCGATGACGTTGTTGTCGCTCGACGGCTTGGCGGAGATGCCAACGCCGTTCGCGAACGCTCCGCCACCGGTCCAGTCGACGCCGATGTAATTGCCCGCGATCGTGTTCCCGCCGCTGTCGAGCAGGATCCCGGCGACGTCGAAGTTCCCGATCACCAGGCCGCGCACGGTCGAGCCGTCCGAGCCCGCGGCGAGCTCGAGGCCCGTCGAGAGGTTGCCCGACCCGGAGCCGCCGTCGACGACCACGATCGGCGGGCCCACGAATCCCGACTGGGTCGTCCCGTCGATGGTGACGGGATCGGTGATCGCAGGCAGGTCGCTGCTCAGGTCGATCGTGTTCACGCCCGCGAGCGGCAGGTCGAAGTCGATCGTGTCGGCCGCGCCCGAGTTCGCATTCGCGTGCTCGATCGCGCTGCGCAGGTCGCAGTCTCCCGCGACGGCCGTGCAGGCCAACCCGCCCACGTCGTCGGTGCGGTCGACGGTGTACGTCGCCGACGCCGCCGCCACGTGGAAGCACGTGGAGAACTCGGACGTGTCGCCGGTTGTGATCGTCGGTCCGTTGCCGTCGCTCGTGGCGGTCGCGGTGATGTAGCTCCCCGGCGGCAGCGGCCCGGCCGGAGTCGAGAAGAGCTGGTTGCCGTCCGCGTTCGTGTGATGCGTCAGGCGGCTGATGAAGAAGGTCTCGCCTTCGCCGTGGCCCGAAGGGTCGCAGCTCGACGAGCGGAAGAAGTCGACCATGTAGTCGCCCTGCTTCGAGTCCAGCGAGAAGTCGATGTTCCCGCCCGAGACGGCGTTCGTGATCACGGGGTAGTTCTGGCCGTTGTTCGGCCCGCCGTCGCCGTCCGCGGAGTCGTTCGTGTCCACCCCGGTTGGAGGATCCAGGTCGATGCCGAGGCCACCGTTCGAGTAGATGTCGTTCGAGCTGATCGTGGCCTGGCCGGTCGTCGTCTCCACGCGGACGCCGATGCCGCTGTTGTACGCGATCGTGTTCGAGTAGCTGCTGTTGATCCTGACGGTGCTGTCGCCGGCAACGTCGATGCCGGTGCCGTTGCCGATCCCGGAGTTGCCGAAGGCGTTGGGGCCGATGCGGTTGTCGTCGATCGTGTTGCCGGTCGAGGTGCCGCCGGGGATCAGGATGCCGACCGTGTTCCCCGAGATGAGGTTGCCCTGCGATGGGCCGGCGCCCACCTCGGTGGTCGTGCTCCCGGCGTCGATGTCGACGCCGAAGCCGTTGCCGAGGTCGACGGTGCCGGTCTTGTCGGTGCCGATGTAGTTGTTGCGGATCTGCGTCCCGTCGGCGCCCACGCCGTCCACCAGGACGCCGTGGCTCCAGCCCGAGATGACGTTCCCGTCGGCCGGCGCCGGCCCACCGATGTCGACGCCCGCCGCCTTGTCGAGCCAGATCCCGTAGCGATTGGCCACCGCAGCGGTACCGGCCACGTTCGTCCCGATGTAGTTGTTACGGATCACCGTGTTGTCGCCCGTGTCGCGGACGATGATCGCGTCGCGGTCGCCTGAGATGACGTTGTGGGCGCCGCCGGCGCCGCCGATGACCGTGCCCGCGCCCCACGCCTCGACGCCGACGGCGAAGCCCGGATTCAGGTTGGTCGTGCCCGCCGCGTCCAGGCCGATGACGTTCCCGGCGACGGTGTTCGGGGAGCCGCCCTGCGTATACACCTGGTCGAACGTGTTGCCCGAGATCAGGTTGCCCTCGCCGGGATTCGAGCCGCCGACGGTTGCGCCTCCGGCCACGTTGACGCCCTGGCCGTTCGCGATCGCTGCGGTGCCCGCTGCGTTCGTCCCGATGTAGTTCCCCTGAATCTTCGTCCCGGCGGCGCCGCCCTGGCTCATGACGCCGTTGTTGTTCCCCGAGATCACGTTCCGGAGAGCCGCAGTGTTGCCGCCGATCGTGTTGTTGTTCGCGCCGGCGCCTGTGATCTCCACCCCTAGGAAGACGTTTGCGATCGCGGCCGTGCCCGCTGCGTTCGTCCCGATGTAGTTGCCGCTGACCGTGTTGTTCGGGCCCTGGAGCCGGATGCCGTCGGTGCCGTTCCCGGAGATCACGTTGCGCTCGTTGGCCGTGCTGCCGCCGATCGTCGACCCCGCCCCGCTGACGTTCACGCCGATTCCCGCGTTCCCGAGCGCGGCGGCTCCCGCGACGTTCGTCCCGATCAAGTTGCCCTGCACGACGACGCCGTCGGCATCGGCGGCGATTCCCCAGAGATTGCCCGAGATGACGTTGCCCTGGCCGGCTGCCGAACCGCCGATGGTGACGCCTGAAGCGCCGCTGGACGCGAAGACGCCGGTCGAGCCGTTGCCCCGCGCCAGCATGCCCGTCGTGTCGGTGCCGATGTAGTTGCCCTGGATGTCGGTGTGGACGGCCGTGGAGTCGAGCACGACGCCCCAACTGTCGTTCCCGGAGATGACGTTGCGGGAGCCCGCGGTGGAGCCGCCGATCGTCGCGTGGTCGCTCCTGAGGAGGATCGCGCCGATGTCGTTGCCGAGGGCCGCCGACTTCGTCGTCCCGGTGACGTCGAGACCGAGGACGTTGCCCTCGATCGTCGTGTTGCTCGACAGGTTCGAGCCGTCGTCCTCGACGAGGATCGCGTACTTCGGCGAGGCGTCGATGACATTGCACTCGCCCGTGCACGCCCCGCCGGGCGTCGTCGAGGCGGAGCCGCCGACGAGCGTGTTGGTCGCGCCGTGGACGTAGATGCCGTAGTCCGTGTTGCCGAGGCCGCCGGTACCGGCCGCGTCCGTGCCGATCAGGTTCCCGTTGATGACGTTGCCGTCGCCCGCGCCCGTCACCTCGATCCCGCTGTCAGGGGGCACGAGGCCCGGGTCCGTGCCGTTGCCGGAGATCAGGTTCCCCTCGCCGGGATTCGAGCCGCCGACCTCCGCCTGATTGGTGCCGATGAGCTGAATCCCGCGCTTGCCGTTCGGGATCGCCGCCGTCCCGGCGGCGTTCGTACCGACGTAGTTCGCCAGCACGTTGTAGGCGGTGGCGGCGCCGCCGTTCAGGTCGATCCCGTCCTGGGTGTTCCCGGAGACGACGTTCCGCAGGTTCGCGCCCACGTCTCCGATGCCCGCGGTGCCGCCGGTGATCGAGATCCCGGTGGTGTTCGGGAGCGCAACCGCACCCGTCGAGTCGACGCCGACCCAGTTGCCCTCGATCACGAGACCTGCCGCCGCGCTGCCGGAGATCCCCGCGCCGGTGTTCCCCGAGATGAGGTTGCACTCTCCCGTGCACGCGCCGGCACCGCCTGTGTTCAGGCCTCCGATCGTCGTGTCCAGGCCGTTGTCGGCGATGCCGGTCGAGTTCTGGCGTACACCGGTGCCGGCTGGATTCGTACCGATGTAGTTGCCCTGAATCACGGTGTTGCTGGCGTCCAAGGCGTTGAAGACGCCGGCCCCGCCGTTGCCGGAGATCACGTTGCCCTCGCCGGCGTTCGATCCGCCGACGACCACCGAGTCGCTCGACTCGACCCGGACGCCGTCCGCGTCGTTGAGGGACACGTTGCCGGCGCTGTTCAGGCCGATCCAGTTTCCCTGCACCTCTGTTCCGTCCGCCTGCGTCGTGATCCAGACGCCGTAGACGCCGGCGGCGATCAGGTTGCGCGCTGCGGCCGTATCACCGCCGATCAGCGGCGCCACCGGGCTCGGCACCTCGGCCAGGTCAACGACCTTGATGCCCGCACCCACGCACGCGCAGGAGTGGAAACCGATGTCGGATCCCCCGTCGGCGCCCACCCCGATCGAGTTGCCCTGGACTACCGCGCCGTCCGAGCCGTCGAGCACGACCTCGAGCGCGCTCCCGCCGATGACGTTGCCCTCGCCGGGGTTGGTGCCGCCGATGAGCAGGTCGGTCTCACCCGACGTGTCGATCGCGTTGCCGCCGTTGGCGAGCGGCGTGTTGCCGGTCGCGTCGGCGCCGACGTAGTTGCCCTGGATCGTGTTGCCGGCGCCGCCCGTGAGCGTGATGCCGGGCCCGCTGTTGGCCGCGATCACGTTGCGACCTGCCACCGACGAGTCGCCGATCACGTTGCCGTCCCCGTCGGCCGAGATCCCAGGCCCGGAGTTCCCCCGCGCGCTCGTGCCGTCCGCCTGCGTGCCGATCAGGTTGCCCTGAATGGTGCTGTCGTCCTTGACGCTGACGCCGGACCCGTTCCCGGAGATGAGGTTGCCGGCGCCCGCGACGGCGCCGCCGATGACGACGTTCGTCGCGCCGGTTCCGACGAGGACTCCAGTGCTGCCGTTGCCGAAGTCGACCGTGCCGCCCGGATCGGTGCCGATGTAGTTCCCCGCGATCACCGCGTCGTCGCCGCTCGAGCTCACGATGACGCCGAAGCTGGTGGAGCCCGCGATGATGTTGCGTGCACTCGCCGTCGTGCCCCCGATCGTCGTCCCCTGGCTGTTGGTGGAGACGCCGTCGTGGTTTGGGAACGTGGCGGATCCCGCCGAGTTCGTGCCGATGTAGTTGCCCTGCACGGAGGCGCCGGTCGAGAAGAACCCGTTGAAGTCGTCGATGCGGACCCCGGCACCGGTGTTGCTCGTGATCACGTTGCAGGCGCCGGTGCATGCCGTGCCGGGGGTCGTCCCGGTCGTGCCGCCGATGACGACGTTCGCCGAGCCGCGGACGTAGACGCCGGGGCCGGTGTTCCCGAAGCCGGACGCCGTCTGGGCCGCGTCCATGCCGATCACGTTCCCCTCGATGTGAGCGCCGTCCGAGGCGTTGTAGAGCAGGATCCCGGCGTCGCCCACCACAAAGCCGTCGCCGGTGTTCTGCGAGATGACATTGCCCTCGCCGGCATTCGAACCGCCGATCTGCACGCCGGTCGTCGAGTTGACCGTGATGCCCTGGCCCGCGTTCGGCATGGCCGTGAGACCGCCCGGGTCTACGCCGATGTAGTTGCCCTGGATCGTGACCGAGCTGGCCGGGGAGCCCGACACCGAGATCGCGCCTTCGTGCAGGCCGGCGATGACGTTGCGCTTGGCCGCCGTCGCGCCGCCGATGGTCGCTCCGCCGCCCGTGATGATGCCGCCGCCGAACGCCCCGTTGGCCAGCGCAGTGGTCCCGTCCGCGCCGACGCCGATCCAGTTGCCCTGGATCGTGACCGTGCCGTAGCTCTCGATGCCGCCGTTGTTGTTACCGCTGATCAGATTGCAAGCGCCGTCGCAGGCCGGCGTCCCCGCGCCCGTGTTGTCCCCGCCGATCGTCGCCGTGGCGCCCGGGTCGACCTCGATCCCCTTGCTGCCGTTCGGGAGGGCCGAGAGGCCGTCCGGCGTCGTACCGACGTAGTTGCCCGACACGACCGTGCCCGTGCCGCCGCCGCTCAGGTAGATGCCATAGCTGATGAAGCCGCTGTTGCCGGAGATGACGTTCCGGTCGGCAGCGGTCGTGCCGCCGATCGTCGCGTTCGCCCCGAAGGCCTGGATCCCCAGTCCGTTGCCCAGCGAGACCGAGCCGGCCGAGTCCGTGCCGATGTCGTTCCCGACGACCGCGACGTTGTCGCCCGCGACCGTGATGCCGCTCGAACCGAAGCGGGTGATCGTGAGGCCGCGGATCACCGACCCCGCGCCGCCCGCGTCGACGAAGAATCCGTCGTAGAAGTTCGTGCCGCCGTCGACGCGAATGATCGGCGGGCCGAGGAAGCCCGGCTGCGTCGTGCCGTCGATCGTCACGGGATCGGTGATATTCGGCAGCGCGGTCGCCACGTCGATCTCCTGCGGCCCAGAGGGGGCGATGTTGAAGTGGATCTGGTCGGCGCCGGTGTTGGCGTTCGCAGCGTCGATCGCATCGCGCAGCGTGCAGTTGGCCGGAGCGCAGACGCCATGTGAGGTGTCGCCGTTCGAGTCGACGACGAAGGTGCCGGCCCAGGCGCCGGGCGCGCACACCAGCAGAGCCGCCAGCGCAGCAATGGCCGCTCCCGCAATCCTCAATTTCGCCACAGCCAACTAGCCCCGTCCTCGTTCGGAGTGTTCGAGCCTTGCACACCGCACGGATGAACTCAACGATCGCTTGCACACGGCGCCGCACCCTCTCACCGAGCGCAGCCCGCCGTATGGGCCGTTCGGCCCACCAGCCGCCGCAAGCAGGTCCTAGTTGCCCGCAAATTGGGGGTTTTTCGCGGCCGCTGACGCCGCGCGTAGATTCCCCCGCGTGACCGATACCGTCGCCGCGCCGGCCACGCTCGAGCCCTACCTGCCAAGGCTGACCGCCGCGTGGGCGCGCGAGCGGCCCGACGAGCGCTTCCGCGAGCTCGACGCGACGCTCGTCTCGGTCGACCTCTCCGGCTTCACGGCGCTGTCCGAGCGCCTCGCGGCGAAGGGCCGCGCCGGCTCCGAGGAGCTGATCCTCGTGATCAGCGGCGTCTTCGAGGGGCTGATCGGGATCACGCTTCGCCACGGCGGCGACGTGCTCAAGTTCCGCGGCGACGCGCTGCTGATCCTCTTCGAGGGCGACGGCCACGCCGAGCGCGCCTGCCGCGCGTCCGTGGACATGCAGTGGTTCATCGAGCACGCGGGCTCGACGATGAGCTCGGTCGGGCCGGTGTCGCTGCGGATGTCGACAGGCGTCCACACCGGCACGGTGCACGCGTTCCTCCTCGACGCCACGCACCGCGAGCTGATGGTCACCGGCCCGGCCACGACCGCCACGTTCGGACTGGAGGACGCCTCGCAGGCCGGCGAGGTACTCGTCAGCGAGGCGACCGCCGCGGCGATCGACCCGGCCTGGCTCGGCGAGCGCCGCGAGGTGGGCATCCTGCTGACGCTCGAGGCGGCCAAGGACGACGACGTCGCCGACGAGGTCCCGCCGGCCGCGGGCGTCGACCTCGAGCCCTACGTCCCGAAAGCGCTGCGCGCCCAGCTCGCCTACGCGCGCGGCGAGGCCGAGCACCGCCAGGCAACCGTCGCGTTCATCAAGTACGCCGGCATCGACGACGTGATCGGCGCCGAGGGAGCAGAGGGCGCGTTCGAGCAGCTCCAGCAGATCGCCACCACCGTCAGCCGCGTGTGCGACGAGCTCGACATCACGTGGCTCGAGTCGGACATCGACGTGAACGCCGGGCAAGATCTACCTCACGGCCGGCGCGCCCGCGAGCTCGGGCGCCGACGAGGAGCGGATGCTCCGCGCGCTGCGCGCGATCCTCGACGAGCGGCTGCCGCTGAACCTGCGCGCGGGCGTCAACCGCGGCCCGATCTTCGCCGGCGACATCGGCGCGACCGCGCGCCGCACCTACGCGGTCATGGGCGACGCGGTCAACCTCGCCGCGAGGCTCGTCGCGCGCGCGCAGCCGGGCGGCCTGCTCGCGACCGGCGAGGTGCTCGACCGCTCGGCCACGCAGTTCGAGACCGAGGGCCAGCCGATTCTCGTGAAGGGCAAGGAGCGCGCCGTCACGGCCTACAGCGTCGGCCGCGTCACCGGGGTGCGCGAGGAGCAGGCCGCGCAGGTGCTGCCGGTGGTCGGGCGGGAGCCGGAGCTGACGCAGCTCCAGGAGGCGGTCAACGCGGCGCGCATGCGGCAGGGCCGCCTGGTCGAGATCGTCGGCGAGACAGGGATCGGCAAGACGCGTCTCGTGGAGGAGCTGAAGCTGCTCGCCGTCGGCTTCAACCAGCTCGACCGCGACGTGCGAGCGCTACGCGACGCAGGTGCCCTTCTACCCTTTCCGCGAGAACCTGCGCCCGCTCGCCGGGATCATGCCGGGGCTGTCCTCAGAGGAGGCCGGCGCCCACCTCCAGGGCTTCATCCCGGCGGTCATGCCCGACCTCGCGCCGTGGCTGCCGCTGCTCGCGATCCCGTTCGACGCGAAGGTCGAGATGACGCCCGAGACGGAGGCGATCGACGAGAAGTTCCGCCGCGACAAGCTCCACGAGACGCTCGAGCAGTTCTTCCTGCGGATGTTCCTGATGCCCACGCTGATGGTCTTCGAGGACGCGCAGTGGATGGACGACGCGTCCCGCTTCGCACTTCAGCATCTGATGGCGAACCCGCTCGGCCGCCCGTGGCTCGTCGTAGTGACGCGGCGGGCCGACGGTGAGCCGGTCGCCGTCGACGAGGCCGGCGTGCTTCAGCTCGGGCCGCTCGACGAGAAGGCTGCGGCACAGCTCGCACTCTCGGCGGCGGGCGACCTGCCGCTCCAGCCGGAGACGGTCAGTGCCTTCGCCGTCCGGTCCGGCGGCAACCCGCTCTTCGTGCGCGCGCTGGTTGCGGCCGCACGGGCCGGCGCGGACACCGACACGCTGCCGGAGTCGATCGAGACGCTCCTCACCGAGCGGATCGACGCGCTCGACGTCGGCGACCGCATGCTCCTGCGCTACGCGTCGGTCATCGGCCCGAGCTTCGACCTGGAGCTCCTGCGCGAGATCCTCGGCGACGAGCTGGACGACGCGGGCGCGCTCGACCGCTGGCAGCGGCTCGGCGAGTTCGTCGGCTGGGAGGGCGACGACGTGCTGCGCTTCCGGCAGGACCTGTTCCGCGCCACCGCGTACGAGGGGCTCTCGTTCCGCCGGCGGCGCGACATCCACCGGCGCGTCGGCGAGGCGCTCGAGCGGCGCGCCGGCGACCGTGCCGACGAGGAGGCCGGGATCCTCTCGCTGCACTTTCTCGAAGCTCAGGATCACGAGCGCGCCTGGCGTTACGCCGTCATCGCAGGGGACCGCGCTCGGGCGACGTTCGCGAACGCGGTCGCGGCGGAGCTGTACGACCGTGCGCTCGCGGCGGCCGATCAGCTCGAGCTCGACCCCGCCGACGTGGCAGCCGTGGCCGAGGCCCTTGGGGACGTGTCTGAGCTCTTCGCCGCGTACGAGCGCGCAGACACCGCCTACGAGCGGGCCGAGGCGTTCGCGTCCCAGCCCGAGACGACGGCGCGGCTCCTCCGCAAGCGGGGAGTGCTGCGCGAGCGGCAAGGCGAGTACGAGGACGCACTCGGCTGGTACGAACAGGCGTTAGAGCAGCTCGGGCCGGCCGGCGACGCGGCACGGCGCGCGGACGTCGAGCTCGCCTACGCAGGCGTCCGCTTCCGGCAGGGCGAGTTGGCGTCGGCGATCGAGCACGCGGAGACGGCGATCGGCCTCGCCGAGGCCGGCGACGACCCGCGCGCGATCGGCCACGGGCACTATCTCGTCGACATCGCGCTCACGCGGCTCGGCACGCCCGATCCGACCCGCCGTGAGCGCGCCCTGCCGCTGCTGGAGGAGGCCGGTGACCTCGTCGGGCAGTCGAGCCTCCACAACAACGCGGGGGTCGCCGCCTACTACCACGGCGACTGGGACGACGCCGTCGAGCACTACCGGCGAAGCGGCGAGCTCAGCGGCCGCGCCGGCGACGTCGTCAACGCGGCGCGGGCGGCCAACAACGAGGCGGAGATCCTCTCCGACCAGGGCCGGCTCGACGAGGCGCGCGTCCTGCTCGGGGAGGCGCAACGGGTCTGGCGTGCCGCGCGCTACCCGATCGGAGCGGCGCTCGCGACCTCCAACCTCGGCCGCGTTGCCGCGCGCGCCCGGCGGTTCGAGGACGCCCACGAGCTGCTCGACGAGGCCGACGCGGGCTTCCGCGACATCGGCGCCGCGAGCTTCGTCCACGAGAACGCCGTGCGCCGGGCGGAGTGCCTCGTGCTCGAGGGCCGCTACGCGGAGGCGCGCTCGCTGGTCGACGCCGCGCTACCCGCAGCACGCGAGGCCGGCGAGCGCGGCAACGCTGCGGCGCTCGAGCGGTCGGCCGGCTACGCGATCGTCCAGTCGCGCCAGCCGGGCGACGAGGCGCGGGAGCACCTCGTCGCGAGCCTCGAGGCGTTCCGCGAGCTGGAGACGCAGTACGAGATCGCGCTGACGCTGCGCGCGCTGGCCGACACGAAGCTCGCCGACGACGTGGACGCGGCCCGCCGCGAGAGCGAGGACCTGCTCGAGCGGCTCGGCGTCCTCTCGCTGACGACGCCGCCGCTGCCCTGATCAGCGGCTCTTCAGAGCCCGCTCGATCTGCCGCTTGGATTCGCGGTCTGCGATGTCGCGGCGCTTGTCGCGCACTTCCTTGCCGCGCGCGACCGCCAGCTCGACCTTCACGCGGCCGTCCTTGAAGTAGAGCCGGGTCGGCACGATCGTCAGCCCCTTCTGGCTGACCGTGCCGTACAGCGAGTCGATCTCCCTGCGATGCGCGAGCAGCTTGCGCGGCCGGTCCGGCTCGTGCGCGCCGACGCTGGCCTGCTCGTAGGGCGAGATGTGCAGGCCGACGAGCCAGAGCTCGCCGTCGCGCACCTCCGCGTACGCCTGCGCCAGCGTCGCCCGCCCTTCGCGGAGCGACTTCACCTCCGTCCCGGTGAGGACCACTCCGGCCTCCACCCGCTCCAGCAGGTGGTAGTCGTGCCGCGCACGCCGGTTGTCCGCGATCAGCTTCTCGCCGCGAGCCATGGCGGCGATTGTAGGAGCGCCGACCCGGACGACCGGTGCCAGGCACGCGGCCCGGCCGGAACGGGCTAGGCGACCGCTTCTGTGAGCTCGGTCGCGTCGACCGGCTCGCCGCCGCGCAGCAGCTCGGCGAAGTTCGCCGCCGTGATCGGCCGCGAGAAGTGGTAGCCCTGGCCGATCACGCAGCCGATCTGCTCGAGCGCTGCCACCTGCGCGGCTCCTTCGATGCCCTCTGCGATGGTCATCAGCTTCAGCCCCTGGCCAAGCTGGACGATCGTGCGGACGAGCTCCGCATCGCGGTCGCCGCCTTCCATGCGCTCGATGAAGGAGCGGTCGATCTTGAGCACGTCGACCGGGAAGCGGTGCAGGTACGAGAGCGACGAGTAGCCGGTGCCGAAATCGTCGATGGCAAGGCGGACGCCCAGGTCCTTGAGCCGCTCGAGCACGGCCAGGTTCTCGTCGGTGTGGTCGAGCAGGACGGTCTCGGTCATCTCGAGCAGCAGGCGCTTCGGGTCGAGCCTGGTGCGCTCGAGGACGCCCGCCACGAAGTCGGGGAAGTCGGAGCGGAGCTGGCCGGCCGAGATGTTGACGCTGATCGTGAGCCCCGTGCCGATGCCGCGCCAGGCGGCCGCTTCACGGCATGCCTCCTCGAGGATCCAGGCGCCGAGCGTGACGATCAGGCCGCCTTCCTCGGCGAGCGGGATGAACTGCGTCGGCGGCACGAGGCCGCGCGACGGGTGGTTCCAGCGCACGAGCGCCTCGGCGCCGACGATCTCCCCCGAGGTCAGCTCGACGGTCGGCTGGTAGTGCAGGACGAACTGGCCTTCGTCGAGCGCGCGCCGCAGGTCGGCCTCGAGCTGCAGCCGCTCGACGAGGTTCACGTGCATGTCCGGGTCGTACGTGCGGAACTCGCCGCCGCCGGAGGTCTTCGCGCGGTACATGGCGAGGTCGGCGTTCCGCAGCAGCTTCTCGGCACCGCCCACGTCCGGGTCGGCGAACGCGATGCCGACCGAGCCCTGGATGTGCATGTCCTGGCCGTCGATCCGGAAGGGCTCCCGCAGCGCAGACGTGACGCGCGCGGCGACCTCGCAGGCGGCCCGCTCGTCGGCCTCGATCAGCAGGATCCCGAACTCGTCGCCGCCCAGCCGCGCCACGACGTCACGCGGCCGCACGCACTCGCGCAGCCGCTCCGCCACCTGCACGAGCAGGAGGTCACCCGACGCGTGCCCGAGCAGGTCGTTCACCTGCTTGAAGCCGTCGAGGTCGAGGAACAGCACCGCGACGCCCGCGCGATCGTCCTCGTACTGCCACAGCGTCTCGTCGACGCGGTCGCGGAAGAGCGCGCGGTTCGCGAGCGACGTGAGCGAGTCGTGGAAGGCCGAGTGCACCAGCTGCTCCTCGAGCGTCTTGCGCTCGCTGATGTCGCGCGTGTTGAGGACGACGCCGCGCACGCTCGGGTTCTGGAGCAGGTTCGTGATCGTCATCTCCGCGGTGCACAGCCGCCCCGACCGGTGGCGCACCTGCAGCTCGACGACGCGGATCGCGTACGGCTCCTGCACCAGCTGCTCGAGCAGGTCGCCGAGCAGCCGGCCGCTGTCCGCGTCGAGCAGGTCGCCGATCGAGCGGCCGAGCAGCGCGTCGCCCAGGTAGCCGAAGACGCGCTCGACCGACTCGCTCTGGTACAGGACGACGCCGTCCGCATCGACGACGGTGACCACGTCAGACGAGTGCTGCACGAGCGCCTCGAAGCGCTGCTCGCTCTCGCGGAGCTGTCGCAGGCGCTCCTGGAGGTGGCGCGTGAGCGAGGTGTTCTCGAGCAGCGTCAGGATCTGGCGCGCGACGAGCGCGACGATGATGAACGTGCGGACCCACGAGACGACCGGGTCGGCGTAGCCCACGCGCCAGAGCTCGATCGAGCTCGTCAGCAGGGCGGCCGTCACCGCCGCATACGGGAGCAGGATGCTGAAGGCACGGTCGTCGCCCGTCGCCGCGTCGATCGCCTCGTCCCGCACCCGTGGGCGGAAGGCAGCGACGAACACCAGCGCGAAGCCGGCGAACCAGCCGATGTCGATGAAGCTCCCCGATGCGTAGTTCCCGGTCGCGGTCAGGTAGGCGAAGCCGCTGTCGGCCAGCGCCCAGCCGATCAGGCCCGCGCCGATGAGCTTGAGGGGGAACGACGAAGCCCCCTGGCGTCGCCCGCGCAGGAGCACGAAGAGAACGATCGTGATGACGACGACGTCGCCGATCGGGTACGCGAGGCTGATGATCTGCGCCATGCGGCCGTCGCCGCCGGCCTCGTACACGGGGCCGAGGACGATCGTCCACGAGACCAGCAGCAGCGAGCCCGCGATCATCAGGCCGTCGAGCACCGTGCGCGCCCGGCCCGCGATCGACTGCGTCCCGGAGGGCAGAGAAATCAGCGCAGCCGCTACGAGCGGGACGGCGCTCAGGTAGCCGACGTCGGCGAACGACGGGAACGGCACTTCACGCCCGAGCACCGACTCGTACCACGTCCAGAGCATCTGCCCACAGCCCCAGGAGAGGACCCCGAGGCCGAGCAGCGCCCAGGCGCGCCGGTACGGGCCGCTGTGCCTGGCGGCGGAGAAGCACCCGAACGCCGCGGCGACGGGTGCCACTACGAGCCCGACGTTCGAGACCGTCTGGCCGGCGGTCGGCCCAAACGGGAGGAGCAGCATCGCCCAGGCGAACGAGAGCAGCGCGGTGCCGGCGCAAAGCGCCAGGAACCTCCGCCGGGCCGCAGGCGAGAGAGGCATCTGGTCTCGTATCGACCGCTGCAAGTGAGGGTCCTTCACCCGTCCGAGTGACGCTGCTCGAGCGTTCCCTCGCACGCGTCCCCCGTCCGAGTGACCGGCCTTGAGCGCAGGCGAGGAGGCGCCGAACGGAATCTTGCGGCCGCTCCGGCCTGCGGCTCTCGGCAACGAAGGAGCGTCAATGTCAGCGACAACGTTCGAGCGCCAGCGCTCGCTGCAGCTTCCGGGCCCATGGCCCGCCCCTCTCCACCCATATTCCCTCGAGGGCATCGAGTCCGCGACGCCGTTCCTCGCGTGCGACCTCGACACGGTGCGCGACCGCTACGCGCGGTTCACAGAGGCGCTCCCCGGCGTCGAGTGCTTCTACGCCGTGAAGTGCAATCCCGCGCGCGAGGTGCTCGAGACGCTCGCCGGCGCGGGCAGCTCGTTCGAGATCGCGTCGCTCGGCGAGCTCGAGCTGCTCGAGGAGATCGGCGTCGACGCCGCCGACGTCCTCTACTCGAATCCCGTCAAGCCGCCCGCACACGTGGTCGCCACGCACACGGCGGGCGTCTGGCGTTACGCGTTCGACTCGGAAGCGGAGCTTTACAAGCTCGCGCGGTACGCGCCCGGCTGCGCGGTGATGCTTCGCGTCCGGGTGGACGACTCGACGAGCGTCTTCCCGCTCTCGCGCAAGTTCGGCGCCGAGCCGCAGAACGCGACCCGGCTGCTGCTCCTCGCGCGCAGGCTCGGGCTGAAGCCATACGGGGTGACCTTCCACGTCGGCTCCCAGTGCACGGACCCGGGCGCCTGGCGCCATGCGATCCGCGCGATCGGGGGCGTGCTCGACGACCTGGCCGGCGACAAGATCGCGCTCGAGGCACTGAACCTCGGCGGCGGCTTCCCGGCCAACTACGCCGACCCGGTTCCGACGATCGGTGAGATCAGCCAGGCGGTCTTTCCCACGCTCGACACGCTCCCCTACATCCCGGCGAACCTCGCTGCCGAGCCGGGCCGCTTCCTCGTCGCCGAGAGCGGCGTGCTCGCGACCAGCGTGATCGGCCGCGAGGTGCGCTCCGGTGAGAGCTGGCTCTACCTCGACGTCGGCGCCTACAACGGGCTGATCGAGACGCAGCAGACGCGGCAGACGTGGAGCTACCCGCTGTGGAGCTCGCGCGAGGATCACGCGTCGGCACCGCAGGACGTGTTCACGGTGACGGGGCCGACCTGCGACTCGAACGACACGCTCTTCTTCGGCGCGGTACTGCCGTCGACGCTCGAGGTCGGCGACCGGCTCTACATCGGCTCGACGGGTGCCTACACGATCAGCTACGCGTCGAGCTTCAACGGCTTCCCGCCGCCCGAGCAGCTGTTCGTGGGGTGACGGGCGACCGCAGGCTGGCGGCGCTCCTTGCCGCGGGGCTGATCGACTCGTTCGGCCTGGCCCTCGGCTGGACGGCGTTCCTGCTCGCCGCAGTCGCCACGCAGGGCCTGCAGTCGACGGCGCTCTACGCGGCCGCGATGCTCGGCGGGATCGGGCTCTCGGCGCCGGTCATCGAGCGCCTCTCGGCCTGGCTGGACGGACGCGAGCTGCTGCAGGTCACGGCGCTCTGGGAGGGCTACCTGCGGATCGCAAGCTTCGTGCTGCTGCTCATCGGCGCGCCGCTGGGCGTCACGGCGGCGGCGGTCGCGGCGGCGAACATGCTCGCCTGGTGCGGCTTCGCGGCGATGCGGGCAGAGGTGGCCGCTGCCGCGGGGAACGACCGGGCGCGCGCGCTGACCTGGTACGCGGCCGGCATCGGCGCGATCGAGGCCGCGGGTGCCGCGGTCGCCGCGCTCCTGCCGGTTGGGGCGAACGGCGCGCCCGAGGGTGTGCTGCTCGTCGTGATCGTCGCGAGCTACGGGCTCTCCCTCGTCCCGACGCTCGTCGTCGCGCGGAACGCGCGGGTCAAGCGCCACCAGGGACCGCGCGACGTCATTCCTGCACGGCACGGGCGCGCCCTGAGCGGCGCATTCGCCGTCACCGCACTGGCCGCAGCTCCCGCCCTGCTCGGCGTGGCGCTCGCGGCGGAGCTCTACGGGCGCGCGTGGGTCGCCCCGGCGGCGATCGCGTTCGGCATCGGCGCGCTCGCTGCGCCGCGCGTGGTCGGGCGGCTCTCGGAACGCGCGCCGGCCGTCGTCTGGCCCGCGCTCGGCGCGCTCCTGATCGGCGGCTGGATCTTCGCCGTGGCAAGCCCGGCCGGCCTCCTCGTGGCCCAGTGCGCGTCGGGTCTCGCGCTCAGCGCGCTCGACGGGCTGTTCGACGCCCGTGTCGCCCGCGGCGAGGACGACACGGCCGCGCTCGGCTGGGCCGCGTCGGCCCGCTCCCTTGGCGGCGCGATAGGCGTTGCGACGTTCCCGGCGCTGATCGCGGCCTCCTCCCTCCCCCGCGTCAGCGCGGCCTGCGCATGCGTGCTCGCGGCTGCGGCCGCTGTCGGCTGGGTCGCGGTGACCCGCCTACCGGTCCGCCGGCGAGAGCTCCACCTGGCCGTTCGTCCGGTCGATTGACTCGATCGCGACGCGGACCGGGTCGCCGAGGCGGAAGCGGCGCCCCGAGCGGCGGCCGACGAGCCCCGTGCCAAGGTCGTTCAGCTCGAAGTAGTCGCCCTGAAGGCGTCGGGCCGGGACGTAGCCCTCGTACACGCCGCCGAAGCGCACGAAGACACCCGACCCGATCACGCCGGTGATCTCGCCGTCGAACGGCTCCTCCCAGCCGCGCTCGAACAGCTCGCGCTCGAGCAGCCAGGCGAGGCAGATGTCGTCGGCCTGGTGCTCGAGCTTCGCCGCGGCGCGCTCGGTCGCGGAGATCCGCTCGGCCACTTCGAAGAGATCGTCCGGCGCGACCGGCTCGTCCGAGACGCCGAGCTCGCGCAGGAGCGCGCGGTGGCAGACGAGGTCCGAGTAGCGGCGGATCGGCGACGTGAAGTGGCAGTACGCGCGGCTCGCGAGGCCCATGTGGCCGAGGTTGCGCGGGTCGTAGCGCGCCTGCTTCAGCGCCCGCAGGACGAGCGAGGGGAACGCCTCCCGGCCGCGTCCTGACTGCTCGACGTAGCCGGTGACGCGCTCGCTGATCGCACCGGCTAGCGCGGCCGCCTCGCCGGCCGTCATGTGGTCGTCGTCGGGCGCCGGCGGCGTCGGCACCTCGAGCTCGGCGAGCTTTGCGAGCAGGAGCCCGATCGCCTGCGGGTCGGGCGGCTCGTGCACACGGAAGAGCGTGTCGCGGCGGCGATCGGCGAGCAGCGCACCGACGGCCTCGTTCGCGAGGATCATCAGCTCCTCGACGAGCGCGTGTGCGGCCGGCTCCGTCTCGAGCCAGGCGCGCTCGATCTCGCCCTGCTCGTCGAACGCGAACGTCACCTCGCGCGACTCGATCCGCAGCGCGCCGCGAGCGAAGCGGCGCCGCCGGAGCTCGCTCGCCAGTCGGTTCGCGACCGGCAGCGCCTCGCCGATGGCCGCGGACTCCGCCCGAGCCCGACCGCCGAGGATCTCCTCCGCCCGCCCGTACGTCAGCCGCTCGTCGCTCGAGATCACGGAGCGGTAGAAGACGGGCTCGCCCGGCTCGAGCCGCTCGTCGAAGAGCACCTCGACCGTGAGGCAGAGCCGCTCGACGTGCGGCCGCAGGCTGCACAGGTCGTCGGCGAGCTGCGGCGGGAGCATCGGCGCGACGCGGCCCGGGATGTACACCGAGTTGCCGCGCTGCGACGCGCCCACGTCGAGCGGCGTGCCTGCCGGGACGAACGCGGACACGTCCGCGATGTGCACCCACACGCGAATCCCGCCGTCCTCTTCACGTGCCGAGATCGCATCGTCGAAGTCCTTCGCGGTGTCCGGGTCGATCGTGAAGGTGACGAGCTCGCGCAGGTCGGTGCGGCCCTCGAGCGAGGGCGCCGGCGGCTCGTACGGCTCGAACGGGCGGCGCAGCCCCTCCTGCTCCATCAGCCCCTCGAGCACCGCGGCGAGCGACGACGCGGGCCCGATGACCTTCTCGAGGCGCGCGCGCCCGCGCCCGGTGCGCACGACTGCGAGATCGCCGCGCTGCGCGCCGTCGAGTCCCTTGCGATCGAGGACGAGCGGCGTGCCCGGCGTGAAGTACGGCTCGCCGACGAACAGCTTGCCGCGCTCGGAAACCTCGACGACGACGCGGTCGCTGATCCCGTCAGCCATGCAGTGACTTCTTCGTGGGTCTGTCCCCGGGTGTTTCGGGGACTGACCCCGCACGCTCGTCCGACACGAGGACGCGTAGCGCCTGCCCCGTCGTGGGTTGTCGCCCTTCGGAGCGTGCTGGGACAGTCCCCGTGCGGGGACAGTCCCCGGGCACTAGACCTTGAGGAACCGGCGAACGGTCAGCCCCGAGCCAACCGCGCCGATCAACAGCCCGAGCCCGCACAGGATGAGCGCGTTGAGCCCGAACGCGATCGCGTGGGCTCCCTCGGCGGCGTCCAGGTTGTCGAGGATGGGCGCCGCCACCGCCTCGCGTGCAACCAGCAGCAGGACGACGGCAAGCACGGAGCCGACCAGCCCGCAGAGGAGCCCCTCGAGCATGAACGGGCCGCGCACGAACCAGTTGGACGCGCCGACGAGCTTCATCACCTCGATCTCTCTTCGGCGGGAGAAGATCGAGAGCCGGATCGTGTTGGCGATCAGGATCATCGCCGCCGCCAGCAGGATCGCGACCGCGAACAGGAACACCGACTCGATCACGTGCGCCAGCTGCAGGACGCGGCTGGTCGTCTTCTGCCCCCACTTGACCTCGTCGACCCCGGCGAGGTGCGCATTGCTGATAGCGGTGCCGATCTTCGTCGTGTCCTCGCCGCTCTTTGGGATGACCTCGAGCGAGTCCGGCAGCGGGTTGCTCTGCAGCGCGTTGACCATCTCGGGCTGCTCCTTGCGCATCTTCGTCAGCGCGTCCGCCTTGGAGACGAACCTGACGCCGTTCGGCTTGACCAGCGGATTGGCCAGGAGCTGATTCCTGACCTTCGCCATCTGCGCCGGTGTCGCCGCCTTCGGCACCGCCTGCTTGCCGCACTCGAGGTCGGTGCAGAAGTAGACCTTGACCATGAGCTCGCCCTTCTTGGTGTCCGACCACGAGCGGGCCCAGGTACCGAAGGCGAGCAGTACCCCGACGAGGAACATGCCGATCAGCACGGTCAGCGTCGCCGCCATCGTGGTCGAGATGTTCGCGGTCATCGACCGGAACGACTCGGAGAAGAGCATCCGGACCCTCATTCGGTCGTGTACCCCCCGCGGCGCTCGTCGCGGATCAGCGCGCCGTCCTCGAGCGCGATCACGCGGCGGCGCATCTTGTCGACCATCTCGCGGTCGTGCGTGGCCATGAGGACGGTCGTGCCGGCCCGGTTGATGCGGTAGAGCAGCTGCATGATCCCGACCGACGTGTCGGGGTCGAGGTTGCCGGTCGGCTCGTCGCAGATGAGGAGCGGCGGCCGGTTGACGACCGCGCGCGCGATCGAGACGCGCTGCTGCTCGCCGCCGGATAGCTCGTCGGGCAGGGAGCTCATCTTGTCGGCGAGCCCGACGAGCGAGAGCACCTCGGGCACCTTCTTGCGAATCGCGTTGCGGTTGTCGCCCTGCACCTTGAGCGCGTAGGCGACGTTCTCGTACGCCGACCGGTTCGGAAGGAGCTTGAAGTCCTGGAAGACGCAGCCGATGTTGCGGCGCAGGAGCGGCACCTTCGACCGCCGCAGGCGGCCGAGATCGCGGCCCGAGACGATCACGCGCCCGGAGGTCGGCTCGACCTCCTTGAGGAACATGCGAATCGCCGTCGACTTGCCCGAGCCCGACGGGCCGACGAGGAACACGAACTCGCCCTTGTCGATGACGAACGAGACCTCGCGGAGCGCTGCGACGTTCGGCTCGTAGATCTTCGTGACCGCGTCGAACACGATCATCGACCGGCCGGTCGCAACGGCAGGCGCAGCCGGCGGCTCGGCAACGGCCGTGGCGATATCACTGGTGTCGAAAAGCTCGTCCTGCATCCGGTTGGTTCGGGGCCGCGGGGAAAGGCACGCCGGTGTCGGAAGTTCGGGAGTCTAGCGAAAGCTCCTGCTATCCCGACTTTTCGGTGGCCTGAAGCAAGAGGTATGAGCGAATGAAATCGTCGAGATCACCATCCAGCACCGCTTGTGTGTTGCCGGTCTCGTGGTTCGTACGGAGATCCTTGACGAGCTGGTACGGGTGCAGCACGTAGCTGCGGATCTGGCTGCCGAAGCCCGTGTTCTGCGCCACGCCCCGCTCGCGCGCCAGCTCCTCCTCGCGCTGCTCCTCGGCGAGCTCGGCGAGCCGCGAGCGCAGCAGCCGCATCGCCGCCTGCTTGTTCGCCGCCTGCGAGCGCTCGTTCTGGTTCTGCACGACGATGTTGGTCGGCAGGTGCGTGATCCGCACGGCCGAGTCGGTCTTGTTCACGTGCTGCCCGCCGGCGCCGCTCGCGCGGTACGTGTCGATCCGCAGGTCGCCCTCGTCGATCTCGACCTCGGTGTCGTCGGCGACGAGCGGCGCGACGATGACCTGCGCGAACGACGTCTGGCGGCGGTGCGCCGAGTCGAACGGCGAGAGCCGCACGAGCCGGTGGACGCCGCGCTCCGCCTTTAGCGTGCCGTAGGCGTTCTCGCCGTGGACGGTGATCGCGGCCGACTTGAGGCCGGCCTCCTCACCCGGGCTCGCCTCGACGACCTCGGCCTTGAAACCGCGCCGCTCGGCCCAGCGCAGGTACATGCGGACGAGCATCTCGGCCCAGTCCTGCGCGTCGGTGCCGCCCTCGCCGCCGTGGATCGTGACGAGCGCGTCGCCCGCGTCGTACTCGCCGGAGAAGAGCGCGTCCTCCTGCAGGCGGGCCAGCTCGCGCTGAAGCGGCGCGACGAGGCCCGCGATGTCGCCGTCCGCCCCGGCCTCGCCGGCCAGCTCGCTGATCGCCTCGAAGTCGCCGGTCAGGCGGGTGTACGTCTCGAGCTTGCGCGTCAGGCGCGCGTGCTCGGCGGAGATCCGCGCGGCTTGCTGCTGGTCGTCCCAGAAGCCCGGCGCGCCCATGCGCGCCTCGAGCTCGGCCCCGCGGGCCGCTAGTGAGTCCGGGTCAAAGGTAATCACGGACCCAGGCAAGCTGGGCCCCGATCCCTTCGAGCTGCTCGGCGAGCGACTGGGTCTGAGTCTCGGCCACGGCCCGATGCTAGCGGCGTGCCGCGGCGGCTAGGTGGAGATACGCGAAACCATCGTCCTACGGCGCCGAGGCGCTGGGCTCGCTGGTCGGCCTCGGGGCGAACCTCGTGCTGCTCGGCCAGGTGCAGGGCTGGACGGCCTGTTACGCGGCCGGCGCCGTCTCGATGGTCGCCGGGATCTGCGGAGTTCGCCGAGGCGCTCACGCGCCGCGAGCGGTCAGTCGCTGCGCTAGCCGCCCGCGCATCACGCGCGCATGACCCCGCTCGCGGATCGGCCGCGCCACCGACAGCGTCGTCACGCCGCCGATCGTCCGCCCTCGCTGGAACACGATGATGTCGATGTAGCGGGGACTTCGCGTGTGCTACGTAGCGGTACGCCGGCTGGTACCGGGCCGAGCGCTCACCCACGTGCGGCGAGGCGGCATGCGTGCCCTCATCACCCTGATCTTGATGCGGCGTCAGCGGCATCCTGCTTCCGAAGTATGACGGAGGCACGTCGCGAACTGGGGTCGCCCGAGGAGGAAATCGCCGACCGCCTGGGCGTGGCTCGCGTACACCTCCGCTGACGACTCGAGCGTGGCGCCACCGGAGTGGTTGAACTTCGAACCCGCTTTGCCCGTGATGACGAACTTGGAGAAGTTCGGGCTGAACGCGGCGCAGTCCGGGTACGTGTCGTCGTCCGACGACTTGGTGGGGTGCCAGCCAGAGCGAAGATCGGCGCGCGTGAGGATCGACGCGCGCGCAGCCTGCGTATCGGCCGGCGTGAGCCGCAGCTGCTCCAGCCGCGGGTCTCGCGCGGCCGCGGAGGCGACGAGGACGAGTGCGAGCAGCGAGATGACGACGAGGAGAAGACGGCGCATGCGTTCCTTTCGACGGGGCGGTCGAGAGGTGCCTCGGCAGCGCAGCCCCGGCTTCAGACCCTCACATGAGGGAAGCGCGCGGCGTACGCCGTGTTCGGCTACGCGGCGGCGCTGACCCACCGCGAGCGCTTGCACGGCGCGAGCTGAGCGTCAGCGCGAGACGCGCTGACCGCGGAGGGGAACCCGGGCGAAGCCGCGAGTTCCCCTCGAACATCAGCCGTCAGCCCGGAGCGCGTTCTCACAGCTCACGTGGGGGTTGTACGGGGCGAAGAGCCCGCTCGGGTTGTACTTCCAGATCCAGATATGCAGGGCCCAGAAGGCCGGAATGCCGTACCGGTTCGGGGCCGGCGTGTAGAGGTAATCCCGGTTGAACAACCGCGGCGGGCCGGTATGCCCGGCGTTCGCCCAGGCGTCCGCGAACACCAGGTACTCGAGGGCAACCATGTTCAGGCTGCCGTGGGTGCCCGGCTCGTATACGACCGCTTCCGGGTGCGCCGGATCGAGCTTCGTGTCGACCAGTGCGCCGTTGACGTAGTGGATGCCCATCGTGCCCATCTCCATGTGCTCGATGCACGCGATGCCCTGGGCGTCGCGGAGCTCGCCGTAACCCGCCGCCTTCGCAACGTTGACGTCGTGGAACGGGTCGGTTCCCGCGTACGCCTGGTTCCACTGGTCGGGCGGGACGGGATTCCAGCCGCCGCGTGCCGCCGTGGCCGACGCCAGGAGCGCTGCAGTGGCGACGACGAGCAGGAACGCGAACCATGTGCGCCTGTCGCGCATTTCTGCCTCCTTCCCTCAGCGGAGGCTGCCGCACGAGCGTCCGCGCGGCGCCGCAGGTGCGAGATGGTGAGCACTCGCAAAGAGCCCCCTCGGTTGCCTATCTGTCGTAAGACGTCGGACAGCGATGCGCTCTTCCGCCCGTCCGCCCCAACCGGCGGAGCCCGGCTTGTCCGGGCGGGTGCCACGTCGTGCGAAGTCGCGTGAGATCAGGTCGTTGATCCGCCGAAAGTCGTCATGGCCCAGGGCGAAGCCGGCCCGGACTTTCGGCGGTTACTTGCCCGGGCGGGAGCCACGTCGCGCGAAGTCGCGTGTGACTAGAAAGAAAGCTTGAAAGTCGTCATGGCGCAGCCGTATCGCGCCGGACTTTCAAGCTCCGTGGCACTTCTTGTACTTCTTGCCGCTCCCGCACCAGCAGGGATCGTTCCGGCCGATCTTCTCCTCCTCGGAGACGACGCGCTGCTGCGGGACCGTGGCGACCGAGCCGCCGCCGTTGCCGCCCATGTTGCCGGCCATCGTCGCGGTCGCGACGCCGCCCTCGAGCGCGCCCATGCCCGCGGCTGCGATCGCATCCGAGCCGGCGAGCTGCTGGTGCTCGTAGGTCATCGGCCCGCCGCCGTTGCCCTCGCGCTCGAGCTGCTCCGCGCCGCCAGGGTCGAGCTGGGCGTGGAACAGCAGGTGCACGACCTCCTCGTGGATGAGGTGGCCGAGCTCCTCGAACATCTTGTGGCCCTCGCCGCGGTACTCGACGAGCGGGTCCTTCTGCGCCATGGCGCGGAGGTGCACGCCCTCGCGCAGGTAGTCCATGTTCTCGAGGTGCTCGCGCCAGCGGGTGTCGACCACCTGGAGGATCACGTAGCGCTCGAGCTCGCGCATGAGCGGCTCGCCGTCCGAGTCCTTGCCGAACTCCTCCTCCTTGGCGGCGTACACGTCGCGCGCGTCCTCGGCGAACTCCTCGACGAGGGCCTCGCGCGACTTGACGTCGACGCCCTCCTCGACGAGCTCGTCGAGCGTGATGTCCGAGCCGTACAGATCGGCCATCGCCTGCACGAGCCCGTGGGTGTCCCAGTCGTCGGCGAAGTCGCCCTCGGTGTAGCTCGCCACGACCCGCTCGATCACCTCGTCGATCCAGCCGACGACGTCCTCGGAGAGGTCGAGCCCCTCGAGCACGGCGCGCCGCTGCTCGTAGATGACCTGCCGCTGGACGTTCAGGACGTCGTCGTACTTGAGGACGTTCTTGCGCATCACGAAGTTCTGCTCCTCGACGCGCTTCTGGGCGTTCTCGATCTGGTTCGAGAGGATCTTCGCCTCCATCGGCTGGTCGTCGGGGAGCTTGAAGCGGTTCATGATGTTGAAGATCCGGTCGCCGGCGAACAGGCGCACGACCTGGTCCTGGCCGGAGAGGTAGAAGCGCGTCTCGCCGGCGTCGCCCTGGCGGCCCGAGCGGCCTCGCAGCTGGTTGTCGATGCGGCGCGCCTCGTGACGCTCGGTGCCGAGCACGTAGAGGCCGCCGAGCTCCAGCACGCCCTCGCCGAGCTTGATGTCGACGCCGCGGCCGGCCATGTTCGTCGCGATCGTGACCGCGCCGGGCTGGCCGGCGTCCTGGATGATCTCGGCCTCGCGCGCGTGCTCCTTCGCGTTCAGGACGGTGTGCGGGATGCCGCGCCGCTTCATCATCTCCGAGAGGTACTCGGACGTCTCGACGTCGATCGTGCCGACCAGCACCGGCTGCCCCTTCTCGTGGCGCTCGGCGAGGTCCTCGACGACGGCGGTGAACTTCGCCTCCTTCGTCTTGAAGATGAAGTCGTTCTGGTCGGCGCGCCCGATCGGCCTGTTGGTCGGGATCTCGACGACGTTCAGGCCGTAGATCTCGACGAACTCCTTCTCCTCGGTCTTGGCCGTACCGGTCATGCCGGCGAGCTTCTCGTAGAGGCGGAAGTAGTTCTGCAGGGTGATCGTCGCGAGCGTGACGTGCTCCTCCTGGATCGACACGCCCTCCTTCGCCTCCACCGCCTGGTGCAGGCCCTCCGACCAGCGGCGGCCTTCCATGATGCGGCCCGTGAACTCGTCGACGATCTTCACCTCGCCGTCGGCGATGACGTAGTCGATGTCGCGCTGGTAGAGCGCCTGCGCGCGCAGCGCCTGGTTCAAGTGGTTGACGAGCTGCACGTTGCGCGGGTCGTAGAGGTTGTCGATCCCGAGCTCCCGCTCGACGCGCTCGATCGACGCCGGGCCGGGCGAGACGGTCTTGTGCTTCTCGTCGTAGAGGTAGTCGGCGCCCGTCTCGGCGAGCTCGTCCATGCCCTTGCCGATGCCGCCCTGCGTGGCCGGCCGGCCCTCGAGCCGCTTCACGATGCGCGCGAAGTCGTAGTACACCTCCGCCGCGACCTCGGGCTCGCCCGAGATGATCAGCGGCGTGCGCGCCTCGTCGATGAGGATCGAGTCGACCTCGTCCACGATCGCGAACGTGTGCCCGCGCTGGACGGTGTCCTCCAGGCGCACGGCCATGTTGTCGCGGAGGTAGTCGAAGCCGAACTCGGAGTTGGTGCCGTACGTGATCTCGGCGGCGTACGCCTCGTGGCGCGCGGCCTGCGGCATCATGTTCTCGATCGCGCCGGCGCGGATGCCGAGCTTCTCGTAGACCGGGCCGACCCAGCCCGCGTCGCGCTTGGCCAGGTAGTCGTTGACCGTCACGAGGTGGACGTTCTTGCCCGTCAGCGAGTTCAGGTACAGCGGCTGCGCGGCGACGAAGGTCTTGCCCTCGCCGGTCTTCATCTCGGCGATGTCACCCTCGTGGAGCGCGATGCCGCCCATCACCTGCACGTCGTGGAGGCGGACGCCCTCGACGCGCTTGAACGCCTCGCGGACCGCGGCGTAGGCCTCGAAGAGGACGTCCTCGAGGTCTTCCCCGTTCTCGATCCGCTGCCTGAACTCGACGGTCTTGGCGGCGAGCTCGTCGTCGGAGAGCTTCTCGAAGTCGGGCTCGAGCGTCGCGATGTACGCGGCCTGCTCGGCCAGCTTCTTGCGGCGGCGGCCCTCGCCGACGCGCAGGATCTTCTCGAAGCCGCCGAGATTTGACATGCCGTCAAGGGTAGCCGCTAGAGCGCGGTCACCCTGACCTCCCAGGCGTCCCCGTCGATGCGCTCGGCGCGCGCCACGTAGTCGGCGTAGCGGGCTCCGGCGTAGGTCTCGAGCGCCGGCAGCGCGGCGAGCGAGGGCGCGCCGTCGACGGTCAGGTGCCGCTCGCCGCCGCGGTGCGCGAGCTCGAGCGTGTCGCCCGCGACGTCCTCGCCGAGCTCCAGCACCGCGATCCTGTTCGCGGCGACCGCCCACAGCGCGTCGCGGCGGACACCTTCCGCGCGATACGGCGGCTGCAGCTTCTGCTCGAGGGCCTCGGCAAGCGGGTCGAGGGAGCCCCCTGTAACCGTCTCGTCGACGATGAGGCTCCCGTCGGGGAGCGCGACGAAGTGGACGGCGTCGCCCGTGAGCAGCGGCGCAGACGCGGTGACGACCACGTCCCAGCGCTTCGGCCGGCCGCCATGGAGGACGTCGAGCGTCCCGGAGAACATCGCGCTCGTGTCGTACGCCGGCTCCCACGAGAGCAGGTCGGTGCCCTCGGCGAGCTGCTGGTGCAACGGCTTCTGCCGCCGCCAGAACGGCAACGATTAGTGCCCTAGTCGCTCGGCTCGATGAGGCCGTAGTCGCCCGCGTCGCGCCGGTAGACCACGTTGACCTCGCTGGTCTCGATGTTGCGGAAGACGTAGAAATCGTGGCCGAGCAGCTCGAGCTGGAGCACGGCCTCCTCGGGCGGCATCGGCTTGAGCGCGAAGTGCTTCGTCCGCACGATCGAGCCGCGGCTGTCCTCGTCCTGGAGCTCGGCGGCGGAGGCGGGCGCCTTGGCGCTGCGCGAGCGGCCGCGGGTCTTCTCCCGCGCCTGCTTGATCTGGCGCTCGAGCTTGCCCACCAGGTTGTCGATCGAGGCCTTCATGTCCGGCGAAGCTTCGCGGGCGCGGACGATGTGGCGCCTCGTCCAGACCGTGGCCTCGGCGACGTTGCTGTCCGCGATCGCCGGGTTGGTCTCCTCGGCGAGCTCGAGCTCGACCTCGGCTTCCTCGTCCAGGATGCGCTCGAGCTTGCGCATCTTTCGCTCGCCGTAGTCGCGGATCGACTCCGCGACCTCGAGGTTCTTGCCCTTGACGCGGAGTTGCATCGGCCCCTCCCAGCTCGACGACGGCGACCCTCACGAATCTAGCGGACGGCCCGCGCGAACGTGACGACCTGCACGTGCCTGGCGCCCGCCTTGCGCAGCGCCGATGCCGCGGCGGCCACGGTGGCGCCGGTCGTGTAGACGTCGTCGACCAGAACGGCCCGGCCGGGCGCCGCGGCGACGGGCCGGAAGGCGCCGGCGACGTTGCGCCGCCGCTCGACGAGCGCAAGCCCGCGCTGGCGGCGCCGGCCCTCCACACGAACGAGCGCGTCGCGGACGGGCAGCTCCCAGCGCTCGGCGAGCTCGGCCGCGAGCCGCGCCGCGGTGCTGTGCCCGCGGCGAATCCGCCGGCCCGCATCAGCGGGCACCGGCACGAGCGCGTCCGCGTCCGGCCGCCTGACCGCCTCGTGGATCAGCTCCGCCGCGATCGCCGCCACGCCGCGCTGCCCGCGCTCCTTCCAGGCACCGACGAGTGCGCGCACCGGCGCGTCGTAGATCACTGCTGCGCGAGCCGCCGCGAAGGCGAGCCGGCGCCCCGTGCACTCGCCGCAGCGCTGCACGGGCCAGCCCGTCGGCGCCCCGCAGCGCTCGCACCAGGGCGGCGGCAACCGCGGCAGCGCCCGCTGGCACGGGGCGCAGAGCTCCTCGCCCGGCGCCCCGCAGACGAGGCACCGCCGAGGCAGCACGAGGTCGAGCAACGCCATGCCCCGACGCTACGAGCGTGCGCGTCACGGCTCCGTGCCGACTCGGTGCCGCCTACTCGTCCAAGTAACACGTTGTTACTTGGCTATGGACGGCACCGTTTCGCCACACAGGCGCGACGACTCGCCGGCCAAGGTGGGGCCGTGGTCCAGATCGCGCCGCGAATCGACGACCGCTTGGTAGCGGCCGTCGCCCGCTTTGACCGGACTGGAAGGCCGATCGCCGAGATCAACCGGCTTGTCGGGGATGTCGCCCGCGCACTCGGCGTTCCGCGACCGAGCTACGAGCGGGTCAGACAGGTCGTCCACCAGCTGCGCGAGGGACGGCATCCGCCGCGGCTCGGGCTCTACCTCTACGCGACGAGCCTGCGCCGCCTACCCGCGGACGTCGTGGTCGAGCTGATCGCCGAGCCGGAACGATCCCGCGAGATCCTGCGGCCGTTCGACCCGTAGCCGCTCGGCCAAGTAACAAAGTGTTACAAGGCGTAGTCGGCGCGCGGCTCGAGGCCGGCGCGGGCGCGCATGCGGTTGTCCGCCTCGAGGAGCTGGCTGCGGTCGCCGATGTCCAGCCAGGCGCCGTCGAAGCGATAGCCGTACACCGGCGCGCGGCTGTGCAGCCAGGCCGGGAAGAGCCCGATCGGGTCGGGCGGCTCGCCGGCGGCCAGGTAGTCGCGGATCAGGGCGGCGTGCTGGGCGTGGATCACGTACGTCGCCGTCGCAGCGAGCGTGCTCTCGGGCTCGGCGGGCTTCTCGACGAACGACAGGACCCGGTCGTCGTCGCCGAGCGAGACGACCGCGTACTGGCTCGCGAGCACCGGGTCGCCGACGTCGTGCACGGCGATGGCGCTCGCCTCGCCCTTCGTCCGCCAGAAGCCCACGAGGCCGGAGAGCTCGTAGTCGAAGAGGTTGTCACCGGCCACGACCACCAGGTGCTCGCCGTCGATGCCCGACTCGTCGAGCACGAAGCGGATGTCGCCGATCGCGCCGAGTCGCATCTCGTTCGTCGTCGTCCCGTCGTCGTGCACGCGGACCGGCGCGCGGCCGGCGCGCGCCGCAGCCCACTCCTCGAACGCCGGTGCAAAGCGCCCGTTCGTGACGACGTGGATCGCGTCGATCTCCCCCACCGCGTCGAGTGAGTCGCAGAGGTAGTCGAGCATCGGCCGCCCCGCCAGGGGCAGCAGCGGCTTCGGCACGTGCTCCGTCAACGGCCGCAGCCGGGTGGCGTACCCGGCTGCGAGAACAATTGCTTTCACGGCGCCCTTTTACCGGAGCGCCCTGGCTCGGTCGCGAATCAGGTGCCCTCGTCCCACGACGCGAGGTACTTGGCCTGCTCGTCCGTGAGCGTGTCGATCTCGACGCCCATGGTCGCGAGCTTGAGCCGCGCGATCTCGCGGTCGATCTCCTCCGGCACGACGTAGACCTTCTTCTCGAGCTCGCCGGCCTTCTCGATCGCGAACTCGACGGAGAGCGCCTGGTTCGCGAAGGACATGTCCATGACCTGGGCGGGGTGGCCCTCGGCAGCGGACAGGTTCACGAGCCGACCGTCGGCGAGCAGGTAGATGCGCCGGCCGTCGGCCATCGTGAACTCCTCGACGAACTGCCGCGCCTCGCGGGTCTCGGTCGCGAGCTGGCGCAGCGCCGGGATGTCGATCTCGACGTTGAAGTGGCCCGTGTTGGCGACGATCGCGCCGTCCTTCATCTCCTCGAGGTGGTGTCGGGCGATGACGGACTTGTCCCCGGTCGCGGTGACGAAGATGTCGCCGATCTGGGCGGCCCGCTCCATCGTCATGACCTGGAAGCCGTCCATCGTCGCCTCGAGCGCCTTGAGCGGGTCGACCTCGGTCACGACGACGTGCGCGCCGAGCCCCTTGGCCCGCGTGGCGACGCCGCGCCCGCACCAGCCGTACCCGGCGACCACGAACGTGCTGCCGGCGAGCAGGACGTTGGTCGCGCGGATGATCCCGTCGATCGTCGACTGGCCCGTGCCGTAGCGGTTGTCGAACAGGTGCTTCGTGTTCGCCTCGTTCACGGCGATGATCGGGAAGCCGAGCGCCCCGTCGCGCTCGAGGGCGCGCAGGCGGATGACGCCGGTGGTCGTCTCCTCCGTGCCGGCGATCACGTCGACGAGCTGCTCGCGCCGGTGCGCGTGCAGGACGCCGATCACGTCGGCGCCGTCGTCCATCGTGATCTGCGGCTTGTGGTCGACGGCGGCCTCGATGTGCTGGTAGTACGTGTCGTTGTCCTCGCCCTTGATGGCGAAGCACGAGATGTCGTACTCGTCGACGAGCGCCGCGGCCACGTCGTCCTGGGTCGACAGCGGGTTCGACGCGCACAGCACGACGTCCGCGCCGCCGGCCTTCAGCGTGCGGGCCAGGTTGGCGGTCTCGGTGGTGACGTGCAGGCAGGCCGCGATGCGGTGGCCCGCCAGCGGCTGCTCGGACTCGAAGCGCTCCCGGATCGCGGCGAGCACCGGCATCTGCCGGTCGGCCCACGCGATCCGCCGCACACCTTCGGCGGCGAGCGCCAGGTCCTTCACGTCGTAACGCTTCGATTGCTGCAAGGCCATGAAACCTCTTCTCGTTAGGGGGTCAGGCGGCCAGGAGCCGTTCGTGCTTGCGCTGCTCCCACTCCACCCAGGCGGGCGACGGAGTGCCGGCCGAGGCCGGCTGGCCCGCGAGCCACGTCTCGACGGCGCCCCGCAGCGCGGGATCGTCGTGGAGACGGGCCGCGAACGCGACGTCGGTGATCTCGACGCCGAAGCTCTTCCGCAGCGCGGCGAGCGACCGGAGCTGGTTGACCTCGCGCAGGGAGTACAGGCGGTAGCCGCACTCGCTGCGCTGGGGCACCACGAGCCCGGCGCGCTCGATGTAGCGGAGCATGCGGGACGACCAACCGGTCTGGTCGGCGGCCTCGCTGACGGTCATCCGCTGCATCGCGCCTAACCCTAACACAACCGTGCCAAGGTTAGTAACAGTCTGTTACAAGGCTTCGTCGGCCCGGCCGTAGCGGTCTTCGAGCCGGACGATGTCGTCCAGGTGCGGCGTCGAGGCCTCGAGGATGGTCGTGTCCTCGATCGCCCGGATCCGGTGCACCGTGCCGGGCGGGAAGTGGAACGCTGCGCCCGGGCCGACCACTTCCTTCGCGAGCATCGCCTCGCCCACGGCACCGACCTCGATCTCCGCGCGGCCGGCCTGGAAGTACCACGCCTCGTCCTTCACGCGGTGGAACTGGAGCGACAGCGACTCGCCGGCGCGGACGAACAGCACCTTGCCGCAGTACTGGCCGGCGAGCGCCCAGAGCACCTCGTGCCCCCACGGCTTGTCGAAGCGCTGCGTCTCGAAGGCGAACCGCTCGAGCGTGTCGAGGTTCGGCGAGATGTTGTCGCCCGTCACCGGACGAGTCTATGCCGATGCGTGATAGAGAGGCCCGTCCATGGAGGCGATCCTGCTCGCGGGCGGCCAGGCCAAACGGCTGGGCGATGTGGCGGAGGGGCTGCCCAAGGCGCTCGTCCCGGTCGCGGGCGCACCGCTCGCCTCGTACACGACGCGGCTGCTGGCCGCGGCCGGCGTCGATCGGCTGATCGTCAGCTGCGCGGCAGGGCAGGGCGCGGCGTTCCAGCAGGCCCTCGGCGACGTCGGGCCGGAGCTCGTGCTCGCGGAGGAGCCCGAGCGGCTGGGCCGGGGCGGCGGGCTCCGCTTCGCGGCGACGTTCCGGCGCGAGAGTGGCCCGCTCTTCGCGCTGAACGGCGACGAGCTGCTGGCACCCGATTTCACGGCTCTGATGGCGGCGCACACCGAGCACGGGCCGGCCGCCACGATCGTGGTCACGGCGCTGACGTCCCCGTTCGGGATCGTCGACGTGACGGACGATGGCACGGTAAGCGGCTTCCGCGAGGCTCCGAAGCTCCCGCACTGGGTCAACGTGGGCGTCTATGTGCTGGGCGAGGAGGCGCTCGAGCGGCTGCCGGAGCGGGGCGACCACGAGACGAGCACGTTCCCGGGGCTCGCGGCGGAGGGGCGTCTACGCGCCTTCGCGTACGACGGCGAGTGGCTGACGGTCAACACGCCGAAGGACCTCGAGCGCGCCGAGGAGCATCTGCGCGCCCACCCGGGCCTGTTCGGCGGCTAGCGACAGTCCGAGAGCGGCGTTCCCTCGGCCACCCGGGCGTCGACGTAGCACGCGACCACCTCGCCGCTCCCGCCGTAGCCCGTCACGCGCTCGACGGGCATCCACGGGATCCGGTCGTCCTCAGGCGGCGCGACGCCGTCGGGCAGCCGGGCGGCATAGAACGCCACGTCCCCGACCGAGTCCGGCGCCGGGAAGGTCGTCAAGCGCAGTGTCTCGCCGTTCGTAAAGCGCACCTCGACGGCGCGCGCCTCCCCGACGACAGGCCCGTACACGTGAAGCGGTATCGAAGTCGAGCTGCCGACGCCCACCGAGAGCGTCAGATCGTCATCGGGCGGGCCTGGGAGCGCGCTCGGTATGCCGCGGAACGGACCGCAGCCGATTGAAGCGTCGGACAGACGCGCCAGGTCGGCGACGATGCCCCAGCAGAGCCCGCGGTCGCGGGATCGATACGCGACGACGTGCCACGGGTGACCTGACCAGGTTCCCTCCGCGACCACCACGGGCTCGCTCGCCGGCTCGGGGAGGCCGATCTGGGACATGAACCACGAGTCGCGCTCGGCTGCCACGGCGGCCAGGGGCACCAGCACGGCGACCGCCACGGCGACAGCGAGCAGCAGGCGCCTCGCCGGGACCGCGCGCTGCTCCCGGCGCTCGCCGGACCGCCGGAGAATGTCGCTCCAATCGGGTTCCCATGCCAGCGCGGGCGCCAGCCGTTCAAGGGGATCTTGCGTCATGTCGCCACCTCCTCGAGCGCATGGGCAAGCGCTGCACGCGCGGCGTGCAGCGTCGCCGAGACCGTCCCGACCTCGATGTCGAGCGTTTCCGCGATCGCCGCGTAGTCGAAGTCGAGGTAGAAGCGAAGGAACAACGCCTCCCGCTGGCGCGGCGGCAGGTTTCGAACGGCATCTCGGACAGTGCTAGCGACCTCGAACGCGCCCGATCCCGTTTCGTCCGGACTGTGCCCGTTCCACGAGGGCCGCCGCCGAAGGGCATCTTGCGCCGCGTTGATGACGCACCGTGCGATCCACGCCTCCAGCGAGCCCGTGCCGCGAAACGACGCGCGTTGCCGGACGGCGTTCGCGAATCCGTCCTGCACCGCATCGCGCGCCGACTCGACGTCACCGGTCCTGGCGAGCGCCAGCCGCGCGAAGTCCGCGCCGCGCGCGCGGTACACGGCTTCGATGTCGTCGAGGGATGCGCTCACTCCGTCTCTACCAGAGTGACGGAGCGCCGCACGCTTTTGTTTAGTGGCTAGTTCTCGGCCGACGGCTCGCGGAGCTGCGGCTCGTCCGTCTCCGGCAACCCCGCCAGCGCCGACGTCGACGCGCGGCCGATGCCCTCGTACGTGAAGCCGGCTGCGTGCGCGGTTTCAGGATCGACGACGTTGCGGCCGTCGACGATCAGCGGGTTCCGCATCGCGTCGCGGATCTCCGCGCGCGGCAGGTCGCGCAGCTCGTCCCAGCCGGTGACGACGACCGCTGCGTCCGCGCCGCGCACCGCGTCGAGCACGGTGTCCGCGAAGGTCACGCCGCGCAGGATCTCGCTCGCGTCCGCGACCGGATCCCACGCCCGCACGTCCGCGCCCTCGGCCAGCAGCCGTGACGCGAGCACGATCGACGGCGCCTCCCGCATGTCGTCCGTGTTCGGCTTGAAGGCGAGCCCGAGCAGCGCGACCGTCTTGCCGCGCAGCGAGCCGAGGTGCTTCTGCAGCTTCGAGACGATGCGCCGCTTCTGGAGCTCATTTACCTCGATGACCGCATTCAGCAGCTGGAAGTGGTAGCCCGAGTTGCCCGCGAGCAGCTTCAGGAACGAGATGTCCTTCGGGAAGCAGTTGTGCACGACCAGGCCCCCCGTCGTCACGAACGTGTTGGCGCCTGGCACCTCCATCGAGTACACGTGTCCCTCGAGCTCGGCGGTCGAGGTCTGCGTCACGCGGGCCCACGCCGTGTTCGGCGACCCGCGTCGATAGCCGGTCGGCGCGATTCGCCTGGCCTGCTGCTCGAGCGACCGGAAGATGACATCGCGGGCGGCCGGCTCGACGAGATCAAGCATCCGTTCGACCTGGTCAGCCCCGGAAATCCTCATCCAGAAGGTATCCACGGTCGACTTACGTCCTCGGCCCACCTTGAGCGACGCGGCGATGCCGAACTCGCCGAGGAGCCGAAGCAGGCCGTCAGCGACCTCACGGCTGACGGTGCCGTACTCCATGACCACGCTAGGTCCGCCTGCGATCAGAGACCAGGAACCATCGCCTCTCCACATGCCTGACACAAGCGCCCGCTTGTGCTCCTCGGGCAGCGTCCAGGCCAGATCCGGAAGGCGCTGCTCGTAGCAGTTCGAGCCGAGACCGAGCACCTTGAGCCACCACGTCGCAAGGAGCCGCGACGACACCACCACGCACGTCGTCGTGGGGCGGGCTACGACATCGGCCTTCACGCCGTGACGGCGCCAGAAGCCAGCGACCTCATCCACCAGATCCTGCTCGTCAGATGGGTGGAATGACCATTGGAGCCGGTGACGACGCCCGTCCACAGTGCAGTGGCCTTCGGCGATGTACAGCCCGACCACCCGCCAGAACGCCTCGTCGGAAGGCAGCCGTGCAGGAACAAAGGTGCCGTTGCGTGCGGTTCCGAGCGCAGCGGCGTCGATGTCGAGGTCGAGGGCACGCGCCTCATGTAGCCGCAGAGTGCCGCGCTGGACGATCTCCCAGGCGCGCGTGTAGGTGGACTGCTCGCCCTCGTAGACGCCCTCGACGCCGGCGCGCACGGCTGCGACACCAACGGCGGCGAGCGTCTCGCGCGTCGTCCGCACCAGGACATCGGCCTCACCCAACCCTGCAACCGGGATCGCATCGACGAGGCCCGGGAGCTCCGCGACGGTCGTCTGGAGCTCCGCCGCCCCCTGCGCGATCGGAAGCCAGTCGGTTTCGGTCAACTCCCCGGCCAGCACGATGCCGGGGTACTCACCGTCGCGGCAGGCGACGACCGGATGATCCGGCGTGCAGCGCACGCGGCGGCCCATCTTCGTCCGGATCTCGACCAGATCGCCACGGTACGAACGCCGTGTCAACGAGGTGACGGGGAGAAACACAGGCGTGTCGTCGCCGAACCGCCATGACAGCACTCTCAGCCCCTCGGGCTCAGCCAGAACGTCGTCGGTAGCCTCGGCGTGCTGCTCGAAAAGGCGGTCGAGACGTACGAGACGTGCCCGGCTGCCGTCGTCGACGAGCACGGTCTCGTCTCCCGCCAGACACGAGCCCCCGAAGCCGATCCCCGCCTGCAGGTAGCGCGTGCCGATGCGCTCGTCGAGGCCCATCCCCCAGGCCACCTTCTCCACGTCCGCGCCGACGAGCTCGCAGACGTTGGCGATCTCGTTGATGAACGAGATCCGCGTGCCCAGGTAGGCGTTTGCGGCCAGCTTGACCATCTCGGCCGACGGGACGTCCGTGCGCACGACCGGCGCGTCGAGGCCCTCGTGCAGCGCCTCGACCGCGTCGCCGTCGGCGTCCTCGAACGACCCGATCACGATGCGGTCCGGCTCGAGGAAGTCCTTCACGGCCGTGCCCTCGGCGAGAAACTCCGGGTTCGAGACGTAGCCGACCCGTTCCAGCCCGCGGGCCGCGAGAGCAGCGCGAACCTTCTCACCGGTGCCCACCGGCACGGTGCTCTTCATCACCACGACGGAGCTCTCGCCGAGCGACTGCAGCTCGTCGAGGACCGTCCACACGGCCGAGAGATCGGCATCGCCGGAGTAGGTCGCGGGCGTCCCCACACAGACGAAGACGAAGCGGGCGCCCTCGACCGCCTCATGGGCATCGAGCGTGAACGTCAACCGGTCGCCCGCGCGCGCGATGACCTCCTCGAGCCCCGGCTCGTGGAACGGCACCCGACCGGCGCGCAGCGCCTCGACCTTCGCGGGGACAACGTCGCGGATCACGACCTCGTGGCCGAGATCGGCAAAGCCGACGCCGGTGACGAGCCCTGCGTACCCGGCCCCGAAGACCGCGATCCGTTCTCCCATGCCTCGAACCTTAGTAGCGGCGGAGCGGCTTGAGGCCGCGCGCGATGGCGAGCATCGTCTCGTTCGAGAGGTCGTCGTTCAGCGTGTTCACGACCCAGTACGAGCGGTCGCCCTTGCGCAGGACGACCTGGTGCAGGTGCGAGCCGGAGAAGTAGAGCTGGTAGGCGCGGCCCTTCATCCTCCGCGTCTCGTTGCTCGCGGAGAAGATCGGCGCGTCCGTCCAGTCGGTCTCCTCGACGCCCCAGTAGCCGAGCCCGCCGGTGCGGAACGTGAGGCGGACCGCCTTGTGGCCGCCGCTGATGTTGTAAACCCGCACCGGCTGCTCGTAGTCGAGCACGGTCGAGCGGTCGACCACCGTCGGCAGCATCAGCGGGAACGGCACCTTGCGCGCCTGGCGCAGCGCCGACAGCGCGAGGCCCGGGTTCGTGACCACGTTCGGAGCGACCTTCTGCGGCGTCCGGTCCTTCGGCGCGGGCGCCAGGTTGCCCTTGAAGGTCGTGCCGACGACGACGTCCAGCATCGCGCCGTTCGAGAGCCGGCGGAGCTGCTTCGACGCCGGCTGCTCGTCGAGCGGCATCTCCTTCACGTCCGCCGGAGCGAACAGGTTCGCGACCTGCTGCGCCGCGGCCTTCCCGCCCTTGATGCTCGTGCGGTAGTAGATCGTCGTGTTGAAGTAGTCCTGCGTCGGCGCGTTCGCCTCGAGACCGTCGGGCGGGAGCAGCGTGCGGTAGTTGCGCGCCGCCATCTGCGCGCTCGCGTTCGTCGCCGCGCCTTCGACCCCGTTGCCGTTCAGCACGACGAGGCTCACGTCGGCCGGCGCTGGGCCGGACTTCGTCTTCGCCTTCTGCCCGAGCGCGGCGGCCGCCGCCTTCACCGGCGCCTCCGTGTCCGGGTTGACGAACTGATCGACGGCGTCGTCGATGCTCGACTGCGGCGCGACCAGCGGGTTGCCCGGGACACCGGCGCCTGTGACGTCGTCCAGCTTGATCCGGATGACGTTGCCGGACGGGAGCTCGTAGGCGGCCAGCGCGTAGTTGACGACGGTCTTGAGGTCGAGCTGCTTGCCGCCGCCGGCGGCGACCTCGATGTTCTTGCGCAGCGCGCCGATGATCTTCGGCACATAGTCGGCGTGGAAGTTGTGCGTGACCTTGTCCTTGACCGCGCGCACGAAGAGCTGCTGGCGCGCGTTGCGGATCAGGTCGTTGTCCGTGTGCCGGTAGCGGACGAACTGGAGCGCCGAGCGCCCGTACAGCTTCTGGTAGCCGGGCTCGAGGTTGATCGCGGCGTACTGGTCGTACCCGCCCGTGTTCTCGTGGAAGTACCGGCGGTCGACGTCCATCCAGACGCCGCCGAGCTTGTCGACGACCTGCGTGAAGCCGACGAAGTTGACGGTGACGAGGTAGTTGATCTGCAGACCGGTGAGCGCCTTGACGGTCTCGATCGTGCACTTCGGGCCGCCGAGTGCGTAGGCAGAGTTGATCCGGTCGGGCAGGTACTGGTGGCCGCGGCACATGATCGGCACCTCGAGGTCGCGCGGGAAGGAGAGGAGCGTCATCGCCTTCCGCTCCGGGTCCATGCGGACGAGCATGATCGTGTCGGAGCGCGAGGGCGTGCCCGCCGACTCGGTCGAGACGCGCCGGTCGTAGCCGATCACGAGCGCGATCGCCGGCTTGCTCGGCGCCGCAGGCAGCGCAAGCGCCGTCCGCGCCTCCTTGACCTCCTTGGTGCGCGGCGCGATCTGGGCCACCGTGTCCTCGCCGTAGAACCACGTGCCCGCGAACGCCGCGGTCGCGCACATCACGAGCAGGGCCAGGAGCGCGAAGAAGAACCGGCCGACCCAGCGCAGGAAGCCGCGCTTCGGAGGCGGCGGCTGCATGTAGCGCGCCATCGGCGAGAGCGGCGCGGGCGGCAGGATCGCGTGGCCGTTGCCGGTCCCGTTCGCGGCAATCGATCTTCCTACTCCACGTTTGAGCGTCGTACGCATCGCCAGAGGGGGCCGCGCGGCGCGCGGCGGCCCGATGAGGATATCCGAGCCCGCCGCCCGACGGCTAAGGGAATTCTGAACCGTTCAGCCGCCCACACGGCTTTCCTGCCTGACCCGCCAAGTAACACTCTGTTACTTGGTGATGGAGGCGCTCAGGCGGGCGTGAGCGATTCCGGGGTGTAGGCGAGGTTCGGCCCGAGCCAGCGCTCCGCCTCCGCCAGGTCCCAGCCCTTGCGGGCGGCGTAGTCGGAGACCTGGTCGCGGCCGACGCGGCCGACCGAGAAGTAGCGCGCGGCCGGATGGGCGAAGTAGACGCCGGAGACGGCGGCGCCCGGGAGCATCGCGTAGCTCTCAGTGAGCGACACGCCCGCGCCCTCGGCGCCGAGCAGGTCGAAGAGCTTGCGCTTCTCGGTGTGGTCGGGGCAGGCCGGGTAGCCGAACGCGGGCCGGATTCCCCGGTAGCGCTCGGCGACCAGGTCCGCGCTCGTGAGCGGATCGCCGGTCTCGTACCAGGCGCGGCGCGACTGCTCGTGGAGCCACTCGGCGAAGGCCTCGGCGAGCCGGTCGGCGAGCGCCTTGACGACGATCGCGCTGTAGTCGTCGTGCTCGGCTTCGAACACCGCGGCGAGCTCGTCGGCCCCGTGGATCGCCACGGCGAACGCGCCCAGGTGATCGCCCGCCGGCGCCACGTAGTCCGCGAGGCAGCGGTTGGGGCGCGAGTCGCCGTAGGCCGACTGCTGGCGCAGGAACGAGAAGCGCGTGCCCTCGTCGAGGGCCACGTCGTCGCCGTCGGCGCGCGCGGGCCAGAAGCCGTGCACGCCGCGGGCCTGCAGCGAGCCGTCGCGCAGGATCCGGTCGAGCAGCGCGGTTGCGTCGTCGTAGAGCTCGCGCGCCTCGGGCCGCTCGAGAATCGCCGGGAACTTGCCCTTCAGCTCCCACGCGTGGAAGAAGAACTGCCAGTCGATGTAGTCGCGCAGCGCCGACAGGTCGGGCTCGACGACGCGCGCGCCCGTGAACTCGGGCACGGGCAGGTCGGTGAACGAGACGCGCTCGTGATTCGCGCGTGCCTCGGCCAGCGGGAGCAGCGGCTTGCGGCTGCGCTCCTCGTGCTGCTCGCGCAGGCGCTCCTGCTCCTCGCGGTTCTCCGCGTCGAGCTGCGTGCGGCGCTCCGGGTCGAGCAGGCTCGAGACGACGCCGACGACCCGCGACGCGTCGAGCACGTACACCGTCTCGCGGCCGTACTCCGGCGCGATCCGCACGGCGGTGTGCTGCCGCGACGTCGTCGCGCCGCCGATCAGGAGCGGCAGGTCGAGCCCGCGCCTCTCCATCTCGCGCGCGACGTTGACCATCTCGTCGAGCGACGGAGTGATCAGGCCGGAGAGCCCGACGACGCTCGCCCCCTGCTCGACAGCCGTGTCGAGGATGCGGTCGGCCGGCACCATCACGCCCAGGTCGACGACGTCGTAGCTGTTCGAGGCGAGGACGACGCCGACGATGTTCTTGCCGATGTCGTGCACGTCGCCCTTGACGGTGGCGAGCACGATGCGTCCGCGGCTCGTGGCCGAGCCCGCCTTCTCCGCCTCCATGTAGGGCTCGAGGTAGGCAACGGCGCGCTTCATCGCGCGCGCGCTCTTCACCACCTGGGGCAGGAACATGCGGCCCGAGCCGAAGAGATCGCCGACGACCGCCATGCCGGCCATGAGCGGCCCCTCGATCACGTCCAGCGGCCGCGGCAGCTCCTGGCGCGCCTCCTCGGTGTCCTCCTCGATGAAGTCCACGATCCCGTGCACGAGCGCGTGCTCGAGCCGCTTGGAGACGGGCGCCTCGCGCCAGGAGAGGTCGCGCTCGCGGCGCGTGCCCTCGCCCCGGACACCGTCGGCGTAGGCCACAAGGCGGTCGGTCGCGTCATCCCGCCGGTTGAAGAGCACGTCCTCGACCCGCTCGCGGAGCTCCGGCTCGATGTCCTCGTAGACGGCGAGCTGGCCCGCGTTGACGATGCCCATGTCGAGCCCCGCCGCGATCGCGTGGTAGAGGAAGGCCGAGTGCATCGCCTCGCGGACGACGTCGTTGCCGCGGAACGAGAACGACAGGTTCGAGATGCCGCCGCTGATCGACACGCCGGGGCAGCGCTCCTTGATCAGCGGGATCGCTTCGAGGAACGCCTTCGCGTACTCGGCGTGCTCCTCGATGCCCGTGGCGACCGCGAGGATGTTGGGGTCGAAGACGATGTCCTCGGGCGCGAAGCCGGCCTGCCCGGTCAGCAGCCCGTAGGCGCGCTCGCAGATCGCCACCTTGCGCTCGACGGTGTCGGCCTGCCCCTGCTCGTCGAATGCCATGACGATCGCGGCCGCGCCGTAGCGGCGGATCGCGCTCGCCTGCGCGAGGAACTCCTCCTCGCCCTCCTTGAGGCTGATCGAGTTCGCGACCCCCTTGCCCTGGATGCACTTCAGGCCGGCCTCGATCACCGAGAAGCGCGAGCTGTCGACCATGATCGGCAGGCGTGCGACTTCCGGCTCCGTGGCGAGCACGTTCAGGAAGGTCGTCATCGCCTGCTCGGACTCGAGCAGGTCGGCGTCCATGTTCACGTCGAGCAGGTTGGCGCCGCCGCGCACCTGCTCCAGCGCGACCTCGGTGGCGGCGGCGACGTCGTCCCCCTCGATCAGGCGGCGGAAGCGCGCCGAGCCGGTGACGTTCGTGCGCTCGCCGATCATCACGAAGCCGGTGTCCGGGCCGATCTCGAACGGCTCGAGGCCGCTGAAGAGCGGGCGGCGCTGTCTGGAGGGCATTCGCCGGGGCGGCTGATCGAGAACGGCGGCGGCGATCCGGCGCACGTGCTCGGGCGTCGTCCCGCAGCAGCCGCCGACGACGTTGACGAGCCCCGCCTCGGCGAACTCGCCCAGGAAGCGGCTCGTGTCGGCCGGCTGCTCGTCGTGCTCGCCGAACGCGTTCGGCAGGCCGGCGTTCGGGTGGCAGGACGTGTAGGTCGTCGCGACGCGCGCGAGGTCCTCCACGAACGGCCGCATCTGCGCGCCGCCGAGCGAGCAGTTGACGCCCACGATCAGCGGGTCGGCGTGCTCCACCGACGCCCAGAACGCCTCCACCGTCTGGCCGGAGAGGTTGCGCCCGCTGCGGTCGATCGCCGTGAACGAGAGCCACAGGGGAACACCCGGCGCCGTCTCCTGCGCGGCGACGATCGCCGCCTTCGCGTTGAGCGTGTCGAAGACCGTCTCGATCATCAGCAGGTCGACGCCGCCCTCCACCAGCCCGCGCATCTGCTCCGCGTACGCCTCCCAGACGGCGTCGAACGTGACCGTGCGGTAGGCGGGATCGTCGACGCGCGGCGACAGCGAGAGCGTGACGTTCAGCGGCCCGACCGATCCGGCGACGAAGCGCGGCCGCTCCGGCGTGCTCCAGGCGTCTGCCGCCTCCCGGGCGAGCCGGGCGCCCTCGACGTTCAGCTCGTGAACATGCGCCTCGAGCCCGTAGTCGGCCTGTCCGATCGACGTGGCCGTGAACGTGTTGGTGGTCGCGATGTCCGCGCCCGCCTCGAAGTAGGCGTTGTGGATCTCGCTGACGATCTCCGGCCGCGTGATGTTCAGCAGGTCGGGGTCGCCGGCCACGTCGCGCGGGTGATCGGCGAAGCGCTCGCCGCGGTAGGCCTCCTCCCCGCGCACCTGCCGCTGGATGAGGACGCCCCACGACCCGTCGAGCACGGCGATCCGCTGCTCGAGGATCTGGCTGAGTCTGTCGCGTACGTCGCTCACGTTGGGCTCCTGCCTGAAGAGTGCGTGAGCGGGGCGCTCGCGGGCTCTTTAGGCGTTTGTTGAACCGGTCGCCAAGCTGCCGTCAAAGCTCTCCGGTACACCAAAGGCTAGCGCCGGGCGATTGAATCGCAGAGCGAGGTTCGGTACAGATCGCACATGCGGCGGCCGGAGTGGCTCGTGCGGACCCTCCGGAGCTACCGGGTCGTCGCGGGCAACCGGCGTCTCCGCACGGTCGAGCTCGCGTGGGGGGCGGCGATCTCGGCCGAGTGGGCCCACTTCGTCGCGCTCGGCGTGTTCGCCTTCGAGACCGACGGGGCGCTCGCGGTCGGCGTGGTCGGCTTCCTCCGGCTCGTGCCCGCCGCGATCCTCGCGCCGTTTGCCGCCTCGCTCGCCGACCGCATGCCGCGCGAGCGCTTCCTCGGCTGCGTGTGCCTGCTCGGGACGCTCGCGTTCTGCGCGTCCGCGGCGGCCTTCTCGTTCGGGCCGTACGCGAAGCTGATCTACGCGGCCGCGGCGGTCGCTGCAATCGCCTCGACGCTCATCCGGCCCGGGCTGCAGGCGCTGCTGCCCTCGCTCGCGTCGACGCCCGACGAGCTCGTCGCCGCGAACGCCTGCTCGTCGACGCTCGAGAGCCTGGGGACGTTCGTCGGGCCGGCCGTGGGCGGCATCGTGGTCGCCGCCGCCGACGCCGGGTGGGTGTTCGCCGGCGCGAGCGTCCTCTACGCCGTCGCGACGGTTCTCGTCGCCTCCGTCACGGTGGAGGGGCGCCGCCTCACACAACCCGATGGCGGCTCGGGCCGCCGCGTCCTCGCGGGCTTCCGCGTCCTCGCGACCGAGCCGGGGCCGCGCGTCGTGATCGCCCTGATGGTCGCCCAGACGTTCGTCCGCGGCGCGCTGAACGTGCTGATCGTCGTCGTCGCGTTCGACATCCTCGACAAAGGTGCGGGCTGGGTCGGCCTCCTGAACGCGGCCGTCGGCGCCGGCGGGCTCGTCGGCGCCTTCCTCGCCGTGGGCATCGCCGGCAAGCGGCTCGCCCAGCCGTTCGCGCTCGCACTCGTCCTCTGGGGCATTCCGATCGCACTGCTCGCCGGCGCTCCCTCGGCCGTGCTCGCCTTCGCACTCGTCGCGCTGATCGGCGTCGCCAACAGCATCGAGGACGTCGCCGGCTTCACGCTCCTGCAGCGCATCGTCGACGACGAGGTGCTGGCCCGCGTGCTGGGCGCGCTGTGGGGGCTCGCGATGGCCGGGCTCGCCATCGGGTCGATCGCCACCTCGCTGCTGCTCGAGGTCGCGGGCAACCGCGCCGCCCTGGTGGCTGTCGGCGCGATCCTGCCGGTCGCAACGCTCGTCGCCTGGGCGCGGCTGGCGGCGCTCGACCGGACTGCGGTCGCTCCGGTGCAGCTGGCGCGGATCGACGCGGTGCCGATGTTCGCGCCGCTGCCGGTCGCCACGAAGGAGCAGCTCGCGCGCCGGCTCGAACGCCGAGACATCCCGGCGGGGACGGTCGTCGTGCAGGCCGGGGACTTCGGCGACAGCTTCTACCTGGTCGGCGAAGGCGAGCTCGAGGTGTTGGTTGCGGGCGAGGAGCCACGGCGCTCGGGACCGGGCGACTACTTCGGCGAGATCGCGCTGCTCCGCGACGTGCCGCGGACCGCGACCGTGCGCGCGGCCACCGACGCCACGCTGTTCGTGCTCGGCCGCGACCACTTCCTGACCGCGGTGACCGGGCATGAAGCGGGCCACGCGGCAGGCGAACGCGTCGTGGCGACCCGGCTCGGCGAAGCGGCCGGTTAGTACCCGGAGAACTTGCCGACGACGACCTGCTCCTCTGGGACGCCGGCGCCGCGGATCTTCTCGCCCACGTCCTCCGCCATCTCCGGCGGGCCGGCGACGAGGTAGGTGTAGGCGTCGAGCGGCTCGGCGAGGTGCTCGCGCAGCACGTCCGCGTCGACGTGGCGCGACTCGCCCTCCCAGCCCGGCTCGTCGGTGAAGACGTAGACGATCTCGAGGCCCGGGATCCGGCCGCGGAGCTCCTCGAGCTCGTCGAGGAACGCAGCCGAGGCGCGGTTGCGGTTCGAGTAGACGAGCGTGACCCGGTACGGCTGCCCGGTGTCGGCGATGTAGCGGAGCATCGAGCGGAACACCGTGATCCCGATCCCGCCGGCGATGAAGACGTAGCGGCGGGTCGTGTCCTCGGGTAGCAGGAAGCTGCCCTTGGGCTCCTCGACCTCGACCTCGTCGCCCACCTGCAGCTCGGCGAGCGTTCGCTTGAACGCGCTGTCGCGGATGCGCGTTGCGAGGCCGAGCACGCCTCGCTCGGTCGGCGAGGTGACGATCGAGATGTGGCGTCGCAGCCCCTTCTCGTCGTCGTAGCCGCGGTCCGGCAACTCGACCCAGAAGTACTGGCCGGGCCGGTAGTCGACCTCCTCGCCGCCCAGGTCGAAGATCGCGAGCACCGTCCCCTCCGCGACCTCGCGCTTCTCCTTGATCGTCGCGCGCACGCCCGCAGTCTGGCGAATCGGCGCCCGCGGCGGGCGGCCGAACCAACAAACCGGGCCGTCTGGACATCGGTAGTAACAGCGGAGTCTTCCTCGCGCTGTGTGCCGGCCCCGAACGCCATCCGCCTGGTTACGGCCGTACTCGCACTCGCGGCCACGCTGCCCTGCCCGCAGGCGCGGTGAGCAAGACAGCGCCCGCGACGACGGCCACGTACCGCGTGGCCTTCACGGGGTGAGGGCGGCGGGCGCTACCTCGACGTCACCCGTTGGCTCGAGGACAGCACGCGTGAGTGCTACGCCGAGAAGGTCGCCGACGAGACGCACGACGTGTCGTGGACGCTCGCCTGGAACGTGACGATCATGCAGCGGGGCCCGGCGCTCGAGCTGCGCACCGCCGCGCCGGTGCAGCGACTGATTCAGGGGAGCGTGCGGGGCGACGCCGTCCGCGACTTCTGCGACGAGCCCGAGGAAGGATTGGCAGAGGTCGGCCCGGACTGGCCGGGCACGTCGCAGTGCGACGGCCCGATGGGCGTCATCTCGCGCGGTGTGGTGGCGCTCACGCGCATTCGCTAGACCAGGGGTCATGACCCGCGTGGGAATCGCCGGCATGGCCGCCGGCCTCGTGCTGGTCGCCGCGGCGTGCCGCGGATCGGGCGGCGCGCAGCAGGGCGTGAGCCTGGCGGCCGTCTGCGACGAGCACCAGGCGGCGCTGGCGCGGATTGGGACGCCCCTCGGCCTCGACGGCGCCGCCAAGGCGCTCCGCGCGGTGATTGCGGCCGACCGAGACCTGCTGGCCGCACTCGACGCGAACGACGCCCTCGCGGCGCGGGTGCAGGCGTCCGGGCAGAGCGCGAAGCGCGGGCTGTCGTCGATCGAGAGCACCGACCCGGACCGCTCGATGTCTCCGCTGCGCACCGGCCAGGCGAGCGGCAGGCGCGTCGTCGACGGCGCACGCGCGCTCCTGAAGCAGGCCTGCGCGTCGAGCGGGGCTACTTCCTGAGGATCGTGTTCAGGTAGGCGAGGACGTCGGCCTCGGCGGCGCCCTTCACCAGGCCCGGCGGCATGACCGAGTTGCCGCCGTCGATAGTCGCCTTCGCCACGCCGAGCGAGAGGCCGCTCCCGTCGAGGCGCGGCCCGATCCCGCCGCCGGTCCCGTTCGGCCCGTGACAGCCGGCACAGGTGCTCGCGAACAGCACGGCGCCGTGTTTCGCATCGCCGAGCGTGATGTCCTGCGACGCCACGGCCCTGAGCTCCGGCTTCGCCGGGTGCACCTGCGCGAGCACGAAGACCGTCAGGGCGACGCCGGCGAACAGCGCGGCCGGGATGTAGACGAGGCGCCGCCGGCGCCGTTCCGGCGTCTCCGGCACGGCCGTCATGCGCGGAATGTAACGAGTAGGGTCGTGAGCCGTGCTGGCGAGCGTCGAGTCCACGTGGACGGACCTCATGACGTCGGTCTTCTCGACGGGCATCGCTGCCAAGGCGTGGTTCGCGAGCGCGGCGCTCGTCTTCGCCGTCATCCAGGTGCTGACCGGCGCGCGTATCTTCGGGAAGCTCCAGCGCGTCGTCCGGATCGAGCGGCCCTACGTCAATCGCGTCCACCGCTGGTCGGGCCGCCTGGCGATCCTGTGCACGCTGCCGGTCGCCTTCCACTGCATCTTCATCCTCGGCTTCCAGACCGGCAGTCCGCGCGTCTTTCTGCACTCCATCCTCGGCACCTTCGTCTACGGCGTGCTCGCCGTGAAGCTGTTCTTCGTGCACGACAGCAACCACCCACGCTGGACACTGCCGCTCGTCGGCGGCACGCTCTTCACAGTGCTGGTCCTCCTCTGGAGCACGTCCAGCCTCTGGTACTTCACGAACGTCCGCTTCGGCTTCTAACCGACGGAGGCCGGCTTGCCCGGCCGGGAGTCAAGTCGCGCGAAGTCGCGTCTGACCAGGTAGTTCAGCACCTCGAAAGTCGTCATGGCGAAGCCGGACTTTCGAGGTTTCTAGCGGCCAATCACAGAGAGCTGGTTCTCGGCGTGGCGGATGCGCTGCTCGACCTGCCAGCGATCGGCCTCGGACTCGCCGGACTCGACGCGGGCCAGCTCGGCCTGCGCCTCCTCCAGCTGCGTCTGCGCCCGCTCCGGGTCGATCTGGGTCGCGTCGACGGCGTCGTCGACGAGCGCCAGCGCACGGTCCTGCTCGACCTTGAAGAAACCAGGCCCGGTCGCGAACTCGCGCACCTCCCCGCCCCGGCGCACGTGCACACGTGTCGAGCCCGCCTTGAGCATCGCGACCAGCGGTGCGTGGCGGGCGAGCACGCCGATCTCGCCGGCGGCGCCCGGCACCACGACCATCTCCGCCTCGCCCTCGAACGCGGCGCCTTCCGGCGTCACGAGCGAGATCGAGAGCGTCCGTCCTTCGTCCGCCACTAGTGCCCCTTCAGGGAATGCTGGCGAGCTTCTGGGTCGTCAGCACCAAGCGAGAGGCCGCACTCGGCCGCAGGGAAGGGCTCCACCCTGTTCAAGGTCGAGGGTGGGCTCTCGCGCCGCGTGCTGGCGGGCCAGGGGCCGGCGTGCATTGCCTGGAGGGGCACTAGGCGGCGACCGGCTCAGGCTCGGGCTCGGCGGCGGGCGGCGGTTCAGCCTCTTCCCCACCCTGCATGCCCCGGCCCTTCTCGACGGCCTCCTCGATCGTGCCCACCATGTAGAAGGCCTGCTCCGGCAGGTCGTCGTGCTTGCCCTCGAGGATCTCCTGGAAGCCCTTGATCGTGTCCTCGAGCCGCACGTACTTGCCGGGCGTGCCCGTGAACTGCTCGGCCACGAAGTTCGGCTGCGACAGGAAGCGCTGGATCTTGCGAGCGCGCTGGACGATCACCTTGTCCTCGTCGGACAGCTCGTCCATGCCGAGGATGGCGATGATGTCCTGCAGGTCGCGGTAGCGCTGCAGCACCTCCTGCACGCGCGTCGCCGTCCGGTAGTGCTCCTCGGAGACGATGCCCGGCTGGAGCGCGCGCGAGGTCGACTCGAGCGGGTCGACGGCCGGGTAGATCCCCTGCTCCACGATCCCGCGGTCGAGCACCGTCGTCGAGTCGAGATGGGCGAACGTGTTCGCCGGGCGCCGGGTCGGTGAGGTCGTCGGCCGGCACGTAGATCGCCTGCACCGACGTGACCGAGCCGGTGCGCGTCGAGGTGATCCGCTCCTGCAGCTGGCCCATCTCGGTCGCGAGCGTCGGCTGGTAGCCGACCGCGCTCGGCATGCGGCCGAGCAGCGCCGACACCTCGGAGCCCGCCTGGACGAAGCGGAAGATGTTGTCGATGAAGAGGAGCACGTCCTGGCCCTGGTCGCGGAAGTACTCCGCCATCGTCAGCCCGGAGAGGCCGACCCGCAGGCGCGCTCCCGGCGGCTCGTTCATCTGGCCGAAGACGAGCGCGACCTTGTCGATGACCTCGGACTCGGTCATCTCGAGCAGCAGGTCGTTGCCCTCGCGCGTGCGCTCGCCGACGCCGGCGAAGACGGAGACGCCGCCGTGCTCCCGCGCGACGTTGTGGATCAGCTCCTGGATGAGCACGGTCTTGCCGACTCCGGCGCCGCCGAAGAGGCCGATCTTGCCGCCCTTGACGTAGGGCGCGATCAGGTCGATGACCTTGATGCCCGTCTCGAAGATCTCCACTTCCGGCGACAGGTCGCGGAACGCCGGCGGATCGCGGTGGATCGGCCAGCGCTCGGCGTCTGGCAGGCACGGCCCCTTGTCGTCGATCGCCTCGCCGAGAACGTTCCAGAGCCGGCCGAGCGTCGCCTCGCCGACGGGCACAGAGATCGGGGCGCCGGTGTCGAAGATGTCGACGCCGCGCGGCGAGGCCGTCGGTCGAGTCCATCGCGACCGCGCGGACGCGATCGTCGCCGAGGTGCTGCTGCACCTCGGCCACGAGCTCGATCGCCGCGTCGCCGTTCGTGCCCCGGCTGGCTGATGCGCAGCGCCGTGTAGATCTCGGGCAGGCGGTCAGGGAACACAGCGTCGATGACGACGCCCTTGATCTCGATCACTTTGCCGACGTTCTGACCGCTCTGCTCGCTAGGCATTCGACTCCTCGAAGGACGGAATTGGGGATTGCGGTCGTCGCCGGAAGAGGCGACCCGCTGCGCCGGCGGACTCTACCGCGCTGGCTCCGGGCGTTGGCCGCCGTCGCCGTCGAAGGCGGGCAGCGCGCGGCGCTCTTGCTCGATCACCGCCACACGGGCGGCATGATCGATGCTTCAGCAGTAGGACGAGAGAAGTGACGGGATCATGATCGACAGGCTAGCGGCCTGCCGACACGTCACTCGTGTCCTGGCAGAACGCTACGGACCGGCCCGCCCGCCGGCCGGGAAGGCGCGCCCTTCGGGTGCACCACCGGGATCTCCCTTTCCTGGAAGACGGCGGTCAGCTTCTGCCGCTGGCTCTGCCGCAGGAGGCGCAGGTCGTTGTTGCGTGAGTCGTGACGAATGGCTGGCGAGCGGCTGCGGCCCCGAGTGGCCGAGGACGGCGAACGCCCCGCCGACCGTGACGAGCAGCGCAGCGGCGGAGGCCGCGGCCCGCGTCGACAGCGCCACGTGCCGGCGCCGGCGGCTGGGCACGACGAGCGGCCGGCGTCAGCGACTCGAGCGGCTCGGTGCGGAGCGCGAACGTCATCGACCCGACGTCCTCGGCGAAATCGCGCGCACGCGTCGCAGCGCACGAGGTGCGCGTCGAGCAGCGCGCACTCGAACTCGGAGAGCTCGTCGTCGACGCGCAGCGAGATCCACGAGCGGGCGCGCTCGCAGATGGCGGATTGCAGGTGCGTGCGCCTCCATCGTCTATTCAGACGGTACTCCTCGCCGCTTGTTAGGCGGCGAAATGCGATCAAAACAATCGGTTACGGTCATCGACGATCGCGCCGAGGAGGATGAGCGCGAAGCCGATCGAGACAAAGATCGCGGAGTCGTTGAGCGCGTCCTCGCGCTCGCTCGGGGTTGCCCAGCGGACGAAGCGTTGCCCGAATATGGGCACGGCACCCGCGCCCTTGAGCCGCGCCGGCCCGCGGTTGCCGAGGAAGAAGCCGCTGACGAGCAGGAAGCAGCCGACCAGGTAGAAGCCGAGCGAGAGCGCGCGGTTGAGCCCCGAGCCAAACAGCAGGCCCAGGAGCAGCGAGCCGATCATGGTCACTCCAACGATGGCGCCGAGCAGCGCAGCGAACCGCCTGAGCGCCGCGCCCAGGTATCGCGCCATGTCCTAAACGGCTGCGCCGGCGGTGCGCCGAAGCTCGTCTTCGGTGAGCGGCCAGCGCTCGAGCGGGTAGTGACACGACGCCACGTGGCCCTCGCCGAACGGGTACAGCGGCGGCGGCTCGACGTCGCAGCGCCCCTCGTGGAAGCGCGGGCAGCGCGGATGGAAACGGCACGCGGACGGCGGGTTGATCGGGCTCGGGACGTCGCCCTCGAGGATGATCTGCTTGCGCGCGCGCCCGAGCTCGGGGTTCGGGATCGGCACCGCGGAGAGCAGCGCGCCGGTGTACGGGTGCTTCGGCTCGGTGTACAGCTGGTCGCGGCTCGCTATCTCGGAGACCTTGCCCAGGTACATGACCATCACGCGGTCCGAGATGTGACGGACGACGTTCAGGTCGTGCGCGATGAAGATGTAGGTGAGCCCGAAGTCGCGCTGGAGGTCCTTGAGCAGGTTCAGGATCTGCGCCTGCACCGACACGTCGAGCGCCGAGACCGGCTCGTCGCAGACGATCAGCTTCGGGTTGACGGCAAGCGCGCGCGCGACGCCGATGCGCTGGCGCTGGCCGCCGGAGAACTCGTGCGGGAAGCGGTTGTAGTGCTCGGGGTTGAGGCCGACGACCTCGAGCAGCTCCTGGACGCGGCGCTTGATCTCGGCGTCGGTGCCGAGCTTGTGCACCTCGAGCGCCTCGGCGACGATGAAGCCGACGCGCTTGCGCGGGTTCAGCGACGCGTAGGGGTCCTGGAAGACCATCATCATCTCACGCCGATACGGGCGCATCTCCGCGCGCGAGAGGTTCGTGATGTCGCGCCCGTCGAAGACGATCTTGCCGCCGGTCGGGTCGAGCAGGCGCATGATGCAGCGCGCCATCGTCGACTTGCCGCAGCCGGACTCGCCGACGACGCCGAGCGTCTCGCCCTCCTTGACGGCGAACGAGACGCCGTCGACCGCGCGGACGGCGCCCACCTGCTTCTGGAAGATGATCCCGCGGGTGACCGGGAAGTGCTTCTTCAGCCCCTCGACGATGACGAGCTCGTCGCCCCTGGCCCCGGACTCGGAAATGACCGAGGGGACGTCTTCGCTCCGGAGCTCGGTGCTCGTAGCCGCCGACTCGTCGTTCGTCGAGCTCACCTAGCTGGCCTCCGCCATCGTCTCGGCGAGGATCTTCGCCGCCTCGCGGTCCTTGGTCTCCTGGTCGAGGTGGCACGCGTTGAGGTGGGTCGCGTTGCCGCCGCCGGACGGGCGAAGCGGCGGCTCCTCCGTCTTGCAGACGCTCATCACGTAGGGGCAGCGCGGGTGGAAGCGACACCCACGCGGCGGGTTGAGGAGCGACGGCGGCTGGCCGGAGATCTGCACGAGCCGCTCGACGTCGGCGTCGAGGCGCGGCAGCGAGCCGAGCAACCCCCAGGTGTACGGATGCTGCGGCCCGGTGAAGAGCTCGTCGACCGTGCCCTGCTCGGCCACCCGGGCCGCGTACATGACGATGACGTCGTCGGCGATCTCGGCGACGACGCCGAGGTCATGGGTGATCATGATGATGGCGCTCCCGAAGTCCTCCTGGAGCCGGTGCATCAGCGCGAGGATCTGGGCCTGCGTGGTCACGTCGAGCGCGGTCGTCGGCTCGTCCGCGATCAGCAGGTCGGGGTTGTTCACGAGGGCCATGGCGATCATCACGCGCTGGCGCATCCCGCCCGAGAACTGGTGCGGGTAGTCGTCGATGCGCCGCTCGGCGCGCGGGATCCCGACCGCCTTCGAGCAGCTCGAGCGAGCGAGCGCGCGCCTGCTTCTTCGTGATGTCCTGGTGGAGCAGGACCGCCTCGCTCAGCTGCCGGCCGATGTTGTGAACCGGGTTCAGCGACGTCATCGGGTCCTGGAAGATCATCGCGATGTCGTTCCCGCGGATCTCCCGCAGTTGGCGCTTGCCCATGGTGAGCAGCTCCTGGTCGCGGAACTTCGCCGACCCGGTCGTGATCGTCGACTGCCGGTTGTTCAGGCCCATGATCGTGAGGCAGGTGACGCTCTTGCCGGAGCCGGACTCGCCGACGATGCCGAGCGTCTTGCCCTTCTCGACGCTGAAGCTCACGCCGTCGACGGCCTTCACGATGCCGTCGTCGGTGCGGAAGTAGGTCTTGAGGTCGTTGACTTCGAGGAGCGCCATCGATCAGTCGTCTATGTCAGTCGGATTCTCGGGTCGACCCATGCGTACAGCAGGTCGACGATGAGGTTGAACACGATGATGGAGACGGTGGCGAAGACGATGATTCCCTGCACCGTCGGGGTGTCGTAGTTGTTCAGTGCCTGGATCGCCGTGCGGCCGAGGCCCGGGAGCGAGTAGATCGACTCGGTGAAGACGGCGCCGCCGAGCGCGAGCCCGATGTCCATGCCGAGCATCGTGATGATCGGGAGCAGGGCGTTGCGCAGGATGTGCGACCTGAGGACGACCTGCTCCGGCGCGCCCTTGGCGCGCGCGGTACGCACGTAGTCCTCGTTCATCGTGTCTAAGACGTTCGCTCGGATCATCCGCACGTATAGCGCGGCGAAGAGAATTGCAAACGTCATCCACGGGAGGATCATGTGGTAGGCCCACTGCACGGGCCCTCCCGGTTGCCCGGGTGGCGGGTTGATCATGTCGGCGTAGCCGGTGATGGGCGTGATGCCCCACTTGTAGCCGATGAAGTACGCGAAGATCAGGCCGATCCAGACCGGGTGAGCCGAGATGCCGATCAGGACGAAGGTCATCGACGCGCGGTCGAGGATCGAGCGCGGCCTGAGCGCCGAGAGCACGCCAAGCGGGATGGCAATCAGCATCCAGAGCACGGCGCCGCCGAACACCAGTGACGCGGTGACGGGCGCTGCGTTGGCGACGAGCGTATTGACGCTCTGGCGGTTGAAGTAGGACCGGCCGAGATCGAAGTGCGCGACCAGGTTCCACAGGAAGTAGCCGTACTGCTCGTAGATCGGCCGGTCGAGGTGGAGGAAGTGCTTGACGCGCTCCACGTCTTCCTGCGTGCACGCCTGACCACACGCCTGCTTGGCGGGGTCCGCGGGGATGATGAAGAACAGGACGTAGCTGACGATCGTGACTGCGAGGAAGAGCACGACCGCCCACAGCAGTCGGCGAATCATGTAACGCAGCATGCTGTGCCTTCCCTCATTGCCTGCCTCTTTTCCTGCGAGTGTCGGATCGTACCTCTGGAGGTGCAAGGGGGCGCCGGTGAGAACCGGCGCCCCCTTGGTGATTCAGGCGAAACGAGCCTTCTACTTGATGAAGAAGGTGTTCAGGTCGGCGCTCGCGTTGGCGGGCTGGAAGAGATAGCCACCGACACGCGCGGAGGTGAACTCGCGCTCGTTGCGGTTGTCGTAGGAAGCCCACGGCGCGTAGTTGTTCGTGATCTTCACGTCGAGGTTGCCGTACGTCTCGTACCGCTTGTCGCCGGAGAGCTTGTTGGCAGCAGCCATCTGCTTGTTGATGCTGGCGACGTTGAAGTAGGCGAGGTTGTTGTTGTTGTTGTCATGGATGTTGTCGCCGTTCAGAAGAACGTCGATGAAGTCGTACGGATCAGGGTAGTCCTGGTTCCAACCGGAGAGAACGGCGTCGAAGTCCGCGCCCTTCGTGCCGGCGGCGACGTAGATCTGGAAGCCCTGGAAGAGCTTCACGTTCACGTCACAGCCGATCTGGGAGAGGTTGAACTTGAAGACCTGGGCGAGGTTCTGGCCCGTGGGCGAGTTGCCGGTCCACAGATTCACCGACTTGCAGTTCGAGCCGGCGAGCTCCTTGGCCTTCGCGTAGTTCGAACCCTGGATCGGGTACATCTTCGTGCGCTTGAAGCCACCCATGTTCGGAGGCAGGACCTGCCCGGTGCGCTTGCCGGCGAACGCGCCGCGGACGCGGAGCATGCCGGGGCGGTCGATCGCGTAGTTCGCGGCCTTCCGCATAGCAACCGAGGAGAACGTCGGCCGCTGCGTGTTGAGAGCGACGTAGTCCGTCTCGACCAGCTGGTTGACGAAGTAGCGGCTCTTGTTGATGCCGAACTGCTGAGCAAGGTCGGCGTGCGCCGTCGCCGGCAGACCGCCCATGTCGTAGTCGATCTGACCCGACTTCGTCTGCAGCAGGCTCTGATCGAGGTTCGTGTTGACGGTGATGTCGAACGTGTCGACATTCGCCGGGCGCGGCCCCTTGTAGTGCGGGTTGCGCTTGACCGTAATGTGGCGGCCGGTCGTGCGCTCCGAGATGTAGTACGGGCCGGCGGACGGGTAGGCGTTGACGCCGTTCTTGTCGAGCGCCAGGTTGGTCGGCAGCGCCTGGAAAAACGGCATGCCGAGCTTCGCCAGGAGGCCGCCGTCAGGCTGCGTGAGCCTGATGATGATCTTGTTGCCCTTCTGCTTGATGCCGCTCGCCTTGCTCGCCTTGCCGTCGATGACCTTCTGTGCACCGAGGATCGACGTCATGAACGGCGCGGCCGGGGACTGCATGGTCGGGCTGAGCGCGCGGTTCATCGCGAAGATGTAGTTCGCGGCGGTGACCTTCGCGCCGTTGCTGAACTTGTAGCCCGGCTTGACCGTGATGGTGTACGTCTTGCCGTTCTTCGAGATCACCGGGAAACCAGCCGCGCCCTCGGGCTGGATCCGGCTACCACCGGCCTTGGCAACCTTGTCCGGATAGTTGTAGAGCTTGAGCGCGGTGGCGTACTCGATCTGCCACGAGATCGTGCCGTACGCCAGCGACGGATCCGTGAAGTCCACGTCCGTCGCAGACATGTTCATGCGCATGGTGCCGCCCTTCTTGGCGGCAACCTGGCCAGTCGACGCACCGGCAAGGCCGGAGGCGACGAGCAGCCCCGCACCGAGCACGAAGGCCGTGACCGAGAGCCAGAGGCTTCTCTTCATGGGACTCCCTCTCTTCGAACTTGGAGCCGGCTACCGGCCGACCCAGGCCGCCACTTTGCGACCCACCACTAAGACGAGTGGTGATTCCGGATAGTTAGCGAGTGGTGACGGCTGCTCGCTCAGCGCGTGGAGCGCGGATCGAACGCGTCGCGCAGCCCGTCGCCGAGGAGGTTGAAGGCGAGGGTTGCGAGCAGCACCGCGACGCCCGGCCAGACCATGAGCCACGGCTGGGTCAAGTAGTAGTCGGGCGCGGATGCAAGCAGGTTGCCCCACGACGGCGTGGGCGCCTGGATGCCGATGCCGAGGAACGAGAGCCCGGCCTCGGCGAGGATGAACTGGGCGACCGTGATCGTCGAGAGCACGATGATCGGGGCAACCAGGTGCGGCAGAAGATGCGAGCGCACGATGCGCCAGTCGTTCGCGCCGACCATGCGCGCCGCCTCGATGAACTCCTTCTCACGTAACGACAGCACCTGCGCGCGCACGATGCGCGCCGGGTAGAACCAGCCGAAGAACCCGAGCACCAGGACGAGCGTCACCACCCCGTTGCCGAAGACGCCGCCGAGCGTGATCTTGTTCAGGCGGTCGCCCGCCGTGCTCGCGAGAGCGATGATGAAGAGCAGGATCGGGAACGCCATCGTGATCTCGGTGATGCGCGAGACGAGCGTGTCCGTCCAGCCGCCGTAGTAGCCCGCGATCGAGCCCATCAGCACCCCGACGGTCATGCTCAGCAGCGTGGCGCCGATCGCGACCTCGAGCGAGGTCTGCGCGCCGTACATCATGCGCAGGAACTCGTCGCGTCCGAGCTGCCCGTCGGCGCCGAGGATGAAGAGCGTCGAGCCGTAGTGCCCGGGCGCGCCGGGGTACGGGATCGTCGAGACCTGCGTCAAGGGGCCGACCGGCAGCAGCTTGTCGTCGAGCCCGCCCGCGAACTGGTCGTTCGGCCCGTGGCCGAGGATCTTCTCGGCGATCGGCGAGCCGACCCACGCGACGATGAACAGGAGGATGACGAAGATCCCGCCGCCCAGCGCGACCCTGTCGCGCTTGAACCGGCGCCAGACCTGCTCCCAGTAGCCGCGCGCACGTACCTGTTGGACTTCGCCGAGCTCGGTGCCCGTCTCCGCAACAACCGCCGCAGCAAGGCCCGCTCCTGAGGAGATGACGTCTTTGCCGGGATCAGTCGTCGACATGGAGTGATCGAAGTGTTACAGACGGCGCAACCCGCCGATGCCACTTAGACGCGGGTCCGCGGAAGTTGTTAGCGAAGTTTGTTCACGGGTCTGTCCCCAGGGTTCCTTGGGGGCTGACCCAAGCGCATCGCCGCCTGACGGCCGCTTCTGGGAGCGTATCGCTTGGGTCAGCCCCGATACAGCCGGGACAGACCCATGACGCACGGGCGCCTACATCGAGTCAGTATCGCTTGGGTCAGCCCCGATACAGCCGGGACAGACCCATGACGCACGGGCGCCTACATCGAGTCAGCCTGTGTGGGTCAGCCCCCGATACGGCCTGGGGACAGACCCTGTCTTGCGGGCTACAGCGCGTCTGCGCCGGCGACCACTTCGAGAATCTCCTGGGTGATCTCGGCCTGGCGGGCGCGGTTCATCGCGAGCGTGAGCGAGTCGATCAGATCCTTGGCGTTCGTGGACGCGTTTCGCATCGCGGTCATCTGCGCGCCCTGGTAGGACGCGGCCGACTCGAGCAGCGCGCGGTAGATCTGCGTCTCGACGTAGGCGGGCAGCAGCCGCTCGAGGATCTGCTCGGGCTCCGGCTCGTAGATGAAGTCGCCGCGGATGGCGTCCGCCTGCTCGTCCTCGCCCTGGAGCACCTCGTCCGGCACCGGCAGCAGCTCCTGCTCGACGACCCGCTGGACGAGCGGAGAGACGAACTGGTTGTAGACGATGACGACGCGGTCGACCTCGTCGTCGATGTACAGCTGGGCGACGCGGTTCGCGATCGCCTGCGCGTCGGCGTACGCGGGCTGATCGGCAAAGCCGGTCCACGAGGCGTCGACCTCGTGACCGCGAAAGCGCAGCGTGGACAGGCCCTTCTTGCCTGCAACGAGCCAGCGCACCTCGACGCCCTGCTGGCGGTACTCGCGCTCGGACGTGAACGCGCGGCGCAGGATCTGGGCATTGAAGGGGCCGGCGAGGCCGCGGTCACCCGTCAGCGGCAGGATCGCGACCCGGCGGACGTCACGGCGCTGGAGCAGCGGCAGCCCGCGCAGCGACGTGCTCGCGCGGGCGGTACCGATCATCAGCTCCTGCATGCGGTCGGCGTACGGCCGCATGACCTCGATGCGCGCCTGCGCGCGGCGCAGCTTGGCGCCCGCCACGAGCTCGAGCGCGCGCGTGATCTTGCGCGTGTTCGAGACGGAGCGGACGCGCCGCTTGATGTCCTGGACGGACGACACCGGCTATGCGACCGCTGCCTGCTGCGTCGGCTGGAACGCTTCCTTGAAGTGCTGGATGGCGGCGTTCAGCTTCTCGGTCGTCTCGTCGGAGAGGTCGCCCGTGTCGCGGATCGCCTCGTAGACGCCTCCCTCGGAGCGCAGCCGCTCGCGCAGCTCGTCCTGGAACCGCGGCACGTCCTCGACCGGGACCTCGTCGAGATGGCCGTTGATGCCGGCGTAGATGGCGACGACCTGCTCCTCCATCGGCCACGGCGCGTACTGCGGCTGGTTCAGCGTGGCGACCATGCGCTCGCCGCGGGCCAGCGTCTGCTGCGTCGCGGCGTCGAGCTCGGAGCCGAACTGTGCGAATGCCTCCAGCTCGCGGTACTGCGCCAGGTCGAGGCGCAGGCGGCCGGCCACCTTCTTCATCGCCTTCGTCTGCGCCGACGAGCCCACGCGCGACACCGACGTGCCGACGTTGACGGCCGGGCGCACGCCCGAGAAGAACAGGTCGGACTGCAGGAAGATCTGCCCGTCCGTGATCGAGATCACGTTGGTCGGGATGTAGGCGGAGATGTCACCTGCCTGCGTCTCGATCACGGGCAGCGCCGTCAGCGAGCCGCCGCCGAGCTCGTCGTTCAGCTTCACGGCGCGCTCGAGCAGGCGGGAGTGGAGGTAGAAGACGTCGCCCGGGAACGCCTCGCGGCCGGGCGGGCGGCGGAGCAGCAGCGACATCTGCCGGTACGCGTCGGCGTGCTTCGACAGGTCGTCGTACATGCAGAGCGCGTGGCGGCCGTTGTAGAGGAAGTACTCGCCCATCGCGCAGCCGGCGAACGGCGCCATCCACTTGATCGGGGCGGCCTCCGAGGCGGGCGCGGTCACGACGATCGTGTACTCCATCGCGCCTGCGTCGCGCAGCCGCTCGACGACCTGCGCGACCGTCGAGGCCTTCTGGCCGATCGCGACGTAGATGCAGACCATGTCCTGGCCGCGCTGGTTGAGGATCGTGTCGACGAGGATCGCGGTCTTGCCGGTCGAGCGGTCGCCGATGATCAGCTCGCGCTGGCCGCGGCCGACGTTGGTCATCGAGTCGATCGCCTTGATGCCGGTCTGCAGCGGCTCTTTCACCGGCTGGCGCGCGATGACGCCCGGCGCCTTGAACTCGAGCGGGCGCCTCTCGGTCGTCTCGATCGGCCCCTGGCCGTCGAGCGGGTTGCCGAGCGGGTCGACGATGCGGCCGATCAGGGCGTCACCGACGGGCACGCTGATGACACTGCCCGTGCGGCGCACGGGCTCGCCCTCCTTGACGTGCTCCCACTCGCCGAACAGCGCGGCGCCGACGTTGTCCTCCTCGAGGTTGAACGCGAGCCCGGTGACGCCGTGCTCGAGGTCGAGCATCTCCAGGGAGACCGCGTTCTCGAGGCCGTACACGCGGGCGATGCCGTCGCCGACCTGGAGCACGGTGCCGACCTCGGCCAGCTCGGTCTCGACGTCGTACTGCTCGATCCGGTTGCGGAGGATCGAGGCGATCTCGTCTGGTCTCAGTTGCACGGGTCGCGTTCTCCTTCTGTTAGTCGCGTACGACGGAAGAGGTCAGTTCCTGGCGCAGGCGCTCGAGCCGGCCGCGGACGCTCGCGTCGACGCGCATCGAGCCCGCCTGGATGACGAGCCCGCCGATCAGGTCGGGGTCGACGCTCGACGACGCCTCGACCTCTCGGCCGGACGCGGTGCGGATCTGCTCGACGATCGAGCTGCGCTCCTCGGGCGACAGCTCGTAGGCGGTCGTGAGCTCGACGTTGAGGATGCGCTGCTCGCGGCGCCACAGCTGCTCGAACTCGCGCTGCATCGCGGCGATCTCGGGAGCGCGGCCCTTCTCGACGACGAGCAGCAGGAAGTTGCGCACGAGCTTGTTCGTGCCGCCGAGCAGGTCCTCGAGCACGCCGACCTTGGCGCGCGGGTCGAGCTGCGGGTTCCGCAGGACCGCGTCGAGCTCCGGGACGATCGTGAGCGTCTTCGCGAAGTCCTCGAGCTCGTCGCGGACGACCTGAAGCTGGCCCTGGTCCTTCGCGGCGTCGAAGAGCGCCGTCGCGTAGATGCGCTGCGAGACGGCCATTTAGCGCTGCTCCATCAGTGAGGTCGCGTTCGCCGCCCGCGAAAAGCAAGCGTAGCTAGGACGCAGGGAGCGTTGGTACCGGGACGGTACGGGCGCGACCGAGGACGACGCCACGCGCCGCTTTGCAGCGACGCGGCGGACGTGAGATCGCTGATGGATCAGCGCCATCAGTTGCGGTCAGCCTCCAGCACGGAGAAGTCGAGGTCGGACACGGCGTCCTCGATCAGGCGGCGGTGGTCGTCGCGGTCGAGGACCTTGCCCGTCACACGGCTCGTGGCGATGAGCGTGAGGTCGGCGACCTCCGCGCGGATCTGCTCGAGCGCGCGGCGCGTCTCGGCCTCGATCTGGCGGCTCGTCTCCTCGAGGCGCCGCTGGCGGTCCGTTTCGATCTCCTCGCGGACGCGCTCGCGCTGCGAGTCGGCCACCTTTCGCGCCTCGGCGAGGATCTGCTCGGCCTCGCCGCGCGCCTGGCCGATCAGGCTGCGGTGCTCCTCGAGGAGCCTGCGCGCCTCGTCGCGCGCGTTGTCTGCCTCGACGATCGCCGAGCGGATGCGGTCGCGGCGGTCGTCGATCGCCTTCTGCACCGGCCGGAAGACGCACTGCGTGAGGACGAAGAACGTGATCCCGAACGCGATGATCGTCCAGACCATCAGACCGGGAATGACCTTGATCAGGCCGGATGACGGCGAGCAGCGCATCGACTAGACGAGGACGAAGGCGAGTAGGCCGCCGAGCAGGCCGTAGAACACGACCGCCTCGGTGAGCGCGAAGCCGAGCCACTGGATGCCCTGCAGCTCGCCGCGCAGCTCCGGCTGGCGGGCGACCGCCTGGATCATCGACCCGAAGATGTTGCCGATGCCGACGCCGGCGCCGAGGGCGCCGAGGCCGACGCCGAGCGCGAGGGCGATCGCCTTGCCGGCGTCCGCTCCGTCGTCGACGGCGCCGAGCAGGGGCGTGAACAGTCCGAGCATATGGGGCTCCTCCTTAGTGCTCCGGCTCGATGGCCGAGCCGATGTAGATGGCGGACAGGGCGGCGAAGATGAACGCCTGGATCGAGACGACGATCACGACCTCGAAGAGGTAGAAGATCGATCGCGATCGGCACGACCGCGATCGTGACGAAGCGCTGCTCGAGCCACGAAGATCAGGCCGATGAAGGTGAGGATCAGGATGTGGCCCGCAAGCATGTTCGCGAAGAGGCGGACGCTCAGCGAGAGCAGTCGCATGAACTGCCCGATGATCTCGAGCAGGGACGCAGGATCAGCGGGATCGCCCACTTCACGGAGAACTTCGGCATGCCGCTCGGGATCCAGCTCGTGAAGTAATGGCGCGAGCCGTTGTAGCGAACGCCCTCCACGTGCGTGAAGATGAACGTGAGCACCGCGAGCGCGAGCGTCACCGAGAGTTGCGAGGTGGCCGCGTAGATGCCCCACACCGGGATCCCGTGCCAGGTCTCGCCGGTCAGCGGGAGCGGGATGAAGCCGATGATGTTCACGATCCAGATGAAGAGCATCAGCGCGACGACGTAGGGGAACCAGAGGCGCATCCCCTTGGCGGGTAGGCCCTGCTCGGCCACCTGCACCTGCGCGATGTCGTAGACCCATTCGCCGACGGTCTGCCGCCGGTCGGGCTCACTGCCGAGCCGGAAGCGCATCAGGAACCAGCCGAGCAGGATCGTGAGCAGCGCGCCGAGCAGCAGGTACGACGACCGCCTTATTGATCGACATGTCGAGCGGCCCGATGTGGATCGAGATCCACGGGTGGAGCTCGAACTCGTCCTCCGGGTGGAACTCGCCCTTCGCCAGCGCGGGCGCAGGCAGCGCGAGCGCCACGAGCGAGAGCGCGACCACGAGGCTCCTCAGGCGGTGCCTCATGCCTCGCTTCCGAAGTACGCCGTCACCGAGAGCACCAGCTCCAGCGTGTAGGCGGCGGCGTAGAGGAGCGCGGCCGACACGCCGACCGAGGTGTCCCCCGTTGCGACGACGAGCAGCAGCACCGCCATCACGACGATGCCCCGGAACATCATCCCCACGCCCATCACGCCCGATCCGGCGACGCTAGCCGACCCGGCCTTCACCCGCGCCAGCAGGAGACCAAGCAGCTCGCCGCCGACCCAGAGGACGGCACCGAGCGCCCAGCCGGCGACCGGCCAGCCGGCGATCAGGAACACGGGCAGCGCAAGCGCGATCACCGTGCCTGCGGCCGCGAGTGGAAGCGCGCGGCTCGGCACGGGCCGCGGCGTCGAGACGACGCGGTCCATCACTGGAAGGCCCCGCGGTAGCGGCGGTACACGGTGTACGTGCCGACGGGGATGCCGACGCATGCGCCGGCGAGCGCTCCGAGCCCTGCTGACCCGGCCGCCGCGCCGATGCCGGCGCCGACCGCAGTGCAGCCGAGAGTGGCCGCAAGCAGCAAAGCGCCCGCTCCTGCGGGCTGGAAGGACTGCCGGGGAGAGGGCTCCATCCGGCGCGAGCATACCAGAGCTTGTGCGCCGCTTGTGACACGCCAAACCCGCTTGTTCGTGCGAAAAACGGCGATCCTTGTACGCTCCCGCAGATGGCGTTCCACGTGCGGCACGTCGGCTCCGGACCGCCCGTCGTGCTGGTGCACGGCAGCGTCCAGTCGAGCGTCACGTGGACGCGCCAGCTGCCGCTCGCGGAGGAGTTCACGCTCGTGCTCCCCGACCGGCCCGGTTATCCGCCGAACCCGCCGATCGAGGCGATCGACTTCGACGTGCAGGCAGTCGAGATGGCGGAGCTGCTCGGCGACGGCGCGCATCTTGCGGGCTTCTCGTACGGCGGCGTCATCGCGCTGCTCGCGGCGGCCGTGCGGCCGGAGGCAGTGCGCTCGCTCACGGTGATCGAGCCGCCGTGCTTCGGCGTCGCGCGCGGCTTTCCGCCCGTGGAGGATGTGGTAGCGCGCTACGCAGAGGTGATCGAGCGGACGGCCGGCGACCCGGCCGGCTACCTCGCGGGCTTCTCGGCGGTCTTCGGGCCCGCGGGCCACGTCCCGGCGACGATCCGCGAGGGCGAGGCGCAGGGCGTGCGCGCCGCGATGGCCGAGCGCCCGCCGTCGGAGGCGGACGTCCGCTTGGCGCGGATCGCCGATGCGGGGTTCCCCGTGCTCGTGTGCTCGGGCGGCTACCACCCGGCCTACGACGCGGTGTGCGACGTGCTCGAGCGGCGGCTGGACGCCGAGCGGGCCGTGCTTCCAGGCGCGGGCCACGGCGTGCAGTTCGCGTCCGGCTTCAACGAGGCGTTCGTGTCATTCCTCCGTCGAGCGGAGGCCCGGTGAAGGTCGACATCCCGCTGCCGATCGAAACGGAGCGCTTCTCGATCCGGCCGCTGTCCGAAGACGACGCGCGCGCAGTGCACGAGATCTGGAGCGATCCGGAGGTGATGCGCTACATCCCGTCAGCTCCGTCGGCGTCGCTCGAGGAGTCCGAGGTGCGCCTGGCCCGCCACCTCGCCCGCTCTCCGGGCCTGTCGGCGGTGACCGAGCGGGAGACCGGCGAGGTCGTCGCGGTCTGCGGGCTGGTCGCGGTCGAGGGCACCGGGCCGGAGATCGAGGTCGCCTACCACGTGATGCGGCGCCACTGGAACCGCGGCGTCGCCAGCGAGGCGGCGCGCGCGTGTGTCGAGGCGGGGCTCGCCGCGGGGCTGACGCAGGTGGTCGCCTTCGTCGTGCCCGAGAACCTCGCGTCGGTGCGCGTGCTGGAGAAGATCGGCATGCGCCGCGACGGCATGGCGCGCGCCTACGGGCTCGACCTCGCCCGTTTCGTCACGCCCTAGTCGGGGCTAGCCGACGACGCCGAGCAGCACCGTGGCGGTGTTGCTGGACGAGTCGGCCGCCAGCAGGGTCGCGCCCCAGGCGCCCCAGCGGGATCGAGACCGTCGTGCTTCCGTTCAGCGAGCGCTTGCGGAGGTCGATTTCCTTCCGGCCCGCGCCGTTCGTGAAGCGGAGCCGAAGCCTCAGCCACGGCGTTCCCTCGTCGACCCCCTCCCACGAGAGGCGGCGACCGGCCAGCGCGGCGGTGATCTCCGGCGGGTCGACGTCTCTGCGCACCTCGACCGGGCCGACCGGCACCTTGGCCCTGATCCCGTTGGTCGTCGCGATCAGCTTCGCGGCATACGACTGCGGGCGGCGCGCGCCGGGGTCCCAGGTGAGCGTGTGCCGGCCACGCGAGAGGTACGTCGGCTTGCCCTCGCCGGCGATCGCGAGGCGGACGCTCGCGGCCTTCGAGAGGTCGAAGGTCACGCTCGCGCGGTCGCGGAAGCCGTCTTTCGGCAGCGGGTAAACGACCTTGACGGCCGACACGGGCGTCACCTCCGGCGGCTCGTAGACGTACGCGTCGAAGAGCTGGCGTAGTCGGCCCACTGCGTGCGCGTCCGGTCGAGCTGGGCGAGCCGCTGGAGCAGCGAGACGACATACGTGTGGTAGTGCAGACTCGCCTCGCCGCCGCCGAGCGCGTACAGCGACCACGCGCCGGTGTCGAACGAGGGGAGCATCGCCGCCGCCGCCGTCTTCAGCTGCTCCGCGAAGAGAACCGCAGCCGGGTCGCCGGAGACGGTCGCGTACTCGTTCACCGAGAGCGCGGTCTGCAACTGGGCGTTGAGGACGGCCATCGACGAGAAGCTGTAGAGGCGCACCCACGGTCCGGCCGGGAGCTGGCGGGACAGGGCCTGCGCGGCGCGGAACGCCTGCGCGGCGGTGTCGAGGTAGGTCTGGTCGGCGAGCGCCGTCGACGCGCGGGAGAACGCCTGCGCGGCGGCGGCCTGCGCCATCCCCGACGTCCACGGCGCGCGGCCGCCGCCGAACGGGAAGAGGTACTCCCAGGACTGGCCCGTCTTCGTCGGCACTGCGCGTGCAATGAGCGCCTGGGCGAGCGTGGCCGTCACGCCGGCGTCGGCGCGGACGGCGTCGGCGTTCAGGCGGCTGAAGTTGGCGAGCGGGTGGAACTGGAAGCCGTGGCCCGGGAAGTAGCGGTAGACGACGCCGTCGGCGTCCTCGACGTCGATGGTCGCCGCCGGCGTGGTCTTCGTCACGAAGTAGTCCGTGTTCGCGTCGAGCGTGGTGAACGCGGTGAGCGCGCGCGGCGCGTCGTAGCGGCCGGCCAGCTGGGCCACGTCGTGGAGCACGCCTGCGAGGTTCGTCGCGCGCGACCCTGGCAGCTTCCGCCAGAGCGTGATCGCGCGGTTCACGGAGCCGCGGTAGCGCGCGGCGGACGGCGCGTCGAGCTGGCCGCGCTTGAAGGCTTCGGTGACGCCGTTACGCGCGGTCAGGGCGTCACGCTCGGCCTGAGGCTTGGTCGCAGCGGCAGCCGGCGACACCAGGGCGAGCGCGACGAATCCGGTGACGGCAAGGCGGAATCCCATCGACCCGGCCGAAAGGCTAGTGCGGTCGGGACCGGATCACCACCGACTCGAACAGAGTCTTTACAGGCCGGGCTGTGTGTGCAATGCGTCACCCGGCGTGGTGCCTGGCACCGAAGTTCGGCCCGCCGCAGCGGCTCCGTCGCAGGCTGTGCGCGGATCGTTGCGGGTCGAACAGCGTGCCTGGCACCGGGCCCACAGGGCGGCCGCGCCTACGATCGCGCGGTGCGGATCTGGATCGACTTCACGAACACGGCGCACGTCCAGGTGCTCCGGCCGCTCGTCGAGCTGCTCGAGGACGAGGGCCACGAGGTGGAGATGACCGCACGGCCGCTGTCGCAGACCGTGGCGATGCTCGACCGCTGGGGCCGAGCGGCGGAGGTGATCGGCCACCACGGCGGCGCCGGCCGCCTCGGCAAGGCACGGGCCGCCGTGTCGCGCGTGCGGGAGCTCAGGCACTGGGCGAGCGGGCGGCGGCTCGACTACGGCCTGGCTCACGGCTCGACCGACCTCCCCGCCGTGTGCCGGCTGCTCCGCCTGCCGAACACGACGATGTTCGACTACGAGTGGGCCTCAGCCCAGCACCATGCGAACTGCCGTCTCGCGACCCGTGTCCTCGTGCCCGACGCGATCCCGGCGGAGCGCCTGCGCCGCTACGGCGCCCGCCCGCCGAAGCTCGTCCAGTACGCGGGCCTGAAGGAGGAGTACTTCCTCGCCGACTTCGAGCCCGACCCCGCCGTGGTCGAGCAGGTCGGCGCCGACCCGGCGAAGGTCGTCTGCGTCGTCCGCACGGCGCCCTCGTACGCCCTCTACCTGGGCGGCTCGGAGAACCCGCTGCTGCCGCGACTGCTGGAGCGCATCTCGCGGGCCGAGGGCGCCCAGGCGGTGGTCATCTCGCGCACGCCCGAGCAGGCCGGCGCGATCGACGCCCTCGGCTACCCCGACGTGCTCGTCCCGCGCGAGACCGTCGACGGCCGCAGCCTCGTCGCGCTGGCCGACCTGCTCGTCTCGGCCGGAGGGACGATGAACCGCGAGGCCGCCGTGCTCGGCACGCCGGTCTGGTCGATCTTCGAGGGCAAGCCCGGCGCGGTCGACGAGCACCTGATCGCCGAGGGCCGCCTGCGGATGCTCGCCGACCCGGCCGAGCTGGTGATCGAGAAGAAGGCCGACCCGGAGGCGTGGCGCAACCGCGTCCGCCGCGACCCGCGCGACCTGCTGCGACTCGCGGTCCCGCTCTAGCGGCCGGTGCCGGTCAGCGCCCGCTCGACCGCTTCCTCGTGGTCGGCCTCCGGCTCGGGCTTGCGCAGCCGCAGAGCGACGAGGTGTCGCTGCTTGAGGATCTCGAGCGTGTAGACCATCCAGAACGAGGCGGCGAGCACGAAGAGCCCGACCACGAGCGCGATGATCGTGTTCCGCAGGTCCCACGCACCGTGCGGGCGCGGCGGCGCGAAGCGGAGCAGGATCGCGTAGCCCGACAGCAGTGCCGCCCATAGGTGCAGGTAGGCGGCGGTGCGCCGCTGCGACAGGCCGATCCGCATGAAGCGGTGGTAGAAGTGGTTCTGGTCGGCGCTCCACGGCGCTCGCTTGTACTTCAGCCGCTTCAGCACGACGAACGACGTGTCCAGGATCGGCACGGCCAGCACCAGCAGCGGACCGACGAGCGCGATCGACGCGGCGGTCTTCATGACGCCCTGCACCGCGATCGCCGCGAGCAGGAACCCGAGCGCGAGCGATCCCGTGTCGCCCATGAAGATCCTCGCGGGGTGGTAGTTGAAGACGAGGAACGCGACCGTCGCGCCGCAGACGATCGCCGACAGCACGGCCGCGTTCTCGCGCAGGAACGACATGCCGAGGATCGCGTACGAGCACGCGGCGATGGCGACGATGCCCGAGGCGAGCCCGTCCATCCCGTCGATCAGGTTCACGAGGTTCGCGACGACCGCGATCCACAGGATCGTCAGCGGGTAGGCGACCCAGCCCAGGTCGTGGTCGCCCACGATCGGCAGCGTGACGTGGCCGAACGTGACGTCGTAGCCGATCACCGGGATGGCGGCCACGGCGACGATCCCCGCCATCTTCACGCTCGGCGGGATGCCGCGGATGTCGTCGACGAAGCCAATCGCCGCGGCCAGCAGCGTGCCGAGCAGGATCCCGCGCCACGGGCCGGTCAGGTCGACGAAGATCAGCGCGCAGATGAGGATCGCCGTGACGATCGCCAGCCCGCCGATCCGCGGGACAGGCCGCTCGTGCACGCGGGGCCGGTCGTCGCGGTCGTCGACGCCGCCCACGTGCGGCGCCAGGCGCGCGACCAGGGGCGTCAGCGCGAGGACGATGACGGCGGCCACGGCAAAGCCGATGGCCGCGTCGGTGTCCACGACCAGGGCGCGAAGCGACTCCTGGAAGGACATGCGCGGTGTATAGCAGAGCGGCTGGCGGCCCCCCACGCCGCGGGCCTCGTGGCACAGTCTGAGGAGCGGGCTACCATCCGCGCCTTATGACCGAAGCCCTTCAATCCACGTCAGCGTTCGACGACCGCATCGCCACGCGCGAGGCCAAGATCGGCATCGTCGGCCTCGGCTACGCCGGCCTGCCGCTCGCGATGGCGTTCGGCGAGGCCGGGTTCGAGGTCACCGGCGTCGACCTGAACCAGGAGCGCGTCAGCGCGATCCAGGAGCGTCGCTCGTACCTCGTCGACGTCCCGGCCGAGCGCTACGGCCCGCTCGAGGGCCGGCTCCAGGCGACCACCGACTACTCGGCCGTCGCCGAGCTCGACGCGCTCACGATCTGCGTGCCGACGCCGCTCTCGAAGACGCGCTCGCCCGACCTCTCCTACATCGTCTCCGCCGCCGAGTCGGTTGCCGCGAACCTGCGCCCGGGCCAGCTGGTCGTCCTCCAGTCGACGACCTACCCGGGGACGACCGAGGAGATCGTGCTGCCGATCCTCGAGAAGTCGGGCGGCGAGGTGGGCTCCGACTTCTTCCTCGGCTACGCGCCGGAGCGCGTCGACCCGGGCAACCAAGACTGGAACATCCACAACACGCCGAAGCTCGTCGCCGGCGTGACGCCCGAGTGCCGCCGCCGCACGGAGCTGCTGTACCGGCAGATCGTCGACACGATCGTGCCGTGCTCGAGCCCGAAGGTGGCCGAGACCGCCAAGATCCACGAGAACACGTTCCGGGCGGTCAACATCGCGCTCGCCAACGAGCTGGCGCTGATGTGCGACCGGCTCGGGATCTCGGCGTGGGAGGTCATCGAGGCTGCGGCGACCAAGCCGTTCGCGTTCCTCCCGCACTACCCGGGCCCGGGCCTCGGCGGCGACTGCATCCCGATCGTGCCGCACTACCTGGCGTGGCGGCTGCGCGAGTACGGCTACTCGGCGCAGATGATCGAGGCGGCGCACGAGGTCAACGCGCGGATGCCGATCTACGTCGTCCAGAAGATCTCGGATGCGCTGAACAACGCGGGCCTGCCGATCAAGGGCTCGCGGATCCTGCTGCTCGGGATGGCGTACAAGCCGGATGTGCACGACATGCGCGAGTCGCCCTCGCTCGAGGTCATGCGCCAGCTGCTGCAACGCGACGGCGACGTCGTCTTCTGCGACGACTGGGTGCCGGACGTCGAGCTCGACGGGGCCGAGCACCACACGCTGCCGTGGTCGGCCGAGACGGTTCGAGAGGCGGACTGCGTCGTCGTCCTCACGCCGCACACCGAGTTCCTGGAGCAGCCGCTCTGGGACGAGGCCCGGCTGATCGTGGACACGCGCAACGTGGTCCCGCTTGCGACGACCGCTGCCGTTACGCGAATCTAGGCACATGCGCATCCTGGTCCTGGGGGCCGGCTACCTGGGCGCGAAGGCAGCCGAGCTCGCGCTCGACCGCGGCGACGAGGTGACGCTCGCGGACAACTGGTACGCGACCGACCGCGGCCAGCTGGGGCCCCTCGAGATCCGTGGCGCACGGATCACGACCGTGGACATCCGCGATCGCGGCCAGCTGCACATGGTGCTGCGGGAGCGGCCCGACCGCGTGCTCGTGCTGGCGGCGCAGGCATCCCGGCCGCTCGCGGAGGTCGAGCCCGACTACACGGAGGCGACGAACCTGACGGGCGTGCGGCGCGTGGCCGAGGCGGTCGCGCAGGTCGGTGGCATCCCGGTCGCGTACGCGAGCTCGCTCCACGTCTACGGCCCGTCGCTGTCGGGCGAGGTGGGGCCTGGTCATCCCTACGGCGCGCAGGGCGACCTGGCGCACCTCTCGAAGGTCTACGCGGAGCTCTGCCTCGACCTCTACTCGCGGCGGCACGAGTTCCCGCTCGGCCTCTTCCGGCTCGGGATCCTCTACGGGCCGAGCCCGGTCGAGCACGCGCGGGCGGAGTCGCAGACCGTGGTCGACAAGTTCAGGCGGCTTGCGCAGACGGGCGAGCGGCTCGTCGTCGACCCGAGCGCCGGGACGATCGGCGTGGCGCACGTCGAGGACGCGGCGCGGATCCTGCTGGACGCGCCGCTCGACGGGCCCGTGAACGTGGCGGCGGAGGCCGTGACCGTGGCCGACCTGGCCGCGCTGGCGCAGGGCCGCGAGCCGGCCGGCGACCCGAGCTGCAGCTTCGTCACACCGTTCGAGTACCGCCACCGCGTCGCCGAGTACCTGCGCGACTGCGTCGCCGCGTGAAGCTCCTCGTCACCGGCGCGTCCGGGTTCCTCGGCTCGCGCTCCGTGGAAGTGCTGCGCGAGCGGGGGCACCACGTGACGGCACTCGTCCGGCCGGGCGGCCGCGAGCGCGCCGGCCTACCCGAGGACGCGATCGGGATGGATGCAGGCGATCCGGCGGCGCGCGAGCTGGTCGACGGCTGCGACGCGGTGCTCCACTTCGCAGGCGTCCCCGATCCGGCCAGCTCGGCGCGCGACCCGGCGCGGGCCGTGCGCGAGAACGTGGGCACGACGCTGAACCTGCTCGAGGCGTGCGCCGGGTTTGGCGCCGGCCTCGTCTATCCGTCGACGATCCGCGCTGCGCTCACCCCGCCGCCCGACGAGTACGCGCTCTCGAAGCGGCTCGGCGAGCTCGCGTGCGAGCTGCACGCCGCCCGCGCGACCGTTCTGCGGCTTCCGTCCGTCTTCGGGCCCGGGCAGGTCGCATGGGAGGGCGCCACCGGCGCAATCGCGGCGTTCGCGGCCCGCGCGCTCGACGGCGACGCGCTCACGATCCCGGGCGATCCCGACCGCACGCGCGACTTCGTGTACGTCGACGACGTCGTCGGCGCGTTCGAGACGGTCGCCGCGCAGGGGCCGTGGAACGAGACGCTCACCGTCGCCAGCGGCGTTGCGACGTCCCTTCGCCACGCGGCCGAGCTGGTCGTGGCCGCTGCAGGCTCGCCCTCGCCGATCGAGACGCCGGGAGGGATGCTCCCGCCAGGCGAGAACGAGAGCTATCGGGCGGACGGAGCGCCGTCGTTACCGTTCAGGGCGCGTCCGCTCGAGGAAGGAATCGCCGCGTATGTCGATTGGCTCCGCCGCCATCCCGCTGCTCAAAGCCGCGCCCGAGCCTGACCAGCTCGCCGAGCGCCTCGAGGGCGGGCCGTGGCGCGGCATGGAGATCGCGCTCTTCGCCCGGCACGTAGCCGACGAGGACGCGCTCGCCCACACGATCGAGGCGGTGCGCGATGCAGGCGCGCCGCGCGAGTTCATCTGGACGGCCGAGGCGCCCGTGTCGTGGCCGAGCGGCGCGTTCGTGCGCGTCGACCGGCTCGACGACGAGGCGCGCGCCGGGATCGAACGGTCGGCCGAGTTCGCCCAGGCGATCGGCTCGCCCGTCCTGACGGTTCACCTCTTCACGCCTATGGGCCCGGAGGAGTTCGCCCGCGGCGACGCCGTGGACGAGGGCGCCGTCGGCGAGTTCCTGCGCTTCTACGCCGAGGCGTGCGGCTCGCGCGGCGTCGTCCCCTGCATCGAGAACGTCCCACCGGTCCTCCGGATGCGCACGGGCGGGGTCTTCCTCTCCCCCATCGGCGGCCACTGGCGCGACCTGCTCGACTGGCGCGAGCGGATCCCCGAGCTTCGCTTCACGATCGACACATCCCACGCCGCGCTGTTCCGCAACTTCGCCGCCGCCTACGGCTCGCTGTTCGAGGTCTCGGCCGACGAGCTCGGGCTCGAGCGCTACGTCGAGGAGCTCGGCCCGGCGGCGGAGGTCGCGCACATCTCGGATGCGCACGGGCTGCTCGGCGAAGGGCTGCCGTACGGCTCGGGAGAGCTCGACCTGGACCCGGTGGTCGCGCGGCTCGGCGAGCTCGTGCCGTACCTGGTGGCGGAGATCAACGAGCCCGATCCCGCCCGCTCGCCGGACATGAAGGCGGCCTACCGCGCGATCGAGCACGCCGCCCCTTTACAGGGACAGTCCCTGTTAAGAAGCGCGCCGCGGCGTCTCGGGCGCGAAGACTTCGCGTGGCAGCAGGTGCTGCAGCGGCGCGACCCGGTGCCGGCGGTGCTCGAGCTCCAGGAGCTCTTCGGGGGGCGCCGCGTGCTGCTCACCGGCGGCGCCGGCTCGATCGGCACCGCGCTCTCGACCTTCCTGCTCGGTTTCCGGCCCGAGCGGGTGACCGTCGTCGACACCAACGAGGCGGCGCTGACCGCCGACCGCCGCTCGCGCGACGCCTCGACCCTCGAGGCGATGCACCACGTGCTGTGCGACGTCCGCGACCCCGGCCGGGTCGAGCGCGAGGTCGCCGCCGCCCGGCCGGACGTCGTCTTCCACCTCGCCGCCTACAAGCACGTCGACTGGGCGGAGAGCTACCCGGAGGAGTTCGTCGACACGAACCTCGTCGGCAGCTGGAACGTCCTGCGCGCCGCGGACGCGGCCGGCGTGGACACGGTCGTCGTCGCGTCCACGGACAAGGCGGCGCTCGCCGCCAGCTTCTACGGCCGGACGAAGCGCTTCATGGAGCAGCTCGCCGCCTACTCGGCGCGCGCGGCCGGCGCGAACCGCACCGCCGTCCGCTTCGTGAACGTGCTCGGCTCGGCGGGCAGCGCCTCGGAGCTCTTCCTGCGCCAGACGCGCGCAGGCGTGCCGCTCACCGTCACCGACACGGGGATGCTCCGCTACTGGATCACGATGGCGCATGCGGCATGCCTTGCCGCGCAGGGTGCGCTGCTCGCACGCGACGGCGTACGGCTCGCGGCCCCGTCGGACGCGATCGTCCTGACGGTCGGCGAGCTGGCACAGCGCATCTGGCGCGAGGGCGGCGGCGAGGGCGAGGCGGAGATCGACCTGCTCGGCATCCGTCCCGGCGAGACGCTCAGCGAGGTGCTGATCGGCCCTGGCGAGGAGCTGGCCGAGCCGCGCTTCCAGGGCATCGCACCGATCGTCGGCGAGATTCCGGCGGCAGCGCCGGCGTGGGTGGTCGAACGGCTCCCCGCGCGTGGCACTCGCGAGGAAGTCCGGTCCGTCTGGCTCGAGGCCATGCGCCGACCAGGGCTGCTCGCCCCGGCCGGGCTGCGAACGACGAGCTAGGCGATGCAGGCGCTCGGCGACCGGGCGGCACAGGTGCTGCTCGTCGTCGCGGCCGTCGCCCTGGCCACGATGCTCGTCGCGGCGGCGACCACGTGCAGCTGGATCCCGTTCTTCGGCTGGCTGGTCGGTGTGATCTGCGCCGCCGCCTGGGCTGGACGCGTCACGTGGGTCTCTGGCCTGGTTCCCGCAGCGGTCGCAACCGCCGCGACCGGCACGCTTGTCGCGGTCGTTGCGGCGATCGCCGGCATCAGCCTGGCGGCCGCCTTCGACACGTGTCCGATCGGCTAGCGCGTCCCGTAGAGCCGGTCGCCCGCGTCCCCGAGGCCGGGGACGATGTAGCCCTTCTCGTTCAGGCCGCGGTCGACCGCCGCCGTGACGATGTGGACGTCCGGGTGCTCGGAGTGCACGTGCTCGATGCCCTCGGGCGCAGAGACCAGGCAGACGATCGTGACCGACCGCGCACCCGCGTCCTTCACCTGCTGGATCGCCGCGGCGCTCGAGCGGCCGGTGGCGAGCATCGGGTCGAGCACGATCGCGTCGCGCTGGTCGAGGTCGGCCGGCAGCTTCACGTAGTACTCGACCGGCTGGAGGGTTTCCTCGTCGCGGTAGAGGCCGATGAACCCGACCCGCGCGCTCGAGACCAGCGAGAGCACGCCGTCGAGCATCCCAAGACCGGCGCGCAGGACAGGACAGACTGCGACCTTCTTGCCGGCGATCCGCTGCGTGGTCATCGGCTCGAGCGGCGTCTCGATCTCGTGGTCTTCGGTCTCGAAGTCCTTCGTGGCCTCATAGGTGAGGAGCAGCGTCACCTCGTTGGCGAGCTTGCGGAAATGGACCGTCGGCGTGTCCTTGTCGCGCAGGTACGAGAGCTTGTGCTGCACGAGCGGGTGCATTACGACCGTCAGCCGCGCCGTGGCCACGGCGCTCACGAGACGTACGTCGTGTAGCCGCGGAAGCCCGGGTACAGCGGGTGCGCGTCGCAGAGGGCGGTCGCCGCGTCGGCGAGCGCGCCCGTATCAGCGCCGTCGCGCAGCGCCTCGACGATGATCCGCCCCACCTCGCGGAACGCGCCCTCGTCGAAGCCGCGCATCGTGGCCGCAGGCGTGCCGATCCGGACACCCGATGCGACGGTCGGCGGCCGCTCGTCGAACGGCACCGTGTTGCGGTTGACCGTGAGGTTCACTTCGGCAAGGCGCTCCTCCGCGTCCTTGCCGGTCCACTCGGTGCGGCGTAGGTCGAGCTGCAGCACGTGCGTGTCGGTGCCGCCCGTGAGCACGTCGAGCCCACCCTCCTGGAGCCGGTCGGAGAGCGCGTCTGCGTTTGCGCGGATCTGGCGCTGGTAGTCGCGGAACGGCTCGGTCATCGCGATCTTGAAGCAGCCTGCCTTCGCGGCGATCGCGTGCATGAGTGGGCCGCCCTGCAACCCGGGGAAGATCGCGCGGTCGACGGCCTTCGCGTGCTCCTCCTTGCAGAGGATGAACCCGGAGCGCGGCCCCGACAGCGTCTTGTGCGTCGTCGAGGTGACGAAGTCGCAGTGCGGCACGGGGCTCGGGTGCAGGCCGGCGGCCACGAGGCCCGCGAAGTGCGCCATGTCGCAGAGCAGGTAGGCGCCCACCTCGTCGGCGATCTCGCGGAAGCGGTCGGCCTCGACGGTGCGCGGGTACGCGGAGCCGCCGCAGACGATCAGCTTCGGGCGGCGCTCCCGCGCGATCCGCAGGACGTCGTCGTAGTCGACCACGTTGGTCTCGCGCGACACGCCGTAGTGGGCGATGTCGTAGAGCCGGCCGGAGAAGTTGACCTTCAACCCGTGGGTGAGGTGGCCGCCGTGCGAGAGCTCGAGCGACAGGATCGTGTCGCCCGGCTTCAGCACCGCCAGGTAGACCGCCATGTTCGTGGCGGCGCCCGCGTTCGGCTGGACGTTGGCGTGCTCGGCGCCGAAGAGCTCCTTCGCGCGGTCGATCGCGATCGTCTCGATCTCGTCCACGACCTCACAGCCGCCGTAGTAGCGCTTGCCCGGGTAGCCCTCCGCGTACTTGTTCGTCGGGACGCTCCCGATCGCCTCGAGCATGCTCGGCCACGTGAAGTTCTCGGACGCGATCAGCTCGATCTGGTTGCGCTGCCGCTCGAGCTCACGGCCGAGCAGATCAGCGATCTCCGGATCGATCTCGGCAAGCCCTGCCGTGCGGAGCTGCTCGAGCGTCAGGTTGGCCACCGCCATGCGCAGCTGAGGATACTGGCGCGGCCGGTTAGGCTCGGGGCGTGGGCTTCTTCGAGCCGCCGCCCCCGCCGCCACCACCGCCGCCGGAGCCGCGACAGCCGTCCTGGATCGTGCCGCCGGCGAACGTGCTCGGCGCTCCCGTGCCGCTCGAGCTGGCCGTCGCGCGGACCGACAAGGCAGCGGTTGTCGTCCGCAACATCGTCGCGTATCCCGCCGGGCTGGAGTTCGCACTTGCGATTCGTCTCCGGGAGTCGAAGAGAGGGCGTCTACTTCATCCGTTCGGATACGAGCCGTACACCGATGAGACGGCGGACGAGCTGCTGCGCTTCGGCGTCCAGTTCTCAGACGGCACCAAGGCCACGACACTCGACCGTATGTCGCATTTCCCGACGGACGGCCCGCCGTCCATCTACCTCGGCCAACACGGCGGAAGTGGACGCGCGCATGGATGGGACTTCGCATTCTGGCTTTGGCCACTGCCCCCGGCGGGGCCGCTCGCGTTCGTGGCCGCATGGCCCTCCGAAGGGATTCCCGAGACTCGCGTCGAGATCGACGCGACGTTGATCCGCGATCGGCGTCGCGCGCCGAGGTGCTGTGGGCGGACGGGCCGGGGCCTGAGGGCGGCGTCGCCTTTACCGAGACGTTTTTCGGGACCGCAGACGCCGAGTAGTCAGGTCCGAGCGGCTGCGATCCTCTCGATCGCTTCCGTCGCCGGTACCGCTCCTTCTCGAAGGACGCGCGGCTCGTCACCGGTGACGTCGACCACCGTCGAGGGGACGCCGGGCAGCTCGCCGCCGTCCAGGACAAGGCAGGCCGCCACGAGAGACGGCTCCAGATCCGACAGCCGCCGCGGGTCGGCACCCTCGGGGAGGTTCGCGCTCGTCGCTGCGAGCGCCGTGACCCGCTCGAGCACGGCGGCCAGCGGTGGCGGCGCGTCGGGCACGCGCACGCCGATCGCGTCCGGGCTCGCGCCCGCGAGCCAGGGCAGCCGCCGGGCGGGGTTCGGCACGACGACCGTGTAGGGACCGGGCAACAGTGCGCGAAGGAGCCTCTCGGTCTCGCCCGTGAGCTCTGGCACGAGCTCGAGCAGCGCGTCGATGTCACGCCCGAGCAGCGCCGTCGGCTGCTCCTCGCGACGGCCCTTCAGGGCGTAGAGCCGGCGAACTGCCTCCTCGTCCGCGCGGGCGTAGAGCCCGTACACGGTGTCGGTCGGGAGGATCACGGGCCGGCCCGCGAGCAGCGCCTCGACCGCCGCGCCCACATCGGCCGGCCGACGGCCTTCGACGACGCGCAGGCGACCGGCGAGATCAGGGCCGGTGGCGACCGCCTGATAGCCGAGCGAAGCCAGCTGTTGCGCGGTCCCGTCCGCCTGGCCGTCGCCAACCTCGAGCACAAGTCGGCCGCCCGGCTTCAGACCGAGCAGCGCCGCCTCGGAGACGCGCTCGGTCGTGCCCGGCCCCACGAGCGCCCCGCGCGGCTCCCAATCGCGCACTTCCGCCTCGAGCGCCGCGATCTCGTCCGGGTCGACGTAGGGCGGGTTCGCGACGATCAGATCCCACTCGGCGTCCCCCAGCTCGGCGCCGTCACGTTCCTCGAGGCGCACGTCGAGCCCGAGCCGCTCGGCGTTCGCGCGCGCGACCGCCAAGGCATCTGCCGACGTGTCGATCCCCGTCACGCGCGCGCCCGGGTGCTCGTCGGCGATCGCCAGCGCGATCGCCCCGGAGCCGACGCCGACGTCGAGCACGGCAGGTGACCCCAGGTCGCGCAGCAGGTCCAGGCACCGCTCGACGACGACCTCTGTCTCCGGGCGCGGGACGAGCACGCGTCGGTCGACCTTCAACGTCAGGCGCCGGAACCCCCACTCGCCGAGCACGTACGCGAGCGGCTCCCGCGCGACCCGCCGCTCGAGCAACTCCTCGAACGCCGCCTCGGCGTCCGCGCCCAGCTGGTCGACGAGCGCCAGCGCCGACCGCGTGACGCCGAGCACGTGCGCGAGCAGGAACTCCGCGTCAGCGCGCGGCGAGGGGACGCCGGCCGCCTCCAGCCGCGCCGCGCCCTCGCGCAGCGCCTCGCGGGCGGTCACGCCGCCGTGGCTTCGAGCGCGCGCTGCCGCTCCTTCGCGGCGAGCGCCTCGGTGAACTCGTCCAGCTCGCCGCCGAGGACCTTCTCGAGCGCGTGAACCGTCACGTGCACGCGGTGGTCCGTGACACGGTTCTCAGGGAAGTTGTAGGTGCGGATCTTCTCGGCCCGCTCGCCGCTGCCGACCTGCGAGCGGCGCTGCGCATCCTGCGCGGCGCGCTGCTTCGCCTGCTCGGCCTCGAGCAGCCGCGCGCGCAGCACGCGCATCGCCTTCTGGCGGTTCTGGAGCTGCGACTTCTCGTCCTGCATCGAGACCACCGTGCCGGTCGGAAGGTGCGTGATGCGCACGGCCGAGTCGGTCGTGTTGACGCTCTGCCCACCGGGCCCGGTCGAGCGGTAGACGTCGATCTTGAGGTCGTTCTCGTCGATCTGGACGTCGATCTCCTCGGCTTCGGGCATCACCGCGACCGTCGCCGTCGACGTGTGGATACGCCCCTGCGACTCGGTCTCGGGAACGCGCTGCACACGGTGGGTGCCGCCCTCCCACTTGAAGATCGAGAACGCGCCGTCGCCCTTGATCGCGAACGTCGCCTCCTTCACACCGCCGGAGTCGTTCTCGCTCAACCCGAGCTCCTCGACCTTGAAGCCGCGCCGCTCGGCGTAGCGGGTCAGCATCCGGTGGATCTCGCGTGCCCACAGCGCCGCCTCGTCGCCGCCCGCGCCCTGGCGGATTTCGACGATGACGTCCTTGCGGTCGGCCGGGTCGTTCTCGACGAGCGCGAGCTTGAGCTCCTCCTCGAGCTGCTCGAGCTGCTCCTCGAGGTCGGACACGAAGTCGCGCAGGTCGCTGTCCGCGCGTGCAGCGTCGAGGTCGTCGCGCACGGTGCGCCACTCGGTCGCCAGCTTGTGCGGCCCCTCGAGCTCCTTCAGGCGCCGGCCGACCTCGGCCGCCTCGCGGTGGTCGTTGTAGACGGCAGGGTCGGACATCCGCTCCTGCACCTCCCGGTACGAGCGGTCGAGCTCCTCGATCAGCTGATCCATCGCGGCCATGCGGCGAAGCGTAGATCAGCGGCGCCCCTAACATGGGGTTTACAAGATCGCGTTCGTGCTATATACATAGCCGAAGTGCGATACAGGAGGAACAGATGACGACCGACCTGCACCGACGCCTCGATGCTTTCGAATCCGAGCTCCGCACGATGGAACGCGAGCTCGGTCGGCTCCGCGCGATGGCCGAAGGGTTCGACCCGATCCGGGAAGCGCCTGCACCCCCGCCGCGTCCCGTCCAGGAGGTCGTTCGCGTGCCTGCCTCGGCGCCGAAGCCGATGCCCGCTGCCGTCATGCCGCCGCCGCCTCCCCCGCCCTCGCGGCCGCGCTTCGAGGCGCCCTCGTTCGACTTTTCGGCGTGGCTCGGCGCACGGGCACTCGCCCTCACCGGCGGCGCCGTCACCGTCCTCGGCGTCGTCTTCTTCTTCGTGCTCGCGGTCGACCGCGGCTGGATCGGCCCGACCGCGCGCGTGTCGCTCGGCGCGATCGCCTCGGCACTGCTCTTTGGCGCAGGCGTCTGGGCGCACCGCCGCTACGGCGACACCGATGCCGCAGTCGCGTCCGTCGGCGCCGGCATCGCGGGCGGCTACGCAACCCTGCTCTTCGCCGCGGCCAGGTACGAGCTGCTGCCCGACGTGGCGGCGCTCGCGGTGGCCGCGGCAATCGGTGCGGTCGCCACGGCCGCGGCAATCGCCTGGAAGTCGCAGATCCTCGCCGGGCTGGGGCTGATCGGCGCGATGGCCGTGCCCTTCGCCACCGCCATCGATTACCCGTACGACCTGACCAGCCTCGGCACGGCGTTCGCGGCGCTCGTGCTCGTGGCGGCGGCCGTGGTCGCGCTCCGCGAGGGCTGGCTCGTGCTGCTCGCCTCGGCCGGAATCGTCGGCCTGATGCAGGTCGGCGGCCTCGTCGCGCAAACAGACAGCATGGACAACGTCGTCGTCGCGATCGCCGCGACCTATTGGCTGATCGCCCTCGGGATCGCGACCGCCGCGCAGTGGAGCAACCGGAAGGCGCTCGACCGGCTGCCGGCGTCCTTCGTCACTGTCGGAACCGCGTTCGCGGGCCTGTCGGCCGCTTCCCTCTTCAGCGGCGACAGGCTCGGGTACGCGCTGCTTGTCGTCGGCGGCGTCGAGCTCGCTGCTCGGCGTTGCCTACGCGGCGCCGCCGCCACCTGCCCGAGCTCGGCGCGCTCCTGGTCGTCGCCGGGCTGACCGTCGCGGCCGTCGCATGCGGTGTCCTGCTCGCCGGACCGACGCTCGCGCTCGCCTGGGCGGCCGAGGCCGGCGTGCTCGGCTGGCTCGCACCGCGCCTCCGTGAGCCGCGACTGCTCCTGATGTCACTGGCGTTCTTCGTCGCGGCCTCCTTCCACGCGCTGTTCATCGACGTGCCGCTCGACCGGCTCTTCGCCGTCTCTGACGCACCCGGCCGCGGGCGGGCTGGCGATCGTCGCGGTCGCGATCGCGGCGGCCTCGCTGGGCGCGACCGCCCGGGCGTGGCGCGGCGAGCTGCGTGCGTCCGAGGGCGTGCTGGCGTTCCTCGACCCGCCGGCCGCCGACTTCGCGCGCATGGACGTGGGCCGGCGCATCGCCTGGCTCTGGTCGGCCGGCGCGCTCGCGCTCTACGCCGCGGCACTCGGCATCCTCGGCCTCTTCGTCCACCAGCGCGGCTCGACCTCGATCGACGAAGCCTGGGCCTGGGGCCACGTCGCCAGCCGCGGCCTCGTCGTCGGGCTCGCACTCGTTCTCGTCCTCGCCTGGCCGTACACGCGCATCGGCCGCCATCTCCTGATCGCGAGCTACGGGCTCGTCGCGACCGCCCTCACACTGGCGGTCTCCTTCGACCTCGACCGCCTCGACGCGCCGCAGCGCGGCTGGACGGTGCTGATCACCGGGCTCGGGACGCTCGCCGTGATCCTCGTCAACGAGCTGCGCGACGGCGTCGGCGACGAGCTCGACTGGCTCCCGCCCGCACTCGCGCCCGTCAGCCTCGCGGCCATCCTCGCCGGCACCGAGTGGCTCTCGTCCGGGCCGGCGGAGGGCCACAACGGCAGCCTCGTCGCGCTCGGTATCTCCGCCGGCTACTGGGCGCTCGCGGCGCTCGTCTTCGCGCGCGGCAGGAGGATGTTCAGCACGATGCTGTGGGCGCCGGCACTGATCGTCGCGACGGTCGCGACGATCAACCTGCTGGACGACAACGTGCTCGTCTTCGCGTTCTCGGCCGCGGCGGCTGCCAGCGCCGGGATCGCCTGGTGGGCCGGCGAGCGGCGGCTCACAGTGGCCGCCGGCGCCCTGCTCGGCCTCGGTCTGCTGTACGTCGCCGGGCTCAACGCGCCGCCCGCCGACTTCTTCTCGGCGAGCGACTCGCCGGCGAGCGGTGTCCCGGCGATCGCAAGCCTGATCGGCGGCGCGCTCGTGCTCGCGCTGACGCTCGACGGCTCGCTGCGCCGCTGGGTCGCAGGCGCCGCAGCTGTCCTCGGCGTGTACGGCCTCTCGCTCTCGATCCTCGGCGCGTTCGAGCAGTTCGACGGGGCATCCGTGGCCACGAGCTTCCAGCGGGGGCACACGGCCGTCAGCGCCTTCTGGGGCGTGCTCGGGCTCGTGACGCTGTTCGTGGCGCTCCGGCGGCGCTCGTCCGTCCTGCGCGCCGCCGGGTTCGCGCTCTTCGGGATCAGCCTGGCGAAGCTCTTCCTCTACGACCTGGGCGAGCTGAGCTCGATCACGCGGGCACTCTCGTTCCTCGCCGTCGGCGGCGTGCTGCTGGTCGCCGGGTTCGTCTACCAGCGGCTGGCCGCCGACGGCAACGGCGAGCTAGCGGCCGGCTGAGACGGCGAGGCGCGCCTTGATCGTCAGCTCGACGTTGTTCTTCAGCGCCTGGGAGACGGGACAGTTCTCCTTGGCGTCCTCGGCCGCGGCGCGGAAGCCCTCCTCGTCGAGGCCGGGGACGCTGCCCTCGACCTCGAGGACGGATTGCGTGATCCCCGTTCCGGGCACGAACGTGACGGTGGCCGACGTCTTCAGCTGCTCCGGCGGCGTGCCCGCCTTGGCGAGGACGTTGGAGAACGCCATCGAGAAGCAGGCCGCGTGGGCGGCGGCGATCAGCTCCTCGGGGCTCGTCTTGCCGCCCGAGTCCTCGGTGCGCGAGACCCAGGTCACGTCGAGCGGCCCGAACGCGCCACTCCCGACCCTGTCGATCGTGCCGCTTCCGTTGAACAGGTCGCCGTTCCAGGTCACTTCCGCTCGGCGCTCGGCAGCCATACCGTCTCCTCTCGTCGATGTGGACCCACGCTAGTCGCCGGTACCCGCTCTTCGCGGCGGTCGCCCTGGCCGTGCTGACGCTCAGCGGCGCGGTCGCCGGCTCGGCCGCAACTGCGGGAGCCGACCCTGCGCCGCTCACGCTGCGGCTGACCGACCTGCCGCAGGGCTGGCGGGTCGGCGACGACACCGGCTGCGGCCCCATGGGCATCGAGGGCGCGTCGCCCGAGGTGACAGCGCTCGTCCGGGAGTTCCGCCCGGAGGTGTGCGTCCGCGAGTTCAACAAGGTCTGGGGCAGCGCGAAGCCGTTCTACGTCCAGAGCGTCGCGATGACGTTCGCCGCGGACGGCGGCCCCGAGCGCGCGCTCGCCGCCACCCCGGGGCTGCTCGCCTTCTTCGGCCTCGACGGCGCGTCGCCGTCGTCCACCGCAGTCGGGGTCGGCGACCGCGCGCAGGTGTTCGTGAAGGCGAAGGGCTACCCGCCCGGCCCGCAGCCGAGCCCCGAGACCGCGGTCGCGTGGCGCAGCGGGGAGGTCTACGCGTTCGTCGTCACGAGCGCGCGCACGCAGGCCGATGCGAGGGCTGCGGCGATCGCCTACGCGCGTGCTCAGCAGGCCCGCATCGAGGCGCCGACGTCCGTCTCCGACGCCGACTTCGACGACCTGCTCGTTCCACTGAACAACCCGAAGCTCGACGTGCCGCTCTGGTGGCTCGGACTCGACTTCGACCCGCCCGGACGATTGCCGGCCCTCCAATTCGAAGGCGGCGGTGTGCGAACGGCGAAGTGGACCGGGTACGGCCCGGGCCAGACGGTCGAGCTCAGCTATGCAAGGCCTCTCGCGGCGCGGCCGCCCGGAGGAGCACGCATCTACATCTGGAAGCCGGCCGACTGGAAGCGCTGGATCGCGAAGCCGATCGGCCGGAACGTGTGGGACTCGCCCTGTGCCAGGACGAAGCGGTTCAACGTGGCGGCCGGCAAGGCGGTCGTCTGGAGCGGCTACTGGACGGCGCCGAAGACGGGTTCCTGCCCGAAGCGGGCACGGGACGCGTTCTTCGCCCACGTGTACGGCCGGAACACCGTCGTGACCGTCAACATCCCGATCTGCGGGCCGGCGTACTGCACGTCACCTGCGGGCGCACGCCCGCCCTACGACTCCGTCGCGGGTCTCGAAGCGATCGTGCGCGGCCTGCGGCTGCGCCGCTAGGCCATGACTTCGACGCGGCGCTCGTCGGGCGTCATGCGCCCTTCGAGTGCCAGGACCTCGCGCAGCGCCCGGATCGACACCTCGATCTGGTCGAGCGTCGGCTCGCGCGTCGTCAGCCGCTGGAGCCAGAGGCCCGGCGCAAGCAGCGTCATGACGACGCGGTTGCCCGAGTGCTTGCCCGCAAAGCGGATCACCTCGTAGGCGATCCCGGCGATCAGCGGCAGCAGCACGATGCGGCTGATGATCAGCCAGTACCAGACCGGCCGACCGAGCAGCGCGTACACGAAGACGCTGATCACCATCACCCACAGCAGGAACGCGGTACCGCAGCGCGGGTGGATCAACGAGTAGCGCTGCGTTACCTCCGGGGTCAGCTCCTCACCGGCCTCGTACGCGTTGATCGCCTTGTGCTCGGCGGCGTGGTACTGGAAGACGCGCCGCAGCGATGGAAGCTTGCTCAAGAGCGTCAGGTAGAGGATGAAGACCGTCACGCGGATCAGCCCCTCGACGAGCACGAAGTAGCTGCCGGTGTGGACCGGGAGCAGGTCGGCGAGGAGCGCGGGGCCGACCTTGAAGATGGCCAGCGCGAAGCCGATGGCGACGAGGAACGCGAACGCGAGCGTCCAGCGTCCGATCTCGGCCGGCTCGCCCTCGCCCTCGGCCTCCTCCTGCGCGGCGTAGTTCGCGGACACGCTCAGCGCGCGGAACCCGATCGCGAGCGACTCACCGAGGGCGATGACGCCGCGGATGACCGGCAGCCGGAAGACCCGGTGGCGCTGCATCAGCGACTCGACCGGGCGCGAGACCTGCTCGATCGCGCCCCAGGGCGTGCGCACGGCGACAGCCCAGTGCTGCGGGCCGCGCATCATCACGCCTTCGAGGACGGCCTGGCCGCCGATCGGTGCTGACAAGCGCTAACCCTTGCGCGCGCCGCCGGCCTTTTCGAGCCGGCGCTGGAAGCGCTCCACGCGGCCGCCGGAATCCATCAGCTTCTGCTTGCCCGTGTAGAACGGGTGGCAGTTCGAGCAGATCTCGACGTGCAGCTCGGGCTTGGTCGAGCGCGTCTCGAACGTGGCCCCGCAGGAGCACGTCACAGTCGTGAGCACGTATTCCGGGTGGATTCCGGCCTTCATCGCCCGGCCAGGATACCAGCGGCTATCCGGGCTTCCACGTTGCCGCCCGAGACGATCGCCACGACGCGGTCTTCCGCGCCGAGCGGGACTTTTCCGGCGAGCAGCGCGGCGGTGGCGGCCGCGCCTGCGGGCTCGCATGCCAGCTTCGCGCGCTCGTAGAGAAAGCGGAACGCCTCCTCGATCTCGGCCTCCGAGACCAGCACGACCTCGTCCACGTGCTGGCTGGCGACAGCGAGGCACGTCGTCCCGGCGAAGGGCGCGTTGAGCCCGTCGGCGATCGACCTGGGCTCGACGGGCACGACGTCGCCGGCCTCGAGCGCGGCGTGCATCGCCCTCGAGATCTCCGGCTCGACGCCGATCACACGCGCCGCGGGCAGCATCGCCTTCACGGCTGTCGAGACGCCGGAGATCAGCCCGCCGCCGCCGATCGGCACGACGACGACGGTCGCGTCGGGCACGTCCTCCGCGATCTCGGCGCCGACCGTCCCCTGGCCGGCGATCGTCCGCGGCCCGTCGAACGGGTGGACGAGCGTACGGCCGCTGGCCTCGCGCAACTCCTCGAGGCGCCCAAATGCCTCGGTCGGGCCGGGTGCCTCGAGGTCGACGGTCGCCCCGTACCCGCGCGTCGCCGCGACCTTGGTCGCGCTTGCGCCCTGCCACATCACGACAAGGCAGTCGATCCCTTCCTGCGCCGAGCCGTAGGCGAGCGCGGCTGCGTGGTTGCCGGCCGAGATCGAGATCACGCCGGCCGCCCGCTCGTCCGGCGACAGCGCCGCGAGGTTCGTCAGCACCCCGCGAGGCTTGAACGACCCGGTCCGCTGGAACAGCTCCGCCTTGAGCGACGTCTCGGCGCCGACACGCTGCGAGAGCGTCGCCGAGCTGAGCATCGGCGTGCGGTGCAGGCGGCCGCCGATCGCCTCGCGGGCACGCATGACGTCGTCGAGCGTCACCGGGACGGTCACGGCCATGGCCCGATCGTACGAGAGGAATCCGCCCCTGCGGCGCCTAAGTGAGAGGTGTGAGCGCCGGCACGCACCCGGTCCGGCTTGTCGTGGCCGACGATCTGCGGCGTTCGCGGCTCACCGTCTTCTTCCGGATCCTGCTCGTCCTGCCCCACCTCGTGTGGCTCGTGCTGTGGGGAATCGCGGCCGAGGTGGCCGCGTTCGTGAACTGGCTGGCGGTGATCATCAACGCGGAGAGCCCGCCCGCCTTCCACAACTTCCTTGCCGGCTACGTGCGCTACGCGACGCACGTGAACGCGTACCTCTTCCTCGGAGCCAACCCGTTCCCGGGCTTTCGCGGCCGGCCCGGCTACCCCATCGACGTCGAGATCGACCCGCCGGCGCGCCAGAGCCGCTGGTCGGCGCTCTTCCGGCTCGTGCTCCTCCTGCCGCCCCTCGCGCTCGCGGCTGTGCTCGGCTGGCTCGGCGCGTCGAACGGCTTCCCGGGCCTGCTCGGCATTGCCGCCATCGGCGTGTGGTTTGCAGCGCTCGCACTCGGGCGCTCGCCGCGCGGGCTACGGGACGTCAGCGCCTACGCCCTCGGCTACTCGGCGCAGACCCTCGCCTACGTCTTCCTGCTGACCGCCCGCTACCCGGACAGCCACCCGGGCCGGATGCTGGGCGACCCGTCCGTCCCACACCACCCGGTGCGACTGCGGGTCGAGGACGACCTGCGGCGCTCGCGCTTCACCGTGCTCTTCCGCCTGCTGCTCGCACTGCCGCATCTCGTGTGGCTGACCGGCTGGAGCCTGCTCGCGTACCTGGCCGCGATCGTGAACTGGTTCTTCGCGCTCGTCAGCGGGCACTCGTGGCGCCCGCTGCACCGGTTCCTCGCGGCGTTCGTGCGCTACCAGGCGCACGTCTACGCGTTCCTCTACCTCGTCGCCAACCCGTTCCCCGGCTTTACCGGGAAGGAGAGCGCCTACCCGCTCGCGATCGTGCTCGAAGGCCCCGAGCGGCAGCGCCGCCTCGTGACGCTGTTCCGCCTCGTGCTGGCGCTGCCGGCGCTCTGATGTACAGCGTGCTCTCGTACGCGATCCTGTGCGTGGCGGTCGGCGGCTGGTTCGCGTCGCTGGTCACAGGGCGAATGCCGTCGGGGCTGCGCGCGCTCGGCGCCGTGATCATCCGCTACTCGGCGCAGATGAGCGCGTACCTGCTGGTCGTCACGGACCGCTATCCGAACTCGAGCCTGGCGCTCCGCACCGAGCGGCCGGGCGAGTCGGCGCGGGAGCTCTTGCCGGCGCACGGGCCGCCGTCGATTCTCGAGCCCTTCTCCGATCTGCCCCCTCCGCCGGCGCCGCCCAGGGACGACCCCTGGGAGCCGCGTCCCGGATCGCAAGCCGACCTCGAATGAGGCGCTGGGCCAAGGTAGCGCTCGTCGCGCTGCTCGCGGCCGTCTGGCTCGCGTGCGCCGCTGCGCTCTGGCAGTCGTCGGAGGTGCCCGGCAACCTGCGCCTGCCGGCGATCGACGTCCATGCGCTGTTCACGCCGCACGACCTGGCGCGCGCCGAGCACTTCGAGCGCTTCCTGCGCATCGAGTTCCTGCTCTCGCAGCTGGTGCTGGTCGGCGCGCTCGCAGTGTGGGCCTGGCGCGGGCCGGCCTGGATGCGCGAGTCGGCGGCGGGCCGCATCGGCACCGGGATGCTGCTCGGGATGCTGGGGCTCGCCGTCGCGTGGATCTCGCAGCTGCCGTTCAGCGTCGCCGAGGTGTGGTGGGAGCGGCGCTACGGGATCCTGAAGACGAGCTACTTCGACGCGCTCTTCGGCGGCTGGCTCGGGCTCGGCGGCGAGTTCCTCGCCATCAGCCTGACGCTGCTGATCGTGATGGGCCTCGCCGGCCGCTTCCCGCGCTACTGGTGGATCCCCGCCGCGCCCGTCTTCGTGGCCATCGCGGCGCTGTTCATCTTCACCTTCCCGTACCTCACCGATACGCACCGGCTGCACGACCGGGCCCTCGCCGCCGACGCGCGCCGGATCGCGAAGCAGGAAGGCGTGGGCGATGTGCCGGTACGCGTGGAGGACGTGAGCTCGGACACGTCCTTGCCGAACGCCGAGGCGACGGGCCTCGGGCCGAGCCGGCGCGTGATCCTCTGGGACACGCTCGTCGACGACTTCCCGCGCGACGAGGTCCGGGTCGTGCTCGGGCACGAGTACGGGCACCTGGCACGCCATCACCTGCCCAAGGGCCTCGCCTGGTACGCGCTCTTCGCACTTCCCGGCGCCTACCTGATCGCGCGCTTCACGCGCAGGCGCGGCGGCATGGCCGCGCCCGAGGCGGTGCCGCTCTCGCTGCTCGTCGTGACGGTGCTCGGGCTGCTCGCGCTCCCGTTCGAGAGCGCCGTCTCGCGGCATACGGAGGCCGAGGCGGACTGGGCTGCGCTCCAGACGACGCACGACCCGGCTGCGGCCGAGCGGCTCTTCGAGCGGTTCACCCGGCGCGCGCTCGAGCAGCCCGACCCGCCGGCCTGGTACGCGCTCCTCACGGGCAACCACCCAACCGTCGAGGATCGCATCCGCATGGCACGCGCCTGGCGCGAGCGCAACGGCGGCTAGCGCGTTAGCGTCGTCCTTCACCGCCAAGGAGGAGGACAGATGCGCTCGATACTGCAGGAGTTCAAAGCGTTCATCATGCGCGGCAACCTCATCGAGCTCGCCGTCGCGTTCGTCTTGGGCCTCGCGTTCGCAGCGCTCGTAACCGCGTTCGTGGCCGATCTGATCACGCCGATCGTGGCCGCCATCTTCGGCAAGCCCGACTTCTCGAGCCTGGACTTCACGATCAACGGCAGCCGCTTCGCCTACGGCGACTTCCTGAACGCGCTGATCACGTTCGTCTCGATTGCCGCCGCGATCTTCTTCTTCGTCGTCAAGCCCATGGAGGCGATCACCGCGCGCCGCAAGCCGGTGGAGGCCAGCCAACGCGAGTGCCCGGAATGCCTCAGCGAGATCCCGGTCGGCGCGCGTCGTTGTGCGCACTGCACGTCGGAGGTGCGGCCCGCGACCGCCATGTGACGGAACCCCGAGACGCCGCGGTGCGTATACACGGCGATGCGCGTCGCGCTTGCCGTGGTCGCCGGGACAGCCGTCGTCGCGGCCGCCGGCGCGTCGCCGCGCGTGGTCACGCGGATCGGCACCGGTGCCGCACCGTGCGGCGTCGTCGGCGGCTTCGGGTCGGTCTGGGTCGCTGCCTACGACACGGGCAAGCTCGTCCGCATCGATCCCGCGACCAATCGCGTCACGAAGCGGATCACGGTGGCGCGCGGGATCTGCCCACTGGCCGTCGCGGCCGGCGCGATCTGGGTGGCGAGCGACCGGGCGAACGTCCTCTACCGTGTCGACCCGGCACGCGGCCGTGTCGTCGCGCGCATCCCGGTCGCGCGGTGGCCGGCGCACGTCGTGGGCGCGCTCGGGAGCGTGTGGGTCTCCGGCTACGAGCGCGGCGTCGTAGCGCGGATCGACCCAGCAACGAACAGCACCGCTCGCGTCTACGAGGTGGGCGGCAACCCGTCGGGCCTCGCGTCGCTTGGCGGATCGCTGTACGTCGCCTTCGCCCGGGCCGGTACATCGCTGGGCCGACTCGACCTCACGAGCGGCGCCGTCACGCAGATCCCGCTCGGCCACACGGCGCCCGGCTTCCTGGCGGCAGCCGCCGGCTCGCTCTGGACGACGACCGAGGACGGCTACGCGCTGCGGGTCGACCCGGCCACGTCGAACGTCACGGCGTTCCCGGTGCCAGGCACGCCGGCCGAGGCGCGACTCGGCCGCGACGGGACGATCTGGGTGGCCGAGAAGGAACACAACACGCTCACGCGCATCGACCCGCGCACGAACCGCATCGTGGACGTGACCGGCGCCGGCCCTGGCGCGCTCGGAGTCGCGGCCGGTGCCGGCGACATGTGGGTCACGAGCTATGCCGGCTCGGACGTCTGGCGCTTCCGCGCTAGGTAACGGTGTATTCCGGCCCCGAGCCGCCCTCGGGCGGGGTGAGGCGGCCGCCCTTGGCGGTGATCGCGCCGCACTGGACGCAGTTCGACGGCGTGACCTGCACGTCGACAAGCCCCTCTGCGTCCGGCGCGTGCAGGCCGACCTCGTAGACCTGCGCGGGGCACATACGCGACCAGAGCTGCGCGACCTCGGCCGGAACGCGGGGCTGGATCCGGATGTGGTTCGGCTGGTCGTCGCGCGTCCGGTTGCCGGAGGCGTAGACCGAGGAGAGCTTGTCGAAGATGAGCGTCCCGTCGGGCGCCGGGTAGCTCTCCGCGCGCCGGGTGCGCATGAGCGTCGCGTCCGCGTCGGGCTCCAGGGTCTTGTCGCCGCGCGGCATGTGACCGAACGACGCCTGCTGCATGCCCGCCTTCATCCCGCCGAGCCAGAACCCGCTCGCGAACGCGGGCCGCATGTTGCGCACCTCGCGGAGGTCCTTCCAGATGAAGCTTTCGCGGACAGCCTCGTCGTAGCGCCCGAGCGAGCCGGGCCGCCACGGCGTCTCGCCGGGCTGCAGCGCCGCGAACACCGCTTCGGCCGCGAGCCGGCCGGACTCGATCGCGTAGTGGATGCCCTTGAGCGCCGGCACGTTCACGAAGCCTGCGCTGTCGCCGCACAGCAGCATCCCCGGCGCATGCAGCTGCCGCGGCAGCGAGAGATACCCGCCTTCGGGGATCGTCTTCGCGCCCCAGGCAAGCCGCTCGCCGCCGTCCAGGATCTTCCGCACGAGCTTGTGCGTCTTCAGCTGCTGCAGCAGGTCGTGCACCGACAGCTCGACATCGCGGTAGTCCAGGCCGACGACGAGGCCGACCGTCACCATGTCGTCGCCCATCGGGTAGATGAACGAGCCGCCGAACTCGCGGTACTTCTTGCCGCCTCGGAGCGGCCAGCCCATCGTGTGGATCACGCGCTTGAGCGGCTTCGCGACCCGCCAGACCTCCTTCACGCCGAGCGCCCACACCTGCGCGCTGGAGCCTTCGAGCCCGAAGTGCTGGATGCCGACGCCGGCAAGGTGGCCCTGCGTGCCCTCGGCCAGGACGGTCGCGCGCGCCTTGATGTCGGAGCCCGGCTCGAAGTTGCCGAGCGGCTCGCCGCCGCGCCCCCGCCCCTTGTCGCCCGTGCGCACGCCCACGACCCGGCCGCCCGTGACGAGCAGCCGCTCGCCGACCGTCTCGGGCAGGATCGCCGCGCCCGCCTCCTCGGCCTGCTCGGCGAGAAAGCGCCCGAGCTCGGAGACCGAGGCCACGAAGTTGCCGTGGTTGTGCATCGTCGGGGGCGCCGGGATACGCGTCGAGCCGCGTGAGCGCAGGTAGTAGACGGCCTCGCCGTGCACCGGCCCGAGGAACGGGAAGTCGCTCGTGCCCAGCCTGCCGGCGAACAGCCGCCTGAGCGAGGTCGGGTTCACGACTGCGCCGGAGAGCAGGTGCGAGCCGGGCTGCTTGCCCTTCTCGAGCACAGCCACGGGCACGTCGCCGAGCCGCTCGGCGGTCTCGGGCGAGTCCTCGAGCAGCTGGCCGAGCCGGATGGCGCAGGCGAGCCCGGCCGGGCCCGCGCCGACGACCAGGACGCCGACGTCGATCCGCTCGTCGTCGGGATCGGTCGGATCGGCGACGAACTCGCGCGCCGAGAACGGCGGCGGGTAGTCAGACGGCCTGACGGTCAAACGGGAACCTCGCAACAGAACGCCGCGCACTTCGCCCACGAGAGGGATTGAACGCGTCCATCACCGATCAAACCCCGCGACCGTTTGCCACGCGTCCATCACCGATCAAAGCCCCACGACCGCTCGCCACGCGTTCATGCCGCCGCGCACTTCGCCCCACGAGAGGGATTGAACGCGTCCATCGCCGATCAAACCCCGCGACCGTTCGCCACGCGTTCATGCCTTGCGCGCGCGGACGAGCTCGGTCAGCTTCGGGACGATCTCGTGGATGTCGCCCACGACCGCGAGGTCCGAGTACTCGAAGATCGGCGCGTTCGGGATCCTTGTTGATCGCGACGATCACGTTGGACGACTGCATGCCGACCTTGTGCTGGATGGCGCCGGAGATGCCGCAGGCGACGTAGAGCTTCGGCGAGACCGTCTTGCCGGTCTGGCCGACCTGCGTCGAGTACGGGTACCAGCCGGCGTCGACCACCGCGCGCGTCGCGGCGACGGCGCCGCCGAGCGCCTTCGCGAGCTCCTCGACGAGCTTGAAGTTCTCCGGGCCCCCGAGCCCGCGGCCGCCGGCGACGATCACGTCGGCATCCTCGATCGACGGGCCGGACGACTCCTCGTGCGCCTGCTCGAGCATCTCGGCGGCGAGCGAGAAGTCCTGGAGCTGCGGCTCGACCTTCTCCACCTGCGCCGTCCCGCCCGATTCCTGCGGGTCGAGCGCGCCGGAGCGGAAGAGCGCGATGCGCGGCGTCGAGGTCCACCCCACCTCGCACACGACCGAGTCGGCGAGCGCGGGCTGCGTGCCCACGAGGCCGCCGTCGCCGGCCGCAACATCGGTGAGCTGCCAGTTGAGGCCCGCATCGAGGCGCGCAGCAAGGCCGGCGGCGACGTCGCCACCGAGGATCGACTGGGCGAAGAAGACGTTCTCGAAGCCGCCCTGCTCGACGACCTGCGCCACCACGTCCACCCGCGGCTGCGGCAGCGGCTTGTCGAGGCGCGCGTCGTCGGCCACGTAGACGGTGTTCGCCCCGTACGCACCCGCCCCGGCCGCGAGGCCCTCGACGCCGCTCCCGACGACGAGGCCCGCGACGTCGCCGCCCAGCGAGGCCGCCTTCGAGAGCACGCCGAGCGAGGACTTGAGCAGCTCGCCCTCGTGGTGCTCCAGGAAGACGAGCGTCTTCACGAGCGCGCCTTTCCAGCCTTGTAACAGTCTGTTACTTGGCTCATAGGAGGCGCTTCTCCGCGAGGAACTCGACGATCTGATCCGGCGCGCCGTCGCCGTCGATGCGGCGCTGGTCGCCGCGCGGCGGCGGATCGTTCAGCGCGAGCACCGACGTCTTCGAGCCGGCTTCGCCCGCCTGGCCGGCGTCGACGCCGAGATCGCTCAGCGAGACGCTGTCCTGCGGCTTCTTCTTCGCGCCCATGATCCCCTTGAGCGACGGGTAGCGGGGCTCGTTGATCGCGTCGGAGACGGCGACCACCGCGGGCAGCGGCGCGCGGATCACGTCGTAGCCGAACTCGGTCTGGCGGCGGCCGCGGACGGCGCCGTCATCGATGGTCAGCTCGGCGACCTGCGAGATCATCGGGCGGCGCAGCCGCTCGGCCACGGCGGCCCACAGCACGGCGCCTTCGGAGTCGCCTGCGTACTGGCCGAAGAGGATCAGCTCCGGCGACTCGCGCTCGAGCGCGGCGGCGAGCGCGCGGCTCGTGGCGAGCAGGTCGGACCCGGCGGCCGCGTCGTCGGTGACGAGCAGCGCGCGGTCGGCACCCATGGCGAGCGCCTTGCGCAGCGCATCGGCGGCGGAGGCAGGCCCCATCGAGACGAGCACGACCTCGCCGTCGCCGCCAGCCTCCTTGAGGCGCAGCGCCTCCTCGACGGCGTTGGCGTCGAAGGCGTTCAGCGTGCCCTCGCCGGAGCGATCGAGCCGCTTCGTGGCGGGGTCGATCCGCTTGGTCGGGGCGTCCGGAACCTGCTTCACGCAGACGGCGATCTTCATCGCGGACGACTCTATCGAGCGACCCGCAGCCGTCCGCGCGCCTACCCGTTCAAGCCTCGACGTCCGCAAACCGATGTCGAGCAGGACTTGAGGACATCCAGCCTGAGCCCGTCGCGGCACGCTGCTCGCCCCGATGCCGCGTCCTCGGTCGCCCCGATAGGGCACTGCTATCGAGGCTCCCTGCGTCCTTGCCTCGGGACGAGCATCGCACCACGCCGGACGAGCGGGATCTCCTCAAGCCCTGCTAGGGTGCCCCGCTTCCGCGGCGAACCGGAGCCAGTATGAAGAGCCACCGGACGACAGCTGGAGGTTTTCTCCTCGCCCTCGCACTCGGCTTCGCCGGGCTGGCTTCTGCTGCGCCGGCCGGCAAGGTGCCGAAGCAGATCGTCTTCCCGCTCGTTGGGCCGGCCCAGTATTTCGCGGGCGACTTCGGCGCCCCGCGCCCGCAGGGCCCGCACGAGGGGAACGACATCATGTCCGTCCGCCACGCTCCAGCGATCGCCGCCGAGGCGGGCAAGGTCGAGTTCGAGACCGGCAGCGGCCGCGCCGGCTGCATGCTCCGCCTGCATGGCTCCAGCGGCACCGAGTACGTCTACATCCACCTGAACAACGACCTCGGCCCGACGAACGACAACAAGGGCAACTGCGTGCAGGGCGTCTCCTATGCCAGGGGGCTGAAGAACGGCCAGAAGGTCTCGGCCGGGCAGCTCGTCGGCTACGTGGGCGACTCGGGCGACGCGGACGGGCTCCAGCCGCACCTGCATTTCGAGATCCACCCGAACGGCGGCGCCGCGGTCGATCCGTACGGGACGCTCCAGGCAGCGCAGCGGCTGCTGTTCTATGCCGTGCCGGGCACCACGTTCACGCTGCAGCTGAACGGCACGGTGGTCGGCAACGACAAGGATCCGTCGAAGCTCAAGCTGAAGACCGACTCCGTCCGCTGGTGGCCGAACGGCCTGAAGGTGGACGGCGTCAACCGCACGCTGACGATCGACGGCCGGATGGCGTCGGTCGAGTCGGAATCGACGCGACTGCCGAAGGGGGCGACGACGCCGGCCGGCGGTGCGAAGAAGGGCGCGCACGTCGCGATCTACACGCTGCCCGCGCCGACGACACGCGACGCGCAGCTCGGCAAGCCGGGGCAGCTCGTCGCGTCGCGGATCGTCCTGCTGTCCGGCTAGCCGAAGCTCGGCTCGCGCTTCTCGACGAAGGCGGCCATGCCCTCCTTCGCGTCGGCGCCGCCGAAGAGGTCGCCGAACTCCTCGGCCTCTCCGCGCAGGTTCGCGGCGTGGTCACCCGCCAGCGCGCGGTTGATCGCCGCCTTCGCGGCGGCCAGCGCGCCCGCGCTCCGCGCCGCGAGCTGCCGTGCCGTCTCCATGGTGCGCTCCATGAGCTCGTCCGGCTCGTAGACCGCGTTGACGAGCCCGAGCCGAAGGGCCTCCTCCGCGCCGACTGTGCGCCCGGTCAGGATCAGGTCCTTCGCGACGCCGATCCCGGCGACCCGGGCCACGCGCTGGGTGCCGCCCCAGCCGGGGATGATCGCCAGGTTGATCTCGGGCTGGCCGAGCTTCGCCTTCGAGGACGCGTAGCGCAGGTCGCAGGCGAGCGCCAGCTCGCAGCCGCCGCCGAGCGCGAAGCCGTTGATCGCCGCGATCGTCGGCTTCGGCATCGTCTCGAGCAGGCCCGCGGCCTCGTGCCCGAGCTCGCCCCAGCCCTTCGCCTGGTCGGGATCGAGCCCGCCCATGTACTTGATGTCGGCGCCCGCCGCGAACGCGCGGTCACCGGCACCCGTGAGCACGACGACCCGCGCCGAGGCGTCGTCCGCAAGCTCGCGCAACCCGTCGCGCAGAGCCGTGAGCGTGTCGACGTCGAACGCGTTCAGCGCCTCGGGGCGGTCGATCGTCAGCGTGACGACCCCGCCGTCGCGTGCGACCGAGATCACGCGGCGACGCGCTCTTTGAGGAAGTCGACGATCTCGCCGGTCGGCGCGCCCGGCGTGAAGATCTCGGCGACGCCGAGCGACTTCAGCTCGTCGGCGTCCTCGCGCGGGATCGTCCCGCCCACGACGACCAGCACGTCCTCCGCCCCGTGCTCGCGCAGGCCGTCGAGGATCCGCGGCACGAGCGTCATGTGCGCGCCCGAGAGAATCGAGATGCCGACCGCGTCCGCGTCCTCCTGGATGGCTGTCTCGACGATCTGCTCGGGCGTCTGATGGAGGCCCGTGTAGATCACCTCCATGCCGGCGTCGCGGAGCGCGCGGGCGATGATCTTCGCGCCCCGGTCATGGCCGTCGAGGCCGGGCTTGGCGATGACAACGCGGATCTTCCCTGCCATTTCCGCGAGTATAGGAGGGTGCAGGTCACGGTCGTCGGCTGCTCTCCCGCCTGGCCCAACCCCGGCGGGGCCCAGTCCGGGTACCTCGTCGACGGCCGCGTGCTGCTCGACTGCGGGCCCGGCGTGCTCGGCCGCCTGCGCACGCAGAACGGCAGCTGGCCGGACGTGAGCGCGATCGTCATCACGCACTTCCACCTCGACCACTGGGGCGACGTCGTGCCGTGGGTGTGGGGGCGCATGTTCGGGCTCGGCAAGGAGCTGCACACACCAGAGCTCTGGGTTCCCCCGGACGGGACGAAGGAGCTGGAGCTGTTCGGCGGGACGTTCGGCACGCCGTGGATGTTCGACCGGACGTTCACGGTTCACGAGTACCCGGAGAACGAGCCGTTCACCGTCTCGGGCCTGGAGCTTCGGGCCGTGCGCGTCCCTCACTACACGCTGCGCACGTACGCGTTGCGCGTGAGCGACGGCGAGCGCGTGCTCGCCTACTCGGGCGACTCGGGGCCGAGCGACAACCTGGCCGAAGTCGCCCGCGACGCCGACCTGTTCATCTGCGAGGCGACGCTCGAGCGCGGCGAGCTCGACGGCGAGCTGCGCGGCCATCTCTCGGCCGACGAGGCGCTGGACGCGTACCGCAAGTCGGGCGCTCGGCGCCTGCTGCTCACGCACCGCCCGAAGGAGCTGCCGCTCGACAACGGGCTCGAGCAGGCGTACGACGGGCTCGTCGTCGACGTCTAGCGCTGACTACAGAAGGCCGGCGCGGTAGTCGCGCTCGGCGCGGCGGTGGCGGATCCGGCCGCGCACGGTCAGCACGATCGGGAGCGCCAGCAGCGTCCCGAAGAGCAGGACGACCGGGACGGCGAGCCACGCGGCGCTGATCGTGTTCGACCCGCTGGCGGCGAGCTGTTGCTGGACGCGCCTGGCGGGAGTGTCCGACCCGGGGCCGAGCGGTGCCCAGTAGTCGACGAGCCAGTGGCGCTTCGCGACCGGGCCCGAACGGACGAGCTCCATCTCGAACGTGAGCGCCTTCGCGGTGCTGTCGGAGCGCGGCAGCATCGACACCTGGAGGGCGACGTGATCCTCGATCGAGTAGTCGAAGCGCCAGCGCACCTGGTCGAGCTCCTTGGCCGGGAAGGGGACAACCGGGATCTGACCCGTCTTCCACTTCTCGCGCGTGAAACCGGCCTTCATGATGGGAGCGGTCAGCTCCCAGGAGTCGTCGACGTGGCGCCGCAGGACCGCCGTCGAGACGAACCTGGCCGCCGCGTCGCGCGCTGCCTGCACGTCGGCCTTCTGCAGCTTCACGAGCTTCGGCGCCGGAGCGACGAGCGTCGGGTTTCCGGGACGCGGCTTCGGCAGGTTGTCGCCGTTGTCGTGCGGCAGGAAGACGACGGCCGCCGCAATCGCGCCGGCGACGGCCAGCAGGACGGCCAGGTAGCCGAGGCGGCGACGGTGGCGCGGCGACGAGAGCAATCCGCTCCGGCCTCGCTCGGAGTCGTGCTCCGACACCCGCCCGCTAGTTGTTCAGGTTCGCCGGGATCGGGATGCCGACACGCTGGGTGACCTCGTTCACGACCCAGCGATGCGTCTTGCCCTGCTTGATCTTGTTGAGCTTCACGTAGAAGACGGCCGGCTTGTACGCCTTGCCGGTCTTCTTCGGCACCAGCAGGACCTCGAGCAGCGCCTCGTTCTTGGTCGCGTAGTCGACGCTCATCGGCGCCTTCCTGATGCCGCCGAAGAAGGTGGCGACGGCGATGTTGCCCTTCAGCCACTCCTTGTAGGACATTCCCTGGCGAACCTCCGGGCCGGCCAGCGGCCAGGCCTGGTCGAGGTTCTCGCGGGTGACGGCGGTCAGGATGAACTTCCCTGCCGTCTGGCGCGCCTCCGGCGACAGCTTCTTCAGGAGCTTCGTCTGCTCGACCTTCTGGGCAGGCGGGTTGTTCGGCGCCGGGAGGGTGTCCTTGTCGGACGTCCCGCTCGTGTTCGGCACGAGGATCACGAGCGCCACGACGACGCCGGCGACGAGCACCAGGCCGGCGATCCAGGGGAACAGGCGCTGGAACTTGCGCGAGTTCATGACGGCGTCGAAGCTGGACATGTTGTGAGTGTAGACGGGTTTTTTCGCACTGGAGTTAGCCGGATTTGTTAGGGGCGTGTTGACCGCTAGCTGCGGGTTGGATCGGACGGGATCGCGACGCTGGCCCACTGCTGGAACTCGTTCACGACCCAGTGCTTCGCCTTGCCGTTTCCGATGCGATCGAGCCGCATGCTGTAGATCGCCGGCTTCGCGCCGGCGGCCTTCGGCTTCACGATGATCTGCAGCGTGGCGGAGTCGTCGGTCGCCCTGTTGACGCTCATCGGCGCGCTCTCGATGCCGCCGAATACCGGTGCCACCGCGATGTTCCCGGTGAGCCACTGCTTGTAGGACATTCCCTGGCGAACCTCGGGGCCGGCGAGGCGCCATGCCTCGTCGAGGTTCTTCCGCATCGCGGCGGTGAGGACGAACGTGCCGGCGACGCGGCGCGCCTCGAGCGGGATCGTCTTACGGTTCTTCACCTTCGCGACGAGGTCGGCAGGCGGGCCGTTCGGGTCCGGTGCGACGTTCGTCCTGCCGCCCGTGTTCGGGACGACCAGGACGAGCACCGCGACGACGGCCGCGACGAACGCCAGCCCGGCCGCCCACGGCAGCCAGTGCTTGAGTCTTTGTGATCGCAGGGGAGCTATACGTCTTGAGACGCCGAGCGAGCCGGTCTGGTTAGAACACCGGCGTTTCGCGCCAGACGCCCCATACATCGCGGAGCGCGTCGCACATCTCGCCCATCGTCACGTACGCGCGCGAGGCGTCGACGATCAGCGGCATGAGGTTCGTGTCACCGGCGGCGGCCTGCTTGAGATCAGCGAGCGCCTGCTCCACCGCCGCCGAGTCCCGCCTGGCCCGGGTCGCCTGGACGCGCTCGATCTGCTTGCCCTCGAGCGCCGGGTCGATGCGGAGGATGTCGAGCGGCGTCTCGTCGTCGAGCTGGTAGCGGTTGACGCCGACGATCACCCGCTGGTGCGCCTCGACCTCCGACTGGTAGCGGAACGACGCCTCGGCGATCTCGCGCTGCGGGAAGTTCTCCTTGATCGCGGCGACCATGCCGCCGAGCTCGCGCAGCCGGTCGAAGTACTCGTACGCGCCGGCCTCGAGCCGGTTGGTCAGCTCCTCGACGTGGTACGAGCCGCCGAGCGGGTCGATCGCGCCCACGACGCCGGTCTCGTGCGCGATCACCTGCTGCGTGCGCAGCGCGAGCCGCACGGCGTTCTCGGTCGGCAGCGCCAGCGCCTCGTCGAACGAGTTCGTGTGGAGGGACTGGGTGCCGCCGAGCACGGCGGCGAGCGCCTCGAGCGCCGTGCGCACGATGTTCACCTCGGGCTGCTGCGCCGTCAGCGACACGCCCGCGGTCTGCGTGTGGAATCGCATGAGCCACGAGCGCGGGCACTTGGCGCCGTAGGTGTCGCGCAGCTCGCGCGCCCAGATGCGGCGCGCGGCGCGGTACTTGGCGATCTCCTCGAAGAAGTCGAGGTGCGCGTTGAAGAAGAACGAGAGCCGGGGCGCGAAGTCGTCGACGTCGAGGCCGCGCTCGATGCACGCCTCGACGTACGCGAACCCGTCGGCGAGCGTGAACGCGAGCTCCTGCACCGCGTTCGAGCCGGCCTCGCGGATGTGGTACCCGGAGATCGAGACCGGATGCCACTTGGGCATCTCCTGCGAGCAGAACTCGATCATGTCCACGACGAGCCGCATGGACGGCTCGGGCGGGAAGATCCACTCCTTCTGCGCGATGTACTCCTTGAGGATGTCCGTCTGGATCGTCCCGCGGAGCTCGGAGCGCGCGACGCCCTGCTGCTCGCCGACGCAGAGGTAGAACGCCAGCAGCATCGCCGCGGGCGCGTTGATCGTCATCGACGTCGAGACGTCGCCGAGCGGGATGCCGCTGAAGAGCGTCTCCATGTCGGCGAGCGAGTCGATCGCCACGCCCTCCCGGCCGACCTCGCCGAGCGACCGCGCGTGGTCGGAGTCGTACCCCATCAGCGTGGGCATGTCGAAAGCGGTCGACAGGCCGGTCTGGCCGTGGTCGAGCAGGTAGCGGAAGCGCTCGTTCGTCTCCTCGGCCGTCCCGAAGCCGGCGAACTGGCGCATCGTCCAGAGGCGGCCGCGGTACATCGACGGGTAGACGCCTCGCGTGAATGGGTAGGCGCCCGGGTAACCAAGGTCGCGCTCGTAGTCAACAGCGACCGTGTCAGGAGTCGCCAGCGGCTCGTTCTCGAGCCCGGAGATCGTCGAGAAGAGCTCGCCCTGGCGCTCGGGGACTGCCTCGTAGAGCGCCTTGCGCCACTCGCCGGTCGGCGTCGTGGCGCGTCGGTCCTCGGTTGTCGCCATCAGGGCATTGTACGGCGGCCTGCCCGACGGGCTCCCCCGCGGCGGGTGAGCCCGAATCCCTCGTTTGCGGGGGCCTGATCGCTCAAGGGGCGGGGGCGCACCGTCGATTCCACTTAGACGCGCGAACGACGCGCCACTGGCGACATGAGAGACCTCTTCCCGATGCGGCGGCGAGCGGGCCGGATGGTGATCCCGGCCTTCCTCCTTGCGGTCCCGGTCGCCCTGGCGCTGCTAGCGATCGGACTCGCTCGCACGACGCACGCGCCTTTCCTCTCGGCAGCACTCGGCAATCGCGCCCCGGCTGCGCCGCTCGTCCGGCACCCGGCGCACGGCGTGCGCGTCGCGATTCACAAGGGCGGGTTCCAGGTCGCGCACCGGAAGACGAAGGTCGCGATCACCGGCTCTCCGAAGGGCGGCGCGTGGCACAGCTACGAGCACGGCGCCGAGCGCGTCACGCCGTTCGGGCGGGAGACGGTCGTGGTCGGCTCGCAGACGACGGAGCAGTTCCTCACCGTCGACCGGCGCCAGGGCGAGCGCACGTGGCGGTGGCGCCTACGGACGGACGGCCTTACGCCGCGCCTCAACGCCGACGGCACGGTCGTCTTCCACGACGCGGCACTGTCCGGCGTCTCGATCGACCCGGCGCGCGTGCTCACACCCGGCGGCCGCGACATCACGCCGGACGGCCTGAAGTGGTCGGTCGCCCGGCAGGGCGGCCGCTGGTGGCTTTCGCTGCGCCTGGACGACACGAAGCTTCCTCTCCCGTACGTCGTCGACCCGGCGATCACGCTGCGCAGCGTGCTCGGGGCGAACAACGGCGCCGGCGCCGCGAGCATCACCGAGAGCGTGCCGGCGGGCGTCGCCGCGAACGACTTCATGCTCGCGGTCGTGAGCATCCACGGCGGCTCCGGCGCGGACGATCAGCGCACCGGGCGGCTGGACGCTGCTCAGGCGCGAGAACCAGGGCAACAACCTCGCGCAGGCCATCTACTACCGGACGGCAACCGGCTCGGAGCCGGCCTCGTACCAGTGGACGTTCAACGCGTCCGACAAGGCGACCGGCGGGATCATCGCCTACGTCGGGGTCGATCTCACCAACCCGGTCGACACGTCGAGCGGCGGCGTCAGCAGCGCCAACGGGACCGCGGTGACGGCGCCTTCGGTGACCACGAGTGCCAACAACGCGCGCGTCGTCGGGTTCTTCGGCATGAACAAGGCGGGCACGTTCACGCCACCGGGCGGAACGAGCGAGCGCTGGGACCAGGCATCGGGCTCGACCTCGTCGGAGGCCGCCGACTTCACGCAGGCCGCCGCGGGCGCGACGGGTGCCAAGACGGCGACGTCGAACCAGAGCAACGCGTGGGTCGGCCAGCTCGTCGCGCTCAACCTCGACGCCACCCCCCCGAGCGCGCCCGCGCTCGGCATCAACGAGTCGTCGGCGGACAGCTACGTCAGCGGCACGACCTTCTGGTACCGGCCCACGGGCGCCGGCTCGACGTTCACCGTCAACGCCACCTCGAGCGACGGGCAGTCGGGCCTCCAGAAGCTGACGTTCCCGGGCCTCTCGGGCGGCTTCAGCCCGTCGGCTGACACCGACGACGCGTCCGCGCCGTACAGCCTCGTCTACACCTGGCCGAACGGCGGCGCGGAGAGCGGGCCCCAGACCGTCACGGCCACGGACAACGCAGGCGGCACGGCGACGACAGACTTCACGGTCAGCCAGGACGCGAATGCGCCGACGACGACCGACAACACGGCGTCCATCGGCTCGAGCTGGAAGAAGACGAACCAGACCGTGACGCTGACGCCCTCGGACGCCGGCGAGACCGGCGTCGCCTCGACGTACTCCACGACCGACGGCTCGAGCCCGACGCTCGCGTCGCCGCAGGGCACGTCGATCTCGCTCACGGCGAACGGCACATACACGGTCAAGTACTTCTCGACCGACAACGTCGCCAACCAGGAGGCAGTCCAGACCGCGAGCACGCAGATCCGCATCGACAAGACGAACCCGACCGCGGCCACCCTCGACCCGCTGCCCGGCACGATCTCGAAGAACTACGTCCTGACCGGGTCGGGGACCGACGCGCTCTCCGGCGTCGCCTCGATCTCCTACTACTACTGCCCCGGCTCGCCGTGCACGCCGAGCACGCTGATCGGCTCGAGCTCGACGGGCCCGTCCTATTCGGTCGTTTGGGCTTCGGAGCCGCCGGACGGCACGTACCAGGTGCTCGCGCGCGTCTCCGACGCCGCCGGCAACACGCTCGACTCGGCGAAGCAGACCGTCGACATCGCCAACGCACCGATCTCGACGATCGACTCCGGCCCGGCCGACCCCACCAACTCGACGAGCGCGACCTTCTCGTTCAGCGCCGACGACCCGGCGGCCACCTTCGAGTGCGCGCTGGACGGCGGCGGCTTCACAGCGTGCGCCGCGCCGAAGACCTACCCGTCGCTCGGCGCGGGCTCGCACACCGTCCAGGTGCGCGGCACCAATTCGCATGGCGTCGGCGACCCGGTCTCCGACACGTGGACGGTCGACCTGTCCGCGCCGAACACGACGGTCGACAGCAATCCGTCGAACCCGACCGCGTCGACAGGCGCGACGTTCATGTTCAGCTCGACCGAGGGCGGCTCGACCTTCGAGTGCCAGCTCGACGGCGGCGGCTTCACGTCCTGCTCCTCGCCGAAGAGCTACGCGGGGCTGGCGGGCGGCTCGCACACGTTCCAGGTGCGCGCCACCGACGCGGCCGGCAACACCGACGCGTCGCCCGCGAGCTACGGCTGGACGGTCGACCTCACCCCGCCGGACACGAGCATCTCCTCCGGGCCTGCCGATCCGACCAACTCCACGAGCGCGACCCTCTCGTTCACCTCGACCGAGCCCGGCTCGAACTTCGAGTGCCGCATCGACGGCGGCGGCTGGTCGTCGTGCACGGCTCCGAAGACGTACTCGGGCCTGGCGGCCGGATCGCACACCGTCGACGTCCGCGCCACCGACAGCGTCGGCAACACCGACGCGTCCCCGGCGTCATCCACGTGGACGATCGACCTGACCGCGCCGAACACGACGATCACCTCGACGCCGCCGAACCCGACGAACGCGACCGGTGCCTCCTTCTCGTTCACCTCCACAGAGCCCGGCTCGAGCTTCGAGTGCCAGCTCGACGGCGGCGGCTGGTCGGCGTGCACCAGCCCGCGCTCGTACACCTCGCTCGGGCAGGGATCGCACACCGTCCAGGTGCGCGCCACCGACCCTGCCGGCAACACCGATGCGACGCCCGACTCGTTCACCTGGACGGTCGACACCACCGCGCCGAACACGACGGTCGACAGCGGCCCGTCGAACCCGACCGGCTCGACGGGCGCGAGCTTCACCGTCAGCTCGACCGAGGGTGGCTCGACGTTCGAGTGCCAGCTCGACGGCGGCGGCTGGGGGCCGTGCACCTCGCCGAAGAGCTACACCGGCCTCGCCGCCGGCGCACACACCTTCCAGGTGCGTGCCACCGATGCCTCCGGGAACACCGACGCCACGCCCGCGAGCTATGCCTGGACGATCGATCTCACCCCGCCCGACACCAGCATCACCGCGACGCCGGCGAGCCCGACCAACGCCACGAGCGCGAGCTTCTCGTTCAGCTCGACCAAGCCAGGCTCGACGTTCGAATGTCAGCTCGACGGCGGCGGCTTCGCGGCGTGCACCTCGCCGATGAGCTACACCGGCCTCACCGGCGGCTCGCACACGGTCGACATCCGCGCGACCGACGCGATCGGCAACACGGACTCGACGCCCGCGAGCTTCACGTGGACGGTGGACACGACGGCGCCCGACACAAGCGTGACCAGCGGCCCGGCAAACCCGACCAACTCGACGGCCGCGTCGTTCTCGTTCACCGCAACCGAGCCCGGCTCGACCTTCGAGTGCCAGCTCGACGGCGCCGGCTGGTCGGCCTGCACCAGCCCGCGCGCGTACTCCTCGCTGGGCACCGGCACGCACACCTTCCAGGTGCGCGCGACCGACTCGTCGGGCAACACCGACGCCTCCCCGTCGACGCAAACGTGGACGATCGACGCGACGCCGCCGAACACGACGGTCGACGCTGGGCCGTCGAACCCGACGGCCTCCACATCCGCGCCGATCACCTTCAGCTCGACGGAATCAGGCTCCAGCTTCGAGTGCCAGCTCGACGGCGGCGGCTTCGGCGGCTGCACGTCCCCGGCGGTCTACGCCAGCCTGGCCGGCGGCAACCACACGTTCCAGGTGCGCGCCACCGACGCGGCCGGAAACCTCGACGCGTCGCCGGCGACCTACTCCTGGACGATCGACGCGACCGCGCCGACGGCAGCGGTCGACTCCGGCCCGGCGTCGCCGACGACAGCAACCGGTGCGAGCTTCGCGTTCAGCGCGGACGAGCCCGGCTCCACGTTCGAGTGCAAGGTCGACGGCGGTGCGTTCGCGTACTGCTCGAGCCCGAAGGCGTACTCCGGGCTCGGCAACGGGGCGCACACGTTCCAGGTCCGCGCGACCGATGCCGTCGGCAACGTCGGCTCGCCCGCCTCGTTCGGCTGGACGATCGACCTCACGCCCCCGAACACCTCGATCACCGCACAGCCGTCCGACCCGACCGGCGCTGCGGACGCCAACTTCTCGTTCACGTCGACCGAGCCCGGCTCGAGCTTCGAGTGCCAGCTCGACGGCGGCGCGTACAGCGCCTGCACGAGCCCCCGTGCGTACTCGGGGCTCTCGAGCGGGACGCACACCTTCCAGGTGCGCGCGACCGACGGGGTCGGAAACACGGACGCCTCCCCGGCCGTGCTCGCCTGGACGATCGACGCGACGCCGCCGACCGCGACCATCGACTTCGGGCCGGCCGATCCGACAGGCCTCACGACGGCCGACTTCCAGTTCAGCTCGAGCGAGAGCGGCTCCACCTTCCGGTGCCAGCTCGACGGCGCGGCGTACGCGCCGTGCACGAGCCCGGCCACCTACAACGGCCTGGCCGAGGGCACGCACATCTTCCGCGTCAAGGCGATCGACGGCGTCGGGAACGTCGGCGCGGCCGTTGTCCAGACGTGGCACGTCGACCGCACGCCGCCGGACGCGCTGTTCGTCTCGACGCCGACCGATCCGACGAGCTCGACGAGCGGGACGTTCACGTTCGACGCGAGCGAGGCCGGCTCGACGTTCCAGTGCCAGCTCGACGCCGGCGGCTACTCGTCATGTGCCAGCCCCCGCAACCTGAACGGCCTGAGCGAAGGCTCGCACACGTTCCAGGTCAAGGCCACCGACCCGCTCGGGAACGGCGGCTCTGCGATCTCCTACGCGTGGACGGTCGACACCACCGCACCGGTTGTCGGTCTCGACGACCCGGGCCCGACGCTGCGCGGTGTGGTCGGCCTCTCGGCGACCGCAACCGACGCGAACGGCTTCCGTAGCGTCCGCTTCGAGCGCTCGCCCGCGGGCGCGAATGCGTGGACGACCATCGACACGGACGCGAGCCCGCCGTACACGGCGAGCTTCTCGACCGGGCTCGCCCCCGACGGGTGGCTGGACCTGCGTGCGGTCGCGACGGATGCCTCCGGCAACGTGAGCACCTCGCCCGTGGCGACGCGGCGCGTCGACAACACCGCGCCGACCGCCACCCTCGCGGGCTCCAACATCTACATCCGCAAGGACGCGATCCTCCGGGTGACGGCGACCGACGAGGGCACGGGCGTCGCCTCCGTGGCAGTCCAGCGTGCTCCCACGGGAACCTGGGCGTGGACGACGCTGGCGACGCTCACCTCGCCGCCGTACACCGTGCCGTTCGACACCAACGGCCTCCCCGACGGCCAGTACGACACGCGGGCAGTCGTGACGGACGGCGCCGGGAACGTGACGACGGCCAGCCTCACAGTTGCGGTCGCCGCATCCGGTCTCGGCGTCCAGCTGACGAACCCCGGCTCCAGCATCTCCGGCGACGTCGCCCTGAGCGCGACGACGAACGGCGCCGGCGCGGTGCAGGTGGCGTTCGACGTGCGCCGTACCGGCACACAGTCGTGGACGCCTCTGGGCGTCGATACCAGCGCTCCGTGGAGCGTGAACCTCGACACCGCCCTGCTTCGTGACGGGCTCTATGACCTGCGCGCCAGGGTGACCGACCCCGACGGCCTGACGGCGGAGGACGTCGTGTCCGCGATCCGGGCCGACAACACCGCGCCGTCGCTGGCTTCGTCCGTGCCGGCACAGGGTGCACGCATGAGGATCAAGGGCACGATCCTGCTCACCGCCGACGAGGCACTCGCGTCGTTGGCGAGCGTCCGGCTCGACGGGTCCGCGACTGGTGCGGCCAGGATCAAGGGCGCCACCGCCTCGCTCCCGGTCGGGCCGCTCAAGCCCGGAAAGCACACGCTGACCGGGATGCTGGTCGACAGCACCGCTCACACGGCACCCTTCACCCTCCGCTTCGCGGTCGCTGCCCCCGTACTGACCGTGGGGGTCGCGCGGCCGACGCGTGTGGGCGCCAAGGTGTCGGTTGCTGTGAGGCTGTCGACCCCGGCAACGGTGACCGCGCGGCTGCTCAGTCCCGCGGGCCGGACCCGGGCCGTGCGAAGCGTGGCCGGGCACCGGGGGACGACGAAGATCACCCTCTCGCTGGCTGCGCCGCTCGCGCCCGGCCGCTACCGGGTCTCGATCACTGCCACGACCGGGGGCGTGACGAAGAGAAAGACCGTGCCGTTCCAGGTCACCGCCACCGGCCGGACCTGGGTGATCATCAGGGGCTAGCGCTCGCCGCCGGGCCGCCAGAGCGGCTCGTCGCGCCCCGCGTCCGCGTTGGCGGCGCGCGCGAGTATGAAGAGCAGATCCGATAGCCGGTTGAGGTAGACGAGGACGAGCCGGTTCAGCTCGACCTCCTCGGCGGCCGCGATCACCTCACGCTCGGCACGGCGGCAGACCGTGCGGGCGACGTGCAGGCGCGCGGCCGTCTCGGTTCCGCCCGGGAGGATGAAGCTGCGCAGCTCCGGCAGCTCGGCGTTGAAGCGGTCGCAGTCGCGCTCCAGCTCGTCGACGGACGGCTGGCCGATGCGGAGACGGTCCGCGATCCCCCACGGCACGCTCAGGTCGGCGCCCACGTCGAAGAGCTCGTTCTGGACGCGGGCGAGCACTGGCCGGAACGCATCGGGCACATCGCCGGCGAGCACGACGCCGATGAGCGAGTTCAGCTCGTCGACCGTGCCGAACGAGGCGATGCGGCAGTCGAGCTTGGAGACGCGCGACCCGTCGCCGAGGCTCGTCTCCCCCTGGTCGCCGGCGCGCGTGTAGATCTTCGTCAGCCGAACGGGCTCGTTCCTGTCGCGGGGCACGGTCGTAGGGTACGGCGGTGATCCGACGCGCGACGCCGGCGGACGCGGATGAGGTCGGCCGCGTGTTCGTCGCGGCGCGTGACGAGATGGCGTACCTGCCGCGGATCCCGGACGAGGACCGGCCGAAGCTCGGCGGCTGGTTCGTGGCGCGCGACGCCATCTGGGTGGACGAGCGCGACGGGCGGGTAGTCGGCTTCGTGGGCCTGAACGACGGCGAGGTCACGCACCTCTACGTCGAGCCGGCGGCCCAGAGCGCCGGAATCGGGACGGCGCTGCTCGAGCACGTGAAGACCGAGTCGGCAGGCGACCTGCGGCTCTGGGTCTTCCAGCGCAACGACGGCGCGCGCCGGTTTTACGAGCGGCACGGCTTCCGGCTCGTCCAGCTCACCGACGGCGCCGGGAACATGGAGCGCGAGCCGGACGCGCGTTACGAGTGGCGCGCCGCGGACGGCTGAGGTCCGATAGAGACAGCCCTCCAGGTACATGTCACGGTTGCCCGCGGCTCGGTCGCGAGCGGCCCCCTGTCGCCGCCGCCGCGCCGGCCGGTTCGGCTAGCGCACGAGCGAGCGCTCAGCCAGACCGAGGATCGCCCGCGCGATCACGAGCCGCTGGATCTCGCTCGTGCCCTCGTAGATCTCGGTGATCTTCGCGTCGCGGTAGTAGCGCTCGACCGGGAACTCCTTCGTGTAGCCGTAGCCGCCGAAGATCTGGATCGCCTCGGCGGTCTGGCGCCGCGCCGTCTCGGAGGCGAAGAGCTTCGCCTTCGCGCCCTCCTCCGCGTGGGGGCGATCGTTGTCCTTCAGCCACGCGGCGCGGTAGACGAGCAGGCGGGCGGCGTCGATCTCCGTCGACATGTTCGCCAGCTTGTGCTGGATCGCCTGGAACTCGCCGATCCGGTGGCCGAACTGGCGCCGCTCCAGCGCGTACTCGCGCGCGGCGTCGAACGCCGCCTGCGCGATGCCGAGCGCCTGCGCGGCGATCCCGATCCTGCCGCCGTCGAGCGTGGCCATCGCGACACGGAAGCCGCGGCCCTCCTCGTACAGCAGGCGGTCGCGGTCGACGTGGACGCCCTCGACGACGATGTCGTTCGTGACCGAGGAGTTGAGGCCGAGCTTCTCCTCGGTGCGCGTCACGCGGATCTGGCTGGCGTCCAGGACGAAGGCCGAGATCCCGCGCGCCGTCTGCGTCTCCGGGTCGGTGCGCGCGAACAGGAGCACGGCCCCGCGGCGGACGCGTTCGTGATCCACTGCTTCGCGGCGGTGATCGTCCAGCCGTCGCCGTCCGGCTCCGCGCGCGAGCGCAGCGAGCCGGCATCCGAGCCCGAGTCCGGCTCGGTCAGCGCGAACGCGCCGAGGTGCTCGCCGCGGGCGAGCGGCGGCACCCAGCGGGCGCGCTGCTCGTCGGTGCCGAAGCGCAGGATGGGAAGCGTCACCGCGCTCGTATGGACGGCGACGGTCACGCCCACGCCCGCGTCGGCGCGCGACAGCTCCTCCAGGACGAGGATGTACGAGAGGAAGTCCGAGCCCGCGCCTCCGTACTCCTCGGGCACGCAGGCGCCCATCAGCCCGAGCTCGGCGAGCTTGCCGAACAGCTCGCGCGGGAAGCGGTGCTCGCGGTCCCACTCGGCAGCGTTCGGCTGGATCTCGGCGTCGGCGAAGTCGCGCGTCAGCTGCCGGATCTCACGCTGTTCCGCGCTGAGCTCGAAGTCCACGCGGCGGTTATACCGCTACGCGCTCGTGCGAGAACCGCCGGTGGATCGCGCGCAGGCGCGGCTCGGCGTCGCGGAACGCCGCCACCACGTAGGGGTCGAACTGCTGCTTCGCCTGGCCGATGATCTCGGCGCCCGCCGCGTACCAGTCCATCGCGCTGCGGTACGGCCGGTCGCTCGTCATCGCGTCGAGCGCATCCGCCACCGCGAAGACGCGCGCGCCGATCGGGATGTCCGTCCCGCACAGGCCGTCCGGATAGCCGCCGCCGTCCCAGCGCTCGTGGTGGTGGCGCACGACCTTGAGCCCTTCGCCCTGGAGCACTGCGACGCCGCCGAGCATCTGCTCGCCGAGAATGGTGTGCGTCTCCATCTGGCGGCGCTCGCCCTCGGTGAGCGGGCCGGGCTTCTGGAGGATGCCGTCCGGGACGCCGATCTTGCCGACGTCGTGCAGCAGGAAGCCGTACTCGGTCCCGGCGTCGTCGATCAGCTCGGGCCGCACCTCGCGCGCCAGCTCCATCGCGTAGCGCTGCACGCGGTGCGAATGCTCGCGCGTGCCCGTGTCCTTCGACTCGAGCGCCGTCGCGAGCGCGCCGACCGTCTCCTGGTAGGCGCTCTCGAGCAGCAGCCGCTGGCCGCGCTCGATCTCCAGCAGGCGGCGGAGGTCCTGGGCGTACAGCGTCAGCTGCTCGACGTCCTCGTGGGTGCGCTCCAGGTGGAGCGGCCCGACGAGCCGGCCGCCCGCGAGGCGCTCGACCACCCCGAGCAGCTCGAGCGGGCTGAACGGCTTCTTGAGCAGCGCGTCGGCGCCGGCCTCCCTGGCAGCGGGCCCGTTGCCCTCGTCGACGCCCGTGAGCAGGACGATCCCGATGCCGCGCGTGGCCGTGTTCGCCTTCAGGGCGCGGCAGAGCGAGAGCCCGTCCTCGCCGGGCATCCGCACGTCGAGCACGACGACGTCGGGCTTGAAACGCGGTAGCAGCGCGCGGGCAGCGGCGGCACTTTCGGCCTCCGCGACGTCTACCGCGACAACCTCGAACGTCGTCCGCAGCAACGCGCGCAGGCCCGGATCGTCGTCGACGAGCAGGATGCGCATGGTCCTCCCTGGCGTAATGGCGAAACCTCTGTTTCTCGCCGGAGGCCGCAGAGTCCTCTCCCGAGGACAGCTCCCGCGTCAGACCCTGTCCGAAAGGATAGCTACGCAGCGGGGTAGTCGTAGAAGCCGCGCCCGCTCTTCCGCCCAAGCCGCCCGGCCTGCACGTACTGGCGCAAAAGCGGGCACGGCGCGTACCTGTCGCTGCCGAGCCCCGCGTGCAGCACCTCCATGATCGCCACGCACGTGTCGAGGCCGATCAGGTCGGCGAGCGCGAGCGGCCCCATCGGGTGCGCGAAGCCCAGCTTCGCGATCGTGTCGATCGCCTCCGGCTCGGCGACGCCCTCCATGCAGCGCGTACGCCGCCTCGTTGATGAACGGCATCAGGATCCGGTTCGAGACGAAGCCGGGGAAATCGCGCGCCTCGGCCGGCGTCTTGCCGAGCTCCCCGGCGAGCGCGACGATCGCCGCGGCCGTCTCGTCGGACGTCTCGAGCCCGCGGATCACCTCGACGAGCGCCAGCACCGGCACCGGGTTGAAGAAGTGCATGCCGATCACGCGGTCGGGCCGGCCCGTTACCGCTGCAAGCGAGGTGATCGGGATCGACGACGTGTTCGAGGCGAGCACGCCCTCGGCCGGGAAGACCACGTCCGCCCGGCGGAACACGTCCTCTTTGACGCCCGCGTCCTCGACCACCGCCTCGATCATCAGGTCGGCGGGGACGAGGTCCTCGACCGCCGTGACCCGCCCGAGCACCTCGTCCGGGTCGGCGCCGCCCTTCTCGGCGAGGCGCGTCAGGCTCTTGCGGATCGCCGCGAGGCCGCGCTCGGTCGCGCCCGGGTAGGGGTCGTGCAGCGAGACGCGACGGCCCGAGGCCGCGACGACCTGGGCGATCCCGCCGCCCATCTGCCCGGCGCCGACGACCAGCACGTGCTCAAAACGCATGGCGGCGGAGGCTATCGTCGCGCCGATGCCATACGCACAGATCAACGAAACACAACTCTGGTATGACGAGCGCGGCTCGGGCGACGCGGTCGTGTTCCTCCATGCGGGGCTGCTGGACTCGCGTCAGTGGGAGCGGCAGCTCGAGACCTTCGGCGAGCGCTACCGCGCGATCGCCTACGACGTGCGCGGCTACGGCCGCTCGCCTGCTCCCACCGAGCCCTACCGCCTGCACGAGGACCTGGTCGCCTTGCTCGACGCGCTCGGGATCGAGCGCGCCGCCCTCGTCGGCAACTCGATGGGCGGCCAGACCGCCATCGACGCGACGCTCGCCGCGCCTGAGCGCATCACGGCGCTCGCCGCGGTGGGCGCGGCCGTGAGCGGCCTGTCCGGCCCCCGCGCGTACTCCGAAGACCAGGGCGCGCGGGCCGAGGCCGCCTGGATGGCTGGGAACTACGAGGGCGCCGCGGACGTCTGGCTCGAAGTCTGGGCGCCGCTCTGCACCGACGACCGGCTGCGCGAGATCGCCTACACCAACGCTGCGATCGACTTCGACGAGCTCGAGCTGGCGGGCGACCCGCCCGCAGCGGGGCGACTCGGCGAGCTTCGCATCCCGACGCTCGTCCTGTTGGGTGACACGGAGGTGCAGGGGATCGTCGACTCGTGCCGGAAGATCGCAGCGGAGGTCGACGGCGCGCGCCTCGAGCTGATGGAGAGCGCAGACCACCTGCCGAACCTGTGCCGGCCCGACGAGTTCGACCGGCTCGTGGTTGGGTTCCTGGCCGGCTAGCCGTGCCGTTCCCGACCGGCACCGTCACCCTCCTCTTCACCGACATCGAAGGCTCCACCCGGCTCGTGCGTGAGCGCGGCCCGGCGTGGCCGGCGCTGCTCGCCGAGCACCACCGGCTGGTCCGGGAGGCGGTCGACGCGCACGGCGGCGTGGTCGTCGACACCCAGGGGGACGGCTTCTTCGTCGCGTTCGACGAGGCGCCCGAGGCCGTCGCCGCGGCGATCGACGCTCAGCGGGCGCTGACCGCCCTCGAGGGCGTCCGCGTGCGCATGGGCCTGCACACTGGCCGGCCGCGCCACGTGCCCGAGCTCGGCTACGTCGGCGAGGACGTCCACCGCGCCCAGCGGGTCGCCGACGCCGGCCACGGCGGCCAGGTGCTGCTCTCGGAGGCGACGCGTGAGCTCGTCCCGCGCCTCGAGGCGCGCGACCTCGGCGAGCACCGGCTGCGCGACCTCACGCAGCCGCAGCGGCTCTTTCAGCTCGAGCTGGCCGACCTGCCCGACTCCTTCCCGCCCCTACGCACGCTCGAGAACCGCCCGACCAACCTGCCGGTCCAGTCGACCGCGCTGATCGGGCGCGAGCGCGAGCTCAACGCCGTCGTGGGCCTGATCCGGCGGCCCGAGGTGCGGCTGGTCACGCTCCACGGGCCGGGCGGGTGCGGGAAGACGCGCCTGGCGATCCAGGCTGCCGCCGAGCTCGTCGACGATTTCGCGGACGGCGTCTACCTCGTCGCGCTCGAGGCGGTCGAGGACCCTGCGCTCGTGATGCCCACGATCGCGCAGACGATGGGCGTGAACGAGACGGGGGCGCAGGGCCTCGACGACGCGCTCTTCCAGGCGCTCACCGAGCGCGCCGTGCTGCTCGTCCTCGACAACTTCGAGCACCTCCTGCCCGCCGCCCCGCGGCTCAGCGACCTGCTCGCGCTGACCGATGTGCACCTCGTCGTCACGAGCCGCGCCGCGCTCCGGCTCTCGGGCGAGTACGAGTGGCCGGTCCCGCCGCTCACGCTGCCCCCCCGATCGGCCCGCGATGCGGAGGTGCTAGCGCAGTACGACGCCGTTGCCCTGTTCGTCGACCGGGCGAGAGCCGTCGACGGCGACTTCGCTCTCAGGAACGAGAACGCGCCTGCCGTGGCGGAGATCTGCGTGCGCCTCGACGGGCTGCCGCTCGCGATCGAGCTGGCTGCGGCCCGCATCCGGCTGCTGCCACCCGAGGCGATCCTCGACCGCCTGCAGGAGCGCTTCTCGCTGCTCACGTCCGGCCCGCGCGACCTGCCCTCGCGCCAGCAGACCCTGCGCGGCGCGATGGACTGGAGCTACGACCTGCTCGGGCCGAGCGAGCAGCGGCTGTTCGCCCGGCTTGCCGTCTTCGCCGGCGGCTGCCTGCTCGAGGCGGCGGAAGAAGTTTGCTCGGCCGGGCTCGACGACCTCGAGGCGCTGCTCCAGAACAACCTGCTGCGCCAGGAGGACCGCCCGACCGGCGACCGCCGCTTCCGCATGCTCGAGACGATCCGCGAGTACGCGGCCGACCGGCTCGACGAGCTCGGCGAGCGCGAAGCGCTGCGCATGCGCCTCGCCGAGTGGGTGCTCGCCGCCGCGGAGCAGCGCCGGATCGCCCGCCGCGAGGCGAGGCTCGTCGGCGAGTGGGAGCGCGAAGGCGACGAGTACGAGAACATCCGCGCGGCGCTCGCCTGGGCGCGCGACGCGGGCGAGGTCGAGCTCGAGCTGCGCCTCTGCACGGCGGTCGCCGCGTACTGGGGCATCAGCGGCTACCTCAGCGAGGGCCGGGCCTGGCTCGAGGATGCGCTCGCCCGCGGCGATTCGGCGCCCGCGCTCGTCCGCGCCCGGGCGCTTCTCTCCTGCTCCGGCCTGCCCTGGCGGCAGGACGACCCGGTGGCGAGCGACCGCTACGCGACGGCGGCGTACGAGATCTTCGTCGCGGAGGGCGAGCATCGCGGCGCGGCCGAGGCGCTGATGGCGAGAGCGATCGCGGCCGAGCAGGCGGGCGACGTCGAGGCGGAGTCGCGCCTGCACGACGAGGCCGAGGAGATCTTCCGCAACATGGGCCTCGAGCGGCCGCTCGCGTCGATCCTGAACAACCGCGCGTACGCGGCGCTCGTCCAGCGGCAGTGGGACCGCGCCCAGCAGCTGCTCGACGAGAGCGCCGACATCTTCCGGCGCCTCGGCGGGCCGTGGTGGCTGCCGCTGCTGAACCTGGGGCTCCTGGCGCTGCTGACGGAGCGGCCCGACGACGCCGAGCGGGAGTTCCGAGGCGCCGCCCGGGCAGGCGTGGAGAGCTCGGAGCGCGAGACCGTCTACTACGCGCTCGAAGGGCTCGCGTGCGTGCGGGCGATGCGCGGCGAGGACGTCGAGGCCGCGCGCTTCTGGGGCGCGTCCGAGGCGCTCCGCGAGGCCGCGGGCGCGAAGCTCCAGACGGTCGAGCGGGAGCTGCACGAACGGCTCGTAGCGGAGGCGCGCGATCGCGCCGGGAACACGTTCGAGCGCTGGTGGGCAGAGGGCCGCTCGCTCTCCGTCGAGGGTGCCGTCTCCCTCGCGGCCGCCGGATGAGGCTCGCATGACTTCGCGCGGGCAGACGAGGCACTCGCAGCGGCGGCCGGCGCCCAGCGTTCCCTCGCCGACCTCGGCGGAGTTCGCGTCCGCATGGGCGTCGATACGGGCCAGCCGCGCCGGGGCGGCACCGGCTACGTGGGCGTCGACGTGCACCGTGCAGCGCGCATCAGCGCGGCCGCGCACGGCGGTCAGGTGCTGGTCTCGGAGACGACCCACGCGCTCGCCCCCGATGCGCCCGTCCGCGACCTGGGCGAGCACCGGCTCCGCGACCTCACCAACCCGCAGCGCCTCTACCAGCTCACGGGAGAGGGGCCCGAGACGACGTTCGCGCCGCTCAGGACGCTGGAGAACCGCCCGACCAACCTGCCCGTCCAGCCGACCTCCTTGATCGGCCGTGAACGGGAACTGGCGTCGGTCACGGAACTGTGCCTGATGGCCCGCGCGATCGCGTCCGACCAGGCGCGGCAAACCGAGGAGGCCGCCCAGCCCTACGACCAGGCAGAGGCGATCTACCGAGAGGTCGGCGACGAGCGGGGGCGGGACGTGCTCGCGGCGAAGCTCTGGGGCGCGGCCGAAGCGATGGACGAGACCGGCGGCTACCGGCTCGGGCCCGTCGAGCGCGAGCTTCACGACCGCGCCGTCCCGGAGTCGCGGGAGCGCGCAGGGCACGAGGCGTTCGACCGCGCGTGGGCCGCCGGCCGTGTGCTGTCGAGCGAGCAGGCCGTCGCGCTCGCCGTCGAGAACTCCGAGGCCGGCTAGACCTCGAGCAGCAGCGCGTCGCCCTGGCCGCCGCCGGAGCAGATCGCCGCCAGGCCGAGCCCGCCGCCGTTACGGCGCAGCTCGTGGATCATCGTCGTGACGATGCGGGAGCCGGACGCGCCGATCGGGTGGCCGAGCGCGACGGCGCCGCCGTTCACGTTCACCTTCTCGGGATCGGCGCCGAGCATCTCCGCCGAGTTCAGCACGACCGAGGCGAAGGCCTCGTTCAGCTCCACGCGCTCGACGTCGTCGATCGTCTTGCCCGCCTTCTCGAGCGCGATCGCGCCGGCCTTCGCGGGCGTGCGCGCCAGGTAGGCGAACTCGTCGGCGACGTAGCCCTGCGAGACGATCGTCGCCAGCACCTCGAGGCCGCGCTCGCGGGCGAAGGCCTCGCTCGTGACGATCACGCAGCCGGCGCCGTCGTTCACGCCCGGCGCGTTGCCCGCCGTGGTTGTGCCTTCCGGGTCGAAGACCGGCTTGAGCGCCGCGAGCGCCTCGTAGGAGGTGTCGCGGCGTGGGCCCTCGTCGGCGGAGAGGCCGTTCACCGGGACGAGCTCGTCGGCGAACCGCCCCTCGTCCTGCGCAGCCACCGCGCGCTGGTGCGAGCGGAGCGCCCAGCGGTCCTGATCCTCGCGCGGAATTCCGAGCTCGCGGGAGACGAACGACGCCTGCTCGACCATGTGCTTCCTGTCGAATGACGACGTGAGCCCGTCGTGCACCATCGAGTCGATCACCGAGCCGTCGCCGAGCCGGTAGCCGAACCGCGCCTTCTTCAGCAGGTACGGGGCGTTGGACATCGATTCCATCCCGCCCGTGACGACGACCTTGTGGTCGCCGGCGCGGATCATCAGGTCGGCGATCTCGATCGCGCGGATCGACGACGCGCAGACCTTGTTGATCGTGTCGGCGGGAACCTCGATCGGCAGGCCCGCGGCGATGGCCGCCTGGCGGGCGGGCGCCTGGCCCACTCCCGCCTGGAGCACCTCGCCCATGAGCACGTACTCGACGTCCTCGGGCGCGATGTCCACACGCTCGAGCGCGGCCTTGATCGCGAGCGCGCCGAGCTGCGGCGCGTCGACGTCCTTGAGCGCGCCGCCGAGCTTGCCGAACGGCGTGCGCACGGCCGAGACGATCACCGAACGAGTCACGAGCGGAGCGTAGCGAGCGGGTCGCAGGCCGCCGATCGGCATTGTTCCGGCAATGCGCATCGCCATCCTGCGCGCCCTCCCGCTCGGCGACCTGCTCTGCGCCGTGCCGGCGCTGCGCTCGTTCAGGCGTGCCTGGGCGGACGCGGAGATCACGCTGGTCGGGCGTCCGGACGCGCGGGAGTTCGTCGAGCGCTTCGGTGCCTACGTCGACGGGCTGCTCGAGCTGCCGCCGTACCCGGGGCTCGACCCGGCAGCCGACGCCGCGGCGGTGCCCGAGTTCCTGAGCGAGGCGCAATCGCGGAGCTTCGACCTCGTGGTGCAGCTTCAGGACGACGGCGCGATCACGAACCCGCTTGCCGCGCTGCTCGGCGGGTCGCGGACGGCGGGCTTCTACGGTGACGGCGCGTGGCGCCCCGATCCGGAAGGGTTTGTCCCCTGGCCGGACCGCGGGCCGGAGCCGATGCGGTTGCTGCGACTGCCCGAGCGGATCGGCCTGCCGGTCGACGGGCCGGCGCTCGAGCTGCCGCTCACCGACGATGACCGCGCCGCGCGGCCGGAGGGCGAGTACGCCTGCATTGCGCCGGGCGGGCGCGCCGCGGCGCGCCGCTGGTCGGCCGAAGGCTTCGCCGCGGTGGGCGACGCGTTGGCGGAACGCGGCCTCAGCGTCGTCCTCACCGGCTCGGAAGGCGATGCGCCGATCACGGCCGAGGTCGCGGCTGCCATGAGCGCCCCGGCGACCGACCTGGGCGGCCGGACCAGCCTCGGTGCCTTCGGGGCGGTCGTCGAGGGGGCCCGCATCCTCGTCACGAACGACAGCGGCGCATCGCACGTCGCTGCGGCGCTGCGCACGCCGAGCGCCGTCGTGTTCGCCGCCTCCGACCCGCGTCGCTGGGCGCCGCTCGACGGCGCGCTGCACCGCTCGGTGACCGCGCCGGTGATCCGGCCGGAGCTGGTGCTGACCGAGGTCGAGCGGCTGCTCGAGCAAGCGTGACGCGGCCCACCGTCCTCGTCGACGCCCGCAACGTCCTCCGCTCCCGGTGGCCGAATCTCGCGGAGGACGAGGTGGTGCGCGGGACCGACGCCTGGGCCGCCGGCGAAGGCGTCGACGCGGTCGTGATCTTCGACGGCCGCGCGCCGGACGCAGACACGCCGTCGCGCGTCGTCGGTACCGGCCGCGAAAGCGCGGACGACTGGATCACACGCGAGGCCGGACGCCTGGCCGCTGCCGGCGAGCCCTACTGGATTGTCACGTCCGACCGCGAGCTGCGCGAGCGTGCCGGCGGCGACGCCGAGCGCGTGATCGGCGGCGGCGCCTTCGTCAGCCTGATCGCTTAGCGGGCGGCGGAGCCGTCGCCGCGGCGGCCTTCTTGTCGCGTTCCTTCTTCTTGCGCTGGCGGTCCTTCTTCCAGCGCCTGATCGCCCGGTCGCCGCGGCCCATCAGTGCCCCGTCCGGTGGTGCGCCCCCGCCTCCGGGGGTCGAGGAGCAAGCCAGGCTAGGACGCAGGGAGCCTCAATACCGGTGTTAGGTATTGGGGCGACTGAGGACGACGCATGGCGCCGCTCATCGGCCCCCGGAGGTGATTGGCTCATCGCCGGACGGGGCACTTAAAGAGACTGCCGGATCGTCGGACATGTCGGCGAGACGGCGCGCGAGCGTGCGCAGCACCTTGTTCTCGACCTCCGGCAGCGCCTCGACGACGCTGCGGAAGCTCTGCGCGGTGAGGACGAAGAGGCGGACCGACGTCACGGCCGTCACGGTAGCCGTGCGCGGGATGTCCTCGAGCAGCGAGATCTCGCCGATGAAGTCGCCCGCCCCGCGGCGCCCCAGCGACTTGCCGTCGCGCTCGACCTCGACCTCGCCGTCCATCAGCACGAAGAACTCGCGGCCGGTTTCGCCCTGTTTCGTGAGCACCTTGCCCTCGGATACCTCGAGGTCGTCGGCGAGCCTGGCGAGCTCCTCCAGCTCCTTGCGCGACAGCCCCTCGAACAGGGGCGCCTTGCGCAGGGCGTCGACCTTGGCATCCGCGGCGAACAGGCGCACGCGCCTACCCTAAAGCTCTCGCGCGGTCGAGCGCTAGGAAGCGACGCCGGCCGGGTCCGCGGCGCCGTTCCACGCGACGATCGCGGCGGTGACATCGCAGGCCGGGACCGGCCTCGCGATGTGGTAGCCCTGCACGAAGTCGCAGCCGAGCCGCCGCAGCGCCTCGTAGGTCGCCTCGTCCTCGACGCCCTCCGCGACCACGCCGAGCCCGAGGCTGTGTGCGAGCTCGACGGCCGAGTGGACGACTGCCGCGTCGCGGGTCTCCTCCGTCAGGTTGCTGACGAACGAGCGGTCGATCTTGAGCACGTCTACGGGCAGCTCCTTGAGGTAGGCGAGCGAGGAGTAGCCGGTGCCAAAGTCGTCGATCGCGAGCTTCACACCGACCTCGCGGAGCTGTTCGAGCACCTCGCCGACCCGGACGGGATCGGCCATGATCACGCCTTCGGTGATCTCGAGCTCGAGCCGGCTCGCATCCACGCCCGCCTCGGTGAGCAGCCGCTCCACCTCGCCCGGGAGCGAGAGGTCGAGCAGGTCGACCATGCTCAGGTTCACCGCCACGCGCGGCGGCGCATCGGAGTCATCGCGCCAGCAGGCAAGCTGGCGCACCGCCGCCTCGACGACGAAGCGACTGAGCCGCCGCCCCAGGCCGGTGCGCTCGGCGAACGGGACGAACGCGCCCGGCGGGACGAGCCCACGGGTCGGGTGGTTCCAGCGGACGAGTGCCTCGGCGCCGACGATCGCACCGTCCTGGAGGCGCGCCTGCGGCTGGTACCAGAGCTCGAGCTGGCCCTCGTCGAGCGCCGTCCCGAGCTCGGCCATCAGAGCGATCCGCTCCGCGCTCGTCGTGTCGAAGCCGGCCTCGTACCGCGCCGCGCCGAGCCGCCGCTCCTTGGCGGCGTACATCGCGATGTCCGCGCGGCGCATCAGCGTGTCGACGTCCTCGCCGTCGCCGGGGCAGAGCACGATGCCCACGCTTCCCTCGACCGCGAGCGGCAGGTCGCCGACGTAGACGGGCTCGGCAAGCGATGTGCGCACGCGCTCGGCGGCCCACAGCGCATCGGCCTCCTCCGCATCCGGAAGCACGATCCCGAACTCGTCGCCGCCCAGCCGCGCGAGCAGCGCGTTCTGCGGCAGCGCGTGCCGGAGGCGGTCGCCGATGTCGACGAGCAGCTCGTCGCCGACGTCGTGGCCGAGCGCGTCGTTGACCTCCTTGAAGCGGTCGATGTCGACGAGCAGCACGGCGAACCTGAGCCGCTCGTTGCCGACCTCCTCGACGGCTTCCGCGACGCCTGCCGTGAAGCGCAGCCGGTTCGGAAGCCCGGTGAGCTCGTCGTGGAGCGCCTGGTGGCGAATGCGCTCGAGCTGGCGGCCGATCCGCCGCGAGACACGCGCGAGCAGCGGCACCAGCAGGATGAACAGCGCGAAGAGGATCAGTTCGAGGACGCCCGCGACCGGCAGGAACGCCTCGCGCGCGGCCTTCTTGATCGGGCCGTAGTCCTGGTAGACGGCGACCGCGACCTCCGCCCCGCGCAGATCGAGCGGCACGACCGAGCGCAGGACGTGCTGGCTGCCGGCCGGCGTGGTCAGCGTCGTCACCTGCGAGGTGAGCGTCCGCTCGCGCGCGGCCTGGGACACGGTCGGCTCGTCGACGCGCCCGATCCGCCGTCGGTCCGTGGCCCAGAAGACGCGGCCGCGGTGGCTGGCGGTGATCAGGACCATGTCGTCGGAGCGGAGCGGCTCCACCGACCGCTGCAGCTCGGACCTGCGCGCCGGCGTGAGGCCGCGCAGGTCGGCAGGCTCGAGCGCGTTGGCGAGCACGCCTTCGACGGCGAGCTGCGCGCGGGTCGCGGCGGCCCGCTCGGCCTGGCGCGTGTCCGTGTGCCGGACGAAGCCGAGGATCGCGGCAGCGCCCACGCCGAGGCAGGCCGCAGTGACGAGGGCGAAGCGAAGGACGAGGCGAGGCGGCCGCTCGTGCATCGTGGCGGCGGCGCCGGGGGAGCGGCCTGGTGACGAGGAGGGGGGCACCTCTCGAGTGGCGGTCAGTGGCCGGTTGGAGCGGATCCGGAGGTGGAAGAGCCGGAGCCGGACGCCGCCTTCTGGGCAGCGGCCGCGTCCTTCCTGGCCTGGTCGGCCGCAGCCTTCGCCGCCTTGTCGGCGGCATCCTGCGCCTGCTTGGCCTGCTGGGCCGCTGCCTTCGCGGCCTTGTCGGCGGCGTCCTGCGTAGCCTTCGCGTCGCGCGCGGCCTGGTCAGCAGCCGCTTTCGCAGCGTCCTGCGCCGCCTTCGCGTCGCGCGCCGCCTGGTCGGCCGCTTCCTTCGCGGCCTTGTCGGCAGCCGCCTGCGCGGCCTTGGCGTCCCTGGCCGCCTGCTTCGGGTCGGTCACGGTCACCGGAGGCGCGGTCGAAGACCCGGTCGGCGTCGACGTCGCCGAGGGCGTCGAGCCGGTGGTCGCGGTGGACCCGTTGGTCGTCCCGGTCGCGGTCGCCTTGGTGGCCTCCGGCTCCGGAGCCGAGGGCACCGGCGTCGACTGCGTCGTGCCGTCGCCCGTGTCGAAAGGGGTGTGCCCCGGCTTGCCCGTCACCGTGCCGCGCGCCGCAAACGTGCTGTGCGTGACAGCGGCGCGGCTGACCGTGCGCCTGGCAGGCGCGGCGGGAGCATGGTGCGAGCTCCTCGTCCTCGCCGCAGCCTGAGCAGAAGCCGCCCGCGACGCGACGACCGGGCCCGCGGCCCGGTGCACGGGCCTCGCGGAATGCGACTTCACGGCACGCGCCGCCACCGTCGTCTGCTCGGGCTCAGCTGTGTCCTGGTGCATCGCCGGCAGCCTGTTCGCCACGGCGGCGGTGCGCTCGACCGCGGCGACGCCGAGCCGGTAGACACCGTCGGGAAGCGGCAGCGAAAGGCCCGCGGCCGCGAGCAGCGGCACCGGGAGGGCGAGCGCCAGCGCCATCATGCCGCGCTCGTACACGGCGGCGGCCACGGAGCGGCCGGACGCCTGCATCTCCCAAGTCAGTTCGTGCCGCATAGAGCTCCCTGTCGAAGTGTTCGAGCCGCAGGCCCACGACGTGTCCCCAGAAAAGGGGACATCGGCGCACGCCTCAGTGCCCGAGGACCACCTTGGCGTCGACCGAGACGGACGAGACCGCGTTGCCGAGCGCCGGCGGCGCCGGGACCTTCGGAATGCTCAGCGTGACCGTGCTGGTCGGCTCGACTGCCGTCACCGAGACGGAGAACGCGGGCGGAGGAGTCGCGGGCGGAGGAGTCGCGGCCGGCGGAGGCGTGGTGGCCGGCGGATCCTTCGGGGCCGGCGTGGACGGCCCAGGCGTCGGCGCGGCGGTGCTCGTGGCCGAGCTCGAGGTCGCCGGCGGCGACGAGGGCGCCGTCGTGGACGACGTGGTGCCGGTCGCAGGCGCCTGCGTCGTTGTCGGGGCCGACGTCGTCCCGCCCGTGGCCGGCGGCGTCGTCGTCGAGGGAGTCGAGCCGGACGGCTTCGACGAGGTCTTCGGAGCAGACACGGGGGCGGCTGTCGCGCTGCCGTGCGAGGCACGGACCGGGCTCGCAGGCACGACCGCAGCCACGTGGCGCTTGGGCGCACCAGCGCGATGACGCTGTGTCTTCGCGGGCACCGGCGCGGCCGCGGGCACCCGAGCCGCAGCGGCGAGCTCCGCCTTCGGCTGCTTGACGGCCGGGCGCGGCGCCTCGCGCGTCTGCTCGTGGCCGACGGCGGGGAGCTCCTTCGCGATCGCCACGGTCCGCTCGACGGCTGCCGTCGCGAGCCGGTAGACGCCGTCCGGCAGCGGCAGCGTCAGCCCAGTCGCAGCGAGCAGCGGCACCGGCAGCGCGAACACGATCGCGAGCACCGCCTTCTGCCTCAGGCGGGCCGGCGCTGCAAATGCGGGTGCGGGGGCTTCCCAGGTAAGAGCCTGGCGCATGGACTCAGTGTTCGTTCCGACGCCGCCTGGAGGCTCCCCCTGAAGGGTGATTCCGAGGCGATTTCCCCGGTCGAGGGATCGAGCCGGCGTGCGCCTCTTCCCGTCGCGGCGCTCGCTCCCTACAATCCGCGCACGCGGCCGCGACCCCAATGCCAAAGACATCAACCGTCACGCGCCGCCCCACCCGCCCGGCTGCTCTTGCAAGCAGGCGTACGCGTGCTCGCCCTCCGGCCCTGGACTGGCGCTTCCGCAGTCAGCCGCGGCCCGCGGAGCGTGACGGCTCCAGGCCCGTCCAGGGCGCCGCCACCAGGCGCCGGGTGCTGGTCGTCGACGACGAGCCTGCGATCCGCGCGCTCTGTCGCGTCAACCTGAGCGTCTCCGGGATGGACGTGATCGAGGCGGCCGACGGCGAGTCCGCGCTCGAGCTCGCGCGGGCCGAGCACCCGGACCTCATCCTGCTCGACGTCATGCTCCCCGGTGCCACCGGCTGGGACGTGGCCGCCGAGCTCGGCGGCGAGGACGCCACCCGCGACATCCCCGTGATCTTCCTGAGCGCGATGGCGGACACCAGCGATCTCGAGCGCGGCCGCCAGCACGGTGCGGTCGGCTACGTCACGAAGCCCTTCGACCCGGTGGGCATCGCCGACGTGATCGAGGACACGCTTCGGCGGATCGCGCGCGGGGAACGAGAGCAGCTGCGAGACGAGATCACGGACAACCGGTGACCGAGGCGGCGACCGGCACGGCGGCCGGGCCAGCTGCCGCGCGGTTCGACGCCGAGCGGCGGCGACGCCTCGCAGCGGCCGCGCTCGTCGTCGCGGGGCCGGTCGCGGTGGCGCTCGCGGGCATCGCAACCGACCTGCGCGTCTTCCCGTCGCTCCTGTGCATGCTTGCGATCGGCGGGGCGGCGGCGGTCGGCGGGCGCTGGTACGGGCTCGCGGCTGCACTCACCTCGTTCATCGCGTTCAACTTCTTCTTCACGCAGCCGCACCGCAGCTTCGACGGCACCGACTGGGAGAATGTGGCGGCAGGCGTGCTCTTCGGCGTCACTGCGATCTCGATCAGCTGGCTGATCTCGCGCGAGAGCCGGGCGCGCGCGGCCGGCGACCAGGCGCGGCGGGCGGCGGAGGCGTCGAGCGCGCGGGCGCAGCGCCTGCAGCTCCTCGCGGGCGCGCTGGCAGAGGCGTACACGCCGCAGCAGGTGCTCGACGCGACGCTCAGCGAAGGCGTCACGGCCGCCGATGCGCGCGCCGGCTTGCTCGCCGCGGTCGCGGCAGACGGCACGCAGCTCGAGGTGATCGCACAGCGCGGCTACGAGGACGAGCTCGTGGGGCGGGACGGCCGCTGGGCGCGGTTCCCGCTCGACGCCGACCTGCCGCTCTCGGAGACGGTGCGCACCATGGAGCCCGTCTTCATCGACTCTCGGCAGGAGCGCGACGAGCGCTACCCGCTGCTCAGGGACACGGCCCGGGAGTCGCACGCGATGGCCTGCCTGCCGCTCGTCCTGGAGGGCGAGGCATTCGGTGGCATGGTCTTCTCGTTCGCCCGGGACCACGTCCTGGACGACGAGCGGCGGCGGCTCAAGATCGCGATCGCGAACCAGGTCGCGCAGGCGCTCGCGCGGGCGCGGCTGCTCGAGGTCGCGAACGCTGCGCAGGCGCGCGCGGCATTCCTGGCCGAGGCGAGCGCCCTGCTCGCGTCGTCGCTCGACTACGAGCAGACGCTCGCTCGGCTGGCGCAGCTGGCCGTGCCGGGCCTGGCCGACTGGTGCTCGATCGACATGGCCGGGCCGCAGGGCTCGATCGAGCGGCTCACGGTGGCGCACCAGGATCCGGAGAAGGTCGCGTGGGCGCGGGAGCTCCAGCGCGCGCTTCCCGCCGAACCCGGACGAGCCGCGCGGCGCCGCAAACGTGCTCCGGACGGGTGAGCCCGAGCTGATGGCGCAGATCCCGCAGGAGCTGCTCGACGGCGTCGCCGCGGAGCGGCCCGAGCTGGCCGAGGTCATCGAGCAGCTCGGCCTGCGCTCGTGGATCTGTGTCCCGTTGCGGACACGGGGGACCACGCTCGGGGCGCTGTCGCTCGTCGCGGCGGAGTCCGGCCGCACGTTCACCGAGGCCGATCTGGAGCTCGCGCTCGAGCTCGCCAACCGCGCCGCCGTCGCTGTCGACAACGCCCGGCTGTTCCGCGAGAGCGAGAGCCGCGGCAACGCCGCCCGCGCGCTCGAGTTCACCGCCGACGGCGTCGCCCTCGTCGACCCGAGCGGCTGCGTGCGCTACTGGAACCCCGCCGCCGCGGCGATCACAGGGGTGCCGATCGAGGACGCCGTGGGGAGCACGCTCGCCGACGTCCTGCCCGCCTGGGAAGACGTCGACAGGCATGTGGTCGCGCGCGCCCGTCGGGTCGGTCGCTCGCCCGACGACCTTCCCGCTGCCGCGCCCCGACGGTGAGCGCTGGGTCTCCGTGACGGCGGTCGAGTTCGGCGAGGGGGCGGTCTACGCGATCCGCGACGTGACCGCCGAGCGCGCGCTCGAGCAGGCGCGCAGCGACTTCGTCGCGACCGCCTCGCACGAGCTGCGCACGCCGATCGCCGCGGTCTACGGGGCGGTGCGGACGCTCCGCCGCCCGGACGTGGAGTTCTCGGACGAGGACAAGGAGATCTTCCTCAAGATCATCGAGACCGAGGGCGAGCGGCTCGGCAGCCTCGTCGAGCAGATCCTGGTCGCCGGCCAGATCGACGCGGGCACCGTGCGGGTCAGCGAGCGGCCCGTCGACATCGTCGCGCTCGCCGATGCCGTCGTCACGTCCGCGCGGGTACGGGCGCCGGAGAACGTGGAGCTCGTGCTCGACGCGAACGGCAACGTGCCACCGCTGGAGTGCGACGAGGACAAGCTCCGCCAGGTGCTCGTCAACCTCGTCGAGAACGCGGTCAAGTACTCGCCCGACGGCGGGCTGGTGCGCGTCGAGGTCGGCGCCGAGAACGGCCACGGCCGGATCGCCGTGCACGACGAGGGGCTCGGCATCCCGGCCGACGAGCAGCGGCGCATCTTCGAGAAGTTCTTCCGGCTCGACCCGTCGCTGACCCGCGGCGTCGGCGGCAGCGGGCTCGGCCTCTACATCTCGCGCGAGCTGGTGGAGCGCATGCACGGGCGGCTCACGGTCGCGTCGGAGCCCGGCCGCGGCTCGACCTTCACGGTCGAGCTGCCGGTCAACCAGGGTCTGTCCCCGAAGGTGGACTGACCCACAACTGCACTATCGAACTTGTCCCGAAAGCAGACGCCCCCTTCGCGCTCACAAGCAGCGCCAGCTCCGGTTCGGCGAAAGTGACCGAGTCACTCCTCGTGGGACAGACCCCGTTCGGGGACAACGATCGAGTCGCAGTCTGAGGACAGTTCCCGAACGGGGACAGTCCCTGGTTTCAACCGAAGAGCACGAGCTCCGGCTCGCGCTCGCCGCGCAGCACCTCGAGGTCGACCTCGACCCAGCGCAGCCCACGCGCCTCGGCGAGCGTCCGCGCCTGCGGGCGCACGTTCTGGGCGGCGAGGATGCCGCGGCATCCGCTCAGCTCCGGGTCGAGGCAGATCCGCTCCAGGTAGCGCGTCAGCTGCTCGACGGCCTCGATGCCGGCGATGCGCTTGATCTCGACGGCAACCCAGCCATCGTCCTCGTCGCGGCAGACCAGGTCGACCGGCCCGATGTCGGTCGGCCACTCGCGCCGTACCAGCCGCAGCCCCGGCTCGAGCGCCTCCGGCTGTGCCGCGAGCTCCTCCTGCAGCTGCTTCTCGACCCCATCCTTCTCGAGCCCGGCCGGCTCGCCCATGTCGTGCGAGACGTCGCTCAGCACCTCGAGGAGCCGGATCTCGAGCCGGTCCTCGGTCTTGCCCGCGCGCTTGCGGACGAGGATCGCCTCGCCGTCCTCCTCGACGACCGTCGGCGGCGTCATCCAGTTCAAAGGCTTGTAGCCGCCCGCGTCCGCGTGGACGAGCACCGAGCCGTCCTCCTTGAGCAGCAGCAGCCGCGTCGCCTCGGGCAGATAGGCGGAAAGGCGGCCCGTGTAGCGGACTTCGCAGCGGGCGACGAGCAGGCGCATCGGAGCGGCACCGTACTGTCCCTTTCGGACGTGTCCTCCGGGGACGACGCTCTGAGCGGACTCGACGACGCGTCGAGGAATCTACGCCCAGGGCAGCCGAGCCCAGTTCGGCGGCCGCTCTCGCCGGAACCACTCGACCGTCGCGTACGCCTGCCTCCAGTCCGATGTCTCCTCCGCCACGCTCGCGCCGTAGCGCGCCGCAAGCTCCGACACCGGGTAGTGCACTTCCGGACCCGAGCGCGAACCGACCATCAGAATCACGCACGGCCCCTCGCCCGCGCCCACGAAGGCGTGCCTGGTCCACGGAGGAGCGTGGAAGAAGTCCCAGGGCCGCAGGCGCCGCTCCTCGTCCTCGACAACCAGCGCGCACTCCCCTGAAAGGACGAGGAACGCCTCCTGGTTCGACTCGGCGTGGTAGAGAGTGGTCTGCCCTGGCTCCAGGACGGTGACGTTGATCCCGAGCTGGGCGAACTCGACCGGCGGGTTGCCGTACTCGTTCTCGAAGGCGCACCGCGCGCCCCTGCTGTCCGCGAACATCCACTCGGCGTCGCGCACGTTCACGACGAACCAGCCCTGCGTGACCGGCGTGAGCCCCGATGCGAAGTCGTCGAGCTGTGCTTCGGGCACGGACGCGATTCTCGCACCTACAGACGGGTCCGAGGGCGAACTAGGTGACGTTCGCCGCCAACTCTTGATACGCGGGAAGGAGCTCCTTCCACCGTGCCTCGGTGTCCTCGGAGCGCTCGTGGCCGGCGATGTAGGCGGCGAGGTCTTCGACGTGGATCTGGATCCCGGCCCCGTAGGCAGCCACGAGCTCCAGGGGCATGCCCCGTTCCTCCCAGACCAGCACGGTCTGGTCGCCGTCGGCGATGAGCGTGGCTTCGATGGCGTGCTCGGGTGGCCCTGCCGGCTCGTCCGCATCCCGGGTCAGCACCAGCAGCCGCTGCGGGGGCTCGCACGCCTCAATGCGTCCCGTGCCTTCCCATCCGCTCGCGAAGAAGCGGGCCCGGAACTGACCGCCCGGGCGAAGGTCGCCCTCCACCTCGCCGAGCCAGCGGGCGAGACGGCCGGGATCGGTGAGAGCCGACCACAGGTCGTCGATATCGGTGTCGAAGCGGTCCTCCACGCGCGCGACGCCCTTGCCGTCGGCTGATCGTAGGCTGCCAATGATGCGACGGCCCGTACGTGCGTTGCTGGTCATGTGGTGCTCCTTTCGCGTTTTCCCCGCGCCACCTCGGTGTGCAGGCCATCGAGCCGCTGCTCCCACATGCCCCGGTACCGGCCAAGCCATTCGTCGACCTCGGCCAGCGGCTCGGGACGAAGACCGTAGACCCGCCGCTGCGCCTCCTGGCGAACCTCGACAAGCCCCGCTTCGCGCAGCACGCGCAGATGCCGCGATACGCCCGGACGAGCGATCGGCAGCAGCGCCGCCAGGTCACCCGCAGTCGCCGGACCGTCAGCCAGGGTCTCTAGCAGCGTCCGCCGGCTCTCGTCCGCCAGCGCTCGCAGAACGGCCTCCATGCCGTGAATGTACCTTGACGGTTACGTAACCGTCAAGGTACATACGAAGCCGTTAGCCCGGATCGATGTTCTGGTTGTGGTGGAAGACGTTGTCCGGGTCGTACCGGCGCTTCACCTCGACGAGCCTGTCCCAGTTCGGCCCGTAGGCGTCGCGGACGGCGCTCGCGCCCTGGTCGTCGCCCAGGTAGTTCAGCCAGCGCCTGCTGTCGAGGTGCGGGCCGAGCGCGGCGAACGTCTCGCGCGTCCACGCGACGTTCGCGTCGGTCTCGGCCGGGTCCAGCCACTGCGACATGATCGGGAGGTTCCAGCCCTCCGCCCGATGGGGCACGGCTGTGTCGGACACGCCGATCCGCGTCACCGCCCCGTGGAAGCGCTCGAGGAGCATGGCGCTCATCGGCGACGGGACCGAGGCGAAGCGCTCGACCATCCCGTCGATCAGCTCGTCGGGCAGGCCACGGGTGAAGCTCGCCAGCCAGTAGTTGAGCGCGCCCCGTGGGTACGCGTCGTCCAGGATCGTGTTCATCACCGGATACGGCATCCGCCCCACCTCGACCATGATCGGCGGGCCCCACTCCTTGAACGGTGCGAGATCGCGTTCGGCCTGCTCCTCGTCGCCGGTGTGGCAGACGGCCAGCGCCGCCAGCTTGTGGCCCGAGCCGTCCGGTGCATGCACGAGGGCGGCGAACACGGCGAGCTCGTCCGGCACGCCCGCGACCGCGTTCCGGTAGAAGCGGAACAGGTCGCCGGCGCGCTCAAACGGGTGTGCGATCAGCCCGCCCGTGACCATCGCCAGCGGGTGCAGCCGGTAGGTGAGCGCGGTCGCGACGCCGAAGTTGCCGCCGCCGCCGCGGAGCGCCCAGAGAAGATCCGGATGGGAGCTCTCGGTCACCTCGAGCACCTTGCCGTTCGCATCCACCAGCTCGACCGCGATGAGGTTGTCGGCGGCGAGGCCGAAGCTGCCCATCGTCCAGCCGAGGCCGCCGCCGAGGGTCAGCCCGGCGATCCCGGTCGTCGAGATCGCGCCGCCGGTGACGGCGAGCCCGTGCTCGCCCGCCGCCGTGTTCAGCTCGCGCCACGTGACACCGCCCTCGGCGCGCGCGGTGCGCGCATCCGGGTCGACCTCGACGCCCTTCAGCTCGGCGAGGTCGATCATCACGGCGTCGTCGGCGACGGCGCGGCCCGCGACGTTGTGGCCGCCGCCGCGGATCGAGACGTCGAAGCCGTTCGCACGAGCGAACCGCACGCCCGCGGCTGCGTCGGCCGCCGTGCGGCAGCGAACGATCAGCGCCGGCCGGCGGTCGATGAGACCGTTGTGCACGCGCCGCGCCTCCTCGTAGGCGTCATCGCCGGGCCGCAGCACGGTGCCGGCGAGGTCGGCAGCGAGCTCCTCGAGGACTGCTTGGTCAGGGACCACGGTCATGAGAAACCTCCGTCAGGTGGGGAGCGCCGTTCGGCCGCCCATTCTGGTGGGAGGGCGGCACCACGTCCAGCCGCTTGCGTCTAGGTGTGCGCTTCGACGAACGCGAGCGTGCGGCGCCACGCATCGTCGGACGCGTCCGCGAACTCCTCCTGCGTGCGGTCGAAGAAGCTGTGCGGCGCGCCGTCGTACGTGACGAGCTCGTGCTCGACGCCGGCCGCATCGAGCGCCTGCTCGAATGCCTCGACGTCCCCCGCCGGGATCGCCTGGTCGGCGCCGCCCATGAGGCCGAGGATCGGCGCCGCGATCTCGCCCGCGCGCTGCGCCGGGCCAGGGTCGCCGTCCCTCCCCACGCCCGGCCGCCCGTAGAAGCCGACCGCGCCCGCGAGCCCGTGGCCGCCTGCGGCAGCGAGCCAGGAGTGGCGGCCGCCCAGGCAGAAGCCCACCGTCACGAGCGAGCTCACACCGCGCCGGCGGAGCTCGGCGGCCGACGCGGCGACGTCGAGCTGGACCTGCTCGCCGGTCAGCGGGCCCAGGTGATCCTGGTAGACGAAATCCTCACCACGCTTCTCGGCCCCCGCTGTGCGGCCGTAGAAGTCGAATGCGATCGCCGGATGGCCGCGCTCCGCGAATCGCAGCGCCAGCTCCTCGTAGAAGCGGTAGAGCCCCCGGACGTCGGGGAGGATGACGATGCCCGCACCGCCCGGCCCGTCAGGCTCCGCGACGAAGGCCGCGAAGCGGTTGCCGTCGGAGGCCTCGAGCACGAGCTCGTCGTGGGAGACGGCCGCGCCGCGGATGACGGGGACCGGGGGCAGCGAGTCGTGATCGAAGCACACGCGGCGACCCTACCCGGGCGCGTCAGGAGTTCGCCGAAGGCAGCGCGCGGGGAAGGCCCGTGGCGGCACCGGCCCGGCCCAGGCACAATCGTCTGAGGCCGTCCCCACCTGGGCGCCCGCGAATCGCGTGCGCCCCGAAAGGAGTGCCATGACCACAATCGAGATCCCGTCCGGGCTGCTCGACCGCTTCGGCATCCCGTCCACGCAGCAGCCGTCGTTCGTCGACCGCATTGCAGGCCAGGCCATCGTCAACCACGCCGGCGAGATCGTCGAGCGAGGGATCGACCAGGCAATGGACCGGCTCGAGCGCGCCACCGGCCGCAAGCCGAAGCGCTCCGTGCATCCCGCGCTCGTGTTCGGCGCAGGCTTCGCCGTCGGCGTCGTCACCATCGCGGTCGTCGCGCGGCGCTCGCGCCTGTGGCGGCGCGTGTCCGCGCAGCTGCGCGAGGACGCAGCGCTCCACGCCGAGCGCATCGCCGACCTCGACGACACTGAGCTCGTGCACAAGGTCGAGAGCGTCGTGTTCCGCGATCCGTCGCTGCCGAAGGGCAAGGTCAGCATCAACGCGGAGAACGGGAAGATCTTCCTGCGCGGCCAGGTCGACGGCCCCGACACGATCGTGCGCGTCGAGAAGGCGGTGCGCGACGTCGAGGGCGTCGAGACAGTCGAGAACCTCCTCCATCTGCCCGGCACGCCGGCCCCGCACCCGAAGGGCGGCGCGCTCCTCGGGGCGGACGGGAGGTAAGCACCGACGCGGGCAGGCGCCCGGAGCCGGTGCCGCCTAGCCGCCCGCGAGCTGGCGGTCGATCCAGCGGTCGATGACCGCGAGCGCATAGCCGCGCTCCTCGGCCGTCAGCTCGTGGCCTCGCGGGATTCCGTGCCAGCGCTCGAGGCACGAGCGGCAGCACGTTGCCGTCGCGTGCTGGGCGACGAAGACCGGATGCCCGCGGTACGGCGTCTGGCGCCCGTCCTTGCGCGGGCTCGCCGGCGCGACGCGGGCGCCGAAGAGCTGGGCCGCCTCGTTGCGGATCCGCTCGCGCCCGCGCAGCTCGACCAGTCCACGTTCGCGGCCGGCGAGCCGGAACCTGGCGCGGAACGGCTGGCGCACGAGCGCGTCGAGCCGCCTGTCCATCGCGGCCACACGGTCGCCGGGGCCATAGGCTCGAGCCGTGAAGCTCATCGTCATCTCCCGGCATGCCCACTCGACGCTGAACGAAGCGCAGCGCGTCAACGGCGACCCCTCGGTTCACGTGCCGCTGACGGAGACCGGGCGGCTCGAGGCGAGCCGGCTCGGCGACCAGCTGGCAGGCATTCCGCTCGAGCTCGCGATCCACACGCGCTTCGGCCGCACGCGCGAGACGGCCGAGATCGCGCTCGACGGCCGCGACGTGCCGACAGTGGTCGAGCCGCTGCTCGACGACATCAAGATCGGCGAGCTCGAGGGCCGGGAGATCTCCGACTACCGCGCCTGGAAGCGCGAGCACACGCGGGCCGACCGCTTCCCGGGCGGCGAGAGCCTCGACGAGGCCGCGCGCCGCTACGCGCAGGCCTGGGCGGCGGTCGCCGCCCGCCCGGAGGGGTCGATCCTCGTCGTCTGCCATGAGATCCCGCTCCGCTACGGGCTGAACGGCGCGTCCGGCTCGGATCGGCTCGACGCCCCGGTGCACGACATCCCAAACGCCACGCCGTACCTGTTCACGCCCGAGCGGCTCGCGCAGGCGGCCACGCGCATCGCCGAGCTCGCGGCGTAGATACTCCGCTTCATGCCACCCCAGGGCGAGGTCCCGCCGATGCAGCCCGCGCCGAGCCCGATCGACCCGAACCTCTCGATCGGCCACGTGCACCTGCGCACGGCGGACATCGACCGCGTGCGGGACTTCTACGTCGGCGTGCTCGGCTTCGACGTGATCGCGGAGGCGCGTGACGTGCCCGGCTGGGGAACGACGGGCGACATCCTGTTCGTGTCCGCGGGTGGCTATCACCACCACCTCGGCTTCAACACCTGGAAATCGAAGGACGGCAGCCCCCAGCCGGACGGCGTCACCGGGCTGCACCACGTCGCCCTCCGCTACTCGACTCGCGCCCATCTCGCGGACGCGCTGCGGCGGCTGCAGGCCGCAGACTGGCCGGTCAGGGCGCTGATCGACCACGGCACGCACGAGGCGATCTACCTCGCCGACCCGGACGGGAACGACCTCGAGCTGACGTGGGACCGGCCGCCCGAGGAGTGGCCGCGTACCGAGCGCGGCCCCTTCCAGGACCGCGACTTCGACGTCGACGGGCTGCTCGCCGAGCCCGAGCTCTAGGGGAGCGGCCCGACGAGGGCCGCCTGGAACTGCGCCGCCAGCAGCTTCTCGGCGTCCGGCGCAGGCATGGACGCAAGCGGCTCGACGCCCACGATGTAGCGGGCGAGCGCGAAGCCGACGACCTGGACTCCGGCAAGCACAGCCCGCACGTCCGGCCGGTCGGTGCCGATCGCGTCGGCGAGCGTCCGCAGGTCGCGGGTGACGGTCTCACGGACGAGGTCGGCGGCATGGGGGTGCGAGACGGCCGAGCGGATCCGGCCGAGGACGATGGGCCGGCTGAGGGGCGACTCCAGGGCGGCGACGATCAGCCCCGCGAGCCGCGCGCCGACCTGGTCGTGCGGCCCCTCACCGATCGCGCCGATTGCCTCGGCGATCGCCGGCGGCAGCTGCATGACCTCCCGGAACAGCGCCTCCTTCGAGCCGTAGAAGTGCAGCACGAGCGACGGGTCTACGCCGGCCGCGCGCGCGATCGCGCGGACTGACGCACGGTCGTAGCCGACCTCGGCGAACGCCGACTGCGCCGCTGCTGCGATCGCGTCCCGCGTCTGCGTCGAACCGGGCCTGCGGCCGGTGCGTGCGGATGCCCTTGACACGCTCATGCGAATAAGTCTACACTCGTTGAATTCAACAAGTGTTGTATTTCTGAAATCAGGAGGCTCACCGTGTCCATGCTCACCTTCAAGTCGGATCGCCAGCGTCGCGCTGCGATCCTCCGCGTCACCTGCCTCGCGCTGATGATGGTGGTCGCGGGCGTCGCGGGCCTCAACGTGGCCCTGCCCGGGATCGCCGCCGACACCGGCGCGTCGCAGAGCCAGCTCCAGTGGATCGTCGACGCGTACGCGCTGGCGTTCGCGGCCCTGCTCCTCCCCGCCGGTGCGATCGGCGACCGCTTCGGGCGCAAGCCAATCCTCGTCGCCGGGATCGCCGTCTTCGGGCTCGCGTCCGGCGCCGCGCTGTTCGCGGACACCGCCGGCCAGCTCATCGGCCTGCGGGCAGTGATGGGCGTCGCGGCGGCGATGATCATGCCCGTCACGCTGTCCGTGATCACGACCGTGTTCCCGCCCGAGGAGCGCGGCAAGGCCGTCGGCACCTGGGCGGGAGTCGCCGCCGGCGGCGCCGTGCTCGGCCTGCTCGCCTCGGGCGTCCTGCTCCAGTGGCTCTCGTGGCAGTCGGTGTTCGGCCTGAACGTCGTCCTCGCCGTACTCGCACTGGCCGGCACGATCGCGATCGTCCCCGCCACGCGCGAGTCGCGCCCACCGCGGCTCGACCCGGTCGGCACGCTCCTCTCTGCGACAGGGCTGGCGGCGCTCGTGTTCGGGATCATCGAAGGCCCCGAGCACGGCTGGAGCGATCCGCTGACCATGTCGGCCCTCGCGCTCGGCGCCGCCGGCATCGTCGGCTTCGTGCTCTGGGAGCTCCGCCGGCGCGAGCCGATGCTCGACCCGCGCAACTTCCTGCGGCGCGGATTCGGCGCCGGCTCGCTGTCGATCACGGTGCAGTTCTTCGCCGCGTTCGGGTTCCTGTTCCTCGCCCTGCCGTACCTCCAGCTCGTGCAGGGCTTCTCGCCGCTTCAGGCGTCGCTGGCCCTCGTGCCGATGGCCCTCGTCGTCATGCCGCTCTCGCGCGTCGCGCCCCGCATCGCAGGCCGCTTGGGCGTCCGGGTCACGGGCGCGGCCGGGCTGAGCCTGATGGCGACGGGCTTCCTCATCCTCTCGACGCTCGACCCGTCCTCGGGCTACTGGGTGTTCCTGGCCGGGCTCGTGCCCTTCGGCGCCGGGATGGCGCTCGCCGGCGCGCCCGCGACGACGGCGATCGTCGCGTCGCTCCCGCGTGAGAAGCAGGGCGTGGCGTCGGCGGTCAACGACGTCTCCCGCGAGCTCGGCGGCGCGCTCGGCATCGCCGTGCTCGGGAGCGTGATGAACGGCGCGTACCGCTCTGGCGTCACCGACGCCACGCAGGGCCTCCCCGCCGCCGCCAACGAGCACGCCACGGCGTCGCTGGCCGGCGCACAGCACGTCGGCTCGCAGCTGGGCCAGGCGGGCCAGGCGCTGATCGGCCAGGCGCAGGTCGCGTACATGGACGGGTTCGGAGCCGCGCTGCTCGCCGGCGCCGCCGCGCTGCTCTTCGGAGCGGTCTTCGTGGCGCTGCGGGCGCCGGGACGCGCAGAGTCCCGCGAGAACGCGGGCGTCGAAGCCGCTCCGGTAACCGCCTCCTAGAGCCGCACGGGCACGACCGTCGCGCGGGCGCCGCTGACGAGAGCGGCGCCCGCGCCCACCGCGGCGACCCCGCAGCCGAGGAACAGCACCTCGGGACCGGCGACGTCGTAGACGACGCCCCCGGCGAGCGAGCCGAGGATCGGCGCAAGCCCGAAGCAGACGGCGCGTGCGAGTCCCTGGCCGGTGCTGCGCAGCGCCTCGGGGACGAGGTCGTCGACGATCAGCACCGAGCCGACATAGGCGAGCGCGAAGCCGACGCCGGTGATCAGCTTCACGAGCGCGATCGCGACCGGCTGATCCAGGAAGGCCCACGCTGCGAAGGAGACGCCGAGCACGAGCGCGCCGACGACGTACCAGGCGCGGTCGCTCCCGAAGCGCGCGAGCCACGGCGACGCGCCCATCACGGGGGTCTCCGCGACCGCCTGCAGCCCGGCCGCGACGCCGATCACGAACAGCCCGCCGCCGAGCTCGTCGATCCGGATGGCAACGAAGGAGAACGTCGCCGAGTAGGCGGCGAAAAGGACGAGCAGGGACAGCAGGAAGACCGAGAGCGACCGCGCCATCGCCCGGCGGGACCCGTGCGGCGGCGGCGCATGGAGGACGCGCGGGCCGGCGACGCCGAGCGCCACGACGCCGAGGAGGAGCGCGCTGCCCGCGTAGATGGCCGGCATCAGGTCGATCGAGCCAAGCTGCAGCACCAGTCCTCACGCGCCGACGGCGATCGCCCAGCCGACGCTCGTCCAGAGCCGAACGCGCCCGTAGTCGGAGCGGTTGCCGCCGAGCTGGTCGAGGGCGATCGCGTCGCACAGTGAGGCCGTCGCGCAGCGCGCCGCGTACACGAACACGACGGCCGCCGTGAGCGCGACCAGCCCGTCTGCGAACGCGAGCGGCACGGCGAGGACAGCCGACGCGGCGCAACTCCATGGGCCGGTGTCTAGCAGGAGGAGGGCCGGCGCAAGGCCGGCCCTCCGACCCGGCTAGGCGTAATCGTGGGCCGGGACGGCGTCTTCCATCCCGGCCGGCGCGGTGCGCGGGCGCAGGAGGAGACCGCCCATCGCAGCAGCAGCGGCAGCGAACACGGCACCCAGCAGGAAGGCGGCGTGGTAGCCGCCGACGAGCGCCGATGCGGTGCTCTCACCCGAGGCCTCGAGCGTGTCCGTCCGGGACGCGGCCAGGCTCGCCAGGACTGCGAGGCCGAGCGCGCCGCCCATCATGAACGACGTGTTGACGACGCCAGACGCGAGCCCGGCCTCGCTCGGCTCGACGTCGCCCATCGCCGCGAGCAGGACGGGGTTGAACGCGATGCCGGCGCCGACTGCGAGCAGGAGCATCGCCGGCAGGACGTCGACGACGAAGTTGCCGTCGACGGGCACGCGGGCGAAGAGCACCAGCCCGAGCGCGGCCACGCCGAGCCCGGCGGAGAGCGGCAGGCGGATGCCGTAGCGCATGACGAGCTTCGCCGAGATCCCGATCGACAGCGCGCCCATCACGAGGTTCGCCGGCAGGAACGCGAGACCCACCTGGAGCGGCGTGTAGCCGAGCACTTTCTGCAGGTAGAGCGCCGACAGGAAGAACCACGCGAACATCGCGGCCGCCCAGAGGATGCCGACGCCGTTGGCGGTCGTCAGGTTGCGGAGCTTGAAAAGCCGCAGCGGGACGAGGGGCGCTTCCACGCGCGACTCGATCAGGACGAAACCGGCGAGCAGCGCAGCGGAGACGCCCAGCAGGCCGAGCGTCTGCAGCGACGTCCAGCCCGCGTCGTTGCCGTTGACGATGGCGTAGACGGCAAGCAGCAGCGCCACGGTCACCGTCACCGCACCGCCGACGTCGACGCGGCGGGAGGCGGCCGCGATGTGCTCGGACGGGATGAGCCGCAGCGACAGCAGCGCGACGGCGACCCCGATCGGGATGTTGACCAGGAAGATCCAGTGCCAGCTGAGCACGTCGGTCAGCACGCCGCCGAGCAGCACGCCGATCGAGCCGCCGCCGGACATGACGAAGCCGAAGATGCCCATCGCCTTGGCGCGCTCGCCGGCTTCGGTGAAGAGCGTCATCATCAGCGAGAGCGCGACGGCGGATACGACCGCGCCGCCGACGCCCTGCACCGCTCGGGCGATGACGAGAACGCCCTGCGTGGTCGCGAGACCGCAGACGAGCGAGGCGGCGGTGAAGAGCCCGACGCCGGCGATGAAGAGCTTGCGGTGCCCGAAGAGGTCGCCGAGCCGGCCGCCCAGGAGCAGGAAGCCGCCGAACGTCAGCAGGTAGGCGTTCACGACCCACGCGAGCGACGAGTCGGAGAACGCGAGGTCGTCCTGGATGGACGGGAGGGCGACGTTCACGATCGTCGTGTCGAGCACGATCATCAGGTCGCCCATGCAGAGGACCAGCAGCGCGATCCAGCGCGTCCGGTCGGCAGTGGTGGTCTGATTTTCGGAAGTGTCTGAGGTCGTAGTCATGTCACGTTCGACTGCTCTGCCGGCGAGAACTCATCGGTGCCGCCGCGCGAGACCGCTACCAGCACGGCCGGGTCGGCACCGGGGTTCACGAGCGCGCGTACGGGGAGTCCGGCGAGCCACAGGATATCGCCCGCCAGGAAGCTTGCGCAGACCCCGCATGGAGATGCCAGATCGATGGCTCCCGAGAGGATCGTGACGATCGAATCAAGCCAATCCGACTCGACGTAGGCGACGTTCTCGCCAGGCCCGACGACGATCTCGCGCACCGCGAAGCCAGGCGGAACCGGCCGCCCCAGGAACGCATGCGCGGTCACACAAGGTCAGACCGCTGCGGGACGCGGAATTCATCGGCGCGCAGCTTCTGCCACACATTCGGCACAGACCCGTCGCACGCTTTCTGCAACCCGGGTCTGACCCCGGTTGTACGGCCTGGACCTGTCTCGCGGGACCGTGTCGGGAGCTCAGGCCGGCTGGCCGGCGTACTCGAGCGGGAGCCCGAACAGCGGGAAGACCTTCTCCGTGTCGAGGAAGAAGGTCAGCTCCTCGATCTTGCCGTCGCGGGTCTCGAGCACCTGGAGCGCCCACGGCTCGTAGCCCTCGCCGATCCTCGCTCGGCTTGTACTGGCCGAACGCAGGCGACCCGTTCGCCGCGCCGGCCGGCGCCGGCACGACCTTCGACCCGCGGCAGCCGCCGCCGGGGCCGTACCACCACGTGAAGATGTCGTCGCGACCCCGCAGCCACAGGTCGAACGGCGGCATCGACTGCTGGGCGTCCTCGTGGATGAGCGACGTCAGCGCGTCCATGTCGTACGCCTCGAAGGCGGCGACGTAGCGGGCGAGCAGATCCGGATCGGCCTCCTCCGCGCTGTCCGAGACGGGCCCGAGATCGGCCGCGTCCAGGGTCGCCCGCGCGCGCTGCAGGGCGCTGTTCACCGATGCGACGCTCGTGTCGAGGAGCTCGGCCGCCTCCGCTGCCTTCCAGCGGAGCACCTCGCAGAGGATCAGCGCCGCCCGCTGCCGCGGCGGCAGGTGCTGCAGCGCCGCAACGAACGCCAGCCGGACGGTCTCGCGCACGATCGCCGCGTCGGCGGGGTCGGCGCCAGAGAGCTCCGCCGTCGGAAGCGGCTCGACCCACGTCACCTCCGGGAGCACGTGCAGGTTCTCGATCACCGGCTCGCCCGCCGGCCCGAGATCCATCGGCCGCGCCCGCCGCTCGCGGCTGGAGAGCATGTCGAGGCAGACGTTCGTCGCAATCCGGTAGAGCCACGAGCGCAGGGCCGCGCGACCCTCGAACCGCTCATGAGCGCGCCAGGCGCGGATGAGCGTCTCCTGCACCGCGTCCTCCGCCTCGAAGGGCGAGGCGAGCATGCGGTAGCAGTACGCCGTCAGCTCCCGGCGGTAGTGCTCGAGCTGCTCGTCCACGCGCTCGGGCGCGGCCGTTCCCGTCCCCTTCGGCACTCGGCGCATACTACGTAGCCCCGCCGTACGGCCGTCGAGCGAAATCGGTAAACGGAAAGGCCCCGGGAATCCCGGGGCCTTTCCGAACGGTGCTAGGCGGCTGCCTTCGGACGGCGACCGCGGCGCGCCTGCTTCGTGCCTTTGCGCCCGAGCTCCTCGGCCTCGTCTTCCGTGACGTCGAGCACGTACGTTCCCTTGCGCGCGTCCTGGAAGGAAATCGAGATTTTCGCGGCCTTGCCGTCCTGAATCTCATTCCCCGAAAGATCACTCACGAACACAGTCTTCCTCGCCAATGGATCCTCCTTGCGATTTTGGTGCGCGCAAGACTAAACGCTGGCACTTTGGAATGCGAGTCGCAGCGTCAATTCAGCCATGCGTCATTGACGACGGTAAACAGCAGCTGAATTCGCGCTAGGCGACAGCCGCCTGCACCCCATGGTTCGCGATCACGTCGTCGAGGAACTTCGCGACGGTGGCGGCCGGATATGCGCCTAGGAAGCCCGTCACGGCCTCGCCGCCACGGAAGACGGCGACCGAGGGGATGCTCTGGATGCCGAAGCGCACGGCGAGCTCCTGCTCCGACTCGGTGTCCACCTTCGCGAGCTCGACGCTGCCCTCGCGCTTGTCGACCTCGGCCTCGATGACCGGGCCGAGCATCCGGCACGGACCGCACCACGCGGCCCAGAAGTCGACGACGACGGGGAGCTCGTGCGAGCGCTCGATGACGTCGCGTTCCCATGTTGCTGCAGTCACGTCCTTGTACATGTCACTCCTTCGATTCGGTTCGGTCAGCGTCCCGCACCGCCGGCGAGCGCGGCGAGGCTCGAGAGGTGCATCTGCAGCGATCCGCAGACCTGCTCGCAGAGTCCCAGCACGCCCTCGTCCACGATCCGGTACAGCACCCGGTTGCCGTCCTTCCGGCGGCCGAGGATCCCGACATCGGCGAGCACGGCGAGGTGCTTCGACACGTTCTGCTGGGAGGCGCCGAGCTCGAACGCGAGCTCGTTAACGCTCGCCTCGCCGTCACGCAGCCGGTCGAGCAGGCGCACGCGCATGGGCTCGCCGATCGCGCGAAACCGCCGCGCGATCAGCTCGGCGAGGTCTTCGGGGATCGGATGCGGAAGCATGCGGGTAAATACTCCTTTACAACGATGTAGTTGTATAGTACTCCTAGTCGGGCTCCACCGCAACTCGTTGTCCGAGGAGGCCTGCTGACCGTTCTCTCCGCACCCGCTCGTAGATCGCACGCTCCGGCCACCCTGTCCGTCGGCCCCGTCGGCCGGCTGGGCGGCTGGGCCGCAGATCACATCCGCGCCGTCACGGTCGCCTGGGTCGTCGTCGCCGCCGCGCTCGCGGTCTTCGCGCCGCGCGTCGAGACGGCGCTCTCCGGCGCCGGCTGGCAGGCAAACGGATCGGAGTCCGTTCAGGCGCGCACGCTCGTCGAGCGCAACTTCCACGGCCTGTCGAGCTCCGCGCCGCTCGTCGTCCTGCATTCGCCGACACTCACCGCGAACGCCTCGGCCTTCCGTGCCGTCACCGCGCGCGTCGAGGCCATCCTCCGGAGCGACAGCCGCGTCTCGACCGTGGTGCTCCCCAAGCCCGGCTCAACCATCTCGGCGGACGGCCACACGGCCCTCGTCACCGCGGGTGCGAACGGCGACCCGACGGCGATGGTGGCCGCCGCCGACCACCTGAAGGGCCCGCTGGCCGACGTCGGCACGTCGCAGGTGTCGGTCAGCCTGACGGGCGCCTCGGGCATGTGGTCGGACTTCAACGCAGCCAACCGCTCCGCGATGATGCGGTCGGAGCTCTTCTCCTGGCCACTGACCCTGGCGATCCTCGTCCTCGCGTTCGGGACGCTCGTCGCGGCCGGCCTGCCGCTGCTGCTCACAATCCTCGGCCTGCTCGCCTCCGCCGGCCTGCTCGCGCTGCTCACCAACGGCTTCGAGATCTCGATCTGGGCCATGAACTTCGCGCTGATGTTCGCGCTCGCGCTCGGCATCGACTACGCGCTCTTCGTCGTGCACCGCTTCCGCGGCGCGCTCTTCGGCTCGGACCTCTCCGTGCGTGACGCCGTCGCCGTGAGCATGGACACCGCCGGCAAGGCCGTGCTCTTCTCCGGGCTGACCGTGTTCGTGTCCCTGAGCGCGGTCATGCTCGTGCCGAGCCCGGCGTTCCGCTCGATGGCGCTCGGGATCATGCTCAGCGTGGCCTTCGTGCTCGCAGCCACCCTGACGCTGCTGCCGGCCGTACTCGCGAAGCTCGGTCCGCGCGTCGACGCGCTCGCGCTGCGTTGGGTGCACTCGGGCGAGCACCGCTCGGCGCGGTTCGCCCGCTGGGGCGAGCGCCTGTGGCGCCACCCATACCTGTACGGCTCGGCCGCGACGCTCGTCCTCCTTCTGCTGGCGCTCCCGGTACTTGGCCTACGGACCGGCATGCCGTCGATCAAGGTCGTGCCCTCCAGCGACGGCTCGCGCCTGGGCTACACGCAGGTGCAGCAGGCGTTCGGCCCCGGTGCCCCCGGAACGCTGCAGATCGTCGTGCCGCGCACGGGAGCCGCCCGGGCGGCGGCGGTGGCGCGCACCGACCCCGGCATCGCACGGGTGGCCGCGCCGCAGCCGGGCGGCGACGGGCTCGCGCTGGTTCAGGCGACGCCGAAGGACGACCCGTCCAGCACGGCGGCCGGGCGAACCATCGATCGCCTGCGCGCCGCGCTCCCGGCCGGCGCGCTCGTCGGCGGCGCGTCCGCCGAGAACCACGATCTCGAGAGCGCGCTGAAGGCGAGGACGCCGCTCGTGATCGGCGTCGTGCTGATCCTCGGCTTCCTGCTCCTGCTCGTGGCGCTCCAGGCGCCGCTCATCGCCGCGCTCGGCGTCGCCACCAACCTGCTCGCCACGGGCGCCGCGTTCGGCGTGGGCCGGCTGATCTTCCAGAACGGCCACGGCGCCGGGCTGCTTGGCTTCGAGTCGCAGGGCTTCATGGACGCCTGGGCGCCGGTGTTCTTCTTCGCGATGGTCTTCGCGATCTCGATGGACTACACGGTCTTCCTGCTCTCGTCGGCGAAAGAGCACTTCGACCGCTCCGGCGACCCGCACGAGGCAGCGGTCGGCGGGCTCGCCCACTCCGGCCGCGTGATCTTCGCGGCGGCCGCAGTGATGGTCGCGGTGTTCTTCACCTTCGCGCTCTCGGGGCCGCTGCCGCCGAAGGAGATGGGCGTGATCCTCGGCGTCGCCGTCCTGCTCGACGCGATGCTCGTGCGGCTCGTGCTCGTCCCCACGCTGCTGCGCGTGTTCGGCCGCCACGCCTGGGCGCTCCCGCGCTGGCTCGACCGCCTGCTCCCCGACGTGCACTTCGGGCACTCGTGATGCTCGAGCTCTGGCAGACCGAGTGGTGCCCGGCCTCGCGGCGCGTGCGCCAGCGGCTCACCGAGCTCGGCGTCGACTACATCGCGCGCCAGGTACCGGTCGAGCGCGGCGAGCGTGCGGCGCTGCAGGCGTCTGCCGGCACCGACACGATCCCCGTGCTCGTCGCCGGCGGCCGGGTGCTGTGCGGCGAGGAGCGCATCTGCGCCTGGCTCGACGCCATCACCGAGCCGGCCGGCGCGGAAGCTCATCGAACCAAGGCGGCGAAGGCACGCCGCCGCTACCTCGAGGAGGAATGCGAATGCTCGGAACCGGCACCTACACAATCGGCGCCACGACGGAGCTCCCGTTCGCGGAGGCCGTCGAGCGCGTCCGCACGGAGCTGAAGGCGGAGGGCTTCGGCGTCCTCTGCGAGATCGACGTCCAGGCGACGCTGCGCGAGAAGCTCGGGGTCGAAGAGGAGCCGTACCTGATCCTCGGCGCCTGCAATCCCCCGCTGGCGCACCGCGCGCTCCAGGCTGAGCCCGACCTCGGCGTACTGCTTCCGTGCAACGTGGTCGTCTACACGCGCGAAGACAGAACCCACATCTCGGCGGTCGACGCAGAGCGGATGCTCTCGATCGTGGGTCGTGACGAGCTCGCGCCGATCGCGAGCGACGTCCGCCGGCGGCTCGCAGCCGTCGTCGAGCGCGCCGCAGCGTGACGGCTACTGACCTTCCCTCAGCACGCTCCCGGATGCCCACCGGACGGGATCGGCACAGGCTGAGGGCATGAAACTGGAGACGCTCGCAGTGCACGCCGGGCGCGACGATTTCGCCCGGCTCTGCGTGCACGCGCCGCCGCTCGACCTCTCCAGCACCTACCCGCTGGGCGACCTCGCCGGCGCGGGCGAGGCCTTCGACGCGCTCTCGCGCGGCGAGGTGCCCGACGGCGCCAGCCCGGTCTACCAGCGGCTGCACAATCCGACGGTGCGCCGCTACGAGCGTGCGCTCGCGGCGCTCGAGCACACGGAGGACGCCGTGGCGTTCGGCTCAGGGATGGCCGCACTGACCGCCGTCCTGCTGGCCGCGTGCGGCGAGCGGCGCCACGTGGTCGCGATCCGGCCGCTGTACGGCGGCAGCGACCACCTGCTCGCCTGCGGGCTGCTCGGCCTCGACGTCACGTGGGCGGCTCCTGGCGAGATTGCGAACGCGGTCCGGCCGGACACCGGCCTCGTCGTGCTCGAGACGCCGCAAAACCCCACGCTCGGGACGGTCGACATCCGCTCGGTGGTGACGGCCGCCGCCGGCGCGCCGGTGCTCGTGGACAACACCTTCGCCACGCCCGTCCTGCAGAACCCTGCCGACGCCGGCGCAGCCCTCGTGCTCCACAGCGCCACGAAGTACCTCGGCGGCCACGGCGACGTCGTCGGGGGCATCGTCGCGACGACCGCGGACTGGGCGGCCCGCCTGCGGCAGGTTCGCATCCTGACGGGAGCGCTGCTCCATCCGCTGAGTGCGTACCTCCTGCACCGTAGCCTCCCCACGCTGCCGTTCCGCGTCCGCGAGGCCCAGGCGCGCGCCGGCGCCCTCGCCGAGCGACTCGCACAGCACCCGGCCGTGACGCGCGTCCTGTACCCCGAGGCCGACGGCGTCCAGCTGCGTGGGCCCGGCTCGATCCTCTCGTTCGAGGTCGCCGGTGGGCTCGCCGCTGCGAGCACCGTGATGGAGTCGGTGCGCCTGATCACCCCTGCGGTGAGCCTCGGCTCGACGGACTCGCTCATCCAGCACCCGGCCTCGCTCACACACCGCCTGGTCGATCCGGAAGCTCGCCGGGCGCTCGGCATCACCGACGGACTGCTGCGCCTCTCGGTCGGCCTCGAGGACGTCGAGGACATCTGGTCGGACCTCGGCGGCGCGCTCGACGCAGCAGCCCCGCCCCGCCACCGCGTCGTCCCCCGGCCGCGTCGGACAGCTCGCGGTAGGGCGCAGCGCCGCAGGGCCGCCACCACGCGCTGATCCGGCCCAGGCCGGTCTAGGATCGGCCCCGGTGACGGTCGCCGGCGCCGAGCCCTCGCCCGCGGAGGCCGCACCGCGCCCCGGCCTTGCCGTCGTCCTGCGCGAATGGGGCCGCATCGGCTGCATCGGCTTCGGCGGCCCGCCGACGCACATCGCGCTCCTGCGCGACCTCTGCGTAGGCCGTCGCCGCTGGCTCGCGAACGACGACTTCGAGGACGCGCTCGCCGCCTGCAACCTCCTCCCCGGCCCCGCCTCGACCCAGCTCTCGATCTACTGCGCCTGGCGTCTGCGCGGCGTGCTCGGGGCGTTCGTCGGCGGGCTCGCCTTCATCGTCCCGGGCCTCGTCGGAATCCTCGCGCTCTCGGCCCTCTTCCTCGCGGAGGCGCCGCCCGACTGGGTGCTCGGCGCGGGGGCAGGTGCCGGAGCTGCCGTCGCCGCGGTGGCCCTGCACGCGGGCTGGAGCCTCATCGCGCCGAGCCGGGCCCGCGCCGCGTCGATCGCGCGCTGGCTCGTGTACCTCGTGGCAGGCGGGATCGCGGCCGCGACGGTCGGCCCGTGGCTCGTCCTGCTGCTGGTCGGCTGCGGGCTCCTGGAGCTCGGCCTCCAGCGCGCCCATCGGGTGGCCGCGCTGCTGCCGCTTGCGACCGTCTCGTCCGGCGGGCTGCTCGCACTCTCGTGGGTCGCGCTCAAGGTCGGCGCACTCTCGTACGGCGGCGGGTTCGTGATCGTCCCGCTGATGCAAGGGGACGCCGTCCACCGCTACCACTGGCTGACCGACGCGCAGTTCGTGAACGCCGTCGCGCTCGGGCAGATCACGCCCGGGCCGGTCGTGCACACGGTCGCGGCTGTCGGCTACGGCGCACACGGGCTCGGCGGCGGCCTGCTCGCCGCGGCGGTCGCGTTCGCGCCGTCGTTCGCGTTCGTGCTCGCAGGCGGACGGCGCTTCGAGACGATCCGGACCGACGAGCGTGCGCGCGCGTTCCTCGACGGCGCCGGGCCGGCGGCGATCGGCGCGATCCTGGGCTCGGCGATCCCGCTCGCCGGCGCGCTCGAGGAGGCCTGGCAGTACGGCGTCCTGGCCGGCGCGGCAGTGTTTCTGCTGCTGCTGCGGCGCGGCCCGGTGCTGACGCTGCTGCTCGCGGGCGCGGTGGGTGTCGTCGTTGCGGTCTTGGGCGGCCCGCTCCCCTGACGCGATACTTCTGCTCGTGTCCGAGCAGGTCGCGGCGGGATGGGAGGCACTCTCACGCGGCGCGTGGGAGGAGGCGCTCGCGCTCGTCGGCGGCGTCGACGACGACCCGGAGGCGCTCGAGGCCGCGGGCCACGCGCACTGGTGGCTCGACCACGCCGACGCGACGCTCGAGGCGCGGGAGCGCGCCTACCGCCTCTATCGCGCCGCGAGCGACCCGGCCGGCGCGGCACGCGTCGCCGGCGCACTCGCCTGGGACTCGCTGCTGTTCGGCGGACGCCCGGCGGTGGCGCGCGGCTGGCTCGACCGCGCTGCCCGGCTGCTCGCGGACGAGGAGCCCGGCCCGGAGCACGCCTGGATCGCCGTCCGCGAGGCCGAGGTCGCGCTCGCAACCGGCGATCCCGAGGAGGCGCGGCTCGCCTCGGGGCGCGCGGTCGAGCTCGCGCACACGCTGGGACGTGACGACATCGAGGTGGTCGGACGCTCGCTCGAAGGCATGGCGCTCGTCCACGAGGGCCGTGTCGCGCAGGGCATGCGTCGCCTCGACGAGTCGGCGGTTGCGGCCCGGGCGGGCGACCTCGACGACCTCATGTGGCAGAGCAAGGTCTGCTGCAACCTGATCGCGGCGTGCGAGCGGGTCGGCGACGTCGACCGCGCGCTGCAGTGGTGCGACGAGGTTCGCGAGTTCGCCCGGCGCTGGGAGTTCCGCACCCTGTTCAACGTCTGCCGCACCCAGTACGCGGCCGTCCTGCTGCAGACCGGTGCGTGGAAGGAGGCCGAGGCGGAGCTCCAGCGCGCGATCGACGTGCTGAGCGAGGGCCGGCGCTCGGCGCTCCTCGAAGGCACCGGCCGGCTGGGCGAGCTGCGGCGGAGACAGGGGCGGCTCGACGAGGCCCGCAAGCTCTTCGCCCAGTCGGAGAAGACGTGGGTCGCCAAGGTGGGCGCCGTCGAGCTCGCGCTCGACGAGGACGACGCGGCGGCCGCGCTCGCGCTCGCCGAGCGGCTCGAGCGCGCGACCGACGGCAGCCGGATGCTCGACCGGCTCGGCGCGCTGGCTCTGGTCACCCGGTCGGCCGTCGCCGCCGGACGGCTCGACACCGCCGGCGAAGCCTCACGCAACTTGGACGAGCTCGCGGCCGCGATCGGAACCAACGGCGCTCGGGGAATCGCTGCCCACGCGGCCGGCGCGTACGCGCTTGCGTGCGGCGACCTCGATTTGGCGCGCCGGCGGCTCGAGGACGCCGTCGACGCGTTCGGCGCACACGAGGCGCCCTACGAGCGCGCCCGGGCGCGGCTCGTGCTCGCCCAGGTGCTGGCCAGGCTCGGGCCGCCGAGCCGTGCAGAGGCGGAGGCGCGAGCGGCACGCGACGAGTTCCGCGTTCTCGACGCGCAGCACGACGAGGAACGCGCAGCTCAGCTCCTCGACGGGCGCGCACCCGCGCACGACGGCGGCGGTTCGCTCACCCCGCGCGAGCGCGAGGTGCTCGCCTTCGTCGCCGCCGGCCGGACGAACCGTGAGATCGCGACCGAGCTGGTCGTGAGCCAGCACACGGTGCACCGCCACGTGGCGAACATCCTGCGCAAGCTCGGCGAGCCGACCCGCGCCGCCGCGGCCGCCCGCGCTACTCGAGACGGGCTCGTGTAGCCCGAACGGGCCATCTTTCGGAGATGGCCCAGACGGCCGAAGCCACACGCGCCCGCGGCCGGGACACTCCTTCCCTGGCACCGAGACGGAAGGAGTCACATGCCACTGATCCAGGTCAAGGTCGTCGAGGACGTTCTCTCGAGGGCCCAGAAGCAGGAGCTGATCGAGCGCCTGACAGACGCGATGGTCGAGGTGGAGGGCGAGAACATGCGCCCCATCACCCTGGTCACGATCGAGGACGTTCCGAGCGGCGGCTGGGGCATCGCTGGCAACGCGATGACCAGCCAGGACCTCCAGGCGCTGCAGGCGGGGGTGACGGTCTGATGCCCACCACTACCGAGATCCCGGCCGTCGACTTCGAGGCGGTCAAGCAGAAGCAGCAGAAGACGTGGTCGAGCGGCGACTTCTCGGTCATCGCCGGGCTCATCGAGCCCGTCGCCGACACCCTCGTCGACGCGGCCGACCTGCACGCCGGCTGGCGCGTGCTCGACGTGGCGACCGGCAGCGGCAACGCGGCCGTCGCCGCCGCGCGGCTCGGCACCCGCGTCACCGGCCTCGACTACGTGCCCGAGCTGCTCGAGCGTGCGCGGCAACGCTCGGCGGCCGAGGGCTACGAGGTCGAGTTCGTGGAGGGCGACGCCGAGGCGCTGCCGTTCCCCGACGAGGAGTTCGACGCCGTCACGACGATGTTCGGCTCGCCGTTCACCCCGAACCACCCGGAGGCCGCGGCCGAGCTCGTGCGCGTCGTGAAGCCGGGCGGCACGATCGCGATCGCCGCGTGGACACCCGACGGGTTCATCGGCGAGCTGTTCAAGACGACGGCGAGGCACGTCCCACCCCCGGCCGGTGTCCAGTCGCCGCTGCTCTGGGGCACGGAGGGTCACCTCCGCGGGTTGTTCGGCGACTCGATCGCCTCGCTCCGGGTGCAGGAGCGCGTCTTCACGTTCCGGTTCAGGGCGGCGGAGGAGTTCTGCGACGTGTTCCGCCGCTGGTACGGCCCGACGCTCAAGGCGTTCGAGGCGCTCGACACCGAGGAGGCCCGCGCGGCCCTGAAGGCCGACATCGACGACCTCGCGCGGCGCTGGGACCGCCTCGAGTCCGACGACGCGGTCGCCATCCCGGCGGCCTACCTCGAGGTCGTCATCGTCACGCGCTGATCCGCACTGGCAGGAGCCGTCCACTCCGGCGGCTCCTGCATTCATCCCGCGAGGGTGAAGGCAACGTCGGCGGGGCCGGTTAGGGTCTCTCCGTGCGGATCATCCTCGGCATCATCATCGTCCTGTTCCTCGTCCTGTGGGCCAGGGCGGTGATCGACGTCTTCCGCCGTCAGGACCTGAGCACGGCGGGCAAGGCGGCGTGGACGATCATCATGCTCGTGATCCCGTTCATCGGGCTGCTCGTCTACACGCTCCTGCGCCCGGCGAGCGCGGTCGCCCGCTAGCGCTCGCGCGGCGGCACGTCTCGTAGCGGCGCGGTGAACGCGTCGAGCTCCGCACGCGAGTACGGCGTGTCGCGACGGCGCGTGCCGGCTGGGTCGTGTGCGAGCCCGGTGCCGTCGCGCCACGCGTTCGCCGGGCGGATCGGCCGCGGCTGGAACCCGCCGCCGCAGTTCGGGCACACGTCATGCAGCACGTCCTCGACACACGCGGCGCAGAAGGTGCACTCGTAGGAGCAGATCCGCGCGTCCGTCGCATCCGGCGGCAGGTCGCGGTCGCACAATTCGCAGTTCGGCCGGATCTCGAGCATGGGTGTCCTCTCGCCGCTCGCTCGTTCGTCCCAGTCGGGACACTGCACCAAGACGAAGGAGGAGCGATGAAGTACATCCTGCTGATCCAGCATGGCCACACCCCCACTCCCGACGACGCCGACGCCTGGAGCCGCCTTTCCCAGGAGGAGCAGCAAGCGGTCTACGCCGACTACCAGGCGATCAACGAGACGCCCGGCGTGACGCCCGGTCTCTGGATGGAGGCGCCGGAGACGTCGACGACCGTCCGCGTCCAGGACGGCCGGACGCTGACCACAGACGGCCCGTTCGTCGCGGTCAAGGAAGCGCTCGGCGGCTACCTGATCTACGAGGCGGACGACCTCGACGCGGCGATCGAGCTGGCGGCGCGCATCCCCGCCGCGCGGCTCGGTGGGGCCATCGAGGTACGGCCGCTCAAGGAGTTCTGAGATCCTCGAGCAGGTCTTCCGCGACGAATGGGGCCGCGTCGTCGCATCGCTGATCGGCTTCCTCGGCGACTTCGACCTCGCCGAGGAAGCCGCGCAGGAGGCCTTCGCGATCGCGGCCGCCCGCTGGGACCGGGACGGGCCGCCGGACGACCCGTTCGCCTGGCTCATGACGACCGCGCGCAACCGGGCGATCGACCGCATCAGGCGCGACCGCACGCTCGCGACCAAGGTGCAACTGCTCGACCGGCCCGAAGCGGTGGAGGACGAGGTGGACGAGACGACGTTTCCCGACGAGCGCCTGGAGCTCATCTTCACGTGCTGCCACCCGGCGCTCGCCCTCGACGCCCAGGTCGCGCTCACGTTGCGGACGCTCGGCGGCCTCACGACCGACGAGATCGCGCGCGCCTTCCTCGTCCCCGAGCCGACGATGGCCAAGCGGCTCGTCCGCGCCCGGCGGAAGATCAAGGCGGCCGGGATCCCGTTCCGCGTGCCCCCGCCGCACTTGCTCCCGGACCGCCTCGCCGCGGTGCTCGCCGTCGTGTACCTGATCTTCAATGAGGGCTACGGGGGGCGCGGCGAGCTGGCCGCGGAGGCGATCAGGCTCGGGCGGGCGCTGGCCGGGCTGATGCCGGACGAGCCGGAGGTGCATGGCCTGCTTGCGCTCATGCTCGTCAACGACGCGCGGCGCGACGCGCGGTTCGCCGGCGGCGAGCTCGTGCTCCTACGGGACCAGGACCGCTCGCGCTGGGACGCGGCGCAGATCGCGGAGGGCCAGGCCGTGCTCGACCGCGCGATCGCGCTCGACGGGCGCGGCGACTACGTCCTCCAGGCCGCGATCGCACTCCTCCACACGGAGCCGGCGGCGGACTGGCCCCAGCTCGCGGCCCTCTACGGCGAGCTCGCGCGCCGCACCGGCTCGGACGTCGTCGAGCTCAACCGCGCGGCCGCGCTCGCCGAGGCGGGCGACGTCGAGGCGGCGCTACAGGTCGCAGGGCGGCTCGAGCTCGACTCGTACCACTACCTCCACGCGACGCGGGCGGAGCTGCTGCGCCGGCTGGGCCGCACGGACGAAGCGCGCGACGCGTACGGCCGCGCGCTCGAGCTCGTCCACTCCGACGCCGAGCGCCGATTCCTTGCCGCCCGGCTCGCCGAGCTGGACTAGGAGCTACTGCAGCGCGGCGCGCAGCGTCTCGACCGCGCGCGCAAGCCCCTCGTCCGGCGGGAGCAGCGGATCCTCGTGCTCGATCGAGAGCGCGCCGTCGTAGCCCGCCTCGCGGAGCGCGCCGGAAAGGCCGCGCCACCAGGCAGCGTCATGCCCCTCCCCCACCGTCCGGAAGATCCACGCGCGCTCGGCCGGGTCGAGCCGCGTCTCCAGCACGCCGTCGACCGCGAGCCGCGCCGGGTCGAAGCCCGTGTCTTTCGCGTGGACGTGGAAGATCGCCCCGGCCAGGCATGCGCCGCCGCGAGCGGGTCGATCTGCTGCCAGAAGAAGTGCGACGGGTCGAAGTTGACGCCGACCGCGGGCCCTGCCGCCGCGCGGAGCCGCAGCATCGACGCGGTGTTGTAGACGACGAAGCCGGGATGCGGCTCGATCGCGACGCGCACGCCGTGCTCACGCGCGAACTCGCCTGCCTCCGCCCAGTACGGCAGCACGCGCTCGTTCCACTGCCAGTCGAGCGTGTCCGGGAAGTCGTCCGGCCACGAGCAGGTCACCCAGCTCGGCCGCTGCGACGTCTCCGACTCGCCCGGGCAGCCCGAGAACGTGACGACGGTCGAGACGCCCGCGCTCGCGGCGCGGCGCACCGTGTCGCGGAAGTCGCGGTCGGCCTGCTCCGCGATGTCACGGTTCGGGTGCAGCGGGTTCGCGTGACACGACAGCGCCGAGATCTCCAGCCCGTACGCGGCGGCAGCCGCTGCGACGTCCTCGCCGCCGTGCGGGCCGGTCGTCGAGATCTCGACCGCCTCGCAGCCTGCATCCCGCGCAGCCCCGAGCGCATCGCCGAGCGGCCGGTCGTGGAAGAGCGCCAGGAAGAGCCCGAGCTTCACGGCTTGACCGGCTTGCGCTCGTCGATCGAGCGCGCGATCGCGAGCACGGCCTCGAACGTCCGCAGGTTGTCGGCGGCGCTGACCTCGGGCGCCCGACCTCCGAGCACCGCGAGCCGGAGCTCGTGCAGCACCCCCGCGCGGTCGAGAGCGGGCAGCACCGGTAGCGGGACGCGCGCCGGCTGCTTGCCGTAGCGCTGCAGGGTCACCGTTCCGCGCAGCGGTTTCACCACGCCGCCCGACCAGGTCGCGCGCGCCTTGCTGCCGACGAGCTCCCGGTCGCCGTTCCACGACGTCTGCGTGCCGGCCGCTGCGAACGTCCCCTCGTACGCGACCGGCGTGCCGTCGGCGACGGTGAGGAGCGCCTCGATCGACGGCTCGGCCTCGAACGGATGGTCCGGCACGTGCCAGCCGCGGGCGTCGACCTCTGCGATCTCGAGACCCGTGATCATCCTGAGCATGTCGACGTGGTGGATGGCCATGTCGATCAGGTACGGGTGCGCCATCCGCGCGCGCCAGTCGCCCGGCGCGATGAACGAGTTGAACGTGTCGCGGCGGCAGGAGATCCGCACGCCGAGCAGCTCCCCGAGCGCCCCGTTTGCGACGAGCTGCTGCAGCGCGCGCGACTGCCGCCGGAAGCGGTAGTTCTGCGCCACGAGCACGTGGACACCGGCCCGGTCGCCCGCCTCCGCCATCGCCTTCGCGTCGGCGAGGTCGAGCGCGACCGGCTTCTCCGTGACGACGTGCAGGCCGCGTGCGACCGCTGCCTCGGTCAGCGCGCGGTGCGACGACGGCGGCGAGACGAGCAGCACCGCGTCGGCCTCGACCCCGTCGAGCGCCTTCTCGAACTCGTCGAAGGCGGGTGCGCCGAGCTCGGCCTTTGCCCACTTGCGGGCGGGCGCAGCCGCGTCCACGACGGCGGCGAGCCGGAACTCGCGCGTGCGGGCGACGATCTCCGCCCAGCTGCGTCCCCACATGCCGGCTCCCACCTGAATGACCGAGAGGCGCGGCACCGGACGGCGAGCTTAACGACGTCGAGCCCCGCGAGGCCCGCGGGCCCACGGGGCTCGACGCTGCGGCTTGTCAGCCGATGACCGGCGGCGCCTCCGGCGCGCGCTGCCGGCTCTCGACCGTGACGTGCTGAGCCCGCCGATCCCGGACGATGTCCAGCACGAGGAGGGCCAGGTTTCCGCCGACAGCGGCGCCGGCGATCGTCGTGAGCAGCGCCAGCAGGTCCTCCGCCGACTGGAAGCCGAGCCACGCGCCCGCGAGCGCGCCGCCGACGGCCGCGGCGAAGCCGACCCCCTTGGTCGCCAGCGACGCGCCGCGGTTCACCCAGGCGAAGTAAACGCCGAGCCCGATCGGTACGCCGATGGAGAGCACCGCCAGCGCCGCGCTGTCCAGCGGGGTGCCGGGCATCTCCGTGACGACGATCAGCACGCCGAGGAACCAGCCGCCCAGGCCGAGCACGACCGGGTACGCCGCCCGCAGCGTCACGCTCGCCTTGCGGCCGAAGCGCCCGCGCCGCCACACGACCAGGGCCATTGCGAGCAGCGACAGCACGACCAGCGCCGCCAGCCCGACGAGCCCGCCCACGATGCCCTTGCCGAGCGCGGTCTGCGTGACCTCGGGCGTGAAGTCGACCCTCTGCGGCGTGTAGTGCGTGCGGTCGACCTTGCCGGTGTCGAGGTACGTGTTGATCAGGTGCGTGCCCGCGTCGGCCTGGTCGGTCCAGATCGAGTCCGAGTGGCCGAAGCCCTTCAGCACGACCTGGTGGCCGTTCGGCAGGTACGGGAGGAGCTGCTTCGTCGCGATCTGTGGCGGAGTGGCGAAGTCGAGCTCACCGCCCACGAGCAGCGTCTCGACGTTCGAGCGCCGCACGTGGCTGTACCTGTTCTCGCCCGGAGCTGCCGGCCACGCATCGGCCAGCTTGCCGCCGGCCCACAGGAAGTCGGCGCCCGGGTTGCCGAGGATCTCGCCGTCGGCGTTCCGGCGCGAGAAGTACTGCTTCACGTGGGCGGCGTCGACGCGCCCGAAGGCGGCCATCTGGCCCCAGACAAACGACTTCGGGAACGCCATGTCTGCCAGCAGCGACTGCATCCAGAAGCCGCTCGCGTCGCCGTCGTCGGCCGCAAGCCACGAGCCGAGCGTCATCGGCGCTGTGAGCGGTGCGCTCTCCGAGGTCGTCTCGAACATCCCGTAGAACGAGGCGACGCGGACGTTCCCCTTCTTGATCGGGAGGCCGAAGTAGCTGTCCGGGATGTCCTCGTTCGTTCGCTTCAGCGTCGCGACGAGGTCGTCCGCGCGGCGGCCGCAGGTGTCGTCCTGCGCGCAGTAGGCGGCGTACTTGCGGAGCTGCTCGTCGGTCGCCTTCCCGCTCCAGAGGAAGTTGCCGGGCGGGTTCACGGCGATCATCACCGAGCGGTGGATCGCCTTCGGGTAGCGCCACGCGTAGATCATCGCGGTGCGGGTGCCTGCGCTTTCGCTCACGAGGTCGATCTGCCCGTACCCGAGGGCCTTGCGGGCCGCCTCGAGGTCGTCGACCTGCGCGGTGATCCCGTAGCCGGCGATGTCGACGCCGCCGTCCTTCAGCCGCGCGGCGCAGTCGCGGAAGCCGTCGGCGTAGGCCGTGAACGACTGCTCGCCGAGTACATCCCTGGAGTGCGAGAGCGCCGACTCGACCTCGGGGCAGTCGAGCCGCGAGGAGCCGTCGACGCCGCGGTAGCCGACGAGCACGACGTCACGGTGCTCGGCGAACCGGCTCGCCCTGGCGAAGCTCATGTTCGTCCGGCCGGGGCCGCCCTCGAGGCGGAAGATCGGCTCGGCCGGGTGCGCCGAGCGGGCCCTGATGCGGGTCACCGGGACAGCGATCAACCGCGACTGTGGATCGGCGCGGTTCTCGGGGACGACGAGCGTGCCGCAGTCGGCGGCGTAGCTGCCCTGCTCGGTGCCGTACGTACAGTCGTGGAGCGTGAGCTGGCCGGCGTGCGCGCCCTTCGGCACGGAGACGGTGTCGCCCGGCGCGAAGCGCAGGTAGCCGAGGCCGAGCACGACCAGCCCGATGAGCACGAGGCCGACGATGCGCGCCGGCGTGAACGCGCGGGTGGACGACGGGTTCATGTGAAGCTCCTTCCAGGGTCAGATTCCATGGACGGAGCGTCACAGCGGCCCGGCCCGGGAGGAATGCGGCAGGCGCGAGAGTCGTAGTGCGGCTAGCTACACATCGGGCTGCTCAACGGCCGAGCGCAGCCCGCACGCGCGCGTAGCTCTCGGCCGGCCAGAGCGCCTTCGTGTCGTAGTACTCCTCGAAGGCGGGCGCCGAGTCGGGTAGCACGACCCACGGCACCTTGGAGCGCGTGTAGATGTGGACGTCCGGCGTGATCGCGTCGGGGTCGTCGAGCGTTCCGGCGCGAACGAACCACACCTCCGGCCGCCCGTACTCGCTGAAGAGGGCCACCTCGCAGTCCGGGCAGCGGTGGATCGTCTGCGTGCTGCCGTCGTCGCGCGGGACGCCCACCGCCCGCGGCTCGCCGGCGGTCAGCTCGACGCGGTCGGCCTCGATCAGCACGTTGACGGCGAACGCGCTGCCCGTCTGGCGCTGGCAGTTGCGGCAGTGGCAGCAGTGGACGAACAGCGGCTCGGACGTGAGCCGGTAGCGCACCGCACCGCAGGAGCACCCTCCCGTCACGGGCGCGACGCTACCTCGTCCGTTGCCCGCGGACGCTGTAATCCGTAAAGTCGTCCTGCTGCGGTTGGCCCACCCCCCTTGCAATGACGAGCAAACCGCACATCCAGCTCGAAGCACTCCACTCGCTCGCGCGCGCACTCGCGGAGGGCGAGTTCCGGGCGCGCACGGTCCTCGAGAGCGCCTGCTCGGCCGTGGCCGGCGGCTTCGGCTTCGAGCGGGTCGGGATCGTGCGCTTCGTGGCGGAGACCGGGACGCTGATCCCGTTCGCGGCGCACGGGCTGACCGACGAGGACATGGAGGCGCTGCCGTCGTCGCTCCCGATCGCGGTGGCGAGCGCATTCCAGGAGGCGTTCCAGACGGGGTCGCCGGTCTTCGTCGCCGATCCGAGCAACGGCGAGGCGCTCCCGGCCCCCGCGGCCCAGCGCTTCGGCATCGGCTCGTTCGTGATCGTCCCGCTCGTCAGTGAGGGCCGGTGCCTGGGGTTCCTGACCTGCGACCAGCGCGCCGAGTCGTTCTGGCTCGACTCGGCCGAGATCGACCTGCTCGGCACGTGCGGCGCGCTGATCGCGGCGTTCCTGGCGCGAGCGATCCAGCACGCCGAGCTGCGCCGCCTCAACGAGCTGAAGAGCCAGTTCGCGGCGCTCGCGTCACACGAGCTCCGCACGCCGGTCGCAGCGATCTACGGCGCGGTCGAGACGCTCGACGCCCGCGAGGAGACGCTTACGCCGACGCAGCGCGCGGACGTGCGCCGCGTCCTCACGCAGCAGGCGAAGCGGCTGTACGAGCTCGTGGACAACCTGCTCGACCTCTCGCGCCTGGAGGCCGACTCCCTGCGCATCGAGCCGGTCGAGATCGACGTGCGGGCACGGCTCGAGGACATCGTCGCGATCCTGGTCGTGGACGGCGGAGCGATCACCGTCGAGGTCGCGGGCGACCTGCGCGCGGTCGTCGACCCGCGTGCGTTCGACCGGATCGTCTCGAACCTGGTCGTGAACGCCGTGCGCCACGGCGCGCCGCCGATCGTGGTCTCCGCGGAGCGCGCCGGGGGCGAGCTCACGGTGACTGTGGAAGACCGCGGTCCGGGCATCGCGCCGGATCTGAGGGAGAGCGTCTTCGAGCGCTTCACGCGCGGCGAGACGCCGTCCACCGAGGGCGCGGGGCTCGGCCTGGCGATCGCGCAGTCATACGCCCGCGCCCAGGGCGGGACGCTGGCGTACGAGCCGGCGGAGCCGCACGGGGCTCGCTTCCGCGTGACCTTCCCGGGCTAGCAGCCGACGACGCGCTGGATCCGCACCACGTCGGCACGTCGCGAGGCCGGGACTGCGCGCTTCAGGTCGGCGAGCCTCTTGCAGGCGGTCGCGCGGCGGCCGAGCACCTTCCGCACTGCGTCTACGCGCTTGGCGAGCGCCTTGCCGTTCTTTCCCTTGACGAGCTTCGTCCGCAGCGCCTTCAGCTGATCGGCGGCGCCCACCACGACGACGGTGAAGCTCGCCGTGGTCGCGTTCGCGGCGTCGTCGGTCGCGCTGCAGCGCACGATCGTCCGGCCGATCTTGAAGAGCGACCCCGAGGCCGGCTTGCACGAGACGAGCGGGGTTGCGTCCACGGCGTCGGTGGCCGTCGTCCGGAACGTGACCTTCACGCCCTTCGCCGACGTCGCATTCGCCGTGAGCCCGTGTGGCGCGGTCAACGTGGGCGCGGTCGTGTCTGCCACGGTCACGGCGAACGCGCCGCTCGCAGTGTTCCCGGCCGCGTCGTGCGCGACGCAGGTCACGGTCGTCGTGCCGAGCGCGAAGACCGAGCCGGATGCAGCCGAGCACGTCACGCTCGGCGACGGGTCGGCGACGTCGGAGACGCTGACCGCGTAGGTGACGTGCGCGCCGGGGGCGTCCGCCGCCTCCACCTTGATCGGTGCGGGAAGCGTGAGCGTCGGTGCAGTCGAGTCGACCACGGTGACCGCGAACGAGCCGGACTTCGTGTTCCCGCTCAGGTCGGTCGCCGTGCAGCTGACGGTGGTCGCGCCGATGGGGAAGGCGGTGCCGGAGCCGGGCGAGCACGAGACCGACGGCGTGTCGTCGAGGTTGTCGGAGGCGCTCGCCGCGAAACTGACGCCCGTGAGCGGCCCGGTGGCCTCCACGGTCGGCGCGCCCGGCAGCGTGAGCGTCGGCGCGATCGTGTCGAGGAACAGCACCGACGAGCGCGCTGCGGGCGCCCCGCCGACGACCGGCAGGTCGATCTTGCTCAGGTGCGTGTCGACGGTGACCGTCGGCGTGTCGGGCGCGGCGAACGTGCTGAAGGCGCCGTAGTCGCGGTAGGTCGAGACGACGACCACGCCGATCCGGTGGCCGGCCGGGAACACGTAGTCGTTGCCGATCAGCGGGAAGCCGAACGTGTACGACATCGCAGGGATCAGCGGCGCGGGCACCGAGAGCGAGTCGCGGTTCTGCGCATCGAGGACGCCGTTCGACACGAGCCACTGCGACACCGCCGCCGTCGGCTTGACCTTCACCGGGTAGCAGGCGCTGTCGAGCGGAGTGACGCCGTCGGCCTTGAACGTCGAGTCGCCGAAGCGGCAGTCCTGCTCGATCGGCGACTTGTTCACGCTGCCCTCGTTCGAGCGCGACGGCCGCGTGAACGGCGCCGCCGAGTAGTCCATGAGCACGGCTGCGAGGTTCCCGGTGGCGGTCGAGAGCGAGCCGTGCAGCTCGATCTTCGGCACACCCGAGATGTGCAGGTCCTTCTTGAGCACCGGCGACAGGAACACGAGCCGGTTCGCCTGCGAGCCCTCCGGCGTGTTGATGGTGGCGGCCTCCGTCTGGGTGTGCAGGTCGGTGAACGAGAGCGTGGCGGTGCTGCCGCCGTTCGCGAGCGCACCGAATGTCCCGGCCGAGCCGGGCGCTCTGCCGTTGAGGAAGACGCCCACGGTGGACGTGCCCGGGAGCGGCCAGTCGGCGTCGTCCTCCCAGACGTCCGTGGAACGCTCGATTGTCACGCGCGGCTGATCCATGATCCCGTTCGGCACGTCGAGCAGCCAGTAGTCGAACCAGCGGTGGAGCGTGTCCACCCATGCGTCGCGGCGGTAGTCGAACGGGTCGACGTGGCCCTCCTGCGAGAGCCACAGCTTCCGCGGGACGTTGTTCGCGGCGAGCCCGGCCCACCAGGTGCTCAGGTGGTCGAACTTGACGTTGTCGTCGTTCAGGCCGAACGAGGCGAAGACCGACGCCTTCACGTTTGCGACGTTCGCGTCGTAGTTCCGCGCCTGCCAGAACGGCGTGACGTCGCCGGTCGCGTCGCCGTCGCCGGTGGTGGCGTCGGCGCCCGACATCGTGGCGCGCGTGCCCGCACAGAGGGCGTTGCGGCTGGGCGGCGCGACCCCGAGAAGCGCGGCCGACGCATTCGTCGTGATCGCGCCCGACAGGAAGTTCGGGTAGTGGGACGTGGCGCCCGTGCCGAAGCGGACGCCGTTCGAGCGCGAGTAGCGGTACCAGTCCGAGATCGCAGAGATGGGCACGATCGTCGTGAGCCCCTGCACGCCGGTCGAGGCGACGCCGTTGGCGAGCGTTCCGTCATATGACTTCCCGATCATCGCCGCCTTGCCGTTGTCCCAGCTCGCCACCACGGCGTTCCCGCCGGCGGCAGCGTCGAAGCCCGGAGCCACGGCGTTTCCCTGCAGCCAGTCGATGACTGCCTTCATGCTCGCGATGTCGCCGGGGCCGCCGTGCAGCGGGCAGCCGGTCGACCAGGCGGTCCCGTTCGCCTGCGCGAGGATGACGGCGTACCCGCGCGGCACGAAGTAGTTGTCGTACCACTCCGGGAACGTGTCGGGCGCCGTCCCGGTCGTGTGGATGACCTGGCCGAGGCTGCTGATGCCTGTTGACGTCAGGTACGGGCTCGGGTTGATGATCGCCGGCACCTTCAGCCCGGTCGCGGTCTCCGCGGGACGGATGATGTCCAGCGCGACGCGATCCTGGACGCCGTCCCCATCCTGGTCGACGCCGGCGACCTGCACCCAGACCCGTTCGCGGATCGCATTCGCGTAGCTGTAGACCGGAGCAGTCGTTCCGTCGGGGCCGATCGAGAGGCCCGGCCCGGCCGCCGAGGCGCCGGCAAGACCTATTAGCCCGCAGACCGCAGCAGCCGCAAACGCGGCGAGACCCCGCCTCCCCATCTACTGATTGTCCGGGCCGCGCAGGACGGGGTCAATGCGCCTCGACCGGCGCGGCGGTGTACTCCTCGTCGCTCACGTGCTCGCCCCAGGCGGCCGGATGGCCGTCGTCGCCGACCTCGAGCATCGCGATGTGCAGCATGAAGCGGTTCGGCGCGGCGCCGTGCCAGTGCTCCTCGCCCGGCTCGAAGAAGACGCGGTCGCCAGGCCGGATCGCCTCGAGTGGCCCGCCGCGGCGCTGGCAGCGGCCCTCGCCCTCGAGGACGAAGATCGTCTGCCCGTTCGGATGCGTGTGCCACGCGGTGCGCGCCCCCGGGGTGAAATGGACGTTGCTCGCACTCACGCGCGAGCCGTCCGCGGGCGCCGCGAGCGTGTCGATGAAGACGCCGCCGGTGAACCAGTCCGCCGGCCCGCGTGCGGTGTCGGGACCGTTCCTCGTGATCTGCATGCGTGCCTCCTCGTCAGGTTTCGCATCGCTCCACCCTGCCTATGCTGCTGGGATGCGGGCAACCGTCATGTACGCCGCGCACGACGTGCGGGTCGAGACCGTCCCCGACGCCCAGCTCGTCGAGCCGACCGATGCCCTCGTCCACGTCACCCGCGCGGCCATCTGCGGGAGCGACCTCTGGCCGTACAACGCCATGGAGCCGAGCAAGGGCGGCCGGCGGATGGGTCACGAGTTCATCGGCGTCGTCGAGGCCGTCGGCGACGACGTCGCCTCGCTGAAGGCGGGCGATCTCGTCGCGGCGCCGTTTCTCTGGTCCGACGGCACGTGTGTCTTCTGCCGCGAAGGCCTGCACACGTCATGCCTGCACGGCGGCCGCTACGGCGCGGACGGCGTCGACGGCGGGCAGGGCGAGGCAGTGCGGGTCCCGGAGGCGGACGGCACGCTCGTCCCCCTTTCGGTCGGCCCGGACGACGCGCTCATGCCGTCCCTGCTCACGCTCACGGACGTGATGTCGACCGGTCACCATGCGGCCGTCTCCGCACGCGTAGGGCCCGGCAAGATCGCGGCGGTCGTCGGCGACGGCGCCGTCGGCCTCTGCGGCGTGATCGCGGCGAAGCGCCTCGGCGCGGAGCAGATCATCCTCCTCGGCCGGCACCCCGACCGCGTCGCGCTCGGGCGGGAGTTCGGCGCGACGGACGTCGTCGGCGAGCGCGGCGACGAGGCTGTCGAGCGCGTCCGCGAGCTCTCCGGCGGCCATGGCGCGCACGCCGTCCTCGAGTGCGTCGGCCACGACGAGTCCGTGGTCACGGCGCTCGAGATCGCGCGCCCCGGCGGCGCCGTCGGCCGCGTGGGCGTCCCGCAGGAGGACACGATCCCGGGCAGTGTCCCCTTCTGGAAGAACGTCAGCGTCGGCGGCGGGCCTGCGCCGGCACGCGCGTACATCGAGGAGCTACTCCCCGATGTCCTCGAGGGCCGCATCGAGCCCGGCCGCGTGTTCGACCGCATCGGCGGCCTCGACGACGTGCCCGACGGCTACCGCGCGATGAACGACCGCGAGTCGATCAAGGTCATGATCCGGCCCTGAGGGCCGCGATGCGCGCCAGCGCAGCCTCGGCGACACCCGGCATCGCGTGCTCGGGGAACGCGAACGTCGAGCTCGCGTTGATCTCGCAGAGGACGTACGTGTCGTGGCCGTCGGCGTTCTTCGGCCCGTACAGGAAGTCCGCATCCCAGATCACGGGCAGCAAGCTCGTCTCAAGGGCAAGGAGCTGCTGGAGCTGCGGCACCCACATCTCCTCCATCAGGACGCGCAGCCGCGCGAAGCGGTCCGCGGTCGGGAGGTGGAAGCTCTTCCCGGGCGGCGGCTCGCCGGCAGCGCTCGGCCGAAGCTCGCTCGGGTACTGGTGCGCGAAGCCGACGACGCGATCGTGGGTCAGGTAGACGCGGATCATCCCGTCGCCGATCCGCTCCTGGTACGGCTGGTCGACCATCACGCCGCCGTCCGCGAAACACCGTCGCGCGAAATCCTCGATCGACTGCGTCTCGACCCGGCCGCCTGCGGCGTGCTCGACCCGCACCTCGTCGCCGTCGCGCTCGAGCTTCCAGACGCCGTCGCCGCCCATCCCACGCTCGCGCTTGAGGACGCGCGGCCCCGCGGCGAGCCGGCCGGGGAGCTCCTCGACGAGCTCCACCGCCGAGCGGTAGAGACGGGCGTCGGTGCCCCAGCTCAACGAGGCTGTGTCGACCAGCACGCGCTTCGTGGCCAGCCGCTGGATCACGTCCGGGTGCGCGCTCACCCAGACGCCGGCGTCCGCGACCTCGCCGAGGAGCGGATCGAGCAGCGACCGGTCGCGCCCCTGCTCGACCGGGTTGACCCAGACGAGCACGCCGTCGAGGCCGAGCAGCTGCTCGCGAGCCGCGTCGACGCAGTCGTCGGCGTAGATGACCGGCTCCGCCTCGGCTCCGAGCGCAGCGAAGGCAGCGAACATGCCGTTCAGCCGGCACGTCTCGCGAACATCCGCGCTGGGCGGGTCCCATTCGGCTCGCCAGAGCAGCCCGAGACGCACGCCGACAGGCTACGGCCGGGCCGCGGGGCCGTAGCCTTCGCAGCCGTGCGGGAGATCGAGACCGACTACCTCGTCGTCGGAGCGGGAGCGTCGGGGATGGCGTTCGCGGACACGCTGGTTGCGAACACGGACGCGGAGGTGGTGCTCGTCGACCGGCGCCACCGGCCGGGCGGCCACTGGCTGGACGCCTATCCGTTCGTGCGCCTTCACCAGCCCTCCGCCTACTACGGCGTCGAGTCGCGCCCGCTCGGGCACGACCGGATCGACGAGCACGGACCGAACGCCGGCTTCTACGAGCGTGCCAGTGCCGGCGAGATCTGCGACTACTACGCGCGCGTGCTGGACGAGCAGCTGCTGCCGACGGGCAGGGTGCAGTTCCTCGGCATGAGCGACCATCGCGGCGGGAACGGGGACGGGCAGCTCGTCGTCTCGCTGCTCGGCGGCCGCGAGACGCTCGTGAAGCCGCGCCGCAAGATCGTCGACGCCACTTACGTCCAGTCGGAGATCCCGTCGCGTCACGTGCCCGGCTTCACCGTGGAGCCCGGCGTGACAGTCATCCCTCCCAACGCGCTGGTCGAGCTCGGCGAGCCTGTCGACCGCGTCACCGTGATCGGAGCGGGAAAGACGGCGATCGACACCTGCGGGTGGCTGCTCGAGGCGGGCGTCGACCCCGACCGCATCCGCTGGATCCGCGGCCGCGATCCATGGCAGTTCGACCGTGCCTTCACGCAGCCGCTGGACCTGGTCGGCGGCTACATGCGTTTGCAGGCGTGCTGGGTCGAGACGGCGGCGGCGGCCGAGGACGGACGCGACTTCGCGCTGCGACTCGAGGACGCCGGGATGCTCCTGCGGATCGACCCCTCGACCGAGCCGCTCGCGTTCCGCGGCCCGACCGCCAGCCGGCAGGAGATCGACGCGGTCCGCACGATCGACCACGTCGTTCGGGCGCGGCGGGTTCGGCGCATCGGCCGAACGTCTGTAGCCACAGATGCAGGCGACATCGACGGCCATCCTCGGGAGCTCTACGTCGACTGCACGGCCGCAGGCGTTCCGGGGGCGGCTGCTCGGCCGGTGTTCGAGCGGGGCCGCATCACGATCCAGTACCTGGCGGTGGGCTTCCTGCCCCTGTGCGCGGCCACGATCGGATTCGTGGAGTCGAGCGGCCTCGACGACGAGGAGAAGAACCGGCTCTGCCCACCGGTCGTCTTCACCGGAGAGGGTGGCGGATCTCGTGCGGATGGCCTACGCCGGGATGCAGGGGCAGGTCGCTCGAGCCCGCCACGAAGCAATCGGCCCCTGGAGCGCCGCATCGAGGCTGAACCCCGCCCGAGCCGCGCTCGACCACATCGACGACGCAGACGTCGCCGAGTCGTTGGCGTTCATGATCGAACACACGCGGGACGCGCTCGAGAACCTCGGTCGCGTGGCCACTCTCGCCGCGCGCGCCTCCTGAGCTTTCGACGAAAAAGGCCCGCAAACGCGGGCCTTTTCATAGCGGGGGCAGGATTTGAACCTGCGACCTCCGGGTTATGAGCCCGGCGAGCTACCTGACTGCTCCACCCCGCGTCGCGGCCGCCAGTATAGCGCGCTCAGGAGCGGTTCAGGCAAACCGTGCAGGGTGGTCGCGCGAAGAGGAAACTGGCACGAGCCGGCCACCCCGACCGGCTCAAGGACGAGGAGGGATCGATGGGCAAAGTCATGATGACGGCGCAGGTCGAGGGCGGGACCGAGGAGCAGTACCGCCAGCTCAACGAGGCGCTCGGGATCACCCCCGAGTCGCCGCCGGACGGGCTGATCGTGCACATGGCGGCGAACACCGGCGACGGCATCCGCATCGTCGACATGTGGGAATCGCGAGAGGCGTTCGACACCTTCATCCAGGGCGCGATGCCCACGATGCAGCGGCTCGGCATCCCGCCCTTCCAGCCCGAGATGTACCCGGTGCACAGCATGTTCCAGGGGGCCGGCACGCAGCCGAACGTGATGCTGATCGCCGACCTGCCCGAGTGGAGCCCGGAGGGCTACGACTCGATGACGTCGGGCATGGACGCGCACGCCGACGGTGGTGCGCGCCATCCGTCGGCGCTCCACATCGCCGCCGAGAAGAGCGGCGGGTTGTTCGTCGTCGACCTCTGGGATGCGCCGGAGACGTTCGGCCGCTTCTCCGAGGAGCAGTTCCCGGAGGGCGCCGCCGAGCAGCTCGGCGACTTCGAGCCCCAGTTCTTCCCGGTCGTCAACGTGCTGCGCGGCAAGACGCGCGCGACGGTCTAGCGGGCAGGGTTTCGCCCGGCCGCCTCGCGCGGCCGGGCGAGACCTGTCCCGTGCCTGGCACGGGACGGGGCCCGGCGCAGCCCACGGCCCGCGCGAACAGGTCGGGTGCCTGGCACCGGTGCGAACCCGGCCGGTGCCTGGCACCGCCGCGGCTCCGGCCGGTGCCTGGCACCGCCGGTACGGTGCGTCGCGTGCGCGTTGCGGCGATCGACCAGGGCACGAACACCACGCGGCTGCTCGTCGCGGACGTCCACGGCGGCCGCGTCGAGGAGGTGCACCGCGAGTCGCGCATCACCCGCCTCGGCGAGGGCGTCGACGCGCGGCGGCGGCTGCTCCCGCTCCCCATCGCCCGCGTGCGCAACGCGCTGACCGACTACCGGCGGACGGCCGAGCGGCTCGGCGCCGAGCGAACGCTTCTCGTCGCGACGAGCGCCGTCCGCGACGCGGAGAACGGCGACGCCTTCCTCGGCGAGGTCGAGTGGAGCTACGGCTTCGACACGCGCCTGGCCGCAGGCGAGGAGGAGGCGGCGCTCAGCTTCGGCGGCGCCACCCTCGGCCGCACACTCGACGGGCCCACGCTCGTCGTGGACATCGGCGGCGGCTCGACCGAGCTTGTCGTCGGCGACGCGGGCGGCATCCGGACCGCGAGCAGCGTCGACGTCGGCTCGGTGCGCATGACGGAGCGGTTCCTCCACGACGACCCGCCGTCGGCCGACGGCCTCGAGGCCTGCGCGGCCGCCGTGCGCGGCGCCTTCTTTACAGGGACTGTCCCTGTAAAGAGGGCCGTGGCCCTCGGCGTGTCGGCCACGATCCTGACCTACGCCGCTCTCGACCTCGGCCTCGACGAGCTCGACCGAGAGCGCGTCGAGGGCCACCGCCTCTCGCGAGCGGCGGTCGAGGAGCAGCTCGCCCGACTGGCGGCGCTGCCGCTCGAGGAGCGCCGCCGCGTGCCGGCGCTCGACCCGGACCGGGCTCCCGTGATCGTCGCCGGCGGCGTGATCCTCCGCGAGGTGCTCGCCCACTACGGGCTCGATGAGCTCGAGGTGACCGAGCGCGACATCCTCGACGGCATCGCGCTCGAGGCGGCGGAGCTCCCCGCCCCGGTCGAGGGCGCGGCGCCGCCGGGCGCCTACACCTGCTGCTAGCCCGATGGCCGAGCCGGCGGCGATCGAGACGGTCGGGCTCTCCAAGACGTACGGCAGCGGCGTCGAGGCGCTCGTCGACCTGAACCTGCGCGTCGAGCGAGGCGAGGTGCTCGGCTACCTCGGCCCGAACGGCGCCGGCAAGAGCACGACGATCCGGATGCTGGTCGACCTGATCCGGCCGACGGCCGGGCACGCGGCGATTCTCGGCCTCGACACGCGCACCGCGAGCCTCGACGCACGGCGCCGGCTCGGTTATCTGCCCGGTGACCTGCGCGTCCCCGATCGCCAGACGGGCGGCGCCTACCTCGACTCGCTCACGCGGCTCCGCGGCACGGTCGACACCGCGACGCGCGCTGCCCTCTGCGAGCGCTTCGGCGCCGTCCTCGACCGGCCCATGCGCGAGCTGTCGCGCGGCAACCGGCAGAAGCTGGGAATCGTCCAGGCGTTCATGCACCGGCCGGAGGTGCTGATCCTCGACGAGCCGACGAGCGGGCTCGACCCGCTCCTGCAGGGCGAGTTCAGGGCACTCGTGCGCGAGACCGCGGGCGACGGCCGCACGGTGCTGCTCTCGTCGCACGTGCTCGACGAGGTGCAGCACGCCGCTCACCGGGTGGCGATCGTCAATCGCGGCCGCCTCGTCGACGTCGACACGGTCGCGAGCCTGCGCGAGCGCGCCCTGCGCCACGTCACGGTCACGTTCACCGAGCACGTCGATCCGGCTCCGTTCGCCGCGATCCAGGGCGTGCGCGTCGAGTCCACCGACGGCGCCGTCGTTCGCCTGAGCGCCACCGAGCAGGCGATGGACGCCGTGGTCAAGGAGGCGGCGAGCCACCGCGTCGTCGACCTCGTCTCGGCACCCGCCGACCTCGAGGAGATCTTCCTCGACCTCTACCGGGAGGGCCCTCCTGCCGGCTGAGCTGATCCGCCGCGGCCTCGGCGACCACGCGCGAGCCCTCGTCGGCTGGTGCGTCGGCGTCGCCGCGTACGCCGGGATGCTGGCGGCGATCTTCCCGTCGATCCAGGGCTCGCCGCAGCTCGACAAGCTCGTCGAGAGCTACCCGGAGGCGCTGAAGGAGCTGTTCGGCATCTCCGGCGCGGGCGCGCTCACGAGCGGCTCGGGGTTCATGGACGCCGAGCTCTTCAGCCTGCTGCTGCCGCTCTTCCTGCTGGTGCTCGCGATCGGCTCGGGCTCGCGCCAGCTCGCCGGCGAGGAGGACGCCGGGCGGCTGGAGCTCGCCCTCTCCTACCCGGTGCGGCGGCCCAGCGCCGTGCTCGCGAAGGGCGTGGTCGTCGCGGCCGAGACACTCGTCGTCGCGGCTGCCGCCTTCGCCGCGCTCGCGATCCTCAGCCCGATCGTCGATCTCGACCTCTGCATGAGCCGGCTGGCGGCGGCCGTCCTCGGGCTCGCGCTCATCGCGCTCCTGTTCGGGTGGCTCGCGCTCGCGGTCGGCGCCGCGGGCGGGAACCGTGCGCTCACTCTCGGCATCCCGGCCGCGCTCGCCGCAGCGGCATACCTCGTCAACGGCCTGCACGAGCTCGCCGGCTGGCTCGACCCGTTTCGCGTGCTCTCCGCGTTCTGGCTCGTCGGCGGCTCGCCGCTCGAGAACGGCGTGAACTGGTGGGGCGTGCTGATCGTGGTGGCCGCAGCGCTCGTGATCCTCGGCGCGGGTGCATGGCTGCTCGAGCGGCGCGACCTCCGCGTGCCTTAGAGGGGATTGGCGGAACGTCGCTCGGCTCAGACGTCGTTTCGCCAAGCCCCTCTTTGGGGCTGGTAGCGTCGCGGCCGTGCCGCTCGCCGACACGAGCGAGATCACCCTCGAGGAGCTGCAGCTCGCGGCGCGCAACCACGGCATGCCGCTCGAGGCGCTGCGCTACCCGATCACGCCGGCCGGCCTGCACTACCTGCTGATCCACTACGACGTCCCGGTCGTCGACGCCGCGACCTGGCGGCTCGAGGTCGGCGGGCTCGTCGCGCAGCCGCTCAGCTTCACGCTCGACGAGCTTCGCGCGCTGCGCGCCGCCGAGCACGCGGTCACGATGGAGTGCGCCGGCAACGGCCGCGCGCGGCTCAGCCCGCGGCCGATCTCCCAGCCGTGGCTGACCGAGGCGGTCGGCACCGCGCGCTGGACAGGCGTTCCGCTCGCGGCCGTGCTCGAGCGCGCCGGGCTGGGCGAGGACGCCGTCGAGATCGTCTTCACGGGCCTCGACCGCGGCATCGAGGGCGGCGAGGAGCAGCTCTACGAGCGCAGCCTGGGCCTACACGACGCGCTCATGCCCGACGTGCTGCTCGCGTACGAGATGAACGATGCGCCGCTGCCGCCCCAGCACGGCTTCCCGCTCCGGCTGGTCGTCCCCGGCTGGTACGGGATGACGAGCGTGAAGTGGCTCGCCTCGATCGAGGCGGTGGCCGAGCCGTTCGAGGGCTACCAGATGCGCACCGGGTACCGGTACCGCGCGACCGAGGACGAGGAGGGCGAGCCGGTCACCCGCATGCAGCCGCGCGCGCTGATGGCTCCGCCGGGGATCCCGGACTTCTTCACCCGCGAGCGCACGGTCCAGGCCGGGCCGGTCGAGCTGGAAGGCCGCGCGTGGTCAGGCTGCGCCCCCGTCGCGGGCGTGGACGTCTCCACCGACGGCGAGACATGGCACGAGGCCGAGCTCGAGCACGACGTCGAGGGCCGCTGGGCCTGGTGCCGCTGGCGCCGGACCTGGGATGCCCAGCCGGGCGAGCACGAGCTGCGCTGCCGTGCGCGCGACGAGGCGGGCAACGTCCAGCCCGACGAGCCGCCGTGGAACCTGGGCGGCTACGCCAACAACGGCGTGCAGCGCGTCCGCGTGACCGTTCGCTAACGCTTCTTCAGGTCGCGGAACGCGTAGTCGAGGATCGCCGTGGTCAGCCCGATGATGATCGCGGCGAAGATCGCGTCCCAGAAGAAGTCGTCGACGGTCAGGTCGCTCGTGAGCCAGTCGGTGATCGTGATCAGGAACGCGTTGATCACGATCAGGAACAGCCCGAAGGTCAGGATCGTCAGCGGCAGCGTGATCAACCTGAGGATCGTCCCGATGAAGACGTTGATGATCCCGAAGAGCAGCGACACCCAGACGTAGGACCAGAAGCCGCCGTTCACCGACACCCCGTCGAGCAGCTTCGCCGTGACCGCGAACGCGACGGCGATGATCGCCCACTTGATGAGGATGGCCCGGAGCACCGCGAGATCCTAGACGCCCGCCGGCAGCTCGTCCGGCTCGGTCTCGTCCTCGGCCAGGCGCCGCTGGAGCACGCTGCGCGAGAGCACGCCCACGAGCCGGCCGTCTTCGACCACCGGCACGCGCTCGGCGTCGTGCTCCTCGAGGAAGCGGAACGCGTCCTCGACAGGCATGTCGCCGTCGATCGTCCAGTGCGGCTCCTCGGCGATGTCCGCCAGGCGCGTCTCGCCGGGGACGAGCCCGCGTGCGACGACTTCGCGAACCAGTGTCTTGCGCGTGACGACCCCGACCAGCCGCTCCTCGTCGCAGACGAAGATCGCGCGCACCTCTGGCCGGGCCAGCAGCTCGCCCGCCTCCTGCGCGGTCGCGCCTACGCCGAGCGAGCGCGGCTCGGTGACCATGGCGTCGCGCGCCCTCACGGGTAGAACCCTCTCGACTCCATCGCGGCGGCGACCTCGCGGATGCCGGCGACGAGCGCCGCCGCACGGAGCGTCAGCTCCTGGTCTGCCGAGAGCGCCCACACCCGGTCGAACGCATCGGTGAGCTTGTCGGCGAGACGCGCGCGGATCTCGTTGCGCGTCCAGAAGAGCCGGCCGAGGTCCTGCACCCACTCGAAATAGGAGACGGTCACGCCGCCCGCGTTCGTCAGGACGTCCGGCAGGACCGGGATGCCACGCGCCGCCAGGATCTCGTCCGCCTCGATCGAGGTCGGGCCGTTGGCGCCCTCGGCGATCAGCTTCGTGTCGATACGCGCAGCGTTCTCGCCCGTCACCTGGTCCTCGCGCGCGGCGAGCACGAGGACGTCGCAGGGCAGCTCCAGCAGCTCGGCGTTCGTGATGTGCTCGGCCTCGGCGTACTCGGCGAGCGTCCCGTGCTCCGCGATCCAGGCGTGGAGCGCCGGGACGTCGAGCCCCATCGGATCGTGGAGGCCGCCCGACACGTCCGAGACGCCGATCACGCGGGCGCCGCGCTCGTGCAGCTCGGTCGCCGCGATCCCACCCACGTTGCCGAAGCCCTGGACGACGCAGCGCTGCTCTCCGAGCGGCATGCCGAGCAGGGCGCAGGCGCGCTCGGTGACCATCACGACGCCCGCGCCCGTCGCCTCGTGGCGGAACACCGAGCCGCCGAGCGCGATCGGCTTGCCGGTGACGATCTCCGGCACCGCGTGGCCGACGAGCATCGAGTACGTGTCCATCATCCAGGCCATCGTCTGCTCGTTCGTCGCCATGTCCGGCGCGGGGATGTCCTCCTGCGGCCCGATGAACGGCAAGAGCTCGGACGTGAACCGGCGGGTGAGACGCATCAGCTCGCCGGTCGACATCGAGCGGGCGTCGCAGCGGACCCCGCCCTTCGCGCCGCCGTAGGGCAGGCGCAGGAGCGCGCACTTCCAGGTCATCCACATCGCGAGCGCGGCGCACTCCCCGAGATTGACCTCCGAGTCGTAGCGGATCCCACCCTTCGTCGGCCCGAGCGCCGTCGAGTGGCGGACGCGGTAGGCGGGGAACACGGCGGCGCTGCCGTCGTCGAGCTTGACGGGGATGCTGAGCATGACTGCCTGCTCCGGGTAGCGGAGCCGAAGGCCGATCGTCTCGTCGACGTCAGCGTGCGGCAACGCCTGCTCGAGCTGTGCGATCGCCTGACGAAAGAGCGGCGCGTCCCACTCGAGCGCGTTTGCGGCGCCCTCCTCGACGCTGGCCATCGCGCGGAGTGTAATCAGGTGCCGGACGCCACAGGACGCACGCTGAGGACGAGATCGGCGCCGACGGCCTCGACGCGCACCTGTTCTCCGGCCTCGGCGCCCTCCTCCGCCCGCGCCTGCCAGAGTTCGCCGCCCTCAACGCGCACCTGGCCGAGCGGGTCGCAGCGCACGATGACGTCCGCGAACCGCCCGATCAGCGCCTCGGCGCCGGTCTGCGGCCGCCGCCGCTTGGCATACCAGAGCCCGAAGCCGATCTCGGCGAGGTCGACGGCGAGCGCGCACAGCACAGCCACGAGCCCCCAGGGCGACGGCAGGAAGAAGATCGCCGCGAGGATCGCGATGAGAACGAGCACGACGCCACAACGCTACCCCGCCTGCGCGGCGGCGACCGTCGCGCGCAGCCGCGAGATGAGCGCCTCGACGAGCTCCTGCTTCAGCAGGACGTCGTCGGCGCCGGCCTCCTTGGCGGCGCGGCGGAGCGCGGGCGCCTCGTCGCCGGTGATGGCGATCAGGCAGAGGCTCGGGCGGTCGCGGCGCAGGCGCGCCACCGTGCTCACGCCGTCGAGGAGCGGCATGTGCAGGTCGATGACGACGGCGTCGGGCTCCTCCTGCTCGACACGCTCGAGCGCAGCGATTCCGTCCGACACGGCGCCGGCGACGTGCAGCTCGGGCTGGCTGTCGACGAGCTCGGCGAGCGAGGCGAGGAAGGGCACGTCGTCGTCGACGAGCAGCACGCGAATCTGCCCTACCCCGACGCCGGCCACGGCGGCCATTGTCCTCTAACGCGCAAGTCCCGTCCATCGAGGTTTGCTCACGGCTCGGCTCGCGAAACGCTCGGCGCGCCGATTGCGCATGTGGCGACGACCCACGCCACCACGATCGCGAGCCTCAGGGCCATCGTCAATGGCTGTCCGGAGCCTGATGGGCATGCATCAGTCGAGCTCGGGCTAGCGCGGGTGCGCCAGATTTTCGCTTGTCCGAGGAGTGCCGGGGGAGGGAGTCGAACCCTCACGCCCCTCGCGGGACACCTGATTTTAAGTCAGGCGCGTATGACCAATTTCGCCACCCCGGCGCGCGGCCAGCGTACCGCGGAGGCGGCGAGGAGCACTACGTGCCAGGCTGGTTGGTGCCCATCGAGATGCCCTCCGGCCCGTGGCCGCGGTACGTGTCGCGGAACTTCTTGAAGGCCTTCTCGTTGAAGCTCGGGCAGACGGCAGTGTGGCCGGTGCCGAAGTAGGTCGCGTCCGAGCCGTAGCGGGTCGGATCACCCGTCCAGGCCGTGATCGCGACCTTCTTGCCGAGGCTCTGGAGCGGCGTGCCGACCATCGACACGGGCGAGTCGTCGTAGAAGGCGCGCAGCTTCTGCACCGTCGAGGCGGGAACCTTGGTCCCCCACCAGAGGACGACGCCGCCGTGCTCCTGGTTGTGCACGACCAGCCTGGGCTCGACGGGCTCGGTGTAGAAGTCCCAGATCGCCGGCGTCCCGTAGTGCGGGCCGCCCGACGGCGGGTACGTGTTGTAGGTCACCTTCGTCCCCTCGGGCACGTGGATCTGGTTGCCCTTGTAGGAGTGCGCCGGCGCGCTCTTGAAGGTGCAGCCCGCAGCCTTCATCGCGTTCGCCACGCCCGAGTCGCTCGAGCCGTTGCCGCCGAGTGCCACGAACGCGACCGCCCCGACCACGATGACCGCGGCAACGCCGACCAGGATCGCGAGCAGCGGGAGCTTGCGATCGCCGCCGCCCTTGGTCGACGAGCGGCGCTGCGGCGCCTGGACCTTGCGCGGAGGTGCAGGGGTTTTTGGCTTCTTGGCCAAAGCGCGGCCCAGGGTAGCAAGGGTCTCTGAGGACCTTCGCGCGGCGGCCCGTGCCGTCCGACCGCGCTCCTATCGTTCGTAGACCAATGGTCGCGATCCTCGCTCTCCTGGTCGGTGCAGCCCTCGGCGGGGGCGCTGCCTGGCTCCTCGCGCGCGCCCGGGCGGACGCGGCACTGACGACGCTGCGGGTGCAGCTCGAGCATGAGCGCGCGGGCTTCGAGGAGAAGGTCGCACTGCTAAAGCACGCCGAGGACCAGCTCACCGACAGCTTCAGGGCGATGTCGGCACAGGCCCTGCAGCTGAACAACACGGCGTTCCTGGACCTCGCGCGCACGCAGCTCGAGAAGTTCCAGGAGACGGCGCAGGGCGACCTCGCCCAGCGCCAGAAGGCGGTCGAGGCGATCGTCAGCCCGATCCGCGAGTCGCTCGAGAAGGTCGACGGCCAGATCCGCACTCTCGAGCAGGCGCGCACGCACGCGTACAGCACGCTCTCCGAGCAGGTGCGCGCGCTCGCCGAGGGCCAGCGCGAGCTCCGCACGGAGACCGGCAACCTCGTCAGCGCCCTGCGCTCGCCCACCGTGCGCGGCCGCTGGGGCGAGATGCAGCTCAAGCGGGTCGTCGAGATGGCGGGCATGGTCGCGTACTGCGACTTCGTCGAGCAGACGACGGCGCACACCGACGAGGGGCGGCTCCGGCCCGACATGATCGTGAAGCTCCCGGGCGGGCGGAACGTCGTCGTCGACGCCAAGGCGCCGCTGATGGCGTACCTCGAGGCGCACGACGCCAAGGACGAGGAGGTGCGGCGCGCCAAGCTCGCCGACCACGCGCGCCAGATCCGCGACCACGTCACGAAGCTGAGCGCCAAGAGCTACTGGAGCCAGTTCGACCCGGCGCCGGATTTCGTCGTCCTCTTCCTGCCGGGCGAGACGTTCTTCAGCGCCGCGCTCGAGCAGGACCCGGGCCTCATCGAGCAGGGCGTCGCGCAGCAGGTGATCCTGGCCACGCCGACCACGCTCATCGCGCTCCTGCGTGCCGTCGCGTACGGCTGGCGGCAGGAGCAGGTCGCCGAGAGCGCGCGCGAGATCAGCAACCTCGGCCGCGAGCTCCACACCCGCCTCTCGACGATGAGCGAGCACTTCGCCAAGCTCGGCCGCAGCCTCGACGGCGCGGTGAAGTCGTACAACGAGACGATGGGCTCGTTCGAGCGGCGCGTGCTCGTCACGGCACGCCGCTTCAAGGAGCACGGCGCCGTACCGAGCGGCGAGCTCGCCGAGCTCACGCCGATCGAGCGGACGCCGCAGCAGCCGCAGGCGCCCGAGCTAACTGGCCCCGAGCCGGCTGCAGAGCTTCCCGAGACGAACGCGGCGTAGCCGACGCTCAGAAGCGGAGCAGCGCGCCGATGCCCTCGACGGGATCGAGATCCTGGCGCGTGCGCAGCGCGCGCACCGCGCCGCCGTGGACGAGCGTCTGGTGGACGGCGAGGTCGAGGCCGTTGCTGCGGCGATCCAGCTCGGTGCCGTCCAGCGGGCACGGGCCGCCCTCGACCCCGACGCGCCCGCAGGACGGGCACTGCCAGGCCTCGTGCGACACCCCGTTGGTGAAGAGGAGGACGTCGACGCGCGCGTCCGAGGCAGCCTCGAGGGAGCGCGCCCAGCCCGATGCCGCGCGCCCGTTGCGGCCGGCCTCCTCGCGCCACCGGTCGACCAGCTCGGCCTCCTCCTCGGCGTGGGCGCGCTCGAGCAGCGGCAGCGCGACCTCGAGCAACTCGGCCGGGCCGGCGTGTGCCTCGGCGGTCGCCCAGCCCGCGACCGCCTCGCGGACGTCGGCGGGCAGGGCGCCCTCGAACTCGCCGCGCATCTCCTGGGGGCAGACGATCACGAGCCGCGCGGCGCGCTGCCGCCGCGCCTGCTGGCCGACCTCACCGGCGACGGATTTCACATGCTCCGTCACGAGCTTCTCGATGTGCCGCTGGAAGCGCGCCTGCGACCAGCCGCCCTGGTCGTGCTGGCCGGGCGTGTCCTCGCTCAGGTCGGCGACCTCCTGGAGCCGTCCGGCTTGCAGCCGGTAGAGGCGGCCCTGCTCACGGGACACGACCGCGACGATCGCGCCGTCACTCTGGCCCACGAGCGGGACGAGGGGCGTCAGGAGCAGCTCCTTGCCGAGATGGACCGCGTCGTCCACCGCGCCCGGGAGCGCGAGCGTCCGCCAGAGGTTGTCGAGCCCCGAGCAGAAGACGCCGACCGACCGCGCGCCGTCGCGGTCGAAGTCCGTCTCGAACCAGCGGCGGATCCGCTCCGAGTCGCCGCGCAGCCCCTCGCGCTGGTCATGGGTGAGGCTGTTCTGCTCCCCGTGGTGCGCGCGGAGCGCGTCGACCAGCGAGTTGACGCGCGTCTTCGCATCGCCCGCGGTCGGCGTGAGGCTGGGATCCAGGTTCACATACACGGTGATCGCGCAGCCCTGGCCGGCGCGGAACTCCGCCAGTTGTCTCAACGTCTCCCAGCTGATCGTCGTGGCCACCGCTCTCCTCGAACCTTCCGCCGCTCGGCGGCGCGATTGTAGTAGCGCGGCCCGCTGGCCTGTCTCCCCTTGCGGCTGTGCGCGTGCTCGCGCGCGGCGAGCCGGCGCGTGGCGGCACTCCTCCCGCCCGGCCATGGCCCGTGCGGACACCGCACCGGGGCCGGCCGCTTGCCTCCCTCTAGCACCAGAGCGGCCAACGTACACCCCGTTGTAGCGCAGATGGCAGCGCGGAGCCGAATCGCGGTGCGCGCGGCCTTTCGTGACGGGGTACTCGCAGGCGAGCTGATCGCGCTCCCGGCCCACGCGCGGCGACCCGTAGGGGTGACCGCGACCGAAGCCGAGCGCGTCGCCGCGGATGAAGCGAAGCTCGCCGCCCTCGTCGCCGCACACGAGGTCGTGGCCCGATGAACCATCCCGGCTACCGGCTAACCGACGTGGCGCTGTTCACGCACGAGCTGTCCCCGGCGGCGAAGCTCGTCCTCGGCATCACGCTCGCGATCCCCGAACGGAACCCGAGCGTGCGCCAGCTCGAACAGTGGCTCCCGCTCTCCCGACGAGCCATTCACAACGCGCAGGACGAGTTGGAGGCCACTGGCTGCCGCTACGACCGCCCGTACTCCGCTGCCGACCGGAACACGTTCAATCCTCGCTTCGCGCGGTCAAACCGGCTCGCGTCCGTGCCACCCGTCTGGGAGCCGGTGCGACGAGGCAACAACGTGCAGCCGTCCGTCTACTTGCCGGGGCTAGTCGCCGAGACGCTTCCCCGCGAGCGGAAGTACGCCCTCCTGACGCTGCTCTACGTCCGCGAACAAATCCGGCGCGGCGCGGTGCAGATGCCCGATCCGGTCGCAGCGATGCGCCTCGGAGTCACTGAGCGATGGGTGAAGGAAGCGCGACGACTCCTGCGGGAGCGCGGCGTCCTCAAGTCAGCCAAGCGCCGGTACTCGCCCCCGATCTTCCGCGTCGAGGGTGTCCACGTCCCTGAGAAGAAGTTCGACCCCTCGATGACGCCTGAGAGGTTCCAGCTCCACGGCCGCGCCTTCATCGCCACAGGGCGGCAGTTCGCCGTCGTCCAGCGCCTCGCGTCCGCGCTGCCCTCTAGTGCGCTGTCGTCCGCCTTCCCGATGGAAGCTGACGACCTCATCCAAGCCCTCCGAGACGCCGCGAAGCGTGTCCACAGCGCACATGACTCGACGACCACAGCGCACGGGTCTTTACCTAGTACCTCCGAACGGCTACTGGATCAGAAGCGACCCACTAGTCGTCCTCCTGAACTTGAAATCTCTACGTCTACTACGCGCGCCTCGCGCGCGACGAAGGTGTCGAAAGGCCAGGACAACGGCAACGACAACAGCGCTTCGAGGGCGGACTCATCAGATCGCGGTAACGGACATCGTCGCCGCAACGAGGCCGCGCGCGAGCGATGGGTCTTCTCCAGCGATCCCTTGTTCTACGTCTGGGCCGACACCGCCAACGAGAAGACCCGGGAACGCATTGAGGCCTACCGCAACAACTGGCTCGCCAAGGCGGAGAAGGCGGACGCCGACATCGGCATGCGCCGACTCCTCCTCCGTTGCAACGGCGACGGGCGGAAGCTGCTGACCCTCCTGGACGTGGACCCGCAGGCCTTCGGCGTCATCGACCGCTTCCGTCGTCACGACTGGGCCGTCGAGGATGGCACCATGACCGAGGACAGGCAGGCCGTGTTGGACATGCTCGAAGCCGCGTTCGGCGCCTGAACGACGCAGGCGGGCCGCTCACCGCTTGCACCAGTACGTCAGCCCCCGGCTTTCGGGCTGCCCCGGCGCTAGGTCGGGATTTTCCGGCCGAGCGCTTCGGCGTCTGCCAAGAGCCGAGGCGGGATGGGCTGCAGGCGGACACCCGCCCCGCTGCCGCTACTCCGCTGCGGGCCGTGCCGGCAGTCGAACGAGAGTCGTGTCTGCCCGAACGGCCTCCACCTCATCCGGGTACAGCCGAGCGATGTGCGCGGGGATCGCCCCGGCCGCAACTTCCTCCGCCGTGTAGACGTATCGCAGCCCGATGGCCCCCTCGCCCTCACGGATCATCACCACCATCGCCTCGTCCGGCTCGCGCGCCGACTCGTTGTGGACGAGAACTCGCTTCGGTTCGTTGTATCCGCGTCTGTAGCCGTTCACAAGCATCGCCAGCGCCTCGTGGTACGCAATCGCACGATTCACAAGGGTCATGAACTCCTCGTGCGAGTACGACCCGCCGCGGCGCGGGATGCGAACCTCGCTTCCGTGCAGGCTGTAGTCGGCGTGGAACACCGCGTTGCGAAGCTCGAAGTCCCAGACCTCACGCACCGGATCAAGCACGCCCGGCTCCCCGACATCGTCGGCGAGACGCTCCAACTCTACGAGCTTCTCACGGAACGTCGCTGGCCGCGTTGGCGGCGGCGGCCTGCCAGGGCGCGGCGGATACACGTCCCGGTCGGGGAACCGGAACGGCGCGTAGTACCCACCGCCCGCGATGTGCAGCATGTCCGCCAGGATCTCGTACGGCTCCGACGCTTCGATGATGTGGCCGTAGGTCGACAGTTGGAGGTGCCGGGCCGTCTCGAAGTCGTCTGCGCCGTCGCCGATCTGGTGATGCAGCTGGATCATGGCGGGGATCGCCTTAAGCGTCGTCTCGTACGGGTTCCATCCCGCGTCTTGAACGACGCCACGCGAATCAGCGCCTTAACGAACTCGCTCTCGCACATGTCCTCCGCGCGCGTGAACGCCCGATCAAAGGCGGTCACATACCGCGGGAGGGCCTCGTCATGCGCCTCGTTCGGCTCAGGCTCGTCGTCCGAGCGGTGGAGCGTCCAGACGCCGTCATCGTCCCGCCGCAGCTCGCCCACCGATCAGGACGCGTCCCGCGGGTCACCCTGCTCAGCAGCAGGGCCGCGGCGTACCTCCTCACTCGGCGGTTGCGTGTCGATGGCGAGGTTGAGCCACGCATCGTGGAAGTCGTCGCCCGCGGCGTGCTTGATGATCGCGCCCGTATCGGAATCCTGAAGGTAGGCCCGAAAGCCCCCGCCCGGCTCTACTCCGAACCCGATTCCCCACCGGAAGTCCATCAGCTTCTCGATCACGGACGGCTCGACCTGGATGACCTCCGGCGTGCCGACCGCCTCCTCGGACTCGATCCCACCGGGGCCGCGAATCACCTGAATCTGCATCGCCGTATCGACCTCGACCGCCGTCCCGAGCTTCACGACCTTCGGCGGCTGAGCCGCCGCCCGAGCGATCGCAGGCGGCGCCTTGATGGTCACGTTCGACCCCCATTCGCCCCACTCACCTGCTCGTAGCGCTCCTTCGCGTGCTGCGCCGCTTCGAGCTTCGTGCGACCGCTTCCGACCACGAAGGTCAAGCCTCCAGCCTTGCGCGGGCCAGCCACCGCACGCCAGTCCTCCGGGCCAATCTCCTCGAATCCGAACACGAAGCCGTTCGCCAGGAACTCGCTGACGATCTGCTGAACGTCTGGTTCTTCCATGATCCGCCGCCTCACTTCGTAGATGCCTCGCGCGCGCGAGGGGCCGTTCATCGTAGTCGGCACCCCGGACGGGCCAGAGCGCGCCGAGGGTGACCCGAATCCTCATGTTCTGTACGGGCGCTGTTCTCAACTTCTCCCCTCCCCCCACACATACCCCCGCAACTTCTCAGCCCGCGTCGCATCGCAGGCTCGCTCGCGGGTCACGCACGGCCGGGGCAGTCCAAGCTGACGGGCGAGAGTGAGTCGATGGTCGGTCGCAAGGCTCCCTCCCTCGGGTGTCCCACCTTCGGCGGGACGGCAGGGGAGCGCTCCCCCAACATCAAGGCCAGGCACCCGCGGTAGGGCGGAGGGCGTCTGAGGCGGGGGGAAAGACGAACAGCCCTGGCTTCTCTCCAGTTGGCGCGGAAGGTCTCGGCCCATCCACGTCTTGCACACTTTCGGCTTGCAACCGACGTTCCTTGCGGACTCTGCCGTTTGTTCTACTGTCACGTTGCGCCCCAAGGCCCCCGTCTCGTCCACTCCCCCTTCAGTTCAGGCCGGGGTGGCTCGGGTGTGACGTAGGAACCCTCGCGGGTGCCAGTCGGCTCACACCTGTCCGGGGTCACCGGCGCAACCGCCTACGATTGCAGCATGGAAGTGCGAGTCACGTACGACGGATTGGCCGACGCCGCGTACGTCTACCTCGTCGCCATCGGGCCTGGAGAGGTCGCGACGACCGTCGCCGGAGAGGGAGATGCGGCATCGGTGAACCTCGACTTCGACCGCGATGGCCGCCTCCTCGGTATCGAGGTTCTGGGCGCGAGCAGGTGGCTACCTGGCGACGTGATCGAACAGGCCGAGCGAATCGGGTAGGAGGTCTCCGCCCGGCGCGCCGCGGGTCACCTGCTCGCTCGCATCGTCTCGATCGAAGGGGACGAGTCCCCTCCCTCTCCCCTCGTAACACGCGCCCGACCTATTGAAGACACCGGGCCACGAACCCGGCCCTCCACCACACGACCGATCAGCACAGGTCGCCCGCTCGGGGACTGCATCGGCCTCCGGCTCGGTCGGAACTCCCTCGCCTCCCACCAGGGGTTTCTCTACTACTGGCCGTCGCACCATGACGCGGGAGGCGTCTTCCCCGTCCCGCCCACACCGCGGGACATCCGGCCTCCGTTGATCAAGCACGGAGGCAGTCTTCTCGTTGCGGTCAACGACGCCATGCCGGGGGATTCGTTCCGAATCCTCGCTGCGCTCCCGTCCTGGGCCGCTGACCTCCACGCCCCCCACGCCACGGCGCCGTCTGCCAGTAGGTCGGAACGGCCGATCTACGACAGCAACGGAGGTTCGCCTTGAGCGACATCAACATCAGCGTCGTCGGAGGCAGGCTGACTGCCGATCCGCTGACCTTCAGCGACGGCGCGGTCTGCCGGTTCAGCGTCGCCTCGAACCGCGCCTACCGCACCACCGGCGCGACCGACTGGAGCGAGGACGTTCTGTACATCGACGTGACCGCCTTCGCTGGCTTGGCCGGTCGGGCAGCTCGACTCCGCAAGGCCGACCGCGTCGTCGTCAGCGGACGGCTGGAGCGCAACCAGTACACGGCCGACGACGGCACGAAGCGAACGTCCATCCGACTCGTCGCGAGCGAGATTTCGTCCGAGGCGCTCTACCGCAAGGCCGACGCACCGGCCGAGGTCGAGGAGCCGGCCGTCGCCGCAACGGTCGGCGCCGACAAGCCGAAGCCGCGCCGCCGCAAGACGACTCCCGCGGCGCAGTAGCTCCAACGAGGGCGGTGGGCTTCGGCCTGCCGCCCTCTCTCTTACCGCCCCAACCCGATCTCACCCACCACCGGAGCTTCCGGGACGGGGCGGCGGAAGGCGGTCACCCGCGTGTCCACCCGATGATCAAGCGGGCGCCGAACGCAAAGGCAATGGCGGCGACTCCAGCCGCTGCCCAACTTCGCTCGACTACCAGCACGGGGATCACGCAGATGGTCGCGAAGGCGCAAAGACCTACGAGGCGCGCGCGTGACATTAGCCCTCGCCGCACGATGGCATCGCGTCACACAAAGATCATCGCCAGCACTGCTGCGACAGCCAAGAACGCGCCCACAGCCACCTGAAGGGTCGCTCCAATCAACTCGTTCGCGTCCCGCCCGAAGAGCGTACGGCCCCGCGTGCCGAGCAGACGATCTCCCTTGACCAGGAGGAATGCCAGCCACGGGTAGTTCCTCCACACGGCCCTAGTTTCCCAGTCCGGGTTCACCAACCGGTACACGCCGAGAGCGCAGAGGGAGCCGCCCACGGCTAGCCCGGGCAAAAACGTCATCGCATCGGTTCTTCCCGCCCCAACCCGATCTCACCCACCACCGGAGTCGGCCCCGCGCCGCCACACGATCTCATCCGCCAGCGCGCGCCGTCAGGACACAAGCCGCCCGCCGCCGTAAGGTGACGCCGTGTCCACGCCGCGATTGGAAGTGATGCGAGAAGCCCTCGCGGCCGTCGTCCGCCTGAACGATGCGCTGGAGCGTGACCTCATCGCCCAAGATGAACATGGGCGCCGCGTCGCGTTGATTCGGGAGTGGCTCGCAGCACACAACATCGGCATGGGCAGAGTGGAGTTCCCCCGCTTTCGTGGACAGGGTTTGATTAGGCGGCTTGCTCTTCAAGTGAGACCGGCTGGTTGATGTTCTCGTAGTCGGCGGGGGAGCGTTGTCCGAGTGTGCTGTGGCGTCGTTCGCGGTTGTAGAAGACCTCGATGTAGTCGAAGACGTCGGTGCGCAGCTCGGCCTTCGACGGCCAGGAGCGGCGGTTGATCAGCTCCTTCTTCAGCGTCGCGAAGAAGCTCTCGGCGACGGCGTTATCGAAGCAATCACCCTTGCTGCCCATCGACTGCGCGATGCCGGCGGCGCGCGCCTTCTGCCCGAAGGCGAGACTGACGAATTGGCTGCCTTGGTCGGAGTGCCAAATCAGCCCGTGAGCGGGCCGTCGGTGGGCGAGTGCCATCTCGAGCGCGTCGGTGACGAGCTCGGCGCGCAGGTGGTCGGCCATCGCCCAGCCGACGATCCGGCGGCTGTAGAGGTCCTGCACGGCGACGAGGTAGAGCCAGCCCTCCCAGGTGCGCAGGTAGGTGATGTCGGCGACCCAGCAGCGGTTCGGCGCGCCGGCGGCGAAGTTGCGGTCGAGGAGATCGCCGGCGACCCTGACGCCCGGTACGCCGATCGTCGTCGTCCGCCACTTCTTGGCGATCAGCCCGGAGAGGCCCGCCTGGCGCATCAGCCGCTCGACGCGCTTGCGGCCGATCCGCTCGCCGTCGTCGAGGGTCAGGTCGGACCAGATCCGGGGCGAGCCGTACACGCCGCGGCGCTTGCGGTGAAGCTCGCGGATCCGTTCGGTCAGCCTCGCGTCCTCGAGCGCGCGAGGCCCGAGCGGCCGTTGCGTCCAGGCGTGGTACCCGGACCGGCTGACCTCGAGCACGCGACACATGATCGCGATCGAATGCGTGGCCTTCTCCACAGCGATAAACCGATAGACGCTCACCGGGTTCCGCCTTCCTTGGCGAAGAAGGCCGCCGCTTTTTTTAGGATCTCCCGCTCTTCGGCGAGGACACGGTTTTCGCGACGCAACCTGCGCAGCTCGTCACGCTCGGCCGAGCTGAGCCCCTCGGCCTTGCCTTCATCGACATCGAGCTGGACCGACCAGTTACGCAGCGACTGCGGTGAGACGCCGAGCTCGTGAGCGAGCTGCGGGACCGACCGACCACTGCTCCGAAGAAGCCTGACGGCCTCCGCGCGAAACTCCAACGAATAGGGCGGGATCTTTGGCATCAGCAGACATCCTTCCCGACCGAGCGAACTCAGTCAGCAGCTGTCCACCAAAGCGGGGGAACTCCAAGCGTCAAGGTCGGCGTGGCTCCCGCACCATCGCCGCCATCATCCGAAGGCGGTCGAAGTGAGCCGCCTTCGCCTCGACTCGGCGTCTGTCGGCACACGACTACGCCGCGCTGGCCTCGCCCCACATGACCGTGCCGCGCTTCCCCTCGTGGGAGGCCGTCCTCCTCGCCTGCGCGATGGAGGCCTCGAAGCGCGAGCAGCAGCGCGACACTGTCGCCGGACTCCGGGGCAAGAGCTGTAGGCGGTACGGAGCATGAAGCGACCGCGCCGTAGGTATCGCGAGGCTCCGTCGCCTTCGAGAGAGAGATGGCGACAGAACGCTCTTTGCAACGCCGAAGACGACATTCGCCACGCGAAGGAGGCCGCGAAGGCGCAGCCGACGACGCACGCCCGAGCTACGGCGACCGGCCGTCATCCAGCAGATCACGACCGACATTCGCGCCGCCGACCGTGAGGCGTGGCTCCAGAAGTACGGGGACGTGCCGTGGCTCGAAGTCCAGCGCATCTACAGGGAGATGCAGGCTCGTATCGAGTTCGCTCAGCAGAAGCTGAACGAGCGGAACCGCAGACGCTCGGCGAGCGACGCCGGATCGAGGAGAAGGACGCCGAGCTTGACCGGCAATGGGCCGAGGCTCAGCGCGTCGTGTATCCGACTGACGCAGACGGCAACTCGCTCCTCATGCCCTGCCGCTACCAGCACTACTGCGGCAACTCGCTCCTGATCTACGAGGAGTGGGACTTGAACGGACGCTGCTCGGACTGTTCGGCAGGCCGCAAGCCTCCCGCGACCAGCTACCTCCGCCTGCATGACCCAACGACAGAAAGGCTCAACGTGAAGACGCTCGAACAGCTCGCCCAAGAACACTCTGATCTGACGCCGTGGCAAGTGCAGCGCATGCACGACGAGCTTGCGAAGCTCGTCCGGCCACCGGCCTCGAAGCCGCTCAGCGCATCGCGGAGTTGAACCGTGCCGAGCGAGGTGAACAACCTCCTGATCGAGGAGGGCAAGGAAATCCTCCGCGCCGCTGGCGCTCCCGACCGGACTCCATGACGGACGCCGAAGTGGTCGAGTACGCCTACCTCAGCGGCCAGCGACAGGCCGAGGACTCCCGCGAGGACAACGTCCGCGCCATCCTCGCCGCCGAGAAGCCGAAGGACGGGTCAGCGTGACCGTCGCCGACCTCACCAAGATGCAGGAAGGCTTCATCCCCTCGCTCAGCGACCCGCAGCGCATGGCGCTCGCGGCCGTGAACATGAGCCAGGTCATCCGCACGGGCGGCGAGCCAGTCAAGACGCCGACCGCCAGCTCCGAGGTTCGGATGCTGGTCTTCGACAGCCAGACCGGCTACGACCTCCAGCACCGCGGCTTCCTAACCGGCGACCAGCGCGTCGCGAACCGTCGCCCAACGAAGATGGGCTACCGCTTCGACGGCAGCACCGCCCAGGGCCTGGAGAGCCTCCTCTCCGAGGGGGACGTCTGGAAGTCGATGCCCGACAAGGACGTGTGGAACCTCGTCCTGGCCTACGCGCGCGAGACGCCGGACTCCAGCCCGAGGCCGCGGTTCAGCTCTGCATCGGCGTGGCCCTCTGTTGCGCCTACAGGGCTGGCATGACCCAATTCGAGGGCTTCCACGTCCGTCAGGTGAAGCCGTGATCCAGCACTTCCCGGTCACGGTGAAGTTGAGGGACGGCTCGACTGAGCAGCGGATCGCGTGCCGCAAGACCTTCGACGTGATGAGCCGCGAAGTCGTCCTCGACACCTTGGGCGACGATGGTTCGCGCCGCCTCACGGCGGGCTGACGCTCGTCCCGTACGAGGGGGTCAACGAACCGACCGCCTGACTAAGTCTGCGCGCTCCCGGTCAGGTCGAGGCCGGGGGCCGCGCAGTCTTAGCGTCCGGCGCTCCACACACGCTCAGAGAACAACCACCGCCTCACGCCACGCGAACGCCGCCGACTGCTTCCCGGCAAGGCGAGCGTTCGCAGAAAGGAACTACTCGCTCAGCATGACTGCTTCATCAAGCCAGACAACCTCTTTCCGAAGGGCCACGCGCCGCGTCGACTCCCGCGTGGCATCTCTGTCCCGCGCCTTCGGAGCGACTACGTCGCCCTCCCCTCACAAGCTCGGCTCCGGCACGACCCAGAGCTGCGACTCCTCGGGTATGTCCGCCCGCCGGGCGGGCGAAGCGACCGTGCAAAGGAGGAGCCAGTGAGCGACACCAGACCAGTCTTCGGCTACATCCGCGTGAGCAGCGGCAAGCAGGCGGTAGACCGGCAAGAGGTAAGCATCCCTGCTGCCCACAAGCGGCTGCCGGACGACCTCGCCGACTGCAACCTGGAGCTGTTCATCGACCCAGGCGTCTCTGCGTTCAGCGACAGGCACCGGCCCGACTTCACAGCCATGCTCGCCCGTATCGAGCGCGGCGAGGCGTCAGCGCTTCTCATCGACACTTCGAGCCGCCTGACGCGCAAGGGCATCCGAGAGGCCCTCTCGATCCTCTGGCAGCTCGAAGACGTGCAGACGCGGCTGTTCACGACACAGGGCCGCGAATACACCTTTGACGCCCACGGGATCATCAACCTCACGCTCGACGCTGAGCGCGACCACGGTTACTCACTCGACCTCGGCCACAACACGGCAACGGGCATCGCAGCCATCGCGCGCCGGGGCTTCTGGCCCTACGGCAGGCCGCCATTCGGCTACGACGCGACGGGCGAGCCGCGCGAGCGCCTCCTGACTCCGAACGCCGACGCTCCGACCGTCATCACGCTGTTCGAGGACTTCGCCCGTGGCGACAGCATCCAGGCGCTCGCCCGGACAAGCGGCCTCAGCCGCGAGAGGGTGAAGAAGATGCTGCGCAACGAGGCCTACTGCGGCCTCGTGCCTCACAGCGGAGAGTCACACGAAGGAAGGCATGAACCGCTCGTCCCACAGGAGCTGTTCCAGACCGCGAAGAGCCGCCTACGCCAGAACGCCGCCGAGCTGCCCTCCTATCCTCCAGAACCCGTTCGGCTTCCTCCTCCGCTGCGACGCCTGCGGGTACGGCTCCAAGCTCCACGTCTCCGACCGGGCGAAGCAGCTCGCCTACTACCGCTGCGAGCGCGCGACGTGCGGCAAGTACAGCCTCGCCGCCGAGTACGTCAACGCAAGCTTCGTCCTCGGACTCGCTGCCATCACCTTCTGCCTGCACGAGAGTCTGGACGACCCCGACTGGAGCGTCCTGCGACCGAACACCGAACGGCGAACAGCGACGGAAGCGGCGCTTGCGAAGCTCGACGCTCAGGAAGCTGACGCACTCGACCTCCTCGGAAGCGGGCTGGCAGTCGAGCGGATCAAGGATCTTGTCTCCGCCATCCAGACCAAGCGCGAGCAGCTCTCGGCGGAGTTGGCCCACCTGTCCCGCGACCGGAGTAGCCGCCGGGCCGAGCTGGAGTCTCTCCGCGACCGCCTCAACCGCATCCAAGCTCCCACCGCCACCGAGGACTACGGCGCCTTCTTCACTTTCGCCTGGGGCGCCATGAGCTTCGAGCAGCGCCGCGGGCTGCTACGCGAGCTTGTCGAGTCGATCCGCCTCGGCGACGACCACATGGTCATCACTTTCAAAGCGGGGCTGCGCGTCCCGGTGCCGACTCTCGCCGGGCGCCGCAAGGCCGACCTGACCGCTCGCAACTCGGATGGCCGAGGGGCTGCCTCCCTCCAGTTCCAGCCTATTGACGAAAACCGCACGGCACTGTGCCGGATGTGTGCCGAGTTAGTGCGCACAGCGCGATTGAGGCGCCAGCCTGCCGGGAACGCCGGTGCCATCGGCCGCGTTCAGTACCGTAGAGGCCCGCCCGGGGGCAGGGCCACGACCTTAAGGAGCTCCGTGAACGACGTCCGTGAAGTCATCATCATCGGCGGCGGCCCAGCCGGTTACACCGCCGCTCTCTACAGCGCGCGCGCCAATCTCCGTCCGCTCATCATCGAAGGGTTTGCCTGGGGCGGCCAGCTGATGATCACGAGCGACGTCGAGAACTACCCCGGCTACCCGGAAGGCGTCCTCGGCCCCGAGATGATGCGCGACTTCCGCAAGCAGGCCGAGCGCTTCGGCTCCGACTTCGTCACCGACGACGTCACGAAGGTCGACTTCTCCGAGCGCCCTTTCCGCGTCTGGGTCGGCGACGACGAGTACCGCGCCGAGGCAGTGATCGTCTCGACCGGAGCGAGCGCACGCCAGCTCGGCCTCGAGTCGGAGCGCACGCTTCAGGGCCGCGGTGTGTCCTACTGCGCCGTTTGCGACGCCGCGTTCTTCGGCGAGAAGCGCGTGATCGTCGTCGGCGGCGGCGACTCGGCGATGGAGGAGGCCGTCTTCCTCGCGAAGTTCGCGTCGACCGTCACGGTCGTCCACCGCCGCGACGAGTTCCGCGCCTCGCCGATCATGCTCGACCGGGCGCGCTCGAACGACAAGATCACCTTCGTGACGAACGCGGTCGTCGAGGAGGTGGTCGGCGACGGCAGGGTCACGGCGGTTCGCCTGCGCGACATGCGCACGGACGAGATCACCGAGCTCGAGGCCGACGGCCTGTTCGTCGCCGTCGGGCACGATCCGAACACCGCGCTCTTCCTCGACCAGCTCGACCACGACAAGGCGGGGTACCTCGTGACGCAGCCGGGGTCGACCGCCACCAACGTGGCGGGCGTCTTCGCGGTCGGCGACGTCGTCGACCACGTCTACCGGCAGGCCATCACCGCCGCCGGATCCGGGTGCATGGGCGCCCTCGACGCGGAGCGCTGGCTCGCGGCCCGGGAGGGTCACGAGGGGTCGACGCTGCACCCTGAAACCGCGGGCGTGTAGCCCGCACTCGCAACGCTACGATCGCCGGCGGATGCCCTTCTTCATCTGCCCCAACTGCAAGGAGCGGTCGATCGACCACGACGGCCGCGAGGGTCTCACCCGCCAGGCGGTGTCCTGTGCCCGGTGCGGCTTCGGGTTCCTGTTCGAGCTGATGGACGACTACTACCCGGCGCCGACGACCGGGTTCGTCGTCTGTGACCAGGACGGCCGGATCCTCGCGACCGGGCGCGGCATGTTCGAGCTCTCGGGCTACTCGGAGGGCGACCTGCTCGGTCGCCATGTCATGGATGCGTTCGGCCTGACCGGGTTCGAGGACGGCAAGGATCCCGCGGCGCTGTCGCTCGAGTGGGGCGTGCGCCGGCTGGGCGAGCATCTCGAGATGCGCACGCGCGCCGGGACGCACAAGAAGGTCGTCGCCGACTTCTTCCCCGCGTACGACGACGACGGCGGGCTGCTCGTCGGCCTCACGCCGGCGTAGCCACCGGCCGCCGCGGACCCAACCTGGCCTGCGTGGACAGGTCCGATGCGGCGTGGTCGTGGCCCGCGCCCCACGCCCACCCCCCGCCCCTCGAGTGGGTGGGGGTAGAGCGTAGGGCGCAAACCGTCACCAGGGTCAGGTGGCGGAGGTGTGCCGAAAGACCGGCGCGACATCCACACGGCTCGACGGGCACAGGTCGTTCAGGACGCACTCGCCACAGCGCGGCGCGCGCGCGTCGCAGACCCGCCGGCCGTGCCAGATCAGCAGGTGCGGGAAGCGGCCCCAGTCCTCGCGCGGGACGAGCCGCTGGAGGTCGCGCTCGATCTTCACCGGATCCTCCTGGCGCGTCAGCCCGAGCCGCTGCGACAGCCGCCGGACGTGGGTGTCGACCACGACCCCCTGCGCGCTCCCGAGCTCGGCGGCCACGACGTTCGCCGTCTTGCGCGCGACGCCGGGCAGGCGCACCAGCTCCTCGATCCGCGTCGGCACCTCGCCGTCGTACTCCTCGATCAGCATCCGCATCGTCCCGCGCAGCGACTTCGCCTTCTGCCGGAAGAAGCCGGTCGCGAAGATGTCGCGCTCGAGCTCCTCCTGCGGCACGCCCAGGTAGTCCTCGGGCCGCCGGTACTTCACGAAGAGCTTCTCGGTCACCCGGTTGACGTTCACGTCGGTCGTCTGCGCGGAGAGCATCACCGACACGAGCAGCTCGAGCGGGCTCCGGAAGCGCAGCGCGATCGTCGCGTCGGGGTGCTCCGCTGCGAGGCGCTCGATGATCGGGCGGATGCGCTCGCGCCTGCGCCCGACCGGTCGCCGGGCCTCGCGGACGTAGCTACGCGCCACGCTGGCGCGCGGCGTACATGTCGAAGAAGTCGAGCGCCTCGGAGCGCGTCGGCGGCTTCACGAGGTTCTCGACGAGGAAGTTGCCGCGGTCGGACGCGTACCAGTGCGTCCGCTTGAACTGCTCGTACGCCGCCTCGCGGTCGTAGTCGACCTGCCGCAGCTCGACGTCCGGACCGAGGATCGCCCAGTGCGCGCCGACCGCGTCGTTCGGGAAGCCCACGCTGCCCGCGTTGACGATGCGCCACCGCCCCACGCGCCGGTCTACCTGGAGGTGCGTGTGGCCGCAGACGACGGTCGCCTCCTCGGTGCCGGCGAGCATCTCGGCGACGAGCTCGTCCGCGTCGCGCTCGCTGAAGACCTCCTCGTCGCTCCGCGGCGTCGCGTGGCAGAAGAGCGTCGGGCCCAGCCCGTCCACGTCGAGCGTGACCGTCAACGGCAGGCCGGTCAGGAACTCGATCTGCTCTTCCGACAGCGACGCGGCCTCCGTGGCCTCGCGCGTCAGGCGGTCGCCGTTCCCGCGGATGACGTGGGCACGGTCGCCGAGCGCGAGCACCCGCTCGAGCGTCTCGGCCGGCAGCGGGCCCGCCGTCGTGTCCCCGCCGATGACGTACGCGTCGATCCGCTCGTCCTCGAGCTCGGTGAGCACGGCCTCGAGCGCGGGCAGGTTGCCGTGGATGTCGTAGAGCGCCGCGACGCGCACGCGGCGACCGTAGCTACGCGGCGACGGCGGTCGCCGGCGGTGCCGCCGACCGCAGCCGCGGCCCTGCGCACACCACGTCCAGCGCGGGGCAGCCGGCGCAGGTGCGCTCGCCCGGCGACGGGCGGAACTCTCCGGCCGCGATCGCGGCAACGGCGTCCGCGAGCTCCGCCTCGAGCCCGGCGACGTCGTCGCTCGTGTAGGTGGCGAGCACCGGCTCGTCGGGCCGCTCGAGGAACTGGTACGCCACCTCCACCTCGTTCGCACCGGCACGGAGGCACGCGAGCGCATACACCAGCCGCTGCAGGCGGTAGTCGGCGTCGACGATCGCCGCCGGATCCTCGTCGCCGAGCGCGTTCGTCTTGTAGTCGACGACGAGCGCACGACCGTCGCCGCGCGCGACCACGTCGAGGTAGCCGTGGAACAGGACGCCCGCGTGCTCGAACGTGAAGTGCGCCTCGCGCCGTGCGTCGGGAAGCGCCGCGAGCCTCGCGGCCAGCGGCGAGGCGCAGTACGCGCCGAGCAGCTCGCGGATGCGCGCCAGGTCCTCGCCGGTCGCGCCCGGGAATCCCGCGTGCACCCGCGCATCGAGATCGTCCGGCACTGCGGGCGCGCCGAGGTCGAGCTCCTCGAGCAACAGGTGGACGGCGCTGCCGATCTCCGTCGCGCCGAGCCCGTCGCCGCCGGGCACGTCGCCGCGCACATCCGCCGGCCGCATCCCCGCGACGCGCTCGGCGTAGTAGCGGTACGAGCAGCGGTCGAACGTCGCGAGCGCCGTGAACGAGAGCTTGCGCGGCACGTGGAGCGGCGGCGCGGGCACCGGCTCGAGCTCGGGCAGCACCGGCGCCTCGAAGAGCGGCGCCTCCGGGATCGCGGAGAACAGCTCGAGCTGCCCCTCGGCGGCCTGCTCCTCCTCCACCGCGGCCGTCTCCTCGCCGCGGTTCACGCGGACGAGCAGCGTCGCGTCACCGCGCCGCAGCTCGACCGGAGACGCCTTGTCCGCGAGCTCCTCCGCCGCATCGAGGCGCTGGAGTACCCATCCCATCGGCGTCTTGTCGTCGGGCCTGTCGAAGTCGACGGAGCCCGCGACGATCAGCCGGTCGACCGCGCGTGTCATCGCGACGTAGTAGAGGCGCAGCCGCTCGGCCTGCTGCTCCGCCTCGCGGCGCTCCCGCACCTCGTCGTAGGCGAACGCCGCGCGCCGCGCGCTCGTCGCGGGATCGACGATGCGGAAGCCGAATCGCCCGTCCGAGAGCGCCAGGATCTCGTCGGGCGACGGCGCCGCCTTCTCGCGGCCCGCGTCCGCAACGACGACCACCTTGAACTCGAGCCCCTTGGCCGAGTGGATCGTGAGCAGCCGGATCGCGTCCGCCCCCTCCTCCTCCGCGACGGCCTCCAGCTCGCGCGCGCCGACCGCCTCCTGGTCGCGGACGAAGCTGACGAAGCCCTCGATGTCGCGGCCGCGCAGCTCCTCGTACGAGCGCGCGAGCCGCGCCAGCTTGCGCAGGTTCGCGTAGCGGCGGCGGCCGTCCCACTTCGCCAGCACCGCGAGGTCGTAGTCGTGCGCGGAGACGACCTCCTCGCACAACCGCTCGAGCGGCAGTCGCGGCGCCGCCGTCGACAGCCGCTCGTAGCGCTGCTTGAAGGCGGCGAGCAGCCGCGCATCGTCGGCGTCGAGATCCGGGACGCCGCGCTCGACGCCCACGAACAGCGGCCGCTTCGGCGCCGCGCGCCGGAGCAAGACGAGCGCATCGTTGGAGAGGCCGACGAACGGCGACGCGAGCACGGTCACGAGCGCCTGGTCGTCGTAGCGGTTGTGGATCAGCCGCAGGTAGGCGAGCAGGTCGACCACCTGCTGCTGGCCGAAGTAGCCGCGACCGGTGGCGCGGTAGGTCGGCAGCCCGAGCGCGCGCAGCTCCTGCTCGTACCACTCGGCGTCGGTGCCGGCCGCGAACAGCAGGACGATCTCGCCCGGCCGCGCGTGACCTGCATGCACGAGCTCGTCGACGCGGCGCGCCACCTGCTGCGCCTCGGCGCGGCGCCAGTGGGTGCCCGAGCCCGAGTACGCCGCCTTGTCGGTGACGAGCAGCTCGACCGGGTGGCCGAAGACCGGGTCGGGGAACTCGCCCGACGCTGCGAGCGGCTGGAACTCGTCGCCGAACTCCTCGCGGAACAGGTGGTTGACCGCGGCGAGCACGTCCGGCCGCGAGCGGTAGTTGCGCGTGAGCGCGAGCCCGCCGCCCTCCTCGGCGCGCCGCTCGCGGAACACGGCGACGTCTGCGTGGCGGAAGCCGTAGATCGACTGGAACTCGTCGCCGACGAAGAAGACCTCCTTGTCGGCCGGGCCGCCGGAGATCAGGTCGATCAGCTCGCACTGCAAGCGGTTCGTGTCCTGGAACTCGTCGACCGAGATGCGGCGGAAGCGGAGCTGCTCGCGCTCGAGGATCTCCGGGCGCGCGCGCAGCAGGTCGCGCGCCGCGAGCTGGAGGTCCTCGAAGTCGAGGGCCGACTCGCGCCGCTTGGCGGCCGCGTACTGGGACGCGAAGCCGTCGAGGAGCGCCTGGAGCAGGTCGCGGTCGCGCGTCGCGACCTCGTCGAGCGCTGCCTGCTCGACTCGCTTGCGCGCCTCCTCGTAGGTCGCGGCGCGCGGCCCCTTGCAGCGGTGCGGCGACAGGTCGAGCAGCTGCTCGGCCGACGGGCTGCGGCCGAGGATCTCGAGCACGCGCGCCGCGTTCGCCCGGTGCAGGTCGGTCGCGTCGGCGTCGTCGGCCAGGCACTGCGCCGCGTCGCGCAGCGCCTCGATGCGCTCGTCGAGCGGCTGCCGCTCGCCGAGCTCGAGCACGAGCGGCCGCCCGGCCGAGCGCAGCGTCTCGTGGATGCCGGTCAGCATGCGGCGCAGCCCGGGCGCCGTGTAGGTCGCGAGCAGCCGCAGGCGGTGCGGGTCGTCCTCGGCGCAGAACTCGGTGAGCGCCGCCTCGAACGCCTCGCCGCGCAGCACCGCCGCCTGCGCCTCGTCGAGCTCGCGGAAGCGCGGGTCGAGCCCGGCCGCGAACGGATACGCCTTCAGCAGCCGGTTGCAGAAGCCGTGGATGGTCGAGATCCACGCGCCGTCGAGCGCGCGCGCCAGGTCGTGGCGGCCGCGCGCCCGCAGCTCGTGGCGGATGCGCGAGCGGAGCTCGCCGGCGGCGCGCTTGCGTGTAGGTGATGACGAGCAGCGAGTCGACGTCGAGGCCCTCGTCGCAGACCGCGCGCACGAAGCGCTCGACGAGCACGGCCGTCTTGCCGGTGCCGGCGCCCGCGGAGACGAAGACGCGCCCGCGGGCCTCGACCGCGGCGGTCTGCTCGGGATTCACGCGCGCCCCACCCGGCACATCGACCACAGCTGGCACCACGCGGGGCACTCGCCGCCCTTCGGGTCGTGGTGCACGTCGCCCGTTTTGATGCGGCCGGCGAGCACTCGTGCCGTCTCGCGCGGCTCCCTCGACCTGCGCCCAGAAGGCGTCGTCGTCGAGGTAGTCGTTCGCGACGAAACCCGGCAGGTCGTCGCCCGCGTCGGAGCGGAGCAGCCCGCGGGCGCGGCGGTCGCCGGCCAGCGGCCGGTAGACGCCGCCGAGCGGCTCGAGCCCGATCAGGTCGCGCAGCACGAGCATGTAGAGCGGGATCTGGAGCCGCAGCTCCTTCTCGATGGCCCGCGCGGAGTGGGCGGTCTTGCCGGACTTGTAGTCCTGCACGATCGCGCGCGCCGAGAGCGGCTCGACGTCGATGCGGTCGATCTTCCCGGACAGGGTGAGCCCGTCTCCGAGCTCGAGCCCAGGCGTGTTCGACCGCTCGCCGCCGAACGAGACCTCGAAACGGTCCGGCACGAGGCGGGCGTCCCCCGCTGCCTCGTCGCGGACGAGCGCTTCCAGGTCGCGCGCGAGCCCGGCGCGCAGCTGCCGCCGCTCGAGGTCGCTCATCTCCATGCGGACGCCGCCGATCGCCTCGTCGAGGCACGCGTGGATGAACACGACGGCCGCGTCGGCGTTGCCGTCCTCGAGGTGCGGCGTGCCGAGCTCCTTCTGCAGCCCGCTGAAGAAACGGTAGAGCGCCGAGTGGGCGACGGAGCCGCGCAGCTTGGCGTCGACCTCGGCGTCGATCGTGCGCGGGTCGACGACGCGCTCCATCAGCCAGGCCGACGAGCAGTCGGCGAAGCGCTCGAGCTCCGTGACGTTGAAGGTCGAGCGGGCGCGCCAGAGCTCGAGGACGGCCGGGTGGCGGATGAGCGTGCGGCGCTTCTCGGCGCGGAGGGCGCGGTCGAGGCGGCGGTCCCAGCCGTTCGCGCGGGCGAGCGCCTGCGCCTCGCGGCGGGTCTCCTCGGCGCTCGCGAGCGAGGCGACGGCGCGCAGCCGCTCGCGGTCGCTCGGCGCCGACTCGAGCGTCCAGGTGAGCGCCGAGAGCGGGCGGCGGCGCGTCCAGCGGACGACGTCGTCCGGTTCGAAGAGCGCAGCGACCTCCTCCCAGAACGGGCTCGCTTCCCGGGGCGCGCCTTCGTCGGTGGCCGCCTCGCGCACCAGGTAGAGCCGCCGCGTGGCCCGCGCGCAGGCCGTGTAGAAGAGGTAGCGGTCGCGAGCGACCGGGTCGGGGCGCTGGAGGCGCGCGCCGAGCTCGACGGCGCAGGTCGTCGTCGAGGAACGGCGAGGACGGCGGCCGGCGAGGAAGGCTCCCCTCTTCCAGGCCGAGCACGAAGACGGCGTCGAAGCGGCGTGTGCGGGCGCGGAGGAGATCGACGACCGCGACGCGACCAGGCCCACCGGCGTTGCGCGGCCAGACGGTGAGGCGCTCGAGTGCGGCGACCACGTCCTCGCGCGTGAGGCGCCCTTCGAGCCGCTGCCAGCCGTCGAGCTCGTCGAGTTGGCGCGCGACCGCCTCGTACGCGCGCAGGTCGTCGCGCGACGTCTCGCCGACCGGCGGCCGCTCGGTGCCGTGGGCGCCACGGATAAGGGCGGCTGCCGCATCGCGGGCCGCGACGACAGCGTCCTGCTCGGCGCGGAGTCCGTCGACGACGGGCAGCCGGGCGCCGCGGAGCACCTCGACTTCTGCGTCGACGCGCTCGGGCGCCGCGATCCCGCGGCCGCGCAGGCGCCCCTCCACGTAGTCGGCGTGCGAGCGCGCGAGCCCCGAGTACGGCGAGCGGATGTAGCCGAAGAGCTCGCGCCGGCCGCCGCCGAGCCAGGCGAAGCGGAGCAGCGAGAGCAGCGCGCGGCCGTACGGCGCGGCCTCGAGACGGGTCGGCGCCTCGACGGCGTACGGGATGCCGAGCGAGCCGAAGGCGGTCTCGAGCGGCGCCTGCAGGCGGTCGACCGACGGGCAGACGATGCCGATCCGCTCGGGCGGCCGTGCCGCCGCGGATCAGCTCGAGGATCTCCTGGCCGACGAGCTCCAGCGAGCCGCGCGGGCCGGCGCCCTCGAAGAAGCGAATCGCGCCCTCGATCGGCGGCGCGGGCGGCGGCGTGTCGGCGAACAGCGCCCGCTCGACGTGCGCGATCGCCGGATGAGCGACGTCGTCGAACGCGGACGGGAGCTCCTCGACGCGCTGCCCGGCGAGCGCGGCCAGCTGCTCGGCGGTGGTTCGCAGCGCAGCGAAGGCCGGGCGGCCCGGCTCGTACGGAAGGGACACGGTCACGTCGGCGCGGCCGGCGAGCGCCTGGACGAGGCGCCACTCGGCCTCGGTCAGGTCCTCGAAGCCGTAGGCGAAGACGGGCTGCCCCTGCCACGCCTCGAAGTCACCCTCGAGCTGGTGGACGGCGTGGGCGCGAAGGAGATCGCGGTCCCAGAGGCCACACCGGTCGAGCTCCTCGCGATAGGAGGCGTACAGGCGGCCGAGGTCGCCCTCGACGTCAGCGGGCTCGACGAGCGCGGCGCCGAGCTCGCGCACCGCGTCGCGCAGCGCCTCGACGAAGCCGGTCGAGCGCGCCGAGGCGGCGAGGCCGTTCAGGGAGGCCTGTGCGGTGGCGCGGCGGAGCAGGAGCGTCTGCTGGACGTCGGTGGCGAGCGGCCGTGCGCCGCGGCGGCCGATCCGGCGAAAGAGATCGTCGAAGGTGCCGATCGATCCCCCGACAAGGCCGCCCCACCGGGCCACCAGCTCCCGCTCGACCCGCTCGACGTCCGACCCGATCGGCACGATCAGATACGGGTCGCGATCCAGAGCGGCCACATAGCGCTCGAGGAGCAGCGCAACCTTGCCGGCGTTCGCCGGCCCGGCGACCAGCGAGAGGGTCACCTGCCCATCGTACGGACGCCTTCGGACGGCGCCTGAACGGCGCCTTTTGTGAGTTCCCAAAGAGCGGGAAAAGCTTCTCACGGACAAGTAGCCGCATGATTGGACTGTCCACCCGGGAAACCGGCGGGAATGGCGCAGATCGCACTCGCACTCGCCTTCCTCGGTGCCGCATTCGCGCTCATCGGTTATCCGCGTGCGAGATCAGGTTCAAGGCCCTGACGAGGCGGCGCTGCTTCGCGCACCCTCTTTCTGGGTGCGGTTCGGGCTGATGTTGAGCCCATTCGTCGTGGCGGCCGTGTCAGCCCGCTCCTGGTTCGTGCTGCTCTTGTTCCTCGGCTTCTGGGGGATTCAGGTTCTGCGCGCCGTCTGGATCGGCCGGCGGGAAGCGGACACCAACACCGCCACGGCGTTCGTTCGACGCATCGATCAGCTAGGCATCCCTCCTCCCCCACTGCAAGGCCGTAGGGCGCTGGTGTTCGTCGGGATCGTCTGGTCGGAGTGCTCGTGCTGTACCTGCTCGCGCAGCTGCTCTGACCCGCCACGGCGTCGCGGGCGTCCGGGTGATCCGTCCATGCGGAAACGGCGAGGGCAGAGGGACATGTCCCCGCGAAACATGTCCCCCACGATCTGCTCTCCCCACCCTGGGTGGGGGGTCGATCCACCCTCGCTACCCGCTTCGAGCCTATTCCCGAAGCCCGAACGCGACCGTGCCGGAACGGTGCCGAGTCTGCGAACTCGCTCGAGGCTCAGGCGGCCGCTCGCGCGCTGCGGATCCGCCACGACCGCAGCAGGCTGAGCAGCGCCGCCTCCTCGGCGTCGAGCCCCAAGTCGCGCGCGCCGACCATGCGCAGCCGCCTCGGGCGGAAGTCGTCGATCGTGCGGCCGTCCATGTACTGCTCGATGACGGCAGGGCTGACGTACGACGACCGCGCGACCGCCGGCGTGTTGCCGAGCCGCTCGCCCACACGCCGCATGACCGCCGCGACGACTCGCTTCGCTTCCCGCTCGGTCTCGGCCGGCCCGTGCTCGGCGAGCGCTACCGCCGCCACGAGCGTCCCGCCCCACGTGCGGAAGTCCTTCGCCGTGAAGTCGTCGCCCAGGTACTCGCGCACGTAGTCGTTGAGGCGCGCGCCGGTGAGCGTGAAGCGCTCCTCCTCCTCGACGTAGCGAAAGAGCCGCCGGCCGCCCGGGAGCTTGAGGAGCTCGCGCACCGCCTCCGCCAGCTCCGCGTCGACCACCTGCGTCCGCACGAGCACACGGTGCTTGCCGCGGAAGCTGAACGCGATCCGCTTGCCGCGCACGGCCACGTGCCGCTTCGTCAGCGTCGTGATCCCGTACGTCCGCGACTCGCGCGCGTAGCGCTCCGACCCCACGCGGAACCAGCCCATGTTGATCAGCCGCACCGCCACCGCGGCCACACGCTCGCGCTCGTAGGAGTCGAGCTCCATGTGGCCCGCCATCGACTCGCGCAGGTCGGGCAGCCGCTCGGCGAAGCGGATCAGCTTGTCGAACTTCGCCTGCTCCTGCTGCGCGCGAAAGCTCTCGTGGTACAGGTACTGCGTCCGCCCGGCCGCGTCGACGCCCGTCGCCTGCAGCTTCGCGCCCGGCCGGGGCGAGATCCACACGTCGCGCCAGGCGGGCGGGATGACGAGCTCCTCGATGCGGGCGAGCTGCTCGGGATCGGTGATGCGCCTGCCCCGGCTGTCGACGTAGCGAAAGCGCCGCCGCGATCCTTCCCGCCGCCATCCACCCCGCCTCGTCATCGCGACGTTCTAGCCGGACGGACCGCGCGTGTAACCGCCCGTAGAATCGCGCCGCATGGCGGACACGACCATCGTCGTCCTCGAGGGGGACGAGACCGGGCAGGAGCTGCTCGAGGAGGCGCTGCGCGCGCTCGACCCCGACGTCACCGGCGTGCCGGTCGAGTTCGAGCGCTACGACCTGTCGCTCGAGCACCGGCGCGCCACCGGCAACGAGGTCGTCTACGACGCGGCCGCGCGCATCCGCGAGACCGGGCTCGGGCTAAAGGCCGCGACGATCACGCCCGAGGGCAAGGACGACATCGGCTCGCCCAACCGGATCCTGCGCGAGGAGATCGGCGGCCGCGTGATCATCCGCACCGGCCGGCGCATCCCCGGCGTGGTGCCGCTCGGCGGCGTGCACGAGCCGATCTCGATCGTGCGCATGGCCGTGGGCGACGCGTACGGCGCGCGCGAGTGGCGCGAGGGCGAGGGCGACGACGAGGTGGCATTGCGCACGGAGCGCATCGAGCGGCGCATCTGCCGCGCGGTCGCCGAGTTCGCCTTCCGCGAGGCGGAGCGCATCGGCGCGAAGGTCTTCGGCGGGCCCAAGTACACCGTCAGCCCCGTCTACGAAGGGCTGCTCAAGGAGGAGATGGACGCGGCGGCCGCCCGTCACCCGGACGTGAAGTACGAGCCCCAACTGATCGACGCGACGTTCGCGCTGCTCCTGCAGAGCTCCGGCGCGCCGCTCGTCATCCCGGCGCTCAACCGCGACGGCGACATCCTCTCCGACCTCGTGCTGCCGCTCTTCGGCTCGATCGCGGGCGCCGAATCACGGCTCGTCGCATTCGACGACGACTTCGTGCTCCAGGCCATCGTCGCCGAGGCCGCCCATGGGACGGCGCCGTCGCTCCAGGGCAAGGATGTGGCCAACCCGCTGGCGATGATCCTGGCCGCCGCCGCGCTGCTCGCATACGGCGACGACGCGTCGCAGCGCGCGTCGCGCGCGATCCGCGAGTCGGCGCTCGAGGCTGTCGCGGAGGGCGTGCGCACCGCCGACCTCGGCGGTCACGTCGGCACGACCGCGTTCACCGACGAGGTCATCCGCCGCACGCGCTCGAAGCTGGACGTCTGGGCCACGCTCTGACCGCGGGCTGACCCGCACCGGCCGTGCGGGGATACCGTCATCCCGCCCGCCGCTCCGGACCATAGAGTTGCGCGACTCATGGTCGTCGGCGTCCCCAAGGAAACCGCTGCCGGCGAGCGCCGCGTGGCGCTCGTGCCCGACATCGCCGGACGGCTCGCGAAGGCCGGCTTCGACGTCCTCGTCGAGCGTGGCGCAGGCACCGCGGCCGGCTACCCGGACGAGGAGTACACGGAGGCGGGCGCGCGCCTCGTCGGTGCCGACGAGCTCTACGCCCAGGCCGAGGCCGTCGTCCGCGTGGCCCGGCCGTCGGCCGAGGAGGCCGCGCGGATGCGCGAGGGCCAGGTGCTCATCGCGTTCCTCCAGCCGCTGACCGATGCGGAGGGGATCCAGCGGCTCGCAGGCGGCGGCGTCGTCGCGTTCGCGATGGAGTCGATCCCGCGCATCACGCGCGCCCAGCCGATGGACGCGCTCTCCTCGCAGAGCACCGTGGCCGGCTACAAGGCGGCGCTGATCGCGGCCGACCGGCTGCCGCGCTTCTTCCCGATGCTCATGACCGCGGCCGGCACCGTCCCGCCCGCCAAGGTGCTCGTGCTCGGCGCCGGCGTCGCCGGGCTGCAGGCGATCGCGACGGCCAACCGGCTCGGCGCGGTCGTGTCCGGCTTCGACGTGCGGCCGGTCGTGAAGGAGCAGGTCGAGAGCCTCGGCGCGACGTTCCTCGACCTGGGCGTGCACGGCGAGGAGACCGAGGGCGGCTACGCGCGAGAGTTGACGCCATCCCAGCAGGCGCAGCAGCAGCAGGCGCTGGCGCAGCGCATCCCCGGCTTCGACGCCGTCATCACGACTGCGCTCATCCCCGGCCGGCCGGCGCCGAAGCTGATCCCGGCCGCCGCCGTCCGGGGCATGCGGCCCGGCTCGGTGATCGTCGATCTCGCGGCCGAGGCGGGCGGCAACTGCGAGCTGACGCAGCCGGGCGAGGAGGCGGACGTCGACGGCGTGCTCGTCGTCGGGACGCTCAACCTGCCGAGCGAGATGCCCACTCACGCCAGCCAGCTGTACGCGCGCAATGTCATGGCGCTGCTGCAGCACCTTGCCCCGGACGGCACGCTCAACCTCGACTGGGACGACGAGATCACCGCGGGGGCATGCGTCGACGAGAGAGAAGGTGGCCGCATGAGCCAGAGCCAGTTCCTGATCGAGCTGACCGTCCTGATCCTCGCAGTCTTCGTGGGCATCGAGGTGATCTCGAAGGTGCCGACACTGCTGCACACGCCGCTGATGTCGGGCACCAACGCGATCCACGGCATCGTGATCGTCGGAGCGATCATCGTGGCCGGCCTGCCCGACCAGGCCTGGTGGGTGCGAATCGTGTCGCTGGCGGCGGTCGCGCTCGGGACGATGAACGTGGTCGGCGGCTTCGTGGTGACCGACCGGATGCTCGAGATGTTCAAGAAGCGCGAGCCCGTGAAGGAGCAGGAGGGCTCGTGAGCCGCACGGACGCGATCACGCTCGCGTACCTGGTCACGATCGTCTGCTTCATCCTCGCGCTCCGCTTCCTGTCGAACCCGGCGCGGGCGCGGCACGGCAACTGGCTCGGCGCGTTCGGCATGGCGGTCGCGATCGTCGCGACGTTCTTCCGCCCCGGCCTCGAGAACATCGGCTGGATCCTGCTCGTGATGGCCGTCTTCGCGCCGGTCGGCTGGTACGCCGCGCGCGCCGTGAAGATGACGGCGATGCCGCAGATGGTGGCGCTGTTCAACGGCGTCGGCGGCGGCGCGGCGGCGCTGATCGCGCTCGCGGAGTTCCATGACGCGACGCCTGCGCCCGGCAATCTCGACCTGAACGTCTCCGTCTCGATCGTCCTGAGCGCCCTGATCGGCAGCATCTCGTTCGCCGGCAGCGCGGTCGCGTTCGCGAAGCTGCAGGAGCTGATCGGCGGCCGGCCGATCGTCTACCCGGGCCAGAAGCTCATCAACGGGCTGGTGATCGCAGCGGTGGCGGCACTCGGCATCGCGATCATCGCGGGCGCGGAGTCGGAGGCGGTGCTGGCGCTGCTCGTCGTCGGCGCGCTCGCGTTCGGCGTGCTGTTCGTGCTTCCGATCGGCGGCGCGGACATGCCGGTCGTGATCGCGCTGCTCAATGCGTTCACGGGCATCGCCGCGGCGGCGACCGGTTTCGTGCTCCACGAGAACGTCCTGATCGTGAGCGGCATGCTCGTCGGCGCGTCGGGGACGCTGCTGACGCTGATGATGGCCCGCGCGATGGGCCGCTCGGTCACGAACGTGCTCTTCGGCGCCTTCGGCCAGATCCAGGCGTCGGGCGCCGCGGCCGCCGCGGGAGGCACGGACGGCACGGTGCGCTCGACGACCGCGGACGACGTGGCGGTCATGCTCGCGTACGCGAAGCGCGTGATCGTCGTGCCGGGGTACGGGCTCGCGGTCGCGCAGGCACAGCACGACGTGCGCAAGCTCGCCGACGAGCTGGACAAGCGGAACGTCGACGTGCGCTACGCGATTCACCCGGTCGCGGGCCGCATGCCGGGCCACATGAACGTGCTGCTCGCCGAGGCGAACGTGCCGTACGACGAGCTGTTCGAGATGGACGAGATCAACGACGACTTCGACGAGACGGACGTCGCGCTCGTCATCGGCGCGAACGACGTGACGAACCCGTCCGCGCGCAACGACACGTCGAGCCCGATCTACGGCATGCCAATCCTGAACGTCGACCACGCGAAGAACATCGTGGTGTTGAAGCGCTCCATGAACCCGGGCTTCGCCGGCATCGACAACCCGCTGTACGTCGACCCCAAGACGGCGATGCTGTTCGGCGACGCAAAGGACTCGGTCGCGAAGCTCGTCGACGCGGTCAAGAACGTCTGACGGACATGTCCGTTCCGGCCACGTCCGCGCGGGCCATGGCCCTGGGGCCGGCCGCTTGCCTCCCTCCGGTCTCGACGGTAACGCGGTAGAACGCACCCGTGGGTGACGCGACTGGAGAGGAAGCGTGCCGAACGTTCCACTACTGACCGCGCGGGACGTCGAGGCGGCCGTGTCGCCCGTGGAGGCGGTCGAGGCCGTGCGCGATGCGTTCGTCGCCTTCGCGCGCGGCGAGTGGACGATGCCGCCGAAGGTCTACGTCACGAACTACCCCGCCGGCGACTTCCGTGCGATGCCTGCGCTCGGCGGCGGGCACGCGCTGCTGAAGTGGGTCACGTCGTTCCCGGGCAACCCGGGTCGCGGGCTGCCGACGGTGACCGGGCTCGTGCTCCTCTCGGACGCCGAGAACGGGTCGCTGAGCGCAGTGCTCGACGCGGGCGCCGTCACGGCGCTGCGTACCGGTGCAGCGGCCGTCCTCGCTGCGGAGGTGCTCGGGCGCCCGGACGGGCCGGCGACGGTGATCGGCGCGGGCGTGAACGGCCGCCAGGCCGCGAAGACGTTCGCCGCCCGCGGCCGAGACGTCATGGTCTGGGACGTCGACTTGGCGCGGGCGGCCACGGTCGCCGAGGAGCTCGCCGCACGCGTTGCGCCGAGCCGCGAGGAGGCGCTCGCCGCCGACGTGGTGGTGACGGTCACGCCCGGCCACGAGGTGCTGTTCGGCGAGGGCGACCTCCGGCCCGGCCAACATGTGAGCCTCATGGGTGCCGACGGGCCGGGCAAGGCGGAGATCGCCAGGGAGGAGCTTGCACGGGTGCACGCCTTCTGCGATGACTGGGAGCAGGCGTCGCACGGCGGCGAGGTGGTCTATGCGTACGAGGCGGGGCTGCTGGCGCGCAACGACGTGACCGAGCTCGGCGCCGTCCTCACCGGCGCCGCCGAGGGCCGGCGGTCGGACGACGACATCACCGCGTTCGACTCGACCGGGCTCGCGATTCAAGACCTCGCGATCGCACTCGCCGCCTACCGAAAGCACCAGCAGGGCGAGCTGGCTGGCGTACAGGCGATCCAGCTCTAGGCTGTCGGCGTGAGCACCCTGGCCGGGGCAACGTGCGTGGCGTGCCGGCGCGATGCGCCGCAGGTCACCGACGCGGAGATCGCCGACCTCCTGCCGGAGATCCCCGACTGGGAGCTCATCGAGATCGACGGCATCAAGCAACTGCAGCGCATGTTCTCGTTCGACGACTTCGCGCAGGCCCTCGCGTTCACCGACCGGGTCGGGGCGGTCGCCGAGGAGCAGGGGCACCATCCCGCGCTGCTGACCGAATGGGGACGGACGACCGTCACGTGGTGGACGCACAAGATCAAGGGCCTCCACCGCAACGACTTCGTGATGGCCGCGAAGACCGACCGGCTGTACGGCTAGACGAGCCGCGCCGGGTCGAACAGCGCCAGCTCGGGCGGGGTCTGGCCGAGAATCGCCCGGGCGACGAGATCGCCGCACGCGAGCCCGAGCACGTTTCCGTGGCCCGAGTAGCCCGCGGCGACCCACACGTTCTCGGTGCCGGGCACGCGACCCGCGAGCGGCCGTCCGTCGGGAGAGCTGCCGAAGATCCCGGCCCAGCGGTGCGTGATCGGCGGCACGCGGCCGAGCAGGCCCTCGAGCAGCCGCTCGAGCCGCCCCTGGATCAGCGGCGTCGTCTCCTCGACGGCGGTGAACTCGGTCTCGGGGCTGGTGTCGCGCTGACCGCCGAGCACGAGCCGGCCATCCGGCAACTGCTGCCAGTAGTCGTAGCCGTAGCGCGCGTAGTGCGGGCGCCCGTATTCCACCTCGGCGAGCGGCTCTGTGACGAGCACCTGGCCGCGCGTCGGCCGCACCGACTCGTCGACGAACGGCACGAGCCCGCCCGGGTAGCCGTCCGTCGCAACGACCACCTGCACATCGCCAAGCGCCTCCAGCGACTCGACACGGTCGTGCTCGCGCAGCTCGGCGCCCGCCTCGGCAGTGTGCTTCGCGAGGCGCCGCACCCAGCGGGCAGGCCGCAACGACCCGTCGCCCGGGTGCTCGAGCGCACCGGCGAACAGCCCGCCGAGGCGCCCCGGCGGGTCGTCGTGCCAGACCGCGGCGAAGCCGTCGGCGACCAGGGCGTCGTACTCGGCCCGCAGCAATGCGAGCTCCGTCTCGTCGGCCAGGCGCACGCTCCCGGTCCGGACGAACGCGTCGCCTGCGAGAGCCGCCATCCGCTCGAGCGTCCGCTCGGTCAGCTCCCAGAATTGACGGGCGAGCTCCGGTCCGAGCTCGCTGCGCGCCACGTCGTAATACGCGAGACCTCCGCGCAGCGCGAAGCCGCCGTTGCGGCCGCTCGCGCCCGACGCGATCACGCGCGCCTCGTGGAGGCGGACGCGCGCGCCGGCCTGCGCGAGCGTGAGGGCGCACGAGCAGCCGGTCACCCCGCCGCCCACGACAACGACGTCCGGCTCGCCCTGCAACCGTGTCGCCGGAAGCGGTGCCGCCTCCTCCTCGAGCCAGAACGAGCCCACGCGCGGCGATCGTACTCACCGCCCGGCTGCCCGCCGGTAGCGACCGTCGCCCTCCGCGGCCAGGCCTGCCAGCTCGAGCTCGCTCAGCGCCGCCGCGACCGCTCCTGCGCCGAGGCCGGTCGCGGCGACGAGCTCGTCGATCGACGCGGGGCCGTCGCCGAGCGCTTCGAGGGCCGTCGCCGCGGGCTCGCTCAGGCCGGCGGGGGCCGGCTGCTCCGTTGGATCGATACCGAACGAGCGCAACACATCGGCGGCCTCGAGGAGCGGCGTCGCGCCGAGCGCGAGCAGCCTGTTCGTGCCGGCCGACAGCGCGCTGGTGATTTCCCCCGGCACGGCGAAGACCTCGCGCCCCTCCTCGAGGGCGAGATCCGCCGTGATGAGCGCGCCGCTCCGCTCGCGCGCCTCGACGACCACCGTCGCCTGCGAGAGCCCCGCGACGATCCGGTTGCGCGCCGGGAAGCGCCACGGTGCCGGCTCGACGCCCGGCCCGTACTCCGACACGACGAGCCCGGACGCGCGGATGCGGCCGGCGAGCTCCGCGTGCGACGCCGGGTAGTCGCGGTCGATCCCGCAGCCGAGCACGGCGACGGTGCGCCGACCCGCCTCGAGCGCGCCTCGGTGCGCCTCGGCGTCGATCCCGCGCGCGAGACCGCTGACGACGACGAGGCCCGCGGCCGCGAGCTCGCGGCCGAGCATGCGCGCCACCTGGGCGCCGTAGGGCGAGCACGCCCGCGCACCGACGACCGCGACCGAGGGCGCATCGAGCAGCTCGAGCGGGGCGCAGCCCCTGACGAACACGCCCGCCGGCGGGTCGAAGATCGTCGCAACGCTTCGCGGGAGCCCACGCGAACGGGCGAGCCAGGTGACCCCCAGCGCTGCCAGCCGCTCGCGGTATGCCCGCTCGTCGAACCGGCGGACGAATGCACGGAAGCGCTCGTTCCTCGGCGCGGCGAGCACGTGCTCGCCGCTCTCGGCGGCGAAGGCGGCGACCGCGAGCTCGCTCACGTGGCCAGCACCTTCGGCGGCCGGTAGGCGAGCGCCTCGGCGACGTGCTCCTCCTCGACCGCGTCGGCAGCGGCGAGCGCGGCGATCGTCGCCGCGACGCGTGCAACGCGCGCCCGCCCGCGACCCGAGAGCGGCAGCCGCTCCACGGCGCGGTCGAGCAGCGTGTCCGCGGCAGCGGTCCGTCCCGCCACGCGCCGGTCGCCCGCCGCGACGACGCGCGCACGCATCGCCGCGGACGGCTCGCCGGGCGCCGCGGCGAGCTCGTCGGCGCGCGCCCGCGGCACGGTGACGATCAGGTCGAACCGGTCGAGGAGCGCGCGCGAGAGCTTGTCGCGGAACGTCGCGAGGCGCTGCGCCGAGCACGTGCACTCCGCCCGCGGATCGCCGCGCGCGCCGCACGGGCAAAGGTTCATGGTTCCAACGAGCTGGAAGCGCGCCGGGAAGACCGCCTTGCCCTCCACGCGCGCGACGGCGATCGAGCCGTCCTCGAGCGGCTGGCGCAGCGCCTCGAGGGCCGGCCGAGCGAACTCGGGCAGCTCGTCGAGCAGCAGCACGCCGTTGTGCGCGAGCGTCGCCTCTCCAGGCCGCAGGCCGCGCCCGCCGCCGCCGACGATCGCCGGCATCGACGCGCTGTGGTGCGGCGCGCGAAACGGCCGCCGCTCGACCAGCCCCTGCCCGGAGCGGAGCAGCCCGGCGACCGACCAGATGCGCGTCACGTCGAGCGCCTCGTCGAACGTGAGCGGCGGGAGGACGCCAGGAAGCCGGCGCGCGAGCATCGTCTTGCCCGTTCCGGGCGGCCCAGCGAACAGCAGGTTGTGCGCGCCAGCGGCGGCGATCTCGAGCGCCCTCCGCGCCCGCTCCTGGCCGCGCACGTCTGCGAGGTCGGGATACGCGGGCGGCGCCCGCTCGCCGCTCGCCGGCTCACACGGCGCGATGTCCACCTCGCCGCGCAGGTACGCGGCCGCCTCGGCCAGGTGGTGCACCGGGATCGCCTCGACGCCGCCGAGTGCCGCCTCCGGCCCCGACTCGGCCGCGCAGAGGATCCGCTCCGCACCCGCCCGGCGCGCCGCCTCGGCGACGACGACGGCGCCCCCGACCGGCCGGATCCGCCCGTCGAGCGCGATCTCTCCGACCGCAGCGTGCTCGTGCACCCGCTCCGGGGGAAGCTGCCGCGACGCGGCGAGGATCGCCAGCGCGATCGCGAGGTCGTAGCCCGAGCCCTCCTTGCGCAGCGGCGCCGGTGCCAGGTTGACCGTCAGCCGCTTCTTCGGCCACTCGAGCGCCGCTGCGAGCACGCCGCTCTTCACGCGGTGCTTCGCCTCCTGGCAGGCGCGGTCGCCCATGCCGACCAGCGCGAAGGCCTCCACCCCGCCCTGGATGTGCGCCTCGACCTCGACGCGTCTCGCCTCGAGCCCGACGAGCGCGTGCGTGAGAACCCGTGCCAGCACGGTTCGACGCTACGGACGATCTACGCATGCGTCTCTGCCGAATCTGCGACATCTTCTCGGCATGCGCCCGTGGGTGAAGCTGAGCGAACGCCTGTCGTACGACGGCTTCCGCAAGATCCTGACGCGCCGGTTCCGGCTTCCCGACGGGCGCGAGGCGGACTTCGACGTCTTCCGGAGCCCGGACACGGTCGCCGTGCTCGCGCTCACCGTGGACGACGAGGTGCTCCTCGTGCGCGAGTACCGCCCGGGCCCCGAGGAGCTGCTCTACGAGCTACCGGGCGGGATCGTCGACGACGGCGAGACGCCCGAGCAGGCGGCGCGGCGCGAGCTGCTCGAGGAGACGGGCTACGAGGGCGACCTCCGCCCCGCGGGCACGTCCTGGGCGGGCGCGTACTCGACGCACCGCCGCCACGCGTTCGTCGCGACGGGCTGCTACCGCGTCGCCGAGCCGTGGCTCGAGGAGAACGAGGCGGTCGAGATCGCACTGATGCCGTTCGCCGACTTCCGCGACCACGTGCGGCGCGGCGCCCTCAGCGACGTCGCGGCCGCCTACCTGGGCCTGGACGAGCTCAACCGCCTCTAGCGAGCAGAGTCCGCAGGAGTACTGTTCAACCACTTCTTTGCATTGTCTGTTTTTTGTTGTATGTACTTTTCAGACTGTGTTTTTTCATATAAGAGCTTGCGAATTGGATTGCTTGCAAGCATGTCCTGCCGACCAAATAGATTCCACGCATGCTTGCGCGAACCCAGGAGGCGCTCTACCAGTCGATCGATCTCGAGCTCTCGTGGTCAGAGGAACAGCTTCCTCAGGTGGAGCGGACGAAGCACGTCCACGCCTTGCATCCGTACCTCGGTAAGTTCATTCCTCAGCTCGTCGAGGTTTTTCTCAGGCGCTACTTCCAACGCGGTGAGACGATCTTCGACCCATTCGTCGGTTCGGGCACAACTCTCGTCGAGGCCAACGCCTTCGGCGCGAACGCTGTCGGAACAGATATCTCAGCCTTCAACTGCCTGCTAGCGCGGGTCAAGACAAGGCACTACGCGGTCGCCGAACTCGAGCTTGGTCTCCGATCTGTCCTTGAAGACGCCCGCCGGGACAGCGGCGAGATCTCGGTTGTCTCGCCATGGCTTCGGCAATGGTTCGCGCCCGCGGCCCTGCAAGAGCTGCTCGCCTATCGAGAGGCCCTCGCGAGCCTCCCTGAGCAGCACGCCGACGTCGCTCGTGTCATCCTTTCGCGAGCGGCTCGGTCAGCTCGGCTGACGACCCACTTCGATCTCGATTTTCCGCGCAGACCGACGACCGAGCCTTATTACTGCCACAAGCACAAGCGGACATGCAGGCCGGTTGAGACCGCGGCGAAGTTCCTCAGTCGCTACACGACCGACACGTGTCGGCGGATTCGAGACTTCGCGGGTCTTCGGACAGATGCTTCCGTGACGGTTCTTCACGAGGACACGCGTACCGCAAAGCTCGAGCGGCCCACAGCGGGCATCATCACCTCTCCGCCGTACCCCGGCCTCATCGACTACCACGAGCAGCACCGGTACGCCTATGAACTGCTCGGTTTGGAGGACCGTCGGAGCCACGAAATCGGGGCTGCGGCAGCCGGCCGCAGAAAGACGGCGCTCAGCGCGTACGTCGACGCGATGAGCGCCGCTTTCGACAACGTTGCGGCGCAACTCCAGCGTGACGCCCGTGTGCTCATCGTCGTGAACGACTCCCACGGGCTCTATCCAGCGATCCTCGAGAACTCAGGCCTCGTTGAGGAGGATCGGATCACTCGGCACGTGAACCGGCGCACCGGCCGACGCGCAGGCGAGTTCTTCGAAGACGTGCTCATCTGCCGCGCGCTCTAGCGGCTCGTGGACGGCCAGGTCGAAGCCAGCGTGAAAGAGATCCTCGGCCGTTTCATGGACGGCTGGGTCAACAAACAGGTTCACGAGATCCAACGCATCAAGGAGGAGGGCATATCCCCAACCGGCGTTCTTGCACCGTTCCATGACGCCCTCGTTCCGGGCATTCGAGGACTCGGCGAACGAGCGTTCTCAACTTCGTTGGGAAACGTGCATGAACGTGTCGCGCAGGTCATCGGCAAGGCAAGCCACGCTGATGCTCGGCGCGCCTACGACCTCACGGGCGAGCTTCCCGTCCTAGCGCGTGAGTTCATCACCCAGCGGGTAGCTGCGCTCGAAGCTGCATCCGCAGCACCGGACCACGAGTTCGAGCGCGAGCAGCTGCTAGGCGCCTTCGGCGCCACCGTGACGACCACCACGCGGATCGACCTCTACATCACGACGCACGCCGGGACACACCACTATTTCGAAATGAAGAGCGCCAAACCGAACAAGGGCCAGTGCGTCGAGATGAAGACCCGCCTGCTCACGGCGCTCGGGATTCGCCGTCAGCCGGATGCCTTCGTCTCGTGGGGAGTGCCGTACGATCCCTACGGCGCGCCGGAAGCGTACGCTCACGCCTACCCTAAGCGGTTTTTCGACTTTCCGCGCGAGGTTCGAATGGGTGCCGGCTTTTGGAACTTCGTCGGCGATGCGCCCTCGACCTATGCCGACCTGCTGAGGCTTTATCGCGAGGTTGGCGCTGATTACGAGAGCGCGCTGGATGCGCTCCGCGAGGAACTCGCCGGGCGCGACCTCTAAGAGACGTCATTCAAGGCAGCTGGGCGACCGGAGGGCTGCCCACGCCACGCCCCTTATCAACCCATCTGCATCATCGGCGCCGGCCCGCCAGACGGGATCGTCAGCCCGGGGATCGCCTCGGGAGCTGCGAGCAGGAGCACGCCGAGCACGAGGAGCACGGCCGCCGTGCCGTACGTCGCGGCGCCGCGCCACGGGATCGTCTTCTCGAACGCGATCAGGCCGGCGATCACGGCCATCCAGGTGAGGCTCATCACGCCGAGCGCGAACAGCGAGGCCATGAGCGCCCAGCAGCAGCCGATGCACCAGGCGCCGTGCGTCGCGCCCATGCGCAGCGCGCCCCAGCTCCCTTTGCGCCACGCGCCGAGCAGGAAGCCGAGCGGGCTGCGGCACTTCCCGAGGCACGCGTCCTTCAGCGGCGTCAGCTCGTAGACGGCGGCGACCAGCAGCGTGAACCCTGCGACCCAGCGGCCCGCGCGGTCCCACGCGAGAACGTCGCCCGTGGCGCGCCCGCCGAGCACCGCGAGCCCGAAGGCACCCAGTCCGACGGCGCCCCACGCGACGAGGTACCCGCCCGTGAAGAGCACCGCCGCGGAGCGCGAATGCTCGCGCGTCATGCGGGCATAGAGCGCGACCGTCGGCGAGACCGACGGGAACATCATCGCGGCCATCATCACGACCCAGACCCCGAGGAACCAGCCGACCGTGCCGAGCGCCGACCACGGGCCCGCGTCCATCCCCTCCATCTCGCCGGCGACCCACCACCAGCCGAGCGCCGCCAGCGCGAAGAGCACGGCGACGAGGCCCAGCCGGGCGCGGGCAGCGGCGAACGCGGGCTGGAGCCCCGCGTCGCCGGCGGCGCTTTCCCGGACGGCGATCACGCGCTCAGGCGGCCCAGGAGAACTCGGGCGTCGTCAGCCCCGACTTGCCCTCGTACTGGATACCGAACGCGTTGATGTTCGAGCGCTTCGCCTCGGCCATCGTCAGGTTCGGCGCGACCGGGTGGAACATGCCGTCAAACCTCACCGGCTGGCCGTCCTCCTTGCCGAACGGGACGATGTCGTCGACCTGGAAGTCGATGACGTCGCCGATGCGGACGTTGTGATGCACACCGTCGACGTCGAACTCGATCGGCACGCGCTCGACGCCGAGCACCTCGCCGATGAGCGGCGCGAGGCCGGCCATCGGGCCGCCGAGCTGGCCCGAGAAGACAGCCACGAGCTTGTCGGCCTGCTCGTCATTGGCGTTCTCGTCGACGAACAGCCCGACGCGCCAGTTCCCCTCCGTCATGACCTTCGGCGTGTCGGCGATCAGCCCGAGCTTCAGCCCGCTCACATCCGTGCCGTCGATCTCGCCTTCGCGCACGTTGAAGACGAGCGTGACCCGGCAGTAGTCGTAGGTCGCGCCGTGGTCGAACGTCATGTTGCACGGGCACATAAGCTCGCACGAGCAGGTCTCGGCGTAGCTCCCCTTGATGCTCCAGGACATGTCGGCCTCCGTTCGTCGGGACGGTGGGGACGCCGCGGATTCTCTGCCCGCCCAGGCAAGGCGTCAAGTGAGCGTTAGAACGCGTCCGCGATCCGCCGCACCCCGGCCGGCGAGACGGCTATCACGTCGAAGCGGATGTCGAGCTCCTCGAGCCGCGGGTTGCGCGCGAGCCAGGCTGTCGCGGCTCGGCGCAGGCGGCGCTGCTTCTCCTCGGTGACCATCCCCTCCGGGTCGCCGAAGCCGTCGCCGCTCTTCTGCTTCACCTCGCAGAAGACGAGGCTGCGGCCGCGGCGGACGACGAGGTCGAGCTCGTTCCCGCCGGCCCACGCGTTCATGGCGAGGATCCGGTAGCCGCGCAGCCGGTAGTGGAGTCGCGCGCGGCGCTCGGCTTCAGCCCCGCGCTGCCGCGTGTTCAAGCTGCTCCTCGCCCTGGTAGCAGAGCGCCTGGAACGAGAGCCGGTGCACCTCGGACGGGCCGCGCCGGCGGACGACCGCCGAGTGCTCGGGCGTGATGTAGCCGACGTGCGAGCGGAAGCCGTAGTGCGGGTACAGCGCGTCCAGCCGGCGCATGGCGCGGTCGCGCGTCACCTTCGCGATGATCGACGCGGCCGCGATCGCCGCCGAGCGCTCGTCGCCGTCGACGACGGCCTGGTGCGGCGGCGCCGTCGGGCCGAGCCGGAAGCCGTCGACGAGGCACACCTCGGCCGGCGGTGAGAGCGCGTGCAGCGCGGCGCGCAGCCCGGCGAGGTTCGAGCGGTGCAGCCCCTCGTGGTCGATCCGCCAGGGCGAGAACACGTGCACCGAGACGCGCGTCGAGCACTGGAGCACGGCGTGGAAGAGCCGCTCGCGGTCGTCGTGCGAGAGCTGCTTCGAGTCGTTCAGGTCGGCCAGCGGGCGCACGGCGTGGTCGCGCAGGCAGCCGTAGTCGAGGAGCACGCCGGCGACGACGAGCGGCCCGGCGAGCGACCCGCGGCCGGCCTCGTCGGCACCCGCGACGAAGCGCGCGCCGAGCCGGCGGTCGAAGCGAAGGAGCCGTTGGCCGGGGCGCGCCACGGGGGCCGAGGATAGCGGCGGCCTCAGCCGCCGCGGAGAATCGTCACAGAGTCGTTGCTACTGGTTGAAGGGGCTGTTGCCGAGCGCGTCTGCGGCGGACCAGATCCCGGCGATCGCCATGATCACGACCCCGACGACGAACAACAGCAGCGCCCAGCCGAAGAGGCGCACCGGATTCCAGCGAGTCGCGATGCGAGCGGGATACGCCACGTACTCGGGGAGGGCGACCAGGCCGGCCAGGAGCACCGAGCCGCTGAGGGCAACCGTGCTCGCGATGAAGAACCAGAGCTGCCTGTCGAGATGCTCCGGACCGCTGTACGTGAAGAAACCGCCGGCGCCTCCACGCACCACCATGACGAGCGCTGCGGCGACGGCAAGCCAGACGGCGCGCCGTTCGATGTCGGCCGGAGACGCGGTCGAGGGCGCGTCGTCCAACGACTACGCGGGCTGCTCGACCTCGGCGCGGTCGGCCTCGGCCTCGGCGCCGTTGTCGCCGGCTTCCTCGGCCGGCGCCTCCGCGGACGCCTCTGCTGCCGGCTCGGCAGACGCCTCGGCCTCCGGCTCGGCGGACGCCTCAGCATCGGGCTCGGCAGTCGCCTGTGGCTCGGGCTCGCCCGCGGCGACCGTCTCCGGCTCCTCGAGCGACTCCGCCTCGGCCGCCTCCGCCGCGGCAATCTCCTCTGCTGCGGCAGCGGCCGCGGCTGCCTGCTCGGCCATCGCGTGGCGTGCGCCGCGGATCTCGCGGACGCGGGCCTTCTTGCCGACCTTGCCGCGCAGGTAGTAGAGCTTCGCGCGGTTCACGTCGCCGATCGCCATCACCTCGATCTTCTCGATCTTTGGCGAGTGCACCGGGAACGTCCGCTCCACGCCGACGCCGAACGACTGCTTGCGGACGGTGAACGTCTCGCGCACGCCGGGGCCCTGGCGCTTGATGACGATGCCCTCGAAGACCTGCACGCGGCGGCGCTGGCCCTCGATCACCTGGAAGTGGACGCGAACGGTGTCGCCGGCCTTGAACCTCGGGAGGTCCGTGCGCAGCTGGCGCTGCTCGAGGCTGTCGATCACGTTCGGCATAGAAAAGAGGCCCGGCGGGCCCGGCTCGCCATGGTAGCGCGCCTGGGCCGGCTACGGGAAGCCGATGCGCTTCGGCGGCCAGTAGATCGCGAACACCTTGCCGATCACGTCGTTCTTCGGCAAGGGGCCCCACACCCTGGAATCGCATGACTGCCGGCGGTTGTCGCCCATGACGAAGATGTCGTCCTTCGGCACCTTCCAGGTGCCGCTCTCGCCCCCGAGCCGGTCTTTCGCGATGTAGCCCGACTCGTCGAGGGGCTTGCCGTTGATCCGCACCTGGCCGTTGCCGAGCACGGTGACCGTGTCGCCCGACAGGCCGATGATGCGCTTCACGAAGGTGCCGCCGGCGCCGCACTGCTCCTGCGCGCGCTGCGGCGTGTGGAAGACGACGATGTCCTTCCGGGCCGGGTCGGTGAAGTGGTAGATGAACCTGTTCGCGAGCACGCGGTCCGAGTAGCCCGCCTCGCAGTCGAGGCCCGGCTTCGCGCAGTGGAGCGTCGGCTCCATCGACGACGACGGGATGCGGTACGGGTTGACGATGAACGCCTTGATCAGCAGCACGATCGCGACCGCCCCGACGATCGTGACGATCCAGTCGACCGCGATCCGCCACGGGCGCGGCAGGTTCTCGGTCATCCGGTCGACGGGGCCCCTCACGCAGCGCTCCTGAGGCGGCTCTGCTCGCGCCGCCAGGAGGCGACGCGGCCGTGGTCGCCCGAGAGCAGCACGTCGGGGACGCTCCAGCCGCGGAACTCGGCCGGCCGCGTGTAGTGCGGGTACTCGAGCCCGCCCTCGAGCTCCGGCGAGAAGCTCTCCTCCGTGCCCGACTCCTCGTTGCCGAGCGCGCCCGGTAGGCGCCGTGCCACCGCGTCGACGATCACCATCGCCGGCAGCTCGCCGCCCGAGAGCACGTACGGCCCGATCGAGATCGAGTCGTTCGCGAGGTGCTCGACCACGCGCTCGTCGAAGCCCTCGAAGCGCGCCGACAGGAGCGTCACGTGCTCCTCGGCTGCGAGCTCGTCGACGACCTTCTGCGTGAGCGCCCGTCCGCGCGGGGTCAGCGCGATCACGCGGTGCGACGGCAGCCCGCCGTAGGCAGCCTCCAGCGCTGCTGCGACGACGTCCACCCGCAGCACCATCCCGGCGCCGCCGCCGTAGGGCTCGTCGTCGACCTGGCCGGCCTTGAGCGGCGTCGTGTCGCGGTAGTTGAAGAGGCTCACCTCGAGCTCGGAGCCGAGCACCGACGCGAGCGGGCGCTGCTCGAACGCGCTTGCGAAGGCATGCGGAACCAGGGTGAAGATGTCGAGCTTCAAGGGGCGGCCGCCGAGGTTACCCGTCGCCGCCGAAGCCGGGCAGCACGCGCACCGTGCCCGCGTCGAGGTCGACCTCGCGCACGCAGGCATCGACGAGCGGCAGGCGGAGGCCGGAGTCGAGCACGAGCACATCGTTCGCGACGCCGGGCTCCACGTCCTGCACGCGGCCAAGCGCTCGCCCGCCGTCCTCCTCCACGCCCAGGCCCACGAGCTGGAAGACGTAGTAGGAGTCCTCGTCCGGCGGCGGCAGCTCCGAACGGGGCACCTGAAGAGGCGTCCCGCGCTCCACCGGGCGGTCGAGGCGGATCACCGGCCGCCCGCCGGCGACCTTCGACTCGACGATCTCGGCGGGCTCGCCGCCGACGTGGACCATCGCGCCTTTCGCGAGCCGCTCCGGCGACTCGCTCGCGTGCTCCACCACGAACGCGCCCGCAAGCCCGTGCGGCCGGCCGACGCGGCCGACCGTCACCCAGTCCGGCTCGGTCACTCGACGATCTCGAGCAGCACGCGCCGCCGCCCGGTGCCGCCCGCGCGGATCACCGTGCGCAGCGCCCGCGCCATGCGGCCGTGGCGGCCGATCACCTTGCCGACGTCGTCCGGCGCGACGTGGAGCTGGAGCACGACGGCGTCGTCGCGCTCGACGCGCTCCACCTGCACCTCATCCGGTTCGTCGACGAGCTGCCTGGCGAGGTACTCGAGCAGCTGCTCGCTCAAGTCAGGCGAGGTTCTGCGTCTTCAGCAGGCGGCGTACCGACTCGGTCGGCTTGGCGCCCTTGCCGAGCCAGTCGCGGACCTTGTCCTCGTCGAACTCGATCAGCGAGGGATCGGGCTGCGGGTTGTAGCGCCCGACGATCTCGATGAACCTGCCGTCGCGCGGCGCGCGCGAGTCGGCGACGACGACGCGGTAGATCGGGTTCTTCTTCGAGCCCACTCGCGTGAGCCGCATCTTTACTGCCATGTCACCTCCGGAAGCTTGTGCCAGCGGCGCCACAAGCTAGCGCTTCGACCGCTTCTTCTTCCGTTTCCCGCGGCTTCCGGGCCGGGCGGGGCCCGCGCCGCCGGCCGGCGGCAGGCCGAGAGCGGCGCCGTTTCCGCCGGGAACCATCCCCGGCGGCAGGTTCGGCATCTTCCCCTTCGAGACGCCCTTCATCAGCTTCTGCATCTGCTTGCGCGCCGACATGAGCTGGTTCACCTGGTCGAGCGTGGTGCCGCTTCCCGCGGCGATGCGACGGCGGCGCGAGAGGTCGATCAGGTGCGGCATGCGCCGCTCGCGCGGCGTCATCGAGAGCACGATCGCCTCGACGCGGCCCATGTCCTTCTCGTTGACATCGAGCCCCTGGAGCTGCTTGCCGATGCCGGGCATCATCCCGAGCACGGACTTGAACGAGCCCATCCGCTTGAGCATCCGGTAGCTCGTCAGCAGGTCGTCGAAGGAGAACTCGCCGGCCATCATCTGCTGCTCGAGCCGTGCCTGCTCCTCCTCGTCGGCGGCGGCCTCCGCCCGCTCGATCAGCGTCAGCACGTCGCCCATGCCGAGGATCCGCGACGCCATGCGGTCGGGGTGGAAGTACTCGAGCTGGTCGAGCTTCTCGCCCAGCGAGATGAGCTTGATCGGCCGGCCGGTGACCGCCTTGACGGACAGCGCCGCGCCGCCGCGCGCGTCGCCGTCGAGCTTGGTGAGGATCACGCCGTCGAACGCGACCCGCTCCTGGAACGCCTGGGCGACCGCGACCGCCTCCTGGCCCGTCATCGAGTCGAGCACGAGCAGGACGTTGGTCGGCTTCGTCGCGTCGCGCACGGCGACGAGCTCCTCCATCAGCGCCTCGTCGACGTGCAGGCGGCCGGCCGTGTCGACGATCACGACGTCGCGGCCCTCGGCGCGGGCGCGCTCGACGCCGGCGGCCGCAACGTCGACCGGGTCGCCGCCCTCGCCGCGGTAGACCGGGATCTGGATCTGCTTGCCGAGCTGCTCGAGCTGGTCGACGGCGGCCGGGCGCTGGAGGTCGGCCGGCACGAGCGCCGGCTTCTTGCCCTCCTTGCGCAGCAGCAGCGAGAGCTTCGCGGAGGCGGTCGTCTTGCCCGAGCCCTGGAGCCCGGCCATGAGGATCACCGTGGGCGGCCGCCCCGCGAAGGCGAGCCGCGAGTCGCCGGAGCCCATCAGCTCGGTGAGCTCCTCGTGGACGACCTTGATGACCTGCTGGCCCGGGTTGAGGTCCTTCAGCACCTCCTGGCCGAGCGCCCGCTCGCGCACCCGCGCGACGAACTCCTTGACCACGCCGAAGTTGACGTCCGCCTCGAGCAGCGCCAGCCGGATCTCACGCATCGCGCGGGAGATCGCCTCCTCGTCGAGGCGCTTCTTGCCGTCGAGGCCCGCGAGCGCCGCGCCGAGCTTGTCGGAAAGCGTGTCGAACATGGCCGAAAAGTGTACGGGCGCCCTCTTCAGGTGGCGGGCCGTCTCCCTCGTTTGGGCGGTTTCGCATTGCCCCTGGAGAGGCCTACACTCGCCTAATGCAGGCTCGAAAGACGGTGTCGATCCTCTTCTGTGACGTCGTCGACTCGACTCCGCTCGGCGAGCAGCTCGACCCGGAGTCGCTGCAGCGCGTGATGTCGCGGTGGTTCGCGGAGGCGCGCGCGATCGTCGAGCGGCACGGCGGCACCGTCGAGAAGTTCATCGGCGACGAGGTGATGGCCGTCTTCGGCGTGCCCGTCGTGCACGAGGACGACGCGCTGCGGGCGGTGCGCTCGGCCTCGTCGCTGCGCGACCGGCTCGAGACGCTGAACGACGAGCTGGAGGCGCTCTTCGGCGTGCGCCTGGCCGTCCGGATCGGCGTGAACACGGGCGAGGTCGTCGTCGGCGACCCGTCGAGCGGCAGCACGTTCGTCACCGGCGAGCCCGTCAACATGGCGAAGCGCCTCGAGCAGGCGGCCGCGCCCGGGCAGATCCTGATCGGCAAGGCGACGTACCCGCTCGTCGCGAACGCGGTGCAGGCAGGGCCGCTCGAGTCGTTCCGCGTCAAGGGCAAGCAGGAGGCCGTCTCGCCGTGGGAGCTCGGGGAGGTCGACCACGGCGCCGCAGGCGTGGCGCGTCGCCTCGACGCCCCGCTCGTCGGACGCGAGGTGGAGCTCGGCCGGCTGGCGGCGGCGTTCGCCGTGGCGTCGGGCGAGCCCTCGTGCCGGCTCGTGACGGTGCTCGGCCCGGCCGGGATCGGCAAGACGCGCCTGGCGGAGGAGCTGCGCGCGATGCTCGGCAGCCGGGCGCGCGTGCTCACGGGCCGCTGCCTGCCGTACGGCGACGGGATCACGTTCTGGCCGCTCGTCGAGCTGCTGCGCGCGCTCGGCCCGGAGGGCCTCGAGACGGCGTTCGCCGACGTCGACGACCGCGACGCCGTGCTCGAGCGCCTCGCCGACGTGACCGGCGCGCCCGAGCGGCGCGCGGTCGACGAGCTCTTCTGGGGGGCGCGCAGGCTCGTGGAGGTGCTCGCGGCGGAGCGGCCGCTGCTGCTCGTCTTCGAGGACGTCGACCGCGGCGAGCCGACCTTCCTCGACCTGCTCGACTACCTGCACAGCCGCATCGAGGGCGCGCCGGTGCTCGTGCTCTGCCTGGCGCGGCCCGAGCTGCTGGACCGGCGGCCGGGCTGGTCCGCGCCGCGTGTCCGCGCAGAGATCATCCAGCTCGAGCCGCTGTCGGAGGAGCACGCCGAGCGTCTCCTCGCAGGGCTCGGGGCCGAGCTCGACGACGCTGCCCGCGAGCGCGTGCTGCGCTCGGCCGAGGGCAACCCGCTGTACGTCGAGCAGCTCGCAGCGCTGGCGGAGACGGGCGACCTCGTCGTGCCTCCGACGATCCAGGCGCTGCTCGCCGAGCGGCTCGACCGGCTGGAGGCCGGCGAGCGGGCGATCCTCGAGCGCGCGGCGATCGTCGGCCAGGAGTTCTCGCGCCGCGCGATCACCGATCTGTGCCCGCCCGAGCTGCGCGCCGAGGTCGGCCGGCACCTGCTCGCGCTCGTGCGCAAGGAGCTCATCCGGCCGCACGCGTCCGCCTCGTCGGCCGAGGACGGCTACCGCTTCCGCCACGGGCTGATCCGCGACGTGGCCTACGAGGCGATGCCGAAGGAGACCCGCGCGCTCTTCCACGAGTGGTTCGCCGACTGGATGGAGCGCAACGCGGGCGAGCGGCTGACCGAGATCGAGGAGATCGTCGGTTACCACCTCGAGCAGGCCGTGCGCCTGCGCCTGGAGCTCGGGCCGGCGGACGCTCGCACGCGCCGCCTGGCCGCACGGGCGGTCGAGCGGCTCGGCGCGTCCGGGCGGCGCGCCTTCGGCCGCGACGACGTGCCGGCCGCGGTGAGCCTCCTCGATCGCGCGCACGGCATCGCGATGGACGACACCGCCGGGCGCGCGGAGCTCGAGATCGATCTGGCGAGCGCGTGCATGCGCAGCGGCGACTTCTCGGCGGACACCGAGGCGCTGCTGAAGGCGGCAGGCGAGCGGGCCGAGCGGCTTGGCGACCGGCGACTCGCACTGCGCGCCGAGATCGAGCACGAGTTCTTCACCGTCCTGACGGACCCGGACGAGCAGACCGACCGCATGACTCGCATCGCCGAGGCCGCGATTCCCGAGCTGGAGCGGGTCGGTGACGAGCTCGGGCTTGCAAAGGCGTGGTGGCTGTTGAGCGAGCCCCACCTCGTCGCCTGCCGGTGGGGCCCGCGCGCCGGCGCGCTCGAGCGTGCCGTCGAGCACGCGCGCCGCGCAGGCGACGCGCGCGAGGTGGCGACGCTCGTCGGGTTGCTCGCCCAGGCCCTCAGGTACGGCCCATCGCCGGTGCGCGACGCCATCGAACGGTGCGAGTCCTTGCTCGCCGACGCGACGGGCAGCCGCGCCACGGAAGCCGGCGTGCGTAGCACGCTGGCCGCGCTCTACGCGATGGACGGCGATGACGCGCAGGCACGCGTGCTCTGGGCGGACGCGCGTGCTGGCTGGGAGGAGCTCGGGATGAGCTACCGCATCGCCACGTTCTCGCTCGACCCCGGGACGATAGAGCTGCTTGCCGGCGACCCGGCCGCCGCGGAGCGCGAGCTGCGCGAGGGCTACGAGACGCTGAGCGCGATGGGCGAGGTCGGGGCACGCACGACGATCGCGGCGTTCCTCGCCGAGGCGCTGCGAGCTCAGGGGCGGCTGGCGGAGGCGTACGAGCTAACCGGCGCCGTGGAGGCGGCGGCGTCGCAGGAGGACGTCGTCACCCAGGTGATGTGGCGCAGCGTTCGCGCCCGTGCGTTCCCCGATCACGAGGCCGCGTGGGCCATCGCCCGGGCTGCACGCAAGGCCGCCCGCGCTACGGACATGCCGGAGCTGCAGGCGACGGCGCTTGTCGCGTGGGCTGAAGTCGCCGCGGCGACGCACCGGATCGACGAGTCCGCGACCGCCCTGGCGCAAGCACGGCGCATCCTCGGTGCCAAAGGAAATGTGGCCGGATTGCGCCTGCTCGCACCTGCGCTAGCCGGTTGACCGGGACGGGCGGCGTGCGCCGTCCTATGGTTGCGCCGATCAACACGATCGGAGGACATGATGTCCGAGTACCTGGATGAGGTCTCGCAGGGCCCGCACGATCCCCGTTTTCCCACGGGCTGGCGCGAGGCCGATTCGTTCCACGAGGCGCTGAAGGCAGCCTGGACCGAGGCCCGTAGGGACGGAGCGCCGAACTCCGTCCGGATCGTCAACATTTACGTGACCGGCGAGAACCCGATTCGCGGCTACAAGATCGACTTTGACTGAGCGCCGGCGCGCGGCCGGCTAGTCCACGGTCCGGAGCTCTGACTCCTCGTGGGGCCGACCGCCCTCACCGGCCCCACGAAGGAGACTGCCTCAGCCGGGAACCGGGCGCGGCCCGGAAGAAAGCTCGACGCCGTCTTCACGTCGCATCGCCCCCGCGACGAACAGGGCGATGCCTGCGAGGAGAAACACGTCGCCGATGCTCAACACTCGCTTCGCGTGCGGGATGGGAATGACGTCCCCGAGCATCACCATGCGCGTGTCCTGCGACAGATCCTCGTGCTTGCGCACGCCCACCGCGGCCACGTTCAGGCTCTCGTCGTACCCGGCCACGTGCAGCGCCCAGGAGGAGACCGGCATGTTGCCGTTCGCGGCGATCACCGCGGTGTTGAGCGCCCAACCCAGCGCGATGACCGCGAGCGCGACGGCAACGACGCGGCGGCCGCGCCAGCGCTGCCAGGCGATGAGGACGAACGCCCCCGCGGCGATGCAGGTCAGCGTGACGAACGCCCCGTGCGCCGCATCGGGCAGGGACACGACGCGCAGGATCACGACCTGGGCGATGACGAGGCATAACACGACACCAGCGGCCCTGGGAGGAACGCTCGGCATGTTGCTGAGCCGTCCACCCGCGAGGTAGCCGCCTGCTAAGCCGGCAACGAGGGCGGTGAGGAAGAGGTATGGGACGACCATGGGTTTGTTTCCAAGCGGCCTGCGGGCCGGCGCGTGACGCCGGCCCGCGAGGTGTACCAGCTCTAGTAATCCCGGACGGGTGCGCCCGTCACGAGCCAGAGGGCGGCGAGAACGCCGATGATCAGGATCAGCGTCAGGGCGGTCTTGAGCGACATGGTGGATCTCCTTTCGGCCAAGGGAAAGCGAACTGGGAACCTGTTTCTGCCGCTGTCCTGCTCGCGGCGCAGGCGAGTCCTAGTAGTCGGTGACCGGCGCGCCGGTGACGAGCCAAAACGCGGCGAGGACTGCTACGACGAGCAGCAGGCTCAGCGCAGTCGTCAGGGACACGAGAGTGCTCCTTTCCGACCCCGTGGACGACGGGCGGCCTCGGGCCGCAACGTCCTTCATCTGTCCTTCTGGCGTCTGTTCCAAACGCGGCGGGCCGCGCTAGCCCGTCACGAGCGCCCGCGCGAAGTCGTGCGGGTCGAACGGGCGTAGGTCGTCGAGCTGTTCGCCGACGCCCACGAGCTTGACGGGGAGGCCGAGCTCGTGGGCGATGGCGACTGCGACGCCGCCCTTTGCCGAGCCGTCGAGCTTCGTCAGCGCGACACCCGTCACGCCGACCGTGTCGCGGAACAGGCGCGCCTGCTGGAGGCCGTTCTGGCCGGTGGTCGCGTCGACGACCAGCAGCGTCTCGTGCGGCGCGCCCGGGAGGCGCTGCTCGATCACGCGGCGCACCTTCGCCAGCTCCTCCATCAGGTTCGTCTGCGTGTGCAGGCGGCCGGCCGTGTCGACGATCACGACGTCACGGCCGCGGGCGCGGGCCGCCTCGATCGCGTCGTAGGCGACGGCGGCCGGGTCGCCGCCGTGCTGAGGAGCCGACGAAATCGGCGCCCGAGCGCTGCGCCCAGATCTCGAGCTGCTCCTCGGCCGCGGCGCGGAACGTGTCCGCGGCGGCCAGCACGACGCTGTGGCCGTGCTCGCGCAGCCGCTCGGCGAGCTTGCCGATCGTGGTCGTCTTGCCGGTGCCGTTGACGCCGACGACGAGCAGCACGGCGGGCCGGTCGGAGACCGCGAGCGTGCCGGGCTCGCCGAGCAGCGTCTCCAGCTCCTCCGCGAGCGCCGGGCCGAGGTCGCCGTCCGCGCCGCGCGCCTCCAGGCGCCGCACCAGCTCGGCGGTCGCCGGGACGCCGACGTCGGCCATGATCAGCGACTCCTCGAGCCGCTCCCACGCCTCGTCGTCCGCGGGGTCGAACGCGGCGAGCGAGATCTCGGCCGTCAGCGCCTGGCGGCTCTTCGAGAGCGAGTCGCGCAACCGTCCGAAGAAGCCGCTCCGCGCCTCCTCCGGCTCGGGCGCGCCATCGGCATCGCCCAGCAGCTCGCCCCATGAACGGCTCATCGCGGCCGCACCCTAGCCGCGTGCCAGGCCGGATAGTGGCTCTGAGCCACTAACTCCTGTCGGTGCGCCCGGGGCTACGAGACAGCGGCGAGCGCGGGCTCGCGCGGGGTGCGGCGCGAGACGACCTGCGACACGCCGTCCGGGCCCATCGTCACGCCGTACAGCACGTCCGCAGCCTCCATCGTCCGCTTCTGGTGCGTGACGACGATGAACTGCGCCTCGTCGGCGTAGCGGCGGAGCAGCTCGACGAAGCGGCCGATGTTGGTGTCGTCGAGCGCCGCCTCGACCTCGTCGAGGAGGTAGAACGGCGACGGCCGCGCCAGGAAGAGCGCGAACAGGAACGAGATCGCGCCGAGCGACTTCTCGCCGCCGGACAGCAGCGAGAGCCGGGTGACGCGCTTGCCGGCCGGGCGCAGGTGGATCTCGACGCCCGCCTCGGCCTCCTCGCCGTCCTCCTCGGACGGCTCGGTCAGATTCAAGCGGCCCTCGCCGCCGGGGAACAGCGTCGCGGCGACCTCGGCGAACCCGCGCTCGACGGCGGCGAACGTCTCGGCGAACCGTGAGTCGACCGCCTCGGTCAGCTGCGCGCGCAGGTCCTCGAGCTCCTCCAGGCTGCGCTCCAGGTCCTCGCGCTGCTCGGCGAGCTCGGCGAGCCGCTCCTTCTCGCTCTCGTACTCCTCCTTCGCGAGCGGGTTGACCTGGCCGAGCGCCTCGAGGCGCCGCTCGGAGCGGGACAGCTTCTCGACCAGCTCGTCGCGCGGCTCCTCGCCGAGCTCGATCGGCTCGTCGCCGACACGGCGCTTGAGCTCGTCGGACTCGGCCCGCAGGCGCGCGAGCTCGACGTCCAGTGCGGACAGCGCCGCCGCGTGCTCGCCGGCGGCGCGGCGCGCCTCGGCCTCGTCGGAGCCGAGCCGGCGCAGGGTCTCGGCGAGCTCCCGCGTCCGCTCGCTGCCCGCGTCCGCGCGGGCGCGCAGCGGCGCTTCGAGGCGCGCTGCCGTTCGCTCACCTCCGGCAAGCGCCTCCACGAGGCGGGTCGCGAGCGCGTGCGCACGGCGCGCGAGCGCCGGGTCGAGCACCGCGACGGCCGGCCCGAAGGCCGCGAGTGCCTCGGTGACCGCGTCGGCCTCCGCGCGGGCCGCCTCCTCGCGCGTCCGGGCGTCCCCGAGCTCGCCTTCGTCCGCAGCGATCTCGGCGGCCAGCGCGCGCCGGCGCGCCTCGAGCTCCAGCAGCACCGACTCGGCCGTTTCGCCGGCGTAGAAGATCGCGCCCCGCGTCGGCTCGTAGCCGTAGCCCTCGCGGGTGACCGCGTGCCCCGAGCGAACCTTCCGGAGCTGCTCGACGTCGACGAGCCAGACCCCTGCGACCAGGTCGGCAACGGCCTCGCCGCCCGTGCGCGCCTTGACGTGGCGCGCCAGCGGCTCGGCGCCGTCGAGCGGCGGCTCGCCGGTCGTCACGTTCCTGGGCGGCACCACGACGCCGAGCGGCCCGAGCCCGCCGGCCCGCGCACGCTCGACCAGCGCAAGCGCCGCCTTGCGGCCCTCCGCGACGAGCGAGCCGCCACGCCTCCCGAGCGCCGCAGCAACGGCGCGCTCGTAGCCCGGCTCGACCTCGAGCAGCGACAGCGCGAGCTGCTCGCCCTCCTCGGCAAGCGCCCGGGCGGCGGGTGACAGGCCTTCGCGCTCCGCGAGCGAGCGCTCGAGTACCGCGAGCCGCTCACGGGAGACGCCGATGCGGTCCTCGAGCGACTCGCGGGCATGGGTCGCCTCGCGGGCCGTTCGCTGCGCGGCGGCCGCCTCGCTTGCGAGCTGGCCGCGCGACGGCCCCTTCTGCTCACCGTCGCCGGCGAGCTCGAGCTGCACGGCCAGGCTTGCCCGGGCGATCTCGGCCGACTCGCGGCGCAACCCCAGCCGGTCGGCCGCGCCGCGCAGCCGGTACAGCGCGCCGGTCGCGGCCTCGCGTTTGCCGGCGGCGTCGGCCAGCTCCTCCTCCGCCCCGTTGCGCTCGCGCAAGAGCGCTTCGAGCCGCTCGTCGTGGCGTCGGCGCTCGAGCGCCGCGGCGGCGCGGCGCTCGTCCACGCCTGCTGCGCGGCCTTCTACTTCCGCCAGCGCGACCGCGTCGATCCGGCGGCGCAGCAGCTCCACGTCTCCGCGGAGCTTCTCCGCGCGCTCGGCCGCACTGGCCTGCAGCGCGAGCGGGCGGAGCCGCTTCTGCACCTCCGCCTCGACGTCCCGGGCCCGCTCGACCTCGACGGCGACGCGCGCGAGCTTCAGCTCGGCGCGGTGCCGGCGGCGCTTGAACTTGCCGACCCCCGCGGCCTCCTCGATCATCGCGCGCCGCTGGGCCGGGCTCGACGCCGAGGATCTCCTCGACCTTGCCCTGGCCGATGACGGTGACGCCGCTCGCCAGGCCGACGTCGGCGAGCAACTCGACGAGGTCGGTGCGGCGAACGGTCGAGCCGTTGACGACGTACTGCCCCTCGCCGCCGCGATGGAGGCGCCGCATGATCGAGACCTCCGCGTAGGGCAGGTCGGTCCACGAGCCGTCCTCGTTGTCGAAGTTCAGCTCGACCTCGCACCAGCGCGCCGGTTGCCGCGCCGCGTTCCCCGCGAACAGGACGTCGTCGGGCTTCTCCGCGCGCAGCTCGGACGGGCTGAGCGAGCCGGTCGCCCAGAGGAGGCCGTCCGCCACGTTCGACTTGCCCGAGCCGTTCGGGCCGACGATGACGGCGACCCCGCGCTCGAGGCGCACCTCCACCTCGTCGGGGAAGCTCTTGAAGCCGCGCAGGCGAATCGTGCGAAGGTGCATCGCGCGGGGACGCTAGCGCCCAGACAGGATGGAGACCGCTGTTGAGACCGCTGCGCTCTATTCGAATAGGGAACCCCCGCTTCGCGGGTTCCCCCCTTCGAGTTCTCCGTTGAAAGTCCGGCTGCGCCATGACGACTTTCAACGGATGACGGCACGTCAGACGCGACTTCGCGCGACGTGGCTCCCGCCCGGGCAAGCCGGGCTCCGCCGGTGGACAAGGCTAGGCCGCCGGGATGCCGATCGTCTCGAGCGCCTTGCTCGCAGCTTCCTGCTCGGCGGCCTTCTTTGATCGGCCGACACCGACCCCGGCCTGTTCGCCGTCGATGACGGCTGCACAGGTGAAGCGGCGGTCGTGCGGGGGGCCGTCGACCTCGAGCACCGTGTACGTGACCGACTTGCCGAGCCGCGCCAGCGCTTCCTGCAGCTCGGTCTTGTGGTCGACGTGGGTCGTGAGCGCGTACTCGATGCGCGGCGTGAACGCGTCCACGATCGGCGCCTCGACCACCTCGAAGCCGTGCTCCAGGTAGATCGCAGCGAGCGCCGCCTCGAGCAGCGCCGCCAGGACGTTGCGGTTCAGCTTGAGCCGGTCGAGCTCCTCGGCCGGGATGTCCTGCGCGTACTCGCCGAGCCGGTCGCCCAGCTCGAGCTCCCGGGCGACGACGGCGCAGCTCGCGCGGGAGACGACGTGCGAACGCACCTTCGCGAGGCGGCCCTCGCTGAAGTCCGGGTAGCGGTCGAAGAGCGAGCGGGCGATCGCGAGCTCGAGCACGCTGTCGCCGAGGAACTCCAGGCGCTCATACGACGAGGCGCGGTCAGGCGCCCAGGACGAGTGCGTGAAGACGTTTTCGAGGCGCTCCGCGGGCAGCGTCGCGATCAAGCGCCCGAGCTCGGCGCTCCCCGCGGAGGCGCCGCTACTGGCGCGACGAGACGTAGTCGACAGCCTGCCCGACCGTCTGGATCTTCTGTGCGTCCTCGTCCGAGATCTTGATCCCGAACTGATCCTCGAGCTCCATGATCAGCTCGACGAGATCCAGCGAGTCGGCGTCGAGATCGTCCTGGAACGATGCCTCCTCGGTGATCTCGCTCTCCTCGACACCGAGCTGCTCGCTCAGCACCTCTCTGACCCGCTCGTAGACTTCCTCGCGCGACGCTGCCATCTGACCTCGCTTAGGCGTGTGGTTTTCGGGGACGCGCGATGGTAACAGGGGCTGCGGCGTGCGACGAGGTTAGGGGGCTTTGGCGGGACGCAGCCTGTGTCCGTCGCTGCACGCTGCTCGTCCCGATACGTCGTCCTCGGTCACCCCGTATGGCCTTACAGGATTGAGGAACGCTCCCTGCGTCCTAGCCTTGTGACACAGAGCAGGAGCTTCGCACCACGCGAACGAGCGGCGTCCCACCAAAGCCCCCTACGGCGCGGAGGTCGGCAGCGGCTCGACGTCGCGGCCGCGGTACGTCTTGCAGTTCGGGCAGACGTGGTGAGGCCGCTTCGGCTGGTGGCACATGCGGGCACTCGTTGACGCGCGGCGCCTCGAGACGGTGCGTGGCGCGGCGCCGGTCGCGCCTGGTGCTGGTCTGTCGTCGCTTCGGGACGGCCATGAGAGCGGGCCAGTATAGCCACCGTGCGTCTGGCTATCCGCTTCGACCGTGCCTGGCTATCCGCTTCGGCGCGCCGCGCAGACGAGTTTCACGCCTTCGGCACGGTCCGGGCACTGACACGGCACACCTTCCCGGGTACCGTTGCCACTGGAGGGAGGCAAGCGGCCGGCCCCCGGGGTGAGGCATGCCCGTTCAGGACATGGCCGTAGGCGTTTCGAGCGGCAGCGCGAGCTCGCGGTCGGGGGCGATGGCCTCGAGGAAGCGCCGGTCGTGGGAGACCACGACGACGCTGCCCGCGAAGGCGGCGAGAGCCTGTTCGAGCTGCTCGACGGCCTCGAGGTCGAGGTGGTTCGTGGGCTCGTCGAGGACGAGTACGTTCACGCGCCGCGCCTGCAGCTCGGCGAGCTGCGCGCGTGTCCGCTCCCCAGGCGAGAGCGACGCGGCCGGGCGGCCGACGTGGTCGGCGCCGAGGCCGAACTTCGCGAGCAGCGTGCGCGCGTCTTCCGGCGGCAGCCCGGCCCGCGTGCGGAAGGCGTCGAGCAGCGTCTCCTCGCTCGGTATGCGTCGCGCCGCTGGTCGATCGTGCCGATGACGGTCTGCCGGCCGACCACGCGGTCGCCGGCCGATGAGCGGAAGCTCGCCGAGGAGCGCGGCGAGGAGCGTCGACTTGCCGCTGCCGTTCGGGCCGGTCACAACAACGCGCTCGCCCGGGCAAGATCGAGCTCGACCGGCCCGAGCCTGAAGTCCGCGTCCTGCCGTTCGACGACGGCGCTGCGAAGCGCGGCGCCAGGCTCGCCCGTCCGCTGCCCCGCCTCGAGTGCGAGGTGCAGCTCCCACGGCTCGAATGGCTTCCCGGCGCGTCGACCCGCTCGAGCGCCCGCTCTGCCTGGCGCACCTTCGTCTGAGCGCGTGCGTTCCGCGCCGGTCGGCCTGCGCGCCGCCGGCGCGCGCCTCGTTGCGCCGGCCGAGAGCAGGGCCGCGATCTCCCGCTGCCGCTCCTGGCCGCGCTCGAACAGGTCGTAGGCCGGCCGCGCGCGACATCGCGCGCAGCCGCGTACTCGCGACCAGCCACCGGCCCACTCGCGCAGCCGGTGCGTCCCGGGCTGCAGCTCGGCGACTCGCGTGACCGTCGCGTCGAGGAACGCGCGGTCGTGCGAGATCACGACCACGCCGCCTTCGAGGGCGCCCAGGAACGCCTCCAGCCGGGCCAGGCCGTCGAGGTCGAGGTCGTTGGTCGGCTCGTCGAGGAGGAACACGTCGAAGCGGGCTAGGAGGATCGCAGCGAGGGCGGCGCGGCCCGCTTCGCCGCCCGAGAGCTCCTCCACGGGCCGGTCGAGGCGCGCACCCAGCCCGAGGTCCGCGCAGACCGCGCGCGCACGCGCGTCGAGATCGCCGCCGCCGAGCGCGAGGAACCGGTCGAGCGCGTCGGAGTAGCGGCCGACCTCGTCCGGGTCCTCCGCCATGCGGGCGGTGAGCCGATCGAGCTCGGCCTCGGCCGCGGCGACGCCGGTGCGCCGCGCGAGGTAGCGGATCAGCGGCTCGCCCGCAACGACGTCGCGCTCCTGGGCGAGATAGCCGACGAGGATGCTCTGCGGTGCGCGTCCGACCGTGCCGGCGTCCGGCTCCTCCGCGCCGGCGAGGATGCGGAGCAGCGTCGACTTGCCGACCCCGTTCGGGCCGACGAAGCCCGATCCGGCTGCGCGGGCCGACCGCGAGCGAGACGTCGTCGAGAACCAGTTGGGCGCCGTAGGACTTCATGACGCCGTCGAGCGAAAGTCGCATGAGACGGAACCTCCTGAGCGAGCGAATGCGCCTCCGGTAGCGGCGGCGCGAGATCGAATGGCTCTGCTCAGTCCGTCATAAGACGCGCCGCGAAGGCGCCCAACGATGGTAGCGGCCGTGAAGAGAAGTGGCGACTTCGGGAACATGCTCGTGTGACCGCGATCACGGCCACCAGCGCCGCCTCCGGCGAGGAGTCCCAGGACGCCCGCGCGGTACGTCGCTCGCTGACCGATCCGGCCGCGTTCGCCGAGGTCTTTGACCGCCACTTTGTCCCGGTGCACCGCTACGTGCATCGCCGCGCCGGCCGCGACGTCGCCGACGAGCTCGCCGGCGAGACATTTCGGATCGCGTTCGAGCAACGCAACCGCTGGTCGCAGGCAACCGGCGACGCGAAACCGTGGCTGCTCGGGATCGCGACAAACCTGCTGCGGCGGCGCTTCCGCTCCGAGCAACGGCGCCTCCGGGCCATCGCGCGCACCGGAGTCGACGAGTGGGCCGTACTGGACGAGTCGGCGGCTGCCGAGCGTGCGGACGCGCGCAGCGCGCGGGAAGCCCTTGCACGCGGGCTCGCCGCGCTTTCGCCGGAGGACCGTGACGTCGTCGTCCTGGTTGCGTTCGCCGACCTGACGTACGACGAGGTCGCTCAGGCGCTCGACATCCCGGCCGGCACCGTCGCGTCGCGGCTGAACCGTGCGCGGCGTGTTCTCGTAGCCGCGCTTACAGAGAGGAACGAACGCGATGGATGAGCTCGTCGCCCTGCAGTCCTTCCGAGTCGACGTGGCCGCGCCGTCCGGCGAACTGGTCGCGAGCGAGCGTCGCCGGCTGCTGGCGGCCACTGCCCGCGGCACACGACGACGCCGTCGCCGGATCCTGGTCGCAGCGATCGTTGCAGCGTGTGCGCTAGGCGCTGCCGGCGCGCTGGCTGCGACCGGCGTCATCGGCGACGGGATCCTCTCCGGCCCTGCAGCACCCTCCGAGAACGACGCCGCGCTCCGCGCGCTGTTCCCGCCCTACAACATCGGCCACGCGACCGAGCTTGCGCAGCGCGAGGGCCGCACGCTCTTCGGCGCCCGCACCGCGAAGGGCGGCTACTGCTTCAGCGCAACCTCACCGACCGATCCGAAGGGCGAGGGCGGCCACTGCGTCTCGGCCGCAGCCGCGCATAGGCTCGACGTCGGCAAGGATGCAGCCTTCATGATGAGCGGGTGGAGCGTCGGCGGCTATTCGCCAGGCGCCGACCAAGTCCATCTCGCGGGGCCCGGAGTCGACGTGACCGTCCCGGTCGGCGACAACGGCTGGTGGCTGGGCGTCGCCGAGCTGCCGACTGAGAAGCTCATGGAAGAGCTGCGCGGCGATGCCTACGTGACCGCGACGAGCATCGGCCCGAACGGCGATGTGCTCGCGAGCCGCCAGGTCGTGAGCATCCACACCTTCGCGAGGGCTCCGCACGTCATCCAGATCAGGTGGATCGACTGACTAGAGCTCGCCGCGCAGGTCGGCGAGGGCGCCCCAGCGCGGGTCGCCGGTCTCCTGCTCGTGCTCGTGCGGCTCGTCGTTCAGGTTCCGGCCGCATTCCGGGCAGAGGCCGGCGCAGTCCTCGCGGCACAGGATCTGGAGCGGAAGCAGGTCGGCGACCGCGTCACGGGCCCACTCGTTCAGGTCGAGCCGGTCCTCGTGGACATACTCGGTCGACAGCTCCTCGGAGCCCTCGGGATCGTTCGCCTGGTACTCGCGTGCCCGCACGGCGACGTCGAGCGATGCGTCCTCGAGGCACCGGAAGCATGGCCCCTCCAGGCGCACGGAGAACGCGAGGTCGAAGACGGTGCCCGTGTTCGCGCGGGTCACCAGGACGTCCGCCTCGGCCTCGTCGGGCACCGGCACATAGCGCTGGCCCCCGAGGTCGTATGGCTCGAGTGTCAGCGTCTCGGTCGTGCGGTACTGCTCGCCGGGGCGCAGCCGGAGCGTGCGGAGGTTCAGCTGGGCGGTCACACGGCCAGCGTAGCGGCGTCGTATTCGTCCGAGCTCGCGGTTCCGCGGAACCGCGACGCAGGCCGAACCGGTTCCGCGAAACCGCTAGACGAGGTCTTCGTCGTCGCCGACGGACGCGGTGACGGCCGCGGCACCGTCTCCTGCGAGCGCTCCTGGAGCCGCTCGCGGCCGCGGCGCACGGCGCCGAGGAACTTGTCCAGGTTGACCTCGAGCGTCGACAGGATGCTGTCGGCCCAGTCCTCCATCTCGAGCCGCGTCTCGCGGGCCGTGCGGCGGGCCTCCTCGATGATCTCCTGCGCCTGGCGCTCGGCCAGCTTCACGATCTCGGTCTGCGACGCCTCGCGCAGGGCCTGCTCGCGCGCCTCGCCGAGCATGCGGTCGGTCTCGCGCTTCGCCTCCGCGAGCATCTCCTGGCGCTCCTTCACGATCCAGCGCGCCTGCTTGATCTCCTCGGGGATCGTCGCCCGCATCTGGTCGAGGATCTCGTAGATCTCCTCGCGGTCGATGCGCACCTGGTCGGTCAGCGGAACGGCCTTCGCGTTGTGCACGAGATCGTCGAGCCGGTCGATGAGTACCAGTACGTCCATGTGGCCGTTGAGTGTAGACGCCGGGCCGGAAAACGACTATTCGGAGGGGTTTTCGGGCGTTCCCGGGCGGCCCTGCGGGAAGATCTCGCGGAACCGCCGGGCAACCGGCTCCGGCACGAGCTCGTCAACGCGGCCGCCGAACGCTGCGACCTCCTTCACGCCGCTCGACGAGACGAAGCTGAACTGCGGGCTCGCCATCACGTACATGGTCTCGACCTCGGGCGCGAGCGTGCGGTTCAGGTGGTTCATCTGGAACTCCCACTCGAAGTCGGAGATGACCCGGAGCCCCTTCACCATCGTCTTCGCGCCCCAGCGACGGGCGAAGTCGACGACCAGCTCCGCGAACACGTCGACTTCCACGTTCGGCGTATCCGCCAGCCCTTCGCGCAGGAAGCCGACCCGCTCGTCGATCGTGAACAGCGCCTTCTTGTGGCGCGGCTCGTTGACGACGCCCACGACCACGCGCTCGAAGACGGAGGCCGCCCGCTTGATGACGTCCAGATGGCCGAACGTGACCGGGTCGTAGGTGCCCGGGCAGATCGCGGTGACGGGATGGCTCTCGCTCATGCGTGCTCGAAGACCGTGATGCGCGCCGCGCCGTAGCGGCGGCTCGTCCGTTTCGCCAGCGGTAACTCGGGCTCCTCCTGCTCGGAAGTCTCGACCACGACGATCCCGTTCTCGGCCAGCACCGCGGGAACGTACCGCGACAGCGCCGGCTCGACGTCGGAGAACAGGCGGTACGGCGGGTCGACGAGCACGAGGTCGTACTGCCGTCCGCTGCCTGCGTCGGCCGCCAGCGCCTGAGCAGCGTCGCTGCACACGACCACGGCGCCCGTCAGCCGGAGCTTGTCCAGGTTCCGCTCGATCGTGCGGCACGCCTCGCGGTCCGAGTCGACGAAGACCGCCTGCGCGGCGCCGCGCGAGAGCGCCTCGAGCCCCAGCGCGCCCGACCCCGCGTACAGATCCAGCACCCGCGCATCGTCGACCGGCCCGATCAGGTTGAAGGCCGCCTCGCGTGCGCGATCCGACGTGGGCCGCGTGTCGAGCCCTTTCGGCGCGAAGATCGTGTGGCCCTTCCGGCTGCCGGCGATGATCCGCATGCAGCAGAGAATGCCGCGTGGCGCGCTACTCGATCTGCTCGAGCAGCTTGTCGGCCGGCGCCCAGAACGCCGCCTGCGCCGCCGCGGACGTGGCCATCGGCGCGAAGTGGTCGGACGTGAACCCGATCTTCGAGCGCACCACGTCGAGGTCGATGTTCTCGCCGGGGAACCCGGCCTTCTGCAACCGCTCGAGCAGCGCCCTCGCCCCCGCTCCGTCCACGATCCTGTCGTCCGTCCCGATCTGCACGAGCAGCCGCGTCCGGTCCTCGAGGGTCGAGAGGTCGATGGTGCGCCGCTCGTTGCCGACCGACGCCGGGAACACGCTCATGATCCGGTCCGGCACCGGCACGTCGTTTCCGGGCGCGACGGCGCCGTACTCGACCGCCATCGCGCCCCCGCGCGAGTAGCCGATCGCCAGCACCGGCAGGCCCTTCACATCGATCCCTTTCAGCGCCCGCTGCACGCCCTTGACGGCGAACAGCAGCGGATCGATCTCGTAGTTCGTCTCGTAGCGCGGGTAGACGACGACGCTGCCGCGGTCGACCAGGTGCCTGATCCAGGGGCGGTGATTCCTCGGCGTCGCCTCGATCGGCCCGCCCTGTCCGTGGAAGTAGACGACGACGTTCTTCGGCTTGCCCGCCGGGCGGAAGAGCCACGCGCCCTTCGCGCCCTTGACGAACGGGCCCGCCTCGGTCGCCTTGGCCGGGTAGTCGGCCCCGCCGCCGCCACAGCCGGCGGCGAGCGCGATGAGGGGGAGCAGGGCCAGGAAGCGCCGCACGAACTACTTTGACGTCGAGAGACCGGACCTGGTTAGGCGAGCCGGTCGGCGTCCGCGCCGGCGAAGAAGCGCTCGACCTCGTCGTTCAACGGCCCCTCGTAGTCGAGGAGCGTCTCGGCGTCGCGCCGCGCCTGCTCGAGCAGGGCCCGGTCGCTGCCGATCTTCGTGAACCGCAGCTCCGAGAGGCCCGACTGCCGCGTGCCGAGCAGCTGGCCCTCGCCGCGCAACTCGAGGTCGACCTCGGCGAGCGCGAACCCGTCGGTCGTGTCGACCAGCGCCTCGAGCCGCGCGCGGGCTGTGTCGGTCAGCAGCTCCTTGGCGCGCGAGACGAGCAGGCAGTACGACTGCTCCGCCCCGCGTCCGACGCGCCCGCGCAGCTGGTGGAGCTGCGCCAGTCCGAACCGATCGGCCTCCTGGACGATCATGATCGTCGCGTTCGAGACGTCGACGCCGACCTCGATCACCGTCGTCGCGACGAGCACGTCGAGCTCTCTGGCCTTGAAGAGCGCCATCAGCTCGCGCCGCTCCGCCGGCCGCAGCCGCCCGTGGAGCAGGCCGACGCGGTAGCCGCGCAGCTCGGCGCGCTGGAGCCGTTCGGCCTCCTGCTCGGCGGCGCGCGCCACGCTGGTCTCGGACTCCTCGATCAGCGGGCACACGACGTAGGCCTGGCGGCCGTCGTCGAGGTGCTTCCGCAGCCGCGTGTAGGCCTCGGCCGACCGCTCCTCGGAGACCCACGCGGTCACGACCGGCTTGCGGTCGGCGGGCGGCTTTGCGATCTCGCTCACGGACAGGTCGCCGTAGACGGTCAGCGCCAGCGTCCGCGGAATCGGGGTCGCCGTCATGTGGAGCAGATGTGGCGTCCGGCCCTCCGTCAGCGCGCGGCGCTGCTCGACGCCGAAGCGGTGCTGCTCGTCGACGACGGCCACGGCCAGGTCGGCGAAGTCGACCTGCTGCTGGATCAGCGCGTGCGTGCCGACGGCGACCTGCGCCTCGCCGGCCGCCATCGCCTCGCGTGCGGCGGCGTGGTCGGCCGTCGACAGCGAGCTCGTCAGCAGCACGATCCGAACGCCGAGCGGCGTGCACAGCTCCTCGAGCGTGAGAAAGTGCTGCTCCGCGAGCGTCTCGGTCGGCGCCATCAGCGCGCCCTGGCGGCCGTTCTCGACCGCGCGCAGCAGCGCGTAGAGCGCGACCACCGTCTTGCCCGAGCCGACGTCGCCCTGCAGCAGGCGGTCCATCGGCCGCGTCCGCTCCAGGTCGTGGTCGATCTCGGCGATCGCCGACTCCTGGCCCGGCGTCAGGGTGAACGGCAGCGACTCGCGATAACGCGTGACGAGCTCGCCGGGCGGCGGCAGCGCGCGTGCCTCCGCGACCGCGCGGTCGCGGCCGCGCCGCAGGAGGCCGAGCTGCAGAACGAGCAGCTCGTCGAAGGCGAGCCGCCGGCGGCCCTGCTCCGCGTCGGCGGGCGCGTCGGGCCGATGCAGCGCCCAGATGGCGTCGGCCCGCCCTGGCAGCCCGTGGGCTTCCTTGACCGCAGCCGGGAGCGCGTCCCACTCGTCGCCTGCATGAACAAGCGCCGCCCCGACGAGCTCGCGCAGCTTCTTCACCGTGATCTCCTCGCTCGCCGAGTAGACCGGCGCGTAGTCGGCGGTCTGCGCCTCGCCGCCGATGTCGTACGAGCGGACGGAAAACTCGGGCCGGCCACGGCCGCCGAGCGCCCCGCGCAGCCGCACGCGCGTCCCGGGCTTGAGCTTCTCGGCGAGCCAGACCTGGTTGAACCACACCGCGTCGACCTCCCCGCTCCCGTCGGCCACCCGGGCCCGGACGATCGAGAGCCGCGGCCGCGGGCGGCGCACGGACGTGCCACGCACCTCGCCGGTGATGACGACCTCGTCCTCGCCGAAGAGATCCGCGATGCGCCGCTGCGGCGCTGCCGCCTCGTACCGGCGCGGCCGGTATTCGACCAGGTCGCGGATCGAGCGCAGGCCGAGACCTGCAAGCTTCTTGGCCAGGGCGGGCCCGACGCCGTCGAGCGCCGTCACCGGCCGGTCGAGGCGCGCGGGCCTTGGCGTCCTCGGCAGCGGTGCCCAGGATGCGGCACCGCCGGCGAATCCAGGCGGCGAGCCGGTCACGGGTGCTGCGGAGACGGCGATCGGCCGAGGATAGAGAGCCGCCCCGACGAGGCCGTCTGTGCTAGCCGACCTGCTCCGCGGGCTCCTCGACGCCGTGCCCGTTGCCGTCCATGAACTCGACCTCGAGCCGCTCGATGCGCGGCCCCTCGGTCTCGACGACGTTGAACTTCAAGCCGTCCCAGACGACCTCGTCCCCGGGCTCTGCGGCGCGGCCGAGCTCGCCGAAGACGAAGCCGGCGACGGTGTGGTAGTCCTCCTGCGGGAGCTCCTGGTGGAACTCCTCGTTGAAGTCGTCGATCGGGAACGTCCCGTCGATGCGGATGCGGTGCTCGTCGACCCGCTCGAAGTCCTCGTCCGGCAGGTCGTACTCGTCCTCGATCTCGCCGACGATCTCCTCGAGCACGTTCTCGAGCGTGACGATCCCCTCCATCGAGCCGTACTCGTCCACGACGATCGCCATGTGCTGGTTCGTCTTGCGGAACTCCGCGAGCAGCGCCGCCAGGTCTTTCGTCTCGGGAACCATGTAGGCCTGGCGCAGCAGGTCCTCGATGACGACGTTCTCGATGCCGTCCTGGTAGAGCGCCTTGAAGAGATCGCGCACGTGGAGGATGCCCGCGATGTCGTCGAGCGACGAGCGGTAGGCCGGGTAGCGCGTGAACGGCGAGTCGACGACGGCGGCGAGGGTCTCCTCGGCCGACTGCTCGACCGAGATCGCGACGACCTCGGGCCGCGGGACCATGATCTCGTTGACTTCCTTGTCGGCGAAGTCGAAGGCCTTGTAGATCAGCTCCTGCTCGGCCTCCTCGATCTCCGGGGCCTGCGCGACCAGCATGCGGATCTCGTGCTCGGTGTGGCTCGAGGCGGCCGGGTCGCGCGGGTCGACGCCGAAGAGCCGGACCACGAAGTTGGCCGACTCCTGCATCACCCAGATCAGCGGCTTGGTGAGGATGTAGAAGCCCTCGAGCGGGACGACGAGCCAGAGCACGAGCTTTTCGCGCGTCGCGAGCGCCAGCGCCTTCGGCACGAGCTCGCCGAGGACGACGTGGAGGTAGGTGACGATGAGCAGGGCGATGACGAAGGCGGCGGTCGCCGCGAGCCACGGGTCGAAGATCTCCGCGAGGAGCGGCTCGCCGACGGCACCGATGAGGATCGAGAACGCCGTGACGCCGAGCTGCGACGTGGCGATGAAGCGAACGGGGTCGTCGAGGAGCCTCACCGCCAGGCGCGCGCGACGGCTGCCGGCGTCCGCCAGGTCGGCCAGTCGCGATCTCCGGGCGGTGACGAGGGAGTACTCGGCCGCGACGAAGTAGGCGTTCCCCAGCACCAGCAGGAGAACCGCGATGACGCTGTAGAGGTTTGTCATGCCCCGGCGCGCGGAGCGCGCGTACTAGGCGGGTGGTCGTCGTCCAACTTCTTCCGAGTATAGCCCTGCGTTTCGGCGGTCAATCCCTGGCGGGGGCACGAACGTATGTTCTATAGTTCCACCGTGGTGGAGGTGGAGTACCGGGAACAGCCGTGCCGCTCGGCGCTCAACAGGGTGAAGGGCATGCCGTTCGACTGGTCGCTCAACCCGTACATGGGCTGCGTCCACCGGTGCACGTTCTGTTACGTCCGCGCCTTCGAGCGCCGCGCCGACCGGCCGTCGGACGACCGCTACGGGCGCTCGATCCGGGTCAAGACGAACGTCGCCGACGTGCTGCGCCGCGAGCTCGGCCGGGCGTCGTGGCAGGGCGAGACGATCGCGATCGGCGCGGCGACCGACCCGTACCAGCCCGCCGAGGGGCGCTACAAGCTGACCCGCGGCTGCCTCGAGGTGCTCGCCGGGGCAGCGAACCCGTTCGCGATCATCACGCGCGGGCCGATGATCGTCCGCGACGTCGACGTCCTGGTGGAGGCGTCGCGCCGGGCGAAGGTCGGGGTCACGTTCTCGGTGCCGACGCTCGACGAGGCCGTCTGGCGCACCACCGAGCCGGGGACCGCGCCGCCGCGGCAGCGGCTGCGCGCGCTGAGGACACTCGTCGACTCGGGCGTGCGGGCGAACGTCGGCATGGCCCCGATCCTCCCCGGCCTCTCCGACAAGCCCGAGCTGATGGCCGACGTCGTTCGCGCGGCGCGCGAGGCGGGCGCCTGCGGCATCTGGGCGAACCTGCTCTACCTCAGGCCGGGCACGCGCGAGCACTTCCTCGAGGCGCTCCAGCGAGACTGGCCCGAGGAGCTGCCCCGCTACGAGCGCCTGTACGCAGGCGGCCGCGCCTACCTGCCGGCGGCCGAGGTCAAGCCGGTGCGCGAACGCGCCGCTGCCCTCGCGCGTGAGCACGGCGTCCGCGACCGGCGCCGCCGAATCGAGCCCGAGCCGCCTGTGATCGCGGAGCAGCTCGCGCTCGCCGTGTAGCCCGGCCCGACGTAGGGTCGCGCCATGGCGGCGGAGGCCACCAGGCCGGAGCAGCCCGTCCGCGCGGCGGAGCTGGTCGCTGCCCTGTCGCTCGCCACGGACCTCGGCACCGGACAGCCGCTGGAGCACGCGCTGCGCACCGCCGTGCTCGCCGTGCGCCTGGGCGAGCTGGCCGGCGCCTCGGCCGACGAGCTCTCCGACACCTACTACGTGGCGCTCCTGCACGCGGCGGGCTGCACGTCGAACAGCCACGAGGCGACGCAGGTCTTCGGCGAGGACATCGAGCACCGCGCCGACTTCTTCCTCCTCGACAGCGCCGACCGGGACGCGATCATCGCCTTCTACCGCGAGCACGTTGGGCCCGGCCTGCCGCCGGAGGAACGCGCAGCGCTGCTCGAGCTGGTGCTCGCGAACCCCGGCAGGGCTCGCGAGTCGTTCGCGGCGATGTGCGAGGTCGCACAGCGCTTTGCCGGCTGGCTTGGTTTCGGAACGGGCATCCAGGACGCGCTCGAGTACGTGTTCGCGCGCTGGGACGGCAAGGGGCTGCCCGGAGCGGCCGGCGAGGCGATCCCGTTGCCTGCGCGGCTCCTCCACGTCGGGCGCGACATCTCGCTGTTCCTGTCCGCGCGCGGCCCTGCGAAGGCGCGATCGGTCGTCGAGCAGCGCGCGGGCACGGCGTACGACCCGCGCGTCGCCGAGCTCGCCATGACGGGCTTCGATGCCCTCGTCGCAGGGCTCGACGACGCGCGCATGTGGGAGCAGGCAGTCGAGAGCGAGCCGCCGCCGCGGAAGTGGGTGGCAGGCGAGCGGATCGACGCGGCGTTCGGCGCGATCGCCGCTCTCACGGGGCTCAAGTCACCGTGGCTGCGCGAGCACTCGACCTCGGTGGCGGAGCTCGCCGAGGCGGCGGCCTGGCGAATGGGCCTGCCGGGCGACGCCGTCACGATGGTGCGGCGCGCCGCGCTGGCGCACGACGTCGGCCGGGTCGGCGTCTCGAACGCGATCTGGGAGAAGCCGGGGCCGCTGGGTTTCGGCGAGTGGGAGCGGGTGCGCCTGCACGCGCACTACACAGAGCGCGCGTTCGCGCAGTCGGAGACGCTGGCGCCGGTTGGCGTTCTCGCCGGGTCGCACCACGAGAGGCTCGACGGCTCGGGCTACCACCGCGGGAGCAGGCGCGACCGCGCTCGACCAGGCGGCCCGGATCCTCGCGGCAGCCGATTGCTACGTGGCCATGCGCGAGGCCCGCCCGTACCGTCCCAGCGCTCGACGCAGCCGACGCGGAGTCCGAGCTACTGCGCGAAGCGGAGAGCGGCTGCCTCGCCGGCGAGGCGGTCGACGCCGTCCTCGCGGCGGCGGGACACCGAGTCGCGAAGCGGCCGCAAGAGCTTCCAGGCGGCCTGACGAAGCGCGAGCTGGAGGTGCTCCTCGCCCTCGTGCGCGGCCAGTCGAACGCAACGAGATGGCGGAGAGCCTCGGCATCACGGCCAAGACCGTCGGGCACCACGTCGAGCACGTGTACCGCAAGGCCGGCGTCCGCAGCCGGGCCGCGGCCACGGTCTGGGCGTACGAGAACCAGCTCGTCTAACCATGGGGCGTTCGCCCGATGCGGCGCGGCCCCGCTCCGCCGACACTCGTCGAGTCCGGTACGGCGAGCAGAGAGGAGCAGCAGATGATCCTGGCAACCACATGCATCGAGGACCTGGAGCGCTTCGTGGAGGTCTTCTCGAACGCGGGCGCCGAGAAGCGCCAGCAGCACGGATCCAAGGGCGCAGTCGTCTTCCGCGACCCGAACGAGGAGGACCGCGTCTGGGCGCTCTTCGACTGGGACGCCGAGGGCTGGCAGAACTTCGTGTCCGACCCCGACGTGCCGCCGATCATGCAGCAGGCGGGGCACAAGGGTCGCCCGCAGGCCGCCGAGCTGGTCGGCAGCTACAGCGCCTGACCAACTGTCGCGCGGGGCCGGGGAGACCCGGTCCCGCGTCCCGAAAGGACAGCGCCATGCGCGAGAACACCGAGCTCGTCCGCCGCGGCTACGCCGCGTTCAACGCGGGCGACGTCGCGGCGCTCGCGGAGCTGTTCGACGAGGACAGCTCCTGGCACACGCCCGGACAGAGCCCGATCGCCGGCGACTACCTGGGCCGCGACGCCGTCCTCGGCCTCCTCGGCCGCTACGAAAGCGACACGGCGGGGACGCTCGGCGCCCAGCTCCTCTCAGTGACGGCCGGCGACGACGGCCGCGTAGTCGGCATCCACCGCACCACGGGCGAGCGCAACGGCCGGCGGCTCGACGGCGGCTGCTGCGTCGTCTTCGAGATCAGAGACGGCAAGATCGTGGACGGACGGGAGCACTTCTTCGACCTTCACGCCTGGGATGAGTTCTGGTCGTGACGGCTACCGCGCTGTCCGCCGTCTAGCCGCGCCCCTACACTTTCCGCCGTGGACGAACCGGCTGACGACGGTCAGCGCGAGATCACCTGCCTGATCGTCGACGACCACGAGGTCGTGCGCGAGGGCATTCGCATCTCGCTGTCGAACGCGAGCCACATCCGCATCGTGGGTGAGGCGTCCGACGGCGAGGCGGCAGTCGCGCTCGCCGAGCGGCGGCACCCGAACGTGGTGATCATGGACGTCCGCATGCCCGGCATGGACGGGCTCGAGGCGACCAGGCTCGTCACCGAGAAGGCGCCGGAGTCGAACGTCCTGATCTTCACCGCCTACAGCGAGCGCAGCCTGCTGAGCCGCGGGCTCGAGTCGGGCGCCAAGGGCTACATCCTCAAGGAGGCGCCGCGCGAGACGCTGGTACGCGCAATCGAGAAGGTCTCCAGGGGCGAGACGTTCGTCGACCCGGCCCTGATGACCGCGTTCCTGCCCGGCCGCGAGGGCACCGAGATGCTCACGCAGCGCGAGCGCGAGATCCTTCAGCTGCTCGCCGACGGCATGTCCAACGCCGACGTGGCCGAGCGGCTCTTCATCAGCCAGGAGACCGTGAAGAGCCATGTGCGCCACATCCTCACGAAGCTCGAGGCCGACACGCGCACGCATGCGGTCGCGATCGCGCTTCGCGACGCGATGATCGATTGAGCGAGCCCGACGCCGCGCTGCTCGCGGACCAGCTCATCGCCGCGGAGCAGGAGGAGCGTCGCCGCCTCGCGCTCGAGCTGCACGACGGCCCCGTCCAGGCGCTGTCGGGGATCGCGCTGATGCTCGACGCCGCGCGATCGTCGCTGGCCGCCGGCGACGTCGACGCGGCGAGCGATCTGCTCGCGAGCATCGCGTCGCGTCAGCGCGACGCGATCCGCTCGCTGCGCGACCTCTCGTCCGAGCTCGAGCCGATCATCCTGCGCGACCAGGGGTTCTCGCCCGCCGTTCAGGCGCTGGCCGACCAGCTCGGGATGGCCAACCGGATCCGGATCGACCTCGACCTCGAGGCGGCCGAGTCGCTGGCCGAGCGCGCGAAGGTCGTGCTCTACCAGATCATCCGCGACTCGCTGCACCAGGCGCTCCGGCGCGGCCCGCTCACGCGCGTCTCGGTGACCATCGCGCCGCTTGAGGACGGCGCCGTGGAGACGGTGATCGTGGACGACGGCGCGGGCGAGCGGCGGCGGCGCGTGTGGGAGGCGATCGAGGAGCGCGCGAAGGCGCTGCAGGCCACGGTCAGCGTGACCAGCGGCGAGGACGGCGGCACCTCGGTGCGGGTCGTCGTCCCGTCGTACACCGCACGCTAAGATCGCGCCCGCCATGGCGGAGGACGGCCACCTGCTGTTCGTGTGGAAGACGACGGGCTACGAGCTACGCGACGCCGACGGCGACGCGCCCGAGCCTGGGGCAACACTCGAGCTCGACGGCGACGGCAGCTACTTCGTCTCGAAGGTCGGCCCCTCGCCGCGCCCCGGCGACCAGCGCCGCTGCGCGTACCTCCAGCCGACCGGCTAGTCCGCCACGGCGAACGCCGCTGCGTTGCCGAGCGCGCGGGCGCGTCTTTCCTGGCGCTCCGTGATCTGTGACACGACGCGCATGGCCAGGAACGCGGCGACGATCGTCAGCGTGCTGACCGCGATCGCGAGGTAGTCGGAAGCGGCCAGGTCGTCGAGCGTCCGGACTGCGCCGTCACGGTTCGAGGCGACGATGCCAAGGGCGCCGGCGCCGATCCAGAAGCCCCACCAGGCGGAGATCACCGACGCACTCGCCGGAGCAGCATCCGGCGACGGCTCGCTGCCGCGCCAGATCTCGTCGGCCATCTGCTTCGGCCGGACGAGGCTGACGATGGGGACGAACCAGTACCCGATCGCCCAGCCCGTGCCGTACTTGCGCTCGCCGCCGAGCGCGTCGAGGTTCTTGTACGCGCGGTGAAACCAGCGGATGAAGAAGACGGCCGCGACGATCACCAGGGCGACCTCGACGAGCGCCAGGATGGCCTGCCGCTGGTCGAGTGTGTTCGCCTCCTCGAGCGTCACGCTGCCGACCCGCGCCCGGCCGACGAAGTCGAGCTCGACCTTGGACAGCGCGATGTCGACGAACTGAAGGGGCACCAGCAGAAACACGGCCCGCCGGGCCCAGCACGCCCGCGAGCTCAGGTGCTCGTAGTCGTCCGGGACGTAGTCGGCCACGCCGAGATTTTCGGCAGGTGCCAGCTAGGACTTGAGTCAAGCAGGGGCGTGCTCGGCGGCGGCAAGGCCGAGCACCAGCGCCTGTGCCAGGCCGCTCGAGTAGCCGCCCGTGGAGATGCCGCCGGCATCCACGCCCGCGGCATAGAGTTCGTCGACCGGCGAGCCGTCCTCGCGCAGGACGCGCGCGCGCTCGTCGACGCGGAGCCCTCCCATCGTGTGCGTGATCGCGGCGCGAACGCGGACGGCGAGCCGCGTCCCGGACGGCGCGGTGAAGGGCAGCTCACTCGGTTCGACGACCGGAGCATCTGCTTCGCGAGCCCGCTCGACGCGCGTCCGCACGTTCTCGTCCTCGAGCGCCTCGGCGTCGAGCAGGTACCAGGCGCGGGCGCCCGGCTGCCGCGCCGTCGCCTGCACGACGTCGGTCTCTGACCAGGTCGGCGGGCCGCTGAGGAACGGCTCGCCGCGCTCGTCGACCACGATCGCCTGCGCGGCGTACAGCTGCGCAAGGGGCACGAAGTCCGCCTCGCCGAACGGCGCGTCCGGCATGTTGCGGCCGTAGAACTCGTCCATGGCGGTGCTCAGCCCGCCGCCCCGGTCGACCCCGATTCGCAGGCCGTCGCCGGCGCTCCACGGGTTCGCGCGCAGCGGGAGCTCCTCCGGCGTCACGTAGCGGGACACGAGCTCGCGGCTACCGGCGAACCCGCCGGTGGTGAGCACCAGCGGCCCATCCGGCCTTGTACCAGTCTGTTGCAAGGCTTCGGAAAGGCACACCGTCCCCGCCGCCCGCACGAGGGCGCCGGTCAGCCCGCGCGGATCGAAGCGCATCCCGATCGTGCGCGGGTTGCCGGTCTCGCGCTCCGTCACCGGCGCGCCGAGCGATTCGAGCCAGGCAAGCGCGTCGTCAAGGCGCTCGACGATGAGCCGCTGCAGCACCGGGTCGCCGCCCGGACACTCCTCGTGAAACGCCTCGGCCGAGCGGTAGCGCCAGATGACGCAGCTCGAGAGGAGCATCGAGCCGCCCGGGCGATTGCCCTTCTCGAAGACCACGGGCCGCGCACCGATGTCCCGCGCGCGGGCGGCGCACACGAGGCCGGCCATGCCGGCGCCGGCGACGACGAGGTCGGCTACTTGAGGGCGAACGTCGGCTTGTGCTCGACGTACTCGATGCGGACGCCGTCCGGCCCGGTCATGAACGCGGCGTAGGTGTTCGGAGCGTCGACGACGTTCTCGACGCTGATCCCGAGCTCGTTGGCCTCCTCGACATGCTGGTCGGCCGAATCCACGAGCACGGCGAGGTGGTTGAGCAGCGGCCGCTCGCCCCCGTCTGCCTCCCCGTGCCAGAGCTCGAGGTACGCGCCGGAGAGCTCGACGCGCGGCGCGCCGTGGGCGGGCTGCGCCGCCTGGAACCCGTACGCGCGCCAGGTCTCCGCCGTCTCCTCGGGCAGCGGCGAGAAGAGCGCGACGTGGTCGAAGTCGTAATCCGATTCCGTCTCGCCCTCGACGAGCCCGAGCCGCAGGCCCTCGTAGAGGTCGAAGTAGACGCCGCCGTGCTCGCGCTCGGCGGGCCAGTCCGCGGGCAGCTCGCCGAGCGCCCCGGCCAGGTCGTTCACGCGGAACGCGATGTGCCGCAGGGCGCCGCGCTCGCGCGGGCCTTGCGCGTCGAAGAGCGTCAGCTTGCTGCGGCGGGCGTCGGCGCCGACGAGCGTGAACGTGTCGGTGCGCTCGATGACGTGCATGCCGAGGTGCTGCGTGACGAAGTCGGCGATGCGGTCGCGCTCGGCCACCCAGAGGGCGACGTGATCGAGGGTCTTCGGCTGCAAGGCGAAAGCGTAGCCAGGGCCGCCGGGTCTACCGAGCGGCCCTGAGCTGTGCTTACTTCCTCCGGTCGACCGCGCGTTGGAGCTGCGCCTTGTTCATGCGCGACCGGCCCTCGATGCCCATGCGCTTGGCCTCGTTGTAGAGCTGCTCCTTGGTGCGCCCCTTCGGCCGGTTCGTGCCGGAGCGGAGACCCCCGCGCCGCCCCGAGGAGATGTCCTGGCGCGAGGAGCGCGACGATGTCTTCGCCTCGCCGCTGCGGGCGCGTTCCTTGTTGACGGTGCGGGACGCGATCTCCTTGGCCCGCTTCGTCGAGGCGCCCTGCTCGCGCTCGCTCTCCTTGATGTGCTCGTACTGCCGCTCACGCTTGGCGCTCCAGGCCTGCTGAGGCATGTCGCTCCTTTCGTCGCTCTCGCGCTGCGCAGTACCCATCCGAGCGCGCTTCAATCCGCGCGGAACAGGTGTTACGCTCGCGCCGTGGCGACGATCCTGCTGGTCGGGGTCGACCTCTTCGTGCGTGGCAAGCTCGAGGCTGCAGCACCGACGCACCACTTCGTCACCACCGACAGCGTCGACGCGCCGGACCTGGTCGTCGCGGACATCGCGCGCATCGACCCGGACGAGGTTGCGGACACCTACGTGGACGTGCCGATCCTCGGCTTCACGAACCACACGGACACGCAGGGCCTGCGGGCCGCACACGCGGCGGGGTTCGATCAGGTGGTCGCGAAGTCGGCCCTCTCGGAGCGGGCCGCAGAGCTGATTGAGGAGCTGACCGCCTCAGTAGGATAGGCGGCGATGACGTACATCATCGCCGAGCCCTGCATCGACATCCTGGACAAGTCCTGCGTCGACGTCTGCCCCGTCGACTGCATCCACGAGGCCAACCGGATCCTCGTCATCGACCCGGAGGAGTGCATCGATTGCTTCGCTCCGGATGAGCAGCTGATCACTACCTATGGCGTGCGGTCCTTCGCAGAACTAGAGAACCATGCGTGCCGTGTCTTGACCGACGACGGCTTCAAGCCAGCCGTTGTCAAGCGTTTTCGGCGCAAGCCGCTCGTGAGCGTCGAGCTCGCGCCGGCCTTCGAAGAGCGCGACCGCTACGGCGGCACACGTCTGACCACGCGGAACATCTCGCGCTTCCGACGTCAGGTGCGGGCGACGAGCACGCACAGCTGGGTGCTCGTGGACGGGCAGCGAACGGACTCGTTGCAGCCTGGGCAGTTTGTGCCCTCGGCGCGGGTACAACCACGCCGGGAAAACGAGAGCTATCGATTGGGGATCCTTCACGGCCTCGTTTTCGGCGACGGAAGTTGGTCGCGGCAGGAGATCAGATCCGGAGAGCACGTTCACTATGTCGCGCTGTTCGGCGACCGTGTGGCGAAGTACCGCGACTGGTTCGACCGAGTCGTTCACTGGACATCCTTCGACATCCATCCCGGATACGCCGGAACGGGCGTCGTCAAGAGCGGCGTCAACCTGAAGCAGTGCCTGCCCGATAACGCAGACCGCGAGTACATCGCGGGTTTCATCGATGGCTGGGTTGCTGCTGACGGAGATCCTGTCCGCGCCGGCTCTTGGCGGCTGCGTTCGATCGACCATGAGGCGCTCGCCTGGGTCGAGCAAGCCGCGGCCTACGCCGGCTACGTGGCTGTTGGTTCTGGTGTGGAAGGCAGCCGCGTGACCAACTTCGGTGCGCGCACCCGCCCGATCCGTTGGCTCTATCTGGCGACGAGGGACGTCTCGTGGCGCGTGATGAGCGTCGAGCCCGAAGAGCGGGATGCTGAGGACACGTTCTGCGCGGTCGTGCCGGGCAAGCATGAGTTCACGCTTGCAGGCGGCGTCCTGACCCGGAATTGCGGTGCATGCGAACCGGAGTGCCCGGTCGAGGCGATCTTTCCCGAGGACGCGCTCCCCGATAAGTGGCAGCCGTTCGTCGAGATCAACTACGCGTACGGCAAGGGCATGGACGTCGTCAACCAGTTGACCGACAAGTACGCGACCGAGAACAACGTCCAGAACCCACCTCTCGAGTAGCTTCGAGGCCGGGCTCGCGCTGGCGCGGGCCGGGCGGTGGTTCGACGCGCACGAGGAGCTCGAGCTCGCGTGGCGCGCGGCCGAGCCGGACGAGAAGGACTTCTTCCAGGGGCTCGTGCACGTCGTCGTGGCCTGGTACCAGGCCGGCCGCGGCAACCGGGTCGGGTGCGAGCGGCAGCTCGAGAAGGCGGCGCGAAGGCTCGGGCCGTTCGCGCCCGTCCATCGCGGAGTCGCGGTCGGCACGCTCCTCGAGGACGTGGCCCGCGCGCAGGCGAGCGTCGCGGCGGGCTCGCTCGACCTAGTTGAACCCGAGGGTTTCCAGCAGCTGCTCGACGGCGACGCGGAGCCACCAGTCGCGGTTGAAGAAGAGCAGCAGCCCTAGCGCGACGAGCAGGCCCCGCTCACGAACTGGATCGCGCGGTAGTGGTCGCGCAGCCAGCGGAACGCGCCCATCGCCCGGGTGAACGCGAGCCCGGCCGCGAGGAACGCGATGCCGAGCCCGAGCGAGTACGGCGAAGAGGACGACGCCGCCGCGCACGACCGAGTCGGCGTCGCCCGCGAGCACGACGACCGACGCGAGCACGGTGCCGATGCACGGCGCCGCGCACACGGCGAACGCGCCGCCGAGCAGGAGACCCGAGCCGGTGCGCCGCGCGCCTTCGAGCAGCCCGGGAGCCGCCATCCGCGTCGGCGTCGGCAGCAGGCCCATGAACGCCAGTCCGAGCACGACCAGGACGAAGCCAGCGATCGCCTCGCGCGTGTCCGAGTCGACGACGCCGCCGAGCGCGGCCGCGCCGGCGCCGATCAGGACGAAGATCACGCTGAAACCGGCGATGAACGGCACGCTCGAGAGCGCAACCCGCCGGGCCATGCCGCGCTCGCCGAGGTGCGTCGCCTCGACAGCCGAGACCGCGGAGAGGTAGCCGGGCAAGAGTGGCAGCACGCAGGGCGTCAGCACGGAGATGAAGCCCGCGATGAACGCGACCGGGATCTTGCCCGCCACTACGAAGCGTCGAAGCGCGCGAGCTCGGTGTCGACGAGCCGGTCGAGCTCGGGATCGAGCTTCTCGCCGCCGGCGGGCGGCGGTTCGCGGCCCTGCGACCAGCGCCACGCGAGCCAGCCTACGATCGGGGTCGCGACGGCCAACCCGATCAGCGGCAGCAGCCAGGCGAGCAGGTTGAAGCCGTGCTTCGGCGGCGAGGCCAGCACTGCCTCGCCGAACTGTGATGCCAGCGAGTCCTCGATCTGCGACTTCGTCTTTCCGGCCTTGATCTCGGCCGCGATGAACATCTTCATGTTCTCGGCGACCGCAGCGTCCGACTGGTCGAGCGTCGTGCCGCAGACCGGGCACATGATCTCGCCCTCGAGCTCGTTCTGGGTCGGATGGGCGTTGCTCGCGAGCGCGGGCGCGGTCGTCGCGAGCGCCAGCGCGACCACGCAGAGAAGCGCCCTCACGCGGGCCTCAGCGCCGTGTTCAGCATCCGTGTGATGTCCGCGCTGTCCAGCTCGCCGAGCTGGTAGCCCACGATCTTCCCGCGGCGGTTGATCACGAACGTCGCGCGGCAGCGGCAGCCCGCCGTAGCGGCCGAGCGCCTTGCCGGTGCCGTCGTAGACCACCGGGTACGTGATGCCGTACTTCTCGATCGCCCGGCGGGCGCTCGAGTCGAAGTCCTGCGCGTCGACGCCGACGAAGACGACGTCCTTGCCCTCGTAGCGCTGCCACGCCTTCTGGAGGCGCGGGATCTCGCGCTTGCACGGGTCGCACCAGGTCGCCCAGAAGTTGACGAGCACGACCTTGTTCCGCAGCGACGCGAGCTCCAGGTGCCCGTTGCCGTTCAGCCGCTGCAAGCGAAACGCGGGCGCCACGGGGTTCTTGCCCTCCTGCGCCTTGTTCACGAGCTCGCCCCCGCCGCTCTGGTGCGTGACTTTCCAGCCGAGCAGCGCGAAAAGGCCTGCAACGAGCAGGAGCGCCAGCCCCTGAGCGGCCAGCTTCAGCCGCCGACCCATCCTGCGGAAGTGTACGGGCGCTACGCCGGGATGATGTAGACCGGCGTCCCGACGCTGACGTGCTGGAAGAGCCATTCCGCCTGCGGGATCAGCATCCGGATGCAGCCGTGCGACGCCGAGTAGCCGATCGACCCCGGGTCGGGCGTCCCGTGGATGCCGACGCCCGGGCTCGAGAGGCCCATCCAGCGGGTCCCGAGCGGGTTGCCTGGCCCCGGCGGCACGGGGCTCTCGCCCGCCGCCCACGGCGAGTTCGGCGGGAACCACCACGGGTTCCGCCACATGACGACGATCTCGAACTTCCCGAGCGGCGTCGGGTAGACGGACTGGCCGACGGCGACGCCGAACGTCTTCCACGGGCGCATGCCGCGGTACAGGTGGAGCTGGTGCGAGCCGCGGTGGATGACGATCACCGGGCCGAAGTTGCTGCGGTTGACCTCCGGCGCGATGCCCTTCACCGGGAGCGTGACCGTGCCGCGCGAGTCCGCCGAGAGCACGCGCGTGAGCATGTCCACGGCCCGCGCCTGGTTGATCGACCGCCCCGGCTTGCCCTCGGTCAGGAACGGCTCGCCGCCGCGCAACCGGATCGTCGCGTTCTCGCCCGCCCGGTCGAACTGCTTCGCGGTCTGGCGCACCCAGGCTTGCGTGCGCGCGCGGTTCACGGACACGTCGAGCGTCAGCGCGGTGCCCGGATCGGCCCGGAGCGCCTGCTGCACCGCGGCGCCGACCTTCGCGGATGCGCCGAGCGCGCCCGGCGGGACGAGTGTCGGGCGCTTGCCGACGAGGATGCGCCGCGACTCCTCGAACCTGGACAGAACGGCCTGCTGCGCATCGGCGCCGGAGTAGCCGCCGACGTCGACGCCACCGATCGACACGCCCTCTGCCACGAGCAGGGCAGGCGTGGTCGTCTCCGCACCAGCGGGCAACGCGATTGCGGCGCTCAGCGCGCCGATCGCGAGCAGGCAGAAGAGAAGACCCCGCGTCCGCACCTTCTGATCTTACGGGGACCGGGCGGGCGTTGTGGGCAGCCTGTCGTCCTCCAGGCGCCCGCCCTGCGCTGCCCACTCGACGATCATCCGGTCGGTCACCCATTCGACCGGCGAGTGATCGTCCGTCCACGGGTCGTCGCTCGGCGCGACCGGCCGCATGTGCGCGGCCAGGAGCTCGGCGAGGACGCGGATGCGCCGCGGAGCCCTCTCGGCCCGCCTGGCCGCGACCGCCCGGCCGACCGGGCGCGTCAGCCCGACCACGAGCTGGTTGAAGCGCAGCGGCTGCCAGGCGACGACCTGCGGGAGCTCGTGCGCCATCGTGCCGGCGATGCCCTCGGCCAGGCGATGGTCCGAGGGCACCGTCGCGACGTTGACGGCGAGCGCGCCGCCGGGTCGCAGCCGCTCGCGCGCCAGCCGGAAGAACTCACGGGTGGCGAGGTAGAAGGGGACGTAGGGCTGGCCGGTACGCGTCCACGAAGATCAGGTCGTAGCGGGCCTTCGTCCGCCGCAGGAACGGCCTGGCGTCGGCCGAGTGGACGGTCAGGCGCGGGTTGTCGCCGAGCCCCAGCCAGCGGCGCCCGGCGGCCGTGACGGCCGGGTCGAGCTCCACCCCGTCCACGGCCGCGTCGGGATAGAAGCGCCCGAGCGCCCGCGCCGTGGTGCCGCCCGCGTTGCCGAGGATCGCGATCCGCTCCGGCGGGTGACCGAGCAGCGCCGGGACGGCGAGGAACATGTCCCACTCGTTGCCGGTGAGCACCGTGTCCGGCCGCCAGACCGAGTGCGTGACGAGCCCTTCGTCGAGGTAGAGCCGCCGCTCCTGCCCGCGCTGGACGACCTGGATGAACCCGTAGCGCGACTCGTGCTCGTACAGCACCCCCGCCCGCGCCCTGACCGCGCCCGGCGGGACGAGCAGCAGCACCGTGACGCCGGCCGGGACGAGCGCCCACCGCGGCCTGAGCATCAGCGTCCCGCCCGCCCCGATCAGCGCGGCCGTGGCTAGCAGGGTCCGCTGCGTCCCGATCGCAGGGATCGCGACGAGCGCCGTGCCGAACGTGCCGAGCAGGCTCCCCACGGTCGAGAGCGCGTACAGCCGGCCTGCCACCGCGCCTGCGGTCGCGATGTCGGTGACGGCCAGGCGGACGGCGAAGGGCGCAACCGCTCCGAGCAGCGTCACGGGCGGCACGAACAGCACCAGTACGGCGAAGAAGGAGCCGATCGCGGCGCCGGTCGAGACCTCGTCCAGCCCGTTCACTGAGACGTCGAGGAACGGCCGCGCGACGAACGGGATAATCGCCACGAGGAGCGCGGCGGCCAGCACGATCGCCCCGAGCAGGCTGGGCTCCGGCCGCCGGTCGGCGACGCGCCCGCCCAGCCAGTAGCCGAGCGACAGCGAGGCCAGCACGAGCCCGATGACGTTCGCCCAGACGATCGTCGAGCTCCCGTAGTAGGGCGCCAGCAGCCGCGACGCGCAGATCTCGGTCGCAAGCGACCCGACGCCCGCCACGAAGACGAGCAGCTCGAGCCGTCGCGTCACACGCGGCGGACGACGACGACCGCGCAGTCGTCCTGAAGCTCGCCGCGACCGAACGCGCGGCAGTCGGCGAGCACCGCGTCGGCCAGCTCCTCCGCGGACGCGCCGGCGGTCGCCGCGAGCACCTTGTCGAGGCGCTCGACGCCGTACAGCTCGGAGCCGCAGCGCGCCTCGATGACGCCGTCCGTGTAGAGCACGACCGCGTCGCCGGGCGCGAGCGTGGCGGACACCTCCGGGTAGCGCTCGTCGGGCGAGATCCCGAGCGCGACGCCGCCTGCGTCGAGCCCTTCCACGCGGTCCGCGCGCACGAGCCGCGGCGGTGGATGCCCGGCGACCGCGCACTGCAGCCGGCCGGTCGCGCCGTCCACGAGCACCATGGCCATCGTGATGAACTTGCCGAGCGCGATCTCGCTCCCGACGACGCCGTTGGCCGCTGCGAGCAGGTCGCCGGGCTGCGGGTGCTCGCGTACGAGCGACCGGAACACGTATTTCGCCATCGCCATGTCGGCCGCCGCGTCCACCCCGTGGCCGGTCACGTCGCCGAGCACCACCGCGAGCCGGCCCGTGTCGAGGGCGAGGAAGTCGTAGACGTCGCCGCCGACCTCGAGGCGGGCGGAGGACTCGTACGCCCGCGCGAGCTCGAGGCCCGGCACCTCGGGCAGCGTCTGCGGGAGGAGCGCCTGCTGCATCGACTCGAGGAAGTGCTGCTGCTGCTGGTAGAGACGGGCGTTGTCGATCGCGAGGGCCGCGTGGGCCGCGAGGCCCGCGGCGGCGTCGAGCGACGCCTGGCCGAGCGGCCGCTCGGGGTCCAGCGAGACGACCGTCAGCGCCGCGATCAGCTCGCCCGCACTCGCGACCGGGACGACCGCCACCGTCCCGCCGCGCTCGAGGAACGGGACGAAGAGCTCGTAGGCGCCGCCCAGCTCGCGCGCGTGCGCGGCGCTCAGCAGCACCGGCCGCCGCGCGTCGACGAAGGCGCGGCCGGCGTCCGTCTCGACCTCGTACGGGCGGTCGAGCATCGTGTCGACCACCGATTCGAGCCGCTCGTCGGCGACGTGCACGGCCTGCGGCACGAATGTCTCGCGCCGCGCCTCGTACGTGCGGACGACCGCCGCGTCGGCGTCGAGCAGCTCGACGGCGGTCCGCGCGACCGCACCGAGCGTGTCGGGGAGCGACATGCTCTCGGTGAAGGACTGCGAGACCTCGTAGAAGGCGCGCAGCCGCCGGGCCGACTGCCGCTCGGCCTGCAGCGCGCGCTCACGCTCTGCGCCGAGCCGCTTCGCATCCTCGTGCAGGCGCGCGTTCTGGACTGCGACGCCGAGCTGCGCGGCAAGCGCGACCAGCAGCGCGGTCTCCTCCTCGCTGGGCACGCGGCCGCGCGGAAGCGCCGCGACGAGCAGGCCGATGGCCTCGTCCAGCACGACGAGCGGTGCGGCGACCACGGCCTCGATGCCGGCGGCTCTTGCCGCGCCGCGCGCGCCGCCGAGGCCTGGATCGGTCTCCGCGTCCTCCACGACAAGCGCGCCACGGGCCCGCAGCGGCCCGAGCGCCAGCTCCAGCAGCGACGTCGCGACCTCGTCGTGGCGCGGCCCGAGACCGCGCGCGGCCGCGGTGCGCAAGCCAGGCCCGGCGCGCAGGTAGACGGCCACGCGCTCGGTGCCGAGCAGCTCGCCCACGCGGGCGACGGCAGTCTCGAGCGTGTGCGCCAGCGAGAGCTCCGCGATCGCCTGGCCGACGACGGCGAGGAGCGCACGTGAGCGCTCGAGCTCGGTCCGCGTTCGGTCGGCACGCCGCCCAGCTCGCAGCGCCCTGCGCGCGCGGCCGGTGAAAACCTCCAGCGACCTGAGCGCGTCCGGCCGAGGCTCGGCGTCGAAGAGGAGCTGCAGCAGCGTCGCGGGCGCCTCGTCGAGGCGGAGCACGACCTCGCGGCCGCCGCCCTCGACGACCACCAGCCGCCGGTCGCCGGACTGCGGCCGCTCGGGCGCGTGCCACTCGATCGCGTCACGGCCGCTCCCGGCAGTCGCCACCGGGACCGGCACGGCGCCGTTGTCGCCCAGCTCCCACAGCGCGCCCGCCCGTGCTCCGGCGGCGCGCGTCGCGAGCCGCGCGATCGCATGCTCGACGTGCGCTCCCTCGGCGCCGCCCGCAAGCGCGTCGCCGACCACGTCGAGCGCGTCGCCGCCGGCGCGGTCGTCCGGCTCCGTGGCCGCGCGCCACCCGGCGAGCACCGCCATCTGGCTCGCCGCCAGCTTCGCCAGCGTCCGCTCTGCCTGGGAGAAGGCGCCGGCCGCGCGCAGCAGCTCGACGACCCCGAGCCGCTCCCCGCCGGCCTCGACCGGCACCGCGAGCACGCTCCCGGCGCCGGACCGCGCGGCCACGCCGCGCAACCCCGCCGCCGCCGAGTGGAGCGAGGCGAGCTCGCCGCCGCTCTCGTCGACCGCGATCCAGGTGCCTTCGAGCTCGGCCGCGAGCGCGGGCGACGCCGAGGCCACGGCGCGCGCCACGAGCCGCCCTGAAGCGCGGTCGGCGAGCCGCAGCACGACGGTGTCGGCGCCCGTGCCTGCGGCGAGCGCGTCGGCGAGCGCAGCCAGCCTTTCGTCCAGGCCGGCGGGCCCGGAGAGGCGCCCTTCGCCCCGTTCTGGATCGACCACTGCCCCTGAGTATGGCCGCTCACCGAGGCGTCCCGCCGCCCACCGTCCTAGACTTCCGACGTGGCCGAGCCAGCACGGCAGACGCCCGCTCCCGATGAGCCACCGGTCTTCGACCCGCGGATCATCGAGCGGGCCTACCGGCGACAGCGCGCGAAGCGTCACGCGCGCGTCGAGCGCACCCGCGAGCGCAAGCACGCGCGGCTGCGCTTCTGGCTCGTCTTGATCATCCTCGTATCGCTGAGCGTGTACCTCGCGCTGACCGTCTGGCAGAACCTCCAGTCGATGTTCGGCCTCTGATCGTGGAGCCAACGACCTACACGGAGATCGAGGAGACGCCGCCGCCGCCGCCGCGCCCGCGGCACGGCGTCTGGGGCGCAGGCAACTGGCTGACGTGGGCCTCCGGCCTCGTGCTGATGGTCTCGCCGTTCATGGGCTGGTACACGGGCTCGGAGGCCGGCCCGACGATCGCGGTGACGGGCTGGCACACGGGCGTGCTCGGCAAGCTCGTCTTCGTGCTCGGGGCGGCGGTCGTGCTGCTCGAGGTGCTGCGGGAGTTCGGCATCGAGCTGCCCGCGACGGTGCCGGAGAGCCTGGTGATCATCGTGATCGGCTCGATCGCGACCGTCTTCATCCTCATCCGGATCATCTCGATCCCCGAGGAGTTCGTCCCGAACGACGGCCGCAGCATCGGCATCTGGATCGCGCTGATCGCCGCGATCGGCGTGATCGTGGCGGGCCTGCTGCGCGCGAACGAAGAGCTCTAGGCAGAAGCCACGGAACCGCAGATTCCCGGAAAGCGGGAATCGAGCGACTGCGATTTGACTCCGAGGCTTGCAACGGCTGCACCACGCAACGAAGCGGCGGCTCCTGAACCGCCCGACATGCGCCGCCGCCCGCAAGGAGGGGGCTCATGGGGGAACCAGGGGTTCCCCCATGCTCTCAGACCGGCAAGAGCTGCTTCGTCGACTCGATCAGCTGCTGCGGGTTGAACGGCTTGCCGATGAAGGCCTGCGCGCCGCGTGACTCCGCGTCGGCGAGCGTCTCGTCGTCGACCTTGCCGCTGAACATCACGACCGGGATGGCACCGACACCGTGGCGCTCCTGGACGCGGCGGAGCATCTCCCAGCCGTCCACCTGCGGCATCATCACGTCGAGCAGGATGAGGTCGGGCGACTCCTCCTCGAGCGCCGCGAGCCCCTGCTCCACGCTTGCCGCCTCGCGCACGGTGTAGCCCTCCATCTCGAGGTTCACGCGGACGAACTCGCGCAGGCCGGTCGTCGTCGTCGACGATCAGGATCGAGGGCTTGTCGGCTTCGCCACGCGCGGGCGAGGCCGAGCGCTTCAGGAAGTCGTCGAGGTCGCCGCGGCGGTATCGCCGGTGGCCGCCCGGCGTGTAGAAGGCAGGCAGGCGGCCGACATCCGACCACTTGCGGATCGTGCTCTGCGCGACGCCGAGGTACTTCGCCGCCTGGCCGAGGGTCAGCCAGTCGGGCTCGGCGCCCGTGGGTCTGCGCGGTCTGTGGTTGGCGTCGTAGCTCACGTGCGCGAATCTACCCAAAGATGCCGTTTCCTGGAGAGCGTGCGCGGAAACATCCACAACCGCACGCGGCCCTCATGGCCGCGTCACCGTCACCGTGACCGTCGACGGGGCGCTCAGCGGGAGCGGGCCGAGCGTGCGGACGTTCGTCGTCGTCGGGCTGCTCGATGGGTCCGGGTTGTCGTCGAGTGCCTGGCCGAGCGCGACGCCGAGCCCGAAGACGGCCACGGCCGCGACGATGCGCACCGCCCAGCGGATCAGCCCGCGGCGGCGCCGGCGCCGCCGGATGCGACTGCTCGGCGGCCAGGACGAGGCTGTGCTCACGGCCGGTAGTCGCTCGCGCCGCGCGCGTAGAGGTAGAAGGCGGCGTCGCCGACCAGCGTGGCGTCCCGGTACGAGCGGGGCGGCCCGCGCTCCTCGAGCGCCTCGCGGCTCCAGCGATCGGCGTCACCGTAGGCGCCGGCGAGCTCTGCGAGCGTGAACACTTCCCCCACGCGCCGCCTCAGCTCGTCGATCACCACCGAGACCTGCTCGAGCAGCCGGTGGTAGAGCGCGTCGTCGTCGGCGAGCTGCTGGAGGCGGCGGTGGCCGTCCTCCCACTCGCGACGGATCGTCTCGACCGCTGCGTCCTCCGGCACGGCGCGGAACGCTAGCGACTGGGATCGGCGGTACAGCACTCGTGCTCCGGCCACGGGTCGGGGATCTCGTCCAGGATCGCGCGGCCGAGCGCGTACTCGGGGTCGACCAGCGCCCACGCCACGTGGGCGTGCAGGCACTTCAGCCGCTCGGGGCGTGCCGCGCCGCCGATGCCGGTGCGCAATGAAGCCCCCTCGTCCGAGCCGCCGTCACCGGCCGCGAGCCGCTCGCGCAGCGCGCGCTGGCGCTCGGTGGCCTCGTCGAGGCTCGCGCGCAGCCCGGGCTCGGCCTCCACGCGTGCGCTCCAGCGCTCGACGCCGCCGGCCGACTCGAGGCGCGAGACCGCCGCGACGAGGTGCGGGCACGTGAGCCAGTAGGTCGTCGGGAACGGACGTCCGTCCGCGTCGTAGGGCAGCTGCTCGCTGACCGCGGGCCGGCCGTACGGGCAGCGTGCGGCGACGCCGCGGTACGAGCGGGGCGCACGGCCGATCTGCAGCGCGACGGCGTCGCGGTCCTCCACGCCGGCGATCGTAGGCGGACTACTTGCTGTGCCGCGCGTGCTCGCGGCGCCAGCCGTCGAGACCGGAGACGATGTAGAGCCGTTCCCCCTTGCGGACGAGACTGAGCTGCCTCGCCTCCCGCGCCAGTGTGAGCGCACTCGACGTGGGCGCGAACGTGCCGCGCAGCGCCTGGTGGCGCGCCCGCAGCGCCTGCACCTCCGCCGTCCGCGCGCGCACCTCTGCGCGTGTCTGGAAGTAGGTCGTCAGCGGCCGGTAGTACAGGAACGCAACGAGCAGGAGCACGCCGGCAGCGAGGCGGCGCACCGTGAGGCGCGGCAGCCGGCGGCGCGGCGGGCGGGAGCGCTTGCGGGGACGGCGTTCGGGCACGCCGCACCGTTCGCTGCCCGTGGCCGCGCTCCTACTACGCGATCTCGACCTTGATGACGTTCGTGGTGCCCGGCATGTTCACCGCTGTCCCGGCGGTGATGACCACGAGGTCGCCGGCCTCGACGATCCCCGTGCTGCGCGCACCGTCCAGGGAGCGCGACCACAGGTCGACGACGTCGCGCCCCTCCGGGATGACGACCGGCGTGACCCCCCACTCGATCGTCAGGTGGCGGGCGACACCGGGCCGGTGCGTGAGCGCGATGATCGGTCGGCGCGGGCGGAGTCGGGCCACGGCCGACGCGGTGCGGCCGCTGAAGGTCGGCACGAGCAGCGCCTTGGCGCCCAGCGCCTCGGCGAGGTCGCACGCGGCGTTCGACATCGCCTCGGCCACCGACGGGTTGTCCTCGGGGTTCGGCAGCTCGTGGCGGTAGCCGAGCGCCGGCTCGATCACGCGCGCGATGCGGTCCATGTAGGCGACGCTCTCGAGCGGGTACTCGCCGGCCGCGGTCTCCGCGGACAGCATGAGCGCCGAGCTGCCGTCGAGCACGGCATTCGCGACGTCGCTGGCCTCGGCGCGGGTGGGCTCGGGCGAGTGGATCATCGACTCGAGCATCTGGGTCGCCGTGATGACCGGCTTCCCGCGCTCGAGGGACCGCGCGATGATCCGCTTCTGGATCAGCGGCACCTCCGCGACCCCGATCTCCACGCCGAGGTCGCCGCGGGCGACCATGACGCCGTCGGTCTCACCGAGCAGCTCCTGCAGGCAGTCGACCGCCTCGGCCTTCTCGATCTTCGCGATCACGCGCGCGCGCGAGCCGGCGTGCTCGATCAGATCCTGGAGGTCGCGCACGTCGGCGGCGGAGCGCACGAACGACAGCGCGACGTAGTCCACCTCGAGGTGCTCGAGCGCGAACTCGAGGTCGTCGAGGTCCTTGCGCGTGAGCGACGGGATCGGGATCGGCACGCCGGGCACGTTCACGCCCTTGTGCGACGTCACGGTCCCGCCTGCGACCACGGCGCAGGTCGCGCGGCCGCGCTCGACGCGCTCGACCCGGAGTCGCAGGCGGCCGTCGTCGATCAGTACCTCGTGGCCCGGCTGAAGGACCTCGCCGAGCACGGTCGGGCTGACCGGCAGCTCGTCCTTGTGGCCGTTCATCGCGTCCTCGCCGACGACGGTGATGGTGCTGCCGGAGTCGAGCCGCATCGGCTCGGGGAGGTTGCCGACGCGGATCTTCGGGCCCTGGAGGTCGGCGATCAGCGCGAGCGGCCGGCCGACGGCCGCCTGCGCCGCGCGAACGTACTCCGCGCGCTCGGCGTGCTCGTCACGCGTGCCGTGCGAGAAGTTGAACCTCGCGGCGTCCATCCCGGCGCGCGCGAGCGCCGTCACGGCCTCGGCGGTCGAGGTCGCCGGGCCGAGCGTGGCGACGATCTTCGTGCGCCGCGGTGTCTGCCGCTCCACGAGGCCACCGTAGCGGCTCGGCCGAACGCCGCTCGCGCCCACGTGCCCCCAGGGGTCCCCGGGGACGCCTGATGTCACGCTAGCGGGGAAGTCCGCACCCGTGTGTGCCGGATGCGTGACGACTCTGTCGCGGCCGGGCCGGCTAGCGGCGCGCCCGCGGGAACGCGTCCCAGCCCGGGTAGCTCGCCCGCGGGCCGAGCTCCTCCTCGATGCGGAGCAGCTGGTTGTACTTCGCGACGCGGTCGGTCCGCGACGGCGCGCCCGTCTTGATCTGGCCGACACCGGTGGCGACGGCGAGGTCGGCGATGGTGGTGTCCTCGGTCTCGCCCGAGCGGTGCGACATGACGGCCGCGAAGCCGTTCCGGCGCGCCAGGTCGATCGTGTCGAGCGTCTCGGTGAGCGTCCCGATCTGGTTGACCTTGATCAGGATCGCGTTGCCGGCACCCGCGTCGATGCCGCGCTGGAGCCGCTCGACGTTCGTGACGAAGAGATCGTCGCCGACGAGCTGGAGGCGGTCGCCGAGCCGCGCCGTGAGCGCACGCCACGCGTCCCAGTCGTCCTCGGCGAGGCCGTCCTCGACGGAGACGAGCGGATAGGCATCGGCCAGACCGGCGTAGAAGTCGGCCATGCCGGCGCCGTCCGCCTCCCGGCCCTCGAAACGGTAGGTGCCGCCCTCGGAGAACTCGGACGACGCGGGGTCGAGCGCGATGGCGACCGAGTCGCGGTGGCCGGCCTGCTCCGCGGCCTCGAGGATGAGGTCGATCGCCTCCTCGGTCGAGCCGAGGTCGGGCGCGAACCCGCCCTCGTCGCCGACTGCGGTGGAGAGCCCGCGCTCGTGAAGCAGCGCGCGCAGGGCGTGGAACACCTCGTCACCCACGCGCAATCCCTCCGCGAACGTGGGTGCGCCGGCCGGCACGACCATGAACTCCTGCAGGTCGATCGAGTTGTCCGCGTGCGCGCCGCCGTTGATGACGTTCATCATCGGCACGGGCAGCGTCGACGCCGCCGGGCCTCCCAGGTGCCGGAACAACGACTGGCCGGCATCCACGGCGGCCGCCTTCGCGGTCGCAAGCGAGACGCCCAGCACCGCGTTCGCCCCGAGCCGCCCCTTGTTCGGCGTCCCGTCGACGTCGGTCAGCCGCTCGTCGACGGCCCGCTGGTCGGCGGCGTCCATGCCTCGCACGGCGGCAGCGAGCTCCCCGCGCACGTTCTCGACGGCGCGCATGACGCCCTTGCCGCCCCAGTCCTGGCCGCCGTCACGCAGCTCTACCGCCTCGTGCGCGCCGGTCGACGCGCCCGACGGGACGGCGGCGCGGCCGACGGCGCCGGACTCGAGCTCGACGTCGACCTCGACGGTCGGGTTGCCGCGTGAGTCCAGGATCTGGCGGGCGTGTGCGCTGCGGATCGGGGTCATCGAAGGGCCTCCTTGGCGAGCTCGTAGTAGCGCTCCTGATCGTCGAGCGACAGCTCCGCCCACTGCTCGCCCCGCTCCTCCGCGATCCGGGTGGCCCGCTCGACGCGCGCGCGGAACTTCTGCGTCGTTCCGCGCAAGGCTAACTCGGGATCCACGTTCAGGCGGCGGGCCACGTTCACGACCGTGAAGAGCACATCGCCGACCTCGTCGACGAGTCGCGCATCCGGCTCGGTCTGCGGCTCCGGCTCGCCGCTGCGCTCGACCTCGTGCTCGAGCTCGGACAGCTCCTCGTGCACCTTGGCGAGCGGCCCGGCGATGTCCGGCCAGTCGTAGCCGACCGTCTCGACGCGACGCTGCACCTTGCGCGCGTACAGCAGCGCAGGCAGCGACTCGGGCACGTCGTGGAAGACGCCGGTGCGCCCCTCGTCCTCCGTCTTGATCTGCTCCCAACGCTCCTTCACGCGGCCCGCGGTCTGCGCCTCGGCGTCACCGAACACGTGCGGGTGCCGGCGGACGAGCTTCTCGTGGACGCTCCGGGCCACCGCCTCCAGGTCGCCGTCGCCGCGCTCGGAGAGGAGCAGGGCGAGGAAGTACACCTGGAAGAGCAGGTCGCCGAGCTCGTCGACCAGCTTCGCCGCATCGCCGCCCGCCGCGGCGTCTGCGACCTCGTAGGCCTCCTCGACCGTGTGCGGGACGATCGTCAGCGCCGTCTGCTCGCGGTCCCAGGGGCAGTCGCGGCGCAGGCGCGCGGTCAGCTGGTGAAGCTCGAGAAGTGCCTCGGCGAGCCCGGCGTCGCCCGGCAAGTTGCTAGCCGGAGGTGCTCGTGGCCGACGTCGTCGTCGGCGGCGGCTTGTAGCCGGCCTGGTACTTCACGGCGCTCGCCTTCTGGAGGTTCTTGCGGAACTCCTCCGCCCACTTCTGGCCGAGCTCGGTCTTCTTCGACTGCGCGACGATCTGCGAGATCTGCGTCTTGACGTCGTCGAACTTCGTGACGCTCTTGGGCTTCACCGGCGTCAGCGCCTGGATGATGTGCCAGCCGAACTGCGTGTGCACCGGCGACGAGATCTCGTTCGTCTTCAGCTTGAACGCGACCTTGTCGAACGGTGGGACGGTCTGGCCCTCGGCCAGGTTCGCCAGCTTGCCGCCGCTCTTCTTCGAGCCGGGATCCTTCGAGTACTTCGAGACCAGGGACGCGAAGCTCGCGCCGTTTCGGAGCTGCTGCTCGAGCTGGTCGGCGAGCGCCTTCTGCTTCACCAGGATGTGGCGCACGGTGCGCGTCGCGGGCGTCTCGTACTGCGACTTGTTCTTCGTGTAGTAGTCGTGCAGCTCCTTGTCGGTCGGCTTCGCGGTGGCACCGGACGTGACCTTGTCGAAGATGCCCTTCTGGTAGAGCTGCATCGCGACTTCCTGGCGGAGCTGATCCTGCGCGACGCCCTGATCCTTCAGCGCGGCCTGGAACTTCGTCTTGTCGCCCTTGTAGTACTGCTTGACAAGGTCGTCGATCTTCTTGTCGATGTCCGAGTCGGACACCTTCACGTCCATGTCCTTGCCCTCGCAGATGTACGCCTCGCGAAGGACGAGGTAGCTGACGATCTGGTTCTGCACCTGCCGGTACTCCTGCGTGCCGGCGCCCGGGAACTTCTGGTTGTTCTTCTTGTAGTTCACCTGGGCCTGGTTCAGCACCTGGTTGTAGTCGTTCTTCGTGATCGGCTGGTCGCACTTCGTGACGACGGCGACCGCGTTGGACGGGACGCTGCCGGAGCCGCCGCCACAGGCGGCCGCGACCATGACGAGCGCCACCAGGGGCGTCAGTGTGAGCAGAGTGCGACGTTTCATCGTGTCGAAAAGTGTTTCGCCCGGGCGGGTGGTCCGTTTCACGCCGCGTGGCGGAGGGCGACTATAGCATCGAGTATTCGCACCGCCTGGGCGAATTCATCCTGTCTTAACGAAACTTCCTGGCGGGCCACCGTATAGACCGCGGTCTCGACCTCGGCGCGCAGCTCACGCAGCTCGCCGGAGCCCAGCACGAGCGGGCCGACGGTCAGCTTTCCGTCGCGGTAGACGAGGTAGTCGGCCCCGATGCGCGCGATCTTCAGGCGTGCCTCGCCGATCGCGAAGAGGTTCTCGACCGGCTCGGGCACGGGACCGTAGCGATCCTGGAGCGCGGCGTGGAGCTCGCGCAGCTCGTCCTCGGTCTCGGAGAGCGCCAGCCGGCGGTGCAGGTCGATCTTCTGCGCCTCGGACGGGATGTAGTCGGCCGGCACGTAGGCGCTGATCCGGGCGTCCACGCGCACGGGGCGCGCGATCGGCCGGCCCTGACCGCTGAGCTCGGCGACGGCCTCGCCGAGCAGCTCGACATAGAGCTCGAAGCCGACCGCGGCGACGTGCCCGGACTGCTCGCCGCCCAGCAGCTCGCCGGCGCCGCGGATCTCGAGATCGCGCATCGCGATCGCAAAGCCGGCACCGAGCTCGGTGTGGTCGGCGAGCGTCGCGAGCCGGGCCCGCGCCTCCGGCGTCAGCTCCTGCGAATCGGGATAGAACAGGTAGGCGTGCGCGGAGACGTCCGAGCGGCCCACGCGCCCGCGGATCTGGTACAGCTGGGCCAGCCCGAGCATGTCGGCCCGCTCGACGACGAGCGTGTTCGCCTGCGGGATGTCGAGGCCCGACTCGATGATCGTGGTCGAGACGAGCACGTCGGCGTCGCCACGCAGGAAGCGGAGCATCCGCTGCTCCAGGTCGCGCTCGGCCATCTGCCCGTGCGCGACGAGGAAGCGCAGGCCGGGGCAGAGCTCCTGGAGCTTGGCCGCCGCCTCCTCGATCGTCTCGACGCGGTTGTGGAGGTAGAAGGCCTGGCCGCCGCGTGCGTGCTCGCGCTCGAGCGCGGTGCGGATCAGCTCCTCGTCGTACTCGCCGACGTACGTGCGGATCGGCCTCCGGCCCTCGGGCGGCGTCTCGATGATCGAGATGTCGCGCAGGCCGGAGAGCGACATGTGCAGCGTGCGCGGGATCGGCGTCGCGGTGAGCGCCAGCACGTCCACCTCGAGCCTCAGGGAGCGCAGGAGCTCCTTCTGGGCGACGCCGAAGCGCTGCTCCTCGTCGACGATCACGAGGCCGAGGCTCTTGGGGATGACGTCTCGCGAGAGTACGCGGTGCGTGCCGATCAGGACGTCGACCTTGCCCTCGGCGAAGTCGCGCAGCACTGCCTTCACCTCGGCCGGCCCGCGGAAGCGCGACACCATCTCGACGCGCAGCGGGAAGTCGCGGTAGCGGTCGCGAAAGGTGTTCCAGTGCTGCTGCGCGAGGATCGTCGTCGGGACCAGCATCAGCGTCTGCTTGCCGTTGACGGCCACCGCGAAGGCGGCGCGGACAGCGACCTCCGTCTTGCCGAAGCCGACGTCGCCGCAGACGAGGCGGTCCATCGGCCGCGGCGCTTCGAGATCCTCCTTCACGGCCTCGATCGCGCGCGCCTGGTCCTCGGTCTCGCGGTACGGGAACTCGGCCTCGAGCCGGCGCAGCCACTCGTTCTCCAGGTCGTACGGGACGCCCTGGGCACTCTGGCGCTGGGCGTAGAGCTTGAGCAGGTCGCCGGCGAGCTCCCGGACGCCCGCGCGGGCACGGTTCTTGACGAGCTCCCATGCCTTGCCGCCGAGCTTCGAGAGCGCCGGCGCGCTCGCATCCGCGCCGATGTAGCGCGAGACCTTGCCGACCTGCTCGTGCGGGACGTACAGGCGGTCCTCGCCGCGAAACGCCAGCAGCAGGTAATCCCGCGTGACATTCGCGACGGCCCGTGTCTCGAACGAGAGCAGCCTGCCGACGCCGTGGTCCTCGTGGACGACGTAGTCGCCCGTCCGCAAGTCGGCGAACGACTGGAGTGCGCGGCCGAGGCGCGCGTCGGCGCGCGGCGGGCGCTTGCGGAAGACCTGCGTGTCCGGCAGGAGCGCCAGGCCGAGCTCGCGCCAGACGAAGCCGCGCCGCGCGGGCTCGACGACGAATGCGAGGCCGGCGTCCTTCGGCAGGCGGCGCGGGTCGTCGACCACCTCCGCCTGAACTCGGCGCAGCATCGCCTGCGTACGGAGCGCTTCGCCCCGGTGCGGGAAGGCGACGATCACCCGCAGGCCGGCGCGCACGAGGCCGGCGAGCTCGTGCTCCGCCTCGGAGAGGCCGCGCGCCGCGATCGCCGGCCGCTGCGCCTCGAACGAGAACGGCTGGTTCTGCGGCAGCGGGTCGAGGCGCGCCGCCGACTCGAGGTCGAGCTCGACGCCGAGTTCCTCACGCGCGACCTCGAGCACCTCGTCGGCCTGCCAGACGAGGTCTGGCGGCCGGTCGAGGAGCGGCGCGAGATCGGTAGGCGCTTTGCGGACCGGCCGGCCGCCCTCGTCGTCGGCAAGCGTGGGCTCGGTGAGGTCGGGGCGGCGCTCGGCGGCCGGGTGGACGAGGGCCTCGTGCACGGCGTGCAGTGCCCGCTGCGTGAACGGCGAGAACGCGCGCACGGACTCGATCTCGTCACCGAAGAGCTCGACGCGAAGCGGTTCGCGCCCGGTCGATGGAAAGACGTCGACGATGCCGCCGCGAACCGCGAACTGGCCGCGCTCCTCGACCTGCTCGACGCGCTCGTAGCCGGCCAGCGCGAGCGCCTCGGCCAGGCCCTCGACGCCGGGCTCCTCGCCGATCCGGATCGCGACCGGCTCCGGGCGCGCGCCCGCGGGCGGCGCACCCTCGGCGAGCGCGACCGCCGACGCGAACACGAGGCCGCCGCGTGCAAGGACGTCGAGCGCGCGCGCCCGCTCGCCGACGAGGTGCGGCGGCGGCTCGAGGCCCGACTCCCAGCGGACGCCGCGGCTCGGCAGCAGCCCGACCCGCTCGGCGCCCAGGTACCAGCCGGCCGCCTCGGCGGCGTCGCGCGCGTCGGCGTCGTCGGGCAGCGCGATGACGAGCGGCCGGTCGAGATGCTCGTGCAGCGCCGCCGCGAGGAGTGGCAGCGCGGCCTCCGAGACTCGCGCGCGGGTGTCGGGGAGCGCCTCGGCGAAGCGGGCCAGCCGTTCGTGGCCTGCCAGCTCTTCCGCGAGCGCGTGCAGGATCGGCGCCTGCCGGCGCTCGGTCTCCGGTGCGGTGGTCGTCGTCTGGTCCACGGCGAACGCCCGGATCACCCGGGCAGGCCCCATGCTAGAGGCGTTTGGCGAAACGCAGCCTGTGTCCGTCGCGGCACGATGCGTCGTCCTCGGTCGCGCCCGTATAACAAGCATACGAACGCTCCCTGCGTCCTAGCCTCGTGGCCGAGCATCGCACCACGCCGAACAAGCGGCGTTCCGCCAAACCCCCTCTGGTTAGACCGCGCTGTCGAAGAACTCGACGTTGCCGCGCTCGGGCGGCGCGCCGTAGATGAAGACGAGCAGGTCTTCCGTGCCCTCGTTGACGAGCTGGCGGGCGACGCCGCTCTCGACGTGGACGAGCCCGCCGGGGACGATCTCCTCCCGTACGGCCGGGTCGCCGAGGTAGATCGTCAGCGTGCCGCGGATCGGGAGATAGGTCTCCTCCTGCACCTTGTCGTCGTGGCGGCGGCCCTTCGCGCCCGGCTCGTACCGAAAGAAGCTCGCACGCGTGTGGCGCAGGGCCGCGTCGCCGGTGACGTTCGCCGCGTGACGCGGCGCCTCGCCCGGCTCGTGCGGCCGTGTCTCGAACTCGAGCTCCTCTTCGCGGATGGCGCGGTACCCGGCCACGGGCGGCGACTGTACCCGACCGACCTGCCCCGGCTGGACCTGTCCCGAACAGCCGTGTCCGGTGCGCCCGGACCCGGGGGCCACCGCTCCTCCTCCCCGCGATCGAGCCTAGCGGCGGGCGGCGCACCGGTGGGTGACGCGGGTGTGACGAGGCTTCGTCGTTCTGTCAGTGGAAGCTGCGCTGGGTCGCGTCGAGCCCCTCCGCGGCGAGCAGCTCGACCGCGTCGGCGGCGCGCGCGATGAGCGTGCCTGCGTCGTCGTCCGGCTCGAAGTCGGCGAGCACGTAGTCGGCGAGGTCGCGCGGGTCGCCACGGCCCGGACGGCCCACGCCGATCCGCAGGCGAAGAAACTCCTGCGATCCGAGCTGGGAGGCGATCGAGCGCAGGCCGTTGTGCCCGGCCAGCCCGCCGCCGAGCCGCGCTTGCAGGCGGCCCAGGTCGAAGTCGCCCTCGTCGTGGACGACGAGCAGTGCGTCGAGCGGCACCTTGTAGAAACGGACGGCCGGCGCGACCGACTTGCCCGACTCGTTCATGTAGGTCTCGGGCGCAAGCAGCGCGACCTTCGCATCGCCGACCCGCATGTCCGCGAGCCGGGCGGAGTACTTCGAACGGAAGCCGGCGCCGTGCCGCCGCGCGAGCTCGTCGACGACCATGCGGCCTGCGTTATGGCGGTTCTGCTCGTACTCGCGGCCCGGGTTTCCGAGCCCGACGACGAGCAGGTCGAGCGACGACTCCTGCGGCTCGTCGCGCTTGCGGCGCCCGGGCAGGCGCACCCGGAGGTCCTAGCCTTCGGGCTCTTCGGCGTCGCCGGAGGCTTCGCCTTCCGGCTCCGCACCAGCCTCTGCCTCGGCTTCGCCCTCGGCCACCGCGCCCTCTTCGCCCTCTTCGCCTTCCTCGGCCTCGACCTCGGGCTCCTCGACCCGGGTCGGCACCGTGACAGTGGCGATGACGGTCTCGGGGTCGTCCACGAAGCGGACGCCCTCGAGCTCGGTCAGGTCGCCGAGGCGGAGCGAGTCGCCGATCGCCAGCGTGCTGATGTCGGCCTCGATACGGTCCGGCACCTCCATCGGGAGGGCCTCGACCAGCACCTCGCGCGCAACCTGCTGGAGCACGCCGCCCTCCTTGGCGCCGGGCGAGTCGCCGACGATCTCGATGCTGACCGCCGTCTGGATCGCCCGGTCGAGGCGGACGACCACCAGGTCGATGTGGGAGACGCGGCTACTGATCGGGTCGCGCTGGAACTCCTTGAGGATCACCGGGCGGGTCTCGCCGTTGACCTGCACGTCCAGGATCGCGTTGAGCCCGTGGTCGGTCGTGAGCGCCTTGCGCAGCTCGCGTTCGGCCACGGCGATCGCGGTCGGCTCGCCGCCGCCGCCGTAGACGACTCCGGGAATGAGCCCCTCCTTGCGCATGCGGCGCGCCGCGGCAGAGCCGCGCTCCTCGCGCACGTGCACGTCGAGACTGACCCGTTCGGCGGCCATTTCGGCGGATGAGTCTAGCCGCGCCTAGAAGAGTTGGTTCTCGCCGCCGAAGATCGCGGAGACCGAATCGTCGGCGAACACGTTCATGATCGTGTCGGCGAGGAGCCCGGAGACGGTGAGCACGGTGACGTTCTCGGGCTTCCGCGTCGGGTCGCTCGGCACGGTGTCGGTCATGACGAGCCCGGTGATGTCAGCCTCCGCCACCTTCCGGAGCGTCTCCGCATCGAGCTGCGCGTGCGTGACGAACATCCACACCTGCGTGGCGCCGTGCTCGCGCAGCACCTTCGCTCCGGCGATCTGGGTGCCGCCGGTCGTGGTGACGTCGTCGCCCACGATCGCGATCTTGTCGCGCACGCGGCCTGTTACCTCGACGATCTCGACCTCGTCGTGTGCGGGGCGCGTCTTGTGCATGACGGCGAAGTCGGCGCCGATCATCTCGGCGAACTTGAGCGCGTGCTTGGCGCGCCCGGCGTCGGGAGCGACCGAGACGACGCCCTCGCCGGTGAGCCCGAGGTCGCGGAAGTGCTGGGCGAACAGGGGCAGCGCGGTCATGTGGTCGACGGGGATCGTGAAGAACCCCTGGATCTGCCCGGCGTGGAGGTCCATCGTGAGCACCCGGTCGGCGCCCGCAAGCTGGAGCATGTCCGCCACGAGGCGGCCCGAGATCGGCTCGCGCGGCTTCGCCTTGCGATCCTGCCGCGAGTAGGGGAACCAGGGGATGACCGCGGTGATGCGCTTCGCCGACGCGAGCTTGGCAGCCTGGATCATCAGGAGCAGCTCCATGATGTTGCGGTCGACCGGCTCGCAGCCGGTCTGGACGATGAACACGTCCATGCCGCGAATCGACTCGAGGTAGCGGCAGTAGGCCTCGCCGTTGGCGAAGGTCTTCAGCTCGACCTCGCCGAGCTCGAGCCCGAGCTTGGCTGCGATCGCACTGGCGAGTGCGGGGTGCGAGCGCCCGGAGAAGAGCATCAGGCGCCGTTGCGGCCCGCGCTCGATGAAGTGCTCCGGTCGTGTATCCACGTGCTCGCGCCCGCCGCCCGACTCCAGCCCCGGCAGCTCGGTCAGCTCAATCGTCCCGCTGGTCGTAGACATACCCCTCCCTTGTGACCTGTCTCGGCGGAAAGCCGGCCAGCGCGCCAGGGGGAACGTCCTCGGTTATGACCGTTCCGGCAGCCAACCATGCGTCGTCGCCGATCTCGACAGGAGCCACGAACACATTGTGGATCGCCGTCCTGACGTTGTTGCCGATCACGGTGCGAGCCTTCGGCAAGCCCGGCCGGTGTGGGTAGTTGGCCGTGACCCCGCCCGCGCCGATATTCGTCCCTGCGCCGATGTCCGCATCCCCGATGTAGGACAGGTGAGGAACCTTGGTGCCTTCGCCCACCCGCGTGTTCTTGATCTCGACGAACGTGCCCGCCTTGGCGCCCGCCTCGAGCACCGTGCCGGGGCGAAGGTAACAGAACGGTCCCACGGTCGTCCGCGGACCAATCGAGGCGTCGATCGCGACCACCTGCGGGCCGACTTCAGCCCCCTCGGCAACCCGTGTCGAGCCGCGCAGAACCGTGAACGGATGGATCGTGCAGTCGGCCTCTAGCTCGACGCCAGCGTCGATCCAGGTGGTCGCCGGGTCGACGATGCCGGCGCCCGCCGCCATGTGCGCGGCGTTGATCCGGTCCCTCAGCGTGGCCGCGGCCGCGGCGAGCTCCGCGCGGGTGTTGATCCCGTCCGGAGAGCGGGTGTCGTCGGTCGGGTGGACGACGGCGCGCCGACCGTCGCGGACGAGATGCCGGATCGTGTCGGTCAGGTACAGCTCACCCTGGTCGTTGTCGGGGTCGAGCTGCTCGAGCGCCCAGAAGAGGTCGCGCGCGTTGAAGACGTAGAGGGAGCTGTTGAGCTCGCGGATCGCCAGCTGCTCGGGCGCGGCGTCGCGCGCCTCGACGATCTCCCGCAGCTCGCCGTCGGGTCCGCGGACGATTCGCCCGTAGGGCGGCTCCCCGGGCGGCTCGTAGGCGAGGACGGTCGCGGCGGGCCGCTCGCGGCGGTGCGTGTCGAGCAGCTCTTCGAGCAGCGCCGTGGTGACCAGCGGGGTGTCGCCGGAGAGCACGAGCACGTCGCCGTCGAAGCCGGCGAGCGCCTCGCGGGCGGCCGCGACCGCGTCACCGGTGCCACGCGGCTCGCGCTGCACGGCGGTCGTCTCGTCGGGGAACGCCTCGCGCGTCTCCTCCGACACGACGACCACCACCGGGTCGGCGCCGACCGAGCGTCCGGCGGCGAGCACCCAGTCGACCATGCGGCGGCCGAGCAGCGGGTGCAGGTGCTTCGGCGTCGCAGAGCGCATCCGCGTGCCGAGCCCGGCGGCCATGACGACGGCGGCGAGTGGGGTCATCGAGTCGTGAAGGATGGCAGGGGCGCCAGGATTCGAACCTGGGATCGCGGGACCAAAACCCGCTGCCTTGCCACTTGGCTACGCCCCTGTGTCAGCCGCATCAGTCTGCCAGCGGGTCAGCCGCGGTCGGTGAAGAGCAGGATGAGGGCGATCACCGCGATGAAGGCGACGAGGATCAGCGCCAGCGTGCCGACCACGATCGCGAGCACGGGCACGAGCGCCACGAGCGCCTGCGAGGCGCCGGCGATCCAGAAGGCCTGGCGCGGCGTGTCGCTCTTGAGCGTTGCGGCCCTGCCAGAAGTAGAGGGCGACCACGGCGAGCGCGACCACGATCGCGGGGATCTTCGGGATGGCGCCGAGCAGGACGAGCAGCCCCTCGACGACGGCGATCCAGATCGCGATGCGGATGCGGTGGACGCGGAGCCACCGCCCGGTCGGGCTCGTTCCGTGCTCGAGAACGGGCCCCCGCTCCAGCTCGGGCGTGGCCACGGGTCAACCGTACCACGCTGGAACGGTGAGCCAGGTGCGCCCGGCGGCCCCTAGGGCGTGTTGCGCGGCTGCGGCCGCCGCTCGGTCCACGAACAGCCCGTAGACCGTCGGCCCGGCACCGCTGATGCCGGCCCGGAAGGCGCCGAGCGCGCGCAGCTCGTGCGTGAGCGGTGAGCTCGCAAGGTCGTTCGCAGGCAGGGCGGCCAGGTCGGCCGCGGTGGTGACGCGCTCGAGCGCGTCGAAGAGGGCTGCACAGCGCTCCTTTGCGCCGGCGGCGCCGTTGCGGCGGTCGAACGCCTCGTAGACGGCGGCCGTCGAGGCTTTCGCGGCGTCGCGCGGGAGGACGAGGACGATCCAGTAGTCCGTCGGAAGGTCGAGCAGCCGCAGAGAGGTGCCAGTTCCCTCGCCGAGCTGGGGCCCGCTCGTCAGAAAGAACGGCACATCCGCGCCCAGCCGCGCTGCGACCTGGGCGAGCTCCTCGGGCGCCAGCGGATCGGTGAGCGTCTGGTTCGCGAGGCGAAGCGCCGTCGCCGCATCGGAGCTCCCGCCGCCGAGACCTGCCGCGACGGGGATCTGCTTCGACAGGTGCGCGTGCCAGCCACCGGCTCCGGTGCGCTCGCCGAGTGCCTCGAGCGCGCGCCGGACGAGCGTGTCGCCGGCGAAGCCCGTCACCCGCACGTCGCGGGCCGGCGTGACGCTGACGCGATCGGTGAGGTCGACGCGTTGAAGGACGGTTGTGATCTCGTGGAGGCCGTCGGCGCGACGGCCGCCGACGACGAGCGCGAGGTTGATCTTCGCCGTGGCGGGCGCGCGCCTGACCTCGGCCGGCATCGCGCGGACTTTACGGGCGCCGCGGTCGGCGCTCGCTCGGTCGCCGTACCGGGCCGTCACGAAGCCGGTGCACTCCCGTGACCCACGCGTGCGCATTTCCCGGATAGGGTCGTACCGGAGGGAGGCAAGCGGCCGGCCCCGGTGGAGACGGCCGGAAGGGACATGGCCGGCGCGGTCAGGAGTGGGCATCGAGGACGTCCCGCAGACGGACGAACTCGGGCGGGGTGAGGCGTTCGGCTCGCGTCGACGGGTCGAGGTCGAGCGACGCCAGCGCCTCGGCGGCCCGCTCGCGCGACGTGAGCCCCGCGAGCATGAGCGAGTTCGGGAGCGTCTTGCGGCGATGGGCGAACGACGCCTCCACGAGGCGCTTCAGCTCGGGCCAGCCGTCGGGCCGCTCGATGCGCTCGAACGCCACGAGTGCCGAGTCGACGTTCGGCTGGGGCCGGAAGACCGTGCGCGAGACGGGGTGGAACCCGGTTCGGCGCGTGGCCAGCCGCATCAGCACGGAGACGGCGCCGTAGTCGCCCGCGCCCGGCGCCGCGAAGAAGCGCCGGGCGACCTCGAGCTGCACCATCACGCACCAGGAGCTGACGCGCGGCAGGCCGTCGAGGCTCTCGACGACGATCGGGGTCGCGACGCTGTAGGGCAGGTTCGCGACGAGCTTCGTGGGCTCCGGATCGAGCGCGGCGAGATCGAGGCGAACGGCGTCGCCGTACGTGACGCGCACGTTCTCGAGACCGCGCAGCGCGTCGTCGAGGCGCGCTTCGAGCGTGCGGTCGAGCTCGACCGCCTGCACGAACGACACGCGCTCCGCGAGAAAGCGAGTCAGGACTCCGGCACCAGGCCCGATCTCCAGGACGACGTCGTCCGGGCCGAGCCCGGCCAGCCGCTCGATCACGCCGAGCAGGTTCTGATCGACGAGGAAGTGCTGGCCGAGACGGCGCTTGGCAGCTGGAAGCCGGTTCACTGCAGGCCGAACGCCGCGCGCGCGTTCGCAGCCGTCCGCGCGCCGAGCGCTGCCGCCTCCTCGCCGCGCGCCGCGGCCAGGGCGGCGACCGTGTGGACGACATTGGCGGGCTCGTTCCGGTTCTTGCGCACCGGCTGCGGCGACAGGTACGGGCTGTCGGTCTCGACGAGCAGGCGATCTCGAGGAACGGCGCGCGCGGCCTCGCGGAGATCGTCGGAGCGCCCGTAGGTCACGTTGCCGGCGAAGGAGCAGTAGTAGCCGCGGTCGATCGCCGGCCCCAGCAGGTCGGGCTCGGAGAAGCAGTGCAGGACGACGGTGCCCTGGAAGCCGGCCAGGACGTCGGCGGTGTCGGCCGCCGCCTCGCGGCAATGGATCACGATCGGCAGGCGCGCGTCCGCGGCGATCGCGAGCTGCGACTCGAAGAGCGCGCGCTGCTGAGCCTTCACCTCCGCGCCGTAGTGGTAATCGAGGCCCGTCTCGCCCACGGCGACGACCTTCCGCTCGCGTGTGAGCGGAACGAGCTCCGCGGGATCGTCGGCGTCGGGGCGGCCGGCCTTGTGCGTGTCGATCCCGACCGCCGCCCAGACCGGGTCGAGCGCGGCCGCGATGTCCAGCACCGCGCGGCACGACGCGAGCCCCGTGCCGATCGAGACGATCGCATCGACGCCCGCCTCGCCCGCACGGGCGACGAGCTCCGCCGGCTGGCCCTCGCAATGATCGAGGTGCGCGTGGGTGTCGATCACGCGTCGTCGCCGAGCTCGTCGCGCAGCACCTGCTCGAGATCCAGTTTGCGGAAGAGCGGCCTCGGCTCCTGGAGCTTCTGGCCGGGCTCCAGGCGGCTCGGCTCCCAGGCGCCGACCCACGACGCGTAGTCGCCTGTCAGCACCTCGTGCGCGTCGCCTTCCTCCTCGACGGTGCGGAACTCGAGTGGCCCGGCGAGCCAGCCCTCGTGGCCGAGCAGCTCGTGCAGCACCTGCGAGCTGAACGGGAGGAACGGCGTGAAGATCACCTTCAGGTTGTCGACCGCGCGCAGGAGCACGTAGAGAACGGTCGCAGCACGCTCGCGGTCGGTCTTGATCGTGGTCCACGGCGCCTGGTCGCTCGCATACTGGTTGACGAGCCCGGCGAGCCGCATCGCCTCGGTGATCGCCGCCTTGAAGCGGGCCGCCCCGATCAGGGCGCCGACGGACTCGAAGCCGCCCTCCACCTCGCGAAGCACACGCTTGTCGTCGGCGCTCAGCTCGCCCGGTGCCGGCACCTCGCCGAAGTTGCGGAACGAGAGCGCAAGTGCCCGGTTGACGAGGTTGCCCCACTTCGCCACCAGCTCGTCGTTGTTGCGCCGCACGAACTCGCCCCAGGTGAAGTCGGTGTCCTGGGTCTCCGGGCCGGCGACGGCGAGGAAGTAGCGCAGCGAATCCGCGTCGTAGTGCTCGAGGAAGTCGCGGACGAGGATGCCGACGCCGCGGCTCGCGCTCAGCCTGCTCCCCTCCATCGTCAGGAACTCGGAGGAGGCCACGTCGTACGGCAGCTCGAGCGGCCGCCCCGCTCCCAGCTCGCCGCCCTTGCCGTAGCCAAGCAGCTCACTCGGCCAGATGACGGAATGGAACACGATGTTGTCCTTGCCCATGAAGTAGTAGTGGCGCGCGTCGGGGTTCTGCCACCACTCGCGCCAGGCATCGGGCTCACCGCGGACGCCCGCCCACTCAACCGCTGCAGAGAGGTAGCCGACGACCGCGTCGATCCAGACGTAGATCCGCTTGCTCTCGTCCTCCTCGTAGCCGGGGACCGGGATGCGGATGCCCCAGTCCAGGTCGCGCGTCACCGCGCGCGGCCGAAGCTCGTCGACGTAGTTGAGCGAGAAGTTGCGCACGTTCGACCGCCAGTGCGTTTGCGCCGAGATCCACTCGCGCAGCCGCTCCTTGAATTGGGGCAGATCGAGGAACAGGTGCTTTGTCTCCCGGAAGACGGGCGGCTCGCCGTCGATGCGCGAGCGCGGGTTGATCAGGTCGGCCGCGTCGAGGAGGTTGCCGCAGTTGTCGCACTGGTCGCCCCGCGCGTCCTCGTACCCGCAGATCGGGCACGTGCCCTCGACGTAGCGGTCGGGAAGCGTGTTGCCGGTCTTCGCCGAGAACGCGCCCATGGTCGTCTCCTCGATCAGGCAGCCGTGCTCCCAGAGAGCCCGGAAGACGTCGCGCGTGACGCGGGCGTGGTTCTGCGTCGTCGTGCGCGTGAACAGGTCGTAGCTGAGGCCGAGGTTCCGGAGGTCCTCGCGGATGTGCGCGCTGTAGAAGTCGGCTACCTCGCGGTAGCTCTGTCCCGACTGGTCGGCGGCGACCATGATCGGCGTGCCGTGCTCGTCGGTGCCGCTGACCATGAGCACGTCGTCGCCGCGCAGCCGGTGGTACCGGGCGAAGATGTCGGAGGGCACGCCGAAGCCGGCCACATGGCCGATGTGCCGCGGGCCGCTCGCGTACGGCCACGCCACGGCGACGAGGATCCGCTCTGCCATGCGCTCCTTTCCTGCGCTTCCGGAGCGGCCATCTTAGGGCCGCCCGGCTCCCGCCCCGCAGGCGTGCGCGGCGGGAGCCGGGTGGCATTCAGGCCGGCACGCGCGCGCGCCTGCGTGGGGCCGCACGCCGGCCGGCTGAGCGGCCGCCTGGCGGGACGGCAGCCCGACGTGGGTAACCCGGTCCGTCGGGAGCATGGCCGTGCCAGCGCGGCTCGCCGGCCGAGCGGGCACGGCACGCTCACCGCACGGGCCGCCCGTTTCCGGCGCCGAAGACCAGCGAGGCCCAGGAGCGCTGCCAGCGCCGCCAGACCGACGACCACGGGGCGTCGCCCACCGCCTCTCGGCGGCGTGCCACGCGTCGTCCAGGCGGCCGGGGCGTCCGCGTGCGCGACGCGCGACCCCAGGCCTGGGCGAACGACGCGAGGGACGACGACCGGGCGACGCCGGCGCGGTGCCCGCACGTCGTGCTCGGGCTCGTCGATCGGGCCGGCCCGTACCGGCTGCTGCCGGGCGAGAGCGGCCACGGCTCCCGCGCCTCGAGCGGGCTGACGCGTCGGTGCTGTCTCCGGGCTCCTTCTCCTCCGTGGAGACCGCTGAGCGGGCGGGGGCGCCGGCGCCACTGCCGCGAGAGCCGCGGATGGAACCGGCGCCGGCGCGGCGACGGCCGTGGCCGTGACAGTCGGCCGTGGCCGTGACCTGCTCGGCTGGAGCAGAAGCGACCGGCTCTGCGGCCGGTGGCGGCGACGGCTCGACGGGCACGGCCGCGGGCGGCGCGGGCGCGGCGACGGGCGCGGGCTCAGCCGCGACGGCCGGCTGCGGTTCGGCAGCGGCCGGCGCCGGCTCGGGCTCGGCCGCCTCAGGACGGGCGGGGAGCAGCGTCAGTGGATCGACGTAGCCCTTGTCGTCGTCGGCGTTCCTGACGCCGAGATGGACGTAGGGAGCCGCGTGCTCGAGCTCGCCCGTCGGCCCAACCAGGGCGACCGGCTGCCCTTCGGCGACCTCTGCGTTTCGCGCCACGGCGAGGTCGCCGAGATGGAGCAAGGTGACGGCATAGCCACCGGCTCGCAGCGTGACGACGTGCCCGTAGCGCGGGAGCGTCCCCGCGAAGGACACGTAGCCCGCGACCGGCGCTCGCACGACGTCCCCCGCGGCCGCGCCGACATCGACGCCGCGGTGCTGACCACCGGCGTACGCGTCGTCGCCCAACACGAATGGGCGCAGCACCGGGCCATCGACCGGCCAGGTCCACGCACCCGCGACCGGAGCGACTGCCAACCCGGCCACAACGGCCATGACCAGAGAGGCCAACCTCATGGATCACCTCCCTTCGTTGTCAGATATGCGAACGCAACCACCGTAGCGGGCGGCTCGTTCGTTGTCAAAGATGCCTACAGCGAACGGCGGTAGAGCTCGCGCGCCGAGCGGCCTGTCAGCCCGGCGACGACCTCCGCAGCGCGCCGGCGCGGCAATCCGTCCGCGACGAGCGACCGCACGACCTCGACGGCCTCGCCGCCGTCGTCCACGCGCACCTCGCCCGGGCCCAGCACGACCACGATTTCGCCCTTCGGGGCCTGCGCGAAGCGCTGCGCAACCTGGACGGCCGTCCCGCGCACGACCTCCTCGTACCGCTTCGTCAGCTCGCGGCAGACGGCGACGGGCCGCTCGGGCAAGGCCGCTCCGAGCGACGCGAGCGACGCGGGCAGCCGTCGCGGCGACTCGAACGCGACTGCGGCGTGAGGCCACCGCGCAAGCTCCTGCCAGAGCGCGCCGAGCGCGCCGCCGCCGCGCGGCAGGAAGCCGAGGAACTGGTAGCGGTCGGCCTGGAACCCGCTCGCGACGAGCGCAGTCGTCACCGCCGACGCGCCCGGCAGCACGGTCACCTCCAGTTCGGCCTCGCGCGCCGCGCCGACCAGCCGCAAGCCGGGGTCGTTGATCCCCGGCAGGCCCGCGTCGCTGACGAGCGCCACCCGCTCCCCCGCTCGCAGCCGCTCGAGCAGCTCGGCCGTGCGCGCCGCCTCGTTGTGGCGGTGGTAGCTCAGCAGGCGCTTGGCGCGGATGCCGTGGCGGTCGAGCAGGCGCGCTGTGTGCCGCGTGTCCTCGCAGAGCACGACGTCCGCGTCGGCGAGCTCGTGGAGGACGCGCAGGGTGACGTCGTCGAGGTTGCCGATCGGCGTCGCGCAGACGGCGAGCGTCACGCCGCGAGGTCGAGCTGCTCGAACGCGATCAGGCCGGCGCCGATGACACCCGCCTCCGGACCGAGCTCTGCCACGGCGATCCGAACCGTGTCACGGCCGGGCTCGAGCGCCTCCGCCCTGACGAGCTCGCGCGCAGGGCCGAGGACGAGCTCACCGGCGGCGCCGCCGAAGCCGCCGCCGACCACGATCAGCTCCGGGTTGAAGATGTTCACGATCGACACCATCCCGGCGCCGACGACGCGGCCGATCCGCGTCAGCGCGGCAACGGCGGCTTCGTCACCCGCGCGCCCGCGCTCGACGAGCTCGCCGCCGTCGGCGAGGCCGAGCTCGCGCGCGGCAGCATCAGCCGCACGACCCGACGCAAGCGCCTCGTAGTGGCCGTGCCCGTCGCAGCCGGCCCCGCAGGGCGGCCCGTCGACCTGCACAACCATGTGCCCGAGCTCGGCGCCCGCGCCGCGCCCGCCGCGATACGGCTTCCCGTCGAGGATCAGGCCGCCCCCGATGCCGGTCCCGAGCGTGAGCATCACGAGATCCGTGGCCCCGCGGCCCGCGCCGCACCGCCACTCGGCGACGGCCGCCGCGTTCCCGTCGTTGTCCACGACCGCGGGCACGCCGAGGCGCCGGGTCATCTCGCCCGCGAGGTCCACGCCGCTCAGCGAGACGTGAACCGACCCGACCACGCGGTGCGCGACCTGGTCGATCCGGGACGGCACGCCGAACCCGACGCCGGCCACGTCGCCCTCCGCCATCAGCGTGCGCGCGACCTGCTCGAGAGCCGCGAGCAGATCCTCCTGGGAGCTCGTCGGCGTGGGCTGCCAGCCGTGCGACGACAGCGTCCCGTCGGCCGTCACCCGCCCCGAGGCGATCTTCGTACCACCGACGTCGATCCCGATTGCGGGCAGGGAGTCCAAGGGCGGCGGCTAATCTAACCCGCCGGATGGCGTTGGAAGACAAGCCGTACCGCGTCTATCGCGGCGGCCGCGTCAAGGGGAAGGTTCCGACGCTGCCACGCCCCGAGCGTAAACCCGCGGACCACCGGCAGCGCACGGGCAGTGGCGCGCCGCCCCGCTACACGGGCCCCGGCCCGGTACGAAAGCCGAAGCGCAAGATCCACTGGGGACGCTGGGTCTCGCGTCGCCCTGCTCGTGCTCCTGACGATCTTCATCGTCTGGGCCGTCGCGAGCTACCTCTCCGTCCAGAGCGGGGTCGAGACGGCGAACAAGCGCCTCGGGAAGGCGGCCCGCAAGGCGCTCGTGCCGCAGGACGGCTCGCTCATCAACAACGAGACGCACATCCTGCTGCTGGGCACCGACTCGGACGGGACGAGCGGCGCGGCGCGGTTTCCGCCGCACCGACTCGATCATGCTCATGCGCACCGACCCGGGCCGCAACCGCATCGCGTACCTCTCGATCCCGCGCGACCTGCGCGTCGAGATCCCCGGGCACGGGTTCGACAAGGTGAACTCCGCGTACCAGTACGGCGGCGCGCCGCTCGCGATCCGGACGATCCGCAAGCTCGGCGTGCCGGTCAACCACGTGGCCGTCATCGACCTGCGGCGCTTCCCGGACCTGATCGACGCGGTCGGCGGCGTCGACGTCAAGGTGCCCCGCCCGATCCTCTCGAAGTTCGGCTGCCCGCTGAAGACCGACGCGCAGTGCGCCGACTGGCCCGGCTGGCACTTCGACAAGGGCGTGCAGCACATGAACGGACGGCGCGCCCGCATCTATTCACGCGTGCGCAAGAACCTGCTGAACCCCGCCGACACGGACATCTCGCGCGGCGCGCGGCAGCAGGACGTGACCGAGGCACTGGCCAAGAAGATGACCGGCTTCCACACGCTGCTCCGCTTGCCCTGGATGGGGGACCAGCTCGCGAAACCGCTCGCCACCGACCTCTCGACCTCGGACTTCATCGAGCTCGGCTGGCGACGGTTCAGGGCGGGCGCGGGCAACACGCTGCACTGCCGCCTCGGCGGCTCGCCCTCCAGCTTCGGCTACCTCCTGCCGGAAGGCGACGACATCCGGCGCGTGCTGCGCGAGTTCGAGGGCATCGATGCGCCTCAGCCGCCGCCCCCCGGGAACCTCTTCGGCTCCGGTTGCGTCAAGGGGCACACGCTGCTGGCCGCGGGCTAGCTGGTTTCGGCGGCGGGCTTCTTCTCTTCCTTCGGCTTCGACTCGGAGCTGCCGCCGTCGCCGTCCTTGCCGCCGCCGTCGCGCCGCTTCGAGCCGCGGCCGTAGTCGGTCGTGTAGAACCCTGAGCCCTTGAAGTGGACGGCGACCGGATACAGCACGCGCTCGAGCGGCCCCTTCCCGCAGGTCGGACAGACCTCCGGTGACGGGTCGTTCATGCCGTGAAAATCCTCGAAAACGTGCCCCTCAGGACACTTGTACTCGTAGAAAGGCACCGTTCACACCGTAGCAACGTGCCCGGCCCTGAACCGGCTGCAGCGCGCCCGGACGATCGCCTTTTTTGGCTTGGCGTGGCGGGTTGCACGCTCGCCGTGGCGGCGTTCCTGCTCGCCCGGCTGACCGCCTGGCCGCCGCACGAGGACGAGACCCTCGCGCTCTTCGTCGGCCGCGGCTCGCTGCCGCACGTGCTCGAGACGGTGCACGGCAAGCGCGGCGGCGCGCCGCTCCACTTCCTGATCGCGTGGGCGGTCGACGAGGCCGGCGGCGGGCTGCGCGCGCTGCGCTTGTTCTCGGCGCTCTTCGCCGTCGGGAGCATCCCGGTCGTCGCGCTGCTGGCCCGGCGGCTTGCCGGCCGCACCGCCGCGCTCGTGGCCTGCGTCGTGATGGCGGCGAGCTGGATGCTCCTGTTCCACGGAATCTACGCGCGCATGTACAGCCTCTTCCTCTTCACGAGCGCGCTCTCGTACCTGGCGCTGCTGGCCGCGGCCGAGCACGGCGGGTGGCGGCGGTGGCTGCTGTGGGGCCTCGCGACCGTCGTCTGCGTGTCGTCGCATCCCTACGGCGCGCTCGTCGTCGCGTCGCAGGGGCTGTGGGTGCTCGGCGCGCGCGTGCGCCTGCGCGAGTCGGTGCCGGCGTTCGCGGCCGTCGGGCTCGTCTGCGCGCCGTTCTGGTACACGGACCTCGTCCTTGCGAAGCGGTTCGACGTGGGCGTCGGCGGGAGCGGCGGGAAGCTCAACGGGCCGCTCGACGTGCTCGACTACCTCGTCCGCTCGAGCGGCGACTTCGTGGCGGGCTGGAGCGTTGCGATCGTGCTCGTGCTGGCGCTTGCGGGCGTCGGGCTGGTCGCGCTGGCACGGCGGAGCTCGTCGGCCGCGCTGCTCGCCGCCTGCGTGTTCGCGGCGCCCGCGATCGCGTTCCTGACGGCGCGGATCGGCTCGTCGGCGGCGCCCGAGTCGCGGCACCTGATCTTCACGTTCCCGTTCTTCGCGCTGCTCGTCGCACTCGGACTGCTCCGCTTCGGCCGGGTCGCGCCGGTCGCGCTCGTCGTCCTGGTCGCGGCCGAGCTGGTGTGGGCGCACGACCGCACGCCGCTCCTCTTCGACGGCGAGCCTGCGTCACGCCAGGCCGCCCGCGCCGAGGCGTCGGCGTGGCTGGCGCAGACGAGCCGTCCGAACGACATTCTCTTCGGCTACGACCCGCTCTTCCTCGGCGCGTGGCAGCGGAACCACCGCTTCTCGTCGACCGTGATCCCGCGCGCCGACCCGGTGCTCGCGCTCGACGCGCTCGGCGACGCACCGCGGCCGCTCGGCCGCGGCGTCTGGGTGCTCGACGCGAGCGACACGAACAACTTCGACCCTCAGCCGACGATCGCGCTCCGCGTCCCCCGCCCCACGTCCGAGTTCGAGGCTCGCCGCTTCGGGCCGTTCCTCGTCGTGCGCACGCGCAAGCCGGTGGGCAGCGAAGCGCGGTTCCTGCAGGACTCGTCGAGCGTGATGATCACCGGCAAGTCGCTCTTCCTCGGCGACGCGGACGTGAACTTCGTGACGGTGCGGCGCGCGGCGGATCAGCTGTCGCGCGACGGCGACGGCGGCTCGCGCTCGACCGCCTCGCGGTAGCACGGCGCCTGCTCGAAAGCGGCGAGGCCCGCGGGTGCGGCGCGACGGGCGGCGATGCGGCGGCGGCGGCGCGCCGTCGCGATCACCGCGAAGGCGCCGAGCAGCCCGCCGAGCAGGAACGAGGGCAGGCGGCGGAAGTCACGATCGCGCTCGTCCATGCGGCCAGTGTAAGACTCGCGGCGTGCTGGTCTGCACGCTCGGCGACCTCCTCCTCGACGTCGTCGTCCGACCCGAGGAGGCGGCAGCGACGCCGGCCTTCGAGCGGCGGGCCGAGACGGCGGTCGGCGCGGGCGGCCAGGCGGCGAACGTCGCGGCCTGGGCGGCGGCGCTCGGCGCGGACGCGCGGTTCGTCGGCAAGCGCGGCGCCGATCCGGGCGGCGAGGTGGCGCTGCACGAGGTCGAGGCGCGTGGTGTCGAGGTGGTTGGGCCCGTCGCGGAGGGCCGCAATGGCGTCGTCGTCTCGCTCGTCGGCGTTGACGGCGGCCGCACGATGATCTCCGACCGCGGCGTGGCACCGGATCTGCGCGCGGAGGAGCTCGAGATCGCATGGTTCCAGGGCTGCGACTGGCTGCACCTCTCCGGCTACAGCCTGTTCGCGTCGCCGATCGACGAGGCGGCGGCCAAGGCGGCGGGAGCGGTGAGGGCGGCAGGCGGGCGGCTCAGCGTCGACCTGTCGTCGGCGTCGGCGATCGAGGCGTTCGGCGCGGAGCGGCTGCGCACGCGGCTGGAGCTCCTGCGGCCCGACGTCGTGTTCGCGAACGAGGACGAGGAGCGCGCGCTGGGCGGGCCGGCCCCGGCCGCGGTGACGGTCCTGAAGCGCGGCGCCGACGGGATCCTCGTGCGCGACGGCGACGAGCGGCCGCTCGCAGCGCACGCGGCGGAGGTCGTCGACACGACCGGCGCGGGCGACGCGCTGGCCGCGGGCTACCTCGTCGGTGGGCCGGAGCTCGCGCTCGAGACGGCGGCGCGATGCGTCGGCCAGCTCGGCGCGATGCCGCCCCGCGCCAAGTAACAGTCTGTTACAAGGCAGCGGTGCTGGTCGTCGCGGAGGAGCTCGAGCAGGCGCTCGCCGGCGACGGTGCGGTCGTCGCGCTCGAGACGACGCTCATCGCGCACGGCTTCCCGGCCGGCGAGGGGCTTGCGGTCGGGCGCGCGAGCGAGGCGGCGGTTCGGTCGGAGGGCGCGCTGCCGGCGACCGTCGGCGTGCTCGACGGCGCGTTGCGCGTGGGTCTCACCGAGGACGAGCTCGAGCGGTTCGACTCGGGCGCGCGCAAGGCCGGGCCGAACGCGATCGCAGCCTGCGTCGCGAGCGGCGAGGTCGGAGCCACAACGGTCGGCGGGACGCTCGTCGCCTGCCGCGCCGCCGGCATCCGCGTGCTGGCGACCGGCGGCATCGGCGGCGTGCACCGCGGCTGGACCGGACGCCCCGATGTCTCGGCGGACCTCGGCCAGCTCGCCCGCACACGCGCCCTCGTCGTCTGCTCGGGCGTCAAGTCGCTGCTCGACGTGCCGGCGACGCTCGAGGTGCTCGAGACGCTCGGCGTGCCCGTCGCCGGCTGGCGGACCGACACGCTGCCGCTCTTCTACTCGGCCGAGGGCGGCCCGCCGCTGGCGAGCCGCGTGGACACGGCCGCCGAGGCGGCCGCGCTCGCCCGCGCGCACTGGGCGCTTGGCGGCGCGGCCGTCGTCCTCGGGCAGGCGCCGCCCACGAGCTACGACGCCGAGCCGCTGATCGCGGAGGCGCTCGAGGCCGCCGAGCGCGAAGGGGTGACCGGCGCCGCCGTGACGCCCTTCGTCCTAGGCCGCCTGCACGAGCGAAGCGACGGGCGGACGCTCGCGGTGAACAGGGACCTGATCGTCGCGAACGCCCGCCTCGCCGGCGAGCTTGCGGTCGCGCTCGCGGCGTAAGGAGGGCTTGGCGAAACGAGCTCTGAGCCGCCGCGGCGCGCTGGACGTCCCGAGGCGTTGTCCTCAGTCGCGCCCGTATAACAAGCATACGAACGCTCCCTGCGTCCTAGCCTCGGAACGACCAGCACACCGCTGCGACGAGGCACGTTCCGCCAATCCCTCCTAGCCGGCCGTCGCGCCCGCCATCTCGGGGATCACGCCGAGCTGCTGCAGCATCAGGCCGCTGTCGAACACGCCCCAGTGCTCGATGCAGAGCCCGTCGCTGTTGAAGCGGATGAAGTCCCCGTTCGGCACCTCGAACCGCTTGCCCGTGCCCGGGATGCCCATGAACTCGCCCTGGTGCGTAGCGCCCCAGGTGCCGTAGACGGCGACGAGGTCGCCCCCGTCGACGAGCTGGTCGATCCTGGCGGTGGTGTCCGGGAATGCCTCCCGCCACATGGCGAAGAACTGCTTCACGCCCTCCCGCGTCGGCGGGATCCCGGGAAACTCCTGGTGCTCGATGAAGTCGTCCGAGAGCAGCTCGTCGATCGTGTCGAGCCGGCCCCCGTTGATGACCTCGTCGTAGAAGCGGCGCACGGTCTTGCCGTTGTCCGCCATTCACTCCTCCCTTCGGGTCGGGTCCCCTGCGGCGACTTTACGCCTCCCGAAGTTGCGCGTCTCTTAAGGCTGGAGCGCTACGAGATCGCGCCGAGGAACTCGTCGATCGAGAGCGCCATGAGCGTCTCGAAGCTGGCGCTTCCGCGGGCGCCGAGCGCGACGGAGACGCGGGCGATCGTCGCCGCGTCGGGCGCCTCGACGACGTTCACGAAGTCGTACGGCCCGAGCGTCGCCCACTGGTGCAGCACGCGCGCGCCGAGCTCCTCGACGTCGCGGTTGACCTCGCGCAGTCGGTCGGGGTTGGAGCGGAGCGTCTGCACCCCTTGGGGCGTCAGCTTCGACAGCAGGATGTAGGTGGGCATCAGGCCTCCTGGGCTCGCTGGACGGCCAACTCTAAGCGAGCCCTCTGGTCCACGTAGAGCAACGAGCCGCCGACGAAGAGCAGCGGCGAGATCGCCAGGTCGCCGAGGAACAGCGCGATCCGCTCGGTCTGGTCGCCCTGGCCCTGGAGGAGCAGCACGAGCACGGTGCGCGTGAGGAAGTAGACGATCACGAGTGTCGCGAGCGAGCCGAGCGCGTGGATGTAGTCGGCTTTCGCGAGCGCGACGGCGCGGCGGAAGCTGTCCTTGTACGGGACGTCCTCGACGAGGATCACCGGCACGCACAGGCCGACCAGTGCGAGCCAGGCGATGCCCGGGAGGATGAAGCCGAGCATCAGGAACGGGAACGGCACGAACGCGACCGCGCCGGCGGCGAAGGCGCGCGCGAGCTGCCGACGCGGCGGGTGGACCCCGAGCACGATGATCCCGGCGCGGACGTACGCGGCCGTCAGCAGCGCGGTGCCGAACGTGAGCATCGCCGGTAGCCAGACGGTCGTGTCGTGACCGTTCAGCGCCTGGTCGAGGATCGCGGTCGCGAGCCCGAGCGGGAGGATGGCCCAGAAGTGCGCGCCGTAGAGGCGCAGTGACTCGGCGACGACCTGGCCGACCGTGCGCTCGGCCGGCGGGAGCGGCGGCGGCAGCGGCTCGTTCCGCCGCGCCGCCTGAGCGGCGCTACGGGCCAATCTCGGCGGCGAGCTGCTCCGCCTCGTCGACGAGCACGGACAGCGCGTCCAGCCCCGCCGACCAGAAGCCTGGATCCTCGATGTCGAACCCGACCCGCCGCGCCAGCTCGCCCGGCGGCGCCGAGCCGCCGGCGCGCAGCAGGTCGAAGATCGGCTCGACGAGCGCGTCGCCCTCCTCGACGTAGCGGCCGTAGATCGCGAGCGAGAACAGGTAGCCGAACGCGTACGCGTACACGTAGCCCGGCACCGCGATGAAGTGCGGGATGTAGCTCCACCAGGTGCGGTAACCGTCGCTGATCTGCACCGCGTCGCCCAGCATCTGGGCCTGCGTGTCGCGCCAGAGCCCGTTCACGCGCTCGACGCCGAGCTCGCCGTCGGCGCGCCGGGCGGTGTGCACGGCGTCCTCGAAGCGGTTGATCGCGATCTGGCGGAAGGTGGTCGCGAACGCGTCCTCGATCTGTCCGGTCAGCAGCGACAGCCGGGCCTTCGGATCGGTCTCGCGCTCGAGCAGGAGCTCGAAAGTGAGCGCCTCGCCGAAGACCGAGGCGGTTTCGGCCAGCGTCAGGGGTGTCCGTGAGTTCAGCAGGCCCAGCGGCTGGGCGAGGACGCCGTGGAGGCCGTGGCCGAGCTCGTGCGCCAGCGTGAGGACGCTCCGCCGCTCGCCCGCGTAGTTCATGAGCATGTACGGGTGCAGGTCCGGGATCGTCGTCGCGCAGAACGCGCCCTGCACCTTGCCCGGGCGCTGCGCCGCGTCGATCCACTCCCCCTCGAAGAACCTGCCGACGATCTCGCCCGCGCGCTCGTCGAAGCTGCCGAACGCGTCGAGCACGGTGTCGCGCGCCTCGTCCCACGAGACGGTCGGCGGCTCGGCGTCGAGCGTCGCGTAGCGGTCGTAGTCGTAGAGCGTGTCCAGCCCGAGCAGCCGCGCCTTGAGCCTGTAGTAGCGCTGCGGGATGTCGTAGCGCGAGGTCAGCGCCGCGACCAGGCTGTCGACCGCCTCGTCCGAGATCTCGTTGGCGAGGTTGCGCGACGAGATCCAGCGCGGGTAGTCGCGCAGCCGGTCCTCGATCTGGCGCTCGTTGAGGACGGTGTTGAGGATGTAGGCGCGCGTGCGCAGGCCGGGTGCGAGCGTCGTGGTGACGGCCTCCGCGACCGCCCGCCGTTCGTCCTGGCGGGGCAGCGTCTGGAGCCGCGCGAGCGCCTCGTCGAGCGGGACGCGGCCGCCGTCGAGCTCGACGCTCAGGTCGGCGACCTGCTCCTCGAAGAGGCGAATCCAGGCACTCGTCCCGGTAACGCTCTTCTCGGTGTCGATGCGCTCCTCGGGCTCGGTGAGCACGTGCGGCCGGTAGCGGCGCAAGGTGCGTAGGACGTTCGCGTAGTGGGAGAGCGCCTCGTCGTCGAGCAGCGCCTCGGCGCGGTCGTCGTCGACGCCGACCCACTCGAGCTCGAAGAAGAGCAGTTGCGTGTCGATCGCGGTCGACTGCTCGCGCGCGCGCTGCGCGAGCGCGCCGCGCGACTCGTCGGACGTGTCCGCCGCGAAGCGGAGCTCCGCGAAGGTCTCCGCGCGCGTCACTGTGGAGCGGATGCGCTCGCTCTCGGCGACGGCGTCGGCCAGGCCGGGCGCGTCGAGCTCGGCGACCTTGCCGTGGTAGCGCTCGCGGAACGCCTTCGCGTGGCCGAGCGCCCCGTCGAGGTCGGCGGCGAACTGCGGGTCGTCAGGACCGGAGTAGAGATCGTCGAGATCCCACTCGACGGCTTCGGCGCCGGTCACCGTTGCGGCCACGGCGGAACCCTAGCGAGCCGGTTAGCGGCCGACCCGGGACCTAGCCCGCCGCGCCACGGGGCCTATGGACACTCCTCGGGGAAGGGCGTAGATTCGCGGCGAAGAAACCGGCGGCCCGCCCGTCTTGAGACAAACAGTGCGGCGCGGTCACGCGAACCGGAACGAGGAGAGCGCACATGCGGATGCCAGGTTCGTTCTTCGCCGGGGATCCTGGTCGGGATCGAGGCGCCGCAGAGGCGCCCTAGTTCGCGGAGCTCCTTCGGCGAGAGTGAGCGAGAGCGCCATCCGCAGCGGGCGCGCGCTTCCGGTCTGGTGGCAGACCGGGCGGCGTACGCCGTTGTGGTGGCTCGTCCTTGTCGGCGGATCGGTGCTTCTTGCCGCCGACACCGTCCTGAACGCCGAGCGGCACACGTACCCGACCCGGTTTATCGTGCTGGGGAACGCCGGTCAGATCGCGGAGTTCGTGGTCGGGCTTCTGTTCTGGATGTGGCGGCCCCGGAACATCGTCGGCCCGCTGCTTACGCTGTGGCCGCTCCTCGCTCTGAGCAACGACGTCGGGCCGATCTTCTCCTACTCGCAGCCCGCGTGGACGGTGTTCGTCCTGATGACAGGGCTGTACGGCGCCGTCTACGTCACCGCCGTGCTCCTCTTTCCGAGCGGCCGACTTCGAAGCCGGTACGACGCGATTCTCATCGCGTTGGTGTACGCGGTGCTGTGGCTTCATCTGACGGTGCCGGTGCTCCTGTTCGACGGCTACCCCAATGCGCCCCCGTTTCTCCACACGTGGCTGTACGTCGGGCACTCGTGGTCGGGAATGGGAACGTGGCTGGACGTGTGGGCCGTGGCGGCGATCGCGACGATCGTGGTGGTGGACTGCGTGCTCGTGGCGCGCGTGGTGCGTGCGGCGCCGGGCGTTCGCAGACGGCTGCTGCCGCTGGTCGCGGTCTTCGTCGTCCTCTGGACGTTCATCTTCGTCTTCACGAGCCTCGTCACGCTCGGAGTGGCGAACGAGGCTGAGTGGGTGCTCTACCCCTTCACCGCCGTGTACGGCCTCTCGGCACTCGCGGCGGCCGCGGGCCTCGCGGCGGTTCGGCGAAGGCGGGGCGACGTCGCCGACCTCGTCGTCGAGCTGGACAGGGTCCGGGCGGGCGGCGTGCGCGAGAGGCTGGCCAAGGTTCTCGGCGACCCGTCGGTGCTCGTGGCGCTGTGGTCGCCTGAGCGGGAGGCCTGGCTGGACGAGAGCGGGCAGGAAGTCTCGATCCCGGCTGACGGCTCGCGCGGCGTCAGCTACGTCGGGGACGGGCGCGGGGTCGTGATCCACGACCGCGATCTCCTCGACCAGCCACGGCTGGTCGAGGCGGCTGGCTCGGCGGCCCTGCTGGCGCTCGAGAACGATCGGCTGCAGGCGCGGCTCCGCGCGCAGATGGCGGAGGTTCGCGAGTCGCGCGCCCGCCTGGTCGAGGGCGACGATCGCGAGCGGCGGCGGCTGCAACGCACGCTTCGCGACGGGGTCCAGGTGCGACTCGGCGGGCTTCAAGCCGGGCTCGCGGGGCTCTCCGGCCGGCTCGACGAGACGGGTGAGCCGCTGCTCGCCGAGGTCCGCGACGAGCTGACCGTCGCGCGCGCAGAGCTCGACGAGCTCGCACACGGGATCCACCCGACCGTGCTCGACGAGCGCGGGCTGGCCGGGGCGCTGCAGACACTGGCGGCACGAACGCCGGTCCCGGTCGACGTCCGCGCCTGCCGGGAGCGACTGCCCGAATCGGTCGAGACGGCCGCCTACTTCCTGGTCGCCGAGGCGCTCGCGAACGTCGCACGACACTCCCGCGCAACCAGGGCATCGGTCGAGGTGCGAAGCGACCGGGGCCTCGCACGGATCGAGATCCGCGACGACGGGATCGGCGGCGCCGACCCGGAGGGCGGCTCGGGGCTACGCGGCCTGTCGGACAGGGTGAGCGCGCTCGGCGGAAAGCTCCGGGTCAGCTCGCCCCCCGGCGGCGGCACCACCCTCCTCGCGGAGATCCCATGCCCTTCCTGACCCTTGGCACCAGCTCCCGTGCCCCGCGGCGGCGAGCCGCTCGCCGCGAGAAGCGCACCGTCGCAGACCTCGTGGTCCAGCTCGGCGAGGCGGAACCGGGCCAGGTACGCGGCCTGATCGCGAGGACGCTCGGCGATCCGACGCTGCAGCTCGGGCTCTGGTACGAGGAGCACCAGACCTGGGTGGACGAACACGGACGCGAGCTGAAACTGCCCACCTCGCGCGGAGTCACCTTTCTCGGCAGAGACCTCGCCGTGCTCGTCCACGACCCACGCCTGCTCGAACAACCGGAGCTCCTGGAGTCGGTGAGCTCGGCGGCGCGCCTGGCACTCGAGAACGAGCAGCTGCAGGCCGCACTGCGGGCCCAGCTGACGGAGGCGCGCGAGTCGCGCGAGCGGATCGTTCGGCGCGGCGACGAGGAGCGCCGCCGGCTCGAGCGCGACCTCCACGACGGCGCACAACAGCGACTGCTCGGGCTCGGAATGGGCGCTCCAGTTGCTGCAAACGCACACCCTCGACGCCGACGCCGACGCCTACCTCGCCACGAGCATGCGCGAGCTTCAGCAGGCCCTGAGCGAGCTGCGCGAACTCGCACGCGGAATCCACCCGGCAATACTCACAGACCAAGGACTCGCGGCCGCTCTCACCACGCTGGCCGCGCAATCACCGATCCCCGTCCGCCTCGAATGCGACCCGGAACGGTTTCCTCCGCACGTCGAGACAACGAGTTACCTGGCAGTCGCAGAAGCGCTCGCCAACGTCGCGAGCCACGCGCAGCGCAACCGCCGCCTCGGTCTCCGTCCGCCACCAGGAACCGTTCCTCGTCGTCGAGGTTCGCGACGACGGAATCGGAGGCGCCGACCCCTCGGGACCCGGGCTCGTCGCTCTCGCCGACCGGGTCGGCGCGCTCGGCGGAACGCTGAGCATCGACTCACCACCCGAACGCGGCACGCGCCTCCTCGCGAAGATCCCAGTCCGACCAGTGACGACAGCGGCCCCGACGGCGCTGCGGGTCGTGATCGCAGACGACACCGCTCTCCTCCGAAACGGCATCGCGCGCATGCTCGCGGAGAGCAACATCGAAGTCGCCGGGCTCGCCCGAGACGGCACGGAGGCGATCGCGCTGCGTCGAGCAAGAGCAACCAGACGTCGCGATTCTCGACATCAAGATGCCGCCGACCCACACCGACGAGGGCCTCCTCGCGGCAGACGAGATCCGAAAGCGGTTCCCGACCACCGCCGTACTCGTCCTCTCCCAGTACGTCGAGAGCGCCTACGCCCTACGCCTGATCCAGGACGGCGAAGGCCACGCCGGCTACCTCCTCAAGGACCGCGTGCTCGACAGCCAGCATCTCGCCGACGCCATCCGGCGCGTCGCGGCCGGCGAGACGGTCGTCGACCAGGAACTCGTGGCGACGCTCATCGACGCCCGGCGCGAGGACAGACCCACTCGACGACGCTCACCGACCGCGAACGCGAAGTGCTCCAGCTCATGGCCGAAGGCCTCACAGACCGCGGAATCGGCGAGCTGCTCTGGCTCACGCCGCGGACTGTCGAAACGCACATCCGCCACATCCTCCAGAAGCTCGACCTCCCCAACGACGCAAACCACAACCGACGCGTCCACGCCGTTCTCGCCTACCTCCGCGGCTGAAGAAGCTCTGCGAACGCGTCGCCGCTGAGCGCGCTCTTCTCAATGAACCCCGCCGCGGGCGCACCGTCGAGCGCAGCACCGAAATCGAACCGGCAGCGGCTCGAGGTCAACACGACCAGCATCCCCTCGAACGACTGCGACAACGTGGCCGCGACGTCCAGCCCCGAGCCGTCCGGAAGCAGAACGTCCAGAAGCACGGCCTGCGGGCGAAGGTCGCGGGCACGCTCCATCGCCTCCGAACAACCGCCCGCCTCACCAACCACGTCGAAGCCCGCCTCCTCGAGCATCCGACGCGCGAAGCGGCGGAACGTCGGATGGTCGTCGACGACCAGCACCGTGGCAGCCACCGAACGATTCTGACGGCGCCACGGCGACCGGTCGTCAGGGGCTTCCCTGACATCGACCCGAAGCAGCACCGAAGGGCAAGTACAGGGCTGCCTGATCCTCTCGAGGTTCAGGGATCCCCCTGACGAAACCGACCCGACGCTCCCCCTACGCTCGCGAGGCGTCTCGCCGGCGGGTCCCATTCACAGCCCAGCCTGCGGCGAGCGGCATCGCGTGGCAACGACGGAGGGGAGTGATCTGACGTGCAGGAGGACCGGGACTTCGGCAAGACGGTGCGGAGCGCGCGCCGTCCGGGCAAAGGACTTGTACTAGCAGTGGCCGGCGGTAGCTTCGCGCTGCTGCTGGCCGGAGGAGCTACGTCAGTGATGGACATGTCCTTTGGCAACGGCGCCGTTCCCGCACGCGGCGGCAAAGCCTCGCGTCCGTTCGCTGGCGTTGTGAAGTTGCCTACCGCACGAACGAGGCCGCTGCCGTGGCTTCTCAATCGGCATGCTGCCGCAGGCGCGTATCCGATCCCCTCTGGTGTGCGGCTATCGGGAGCCGGCGGAAGGTTCGACCGTTCGTTGGTGGTGGCCATCCAACATCACGCGTCCCCGGTCACGTCCGGGATGACGCGGGGGCCCGCGCGGGTCGACCGATCCGACCTGAGCCCGTTCGGCGCTCCGCGGACAACCATCGCACGGCGCACCGGTGTGCTGCGGCATGCGTCGGTGACAACGGCGGAGCACCGCTTCACTGGCCGTGGATCTCGACAGGCGCGACCGAGCCGCAGTACGGCGCCGCGGCAACTAGCTAGCACGGGGCCCGCGGACGGGCTTAGGTCCGGGATCTCCGCCATCCCCTGGTGGTGACCCTCGACGTGGGTCACGCGACCATCACGGTGCAGGCGAGGGATGCATCCGGTCACAACCTGACGACGGGCGGCGACGCTGTCTTGTTGTCGACCAACCACGGCGCACTGAGCGCGGTGACCGACAACAACAACGGCACGTATACGGCAACGCTGAGCGACGACACCGTCGGCTTCGACGTCATCTTCGGAACGATCGACGGGCAGGAACTGCGTCAAGGCGGCGTTCGATTCGTGCCGGCTCCCTCGTGCACCGTGCACGGCGGGTTCGAGACGTGCGTGTACACGGCGGTCGGATTCGCGGGCTGGCTAGTCCCGGATGGGCTGACCTCGCCGACCGTCTCGGTCGAGGCGCGCGGCGCGTCTGGCGGCGACGGAGCGGGCTCCATCTACCAAGTGATCTGGGACCTCACAGAAGCGCGGGGAGGTCTCGGCGCGGACGCCCTCGGTGACGTCACCGTCTCGCCCGGCGATCAGCTCTTGCTCGAAATCGGTGGGCATGGCGCCAACGGAGATATGTCGAGCCAGTTTCATGTCGATGGCGGCTTTCCCGACGGGGGCGGCGCGTTCCCGAGCGGCGGCACCGGCGGTGGCTCGTCACACGCGGAGGTTGTGCGCAGTGGCGAGTCCCAGCTGCACGATCTGATGTTTGCCGCCGGCGGCGGCGGTGGCGGTTCTGTCGGCGGCCGGTCGTACGAGGCCTATTACATCGGCTTGGGTGGCCAGCCAAGTCCGCGCGGTGGCGAGGGCGGCGACGCGGACTCGGCGGGGCAGCCGGGCGCGGACGGGAACGGCGACCCCTACGGCGGTTGTCCCCTCGTTTCTGGCGGCAATCGGGGTGAGACCGGGTTCGCCGTGTGGGGTGGAAGTGGCGCGGGAGGAGCCGGGGGCGCCCGTGGCGCGACCACTTGCACCACCGGCGACAGCCCTGATTTCAACGGTGAGAACGGTGGACCGTGGAACGGTGGCACCGACGGCGGCTCGGGCGGCTGGGGGGCGAGTCTTTTTGGAACTTCAGGCGACGGCGGCGGCGGCGGCGGCGGCTTCTTCGGTGGTGGTGGCGGCGGCACCGGCGGCAACGACGAGTTCTTATTCCCGGAGGACCCTGCGCACCTCTACGACTTCGCCGCCGGCGCCGGCGGCGGCGGCGGCGGCGTCTCCGTGGTCAACCCGAGTCTTGTCACCAATTGGACTCTGAGGCACGCCGACGACCGCGGCGACGGCTCGATCAGCCTGACGTTCGCAGTCGGCGACATCACTCCGCCGGACACGACGATCGATTCCCCGCCCGACGACCCCACGGGCCAGACCGACGCGACGGTCACGTTCAGCGGCATGGACGCCGGCGGGAGCGGGCTCGATCACTTCGAGTGCCGGCTCGACGTCGGCTCCTGGGGCATCTGCCAGAGCCCGAAGACCTTCACAAGCCTCGCCACGGGCCAGCACACCGTCGCGGTGCGAGCGGTCGACGGCAACGGCAACGCAGACCCGACACCGGCCACGGCGTCGTGGACGTTCGTCGATACGACGCCTCCGGACACCTTGATCGGGTCGGCCACCTCGTCGATCGCCTTCACCGGCACGGACACCTCGGGCGTGAACGGCATCGACCACTTCGAGTGCAGCCTCGACGGCGCGAGTTTCGGGCAGTGCACGAGCCCGGTGACGTACTCGGGGTTGTCGGAGGACACCGGCCACACCTTCGAGGTCCGCGCCGTGGACCGTGGCGGAAACGTCGACCCGACACCGGCGGAGGTGAGCTGGGCCGTCAGCCTCGACCCATCAACCTGCCCGCTGAACGGCGCGGCGACGATGTGTACGTACGAGATTGCGCCAGGACTGCCGTACCGGAGCTGGATCGTGCCGCCGAACGTCACCCGGGTGACGATCTCCGCGGACGGCGCGGGCGGGGGCGCGGACGTGGGCTCCGGCACGGCCGGCGGCCAGGGCGGACGGGCCGTTGCGACGGTTGCGGTCACGCCCGGCGAGATCCTGCGGATCTACCTGGGCGGCGCCGGAGGGACGGAGCGCTTCGGCACGGCCGGGGCGAACGGCGGCGGGGCCGGTCCTGGTCGGTCGCTCGGCGGCGGTGGCGGCGGCGGTGCGTCGGACGTCCGGCGTGCGCCCTACGGCCTGGACGACCGCCTCGTCGTCGCAGGTGGCGGTGGCGGCGCCGGGCCGAGCTATGTGGGCGGCGCCGGCGGCGGTCCTTCCGGCGAACCCGGAGACGGCCCGAACGCGGGCGGCGGCGGCACGACACAGGGCGGCAGTGCCGGCGCGTCCAGCTCCGGCTGCTTCTCCGTCACGGCCACGGCCGGGGCACTCGGCGTCGGCGGTCGCGGCGGCAGTTGCAACGGGTTCTTCTCGGGCGGCGGCGGCGGCGGCGGGTACTACGGCGGCGGCGGCGGCGGCGACAACGACAACTTCGACTCCGGGGGAGGTGGCGGCGGCAGCTCGTACGCGCAACCGAGCGCGACTGACGTGACGCTGACCACCGGCGCCGGCCAGACCGGCGACGGCGTGGTGACCCTCACCTACGGCACCACGGTCGACCAGGTGATAACAGTCACGACGCACGCGCCGGCGGCGGCGGAGTTCGGTACGCAGTTCACCGTCGACGCGCACGCTCCTGGAGGCCCCGTCGCGTACTCGAGCTCGGGCGCCTGCACGAACGTGGGCGCGACGTTCACGATCACGGCCGGCAGCGGCAACGTGCAGCGTCAAGTACGACCAGGCCGGAGACGACGACCTCTACAACGCGGCGCCGCAGGTCACCGAGACCGTGACCGCGCAGAAGGTTGACCAGACGATCACGGTCACGCCACACGCGCCCGCCGCGGCAGAGGTCGGCACACACTTCACCGTTGGTGCGACGGGCGGCGGCTCCGCGAATCCGGTCACGTTCTCGAGCAGCGGTGCCTGCACGCACGTGGGCGCGACGTTCACGGTGTCGTCCACGGCCGGCACGTGCACGGTGAGGTACGACCAGCCCGGCAACGGCGATTACAACCCTGCGCCGCAGGTGACGGAGACGACCGCGGTCGTGGACGCGAGCGTGACCCTTTCGGGCATCGCGAGCGGCTACACCGACCGGGTAAATGCGACGCGGACGTTCACCGCGCACGTCTCCGTGGACAGCGGCTCCGGCGTCACGAACGCGCCGCCGGGGACGCAGGTCAGCTTCACCAAGGACAGTGGAGTTGGCAGCTTCACGACCCCGAGCCCATGCTCCACCGTCGGGACGACGGGCAGCTGCACGATCACGCTCACGTCGACGCAGACCGGGCAGACGACGATCTCGGCGCATACGACGGTCTCCGTCGCGGGGGTTTCGCTGCAGCGCGACTCCAACCAGGAGCACGAGACGTGGGTGGATGCACGCATCTCGATCTCGCCGAGCGCGGCCGACGAGGTGAACGCGGCGCACACGTTCACGGTCACGGTTCAAAAGGACCTGGGTGACGGCTATGGGCTTGTCGCCGCGGCCGGTGAGCACGTCGCCTCACATGCTCACGAACTCGAGCGGCGCCGCGCCATACGGCCGGAAGCGGCACGTGCATCGACCGCGGGCGCCAACACGAACGCCGCCGGGCAGTGCGCGCATCACGTTCAGCTCGCCGAGCGCCGGCAGGGTCGCCGGGCACGCGTCGGCCACCGTCACCGTCGGCGGCGTGCCCATCGACGTCGCCACCGATCCCGACGGCGTCGCGACCTTCGTCGACGCCACGATCGAGGTCTCGCCGCTGACGTCGTCGAGCGGCGTCGGCACGTCCGCCTCGTTCACGGCGCGGGTGAACGTCGAACGACGGCTCCGGCGCCGGCTTCGACGAACGCCGCGAACGGCATCAGCCTGCTCGTTCTCGCTCACGAACGCGGGCGGGGCGACCGTCGGCCTTCGTCGGGCCGAGCTCGTGCACGACCTCGGGCGGAACCGGGTCGTGCGCGGTCACGATCAGCTCGCCCACACTCGGAACGACAACGGTGCGCGCGAGCGCAAGCACGACCGTCGGCGGCGTTGCGCTTCTCCGCGCAACGGGCGATTCCCACGCGGGCGACGGCGCCGACGCGGCGCAGGCCTGGGTCGACATCACGCCCCCGGTGACCACGATCGCCCTCACCCCGGCGACGCCGGGCGTGACCGGCTGGTACGCGGTCGGGGTCACGCCGTCGGCGAGCGCAGCCGACCCGTCGCCGGGCACCGGGGTCGCCGGCACGCGCTGCGTGCTCGACCCGTCCAGCGAGCCGGCCTCCTTCGACGACCTACCGGCCGGCCCCTGCCCCTACCTGGCACCCGGCCAGTACGTGCTCAGCGACGGCATCCACACGCTCTGGGCAGGCAGCAAGGACGGCGCCGGCAACACCGACCTCGTCAGCAGCACCTTCCAGATCGACAGGACACCGCCGCTCGCGCAGGTGGGCCCGCTGGCGATGTTCCAGGGCGCCGCGACGTTCCCGGTCTCCTGGTCGGGATCCGATAGCGCGTCGGGCGTCAAGAACTACGACATTCGCTATCGCCAGGCCGCCTCGAACGGGACGTTCGGCAGCTACACGACCTGGCTGACGCACACGACGTCGACGTCCGCCGCGTTCACCGCGCCCGCCGGGACGACCACCTGCTTCTCCGCCCGGGACACCGACAACGCCACCTGGACCGGCATCTGGTCGGCCGAGCAGTGCACCACCGTCCCGCTCGACGACCCGGCGCTCACCCGCACTGGCTCCTGGTCGACAGTCAACGGCTCCGGCTACTACGGCCCGAGCGTCAGCCGCTCGACCACCTACAACAACAAGCTGTCGGTGACCATGCGCGGCCAGACGATCGGCGTGCTCGTCACCAAAGCCGGGCGGCGGGACGATCGAGATCCGCTGGAACGGCTTGACCAAGATGACCACCAGCCTCTCTGCAGGCTCGGTGCAGAAGCAGCAGCTGCTCACTTTCACGAACGCGAGCGTCCAGACCGGCACGCTCGAGATCATCGACCCCGGCTACGGCAACGACGACATCGACGGCGCCGGCGCCTACAAGACGTCCTGAGCAGGGGCGGCCGGTCGCTGCGGCCGGTCGCTGCGGCCGGTCGCCCCTAGAACTTCACAGGGCAAGGTTGTATAGATCGTCACAGCTTCGCGCGATCTGCGCGTCTGCCGTCGGGGGGCGGCACTCATCGGAAAGGACACTCCTGTGGCGAGGATCAACGAGTTCCGCACGGCGCGCCGTGGGCGGCGCGCGCTCCTGGTCGTAGCAGCGGCGCTGTTCGCTGTCGCGGCTCTCCAGGTCGCACCGTCGGCCGCGTGGGTCGGCACGGACCAGGCCGACTACGCGCCGGGATCCACGGTGACGATCTCTGGCGACAACCGGGACGGCGCGGGGTACCTCCCGAGCGAGGGCGTCCACGTCGCGGTCAGCGGCCCGAACGGCTACTCGGCCTCGTGCGACGCGATCGCCGACGGGGCCGGCGCCTGGTCCTGCCAGGTGACGCTGGCCGACGGCAGCGCCGGCATCGGCGACTACTCGTACACGGCGACCGGCACCACGTCGGGGGTGAGCGAGACGGGAGCCTTCACGGACGGCCCGGTCGACACCTACAGCACTGCCGCGCACACGCAGATCCGCCACTGGTTCCTGCGCGGCGACACGGTGTTCGCGCGCGGGATCTTCGCGAACAACACGGTTGTCGCCTACCGGTTCAAGGTCGTCGATCCAGCAGGCACCGTCGTCCGGGACTCGGGCTGCCTCGTGCGCGCTTCCGGGGCGACCGAGGCAAGCGACAGCTATGCGATCCCGGCGAACGCGCTGCTCGGCGCAACCTCCACGGCCGGCTGGACGTACATCTTCGACGAGCGCTCGAGCACCGACTGCTCGACTGGCACGAAGAGCTCGAGCCAGGCGTTCCGCGTCGCGCAGCTGTACGCGTTCGCGACCGCAGCCGACCGCAACGCCTGCGGCACGGTCGCCGCGGACGGGTCCTGGTCGACCGCGTCGTGCTCGACTGCGCAGACGAACTTCCCGGCGGGCTCCACGGTGTACGTACGGGTTCTCGGCCTCCAGCCCGACGCGCAGAAGGTCAGCGTCAGCTGGCTGAAGCCCTCGGGGACGCCCTGTACCAACACGGCCGGCAACGACCGGCCGAGCTCGGACCCGACCGACGGCCGCTTCGACACCGCGTACCCGCCGCCTCCGCCCGAGGACCCGGACAACATGGGGTCGGACTGCAGCGCGGCCACTCAGACGGGCCTCTGGAAGCTGAATCTCGCGGACGGCACGAGCTGGCAGCGGACCCTGACGTTCGACGCGTTCACGATCGGCACCCGCGCCGGCGCCAACATCCAGATCGCGCCGGCGACCGCGAACAACCCGGTTGGTACGAACCACGTGCTGACGATCACCGTCAACGCGGTCGGCGGCACCATCGACCCCGGCCCGCACACCGCGACGGCGACCATCGACAGCGGGCCCGGTAGCTTCGTGCCTGCGGTCGGCGGCGACACGTGCACCTACACCGGCGGCGGCGCCAGCGCGAGCTGCACGGTCACGATCACCTCCGCCGCCTCCGGCGCCACGGTCGTCAGCGCCACTTCCAACATCCCCGTCGGCGGCGTCTCGATGACCCGCACGACCGACGGCACCGGCAGCAACTCGGGCCCGGCGACGAAGAACTGGGCGGACGACACGGTTACCACGGTCGTTCGCGACGCGGCGGGCAACAACGTCGGGAACACGACCCTCGGCGGCGGCACGGTGGTTCATGACGAGGCAACGGTCACGAGGACGTCGGCGACGCCGGCCGCGGTGCCCAATCCCACCGGGAGCGTCACGTTCACGCTCTACGACAACGGCACCTGCAACGGCAACGTCGTCGCGACCGATCCGAACAAACCGCTGGACGCGAGCGGCATGGCGACGTCCGCCACGTTCACGACCCCGGTGGTCGTCGCGACGTACTCGTACCTGGCGCACTACAACGGCGACGCGAACTACCCGGCCCACGACGGGCCGTGCGAGGCCTTCGACTTCGACAACGTGCCGCCGGTGACGACGATCGTGCTCGACCCGGCCAACCCGAACGGCTGCTGCTGGTACGCCGTCCCGGTCAGGCCGACCGTCAGCGCCACCGACCTGGGGACGGGCGTGCTCGAGACGCGGTGCGTACTCGACCCGGCAGACCCCGCCGACCTCCTTCAACGACCTGCCGGCCGGGATGTGCCCGTACCTGGCACCGAGCGCATGGGTCGTCACCGACGGCGTCCACACGCTCTACGCAGGCAGCATCGACAAGGCGACCCCCGGCAACACGGACCTGGTGCAGGTGACGTTCAAGATCGACAGGACCGCGCCGACGTCGCAGGTCGATCCGTTGCCGCAGTTCCAGCCCAGCCCGGGAGCGTTCACCGTCTCCTGGACGGGAGCCGACAGCGCGTCGGGGATCAAGAGCTTCGACGTCCGCTACCGCACCGCGCCCGCGGGCGGGTCGTTCGGGCCGTACACGCAGTGGTTCGACGACACGACGATGACCAGCGCGCTCTTCACGCCCACACCGGGCAGCACGACCTGCTTCTCGGTGCGCGCCCAGGATCGCGCCTGCTGGGAGCAGCCGACCTACAGCCCAGAGGTCTGCACCACCGCGCCGTACGACGACCCGTCGCTGACCCGCACGGGCAACTGGTCGACCGTGTCCGGCTCGGGCTACTTCGGCCCGGGCGTGAGCCGCTCGACCACGTACAACAACAAGCTCACGCTCACCGGGCTGCGCGCCAGCGTCGTCGGCGTTCTGGTGACGAAGCAGCCGGGCGGAGGCCCGATCGAGCTGCGCTGGAACGGCTCGCTCAAGCTCGCGACAAGCCTCAGCGCAGCCACTGTGCAGAAGAAGCAGCTGCTCACCTTCACGCTCCCGAGCGTCCAGACCGGAACGCTCGAGATCGTCCCGACGAACTACGGCACCGTCGACATCGACGCGGCCGGGGCCTGGAAGGCGAGCTGACGGATCACACGGCGGGCCGGTCCTCGATGCGGACCGGCTCGCCGTAGTCTTCGAGCAGCGCGAGGAACGGCGCGGCGTCGAAGGCCTCCGGGCCGAGCACGCCCGCGCCGCTCCATGCGCCCGTCGCTAGCAGCTCGAGCGCGACCACCGGGTTCATCGCCGTCTGGAGGACGACCGCCTGGTGGCCGTACTCGCGCATGCAGCGCTCGTTGTCGGCGACATGAAAGAGGTAGGTCGCGCGCGGCGCGCCGTCCTTGCCGCGGCCGGTCACGTACGTGCCGGCGCAGGTCTTCCCGGTCATGCGGTCGCCGAGCGTCGCCGGGTCGGGGAGCGCCGCGGCGACCACGTCGCGAGGCGCCACCTCCACCCCACGCACGCGTACCGGCTCGGTCGAGTCGAGCCCCGTCTTGTGCAGCACGTCGAGCACGTTGATGAACTCGGCGCCGAGCCCGTACTTGAACGTCACGCGCCGGCAGTCGACCCAGCGCGGGATGAGCAGCACCTCCTCGTGCTCGACGTTCACGCACTCGACCGGGCCGATCCCGTCGGGGAAGTCGAACGTCTCCGGCTCCGAGAACGGCGCGGTCGTGAACCAGCCGCGATCGCGCTCCCAGATCACCGGCGGGTTGAGGCACTCCTCGATGGTCGTCCAGATCGAGAAGGTCGGCGCGAACGCGTAGCCCTCGACCTCGAGGTTCGCGCCGTCGCGGACGCCGACCTCGTCGATCTCGGAGAAGAGGTGGTCGGAGGCGTAGCGCGCGAGCACGTCCGAGAGCCCAGGCTCGACACCCACGCCGACCAGCGCGAGCCGGCCGGCGGCCTCCCAGCGCTCGGCTTCGGCGAACTGCTCGTCGCCGAGCTTCACTCCGGTCTGCTCATGCGGCCGCTCCGGGTGCGGCCGCGAGAGGGACATCGCCATGTCGAGGTAGGTCGCGCCCGCCTCGAACGCACCGCGAAAGACGGGCATCGTGAAGCGCGGGTCGACCGCGTTCAGCACCGCGTCGGCGCGCGTCTCGCGGGCGAGGGCGGCGACTAACCCCGCGTCCGACGCGTCGATCGAAGCCGCGGCGAAGCGCCCGTCGTCCGCCGCGGCGACCGCGCGCTCGGCCCGCTCGAGCTCGCGGTCGGCGAACGTGATGTGCTCGAGGAACGAGCGCCGCCGCGCGATCGCCGCCACGGCGGCACCCACTCCGCCCGAGCCGACGACCAGGACGCGCACGGAGCGGAGTATCCGTGCCGCCCTCCGGCCGGCGCTGGACAACCGAAGCGTGGCGGGGATTCGCGCATAGCCCGGCGCCCGACGGGCAAGCTGAACGGCGATGCGTCGCCTCGTGCTCCTGGTTGCCCTCGCGATGCTCGCGTCCGCGTGCGGCGGCGGGAAGAGCGACTCGACCGCGCAGCCCGGGCCGTCGCTCGAGACTGAGTGCGGTGACCTGCCCGCCGGTCTCCGCGCGAGCGCTGTCTGGCTGCGCACCTCGGACGGCGTCCAGCTCTACGCGGCAACGACGGGTAAGGGCTCGAAGGCGGTCGTCCTGCTGCACGAGTCGCCGGCCAATCTCTGCGGCTGGCTGCCCACCATGCAGCTGCTCGCGGATCACGGCATCCGCGCGGTCGCCGTCGACTTCCGCGGCTTCGGGCGGTCGACAGTCGACCGGACGAAGGGGCTCAGCGTCCGGCCTGACATCCAGGCCGCGGTCGACGAGGCGAAGGCCGAGGGGTCGAGCAAGGTCTTCTTGATGGGCGCGTCCTACGGCGGTGCCGCGGAGCTGACGTACGGGCCGGATGTGCATGACATCGACGGAATCGTGAGCCTCTCCGGTGAGCTCACACTGCCCAACCTGAACGCGATCGGCGCCGTGCCGCGCCTGGAGGCACCGCTGCTCGTCGTGGCGGGACGCGACGACGGCCTGGCGAACGCCGCAGACGCCCACACGCTCGTGCGCGCCGCGGGATCGCGCGACAAGCGCGCCGTGATCTACCCGGGCGAGTACCACGGGTGGTCACTGCTCGACGACGCGCCCTACGGCCCGCGCGCGCAGCGTCTGGTGCTCGACTGGCTCGGCGCGCACTAGCGCGCCGGGAACGCCTTGAGCGCGCCCGCCGCGGTGAGCCTGCCGACGAACGGCGCGTAGAACGAGGTCGCGTAGACCGTCCCGTTGCGCGCGACGGCCACGCCGCTCAGCCCCCTGATCTTGCCGGTGGAGACGGTGTCGAACGTCCCGTCGGGATGGAGGCGGAGGATCGTCCCGCGCGAGACATGGCTGACATGGTCTGCCACATACACGTCGCCGTCGGGCGACGAAGCGAGCCCCACCGGCAGGCCAAGGTCGTCGAGCACAGGCGCGAGCGTGCCGTCGGCGGCGATCCGAACGATGCGGCCGTGGTGGGAGTCGGCGACGAGCACCGAGCCGTCGCTCGCCAGCGTGAGCCCGAGCGGCTGGTCGATGCCCGCCGCGGCGATCACGGTTCGCGCGCGCGTGGCCGGGTCGAACCGGACGACGCGGTTGCCCGTCTCCTCGGCGGCGAAGATCGTCCCGTTCGTGGCGACGGCAAGGCCCGCGACGTCGTGGAGCCCTTTCACGACGATCACCGGCTTGCCGCGGACGAAACGGACGACCTTGGTCGCCGTGCCGGCGTACAGCCCGTCGGGGCCGTAGGCGAGCGAGTACACGCGGCCGAGCCCCTTCGCGAAGACCGTCCGGCGCCCCGTCTTCGGGTCGACGCGGACGATTCGGCCCGACGCGCCGTCGGGGACGAGCAGCGTCCCCTTCGGCTCGACGAGGGCGCCGAACGGCCCGCTGAGCTGCACCTGCTTCGGCGGGACGGCCAGCGCGATGGCAGCGACGAGGACGGAGACGAGCAGATTCACCGCGGCCGATATTTAGGGCGATATCGCCGCATGTCAAGTGCGGCGATATCGCCCTAACATGATCTCAACGTGCGCTCTCGGGCTCTACAATCTCGAGACCGAAATGCTGCGCTGGATCGCCATGCTCGTCGCAGGTGCCGTCGGACTGGTCGGGGTGCTGGACGCCGCTGCCGAACCGGCGCGCCGCGCGATCACACAGGCTGACACCGGCAAGACGTTCCACGTGGCGCGCGGACACAGCGTGACGCTCCGCCTGGCGAACCGCTGGGCCTGGAGCACTCCCCGTGCAAGCAGCAAGGCGATCGAACTGTCCCCGGTCGAGTACTTCGTCGATCCGGGCTTTCGCGAATGGCGGATCGCCGGACGCGCCCGCGGAACGGCGACGATCCGGGCCACCGGCAAGCCGAACTGCACCTCCTGCACGCTCTCGGTCCGGCGCTTCCGCGTCACGATCACCGTCGGCGGCGCGAGCTAGTCGTACCCGTTACTGTTCGGCGCCTGCGGCGGGCTCAGGCCCCGGTATTCGTCCACAGGAGGGGACCCACCCATGAGTACCCGCACGTGCTCTGAGCGCGGCCGGCTTGGCTTCGCGCTCTTCGTCGTTCTGTCGATCCTCGCGCTGGCGCTTCCTGCCGCCGGCACCGCGGTCGTCAACATCGAAGGACACACGCTCGCGCCGCTTCCGGACTACGACTCGCGCGCATCGGTCGCTCCTACTGCGGACCAGCTGGCCGCAGCGAGCGCTCTCGGCGCAGACGTGAGCTGGAACCGGTTCGGCGTCGCGTCGTCCGTCAGCAACAGCGGCCGCTACATCACCAAGGGGCTTCAGGCGCCCGACGCCGTGTCGGCCGCGCGCAACTGGCTCGACGCGAACAAGGCGCTCTTCGGGCTCGACTCGACCGACAGCCTCGCAGTCGCCACCACGCAGCCCTTCATCGGGACCACGAACGACTACGCGATCGTCTTCCGCCAGCAGGCGGACGGCGTCGCGTCGACGGACGGCTTCGCGACCGTTGCTCTCGTCGGTTCGAAGGCCGACGGCTGGAACATCGTCTACGCGTCCTCGAGCCTCACCGGAGGGAGCACCGACGCGACCGGGTCGGCCGAGCTGGAGCCGGGCGTAGCCTGGACCGAGGCCGCGAACAACGTGGGAGTCGACGTGTCCGTCGTCGACATCGGGGCCCAGAGCACGCAGGCCGGCACGACGACGCTCGCCGTCCACGGCCTCGCGCAGCCTCAGCACGTGAAGAAGGCCGTCTTCGCGACCCCGCACCAGGGCGCCCGCGCCGCGTACGACGCGACCGTCACGACGGGGACCGGCGGCAACCTGGAGAGCTACCGGGTGGTCGTCGACGCGCAGACCGGCGATCTGCTCTCGCGCCAGAACCTCGTCGACTACGTCTCCGACAACCCGACGTGGCTGGCCCCGCGGCACTCGATGCCGTACAACAACCTGAACGCCTTCCCGTGGAACTACCCGACCACGGACAACCGCGTACTCCACTGCTGGACGCCGCTCGCCGGGTGCGCCGTCGTCGTGGGCGACAACCCGGCGACGACGGTCTACCCGACGGGCGTTGCCTCGAAGTTCCCGTGGGACATCCAGCTCAACTCCGCGGGCGTCGACCAGAACACCAAGGCGACGGTCGGCAACAACGTCGACGACGCACGGGTCTGGAGCGGGGGCCACGGCGTCTACGGCAACCCGGCGCTCGTCCGCGCGACGAGCGCGACCCGCGACTACCAGCCGGCCTTCACCGACGCCTGGTACACGTCGGGCTGCAACCCGAACAACGTCAATGCCGCGATGAACCCGGTCGGCAACGACATCGAGGCCTCGACGGTCTCCCTGTTCGTGGGCCACAACGTCATGCACGACTGGGCGTACTACCTCGGCTTCGACGAGGGCCACTGGAACGCCCAGCAGTACAACAACGGCGTCACGGTGAACGACCCGTCCCCGCCGCCGGGCGGTCCGACGATCGCGGCTCCACTGGCCAACGACGGGCTGATCGGGAACGCCCAGTCCGGCGCTGCGACCGGCAGCCGCGACAACGCGAACATGAGCACCGGCGCCGACGGCGGGCACCCGACGACGAACCAGTTCGTCTGGCAGCCTCTGGCAGCGTCGTTCTACGCGCCGTGCGTCGACGGCGCCTACGACTTCAGCGTCTTCGGCCACGAGTACGGCCACCTGATCGAGAACCGCATGATCGGCAAGGGCGTCGGCGCCCGGCAGGGCACGCACGCCGGCGCGATGGGCGAGGCCTTCGGCGACTTCGACGCGCTGGCAGCCTTCAACGAGTTGCACCTGCCGGTGCCGGACGGCGCGGACCGGTACACCGAGGGCGCGTACGCCACCGGCAACGGCTACAACGGCATCCGCGACTTCCTGGGCGGGCCGTCCGATGGGCGGCGAGTTCCCGGAGCCGGGCAAGAACCCCGACACCGATCCGCTGAACTACGGCGACTTCGGCTTCGACATCGTCGGCACCGAGGTGCACGCCGACGGCGAGATCTGGGTGGCGGTCGAGATGGACTTCCGGGACCTGTTCCTCGCGCGCAAGCCGTCGCCCGGGGAGGCCAGCGCGACATCGGCTGCGCCCGCGGCCAGATCGCCACGACCGCATGCCCGGGCGACCGGCAGTGGATCCAGGACTACTACGACTCGATGGTGGTGATGCCGCGCAACACGACGATGATCCAGGCACGCGACGCCATGCTCGCGGCCGACCTGGCCCGCTTCGGCGGCGCCAACCAGGGCCTGATCTGGCAGGGCTTCGCGATGCGCGGCTTCGGCGAGCACCAGAGCACGGTCAACAACGACGACGCGAACCCGGTGCCGGACTTCTCGTCGCCGCGTGACGGACGACGCGACGCTCAATTTCTTCGCCGACACGAAGGACAAGGACGCGACGGCTCCCGTGAACGCGAAGATCTACGTGGGCGACTACGAGGCCCGGTCGACGCAGATCGCCGACACCGATCCGGCGACGGTCGCGACGGGCACCGACGCCACGGGCAACCTGGACGGCACGGCGCAGTTCGCGCCGACGGCACCCGGGCGATTCGCTGCTCCCGAAGGGCAAGGCGAGGGAGCGGTGGTCGACGTACAACTTCAGGCCGTCGCGCCCGGCTACGGGCTCGTCCGCTTCAGCGTGAAGGACCTCAAGCCCGGCGAGAGCCGCGACATCAAGATCCACTTCGCGCCCAACGTCGCATCGGCGACACAGGGCGGGACGATCACCGGGGACGTACTCGGGACCAACACCGCCCTCGGAGAACCTGATCGACGACACCGAGAGCACGAACAACGGCCAGACCGGCGCGCCGGTCGGCGGCCGCTGGGTCGTCGTCGCCCTCGGCACTGGCGCGGGCAAGCCGAAGGAGATCAAGAACGTGGCGGTCTCGTCGCTGCTCGTGCCGGGCAACAACCGCTTCACGGCGCTGCGCTCGTTCGAGCTCTACGCCTGCACGGCGGGCAAGAAGGAGAACCCGACCTGCGACGGCTCGATCAGCGACGGCTGGAAGCAGATCGTCGAAGTCGTCCAGACGATGCGTTCCCGTCGGTGAACCCGCGGCCCGTCACGCCCGATGAGACGCTCCGCTACTTCAACCCGAAGGGTGCGCCCCCGCCGACGCACGTCAAGTTCGTCGTCGTCGCGAACCAGTGCACCGGACAGCCGTCGTACCTGGGCGACCAGGACCAGGATCCGAACAGCAACGCCGACTGTGCCGCCACCGTGCGCGCCAGCGAGGTGCACGCGGCTGAGCTGCAGGTCTTCAGCGACAAGGCAAAGGTGGACGGCAAAGACGTCCACGAGAACTAACCGAACGGATGTTGGGGAGGGCCGGAGCGCCGGCCCTCCCTAAGACTGTGATGCGGACGTCGACCACGCAGCCCTGGCCCTCGGTCAGGCGGCGTCGTCGAGGATCTGCAGCGGCACGTCGAAGACCTCCGGGTGTTCGGCGAACGCGACAGGCGTTTGACAGATCGCCGGGTGCGTGGCGGAATGGACTGACTCGTGGCCTCGACCGCTGTCCAAGAACTGCGACGAGCGGCAGCGGGCGCCGAGGACGAGCTTCGCGTGCTGTTCGAGCGGGCGGAGGCCTTCATCGCCAACCATCCCGCCCTCCGCGATGTCGAGCTGCGGGAGGTCAGGTCCGCTGAGCGGCTGGCCACGCGCGGCGAACCGGATGACACGGCGTTCTTCCTGGTTCGCGGAGAAGTGGTGGCCACCCTGCGCGCAGCTGACGGCAACGCGTTCGAGCATCGCGTTGCGGCTCCGAGCCTGGTCGGCGAGTTGTCCGCGCTGACCGGAGGCCGCACCGCCGATCTCGACGCCGGCCGCGCCGGCGCCACGCTCGTGGCCGTCGGAGGCTCGACGTTCAGGCAGATCGGGGAGGACGATCTTCGCCCGTGAGTACTCGCGATTCGCGAACCGCCGACTGCTCGGCGACGAGCGCCGTTCGGTGACGCATGGCGAGGCGGGCCTGCGCGCACTTCTCGAAGCGCTCCGGCTGTCCCAGGAGGGCGACCGAGCCGAGATGCTGCGCCTGCTGGTGGAGCGGCTCGAACTCTCCGGCAGGGCGGAGCTTGGCCGGCGAACGTTCGACCGCCGGGACGAGTGCGTGATCAGCGAGGGCGAGGAGCTCGACGAGGTCTTCGTGATCGTCTCCGGAACTGCCCGGATCCCCCTGCCCAGCGGAGAAACCGCGACGGCCGGACCCGGAAGCCCGCTCGGCGAGATCGCCGCCCTCTCCAAGGTTCCGCAGGCGACCTCGTCGGTCTACGTCGACGGAGCGCCGCTCGAGGTAGTCTTGGTCCCGCGCGAGGTGTTCGCGACGACTGTCGGCCACGCGGTCCGCCGCCTCGCAATCGAGCGCCTGAACCGAACCTACGAGCGGAGCCTGCCGCCGGGCGCGCAGGAGAACCTACGGACTATCCGGGACCAGAACACGGATGCGCTCATGCTGCGCTCGGCGCTCGACACCGTGCACTCGAATAGCGGGATCTTCGGAGTGCTCAACCCGATGAATGAGGCGTGGCGGGACGAGTCTCGGCACGTCGGGACGATCGCCCAGAAGTACCGCTGATCGACGCGGTGGACCGCTTGCTCAAGGCGGGCATGGAGCGCGACGAGGTCGAGGAGCGGGCGCGCAAGATGGCCGAGGAGCACCACGGGCACACGTCCGCCCTTCTGGTGGAATTCGTCGACTGGGCCATTGGCCATGTGCGCGCGTGGGAGGAGGCCGCCTCAGGCCTCTACGACCCGAACGTCGCCGCGGAGTCGATGGACCCGGTCGAGTTCACGCGGTTCATCCGTCGCTTCGAGCGCCTCCGCTGGCTCGAGCGGCTCATGTTCGACGACGGAGCAGTCCGAGACGATCAGCGACTCGCGAGCGGCGCGACCTCGATCCTCGACGACCTGGGAGCAGTCCTCGATCCGAACAAGACCCCCGCCGGGCACTTCGAGCTCCTCGACGCGCACTTCGAGTGCCTGATGCGGCTCGGGCTGACTCACGGCTCGCCCAAGCTGCTGAACCAGCTCGAGACCATCCGCTTCGACGCGCTCGAGGCCCAGATCCTCGAGTCCGTCGACATCGGCCGGCCGCTGGCCCCGGAGCACCCGAATCATCACGCCCTCAAGGAGGCGCGCGCTCGTTTGGAGGGGGGCGAGCTGTCCGCGATCGGAGGCGCCGACTACGCGACGCAGCGCTTCCCCGGGCATCTGCTCGACAGCGTCGTGGACGGCGAGATCCCGGTCGTGGTCTTCGACGGCACCCGCCAGTCGGCGATCGAGTACGTGCGCCACAGGTTCGCGCCGACCCGGACCGGCGTGGTGGGACAGTGCCTGACCACCGAGGTACAGGGGCTCGACGGGTCGGGCGGCCGAACCCTCGTGACCTTCAAGGACGGACGGCCAGGTCCTGGTCCTGTCGGGGCTGGGCATTTCCCGTCAGCTTCACAACGCGGGATCGGTGCTCGTCTACATCGACGAACAGGGGCGGCGGGTGCGCGAGGAGAACCTGGACCTCGTACTTGCCACTGAGGGCCGCGACTACGTGGCGGAGATCCGGGCCGACCTCCAGCGCGAACTGGCCACGGACGAGCCCGGTATCCCGACGCAGCTCCTGATCCTGCAGAACCCGAACGAGTTCGTGACCTCGCAGCCCGACCGCGCAATCGAGATGCGGTTCGCGCCCGACGCCGTGTTCCTGTTCTACGTCGCGGTCGAGGGTCGCGCCGATCGGGAGCGATGGCGCTACGTGATCCCGAAGGTCGGCGGAAAGGGGCTGTACGGGGACACGGCCGGCTGCTTCGTCAAGGCGTTCTTCACCGCCGGCGTCGACAACGCGTCTACCGACATCCTCTTCAACGGCACCGCCGGCGGGTTCTGCCGCACGGCCGGAACCGCGGCCTTCGTGCGCGAGGACGCCCGCGGGCTCTCGGACATCAAGCCCGGCGGTTACCTGATGCCGCTGAGGAGCATCGAGCACTACGGCGAGGAGGAGCCGATCTGGCTGACGACGGTCGTCGGTGACGGCTCGAACGGCGCTCTTCAGGACGAGCTGGTCGCGATGGGACTGAACCTCACCGACGACCACATCGCGGTTCCCGCTCCCGCTATCGAGACGTTCGACCTGATTCGCTCGTTCCTGACGCGTGCCAAGGCGAGTATCGACGTCGAGGGCGGCGCGATAGCGCGCGCGGTTGCCGACCTCCGCGCCGACGGGCTACCGGTCACGTTCTCCCCCTGCTACACGCACTCGGACGACCCGCTGGGCGCGGAGCATGACCCGGACGAGAGCCTCGCGCGCATGGGCCCGTTCTTCGAGGGGGCCCGGCTGAACGAGGAGATGTGGGCAGTGTTGCATCGGCTGCTGGGCGAGATTCGCGAGCGCCAGCGCGTCAAGCACGGGCTTCACACGGCGTCTGCAGCGCCCGAGGGCGGGAAGTAACAGCTCAGACGGCGGCGGCCACGGGAGCCGGGCGCCTTCTCGAAGACGAGCTCGCCGTCGCGCGCGTCGACGCGCGACCGTGTCGCCCTCGTCGAACTCGTCCTCCAGCAGGCGCAGCGCGAGCGGGTTCTCGACCAGCCGCTGGAGCGCGCGCTTGAGCGGCCGCGCGCCGTAGGCCGGATCCCAGCCCGCCTCGGCGATCAGCTCCTTCGCCTCGTCGGTGAGCTCGAGCGAGAGCCCGCGCCCGCAAGCCGCTCGCGCAGCCGGTGGAGCTGCAGCTCGACGATCTCGCCGAGCTGCTCGCGCGAGAGCGGCTGGAACTCGACGATCTCGTCGATCCGGTTCAGGAACTCGGGCCGGAACATGCTCGCGCAGCTGCATCGACCGAGCGGAGGTTCGAGGTCATGATGATCACGGTGTTGCGGAAGTCGACGGTCCGGCCCTGGCCGTCGGTCAGGCGGCCGTCGTCGAGGATCTGCAGCAGCACGTCGAAGACCTCGGCGTGCGCCTTCTCGATCTCGTCGAGGAGGACGACCGAGTAGGGCCGCCGGCGGACGGCCTCGGTCAGCTGGCCGCCCTCCTCGTAGCCGACGTAGCCGGGCGGCGCGCCGACCAGCCGCGCGACCGTGTGCCGCTCCTGGTACTCGGACATGTCGAGCCGCACCATCGCCCGCTCGTCGTCGAACATGAACTCGGCGAGCGCCCGGGCGAGCTCGGTCTTCCCGACGCCGGTCGGGCCGAGGAAGACGAAGGAGCCGATCGGCCGGTTCGGGTCCTGGAGCCCCGAGCGGGCGCGGCGCAGCGCGTTCGCGACCGCCGCGACGGCCTCGTCCTGGCCGACGACGCGCTCGTGGAGCCGCTCCTCCATGTGGATGAGCTTCTCCGTCTCGCCCTCGAGCAGCCGTGACACCGGGATGCCCGTCCAGCGGGCGACGACCTCGGCGATGTCGTCCTCGTCGACCTCCTCCTTCACCATCGGGCTCTCGATCGCGTCCTGGCCGTCGCGCTCCGCGAGCTCCTGCTCGAGCGCGGGCAGCTCGCCGTAGCGGATCTCGGCGACGCGCTGGAGCTCGCCGTCGCGCTCCGCGCGCTCGGCCTCCATGCGCAGCTCGTCGATCGCGCTTGATCTCGGCCGACGCGCTGCAGCGCGTCCTTCTCCTGCGCCCAGCGGGCGGCCAGCTCGTCGCGGGCGCGCCTTCGCCTCGGCGAGCTCCCGCTCGACCGGCTCGCGCACCTCCTTCGACTCCTTCGCCATCGCGGCCAGCTCGATCTCGAGCTGGCGCGACGCGCCGCTCGGCCTCGTCGAGCTCGAGCGGCTGCGAGTCGATCTCCATGCGCAGCCGCGACGCGGCCTCGTCGACGAGGTCGATCGCCTTGTCGGGCAGGAAGCGGTCGGAGATGTAGCGGTCGGAGAGCACGGCGGCGGCGACGAGCGCCGCGTCGCGGATGCGCACGCCGTGGTGCGCCTCGTAGCGCTCCTTCAGCCCGCGCAGGATCGCGATCGTGTCGGCGACCGACGGCTCGCCGACGAAGACCGGCTGGAAGCGCCGCTCGAGCGCCGCGTCCTTCTCGATGTGCTTGCGGTACTCGTCGAGCGTCGTCGCGCCGATCGCGCGCAGCTCGCCGCGCGCGAGCATCGGCTTGAGCATGTTCGCCGCGTCGACGGCGCCCTCGGCGGCGCCGGCGCCGACGATCGTGTGCAGCTCGTCGATGAAGAGGATGATCTCGCCCGCCGCGTTCTTGATCTCCGCGAGCACGGCCTTGAGCCGCTCCTCGAACTCGCCGCGGTACTTCGCGCCGGCGAGCAGCGCGCCGAGGTCGAGCGCCCAGACGCGCTTGCCCTTGAGCGCCCTCGGGCACGTCGCCGGCGACGATCCGCTGGGCGAGCCCCTCGACGATCGCCGTCTTGCCGACGCCCGGGCTCGCCGATCAGCACCGGGTTGTTCTTCGTGCGGCGCGAGAGCACCTGGATCACGCGGCGGATCTCCTCGTCGCGGCCGATGACCGGGTCGAGCTTGCCCTGCCTCGGCGAGCTCGGTCAGGTCGCGGCCGAACTTCTCGAGCGCCTGGTACGTGCCCTCGGGGTCCTGCGACGTGACGCGCTGGCCGCCGCGCACCTGCTTCAGCGCGGCGAGCAGCGCTCGCGCGGCAGCGACGTCGAGCGCGAGCAGCAGGTGCTCGGTCGAGACGTACTCGTCCTCGAGCTTGCGCGCCTCGTCGTAGGCGCGGTCGAGCACCTTGCGAGAACGCGGCCGAGATCTGCGGCTGCAGGTTCTCGGCGCCCTGCATCGACGGCTTGCCGCGCAGCCGCTCCTCGGCCTGCGCACGCAGCGCGTCCGGCGCGGAGCCGGCGCGCTCGACGAGCGTGCGCGGCAGCTCCTGGTCGAGCAGCGCGAGCAGCAGGTGCTCGGGGTGGATCTCCGGGTTGCCGGCCCGGCGCGCCAGCTCCTGCGCGGCGGCGACCGCCTCCTGGGACTTGATCGTCAGCTTGTTGAAGTCCATCTGCTCCTCTGTGGTTCAGGGTGTGCGGGTCTGGTAGAGGACGAGGTCGCGCCGGTACTGCTTGTGGACGGCGGCGACCTCGTCGCGCAGCTCGCGCTCGAGGCGGTCGACTGCGGCGCGGGCGCTGGCCAGCTCGTCCTCGAGGCGGAGCACGCGCTCGACGCCGGCGAGGTTCAGGCCCAGCTCGGTGGTCAGCCGCTGGATCACGCGCAGCCGCTCGAGGTCGGGCTCCGAGTAGAGCCGCGTGTTGCCGGGCGTCCGCCTCGGGCGGACGAGGCCCTTCTGCTCGTAGATCCGCAGTGTCTGCGGGTGCATGCCGACGAGCTCGGCGGCGACCGAGATCATGTAGCGCGGCCGCTCGTGCTCGGTCATCGGGCCCTCCGCTTCAGCCACACGCGGTAGCCGACGAGGCCGACGAGGAAGACCGCCAGCAGCGCGATCGCCTGCCAGCTCTGCCCGTCGAGGCCCAGCGCCCAGAAGACGACGACGAACGCCACGACGAATCCGAGGAACCCGAGCAGCTCGGCAGTGGTCAAATTCGTCTTCATGGCTCCTGCCTCTTCCCCCACCACCAGTAGCCGGCGATCAGCGCGGCGGCGATCACGCCCTCGACGGCGAAGACAAGGGCCGCGCCGTACTTGTCCATCAGCGGCAGCGCCACGAACACGCCGAGCCCGCCGAAGATCAGAATCAGCAGTGGGCTCGCGTACTGACGAAGGCCCTTCATGCGACCAGCCCCTCGCGCGGGTTCTCGCCGGAGACCTTCTGGAGCTCCTCGAGCAGCTCGCGCTCCTTCTTCGACAGCTTCTTGGGAACGGTCACGCGCACGCGCGCGAGGAGGTCGCCGCGGCCGGAGCCCTTGAGCTTCGGCGCGCCGCGGCCGCGGATGCGCAGCAGCTTCCCGTCCTCGGAGCCCGCCGGCACCTTGAGCGAGACCGCGCCCTCGGGCGTCGGAACCTCGACCGATGCGCCGAGCGCGGCCTCGGCGTAGGTGACCGGCACGTTGACGACCAGGTCGTCGCCGCGCCGCTCGTAGAGCGGCGACGGCTCGACGCGCGTGACCACGTACAGGTCGCCGGGCGGGCCGCCGCCGGAGCCGGGCTCGCCCTTGCCCTTGAGGCGTATGCGCGTGCCGTCCTTGACGCCCGCCGGGATCTTGACCGTGTAGCGCTTCGTGCGCCGCTCGCGGCCCGAGCCGTGGCAGCGCGGGCAGGGATCCTCGATCACGGTCCCGTTGCCGCGGCAGCGCGGGCAAGGCTGCGAGAGCGCGAACAGTCCCTGGCTCTCGGCCAGGACGCCGCGCCCGTTGCACTCGGGGCAGATCGTCGGCGACGTGCCGGGCTTCGCGCCCGTGCCGGCGCACTCCGAGCAGGCCGTCTCGACCTCGACCGGGATGCGCGTCTCGACGCCCTTCAGCGAGTCCTCGAACGACAGGCGGACGTCCGCCTCGATGTCGGCGCCGCGCATGCCGCGCGGGCGCTGCTGCTGTGCTCCGCCGCGGTTGAAGATCCCGCCGAGGAAGTCGCCGAGGTCGCCGAAGTCGAAGTTCGCGTTCGTCGGCCCGCCACCCGCCGGACCGCGCCCGTTCACCGAGCCGAAGGTGTCGTACTGCTTGCGCTTCTCCGGGTCGGAGAGCACGTCGTACGCGCTCTGCACCTCCTTGAACCGCTCCTCCGCAGCCTTGTCGCCGGGATTGCGGTCGGGATGGTACTCGCGCGCGAGCTTGCGGTACGCCTTCTTGATCTCGTCGGCGGACGCCTTCTTCGGGACGCCGAGTGTCTCGTACAGCGTGCTAGCCACTCGTCTCCTCTGAGCCTGCAGACACGATCACGCGGGCGGGCCGTAGGACGCGATCGCCCAGCCGGTAGCCCTTCTGGGTGACCTGGATGACGCTTCCCTCCTCCGCGTCCGACGGCTGCGCGAGCAGCGCCTCATGGACGTGCGGGTCGAAGCGCCCGTTCGTCTCGATCTCCTCGAGGCCCTGGCGGCGGAGAGGTCGGCGAGCGACCGGTGCACGAGCGCGACGCCCTCCTCGAGCTTCGCCTCCTCGTGCTGCTCGGCCGCCTCGAGCGCCCGCTCGAGGTCGTCGAGGATCGGGAGCAGGTGCTTCACGAGCCGCTCCGTGGCGCGGGCGGCCGTCAGCTCCTGGTCGCGTGTGACGCGCTTGCGGTAGTTGTCGAAGTCCGCCGCGAGCCGGCGCAGGTCGTCCAGGTGCTCGTCGGCCTTCGCTTCGGCGGCGGCCAACTGCTCCTGGAGGTCGCGGGTGTGCGTGGCGTCTTCACCCTGGTGTGCTGCGCCGGGGCCATTCGTGCCGTCGCTCGGTGAGCCCGGGACAGTCCCTGGGGTGGACTGTCCTTCGGGCTCGTTCTGAGTGGTCGGGACAGTCCCGCGCGCTCGCTGTCCCTTGTCCGTCTGGTTCTCGGTCACGAGGACGTCTTCGCCTCTTCGTCGATGACCTCGTAGTCGGCGTCCTCGACGACCTCGTCTTCGGAGCCGCCGCCGTTGCCGGCGCCACTCGACTGCGCCTGGGCGGTGGCCTGCGCGTAGACGGCCTCGGCCAGCTTCTGCGAGGCCTGCTGGAGCGCCTCCGTCTTGGCGCGGATCTCGCCGATGTCCGAGCCTTCGAGCGTGGAGCGGAGCTCCATGATCCGCCCGTCGATCGTCGACGCGTCGGCCGGGTCGAGCTTCTCGCGATGCTCCTTCAGCGAGCGCTCCGTCTGGTACGCGAGCGTCTCCGCCTGGTTCTTGGCATCGGCCAGCTCGCGCAGCCGGTGCGCCTCGTCGGAGTGCGCCTCGGCCTCGGCGATCATGCGCTGCACCTCGTCGGACTGGAGGCCCGAGCCACCCTCGATCTTGATGTGCTGCTCGTTGCCGGTGCCGAGGTCCTTCGCCGACACGTGGATGATCCCGTTCGCGTCGATGTCGAATGAGACCTCGATCTGCGGCATGCCGCGCGGTGCCGGCGGGATGCCGACCAGCTGGAACTTGCCGAGCGTCTTGTTGAAGCCGGCCATCTCCGACTCGCCCTGGAGCACGTGCACCTCGACCGACGGCTGGTTGTCCTCCGCGGTCGTGAACGTCTCCGACTTCTTGGTCGGGATCGTCGTGTTGCGCTCGATCAGCTTCGTGAACACGCCGCCCTTGGTCTCGATGCCGAGGGAGAGCGGGGTGACGTCGAGCAGGAGCACGTCCTTGACCTCGCCGCGCAGCACGCCCGCCTGGATGGCGGCGCCGACGGCGACGACCTCGTCCGGGTTGACGCCGCGGTGCGGCTCCTTGCCGATCAGCTCCTTGACCTTGTCCTGCACGGCCGGCATGCGGGTCATGCCGCCGACGAGCACGACGTGCTCGATGTCCTTCGCCTCGAGGCCCGCGTCCGTCAGCGCCTGCTTGGTCGGGCCGACGGTCCGCTCGAGCAGGTCGGCGACGAGCTCGTCGAGCTTCGCGCGCGTGAGCTGCAGGTCGAGGTGCTTCGGGCCCTCGGGCGTCGCCGTGATGAACGGCAGGTTGATCTGCGTCGTCATGGTCGACGACAGCTCGATCTTCGCCTTCTCGCCGGCCTCGTAGAGGCGCTGCAGGGCCATGCGGTCCTGGGCCAGGTCGATGCCCTGGTCCTTCTTGAACTCGGCGACCATCCAGTCGACGATCGCCTTGTCGAAGTTGTCGCCGCCGAGGTGGTTGTCGCCGTTCGTGGCCTTCACCTCGTAGACGCCCTCCCCGAGCTCGAGGATCGACACGTCGAACGTGCCGCCGCCGAGGTCGAACACGAGGATGACCTGGTCGTTCTCCTTCTCGAGCCCGTACGCGAGCGAGGCCGCGGTCGGCTCGTTGATGATCCTCAAGACGTTGAGGCCGGCGATCTTGCCGGCGTCCTTGGTCGCCTCGCGCTGCGCGTTGTTGAAGTACGCGGGGACGGTGATGACAGCGTCCGTGACCGGCTCGCCGAGGTAGGCCTCCGCGTCGGTCTTCAGCTTCTGGAGGATCATCGCGGAGATCTCCGGCGGGGCGTACTCCGAGCCCTCCGCCTTCACGCGCACGTCGCCGTTCGGGCCCTGGACGACCTCGTACGGGACGATCTTCATCTCCTCGTTGACCTCGTCGAACTTGCGGCCCATGAAGCGCTTGATCGAGAACACCGTGTTGTTCGGGTTCGTGACCTGCTGGCGCTTCGCGGGTGCGCCGACGAGCCGCTGGCCGTCCTTCGTGAACGCGACGACGGACGGGGTTGTGCGCCCGCCCTCGGCGTTCGGGATGACGGTCGGCTCGCCGCCCTCGAGGACGGCCATCGCGGAGTTGGTCGTCCCGAGGTCGATGCCGATGGTCTTCGCCATGTGGCTTGACTCCTTGTCTCTCGGTTGGTTGCCTGAGAAAATCTAAGTGGTTTTATAGCAGATCTCTGTACTCATTGACCAGCCGCCGGCGATCGCGTACAACGGTGTCCGATGGCCGAGCAGCACATCGTCGCCCGCGAGGACGCGCGCGCCACGTTGACGGCGCGGCGCGAGCTGGGCAGCGACTTCGACGACGCGCTCGTGGAGTCGTTCGCACAGCGGGTGGAGGAACGGCTGAAGGCACGCCCGCCCGAACGCCGCACAACGGACGAGCGCGGCATGGTGCTCGCGCTCGCGATCGTCTCGCTCGGCTGCGGCATCCCGATCAGCGCGATCGCCGTCACGCAGGCCGGCCTGCCCGGGCTCATCGTCGCCTGGGTCGGCATCGTGCTCGTCAACGTCGTGTTCGCCCGCTCGCGCTGACCGTCGCGCTCGCCACCTGCGCGGAGGTGCCGGAGCTCGACGAGGACGGGCCCGCGCTTGTCGCCGCGCTGCGGGCCCGCGGGCTCGAGCCGGTCGCCGCGGTCTGGGACGACCGTGCCGTCGACTGGGGACGCTTCGACCTCGTCGTGCTGCGCTCGACGTGGGACTACGCCGAACGCCGCGACGAGTTCCTCGCCTGGGTCGACGGGTTGCCACTCGTCGTCAACGCGCCGGCGGTCGTGCGCTGGAACACGGACAAGCGCTACCTGGCCGACCTCGCCGCCGCCGGCGTCCCGGTTGTGCCGACCGAGTTCGTCGAGCCGGGCGCCGACCTCGAGCCGCCGGGCGGCCGATTCGTCGTCAAGCCGCGCATCTCGGCCGGCGGCCGCCAGGCGGCGAGCTACGACGCGCACGAGCTCGAGGTGGCGCGCCGCCATCTCGAGGCGCTGCACGCTGGCGGGCGCTCCGTAATCGTGCAGCCCTACGTCGAAGGCATCGACGCCGCCGGCGAGGCGGCGCTGATCTGGCTCGGCGGCGCCTTCTCGCACGCGGTGACGAAGAGCGCCCTGCTGCAGCCGGGCCAGGAGCCGGGCAGCACGCTCTACCTGGAAGAGACGATCGCGGCGCGCGAAGCGTCCGCAGCCGAGCTCAGCGTGGGCGAGCAGGCACTCGCAGCGCTGCCGTTCGACGCGGCGGCGCTCGCCTACGCCCGCGTCGATCTCCTCCCTGCCGCCGACGGCCCGGTGGTGCTCGAGGTCGAGCTCACCGAGCCGTCGCTGTTCCTGGGCTACGAGCCGGCGGCGGCCGGCCGGCTCGCCGACGCGATCACCGCAGCGCTCTAGCTCTCGTCGTCCTCGTCGGGGACGCCGACCGTGCGCTCGCGCTCCTCCGGCGGCTCCTCGTCGATGCGCTGCTGCGTCGGGTTGGGCTCGGACTCGTGCCAGCCCTCGCGATCGCCCTGCTCCTCGCCTTCGCCGAAGCGCTCGGCGGTGCTCAGAGCCGGTCCTTGATCTCGTCCTTCGCGTCCTCGACCTTGCCCTGGGCGTTGCCCCACTCCTTCTGGGCCTCGCCCTGCTTCTCGCGGGCAGTGTCGTCGGTCAGCTCGCCTTCCTTCTCCTTCAGCGTGCCCTCGACCTTGTCCGTCAGTTCGCCCATGTCGTCCTCCTGTTCGCTTGCCCCGGGGGTGTTCCGCCGCGCGTTGCGCGCGAAACCCTCGTGGCAGCGTCAGGCGGTCGCTCGGAGCGCGCGCGGCTGCGGCGGCGCGGTCGAGTCGCGGACGACGAGCCGCGTGGCGAGCTGGAACTGGAGGGTCTCGAAGCTCTGGTTCTCGAGCAGGCGGACGAGCAGGCTCACCGCGGTCCTCCCCATCTCGGCGAGCGGCTGCCGGACGGTGGTGAGCTGCGGCGTGACGATCGTCGCGTGCTCCACGTCGTCGAAGCCCACGACCGATAGGTCGTCCGGAACGCGCAAACCGCGTGCATGCGCTGCCCGCATCGTGCCGATCGCGATGTTGTCGTTGAACGCGAACACCGCCGTCGGCCGGTTGCGCATGTCGAGCAGCGTCCCCGCGGCGTGCTCGCCCTCCGTGATCTCGAAGTCCGCCTCGACCTCCAGCGCCGGATCGAGCTCGATCCCCGCGGAGGCGAGCGCCGCGCGGTAGCCGCGGCGGCGGTCCTCGGTCGCGACCCAGCCGGGCGGCCCGGTGATCGCGCCGATCCGGCGGTGGCCGAGCGACAGCAGGTGCCGCATCGCCTGGTCGGCGCCCGACATGTGCGCAGCGGAGACCGAAGGGATGCGCTCGTCGAGCGGCAGCAGCGGGTCGACGACGACGAAGGGGTACCCGCCGTCGAGCGCCCGCTCGAGCTCGTCGCTCGACTCCTCGGGCAGGACGATCAGGGCCCCGTCCGTCGCGCCGTGCATCAGGCGGTCGAGGAGCGAGACCTCGCGCGCGTGCTCGTGCTGCGTCGGCGAGAGCACGACGCGCATCTCGTGCTCGTACAGCGCCTCCGACGCGCCCGCGAGGATCGCCGAGAAGTAGACGGGATAGACCAGAGGGACGAGCACGCCGACGAGGCCGGTGCGTCCGGCGGAAAGCCCGCGCGCGTGGCGGTTCGCGGTGTAGCCCTGCTCCTGGATCACCCGCCGAACGGCGTCGCGCGTCTCGTCGGACACGTCGGCGCGCCCGTTGAGCACGCGCGAGACCGTCGCGATCGACACGCCGGCCATATCCGCGATCTCACGGATCGTCAGTTTCTTACCGCTGGGGACGGTCATGCCTGCATTGAAGCATTTCCGGAACGTTCCGGAACGTCGACCTCAAAAAGCGTTCGTAAATTGCACGTCCTCCGAGCGGACGTCTTGACTAAGCCGTAACAACCTGGTAACAGTTCCGGAACCGTTTACGGCACGCGTCAGAACCGCCCGCCAACACGGGCAAGAAAGGACAGCCGATGCGACGCTCTTCCACCCGCTCGCTCGTCGTGGCTCTCGCCGGACTTCTGGTGATCCTCGGCGGCGCAGCAGCCGCGCCCGCGGTCACAGCGGGATCCGGCTCGACGAACGCCGGCCATCCGTGCCTCGTGATGACGGGCGCCGGCGACCCCGCCTTCGTCAAGAACTTCAACCCCTACGCAGGCGGCGGCCTGCCGAGCAATGCGTTCGCCCAGGGTGCAATGTACGAGCCGCTGATCGCCACCTCTGCGGGCGGCGTCCACACGGTCCCCTGGCTCGCTCGCAGCTGGAAGTGGACGAACGGCAACAAGACGCTGACGCTCCAGATCGCCCGTAACGCGAAATGGTCGGATGGCAAGCCGCTCACCGTCGCCGACGTCGTGTACAGCCTCACCGCCGGCCGCCAGGACAAGACGATGGACCGCATCGGTCTCGTCGGCGGAGGCAGCGGGATCACTTCGATCAGGGCGCATGGCGCGCACGCGGTCGTGATCAAGCTGAAGTCGGCCGACTCGCAGTTCATCGGCGCGACCCTCAACCGGGCGTTCGTCGTCCCCAAGCACGTCTGGGCGAAGGTGAAGGATCCCGCGACGTTCACGAACTCGAGCCCGGTCAGCTCCGGCCCGTTCAACGTCATCAAGCGCTTCACGACGCAGGACTACGTCCTGAACAAGAACCCGCGCTACTGGCAGAAGGGCCTGCCGAAGATCGGGTGCCTCGAGTACCAGCAGGCGGCCTCGAACGACGCCGCGCTCGCGCTGATCCAGAGCGGCCAGGTCGACTGGACGCACAACTTCGTCCCGAACGTCGAGAAGGCGTACGAGGCGAAGGACCCGGCGCACTACCACTCCTTCTACTCGAACCGCGACTACCCGATCTCGCTCGTCTTCGACGACACGGTCTACCCGTACAGCCTCGTCGCCTTCCGCAAGGCCGTCAGCCTCGCGATCGACCGCAACTCGGTCTGGAAGCTGGGCGAGTACGGCTACGAGCCGCCGGCCGACGGCGTCGGCCTCGCCGGCCTGTTCCCGGACTGGGTGACCGACAAGTCCGTGAAGGCCCTCGCGAAATCGATGACCAGGTACGACCCGGCGGCCGCGAAGAAGACGCTGACGGACGCCGGCTTCACCTACAAGGGGAGCTCGCTGATCGACCCCAAGGGCAACTCGGTGAAGCTCGACATCCACGTGATCTCGGGCTGGTCGGACTGGGTCGCCTCGAACCAGATCATCACCAAGAACCTGCAGGCGATCGGCATCGACTCCAACGTCCGGCTCGAGGCGTCGTGGGGCGACTGGTTCCCGAACGCGTTCTCGACCAAGAACCCGACGCTGCTCTGGCAGGTCGGCTCACGCGGGTCGCCGTACGGCTACTTCTACTCGAACCTCTCGAAGAACGCGTTCATCCCCTCCGGCGAGGACGGGACGCCGACCGGCAACTGGGAGCACTTCTCGCACGCCGGCGCGACGACGCTGCTCAACCAGTGGAAGGGGACGCTCGACGTCAAAAAGCAGAAGGCGATCGCGACGAAGCTCGAGAAGATCTTCCTCGAGCAGCTGCCGATCATCCCGGTGATGATCGGAGCACGGTGGTCGACATACAGCACGAAGTACTTCCACTGCTTCCCAACCCAGGGGAACTTCTACGCCGACCCGATCTTCACGACCAACCCCGACAACATCCTGCTCTTCACCACGATCTGCCCGGGCGGGAAGTCCGGGAAGTAGGACCGCACGCAGCACCTCCACGGGGCGGGCGGGGCTTGACCCCGCCCCGCCCGCCCGCCGTACGCTGAGGAGCCTCCATGCGCTGGTTCGCACGCCGACTCGCCTTCTACGCCTTCGCGCTCTGGGTCGCGCTGACGATCAACTTCCTGCTGCCGCGGCTGATGCCCGGCAGCCCGCTCGCCGGCCTGCTCCAGCACATGAGCCCGTCGCAGCTCTCGGCCAATCCGGGCGTGATGAAGACCTACGAGTCGCTCCTCGGCGGCGGCGACAACGCGATCTGGCAGGACTACGTGACCTACCTCGGCCGGATCGTCCACTTCGACTTCGGCATCTCGACCTCGAACTACCCGACGCCCGTATCCGAAGTCGTCGGCCGCACGCTGCCGTACTCGATCTTCCTCGTCGGCGTCGCCTTCATCTTCGCGTTCGTCGTTGGCACGGGCATCGGGATGCTCGCCGCCTGGCGCCGCGGCGGCGCGATCGACAACGTCTTCGTGCCGACGTTCATGGCGCTCGGCGCCTTCCCCGCCTTCTTCACCGCCCTCCTGGCTCTCTACTTCCTCGGCCTGAAGGCCGGCTGGTTCCCGATCCAGCACGCTTACGACGCGAGCCTGACGCCCGGGCTGAACTACACGTTCCTCTCGAGCGCCTTCCGGCACGCACAGCTGCCGATCCTCGTGATCATCGTCGCCTACACCGGCGGCTGGGTGCTGAACATGCGCACCGTGATGATCAACACGCTCGGTGAGGACTACGTGACCATGGCGCACGCCAAGGGGCTGCGGGATCGCCGCGTCATGACGCTGTACGCCGGGCGGAACGCGATCCTGCCGCCGCTGAACGGGTTCGCGGCGCTGTTCGGCAGCGCCGTCGGCGGGCTCGTCTTCATCGAGTACGTCTTCAGCTACCCCGGCGCCGGCCTGACGCTCCAGCAGGCGGTGCTCGGCCGCGACTACGCGCTCGCGCAGGCGCTCCTGGTCGTGCTCTCGGTCTGCGTGATCGTCGCCAACCTCGTCATGGACATGTTCAACCTCGTCCTCGACCCGAGGCTCCGCGCCGGCTGATGTCGCAGCTCGACCCGGCACTGAACGTCACCATCACCGCGCCGCCGCGGCGCGTCTTCGGCCGGCTGCGCGTCCCGGGCTGGCTTGTGCTGCTGCTCCGGAACCCGAAGTCGTGCATCGGGCTGGCCATGGTCGGCTTCGTCGTCGTCATCGCGCTGATCGCGCCGCTGATCTCGGTCGACCACCCGAACGACTTCAACCTGCTCGCGGCGCGCCAGTCGCCGTCGCTGCACCACCTGTTCGGCACCACCGACCAGGGGAGCGACATCTTCTCGCAGGTCGTGCTCGGCGCCCGCCGGTCGCTCATGCTCGGCTTCGCCGCGGCCGCGCTCGCGACCGCGATCGCCGCAGTCCTCGGCATCAGCGCCGCCTACGTCGGCGGCCTGTGGGACGAAGGCGTCAACTTCCTCATCAACGTCTTCCTCGTCATCCCGGCGATCCCGCTGTTGATCGTCCTCTCGGGATACCTGCATACGCGCGGGATGAGCACGATGATCCTCGTCCTCGCCGTCGTGCTCTGGGCGTTCGAGGCGCGCATCCTGCGCAGCCAGGCGCTGTCGCTGAAGAACCGCGACTTCGTGACGGCCGCGCGGGCCGCGGGCGAATCGCGGTCGAAGATCGTCTTGTCCGAGCTGATGCCGAACATGATCAGCCGGATCGCGGCGGCGTTCGTGCTCGTCTTCTACGTGGCGCTGCTGATCGACGCCGGCCTCGAGTTCCTGGGACTCGGCGACGCGGCGTCGACGAGCTGGGGCACGACGCTCTACTGGGCGCAGACGAACTCGACGGTCCTGCAGGACGAGTGGTGGCCGTTCTTCTTCCCGGGCGCTGCGCTCGCGTTCACCGTCCTCGGGCTGGTGCTCGTCCTCGCCGGCATCGACGAGGTCAGCAACCCGCGCCTGCGCGCGGAGCGGATGGGACGGCAGCGCCGTCGCCGCTTCGGCCGGAGCAAGGACGCGGCGTGATCGCCGAGGCGACGCTCGTGACTGCGCCGGTGCGCGAGGAGGTCGAGACGCTGCTCGAGCTGCGCGGACTGCAAGTCGACTACGGGAGCGCTCGGGCAGTCGACGGCGTCGACCTGAAGATCAGCCAGGGCGAGATCGTCGGGCTCGCCGGCGAGTCCGGCTGCGGCAAGACGACGATCGCGAGCTCGGTGCTGCGGATCCTGCGCCCGCCCGGCCACGTCGTGGGCGGCCAGGTTCTCTTCCGCGGCGAGGACATCCTCGGCCTGAGCACCGAGGAGCTGCGCCGCTTCCGCTGGCGGAACGTCTCGATCGTCTTCCAGGGCGCCATGAACTCGCTCAACCCGCTGATGCGCGTCGGCGACCAGTTCGTCGACACGCTCCGCGCGCACGAGCGCATCGACAAGCGGCGCGCACTCGTCCGCGCCGGCGAGCTGCTCGACCTCGTCGGGATCGACCCGCGCCGCCTGCGCGCCTACCCGCACGAGCTCTCGGGCGGCATGCGCCAGCGCGTGATCATCGCGATCGCCCTCTCCCTCACGCCCGAGCTGATCGTCATGGACGAGCCGACCACGGCGCTCGACGTCGTCGTGCAGCGCGAGATCCTCCAGCAGGTCGACGCGCTCAAGCGCGAGTTCGGGTTCGCCGTCCTCTTCATCACGCACGACGTCTCGCTGCTGCTCGAGTTCGCGGACCGCATCTCGATCATGTACGCAGGCGAGATCGTCGAGTCGACGACCGCCGAGCGACTCGCCACGGCGCCGCAGCACCCGTACACGCAGGGCCTGCTCGCGTCCTTCCCGCCCCTGACCGGCCCGCGCGTGCGCCTGACCGGGATCCCCGGCGCGCCGCCCGACCTGCGCGATCCGCCGACCGGCTGCCGGTTCCATCCGCGCTGCCCGCACTGCCTCCCGGAGCGGCTCGGGCTGTACACGCGGCAGACCACGGAGCGGCCCGTCCTGCGCGAGATCGCGCCCGGCCATCAGGTGGCCTGCCATCTCGTCGAGGACGGCGGCGCATGAGCGCGGCAGAGCTCGAGGTCCGCGGCCTGACGAAGCACTTCCCCGTCGGCGGCGCGATCCGCCGGTCGCGCCTGCACGCCGTCGACGACGTCTCGTTCGAGCTCCGCGCCGGCACCGTCACCGCGCTGGTGGGCGAGAGCGGAAGCGGCAAGAGCACCGTCGCCCGCGTGCTGGCACGGCTCATCGAGCCGACCGCGGGGACGGTGCTCTTCCGGGGAGACGACACGTCCCGCTCGCGAGGGCGCAAGGAAGAGCTCGGCTACCGGTCGCAGGTGCAGATCATCTTCCAGGACCCGTTCGACTCGCTGAACCCGGTCAAGACGGTCCGCCATCACATCGAGCGGCCGCTGCGCATCCACAAGGTCGTGCCCTCGGACCAGGTCGAGGCACGCGTGCACGAGCTGCTGGCCCGCGTGGGCCTCAACCCGCCGGCGGAGATCGCCGCGAAGTACCCGCACGAGCTCTCGGGCGGGCAGCGCCAGCGCGTCGCGATCGCGCGGGTGCTCGGCGTCGAGCCGAAGGTCATCCTCGCGGACGAGCCGACGAGCATGCTCGACGTCTCGATCCGCATCGGGATCCTGAACCTGATGCGGCGGCTGGCCGACGAGCGCGGGATCGCGTTCCTCTACGTCACGCACGATCTCGCGGCCGCCCGCTACGTCGCCGACGACATGCTCGTGATGTACGCCGGCCAGATCGTCGAGCAGGGCCCCGTCGAGGAGGTGCTCTCGGCACCGCTCCACCCGTACACCCGGCTGCTGCTCGCGGCCGCTCCCGACCCCGCCAACGCCCTGCGCGCGACGCACATCGAGCGCAGCTCCAGCCGCGGATCGGCCGCGATCGAGCCGGCCGCCGGCTGCCGCTTCCTCCCGCGCTGCCCGCTCGCCGTCGCCGTCTGCTCGGAGACCACCCCACAGCTCGTCGAGGCCCGGCCCCGCCACGCTGCACGCTGCCACGTCACCGCCCCGTCACCCCACCGAGAGGACTGAGATGCCCGTCGACCCGACCATCTTCCCCGCCGACTTCGTCTGGGGCGCGGCCACGGCCTCGTACCAGATCGAGGGCGCCGCACACGAGGACGGCCGCGGCGAGAGCGTGTGGGACCGCTTCTCGGCGACGCCGGGCAAGGTGCGAAACGGCGACACGGGCGAGGTCGCGTGCGACTTCTACCACCGGTATCCCGGCGACGTCGCGCTGATGACGGAGCTCGGACTGGACGCATTCCGGTTCTCGATCGCGTGGCCGCGCGTGCTACCGGACGGCCGTGGCCGGGTGAACCAGGCGGGCCTCGACTTCTACGACCGGCTCGTGGACGAGCTGCTCGCGCGCGGCATCGAGCCGTTCGCGACGCTGTTCCACTGGGACACGCCCCAGGCGCTCGAGGACGAGGGCGGGTGGCCGGTGCGGTCGACCGCCGAGGCGTTCGCCGAGTACGCGGAGATCGTGGCCGCGCGGCTCGGCGACCGCGTGCGCCACTGGATGACGCACAACGAGCCGTGGGTCTACGCGTGGATCGGGCACTCGTGGGGCGATCACGCGCCCGGGCGGACGAGCGAGCGCGACGCCGTGGCGGCGGCGCACCACCTGCTGCTCTCCCACGGGTGGGCGGTCGACGCGATCCGCCGCGCCGCGCCCGGCGCCCAGGTCGGGATCACGCTCAATCTCTCCCACGCGTACGCCGCATCCGACACGCCCGAGGACGAGGCGGCCGCCTGGGAGGTCGACGGCGGCGGGAACCGCTGGTTCCTCGACCCGATCTTCCGCGGCGCGTACCCCGCCGACCTGCTCGAGCGGAACGAGGTGGTGGCGCCGCTCGTGCACGACGGCGACCTCGCCGCGATCGCGGCGCCGATCGACTTCCTCGGCGTCAACTACTACTTCCGCTTCGTCGTCGGCGCCGGCGCGGAAGGGCCGCGCATGGTGCAGGTCCCCGAGGCGCAGCACACCGACATGGGCTGGGAGGTCTACCCCGACGGCCTTCATGCGCTGCTCACGCGCCTCGCCTCCGAGTACGAGCCGGCCGCCATCTACGTCACCGAGAACGGCGCTGCCTTCGGCGACGTCCGCGTCCACGACGGCCGCGTCCACGACCCCGAGCGCACTGCCTACCTGGACTCCCACATCAGCGCGGTCGGCCGTGCGGTCGCGGCCGGCGTGCCGGTCAAGGGCTACTTCGTGTGGAGCCTGCTCGACAACTTCGAGTGGGCGTACGGGTACGGCAAGCGGTTCGGCATCGTCTACGTCGACTACCCGACGCTCGAGCGCGTTCCGAAGGACAGCTTCTACTGGTACCGGGACCTGATCGGGAGCCGACCGCGCCAGCCGACGCCGTCTCCGGTCGCCGCGCGCTAAGCGGCTGCTTCCCGGGTACCCTCGACGTCATGGAGCCGCTGCGGGACTCGTGGGGACGCGAGATCAAGAGCGTGCGCGTGTCGGTCACCGACAAGTGCAACTTCCGCTGCCGCTACTGCATGCCGGCGGAAGGGCTCGAGTGGCTGCAGCGCGACGAGCTGCTGAGCTTCGAGGAGATGGCGCGGCTCGTCTCGATCCTCGCCGCGATGGGCGTCGACGAGGTGCGGCTGACCGGCGGGGAGCCGCTGGCGCGGCGCGACCTGCCGAAGCTCGTCGCGATGCTCGCGCCGATCCCGGGCGTCACCGACCTGTCGCTGACGACCAACGGCGTGCTGCTCGACCGCTACGCAGGCCCGCTCGTCGAGGCCGGGCTGCGGCGCGTCAACGTGTCGCTCGACTCGCTCTCGCACGTCCGCTTCGCCGAGATCACGCGCCGTGACGCGCTCGACCGCGTGCTCGCCGGCCTCGCCGCCGCGGAGGCATACCCGGAGCTCAGCCCGATCAAGGTCAACTGTGTCGCGATCCGCGGCTTCACCGAGCAGGAGGTGCCAGCGTTCGCCGAGCTCGCACGGCGCAAGCCCTACGTCGTGCGCTTCATCGAGTTCATGCCGCTCGACGCCGACCAGGCCTGGCGCGGCGACGACGTGCTCACCGGCGGCGAGATCCGCGCGCTGATCGAGGAGCACTGGCCGCTCGAGGAGATCCCGGCGAAGGCGTCGTCCACGGCACGCCGCTTCCGCTTCGCTGACGGCGCCGGCGAGATCGGCTTCGTCAACCCGGTCTCGGAGCCCTTCTGCTCGACCTGCGACCGCATCCGGCTGACGGCGGACGGGCAGCTGCGCACGTGCCTGTTCTCCCGCCGGGAGTGGGACCTCAAGAGCCCGTTGCGCGAGGGCGCATCCGATGACGAGCTGGCGCAGCTGATCCGCTGGGCGATCCAGCACAAGGAGCTGAAGCACCACATCAGCGAGCCGGGCTTTGTGCGCGCGAGCCGGTCGATGTCGCAGATCGGCGGGTAGTCCGGACGAAATGCGTCCGGTGGCGCGCAGTAGAATCGAACCGAATCCCCGCTAGCTTCCTTCCCTGATGTCAGCAATCACAGCCACCGTCGACAGGCGCGGAATCCTCCCGCGCGGCTGGCGCGATTTCCTGTTCCAGCTCGCGCTCTGGTTCGGGTTCCTCGCCGCGTACGAGGTCACGCGCGGGATCGCCGACCGCAGCACCGCCGAGGCATTCCGCAACGGCCAGTGGATCATCAACTTCGAGGCTCCCCACACGCTCTGGGAGCTGACCTTCCAGCGGATGCTGCACTCGTCCGACCTGCTGATCACGGCCGCGTCGTGGACCTACTGGGGCTCGCAGTTCACGGTGCTCGGCCTCGCCCTGCTCTGGGCCTACCTGCGCCACAACGACGCCTTCTACAAGTTCCGCAACGCGATCATGCTGGCGAACCTGATCGGGCTCGTCGGCTACGTGCTGGTGCCGACCGCGCCGCCGCGCATGTTCCCGAGCTTCGGCTTCGCGGACGCGCTCCAGGACTTCGGCGGCATCTCGCACGGAAGCATGGTGATCTCCCTCGCGGCCAACCCGTACGCGGCGATGCCGAGCCTGCACGCCGCCGACGCGCTCATCGTCGGTTGCGTCATGGCGTCCCTCGCCAAGCGGCGCGTCGCGAAGGTGCTCTGGCTCGCCTGGCCGCCGTGGGTGTGGATCGTGGTCATGGGAACGGGCAACCACTACTGGCTCGACATCGCAGCCGGCGTCGTGGTCGCCTGCATCTCGTCGGCGATCATCTACCGCAAGCCGTTGCGCGCCCGGCTCGCAGCGCTGACGGCTTAAGGCACCGAGGGTGGCACGCGGCCACGCGGCGCAGCTCCAGAAGCGCTACATCGACGGAGTCCGCCGCGCAGCGGCCAACAGCGTCACCGGGCTCGCACGCACGCGCGTGTCCCCGAACGCCCTCACGGCCATGGGCGTCACGCTGTGCTTCCTCGCAGCGGTCGCCGTCTACTTCGAGTACCGCAACGAGATCCTGTGGTTCTGGGTCGGGGCAGGGCTCTTCATCGTCGGCTCGGTCCTCGACATCCTCGACGGCGCGCTCGCGCGGCAGAGCAACAAGGCAACGCCGTTCGGCGCCTTCGTCGACTCGACGACCGACCGGCTGAGCGAGGCATTCGTGCTCGCTGCAGTCGCGATCGTGTTCATGCGCGACGGGATGGAGTTCGCGCTCCTGGCGACGTTCGCCGCGGTGGTCGGCTCGCTGCTCGTCAGTTACACGCGTGCGCGCGCAGAGGCGCTCGGCCTGAAGGGCGACGTCGGGCTCGGCAGCCGGGCGGAGCGGGTCGTCGTCATCTCTGCCGGGCTGATCCTGGCGCCGTGGGGGGCGCTCCAGTGGGCGATCTACCTGCTCAACGTCACGGCGTGGATCACGGTCGGCCAGCGCGCGTGGAGCGTGCGCCGGCAGCTGCAAGAGCGCGAGAGCTGACGGAGCTCTACGATCCCGGCTCGCACGAGCCGCTGACGGATCAGCCGTGGGGCGAAAGCCCCGCCCACGCCGCCCTCGCGGCGATCGTCGCCGACACCGAGGCCGCGTTCTCGCCGGAGTCGCTGTGGCCGCCGCACCCGCTCGACTGGGAGGAAGGCGACCCGGAGCGGGCGACGACCCTCTACCTCGGCGCCGCGGGGATGATCTGGGCGCTGCACGCGCTCGCGCGGGCCGGCGCAGCCGAGCTCCAGCGGGACTGGAACCCGGTGGCCGCAAGCCTGCCCGAGCGGTTCCGCCGCGAGCCGGACTTCCCGGACGACGAGTTCGTGCGCGGGCTGTGGATGGGCGAGGCGGGCGTCCTGCTCGTCGCACACGGCCTGGCTCCCAGCCCCGGCGTCGAGGCGGCGCTGCTCGAGGTGGTGCGCGGCAATCGTGACCACCCGAGCCCCGAGCTCGCCTGGGGCGCGCCGGGGACGATGCTCGCCGCGCAGGTGATGCATGAGCGCACGGGCGATCAGGTCTGGGCCGAGGAATGGCAGACCTCTGCTGACCGTCTCTGGGAGCAGTGGGGCGACAGCGACCTGTGGCTCCAGCACCTCCGCGGGCGGCCCACTCACGTGCTCGGGCCGGCGCACGGCTTCGCCGGCAACGTCCTCGTCCTCGCGCGCGGTGATCTGCTCGAACGCTCGCGCCGGTCCGAGCTCGAACGGCGCACGGTCGACGTGCTCGCCAAGCACGCCCAGCGCAGCGACGGGCTCGCGCAGTGGCCGCCGGCGCTCGAGCCGCCGCGCACTGCGCAGCCGATCCGGACGCAGTGGTGCCACGGCGCTCCAGGGATCGTCGCCTCGCTCGGGACGCTGGCCCCGGCGGACGACCGGCTGACGGAGCTCCTCGTCGCGGGCGGCGAGCTCACGTGGCAGGCAGGCCCGCTCCGGAAGGGCGCCGGCCTCTGCCACGGCACCGCCGGCAACGGCTACGCGTTCCTCAAGCTCTTCGAGCGCACGAGCGACGAGCGCTGGCTCGACCGGGCGCGTGCGTTCGCCATGCACGCGATCGAGCAGGTCGAGCGCGCCGCCGCGCAGTACGGCCGCGGGCGCCACACGCTCATGACCGGCGACATCGGGGTCGCGCTGTACCTGCGGGGGTGCCTGGCACCGGATTCGGCCTTCCCCACGCTCGACATTTTTTGATAGCACTCATTTGCTAGCGCATAGCAAATTTGTGTTAGCCTGCGCGTATGGCCAGCGAGCGGAGCAGCGTTCTCGTGCGCCTGCCGGCGAGCGTGAAGGAGCGCCTTGCGCGCGAGGTCGACGCAACCGGCCAGAGCCTCAACGATGTCGCGGTGGGCATCCTCGCCGCGCGCTTCGCCGTCCCCTACCAGCCGACGCGCCGGCGGGCCGCTGCCCCGAGCGCCACCGGCGACGTGCTCCTGCGAATGCCGCCGGAGCTGAAGGAGAAGCTGAACCGCCGCGCCTCGGAGCGCCGGCGGTCGACCAACGACCTGATCGTCGAGGCGCTCGCGGAGCGGCTCGGCGTCTCGACCGAAAGGACCACCCGTATGGCAGGCACAAACGGCAGCACCAACGGCCACGGCCGCACCGACGACAAGGTTCGCGTCGCCATCATCGGCGTCGGCAACTGCGCGAACTCGCTCCTGCAGGGCGTCGAGTTCTACAAGGACGCGCCGGACGACAAGTTCGTCCCTGGTCTGATGCACGTCAACCTTGGCGGCTACCACGTCCGCGACATCGAGTTCACGGCCGCGTTCGACGTCGTCAAGGGCAAGGTCGGCGCCGACCTCGCCGACGCGATGTGGGCGCACCCGAACGACACGATCAAGTTCGCGGACGTCCCCAAGACCGGCGTCAAGGTCTCGCGCGGCATGACGCACGACGGCCTCGGCAAGTACCTCTCGGAGATCGTCGAGAAGGCGCCGGGCGAGACCGACGACGTCGTCGGGATCCTCAAGGAGACGAAGACCGACGTCGTCGTCAACTACCTCCCGGTCGGCTCCGAGGAGGCGACGAAGTGGTACATGGAGCAGATCCTCCAGGCCGGCTGCGCGATGGTGAACTGCATGCCCGTGTTCATCGCGAAGGGCGGCCACTTCGCCCGCCGCTTCGAGGACGCGGGCCTGCCAATCATCGGCGACGACATCAAGTCGCAGGTCGGCGCGACGATCACGCACCGCGTGCTGACGAGCCTCTTCCGCGAGCGCGGCGTGCACCTCGACAAGACGATGCAGCTGAACGTCGGCGGCAACTCCGACTTCCTCAACATGCTGGAGCGGAGCCGCCTCGAGTCGAAGAAGATCTCGAAGACGAACGCCGTCACGTCGATGCTCGACTACGACCTCGGCGAAGGCAACGTGCACGTCGGCCCGTCCGACTACGTGCCGTTCCTGACCGACCGCAAGTGGGCGTACATCCGCATGGAGGGCACGACGTTCGGCGACGTGCCGCTGAACCTGGAGCTGAAGCTCGAGGTCTGGGACTCGCCGAACTCGGCCGGGATCGTCATCGATGCCGTCCGCATGGCGAAGCTGGCGCTGAACAAGGGCCTCGGCGGCGCGCTCGAGGGCCCGAGCTCGTACCTCATGAAGTCGCCGCCGAAGCAGATCGCGGACGACGACGCGTACGAGGCGGTCGAGCAGTTCATCAAGGAGAACGCGCGCAAGCCGGTCAAGGTCGCGGCAAAGGCCTAGTGCCGGCCCGGCGCATCGTGCTTCGGAGGGCGGCGGCTTCGGCCGCCGCCCTCGTCTTCCCCGCCGCATGATCGAGCTGCGCTCGGCGGGCAGCTTCGAGCTCGGCCGCCTCGCAACGCTCTTCACCGCGGCGTACGAGGGCTACCCGATCCCGTTCGCGATCGACGAGCAGACGCTCGCGTTCATGGTCCAGGCGTACGACCTCGACCTCGAGGCCTCCCAGGTCGCGCTGCTCGACGGCGTGCCCGTCGCGCTCGTGAACCTCGGCGTCCGCGGCGAGCGCGGCTGGATCGGAGGAATCGGCGTCACGCCGTTCGCGCGGCGGCAGGGCGTCGCCGAGCGCCTCATGCGGGCGGTGCTGGACGAGGCTCGCATCCGCGGCGTCCGCGAGGTCTGGCTCGAGGTGCTCGTCGGAAACGACGCGGCGGTCCGCCTCTACGAGAAGCTCGGCTTCGAGGACGTGCGCGGCATCGACGTGTGGATCCTCGACCGGGCTCCAGCGGACGACGAGGTGTCCCAGACGAGCCTCGACGAGGCGCACGAGCTGATCCGCTCGAAGCGGCTGGCGCGGGAGCCGTGGCAGCGCGACGACGAGACGCTCGCCCGTCTGCGCGAGCTCGAGCCGGTCCCGCAGGCGTTCACGGCCGACGGGGGCGCCGTCATCGTCCGGCGAACCCCGCAGGCCGTGTCGGTGATCCAGATCGCCGGCGATGCGGCCTCCACCGGCGAGCTGCTCGCCGCGCAGCGCGCGCTCGGCACGCTCAACGTGCTCAACCTCCCCGGCGACGAGCCGGCCGCCGAGGCAATCCAGGCGCTCGGCGGCCGTGCGGCCGTTCGGCAGCGCGAGCTCGTGCTCAGCTTCTGAGCCGCAGCGCGCGCTCGAGCCACGGCGGCGAATCGACCGCGCCCAGCTTCTGCACGGCCTTCTCAGGCCGAGCCATGCCCAGCCGGGCGGCGAAGTACGTGAAGACGCCGTCCGAGACCGGCCCGAGCCCGAAGGACTCGTTGAAGCGGCGCGCCCGTGAGACAGCCTCCCCCGCGCGCGCCGTTTCGCCCTCACTCGCCCAGTGCAAGAGGAGCACGTCGGCGGCTTCGAGGAAGCTCGGGAGGAAGACGGAGTCGTCGAAGGCGTCCAGCGCCGCGTCGTCGTCGGGCGTGTAGCGCGCCGTCCGCGGCAAGCCTGCAGCCGCGAAGCGGAGGTCGGCGGCGGTGGACATCACGCGGGCCCACGGCGCCGGAACCGCCGGGAAGAACGCCCGAGCCTGCTCGGAGAACGCGTGCGCCGCGCGCACGAGCTGCTCGTCCCCACGCTCTACGGCGGCAGGGAGCACTGCGTACCAGGTGCGAATTGCGGCACGCGTGTACGCGTTCGGCTCGGCGATGGCGTGTGCTCGCCGGCCCGCCGCGATCGCCTCGTCCCAGTCGCCACCAAGCAGGCGGTGCTCGACCCAGCAGTAGTGCGCCCAGGCGAGCGACTCGCGCAGGCCGTGTGCGACGGAGGCCTCCGCGGCCTCGTCCAACGCCGATGCGGCCGCAGCACGATCGGTCTCGAGCAGGAACGTCGCCTGGTTTCGCCGGGCGGACACTGCCGTCAGCCACCGGCCCCGCTCACGCGCGAGCGACCACACCGCGCCGAAGTCCTCTGCGGCCCGCGCAGGATCCAGCTCGACCGTGGCCCGGAACATGCGCGCATCGAGCTCGAGGTCCGCATCGCCTGCACGGCGCGCGAGCTCGATCGCGCGCTCGGCGTCGCGCGCGGGCTCCTCGATCTCGTCGGTGCCCATTCCGTGGCCCATGGCGCGCAGGAGCAGGAGCTGTGCCGTCGCGGCGTCCTCCCGCTCGCCCACGAGGGTGAGCGCATCGTCGGCGAGCTGCTCCGCCTCGGCGAAGCGAACCTGCTGGTTGGCCACGCGGCCGAGCGCCGCGGTGGCCGCCGCGTACTCGCTGCGTCCCTCGTCCCCGGCGATCAGCGGCTCGGCGTGCTCGCGGGCCTGCTCGAGCTGCGTGCGCGCCTCGTCCATGTCGCCGCCCTCGGCGAGCACCTCGCCCAGCAGCCGCCGGCGGCGCGCCGCGTCGATGCCGTCGGCGGCGCCGAGCTCGAGCGACCGCTCGAGGAGCGCCGCCGCCGTCTCGTGCGCGGCGAGCTCGTGCGCGGTACGGGCGCCGGTCTCGAACCAGTGCGCCGCGGCGGCCGCAGCCTCGCCGCGCGTCACGCCGGGCGCGACCTCTTGGGCGAGGCGGGGCGCACTCTCGACCGCCGCCGCGTAGTGGCGGCCGATGAGCTCGGCGAGCGCGTCGCCCAGCCCCTCGAGCCAGCGGGCCATGCGTACGTGCAGGTCGGCGCGCTCCGCCCGGGCGAGACTTGCGTAGCCGGCATCGCGCAGCAGAGCGTGGCGATAGGCGTGGATCGAGCCGAAGACCGGGTCCGGGTCGGGACCGGCCACGAGCGCGCGGCGCTCGAGCACGGCGAGGCTCTCGTCGGCGTCGCCCACGCCGAGGTGCACGAGCGCCTCCGACGGGAAGCGGCGGCCCGGCACGGAGGCGCGGCGCACCACCTGGCGCGGCCCGGCAGGCAGGTCGTCGAGCTGGGCGGCGTAGATCGTCTGCACCGTGCTCGGGATCGCGATCTCGGCCGGGTCGTCGCGCAGGTGCCAGCCCGCGTCGCCGGCGACGAGGACGCCGCTGCCGATCCAGCTGCGCAGCAGCTCCTCGACGAAGAGCGCGTTGCCCCCTGCGACCTGTGCGATCCGCTCGACGAGTGCGGCCGGGAGCGCGCCACCGACGAGCGCCTCCGCGAGCTCGGCGGTGCTCGCAGGCGAGAGCGGCTCCAGGTCGACGATCTCCGCTCCCGGTACGCGCTCGCGCGCCACCGGCCGCGCGGTCGTCAGCACGAGCCGGCCGGCCGCGGCGGGCGGGCCGCCCGCGTGCTCCAGGAAGGCCACGAGGTCGCCGCTCGCCCAGTGCACGTCCTCGACGATCCATACCGACGGGCGGCCGGCTGCGAGCGCATCGAGCGCCTCGAGCCAGGCCGCGAACGCCGCGTCGCGGTCGGCGAAGGCGGTGCGCTCGCCGGGCGCGAGCACGCCCCCGACGGCGTCGGCCACCACCGCGGCGCGCGGGCCTGACATGAGCTCGAGCACGCGCGCCCGCGGGTCGGCACCAACGAGCGCGCTGGCGAGCAGCTGCGCGACGCCGTCGTAGGGGCTCAGCACGTCCGGGCGCAACCGGGCGCGCAGGACGCACGCGCCCGCAGCAGCTGCCGCGAGCTCGTCGACGAGCCGTGTCTTGCCGACGCCGGGCGGCGCGACGACGTGGGCCAGCCGCACGGCGCCCGGCGCAGGCTCGGCGAGCGCACGGAGCCGGCCAAGCTCCTCGTCGCGGCCGAGCATCGGCGCGCGGATCCCGCGCAGCGCCCGCTCACGCGACGGCTCGGGCTCCTCGGCCAGCGCGAGCCACGTCTTCGTCGGCGCCGCCTTGCCCTTCAGCTCCTGCTCACCGGCCGGCTCGAGCACGATCGCGCCCTCGACGGCGAGCGCCGTCTGCTCGCCCACGAGCACGCCGCCCGCCGGCGCCGCCGTCTGGAGGCGGGCGGCGACGTTGACCGTGTCGCCGGTCACCGGTCCGCGGTCCGCGGTCCCCTCGCCGTACACGACCTCTCCGGTGTTGACCCCGACGCGAAGCCGCAGCTCGTCCTCCGCCAGGCCGAGCCGCGCGCCGAGCTGGTCGACGGCCGCCGCGACGGCGAGCGCGGCCCGCACCGCGCGGACGGCGTCGTCGTCCCGGACGCGGGGCACGCCGAAGACCGCCACGGCCGCGTCGCCGATGAACTTCTCGAGCGCCCCGCCGTGACGGGTGACCGTCTCGCGCACCGCGGCGAAGTACGCGTCCTGCACCGCGACGACGTCCTCCGCGTCGAGTGCCTCCGACAACGAGGTGAAACCGACGACGTCGCAGAAGAGGACGGTGACGATCCGCCGTTCGAGCGGCCGCTCGGTCACGGCGCGACTCTAAGGCGCGCGGCGGCGCGGCACTAGGATCGCAGCGTGGGGCTCCGAATCTGCCTCGTCACGCCGTTCGCCTGGTCGCAGCCGCACGACGTCAACGAGCACGTCGCGGGGATCGCCGCCGGGCTGCGCGCGCTCGGCCACGACGTGACCGTGCTCGCGCCGTCGAACCGGGGGCGCGATCTCGCCGCGGGCCGCAAGGCGCTCCACGACGGGCTGGCGGCGGACGTGATCGCGCTCGGCCCGGCGGTGCCGGTCTCACGGCGCAGCCAGCTCGGCATTCCGGTGGGCGTCCGCGCCAACCTGCAGCTCGCGCTCGAGCGAGGCGGCTACGACGTCGTCCACGGCTTCGAGCCCGGCCTGCCGAGCCTGTCCTACCTCGCACTCCGCGACGCGCGCGGCCTGACCGTCGCCACCTTCCTCTCGGCCGACCGGCTCGCCTATCCGCCGGCCAAGACGCAGCGCACGCGGCTGCTCGGGCGCGTCGACGCGCTCGTCGCAACCTCGCCGTTCACCGCAGCGGCCGCGGCCGAGCGGTTTCCCGGCGACTACCGCGTCGTCCCGATCGGCGTCGACACCGAGCTCTTCCGGCCCGGGCGCAAGCGGCAGATCGTCGTCGCCGAGTGGCGCCCCGGAGAGCGCCTGCAGGCGCGCTCGGTCGCGCGCGCGGTCGCCGAGCTCGACGGCTGGGAGCTCGTCTACCTGCGGACGAAGCCGCTCAGCGGGAGGCCGCCGATGCCGCGCCGGCTCGCGGGCCGCGTACGCGTCCGCACGCTCCGCGACGGCGCCGCCCGCGCGCCCCTGCTGCGCGAGGCCGCGATCTTCGTCCCGTCGCCCTCCGGGCTGCCGCGCGTGGCGCTCGAGGCGCGGGCTGCCGGCACGGCCGTCGCCGCGCCACCCGGAGTCGTCCACCAGCCCGAGCTCGCCGGCGCGGCCGTCGCCCGGCTCGCCGAGGACGCCGCGTTCCGCGAGCGCGAGGGCGTGGCGAATCGCACTACGGCCGAGCGGGAGAGCTTCGCCGCCGCGGCACAGGAGCTTGACGAGATCTACCGCGGGCTCGCCTCGCGCCGGCGCGCACCGCAGCGCGCGGGCGCGCCGGACCGCGACTGGATCGTCTGCGACCTGCACATGCACACGTCCTGGTCGCACGACTGCATGACCGACCCCGAGGAGCTGCTCGACCACGCCGAGGCGATCGGGCTGGGTGCCATCGCCGTCACCGACCACAACGTCTTCGGCGGCGCGCTGGAAGCCGTGGAGCTCGCCCGCGGCCGCGACCTGATCGTCATCCCCGGCGAGGAGGTCAAGACCGACGGCCAGGGCGAGGTGATCGGCCTCTTCCTGCGCGAGGAGATCCCCCGCGGCATGTCCTTCTCGGCCACGATCGCAGCCATCCGCGCGCAGGACGGGATCGTCTACGTCCCCCACCCGTTCGACCGGCTCCACGCCATCCCCGACCCGGCGACGCTTCACCGCCACCTGGCCGAGATCGACGTCTTCGAGGTCTACAACGCCCGGCTCCTCTTCGACGGCTTCAACGACGAGGCGCTCCGGTTCGCGCGCAAGTACCGGCTGACGATGGGCGCCGGCTCCGACGCGCACGTCCTCCAGGGCGTCGGCACGGGCGCGCTGCGCATGCAGCGCTTCGACGGGCCCGAGGAGTTCCTCGCAAGCCTGCAGACGGCGGAGGTCCTGCGCCGGCCGAAGTCGCTCGCCTATCTGCAGAGCCTGAAGTGGATGGCGCAGCTAGGGGAAAAGCGCAACCGAGCGCGAACGTAGAGGCCGTGGAGCCGACTCCCGCAGACCGTCCCGGCAGGAGCACGCGCGCCCGCCGACAACTAGACAACCCGGTGGGCAGCAGCGGCTCCTCCGACGACGAGATCTACGACCGCTACCTGCAGAAGGCGATCAAGGAGATCAACGAGCTCGGCGACGAGATCAGTCGCGCCGCCGGCGAGCGCACGCCGGTACTCGGCTCCGGGCACCCGCTCGCGGACGTCTTCATGCTCAAGTGGTCGCCGCAGCGCAGCGAGGAGCAGGAGGGCGTCGCGTACTTCGGCCGTGCCGGACAGGCGATCCTGAAGTCGCTGCAGCGGCTGCGGGTCGATCCGATGGCCGTCTACGGCACCAACTGCCTCAAGTTCTCGGACGGCGAGGAGGACGACCAGGCGCGCGGGTGGGTGCGCCGCGAGCTGCACATCGTCCAGCCGAAGCTCGTGATCGTCATGGGCGAGCCGGCGCTTGCGCTCGTGAACGCGATCGAGTTCCCGCTGGCCGCCGAGCTCGAGCAGCGCGACGGCGAGGTGCAGCGCTTCACCGCCACGATCGGCGCCCTCACGACGCCCGACGTGGACGAGTCGCTGGACGAGGCGCCTCGCAAGACCGCGTTCTGGAACGCGTTCAAGGCGCTCGGCCCGTGGTGGGCCGACTTGCCGCCGTACTAGCGCCCAACCGCTGTAATGCCGGCGTGACCGAGGGCCAGAACCGCCTGATCGTCTTCGGCGTGGTCTGCGTCGTCCTGGCGGTCTACTACTCGGTCTCGGAATCGCTCTTCGGGCTGTCCCTGTGGGGCGACACCGCCTTCATCGCGCTCGTGCTCTTCCCGGCCGTGTTCTCGCTCGTCCTCCTGGCGCTGCCGCTGCGCGAGCGGCGCGGGCTGGCGCTCTTCGCGGTCGGGTGCGGCCTGCTGTCAGTGCTGCTCGAGGTGGTCGGGCTCGATGCGATCGCGAACTTCGCGAAGCTCGCCACGATGACGCTGCTCGCGTTCTGGTTCCTGACCTTCTTCGAGCGGCTGTCGTGGGTCGCCATGATCGCGCTGCTGATCCCGTTCATCGACGCCTTCTCGGTGTGGCGCGGGCCGACGCACCACATCGTCACCCAGCGTCGAGAGATCTTCACGACGCTCTCCTTCGCGTTCCCCGTGCCGGGCGAGAACGCGTCCGCGAACCTGGGGCTTCCCGACCTGCTGTTCTTCGCCCTCTTCCTCGCCGCCGCCGTGCGCTGGCGCCTGCGCGTCGTCTGGACGTGGATCGCGATGCTGGCCGGCCTCGGCGCGACGATCGCACTCGCCACGTCGTGGGACGTGGGCGGGCTGCCCGCCCTGCCCGGGATCGCGATCGGCTTCCTCGTCGCGAACGCGGACCTGATCTGGCGCGACCTGCGGAGCCCACGCGTCGACGCGTCGCCCGAGGCCGCCGAACCGGCCAAGTAACAGACTGTTACTTGGCTATTCGGGCTCGCGCGTCAGCAGCGAGACCGTCTCGACATGCGGCGTGTGCGGGAACATGTCCACGGGCCGCGCCCGCACGAGCCGGTAGCCCCACTGTGACGCGAGCTGCTTCACGTCGCCCGCGAGCGTCGTCGGGTTGCACGAGACGTAGACGAGCCTCGGCGCGCCGACCTCCCCCACTCGCTTCAGCGCCTTGCCGGCGAGACCGGCCCGCGGCGGGTCAACCACGACCACGTCCGGCTCGCCTGCCCGGTCGAGCAGCTCCTGCAGCACCTGGCCCACGTTCCCCGCGAAGAAGGCGGCGTTCGTGATCCCATTCAGGTCGGCGTTCTCCAGCGCGCACGCGACCGACTCCTCGGAGACCTCCACCCCCCATACGGTCAGCGCCGACGAGGCCATCGAGAGCCCGATCGTGCCGATGCCGCAGTAGAGGTCCCAGACCGTCTCGCCGCCGGTCAGCCCCGCCGCCTCGCGGGCGAGCTCGTACAGCCGCTCGGCCATCGCGGTGTTCGTCTGGAGGAACGCGTTCGGCCGTACGCGGAAGCGCAGGCCGCCGAGCTCCTCCTCGATCGCCTCCTCGCCCCAGAGCAGCTCGGTCGGCAAGTTGGTGATCTCCGCCGGCGTCTCGTTGACCGCCCAGTGGATCGAGCGCACCTCCGGGAAGCGCTGCAGCGTCTCGACGAGGTGGTCGCGCTCGAAGCGCTCGCCCTTCGCCGTGACGAGCTGGACGAGCGCCTGGCCGGTGTTGCGGCCCTCGCGGATGACGAGGTGGCGCAGGTAGCCGCTGCCGTCCTCCTGGCTGTACGCCTCGAGCCGCTCCTCGCGCGCCCACGCGTCGACCGTCTCGCGGATTGCGTTGCCGAGCTCGGTGGTGAGCCAGCACTTCTCGATGTCGAGCACCTCGTCCCAGCGGCCGGCGCGGTGCAGTCCGAGCGCCGGCCCGTCCTCGGTGCGGGTGAACGAGTACTCCATCTTGTTGCGGTAGAAGAACGGCGACTCGGCCGGGACGATCGGCTCGAGCGGCGGCTCGGCAATTGCCGCGATGCGGGTGAGCGCGTCGCGCACCTGCGCCTCCTTCGCGTCGAGCTGGGCCGCGTACGCGAGATCCTGGAAGCGGCAGCCGCCGCAGGCCGGGTAGTGCGCGCACGGCGCGTCGACGCGCGCCGGGCCCGCCTCGAGCACGTCGACGGTCGTCGCCTCGGCGTGGTTTCGCTTCACCTTCGTCACGCGCGCGCGCACGAGGTCGCCGGGCAGGCCGCGTCGCACGAACACGACGAACCCGCCCGCACGCGCGACGCCGTTCCCGCCGTAGGCGAGCGACTCGATGCGGAGATCGACCTCGTCGTCGATCTTGACCGGCGCCGCCATTCGGGCAGCCTAGAGGCTCGATGTGAAATTACGCCGCCGTCGGGGGCGCTCCAGACCAAGCAGGGCACCACGATCGCCCACGTCGCATAGCAGCGCTACGTGTCGTGGGCGAGCGTGCTGATCCTGCGACGTGTCTGGTGCGTCATCCGGCCCGGCGGAATTTCACATCGAGCCTCGCTGGCTCTAGGTCACGTCTCGGCGCAGCGTGAGGAACGCACCGGCGCCGACGATCGCAAGCGTGTACGCGATCGAGAGGCCGACGGCGGGCCACACGCCGACGTGGACCTCGTTCCCGCTCGCGCCCGCGAGCTCGCTGAGCACCTGCCCCGGGAGGTAGCGGCCGACCTGGTCGTAGAGGCCCCTGACGAGCGGCTCGACGATCAGGAACCAGACGAAGCCGAGCACGATCGCGAGCGCCTGGCCGCGCACGATCGCGCCGAGGCCGACCCCGATCGCACCGAAGAGCGCCGAGCTCGGCAGCTGCCGCAGGGCGCGCTCCCACACGCTCGAGTCGAAGGTGACTCCCGCATCGCCGCCGATCCAGACGGCGGCGATCCCGAGCGCGATCGCCGCGGCAGCGGCCGCGAGCAGCGCACCGGTCAGCATGGCGGCGGCCGTCTTCGCGCCGATGACGCGCTCCCGGCGCGGCTCGACGAGGAACGTCTCGGTGATCGTGTCGTGGCGGAACTCCCACGTCATCACGAGGACGCCGAGGATCAGCGCGATCACGTCCGCGAAGCCGAGCACGTCGAGGATGTCGTGGAGCGTCCGGCTGTAGTCCTCGCCGTGGGCGCTCGTGATGTTCCCGACCACGCCGAGGATCACGATCCCGAGCAGCGGCAGCACGAGACCGACCACGGTGCGCGGCGTCGTCCGCAGCTTCAGCAGCTCGGCACGGAAGAGCCTCATTCCGGCGGCGCCTCGGTGAGCTCGAAGAACGCCTGCTCGAGCGTCGCGCGCTCGAGCGCGAGCTCGTGGAGGACGATGCTGTTCGCCGCCGCCAGCTCGCCGATCGCCTCGGCCGTCGCGCCCGAGACCATCAGCGCGCCCTCGTGATCGGCGACCTGTGCGCCCTGCTCCGCGAGCAGCTCGCGCAGCCGACCGGCGTCTGGGCTGCGCACGCGTACGCCACCGGACGCGCGGGCGACGAGCTCCTGGATCGTCCCGCTGGCGACGAACTTGCCGCGGTGGATGATCACGACCTCGTCCGCGATCACCTCGATCTCGGAGAGGATGTGGCTCGAGACGAGGATCGTCCGCCCGCGGCCGGCGAGCTCGCGCAGCAGGTCGCGCAGCCAGCGCACGCCGGCGGGGTCGAGCCCGTTGGCAGGCTCGTCGAGCACGAGCACCTCCGGGTCGCCGAGCAGCGCGGTTGCGAGCGAGAGCCGCTGGCGCATCCCCAGCGAGTAGCCGCCCGCGCGCCGGCCGGCCGCATCCTTCAGATCGACGAGCTCGAGCACCTCCTCGACACGGCTGCGCGGGATCCCGGCGGCCGCCGCGACGACGCGCAGGTGGTTGCGTCCGGAGCGACCGGGATGGAACGCCGTCGCCTCCAGCACCGCTCCGACCCGGTGCGCCGGCTCGTCGAGGTTGCGGTACGGCCGGCCGAGCACCGTCGCGGTGGCCGGACGTTGCCCGAACCAGGCCGAGCACGGCGCGCATGGTCGTGGTCTTGCCGGCGCCGTTCGGGCCGAGGAAGCCGGTGACCCGGGCGGGCTCGACGCGGAAGGACAGGTTGTCGACGGCAAGCGTCTCCCCGAAACGCTTGCTGAGCGCGGTGACCTCGATCACTGCAGCGGCGTCACCAGGACGGTTCGCGTCCGCGGCCCGTCGAACTCACAGAAGAAGATGCCCTGCCACGTGCCGAGGGCGAGCTGGCCGTCGCGGAGCGGGATCAGCACCTGCGGCCCGGCGAGCACCGCGCGCACGTGCGACGGCGCGTTCTCCTCGCCCGCCTCGATGTGCTCCCACCCCCAATCGTCGCCGACGAGCCGCTCCATGGCGCGCTCCAGGTCGCGCGCGACGGCCGGGTCGGCGTGCTCGTTGATCGTGACGCCGGCGGTGGTGTGCGGCACATACACGAGCACCGCCTCGCCCCGCACGTCGTGCAGGGCTGCGCGCACCTGGTCGGTGATGTCGAGCACCTGTGTCCGCCGCGCCGTCTTGATGGTGACCTCGCGCACCGGGCTATCCTAGGCCGCTCTTGGCCGCCGCCCCGCCGCTCACCGACCGCGAGCTCGACTCGTTCCGTGACGAAGCGGACCAGCTCGAGGGCGAGCTGATGGAGGAGTGGTACCTCCACTACGCCGGCCACAAGCAGGCGCTCGAGCTGGAGCCCATCTACGAGCGGCATGCAGATCTCCTGAAACTGGAGCACGTCCAGGCCGTCGGCGCCGCCGCGACCGACGACCGCGGCCGCGGGCTCTACCGCTGGGCGAGCGAGAACTACCTCGCGAACCTGACGAAGAAGCAGCTCGAGCGGGCCGCGGGGCTGGAAGCCGAGCTCGAGGTCGAGGTCGACGGCGAGCGGATCCCGTTCCGGATGATCTCCCCGGCGATCTCGCAGTCGCCCGATCCTGCCCGCCGCCGGCGGCTGTACGAGGCAGCGGCCGACGTGCGCGAGGAGCACATCAACCCGGTGCTCCTCGAGGCGGCGCGTGCCCACCGCGACGCGGTGCCCGAGCTCGGCGCGGGCGACTACGTGGAGCACTACGGCCGCGTCGGGTTCGAGCTCGAGCCGCTGGCCGATGCCTGCCGGGAGCTGCTCGACTCGACCGAGCGTGCGTGGATCGACGGCGTCGACCGGCTGCTCCGCTCGCGCGCCGGCGTGGGGCTCGACCAGGCCGGCTACTGGGACTTCAGCCGGCTGCTGCGGGCGGAGAACTGGGACGCGCAATTCCCGGCCGCGGCCATGCTCCCGGCACTCACGGGCACGCTCGGCGAGCTCGGCATCGACCTCGCCTCGCAGGCGAACGTCGAGCTCGACGTCGAGCAGCGCGAGCACAAGTCGCCGCGCGCCTTCTGTGCGCCGATCGAGGTGCCGGACCGCGTGATGCTGGTCATCCAGCCGATCGGGGGCGCCGACGACTGGCGCGCGCTCTTCCACGAGGCGGGCCACACCGAGCACTACGCGAACACCTCGCGCGACCAGACAGTCGAGGCGAAGCGGATGGGCGACATGGCGGTGACCGAAGGCTGGGCCGCGCTGTTCGAGGGGCTGCTGAGCGAGCCGGCCTGGATCGAGCGGCGGCTGGACTTCGCACGGCCACGCGAGTTCGCGGCGGAGAGCGGCGTGATCGACCTGTTCTTCGCACGCCGCTACTCGGCGAAGCTGCTGTACGAGCTCGAGTTCTACCGCGCCGCCGACCCGACCGAGATGCGCGGCCGCTACGTCGAGCTGCTCGGCGACGCCCTGAAGGTCGAGCCGGCCGCAGCGAGCTACCTGGCCGACATCGACGCTGGCTTCTACGTGACGGAGTACCTGCGCTCGTGGGGCTTCGAGGCGCAGCTGCGCGACTTCCTGCGCACCGAGTTCGGCAACGCGTGGTTCACCCGCCGCGAGTCGGGCGACCTGCTCCGCGAGCTGTGGTCGGAAGGCCAGGCGCGGACGGCCGACGCGATGCTCCAGGACCTGACCGGCTCGCGGATCGAGATGGCCGCGCTCGACGAGCGCATCCGCGAGTCGCTGGCTTTGGCGTAACCGCCTGACAGGACGCGCTACCGCGGCTGCGGCCGTGGCGGGCGTACCGCCAGCACGCGGGCGAAGTCAGTGATCGACACGAGCCCGCGCAGGCTGCCGTTCTCCACCACCAGTCCCCGGTGCACGTCGCCGCCGCTCAGCGCCTCGAGCGCCTCGATCGCCGGCTCGTCCTCGGTCAGCACCGGCACCTCCTCCAGCGGCAGGGCGCACTCGCCTACCAGTCGCGAGTCCCACTCGGCCCGCGGCGTCTGCGCGACGCAGCGGAACGGCAGCAGCCCGACGAGGCGGTCGCCGTCGAGCACCGGGTAGGTCGTGTAGTGGGCGCGGCCGGCCGTCTCGTCCATGAACTGCCCGAGCGTCTCGTCAGCGCGGGCGGTCACCGGCGCGACGATCATGAAGTCGGCGACGCGCATGCCGTGCAGCGCGTCACGCGTGACGGCATACCGCGCCTCGGCGCCCGCTGCACCGAGCAGGAACCAGCCGAGGAAGGCGAGCCAGGCGCCCGACACGGACCCCTCCGCGATGAACATGAACACGCCCAGGGCGATGAGCAGGTAGCCGAAGCCGCGCCCGATGTTCGCGGCCACCGCCGTCGCCCAGCGGAAGTCGCCCTTCGCCGCCCACAGAGCCGAGCGGAGCACGCGCCCGCCGTCGAGTGGCAGCGCCGGCAGCAGGTTGAAGACGAGCAGCGTCAGGTTGATGTAGCCGAGCCAGGCCGCCACCCCGTCGACCTCGTCGGGCGGGCTCGTACCGGCTGCGATGGCCACGAACAGCAGCCCCAGCACGAGCGAGACAGCTGGGCCGGCGATCGCGATCCGGAACTCCGCACCCGCGCTCGGGAACTGGCCCTTGAAACTCGCGACGCCACCGAAGAGCCAGAGCGTGATGCCGTCGATCTCCATGCCCTCGCGCCGAGCCTCGATCGCATGACCCAGCTCGTGTGCGAGAAGCGACGAGAAGAACAGCACCGCAGCGGCAACGGCCATGGCGATGTACGTGCCGTCCGAGAGCCCCGGATTCTGATCCGGGAAGACGGCCGCCGCGAGCGACCAGGTGATGAGCGCGAAGACGACCAGCCAGCTCCAGTTGATGCTGATCCGGATGCCGGCGATCCGGCCGAGGGTGAGGGTCGCGTTCAGCTCAGGCGGAGCGTATCGCTGGACGAGACCGGGCTATCTGCGGGCGCGCTTTCGTCAGACGATGACGCCACGTGAGGCGCCGTGGGCGTCTCGCCCGGTCTGAGGAAGGTCGCGGGTACAGCGGCTCAGCGGCAGATCGCTCTTGACGGTGCCGTTCTGGTGGTGTCGGTCGTCGCGGCCGCCGGGTCTGCGCTGGGTTGACCGCGGGGCCGCAAGCGACGACCACGATCGTCTCGCGGTCAGTCGCTGTCGCGCGGTCGCGGGTCGCGACGGTCAGCCTCCGTTGCGGCCTCGCGGCGCTGGCTGCATCGAGCACGAGTCGGAGCCATCCGTAGCGGAGCCTCATCCTGGAGGCCCCAGCGGCTGTAGTGCGGCGTACATTGCAGCGATGATCAGGGCACTCGCCTCGTGCGTCCTGCTCGCAGCGATCGTCTCAGGCTGCGCCGGCTCGCATAATGCGACGACGACGGCGATACGGCCGCCCGAGCGGCCGTCGACGGCGCAGCGCCCGGTGCCCGCCGACGCGACGCGGATCACCGGCGGCTCGCCTTCACAGCGCCACGAGCTTCGCGCGTTGCTGCGAGCGCTCGGCTCGACGGGCATCGCGAAGCTTGCCATCGGGCCGGCCGGGCACCCTTGGACGTCGCGCTCGAAAGACGCCGTGGTGCTCCGCTCCACGCCGCGCGCCAAGGATCGCGCGTCCGAGTGGGAAGGGATCGTCATTTCGGACGAGTTTGCCGCACGATCCGCCCGCGCCGGCTTGCCGCCGGTCGTTGCGAGCGAGGGCGCCTTCGGCGGGATGCGGATCAACATCGGCTATCGGCCGAAGCTGCCTCGCTGGTCGCCCGCCGCCGTCAGGCGCGCGATCGAGGCAGCTGCGCGAGCGCAGGACGCGACTGTGACGGAGCTCCGCGTCGCAACCCTCAACGGCCGTCCGGCGGTCCGCCTTCAACTGCGCGTCGACGACCCGGCACGGTTTCTCGCCCAGCGGTTCTCGCTGGTCATGACCGCGCTTCCCGAGCACGGTGCCGGACGCTTCGTCGAAGTCGTCGACCCGGCCGGCAACCTCGTCAACGTGTCAGCCGGCGCCGGGAACCTGGGAATGGGCGGAACAGCGGAGGCCTACGAATCCTGCGGTCCGGGCGGCTTCTCGCATCCCGTCGGCTACCAGCCGAGACCCTGCCCGTTCACCGGTCGCACGCAGCTACGCGTCGTCCGGCGCCCACCCGACCCGATCGGTCTCGGACATCGCCGCGACGGCCGCTGCGCACGCGCGCGAGGGAGAGACCGTTACCTTCCTCGTCGTCGCACCGAGGGCCGACGAGCTCTGCCGCTCGAACCGGATCCAGCGATGCCCCCACGTCGCCGGCACGACCTGGGTCGCGACGCTGACGAAGGGATCCGGCCGCGAACGGGTCGACCGCTGGCTGATGATCGCCGATGCCGACGGCCGAGTCGTGGCGAGCGGCGCCTCGCCGACCTGAGTCGAGCCGACACCAGCGGCCTGTGGCCCTGACCGGTTAGTGCGCGCCGCCGGCCGCGGGCGGAGCCGACACGTCGACAGCACCGGCGTCGCCGACCTGGTTCCGTGACAGGAAGTCCTCGACGAGGAGCAGGTTGTCGCTCGCGCGGCGCACGACCGAGAGCAGGTCGCTCATGCTCGAGACCTCCTCGCGCTGCTCCTGCAGGAACCAGTGCTGGAGTCGCCACCCCTCAGCGAGGCGCGTCGAACAGGTACCGCAGCGACCGTGACAGGTTTACGGGAACCGCCGTCTCGTGGTGCTCGCCGGGGAGGATCTCGCACTCGAGCTCGAGACTCGGGTAGCCGCGCGCCCGGAGCGCACCCACCAGTCGCTCGGTGTCGCCGATGTAGTCCTCCGCCCAATCGCCCGGATCGGCCTCCATCCTCGCCCGCTGTGCGTGCGGCAGCTGCTCGAGGCGCCGTCTAAAGCCCTCAGGGCTCTCGTGGCCGCCCACCGAGAAGAAGACCTTCGCCGGAAGATCCTCGTGTGCGCAGGCGTAGTCGGCCTCGAGCTCGAACACCGACTTCACTCCCTCGTCTGCGTAGAGCGACGGGCTCCCGATTCCGTAGCGCCGGAACGTCCCGGGGTCCGTGAGGAGGACGGCCGAGGCGAAGAGGCCGCCCCGCGAGTCGCCGAAGAATGTCGCGTCATCCGGGTCAACGCCGTACCGCTCACCCAGCCACGGCTTGAGCTCGCCACGAAGGAAGGCGAGGAACCGGTCGGCACCGCCGCCGTCGACGGTCGGTGTGAAGTCACGGTGCCGGAGCCGGAAGATCTCGCCCAGGTCCGGCGTTCGGTAGCCGATCCCAACGACGAGGAGCGGCGGAACGACTTCCGTGAGGCGCAGGAGCCGGACGACCTCCACCGCGGTGCCGAAGTGCATCCAGGTGTCGCCGAGAAAGACGGGAGACGGGGAATCGCCGCAGTGGCCGATCAGGATCTTGAACTCGTCACCGACCTGCTCCGACTCGAGGTAATGAACCTCGGTGCCGGGAAGAACATCGTTGCTCTGCGTCGGTCCACCCTCGCGGCGCCTTACAGCGCCCCGCCCGCGGCGGGCGGAGCCGCTGCGTCGACTTCGCCGGCATCGCCCACCTGGTTCCGCGCGAGGAAGTCCTCGACGAGCAGCAGGTTGTCGCCCGCGCGCCGCACGACGCTGAGCAGGTCGCTCATCGAGGAGACCTCTTCCCGCTGTTCTGCCAGGAACCAGTGCATGAACTGCTCGCCGACCAGGTTGTTCTCCTCGCGCGCGAGGGCCGTCAATGCGCTGATCTGCTCGGTCACGCGCTTCTCCTGCGCCAGCGCGAGCTCGACCGGCTCGGTCGGGTTCGCGAACGACGTCTGCGGCGCGTCGACGCCCGGGATCGCGACCTCGTGATCGGCGTCGAGCAGGTACTGGACGAGCATCATCGCGTGGTTTCGCTCCTCGAGCGCCTGGCGGTAGAAGTGCGCCGCGAGCAGCGGCAGCGTCTCCGCGTCGTAGTAGACCGCGATCGCGACGTACTGCTGCGACGCCGCGAACTCGTGCCCGACCTGCTCGTTCATCGCCTCCGGGAACCTGGCCACGGCGCGACTCTACTCGGCGGCCGGGAGCCGCCCCGACCGAACCAGATTCACAACTTCGACGAACTCTCTCGCTACGCTCGCTCGCAGCCATTCCCATGTCTTCCGAGGACACCGAAATCCACGACCTGGTCGCCGCGTATGCCCTCGACGCGGTCGAAGACGACGAGCGGATGGCATTCGAGCGCCATCTGGAGACGTGCGAGGCCTGCCGGAACGAGCTGGCGAGCCTGCGCGACACCGCCGCGTCGCTCGCCTACGCGGCCGGCCCGGTAGCGCCGCCGCCGGAGCTGCGCGACCGGATCCTCGACACCGCCCGCGAGGAGCGGCCGAACGTCGTCCCGCTCAGGCCGCGCTCGCGTACGACCGCCGTGCTCGGCGCGGCCGCGGCGATCGCGGCCGGCGTCGCGATCGCGCTCGGCATCTGGAACGTGTCGCTCCACAACTCGCTCGACGACAAGGACGCGGCGCTCTCGGCAACCAAGCGGGCACTCGTCGTCGTCGGCGACGCTGCCGCCGCGCGCCACGGCCTCTCGGGCGCGGCGGGGCAGCTCGTCGTCGCGGGGTCGGGCAAGGCTGCGCTCGTCATCTGCCACCTGCCGAAGGCCCCCGCGGGCAAGACGTACCAGGCCTGGGTGCTCACACCCGACAGCCCGACGTCAGCCGGCCTGTTCGATTCCGACTCAGGGTGCCTCGCCGTCCCGCTCGACGCGAACGTCCCGGCCGACACGGGCGTGGCGGTGACGGTCGAGCCCGACGGCGGCAGCTTGAAGCCGACGACGGGCCCAGTCCTCCACTCCATGCCGGCATGAGCGGCGCGATCCTTGCCTATCCGGCCGTAGAGGAAGACGCTGACGAGGTGGTAGGTTCGGGCCGGGTGGGCACGGGAGCGCGAGGGGAGCGTCCGCTGGAGCATGCCACCGACGAGGAGCTGCTCGGTCTCGTTGCACGCTCTGACGACCTTGCCCTCGCCGAGCTGTACGACCGCTTCGGCGGCATCGCGTACGGGCTGGCGCTGCGGATCCTGCGTGACGACGCGCTCGCACAGGACGCCGTGCAGGACGCATTCCTCGCCGTCTGGCGCTCCGCCGCCGGCTTCCTGCCGGAACGCGCGCGCCCCTCGACGTGGATCCTCACGCTCGTCCACCGGCGCGCCGTCGACCTCGTGCGCCGCGAGCAGCGCCGCCGTACCGAGCCGCTCGAGCCGGAGCAGTTCCCCGCTTCCGAGGCAAGCGACGAGGAGGCCGAGGTCCGCTTCCACCGCCGCGTCGTCCAGGACGCGCTCGGGCAGCTGCCTGCCGACCAGCGCCAGGCGCTCGAGCTCGCCTACTACGGCGGGCTGTCCCAGTCGGAGGTGGCCGAGAAGCTCGGCCAGCCGCTCGGGACGATCAAGAGCCGCACCTTCGCCGGCCTGGCGCGCCTGCGCGAGCTGCTCCAGGAAGCCGGCGTCGAAGAGCCGGCCAGCACCTAACGAACGCGCGTAGCATCCCGCGGCGCCATGCGTGAGCTGCCGCAACACCTGAAAGGACGCCATTTCATCCGCGTCGGCGGCTGGACTGCCTCCGACCTGGGGACGATCCTCGACCTCGCCGACGAGCTCAAGCGCTCACAGAAGGCGGGTCAGCAGGAGCACCTGCTCCCAAGGCGGTCGCTGGCGATGATCTTCCAGAAGCCGTCCACGCGGACGCGCGTCTCGTTCGAGGTCGCGATCTCGCAACTCGGCGGCTACGGCCTGAACCTCGCGCCGGGCGACATGCAGCTCGGCCGAGGCGAGACGATCCGCGACACCGCCACGGTGCTCTCGCGCTTCGTCGACGCGATCCTGATCCGCACGTTCGACCAGGCGGACGTCGAGGAGTTCGCCGCGCACTCGACCGTGCCGGTCATCAACGGCCTCACCGACTGGTCGCACCCGACCCAGGCGCTCGCCGACCTGATGACGATCCGCGAGCGGCTCGGCCGGCTCTCCGGCGTCCGGCTCGCGTACGTCGGCGACGGCAACAACATGTGCTCGTCGCTGATGGTGGCCGCCGCCAAGTTCGGGATGCGCTTCGTCGCCGCGACGCCGAAGGGCTACGAGCCGCCGGAGCAGGTGCTCGTCGCCGCCCGGCGCGCCGCGGTGCAGGCCGGAGGGACGGTCGAGCTCGTGCACGACCCGCATGGAGCGGCCAAGGGCGCCGACGTCCTCTACACGGACGTCTGGACGAGCATGGGCCAGGAGGACGACGCGAAGCGGCGGCGCAAGGACCTGGACGCATTCCGCATCGACGCCGCGCTCCTCGAGCTCGCACGACCCGACGCGATCGTCATGCACTGCCTCCCCGCCCACTACGGCGAGGAGGTCACCGAGGACGTCCTGCACGGCCCACAGTCGGCCGCGTGGGACGAGGCCGAGAACCGCTTGCACTCCGAGAAGGCACTGCTCGCCTGCATCGTCCGGTAGCGCCGCACGGTGACGCGCGCCGAGTTCGAGGAACACGTCCGCGCCGCGCTCGACTCGCTGCCGCCGCACATCGCCGCGGCGCTCGAGAACGTCGCCGTCGTCGTCGAGGACGAGAACCCCGAGGACCCCGATCTCTTCGGCCTCTACCACGGCGTGCCGCTGACCGAGCGCGGCGTCGAGGCACCGCTCGAGCCCGACACGATCTCGGTCTACTACCTGCCGCTCTCCGAGGACTTTCCCGAGCCGGAGGAGCTCCGCGAGGAGATCCGCATCACCGTGCTCCACGAGCTCGGCCACTACTTCGGGATGGACGAGGACCGCCTGGACGAGCTGGGGTACGCGTGACGTTCTTGCTCCAGGCGCTCGCAGTCGCAGCAGGCATCGTCGCGCTGCTCGTGCTGGTCGCGTTCGCCGTGCGGGTCGTCCGCGGCGACGACTGAAACTCTCAGAGAACTCTCATGTTGATCGCCCGGTCCGCAGGGAATACGGAGGGTCATGTCCCACGTTTTTCCAGACGTGAGCACACTCCAGAACATCCGAGACGAGATCGAGCAGCTGAGCGAACGCCGCGTGGATCTCTGGCACAAGCTCTCGGAGGGACGCGACCCGAGTGTTGCCGCCGAGCTCAAGGAGCTCGACGACCGGATCGCAGCCCTCTGGGACGAACAGCGCCAGCTTCGCGCGACGCTTCGGTTCGGTGACCGTTCGAGAATCGTCGCCCGCGCGCGCATGGAGGAGCGCCTCGAGCGCGCCGCCTGACGCGAAGAACTCCCCTCTCGAATCGCCTGCAGAGACGGCGGCTCTACCGGAGCCGCCGTCGGCGTTTAAGGGCCTCTTAGGACTCCACAAACTCCTTGCAAAGGGTTTACGAAGGTGCGCAGATATGGCCGCGTGCCCAGCGTCTAATGCAAGTGAGATGCCTTCCGTCTCCCGCGACCATTCACTCCCCCCAGGCGCTTCGGTCGAGTCGATTCATCGCTCGATCGAGGCGCTGGTCGCGGTCAGGCAGCGTCTCCGCGCGGCCGGCGCAGGCCCGGTGGCACTCGAGACCAACCGCCGGGCGATCGTGCGCAGCCAGTGGGAGCTCTCCCGTGCGCTCCTCGCCACGCGCGCCGCGTAGACCTCCGCATCAATCTCCTCCCAGAGACACGAACGGGGCCCCGGTAGGCCCCGTTCGCGCGTCTACACCCGGGCGCGCCGCAGGCCGAAGCGGTAGCGGCCGAGCGTCCGCTGCTCCCACGCCAGCATCACGTACGCGATCGCCCCCACGAACGGCATGACGACGATCTGCGCGAGCGCATACGCCGGGAACAGGATCATCCGCCACGACCGCACCTGGAAGTTGGCGACGAGTGTGACGAGCGAGTACACGACGAGGAGGCTCCAGATGACCGACACGAGGTACAGGGGCTGGTGCAGGATCGCGACGAGCTCCGCCCACTTCAGGCTGGCCGCCGCGAAGACGAAGCCCGACGTGTACAGCGTCCAGAGCGGCAGCTGGGCGAGGTTCTTGTCGAAGTTCACGATCGCATGGCGGAACGAGCCGGCCCACCAGAGGCGGCGCTGGCGGAAGAGCGCCAGCCAGCCCGCCGGCGCGTCGGTCTCGACCGTCATGTCGAGATGGCGCACCCGCATCCGCAGGGCATGAGCGACGCGACCCGTCTCGATGTCCTCGCCGGGGAACCACATCGTGTGCCGGGTGAAGATCTCGCGTAGCGCCGCGGTCTTCGCGACGAAGCACGCACCCGACGTGAGCCACGGTCGGAAGTGCCGTGACAGCATCGACATCGCGTACTCGAGATCCTGAAGCTTCTGCGCGCGTGTCCGCGGGCTCGCGACACGAACCTTCGTCGAGCAGAGGTCGGCGCCGTCCGCCGCCATCCGCGCGACGAAGCGGTCGAGCCCCTCGAGCGGCCGCGTGTCCGCGTCCATGCGGGCCACGTACGTCGTGGTCACCTGGTCGAGCACGGCGTCGATGAGCGCCGGCGGGTTCGGGTCGGCGAGCCTGACGCGACCGACGCGCCAGCCGTCGGCCTCCAGCTCGTCGGAGAAGGCGACCATCCGCTCGTTCGTCTGGTCGACGGCGACGAGCACGCGCGGCTTCTGCCTCGCGAGCACCCCCCGATTTTCGAAGTAGCGCGGGTCGCCCCAGACGGGGACGACGATCGTGTAGTCGTCCGATCGCTCGAAGTGCGGGGCGAGCGTGCGGCCTCGCCAGCGCGAGGCGAGGTTCTGGAAGTCGAGGACGAACGCAAGGACGAGCAGCACGTACGGGATCAGTGCAGGCGACATCGGTTCCTTTCAGGTGGTGACGCGGCCGCGCCCCGATGCGCGGCCGCGCCGTCTTGTCCGGGCGCCTACGGCTTGTGCAGGACGACGCACTTGCCGCTGCGCCACCAGAGCTGCTTCGGGCAGACCTTGCCGCGCGGCTCGATGCGGTACCGCCCGCCGGTTTGCGCGCGACACGGCTTGCCGGCGATGTGCAGCTGCTCCGTCAGGTTCGTCGACGGGATGGTCTCGCCCGGCATGCACGTGATCGTGTAGCTCGGGCCGCGCTTGATGGTGTGGCCGAGGATGTGGTGGGCCTTGTCGACCACCGGCACGAAGATGATGGTCGCAACGATGGCCACGATTGGCAGCCGCGTCGTAACGCTCAAAGTTGTTCCCCCTAGCTCTTGGCCGCGCATGGGCGCGACCGACCCCAGCGCCGCTCGGATGATCGAGGCGGCGGTTTCCCTCTGCACCGCACGTTACGAATCGATCGCCCTTTGAACATGGGGGTTTCTCTCCATTTCTCGGGGAATCGTCGAGCGCGCGTGGTACATGACCACAGACCCAGCGTGACCGAGGCGCTCCGTATCCCGCGACACCCGCTCGGCGCCGTGTCGCTCTTCTGGCCCGTCTTCCTGACGAATGCGGTCCTGCTCGCGGCGGCGACGGTCACGCTTGCGCTCTCGCCGGCCACCGTGTCCTTCCCCGTCACCCATCACCAGGCGATGATGCTGACCCTGGGTGTCGCCGGCCTGGTGGCCGCCAACGCGGTGGTCATCCACCACGCGGTGCGGCCGCTACGACGATTCGCCGCGCTCATGAGCCGCGTCGACCTGCTGCGGCCCGGGCAGCGGCTCGACCCGGAGGGCTCGAGCGAGATCCGCGCCGTGGCCGACGCCTTCAACGCGATGCTCGAACGGCTCGAGTCGGAGCGGCGGGCGAGCAGCCGGCACGCCGTCGGCTCGCAGGAGAAGGAGCGGCGCGCCGTCGCCCGCGAGTTGCACGACGAGGTGGGTCAGGGACTGACTGCGCTCCTGCTGCGGCTCAAGGAGACGATCGACGCCGCGCCGCCCGAGCTCCGGCCGCAGCTCCAGGAGATGCAGGCCCTGGCGCGGGAGAAGCTCGAGACAGTCCGCCGCCTCGCCCGCGACCTGCGGCCGGCGGTGCTCGACAACCTCGGGATCGCGTACGCGCTCCACATGCTGCTCGACTTCGTCGAGGACAACGGCGGCCCTCGCTGCGCGCGGCGGATCGCCGTGGACGTGCCGCGGCGCTCGCCGGAGGTCGAGCTCGCCTTCTACCGGGTCGCGCAGGAGGCGCTGACGAACGTCGTCCGCCATGCGGGCGCGGAGAGCGTGACGCTCGAGTTCCGCGAGGAGGAGGACGGAAAGCTCCTCCTCGCGGTCGAGGACGACGGCCTCGGGATCGCCGAGGGCGATCAGCTCGGTGACGGCGGCATGCAGGGAATGCGCGAGCGCGCCCTCGCGATCGGCGGGAGACTGCTGATCCGCTCGACCCCGTATTCCGGCACACGCGTAACGTTGACGGCAGCGGCGGGCCGATGACGGTTCGGATCCTCGTCGCCGACGACCATCCGCTCGTCCTGACCGGGCTCCGCCGGGTGCTCGAGAAGGAGCAGGACTTCGAGGTGGTCGCCGAGGCGACCGACGGAGCCGAGGCGGTCGAGAAGGCGGCCGACGGCGTCGACCTCGCGATCGTCGACATCGCCATGCCGCGCCTCACGGGCCTTCAGGCAACCGAGCAGCTCGCACGGCGGTCGCCGAACGTGCGTGTGCTGATCCTCTCGATGTACGGCAGCGAGCAGATGGTGCTCGCGGCGGCCCGCGCCGGCGCGCGCGGCTTCGTCGTCAAGTCGATGGCCGACGAGGAGATCGTCGCGGCATGTCGCGCGGTGATCAACGGCGAGGAGTTCTCGTGCCCCGCCAGTGCCTCCGAGCGACTCCGCGACTTGCTCGCCCGCGGAGCGGGCAAGGGGCCGGACGACATTCTCACGCCGCGGGAGAGCGAGGTCGTCAAGCTGGTCGCCGAGGGCCACACCTCGGACGAGATCGCAGCGATGCTCGTTCTCAGCGTCAAGACGGTCGAGCGGCACCGATCGAACATCGCGCAGAAGCTCGGAGTACGCGGGAACGCGGGGATGATCCGCTATGCCATCCGCGCCGGGCTCGTCGAGCCGTAGAGCGAGATGGAGAGAATCCCGGATGTTCGCGAGCGCGTCACCACCGTACTGTCGTGGGTGTAGGGGTCACTGGGGAGCCTGGCCGCGAAGAAGGGGTCTGGTGGCCGGGCGCACGCATGACGGCGCCAGGTGCTTCCTGGCGGCGAGCCCTCTGCGCGCGGGGTCGTGTCGGGCGACCCCGCGCCCCTCCGCCCGGAAGATCACCCGTGGCGCGTGGTAAGGAATCGGTCGGCCGCGCGTCGTACGAGTGGAGCCTGTCGGGCTCTGTGGACATCCACTCTCCTCTCGTTTGCAAGTGCGCCCCGGTCGAGCCCGCTCAGGCACGGCCGGGGCGCACCCCTCCTCCGTAACTGGCTCTACAATCCGCCGGACGGGGCGTTAGCTCAGTTGGGAGAGCGTCGGCTTTGCAAGCCGAAGGTCGCCGGTTCGAACCCGGCACGCTCCATCCGCGACGGCCGGCTCGCGGCGGTTTGCCCCACGAGCGATCTGACCGCCCCCTTGATTCCTGGCCGTTTTCGATCACGCTTCGTGTAGGAGGAGCAGGGTCTCGGGCAAGTGCCGGGGCCCTTTTTTTGCGGCGAAGCGGGAGGAAACTCGGGTGGGGCGACACACTGCGGCCAGTCGCTGTCGGGGCATGGCCACGTACACGCGCATGTGCTCGGGTGCCCTCGACGGCGATCCGCGGCTTCTCGGTTTCTGCTTGATCAACCTTCACGTCCTCGACCAGCCGGCGACGTCGTGCCCGCCGGTTGAGGGCGCCTTCAACCTCTGGGGAGGGGATCTGTCTTGAAACGCATTGCATGCCTGTCGGCCGTGGTTGCGATCACGTCGCTGGTCTTCATGGCTTCGGGCGCGAACGCGGCCGGGTCGAAGGCTGTCTACAACGCCATTCCCAAGAAGCTGCCGCCGAACGTGGCGAGCCTCGGCTTCGAGGCGACGTCGACCAAGGAGGCCGGCGACTACGTCCACCTCGGCGACAAGGACCGGCTGCTCCAGACGGTCAACGTGACCCTCAGCGACTGGGCGCTCTACTCGGACTACGCGAGCGACTCGCGCTACTCCGCGAACACCCAGACGTGGACGCATCCGATCACGGTGAACGTCTACTCCAACCATCTCGACGGAAGCGGCGTGCCCGACCGGCTCATCGCGACCGTCACCCAGGACGTCACGATCCCGTGGCGGCCGGCCGCCAGCCCCGGGTGCGGCACGGCGTGGAAGGCGAGCGACGGTGCCTGTTACAACGGCATTGCCTCGAACGCGTCGTTCGACTTCAGCGCACAGAACGTCACGCTGCCGAACGACGTGATCATCGGCGTCGCCTACAACACGGCCGACTACGGTGCGGCTCCGATTCACCTGCCGGGGCCGTACAACTCGCTGAACGTCGGCATCGCGACCGACCAGGCCGTGACCGCCGGCAGCGACGACAACACGGACGCCATTTACTGGGACACGACGTACCCGAGCTACACCCCTGGCTTCCGCCAGGACACCGGGTGGGCTCCCAACGGCACCGTGAACCTGCAGGTCAACACGGCACCGGCGAACCTCAAGCTGGACAAGGACGCGATCAGCGACAAGGTGTGCAAGCCGAAGGGTGCGAAGCAGCTGGTGGACGTCCACTACAAGCTGCTGAACGACCTCGACTCCGGGTTCGCCGGCAACGACTGGGCGAACGACACCATCGACCGGCACCTGCGGATCTGGGACGAGGGCGACGGCACGTACTGCGCCCAGATCGAGGACCACGGGAAGTTCACGACGCTCGCGGGCGACAGCCCGTCCAGCTTCTCGACCGTCAGCGCGGGGATCACGGGCGACCTCGAGGGCGGCTACATCACCTCGAACATCGCCGGCACGTTCACGACGGCGAACTACCCGGCCAAGGGCGATCTCGGCACGTTCGACCTGTCCTCGGCCACGCCGCCGAGCTGGAAGAGCTACTTCGCTCCCGGCTTCAGCGCAGATGAGTTCTCTGCGTGGGGCTGGATCTACAAGGCGGGCGGGAACGGCACCTGGCTCAACGCCCAGGACGTTCCAAAGCAGAGCTCCGGCGATATCGCCGGCTAGCGCTCCGTAGTGCGACGCGAGTGGCCGGGGAGCTTCCGAGCTCCCCGGCCATTTCTCTTCTGGCGTTACTTCACGAGATCCAGCGCCGGGAACGTCTGCGGGTACACGCCGAACTCGGCGAAGGCGTCCACCCACGGCTGGGCCAGCGCAGGCCGGAGCCGCACCGCGAAGCTGGTGCGTGCGATCCGGGCCACGAGCTTGGAGTCGAGCGACGCCTGGCCGGCCAGGATCTTGCCGCTGGCTGCCTTGTTGCGCTTCAGGTCGGCCCACACGGACGCGGCCTGGATCGCGTTGCGGAAGCGCGCGGCGAGCCCCGGATCGACGTCCTTGCGCGCCATCCAGCCGGTGATCATGCACTGGGACCGGCAGGTCGCGTCGAAGGGCATCGCGATGCGGTGCGAGCCGCGACCCTGCGCCTGCGTGACGTACGGCTCGGGCATCACTGCGGCGTCGATCTGGCCCCGCTTGAGCGGGCCGAGCATGGGCGCGAACCCATGGAACTCGACCAGGGTGACGTCACCCTCCGAGACTCCGCCCTGCTTCAACCACCTGAGCAGGCCAATGTGCGCGATCGTCTTCTTGGCGTCGATCCCGATCTTCTTGCCGACCAGCTGACTCGGCCGCGTGAACGTCTTGCCCGGTGCGGCCATGATCGCGGTCGTCGCCGTGTGCGGCTGGTACAGCGCCCCACCGGCGACGATCTTCACGGGAGCGCCGAGCGATTTGAGGTATGGCGATCCCGCCGACGTTGAACGAGGAGAACGTCACATCGCCCGAGATAACAGCGGCGAGGGATGAGCGACGGATCGGCGAATGGCTTCAGCTCGGCGTCGATTCCCTGGGCGGCGAAGTACCCGCGCGCCTGCGCGTACGCCGCCTGCATGGCGGGCTCGACGAGGAGGTAGCCGATCGTCACGGTTGACTGGTTACGGCTTCGGGCGACGGGCCTCGCCCCGGCGGTACTCGCCGCGACGAGCGCCGCGAGCAGGACGAGCACGGCCCCGAGGCGTTTGGAGTCGACAGCGGTCATGGTCGAGCCTCCTTCACTTGGACGATCTGGTGGATGTGGTTGCGGATGGAGAGAAAGTCGTCGGAGCTCCGCGTCTCGGTCTGGGCGCGCGGCCGCGGCGATCGGTACGTCGATCGCCGCGACGACATGACCCGGCGCGCTGCCCATGACGAGCACGCGATCGGCGAGGTAGACGGCCTCGTCGATGTCATGCGTGACGTGGACGATCGTCGTGGCGCCGTGCTCGACGCCGGTGTGGATGCGCAGGAGCAGGTCCTGGAGCTCCGTGCGCGTCAGCGCGTCGACCGAGGCGAACGGCTCGTCGAGCAGCAGCACCTGCGGCCGCGAGACGAGCGCGCGGGCGATCGCCACGCGCTGCTGCATACCGCCGGAGAGCTTCCAGGGGTACGTCTGCCGAGACGCCTTCCAGCCCGACCTCGGCGAGGGCGGCCGCGGCGCGCGCAGTGCGCTCGCGCCCGGGGCAGGCCCATCGTCCGCAGCGGGAAGCGACGTTGCCCATGACGTCGAGCCACGGGAAGAGCGAGCGCGTGTAGTCCTGGAACACGACGGCGAACTCGCGCGGCGGGCGCAGGACCGGCCGGCCGTCGTATTGCACCTCGCCCTCGCTCGCCTCGCTCAGGCCGCAAAGGATCCGGAGCAGCGTCGTCTTGCCGCAGCCGGAGGGGCCGACGATCGCGAGCAGCTCGCCCGCATCGACGTCGAACGTGATCCCCCAGGTGCGGGCGGACCGTCCTCGGCGTAGCGCTTCCCGAGGCCGAGCACGCGCAGCGCCGGACCGCTGGCGGGAACGCCGTCGAGCGCGGGCATCACGAGCTCAGCGAGCCGAGTCACCGACGGCCCCGTAGTGCCAGGCGAGGGCACGGCGCTCGCCGGCGACGAACAGGCGGTTGAGGACGATGCCGAGCATGCCGAGGAAGAGCAGGCCGGCGTACAGCGCCTTCGCGTCAAGGTCGAGTGCCAGATGTAGACGCCGAGGCCGTCGCCCTCCCCGACGAACTCGGAGAGGACCACCGCGACCAGCCCGAGCGAGACACCGATCCGGAGGCCGGCGGCGATCGACGGGAGCGCGGCGGGGAGCTCGATGCGGAGTGTCCGATCGACTGGCCCCACGTGCAGCATCGACGCCGTGTCGTGCAGCTCGGGCGGGATCGCACGGACACCGTCGACGGTGTTGACAGCACCGGGAAGCAGACGGCGAACGCGATCACGCTGATCCGCATCGCGCTCGCCGAGGCCGAGGGCGATCACCGCAGCCGGCACGATCGCGATGACCGGCGTGGCCCGTCCGAGCTCGACGAGCGGCTCGAACAGGCGCCGGGCGCCGGGCGACGAGCCCATCAGCAGCCCGAGCGCGATGCCGGTGCCCGCTCCGATGACGAAGCCGGCGGCGAGCCGGCCCAGGCTGGCGGCGACTGGCCCGAGGAAGTCGCTGGTCGGCCAGACGTCAGCCGCAGTGCGGAGCACCGCGCTCGGCTCCGGGATCGTGAACGATCCGGACGAGCGCGCCCACAGCTCCCACGCGCCGAAGGCGAGGACGAGCACGGCGACGCCGAGCAGCGACCGGGCGGCCCGCACCATCACCGGCCGGCCCTCCGCTCTTCGCCGCCCCAGAAGATCGGCCCGCCGCTCGACGGCGCGGAGCCCCACGTTGACGAGGTACCCGAGCAGCGCGGCCGCGAGGATGGCGGCGTAGAGCTCGGGGGTGTGGGTGGCGTTCTGCTGCACTGCCATGTAGGAGCCGATCCCGCCGCCGGTCTGGACGACGAACTCGGCCGTCACGCAGACGAGCAGCGCCAGCGACGCGCTGATGCGGATGCCGGTGGCGATGCTCGGAAGCGCGGCCGGGAGCGTCACGCGCACGACGCGCCCGGCAGGCCCGACGCCCGATGTTCGCGCGACGTCGTGCAGATAGCTGTCGGTGCCGCGGACGCCGTAGATCGTGTTGATGAGAATCGGCCAGAGGGCGGCGAAAGCCACGACGTTGCGGCGCATCGGGGTGCCGAGACCGAACAGGAGGATCGCGGCCGGGATCAGCGCGACGGCCGGGATCGGCCGCAGGAGCTCGATGATCGCCGACGTGGCGTCGCGAAGCGTGCGGGACGTGCCGATCAGCACACCGGCCGGGACGCCGATCGCAATCGCCAGGAGTAGGCCCTCGGCGTAGGTATCGAGCGTCGTGCCGAGCTCGCTCGAGAGCGAGCCCGACCAGAGGCCGTCGGCGAGCGCGGCGATCGTGGACGAGGGCGGGGCGACCGAGTCGCCGAGGTCGAACGGCCGGATGGCGGCGTCCGCAGCGACCGCCAGGAGGACGACGAAGGACCAGCCCGCGAGGTTGACCCGCTTCACAAGACTCCGACTATGCCGCGTCGTCACGATTGCGACAACCGCGCCGAGGTCTTGCTCGCGATTCGCGTGCGCCGACACGGTGGTCACAGGGATGCCCACCCGTTGGCTCCCTCGGGAATCACAGCCGACAGCCGCTCGAAGGGGATGCCCGCGCGTGCGTACGTCTCGCGCACCAGCGCCTCCGTGGACGCCTCGATCACGCAGAGGAGCGCCTCGTCGGTCGGGACGATCGCGGAGCTGACGTAGCGCACGTCCTTGCCCTCGCGCTGCAGCTCGGCCGCGCTCGCGCGGATTCGGCAGGCCCACTGCCAGAGCTCGTCGGCCGTCTGTCCGGGGCGGTAGTGCTCGACGAGGTACGTCTGGCGTTGGATTTCGCTTGCCTGTGCCATGCCCCCACCGTACGAGCGGGCGGCTTCACGCGAAATCGGGCGTTTCCCTACGTTTGTCCGCGCGCTACGAGGGCAGCCTCGCGGCAAAGAGCTGCCGAGCGCCCTCGATGCCCTTCAGCTCGTGCTCGCCGCGATCGTCGAACTCGAGCCCCGAGCCGGCGACGAGATCACACGTGGTCGCGCTCACCAGCACCTCGCCCGCAGCCGCCAGCGCCATGATGCGCGCACACGTCGCGACGGCGATTCCGCGGGGCTTGTCGGCGGTGCGCTCGACCTCGCCCGTGTGGACGCCCGAGCGCACTTCGAGCCCGAGCGGCTTCATCGCGTCGCTAATCGCAAGCGCGCACTGGACCGCGCGCGCCGGGCCGTCGAAGACCGCGAAGACACCGTCTCCGGCCGTGTCGATCTCCTCGCCGGAGAACCGCGCGAGCTCGGCGCGCAGCGCCTTGTTGTGCTCGTCGAGGAGCGCAGACCAGGCCGCGTCGCCGAGCGCCCGCGCCTTCTCGGTCGAGGAGACCAGGTCGGTGAAGAGGAGGGTGACCAGCCCGCGCGTATGAGCCTGCTGCTGCGGCGCCGCCTCGGCGGCCTGCCCGGCGACGCGCGCACCGAGCTCGGCGCGTGAGTGGATGCCGAGCTTGCGGTAGACACGCGCGAGATTTGCCTCGACGGTCTTGGGGCTCATGAACGCCTGCGCCGCGACCTCGCGGTTGGTCAACCCCGTCGCGGCGAGCTCGGCGACGCGCAGCTCCGTGCTCGTCAGCTCCTTCGGGGCGCGGCGTAACCCGACCCGCTCCAGCTCGCCGCGCGCCTGCTCCGCCCAGTCGGGCGCACCGAGCCGCTCGAAGACCTGCAGCGCCTGCTCGAGGTCGTCCGCTGCGGCGCGGCGCTGCCGTGCCCGTCGGTTCAGGCGCCCTCGCGTGAGCAGCGTCAGGCCGAGATCGAAGGGGAGCTTGGCCGCGTCCGCGTGGTCGAGCTCGTCGAGCGCGGCCAGCGCGCTCGTGACGTCGCCGTCGGCCGCCAGGACAAGCGCACGCGAGCGCGGCAGCGTGACGTCGATCCAGAGGCGCGGGAAGCGCCGGCCGCGCTCCTCCAGGCTCTCGAGCACGCGCTTCGCGCCTTCGAGGTCGTCGAGCGCGATGAGCGCCTCGATGCGAAGCGGCTCGGTCCGGTCCGGGAAGCACTCCAGCCCGCCGATCTCGACGGTGAGCTCGTCCATGCGGGCGAGCGCGTTCTCGAGCTCCCGGTACCGCCCGGCCGAGAACTCGACGAACGCGAGGCTGGACAGGAGCAGCGACTCCCACCAGTGGGCGGTGCCCGCACGTTCTGCGTCCTCGATCAGCGGTTCCAGCGTCTCGCGCGCCCGTTCGATCCGCCCGCGGCCCGCATCCACGATCGACCGGAAACGGAAGACCATCGCCCAGGGCCCCGGCCGCTCGACCTGCGCGATCGCAGCACTGCTCTCCTCGAGGAGCTCCTCGGCCAGCTCCCACTCCCCCGCCCGGAACTCCGCGTAGGCCCGGTGTGCGCGCCGCTCGGCCCGCCAGTCGTCCTCGCCGCGCACGCCGTACCACTCGTCCTCCACCGCGTGGCGCGCCCTCGCGGCCTCGAAATCGTCGATGGAGTGGAAGTAGATGAGCGGGATCACGCTCTTGGGCGCCTCCGGGCCCGCGCGCTCCTCGAGCTCCCGGAATTGCTCGAGCAGCTCAGGTTGCGGGGCGGCGCCGAGCATCAGGCTTGCCCACATGCGCGAGATGACGACCGTGGCCAGGGCGCCGGGAGCCCGTTCCGGATCCACCATCTCCATCGCCGCCTTCGCGAGCTCGACCGCCCGCGCCGGGTGGGCCGCGGCATTGAAGTACACGAGCCTCGGGTAGAGGCGCGCGGCGAGGGCCTGATCGCCGGGCGCGGCCTCGAGGGCACGCTCGAGGTGCTGGCTTGCTCCAGCGAATGTGCCGGCGACCCAGAGAATCTCGCCCATCACCTCCTCGCCCGCCGCGCGGAGATCGGGGGTCGGCGCGCCCGCGGTCGCGTTCTCCGCCAGCACGCGCGCGGCCTCGACTTCTCCCGCTGCGAGCTGCGCGGAGGCTTCGGCGAGCAGGCGGCGCGCGCGATCCTCGGCCTGGCCGTCGGGCGTAAGCCGGATCGACGCCGCGAACAGCTCCGCGGCAGCGCGCTGCGCGCCTCTGCGCGCTGCCTGGCCGGCGGCATCCTCGAGCTCGGCCGCGATCGTCGGGTCCGCCTCGGTTGCGCTGAGCGCCAGGTGGCGAGCCCGCTGCTCGGTGTCCGTGACGACGGTCGCGAGCCGGCGGTGGAGCTGGCGGCGGCGCTCGTGCGACGCCGAGCGGTAGATCACGGAGGCGAGCAGCGGATGCGAGAAGCGGATCCGGTTGTCCTCGACGGTCAGGACGCCGGCTTCCTCGGCCTCGATCAGCCCGGCGCTCATCGTTTCCTCGCCGAGCGCGAGGGCGAGGAGCGTCTGGGTGGGGTGCGACGTGCTGGCCGCCGCCAGCGCCACGCGGCGCGCTTCGTCGGAGAGCGTGCCGGCGTGCGCGGCGACGACCTCTTCGACGCTGGGCGGGATCGGCAGCGGTTGGCCCAGGTCGTGCTCGTCCGGCCGGCTCGCGTACGCGCGCGCCAGCTCGATGGCGAAGAACGGGTTGCCGTCCGTCGCCTCGGCGAGCCGGATCAGCACCGGCCGCGGCAGTGCCAGGTCGAGGCGGGCCTTCACGAGCTGGTACAGGGCGGCGAGCGACAGGGGCTGCGGCGCGATCCGCTCGAGGCTCTCGTCCGGGAACGCGCGCGACAGCCCGAGGGGAAGCTCGCCGCCGGGCTCCGCACGCCTGGCGAGAAGCAGGCCGAGCTGCGGCGGAAGCCGGCGAAAGGCGAACGTCAGCGCCTGCTCGGTGGCGGGATCGAGCCATTGCACGTCATCGATGGCCACCAGCACCGGCTCCCGTTCGGCAAGCGCTGCGAGCAGGCTGACGAGGGCCGTGCCCGTGAGCCGGGCGTCGGCGCCCGCGCCCGGCTCGGCCCGCAGGAGCGCCGAGGCGAGCGCCCGCTCCTGGACTGCGGGCAGCGAGCTTCGCGTCTCGTCGAACGCGGCGCCGACGAGGTCGGCGAGCGCGGCGTACGAGAGGTCGGCCTCGCTCTCGGCCGGGCGTGCCCTGAGGACGCGGAGGTCACGCTCCTCGGCGAGCCGCACCGCCTCGAGCCAGACCGTCGTCTTCCCGATTCCCGCCTGGCCCTCGATGACGACCGCGGACAGCCCGTGCGGGAACCGCTCGAGGAAACCCTCGACCGACGCGAGCTCCTGCTCGCGGCCGACAAACGTTGCGACTGTCATGTGCCTCCCGTCGATCCTACGGCGACGGCGCCCGACCTCAAACCCCGGGCCCGCAACGTGCGGCGCGACTACCGCGTGGCAACCTGTGGCGGGTGAAAGGCATCTCGGGTAGCCGTCTGTCTCCCGCGCGCGTTTCCGGGTAGCCACACGCTCAGCGAGCGCATGGGCGTCAAGTCCGACGGATGGACGCGTCGCGGTCAGCTCGCGACGGCAGGAAGACGCAAGTGGGAAAGAGCGCGGTTTGCAGCAACGCGGGACAATGGGCCGGACGCCGAGCCGTAGAAGACGTGGACGACCACCTGGTAGGCGTGGTCCGGGCCCAAGCCGTAGATCTGAAACGCGTGCGACACCGGGCCTCCGAACTGCTTGCAACACGGGAAGGGCTTGGCTTTCGAGAGGTCGAGCCGCGTTGCACGCGCTCCTGGTTGGCGCCGGCCGGTTGTCCCGATGACGGCCCAGATGACGACCGAGCGGTCGCGAACGTGACGCAGCGTCTCGTCCGGCGGGTCCCGCGTGGCCGGATCGCGGTACGGCACGTTCGATATCCAGGCGGCCGATTCCGGGTACATGAGCCGGCGCGTGCCGCCGTCGGGATTGACGACCGTTCGCACCGTCCCGCTCTTGCCCGTCTCCCAGCCGGGCAGCGCCGCAAAGGCGAGCGGGTGTCTCCAGGGTGGACGGACGTCGGCTCCGCTCGCGGGCGCTGCGGCGGCGACGAGCGCGCATGTCGCCGCGACAGCCGCCCAGCGGCGCCGAGGCGTCAACCGCTCGCCTGGATCGGCACCGAGCACCCGGAGGGATCGCAGTCGGTCACGTTGGGCGCACTGGCGCTCACCCGGCCGAGCACATTCCCGTCCGCGTCGAGCGCCTCGAGCGCAACGGGCGGCGCCGAGCGGTCACCCGTCGCTACGAACCCGTACTGCACAGGAAGCGTCTGCGTCTGGCCGCCGCTGTACAGCACGCGCACCGCACTGACCTCGTCGCCGACCACGCCCCACAGCGCGACGACGCCGTCCGCGTTTCGGCTGCGGGCGAGCAGCCCGATCCTCTTCGGCGTGAGGAGATCGCGCCAGAGCGGGTCGGACGGCAGCCGGCACTCGCCTCCGAACGAGCCGTAGAGGAAGCAGACGCGCGACTCGTCGCCGACGTCGCGGTAGGCCAGCAGCCGCTCGCCGCCCGGTGACGAAGCGAGCACGTGCGAGTTGGGCGGCGCAGGACCGTTTCCTCGCACCCCCGGAAGGTTGTCCACCCAGCCGGGACGCGGAACGGCGTCTATCGACGGGCCGGGCGTCTCGCCACCACCGTGGACGAAGTCCGAGACGGCGCCGAACCCGCTCGACAGCCGGGCGCGTGCCCCCGGGGCGAGGACCGCCGCCGCAAGCGCGGCAGCCAAGCGATCGCCACGATGACGCGGACATTGCGAACCGTGCGTCTCCGGACGCGGGCGGTGCTCTCCAGCACGTTGCGCACCGCGTCCTCGCGCGCTCCTGAACTGGCGCTCCGAAAGAGCCGCGCCAGCGTGTCGTCGAACTCAGGCTGCGTCATCGAAATCCTCCGTATCGAGAGCTGGATACCCGAGGGCCGCCCGAAGCTCGTCGTCGGCGCGGAGTGCGGCTCGGCCCCGCGACAGCAAGGACTCGATCGTCCCTCGCCGGCATCTGAGCGCCGCGGCGATCTCGGCGACCGGCAGGTCGTGGACGTAGTACAGAGCGAGCGCCACCTGCTGCCGCTCGCCCAGGCGCGCCAGCGCCGCCGCGAGGGCATCGTGGGCGTTGCTGTCGAGTGAGGTCTGATCGACGGCCGGGATGTCCGTGTCACCGAGCGGCGTCTCCCGTTGCCGTCGCCGGCTCCTGCGCAGCCAATCGCGAATCCGGCGCTCGGTGATCCTGTGCACCCAGCGGTCGAAGCTGGCCGGCTCGCGCAAGCGACCGAGGCTGCGCGTCACGTCGAGCCCGACCGTCTGTGCGATGTCGGATGCGGCGTCCGCACCGACGATCGGTGTCGCCGTCCGGGCAGCGAGGTCCATCGCGCGACGGATAGCCGTCTCGGCGGCCGCCGCATCCCCCCTGCGCGCGCGCCACGCTCGACGGCGAGAGCCTGCGGGCCAACGACCTTGAGTTTGGCAGAACGCTCATGTATTGCCCTTAAAAGACGTGCCGCCCGCGCAAATCCTTGCGCGGGCGGCACGTGAAGATCACGGCGCCCTCGAATTAGTTGCAGCGAAGCCCCGGCGTCGTACTGAACGAGAACGCGTAGGGCCCGTTCGGGGGGCCCGGCGACGTGCGGGCGAACGAGAACATCGTGCTGACCGCCGTCCACACGCTGCTCGCCCGCGAGCACAACCGCATCGTCGCCCGGCTGCCCGCGCGGCTACCGGCCGAGCAGCGCTTCCAGATCGCGCGGCGCGTCGTCGGCGCGGAGATCCAGTGCATCACCTACACGCAGTTCCTCTCCGCGCTTGACGTGCGGCTCGCGCCCTACCGCGGCTACAAGCCGAGCGTCGACGCCGGTATCTCGAACGAGTTGGCCTCGGCCGGCTACCGGGCGCACAGCACGGTGCACGGCGAGTTCGATCTCACCGAGCCCGCCGGCTACTGGTCCGACGCGCGACTCGCCGGCTTCCGGTCGGCCGGCATCCGCATCGAGGGCGGCGGTGCCGGTGGCGACGACGGCCCGCCGGCCGGAGCGATCCGCCTGAAGATCCCGCTCACCGTCGGGTTCGGCAACCCCGACCTCGTCGAGAGCGACGGCCCCGGCCCGCTTGTCAAGGGCCTGTCCTCCGAGCGGCAGTACCCGCAACGACGAGCAGATCGACAACGCGCTGCGGAGTGTGCTCTTCCAGGCGCCGACGCCGGGTACGACCGATCCCGCGGCCTGCGGCCTGCCCGTGATCAGCGCCGCCTGCTACACGGGCGTCGAGGATCTCGGCGCGATCGACATCGAGCGCGCCCGCGACCACGGCGTCCCGTCCTACAACGCGCTGCGACAGGCGTACGGCCTGCCGGCGAAGATGTCGTTTGCGGCGATGACCGGCGAGGGCGACCAGGCCGAGGCGGTGCCGTTCACGAACGACCCGGCGAGCCTCGCCTTCATTAGCCTGCGCGACCGCAACGGCAACCCGACCCCGCCCGGCAGCCCGTCGGCGCAGGAGCAGGCAGTCTCGGGCACGCGCCGCACGAGACTCGCGTCGCGGCTTGCCGCGGTCTACGGCGACGTGGGCAGGCTCGACGCCTTCGTCGGGATGCTCAGCGAGCCCCACGTCCCGGGCACGGAGTTCGGCGAGCTCCAGCTCGCGATGTGGAAACGCCAGTTCCAGGCGCTCCGCGTCGGCGACCGGTTCTTCTACGCGCACGAACCGGCGCTGAAGGACATCCAGCGCCGCTACGGCATCACCTACCGCCGCACGCTCGCGCAGCTGATCGTGGCGAACACCGGCGCCCGCGTGCAGGCGAACGCCTTCGAGCTGCCGCGCTAGAAGTGGCCGCCGACGTTCGCCTCGCTGGTCGCGTCCCGGCTCGAGTTGTCGGCCGGGTGCGTCAGCAGGCGGTCGCGGGTTGTGCGCATGTCGATCTCGCCCGGCTCCGCTCACGACGGCGGAAGATCCGCCTGAACAGGTCTCGGACCATGTCGTGGGTATGCCCCCGGAACGCGCGCGCTGACACCCTCACGTCCAGGCGCTCAGCCCGAACGCGACCGCGAAGCCGAACGTCGTCACGACGCCGACGAGCTTGCCGGCGTGCTCGTACGCCTCCGGGATCATCGTGTCGGCCAGCATCGTCAGCACGCCGCCGGCCGCAAACGCCAGCACGAAGGCGTTGGCGCTCGCCGACGCGGTGTCGAACACCGCGAAGCCGAGCAGGGCCGACAGCCCGGACACGAACGCGACGAGCACCCACAGGCCCATCACGCGGCCCTTCGCCCAGCCCGCCTGGGCGAGGCCGCTCGACGACGAGAACGCCTCGGGCACGTTCGAGATGAACACGGCGACCAGGTAGGCGACGCTGACGCTCCCCGAGCCGACGAGCGTCAGCCCGAGGACGATCGACTCCGGGATGCCGTCCAGCACCGTTCCGAGCAGGATCGCGAGCGGCTGCCCCTCGGCCTGCTTGCCGCCCGAGTGCTTGCGGTGCTCGCCGCCCGCGCGGTCGATCAGCGTGTCGCCCACGTAGAAGACCAGCGAGCCGGTGAAGAGCCCGACCGCGACGCTGCCGTGGCCGCCGTCGGTGTCCCACGCCTCCTCGCACGAGCTCGAAGGCGACGGCGCTGATCAGCACGCCGCTGCCGAACGCCATCACGATGCCGAGCAGGCGCGGGCCGACCGGCCACAGGAGCGCGACCGCGCCGCCGAGGATCAGCGACGACGCGGCGAGGAAGCCCCAGCCGAACGCCTCGAGCATCAGCCGGCGAGCGCGCGCAGGGCCTTCGGCGGCAGCACCCAGCGCAGCATGGCCCGCCCCGCCTCGACCGGCTGCTCGACGTCGAGCAGCAGCACGCTGCCCTTCTTGACGTCGATCCGCAGCGCTGCGTCGCTGCCGGCGCAGAGCAGCGACGCGAGCCGCGAGAACGTGGGCTCGTGCCCGACGAGGGCGACCGAACCGTCGTGCCGGCGAAGTTCGTCGACGACCGCGCCGAGCGAGTGACCCGGCTCGAGTGCCTCGCAGGGCTCGGGCTCCGGCCAGCCGGCCTCCTCGTGCAGGAGCTCGGCGGTCTGCCAGGCGCGAACGAGCCTGCTTGCGAGCACGGCGTCGACCTCCGGGACGAGGACGCGCAGGCCGCGCGCCGCTTCGCGGAAGCGCGGGATGCCGTCCGGCGTCAGCGGCCGGTCGCGGTCGTCGGGCCAGCGCGTGGGGTCGTAGTGGCCGGCCGGCCCGTGGCGGACGAGGTAGACGAGTGGCGCGGCGTGCTCCTCAGCTCGCCGCCGGCGCCGGGCGCTTGCGCCCGGGCCGGCTCTTCCCGTTCTCGAGGTTCTTGGCGTAGAACTCGAGCGCCATGCGCGTCTTCGTCTGCTGCTCGCTGCCCAGGTCGACGCCGCGCCCGGCGAGGAAAGCCCGCGACTCCGCAGCCGCGTTGAAGGCGTCCTTCGGCGGGCATTTGGTCGAGAGCTCGAACACGCGCGAGCCGTCCGGGTAGAGCCAGAGCTCCGCGACCATGCGGCGGTCGAAGCCCTCCGGCGCGAACTTCAGCTTGAGGACGAGCAGCGGGCCGAGCACCGTGAGCGCGTCCAGCTCCAGCCCCACCGGCGCATGCTCCGAGAAGAACGCACGCTGCTGCTTCGTGAACAGCTTGCGCACCGGCTTGCCCTCCAGGATCGTGGAGCGCACGCTGCCGGCGGCCGGCGCGCCCTTGAACGACGCCGAGCAGACGAAGCCCTTCGGCGAGGCGTCCACCTCGACGCCGAAGCCCTGCTGTTTCCGGAGCGAACGCGGGAGCTCGGCCGGGACGACCGGCCGCAGCTTCACGACGGTGTCGTCGCCCTTCCGCTGGGAGCGCCGCGCGCGGACGACGACTCCCGCCTGCTCCAGCGCGAGCTCGGGCGTGTCGAAGAACCACACCTGCCGCAGCTCGGCTGCGAGCGGGTCCATGCCGAGCGCCTGGGCGGTCGCCTGAGTCGCGGCGTCCGGGATCGTCAGCTTCAGCTCGACGCTGTCGGCGCCCTTGATGAGGCCGAGCAGCTCTTGCAGCTCCTCGTCCGAGCGGGCCTGGGTCGATTGCGGTCACAGCCATGGGTGGAGCTCCTCTCTGAGGTCTACGTGGGCTCCCGGGAGGGAGCGGTCGCGGGGACGGGCACGGCTTCGCTGACGCCTTCCTGGCGGCGGAGCCAGAACTTGCGGGCCTCGGCGACGACGAGGATCGTCGCGGCGCCGAGGATGCAGACGACCCACTGCTGGCCCGTCAGGCTGACGGTGCCGAGGATGCGCTGGAAGATCCGCAGCTCGGTGCCGAACAGGATCGCGACCGCGGACAGGCCGGTCGCGAGCAGGAGCTTCCGGTCGGCGAAGGTCTCCGCGCTGAAGACGGAGCGCAGCCGGTCCTTGACGGAGTAGGCGAGAAACACGTTGGCGATCGAGAAGCTGGTGAGGCCCATCGTCCGCGCGACCGCGACGCCGTGGTGGTCGTCGGCCCACCAGATGATCCCGAGCGACGTGCCCGCCGAGCACGACGCCGCAGACCACGAGGTAGACGAGCAGGGCGCGCGGCAGGATCGGCTCGGTCTCGGGGCGCGGCTTGCGCTGCATCAGGTCGCTCGCCGGCTCGCCGTAGCCGAGGCCGATCGCCATGAAGACCTGCGTCGTGAAGTTGACCCACAGCGTCTGCAGCGGCACGAGCGGGACGCCGCTCGCGACGTCGAAGATGCTCGCGCCGAGGAACATCGTGATGAAGCCGATCAGCGCGGCCATCTGGAACTGGATGTACTTCTTGAGGTTGTCGTAGAGGCCGCGGCCGATGCGGACCGCGCGCACGATCGTGGAGAAGTCGTCGTCCGTGAGGATCATCACGGCGGCTTCCTTCGAGACCTCCGTGCCGGTGATGCCCATCGCGATGCCGATGTCGGCGCGCTTCAGCGCCGGCGCGTCGTTCACGCCGTCGCCGGTCATCGCGACGATGTGGCCCTTGCGCTTGAGGATGTCGACGAGGCGCACCTTGTCCTCGGGCGTGACGCGCGCGATCACGCCGATGTCGCCGATCGCCTCGAGCGCCTCGTCGTCGCTCATCGCCGCCCACTCGGCGCCGGTGATCGCGCGGCCCACGATCCCGAGCTTGCGCGCGATCGCCTCGGCGGTGACCGCGTGGTCGCCCGTGATCATCCGCACCTCGATCCCGGCGCTGTGGGCCTCGGCGATCGCCGCCTTCGCCTGCGGGCGCGGCGGGTCGACGATGCCGACGAGCGCGATCAGCGTGAGCCCGTCGATCAGCGGGAGCAGATCGGCGTTCGGGTCGAACGTCGCCGGGTCGAAGTCCTTGCGCGCGACCGCGAGCACGCGCAGGCCCTGCTGGCCGAGCCGCTCGTTCTCGGCCTCGTAGCGCTGCGCGGCCGTCATCGTCGACCGGGACGAGCTCGAGGTCGGCGCCGAGCCCGCTGCGTGCCGCGGGCGAGCAGCTGGTCGGGGGCGCCCTTCACGAACGCCCGCACGACGTCGCGGCCCGACTCGTCCTTCATGCGGTGGAACGTCGCCATCAGCTTGTACGCCGCGTCGAACGGGAGCTCGGCGACGCGCGGGTACGCCTCGCGGGTCGTCCTGGCGTCGAGCCCGCCCTTCTCGGCGAGCACCACGAGCGCGCCCTCGGTCGGATCGCCGATCAGCGCGCCGTCCTCGACGACCGCGTCCGAGGCGAGCAGCATCGGCATGAGGACCTGGTCGAGCGGCACGTCCGAGTCGCCCGCGACCCGCTTGATGTTCCCCTCGGTCGAGTAGCCGGAGCCGTCGATCGAGTACCGCCGCCCGACGAGCGCCATCTCGATTGCCGTCATCTGGTTCAGCGTCAGCGTCCCCGTCTTGTCCGAGTTGATCGCGGACGTGGAGCCGAGCGTCTCCGTCGAGCGGAGCCGCTTCACGATCGCGTTCGCCTTCGCGAGGATCTGCGTGCCGAGCGAGAGGATCGTCGTCACGACCGCGGGCAGGCCGGTCGGGATGGCGGAGACGGCGAAGGCGATCGCCGCGGTGAAGACGGTGTCGAAGCTGTCGCCGCGCGACAGGTTCAGCGCCATCGAGATCGCGACCGCGACGCCGGCGATGATCAGGATCTGGCTCGTCAGCACGGTCAGCTGGCGCGTGAGCGGCGTCTCGTTCTCGTCCTCGTGCCTGGAGCATCCCGGAGATGTGCCCGACCTCGGTCTCCATGCCGGTCGCGGTGACGACGAACGTGCCCGTGCCGCGCGTCGCGTTCGTGTTCATGAAGACCATGCCGCTGCGGTCGCCGAGCGGCACGTCCTCGCCCGTCACCGCGTCGGTGCCCTTGGAGACCGGCACGCTCTCGCCGGTCAGCGCCGACTCGGCGATCTCGAGCGTCGCCGCCTGGAGCAGCCGGCCGTCGGCCGGGATGATGTCGCCCGCCTCGACCGACACGATGTCGCCGGGGACGAGCTGGTCGGCCGGCAGCTCCTCCAGCCGTCCGTCGCGGCGCACCTTCGCCTTGATGATCATCATCTTCTGGAGGGCGGCGACGGCCGCCGCCGCCTTGCCCTCCTGGTTCAGGCCGAGCACGGCGTTCAGGACGGTGAGCAGGATCAGCACGAGGCCGGTGCCGTACTCCTTGACGGGGTAGATGCTCCCGATCCCGGCGACCAGCAGCACGATCTGCATCGGGTCGCGGTACTGGCGCACGAACGCGCGCCAGCGGGGCTCGGACGCCGCCTCGGCGAACTTGTTCGGGCCGTACTTCGCGCGGCGGCTCTCGACCTCCGCGGCGGTGAGGCCCGCCGCCGGGTCGACGCCGAACGCAGCGGCGACGTCCGCGCCGGGGCGCGAGTACCAGGCCTCGGCGGGGGCCTCGGCTGTCTGGGGCGCGACGCTCACGGGCGACATCGTCTCATGCGCCGCCGGACCGCCGAAGCGGCCGACGGGCGCTTAACCAGTCTCGCGAAGGCGGGCGCCGCCGTAGACGACGAGCGCGAAGATCACCAGCAGGTCGACGGCGAACATAGCGAGCGCCCACCACGGATAGGCGGGCAGGAACATCAGCTGCCCGATCGCGTTCAGGCTCGCGACGCCGACGCCGAACCACTGCGCCCAGGAGCTGCCGCTCATGATCGCGAACGCTGCGAGCAGCTGGATCGTCCCGAGCGCCATGACGATCCAGCCCCACGTGTTCAGGTCGCTGAACACGTAGGTGGCGCCCTCCACGAAGAACCTCGACTTGGAGACGGCCAGGATGCCGTCGAAGACGTTGAAGACCCCCGCGATCCCGAGCAGGACGGCGGCGAACGTGACCCATCCCGTCCCCTCGGGCGCGACGCCGGTCGGGGCGTACCCCGTCGTACTCATCGCTTCTTCCTCTGCTCGTAGCGCATTCTGCCCACGCAAGCGAACTCGACCCTGCGCGACCGTTCATCGTCCCTATTGGGTGATCCCGGCGGGCGCCTCGGCGCCAATCATCCCAACCGGACGATCTCTGCTCGCCCGCGCGTGCGATCATCTCCTTCGGACTAGTCCGAAGGAAGGGAGAACAGCGAATGATGAGAAGAAGGAGGCCGCTGGCACGCGCGGCCATCGTCGGCGGAGCCGCCTACAGCGTCGGCAAGAGTCGCGCTAATGCAAGCCAGGCAGAAGCCGAACAGAACGCCCAGATCCAGGAACTTCAGCAGCAGCAGTACGCGCAGCAGCAGCCGCAGTACGCTCCCCCGCCGCCGGCCGCGGCACCGCCGCCCCCGCCCGCAGCGGGCGGCATGTCGCCCGACGCGATCCAGCAGCTCACCCAGCTCGGCCAGCTGCACGAGCAGGGCGTGCTGACCGACGAAGAGTTCGCCGCCCAGAAGGCCAAGATCCTGGGGACGTCATGAGCACGCCCGACGAGACAGGGAAGGGCTTCCCGCTCGGCCCGGTGCAGATGCTCGTCGTCGGCTTCACGAACCTCGAGCCGGACGGCAAGATCCTCGAGGAGCTGACCCGGCTCAAGGAGGCCGACATCGTTCGGCTGATCGACATGATGGTCGTGCGCAAGGACTCGAACGGCGACGTCATGGCCGTCCAGACGACCGACCTCAACCAGGAGGAGTCGATGCAGTTCGGCGCCATCGTCGGGGCCCTCGTCGGCTTCGGCACCGGCGACGAGGACGAGGTCGTGGACACGGCGGTCGCGGGCGCCGAGGCGATGGCCGACGGCCATCTCTTCGAGGACGAGGACGTCTGGTACTTCGCCGACGCGATCCCGAACGACACCGCGGCGGCCGTGGCGCTCATCGAGCACCGCTGGGCGATCCCGATGCGGGACATGATCCTCGACAAGGGCGGCTTCGTCCTCGCCGACGAGTGGATCCACCCGAAGGACCTGATCGCGATCGGCGCGCACGCGACGGCCGCAGCGGCCTCCTGACGCCGAGCACCAGAACCTCGAGGGCAGTCCGGCAACGGGCTGCCCTCCGTTCGCCGTGACCGTGAGCGCCTGGCGGCCGGGCCGCCGTGTCGCGCGGCTCCGCGCGACCCACAGCTACGGCTCCGTGCTCGGACTCGTCTTCGCGACCTTCGTGTTCGCAGCGGCCGCACCGGCGGACACCTGGGCACAGTCCGTGCTGGTCCTGCTCCAGACGGCGACGCTCTGCATGGCGCTCTGGACGTCCGGCCTGGGCCGGCTCGCCTTCATCGCCTCCGCCGGCCTCTCCGTGATCGCAATCGCGGCGGTCGTCGCATCGCTCGGCGGCGGCGACCCCTGGGACGGTGCGATCGGCTTGCTGCAGGCGGTGATCCTCCTCGCGACCTGCGGCGTGATCGCGTTCGGAGTCGTCGATCAGGGGTCCGTCAATGCACAGTCGGTCCTCGGCGCCGTCTCGATCTACCTGCTCGTCGGGATGTTCTTCACGATGGTCTACGGAGCCGTGGCCGTGCTCGGCTCCGGTCACCTGTTCACCCAGGGCACCGACGGCACGCTGGCGGTCCGCATGTACTTCAGCTACGTGACGATGACCACCGTCGGCTACGGCGACTACACGACCTCGGGCAACCTCGCGCACACGATCTCGATCACGGAGGCGCTGATCGGGCAGCTGTACCTCGTCATCGTGCTCGCCGTGCTCGTCAGCCGGCTCGCTCCGCGCCGCGGCGCCGACTGAGGAGCCGTTCATCCCCGGCGGGCGACGGCACAGGCCGACGGCCCGCGTAGGCTCGCCCGCATGCGCAAGTGGCTTCCGCTGATCATCCTCGCCGCGGCCCAGTTCGTGATGGTCCTGGACTCGGCCGTCATGAACGTGTCGATCTCGCAGATCGTCTCGGACCTCGACACGACGATCTCCGGCGTGCAGCTCGCGATCACGATGTACACGCTCGTGATGGCGGCGTTCATGCTCGTCGGCGCCAAGCTCGGCGACATCCACGGACGCGACACGATCTTCGCGGTCGGGCTCGCCGTGTACGGGCTCGGCTCCCTGATCACGTCCCTGAGCCCGAACCTGGCGGTGCTGCTCTTCGGCTGGTCGCTCGTCGAGGGCCTCGGCGCCGTGATGGTCATCCCCGCGATCGCAGCGCTCATCGCCGTCAACTACGAGGGCAAGGAGCGCGCGTTCGCCTACTCGATGATCGGCGGCGTCTCCGGTGCGGCGATCGCCGCGGGGCCGCTGATCGGCGGCTTCGTGACGACCTACTTCAGCTGGCGCTACGTCTTCGCCGGCGAGACCGTCGTCGTGATTGCGATCCTCCTCTTCCGCCGACAGATGAAGCGGGCGCCGAAGGTCGAGAAGCGGCCGCAGCTCGACGTCGTGGGGGCCGCCCTGTCGGCGGCAGGTCTCGGCCTGGCCGTGTACGGCATCCTGAAGTCGAGCGACTGGGGCTGGATCCAGCCGCGCGGCGCGCTCACGATCAACGGGAACGAGATCACGCCCTTCGGCCTGTCGGTGGTGCCGTTCCTGATCCTCGGCGGCGCTCGTTCTGCTCGGCTGCTTCTGGATGTGGCTCGAGCACCGCGACGCGCAGGGCCGCGACGCCCTGCTCGACCGCGCGCTCCTGAAGATCGTGCACCTGCGGGCCGGGCTGTCGACCCTCCTGATGCAGCAGCTGATCCTGCTCGGCGTGTTCTTCGTCCTGCCGGTCTACCTCCAGGTGGTGCTCGGGCTGGACGCGTTCGAGACGGGCAAGCGGCTCTTCCCGATGTCGGTCTCGATGCTCGCGGCGGCGCTCCTCGGGCCGCGCATGGCCGCGCGCCGCTCGCCGAAGCGTACGGCGCAGGTCGGCCTCGGCGCGCTCGTGATCGGCTCGTTCGTCCTGCTCGGAAGCATCGACGTGACGCTGCACGGCTGGCAGTTCGGCTTTGGGCTCGCGCTCTTCGGCGTCGGCGCAGGGCTGCTCGTCTCCCAGCTCGGGAACGTGATCATCTCGTCGGTGCCTCCCGACCGGACGAACGAGGCCGGCGGCCTGCAAGGGACGGCGCAGAACCTCGGTGCCTCGCTCGGCACGGCGTTGATCGGCGCGGTGCTCCTCACCGGGCTGACGAACGGCTTCGTCGAGCGGGTTCAGGACAACCCGGCTCTGCCGCAGCGCACCGAGGCCGCGCTCACCGAGGCGGCGAGCAAGGGCCTGGACGCCGTTCCGGTCGAGCAGGTCGAGCAGGCCGCGCGCGATGCGGGGCTGCCGCCCGGGCAGGCGACCGCGGTCGCCGACGCGTACGGCGAGGCCGAGCTGGACGGGCTGCGGACCGCGCTCTTCGCGGTTGCGGCGTTCGGCGTGCTCGCGTTCTGGCCCACGCGCAAGCTGCCCGGGAAGCCCACGGAACAGGCCGCCGCCGAAGAGGCGGCACCCGTGATCGCGCCCGCGGCCTAGGTCGTGGAATACCCGGAGACGCCGGCGGGCTGGACTCGGCTCGAGCACAGGCGGCTCGGCCCCTTCGTCACCCACGTCAGCTTCCGGCGTCCGGACGGGAGCGTCGCGCGGTGGTCGTCACGCGCCCACCGCAAGCGAGCCCGGGCCGCGGACGAGGGCGTCTGGTGGGCGCCGCACCGGCTCTCGTGGTGGATCGGCGTCCTCTTCGCGATCGGCGCGGCGTGCTTCACGATCGGCCCGTTCCCCGGCTTCGTCGAGCTGGTCGGATCGGCCGTCGACGGGCTCGTGTTCTTCGTCGGGTCGATCTTCTTCACCACGGCCGCTGCGCTCCAGTGCATCCAGACGTTCAACACGGACCGCGATCCGTCCGCAGCGGGCAGCCGGCGGTTTCGCCTCGTCGCGTTCGAGCCCCACCGGATCGACTGGTGGAGCAGCGTCGTCCAGTTCGCCGGCACGCTGCTCTTCAACGTCGACACCTTCCGCGCGCTGACGACCGGGCTCGACAACGTCGAGTACAACCGGCTCGTGTGGTCGCCCGACGCGCTCGGATCGGCCTTCTTCCTGATCTCGGGCTACCTCGCGTTCGTCGAGGTCTGCGGCGGCTACGCGTGCTGGCGCGGCCGCGATCTCGAATGGAAGATCGCGGCCGTCAACCTGCTCGGCTGCATCTTCTTCGGCATCTCGGCGATCGCGGCGTTCGTCGTGCCGTCGACGGGGAGCGTCGTCGACCTTGCCGCCGCAAACGCGTTCACGGCTCTGGGCGGGCTGTGCTTCCTCGTTGGCGCCGTGCTGCTGCTGCCCGAAGCCGCCCGGGCGCGGGACGCCGGGTAGCGTGGGCTACGCCGACACCGCCGTCAGGCGCCCCGAGTCGACGGCCTCCTGCAGCGCGGCGTAGTCGCGCTCGTTCTGATCGGCGTAGCTCTCGGCGAAGTCGACGAGGGCCTGGTCGAAGACGTCGCCCGCGCCCAGGTAGGTCGCGATCGCGACCCGGTCGCCCGAGCGGGCGTGGGCCCGCGCGAGCGTCCAGCCGCACAGCGTCCCGTAGAGCGCCATGCCCCTGGGGACCATCGCCTCGATGACGGCCGACGCCTTCCAGTCGCGCAGCTGCCGGATGTAGAAGTCGCGCTGCTGGCCGTCGAGCGTGCTCGTCGTCCGCTCCCAGCCGAGGAAGATGTCGCTCGCCGCCTGCATGAGGCGCTGGCCGCGAACGACGCGCTCGCCCTCGTTGGCGTGCCGGCCCTTGCCCAGGAACCGCGACAGGACCGAGGGCTGCGCCTCCTTCACCTGGAGGAACAGCGGATCGCCGTCGTCGACACCGAGCATGAGGATGATCCAGGCGCGGGTGCCGACGCTGCCGACACCGACGACCTTGCGCGCCATGTCGACGAAGTGGAACTGCTCGAGCAGGTTGCGGCGGTCGTTGTGCAGCGAGCTCCGGTACTCGCGGATCAGCTTCCGAATCTCGTCCACGATCTCCTCGCGCGCTCTCGGCTCCGGCAGGAGCTCGTCGATGGGCACGATGAGCGGCGGCTGGCTGACGATCCTGCGCTCGCCGTCGACGACCCGCGTCAGCTTGGCGAACGCCTGCATGCTGTCGCGCGTACGCGCCTTGGCGATGCCCGCCTGCGCGCGCTTGACCTGCCTGGCCTTGGCACTCGCCGCGAGCTCGACCAGGGCGGCGTCCATGTCGAGGTGGGCGTACCAGACGTCGAGGTTCTTCATGGCGGCGAACTTCCGCATCGCCTCGCGGTACGATCCGACAGCCGACAGGATCACCTTGCGGCGATCCTTGGCGGCGAAGCCGCTCTCCCGCCCGGCGACCGCAAAGCTTGCGGCGAGACGCTTGACGTCCCACTCCCAGGGGCCGGGGAACGTCTCGTCGAAGTCGTTGATGTCGAAGAGCAGCCGCCGCTCCGGCGAACCGAAGCCGCCGAAGTTGGACAGGTGCGCGTCGCCGCAGAGCTGCACATCGAGGCCCGACCGGGGCATCCCGGCGAGGTCCGACGCCATGATCAGCGCCGCGCCGCGGTAGAAGGCGAAGGGCGAGACGAGCATGCGCCCGTAGCGGATCGGGACGAGGTCGGGGACGCGCGAGACGGCCTGCTCCTCGAGGAGCGCGATCGGGTCGGGCCGCGACGAGGCCGGCTCGTACGTGCCGTGGGAGCGCCGCGGCACCTCGCTGCGCGCGGCTTTGCCCCGCGCCTCCCGCTCGGCGCGCGTGAGATGCGTGACCTTCCGCCCGCGCGGCCTCGACTGGCCGTTCGCGCGCCGGGGCCCGTTCTGCGCCTGCGGTCGCTGCTCCGTCTTCTCCTCGCTGCTCATCACGCCCTCCGTTCCTGTACGAACGCGCGCACGCCGGCGGCCGCGCTCCCGATCCATCTTCGGCAGTGTGCGCCGCCGCTCATCACCCCGTGGGGGCGAAATGCGCTGCCCGGCTAGAGCGAGAGCCGGATCGGTGAGAGCAAGACCCAGACGAGCGTGCCGAGGAAGATGACCCAGCCGAGCGCGAGCAGCGCCTCGCGCTGGCGCAGGGGGCGGAGCTTCGTGGAGATCCCGGCGAAGAAGAGCGCGGACGCGAAGAGCACCACCGCCAGCACGTAGTTGTCGGCGCGCTGGTTGTCCGTCTCGACCTTGCCGCTGAACACGCCGGCGGCGGCGTTCAGACGCCGGCTCTGCTCCTGCGCGGCAACCCGGTACTGCGGCATGGCGAACGGGGTCAGCGGCGCCTTCGGGTTCGTCCGCGGATTGGTCGCGAGCCACGCAGCGAAGGCGGGCTTGAACTCAGGGCGGAACCGCTTGCGGTAGAAGCGCGCGAGCTTCTGGTCGCCGGCGACGTCGGCGTTCACCCACTGGATGAACGTGGCGATGTCGACCTGTGTGAGCTGCCCGGCGTGCGTCGCGGCCTCCGACGATCGGATGCGGTTCTTCGTCGAACTGGCAGTGTCGATCGCCTGCTGGCCGCGCCACTGCGTCGACTGGTAGGTGCTCCAGGCGGTCGCGACGGCGGCGACCGCCAGGAGAATGGTCGCCGCGATCTCGACGCGGTGCTGGCGTGCCTCGTCGCTGGCCATCTCAGGCGAACACGTTCACGGCGCGGGCGATCACCAGGCCGACGACCGTGAGCGCAATCAGCGCCTGCGTGATCATCGCCAGCTTCGCCCAGCGCGCGAGCGGCAGCACGTCCGTGGGGCTGAACGCCGTGTTCGTCGTCAGGCCGAGCACGAGGTAGTCGACGTAGTGCGGCCGCCAGTCCGGCGGCACGAGGTCGGGATTCTGCAGCTCGGTGAAGCCGAAATCGGGGTACTCGCGCTCCCCGACGTAGCGTGCGTACGGCCCGCCCGAGTCGAGCAGCCAGTAGAGCAGGCTGAAGACGAGTGCGTTGCCGAGCCAGATGATCGCGCCGGAGGCGAGGAGCGAGCTTGCTTCGTTCGTGACCGGCCCGCCTCGGATCAGGTCGGTGACCAGCACGATCGTCGAGACGAGCGCGACGGCGGCCAGCGCGCTCACGAGCGTGATCGACAGCGGCCTGAGCCAGTGCCGCCGCCCTTCGATGTTGGCCGGATCGGCGAGCACCAGGACGATGAACAGCCCGATCTCGATCGCAGGGACGAGCCAGACGGGGCCGAGCGACTCGCGGCCGGGCTCGGCCAGGCGCAGCACGACCGAGATGGCGATGAAGGCGCCGAGCGTGAGCGCCACCGGCCAGCGCGGCTCCTGCGGCAGGGGATCGACAGGGCCTGTTGACGGCGGGTCGGCGGTGGTCACCGGCTGACCGTAACGACTTGCGGCAGAGCGTGGATCACTCCGCCGGGATGAAGCCGCCGGAGCGCGGCGAATCTAGGAACGCACCATGTCGACCGTTCTCGCCATCGTCGCGGCGTTCCTGTTCGCGGTCGCCGCGACCTTCCAGCAGCGGGGTGCGCTCGAGCTCGGCGTCTCGGCCGAGGGCCTGAAGTCGTTCCTGAAACTCGGTGGGAGCTCCTGGTGGCTGGGCGGGACGGCAGCGCTGCTTGTCGGCTATGTGGCACAGGCGATCGCGCTCGACCGCGGTCGGATCTCGATCGTCCAGCCGCTGCTCGTGAGCACCGTCGTGTTTGCGCTGCCGCTCGGGTACCTCGTCACGTCGCAAGTGGTGACCAGACGGCAGGTGCTCGGCGCCGCGATCGTCGTCGCCGGCCTCGCGCTGTACGCCCTCTTCGGGAAGCCGGCGAGCGGCAAGGACTGACGCCCCGAACGACGAATGGGCCGTGTGCGTCCTGATCGTCGGAGCCCTCTGCGTCGCGCTGATGGTAGGCGCCGGCCGAAGCGGCGGCGGCCTGCGCAAGGCCGCGTTCATCGGCGTCGTCGCGGGCGTGCTCTTCGGCGTATCGGCGTGCCTGACCAAGCCGACGCTCGAGACGCTGCACGACGACGGCGTGGCGGGCGTGCTCGGCACCTGGGAGCTCTACGGCCTCGCGTTCGTCGGCATCGCCGCGTTCGTGCTGCAGCAGGTCTCGCTTGCGGAGGGCTTCCTCGCTACGTCCGTGGCGACCGTCTCGGTCGCGAACCCGATCGTGTCGGTGCTGATCGGCATCGTGCTCTTCGACGAGCGGCTGAAGGATCCGACGTGGCACAAGGTCGTCGCGATCGCGGGGCTCGGCCTGGCCGCCCTCGGGGCGATCGCGATCTCGAAGGCGCGCGAGCCGGACGGCGTCACCGAGGCCGCAGTCGCGGCACCGACGTAGGGGGCTAGTTCGCGCTCCCGTGGCAGTGCTTCCACTTGCGGCCGGTGCCGCAGGTGCACGGGTCGTTGCGGCCGCGGCGCGCGTCCTCGGCCCGGTAGAGCGCCACGATCTCGGCCGGCGCCCGCTCGCGCCGCAGCTGCTCGGCCATGAAGCGCATCGGCCGGTCGACGTGGTGGAAGAACGCCTTGTAGCCGGCGCAGAGGTAGTTGAGCCCCGGCTCGCCGTCAGGCGTCGAGATGAAGCGGTCCTTGGGGCAGCCGCCGTGGCAGGCGAAGCGCACGTCGCACTCGCGGCAGTAGCGGGGCAGCGTGTCGCGCTTGTCGAGCCCGAACTGCTGCTGGCGCTGCGAGGCGACGAGCTCGAGCATGTGCGTCTCGCGGATGTTCCCGAGCTTGTACTCCGGCTCGACGAAGTGGTCGCAGGAGTAGAGGTCGCCGGTGTGCTCGAGCGCCAGCGCGAGCCCGCACGTCTCCGAGTGGATGCAGAGGCCCGGCGGCTCGCCCACCCAGTTCGCCAGCGCGACGTCGAACATCTGCACGTAGACCTCGCCCACGTCGCGGCGCACCCACTCCTCGAAGACGTCGATCAGGAAGCGGCCGTACTGCTCGCGCAGTCACCGAGCGCCCGGTGACCCGCTCGCCCTGCTGGGTGTAGAGCGGCCGGTCGCGCCACGACGTCCACGGCACCGTGCCGTTCTCGTCTGCCTCGGCGACCCGCTCGATGATCGGGATGAACTGGACGAAGCGGGCGCCGCACTCGTCGCGCAGGAAGCGGTAGACGTCGCGGCCGTGCTCGGCGTTGGCGGCGTGGATCGTCGTCAGCGCGTTCCACTCGACGCCTGCCTCGCGCAGATGGCCGAGGCCGCGCATGACGTCGTCGAACGAGCCCTTGCCGCCCTTGTTGACGCGGTAGGCGTCGTGCTGCTCGCGCGGGCCGTCGATCGAGATGCCGACGAGAAACGTCGTGCTCGGCAAAGAACGCCGCCCACTCCTCGTCGATCAGCGTCCCGTTCGTCTGGATCGTGTGCAGCGCCCGCTGGCCGGGCCGCAGAAAGCCGTTCGCGAGCTCGACCGAGCGGCGGAAGAAATCGAGCCCCATCAGCGTCGGCTCGCCACCCTGCCAGGCGATCGTCACCTCCGGCACCCGTCGCGTGCGCCTCGATCAGCTGGCGGAGGTAGGTCTCGAGCAGATCCTCCGCCATCCGGAACCGCGAGCCCGGATACAGCATCTCCTTCGACAAGAAGAAGCAGTACGAGCAGTCGAGGTTGCAGACGGCGCCCGTCGGCTTGGCAAGCAGATGGAACGCCGGCGGAGCGACAGGCGCAGCCCTCGTACCCTCGCTCATCATCCTGCGATCGTCCTGCACGGCGGACACGGCGCATCGTCCATGGAGGACGAAGGCTACGTGCCTGCGATCAGCCTCACGGGCCGCCCGACCGTGGCCGCATCATCCGATGGAGGCGATTCCGGCGCTCCCCCTGGGAACGAGGGTTCGGTGGCCGAGTCGCCGCGCAGGAGGACCCACTCTGGGAACGACACTGCGAATACTGCTGATGGCGCTGCTCGCCGCGGCCAGCCCGCTGGCGCTCACGCTGACGATCGCCGTCCTGAAGACGCGGCGCGCGCGGCTGAACGGCGTGATCTTCGCACTGGCGTTCCTGGCCGGGGAGTCGATCGGCTGGATCTTCGCGTTCGCGGTGGGGGCGGCAGCGCAGGTCGGCGACGGCGACAACGTGGTCGCGGGCGTCCTCGAGCTGGGCCTCGGGCGTGCTCCTCCTGGCCGCGGGCTGGCGCGTGCGTCGCAGCGGCCCCCCGCAGCCGCGCAACGGGCCCGGCCGGACACGCGCGCTCATGGCCCGCTTCGAGCACCTCACACCCCTCACGGCTGCACTCATGGGCACGCTCTTCGGGCTGGGCATCCCCAAGCGCCTGACGATCACGCTCGTCGCAGCGGCCACCCTGACGGCGGCGGGCCTGTCCAGGCCCGAGGAGGTCTCGCTCGCCCTGCTCTACATCGCGGTCGCCGGCGTGCTCGTGTGGGCTCCCGTCGCGATCTACGTGGTGGCGGGCCGGCACGCGAATGCGCTGCTGGCCGCCGGGCAACGCTGGCTGACGGAGAACCAGCAGCGGGTCGGGACCGTGACGCTGCTCGTCTTCGGCGGCATCCTGGCGACCTGACGGCCTCGTAGCGATCCTGAGCTAGAGGCTTGCGCAAGCCGGACGGCGTCGCCGATCGCGCTACGACGTCGCGGGCGCGGGCTTGCCGCGCTTGCGCGCCAGGGACATGAGCAGGCCGGATCCAGAGACGGCGAGGTACGCCGTGAGCACCGCGACGGTGACCGGGGCCATCTGGAGCGTGCCGATCTGAGTCGTGAGGGCGGCCAGGAAGAGCAGCGAGAAAGGGACGGCAACGAGCGCCGCCGGGAGGGCGGCGAACATCGCTGCGAACGCGAGACCCTCCGGCAGCCCGGGGATGAGCACGTGGGCCGTGACCCCGGCCGTACCGCCGATGAACAGCATCACGAGGAACGGCCCACCGATGAAACCGGTGGCTTCGCAGACTGCGAACACGAGGATCTTCGCGAACACGACCGCGATCAACAGGCCGGCGCCGAGCGCGGCCCCGTCGCGGATCACCGTCGTGAGCTGGTCGGTTCCCGTGAACAGAGTGAGCGGGAGCGCGACGCCGACGAGCCCGAAGGCGATTCCGCCGATCACCGGCCGCAGGACGGTGAACTTCGCGAGCGGCAAGGTGAGCTTCTTCATGGCCCCGATCGCGACGGCCGTGATCAGCGCGAGCGCACCGGCGACGAGGCCGAGCGGAACGGCGGCGAGCAACTGCCAGTCCTCGTACTTGTACGGCGGGAGTGAATACAGCCCGACGAACGTCGACCCTGCGATCGGGAAGTAGACGGCGAACGCGATCGTCGACGCCAGCAGGCCTCCGACCAGCGTGTCGGCGAAGCGTGCCCTCGGACGCGCTATCTCGAGCGTGAGAATCGACGCCAGGATCGGCGACGACAACAGGCCCCCGTACGCCGCGGACATCCCGCTGAGCGTGTTCGTCTTGCGGATGTCCTCGCTGAGCTTCCGCCGCTCCGAGAGCCAGGTGCCCAGCCCGCCACCCATCTTCCCCAGTGCGTCCTCGGGCCCGAGGCTCGCCCCACCCGCCAGCGACACGAGGGAGACGACAACCGCCCCCGGCACCATGGACGGCTCGACCCGCTGCTCTTTGAGCATCTCGACCGTGCCCGGCACCGTGTCCGCGACGCGAAAGAGGCGGCGCAGCACGCCGACGATCAGCCCGGCGCCCGCGGTCACCGCGACCCACCAGAAATTCCCGTCGAACCAGCTCGGGCTTGCGGGAAGCGTGAACCAGAGGTCGGTGCCGGCCGACACCAAGCCGAGAAATGCCAGCCCCGCAAACGCGAGCACGACGCCGAGCACGACGGCGTAGCGCACGATCACCCAGAAGCCGGGCGACCGCGTCAGGGCTAGGGGGTCCGCGCCCGGATCGGGGTCCCGGTCAGTCGTCGCTGTGCTCATAGGGCCCGTACTACCAACTTGCCGCCCGTTGCGGTGCGCCACGGCGCCCCAGGTTCGCGGCCGCGACCGCGATCAGAGCGCCGAGAGCGGCCCCGGCGCGGCTCGGTGTCGGGGACGCTTCCGCCACCGGTGCAGCAGAACGCGCGGTGAGCCGGGCTGCATCACCCCACCGGGACGAAGCCGTGATGCCCGCCACTTCGTACCGTCGCCACGTGACGGAAATCGGGTCGAACGTCGAGATCGCGCACCACATGCACGAGCACGGCCACAGCTCGGGTCGCAAGCGCCTCTGGATCGAGATCGGCGAAGCGCTCTTGCTGGCGCTCGTCGCGGTCGCGACTGCCTGGAGCGGCTACCAGTCGGCGCTCTGGGACGGCCGCGAGGCGACGCTCTACGGCGCCGCTACGCGGCAGCGCTTCGAGGCCAACGCGCTCGAGGGGGTGGCCGGCCAGGAGCAGGTCTACGACGCCACCACACTCAACCAGTGGCTCCAGGCGAAGCTCACCGGAGACGAGCCGCTCGCGCGCGCGTACGCGAGGCGCTTCCGGGCCGACTACCAGCCGGCGTTTCGCGCGTGGTTGAAGACCGATCCGCTGCACAATCCGCGGGCGCCGCACGGGCCGATCGAGATGCCCCAGTACTTCAACCGCAATGCGGACCGCGCCACCGCGCTCAACGCGCGTGCCTCGGCGACGTTCGTGCGCGGCACGAAGGGCCGTGAGAACGGCGACCGCTACGTGCGCGCGACGGTCCTGCTGGCGACGGTGCTGTTCCTGATCGCGCTCAGCCAGCGCTTCGAGTCGGCGCGGGTCCGGCTCGGGCTCCTGGGCCTCGCCGTGGTGCTGGGAGCCGTCGCGCTCGGGCTGATCGTCACGCTGCCGCGTCTCTGAGCCGGCCGTCTTCGAGCCGGACGATGCGGTCGACGAGGTCGAGGCCCTCGGTCCTGTGCGTCACGAGCAGCACGGTGCGGCCCTCGGCTGCCGAGAGCACGTCGCTCACGAGCTCCTCTGCGGTGGCCGCGTCGAGGTGCGACGTCGGCTCGTCGAGCACCAGCACAGGCGCGTCGTAGAGCAGCGCGCGGGCGACCGTCAGCCGCTGGCGCTGGCCGCCCGAGAGCTCGCGGCCCTCCTCGCCGACGAGCGTGTCGAGGCCGTCGGGGAGGCTGCTCACCCACTCGAGCAGGCGCGCACGGTCGAGGGCGCGCTCGAGCTCCTCGTCCAAAGCGCCCGGGCGCGCCACGCACAGGTTTGCACGAACGCTCGCCGAGAACACGTGCGAGTCCTGGCCGGCGACGGCGATCGCGGCACGGACGCTGTGCTGGCTGTAGTCGCGCAGGTCGCGGCCGGCGAGCTTGACGCGCCCCTGCTCGGGGTCGAGGAAGCGCAACAGCACGTTGACGAGGGTGGTCTTGCCGGCACCGCTCGGGCCGACGAGGGCGACGCAGCTGCCTGGATCGAGCCGCAGGCCGGCGTGCTCCAGTGCGGGCTCGTGCGCTCCCGGATAGCGGACGGTGACGTCCTCCAGCTCGACGGCGAAGGGCCAGGCTGGCGGCGCGGCGGGATCGTCCGGGTCGCGGACGATCGGCTGGCGGTCCGTCAGCTCGAGCACGCGTTCGCCCGCGGCGAGCGTCGTGGCGAGCACGCGGGCGCTCTCGGCGAGCGGCTGAACCGCCTCGAACGAGGCGAGCGCGAGCAGCGCGAGGAGCGCGATGAGCACGCCGTCGAGCCGTCCGCCCGCATGCGCGGAGACCGAGACAGCGAGCACACCCGCCACGGTCGCGCCGGTCACGAGCAGGTTGAGCCCGTCTCCGGCCCCGGTCGCGAGGGCGTCGCGGCGGCCGACCCGCACCAGCGCGTCGTCGGCCGCGCGCACGCGCGCGAGCCGCTCCTCTTCCTGCCCGTAGACAGCCAGCTCGGGTGCTGCCCCGAGCAGCTCGACGAGCTCCGCGGACAGGGAGCCGCGGAGCGCCGCCTGCCGCTGTCCTGCGCGCCGGTTCGCGGCGCCAGTGAGCGCGGGAACGGCAAGACCGCCGACGACCAGGCCGATCGCGAGGACGACGCCCGCCGCCGGCAGGACCACCGCAGCGACGGCGACCGAAACCGCTCCGGCAGCGACCGCGACGAGCGGTGGCCCGAGCACGCGCAGGTGCAGGTCCTGGAGCGCGTCGACGTCCGCGACGAGCCGCGAGAGGAGGTCGCCGCGCCGGTCGCCCGCGAGCTCGGCCGGCGCGAGGGGCTCGATGCGCTCGTACACGCGGACGCGAACCCGCCCGAGCACGCGCAGCGCGAGATCGTGGGACGCCAGCCGTTCGGCGTAGCGCGCGACGGGACGTGTCAGCGCGAAGGCGCGGACCAGCACGATCGCGACCGTCAGCGACAGGATCGGCGGCCGCTCGGCCGCGCGCGAGATCAGGTAGCCGGCGGTGGCCATGAGCCCGACGCCGCAGAGGACGGTTGCCGCTCCGAGGCCGACGGCGAGCGCGACGCGCGACCGGGGAGCGCCGGCAAGCGCGAGCAGGCGGCGCAACGTCACGCCGACTCCCCGACTCGCAGGTCCACGAGCCCGCCGCGCTGAAGCGCCACCACGCGGTCGGCGGCGGCGACGAGCTCGGGCCGGTGCGTGATCAGAAGCGTCGTGCGCCCGGTGGCAAGGCGGACAACGGCTTCGGCGACGACGTCCGCGGCATCCGGGTCGAGGTCGGCCGTCGGCTCGTCCAGCACCACGAGCGGCGCATCTCGCAGGAACGCTCGGGCGAGCGCGATGCGCCGCCGCTCACCCGCCGAGAGCGGCCGGCCACCGTCGCCGACGACCGTCGCGTACCCCTGTGGCAGCGCGCGCACGAAGCGGTCGGCGCCCGCGAGCACGGCGGCCTCGACCACGCCCGCGTCATCGGCGGACGCGTCGCCGAGGCGAATGTTCTCGGCGACGGTGCCGTGCAGGATGGCGGGCCGCTGTGGCACCCAGGCGAGCTGCTTGCGCCAGGCGGCCGCGTCGCAGTCGGCCAGGTCGACGCCGCTGACGGCGATGCGGCCCTCCGTCGGCTCGGCGAGCCGCAGCAGCAGCGCCGCGAGCGTGCTCTTGCCCGCCCCGCTCGGGCCGACGAGTGCGACCGTCTCGCGCGGCGCGAGCTCCAGATCGACGCCGTCGAGCACCGGGCCGGGCCGGGCCGAATATGCGAACGAGACACGCTCGAACCGGATCGGCGAGAAGCTTGGAGCCACCAGGCGGCCCGACGACACGGCGGGAGGCGCCTCGAGCAGGTCGAGGATCCGCCCCGCCACCGCCACCCCGTCGGCGCTCGCGTGGTACTGGGCGCCGAGCCGGCGGATCGGCAGGTAGAGCTCCGGCGCGAGCACGAGCACGACCAGCGCGGCCTCGAAGCCGATGCCTCCTCCCACGAGCCGCACGCCCACGGTGACCGCCACGAGCGCCACCCCGAGCGTCGCCGCCAGCTCGAGCACCGAGCCCGAGAGGAAGGTCACCCGCAGGGTGCCCATCGTCGCGCGCCGGTAGCGCTCGGAGACGTCCGCGATCGTCGCCGCCTGCGCCTTGCCGCGGTTGAACGCGCGCAGCGTCGGCAGCCCGCGCACGACGTCGAGGAAGTGCGAGGAGAGGAGCCGCAGCGCCTGCCAGCGCTCGCGAGTCCGCACCTCCGTGTAGCGGCCGATGAGCCACATGAAGACCGGCACGAGCGGGAGCGTCAGCAGCATCACGAGCGCCGACTCGAGGTCGACGGTCGCAACCCACGCGAGCACCGCGACCGGGACGATGCAGCCGAGCACGAGCTGCGGCAGGTAGCGGGCGAAGTACGCCTCCAGCGCGTCGACGCCCTGAACCGTGGCCGCGGTCAGCTCGCCGGCCTCCGCGCGGTCGAGCGCGGCCGGCTGGTCGCGCAGCCGTTGCGCGACGAGCGCAAGCCGGAGCTCCGAGAGCGTCGCCGCCGCGGCCCGGCGGCCCGCGACCTCGAACACCCACGCCAGCGCCCCGCGGAGCGCGAACACCGCCGCGAGCGCCACCAACTCGCCCGAGACGTCTGCGAGCGGGTCGCCCGCGGCGGCGCCTGCGATGACCCTCGCCAGCAGCGTCGCGCCGACGAGGACGAGCACGGCAGTCGCGAGCCCGGCGGCCACGTCGACCGCGAGCAGCGCCCGCACCGGCCGCGCGCGGCGAACGAGGCGCGGGTCGAGTGCGGGCACGCTCGGCCGGGGCTAGGCCCGGGCGGACGCCGCGCCCACCGTCGCGCCGGCGCCGAGCCGATCGAGCAGGTGGTCGCCCACGCGAAGCGAGTTCGCCATCGCCGTCAGCGCCGGGTTGACCGCGCCGATCGACGGGAACACGCTCGTGTCGACGACGTAGAGGTTGTCCACCTCGTGCGCGCGGCAGTCCTGGTTGACGACCGAGTCCGCGGCGTCGGAGCCCATGCGGGCCGTGCCTGCCTGGTGCGCCACGCCCGCCACCGGGATCTCCGTCTTCAGGTAGGCGAAGCGGTGGAAGAGCCCGTCCTCCTCCATGTGCAGCTTCCCGAGCATCGAGTGGAGCTGCTTCCCGAGCTCCGCCTTCGGCTTGTCGTTCGTGGAGGTGTACGCGAGCGTGAGCTTGCCGTCGCGGTCGACCGTGACGCGGTTCTCGGGCATGGGCAGGTCCTCGGTCGAGAGCCAGAAATCGACCGCGTGCTTCGCGACCTTCTCGAGCGTCCAGCTCGGCGCGAGCTTCGTCTCGCCCGGCTTCTCGCCGCGGAACATCGGCGCCTGCGACTTGCCGACCATCTGGATGTTCCCGAGCGGGTACTCGCGGCCGTTGCCCGCGAAGTAGAAGTCGTTCAGGCCGAGCGTCTTCTGGAAAACGGTCGGGTTCTCGTCCTTCGACAGCGCGAGCACCGCGGAGCAGTTGTGGAACATGTAGTTCCGCCCGACCTGGTCGGAGCCGTTCGCGAGCCCGTTCGGGTGCGCGTCGCTCGCCGAGGAGAGCAGCAGCTTCGCGGTGTTGGCCGCGCCGCAGGCGAGCACGACCACGTCGGCCGTGTACGTCTCGGTCGCTCCGTCGCGCTCGACGACGACTCCCTGAACCGTCGTGCCGGAGCCGTTCGTGTCGAGCTTCACGACGCGCGTGTTCGTCCGCAGCGTGACGTTCGGGTGCTCGAGCGCCGGCCGGACTCCAAATACCTCCGCATCCGACTTGCCGTGCACGACGCACGGGAAGCCGTCGCAGTTCTGGCAGCGCACGCACGCCGAGTACGGCATGTTCGACTCGCTGAGCCGTATGCCGCAGGGCGCGTGAAACGGATGGAGGCCCGCGGCCTCCAGATCGTCGTGGAGCTGCTGCATGCGCGGCTCGTGCGAGACGGCCGGGAACGGGTAGGGCCCGCTCGCCGGCGGCTCGGTCGGGTCCTCCCCGCGCGCGCCGTGCACCTCGTACAGCTGCTCGGCGAGCGTGTAGTACGGCTCCAGCTCGTCGTAGGTGATCGGCCACGCGGGCGAGACGCCGTCGTGGTGGGCGAGCTCGCCGAAGTCCTCGGCGCGGAGCCGGTAGAGGGCCGCCCCGTAGAGCTTCGTTGCGCCCCCGACGAAGTAGTGGATCTGCGGCTGGAACGCCTTCCCTTTCGGGTCGTACCAGGTGTCCTCGGACACGTAGCGGTTGTCGATGAAGACGTCCGCGGCCTGCCAGTTCTGCGGCTCGCGCGGAAGCCAGTCGCCGCGCTCGAGCAGCAGGATCCGCTTGCCGGACGGCGCCAGGTGGCGGGCAAGCGTGCCGCCCCCCGCACCGGTGCCGACGATGATGACGTCGTAGCTCTCCATCTCAGATCTCCCCTGTTCGCTCGTGCAGGATGATCCGCGCGGCCGCCTCGATCAGCGCCAGGTGCGAGAAGGCCTGCGGGAAGTTGCCGAGGAAGCGGCCGGTCTCGGCGTCGAACTCCTCGGCGTAGAGGCCGAGCGGCGACGCGATGCGGAGCAGCCGCTCCATCAGGTCACGTGCCTTCTGGATCTCGCCGACGACCGCGAACGCCGAGACGAGCCAGAACGAGCAGATCAGGAACGTGCCCTCCTTGCCCGACAGGCCGTCGTCGGTCTCGTCGGTGCGGTAGCGCAGCACGAAGCCGTCCTCGGTGAGCTCGTTCGCGATCGCGAGCACGCTCGCGCGCAGCCGCTCGTCGTCCGCCGGCAGGAAGCCGAAGATCGGCGCGAGCAGCGTGGACGCGTCGAGCGAGTCGGCCTCGTAGTGCTGGCGCAGCACGCCGTCGGCGCGCAGGCCGTGCTCGAGGATGTCCGCCTTGATCTCGTCCGCGGTGGCGCGCCAGGTCGCGTTGAGCCCGGGGTCGCCGCGGATGTCCGCGAGCTTGGCCGCGCGGTCCATGGCGACCCAGCCCATCAGCTTCGAGGAGACGTAGTGCTTGGGTGCTCCGCGGGCCTCCCAGATGCCCTGGTCCGGCTCGCGCCAGACCTTCGTCGCGCACTCGGCCTGTGACTGCACGATCGGCCAGAGGCGCCGCGGCAGCCGCTCGCTCTGGCGCGTGTGCGACAGGATCGAGTCGAGCACGGCACCGAAAACGTCGTTCTGGCGCTGGTCGAAGGCGCCGTTGCCGATGCGCACGGGCCTCGCGCCCGCGTAGCCGCTCATGTCGTCGCGCGTCGACTCGGTCAGGTCGCGACGGCCGTCGATCCCGTACATGATCTGCAGCGAGCCGTCCTCGGTGGGCTCGACGTCGGCGACGAACTGGATGAACTCGTCGGCCTCCCAGTCGAGGTTGAGGAAGTGCAGGGCCCGCAGCGTGAAGGTGGTGTCGCGCATCCACGTGTAGCGGTAGTCCCAGTTGCGCTCGCCGCCGGGGGTCTCGGGCAGCGACGTCGTCAGCGCGGCGACGGTCGCCCCGGTGGGCATGTAGGTGAGGCCCTTGATCGCGAGCGCCGAGCGCTGGATCGGGTCGCGGAAGCGGTGGTCCGGGATCCGCGCTCGTGACAACCACCCGCGCCAGAAGCGCGAGGTCGCCTCCATGCGGGCGACCGCGTCCTCCAGCGTGCTCGGGGCCTCGAAGCCCTCGGCCCAGGACAGCGCGCAGAAGGCGCTGTCCCCCGCCCTGAGGACGTGGCGGCCGCGGACGCGGTTGGCCTCGATGCCGAGCGCGAGGTCGGACACGAGGCGGATGGCCTGACCGGCGCCGGTCGCGTCCGCCGAATGCGCGCCGTCTGCGGGTCCAGGCGGCGGACGTGCGGCCGTAGTCGAAGGCGGGCTCGCAGACGAGCTCGACCTCGACGTCGCCCTCCACGCACTCGACCGTCCGGACGAGCATGTGATCGCCGTCGAAGTCGGCCGGCGGGCGCGTGTGCGGCGTGACCCGGTCGGTCTCCCCGGCAGGCCCCATGGTCAGGGCGTCGCGGACGATCACCCAGCCGTTTGGCGTCTTCCAGGTCGTGACCAGCACGTTCGTGCCCGCGTCGTAGTGGCGGGCGGTGGGGTGGTTCATGCCATACGGCCCGAAGCGGAAGAAGCCCGCCTCGCGGTCGAGCAGGCTCCCGAACACACTCGGCGAGTCGTAGCTCGGCACGCACAGCCAGTCGACTGCGCCGTCGGGTGCGATGAGCGCGCCCGTGTGGCAGTTCGACAGGAACGCATACTCGGCGATCGGGGGGAACGGCGACGGCGCCGCGGCGCTCTGGACCGGCGCCTCGGCCGACTTCTCGGTGGTCGTCATGCGTCGAGCCACGGCCCGTGCCAGCCGTACCCGGCGACCAGCTTCTCGGCCTCCTCGGGCCCCCACGACCCGGGCTTGTAGGGATGGACGGGCGGCGGGTCGTCGAGCAGCGGCTGCATGACGCGCCACGTCTCCTCGACGCCGTCCTGGCGGGTGAAGCGCGTGTGGTCGCCGACCATCGCTGCGTGCAGGAGCACCTCGTACGGGGTCGGGCCTTCCCCGCCCTCCTCGGCGAACTCGACGTCGAGCTCGATCGGCGCGGAGCCCTTCCGGTCGGCGCGGTGGGCATCGATCATCAGCCGGACGCCGGTGGTCGGGTCGATCTTGATCACGAGCTGGTTCGGCTCGGGTGAGTTCTCGTAGGCCCGGAAGCCGAGCTTCGGAGCGCGCTTGAAGACGAGGCGGAGCTCCGTCTGCGTCTTCGCCAGCTTCTTGCCGGTCCGGATGAAGAACGGGACACCGGCCCAGCGCCAGTTGTGGATCTCGAGACGCAGCGCCGCGTACGTCTCGGTCGTCGAGTCGTCGGCGACGCCGTCGATGCGACTGGTAGCCGTCGTACTGGCCGCGCACGTAGTGCGCCGGGTCGGCCTCGCCAACGGCCCGGTAGAGCGCGACCTTCGCGTCACTGAGCGTCTGCGGGTCGCCGCGCGACGGCGCCTCCATCGCGCAGTAGGCGACGACCTGCATCAGGTGGTTCACGACCACGTCACGCAGGGCGCCGACCGGGTCGTAGAAGTGGCCGCGGTCCTCGACACCGAAATCCTCCGCCATCGTGATCTGGACGCACGAGAGGTAGTTGCGGCTCCAGAGCGGCTCGAGCAGCGCGTTCGCGAAGCGCAGGTGGAGAATCTCCTCGACGCCCATCTTCCCGAGGTAGTGGTCGATGCGGTAGAGCTGCGACTCGTCGATGAACTGGTGCAGCTCGGCCGCGAGCGCATGCGCCGACCCCTGGTCGTGGCCGAACGGCTTCTCGACGACGACGCGGGCGTTCTCGGTCAGCCCGGCGTCGTGGAGCCCCTGCACCACGCGGCCGAAGAGGAACGGCGGGATCTCGAGGTAGAAGACCGGGCGCTCGTAGTCCTTGATCGCCTCGGCGACCTTCTCGTACGTCGCCGGCTCGCCGAAGTCACCATCGACGTAGGACAGCCGCTTGGCGAAGCGGTCGAAGACCGCCTCGTCGAGGTCCTCGCCGGTGCCGACGATCGAGGTGCGCGCGCGTTCCTTCAGCTGGTCTACCGACCAGTCGTCGACGGCCACGCCCACGATCGGGCAGTCGAGCAGGCCGCGCCGCTCGAGCCGGTAGAGCGAGCGGAAGGTCATCACCTTCGCGAGGTCGCCGGTGATCCCGAAGACGACGAGGACGTCGGCGGGGCCCTCGTCGCTGCCTGTCTTCGCCCGCGCCGGGGCCGGTGCCGTGCTCGTCATCTGTTCCTCCCGTTGTGCTCGTGGTCGTGAGGGCCGACGTGCACCAGCCCGCGGCCGAAGGCGTCGACCCGGCCCCAGCGGCCGGGGATGTCGAGCAGCTCCAGGTGGCCGATCGTGTCCGGCAGCGCCGGGTCGACGACCAGCTGCTCGCCCTGCGGCTCGAGCCCGAGCATCGTCCGCAGAAGCAGGAGCGGCGTGCCGGTCGACCACGCCTGCGGGCTGCAGGCGGTCGGGTACTGGACGGGGTACTTCGTCTGCTCGCGCTCGTAGCCGCCGAACGCCTCGGGCAGCCGGCCGTCGAAGAACACCGCGGCGTCGAGGATCCCCGACGCGATCTGGGCCGCCTCCTCCTTGAACCCGTAGCGCCGCAGGCCCCAGGCGATGAACGAGTTGTCGAATGGCCAGACCGTGCCGACGTGGTAGCCGATCGGGTTGTAACGGCCCTCGCCCTCGGCGAGCGTCCGCACGCCCCAGCCGGAGAAGAGCCGCGGGCCGAGCAGCGTAGCCGGCCACGGCCTTCGCCTTCGACTTGTCGACGATGCCGCTCCAGAGCAGGTGGCCGTTGTTCGAGGTCAGCGAGTCGACCTGCTTGCCCTCGGTGTCGAGCGCGAGCGCGAAGTACTCGCCCTTCCCGACCCAGAAGTCGCGGTTGAAGCGGCGCTTGAGGTCGGCCGCCTCGCGCTCGAGCTCCTCGGCGAACGGCACGTCCTTCCAGATCTCGCGTGCCAGACGGGCGCCGCGCATCTTCGCGTCGTACGCGTAGCCCTGCAGCTCGCAGGTCGCGCGCGGGAAGCCGGGCAGACGGCCGTCGCGGTAGGAGATCGAGTCCCACGAGTCCTTCCAGCACTGGTTCTCGAGGCCCGGTCTTCTCGTTGCGCCGCTGGTACCAGACGTAGCCGTTGCCCTGGAGGTCGGCGTAGTCGTCGATCCAGTGCGAGCGCCGCCCGCGCCTCGTGCTCGAGGTCGCGCACCAGCTTGCGGTCGCCGGTCCACCGCTCGTACTCGTCGAGCAGCACGACGTAGAGCGGCGTCGCGTCGGCGCACCCGTAGTACGGCGAGTGCGGCCGCTCCTCGAACGCCGTCATCTCGCCGTAGCGCATCTCGTGGAGGATCCGGCCGGGATCCTCGTCGCGGAAGTCGTCGACGTGCGCGCCCTGCCACTCACCGAGCGCGCGCAGCGTCGTGGCCGCGAGCTCGGCGCGAACGGGAGCGCCTGGAGGCTCGTGAAGATGCTGTCGCGGCCGAACATCGTCATGAACCACGGCAGCCCGGCGGCCGGGAGGCTGTGGCCGCCGGCGACGGGCGGCGAGAACCGGAGCGCGGCGAGGTCGACGAGGCTGCGCTGGTACGTCGCGTTCAGGGCGTCGTAGTCGGACTCGAGCATCGGTGCGTCCGCAAGCCAGCGCTCGAGGTCGCGGCGCATGTTGCGTGCGCGTCCGCTTCGACGGCGCCGTAGGCCCGTGGACGGTCGTGACGACGTCGAGCACCGTCGACCATTTGCCGTGCGGCGCGATCTTGGCCCGGAAGGTCAGGCCCTGCGCGTCGACCTTGGCCGTGGTCGACGCGGAGATCGCCGTCGCACGGCGGAACGTCTCGCGCTCGTAGCCGAGCTCGAGCGTCCCGCTGCGGACCTGCGCGGTGTACGTGCCTTTCTTGGCGAGCGCGTCCTTGACCTCGAACAGGTCGGCGAAGTCGCTGCCCGCTTCGAGCCGGATCGTCAGGTCGACCGGCTTCTCGTTGTGGTTCAGCACGGTCAGCGCTCCTGGAAGCCGCTCGCCGACCGAGCGCTCGCGGATCACCGAGAGCTTCGCGTCGACGTAGACGGTGCCCGTCCCCGGGACGAGGAAGAAGCGCGTCTCGAAGTACTGGAGGTCGTCGACCGAGAGCGCGTTCAGCCGCTCACCGTCGATCGTCAGCACCCACTTCGACAGGAAGCGCGTGTCGTAGGAGAAAAGGCCGGTCGGGTCGGTGAGCGACGCCTCGATGTCGCCGTTCTCGTCGCTGACGACGAACGTGTTGCCGTCGAGGATCTTGACCAGGCCGTCGTTCACGCCTTCCTCCTCTTGCGCTTGGCGGGTGGGCCGGGCAGCAGCCGGCGGAACAGGACGAGCAGCCGCGTGTCGCCCTCGAGCTCGATCTGGCCGCGCAGCAGCGCCGCCACCGGGTTGATGCGGCCGCCGACGATGCCCTCGAGCGTCGCCTCGTCCGCGCGCAGCGTCGTGTCCGCCGCCCCGCGCCCGGGCGACACCACGATGTCGCCCTTCTGCATCTCGATGTGCCACACGCGTGCCCGCGAGCCCTTGCCGGCCTCGACGCGCACGACGCCTTTCGCGCGCGCGAGCCGAGGCTCGTGCCCGCGCTGCGCGAGCTCGTCGAAAAACGCTGCTGTCCCGTCCGTCATTTCCCCTCCGTGTCCACGGTGATCCGGGCCATGCGCTGGTGGGTCATCGCGGCGCCGGCCCAGTCGACGACCGCCTTGGAGCGGTCCTCGTTGGTCGGCAACAGCGCCAGGTGCACCACACCCCAGGCGAGCTGCGCCTTCATGCCTTTCATCGTGCGGCCGCCGAGCATCTGGACGACCGCGGCGCCCCTGCCGATCGCGGCCATCGTCCCCTTGTCGGTGTACTTGAACGGCTTCGGGTCCTTGCCGGCGGCGATACGCGCGATCGTCTTGCCCGCGTGCTCGCCCGACTGGAGTGCGACGGAGCCGAGCTGCGGCAGCACCTTCTCCGTCTTGGGATCCGTGATCGCCGCGAGGTCGCCGACCACGAACAGCTCCGGATGAGCCGGAACGCGGAGGTGCTCGTCGACCGCGATGCGGGCTCCGCGCTGGAGCTCCAGGCCGAGCTGGTTGACCAGCTGGTTGCCCTGAAGCCCGGCGCCCCAGACGAGCGTGTGCGCAGCCAGCTCCTTCCCCGACTTGAGCGTGACACGGCGCTCGCCGACGGCCTGCACGATCTCGCCGGTCATCACCTCGACGTCGAGCTTCGCGAGCGCCTTTCTCGTGTACTCGCGCAGGTTCGCCTTGAACATCGAGAAAATCTCGGGGCCGGAATCGACCAGCGTGATGCGCGCGGCGTCTTTCGGGACGTCCGGGTAGTCCTTCTCGAACACGCCGGTGTACAGCTCCGCGAGCGCGCCCGCCGTCTCGACGCCGGTCGGGCCGCCGCCGACGACGACGACGTTCAGCGCGCCGTTGGCGATCAGCGACGGGTCGCGGTCTGCCGCGGCCCACCGCTCGAGCACGTGGTTCTTCAGCCGCACCGCGTCCGGCAGCGTGTAGAGCGGGAACGAGTGCTCGGCCGCGCCCTCCACGCCGAAGAAGTTGACCTCGGCGCCGAGCGCGAGCACGAGGTAGTCGTAGGCGAGCGGCTTCAGCTCGCCGAAGCGCACCTCGCGCTTCTCGAGGTCGATCGACTCGACCGCGTCCTTGCGCACGCGCGCGTTGTCCTGGTCTTGCACGAGGTCGCGCAGCGGGTGGCCGACGGTCGCCTGCTCCAGCAGCCCGCTGGCGACCTGGTAGAGCAGCGGCTTGAAGGTGTGGTAGTCGTGCTCGTCTACCACGACCACGTCGACGTCGCTCTTGCGGAGCTCCTGCGCGGCGCCGATGCCGGCGAAGCCGCCGCCGAGGATCAGGACGCGCGGACGCCCGTTGGTCTCTGCCATGGTCAGCTCACCGGTCCTGTCTGGGGGAGGGCCGGGGCAGGCTCGCGAGCGGGCTCCGACGGCAGCTCGTCCCCGCCGACGCGCTGGCGGAACACGTGGTACGTCCAGCCCTGGTAGAGCAGGACGAGCGGGAGGCAGATCAGCGCGACGACGCTCATCACGGCCAGGGTGTAGTGGGCCGACGCAGCGCCGTCGACGGTGAGGCTGTTCGAGAAGTCGGTGCTCGAGACCATTACACGCGGGAAGAGGCCCGTGAAGATCGTTGCCACCCAGCACACGGTCGCGACGGCCGTCGCCGTGAACGCCAGGCCGCTGCGGCGGCGGTAGACGAAGAGCACGCTCAGCCCGAGCGCGGCGATCCCGACGAGCGCCGGCAGGATCGGCGGGAAGACGTCCTTGTCGTTCCGGTCGGTCGCCACGTAGACGGTCCAGATGAGGAAGAGCGAGCCGACGAGGCCGGCCGCGATCGCGAGGCTGCGCGCCGTAGCCGCCGCGCGCTCGCAGAGGTCGCCCACGGTGCGGATCGTGAGGTAGGTCGCGCCGTGGTAGGCGAAGAGCAGCACCACCGTCACGCCGCCCAGCAGCGAGTACACGCTGAACAGGTCCCAGAACGTGCCCGCGAAGTCGCCGCTCGAGTTGATCGGCACGCCGTAGAGGAGGTCCGACAGGCCGACGCCCCAGATCAGCGCCGCCCCGAAGCTGCCCACCGTGTTCGCCCAGGTCCAGACCGTCCGCCAGCGCGCCGTCTCCGCCTTCGAGCGCCACTCGAACGAGAGCACGCGGATGATCAGGAAGACCAGGATGAGCAGGAACGCGATGTAGTAGCCCGAGAAGAGCGTCGCGTACCAGGCCGGGAACGCCGCGAACGTCGCGCCGCCGGCGACGACGAGCCAGGTCTCGTTGCCGTCCCAGACAGGGCCGATCGTGTGGAACATCTGGCGCCGCTCGCCCTCGTTGCGCGCCAGGACCGGCAGCAGCATGCCGACGCCGAAGTCGAACCCCTCGAGCAGGAAGTAGCCGCTCCAGAGGACCGCGATCAGGACGAACCAGAGGGTCTGCAGATCCATCAGTACGCCAGCCCCGCCTGCGGGCCGACGCCCTCCTCCGGCCCGGACTCGCTCGGGTCCTTGCCCGCGTAGCGGCGCATGAGCCAGATGTCCAGGACGAGCAGCCCGACGTAGAGGCAGATGAAGAGCCCCAGGCTGATCGCGATCCAGGTCGTGCTGACCGACGGGGAGTTCGCGTTCTTGGTCAAGAGCAGCCCCTGCACGATCCACGGCTGGCGCCCGAGCTCGGTCAGCAGCCAGCCGAAGGTCGTCGCGACCAGGGGCAGGAACGCAGCGGCGACGCCCACCCAGCAGAACCAGATCCACCGCTCGAGCTTGCGCCGCCAGTAGAGCACGGCGCCGACGACGGCCACCAGCGCGATGAGCGAGCCGGCGTAGGCCATGCCGCGCATGCTCCAGTAGACGGCCTCCACCGGCGGCAGGTAGCTCTGCGACCTCCCGTTCTGGCGCGCGTACTGCTTCTGGTAGTCCTGGTTCAGGTTGTTGAGGCCCTGCACGGTGCCGTGCAGCGAGCCCGTGGCCAGCCACGAGAGCATGTCCGGAACCTGGATCGAGAAGCTCGGTGTCTGGTCGTCCTCCGTGAAGCCGCCGATCTGGAAGAGCGAGAAGGAGCAGCTCGAGCAGGTGTCCCACTGCGCTTCGGACGCGGCGATCTTCATCGGCTGCAGGTCCGTGACGAGGATGCCGAAGGCGCTGCCGAACATCAGGTTGAGGCTCGCCACCGGGACGAGCACGATCAGCGCCAGCTTCGCGGCCGGTCTGAACGTGTCGGCGTTTCGCCGGCGTGCAAAGTGCCAGCAGCAGACGCCGAACACGACGGCCGCCCCGGCGGTCAGCCCGGCGAGGATCGTGTGGATGAACGCGTAGATCGACCACCTGGTCGTGAGCAGCTCCCACACGCTCGTCAGCTGAGCCTCGCCGTTCACGACGTTGTAGCCCTGCGGGTCCTGCATGAACGAGTTCGCGGTGAGGATGAAGTAGGCCGACATCCAGGTTCCGGCAACCGCGATCCAGATCGTCGCCAGATGGACGCGCGGCGAGAGGCGGTTCCAGCCGAAGATCCACAGCCCGAGAAACGTCGCCTCGAGCATGAAGGCGGCGAGGCCCTCTATCGCGAGCGGCGCACCGAAGACGTTCCCGACGTACTTCGAGTAGACCGACCAGTTCATCCCGAACTCGAACTCCTGGACGAGGCCGGTCGCGACGCCGATCGCGAAGTTGATCAGGAACAGTGTCCCGAAGAAGTGCGTGAGCTTGAGCCAGCGCTCGTCGCGGCTGCGGTGCCACTTCGTCTGCATGATCGCGACGAGCGGCCCCAGGCCGAGCGTCAGCGGCACGAACAGGAAGTGGTACAGCGACGTCGTCGCGAACTGGACGCGCGCGAGGTCGACCGTGCTCACAGCGAGCCCGTTCACGGTTGCCCGTCTCCCCCCCGGCCCCCGCCGGCGGGGTCACTCACCCTCACCATCCGCTCCCGCCTTCCGATCGTGTGATCCGGCATCATCCGCACGGTCCGCAGGCGACTCTTCGTCCGAACGGGATGAACCCCGCATTACTGGCCGACCCTCCTACCGGCGTCGGCGCACGTCAACCCCGGTGCGGACGCCGTTCACCACTTCGATACCGACGACGACGTGGCTCGTCAGCGCGGCGACAGGCCCCACCGAGTCACGACCGAGCCGCCCGGGTCGCGCGTGACGACCGACTCCCCCATCTGGAAGGCGTTGGGCGGGCAGCTCGTCGGCTCGACCGCCAGGCTGCGGCGACGGACGTCAGGCCGGTCGTCGCCCGTGCAGAGCAGCACGAATGGGTAGCCCTCGTCGGCCCAGAGCGAGACCCGCTCGCCGCGGCCCGACGAGCACAGCTCGTCCGCGCCTTAACGTCGACCAGCTGACGATCGCCCTGCGAGTACACGCGGAGCCCGCCGCCGACCTCGGTCACAACCGCCCGCTGATCGCCGTGGGCGATCTCGAACTGCTCGCCGGAGGGACCGGGTGTGCCCGGGCTCGCGTTCACGCTCGCCATACTCTCGCCTCGCGGACCGGCAGGCCCGTTCCTGAGGCGTCCACGTTCGTCCGAAGGGGGTGAATCCTGGGCCCGCGCGCCGCAGTAGCGTCAAGCGATCCGGCGGGACCCCGCCGTCCCGACCAGAAGAGGTGGGCCCATGACGCTCAAGCACCCGAAAGCCCCGACTCGCCGCTCGGAGGACGTCGCCGTCGCGCCGCTCTTCAGCATGGAGGGCACGACGATCCCGCGCCACGAACTGCCCGACGGCGAGCTGCCGCCCGACGTCGCCTACCAGATCATCCACGACGAGCTGATGCTCGACGGGAACGCGCGCCTCAACGTGGCCACCTTCGTGTCGACGTGGATGGAGCCGCAGGCCGAGAAGCTAATGGCCGAGTGCCTCGACAAGAACATGATCGACAAGGACGAGTACCCGCAGACGGCCGAGCTCGAGTCGCGCTGCGTCGCGATCCTCGCGAACCTGTGGCATTCGCCAGATGTGGAGACCGCGACGGGATGCTCCACGACCGGCTCGAGCGAGGCGGCCATGCTCGGCGGCCTCGCGCTCAAGCGCCGCTGGCAGAATCGGCGCAAGGCCGACGGCAAGCCGGCCGACAAGCCGAACCTCGTGATGGGCATCAACGTCCAGGTCTGCTGGGAGAAGTTCGCCAACTACTGGGACGTCGAGATGCGCCTCGTGCCGATGGAGGGCGACCGCTTCAACCTCTCCGCCGAGGAGGCCGTGAAGCTCTGCGACGAGAACACGATCGGCGTCGTCGCGATCCTCGGCTCGACCTTCGACGGGTCGTTCGAGCCGGTCAAGGAGATCTGCGACGCCCTGGACGCATTCGAGGCGGAGACCGGGCTGAACGTGCCCGTGCACGTGGACGGCGCGTCGGGCGCGATGATCGCGCCGTTCCTCGACTCGGAGCTCGAGTGGGACTTCCGCCTTCCGCGTGTGGCCTCGATCAACATGTCGGGCCACAAGTACGGCCTCGTCTACCCGGGCGTCGGCTGGGTCGTCTGGCGCGACGCCGAGGCGCTGCCGCCGGAGCTGATCTTCTGGGTCAACTACCTGGGCGACGAGATGCCGACGTTCGCGCTCAACTTCTCGCGGCCCGGCTCACAGGTCGTCGCGCAGTACTACAACTTCCTACGCCTCGGCTTCGAGGGCTACCGGCGCGTCCAGGGCTACGCGCGCGACGTCGCCACGCGGCTCGCCGAGCAGATCGAGCAGATCGGCCCGTTCCAGCTGCTGACCCGCGGCGACGAGCTGCCGGTCTTCGCCTTCACCACGAAGCCGGAGATCGACAACTTCACGGTCTTCGACGTCTCGAACGCGATGCGCGAGCGCGGCTGGCAGGTGCCTGCGTACACGTTCCCGGAGAACCGCACCGATCTGGCGGCGCTACGAGTCGTCGTGCGGCGCGGCTTCTCGCATGACCTCGCGGACATGCTCGTCGCCGACCTGCAGAAGCAGCTGCCGCGCCTCCAGAAGCAGCCGAAGCCGGTGCACGACGCCGAGACGGCAACGACCTTCTCGCACTAAGGGACAGACCCACGGGTTAGACCGCTTCCACCTCGCAGTCGACGCGGCCGCGGACCTCCGCGGCCACGTCGGAGCCGACGAGCCGGCCGAGCCACGAGTGCTCGTGCGCGCCGAGCACGACGAGCGACGCCTGCCGGTCGCGAGCCGTGCCGACGATCGAGTCGGCCGGGTTGCCCGCGGCCCACTCGTACTCCGCCGCGACACCGGCCGCCGCTTCTACGCGCGCACGCGCGCGCGCGAAGATGGGCTCGAGCTCGGGCGGCGACTCCTCGAGCGGGATGAAGTCCACCTCGTTCGGCTCGATCGACGCGAAGTTCTGCGGCCCCTCCGGGTTGAACGGGAGCTCGAGCACGGCGAGGACGACCAGCTTCGCCTGGCGGTCGCGCGCCGCCTCGATCGCACGGTCGAGCGCGCGGTCAGACCGCTCGTGCCCGTCGTAGCCGACGAGGACCGTGCTCACGAGCTCCCGTTCTGCAGCTTCTTGCATGCCGGCGCATTCTTCAGCGCGTCTTTGAGCTCGCCCGTCTGCAAGTCGTTGAAGGCCGCCTGAGCGTCGTTGCCCATCTTCTGCACCGTCGTACCGATCGAAGAGATCGCCGGTACGAGCCCGGCGGGCCCCGAAATATTGTCTGCCGTCTGCTTGATCTGATCGACCCCGGTCGTGAGCGAGTCAGCAAGGCTGTTCAGCGACTCCTTCGCCTGCTGGCCAGACTCCGTGTTTGGAGGGCCGAGTGCTTTCACCTCGTCCACGAACGTGGTCGTCGCGTCCTTCAGGTCAGAGGTCGCGCTTTGCAGCGAGCCTACGCTTCCGGACGTCAGCGCCTTGCCCGCAGCCTGCACGGAGCTCGACCATGTGGAGATAGACGTACAGAGGCTGTCCGCCCAGCTGGTGGAAGTCAGGGCTTCTGTAGTCGTCTCCGAGTCGCTCCCGCCGCAGCCGCCCGCGAGCGCGGCAGTCGCGACCAGGACGGCGAGCAGGGCGATGGTCGTGCGCGTGCGGGTGAACTGCATGTGTCCTCCTACGTGGTCGCGCCGGCGGCCGCCGGCGTGCGCTTGGCCTTCCGGCCCTTGGCGGGCGGGGCTGGAGTGAAGGGTCGTAGCACGTCGGGGCCATCCTGGACGATCCCGCAGCTCGACTCCGGGACCATGTTCCAGACGCCGGCCACGTCGCCGAGCGGCTCGGAGACGACAAGCCGCGCCTCGTCGTCAAGACGCTGCAGCAGCTCGTTCTCCGGGTACAGCCGGCGCAGCTCGGGGATCGGCGAGCTGAAGAACAGCGTGCGAGCCGCCCCGTCGCTCGCGTAGCGGAAGCCCCAGAGCCGGTCGCCGTCACTCGTCGCGACACTCCCCTGAAACGGGAACTCGACACCGTGCTTGTGGCCGGTCGCCTCGACGAAGCCGATCGCGCGCTCCATCGCTGCGATCGGGTCGTCCTGGAGGCCGTACGTGAGCGCGAGGTAGAAGAGCACCTCGGTGTCCGCCGAGCCCTCGATGGACGGGTACAGCGACGGATCGATCTCGAGGACGAGATCGCGCTTCACGTCGTGGAACCCGCCGAGGAAGCCGTTGTGCATGAAAAGCCAGTTGTCGTGGCGGAACGGGTGGCAGTTCGTCTGCTGCACGGGGCTGCCGATCGCGGCCCGGATGTGCGCCATGACGAGCCCCGACCTGATGTGGGGCGAGATCTCGCGCAGGTTGGCGTCGTTCCAGGCAGGCTCGATGCTCCGGAACACGCCCGGAGAGCCGTCGGCGTCGTACCAGCCGACCCCGAAGCCGTCGCCGTTCGTCGGCTCGGCTCCGAAGCGCGAGTTCAGGCTCTGGTCGATGAGCGAGTACTCGCCCGTGTACAGCAGCTCGTGGAGCGTCAGCGGCGTTCCCGAGTATGCAAGCCAGCGGCACATGTCTTCTTCTCCTCTCGGCGTCGCTGGGATTCCAGCAGCGCGCGCCCGGGTCGCATCGTCCTATAGGGGCGATGCTGCCCTGCTCGGCGCCGTGCGAGAGTTCCTCCATGGCGCAGAACGGCGACGGCGCAGCACCGGCGTACGGCGAGGACTACCGCTGGTCGCCGGAGGTCCCGAAGTTCCGGCTGATCCGCTTCGTCGCCTCGGTGCTCCTGATGGCGCCGGCCGTGCTGATCGCGGCCGCGATCCTGCCGGGCGTCGACCTCCCGAACGTCTGGGGAGCGCTCCTCGTCGCACTGGCGGTCGTGCTGCTGAACATGGTCGTCCCGCCGCTCCTGGCGGCGATCCGGCTGCCCCTGACGCTCGTCTTCGGCTTCCTGCTGATCCTGGTCGCGGATGCGCTCATGTTCAAGCTCGCGTCCGACTGGTTCCCCGGCTCGTTCCACGTCGACAACTTCGGCTGGGCGCTGCTCATGGCGCTCGTCACCTCGGCGGTCGCCCTCGTGCTCGAGATCGTCCTCGGCGCGAACGACGACGACGAGTACTCGCTGCGCGTCGTCAACCGCATCGCCAAGAGGTCCGGCGAGCGGGTCGAGACCGACGTCCCGGGGATCATCTACCTCGAGATCGACGGCCTCGCGCTCCCGGTGCTGCAGCGGGCGATGCGCGACGGCAACGCCCCCAACATGGCCCGCTGGCTGGACGAGCGCACACACCGGCTCACCGAGTGGGAGACCGACCTGTCGTCGCAGACCGGTGCGAGCCAGGCGGGGATCCTGCTCGGGTCGAACGAGGACATCCCCGCGTTCCGCTGGGTCGAGAAAGAGACCGCGACGCTGATGACGTGCTCGGCGCCGCCCGACTGCGCGGAGCTCGAGCGGCGGCACTCGACCGGTATCGGGCTGCTGCGCGACGGGGGCGCGAGCCGCGGCAACCTGCTGTCCGGCGAGGCCGACCACGTGATCCTCACGGTCAGCAAGATCGATGCCGAGAAGCGGTCGAATCCGGGCTACCGCGCGTTCTTCGCGAACGGCTACAACGTCACGCGCACGCTCGTCCTCTTCTTCTACGAGGTCGGGCTGGAGCTCCTCGCCGCCTCGCGCTCCAAGCGGCGCGACGTACGCCCGCGCGGCCACCGCGGCGTCACGTACGCGTTCATGCGCGCGGCCATGTGCGTCGTCGTCCGCGACCTGATCGTCTACGGCGTCCTCACGGACATGATGAAGGGCCGCCCCGCGATGTACGCGACCTTCTCGAGCTACGACGAGGTGGCCCACCACTCGGGGCTCGAGCGGCCCGACACGCTCGAGGCCCTGCGCAAGCTCGACCAGCAGTTCGGCCGCATCGACCGCGCCCGCCGGTACGCGCCGCGTCCGTACGAGATCGTCGTGCTCTCCGACCACGGCCAGACGCAGGGCGCGACGTTCAAGCAGCGCAACGGCTACGGCCTCGAGGACCTCGTGAAGCGCTCGCTCAGCGGCGGCTCGGTGACCGCGATCAGCGGCGGTGACGAGAGCGAGGCGAACGTCGGCCATGCCGTGAACGAGGCGACCGGCAAGAAGAAGGTGAAGAAGGCCAAGAACGACGTCAGCGGCGAGGACGTGGTCGTGCTCGGCTCGGGGAACCTCGGCCTCGTCTACCTCATGGACGAGAACCGCCGGCTCACGAAGGAGGAGATCGACGAGCGCCATCCCGAGCTGCTCGACGCGCTCCGTCGGCACCCTCACGTCGGCTGGTTGCTCGTGCGCTCCGGCGAGCACGGCGCGCTGGCGCTCGGCGGCGGCGGCACGCGGCAGCTCGAGAGCGGCCGGGTGGACGGCGACGACCCGCTGGCGGCCTTCCCGCCCAACGCGCCGCGTCACCTCCTGCGCACGGACGGCTTCGCGCACGTCGCGGACATCATGATCGGGAGCTTCTACGACCCGGATCTCGAGCAGGGCTGCGCGTTCGAGGAGCTGATCTCGTTCCACGGCGGGCTGGGCGGGCCGCAGACGCGCGCGTTCGTCCTCTCGCCGGCCAGGCTGCCGGTGCCGGACGAGGAGGTCGTCGGCGCCGCCTCCGTGCACGGGCTGCTTGCGGGCTGGCGCAGCTCCCTGCAGGGGCCTCCTGCTAGCGGCGCGGGCGCCGGCGGCGACGGCTCGCCTGCTGAAGCGCCGGCGACAGCGGAGACGCCAGCGAGTCGATGAACAGGGCGCACGGGCCGGCCGTGGCCGGGAGCTCGCCCTCCACCACCTCGACCGCGTAGCTGAGCTCGTCCCCGTCGAGGCGCGGCTCGCCGAGCGCGACGACCGCGTCGGCCGGCGCTCCCGAGCCGTCCTCCGGATCCACGAACGAGACGACCGCGGTCGGATTGCCGGTCCCGAAGCCGCCGTCTGCCTCCCAGAGCTCGACGAAGCGCCGCGTCGGCAGGTGACCGGCCTCGCGCTGGGCGCCTTCGCTGAAGTAGACCGTCGACGCCGCGGGATCGTGGAGCGTGACCGTGCCGTCCTCGCTCGAGAACGCGGCTGCGCTCTGCACGAAGAGGGCGTCGGGGCGGTCGGCGCTCATCGACCGAAGCTTCGCAGGGCGGCGTCGCCCGGCCGTCGTCCGGAGCGGATGAACCGCCGCCGCCCGTGCCTCATACTCCCTTTCACCCGGTCCGGACGACGCCCGCGTCCTCCGGCCGGGAGATCATCGACGCGACAACGCAGCGAAAGGAGCAGTTCGTGGACGACGACGACGAGGGCCTCGGGGCAGGCTTCTGGTGGAAAATGGTGGGCCTGGTGTTCCTCGGCGGGATCGCCGCCGTGCTCTTCTTCCTGTTCATCAGCGCCGCCTGGGTCCGCTGGGGCGGTCTCGGCGTGATCTTGCTGACGTTCCTGATCATCGGCGCGCTCTCGTACGTGCACGACAAGAAGGTGCAGCGCGAGTACGCCGAGCTGAACGAGTAGGGGCTCAGGCGAAGGCGGCGCCGTCGAAGTCCTCGAGGGCGCTGGTCAGGTCGAATTCGAGCGCGAGGCCCAGCTTTGGCGCGGCCGATACGACGCGCGGCACGCCGACGATCGGGATGAGGGCGACGAGCGTTCCGACGATCTCGTCGTCCGACGCGCCGCTCTCGTGCGCCGAGTCGATCGCCGCAAGGTACGACGGCGTGGTCGCGTCGACGCAGACGAGGGCGCCGAGCCGCACGAGCGCGTGCGTCTTCGCGTCCTGGCGCGACGCGGCGAGGTTGGCTGCCCTCGAGGCCACCACCTCGTCGAGATAGGCATCGTCGCGGATCGCAAGTCGAAGTAGCGTCTCCTCGTGATCCGGTCGTGCCACGGTAGACGGATTGGACCCCGTCCGCGCCGGGCTCACGTCATCCGGAGAGGGTGACTAGCCCGCCGCGCCGGGCTCGACGAGGCCGAGCTCCTCGGCGCGTGCGATCGCTGCGCTGCGCGTCGAGACGCCGAGCTTGCGGTACACCGAGATCGCCTGTGTCTTGATCGTGTTGCGCGAGACGAAGAGGCGCTCGCCGATCTCGCGGAACGAGAGATGCGTCGCGAGCATCGGCAGCAGGCGCAGCTCCGCGGCGGTGAGGCTCGACCCGGAGCCGTTCGCCGCGCGGTCGAGCTCGGCGAGGTCACGCGTGAGCTCCTCGACCTGCGTGACGAGGATCCCCAGGCCGGGCCGGCGCGCGAGCAACTCCTGTGCCTCACTCACCATGCGGCGCGACCCGCCGGCGTCGCGCAGCGCCAGATAGACGCGCCCGAGCTCGAGCCGGACCTGCACCGCGAGCCAGGGAAGCGAGCCGGTCAGGTGCGGGACGATCTCCGCCGATGCCGCGAGCTCGGCACGCGCTTCGTCCCACCGGCCGTGTCGGAGCGCCGCGCGGGCGGAGGCCGCGAGCGCGGCGCCACGGGTCGGGTACGAGTGGAGGCCTGCGTCCTCGACGCTCACGGCGGCGGCGGCGGCGAAGTCCTCTGCTGCTGCGTGGTCGCCGCGCGCGCCGGCGATCAAGGAGCGCTCTGCGAGCGCCAGCGAAAGCGCGACCGGCGCGCCCAGGCGCTCGGCGGCCTCACAGGCGTCGGCGAACGCGTCGTCCGCGGCCGCTTCGTCGCCGGTGAGCAGCAGCGCAACGCCGCGCAGGCCGATGGCCGACGGAAGCAGCCGGCTCTCGTCAGGGAGCGTCTCGGCGGCGGCCTCGGCGTCCGCGCGCATGCGCTCGACCCCTTCACTGCACAGGGCCGCGCGAACGAGCCGTACGAGCGCGCCGACGGGCGTCCCGTCCGCGAGTGCGTCCTTTCGCCGGCGCTCGGCGAATGCGAGCAGTCGCTCGGCCTCGGTCGTGCGGCCGCGGATCGCCGCGACCCACGCGCCGACCGCGGCGACCGCGGGATGGCGCCGGAAGCTGTCGCCCTCGGCGAGCCGGTCGAACCATCCGCCGACCGTGTCGAGCTCGCCGCCGCAGAAGGCGGGCACGGCCAGGGAGCCGACGAGACGCGCGACGCGCTCGTCGTCGCCGGCCGCCTCGGCGGCGCCGACGGCGTGCTCGAGGTCGCCGTTCGCCTCGTACCAGTCGGCGGCGCGACCGTACAGCTCGGGAACGAGGTCTGGCTCGTCGGCCTCGAGCTCGCTGCGGAGGAACTCGCCGAAGAGCGCGTGGTACCGGTACCAGCGGCGTTCCTGGTCGAGCGGTACGAGGAACGCTCCTTCGTCGACGAGCGCCTCGAGCCGGCGGCTCGCGCGGGAGGCGCCGCCGAGGACGGCCCGGCAGAGCGGCCCGCTGAGCCGGTCGAGCACGGCGGTGCGGCGGGCAAATGCCAGCTCCCCCTCGGTGAGGCCTGCGACGACCTCGGAGCGGAAGTACTCCACGAGCCGGGTGTCGCCGCCCGTGGCCTGGTGACCAGGCTCCCCGCGCATGGCGAGCGCCATGAGACGGACACCGGCAGGCCAGCCCTCGGACCGCCGCCGGAGCTCCGCGAGCTCCTCGACGCCGAGCTCGAGACCGAGCGCACGGACGACGAGCGCGGTCTCGCGAGGCGTGAGCCGCAGGTCGCCTGCGCCCAGCTCGGCAAGCTCGCCGGCGAGCCGCACGCGCGCGTGCGGCAGCTGAGGCGCGCGCCGGCCGGTGAGCGCGAGCGTCGAGCCCGGCCCGATGTGGCCGGCGATCAGCTCGAGCGCCGACACGGCATCGCTCGTGCGGAGCAGGTGGGCGTCGTCGAGCACCAGGAGCAGCGGCCGCGGGGCACCCGCGAGCGCGGCGCCGAGTCGCGGCAGGGCGGCGTTCCAGACTGGCTCGCCCGTCCGGCCGAGGTCGTCGAGGATCTCCGGCGCGAGGCCGACCGCACGGTCGACGGCGGCGGCCAGATGGCGGAGGAAGACGACAGGGTCGTTGTCGCGCTCGTCGATCGCCACCCAGGCGCAGGGGCGTCCGTCGCGCGCGGCCCACTGGGCGCACAGCGTCGTCTTGCCGTACCCGGCGGGTGCCACGATCGAGACGACCGTCCGCTCTGCGAGCCCGCGCAGCCGGTTCACGAGCGCCGTCCGCGAGACGGCGTCCGCCTTCGAGGCCGGGACGGCGAGCTTGGACTCGACGAGCGCAAAGGGCAGCCCGGGCCGCTCGCCCAGCCCCACCAGCACCGTCTTCGCGCCGAGCCGGGCGAGCGTGCTGAAGCCGCCGGGAGCGGCCTGCGGCACCACGCGCAGCGGGATCGCCCGCCGCCGCCTGGGCGTGAGGAAGATCCGGGTGGGCGAGGCCTGCGAGGGGGGCGACACGCCAAACCATCGTCCTTGGAACCGGCCGCGGCCGCATCCGCTCGTTTCGCTGATCTTTCGGCAGAAAACGCAGCCGGGTCGCAGTGGTGGCCCCGGTGCTGGCACCGGGAGAAGTCACTGAGTACGCTTACGGCGCGGCCGGGGCCCCCCACCAGGCCCCGCGCGCAACGCACGGGGAAGGAGGGACGACGAGATGTCCGTGATCGCGGCACCGTCAGCGACGGCCGACGAGGCACGTGCGGCGCGCTTCTTCGCGGCCTCCTTCCTCCTGGCCGCGGGCGCGACGGCGACGCTCGCTACGTACCTGGCCGTCGACGGGTCTCCGACGATCGTCGACGAGCGGGTGGCCGCCTTCCTCCGGGCGCTCTTCGTCGCCCTCTACGTCGTCGTCGGGACGTACACGTGGCTACGGCGGCCCGACAGCCGGCTGGGCCTGCTGATCGTCGGAGCGGGCTTCCTCTTCGCCCTCACGTCGCTCAATGCGTCGACGAGCTCGGCCATCTACCCGCTCGGACGCCTGCTCTTCTCCGCGTTCGTCGTGTACCTCGTCTACGTCATCCTTTGCTTCCCGCGCGACCGTCTGGCGCCAGGGCGCGAGCGGCGCTTCGTCAGGGCTCTGGCATTCACCGAGGCGGGGCTCTGGGTGGCTGCGCTGCTCCTGGCGGAGAGCTTCCCGGCCGGCGGGGCGTGGGCCGACTGCGCGGACATGTGCCCGGGCAACGCGTACAACGCGGTCGAATCGGCACGGCTGGACGACGTGATCAACGCGCTCGTCACCGGCCTGACCGCGGTTGCGCTGACCGGTGTCGCGGTCGCGGTCGCGATCAGGTTGCGGCGAGCCGCGGTGCTCCAGCAGCGCGCCTATGCGCCGGTGTTCTGGGCCGTCGTGTTCACGATCTTCGGCTACGTCGCCTACACGCTCTCCCGCCGGGTGGACTCGGACTCCGCCGACGAGGCGCTCCGCTTCATCGTCGCGGCGGGCGGGCTGTCGATCCCACTCGCGATGCTCGTCGGCCAGGCGCGCAGCCGGGCCTTCGCTGCATCAGGCGTGGAAACGCTCGTTGCAGCGGGCGGGGCGAGGCCCGAGCACGTCCAGGCGCTGGTGCGTGAGGCGCTCGGCGACCCCGATGCCGCCCTCGTCGTGCGCGACGGTCGCGGGCACTTCGTGGACGCAAACGGCCGGACGATCCACCTCGACGGAGGGCCGGGAGCCGGCCGCACGCTCGTTACACGCGATGGCCACGTCGTCGCCGCGCTGCTCCACGACCCCGTCATCGGCGACGAGAGTGTCGCGCGGGCGGTGGCGGGCGCAGCGTTCATGCTGCTCGAGAACGCGACGCTCGTGGACGATCTCCGCGCCTCCCGCGCCCGTCTCGCGACGACGGCGGCGACCGAGCGGCGCCGCCTGGAGCGGGACCTGCACGACGGCGCCCAGCAGCGGCTGTTCGCGCTCAAGCTGAAGCTCGACGACCTGCACGCCCGGAGCGAACCGGCGACGGCCGCGGAGCTGCGGGACGCGGGCGAGGATGTCGCCGCCGCCCTGCAGGAGCTCCGCACCGTCGCCCACGGCATCTACCCGCCGGTGCTCATCGAGCGCGGCGTCGGCGAGGCGCTCCACGCCCGCGCGATGCGCACGCCGGCGCACGTGACCGTCTCCGACGAAGGCGCCGGGCGCTTCGACCCGCCGGCCGAGCTCGCGTGCTACTTCTGCGCCCTCGAGGCGATCCAGAACGCGACGCGGCATGCGGGCCGCGCGGCCCGGATCGAGGTGACGCTGCGGCGCCTGGGCGCCGAGATCCTGTTCGAGGTCGCCGACGACGGCCCGGGCTTCGACACCGTGCGCGCCAACGGCGGCCTCGGCCTCGTCAGCATGCGCGACCGGATCGGCGCCGTCGGCGGCCGGCTCGACATCGACTCGTCACCCGGCGGGGGCACCACGGTGCGGGGCAGCATCCCCGCCGGCGTCACATGATCCGCGTCCTGCTCGCCGAGGACAGCTTCGTCATGCGCGAAGGGCTCGTGCGCATCCTCGAAGGGGCCGAGGACATCGACGTCCTGGGCGTGTTCGACGACGCCGACCGGCTCCGCGAGGCAATCGGAGCCGATCCGCCGGACGTGATCGTGACGGACATCCGGATGCCGCCCACGCACACGGACGAGGGCATCCGGCTGGCGACCGAGCTGCGCGCCACACATCCCGAGGTCGGCGTGGTCGTGCTGAGCCAGCACGCCGAGCCGGTCTACGCCCTTGCGCTCTTCGCCGAGAGCACCGACCGCCGCGCCTACCTGCTGAAGGATCGAGTCCGCGACAGTGACGAGCTGCAGCGGGCGGTGCGCGACGTCGCGGACGGCGGGGCGGCCGTCGACTCGCGGATCGTGGAGGAGCTCCTCCGCTCGCGAACCGACGGCACTGACGGTCGGCTCGGAACGCTGAGCGATCGCGAACTGGCGATCCTCCGGCTGCTCGCCGAGGGGCGGAGCAACCAGGCGATCGCCGGCGAGCTCGATGTGACGACCCGCAGCGTCGAGCACAGCATCAACGCGATCTTCGCCAAGCTCGGCCTCCAGCGCTCCGACGACGTCAACCGCCGGGTGAAGGCGGCGCTGCTCTACCTCGCGGGCACCGACGGGTAGCCGCGCGGTTCATCCCGACCGGACGACGAATCCGTTTCCGCGGCCTGGTCGAATACCGAGCATGGAGCCGTTGCCGCACGAGACGATCGCCGCCCTGGTCGTCACGGCCTCGGCCGGTGTCTGGATGGCCCGGATCGGCATGCACAAGGGCCTGCTCGCACGGCGGATTCGCGTCGAGCGCTGCGCCTCGTGCGGCCACCGGACACGAGGCCACGGCTGCCCGCACTGCCGGCGCCGCGCCTTGTAGCCACCTCAGCCTGAGGGCGGCAGGTCGAAGTCGCGCGGGTTGTCCGTGTAGGGCCGCGGCGCGATCGTCTCGGACGGCCGCATCGCGATGTAGATCAGTGCCCCGAAGAGCGGGATGACGATGATCACGACGAGCCAGAGGGCCTTCGCGCCGCCGCTCATGTCGTGACGCTTGAAGAGGTCGATGAGCGCGAACGCCCACAGCATCACGAGCGGCAGGAAGATCAGGAAGAGGAAGAAGTTCTCCCAGAAGTCGGCGAGCATGTGCACCTCCGGTCGTCGGGCCGATGGCAATCCTCGCACGCCGGACGTGCGGCACTTCATCCCGACCGGATGACCGCGTGCCGCATGGCCGTGAGATGCTGGCCGCCGTGTCGACGCCCCAAGCACCGCCGCCGAGCGCGAAGGCGACCAAGCAGCCGGCCGGCCGCTGGCGCCTGACTGCCGCCCGCACGCTCGTCATCCTGGCGGCCATCCTCGCGGTCCCCGCAGCGCTCGCCGGCTACGTCCGCTGGCAGGCGCTCGACGCCGAAACCTTCAGGGGCACGTCCGAGCAGCTGATCGCGAACGACACGGTGCGCAACCAGGTCGCGGCCACGCTCGTCGACAGGCTCTACGCGAACGCGAACGTGACCCAGGCGCTCGAGCAGCGCCTGCCGCCCGACCAGAAGGGGCTCGCCGCGCCGCTCGCCGCCGCCTCGCGCGTCCTGGCCGACCGCCTGGCGCCCGAGCTGATGGCGCGCCCGCGCGTCCAGCAACTCTGGGTGAACGCGCTCAGCGAGAGCCAGCGCCGGCTGATCCTGCTCCTCGACGACAAGTCGGTGAACGTCCAGGAGGACAACGGCAACGTGATCCTCAACCTGCAGCCGCTGATCATCCAGCTCGGCGACCAGGTGGCGATCCTGGGGAACGTCGCCGGCCAGCTGCCGCCGGACGCCGGAAAGATCACGATCATGAAGGCGGACCAGCTCCAGACCGCGCAGGACCTCACGGGCCTGCTGAAGACGATCGGCAGCTGGTTCTGGATCATCCCGGTGCTGCTCGCGGCGGCCGGCATCGCCCTGGCGCGCGGCCGCCGCCGCATCGAGCTGCGCTCCGTCGCCATCGCCTCGATCGTCGTCGGGCTCGTGATTCTCGTGGCGCAGAGCCTGGGCGGCGGCTACGTCGTCGACGCCCTCGTGAAGACGGAGTCGGTCAAGCCCGCGGCGAACGAGACGTGGACGATCCTCACGGATCTGCTCACCGACACCGGCTGGACGCTCATCGGCATCGGCCTCGTGTTCCTGTTCGGCGTGTGGCTCGCGGGCGACACGGGCTCCGGCCGCGCGGCGCGGCGGACGCTGGCACCGGTGCTGGGCAAGCGCGCGTGGGCGTACGGGATCGCGGCGCTGCTGTTCCTGCTGCTGCTCTGGTGGCAGCCGACGGCGCAGACCGGACGGCCCGTGCAGATGATCGCGCTGGCGATCGTCGTCGCCGTCGGCGTCGAGGCGCTGTACCGCCTGACCGTGCGCGACTTCCCCGCAGAAGCGGCGATGCCGCCCGGCTCGATGTTCCGCCGGCAGCACTCGGACGAGGTTGCCGGAACCTAGCGCCGAGCACGCTGCCGCCGACGGCCACCGGCGGGGAATCGTCGGGATCTTGCTCGGCTCCCGGGAGACGATCTCCGGGACGGTCTACGGCACCGTGATCGTCATGGCCACGATCGCGGCCGGCTCGAAAGGCGGCTTGCACGCCACCGTGCTGCTCGCGACGATGGTCACGACGGTGCTCGTCCTCTGGGTCGCGCACGTCTACGCGGCAGGGCTCGAGGAGAGCATCCAGCGTCGACGCCGGCTCGACTGGCCGGAGTTCGCCGACATCGCCCGCCACGAGTGGTCGATCGCGCTCGCTGCGGTGCCGCCGGGCATCCCCCTGCTGCTCGGCGCACTGGGCGTCCTCGAGAGCTCGACGGCAGCCTGGCTTGCGCTCGGCGCCGGGCTCGTGGTGCTCGCCGCGCAGGGCGTCCGCTACTCGAAGCTGGAGCGGCTGAGCCCGCTGGGCGCAGCCTTCACGATCACGCTGAACGTCGCTCTCGGCCTCGTGATCGTGCTGCTGAAGGCAATCGTCACGCACTGAGTCATTCCGACGGGATGAGGCACCGCCGCCTTGCGCCCACTTGCATCCTGTAGAGACCGTGGAGGACGGCGTCGCGACGGGTGCAGTGACCGGGCTCCGGATCACGTGGGTCGGACACAGCACGGTCCTCGTCGAGCTGGACGGCGTGCGCCTCCTCACCGACCCGGTGCTGCGCAGCCGGCTCACGGTGCTGATCCCGCGGGTGTCGAGCCCCGCAGACGTGGCGGCCCTGGGGGCGCTCGACGCCGTGCTCCTCTCGCACTTCCACTACGACCACCTCGACCTGCAGTCGCTCGACCTGCTGGGGACGCTGCCGATCGTCGCCGCGGCCGGAGGAGCCCGCCTGCTCTCCAAGCGCGGGCACGAGGTGACCGAGCTCGCCGCCGGCGAGCGCACCCGGATCGGCGCCGTCGAGATCGCCGCCACCGAGGCCGTGCACGCGGGCCGCCGCGCGCCGTGGCACCGCGGCGAGGCCGACGCTGTCGGCTTCATGCTCAGCGGCTCGCAGCGCGTCTACTTCGCCGGCGACACCGACCTCTTCGACGGCATGGAGGCGCTCGCGCCGGGCCTCGACGTCGCCCTGCTCCCGATCTCCGGCTGGGGCGCGCGCGTGCCGGCCGGCCATCTCGACCCCGCCCGGGCAGCCGAGGCGCTGAAGCGCCTGCGCCCGCGCATCGCCGTGCCGATCCACTGGGGCACGTACCGGCGCGTCGACATGCGCAAGCGCGAGGAGCTGCTCCGCGCGCCCGCCGACCTCTTCGCGAAGCTGGCCGCCGAGCAGACGCCCGACGTCGATGTCAGGATCCTGGCGGTGGGCGAGACTCTCGACGTGCCGTTGAGCACTCCGGTCGGAGCCACCCCGTGAGCAGCGCCGTCGCCACGGTCACGCCGTTCGAGGATCACTCGCGCCGCCGCCGCTTCGTGAAGATCGGCATCTGGTTCCTCGTCATCGCGCTCTTCTTCGGGCTGCTGCAGCTGCTGGGCGTCGACGTGCGCGGCTGGCTGAGCGAGTTCTGGGACTCGCTCACCTCGATCTCCGCGAAGTACATCGTCGCCGGCTGCACGCTCCAGACCGTGCAGACGACGCTGATCGCGTTCGCCTGGTGGCAGATCTTCAAGTTCGGCTACCCGAACGCGGTCATCCCGTACAAGTCGATCCTCGCCGCCTACGCGGCCGGCGTCTCGATCAACAACTTCGTCCCGGCGAGCCTCGGGACACTCGTGTCCCTGTTCATGTACACGGCGCTCATCGCCGGCGCGACGTTCACCGGAGTCATCGGAGCGACGGTCGTCCAGAAGATCTTCTTCACGATCTCGGGGACGTTCGTCTACCTCTATCTCTTCCTCTCGGTCCCGGGCTCGTTCACGCTCGAGTTCGGGTGGGTCTCCGAGCACCGCGCCGTGACGATCCTCCTCATCGCCGGCGGCGTCGTGCTCGTGCTGATGCTCGTCCGCGTGTTCTGGCAGAAACTCAAGGGACTCTGGGAGCAGGCGAAACAGGGCGGCGCGATCCTCGCGCGCCCACGCGACTACTTGCTGCGAGTCGCGCTGCCGTCGTTCGGCGCCTGGGTCTCGAAGCTCGCCGTCATCGGCGTCTTCCTCGCCGCCTACGGCATCCCCGTCACCTTCCACACGATCATGTCGGTCGCCGGCGGGAACTCGATCTCGAGCACCATCTCCGTCACGCCTGGCGGCGCGGGCGTGACCCAGGCCGTCAACGTGGCGTCGCTGAGCGAGGTCACCGATCCGACAACCGCAGCGGCCTACTCGGTCGGCCAGCAGCTGATCATGACGATGTGGAACCTCGTCTTCGCCGTCGCCGTCGTGTGCTGGGCGTTCGGCTGGACAGGTGGCAAGGCGCTCGTCGGCGAGTCGTACGGCGAGGCCAAGCAGAAGGCGGCCGACCAGAAGGCACAGCGCGCGGCGAAGAAGGAGGCCGCGAAGGAGGAAGAAGGCGAGCACGGCCTCCGCGGCCGGCTGCACCGCCAGCCGGACGAGGACGAGGTAGAGGCCGAGGACGAGCCGTGAGCGCCGCCAGGCGGCTGCCCGAGGAGCCCGTCGGCTCGCCTGCCGGCGCCCCGGAGCTGCTTGCCGCGTGGGAGCGCGAGCACGATCAACCGACCGCGGTCGTGGTGCTCGGCAACGAGTCACGCGGGCCGGACGGCGTCCTACCGGATCAGCGCGGCATGCGTGCGCCTCGTCCGCGAGGCGGAGCGGCTCGCCGCGCTCGACGGCGTCCAGGCCGTCGTGTTCACGGGCGGACGCGCGGCTCCGGCCCGTCCGAGGCGGAGCAGATGCGCGACGTGTGGAGCGGGCCGCCGGCGCCGTCGAGGTCGTCGTCGAGCCGACAGCGGCGCGGACGCCGAGAACGCAGTCCCGCACGCTGCCGCTGCTGCGTCGAGCGCGGGATCCGGCCGCGCGCTCGTCGTCTGCACGCGCGTTCCACCGCCACCGCACGCGGCTACTTCTTCTCGCGCCTCTACGCCGGCGCCGGGATCGAGACGGAGCTGCACGCCGTCGCGGTCGCGCGCAGCGCGCGCGGCGCTCGCCTGGGAGCTGGGCGCGCTTCCTGCGTGCCGGCGTCAGCTGCGCGCCGCGCGCACCGAGCTCGCCGGCAAGGGGCTTCCATTGAGCGACACGCTCGTCTTCATCCCGGCCTGGAACGAGGAGGAGAACCTCCCCGCGGTGCTGGACGCCGTCCGTGAGGAGCTCCCCGAGGCCGATCTGCTCGTCGTCGACGACGGCTCGACGGACGGGACGGCCGACGTCGCCCGCTCGCACGGCGCCACCGTGCACTCGTTCGGCGAGAACCGCGGGCTGCCGCAGGGGATCGCCGCCGGCTACCGCTGGGCGCTCGACCACGGGTACGCGTTCTGCGGCCGCGTCGACGCCGACGGGCAGCACCCGCCCGCCGAGCTCGCCCGGCTGCTCGCGCTGGTGCGCAACGGGGCCTGCGACGTCGCGGTCGGCTCGCGGTTCGTCGCGGGCGACGGCTACGAGGCGTACCGCTACAAGCCGGACCGCGGCGCGCCGCGTTCGGCACCGCCGTGCTGCGCCGCGCGATGAAGCCCGTCGCTCGGGCGGCCGTTCGGCGACGCGACGAGCGGGCTGTGGGCGGTGAACGCGGAGCGCGCTCCCGCTGCTGGCCGAGCCGTTCACGACCGAGCGCGCCGGAGGTCGAGGCGCTGATCCGAGTCGCCGACGCCGGCCTGCGCCTCGAGGAGGTGCCGGTCAACATGGCGCCGCGGGCGGGCGGCGAGTCGAAGCTTCGCGGCGGCAAGGCGCGTCAAGCTCGTGCTCACGGTCGTGGGGACGCTGGCGGCCGCCGTGCTGCTGCGCAGGCGGTCGCGCTGAACTGGAAGCGCATCCTGCTGGTCGTCGGCGGCATCGCGATCGTCGTCGCGACGTTCGTCTTCTTCCTGCCGAAGCTGGCGAGCTACGCGGACGTCTGGGACGTCGTCCAGACCCTGTCGTGGCAGTGGATCGTGGCGCTCGCAGCCGTCACGCTGCTCAACATCGCGACCTTCGCGCCGCCCTGGATGGTCACGCTGCCCGGCCTGCGCTTCTTCCAGGCGCTCGAGATGACCCAGGCGTCGACCGCGCTCTCGATCGTCCTCCCGGCCGGGACGGCAGCCGGCATCGGCGCGCAGTACGGGATGCTCCGCAAGTGGGGCTACGAGGGGCGCCCCGTCGCGCGGGCGATCACGCTCGTGAGCCTCTTCAACCAGTTCTGCAACCTGCTCTACCCCGTCGTCGGCGTCTTCCTGCTCGTGGCCTTCGGCGAGCAGGCCGCCCTGCTCGCGACGGCCGCGTTCATCGGCGTGGCCGTGCTCGGCATCTCGGTGGCGGCGTTCGTCGTCGCGCTCATCAGCGACAGCCTCGCCTTCGAGGTCGGCGAGCTGGTGGCCCGGGTCGCCAACTGGGCCCTCACGAAGTTCCGCCGCGGCCGCGTCAAGTGGGGCGGCAAGTCCTTCGAGGAGTTTCAGGCTGAGCGCGGGCGAGCTGCTCAAGACGCCGCTGGCATGCGCTGATCGCCGCGTCGCTCGCCGGCAGCCTCACCACCTTTATCGTCCTGCTCGTGTGTCTGCGGGCACTAGGCGTGACGTCCGCCCAGGTGTCGATCGAGGAGGTGTTCGCCGCGTGGGCCTTCATCCGGCTGGTCGGCAGCGTCCCGATCACGCCGGGCGACATCGGGATCGTCGAACTGGGACTCACGACGACGCTGATCGCGTTCGGCGGCAACAATGCCGCTGTGGTCGCCGCCGTTCTGGTTTACCGTTTCCTGACGATGGCGCCCACGCTCGTGCTCGGACTGGTCGCCGCCGCCACCTGGCGGCGGCACCAGCCGCCTCCGGCGGAACCGGTCGCGGTTCACCCGGTCAGGACGATGCCGGGGGCGCCGTCGGAGCCGAGAGTGGGGTCGTGAAGCGCTCGCGCCTCCTATTCGCCGCGCTCGCGGGAGCGCTCCTGCTCGCCGCGGCCGGCTGCGGCGGCAGCAGCAACGACGAGTCGACGTCGAGCAGCACCGACAGCACGACCACGTCGACGAGCGGCACGGCGCAGAACGCGCGCCTGACGCAAGCGCAGTGGACCGAGTACGAGCAGGAGAAGGCGACCGCGCAACAGGTCAACCAGGCGGCGATCAAGACCTTCAAGAAGTGCCGCGTCCTGATCGACCAGCAGAAGCCGGCGGACCAGGTGCAGGCGTGCTTCGGCGAGTCGACGACGTCCGTCGTCACCGAGGGCCAGAAGCTGCTCACGTTCATCGCCGAGATCGGCGGCACCGTCAACGGCGCGTGCGGGACGGCCACCGCCAACCTGCACAACCAGGTCAAGCTCTACATCTCGAGCGTGAACGCGCTCGGCCTGTCGGCCCAGGGCGGGACCGTGCCGCCGATCCAGTCGGTCGACGAGGCCCAGGCCGCGCTCGTGAGGGCGAAGGCCGACACCGCCGCCTTCGAGACCGCCTGCAAGCCCGCCTGACCCGAGCGATCATCCCCTGAGGGTGAGGCAGGCGGCGCAGCGCTGCGGGAGGATGCCCGTTCCCTCGACCTAAGGAGGCCCCGTTGCCGGTCGCAAACAGCTTCTGGGAGAACTTCTTCCTGCTCCTGATCTTTCTCCCGCTGATCATGATCTGGGCGTTCGCCCTGGTGGACGTGTTCCGGCGCGACGACATGGGCGGCGGCTGGAAGGCCATTTGGGTGGCCTGCATCATCCTGGTGCCGTTCTTCGGGACGCTGATCTACCTGATCACCCGCCCGTCCGGCGCTACGCCCGAGGAGCGGCAGATGATGGATCAGGCCGGCCGCGAGTTCGTCGAGAAGTACACACCGACGGACACCGCCTCGCAGCTGCAGACACTGGCCGATCTCCACGACCGGGGCAAGCTGACAGATGCCGAGTTCGCCGCGGAGAAGGCCCGCGTGCTCGGGACGGCGCAGCCCGGACCGACGGGGGGGACGCAAGCCTCGCCGGCGTAGCGCAGTCGAGGGAATGCCGGCGACGCAACGACCGGCGCGGCGGCTGCGCGGGTGCGCTCGGTGCGCCGCCGCCGCCGGCTCCGTCATGCTGGCTCCCTGACTTCGACTCACGTCACCGACGCGCGCATCCGCGCCCACGCGGAACATCTCGCTGCCGCGCCGGTCGCGCTCGGCGACCTCGCGCTGGGCTTCGACGAGAGCACCGCGGCGACCGCCGAGCTGCTCGTCGAGGGCCGGTCGTTCTACCCGCGGATGCTGGAGGACATCGCCGGCGCCTCGTCGTCGGTGCACGTCAACCAGTTCGGCTTCAAGCCGGGGACGATCGGCGAGGAGTTCGCAGCCGCGCTGGTCGCGAAGGCCCGCGAGGGCGTCCGCGTGCGGCTCGTGGTCGATGCGCAGGGCTCGGCGCCGGAGCGTGGCTCGCGGTCGCTGTACGAGCGGCTCGTCGCCGCAGGCGCGCAGGTGTGCGTCAACCGGGCGCTGTCGCCGCGCGCGGCCGCCGGCCCGCTCGGCAGCGGTGCCGCGAAGCGGTGGAACCTCGACGGCATCGGCCACGTCGACCACCGCAAGCTGCTGGTCGTCGACGGCCGCGCCGGCTGGATCGGCGGGGCGGGCATCGAGGACCACTTCTCCGACGGCCGCTTCCACGACCTCTTCGTGCGGGTCACAGGCCCGGTCATTGCGCAGGTCCAGCTCGTGTTCGTCGCCAGCTTCCGCCGCCTGGGCGGCGCCGTGGACGACCTGGACGCGCTCTTCCCGCCACTCGAGGCCGGGACGGTGCCGGCCCGGGTGCTGCACAACGCACCCGGCGGCTACCGGCCGATCACGGACGCGATCGCCGCCCTGCTCGAAGGCGCCGGTCGCACGCTCGACGTCGTCAATCCGTACGTCACCGACCGCGGGATGATCCGCCGGCTCGAGGCGGCCGCGCGGCGCGGCGTCACGGTCCGCCTGTTCGTCCCGGAGCACGCGAACAACTGGATGTGCGCCTCCGCGCAGCAGTTCCACCACGCGCGGCTGCTCGAGGCCGGCGTCTCGATCCTCGGCTACCCGGCGATGCTGCACGCAAAGGCGTTCGTGCGTGACGGCGAGCACGTCCTCGCCGGGACGTGCAACCTCGAGGCCTGGAGCCTCAAGCGCTTCTTCGAGATCGACCTGGAGGTCCGGTCGACCGACCTGGCGGCGCAGTTCGACGAGCGGTTCCTCGCTCCGGCCGCCGCCGTCTCGACACCCGGTCACGCAGTGACGGGCCTCGCGCGCGCGAAAGCCGCGGCATTCGCCGCGCTCTCCCCTCTGCTTTAGGGCTAGCCGCGCTCGCCGAAGTCGGCGGTGATGATGATCACCGTCTCGCCCTCGAAGATGCCCGGCGCGCCGACGGCCCGCACGGCGCCGAACCCGACCTCGCCCCACGCGTCGTAGAGGTTCTTCCGGTGCGGCGGGCTGTTGAGCCAGCCGCGAATGACGGCCGCGGCCGACATGTCGGGCCCGCTCAGCAGGTTCTCGCCCACCCGGTACACGTGGAAGTCGTGAGGCGGCCTTGTAGAAGCGTCCGACGCGCTGCCAGAACGCCGACCCGTCGTACGACTCGTGGCTGAAGTAGCCGTGCTTCGCCATCGACCGCGAGTGCGAGACGGCGGCCACCGCAAGCTGCCTCGAGCGCCGCAGCGGCCGCAGCCCTGCCTGGGCGCGAAGGGCGTTCAGCCGTCGCAGCAGCTCGCGCTGGAGCGAGCCGTTGACCTGCACGCTGGCCTGCGCGCTCGCCTGGCTGACGGCCTTCGGAGCGCCGTCGACCTTCCACTTCCCACGCGGCGTGTCAGGGCTCTGAAACGAGGCAGGGCCGACCGGCGCCGCGATGGCCGCGACGGCGAAAAAGGCCGCGGCAAGGCACAGCCCGAAGGCAGCGCCCAGCCGCACCCGCCAGTGGTGCGAATGGAAACAGAACAACGGTGGCGATACATCCCGACGACGGTGGGGCGCCCACCCTAGAGCATCTCTGAGGGCCAGTTGCAAGGAACCGTCGCCGCTGGCAACAGCGCTGAAAAAAGCCCCTGGAAATGGCCGTGATGGCTACGCGCGGATGGTCACGGGAGCTCCCAGCGGGACCTCCCGCATGAGCCGCTCGAGGTCGCGATCCGAGGCGTGCAGGCACCCCGCGGACGACGCCGAGCCGATCGGCTCGCCGCCCGCGGTGCCGTGGATCGCGAGCCTGTCGCCTCCCGTCCAGCCGGCCGGCAGATGCGGCTGGTGGCCCGAGAGCGCGAGGATGCAGCAGCCGTAGCTCGCGCTGTAGCGCGAGCCCGGAAGCTTGTCCGTGACGGCGAAGCGGCCCACCGGCGTCGCGGCGCCCGGCCGCCCGATGCTGACGCGGACGACGGCCTCGACACGCCGCCCGGCCCGCACCACCAGTCGCCTCGCGGAGAGGTCGACGACCACGCTGACGCGCGTCGGCACCGTGACCACGCCGCCGGCCGTGCGGTCGATCCACCCGAGCCGGCCGTTGCGGAGCTCCGGCAGCGTGACGGCGAGCCAGCGCCCGTCGCGGCGAACGACGCCGAGCAAGCGGGGCGAGCCGAACTCGGTGCGGGCGCCGACCACCTCGGTGACTGCGCCGCCGGGAGCGCCGTGCACCGCAACTCGCTCGCCGGTCACGCGGGCGACGAGCGCCTCCGGCACGGGACGCGGCCTCGGGGCGGGCCGAACGTGCGGCAGGGCGTCCGCGCGAGCGACGGACGGGAACGCGACGACGACCGGCGGCCGCGCGGACTCGGAGCCGTGCGCGGCCGGCCGCAAGGCGACCGCGGCCGCGAGCGCCGCCAGGGCGAAGGGCAGGGCGACGACGGGCCACAGATGCCGCGACACACCACGCGGATCGGCGCTCCCGCAGGGCCACCCATCCCCCGAAAGGGGGACCGAACCGCATCGGGCGGTCGCGCGAATTGACCGCGTTCGACCCCCCAAGGAGAGGAGAGGATGGGATGAGGAGGAGGCTCCTGCTCGGCGGCTTCATAGGCATCGTCGCCGTGCTCGGCCTCGTCGCGTCGTTCGTCCGCGGGCCCGCACCACAGGCGGCCAAGGCCGCCAGCCATCGCGAGGCCCCGCTGATCTCGCTCGACCCCGCAGCGGACATCACGGACTTCTTCATGTTCCGTGGCTACAGCGGGACCGACGCCGACAAGGTCGTCCTGATCATGAACACGCAGCCCGGGGAGGAACCAAGCTCCGGGCCGAACTACTTCAACTTCGACCCGAGCGTGAAGTACTCGTTCGGGATCGACAACAACGGGGACGGCGAGGATGACATCACGCTCGACTTCCAGTTCCGGAACGAGATCCGTGGTGCCGTCGACGCGCTTGGCCTGCCGCTCTCGTACCTGGGCGGTGTCCCCAACGCCGTGCCGCCGATCACCCGGCTGGACGGCCCCGGCTCCGAGGGCCTCGGCCTGCGGCAGAAGTACACGATCACGATGTCGGGCCCGGGCTCCGGTCAGACGACCCTTGCCCGCGACCTGCTCGCCGTGCCGTCGAACGTCGGCCCGCGCACGATGCCGAACTACCCGCTGCTCGCGAAGCAGGGCATCCACACGCTCCCCGGCGGCATCAAGGTCTTCGCCGGCCAGCGCGAGGACCCGTTCTACATCGACCTCGGCGGCGTGTTCGACACGCTGAACTTCCGCCGGGCCGTGCCGCTCCTGAGCGACGCGGAGGATGCGAACGACAACGTGAACCCGTTCGGCGTCGACATGCTGTCGGGCTTCAACGTGCAGACGATCGCGATCGAGATCCCCATCTCGATGCTGACGAACGCGTACCAGACCCTGGGCGGCTATGCCTACACGAGCCGGCCGAGCGTGACCGTACGCGGGCAGACCTTCCATCCCGCCGGCAGGTGGGTGCAGGTTCAGCGGCTCGCCAACCCGCTGATCAACGAGGTCATCATCGGCACCAAGGACAAGGACGAGTGGAACGCGAAGGAGCCGAACGAGGAGGGTCAGTTCCTCGACTACTACCTCAACCCGCGGCTCGCGCTGGCGCTCCAGCTCGTGTTCGGGGCCCCGGCCGCCACGAGTGGGCGCACCGATCTCGTCAACGCGCTGCTGAAGTACGGGCCTGGCGACCCGCACTACTCCGAGCTGGTGCGGCTGGACACAACAGTCCCGCCGAAGCCGCTCGCAGCGCAGAAGCGGCTGACCGTGCTGGCGGGCGACAACGCCGGCTGGCCGAACGGACGGCGGCCCCGCGACGACGTGACCGACATCGCGGTGCGGCTGGTCGGCGGCCCGACGTACATCGCCCTCAAGGCGGGCGACGGCGTCAACGTCAACGACGCTCCGCTCCCGACCGAGTTCCCGTACATCGCGAGCCCGAACGACGGTCGCAACCGGTCCCCCTTCAACCACGTGAACCCGTAGGGACGTGAAGGCCCGGATCCTCATCGCAGCGGTGGTGGCGGCGCTCGTCGCCACCGCCCTGCTGCTCGGCGGTGTCCTGCGCGAGGCGCAGGGCACCGCCCGCGCCTCGGGGGCGGTCGGCCCCGCCCCGGCGGCGCCGGCGAATGCCACCGACGCGCAGATCCTCAAGCTGCAGGCGGCGCTGCGCACGCAGCCGGACGACGTCAAGTCGCTCGCCGCGCTCGGGTTCGCCTACGAGCAGCGGATGCGGGAGACCGCCGACCCGGCGTACCTGAAGAAAGCGGACGGCGTTCTCCACCGCGCGCTCTCGCTGAGCCCGAGCAGCCCCGAGGCCGTGATCGGGCTCGGCTCGCTCGCGCTCTCGCGCCACGACTTTCGCGGCGCGCTCGTCCTCGGACGGCGCGCCCAGCACCTCGCCCCCGGCGCGGGGCTCCCATACGGCATCACCGGCGACTCGCTCGTCGAGCTCGGCCGCTACGACGCCGCCTTTCGCACCTTCGACCGCATGGTGCAGGAGGAGCCGGGGGCGTCCGCCTACGCGCGCGTCGCCTACGCCCGCGAGCTGCTCGGCAACCGCGCCGGCGCGCTCAAGGCGATGCGGCTCACGCTCGAGTCGTCGGAGGGCCACGGCGAGGCGGCTGCCTGGGCGCGCTTCCAGATCGGCAAGCTGCTCTGGGGCGGCGGCCACACGAGCGCGGCCCTCGCGCAGTACCGCATGTCCCTGCGCGAGCTGCCCGGCTACGTCTACGCGCTCGACGGGCTCGCGCAGGTCGAGGCGGCGACGGGGAACACGCGCGAGGCCGTCCGCCTCTCGCGGCGAGCCGTCGAGACGGTGCCGCTGCCGCAGTTCGTGACGACGCTCGCGGACATCCTCCAGTCGAGCGGGCAGACGGCGGCCGCGCGCGAGCAGTACGCGCTCGTCGGCGTCGTCGAGCGCCTGCTGCGCGCGAACGGCGTGAAGAGCGACCTCGAGATCGCCCAGTTCTACGTGGACCACGGCCAGCGGCTCCCCCACGCGCTCCAGCTCGCGCGGCGCGCGCACGCGGAGCGGCCGAGCATCGACGGCGACGACGTGCTCGGCTGGGCGCTCGTCCGGAACGGCCACTGCGCGGAGGGCCTGCACTACGCGAGGCGCTCGCTGCGCCTGGGCACGCACGACGCGTCGAAGTTCTTCCACCGTGGCATGGCCGAGCGCTGCGCCGGCCACAACGCCGAGGCGCGCGCGTGGTTCCACCGCGCGCTCGCGCTGAACCCGCACTTCTCGCTGCTGTGGAGCCCGGTTGCGCGGAGGCTTGCGTGAGGCGGCTGCTCATCCTGTTCGCGTTCGCCGCGCTCGCGCTACCTGCGGTCGCCTCCGCGCACCCGCTCGGCAACTTCACCACGAACCACTTCACGCGCATCGACGTGGCCGGCGACCGCGTCTACGTGACCTACGTCCTCGACCTGGCGGAGATCCCGACGTTCCAGGAGCGCGGCACGGTCAAGCGACTCGGCGACGCCGCCTACGGGCGCAAGCTCGCGGCCGACATCCGGCGGCAGCTGACCCTGACGGTCGACGGGCGCCCGGTCGCGCTTCACCGGCTCGACGAAGAGGTCGGCTTCCCGCGCGGCGCGGCCGGCCTCCAGACGACGCGGCTCGAGGCGCTCTACGCGACCGCCTCGCTCGCGCACGCGCCGGCGCATCTGGCGTACCGCGACGAGACGTTCCCCGGCCGGCTCGGCTGGCGCGAGGTCGTCGTGCAGGTCCGTGACGGCGCACGGCTGACGTCGGCGAGCGCGCCGGACTCCAGCGCGAGCGACGAGCTGCGCGCGTACCCGAAGGACCTGCTCGCCGACCCGCTCGACGTGCGGACGGCGACGCTCGCAGTCGACCCGGGCCCGTCTCCAGGCGCCCCGCCCGCGCTGAGCACGGGCGCAATCGACGCAGCCGCGCACGTGGCGGGCGCGAGCGAGACGGGCTTCGCGGCGCTGATCTCGCAGCGCGACCTCGGCGCGGGCGTGATCGCGCTGTCGCTCCTGATCGCACTCTTCTGGGGCGCCGCCCATGCGCTCACGCCCGGGCACGGCAAGGCGATCGTGGCCGCCTACATGGTCGGCTCGCGCGGCTCGGCACGCCACGCGCTGCTGCTCGGCCTGATCGTGACCGTGACGCACACGGCCGGCGTGTTCGCGCTCGGGCTCGTGACGCTCGGCCTGTCCGAGTTCATCGTCCCCGAGGAGCTGTACCCCTGGCTCAACCTCGTCTCGGCGCTGCTCGTGGTCTGCGTCGGCCTCACCGTGCTGCGCGCGCGCATGCGCGGCGCCCGCGGCGGGGGCCACGCGCACGATCACCACCATCACGACCATGACCACGACCACGACCACCACGACCACGAGCACGGCCACTCGCACGTGCCCGCGCAGGGAAGCGGGCTGCGCGGCCTGGTCGCGGTCGGCGTGTCGGGCGGCCTGCTCCCGTGCCCGACCGCGCTGGTCGTCCTGCTTGCCGCGATCTCGCTGCACCGGGTCGGCTACGGCCTCGCGCTGATCGTGGCGTTCAGCCTTGGCCTGGCAGCCGTCGTCAGCGGCATCGCCCTGCTGGCGATCACTGCGAAGAGCTGGTTCAGCCGGACGAGCTTCGAGGGCGGCCTCGTGCGCGCCCTCCCCGCGGTCAGCGCGGCGGTGATCCTGATCGTCGGCCTGGCAATGACGGTCCGGGCACTCCCGAACGTCCTCTAGATGATTGATTCCGAAGTGGCGTGCCGGTCGGGAGCGTCCATGACCAAGCGATGCGTCACGGTCGCCCACAGCGCATAGCAGCGCTACGTGTTGTGGGCGACCGTGGCGCAGCGCGCAGTGTCAGGGGCGTCATCCGGCCCCGCGCCAGTTCGGAATCATTCATCTAGCGCGCCACGCCGCGGCCGTCACCGCGTACATCACGTAGTCCTCGCGTCCGCCGCCAACCGGCATGTATGCGCGGAGCACGCCCTCCTCCGCGAAGCCGAGCCGCTCGAGCACGGCGCGCATCGGCCCGTTCGTGACCGCGGTTGTCGCCTGCACGCGCTCGGCGGCGTGCTCGTCGAAGAGATGCGTCGCGAGCAGCTCGACCGCCTCCGAGCCGAGACCGCGGCCGCGCGACGCCTCGGCATAGAGCTCGATCCCGATCTCGTAGACGCCCGGCGGCATCGCGCCGGGCGGATGGCGCGCCTCCACGTCGCCGACGACACGGCCGTCCACGTCGACGGCCAGCTCGAGGCGCCCGTCCGCGAACACGCCCGAGCGCGCGATCCGGCGCCGCAGCCGGCGCCGCGCGGTCGCCCGGTCCTGGTTCGTCCCGATACGCCACGGCGAGGCGAGCCAGTGCTCGAGCAGCTCGTCGGCTTCCTCGGGGCGATACGGGCGCAGGACGACGTGCTCCCCGCGAATCGACACCTGCTCGCTCGGCACCAGGCGATGGTACGAAACGTCGAGAGGCGGCCCTCGGGCCGCCTCTCGGTTCGACCCCGTCGCCGTCCGGAGCGCGTGTGGCTGCGGCCCCCCACGCACTTCCGAGCTGGCGGAGTCACTCCGTCTATCGGCCCCGGCCCGGCCGGGTGGCATCCCTCTAGCGGGGGAGGGGCTTCGGCTCGTAGTCCCAGCTGCGCGGCCGGTCGAGCGCCTCCCACTCCTCGCGCAGGATCGCCATCAGCACGGCGTCGCTCCACATCCCCTTCATCCGCGTCTGATGCCGGATGACGCCCTCGCGGACGAAGCCGACCTTCTCGAAAGAGCGAATCGCACGCAGGTTCTCCGCGTTCGTGTACAGCCAGACGCGCTCGGACGGCGTCGACGCGAACGCCGCGTCGAGGGCAGCGTTCATCGCGTCGGTCCCGAAGCCGCCGCCGAGGTGGGTGGCGCACATGAAGATGCTGAGCTCCAGCCCGTTGAGCCGCGAGTCCGACTTCCAGATCCACACGCTCCCGATCAGCTCGTCGCTCCCGATCGGCGACACGACGTAGAAGACCGAGTCGTGCTTGCCTTTCACGAAGGTCTCGTACCAGCTGTCGACCTGGTCGCGGCTCTGCGGGCGCCCGAACGCCCAGAACGCCACGTCGGCGTCGTTCACGGCCTCGTAGTAGGCATCGAGGTCGCTGCTGTCGATCGGCCGCAGCCACACCTTTTCGCCGCGCAGGACCGCCCTCGTGCCGTCCGCCATGGCGAGTTCATACCGCATCGCGAGCCCGCTCGCCGCCACCGCCGAGGCTTCCGTAGACTCTACGCAGGCATGGTCGAGATCGTCTTCCTGATGCTCATCCTGAAGCTGCCGATCGTGTATCTATGCGGTGTGGTCTGGTACGCGATCCGCGCCGAGCCCGAGCCGCCGGAGCCGGCGATCGTCCCTGCCGAGCTGCGCCCGGGCCCGCAGCCGCACCACACCAGCTCGCGCATCCGCCGCATCCGCGGCGGCCGTCCGCATGGACGGCCGACCCGGCGCCCGTACGGCCCGAGCATGGCCGGCGCGCGCGCCGGGAGGCGCCGGTGAGCGCCCAGCCCGTCGAGTCGCGCGACGGCGGCCGGCCGGCCGAGACGGTCGCCGGCTTCATCGCCGCGGCAGCGCTCGCGGTCGGCTGCATCGCGATCGTCTACCGGCCCGTCCGCCTGTCGCCGCCGGCGCTGCTCATCGCGCTGATCGCGGTCGGCATCGGCGGCCGGTTCTCGCGCCTCGCCGCCGCCGCCGTCGCGGTCATCACCGTCGGCTGGGTCCTCGGGATGATCTACGCGATCGTCGAGACAAAGCCGCTCTGGTAGCAAGGAGGGCTTGGCGGAATTCCGCTCGCCGGGCGTGGTGCGAAGCTCCTGCTCTGTGTCACAAGGCTAGGACGCAGGGAGCCTCAATACCGCAGTTGTATTGGGGCGACCGAGGACGACGCATCGGGGCGAGCAGCGTGCCACGACGGGCACAGACGGAATTCCGCCATGCCCTCCTGAGCCACGAGGCCTTCGCCCTCGCTGCTAGAACACATGGAGCTATGCGCGACGTCGACGCGCTGAACGCCGGCTACGCCGGCCAACTCCTCGAGCAGTACCTCGAGAACCCCGAAGCCGTGCCGGCCGAGTGGCGCGACTTCTTCGAGCGCGCGGACGGCGGCCTCGCCGGCGCGCTGCCGGGGCTCTCACGGATCCTCGAGCGGCACGCCCCTGCCGGGACGAACGGGAACGCCGTCGAGGCCGTGACCTCGACGGCGGACGACCACGAGCTGCTGAACGCGGTCTCGGCAGCGACCTCGATCGTGCGCGCGACGCGTACCCATGGTCACCGGGCCGCACGGCTCGACCCGCTCGGCTCCGAGCCGTCTGGCGACCCCGCGCTCGACCCCGAACGGCTCGGCCTGACGCCCGAGCTGCGGCGCCGCATCCCCGCATGGGTGCTCCGCGTCTACGTCGACGGGGACACGCTCGAAGACGTGCTCGAGCGGCTGCACGAGATCTACAGCGGGACGATCGCCTACGAGATCGAGCACATCGACGACCACGAGCAGCGCATGTGGCTGCGCGAGGCGATCGAGTCGGGCCGCTACCGGACGCCGCTCAGCGCGGACGAGCAGCAGCGCCTCCTCGGCCGCCTCAGCGAGGTGGAGGGGTTCGAGGCGTACCTGCGCAAGCGCTTCCTCGGCCAGAAGCAGTTCTCGATCGAGGGGCTCGACCTGCTTGTGCCGATGCTCGACGAGGCGATCGAGCTCGCCGCGGTCGGCGGCGCGGAGGACATCGTCATCGGCATGGCGCACCGTGGCCGGCTGAACGTGCTCACGCACGTCGTCGGACGCCCGTACGACGCGATCCTGCGCGAGTTCGAGGGCGAGCGGACGATCGAGGCGGTCACGCTGACGGACGAGGGCGGCACCGGCGACGTGAAGTACCACCTCGGCATGCGCACGACCAGGTCAGCCGGCAGCGGCGAGATCGGCGTCACGCTGATGGCGAACCCGAGCCACCTCGAGTTCGTCGACCCGGTCGCGATGGGCCGCACGCGGGCCGAGCAGACCGACCGCAGCGAGCCGGTGGCGCTTCACGACGCGAGCCGTGCGCTCTGCATCCTCATCCACGGCGACGCGGCGTTCCCGGGCGAGGGCATCGTCGCCGAGACGCTGAACCTCGCCGACCTACCCGGGTACACCACGGGCGGCACGCTGCACCTGATCGCGAACAACCAGGTCGGCTTCACGACCGACCCGGCCGAGGGGCGCTCGACCTTCTACTCGAGCGACGTCGCCAAGGGCTACGACATGCCGATCGTCCACGTGAACGCCGACGACCCGGCGGCCGCGCTCTCGGCGATCCGGCTCGCGCTGGCGTACCGCAAGCGCTTCGGCCGCGACGTGGTCGTCGACCTCGTCGGCTACCGCCGCTTCGGCCACAACGAGCAGGACGAGCCCGCGTACACGCAGCCCCTCATGGCCGCGGCCATCGCCGGGCACCCAACCGTCCTCGCGCAGTACGCCGGGCAGCTCGTCGCCGAGGGCGTCGTCACCAGCGAGGAGGTGGAGCAGCTCGCGGCCGAGGTGCAGCAGCGCCTGCGCGCGGCGCACGACCAGCTGAAGGAGTCGTTCGGCAAGCAGATCCCGGCCAAGTCGCGTGACGAGGTCATCCCGCCGTTCGACCAGGACGAGGTCGAGACGGACGTGCCGGCCGAGCGGCTGCGAGAGCTCAACGAGCAGCTGATCGCCATGCCCGGCGACTTCCACGTGCACCCGAAGCTGCTGAAGCAGCTGGAGCGCCGCATCGGCGCCGTCGACGACGGCACGATCGAGTGGGGCCATGCGGAGGCGCTCGCCTTCGCCAGCCTGCTGACCGAGGCCGTGCCGATCCGGCTGACCGGCCAGGACAGCGAGCGCGGCACGTTCGCGCAGCGCCACCTCGTGCTCCACGATGCCGAGACCGGTGCGACCTACGCCCCGATCCAGCACCTGCCCGGCGCGCACGCGTCGTTCGAGGTCGAGAACTCACCGCTCTCGGAGGCAGCCGCCCTCGGCTTCGAGTACGGCTACACCACCTCCGCGGCCGAGGCACTGGTCCTCTGGGAGGCCCAGTACGGCGACTTCGTGAACGCCGCCCAGGTGATCATCGACCAGTTCATCGTGGCGGGGCTCTCGAAGTGGCGGCAGACGTCGAACCTGACCCTGCTCCTCCCCCACGGCTACGAGGGCTCGGGGCCGGAGCACTCGAGCGCGCGGCTCGAGCGGTTCCTCCAGCTCGCGGCGCAGAACAACATGACGGTGCTCAACCTGAGCACGGCGGCGCAGTACTTCCACGCGCTGCGTCGGCAGGCGCTCGCGCGAACGGGGCGGCCGCTCGTCGTGATGACGCCGAAGGCGCTCCTGCGGATGAAGCAGGCGACGGCGCGGCTCGAGGAGCTTGCGGACGGCGGCTTCCAGCACGTCGTCGACGACCCGCGCGACCGCCACTCGACCGCCACCCGCGTGGTCTTCTGCTCCGGGAAGCTCTACTACGACCTCGCCGGGCACGAGCTCTACGAGGGGGCCGCCAACGTCGCGATCGCGCGGCTCGAGCAGCTGTACCCGTTCCCGGTCGAGCAGGCCCGCAACCTGATCTCGTCGTATCCCGGGCTCGCGGAGCTGGTGTGGGCCCAGGAGGAGCCGCAGAACATGGGCGCCTGGCGCACGATCCGCCACCGCCTCGAGGAAGCGCTCCCGGCGGGCGTGCCCCTTCGCTACGCGGGGCGGCCATGGCGCGCGAGCCCGAGCGAGGGCTATCCGACGGCGCACCTGCGCGAGCAGGACCGCATCGCGCGCGAGGCTCTCGGCTAGGACTTGATGCGTCCGGGCGTGCGGCGCTTCACGGCGCGGTGCGCTGCGCGCGCGGCGCGCGGTCCCTGCGTACGCGCCTCCTGCATGATCCGCCGCCGAACTGGCGGCGGGAGGCGCTTCCACATGCGCCACGCGACGATCGCGAGCCACAGTGGCGGGACGCGGCGGAGGGGCCCTGAGGCACGCGGCATGGGCGGCATGGTCGCACAACAGCCCCCAGGGTGTTTACAATCGGCCGCCGAGCTTCCCCGGGAGAGGGAACTCGCAATACGCCTATGACGATGACATCAATGTTCGACGACATCATCCAGGATCACCTGAGGCTGAAGGAGCGCAACGCCGAGCTCGAGCGGTACATGCCGATCGACCGCTACAAGGGCGTCGACCCCTTCGAAAATCACCCGCTGTTCAAGACCGAGGAGCAGGCGCGCATCGAGGACACGCTCGACGGGAACGTGTCCATCGCCGAGCCCGAGGAGGACCTCGTCGTTGCACACGCGCAGGCGTACGGCATCGAGCCGACGCCGGACGAGGGCCTCTGGAGCCGCTCCCGGGACTTCGACTGGGGCGACTAGCCACGGGTCTTTTGGGTCACCCGGGCGCTTCGATGCGCCGGTCGCGGCGTGCCCGAATGGGTGTGTCGCGCGCTCCGGAACGAGGGTACGTTTCGAGCCGATGACCACCAACGGGCCTCCACCGCTCGAGGCGTACGCGCATCTGGCGGTCGACGTCGGGCTGAACCTCGAGCGCGGCCAGGACGTGCTGATCATCGCCGACCTCGAGCATGCCGAGCTGATTCGCGCCGTCGCGCGGGCCGCGTACGAGGCCGGCGCACGCTACGTCGACGTCAGGTACGCGGACGCGCGGCTGACGCGTCTGCGCGCCGACCTCTCGCCCGACGACGGGCTCGGGTGGTCGCCGCCGCACACCATCAAGCAGATCGAGGACCTCGCCGACCGGCGCGGCGCCGTCATCCAGATCTCCGGCGCTCCCGACCCCGCGATCTTCGCCGGCGCCGACGGCGAGCGCCTCTCTCGCAACGCCCCCGTCGAGCTCCGCCGCGTGTACCTCGACCAGGTCAACGAGGGACGCTTCAACTGGGTGATCGTGGCGGGACCGACCGCTGCGTGGGCGGAGCGCGTGTTCGGGGAGCCCGACACGAACCGGCTGTGGGACGCCGTAGCCCGCGCGGTGCGTCTCGACGAGGCCGATCCGGCGCAGGCATGGCGCGACCACATCGCCCGGCTGAAGGAGCGCGCGGACGCACTCACGGAGCGCCGGTTCGACGCGATTCGCCTCCACGGCCCGGGCACCGATCTCCGGCTCGGCCTGCCGGACGGCGCGATCTGGGACTGCGCCGCGACGACGACGGCCTGGGGCCGGCCGTTCGTCCCGAACATGCCGACCGAGGAGATCTTCACCACCCCCCACGCCGCGCGCACGGAGGGCGTCGTACGGTCGACGAAGCCGCTCGTCCTGCTCGGCCAGCTCGTGCGCGACATCGAGATGCGCTTCGAGGGTGGGCACGCGGTCGAGATCCGCGCGGCCGAGGGAGAGGACCTGCTGCGGGAGAACATGGCGACGGACGCCAACGCGTCGCGGCTCGGCGAGCTCGCGCTGGTCGACGCCGACTCGCGCGTCGGCAAGACCGGGATCACCTTCTACGACACCCTCTTCGACGAGAACGCCGCCTCGCACATCGCGTACGGCGAGGGCCTCCCGGACGCGCTCCCCGGCGGCGCCGGCCTGTCGTGGGAGGAGCGCGACGCGGCAGGCATCAACCACTCCGCCGTGCACGTCGACTTCATGGTCGGCAGCCCCGACGTCGACGTCGACGGGATCGAGCAAGGCGGCACCGCCGTGCCGGTCATGCGCGGCGGCGAGTGGATCCTGTCGTAACCCTCTAGCTCAGGTCGAGCTTCAGGATTCGGGCGGCCGCGCCTCGATGCTCTCCTTGACCGTCCAGCGCATGACGTCCCGGATCGAGACGATGCCGACCGCCTGGTCGTCCTCGACGACCGGCAGGTGGCGGAAGCCGTTCTCGACCATCACGCGAGCGGCCTCTTCGGGCGGCGTCTGCGGCGTCGCCGTCTTCGGATCGGCCGTCATCCACTCGCGCACACGTGCCTCGGAGGAGTGCACGCGGCCGGCCACAGCGCGGAGGATGTCGCGCTCGCTGAGAATCCCGATCAGGCGGCCGTAGTCGAGCACGACCACCGCGCCGACATCGCGCTCTGCCATCTGCTCGGCAGCGAAGCCCAGCGTGTCCTCGGGAGCGACGCCGAGGACGTCGCGCCGCATGATGTCCGCGAGCTGGGTCATCCGCGGTCGAGCATATCCGGCCTCCCGCGCGCACGCGCGCGGGACGATGGCGGCTCGTTGCCCTCGTGACAAATCCCCTGCTGTGGGGGATGGAAAAACCTCATGTAACCAGGGGAAAATCGCGGTGCACAACTGGGGAGGGGTGCACGTACCACCGGGCTACGGCCCACCGATGGGCGCCGGGCATTCCGGCGCTCTTCGGTGCTCCGCGGCTCTTGCATCACCTCCTCGAAATCGCGGCCCCGGGGCGTTCCTCCCCGTCGTCGCACAAAGGGGAGGGGATATGAGAGGAACGCAAAGGGGGGTCCGCCGGTTCGCCGTGCTTGTCGCACTGGCGACCGCGGGCGTCCTCGTCGTCGGCGCCCACGCGGCGTCCGCCCAGGTCATCGAGATCTGCAAGGCGTCGACCAACGGCATGTCCGGTCGGCCGTTCTCGTACACCGTGGCTCCGTCGGGCGGCTCGAGCTTCAGCGTCGGCCCGATCCTGGGCGGCCGCTGTTCCGGGCCGATCACGGTCTCGGGCGCCTCGGCGACGATCACCGAGGCAGTGTCCGACCCGGCGACCGACGTCAAGTCGGTCAGCGTCCGGCCGTCGGCACGCAAGACATCTGAAGATCTTGCGAATCGCAAGGTCACCGTGACGACCGGTGCGTCGACCTCGTCGGAGACGCTGGTCACGTTCACCAACCAGCCCGCCGGCGGCAACTACGGCACGCTCAAGGTCTGCAAGCTGACCGAGACACCGGCCTACCTGGGCCGGCAGTTCTCGTTCTCGGTCAACGGCGGGCCGCTGCAGTCGACGGAAGCGAACGACGCGTTCGCCGATCCGTCCAGCTACAGCTGCCGCATCCTCGGCACCTTCCAGGTCGGCTCGGTGGTCAACGTCCACGAGCAGATCCCGTCGGGCACCGAGGTGCAGTGGATCGACACCGACCCGGGCGAGAACCTCGTCGACTTCAACACCCAGACGGGCGACGCCACCGTGCTCGTTGGCGCGGGCGCTACGATCGTCTACTTCGACGACGAGCCCGCTCCGCCGTCGGGCAACGGCTTCATCGAAGTCTGCAAGAACGTCCTCTACTCGGATCCGGATGTGTCCGGCCCGTTCACCTTCACCGTCACCGACGGCGCCGGCGTCGACCATTCCCTGACGGTGCTCGCGGGCCAGTGCTCCGAGCCGATCCCGGTCGCAGCCGGCGTCAACACGGTCACCGAGACGGCCAAGGCAGGCACCGACCTGGCCGACGTCTCCGCGTACCCGTGGGACCGCCTGCTGACCGTCAACCTGATCAACCGCACGGCCACCGTCGAGGTACCCGTGTCCGCCAGCTCCAACGACGAGACGCAGGTCCACTTCACCAACGTGGCCCAGCGCGGGCAGCTCAAGGTCTGCAAGGCCCTGGGCGCCGGCAGCGGTGATCTGGTCAACCAGCCGTTCCGCTTCACGGCTTCGGCCGACAACGGCCAGGTGGCCTACTTCGACATCACCGCGGCCGCGACGACCCAGTGCAAGATCGTCGGCTTCTTCCCGATCGGCTCCACCGTGACCGTGACGGAGAACCTCGATCACGGGCCGGGTCAGGCCGGTGAGTTCATCGACACGAGCGGCGAGGGCAATGTCGTCATCGCTCCGGGCGTCAACACCGTCACCATCACCAACACCGCCAAGGGCGTCCTCGAGGTCTGCAAGGCGCCGGCGTCTCGACCGGATACCCGACGGCTCCGGATCGGCGCAACCTACGGCGAGCTCAGCCGGTGTTCACGTTCCGCATCGACAACGGCACGCCGTTCAGCGTGCAGGCGGGCAAGTGCTCGCCGCCGAAGCGCGTCTCGGTCGGCAACCACACCGTCACCGAGTCGGCTCGAACGACTACGAGCTCGACTCGAGTGCGGCGGACGGCGGCGTCGCCGTCTTCCCGGCCGACCGTGAGGTCAGCAAGAGCCTGGCGACTCGTACGATCACCGTCTCGGTCCCGTACGGCCCGAACGGCGAGACGCTCGTCACCTTCTACAACCGCATCAAGCTCGGCATGGTCAAGATCTGCAAGGTCGATCCCGATCGGCTCGACCGATGCGCTGGGTAGCAAGACGTTCACCTACACCATGTACTTCGCAGAGCCGAACGCGGGCGCTGGATACATCAAGTGCACGCTCGGCCCGATCCAGCCGGGTGAGTGCACGTACTTCACTCGTATCCGTTGCCGATCCTGAGCGCGGACGGCAAGTGGCGCGCAATCGGCGTGCACGGAAGGTCGGCGACTGGTCGACCACGTGGGACGTGACGGGCATCACGCGTCAGGGGACGCGCGGACTCGCGCGGACTGTGCGATACTTGATCCAACATCGACCACGGCGATGTGCAACCAGTATCATGCCGGGGAGGAACCCGAACCTCCCGAACGGCGCCATCAACTTCTATCCTCGGGTCCCGGGTCGAACGTCGTCACGTACACCAACAAAGCGAAGGATCCCTAAGCCCCTGGTGCAGGGCTGAACACCCCAGCTACACACCGTTCCCCGGCGTCGCAGCGGGTGGAGCGGAGCAGGAGGCGAGGCCCCCGGGAACCGGGGGCCTCGCCGCGTTTGCGCTGCAAAGAGCGTCTTTTCGAATCCCCCACTCTGAGGGATGGAGAAAACGGCGCCGGCGTCGCAGAATCGCCTGGCACACCAAGGGGAGAGGTGTCGCCGGGGGCTTCACTAGATGTGGGCTCGTCTCGCCGAGAGGCGTGGCGTCGGCATCGCTCCGAACGAGTACCGCGCATCGCCGGAAGGCGGCGCTGCGCAATGAAGGGGAGGGGGATATGACAGAAACGCAGAGGAGGATCCGCCGGGTCGCGCTGCTCATCGCGCTGGCCACGGCGGGCGTTCTCGTCGTCGGCGCCCAGGCTGCGTCGGCGCAGGTGATCGAGATCTGCAAGTCGTCGTCCAATGGGATGTCCGGCCGGCAGTTCTCGTACACCGTCGCGCCGTCGGGCGGCTCGTCGTTCAGCGTCGGCCCGATTGCGGGCGGCCGCTGCTCCGGTCCGATCAACGTCTCGGGCGCGTCGGCGACGATCACCGAGGACCAGTCCGACCCGGCCACCGACGTCAAGTCGGTGACGGTGCGGCCGTCGATCCGCAAGACGTCCGAGGATCTCGGCAACCGCCGGGTCACGGTCGTCACCGGCGCGTCGACGTCATCGGAGACGCTGGTCACGTTCGTGAACCAGCCTGCCGGCGGCAACTACGGCACGCTCAAGGTCTGCAAGCTGACCGAGACCCCGGCCTACCTCGGCCGCGCGTTCTCGTTCAGCGTCAACGGCGGGCCGCTGCAGTCCACTGAGGCCAACGACGCGTTCGACGATCCGGCCAACTACTCGTGCCGCATCCTGGGCACGTTCCAGACTGGCTCGGTCGTCAACGTGCACGAGGCGGTCCCCGCTGGGACCGAGGTGCAGTGGATCGACACCGACCCGGGCGAGAACCTCGTCGACTTCAACACCCAGACGGGCGACGCGACCGTCCTGATCGGCGCCGGGACCACCATCGTCTACTACGACGATGAGCCCGCACCGCCGTCGGGCACCGGCTGGCTCGAGGTCTGCAAGAACGCCCTCGACGGCTGGTGGGATCCGGACGCGGCCGGCACGTACAGCTTCACGGTCACGGACGCCGCTCAGGCGACGTACCAGCTGTCGGTGCTCGCCGGCCAGTGCTCCGAGCCGATCCAGGTCGCCGCAGGCGTCAACCAGATCGTCGAGGCGCCGAAGGCAGGCACCGACCTGACCGACGTCGTGGCGTTCCCGTGGGATCGCCTGCTGACGGTCAACCTGATCAACCGCTCCGTCACCGTCGAGGTGCCTGTCTCCGACAGCCCGAACGACGAGACGCAGGTGCACTTCCGCAACGAGGCCCAGCGCGGCCAGCTCAAGCTGTGCAAGGCCCTCGGAGCGAACAGTGCGGATCTGGTCAACCAGCAGTTCGAGCTCGACTACTCGGCCGACAACGGCCAGTCGGGCAGCACCTGGATCACCGCAGCCGCCTCTACCCAGTGCAAGATCGTCGGCATCTTCCCGATCGGCTCGACGGTCACCGTGACCGAGGCTCTGGATCACGGCCCGGGTGGGAACGGTGAGTTCATCGACACGAGCGGTGAAGGCGACATCACCATCGCTCCGGGCATCAACACCAAGACGATCACGAACAAGGCCGTGGGCCTGCTCGAGGTCTGCAAGGCCGCGGTCAGGTTCACGACGACGGCCCCGGTGACGCAGCCGACGTTCCACTTCAAGATCGACAACGGCGCCATCTTCAGCGTCCGGGCGGGCACGTGCTCGCCGCCGAAGCGCGTCTCGGTCGGCAACCACACCGTCAGCGAGGTCAACGAGAATGACTACGAGCTCGACGCGGATCGGGCCGACGGCGGCATCGCCGTCTTCCCGGCCGACCGTGAGCTCAGCCGCAGCCTGGCGACCCGCACGGTCACCGTCTCGGTCCCGTACGGCCCGAACGGCGAGACGCTGGTCACGTTCTACAACCGCGTCAAGCTGGCGAAGATCAAGATCTGCAAGGTGATTCCGATCACCTCGCAGGACTCGCTGGGCAACAAGCCGTTCACGTACACGATCAACGGCAGCCCGTTCGGTTCGGCGATTCTGCCGGGCGAGTGCACGTTCTACACGCGTGACGTCCCGATCCTGACGGCCCCGAACACGCCGACCACTGTCACGGTCGACGAGGTCGAGGCACCGTCGACGCTGTTCGACGTGACCAGCATCGTGGTCACTGGTTCTCGTGGCTACACGGTCACGAACCTGGCCAACGGTACCGTCAGCGTCACACTCGGCCCGGGCATCAACGTCGTGACCTACACCAACAGGGCGAAGGATCCCTAAGCCACACCAGGGATAGCCGTCCTCCGGCGTACAGACTGGAGGAACGGAAGGAAGCACACGAGGCCCCCGGGAGACCGGGGGCCTCGTCGTTTCGGTGGGCGCCGCTTTCGCCCGCTGCGGGTGATGGAAGCGGCGTCCGCACATCGCACAATCGACTGACTGCAACGAGGAGGCGTCCACCGACCGTGCCCAGCGGCAGGCCTGGGGATGCCAAGGGGGGATAGACACATGAGGGGGATGACAAGGGGGCTGCGCCGCTGTGCGGTCCTAGTGGTTCTTGTCGGCGCGGGCGTGCTGGTCATTGGTGCGCAGGCTGCGTCGGCGCAGGTCATCGAGATCTGCAAGTCGTCGTCGAATGGGATGTCGGGGCGCGACTTCAGCTACACGGTTTCGCCGTCGGGCGGCTCGGCGTTTGCGGTCGGCCCGATCAAGGGCGGCCGCTGCTCCGGTCCGATCACCGTCTCGGGCGCGTCGGCGACGATCACCGAGGCCGTGTCGGATCCGGCCACCGACGTCAAGTCGGTGACGGTGCGGCCGTCGGCACGCAAGACGTCCGAGGATCTCGGCAACCGCACGGTCACCGTCCAGACGGGCGCGTCGACCTCGTCGGAGACGCTGGTCACGTTCGTGAACCAGCCGGCCGGCGGCAACTACGGCACGCTCAAGGTCTGCAAGCTGACCGAGACCCCGGCCTACCTCGGCCGCGCGTTCTCGTTCAGCGTCAACGGCGGACCGCTGCAGTCCACTGAGGCCAACGACGCCTTCGACGATCCGGCCAACTACTCGTGCCGCATCCTGGGCACGTTCCAGGCCGGCTCGGTCGTCAACGTCCACGAGCAGATCCCGTCCGGTTCCGAGGTGCAGTGGATCGACACCGACCCGGGCGAGAACCTCGTCGACTTCAACACCCAGTCGGGCGACGCGACCGTCCTGGTCGCCGCCGGCGTAACGGTCGTGTACTACGACAACGAGCCGGCACCGCCGTCGGGCACCGGCTGGCTCGAGGTCTGCAAGAACGACCTCGACTACTGGTGGGATCCCGACGCAGCCGGCACCTACACCTTCACCGTCACGGACGCCGCCGGTGCGACGTACCAGCTATCGGTGATCGCCGGCCAGTGCTCCGAGCCGATCCAGGTCGCAGCCGGCGTCAACCAGATCGTCGAGACGCCCAAGGCAGGCACCGACCTGACCGACGTCGTGGCGTTCCCGTGGGATCGCCTGCTGACCGTCAACCTGATCAACCGCTCCGTCACCGTCGAAGTGCCTGTCTCCGACAGCCCCAACGACGAGACCCAGGTGCACTTCCACAACGAGGCCCAGCGTGGCCAGCTCAAGCTGTGCAAGGCGCTTGGTGCCGCGAGCGGCGATCTCGCCGGCATGACGTTCGACCTGCACTACTCGGCCGACAACATGCAGTCGGGCGAGGTCTACATCACCGCAGCCGCGTCGACGCAGTGCAAGATCGTCGGCTACTTCCCGATCGGCTCCACCGTGACCGTGACGGAGAGCCTCGATCACAACCCGGGTGGGGCCGGTGAGTTCATCGACACGTCCGGCGAGGGCGACGTCGTCATCGCTCCGGGCATCAACACCAAGACGATCACGAACACGGCCAAGGGCCTCCTCGAGGTCTGCAAGGCCGCGGTGCGCTTCGTCGATCCGCGGGTAACGGCGGCGCAGCAGCCGTGGTTCAACTTCAAGATCGACAACGGCGCAGTGTTCAAGGTGCAGGCCGGCAAGTGCTCGCCGCCCAAGCGCGTCTCGGTCGGCAACCACACCGTCACCGAGGTCAACGAGAGCGACTACGAGCTCGACGCAGACCGGACCGACGGCGGCATCGCCGTCTACCCGGCCGACCGCGAGGTCAGCAAGAGCCTGGCGACCCGCACGGTCACCGTCTCGGTGCCCTACGGGCCGAACGGCGAGACGCTCGTGACGTTCTACAACCGCGTCAAGCTGGCCAGGCTCAAGATCTGCAAGGTGATTCCGTACACCTCGCAGGACTCGCTCGGGATGAAGGACTTCAGCTACACCGTCTCGAGCGGTGGCCAGTCCGGCCAGGTCGGCCCGATCAAGCCGGGTGAGTGCACCTTCTACACCCAGCCTGACTACCCGATCCTGACGGCACCGAACTCGCCGGTGTCGCTCACCGTTCACGAGAACGGCACGCCGTCCATGACGTGGGATGTGACCGCCATCACGGTCACGGGCAATCGCACGCCGCCGGCGCCGATCGTCGACCTCGGCAACGGCAACATCACCTTCACCATCGGTCCCGGCATCAACGTCGTGACCTACACCAACAGGGCGAAGGATCCCTAAGCCACACCAGGGATGGCAACCCAGCCGTCCTCCGGCCGTACAGACTGGAGGAACGGAACGAAGCACACGAGGCCCCCGGGACACCGGGGGCCTCGTCGTACGTTTGGGCGGTCGCTCGTTCATCCAGGCGGGGGGATAGTGCGAACTGCCTCGTGGTCGGACAATCGAGTGACTGCAACGAACGGAGGCGTCCACCGGCCGGCCCAGCGGACAGGCCGGGGATGCCAAGGGGGGATAGACACATGAGGGGGATGACAAGGGGGCTGCGCCGCTGTGCGGTCCTAGTGGTTCTTGTCGGCGCGGGCGTGCTGGTCATTGGTGCGCAGGCTGCGTCGGCGCAGGTCATCGAGATCTGCAAGTCGTCGTCGAACGGCATGTCCGGGCGCGACTTCAGCTACACGGTTTCGCCGTCGGGCGGCTCGGCGTTTGCGGTCGGCCCGATCAAGGGCGGCCGCTGCTCCGGTCCGATCACGGTCTCGGGCGCGTCGGCGACGATCACCGAGGCCGTGTCGGATCCGGCCACCGACGTCAAGTCGGTGACGGTGCGGCCGTCGATCCGCAAGACGTCCGAGGATCTCGGCAACCGCACGGTCACCGTCCAGACGGGCGCGTCGACGTCGTCGGAGACGCTGGTCACGTTCGTGAACCAGCCGGCCGGCGGCAACTACGGCACGCTCAAGGTCTGCAAGCTGACCGAGACCCCGGCCTACCTCGGCCGCGCGTTCTCGTTCAGCGTCAACGGCGGACCGCTGCAGTCCACTGAGGCCAACGACGCCTTCGACGATCCGGCCAACTACTCGTGCCGCATCCTGGGCACGTTCCAGGCCGGCTCGGTCGTCAACGTCCACGAGCAGATCCCGTCCGGTTCCGAGGTGCAGTGGATCGACACCGACCCGGGCGAGAACCTCGTCGACTTCAACACCCAGTCGGGCGACGCGACCGTCCTGGTCGCCGCCGGCGTAACGGTCGTGTACTACGACAACGAGCCGGCACCGCCGTCGGGCACCGGCTGGCTCGAGGTCTGCAAGAACGACCTCGACTACTGGTGGGATCCGGACGCAGCCGGCACCTACAACTTCACCGTCACGGACGCCGCCGGTGCGACGTACCAGCTATCGGTGATCGCCGGCCAGTGCTCCGAGCCGATCCAGGTCGCAGCCGGCGTCAACCAGATCGTCGAGACGCCCAAGGCAGGCACCGACCTGACCGACGTCGTGGCGTTCCCGTGGGATCGCCTGCTGACCGTCAACCTGATCAACCGCTCCGTCACCGTCGAGGTGCCTGTCTCCGACAGCTCCAACGACGAGACCCAGGTGCACTTCCACAACGAGGCGCTGCGCGGCCAGCTGAAGGTCTGCAAGGCCCTCGGCGCGGGCAGCGGTGACCTCGTCGGCAAGCCGTTCTACTTCGACATCCACGAGGACGGCATTCAGTACGACGGCATCTGGATCACGGCCGCTGCCACGACCCAGTGCAAGATCGTCGGCTACTTCCCGATCGGAAGCACCGTCGACGTCGAGGAGACGTGCGGCATGGTGGTGAACCTCCAGCAGCCGGTCGACGGGAACGACGACTGCAACCCGTACATCGACGTGTCCGGCGAGGGCGAGATCACGATCGCGCCCGGCGTCAACACGAAGACGATCACGAATACGGCCAAGGGGCTGCTCGAGGTCTGCAAGGCGCCGGTCGCCGACATCAGAGCGCAGCCCACGTTCCAGTTCAAGATCGACAACGGCGCGATCTTCAACGTCCAGGCGGGCAAGTGCTCGCCGCCCAAGCGCGTCTCGGTCGGTAACCACACCGTTACCGAGGTCGCGGCGAACGACTACGAGCTCAACGCGAGCGCACCGGGCGGCGGCATCGCCGTCTTCCCGGCCGACCGCGAGGTCAGCAAGAGCCTGGCGACCCGCACGATCACCGTCTCGGTGCCCTACGGGACCTACGGGGAGACGCTGGTCACCTTCTACAACCGCATCAAGCAGGGCATGGTGAAGGTCTGCAAGCAGATCCCGATGACGTCGCAGGACTCGCTCGGCAACAAGGAGTTCAAGTTCGAGGTCTACTTCGGCAACGGCTCGGGCACGACGCCCACGCACATCACGCTCGGCCCGATCAAGCCGGGCGAGTGCACCGCCTTCAGCGATCCGTACAACGTGCTGCTTCCGAATGGGAAGTGGCGTGCTGTCGGAGTCGCCGAAGTGCCGGTCTCGGGCATCGTCAACTACGACGTGGTCAGCATCACGCTCCAGGGCACGCGTGGTTTCTGCCCGAACTCGTCGGGTTCGACGGACCCGAACATCGATACGTCGGTCTGTGACCTCTACAACACGCCGGCCGGAAACCCGGACCTCGTCCACGGGTGGGTCAACTTCTACCTCGCTCCGGGGACGAACGTGGTGACCTACACGAACAAGTCGAAGGATCCGTAAGGCGGAACCGGAGAAATCACCAACCCGTCCTCCAGCTCGCACTGGCGAAGGACGGAGAAGCTAGGACACGAGGCCCCCGGGAAACCGGGGGCCTCGCCGTACCGGGAAATCCCTGATGTGCGCGCAGCTGCCTGCGCTACGCTGGCCGAAATGGCGACCAAGCCCGTCGAGCAGCTCGACCGGGTCGTGATCCGCTTCGCGGGCGACTCCGGTGACGGGATGCAGCTCGCAGGCACGCGCTTCACGAGCGAGACTGCGCTCCTCGGCAACGACCTCTCGACGCTCCCCGACTTCCCGGCCGAGATCCGCGCCCCCGCCGGCTCGCTGCCCGGTGTCTCCGGCTTCCAGATCCACTTCGCCGCGCACGACATCCTGACGCCCGGCGACGCGCCCAACGTGCTGGTCGCGATGAACCCCGCGGCGCTGAAGACGAATGTCCGCGACCTGCCGAAGGGCGGGACGCTGATCGTCAACCGCGACGCGTTCACCGAGCGCAACCTCGAGAAGGCCGGCTACGCGGAGAGCCCGCTCGAGGACGGCTCGCTGGACGAGTTCCAGGTGCACCGCGTGCCGCTCACGTCGCTGACGATCGAGGCGCTCAAGGAGGTCGACGTCTCGAAGCGCGAGGCCGAGCGCTCGAAGAACATGTTCGCGCTCGGGCTCATGTCGTGGCTCTACCACCGGCCCACCGACGGCACGGTCGACTACATCCGCCGCAAGTTCGCGAAGACCCCGGAGATCGCGCAGGCGAACGAGCTGGCGTTCAAGGCCGGCTGGGCCTACGGCGAGACGAGCGAGGACTTCGCCGTCACGTACGAGATCAAGCCCGCGAAGCTCAAGCCGGGCACGTACCGCAACATCACCGGCAACCAGGCGCTCGCGCTCGGCCTCGTCGCGGCGAGCGTGCAGAGCGGCCTGCCGTTGTTCCTCGGCGCCTACCCGATCACGCCGGCGTCGGCCCTGCTCGAGGACCTGTCGCGGCACAAGAACTTCGGCGTGCGCACCTTCCAGGCGGAGGACGAGATCGCCGCCGCGGGCGCCGCGCTCGGCGCGAGCTTCGGCGGCGCGCTCGCCGTCTGCACGTCGTCCGGGCCGGGCGTCGTCCTGAAGATGGAGACGATCGGCCTCGCCGTCGCGCTCGAGCTGCCGCTCGTGATCGTCGACGTGCAGCGCGCGGGCCCGTCGACCGGCATGCCGACGAAGCCCGAGCAGGGCGACCTCCTGATGGTGCTGTACGGGCGGAACTCCGAATCGCCCATCCCCGTAGTCGCGGCCGCGACGCCGGGCGGCTGCTTCGACGCGGCGATCGAGGCGGCGCGCATCGCGCTCAAATACCGCACACCCGTCTTCCTGCTCTCGGACGCGTATCTTGCGAACGGCTCGGAGCCATGGCTCCTACCGGAGATCGGCTCGCTGCCGGACATCTCGACGACCTTCGCGACCGGCACCAACCACAACGGCGACTTCTGGCCGTACCTGCGCGACCCGGAGACGCTCGCGCGCGACTGGGCGATTCCCGGAACGCCCGGCCTGGAGCACCGCATCGGCGGGCTCGAGAAGGCCGACGGCACCGGCAACGTCTCGTACGACCCCGACAACCACGAGTTCATGGTCCGCCTGCGCGCCGCCAAGGTCGCGGGCGTCGACGTGGCCGACCTCGAGGTCGACGACCCGGACGGCGCGCGCCTGCTCGTGCTCGGCTGGGGCGGCACCTACGGGCCGATCGGCGCCGCAGTGCGCCGCGTCCGCCAGGCCGACGGCAACGTCGCGCACGCCCACCTGACCCACCTCAACCCGTTCCCGGCGAACCTGGAAGAGGTGCTGCGCCGCTACGACCGCGTGCTCGTCCCGGAGATGAACCTGGGCCAGCTCGTGAAGCTGATCCGTGCCGACTACCTCGTCGACGCGGTCGGCTACAACCGCGTGCGCGGGTTGCCGATCCGCTCGAGCGAGCTCGCCGCCGCGATCGAGGAGCTGCTGTGAGCGTGTTCTCCTATCAGGCGTCGAAGGACGACACGGTCCGGATCGCCTGGAACGGGCGCGTCGTCACCACGCTGCGCGGCCGTGAGGCGGCGCGCTTCCTCGACGAGGCCGCGCGGGGCGACGAGCAGCTCGTGATGGCGAAGGCGACCGGCAACTTCAAGCGGGGGAACGAGCGATGAGCGGGCACGAGCTCGACGCCGAGCGCGCGACGACGAAGCCGGCCAGTGGCAACGGCAACGGGGCGCACGGGCTGACGACGAAGGACTTCAAGTCCGACCAGGAGGTGCGCTGGTGCCCGGGCTGCGGCGACTACGCCGTCCTGGCCGCGGTGCAGAGCTTCATGCCGGCGCTCGGCCTGGAGCGCGAGCGGATCGTCTTCATCTCCGGGATCGGGTGCGCGTCGCGCTTCCCGTACTACATGCAGACCTACGGCATGCACTCGATCCACGGCCGCGCGCCGGCGATCGCCACCGGCCTGTCAGTCTCCCGCCCGGACCTCTCCGTCTGGGTCGTGACCGGCGACGGCGACGCGCTCTCGATCGGCGGCAACCACCTGATCCACGCGCTGCGCCGCAACGTGAACCTGAAGATCCTGCTCTTCAACAACCAGATCTACGGGCTGACGAAGGGGCAGTACTCGCCGACCTCGCCGCTCGGGACGCTCAACCGGACGACGCCGATGGGCTCGCTCGACTGGCCGTTCAACCCGCTGTCGCTGGCGCTCGGCGCGGAGGCGACGTTCGTCGCGCGCTCGATCGACACCGACCGCAAGCACCTCACCGAGGTGCTGCGGCGCGCAGCCGCCCATCCCGGCGCCGCGTTCGTCGAGATCTACCAGAACTGCAACGTCTACAACGACGGCGCCTTCGACGCCGTGCGCGAGGACAAGGAGAACGTCAACCGCATCCCGCTCGTCCACGGCGAACGCATCCGCTTCGGCGCGGAGAACGAGCGCGGCGTGATGCAGCGCCCTGACGGCACGCTCGAGATCGTCGAGGTGGCCGACGTCGGCGAGGACGCGCTGCTGATCCACAACGAGACGCTCGACCATCCGAGCCTCGCGTTCTCGCTCTCACGGCTGGCACACACGCCGACCGGGCCGACGCCCATCGGCGTCTTCCGCGATGTCGAGCGGCCCGTCTACGACGAGCTCATGGCGGGACAGCTCGAGCGGGCGGTCGAGGAGCGCGGCGCCGGCGACCTGGAGGCGCTCCTCCACTCCGGCGACACCTGGCTTGTCTCGGACGGGGCCTAGGAAAAGATCGCGGCGACGCGGTCGATCGCCGAGATCACGGACGTGCCGAGCGCCGAGATCGCGGCGATGCAGCCGATCGTGATCACGGCGAGGACGATCGAGTACTCGGCCATCGTCTGGCCCTGCTCCTCCGCAGAGTGCCGACGAAGCGCTTCGAGCTTGTGAAGCACGTGAAACCTCCCGTGGGACGGAGCGTAGGGCGCCGCTTGACCCTCTCTCCATCGGTGCTCCGCAGCCGCGCCCGCATCCCTCGTTCGAACCAGGGACTGTCCCGGGACAGTCCCTAACCCCAGCCGGCGAACGGGCCCGCGCGGCCAGATGCCTCCGCCCAGTAGTCGGTGTGCTGCGTCACGAGCCCGTCGTCGCCGAAGCGCAGCACCGTGACGCCTCCGAGCGTCACCTCCTCCCCGCCCTCGTCGTAGCTTGCCCACCACTCGATAGCGGCACGCGCCCCCGTCACGAGCGGCTCGCCGAAGCGGCACTCGATCCGCTCCTCCAGGGCGAACTCGCGCTCGACGTAATCGCGGGCGCTGCGCTCCGGCGCGCGGAACGGGTGCGAGCGGTAGATCGCGTCGCCGGCGTAGAGCGCGGCGATCGCGGCGCCGTTCTTCGCCGGCCACGCGCGCTCCCAGGTTGAGCGCCACCGCTCGGCGAGCTCCGCGGTGTTCACGGCGCCGATTCTGCCTACCGGCCGGGCGGCGAGCTGCGAACGGTCTGCGCAAGGCCCGCGGCGAGCGCCGCCCTCTCGGCGCCCGACAGCCGCGAGTTCGGGTGGGCGATGCGGTAGTACCAGGGAGGCATCTCGCCGCTCTTCACGACGTCGGCGATCTCGTCGGGCTCGGCCTCCTGCGGCCGGTTCCACTCGGAGAAGTTCAGCGTCGCCCGCCCGCTGTCGACGTCATGCTGCACCATCCACGACACGGGCGCGACGTTGCTGTACCAGGGCCACGTCGTCTCGTTCGAGTGGCAGTCGAAGCACGCGTCCCGCGTGAGCTGCCGCACCCGCACGGACGACCACTGCGGCTCCGCGATCGTGGGCGGGTTGTCGTGCGACCGCCCGTAAGGGACGAGCTGGATCACGAGGAAGAGGATCGGCGCGGCGATCAGGGCCCATTTCGTGATTCGCCGTGCCATCGCAGCCCACGCTAGGGCTGCTCTTCCCGTCCGCCGTCGGTCGCTAGCCGCAGAGGCCCTGCGGGCTAACCGTCAGCTGCGGAGGGCTCCGTCGGGCGGGAGTGCAGCGGTATCCACGGCGGGATTCCGCCCACGAGCCCGGAGGCCCCGCGCGCTCATCCGGCCGAGGTGACGTGTGCCAGCCCGAAGCTGGAGACCGGCTTCGGGTTGTCGGCGACGTCGTTCTGCCCGAGCTTGGCGTGCGCGTGGAAGAGCGCCATGATGCCGACCCCCGCCCGGTTCAGGTCGCCGGAGGCCATGTCGGGCTTCGTGCCGGTGACGCTGTTGTGCTCGATCTCGCACTCGGAGTAGTCGCCGCAGTAGATGCCTATGCCGAGCGCGTTCGTGACGTGGTTGCCGTGCACCATCCCCATCGACATCTCGGTCACGGTGATCCCGCGCAGGCGCGTGTCGCTGACCTTGTTGTTCTTCAGGTCGACCATCGCCGCGTGGGTGACGATTCCCTCCTGGCCGCCGGTGATGCGGCAACCGGTGACGGTCGTGGGCGGCGAGCCAACCGTGAACGACACGTCGATCCCCTGCACGTAGTGACCGGTGGACGCGATCACGCACTTGCGAATGCGTGCGCTCCCGTGGCGGATCCAGATCCCGTCGCTGGTCGCTCCACGGACGCGGACATGGTCCAGCACGACGCCCTTCGCGCCCTCGATCTCGATGCCGTGCTCGCCGCCCTCCACCGTGACGTTGCGGATGGTCACGCCGCTCGCAGTCACGCGGATGCCGCCGCGGACGACCGCGCCGTCGGCCCCGACGAGCTTGCGCGCCTTGTCTAACACGATCGGCCCCTGATGCACGCCTGCCGAAAGGTGGATGGTGGGCACCTGCCGTGCGTACGCGATCGCGCTGGCGAAGAGCAGCGGCACCGCGACGACCGCCGCCGGCACGAGGGCCGGAACGCGAGCGCGCTCGACGATGTGCCGGTGGAAGCCGAAGCCGAAGTAGGCGGCGACCACGAGGACGAAGACGACCGTGTTGAACAGGAAGTGCAGCTCGATCAGCGAGAACTGGTGGCCGAGCGGCGGGTTCACCTCCTGGCCCAGCAGCCCCGGCGTGGGCGAGACGTGCCCGTTCGTCAGCCACTGCTCGAGCTTCGCGGTGTGCTCGATGACGTGGTAGAGCTGCACGACGAAGATCGCGGTCGTCATGGTCCACCACGGCCACGCCGCCGCCTTGCGCCACTCGGGCTTCCACAACCCGTAGGCGAAATAGACGAACACGAGCGCGATGAGGATCGACGTGTTGTAGGCGAAGTGCACCCATTCCACGTCGAAGACGAAGCCGAGCAGGCCCCGGCAGTCTTCAGGGCACCGCTCGAGCGTCACGTCCTTCTGCACGACCTGGGCGAAGTGCTCGGACTCGTGGAACGCCATCACCGCGAGCAGGGCGAAGAAGAAGAGATTGAGCCGCCGGTGCGGCGCGATCAGCGCGTCGGCGGGGCGACGCGTCACTTACTTCACGGAGCCGGCGAGCAGGCCCTGCACGAAGTAGCGCTGGAAGGCGAAGAAGACCGCCAGCGGGACGAGCAGCGACAGGAAGGTCGCCGGCGCGATCAGCTCGATGTTGGAGCTGAAGGCACGGAGCTGGGAGAAGATCGCGACCGTGATCGGCTGTGTCTCGCGGCCGAAGGTCAGGGCGACGAGCAGGTCGTTCCACGTCCAGAGGAACTGGAAGATCGCGAGCGACGCGATCGCCGGCAGGCCGAGCGGCAGGATCAGGCGCAGGAAGATGCGGATCTCCGAAGCCCCGTCGATCCGGGCTGCCTCGAGCAGGTCGCGCGGAATGCCTATGAAGAAGTTGCGCAACAGGAAGATCGCAAACGGCAGGCCGAAACCGGTGTGGAACAGGACGAGGCCGAGCACCGTGTCGAACAGGCCGAAGGTGTTGTAGAGCGAGAAGATCGGGATCAGCGCCATCTGCAGCGGCACCACGAGCAGCGCGATCACGAAGATGAAGAGCCAGTCGCGGCCGGGGAACTCGAGCCACGCGAACGCGTAGCCCGCCATCGAGGCGATGATGATCGGCAGGATCGTGCCGCCGATCGCGATCTGCGCCGTGGTCCACAGCGAGTGCGTGATCGTGTGGTTGTGCAGCACGGCGTCGTAGTTCGACCACGTCAGCTTGCCCGGGTCCGAGAAGACCTGCCACCAGCCCTTGGTCTGGAAATCTTCCGGCGCGAGCAGCGACGTGAAGAACAGACCGACGGTCGGCACGAGCCAGACCACGCCGACGACGACGAGCAGGATGTAAATGGGCGTCTTGCCGAGCACCCGCAGGACGCGCGTGCCCAGGCCCTCTTCGACCCGCACCGGAGATGCAGTCGCCTCGGCGGTGGCCATCAGTTCTCCCTCTTGAAGCGCCGGACGTTGAGCAGCAGGATCGGGATCACGAGCACGAAGATGAACACGGCGATCGCCGAGCCGACGCCGTAGTTGTTCACGCCACCGAACGACGTGCGCCACATAGCGAGCGCGAGCACGTTCGCGTCGTCCTGCACCGACCCAGGCGCAACCGCCACGACTATGTCGAAGACCTTTAAGACATTGATGAGCATCGTGATGAACACCACCGAGAGCACGGGCGCGAGCAGCGGCACCGTGATGCGGCGGAAGACCTGCCACTCGGTCGCGCCGTCGGTACGGGCCGCCTCGAGCGTGTCACGCGGGATCGCCGCCAGGCCCGCCGCGATCACGACCATGGAGAAGCCGGCCCAGATCCAGATGTAGGCGATCATGATCGCGGGCGTGATCAGGTCCGGGCCGAGCCACGAGACGCCGTTGAACGGCTGTGCGAAGGTGTCCGAGGCGACCTGCACCCGGTAGGAGCCGGGCTGCACGCTCGTGAACTGGAAGGTGCCGTTGTCGGTCGACGTCGAGTCGCCGACAGTGGTGCCGTCGGTCTTCAGGAGCTTGAGCGTGATCCCGGGGATGCCGAGCTCGCCCTTCTCGACCTTGCCGGGCGTGCCGCCACCTGGGCTGAAGTCTCTCCAGACGACGCCGGAGATGCCGCCCTGAAGGGGCTCGGGCTTCACCGCCTGCTCGGCGCGGGACGGCAGCTCGTCGGGTGCGATGCCGGTCAGGCCCATGACCGCGACCTGCCCGGGCTGGAGCGTGCTCTTGGTCGTGAACCCCTTGGTGGTGGAGCCGGTCAGATCAGGGCTCGACGGCTGTGCGTCGGGAATCACTCCCTGTGCCACGAACGTGTCGTGCACCGTCTTGACACCGGCGTTGAGCGCACCGAGATCCGGATCCTGCGTGTAGACGATGCGCCACGTGATCCCGGCCGCGAACGCCGAGATGGCGAGCGGCATGAAGACGACCGTCTTGAACGCGATCGACCAGCGGATGCGCTCGGTCAGCACGGCGAAGATCAGGCCGATCGCGGTCACGAAGGCGGGCACGACCGCGACCCAGATGACGTTGTTCTTGACCGCCGTCCGCAGCGTGTCGGTGGTGAAGATCTCCCTGTAGTTGTCGAACCAGACGAAATGGCTGTCGTTGTCGAAGAAGCTGCGGCCGATCGTGCGAACGGTCGGGTAGACGATCCAGATCAGCAGGAAGAACGCCGCCGGCGCGAGGAAGACGGCCGTCAGCCCGTACTTGCGCCAACGACCGTCTTCCGCACCTTCCGGTGCAGCGACGACAGGCGGTTCCCCCGCTATCGACCCGCCGCTGCTCATCTCGCTACTTGAACGCCTTCGCGGCCGAGGTCTCCAGTGCCTGCTGGGTGCCCGACACGTCGCTCGGGTTCTGCAGGAAGTCCTGAAGGATCTTCCACTCGCCCGAGCCGACCGTCGCGCCAAAAGCCGCCGGCGCCAGATCGGACATGTCGAACCGGAACGTCTTGGCACCCGTGAGCGCCGCCGAGGTCGCCTTCAGCAGCGGATCCGGGTACTTGCTGTCCGAGACGTTCTTGTTCGGCGACGAGAAACCGCCGCGCGTGACCCACACCTCGGCCGATTGCGGCGTCGTCAGGTACTTCATGAACGCCTCGATCGCCGGCGTGTCGCGGAAGATGATGAAGAGGTTGCCGCCGCCGACGACCACCTTGGGTGAGCCGTTGACCGACGGGAAGGCGAACTGGTTGTACCCCGTCACCGGCTTGAGCGCCGTCTTCACCACGCCCGGCACGAAGTCGCCCTCCATGACCTGGGCGCCCTTCGGGCTGGTCGCGAAGACGTTGCTGACCGACGTCGGGAAGTCTGTCTGCAGCGCCCCCGACGTACCGCCCGCGATGTTCGCCGTGTCCGAGAAGACCTTCGCCATCTCCTGAAGCGCCGTCTTGACGGACGGATCGGTCCACTTGATCTCGTGCTTGGAGAGCTGGTCGTACTTCTGCTCCCCCGCCGTGCGCAGGTAGATGTTCTCGAACAGGTCTGTGAGCGTCCAGCCGTCGGCGCCGCCGATCGAGTAGGCCGGCTGTCCGGACGCCTTGAGCGTCCCGGCGTCCTTGAGGTAGTCGTCCCACGTCGTTGCCGGCTTGACGCCCGCGTCGTCGTAGGCCTTGACGTTGTACCAGATGGTCGACTTGTTGTTCGCCTTCCACATCAGCCCGTAGAGCGTCCCGTCGACCGAACCGACGTCGACGATCGACTGGCCGAAGTTCGCGACCGCGTCGTCCTGCAGGAAGTCGAGCGGCTTGAGCTTGTTCTGGTCGACGAACTGCGTCATCAACCCCGGCTGGGCGATCGCGGCCACGTCCGGCGGGTTCCCGCCCGCCACGGCAGTCGAGAGGACGGTGGGCAGGTTGTCGCCGACCGGGTTGTAGTTCACGGTCACGTCCGGCTGTTCCTGGTTGAAGGCGTCGATGACAGCCTGGAATGACTTCTGCTCCTCGCCGACCCAGATGCCCATGACGGACACCTTCCCGGAGACCTGCTCCGAGGTCGAGCTGCCGCTCTCGTTGTTGCCGCCGCCGCCGCAGCCGGCAGCGAGCGCGGCCAGGGCGAGGGCGAACAGCGCGGTCAGAGTCCAGCGTCTCCTGCTCATGCTGCGGCTCCTTTCAGAGCTTCGTCGTAAACGCCGAGACCCGTCTCGGCGTCGAAGAAATGGAGCGAGCGCGTGTCGACGGCGACTTTGAGCTCGTCGCCCGGCTTCACCCGCGAACGGGCGCCGAAGCGCCCCACCATCGTGGTCGTTCCTTCGTGCGCGCCCTCCTGGGCGACGCGGTCGTCACCGACGTCTGCTGCCAGCTCCTTGACGTCCTCGGTGAGGGCGGGCGGGGCGTCGACGGTGAAGTGCACCATGATCTCCGACCCGAGTGCCTCACGCAGCTGGACCTTGCCGTGGAGTTCCGCGCCCTCGGCGGTACCGCTCGCGAGCGTCGCATCCTCCAGGTCCTCCGGGCGGATGCCGAGGACAAGGCTTCGTCCGACGTATTCGCGCAGCGCCGGGTGGTGCTGCAGCGTCGCCTGGTCGAGCGGGACCCGCTGCGAGCCGGCCACCACGGTCAGGTTGCCGTCTGCCCCCTCCAGCGTGGCCTCGACCATGTTCATCGCCGGGCTGCCGATGAAGCCGGCGACGAAGAGGTTGACCGGCCGGTCGTAGAGCTCCTGCGGCTCGGCCACCTGCTGAATCTCTCCTTTCCGCATCACGGCCACCCGGTCGCCCATGGTCATCGCCTCGATCTGGTCGTGCGTGACGTAGATCGTGGTGACGCCGAGGTCTCGTTGCAGGGCGCTGATCTCCGCGCGCATCTGGACGCGCAGCTTGGCGTCGAGGTTCGACAGCGGCTCGTCCATCAGGAACGCCGCCGGCTGGCGGACGATCGCGCGCCCCATGGCGACGCGCTGGCGCTGGCCGCCCGACAGGGCTCGAGGCTTCCGCTTGAGGAAGGGCTCCAGGTCGAGAATGCGCGCGGCCTCCTGGACCCGGCGCTCGATCTCGTCCTTCTTCACCTTCTGCAGCTTCAGGCTGAAGGCGATGTTGTCGTAGACCGAGAGGTGCGGGTACAGCGCGTAGCTCTGGAAGACCATGGCGATGTCGCGGTCGCGGGAGGCAACGTGGTTCACGACGCGCTCGCCGATGCGGAGGACGCCCTCGGAGATCTCCTCCAGGCCGGCGACCATGCGCAGCGCCGTGGTCTTGCCGCAGCCCGACGGGCCCACCAGCACCATGAACTCGCCGTCGTTGACCTCGAGGTCGATCTGGTCAACGGCTCGCGTACCGTCCGGATAGATCTTGCTGACCTTCTCGAACGTGACTCCCGCCATCAGCTTCCTCCGTACGCACTCGGGTCATCAAGTGGTTACCAGGTGGAGCTGGAATTCTTATGCGTTTCCGCCCGGCTTTGCCACGACAGCGTGCACGGAGGGCCGCGCACGCCGAGCACGGCGCTGGTGATCGGCACGAGGATTGGCCGCCGGGACGAGCGACTGGGCGCCGGCAGGTGCCCGCGCGCGCGAGCGATGAGGCCTACGCGAGCGCTACGACGCGCTCGTCGCGCGCGGCGCGATAGTCGTCGCCCAGCGCGTCGGCCAGCTTCTGCTCGAGCTCGCCGCTCGAGGCCAGCTCCTCGACGATGTCGGCGCCGCCGACGAGCTCGCCCTTGACGAAGACCTGCGGGATCGTCGGCCACCCGGAGATCGCAGACAGCTCCTGGCGGTACCGGGGATCCGGAAGGACGTCCACGGCTGTCACCGGGGCGCCCGCGGCCCGCAGCGCCTCGAGCGCGCGGTGCGAGTTGCCGCACATCACGAGCTGCGGCGTGCCCTTCATGAAAAGCGCAACCGGCTCGTTCTCGATCACCTGCTCGATCTGCTCGCGAAGCTCCATTCAGGTTCCTTTCGTCGTCTTGATCCGCAGCTCGTGGATGGTGCCGTCGGCGAGCGGGGCCGCCAGCGCCTCGTTCACAAGGCGGTGCTGGTCCAGGAGCGACAGGCCGTCGAAGCGGCCGCTCGTCACGCTGACGAGGAAGTGGTCGCCGGTGCCGGTGCGGTCGACCACGTCGAGGTTGTCCGCCTCCGGGAAGGCATCCTCGAGCAAGTCGCGCAGGCGCTCAACCGACACGCCCTGGAATGTAGCCGTGCCGTCAGAATCCGCGGCGTGGCCGAGCAATGGCGGATCGTGCTCGTCTCGACGGTGCAGCCCGCCGTCGAGGGCTTCGCCGCGTTCGCGCGGGCGCTGGGGCACGAGCCCGTGGCGGTCGTCACGTCACAGGGGCCTGGCGGGCGACGCGACGTGAGGCCCGACCGGCGCGCCTTCTTCGACCGGCTCGTCTGGGAGTCGCCGCCCGACCTCGACATCGCGATCGCCTCCGGGCGCTCGCGCGTGGCGCCCTTGCTGCGTGCGTTCCAGCCCGACCTGGTGCTCTGCCTCGGCTTTCCCTGGCGGCTGACGCCGGAGGCGCTCGCCGTGCCGCGGCTCGGCTGCGTCAACAGCCACCCGTCGCGGCTCCCGCGCTACCGTGGGCCGTCGCCGATCGCCTGGCACGTGCGCAACGGCGAGCCGGAGCTCGGCGTCACCTTCCACCGCATGGACGAGCAGTTCGACACGGGCGGCGTGCTCGCGCAGGACGCCATGCCGCTCGGCGACGACGACTGGATGGCCGACCTGCAGCCGCGCTTCGCCGAGCTGATGCCCGGCCTCCTGACGCGCGTCTTCGAGCGCGTGGCCGCCGGCGATCCGGGCGATGCGCAGGACGACACCGAGGCGAGCTACGCGGGCTTCTTCGAGGACGAGTACGGCGAGCTCGACTGGGCGTGGCCCGCCGGCGAGGTGCACCGCCGGGTACGCGCCTGGAGCTTCCAGATCGGCTGGGGGCGCGGCGCGCGTGCCGAGCTCGGCGGCTCAGCGCGGCGGCTGCTGCGGACGCGCGTCGAGCGAGGCGAGACGCCCGGGCGCCCGGGCGCCGTCCTCGCACGCGACGGAGAGGCACTGCTCGTCCGGTGCGGCGAGGACGCCGTCTGGGTGCTCGAATCGGAGCCTGCTGCCTAGGCGACGCCGGCGCGCTCGGCGGCCGGGTTGTAGACCGCGTACGCGTCGTACCAGCTGATCTGGGGCTCGCCGGCAACACCGACCTGCTGGACGCCGGGGCCGAGCCGCTCGTTCATGAACGTGTCGAACTTCGCCGGCGACTCCCACACGTCGATGACGTCGATGCCGCCGTCGGTGAAGTAGGCGACGTGGAACATCCCGCCGTCAGGGTGGTCGTTCTCCCACCGCACGAGCCCGCGCAGCTCGTCGTACTGCTCCTTCGTCACGCCCTCCCAGCGCATCTTCATGACACTGGCCATTGCCTTCCCTCCTTGTCCGGGGTTGGTGCATCTTCGATCAGGAGGGCGGGGCGGTTCAACTTCCTGGTGGAATCCGCTCGTGCCGGTCTCCAACGACCATCTCGAGCTCGTCCCGCGCGTCGCGTTCGACGGTGCTGCGCTGCGGTTCGAATGGCCCGGGCTGCGGATCGGGATCGCCGAGTACGACGAGGGTCCGACCGGCTGCACGGTCTTCCAGTTCCTGCCCGCCGGCGCAGCGTGCGCGACCGACGTGCGCGGCGGCTCGCCCGGCCAGCTCGGCGGCTTCGAATGGGTGCACGCGATCTGCCTCGCCGGCGGCTCGCTGTACGGGCTCGAGGCGGCCACCGGCGTCGCTGCGGAGATCCTCGCCCAGCGCGGACACGAGGTCGGCTGGACGAACATCCCGAACGTCTCGGGCGCGATCGTCTACGACTTCGGCCGCCGCGACACGACCGTCTACCCCGACAAGGCGCTGGGCCGCGCGGCGCTCGCCGCGGCGCAGGAGGGGGTCTTCCCGCTCGGCGCGCGCGGGGCGGGCCGGGCGGTGAGCGTCGGCAAGACGTTCGGGCTCGAGCGCGGCGAGGCGTCCGGCCAGGGCGGGGCGTTCCGCCAGGTCGGGGCGACGACGGTCGCGGTCTTCACCGTCGTGAACGCGGTCGGCGCGATCGTCGACCGCGACGGCCGGGTGGTACGAGGCCACCTCGAGGCCGCGACGGGCGAGCGCACGCCGCTGCTCGCAGGCGTCGAGGAGCGGCTCGTCGACATCGCGCCCGGAAACACGACGCTGACGCTCGTCGTGACGAACCAGGCGCTCGAGCGGCGCGCGCTGACGCAGCTCGGCCGCCAGGTGCACGCCTCGATGAGCCGCGCGCTGCAGCCGTTCCACACCGTCGCCGACGGCGACATCCTCTACGCCGTCTCGACCGCTGAGGTCGAGGACGGGCCCGACCCCGTGACGCTCGCGGTGATCGCGTCCGAGGTCGCCTGGGACGCGGTGCTCGCGTCGGTCGTCGATTGACCTCTAGCGGCGCGTGCCGGGCACGAGCACCGGCGAGGGCGCGAAGCGGCCTTCGCGCAGCGTGCGCAACCCGAACGCGGTCATCGCCAGCCCGGCGACGCCGGCCACGGTGAAGGCGAGCTCGGTGCCGCCGACCTCGGCGAGCCAGCCGGAGAGCAGGCCGCCCAGCGGGGCCGCACCCGCGAACGCCAGCAGGTAGAGGCTGAGGACGCGGCCGCGCAGGTGATCCGGCGTTGTGAGCTGCAGGATCGACTGGCTGTTCGACGTCCACATGGTGAACGCGATGCCGGTGGCGAACAGCAGCACGGCGCAGGCGATCACGGTGGTCTGCGGCGCTAGGGCGAGCAGCGTCACGCTGAACCCGAAGGTGCCGGCGACGAGGGCCTTGAAGCTCGCGCGCGCCAGCGCGGCCGAGGCGAGCGCACCGAGCAGGGCCCCTGCCCCGAACGCCGCCGAGAGCAGCCCGAACGTCGTTGCGCCGACGTGCAGCGTGTCTGCGGCCAGCACGGGGACGAGCACGTGGAAGTTGAAGCCGACGGTGCTCACGACCAGGGTCATGATCAGCACGGCGCGGATCTTCGGTGTGTTGCGGGCGTAGCGCAGACCCTCTGCTACGCCGGCGACCATGGACTGGCGCGCGCCGCGCACCACGGGAAAGAGCTCGTCCTTGCGCATCAGCGCCAGCCCGGCGAGCACGGCCAGGAAGCTGATCGCGTTGATCGCGAAGCAGACGCCGACGCTCGTCACGGCGATCAGCACGCCGGCGACGGCGGGCCCGATCACGCGGGATGCGTTGAACAGGCTCGCGTTCAGCGCGACCGCATTCGGGAGCTCGTCGCGGCCGACCATCTGGAACGTCAGCGCGTGCCGGTTGGGCGCGTCGAACACGAGCGCGATGCCACCGAGCGCAGCGAGAGCGTAGGCCTCCCAGGCGGTCGCGTGGCCAGAAAAGGCCAACCCTGCGAGCGCGATCGAGACGAGCATCGCGAACGCCTGCGTCATCATCATCACCCGCCGGTTGTCGAAGCGGTCGGCGAACACACCCGAGGGCAGGCCGAAGATCGAGAACGGCACGAAACGGCAAAAGGCGAGGAAGCCGACCGCAAGGGGCGAGTGGGTCAGGTCGACGATGAACCAGGCGAGCGCCGTGTTCTGCATCCACGTCCCCACGACGGAGACGATCTGGCCGGAGAAGAAGAGTCGGTAGTTGCGGTGGATCCGAAGGCTGGTGAAGGTGCGCGCGCCGGCGGCGAAGACCGCTGTCACGCGTCCACCTCGATCAGGCGCTCCAGCGGCTCGAGGGCGGACTCGAGCGCCTCCAGCTCGGCCGGCGAAAGACGCCCGAGGCGGCTCGCAAGCCAGGCCGTGCGCCGCCGGCGGACGGCGCGGAGCATCCGTACGCCCTCGTCCGTGACCTCCAGGCCGACGCGCCGCCGGTCCTCGGTCGACGGCACACGGCGGACGAGCCCTGCCGCCTCGAGGCGGTCGACGTGGCCGGACATCCCCGCGGCCGACATGCCTTCGCGCCCGGCGAGCTCTCGCACGCCCGCGCCGGGCGAGCGGCTGATCAGATGAAGCAGCGTCGCCTGCCCGCCGCTGATGCCGAGCGACGTGCCTTCACGGCGCAGCTTGCGGTTCAGGCGCAGCAGCGCGGGCCGCAGGCGGTTTGCCAGCTCGACGGGATCGGCGGAGACGCTAGTGCTCAAGTCGTAAACCAGGTTATCAAATATTGTTTACCTAGTTGACGGTTTCGGAAGCCCCCGAACGGGGGAGCTAGCCTGATTCCATGCGATCCGAGACGGTGATCGGCCGGCGCGAGAACGCCGGGCCGCGGGCACGGCGCCGCCCGCCCTTCTTCCGCGACCACTGGAACGAGACGTACGGCTGGTCGGTCGCCGCGATCCTCGCCGCCGTCCTCGGCTGCGTGATCGCCTTCGGGGCGATCGCCGACGCGGTGACCGACGGCGACGTCCTCACCACCTGGGACGCGCGGCTCAACCGCTGGTTCAACGAGAACTCCTCGCCGCCGCTGACCCGGGCCGTGGAGCTGTTCACGCACGTGGGCAGCGGCCTGTGGCTGATCCCTCTCGCCACCGTCGCGGTCGGGATCCTCGCCTCGCGCCGCGCCTGGGCCGACGCGCTGCTCGTCGCCATGACGACCGCGGGCGCGCTCGTCATCAACCCGATCTTCAAGGAGGTCTTCTCCCGGCCGCGCCCCGCGCTCCACGACCCCGACCTGACGCTGCGCACGTTCTCGTTCCCGAGCGGCCACTCGATGGGCTCCGCCGCCGTCTACGGCGCGCTCGCGATCGTGCTCGCCCGCCGTCTACGGGGCGCGGTCTGGGCGCCGCTCGTGGTCGCCGCCGCCGTGCTGATCGTGCTCCTGGTCGGCGCCAGCCGCGTCTATCTCGGCGCGCACTACCCGACCGACGTGGTCGCCGGGTGGATCCTCGGGCTCGCGTGGCTGCTCGTCTGCGTGCTGGCGGTGACGATCTACGAACGCCGCCGTAAGGCTGCGGCCTAGTCGGCCAGGCCCTTCTCGCGGAGCTCCGCGAGCGCGCGCTCATGCTTTTCGAGCGCGAGCCCCATGCCGCGGAGGACGCGGGCGTCCTTCGTGAACTGCACGTCGCGGTAGTCGACCACCTCGACGTTGTTCCCCCACGGGTCACGGAAGCGCAGATGCCCCGACGGCTGCACGTCCACGCCGGCCGCGCGGGCCGCGTCGCGCACCGCCTCCCTGTCGTCCACGACGAGGCCGAAATGGCGGTGGCTGTCCGGCTCGCCGCCCTGCCGCTCGGCCAGCGCGAGGAACTGGTCGCCGAGATCGACGAACGCCATCCCGGGGACGCGGCCGCGCAGCGTCACGTCGAAGATCGAGCCGTAGAACGCAAGCGCGTCGTCGAGCGAGCCGACCTCGAGCGCGACGTGATTGATGCCGACGGCTCGCGGGCTCACGTCACTCGGAGTCGAGGAACACCGCGAGCGTCGCGGTGTAGCCGTGCACGAAGGCGCGGCTGCCGACAGGGCCGATCTCGCCTGCCGCGAAGAAGCCTGCGAGCGACTCCGAGCCGAGCGCCTCGGCGACGACCGCCGCATCGTGGTCGGGCTCGTCGAACATCTGCGTGCCGCGCCCGTTGCAGGTGAACAGGAGCGCACCTGCAGCGCGCCGCCGTGGGAGCGCCGCCTGCAGCGCGGAGCGCAGGTCGTCGTCCGCGGTCGCGGCGTCGCGCACGTGGAACCGGAGCGTCTGGCCGACGCGGACGGTCTCCCCCACCGCCAGCGCGCCGCTCTCGTCGTCGCCTCCGAGCAGCGCCCGCATCAGGTAGTCGCCGCGCGTGTACTCGGCGCGGTTCTCGTCGATCACGAGCCCGGCGAGCACGCCGCGCGTGGCGAGCGCTCGCTGCTGCGGCGTGAGCGCGGCGATCTCGCTCTGGAGCCGCATGAGCGCCGGCCGGCCCGCGAGCTCGTAGACGACGTTGTCCTCGGCGCTCGTGATGACGGCGTCGCGGCCGATCGGCGCGCAGCCCTGCGACACGACCGTCACGACGGGCGCGCCGCTCACGGCCACGCCAACTGCGCCGTCGGTCACCACCCGGTCCTCGACGATGAGCGCCCCTTCGCCGGGACGCCCGGCACCGCCGGCGAGGCCGCCGACGAGTGGCAGGCCCGGCTGCTCCTCGTTCAGCTTGGCGAGGAATGAGGCAGCGGGAAACGAGTACGGGTCGACGAGCATGACGACGAGGTCCGGATCCTCGAGCGGCGGCACGCCGGTCACGACCGCGCCGTTCTCCCCGGGCAGCGCGACCGAGTGGAAGACGGTCACCTCCGCGCCCGGCGGCAGCGATGCGGCCCACACTGCGGCGCCCGGCCCGTGCTCGACCTCGCGGCCGCCGCCGACGACTCCCTCGGCGACGCAGCCGACGAGATGGCGCGGCTGAAGCTCGCGCAGCACACAGGCGACCGCCGCCTCCGCATCGTCCAGGTGCGCGGCCGACAGGAAGAGGAACGCGAGGTCGACGTTGCCGCCGACAGCATCGGCCGCCTGCCGCGCCGCCTCACGCCCGGCCGCGGCCGCCTCCGGCGCCCTCGAGAGTCCCGCGCCGGTGCGCGTGACCGCCATCCTCCCCGACTCGATCACCCTCTGAGTCTACGAGGTGGCCCCTCCCGCGGCATGCCCGCGCGCGGGCGATTGACAGTGCGAAACGGCACGTACACTGGAAAAACCTGCCTGGGCACGTCAAACTCGCAGGTGCAGCATTCCGGGGTGTAAAGGGGATCGATGAAGGCAGTGCGCGCGAGCAACGCGTTTCGGACGCTGGGGCGGCCCGTCGCCGTCCTGCTTGCGCTCGCCGTCATCGGGCTGACGGCCGGCGCGGCCGGCGCCCGCGATGCCCGGCGCTCGGCGTCACCGGCCGCTCCGAAGCCGGTGAAGGCGAAGAAGCTGGATTCGGCGCTCGCCCGCGCCGCCGCGACCGCACGCTCGTCCGGCGCGCGCGCGGGCCTGTCGCGTGCGCGCGCGCTCGGGCTCCAGGTTCACGGGTCCCGCATCGAGGTGCAGATCGACGCGCACAACGCCGACGCCGCTGCCAAGGCCGTGCGAGCAGCCGGCGGGACGGTCGTGACCCGCTACCGGAACCTGCTCGACGCGAACGTGCCGGCCGCCGCTCTGAGCCGCATCGCCGGCGCCTCGTCGGTGCGCGCCGTGCAGCAGCAGGCGCGCCCGCTCGCAGCGACCGTGCTCGACGAGGCCGTCGCGACCACCGGCGCAGACAGCTGGCTCGCGAGCGGCACCGGCGGTTCCGGCGTCCAGATCGCGATCGTCGACATCGGCTTCGGCGGCTGGAAGGCTCAGCAGGCGGCCGGCGAGCTCCCCGCGAACGTCACGACGGCCGACTTCTGCGAGCCCGGCAGCTTCGAGGATCAGGACCACGGCACCGCAGTCGCCGAGGTCGTGCACGACATGGCACCCGCCGCCGACCTCACCCTGGTGTGCGTCGACTCGGTCGCGAGCCTTGGCAAGGCGAAGGACTACGTCGTCGGCAAGGGCATCCCGATCGTCAACCACTCGGTCGGCTGGTTCAACACGAGCCGCGGCGACGGCAACGGGCCGGCGGCGACGCCCGAGGGGATCGTGGCGGATGCGCGCGCCCACGGCGTGCTCTGGGTCAACTCGTCCGGTAACGAGGCCCAGCAGCACTGGTCGGGCACCTTCACCGACGCGGACGCGAACGGCTGGCACGACTTCGGCACGGGCAGCCCCTTCGCGAAGATCGACGAGGGGAACAGCTTCTTCCTGGACAAGGACCAGCAGGTCTGCGCGTACCTCAAGTGGGACGACTGGCCGGCCTCGGCGCAGGACTACGACCTCTACGTCTACCGCGAGTCGCCCGCGAACCCGAACGGCCAGCCGGCGGACAAGCCGAAGCTCGTCGCGAGCTCGACGAACCTGCAGTCCGGCACGCAGGCGCCGACCGAGTCGGCCTGCTACACGAACCCGAGCAACGCGATCAAGGGCTTCGACATCGCGATCCGCCGCGACAACGCGACCGCCACTCCGCGTTTCGACCTCTTCACCACCGTCGGACCGCTCCAGTACAACGAGCATTCCGGCAGCCTGCTCGAGCCGGCGGCGTCGCCGCACGCGCTCTCGGTCGGCGCCGCATGTTGGCTCAACGGGAGCCTCGAGCCCTACTCGTCGCAGGGCCCGACCATCGACGGCCGCACGAAGCCCGACCTCACCGGCCCCGACGGCGTCTCGACGGCCACGCTTCTGGCGCCGCCCGCGCTCCCGTTCTGCCTCGGGCAGGTCGGCTTCTACGGCACGTCCGCCGGCGCGCCGCACGTGACGGGTGCCGCTGCACTCCTCAAGCAGACGCATCCGGACTGGAACCCGAGCCAGCTCCAGCTCGCGCTCGAGAGCAGCGCCGTCGACGTCGGCGCGCCGGGCAAGGACAACGAGACGGGAAGCGGCCTGCTGGCGCTCGGCACCGCGCCGCCGTCGCCGCCGGCGCCGCCGTCGCCCGGGGCGCCGGCCGCGGCGCCCGCGATCACCGGAACCGCGCAGCTGGGGCAGACGCTCACGACCACGACAGGCGGCTGGACCGGCCCGGCGGTCGTCCTCTACAAGTACCAGTGGCAGCGCTGCACCGCCGCCGGCTCGGCCTGCGCCGACCTCGCTGGCGCGTTCGGCGCGACCTACCAGCCGGTCGCGGCGGACGTGGACTCGGCCCTGCGGGTCGTGGTCACGGCCGTCAACAGCGGCGGCTCGAGCTCGTCCATGTCGCAGCCGACGGCGCCCGTGCTGCCGGCCGCGCCGGAGAGCACGGCTCCGCCCGTGCTCGGCGGGTACGCGCGCGCGGGCTCGACCCTGACGACCTCGTTCGGCACCTGGACCGGAGGCCCGACGACCTACACGGTGGACTGGCGCCGCTGCGACACGGCCGGCGCCGGCTGCGTCTCGACCGGAGCGACCGGCACGTCGTACGCCGTCGCCGCGGGCGACCTGGGCAGCCGGATGCGCGCGTACGTGACGGCGGCGAACGCGGGCGGCGGCTCGACGGCCGTTTCGGGCCCCTCGTCCGTGGTCGGCTTCGCGCCGCCGGAGAACCGCGGGGCGCCGCAGGTCACCGGGACGCCGCGGGCCGGCTCGAAGCTCACGGCCGCACCGGGGGACTGGATCGACGCCGCCTCGTACGGCTACCGCTGGTGGCGCTGTGTCGGCTCGACCTGTGCGTACGTCGCCGGCGCGACCGATGCGTCCTTCGTCCTCCGTGACGCAGACGCGGGCGCAACGTTCCGGGCCGTCGTGACCGCGACGAACGCGACCGGGTCGTCGACCGCGCACTCGGAGCCGACGGCCGTGGTGGCCTCGCGGGTCGCGAGCCCCGCCCTCCTCGCCGGCCCCGCCGCCGTGTCGCGCCGGCCCGTCGCGCGCGGCACGTTCACGGCGAAGGTCGCGCTGCGGCGCTCCGACGGCAACCGGATCGCGGGCGTGCGCGTCGTGTGCGGCGCACGGGTCGCCGGAAAGCCGCTCCACGTCGCGCGCCACCGCTTCGCGAGCCGCGTCGCCACCTGCACGTGGACGCTGCCGGCCTGGACGGCGGGCAAGCGCATCAGCGGGACAATCCGCGTCGCCGCCGGCAAGCTCGTGGCGCGCCGCACCTTCAACGCCCGCATCGGCCGCTAGTTCGTCGCCTCGGCCTTCCGCAGGCCGCGGAACGCCCAGACGCTGAAGGCGGCGAGCAGCCCGAGCGCGACGGCGAACGAGATGCCCGCGGGCGCCGGCTGCCCGGCGACGAAGTCGCGCCCGGTCTCGAGGAGCCTCGTCAGCGGGTTGTAGCGCGCGACGGTGTGCAGCCAGCCCTCGAGGAGCGCGAGCGGGACGTAGACCGGCGCGAGGAAGAGGATCAGGAAGACGGGCATCTGCATGATCGGGCCGGCCTGCAGCGAGCGGACGCGCATCGCGATGCCGCACGCCCAGAGCAGCGCCGCCGCGTTGACGATCACGCCGAGCGTGTACAGCGCGACGATGTCGACGCCGCCGCCGCCCACCTGCATCCCGGCCGCGAGCGCGACCACGGTGAGCAGCCCGCTCACCATCGCCCACCGCCCGAGCGCGGCGATCGCGTAGCCGAGGATCAGCGAGCTCCGGTACGGGACGGCGAGGAACAGCCGCCGCGAGAACCCGTACTCGAAGTCGGCGGCGATCCCGAAGCCCGTGAACACCCCGCCGAACGCCGCCGACTGCAGCAGCACGAACACGAACTGGAACGCCGTGTAGCCGGCGGGAGGATCGAACCCGGGCACGTGCTGCAGCTGCGAGAGACCGCCGGCGAACGCCGTGAAGAAGAAGAGCGGGAAGACGAGTTGCGGCGCGAGCAGGGACGGGTTCCTCAGGATCTTGTAGAGGACGCGCCAGGCAACGCCGAGCGCCGGTGAGAGATACGCGCTCACGTGCGCGTCGAGCCTCAGCCGGAGCGCCCACGTGGAGAGCCCGATCGACACGACCGCCAGCACCGTCGAAACGGAGAACGCGAGCGCCAGCGCCTCCGCGTCCCAGCCGGTGATGATCAGGCTGCGCACGCCCTCGATCAGGTACGAGACGGGGTTGACCGTCGCGGCGATCTGGAACCAGTGGACGCCGATGAGGTTGCGCGGGGTGTTCATCGACGAGATGAACAGGAAGACGAAGAAGACCGGAAACGTGGCCTGGGTCGCCTCGCCCGAGCCGGTGCGGAGCGCGACGAAGGTGCCGAGCCCACCGAAGCCGAGCGCGATCAGCGCCGAGAGGAAGAGGAGCACAGCCGCGCCGACGACGCCTGCCGCGAGGCCCGAACCGACCGCGAGCCCGATGGCGAGGTAGACGCAGCGCCTGCATCAGCCCGAGCACGACTACGCCGGCCAGATGCCCGGCGATCAGCGCCGAACCGGTCATCGGCGTGAGCGCCAGCCGGTTGAGGAAGCCCGTCTGGATGTCGCGCGCGAGGTCGGCGCCGCCGTTCAGCGTGGCGAACAGCGCACCCTGGATGAACGGCACGGCGAGCGCGAACGGCGAGGAACGAGTCGGTCGGAAAGCCACGGCAGCTTCGTCGATGCGTGCAGGCCGGCCGCATTGACCATCAGCAGCGCCATCGGGAAGAGCAGCGGCGGGATGACGTGCGCCGGCTGCGCGTAGCTGGCGCACGACGGAGCGCGCGGCGAGGCTCGCGATCTGGCTGGCCGTTGCCCCGCTCACAGATGGGCGGGCATTTCTTCGACCTCGCCGTTCGACGCGCCCTCGAGCAGCCGCCCGGTCTTGGCCAGGAACACGTCGTCGAGCGTCGGCGAATGCAGCATCACGTCTGCGATGTCGAGGCCCGCCGCGTCCAGGGCCCGGACGACCTCGGTCGAGGCGCACCTCGCCGTCGTCGAGGCGGACGGCCACGCCGCGGTGCGCGGCGATCGGCTCGCCGAAGCGCCGGAGGACGGCGAGCACGTCTTCGCCGTCGTCGTGGGTCGCCGGCACGGCCTCGACGCTCGGCCGGCCGATCGTCGCCTTCAGCTCGGCAGGGGTTCCCTCCGCGACGATCGTGCCCTTGTCGATGATCCCGACCCGGTTCGCGAGCACGTCCGCCTCTTCGAGGTACTGCGTGGTGAGGAAGACGGTCACGCCCTCGTCGCGCGCGAGCCGCGCGACCTCCTCCACAGAGCGCCGAGCGGCTCTGCGGGTCGAGGCCCGTCGTCGGCTCGTCGAGGAAGAGGATGCGCGGCTGGTGGACGAGGGCGAGCGCCAGGTCGAGGCGCCGCTTCATCCCGCCCGAGTAGGTGCGCACCTTACGGTCGCCCGCTTCGGTCAGGCCCACGCGGTCGAGCAGCTCCTCGCCGCGCGGCTTGCGCTCGTGGCGCGGCGTGTTCTGCAGCGCCATCTGCAGCCGCAGGTGCTCGCGACCGGTGAGCAACGGGTCGAGCGCGGCCTCCTGCAGCGCGGCCCCGATTACGCGTCTGACCTTCGGGCCGTCGTGGCGGACGTCGAAGCCGCCGACCCGGGCGGTCCCGCCGGTCGGCGGCAGCAGCGTCGTCAGCATGTGCACGGTCGTCGACTTGCCTGCGCCGTTCGGGCCGAGGAAGCCGTAGATCTCGCCGTTGTCGACGTGCAGGTCGATGCCCGCTACGGCGCGCACGTCCTTGAACGCGCGCTCGAGCTGTTCTGCCTCGATCGCCCCCGCCACCCGTCCAGCCTAGCGACGAGCCTCGACCCCGCTCGCCGGCCGAAGTACGCTGCCGCCGTGCGATTCGGTGCCGCTTCGATGGCCTGTCTGGCGGCGCTGCTCGTGGCCGGCACGGCGAGCGCAGCGCCGCGCGCACTCCATTCGCGCACGTTCCGGACGCCGTCGAAGAACATCAGCTGCGCCTACTACCCGGCGTCCGTGTCGGGCACGGCGGTGTTCCGTTGCGATCTGCTGAGCGGGTTGAAGCCGCGGCCGCGAACGAAGTGCGACGTGGACTGGACCGGCGCGTCGATGGGCCTCCGCGGGCGGGCCGGGCCGACCTGCGCAGGCGACACCGTCTACGACCAGCGAGCGCCGATCCTCGCGTACGGCTCGACGTGGTCGCTGGCCGGGCTGTCGTGCTCCTCGCAGCAGGTCGGGCTGACGTGCCGCAACCGCGATGGGCACGGGTTCTTCCTGTCGCGGCAGAGCTGGCACGTTTTCTAGAGCGCGATCGCGTAGCGGAGCGCCGGCGGCCGGGGCGGCTGGTTGGTCAGCATCGTCTCACCGTCCGGGCGCCAGCCGCGGCGCTCGTAGAAGCCGCGCGCCTGTGTGTTCGCCTCCAGTACCCACAGGCGGCACACCGTGGCGCCCTCGGCGCGCTGTCGGTCGAGGACGGCGTCGTGGAGCTCCGAGCCGACGCCCGCGCCTTGCGCCTCGGGGAGGACGAACAACTGGTCCAGCATCTCCGGCGCTCGCGTCGCGAATCCGAGTGCGTTCCCGCCCCGCCCGGCGAGCAGCACCTCCCGGTTCGGGTCGGTGAGCTTCGCCGCCCAGTCCGCGCTGATCTCCTCGTCGGGGAACGGGCCGGTGAAGATGCCGGCGAACGCAACGAGCGATGCGGACTTCTGAACGTCGAACAGGGTCTCAGCGTCGTCCGGGCCGGCGATGCGGATCGTCAGGTCGGTCACTCGAAAAGCGAGAGGCCGCGCAAAGCGGCCTCGTCAGTGGAGCCAGCCGGGCTCGAACCGGCGACCTCGTGCATGCCATGCACGCGCTCTCCCAACTGAGCTATGGCCCCTTCTGCGTACGGGCCAAGTCTAGCGCCGAACTCGAAGTCCCTCGCCCAGTTAACGCCCAGGCGCTGGTTGTTCTTTGTGGGGGCGAGTCGCAGCCATATCTCGGGTCGGCCGTCGAAGATGTCTGGTGGGATCAAGTACGTCGAGTCTGTGAGCGCGCAGTGAGCCGCGACCAGGTCGACGTCCTGCCGGCTGTACGGGCGCCGCTCAAAGCCGTGACGTGTCCGTCGACACGACCGGAGCGTCACCTTGACGACACCTTCGCGCCACGCAGCCCACTTGCACTGCACACGCAGGAACTTGGTGTCGGAGCCAAAGAGGAGATCCCAGCGCAACCCGTCGTTCACAGGTCGATAGACGTCGATCCCGAGGCGGACGGCTTGAGCGATGATCGCCGTCTCAGCGATCGTCCCCTTCTGGTCGGGCGTGAGCACCCGACCAATTGTAGTTGTCGTCTAGGACAACGTCAGGCGGCCGGAGCGGACACCTCGACGAGCGGCACATCGCCCCACAGTTCCTCGAGGCGGTAGTACGCACGCGTCTCCGGCGTGAAGACGTGCAGCACCGCGTCGAGGTAGTCGGCGATGATCCAGGAGCCCTGGCTCTGGCCGTCGACCGAGCGCGGCATGAGGCCTTCGTCGTACTTGAGGCGCTCGCGGACCTCGTCGTAGATCGACGTCGCCTGGCGCGGGTTGCGGCCGCTGCACACGACGAGGAAGTCGGTGTAGATGGCGACCGGCCGCATGTCGAGGATGACGACATCCTCGGCGAGCTTCTCGCCCGCCAGGGCCGCGATTCGCTGTGCTAGCTCGAGTGAGGTCAGAGGCTCTTCGTGCCCGTTCTCGGCGACGCCTCAGTGTACCGCGGTGCCGGCCCGGTACAGACCCAGCACGTCGATGAGCGCGGCGACGGCCGCTGGGACGAGACCGTCGATCGGGTCCCCGGCCGCGACGCGCTCACGGATCTCGCTCGACGACACGGGGACGGGTGGGATCTCGAAGAACTCGACGCGCTCCGGCTGCTCGACGGCCTCGAGCACGGGCGCAAGCGCTGTGGGATCGAAGCCCGGACGGGTGGCGACGCCCAGGCGCGCGACGCGCAGCACCTCGTTCGGGCGCTCCCACGACAGGAAGTCGGCGAAGCGGTCGGCGCCGACCAGGAAGACGGGCTCGCCCCAGCGATCGCACACCCAGCGCACCGTCTCGAACGAGTAGGCCGGCTGCGGCCGGTCGACGTCGATCCGCGAGACCTCGGCGCGCGGGACGTCCTCGAACGCCGCCTCCGCGAGCCGCAGGCGGATCTCCGGGTCGGACGCGACCGCCTTGCCGGGCGTGCGGCCGGTCGGCGCGACGAGCAGCCGGTCCAGGCCGAAGTGGTCGATTCCCGCGCGTGCGAGCGCCACGTGCCCGTTGTGCGGCGGGTCGAACGTCCCGCCGAGCAGGCCGATCAACCCATCTCCAGCGTCTCATCGCCGACGACCACCTCGTCGCCGCGCTTGACGCCGGCCGCGCGGAGCGCCTGCTCGAGCTCCTCCGGGTCGGCCGGCGGCTTGCCGGCGACGCGGTAGCCGCGATCGGTGCGCAGGACGCGGTACGAGCGCCGCCGCGGCTGCGGGCGGTAGACGAGGAAGTCGGCCATCGCCTCGGTCGCGTCGACGGGCTCCGGTTCGGCCGGCGGTACGAGCTCGAACAGCCCACGGCGGAAGTCCTCGAGCCCGGCGCCCGTCGCGCACGAGAGCGCGTACACGCGCAGGATCCGCTCGTCGTCGATGCCGAGCGCCGGCGGCTCGGGAACCAGGTCGATCTTGTTCAGGACGACGATCTGCGGCCGCTCGTCGAGGCCGGCGCCGTACGCGCGGAGCTCACCGTCGATGGTTCGCCACGCTGCGTCGACGTCGCCCGACACGTCGATCATGTGGACGAGCACGCGCGCCCGCTCCAGGTGGGCGAGGAACTCGTGCCCGAGCCCCACGCCGTCGCTCGCGCCCTCGATGAGCCCGGGCACGTCGGCGACCGTCAGCTGCCGGCCGTCGGGCGAGTCGACGGTGCCGAGCACCGGCTGCAGCGTCGTGAACGGGTAGTCCGCGACCTTCGGCCGCGCGTTGGAGATGCGCGAGATGAGCGACGACTTGCCCGCGTTCGGCAGGCCGACGAGCGCCGCGTCGGCGAGCAGCTTGAGCCGCAGCTCGAGCTCGAGCGCCTCACCGGGCAGACCGGTCTCCGCGAAGCGCGGCGTCTGCCGCGCCGCGCTCGCGAACTGGCGGTTGCCCCGCCCACCGCCGCCGCCCCTGGCCACCACGACCCGGGCCGGAGCATGGGCCAGGTCGGCGACGAGGCCGCCGTCCGCGTCGAAGACCTGCGTCCCGACCGGAACCTCGAGCTCCACGCTCGTGCCGTCGGCGCCGTGCCTGCCGGACCCGCCGCCGGCCCCGCCGCTGCGCGCCTTGAAGCGCTGCTTGGAGCGGAAGCGCGAGAGGTCGCGCCGGTCGGGATCGGCGATCAGGACGACGTCGCCGCCGCGGCCGCCGTCGCCGCCGTCCGGCCCGCCGCGCGGGACGTACTTCTCGCGCCGGAAGCTGACCGCGCCGTCGCCGCCGCGCCCCGCTTCGACCTCGATGCGGGCGCGATCTGCGAACACCTGGTCTCTAGGCGGTCGAGTCGGCTTCGGCGACGACGACGAAGCGCCGCTCGCCGCGCTGCGTGAACGAGACCATCCCCTCGCGCTTGGCGAAGATGGTGTCGTCCTTGCCGATTCCCGTGCCGGGGCCGGGGCGGAACCGCGTGCCGCGCTGGCGGACGATGATCGCGCCGGCCTTGACCGGCTGGCCGCCGAAGACCTTGACGCCCAGTCGCTGCGCGTTGGAGTCGCGGCCGTTCTTCGACGAGCCGAGGCCCTTCTTGTGTGCCATTAGTGCTCCTCCTCCTGGTGCTGCTGCGCCGACTCGAGCGCGGCGATCGCGCCCTTGCGCGCCGCGTGGGCCTGCTCGTACTCGAGCGCGGCGGCGACCTCTTCCGGCTCCCACGTCTTGGCCTCGTCGTGGATCTGGGCCACAGTCATGTCCTCGTAGCCCTCCGGGAGGCTTGCGGGCGCCCTCTTCTCGGCGACCGGCGCCTCTTCCTTCGGCTTCGCGGCCGCCTTGCGGCTCGACTTCGCGCCGCCGATCGACTGGATCTCGATCTCGGAGAGGCGGCTGCGGTGCCCGGTGTGGCGCTTGTAGCCGGTGCGCTTCTTGTACTTGCCGATGCGGATCTTGGGGCCGAGCGTGTGGCCGACGACGCGCGCGGTCACGGTGGCGCCCTCGCTCGCGCCGCCGCCGGCGAACAGCACGTCAGGGTTGAACGTGGCGCTCTCGTCGAGCTTCAGCCGGTCCACCACGAGGCGCTCGCCCTCTGAGACGCGGTACTGCTTGCCACCGAGTCGGATGATCACGTACGCCATGGCCACCTCACGCAAAGAACGCGGGCCCCTGCCCGCGCGACCGGGCGAGTGTAGCAGCGCTATTCGCCCGTCGAGGGCTCTGCGGGGCCCTCCGCGGCCTGGGCGGCGGCGGCCGGCTTGCGCTTGCGATTGCGCCCGCCGCGGGTGCCGCGACGGGTCTTCTTCTTCGGCTTCGGCTGGTCGTCGCCGTCCGCAGCGGCCTCGGCCGCGGGCTCGGTCGCGTCCGCAACGGCGCCGACGGGCGGCTCGCCGCCGTTGACCGACGAAGCGGCCGGTTCCGGCCCCTCGCCGAGCGTGTCCGGCGGCAGGTGGATACGAGCGGGTGCGGCCCGGCGGGTCCTGGGCTTCGGCTTTGGCTTGGGCTTCGCCTCGGCCTGGGGCTCGGCTCCATCGGCCTGGGGCTCGCCCGCGTCCGCCTGCGGCTCGAGCTCCGGCTCCTCTGCCTTCTCGGGCGCATCGCCGTTGACGGTGGCCGCCGCCGGCTTGCGCTTGCGGTTCCGGCCGCCGCGCGTGCCGCGCCGCGTCTTCTTCTTCGGCGTCCCGGCCGGCGTCTCGCCGTCTTCCGGCTCGCTCCCGGCAACCTGCTCCTCCGCGACCGCGTCGGCTGCGTCGACCTCGTCGCCGATGTCCTCGGCGACCTCTTCGACGTCCGCCTCAGGCAGCGCCGTCTCGGCTACCGCCGTCTTCGCCTTCGTGCGCCGCGCACGGGTCGGCCGCTCGGCCTCGGCCTCGGCCGTGATCGGATCGTCGATGCGCGGTGCGGGCGAGATGAGCGTGGCGTATGCGACGCCGCCCATCACGCGCTCGACACGCGCCGTCACCTTCTTGCCGATCAGGCTTGAGCCGTCGGCGACGATGACCGCGAGCCCGTTGAGCTTGCCGACGCCAGCGTGGCCGTCATGCAGCCCGATCTCGACCAGCTTGAGGCTTACGTCGCTGCCCTCGGCAACCGGGCCCGGCTCGGGCTCCGCGGTGGCGCCCTGTGCCAGCACCTCCATGTGGTCGTGCGGCACGTCGTCGCGCGTCTCGACGATGAAGCGCCGCTTCGAGGCCTCCTCGAGCGCCGCCAGCCGGCGCGCCCCCGGGCCGATCAGGATGCTCGCGACGTGCGCGTTGACCTCGACCCGGAACACCTTGTTGCGCGACCCCTTCACGAGCGAGCGCAGCCGCTGCTCGAGGTCGACCGCCGCCGTCTGCTCCGAGACGACGATGCCGTCGCCCGCGCAGACCGGGCACTTCTTGGCGAGGATCTCGCGCGGCCCGTCGGTGACGTTCTGGCGCGTCATCTCGACGAGGCCGAGCGGCGAGATCTCGACCACGTACGTCTTGGTGCGGTCGCGCTCGAGCTCCTGGCGCAGCGCCTCCTCGACGTTGGCGCGGTTCTTCGGGTTCGCCATGTCGATGAAGTCGATGACGATGATCCCGCCGATGTCGCGCAGCCGCAGCTGGCGCACGACCTCCTTGACCGCCTCGATGTTGTTCTTCGTGATCGTGTCCTCGAGCGTCTGCGTCGACGTCTTCGAGCGTGAGCCGACGAAGCGGCCCGTGTTGACGTCGATGACCGTGAACGCCTCGGCGTAGTCGAAGACCAGGTAGCCGCCCGACGGCAGGTCGACCCTCCGCGAAAGCGTCGACTTGATCTCCGCGTCGACGCCGAACTCCTCGAGGAGCGGCAGCTTCGACCGGTGTCGCGTGACGCGCTCGGCCATGTGCGGCGAGGTCTTCTTCAGGTAGCCGACGATGCGCTTGTAGGTGATGTCGTCGTCGACCAGCGCGCGCTCGAAGTCCTCCGTGAAGAGGTCTCGGGTGACGCGCAACGGCAGCTCGGCCTCCTGGTAGACGAGCGCCGGCGACTGCGCGGAGGATGCCTGCTGCTCGATCGTCTTCCAGAGGCGCTCGAGGAAGTCGAAGTCGCGCTCGATGTCCTCCGCGGACGCGCCCTCGGCGGCGGTGCGGACGATCAGCCCGCCCTTCTTGACATTCAGCGACTTGAGGATGTCCCGGAGGCGGATGCGCTCGTCGTCCTCGAGCCGGCGCGAGACGCCGAAGCCCTCGCCGCTCGGGACGAAGACGACGAAGCGGCCGGCCAGCGAGATCTCGGTGGTGAGCCGCGCGCCCTTGGACTTCATCGGGTCCTTGACGGCCTGGACGAGAAGCGTCTGGCCGCGGCTGATCAGGTCCTGGATGCGCTTGCCGTGGTGGCGCTTGCCCTCGAGCTCGGGGGTGACGATCTCGTCGACGTACAGGAACCCGTTCTTCTCGAGGCCGATGTCGACGAACGCGGCCTCCATGCCCGGCAGCACGTTGTCGACGGTGCCGAGGTAGATGTTGCCGGCGATCGACCGGCGGTCGGGGCGCTCGAGGTAGACCTCGGCGACCTTGTCGTCTTCGAGGACGGCGACGCGGCGCTCGGTGACGCCGACGGAGACGAGCAGCTCGCGTTTGGCGGGCGGCAGCGGAGCTCGCTTCGTCTGCTGGCGCCGCCGGTTGGTGCGGGCGCGTGAAGTGCGGTCCGGCTTCTCGCGGGACGTCCGCTCCCGGGAAGGCTTCTTCTCCTGCTGTTTCTCGGGGGCGGCGGCCGGCTCGGCGGCCGCGGTCGCCGTGGCGCCTGCGGGCTTGCGCTTGCGGTTTCGCCCTCCGCGGGTGCCGCGGCGGCGCTTCCTGGCTGCCTCGCTCTCCGCCGCTGCCTCGGCGGTCGGGCTGGGTCGGTGGTTCAGGTGGTGCGGGCGGGGCCTGCGGTACCGGCTCTGGTGCGGCCTCCTGCTCCTGCAGCTTGCGACGTCGGAACCAGTTCAGTGGCAAACGGAATCTCCTTCTCGTATGCGCGCGCGCAAGCAGCCACGGAGTGGGCGCGGCGCGCGCTGCAAATGTGTGACGAAATCAGTGGCATCGCCTTACCCCGAGCGTAGCAACTGATCCTGTCGGCTAGGCAGCGGCGGCCGGCGGCAGCTTGGCGCGGCGGCGGCGAACCAGGCGCAGGCGCTGCATGAGACGCGCCCAGGCCCAGGGCTCGAGCTCGACGTAGCGGGTCGCCGACTTCTCGCGGGTCGCCTCGAGGTACTCGAACCAGGCGTCCGCCTCCTCGATCATCAGCAGCTCGTACACCTCGCGCTTGGTCATGGCCCGGCGGAACCTCCCTCCGTCGACGCCGCGCAATGTAGGACCTGCGCCGGACGGACAAGGGCCGCGGGCACTCGACCCGACATCCCATGGTGCGTTTCGATCGATAGTCAACGTGTGGGACGCGGCGCGGGCCTCGACCGACATTCCCACGGTGCGTTTCGATCGAGAGTCAACGTGTGGGACGCCCCGACCGGCATGCCACGGTGCGTTTCGATCGAGAGTCAAAACGATGTAGGGGACGCCCCGACCGACATGCCACGGTGCGTTTCGATCGAGAGTCAACGTGTGGGACGCCCCGACCGACATGCCACGGTGCGGATTGATTCGATCGAGAGTCAACGTGTGGGACAGCCCCCGGCTCGGAACTGCCCGAGCCGGGGACAGTCCCTGTCTTGCTGGTTCGATGGGCGCGGTGTGGTTCTAGATACGGCGGAGGCGGATCGGTGCGGCTGCTGCGCGGCCGCGGGCGTGGATCGCCTGCAGGATCCCGATCGCGATCAGGTTCATGATCAGCGACGAGCCGCCGGCGCTGACGAACGGGAGCGGGATGCCCGTGACCGGGGCCATCCCGATCGTCATGCCCACGTTGACGACGATCTGGAAGAGCAGGCCGATGGCGATCCCGCCCGCGACGATCGCGGAGAAGAGGTCGCGCGCGACGGCGATCGTGTTCAGGGCTCTCCAGACGACGAGCAGGTAGAGCGCGAGCAGGATCACGGCGCCGACGAAGCCGCGCTGCTCGGCGAGCGACGCGAAGACGAAGTCGGTTGCGTGCTCTGGCAGGTAGTCGAAGTTCGTCTGCGTCGAGCCCGAGACGCCACGTCCGGTGACCTGGCCCGAGCCTGCGGCGATCTGCGACTGCGTCACGTTGTAGGTGGCGCCGCCCGGGTCGCTCGACGGGTTCGTGAAGGAGGTGAGGCGCTGCACCTGGTACGGCTTGAGGATGTCGTAGCCGGCCGCGGGCGCGGCCCAGAGGACGACGATCGCGATCAGCGCCGCGACCGGCGAGCAGCCATGTCAGGTCGAGCCAGCGCGTGCCCGCGATGAAGAGGACGGCGCCGAGCACGGCGAGGTAGACGAGCGCGCTGCCGACGTCTGGCTGCAGGAACACGAGCGCGGTCGGAACCGCTGCGATGCCGACCGCGGCGATCGTCGTGCGCGTCTCGGCGATTCGCTTGCCGCGGTCGGCCAGGAACCCGGCCAGGCAGAGGACGAGCAGCAGCTTCCCGAACTCGGACGGCTGGAAGCGGAAGCTGCCGACGTCGATCCACCGCTGCGAGCCGCGCACCGAGACGCCGCCGCCGAGCACGACCAGCAGCGAGCCGATCATCAGGCCGAACACGATCATGCGTCGCCGGCGGTACACGTCCGGGTTGATCAGGATCGCGAGCCGCCATGCCGACGACGCCGACTGCCGCGTACACCGACTGGTGCTTGACGTAGTACGTCGGGTCGCCCGGGATGTCGTCGCGCGTGATCCCGTTCAGCAGCCAGAGGCCGTAGGCGAGCAGCGCCGAGACGGCCGCGAGCATCGTCCAGTCGAGCCGGCGGACGAGGTGCGCGACGTCGATCGCCGGTGTCGAGCGCGGGCGGGCAGGCTGGGCTACGCGGGATTCGAGCATCAGTCGGCCTCCTCCGCCGCGTCGACGTCGCCGCCCTGCTGGTCGAAGTACTCCTGGAAGATCTTGAGCGCCGCGGGCGCGGCCGCCTCGGCGCCGAAGCCGCCGTTCTCGATCACGACGCAGAGCGCGATCGTCGGCACCTCGCCCGGTCGGCGGGGCCGTAGCCGCAGAACCACGACTGGTCGAGTCGGCTGCGTACGGATTGATCTCCGGGACGATCTTCTGCGCCGTTCCCGTCTTGCCGGCGATCGATCGTCGGGAAGCTGCCGAAGACCGCGGTCGCCGTGCCAGGTTCAGCCGTGGGTCGCCTCGTACAGCCCCTGCTGGACGACCGACAGTGCCTGCGGGTCGATTCGCGCGTCCTGCGGCGGCGGCGCCGAGTAGCGCCGGAGCGCGAGCGCCTGGCCGTGCCGCGTTCCGGGCTCCTCCACCTGGTCGAGCAGGTGCGGCCGGACGAACTTGCCGTTGTTCGCGAGCATGGCGTAGAACTGCGTCATCTGGAGCGGCGTCACGGTCAGGTCGCCTCTGGCCGATGGCCAGCTGGAGCGAGTCGCCCGTCTTCCAGAGCCTGTCCTGCTCCACGGTCGGAGGCTCCTGGTGTACGTCTTCTTCCAGGCCGGTCGTCGGCAGGAGCCCGCTCGCCTCGCCGCCGATGTCGAGCCCGGTCGGGCGGCCGAAGCCCCAGCGCGCGGCCCATTCCTGGAGCGGGCTGCCCTTCTGGTGTCGTAGAAGCGATTGCCGAGCTCGTAGAAGTAGGTGTCGCACGACTGCTCGAGCGCGCGGCGCGAGGCTCAGAGGGACCGGACGACGTCTTGTTCCAGTTGTTGAAGACGCCGCCGTAGACCGGCGTCCCGTCCGGCTTCTTCAGGACGTACTGGGCGGGGCAGTCGATCAGGTCGTACGGGCGAGACGATTCCCTGCTGGATGGCCGCGAGCGCCGTGACCGGCTTGAAGGTCGAGCCCGGCGGATAGAGGCCCTCGATCGCGCGGTCGAGGTGCGGGAAGTTGGCCCGCTCGGCGGCGCCGGCCGGGTGGTCGAGCAGCGCGGACAGCTCGCCCTTGTAGTTCGAGTTCACGTACGCGCCGGGGTGGAAGCTCGGCACGGAGGCGAGCGCGAGCACGTCGCCGTTCCGCGGGTCGATGGCGACCGCGGCGCCGCCGCGCGAGTAGTAGTTCTTGTTCTGCTCGGCCAGGAACATCCCGTAGACGGATCGCCTTCTCGGCCGCGTCTCTGCAGGTCGGCGTCGAGCGTGAGCCGCACGGCGTCGCCCGGCGTCGCCGCCTGCGTGATCTGGAGGTCGCTGCGCGGGTGGCCGGCCGAGTCGAAGCGCGCGCGCGGCGAGGCCGTCCTGGCCGCGCAGGTAGCGGTCGAAGGCGGACTCGACCCCGCGCTGTCCGATGCGGTCGCCGAGGTGGTAGCCCTTCATCTCCTTCAGCTGCGGCTCGCTGATCTCGCCCACGTAGCCGAGCACGGGCGCCGCGAGCTCGCCGCGCGGGTAGCGGCGCACCTGCGTCTGCTCGATCTTCACGCCGGGGAAGTCGGTCTGCCGCTCGGCGAGGAAGGTGACGTCGTCGCTCGGGACGTTGTCCTTGATCGTGATCGGCGTCAGCGGGTCGACCTTCTGCTGCTGGAGCTTCTTCAGGACGTCTGCGAGCGGCACGTCGAGGACTCGTGCCAGTCGCTGCAGCTCGCGGTGGCGAACCCGCCCCTTCGCGGGCAGGTTCGAGGGCCAGATGCGGATCGACGTGACGGTGCGGTTGTCGACGAGCAGCTTCCCGTTGCGGTCGAGGATCTGGCCGCGGGTCGCCTCGACGCGTACCTGGCGGAGCTGGTTGTCTCGCGCAGCCCGCAGGTAGTCGTCGCCGGAGAGCACCTGCAGCGACCAGAGCCGCAGGACCAGCAGCGCGAACGCCGCGAGCGCGAGCGCGCCGAGGATGCCGATGCGAAACGCCATCTGCGGCGTGAGGCGGTAGGGCTCCTCCACGCGCGGGTCGCGCGGCAGGAAGCCGCGCGGCTTGGCGCCGTAGCCGGACTCAGCCAACGAGCTCGACCTCTCCGGTGAACGCGGTCGGGAGGCGGCGGCGCGCGAAGAGCGGCCGCAGCACGATGTACAGCGGCAGCGTGAGCAGGACGTTGAGGACGAGCTGCGGGAGCAGCGAGTCCACGAGCATCCAGCGCGCCGAGGTCGGCTCGCCGAGCGTGAACTGGAGGATCAGGTTCCCGAGCGCGGTCAGGATGGTGACGACGGCGACGGCGAGGAACGGCGCGTGGGCGCGGTCGCGTGCGGTCGTCTCGCCGTAGCGGCCGCACCAGAAGCCGACGAGCGTGAGCAGCAGCGAGGTGACGCCGAGCGTGCCGAGCGTCGCCGTGTCGAGCAGGAGGCCTGCCCAGAACCCGGCGGCCGCGCCCACCATCGAGCCGGACAGGAGCGCGATCAGCGCAACCGTCACGAGCACGACGTCGGCGCTGCCGCTGCCGATCTGCATCGGCGCGAAGATCGCGAGCTGCGCCAGGAAGGCAGCGAACACGACGCCTCCCGCTTTGAGGAGCTGGGCGGTCACGGGAGCTGGGGTAGCGGGCCGGTGCGGCGCGCGATGACGACCTGGTCGGGCCCGTCGAGGCTTGCGTACGGCTGGACGTGCACGATCTTGAACGGCTCCGTGTCGCTCTGGTTGACACCGTCGACGCGGCCGACCGAGATCCCGCGCGGGTAGAAGGAGCCGCCCGAGACCCGGCCCGCGGTCATGACGTAGTCGCGGTCGAGCACGATGTCCTGCTTCGAGACGCGATCCATCAGCAGACTGGAATCCGGTCCGCGCCCGCGCAGGACGCCCTTGGTGCTCCTGAGCGGGTCGACCACCGCCACGGCGCTCGAGCGGTCGCTGATCAGCGTGACGAGCGACGAGCTCGGCGCCACCTTCGAGATGTGGCCGAGGAGGAGGCCGCCCGTGCTGACGACCGGGTCGTACCGCCGCACGCCGTCGCTCCGGCCCGCCGACACGGTGACCGTCTGCTGGTAGCTCGACAGGTCGGCGATCACGTCAGCCTTCAGCAGCCGGTAGTCGCGCGCCCAGATCGGCGCGCGCGCCGACTTCGCTCCGGCGGCGATGCCGGCTGTGGTCGGCGCAGCCGCGGCCCTTGCTGCCTGCACCCGCGCCGCGTTCAGGTCCTTGCGTAGCTGCGCGTTCTCCGCCTTGGCGGTGCGCAGGTCGTCGAACCATCCCCACGCGTCCTGGAACGGCCGGACGACTCGCTCGGCGCCGATCTGGAACGGCTCCAGCACGCGCGCGGCAGACCCTTGCGCGTTGTGCAGCCGGCCGGAATCCCCCTCGCGGAAGTAGCCCGTGATCAGGGCGAGCGAGAGAACGACGAGCGCGACGACCACTGCGCGCCTCCCGAGCGACCCACCGCGACGCGGGCCGTACGAATGTGAGGCGGTGCGTTGTGCCGTCGCGCCCAGGGCTGCAAGCCGGACGCTTCGGTTACGGGGCACGAGTCTGGGAGGTTACAACAGGTTGCGGGCGGGTTCGGGAGCGCTACGGAGACTTAACCGCGGTAGCCGTTGCGGTAGCCGTTCTTGTGGCGGGCGCGCGCCTTCGTCGTCTTCTTGATCTCCTCGAGCACCTCGAGGCTGCGCCCGGAGCCGACGGCGACGCAGGTGAGCGGCGAGTCGGCGAGCTGCGTCGGCATGTGCGTCTCGTGGCGGAGCCGCTCGTCCAGGCCGTGGAGGAGCGCGCCGCCGCCGGCGAGCACGATGCCGCGGTCCATGATGTCCGCGGCGAGCTCGGGCGGCGTCTTGTCGAGCGTGGAGCGGATCGCGTCGATGATCTGGCTGACCGGCTCCTCGAGCGCCTCGCGGATCTCCTCCGAGTTGAGGATCACCGTCTTCGGCAGGCCCGTGAGCATGTCGCGCCCGCGCACCTCCGCCTGCACCTCTTCGCGCATGCGGAACGCGGAGCCGACCTCGAGCTTGATCTCCTCGGCCGTCTGCTGGCCGATCAGGAGCTTGTACTCCTTCTTCACGTGGCTGACGATCGCCTCGTCCATCTCGTCGCCGCCGACGCGCAGGCTCTGCGAGACGACGATGCCGCCGAGCGAGATGACGGCCACCTCGGTGGTGCCGCCGCCGACGTCGACGATCATGTTCCCGGTCGGCTCGGAGACGGGCAGGCCCGCCCCGATCGCGGCGGCCATCGGCTCCTCGATCAGGTGCGCCTCGCGCGCACCCGCCGAGAGCGTGGCCTCCTCGACCGCGCGCTTCTCGACGCCGGTCACGCCCGACGGGACGCAGACGACGACGCGCGGGTGCGCGAAGCGGTTCTGGTGGACCTTCTGGATGAAGTGGCGGAGCATCTGCTCGGTCACGTCGAAGTCGGCGATGACGCCGTCCTTCAGGGGCCGGATGGCGGTGATCGAGCCCGGCGTGCGGCCGAGCATGCGCTTCGCCTCGACCCCGACCGCGTGGACGTCGCCGGTGCGCTGGTCGATCGCGACGACCGACGGCTCGGACAGCACGATGCCGCGCCCGCGCACGTAGACGAGCGTGTTGGCGGTGCCGAGATCGACGGCCATGTCGCGGCCGCCGAAGCCGTTCACGTAGTCGAGAAACCCCATAGGAGCAGGCGAGTTTACAGCGGCACCCCTCGGGCGCCTAGTGCTCGCCGGCCCGCACCGTAGCTACTCACCGGGCGGCCCCGTCTAAGAAAATTTCTCCCGCGGTGTCCGGTGGCCATCACCCTCCTCCCCGCTGCAGACGCTATCGAGGTCGGGCGCACGGGTGTGTGACGCCGTGTGACGGAAGTGCGACGAGGGCTCAGCCGAGGCCGTACACGCCGGGAAAGTGCTCGGCGAGGAGGCGCACGAGGAGGGCCGCCGGCAGGCCGACGACGTTCAGGTAGTCGCCCTCGATCCGCTCGACCAGCGCGGCGCCGCGGCCCTGGATCGCATAGCCGCCGGCACGTCCCTGCCACTCGCCGGCGGCGACGTAGGCAGCCAGGTCGCCGGCCGTCAGCGGCCGGAACGCCACCGCCGTCTCGTCCAGCGCAGCTTCCTCCCAGCCGGGCGTGACCAGGCACAGCCCGGACACGACGCTGTGCGTCCGGCCGCCGAGCGCGTCGAGCATCTCGGCAGCGTCCTCGGCGTCGACCGGCTTGCCGTACACGCGCCCGTCCAGCCACACCGTCGTGTCGACGCCGAGCACCGGCCGGCCGTCAGCCTCAGCGGCGACGGACCGCGCCTTCGCACGCGCGTGCGTGAGCACGAGCTCGCGCGGATCGGCGTCGGGCGGGTCGTCCTCCTCGTAGCGAGGAGCGACGACGTCGAACGGGATGCCGAGCTGCTCGAGGATCGCCCGCCGCTGCGGCGACGTCGACGCGAGCAGCAGGGGCGGCGCGGGCGGAGAGCTCACCACGAACGGGTGGCGACTCTTGTGGTTGCCGTCGACGCCGGCCTACCCGTTCGATCCCTCACCGCGCCGAGGGCCAGAACGGGTGCGCAACCAAGGGAACTACCGCCCCGGACCGGCACCCGTTCACGCCTCGTCGCGACTCCTGTGGTCGGCTTCGACGCCGGCCTACCCGTTCGATCCCTCACCGCGCCAAGGGCTAGAACGGGTGCGCAACCAAGGGAACTACCGCCGCGGACCGGCACCCGTTCTCGTCTTGCGCGCCCGCCAGATCTCCTCGGCGGGCCACGTCGACGCCCATGCGGGCGTGAAGAGGTTGTGCCGGCTCGCCTGCGCGTCCGGGTCGCCCTGCAGCTCGATGAGCTCCTCGACCTCGAAGCCGTTCTCGCCGAAGATGCGGATCCAGTCGCCGTAGCCGATGTGGAAGTCGACGGCGTTGTCGTCGGGCCACTCGAAGCGGTGCATGCCGAAGTACGGACGCTGGAAGCGCGTCCCCGCAGGGAGGTCGGCGTCGAGCTCGGGCAGGCAGAGGACGAGCACCGTCCCGTTCACGAGCAGCACGATGTGCCCCTCCGGCCGCAGCACGCGAGCGGCCTCGGCGATCCACACGTACGGGTCGGCCCAGATGCTCGCGCCGTACTCGGAGACGACCAGGTCGAAGGACTCGTCCGCGAACGGCAGGTTCTCGGCGCTGCCGTGCACGAGCGGAAACTCGAGCCCGAACTCCTGCTGGAAGCGGCGCGCCGTCGCGAGCTGCTCGTCGGAGACGTCGATCCCGGTCGGCCGTGCGCCGCGGCGCGCCAGCCAGGCCGAGACGTACGCGGTGCCGCAGCCGGCCTCGAGCACGTCCTTGCCCTCCACCGGCGGTAGCGCGTTCACCCGCGCCTCCGGGACGCGCGTCATACCCCACGTCATCTCCTCGCTCGACCACGCGTTGTGGCCCGCCTCGACGTACTCGGCCGCCCACGTGTTCCACTCATCGCGGTTCCGGGCAGCGTGCTCGCTCAGCTCCATCGCTTGCGCACCTTCCAGATCTGCTCCATCGGCCAGCGGCGCGCCCACTCGGTCTCCTCGGCGCTCCGGTAGGTGGACTCGACGCCCTCCGGAGGCTGCACCTCGTGCAGGCGCTCGACCACGAGCCCGTTCAGGCCGAACAGCCGAATCCAGTCGCCCTGCGGCAGCGAGAACTCGATCGGCTCGTCCTGCCAGGCGATCCGGTGCAGGTCGAAGTACGAGCGGTGCAGCTCCGGGTCGATGACCTCCTCGTCCTCGCGCCAGCAGAGCTGCGAGAGCGGCGTGGTGTGGGAGAACGCGAACAGCCCGCCCGGGCGCAGCAGCCGCGCCGCCTCCGGCACGGTCGCGTACGGGTCGGCGAACGTCATCGCGCCGTGGTCGCAGAAGACGACGTCGAAGCTCGCGTCGTCGAACGGCGCCTCGCCCGCGCTCGCGTGGACGAGCGGGAAGTCGACACCCGCCTCGGCCAGCAGCTGCCGCGCGTGCTCGAGCTGGCGGGCCGAGTTGTCCATCCCGACCGGTCGCGCGCCGAGCCCGGCCAGCAGGATCGACCACTGGGCGGCGCCGCAGCCGTACTCGAGGACGTCCTTGCCGGCCACGTCGCCGAGGATCTGCAGCTCGGCCTCGGGGATCTGCCACATGCCCCAGCGCGGCTCGGGCCGCCCGAGCGTCTCGCGGTGGAGCCCCTGGTACTCGTCCGCGTAGGCGTCCCAGCGCTCGCGGTTGTGGAGGGCGTCGGCGGCTCTAGACGAGTCCGTCATCGCCGAACCAGAGCCTGACCTCGCGCGCGGCCGACTCGGGCGAGTCCGAGCCGTGGACGAGGTTGTCCGGCATTGACAGCGCCAGGTCGCCGCGGATCGTCCCGGGCGCCGACGTTGCGGGATTCGTGGCGCCCATCGACGACCGCACGACCGCGATCGCGCCCTCGCCCTCGAGCACGAGCGCGAGCGTCGGCGAGGAGGTGATGAAGTCGACCAGCTCGCCGAAGAACGGCTTCTCGGCATGCTCGGCGTAGTGCTCCCCGGCCAGCTCGCGGTCGACGTGGACGAGCCGCGCCGCGCGCATCGTCAGGCCGCGCGCCTCGAACCGGCCGATGATCTCGCCGGCCAGCCGCCGCTGCATCGCGTCAGGCTTGACCAGCACGAGGGTCTGCTCCACGGCCATCAGAACTCGGTTCCCAATGACGGCTCGCCGCATGCGTGTTCTGGGCGAGTGCGAGACGAGGACGCAGGGAGCCTCAATAGCGGAGCTATTGGGGTGACCGAGGACGAAGGATCGCGCCGCCCAGGGCGCGCAGGCGGCTCAGCGCTTCGTTGGGAACCGAGTTCGAACAAGCGCGGAACTCTACTGAGGAGATTCGGACGCGGTCTGCTGCTGCGGCGGCGCTTCGGCCGGCGTGCTGCGGCGGCGGCGCGAGCGGGCCGTCGTCGTCGGCGCGAACTCGATCGGTGCGGGCGTCGCGACGCGCGTCTCGCAGTACGGGCAGACCTGCCAGAGCGGCTCGAGCGGCTGCTTGCACGTCTCGCACGCCTGCTTCAGCTTCGTGGTGCAGACCGGGCAGACGAGGAAGCTCTCCTTGACGGCCGCACGGCACACCGGGCAGTGCAGGTCGGCCTCGGCGAGCTGCTCCTCCATCGCGCGCATCTCGAGCTCGCGCTCGCGCACGTCCTCGAGGTACTCGGGCGGGCGGAACAGCATGTAGATGAACGCGCCCACGAACGGGGGGAACAGCCCGAGGATCGTCGCCATCCCGACGAGCCACGGATCCTCGATCCGCCGCCGCGCGTCCTTGAACACCCAGTACGCGACCGCGAGCCAGAAGACCACGCCGAAGAACAGGCCGAGGTTGCGGACGACGATCCAGGTGTCGGAGTCGAAGAAGTCGCGCAGCCCTCCGAAGATGCTGTCGTTCTGCGCTGCGACCAGGGAGAGCACGTGACCTCCGGGTTAGAGGAGCAACTGCCCGACGAGGTAGCCGGCGGCAAACGCGATGCCCACGATCGCGAGGATCACGACCGCGGCGAACACGAAGACGCTCAGCCTCTCTACGAGCGGCCTCATGGTACGCGCTCTACGGGACGGAATGGAGATCCGCGAGAAGGTACAGCGAGCCGGTGACCAGCAGCGTGCCGTCGGGCGCCGCGAGGGCGCGCCCACGGGCGAGTGCGGCGCGCGGCTCGGCGACCGTCTCGACGTGGTCGAAGTGCGCGCGGGCGCGGGCGGCGAGGTCGTCTGCGGCGAGCGCGCGACGGCTCGAGGACGTCGTCGCCACGAGCCTGCGGCCGAGCGGGGCGAGCTCGCGCAGGACGGCTTCCGCGTCCTTGTCCGCGACGAGGGAGGCGACGAGCACGGCGTCGTGGACGCCGAGCGTGCGGGCGAGGTGTGCGGCCCCGGCAGGGTTGTGGGCGCCGTCTCTGATCTCGCGTACAGGTTTCTCCGACCGCACCTCGTAGCGGCCGGCAAGGCCGAGCTCCTCGTCACGAAGCTCGTCCTCCCCGGGAGCGCGTCCAAGAAACGCTCCGGCCGCTGCTGCGGCGAGTGCGGCGTTCGGCCGCAAGCCGGCGCCGTCGGTCGGCGGCGACCACGACGCCGGCCGCGCCGAGCTCGCGCGCCAGCGGCTCCCATTCGGGCTCGCCGAGCACTACCGCCGCGCCCGGCGGGATCACGGCAAGCTCCGTCCGCGCGATCTCCTCACGCGTGTCGCCGAGCTCCTCGGTGTGATCGAGCGAGACGTTCGTGAGCACGACCACGCGCGTGTTGTCGAGCACATTCGTCGCGTCGCCCGGCCCGCCGAGCCCCGCCTCCACCACGGCCACGTCCACCGCTGCATCGGCGAACGCCGTGAGCGCGGCGGCGGTGAGCGTCTCGAACTGCGTCACCCCCGTCCGCTCGGCAGCGTCGTGGACGCGGGCGACGGCCGCCTCGAAGTCCGCGTCCTGGCCGTCGACCTGGATGTGCTCGCTCCACCCGCTCACGGCGGGCGAGGTGAACGCGCCGGCGCGCAGCGCCCTCGCGGCGGAGCAGGGCCGCCGTCGCCCGCGTCGTGGTCGACTTCCCGTTCGTCCCGATCACGTGGATCGCCGGGTAGGCGCGCTGGGGCTCGCCGAGCTCGGTCAGCAGCGCCCGCATCCGCCCGAGCCCGAGCTCCTCGGGCCAGGGAGCGAGCGACTCGATCCACCGCGTCTCGGGCCCGGCGCTCACACCGCCTTGTAACAGACTGTTACTTGGCCGCACGGGCGCCCGGAGTTACGTGGCGTCTTCGAGCGCAGCGAGCTCTCGCTGGAAGCGGGTGAGCTTCTCGCGCTCGGCCTCGACGACCGCAGGCGGCGCCCGCTGCACGAAGTTCTCGTTGGCGAGCATCTGCTCCGCGCGCGGCGATCTCGCCGCGCAGCCGCTCGATCTCCGCCTCGGCGTTGCCGTTCGTCTGCACGCGATCGGGCCGGCACCTTCGCATCGAAAATCCGTTCCTCGTCCTCGTCCAGCTCCACTCGGACGCCGCTGCGCGCGAAGATCGCCGCCGCCTCCTGCACGCGGTCGAGCGCGTTCGCGTCCGCGGCGAACCGCTCGTCGCGCTCCGGCCAGGGCGCCACGATCAGGCGCGACTCGGCGCGCCGGCAGCTGCGTCCAGATCTCCTCGGTCACGTGCGGCATGACCGGATGGAGCAGCTTCAGCAGCCGCTCGAGCGCCGCGTACGCCGTCGCCTGCGCGTCCGCCTCGCCGAGCCGCGGCTTGATCGCCTCCGCGTACCAGTCGCAGAACTCGTCGAAGGTGACGTGGTAGAGCGTGTCGACGACCTCGGCAAAGTCGAAGCGCTCGAGCGCCGCCTCGATCGTCTCCTGCGCGGCGTCGAGCCGGCCGAGGATCCACCGCTCCTCGAGCGCCTGCGGCCGCGACTCGGGCGTCGTGTCGCCCGCGTTCATGACGAACAGCCGCGCCACGTTCCAGAGCTTGTTCGCGAGCTTGCGCCCCTCCTCGACCGCGCCGTACGAGAAGCGCACGTCCTGCGTCGACGACATCTTCAGGAGGCCGTAGCGCACCGCGTCCGCGCCGTGCTCGGCGACGACGTCGAGCGGGTCGATGCCGGTGCCGAGGCTCTTCGACATCCGCCGGCCGTCGGGCGCCTGCACCGTCGAGTGGATGATCACGTCGCGGAACGGGAGCTCGACCGAGCAGCTCGAGCCCGCAGAAGATCATGCGGTTCTCCCAGAGGCGGATGATCTCGCGGCCGGTGGTCTGGAGGTCGCCCGGGTAGAAGTGCTCCAGGTCGGCAGTCGGATCGGGCCAGCCGAGCGTCGCGAACGGCCAGAGCGCCGACGAGAACCACGTGTCGAGCACGTCGGTCTCCTGGATCAGCTCCTTCGACCCGCACTCGGCGCACGCGTCCGGCGCCGTCTCGGCGCACGAGATGTGGCCGTCCGGGCAGTACCAGATCGGGATCTGGTGCCCCCACCAGATCTGCCGCGAGATGCACCAGTCGGGCGCGTTCTCGAGCGAGAGGATCGCGAAGGTGTGCTGCGACTCGGGGTGGTAGACGACCTTGCGGTCTCGCAGCACCTCGAGCGCGGGCTTCTTGAGCTCCTCCATCGAGCACCACCACTGCAGCGAGATGAGCGGCTCGATGCGCGACTCGCAGCGCTCGCAGAGCGCCACCGAGTGCCGGTAGTGCTCGCGCGAGACGAGCAGGTCGCGCTCCTTGATCCAGTCGAGGATCCGCTTGCCGGCCTCCTCCTGCGTCAGCCCGTCGAGCTCGCCCGCGTGCGGGTTCATCCGCCCGTCGGGGCCGATCACGGACGGCTCGGGCAGGCCGTGGTCGCGCCCGATCGCGAAGTCCATCGGATCGTGCCCGGGCGTGACCTTGAGCGCGCCCGTGCCGAAATCCCGCTCGACACGCTCGTCGGCGATGATCGGCACGCGCCGCTCGACGAACGGGACGATCGCCTCCTTGCCGACGAGATCCTTGTAGCGCTCGTCGTCCGGGTGCACCGCCACCGCGACGTCGCCGAGGATGGTCGCCGGCCGCACGGTCGCGATCGCGATGTGGCCGCTGCCGTCGGCGAGCGGATACTTGATCGTCGTCAGCGTGTCGTCGACGTCCGCATGCACGAGCTCGAGATCGGAGAGCGACGTGTGGTGGAACGGGCACCAGTTGATGATCCGGTTGTCGCGGTAGATCCAGCCCTTCTCGTACAGGTGCACGAAGAAGCGCAGCACCGCGCGCGAGTAGCCCGCGTCCATCGTGAAGCGCTCGCGCCGGTAGTCGAGCGAGGCGCCCATGCGCCGGAACTGGGTCATGATCTTGCCGCCGTAGGAGTGGAGCCACTCCCACACGAGCTCGACGAACGCCTCGCGGCCCATCTCCTCGCGCGACGGCTTGCCTTCGCGCGCGAGGAACTTCTCGACCGCCGCCTGCGTCGAGATGCCGGCGTGGTCGTAGCCGGGCTGGAACAGCGCGTTGTAGCCCTGCATCCGCCGCATCCGGATGAGCAGGTCGCCCATCGCGAGCTGGAGCGCGTGGCCGATGTGCAGCTCGCCGGTCACGTTGGGCGGCGGGTGCGCGTCGACGTACGGCGTGCGCGACTCGTCGACGTCGGCGTTGTAGAGGCCCTCGTCTCCCAGGCCTCCTGCCAGCGCTCCTCGACGCCCTGCGGCTTGTACAGCGGCTCCATCATCGAGGCGCGATCCTAGACCGCGGGCCCGGCGGGGCAGCCGCGTCGAAAGGTGGGATGCGGTCAGGCAGCGACTATGCGCTCAGTATGCCTGCGCGGGCATCGAGCAAGTACCACCACGATGAGTGGTTGATTTCTTGACGCTACGCGGGCATACGCTCGCCGACGGGACAGTGGACGAGGCGAGAGGAGCGCGAGCGATGAACGCAAGGAGAGTGGCGACGACGGTGGCGGCAGCGGCCGCGTTCGCAGCTGCTGGCAGGCACGGCGGCAGCCGGGACATCGCCGAGCCGAGCGCTTCTCGGCGACGGTGGACACGATCCTGGCCCAGCCGTACCAGCCGAACTACCTCCCGCTCGGCTTCGACTCTGCGTTCGACGCAGCTGTGCTCAACACGGCTCCGGCGGAGGACTACACATCTGGCTCGATCCCGGGCTCGGCCGACCACCCCGACTGGCCCGCCGTCGTTCGGCGACGTCGTCGTGAAGTCAGGCGACGGGACGCTGCTGACCGGCAAGCTCGCACTGCGGCCGGGCGTCCATCCCGGCGTGGTCGTCGTCCACGGGTTCAACACGAACGCGAAGGAGTCAGTCGTGCGCTGGGCGGCCATGCTCGCGCGGAACGGCTTCAACGTGCTCGCCGCCGACCAGCGCGACTTCAAGGCCGAGAGCGACGCCGGGTACGGCTACCCGGGCCCGCGGCAGACGTTCGGCTGGAAGGAGGCCGAGGACGTCCTCGCCGCCGGCCGTTTCCTCGCGTCGCAGCCTGGCGTGTCGAGCGTCGGGCCTCGTCGGCTTCTCGCTCGGCGGCCAGGACACGGTGCTCGCACTGGCGCTCGACGGTGCGCAGTCGAAGAGCAAGCGCGTGTTCTCGGCCGGGATGAACTTCAGCGGGCCGGCCGACCAGGCGACGCAGGTCTACAGCACCGCCGTCCCGGCCGGCTGCGCGACGCCGGCGTGCACCTATCCGGCAACCGATGCGCTGACGGCGCTCGTCGTGCCGCCGTACACCTACACGGACGCGTGCACCGTGCTCGACGACGCGGCGGCGTACTACGGCGTAAGCCCGTTCTCGATCTTCAGCCGCGAGAACGCCTTCCACCGGCAGGTGAAGGTCGCCGTGCCGCTACTCAACCTCTACTCCGCCGACGACTCGCTCGTCGCCGCCTTCGAGGCGCGGATGATGGCGGGCTACGAAGGCGGCAATCCGCTGCAGCTGACCGTCCAGCTCGAGCGCGGAGAGCACGCCTACTTCTTCGACCGCTGGTGGCAGCAGCGGGCGATCCTCCTCTACTTCAAGAACCTGCTTCCGGGCGCGTGCGACAGATCCGATGGTGGAGACTGGCGCGACCGTGAACCAGACTCCGGGCGGCAGCCCCGCCGGCTCGCAGCTCGTCGACCTCGGCGGGCCTTCCCGCGCCGAGGCCGACGAGCTTCTCGCGCCCAACCCCTGCGACACGTCGCAAGGGGCACCCGGCGCGGCGATGCCGTAAAGACCCGGGCCGCCCCTTCCTTTGCGGCGCGCGGCGGGCAACGCCTGAAAGTCCGGCCCCGCTTCGCGGAAGCCATGACGACTTTCGGCGGGACAACAACCCGCGCGCGGAGCTGCGGCGGGAACTCAATCGTCGCGCAGTATTCGCCGGTTCAGGCGCCCTTCTCCTTGACGCCGTCGCGCTCGAAGTCGTACACCTTGGTGTTCAGGCGCAGACCGTCGACCGCCCCGATCCACATGTTGTCGCGGCCCTTCGTGATCGCGACCGTGAGGACGGTCGGCGTGTCACCGCCGTCGTTCAGCGCGGTCATGACCTGCGTGAACGTGCACGGCGTGGTCAGGTTGCAGCCGGTCGCAGTGCCGGCAGCGCCGGTAAGGAGTCCAGTCGCCGGTCGTGGTCGCGTCGAGGTAGCCACTCCACTGGTTCGTGACCGGGCTCGGGCCCGCGTTCCACACGAGCGAGCTGAAGTTCGACGGAGTCGTCCCGAGGTTCGGGTCGATCTCGAACGTGATGCCCGGCATGTTGCGCGGGCCGCCGTACGAAACATTCTCGCCCGTCTGGAAGACGCGGAAGCCGACCTGGGTCAGGCCGAGAACCGGATCGCCGAGGAAATCGACCTCGTTACCGAAGGACGCCTTCTCCTGCGGCGCGGCGAGCGACGTGGACTTGTCGGCGACGGAGAGCCCGAGGCTCCCCTTGCCGAACGGGGGCTCCGAGATGCCGTCGCTCGGGATGGGTGCGAACGGGCCATCGCGAAGCTCCTGAACCGGCGAGCCGATCGTGTTCCGCGGGATGACACCCCAGCGCTCCGACTTTGCGCCGGAGAACGATGCGGCGACTGCAGCAGTGACGACAATCGCCGACGCCATGACCACGAGCAGGCCGGCGACGACGATCTTCCTCCGCACGAACCAATTGCGTGCTTTCACGCTTGTACTCCCTTCGTTGGGTGGGCGGCGCCACTCCCCGGGCGCCGCTCTAACGACCGGGCACCCTAGCCGACCTAGCGCGCGGGCGCAAATCAAATCCCTCGATCGTGGGGAGTTTTCACCGCACCGACGCGGTGCAGGCCCCAGCCGGACACGATGCAGCGCGGTCTGCTCTCGCCGGACGGCCGGCTTGCCCGGCCGCAGGCACAGCGCGCGAAGTCGCGTCGGACTGCTCCGTCGGCCCGCCTGGAAGACGTCATGGCCGCGCGGAGCGGGCCGGACGGGTGCTAGGCGGATTCGCCGGCGATCGCGGGCGTGTCGGCGAACTCGCCCGTCTCGGCGCTCGTCACGAGCGTCGGCTTCAGGTCCTTCTGGATCGTCTCCTTCGTGACGACGCACTTGGAGACGTCGCGACGGGACGGCAGCTCGAACATCACGTCGAGGAGCGCCTTCTCGATGATCGACCGCAGGCCGCGGGCGCCGGTCTCGCGTTGGAGCGCCTTGTCGGCGATCTCCCACAGCGCGTCCTCGGTGAACACGAGCTCGATGTCGTCGTACGAGAAGAAGCGCTGGTACTGGCGCACGAGCGCGTTCTTCGGCTCCTTGAGGATCTCGACGAGGTCCTCGCGCTGCAGCTGCTGCACCGAGCAGACGACCGGCAGGCGGCCGATGAACTCGGGGATCAGCCCGTACGAGAGCAGGTCCTCGGGCATGACCTGGCCGAGCAGCTCTGAGTCGTCGCCGTGCTTGGAGCGGATGTGCGCGCCGAAGCCGACCGAGTTCTTGCCGATCCGCTTGCCGATGATCTTCTCCACGCCGGCGAACGCACCGCCGCAGATGAAGAGGATGTTCGTCGTGTCGATCGAGAGGAACTCCTGGTGCGGGTGCTTGCGCCCGCCCTGCGGCGGCACCGACGCGACCGTCCCCTCGAGGATCTTCAGCAGCGCCTGCTGGACGCCCTCGCCCGACACGTCACGCGTGATCGACGGGTTGTCCGCCTTGCGCGCGATCTTGTCGACCTCGTCGATGTAGATGATCCCGGTCTCGGCCTTCTTGATGTCGAAGTCGGCCGCCTGGATCAGCTTCAGCAGGATGTTCTCGACGTCCTCGCCGACGTAGCCGGCCTCGGTCAGCGCCGTCGCGTCGGCGATCGCGAACGGGACGTTGAGGATCCGCGCCAGGGTCTGCGCGAGCAGCGTCTTGCCGCAGCCGGTCGGGCCGAGCAGCAGGATGTTCGACTTCTGCAGCTCGACGTCGCCGTCCTCCTGGCCCATGCGGACGCGCTTGTAGTGGTTGTAGACCGCCACTGACAGCGTCCGCTTTGCCTCTTCCTGCGAGACGACGTAGTCATTCAGGACATCCCAGATGTCCTTGGGGCGCGGCAGGTTGTCGAGATCGAGCTCGGCGGGAGCGGTCAGCTCCTCGTCGATGATCTCGTTACAGAGGTCGATGCACTCGTCGCAGATGTAGACACCAGGGCCGGCGATGAGCTTCTTCACCTGCCGCTGGCTCTTTCCGCAGAAGCTACAGAGAAGCTGCTCGTTCCCGTCGCTCGCGCGCGCCATCGGTCTCCTTCTACTCCGTTTTCGCCCGGACGCCTAGACCGGGCGTCCGTCGCGATGGGTGACGACCACGTCGATGATGCCGTAATCCTTGGCCTCCTGCGCGGTCATGAAGTAGTCGCGGTCGGTGTCGCGACCGACCTTCTCCAGATCCTGGCCCGTGTGGTCGGCGAGGATCTCCTCGAGCCGGCGCTTCAGCGCGAGCGTCTCGCGCGCACGGATCTCGATGTCGGTCGCCTGGCCGCCCATGCCGCCCGGTGACCAGACCTGGTGGATGAGGATCTTCGCGTTCGGCAGCGCCATGCGCTTGCCGTTCGCCCCGGCCGCGAGCAGGACCGCGCCCATCGACATCGCGATGCCGACGCAGGTGGTCTGCACGTCCGGCTTGATGAACTGGATCGTGTCGTAGATGGCGAGCCCGGCGTACACGTCGCCACCCGGCGAGTTGATGTAGAGGAAGATGTCCTTGTCCGGGTCCTCCGACTCGAGGTGGAGGAGCTGGGCGACGATCAGGTTTGCGATCTGGTCGTCGATCGGCGTGCCGAGCATGATGATCCGCTCGTTCAGCAGCCGGGAGTAGATGTCGAACGCACGCTCGCCGCGCGAGGTTTGTTCGATGACCATCGGAATCATTGGGCTCATGCTGCTGGCTCCTTGCTGCCGGGGGTCCACAATTTCGTAGGGGTATCGGGAGTTTCCTTCTCGGGGGTCCAAAGCTTGTCTCTCGCAGCCGCGAGCTCGACCGGGATCTTCTTGACCTCGGCGACGACCCGGTCGAGGGCGTTCCGCAGGCGCAGGTCGCCTCGGAGCGACTCCCAGCGGCCGGTCTCGCGGAGCTGGCGGATCACCTCGTCAGCGTCCTCGTCGGCGTCGGCGGCCTGCTCGCGGACAATCGCCTCGATCTCCTCGTCCGCCACCTGCAGGTCGATCTGCTCGGCGACCGCCTCGAGCACGAGCTCGCGGCCGATCGCCTGACGGGCCTCGGCGCGAAGCTGCTCCGTGAGCTGCTCCGGCGTCTGGCCGGTGATCTGGAAGTAGACCTCGGGATCGATCCCGCGGCGCTCGAGCGAGTGGGCGAGGCCGTGCCACAGCTCGGCGGCGCGCGCGTCGACCAGGCGCGGCGCGATCTCGACCTGCGACGCCGCGACGAGCCGGTCGATCGCCTCCTCGCGGAAGCGGACGTCGAGCTCATCGGAGAGCTGCTCGCGGAGCCGGCTCTCGATGTCGTCGCGCAGCTCGGCGAGCGTGTCGAACTCGCTCGCGGCGCGCGCCAGCTCGTCATCGATCGGCGGCAGGACGGGCTCTTTCACGTCCTTGAGCGTCACCTCGACGTCGCGGCTCGTCTCGTCCGCGAGCTCGTATGAGACGGACTTCGTCTCGCCGGCGGACATCCCGGCGATCACGGCCTCGATCTCCTCGACGAGCTTGTTGGCGCCGAGCTCGACAACCACGTCGCGCTGCGCCTCGCCCGACGGGGCGACCACATCGATCACGACGGTGTCGCCGGGCTGCGCGGGACGGCCCTCGACCGGCGTCAGCTCGGCGACGGAGCGCTGCAGGTCCTCGAGCTCGCGGGCGACGATCTCCTCCGGCACCTCGGGCTCGGCGAAGGGCACCTCGAGCTCGGTCCAGTCGGCGACCACGGGCGACGGTTGGACGGTCACCGTGGCCGTGAAGCTCCAGTCGTCATCGGGTGAGGCGGGCAGGTCGTAGCCGTACTCGGGCTGCTCGACCGGGCGGATCCGCGCGCCGGCGGCGGCGTTGCGGAACCAGCCGCCGATGTGGCTCTCGACCGCTTCGGCGTAGAGCCGGTCGCGGCCGATCCGTGAGACGAGCACCTGCGTCGGCACCTTGCCCTTGCGGAAGCCGGGGATCTTCACGGAGCCCGCGAGATCCTCCGTTGCGTGGTCGACGGCGTGGCGCACGTCGTGCCCCGGTACCTCGACGCTCAGGCGGACGCGGTTGCCCTCGAGCTGCTCGACCGAGGTGTTCACCAGGCCATTGAACCAGAAGGCCTCCGACCTGCCGATCCGCCCGTTCGGGTGATTCGGCCGCCCTACCCGGTGCCGGTCCGGGCGCGCAGGGCATCCAGCCGCGCCGTGGCCTGGGCAGCCATGGCCAGGTTCTTCTTGCGCTCGTAGCGATCGAGTGCCTGGTTAAGCGCCTCGGCCGCCTCGTCTGTACGGCCCGCAGCCTGGAGCACCTCGGCGAGATCGAGGAACCCGTCGCCCTGCGGGCTCGGCATGTCGGTCCTCTCGAGGCGCGCCACCGCTTCGCGGGCGAGCGCCTCGGCCTCGTCTAGCTGCCCGCGGTGCGCGAGGACGAGCGCTCGGACCTGGCGCCACAGCCACGTGGACTCCTGTGCCTCGACCCGGCGCGCGAAGTCCGCCAGCGGCTCGGCTTCCTCGTAGCGGCCGAGCGTGCACAGCCAGCGGCCGAGCTTCGCGCCGTAGGAGGCCTCGAAGGCCGCGTGCCCGCGCGATCGCAACGCTGCGACCGAGTCCTCGCCATGGCGAACGGCGGCCTGGTAGTCACCCTGGAGCACGGCGAGGTCTTCGAGCCATCCGTGGTGCCGGTAATCCCCAAGCTCCGTCAGGCGTTCCGCCGCTGGACCGGCCAGCGCCCAGGCCTCGTCGAAGCGCCCGAGCGACGCGATGAGGTAGCACCGGTTGAGGATCGCAAGCGGCGGGTGCGGCTCCAGGAGCACGTCCTCCAGGGTGCGAAGTGCCTCGTCCGAGGGCCGCGGTCCCCAGACCACCGCGGCCAGGAGACCGTGGTAGTCGTACGTCCAGACGCCGGCCGCGCGCGCGTGCCGGATCGCCTGCTCCGCAGCGTGGGCCCAGTCCTCCATCCGGCCGCGCGCATTGGCGACGCCGTAGCCGAGCGCATCCCACACGTGGACGAGGTTGGCGTCGTCGCCGGCCGCCTCGAGCAGTGGCAGCGACGCCAGGGCGAGCCGCTCGAGCCCGACCACGTCGGGCTCCGGGTCGACGAAGACGTTGTGCAACTTCGCGATGACGCGGGCCACCGACTCCCCGGCCTCGTCGCCCGCTGCGCGTGCGCGGTCCGCGGCCGCGTCGCACACGTCCGCCGCGCGCGCCGGCTGGTCCGTGTGGAGCGCAGCCGAGAGCACCATCTCCAGGTCGACGTCGAGCCTGTAGGGCCGCGTGAGCACCAGTGCCCGTTCAAGTACCCGCACGCCCGCCCGCTCGGTGCCGGGGCGAACGTAGCGGCGCCCGGCCGCTCCCAGCAGGTCGCCCGCGCGCAGCGCCAGCCGTTCGTCGGGCTGCCCGAGCTCGGCCCGGTACAGCGCCGCCTGCTCGAGGTGGTAGCCGAGCATCTCGTCCAGCTCGACCAGGTCGGGGCCGTGCGCCTCGAGCCAGTCGGCGAAGCGCTCGTGCAGGTCGGCGCGTGTCGACTTCGGCAGCGCGTCGTACGCGGCATCGCGGATGAGCAGGTGGCGAAAGCGGAAGCCGTCCTCGCCAGGGAGCAGGGCGCGGTCGGGACGGATCAGCTGGCGACGCACCAGCGCGGCCAGCCTAGGCGTGACCTGCTCCTCCGCGGCCAGCGCCTGGACGGCACCGCGATGGAAGAGCTCGCCCTCGACCGCGCCTCGCTCGAGCACCTGCCGCTCGCGGTCGTCGAGCTGGTCGAGCCGCGCCGCCAGCAGCGCTCGGAGCGTGGGCGGCACCTCGACCTCGCCGTCGCTGCGAGCCATGGCGAGCATCTCGGTGAGGAAGAGCGGGTTGCCGCCGGCAGCGCCTGCGATGCGACCGCGCAGCTCCGCGGGCAGGTCGCCGAGCAGCTCGTCCACCACGTCGCCCGGAAGCGGCTCGAGCCGCAGCGACGCTTCCCAGCCCTCTCTGCCCGCGAGGAACTCCGGCCGGGCAATGCAGACCAGCAGGATCGGCGATGAGGCCGACAGGAGCGCGATGCCCTCGACGAGGTCGACGAACGTCTCGTCGCCCCAGTGCAGATCGTCGAGGACGACGGTGAGCGGCGCCTGTTCCTGAAGGAGCTTGCGAAAGGCCCAGGCGATCTCCTCGGCACCGGCGTGCACGTCGCTCGCGCCGAGCAGCGAGCGGATGACCGCGGCGGCGTCCGGATCCGTCGGCAGCGCGTCGAGCTGCTTGACGACCTCGACTACCGGCCAGTACGTGATTCCCTCGCCGTAGGGGAGACAGTGGCCGCGGACGATCCTCGCGCCGAGCGGGGCAAGCGCCTCCGCGACGAGCCGAGACTTGCCGACGCCGGCGTCGCCGACAACCGTCACGAGCTCGCAGCGCTCGCCGGTCGCCGCCCGCTCCCACGCATCTCGCAGCGTGGCGACCTCACGCTCACGGCCGACAAACGGCGCGTCGTGGGCGCGCTCGGGCGCATCGAGGACCGCGACGAGCCGGTACGCCCGCACCGGCTCGGCCTTGCCCTTCACCTCGATCGACTCGACCGGCTCCGCCTCGACCGCCCCGCGCACGAGCTGCTCGGTCGCCTCGCCGAACAGCACATCGTCCGGCTCCGCCGCCTGCTGCAGCCGCGCGGCGACGTTGACGGCGTCGCCGGTCGCGAGCCGCTCCTCGGTCCCGGTCACCACCTCGCCGGTGTTCAACCCGATCCGGCCCCGAACACCGAGCTCGGCGAAGGCGGCGCGCATGTCCGCCGCCGCCCGGACGGCCCGCAGCGCGTCGTCCTCGTGAACGGCGGGGACCCCGAACACAGCCATTACAGCGTCGCCGATGAACTTCTCGACCGAGCCGCCGTGCGACTCGACGATGCCCTTCATCCGCTCGAAGTAGCGGGCCAGCAGCGCCTGCAGCGCTTCGGGGTCGACGGCCTCGCCAAGCGCCGTCGAGCCAACCACGTCGCAGAAGACGACCGTGACGACCTTGCGGTGCACGCCGGGATCATGGCGTGCGCACCGCGTCACGTCGTGCGGGCGAGACGACTCGAACCTCCAAGGCCTTCGGCCAACGTCGAGCCAGGAGGCGCGCGAGCTCACGCCGTGCCGGTCCTTGCGCGCCTACTGAGGAGCGTCGTCGGAGGAGCGGGTTGAGCGCGCTCTCCGTTCCGCCTCGACGGTGATCGCCGCGATCGAGCGGAGAACGGCCCGTTCCCAGTGACGGGCGACGCGAGTCGACCACCATTCGCCTGCGGCCCAGAAGTCCGCCCCGATCTCGCCCTCCCAGGTCAGGCGCGTGCGCTCTCCGTCGTCCTGCAGCACGAACGACTCGCAGACGTGTGGCACGGGCCCGCGGACGACGCGGAAGTCGATGCGCTCAGGCCGATGGAAGCGCACGGTTTCGAGCGTGGTCGTCGTTCCGCACTTCACGTCGGTGACGTGGGCTGCCAAGACCATGTCTTCGCCGCGCTCCCACACGTCCAGCTGCCGCTGGAGCGCTCGCGGCGTCCGGCCCAGGTACGGCGCCGCGATGATGTCGAAGACGAGCTCGCGCGGTGCGGCGATGCCGAAATGATTCGGACCCAGCGGCCGGGTCCTTCGGCCGATGCCGGTGTCGATAGTGAGCTTCCCCCGTACGACGAGCCGGTAGACGGCACCTCCGGCGAGCGCCAACCCGGCAGAGATCGCGATCGCGGCGCGCACGCGGCCACCCTAGACCGCAGGCGCGAGGGCTACTTCATGCGGGCGAGAGGACTCGAACCTCCAAGGCCTTTCGGCCAACGGGACCTAAACCCGTCGCGTATTCCAATTCCGCCACGCCCGCGTGCACCCAGGATACGACGCGTTTGGCGCTGCTTCACGCCGGGGACGACGGTGCCATGGACACCGACGAGATCCGCACCAGCCCCGAGAGCCAGGAGGCGCGCGGGCTCACGCCCGACGAGCAGCGCGCGGAGCGCGAGCGCGAGAGCCGCCAGGCAGACGAGTCGAAGTACGAGCTGATGTCCGAGGAGACCGCCGAGGAGGCCGAGGAGGCCGCCGGGCGGATCGCGCAGCCGCTGGAGCCGCGCGACGACGACTGCTAGGGCACGAGCGACTCGTTCGCGCCGCTCGCTGACAGGCCGGGCGTCGGGCCGCCGCCGATGACGTAGACGCGGCCGCCGAAGCCGACGACGCCCAGGCCGTGGCGCGGCGTCAGCAGGTCCGGAAGCCGCATCCAGCGGTTCGTCGACGGCGTGTAGCGATAGACGGACGCGATCGCGCCGGCGGGCTCCTCGCCGCCCGCCGAGACGAGGCGGCCGCCGACGGCCGCCAGGCCGGTTCCGCCGCGCGCGCTCGGTAGCGGCGCAAGGCGGCGCCAGCGCCGTGTCGCCGGATCGAAGACCTCGAAGATGCGCAGGTTCGTGTCGTAGCCCGCCTCGCGGCCGCCGGCGACGTAGAGCTTCCCGTTCGACGCCGCCACGCCGAGATGCTCGCGCGGCGTCGGGCCGGGCAGCTGCGACCAGTGGCGCGTCTTCAGGTCGAGCACGAGCATCGCGCGGGCGAGCCGGCGAGCGTCGCCGACACCCGGAAGCCCGGTCGTGCCGCCGACCACGTACAGCTTCCGGCCGATCACCGCTGCGCCGCCCGCGGCACGCTCGAGCGGCATCGAGGTCAGGCGGTGCCACCCTCCGTCGTAGACGAACGCGTCCCGCCTTCGGTGACCGTCACCCGCATATCCGCCGGCGACGTAGAACCGGCCGGCGACCCCCGCGGCCATCGCGTGGTTCGACTCGACCGGCAGGTCGTCCAGACGCGCCCAGGTGTTCGTCGACGGGAAGTAGGCGTCGACCCGCGACGAGGTCGAGCCGTCCTCGGCGAATCCTCCGGCGAGCGCGATGTACCGCACGGTCGCGGCAGCCGCGACCTCGGAGCGCGGCGCGGGTAGCGGCGCCTGTGCCCGCCAGCCGCCGGCGGCGGACGCCGCCGCCGCGCCGGCGAGCACGAACACGCACGCGACGATGGTTCGCATCACCCGGAAACGTACGGGACCAAGGTGGAACGACCCGTCTGCGGCACACGGGTCGTTCCCTGGGGGTGAGGGGAACCCGGCCATTCGGGGGAGAAGTTGCGGCCGAGCTTCCGCCCAATTCATCGGGGCGCGCAGGCCTCCTCCCAATCCCTCGAACGCGCCAAGGTTGGCCTACACTCGAAGGCGTGATCTCCGCCTCGGAGGACGCCGACCGGATCCTGGTGGCGACGCTGACCGCGCCGCCGCCGCTCGAGCAGGCGCGCGAGTCGCTCGCGTACTGGACGCGCCGCCGCGCGTCGCTGCCGGTCTACAAGCGGACGGCACGACGGGAGGCCGACGAAATGATGCGCCGCTGCCGCGAGCGTGTCGCGGAGGCGGAGCGGCGCCGCTACGGCAGCGGGCTGATGGGCCTCGTGCGGCGGGTGCTCGCCGGCGACGGCCCGTCATGGGGCACCGTGCGGATGGGTGCCACGGCGCTTGTCTGGATGCTCATGCCGAAGCGGCTGCTGATGGTGGTCACCGCGTTTTTGCTCGCGTGGCTGATCGTCGCCGTGCTCGTCGTCGCGGCGCTCTTCCAGCTCGTCACCTAGAGACGGGTGAGGCCCCCCGTTTCCGGAGGCCCGTGGCTCGATTCGTTCTCGCGTCAGGAGATCTGTAAGGAACTGTTCACGCGACCGGCCTACGATGCCTGCATGTCGATGAAGGCGGCGTCGGGACTCGTCGGTCGCAGCCGGGGCCTGCTAGCCCTGCTGTCGACGCTCTGCCTGTTCGCCGTCGGCTGAACGGTCGATCGCGCTCCGGTCCGGGGCGCAGGGTGTGCCGCAGTTACCCGCCGCATTGGCCGAAACGGCCGCTCGGACGGGGAGTGAATGGCCCCGGGAGGAGTCGAACCTCCGCGCGCAGATTCGAAGTCTGCCGCTCTATCCACTGAGCTACGGGGCCGGGCGCTAGGACGGTAGCCGGTCTCCGCCGCGGCCAGGCGGGGGCGGGCCGAGCACCGCGATCTCGTAGCCGCGCGGGTACGTCTTGCTGCGGCGCTGCTTCGTCCGCAGGCGCGGACGGCGGCGCGACGGGAGCAGCGCGACGCCTCGCGCTCGCAGGCGCAGCGCGGCCTCCGCGGCGCGCCGCTCGGTCGCGGTCGGGCGCGGCAGCCCGAGCGCGCCGAGGAGCGGATCGTCGAGTAGCGCGTGCACGCCGCGGCGGCCGAGCGTCTTCGGCATGCCGGGGATCTTCCCGACGAACATGTCGATCATCGACGTCGCGACCCGGTGGCCGGCGTCGCTGTAGGCGAACCGCTCGCGTTCGAACTCGACGTTGAAACGCTCGAGCTCGTCGTAGCTCGCCGGGACGTCACGGATGTTCATCAGGCGGGCGACGTTCCGCCAGAACTCGAAGCTGGCCGTGCGCTCGGCCGCGGTCGCCCGGCGCCAGCCGAAGCGCCGGTTCCAGCGGAACGGCTCGATGGCGAGCGTGGACAGGACGTAGATGAAGTCCTCGTTCGGAATGTCGAACCGCCCGTGGATCTGGTTCATCCGGCGGATCGCGGCGCGGCCAGCCGGGCTGTCGTAGCCGTGCTCCACGAAGGAGCTGATCAGCAGGTCGCTGTCGTCGTAGCGCTTGAGTGGGCGGCCCGTGAACTCGCCGGTCGACGCGAGCAGCTCGGCGATGCGCGGCACGGCGAACGTGCGGAAGAAGGCGAGCTCGAGCGCACGCGTGACGTCGAACGGGAACTCGACGCACGCGTCCAGGTAGACGATCCGCGCGTGGTCGCGGACCGGGTCGAGCCGCTCGATCTCGGCGAGCGCGGGCCGGCGCATCAGACGGGCGTGACCGGCTCCCGCCCGGCCGCGACGGCTTCGATGTTCTCGACGACGACGCGCGTCATCGCCTCGCGCGTGGCGGTGGTGGCGCTGCCCACATGCGGGGTGAGGATCACGTTCGGCAGGCCGAAGAGCTCGGCAGGCGCACCCGGCTCGCCGGTGAAGACGTCGAGACCGGCGCGGATGCGACCGCTCACGAGCTCGCGCACGAGCGCATGCTGGTCGACGATGTCGCCGCGCGCGGTGTTGACGAGGGACGTGCCGTCGCGGAGCAGGGCGAGCCGGCGCGCGTCGATGAGATGGCGGGTCTGCGCCGACAACGGCACGTGCAGGGTGACCAGGTCGGCCTCTGCCAGCAGCTCGTCGAGGGATCGGTACTCCACGTCCAGATCCTGTTCGCCGGCGGCAGGCAGGCGGTTGCGCTGCGCGTAGAGGAGCCGCAGGCCGAACGGGCAGGCCCGGCGCGCGACGGCCCGGCCGATGCGGCCGAGGCCGACGATGCCGAGGACGGCGCCTTCGAGATCCTCGCCGGTGAGGTAGGGCTCCGCCCAGCCCTCGTCCCAGCGGCCGTCGCGGACGAAGCGGTCGGCTTCGACGAGTCGGCGGCGGAGGGCGAGGATCAGCGCGAGCGCGAGGTCCACGGTCGCCGCGTCGAGCACGCCCGGCGTGTTCGTGACGGCGACGCCGCGCCGGTGGCATTCCTCGACGTCGATCGGGTCGTAGCCGACGCCGTAGTTGGCCACGAGGCGGAGGTTCGGGAAGCGGTCGAGGACGGCCGCGTCGACGCGGTCGCCGACCGCGACGAGCGCCTCCACATCCGTTCGCGGCCCGGTGCCGGCAAGGCCTTCTTCGTACTCCGCATCGCCGAGCCGCTCCCAGGCAGGCCCCGGCAGCCGCCGGGACGCGAGAACCTTCACGAGAGTAGGTGGCGGACGGGACTCGAACCCGCGACCACCGGGACCACAACCCGGGGCTCTACCAACTGAGCTACCGCCACCGCGCGGGGCCAAGCGTAGCCGCGATCACCATGGCGGCCCGCCGCCAAGCCATGTCCATTCGGGCCATGTCCCCCTGGGGCCGGCCGCTTGCCTCCCTCCGGTTTGAGGCTATCGAGGAAAAGCGCGCCCATGGGACACGAGAGCGTGACGGATGCGTGCCGGCTCGTCCACAGGTCAGTGTCCGCGGTCGATCAGCGGCAGGTAGAGCGAGAGCGCCCGCTCAGCGACGACGTCCCATGAGAAGCGTTCGACCGCACGCGCCCGGCCGCCCGCGCCGAGCCGGCTCGCGAGCGCCGGATCCGTGAGCAGCCGCACGAGCGCGTCGGCCAGCGCGGCGGCGTCGTCGGGCGCGACGAGCAGCCCCGTCTCGCCGTCGACCAGGAGCTCGGGCATGCCGCCGATGCGCGTGGCGACCGTGGGCAGCCCGCTGGCCATCGCCTCCACGAGCGGGAGCCCGAACGCCTCCTCGAGAGACGGCAGGACGGCCACCGTCCCGCGCGCGTACACGGCCGGCATGTCAGCCGCAGGCACGCGTCCGGTGAACATCACGGCCGGCAGGTCGTCGCCGAGCCGCCGCTCGAGCTCGACCCGGTAGCTGCCGCCGTAGAAGCGGTCGAGCGCACGCACGCGCGGATCGTCGCTGAGCTCGACCTGCATCTCACGCGCGACCGGAGCCTCCGGGCCGACGAGCTCGAGCGTCGCATCCGGCACCCGCTGGCGCACCAGGCGGAACGCGTCGCACAGCACGTGCACGCCCTTGTCGGGCCCGAGCCGTCCCGTGAAAAGGATCGTCCGCGGCGGGCGTTCGCGCGCAGGCTCGAACCGCTCGACGTCCACGCCGTTGTACCGGGTCTCCGCGCGCACGCCCGGGAAGCGCTCGCGAACGCGCCGGGTCACGTGGTCGCTGCAGCCGAGCACGAGGTCGGCGCGCTGGAGCCGCCGCGCGATCATCGGCCGGGCAAGGTCCGCGAGCCAGTCGCAGTGCATCTGCAGGACGCGCCGCGACTCGGGAGCGCGGCGGCGCAGCGCCGGGAGGAGCTGCGAGAAGTTGTGCACCGTCACGAGGTCCGGCCGCAGCCTCGCGACGTCTCGTGCGACCGCGCGGAAGTAGACGGGATGGAAGAACGGGCCGGCGAAGAACGGGCGGCGCCTCGTGGCGAGCCAGCGTGCGGGCGCCGCCGCCTTCATAGCGCGCCAGTCGCGCTCCGCCGGGACGAGCCGGAACTCGACCCCGTCCTCGTGCTCGACCTGGACGGCGTCGCCCGAGCCGCGCGCGTAGACGACGACCCGCGCCTCGGCCGCAAGCCGCCGGGCCACCTCCCGGGTCCCGATCGCGACCGACTCCGACGGCGGCAGCAGCGACGCCCACGGCTGCGAGACGAACGCGAAGGTCGGGCGGCTCACGGCCCGAGCCGCCAGAAGAACTCATGGCGGCGCACGAACGCCCGCAGGTACCCGGCCGAGACCGAGCTCACCTCGACCTGCGACGCGTGGCACGCGATCGCCCGCCATTTCAGGTTGGCGGCCTCGTCTGCGAGCTGCATCTCGGCCGGCACCTCACGCAGCTCGTGCGGCGGGCCGAGCAGGCCCCAGCTCGCGGCCTCGGGCTCCGGCGCGCACGCGGGCGACGGCGGCGCCTCGACGTCCGCCGCGGGCAGGAACCGCTCGTGAGGCTCGCCCGCGGGCGCCGGCCAGCGGCTCGCCGACAGCTCCATGCACGAACCGGCCCCGGGCGGATGCATCAGCGTCCCCCACACCGGGACGGCCGCCGACTCGACGACCAGCGCGGCGAGCGCGGCGTGATCCGGGTGCCCGTCGAACGGGACGTGCGTGTAGATCGCTTCGGCTCCCGCCGCGAGCCCGCGAACGTCGCGCACGAGGCCCCGACGCCGCAGCCACCCGAGCGAGGCGAGGCCGTTGTCGGTCCGGCCGAGAAAGTGCACGCGGTCGCTGGGGACGCCGAGCAGGCCGAGGCCGGCGAGGCTCTCCGCCTGCCGGCGCGCGCCGAGCTCGGGACCGCCCCACCTGTCGCCGCTCGTGACGACCGCGACCGTCACATCCCGCTCCTCCGCGACTGCCCTCGCGATCACCCCGGCGAACCCGAGCACCTCGTCGTCGGGGTGTGCGACGACGACGAGCAGGCTCATGCGACGGCCGCCAACTCGCTCGCGAGCCCGAGCTCCCCGAGCGCCTGCGCGATCTCGCCCAGGTAGGCCGGGTTCATCGCGACGACGACGTCAGGGCGTCGTTCGCGCAGCTCCTCCGGCGCGAGCACGCAGACCCCGCTGCCGGGGAGGAAGGCGCCCTGCCTGAACGGGTTGATGTCGACGACGTCCGCCTCGACGCCGACGGCGGTGAGGAACGCGACGGCCTTCGAGCTGCCGCCCCAGAGCGCCACGCGCCCTGACGAGGCGAGCCGGTCGCGCCATCCGTCGACGGCGGCCGGTGCAGCCTCGGCAAAGTGCTCGACACCGGCGCCCAGCTCCTCGGCGGCCGCGCGCTCGGCCGGCCGCGGCTCCGAAGGGCGCGCCTCGAGCACGACGTACTGGCCGTCGAACTCGAGCCGGTTCTCGAGCACCTCGAGCCCGCACCGGGCCGCCAGCCCGGCGAGCGCGCCCGCGGCGAAGTACGAGCAGTGCTCGTAGTACACGTCCCAGAACGCTCCCTCCTCGAGCACGCGCAGCATGTCGGGCACCTCGATGACGACCACCCCGTTGCGCGCCGCCGCCGGCCGCCGCAACAGCTCGACGAACTCGCGCACGGGCGCGATGTGCTCGAGCGTGTGCCGGCAGAGGACGAGGTCGGCGTCGCGTGCCGACTGCTCGGCGTCGTACGGCGCGCGCACGAACGCAACCTCAGCAGGGGCGCTCAGCCGGCCCGGGAACCAGCCCGGGTCGATGCCGACCCCGCGGTTGCCGCCCAGCTCGCAGATCTCCACGAGGAAGTCGCCGCGGCCGCAGCCCGCGTCGACCACGTCCTTGCCGCGGACGTCGTAGCGCTCGACCAGCCGCTCGGCGAGCTTCCGCGAGAACGTCTGGAAGCGAGGCGAGAACGCCTGCGACTCCTCGCTCGGGACCGAGTAGTCCTGCAGCGCCGGGTCGTACGCGGTGTTGAAGACGAACCCGCACGCGCCGCAGAACGCGAGGACGAGGTCGCCGCACGGGAACGCCAGCGCCTCCTCGCGCGTGGCCAGCAGCGCCGTGCTCTGCACGGGCACCCCCAGCTGCTCGTAGAACGCCTGCGCCCCAGGCTCGCCGCAGGCGGGGCAGTCAGACAAGCCGCGGTTCGGGCACCGGCACGACGAACTTTCCGCCCACGGCCCGGTACGCAGCCTGCTGCTCGAGCACTTCGTCCTCGAAGTTCCACGCGAGCAGGAGCACGGCTTCGGGCTGGTCTTCGAGGAGCGTCTGCACAGGGCGGATCGGCTGGTGCGTGCCCGGCATGAGCCGGCCGACCTTGTGCGGGTTGCGGTCGACGACGTACTCGACGAGGTCGGTGCCGATCCCGCACGCGTTGAGCAGGGTCGCGCCCTTCGCCGCTGCGCCGTACGCGGCGATGCGGGCCCCGTCGCGGCGAAGCTCCCCGAGCAGGCTCATCAGCTGCTCGCGCAGCATGGACACGCGCGAGCCGAACGCGCGGTAGAAGTCGGGCCGGTCGACGCCGGCCTCCCGCTCGTGCGCCAGCGCCTCACGGGCGGACGCCTCGACGGTGTCGTCGCGCGAGACCCACCAGCGCCGCGTGCCGCCGTGGAGCGACGGGAACTCCTCGACGCGGTTCAGGGTCAGGCTGTAGCGCCCCATCAGCGCCGCCACCGACGTGGACGAGAAGTACGAGAAGTGCTCGTGGTAGACGGTGTCGAACTCGCAGCGCTGGATCATGTCCTCGACGGACGGGTTCTCGATCGTCGCGACCCCGCCGTGCCGCAGGAGCCGCGCCAGGCCGGCGGCGAAGCCGTTCAGGTCGGGCGTGTGCGCCATGACGTTGTTGGCGACGATCACATCCGCCTGATGGCCCTCGAGCCGGAGGCGCCGGGCGAGCTCCTCGTTGAAGAACTCACGCACGGTCGGCACGCCCGCCCGCTGGGCCTCGTCGGCCTGCTCGGGCGCCGGGTCGATGCCGAGCACGGGAACGCCGGCGGCGGCGACGTGGCGCAGCAGGTAGCCGTCGTTCGAGCCGATCTCGACGACGAGGCTCTCGGCGTCGAGCTCGCGCTCGTCCACGAGCCGCTCTGCGTGCGCACGCGAGTGCGCGTGCACGGCGTCCGAGTACGACGAGAAGTAGTGGTAGTTGTCGACGAAGAGCTGCTCGGGCGGAACCTCCTCGAGGATCTGGACGAGCGCGCAGTCGAGGCAGAACGCGACGTCGAGCGGGTAGCGCGGCTCGGGCCGCTCGCTGTCCGCCTCGGCTACGAGCGCGTCCGCGAGCGGCAGGTCGCCGAGCGAGAGGAACACCTCCAGCCGCCAGCCGCCGCACAGGCGGCAGCTCAGGTCAGGCACGGCTCATTCAAGGCGGTGACAGGCTCTCGCCAGCGCAGGCGCTCGTCGAGGCGGCCCTCGTCCTGCAGGGCGCGGACGCGGCGGATGCGCTGGAAGCGCGGCCCCTCGAGCTCCTCGCGCGTCAGGCCGCGCGCGACGAAGGCGTCGCGCAGCTCCTCGATCCCGTCCGCGACCGTCCACCGCGGCCGCGCCTCGGGCAGCGTCGACGCGAGCTTCTCGCACGAGACGCGGTACGTGCGTACGTCCGGCCCCGCGCCCTCGCCGAAGACGATCCGGCTGCCGGGCACGAGCTGCTCCACGAGCTCGCCGATCTGGCGCACGCGGTAATTCTCTGCTGTCGACCCGACGTTGAAGGCCTCGCCGTGCACCACGTCGCGTGGCGCGTCCACTGCGGCGACGAAGGCACGCGCCATGTCCTCGACGTGGACGAGCGGCCGCCAGGGCGAGCCGTCGCTTCGGACGAGCACCTCGCCGGTCGCGACCGCGTACCCGGTCAGGTTGTTGACGACGAGGTCGCCGCGCAGCCGCGGAGAGACGCCGTACGCCGTGCCGCTGCGCAGGAACACGGGCGCGAAGCGCGCATCCGCGAGCCCGGCCAGGTCCTGCTCGGCCAGCACCTTCGAGTGCCCGTACGCCGTCACGGGGTTGAACGGCGCCGACTCGTCGAGCAGCTCCTCGCCCGCCGCTCCGTAGTTCGAGCACGACGACGAGAAGACGAAACGCTCCACGCCGGCGGCCTTCGCGGCGCGCGCTAGGTGGACGGTGGCGAGATGGTTGAGGGCGTACGTCACGTCCGGGTTGAGGTCGCCGAGCGGGTCGTTCGAGATGCCCGCCAGGTGCGCGACGGCGTCGATACCGGCGAGCTGCTCCGCCGAGACGTCGCGGATGTCGCGGCCGATCGACGCCACCGCGGCCGGCTCCGGCCCAAGCGCGCACCCCGCGTACAGCCCCGCGTCGAGCCCGACCACCTCGTGGCCGGCGGCCTCGAGCAGCGGCACGAGCAAACAGCCCACGTAGCCGTCATGGCCGGTGACGAGAACCCTCACGACCAGACCTTCCACGGGGCGTCCCCCGAGTCCCACAGCTGCTCGAGCAGCTTGCGCTCGCGCAGCGTGTCCATGCACTGCCAGAAGCCGTCGTGGCGGTACGCCATCAGCTGGCCGTCGGCGGCGAGGCGCTCGAGCGGCTCCTTCTCCCATTCGGTCTCGTCGCCGTCGATGTAGTCGAGCACCTGCTGCTCGAGCACGAAGAAGGCGCCGTTGATCCAGCCCTCGCGCGCCTGCGGCTTCTCCGAGAACTCGGCGACGACGTCGCCGTCGAGCTCGATGTGGCCAAAGCGGGCGGGCGGCCGCACCGCGGTGAGGGTGGCGAGCTTGCCGTGCGCGCGGTGGAACTCGAGCAGCTTGCGCAGGTCGATGTCGGAGACGCCGTCGCCCCAGGTGAGCATGAACGTGCCGCTGCCGAGGTACGGCGCGAGGCGCTTGATGCGGCCGCCCTTGTTGGTCGTCTGGCCGGTGTCCACGAGCGCGACCTTCCAGTCGTCGCGCTCGCCGGTGCCGTGCGCCTCGACGCGGCCCTCGCGCAGGCCGATCGTGAGGTCGCCCTCGAGCGCCGCGTAGTCGACCATGTAGCGCTTCACGTAGTCGCCCTTGTAGCCGAGCGCGACCACGAAGTCGCTGAAGCCCTGGTGCGCGTACAGCTTCATGATGTGCCAGAGGATCGGGCGTCCGCCGATCTCGACCATCGGCTTCGGCTTGACCTCCGTCTCCTCCTGGATGCGCGAGCCGAGACCGCCCGCGAGGATCGCGACCTTCATACGGTCAGGGATCGGCCTGCTGCGCGCACCGCTTGATCGGAAAACCTACGTGCGCAGCAGCGAGACGGCCCGCTTGCCGAGCACGCTGGCGGCCAGAAGGCTCCACGCGGCCGGCTCCGCGGCCAGCCGCGGATCGACGCGCATGCCGGCGGCGAGCGCCTTCACGGTCTTCCCGAAACGCCGTTCGGGGAGCGTCTCGTTGCGCGCCATCCAGATCAGCTCGCGGCGCATCGACCGCGCCGCGCGGGCGAGCAGCTCGTCCTGGCCGTCGAGCCGGTGGCGGAAGCGCTCGACGAAGCGCAGCTTGACCGCCTTCAGCCGCGTGACGATCTCCGTACGCTGCGTGTAGCCCGAGCCGGCCGGCGGCCCGAACGCCGCCGAGTGCGAGCCCGGGTGGATGCGGTAGGAGGCCAGCGGCTCGGCAATGAACGCCATCTCCCAGCCGAGAGCCATGCGCAGCCACATGCCGAAGTCGATCGCGGGGAAGTCGTCCTGGTCGAACGGCGGGTCGGGCAGCGCCTCCATGCGCATCAGTGCGGTCGACGCGCACACGCGGCACGACCAGAGCATCGACTCGCGGATGAACTCCTCACCGCTCTCGATCGTGTCGTCGGCGAGCCCGTACGTCCAGTCCTCGTCCTCCGTGATCACGGTGCCGTCGGCGTCCAGCACCTGGAAGCGCGCGTGCACCATTCCGGCACGCGGGTTGGCGTCGAGGACTGCGACCGTCCGCTCGAGAAGCTCTGGGAGGAGCAGGTCGTCGTCGGGGACGATCAGGCAGTACGGCGTGTCCACCTGCTGTAGCGCGAGATTGTGGTTCGCCGTGATGCCCAGGTTCTCGGGCCGGCGGACGTACTCGATCCGCGAGTCGTCGTACCGCGCTACGACGTCGCGCGTGCCGTCGTCCGACGCGTTGTCGGCGATCAGCAGGCGGAAGTCGGCGTACGTCTGTGCGAGCACGCTGTCGATCGCGCCGGACAGAAAGCGGGCACGGTTGTACGTGGGGATGACGACTGTGACCCGGGACATCGGCTCCCGATCGGAGTCTGGCAGAGGTTCCTGAGTTCGTCCTGAGCGCCTAGAGGGGTCTGGCGGACGCAGCCCGTGTTCGGCGCTCCACCAAACCCCTCTAGCCGACGGCGGCCGGGGTGGAGCTTGGATCCGACGTGCCGTAGATCTCCTCCACCTTGTGCCGCAGGTAGCGGAGGTACGGCGCCGCGTCGAGCCCGCTGCCCGTGACCTTCTCGAGCGTCTCGGATGGCGTGAACTTGCGCCCGTGCCGGTAGAGGTGCTCCCGGAGCCACGTCATGAGCTGCCCGAACTCGCCGCGCGCGAACTGCTCCTCGATGTCCGGCAGGTCGGCGGCGAGGCGCTCCCAGATCTGGAGCGAGACGACGTTGCCGAGCGCGTAGGTCGGGAAGTAGCCGAGGTTCCCACTCCCCCAGTGGACGTCCTGGAGCACGCCGTGCGCGTCGTCGGGGACGTCGATGCCGAGGTAGTCGGACATGCGCTCGTTCCAGATCTGCGGCAGGTCGCGCAGATCGAGCCCGCCCAGCATCTCGCGCTCCAGCTCGAAGCGGAGAATGATGTGGAGGCTGTACGTGACCTGGTCGGCCTCGACGCGGATCAGCGACGGCCGCACGGCGTTGACGGCGCGGTAGAACGCCGACTCGTCGACGCCGCCAAAGACCGCGAACATCTCCTGGAGCTGCGGGTAGAAGTGCCGCCAGAACGCGCGGCTGCGGCCGACGAGGTTCTCCCAGAGGCGGCTCTGCGACTCGTGCAGCGCCATGGAGACGCCGCGTGCGAGCGGCGTCCGCTCGAGCGCCTTGTCGACGCCGTGCTCGTACGAGCCGTGCCCGAACTCGTGCATGGCGGCGAAGAGGCCCTCGCCGAAGCGGGCGGCGTCGTAGCGGCCGGTGAGGCGGATGTCGTCGATGCCCATGCTGGACGCGAACGGGTGCGCCGTCTCGTCGAAGCGCCACGCCGTACGGTCGAAGCCGAGCGTCTCGAGCACGCGAAGCGCGAACTGCTTCTGCTGCTCGGCCGGGAAGTCGCCCTCGAGGAACGAGGTGTCGACCGGGTCGCGCTCGGCGACGTCGGCGACGATCGCCTTCAACGCGGGCTTGAGCTCGTCGAAGACGGCGGCGACCTGGGACGTCTTCATGCCGCGCTCGTAGTCGTCGAGGAGCACGTCGTACGGGTCGTCGTAGGGCGCGAAGCACTCGACGTACTTGTGACGCAGCTCGAGATTGCGCTCGAGGTGCGGGCGCAGCAGCTCGGCGTTCGATGTGGCGCGCGCCTCGTGCCAGGCGTCGTAGCCGTGCGAGGCGGCGCGCGATATCTCGACGCGCAGGTCGGCGGGGACGCGCACGGCCTTCTCGTAGTCGTGCCTCGTCGTGCGAATCAGGCTGGCGTCGTCGGACTCGTAGGCGAGCGACTCGCCGTACGGCTCGAGCTCGTCGAGCAGCCGGCCGACTTCGGGATCGGTGAAGCGCTCGTGGACGATCCGGCTGATCGTCGCGAGCTGCTCCGCGCGGACGCCGCCGCCCGCGGGCGGCATGAAGACTCGCTGGTCCCAGCCCAGCAGAGCCGCTGTCTTGCCGAGGTCATTGATCTCTGCGAGCCGGGTCTTCAGCTCGGCGAGGCGCTGCTCCATGTCGTGCCTCCTGCGTGCGCGGGGTGGGTCGGGGCAAACCTTAGACGCAGTGGAGGGCCGCTCCCAGGCGGCCCTCCAGGACATGTCTCTCGGGGCTAGACGCGGCCGCGCCAGGCGCCGCTCTCGACGCCGCGCGACTCGACGAGCTCCTTGAAGCGGTCGAGGTCCTCGGAGACGCTGCGGCTGTCCGCGCCAACGGCGGCGCCGACCTTCTCCTTCATGCCCTCCGGCTCCCACTCCATCTCGACCGTGATCTTCGTGCGGCCGTCCTCGACGGGCTCGAAGGTGACGCGGCCGGACTGCTGCACGCCGTCCTGGCTGCGCCAGGCGATCACGCGGTCGGGCTCCTGCTCGGTGATCTCGGCGTCCCACTCGTTGCGCTCGCCGCCGTACTCGGCGACCCAGTGAAGGTGCGTGTCGTCGGTCTGGGTGACCGACTCGACGTTCTCCATGAACCGCGGGAACTCCTCGAACTGCGTCCACTGGTTGTAGGCGGTCGTGACGGGGACGTCGACCTCGATGCTCTTCTCGATGCTGGCCATCTCGCTCCCTTCGACGTTGGACAATCCTTCGCCGGGTACCCAGGCGGCGAAGGGCCAAACGTCAGGCGACGGCGGTGGCGGTGATCTCGACCCTGAGCTCGGGAAAGGCGAGCCCGGCGACCTGGACGAGCGTGCTCGCGGCCTTCATGCCGCTCGGCGCGAGACGGGCGGTGCGCAGCTCTCCCGTCGACCTGAACTCGGAGATGGACGTCACGTACCAGGTGACCCGCACGATGTTCGCAAAGGTCATATCTGCCTCGGCGAGCACGCGCTCGAGGTTGTCGAGCGTGAGCGCGACCTGCGCGGCCATGTCGCCGTCGAGCACGTTCCCGTCGGCGTCGATCGCGGTCTGGCCGGCGAGATAGAGGACGCGCTCGGCGCCCGTGACCTCGACGGCCTGCTGAAAGCCGAACGGCTTGTTCCACTCCCACGGGTTGACCTCGCGCCGCTCCACGGGTCGATCGTACGCGTGAGGCGGGGAAATGCGCCCGGCAGGATTCGAACCTGCGACCAACGGCTTAGAAGGCCGACGCTCTTCCACTGAGCTACGGGCGCACTCCCCTGAGCGTAGCGGCGGCCGGCTATGCCTCCCTGGCGCCCGCGGCGGCCATCTGGCCCTCGTGGCGGCCCTCGGCGAGCTCCTCGACCAGCTTCGTGCAGAACGCCGGCAGGTCGTCGGGCTTGCGGCTCGTGACGAGGCCGTTGTCGACGTGTACCTCCTCGTCGACCCAGGTCGCGCCCGCGTTCGTCAGGTCGGTGCGAAGCGTCGGCCACGACGTCAGCGTCCGCCCCTTGGCGACGCCCGCGTCGATGAGCGTCCACGGACCGTGGCAGATCACGCCGACCGGCTTGCCCTGCTCGAAGAACGAGCGCACGAAGCGCTGCACGTCCGCGTCGACGCGCAGCTGGTCGGGATTGCCCACGCCGCCCGGCAGCACGAGCCCGTCGTAGTCGTCGGCACTCGCCTCGGAGACCTGGCGGTCCACCGTGAACGTGTCGGCCTTGTCGAAGTGGTCGAACCCCTGGATCTCGCCCTGCTTGATCGACAGCAGCTCCGGCGTGCCACCAGCCTGCTCCACGGCCTTCCAGGGCTCGGTCAGCTCGACCTGCTCGACCATGTCCGTCGCCACGAAGGCGATCCGCTTGCCGTCCAGCTCGTTCGCCATGCGTAACCCCTTTCGTCGGATTCCCGACGGGGCTACCCGGGCAGCCGTCCCGCTAACCGACTAGCGACGAACGCCGAAGTCGCACGTGATGAGGACGACCTTGCGGCCGGAGTAGACACCCGGCGCGGAGTCGGCGCGGAAGGACGAGCAACCGATCTCGCGCCAGTCCTTGGCGAGGATGTTCTCGCGGTGGCCGGGGCTCGCCATCCAGGCCTTCATCGCCTCGTCGACGGACAGGTCGGGCGACGCCCAGATGATGTTCTCGCCGACGGCCCAGTAGCTCGCGTCGCCCTGGGCGTAGTACTGGTTGATGCGCTTCCAGAAGGCGCCGCCGTCGGCCGACTCGTGGGCGAAGAAGCCGACCTTGCCCATCGAGCGGGAGTGCTGGTCGGCCGCGGCCGTCAGGCCCTGGTTGGCGCGGAGCGCGTCGAGGCCGTGGCTGCGGCGAATGGCGTTCGTCGCAGCGACGATGGCCGCGTCGTAGTCGTCGGCGTTGTCGCCCGGCTGCGGTGCCGGGTCGGCGGCCGGCGCTGCCGCGGCGGGCCGGATCACTGCCGCCGTCCGCCACGCGTTCGGCTTCTCGGTCAGCTCGGCAGCGGCCGCGGGCTCGCGCCACGCGTTCTCGACCGGCTCGGGCTGCGGCACGGCTACCGCGCTCGTGCGCTTCAGGCGGCCGTTGCTCTCGCCCAGGCTCGACGGGCCGAGCCACTCGGGCAGCACCGCCGCCTGACGGCTCGAGCGCGCGCCGATCGTCGCGCCGGGAAGCGCGCCGCTGACCAGCAGCGCGACCAGGAGGACGATGACTGGGAGGGGTCGCCGCACACCAATGCGGTCGGTCGCAGCCCGCCCCGACCCGTCCCCCAGAAGGGGTAAAGGCCGCTAGAGGGGCTCTGGCTCGGGCGTTCCGCCGAGCGTGCGCTCGCGGCGGTACTGGAGGTACTCGGTGATCAGCACCTGGATCGTGCCGGCGACGGGGATCGCCGCCAGGGCGCCGAGAATTCCCGCGAGCTCGGCGCCGACGAGCACCGAGATGAGGATGGCGAGCGGCGAGAGCTGCACCGTGCGGCTGTAGACGAGCGGCTGGAGCACGTGGTTCTCGATCTGCTGGTAGACGACGAAGAAGACGATCACGATCACGCCTTTGACGATGTCGGTCGTGATGAACGCGATCGTCGAGACGAGGATCGCCGCCAGCGTCGCGCCGGCCAGCGGCACGAGGTCGAGGATCGCGACGAGCAGCCCGAGCACCACGGCGTACGGAACGCCGAGCAGGTAGAGCACGAGCGTCGTGGCGGTTCCGGCGATGACGCTGATGAAGAGGTTGCCGGTGACGTAGCCGCCGATCGTCCGGTAGATGCGACCGGCGATGCGCTCGGCCCGCGGCCGGTGATCGTCCGGCAGGAGTGCGTAGAAGCGCTGCAACCACGCCGGGCCCTCGAGGAGCATGAAGAACGTGAGGAAGGCGATCGTCACGATGGCGACGATGGTGCTGACGACGCCCTTCGCGACCGAGACGGCGACGCTGGAGACGCCGAGCACCTTGGTGAAGCCCCCTCCCGCGACGGCCGTCCGGACTTTCTCCACGAGGTCGTACTTGTCTGCGAATCGCCCGAGCGCCCCGCGACCGTGGGTGACGTCGTTGACGTAGTCAGGCACCTTGTCGCGGAAGAGGTTGACCTCGTCGACGAGCGGTGGGATGAAGAGCGCCGCGATCCCGAAGAGCGCGAGCAATGTCAGCACGAACACGATCGCGACGGCGTACGGTCGCTTGATCTTGCGCGCGACCAGCCAGTCAACGGCCGGATTGAGCGCTAGCGCGAGGAAGAGCGCGATGATGATCCACGTCAGGACGCCGCGCGCCAGCCAGACGACCTGGAGAACCAGCGCGACGGTCAGGACGATCCCGAGAATCGCCAGGATGGTGCGCGCGTGGACGCGCACGAGGCGTTCGGGGATCACGGCGGCAGCATGGCGCGGCCGCCGGACGCCGAGGGTCGACGTTTGGAGCGGGCGCGGTTCCGGCTAGATTCGCCACGTGAGCCTGCACGCGGGGCCGGTAGAGCAGACAGCGGCGTTGCCGGACGGCCGCGCCGTGGTCGTGCGGGTCGGCCTCTTCGACGGCGGCTACGTGGCGCAGAAGGACGTCGACACGGTCACGCTCGACCTCGTGGTCGACGGAGAAGTCGAGGCAACGGTCGAGACGGTGCTGCGGCCCGACGAGGTCAGTGAGGCGCTCCACCTCGCCCGCGAGATCGCGTCAAAGCTGGAGTCCGGCGAGCTGGCGCCCACGGCGCACTCGATCGAGCACGTCGCGCTGACGATCCCCGATTAGTCGAGCCACTCGGGGCGGCCGAAGCCGCCGAGCTCCTGGATTGAGCCGTAGATCGTCTGGACGATCTCGGTGCTATGGACTGCGATCCGGCACGTTCCGTACGGGAGCATGTTCTTCCGCTTTCGCCGGCTGTGACGCGAGTAGACGTTCACGATGGTCTTGCGCAACGATGTACGGGGCAGGTTCGCGACTCCGAGCCAGAAGTCCTCGACCTCAAGTTGCCGCGCTAGGTGATCGGCAAAGAGGTTGCACGAGACGCAGATACGTGCGTCGCCGACATCGAAGTGGTCGCGCAAGAACTGCACGAAGAAACGGATCATCTCCGGGTCGGAATTCGTGAACTGGAGCTGGTTGCGGTTCCTTGACCCCTCAGCCCAGTAGAGAGCGCACCCCGACAGGTAGTGAGGATCCCTGACGCGGGCGCGGCGCCTGCCGCCTTCCTGCCAACGAGCTCGACGGGCTCGACGGGCTCGGGCGCGCGCTGCCTTCTCTTTGGAACCGTTCAATATCCCGTTGTACGCGGGATTCCGCTCCATGAGCGCCTGCCGTTGGGCGCTCGTGAGCGGAACGTCGCGAAGCCACAGGCTGGCAGTCCCTCGCGAAACGCCGACAGCCGCAGCGATCTCGCGAACCGACATGCCGTGATGCTGCCGAAGAGCCACCGCCTGTCGCCGCTCATCTGTTTTCATCTATGAAAACAATACGGGCTTAGCCGGACGGCGAAAGCGGGCGGCGGGGATCGAACCCGCGGCACAGAGCTTGGAAGGCTCTTGCTCTACCACTGAGCTACGCCCGCGTTGGGATTAGCGTAGCCCGGTGCGTCCAGATCCGTACGCTTGGGCGCCCCACCCCGAGGCGCTCGCAGCGCTCGTCCTCGTGGCCGCGCTCTACGCGGCCGCGCGACCGCGATTCCAGCCCTCGCGACCGCAGATCGTCGCCTTCTCGGCCGGGCTGGCGCTGATCACGATCGCGCTCGTCACCCCGCTGCACTCGCTCTCGTTCCACCTGCTCTCGATGCACCTGCTGCAGAACGTCGTGCTCGCGGAGTGGGCCCCGGCGCTGCTCGTGCTCGGCATCCCGCGCGAGCTCGCCGCAGCGCTCGGCACGTCCCGCATCGTGCGCTGGCTGACCTGGCCGCCGGCCGCCCTTGCGCTCTGGCTCGCGACCTACTTCACGTGGCACGTGCCGGCGCTCTACGACACCGCGCTCCGCCACCCTCACTCCCTGCTGCATGCCGAGCACGCGGCGTACGTGCTCGCCGGCTGCCTGCTGTGGTGGCCGGTCATCCAGGACGCGCCGCACAGGCTCTCGACCGGCGGCCGCGCGGGATACGTCTTCGCCGCGTTCCTGCTCGCGAGCCCGCTCGGGCTGCTGCTCGCGCTCGTGCCCGACCCGCTCTACGACTTCTACGCGACCGGCCGCGTGTGGGGCCTCTCGCGGGAGGCCGACCAGCAGATCGCCGGCGTGACGATGGCGGGCGAGCAGGCGCTGGTTTTCTTCGCCGTTTTCGCGGCACTCTTCTTCCGCTTCCTGGCGGAAGAGGAGCACGCAGACCGCTTCCGCCGCTAGGTCGTCAGGTGTGTAAAGGCGGAGGGGGAGCTCGAGGGGGAACCGGCACGGTTCCCATTCGTGAAAGCAAAGGCCGCAGGCCGAGCGGTCAGCAGCGCCTTCGCCCACGGCGGAGGCCGGCTTGCCGGCCGCAGCCACACCGCGAGAAACGCGTGAATTTGGGTTCGGGCGAAGGCGCGCCCCGGCTGCGGGAAGCGACCGGGGCGCTGAACTGGGCGCGGGGCTGCGGCGCCCCCACGCCCAGACGTACCCGGACGGAGAAAGGGGCAGAACGTCCGGGCCCGCGCAGTGTTGCTGCGGCCTCGGACGACGGCCGCGGCGGCTCCCGTCAACCGCCGATGACGCGAACGATGCCGATCAGCGCCATGACCAGGCCGAGCGGCGCCGTCAGCGGCGCCCAGCTTCCCTTCCAGTCGGCGTAGGAGCGCGACGAGCGGTTCCACCACGAGGAGTCCGGCGGCAGCGGCGCCCGAGGCCGCGCAAACCAGATGGAGATCGCCGCGGTGGCGAGGCCGAGCCAGACCATGTCCCAGGCACCCACCAGCGCCGTATCGACGCGGGCCGCCGGGCTCATGAGCGCGCGCCGCGATCGGCGCGTCGAGCAATCGGGGCGGACGGACTCGAACCGCCGACTCATGCAGTGGGCCTGGGACAGCTCAGCGAAATCCTTCTGCGACCGCGAGAAGTTCGTCCTTGCGTTCAGCCGCCGCCCGAGGTTCGAGAAGATCGAGCGACACGTGCGCGGTCGCCGCATAGAGCACGCCGTGCTCTTTCCAGACGAGGGCCGAGTGGAAGGCGAAGATACCGCTGGCTGGCGTCATCGCCCCAAGCGTCGCCGGCCGACCGTGTACGCCTACGTGGGCGAGAACGCGGAAGCCGTTGAAGTGCTCGCGGAACCAGCCCTCGTCCTTGCCGACGAACGCTCCGAAGACCCAGTGATCGGGCGCAATCCCTTCGAAGAGGTACTCGCCGCGTACCGGCCGGAAGCGATTCTCCGTTGGGATGAAACGAACCGGCAGGACAGTCGGGCAGAGGACGCCGTGCCCGACGATGCGTCGCGCGCCTCGGCAGTACGTGCGAACCCAGTGCGGGGAGGGACCAAGTCGTCCAGAAGTGCTCGCACGTCCGGCGCTTGATGACGTCGGGCCCTTCGCGGACGTGTCCGAGCCGCAACCCGTGACGGCGGTAAGAGCGACGGCCGCAGCGAGTGCCAGCCCGCGACGGGTCAGCCAGAGGCGCTGTCACTGACGGCCGCTGCGAGGTCGAAGCACCACCGGAGTGGTTCACGGCGGACAGGAGACGCGGCCGAACGGGGCGGCAATCTTCCGTGCCGGTCCTTCTATGCCGATTCGGACCGTGAGCTCCACGCAGCGGGGGGAGTCAACGATGATCCCGCCGTTGAACTGGGTCGCGGCGGACCAGTCCTGCGCGCCCGCGCCGTCAGGCGGGCAAGCGCGGAAGGTGACTGCGTGCTCGCCGTTGGCGATCGTCTGCGGTCTGTTGAACGCCGACGGGTCGTAGAGCAAGGCGACGTGCCGGCGTCCTGCGGGCGGCACGGACACCGTGACTGTGCGCCCACGCTGCACGAGGGCGAGAATCTTGAACGCGCCACGGCCCGCGCGGTAGGCACGACGGATGCTGTCCTTCGACGCGGTCCGAGCACCACGAATCGCCACGAACGCGCACGGGCCGAGGATGATGCTCTCGCGCTGCCAGCGACGCACCGGGCCGAGGTCACCCCACACGTCTGTCCCGCAGGCGCGGAGGAACGTCGAGGGCGACGAGCGGATCCGCGGTTCGATAACCGCCGAGCTCGTCACTGTCACCCCGTAGCCGGCAGCAACGGTCGCGACGAACAGGGCAGCTGCGAGTCTGTGCACTAAGCGGAGTACGTGCGAGGGTGGCGGCAGGTCCAGGCCGCCCGTTGACCAAACGACGGCAGCGCGGGAGGTTCTCACGTCGTTTCCCAACGCGAAAGCGGCCGCAAAGGTCGAGAGTCAGCGTCTTGCCCAGTCGGGGCCCGACGTACTCAGACGCGCTCGGCCGACCGCAAACTGACAGCACGCGCGATCCTCACACCCCACCGCCCGAGCTTCCGTGACGGGGCGGCGATCGTCACTCATCGGCTCGTGTTCGTGCCCCGGCCCTTCCACGCGGCAAGCGCAGTCAGTAGCGCCAGGAGCACGAAGACCAGCCCGCTCCACCCGATCCACGCCACCCACAGCAGCGCGGAAAACGCGAACAACGCAGCTATCCCCCAGAGAAAGATGCTGGCGATGGCCGCAGCTTCGCCCTCAGCTGCTCGACGGCCGCTCGGAACTCCCCGCGACGCGGCACGGGTGCGGCGCGGGGGCCGACTCGACGCTAGGCCGATGGCTGCGAACCTTTCCGCCAGACCGCGACGACCATCGTCCAGAGAAACGATCCGACAGCCACCGCGGTCGCGAGCCATCCGGGCGGCGCGTCAAGAATGAAGAGAGGCGCCCACAGAACGGCCCACCCAGCAATGAAGGCGACCAGGAACCGGTCTAGCCCAAGACCCTTTCCGAGAGCGCGGTAGGCGACTTCGCGAGCGACGAGAATTGCAAGAACGACGGCGCCGATCGGGTAGAAGAATCGGTCAGGCGCGACGAGAACAAGCGCCATCACACCGATCGCAGCCCACCCGGCCCACCGGGCAACGTGGTCAGGCCAGAACGACGACTCGTAGCGTTCCTCGGGCTCGAGCCCAGTCGGCTCGTGTAGCGGATCGTTCCCGTGGAACGGGTCGTCAGCGCGAGGGGACTCGTAGCCGGTGCGCGGACCAAGCATCGTCAGGGACATACCCGCGCAGAGGCGGTGTGTCACGCGCTCGGTCAGAACTCGAGACGGTCTTTCAATAGTGAGCGGCGCTCTACTGCCGCATCCCGTGACAGCACGCCCTCCGCACGACCGGCCCGGAGGACGGAAATGGCTTGTAGATCCAATCGGGGCGGACGGACTCGAACCGTCGACCTCCTGCTCCCAAAGCAGGCGCGCTACCAGGCTGCGCCACGCCCCGATGCTCTTTGAGTCTAGCCCTGGGTCGCGGCGGCGCTAGACGACGCGGAGGCCGCCGAGCCCGTCGCCCATGACCAGGGCGCGGAGCTCCGCGATCCGCTCGCTGCGCATCGCAGCCGCCTCGCCCTTCGCGATGCGCGCCAGCAGATCCTCGATCACGCGCGCGAGCTCCACGGGGTTGAACGGCTTGGTGAGGTAGGCGATCCCGCCGGCCTCCAGGCCGCGCTCACGATCGCGGAAATCGGCGCGCGCGGTCAGGAAGACGATCGGGATCTCGCGCGTGCGGTCGTCGTTCACGAGCTCCTCGGCGACCTGCCAGCCGTCCAGTCCCGGCATCATCACGTCGAGCAGGATCACGTCGGGCCGGCTCTGGCGCGCGAGCTCGAGCCCGGACCGCCCGTCGGCGGCCTCCTCGACCTTCATCCCCTCGGCCTCGAGGTTGACGCGGCAGAGCAGCCGAATCGCGGCCTCGTCGTCGATCACGAGCACCCGCGTCACAGCCGCCCCTTATACCCGGCGCGTCGGAGGTTGAATCCCCTCACGCGCGAGAACCTCTTCGCGCAACCGGCAGCTCGAAGACGAACGAGGCGCCCACCCCCGTGTCCGAGTCCACCCAGATGCGCCCGCCCATCGCCCGCACGAGGCCCTGGACGATGAAGAGCCCGAGCCCCGTGCCGCCGCTCTCGGAGTCCGAGCGGTAGAACTTGCTGAAGATCCGCTCCTGCTCGTCGCGGGCGATCCCGATGCCCTCGTCGGTCACGCGCACCTCGACCGCGTCCGGGCGGCGGCGGGCCGCGAGCGTCACCGTGCCGCCGCCGGGCGAGTACTTGATCGCGTTGTCAACGAGCGCGTCGAGGATCTGCCGCAGCCGCTCGCGGTCGACCGCGGCGTCGAGCGGCTCGTCGGGCAGGTCGAGGACGATGCGATGGCCGTTCACCGACTCATCGGAGAGCGGCGCCACCGCTTCCGTTACGACGTCGCGCACGTCGGTCGGGGCGAGCTCGACCTCGAGGTCGCCGGCGTCGAGCCGCGCCACGCTCAGGAGCTGGTCGACGATGGACGTCAGCCGGTCGGCCTCGGACGCGATGTAGCCGAGGAACGTGCGCCGCTCCTCATCCGAGAAGAGCACGTCACGGCGCAGCAGCGTCTCCGAGAAGCCGTAGATCGACGTCAGCGGCCGGCGCAGCTCCTGGGAGACGGTCGAGACGAAGGTCGTCTTCATCTGCTCGACGATGCGCTCGGCCGAGACGTCGCGGAACGCGAAGATCCGGCCGGCCGCCTCGCCGCTCGCGCCGCGCATGACCGCCTCGCTGACCGAGAGCCAGACGGCCTCGCCGCCGCGCTGCACCTGCACGAGTTGGTCGCCGCCGTCGCCGCCCGCCAGGTCACGCTGCAGGACGCGCACGAGCGGGCGGCCCAGCGCCTCGGGCTGCGGCACGCCCGTGACTCGCTCCGCCGCCCGGTTCCAGAGCACGATCACGCCGTGGGGGTCGACTGCGACGATCCCGTCGGCGACGTTGCCGAGGATCGCGTCCAGGCGCTCCTTCTCGAGCGCGACCTGCTGGTAGAGCTCGGCGTTCGCAAGCACGGCCGCGGCGTTGCCGGCGAGCGCCACGAGCGCCTCGATCTCCTCGTCGCGCCACTCCCGCGGCTCACGCGCGTAGACGGCCAGAGTGCCGCGCAGGTCGCCCTCGGCCGCATACAGCGGGACGCCCAGGAAGGCGCGGCGCCCGGTGGCGAGGACGGGGTCGTCGCCTGCGACCACGCCCGCCTGCTCCGCGTCGTCGATCGCCAGCGGTGACCGTGCCTGGATCACGTCGCCGGCGGGCGCGCCCGCGATCGGGCTGCGCGCGCCGCGGGCCGGCTCGGTGCCCTCGCCTGCGACTGCCGCGGCGACCAGCTCGTCGCCGCGCAGGACGTGGATCGCCGCCGCGTCGGCGCCCAGCAGCCCGGGCGCCTGGCCGGCGAGCTCCTGGAGCACCGCGGCCGGGTCGAGCTCGGTGGCGAGCAGGCCGCCCGTGCGCGCGAGCTGCTGCGCGAGCGCCCGCGACGTGCGCTCGCGCTCGAAGAGCTCGCTCCGCTCGAGCGCGCCGCGGGCGGCGCCTCCGAGGTGCTGCGCCAGGACGAGGTCGTCGTCGGAGAGCTCGCGCACCTCGCGGAACATGACGAGCACGCCGCCGCGGTCGTGGCGGCGCGGGAGCTGGAACGGCGTCACGAGCAGCGAGCGGTAGCCGGCCGCCCCGGCGGCCTCCCGGAAGTTCGCCGGGAAGCGCTCGTCCTCGAGGAGCTGCGACGCGGCCAGCACGCGGCCGGCGCGAACGGCGTCGACGAGGGCCGGGACGCCGCTCAGCTCGCGCTCGAGCGCCTCGGCTTCGGCCTCCGCGAGCTCGTGCCGCCCGGCGAGCTCGAGCCCGTCGGCGCCCGGCATGAGCACGGCGCCGAAAGCGGCCGCGAACGCTTCGCACGCGGCGTGGGCGAGCGCGCCGTACGCGGCACCGAGTGCGACCGGCTCGCCGAGGAGCGACGCGATCCGGTAGAAGCCACGCTCGATGCGCGCCTGGCGCTCGCTGCGCTCGTAGGTCTCGGCGTTCGAGAGGGCCAGTGAGGCGAGCCCCGCGAACGTCTCGAGCACCTGCGCGTCCGCCTCGCTGAACTCGCGCGTGGGTGAGCGCGAGCCGACGCCGATCACGCCGCGCGTCGCCCCCGACCAGAGAAGCGGCGCGGCCATGCCGGCGTTGAATCCTGCGTACGCCGGGTGCGCAGGCGGCCGTTCGATCCGCTCGTATTCGGTGGAACGCATGGTCCGGCCCAGCTCGAGCGCCTTGCTCGAGAGCCCCGAGTCGCGGTCGAGCTGCCAGCCGATCACCTCCGCGCCCAGGCCGTGCTCGGCGACGCAGCGAAGCCCGCCGCGGGCCGGGTCGTCGATGAAGAGGTCGGCCGCGTCGGCATGCAGGAGCTTCACGAGCTCGCGGACGAGACGGTCCAGCACGGGCTCCAGGCGCAGCTCGCCGGTCAGGACGGCGGCGGCCTCGAGCAGGCCCGCCTGCTGCTCGACACGGCGCCGGTCCTGCTCGAGCAGGCGGGCCGTGTGGATGGCGAGGCCCGCCTCGCGTGCGACCGCCTCCGCGAGCGCCACCTCCTCGTCGGCCCACCCGCCGGCGCGTGCCCGGTGCAGGCCGATGACGCCGATGACCCGGTCGAAGACGACGATCGGCGTGGCGAGCACCGCACGCGTGCCGAGCCGGCGGAGGAGTTCGACGTCGCCGAGCTCGGGGTCGTGGATCTCGGTCGCCGTCTCGACGTCGACGATGCGGACGGTGCGCCGCTCGCGCAGCGCGAGGTTCAGCGCGGGGAGCCGCGGCGCCTCGTCACCGACGGCCGCCGCGTCGGGCGCGTCCCACTCGGCCAGCACGGGCATCGCCTCGCCCGTCTCGCCGAGGCGGATGAAGGAGCGGCTGACACCCACGGCGCGGCCCAGCTCCTCGACGGCCACCCGCAGCACGGCGTCGACATCGAGCTCGGAGCGGACACGGCGGCCGATGCTCGCGACCAGGCGCTCGCGGGCGAGTGCCTCCTGGAGCGCGGTCGCGGAGCGGACTCGCGCGAGCGCGAGCGCAGTCTCGGCGGCAAGCGCGGAGAGGAGAGCGAGTTCCTCGGCGCCGACCGAGCGCACCTGCTCGCTGGCGACGATCAGCACGGCCTCGACCGCGCTGTCCGCGACGACGGGCACGAACACGGCGCTCTTCGCGCCGACCTGCTCCGCGAGGCGGGGGCTGATGAGCGTCGAGCCCGCGACGTCGTCGACCGTGAGCGGGCCGCGGGCGGCGGCGGCCGCGGCGATCCCGGACGGCTCGCTGTCGAGGTGAACGCGCATCGACGGCCACCACTCCTCCACATCGGCTCGGCCGCGGGCGACGAGGCCGCGCGCGCGGCGGGCGTCCTCGTCGACGAGCGCGACCGCCGCGAAATCGGGGCTGACCGAGGTGAAGACGGCGTCGACGAGCAGCTTCGCGGCCCGGTCGGCGTCGGTGGTGTCGGCGAGGCTCGCGGACAGCTGCGCGACGGCCCCCAGCTCGCGGTCGACCTCGTCGCTGCGGCGGGCTGCACGGGCGCGGGCGACGTGCCGTTCGCGCAGCCACATCATCAGCAGGACGACCGCCAGCGCGGCGGCCGCGCCGATCAGCACCCACTCGAGGGGCGAGGCGGCGATCGGCCCGGTGTCGGAGAACGGCATATGGCTGCGCTCCACGCAACCCTGATGATAGGAGCGCGCGGGGCGGTCAGGGCTACACTCGCCGCATGGTGGAGCGGGTTCTGCTGGCGTCTCCGCGCGGTTACTGCGCGGGCGTCGAGCGCGCAGTGGAGACCGTCGAGCGCGCGCTGGAGCTCTACGGCCCGCCCGTGTACGTGCGGAAGCAGATCGTCCACAACGCCCATGTCGTCCGCGAGCTGGAGGGGCGCGGTGCCATCTTCGTCGACGAGGAGACGGAGGTTCCCGCGGGCGAGACCGTGGTGCTCTCGGCCCATGGCGTGGCGCCGACGGTGCATTCGAACGCCGCGGCGCTCGGGCTGAAGACGATCGACGCGACGTGCCCGCTCGTCAGCAAGGTGCACGTCGAGGCGCGGCGGTACGCGGAGCAGGGCTACACGATCGTGCTGATTGGCCACGCCGGCCACGAGGAGGTGGTCGGGACGATGGGCGAGGCGCCCGACGCGACGGTGCTCGTCCAGTCGGTCGAGGACGCGGAGGCGCTGTCGGTGCCGAAGGGGACGCCGCTCGCGTACCTGACGCAGACGACGCTGTCGGTCGACGAGACGACGGCGATCATCACGGCGCTGCGGCGTCGCTTCCCGGACATCCACGCGCCGAAGAAAGAGGACATCTGCTACGCGACCTCCAACCGGCAGTGGGCGGTGAAGGAGATGCTGCCGTCGATCGACCTGCTGCTCGTGATCGGCTCCCGCAACTCGTCGAACTCGAATCGGCTGGTCGAGGTTGCGCGGGCGGGCGGCGTGCCGGCCTACCTCATCGACGACGAGCGCGACATCGACGAGGCATGGCTCGGGGGCGTACTTGTGGCGGGCGTGACGTCGGGGGCTTCGGCGCCGGAGTCGCTCGTGGAGCGCGTGACCGGGTGGTTCGCGGAGCGGGGCGCGGCGGTCGAGCCGTTCGCGATGGTGGACGAGGACGTGACGTTCAGGCTGCCGGTCGAGTTGCGGCGCGAGCTCCAGCTCGCCGACGCGCAGCGCGCCTAGTCCGGTCTCTCGACGAAGTCGCGCAGGAGCCGCATTGCGGTCGCGCGATCGTGGTGGTACGCCTCGAGGATCGCGTGCGGGTCGACGAACGATGGCGCGCGCGCCCGCCCGACGAGTGCGCGATAGCTGCTCCACCGGTACTGCTCGGCACGCCGGCAGACGCCCGCGGACACGGGGTTGAGAGCGATGTACCGGTGCCCGGCGAGGAGGTGCGCGTCGCTCTCGATCGAGATTGCCGCGTAGCGCCGGCCGAAGACGTGGTGCTCGCGGCCGTACCGCTGGTTCCAGCCTCGCGCGTAACACCCGTTGAGCTGATGCATGGCGAACGGGAGTCGCTCGCACCCGTCCACGACGAGCAGGTGGTAGTGCGTCGACATCAAGCAGTAGGCGGCGCAGGTGATCTCGTGCCGCCCAAACGCTCTCTCGGCAAGCGTCAGGAAGAAGTTCGCGTCGCCGGCACAGGTGAAGATCGGGCGCCCGTCATTGCCGCGAATCGTGACGTGGTAAGGGAGGCCGGGTTCGAACTCGCGGGGCGGGCGGGGCATCGAATCGACGGTATCGGCGCCCAACCCGCGCGAGACCGGCATCGCGACTGTTGACTCTGACTCGTCACGTTTCCGTCACTACGCCTGGCACCGTTGGAAGCGGCGTGCGGCTAACGAAAACGCGCGCAGACAAGCCGGCGGAGCGACAAGCAGGCGGAACGCGTGACGATGCCGTGGCGCTTCTGCGACGGTGCCTGGCACCGTTTTGGAGGCGCCGCGGCCACGCCGCTCGTGGACGGCTGCGGCCTACGCCTTGTCGATCTGGGGCTCGGCTACGTCGCCGGCCGTGAGATCGATCGCCAGCACCTCGCCGGCCACTCGGTCGCCGTGGTGCTCGAGGACGTCGCGCCACGCTTCGGGCACGACGATGCGAACCCGGTCCGTGAGGTCGAACCCGCGGTCGCGCCGGAGTGTGTTGAGCTCGTGGATCAGGTCGTACGCGCGGCCCTCGAGCTCCAGCTCGGCATCGATCGCCGTCTCCACCGCGACCGTCACGCCGTCGTCCGACGCCACAGCCCAGCCCTCCCGTCCGACCGTTTCGACGAGCACCTCGTCGGCGCCGAGCTGGTGGCCCGCGACGGAGAGCCCGCCGTCCTCGCGGAGCTCGAACTCGCCCGCCTGGAGTGCCCGCCGCACCTCGGCCAGGGCCGCGCCGAGCTTCGGGCCGAGCACCGGCAGGTTCGGCCGCACGCGCAGCTCGGTCGCCTCGACCGGCCCGAACTCGACGGCCTTTACACGGAGCTCGTCGCGCAGCTCGTCCTCGTGGGCAGGAAGCGATGGCCCCTGCACGACCAGACGGCGCAGAGGCTGGCGCAGCTTCAATCCGGACGCTGAACGAGCCTGGCGCCCCAGCTCCACTACGAGCCGCACCTGCGCGATCTCGTCCAGCAGCGCGCGGTCGGGCTCGCCCGGCTCGGGCCACCCGGACAGGAACACCGACTCCGGGGCGCCCTCCACCGGCGCGCGCACAAGCCGCTGCCACAGCTCCTCCGCGAGGAAGGGCATGACCGGCCCGATCACCCGCAGCGCCGAGACGAGCGCGAACCAGAGCGTCCGCAGCGCCGCCTCGTCGCCGTCCCAGAACCGCCGCCGAGACCGGCGGATGTACCAGTTCGAGAGATCGTCCACGAATGCCTCGAAGGCTCGAACGACGTTGACCGTGAGCGTGTCCTCGTACGCCTGCTCGGCCTCCGCAACCAGCGCCCGCGTCCGCTCCACCAGCCACCGGTCGAGCGCTCCGATCTCGCCGTCGGGGCCTGCCGCGAGATCCTCGAGCCGCGGCCGCCAGCCGGCGACGTTGCCGTAGCGCACGAGCACCTGCGACGAGTTCCAGAGCGTGAGGAGCTTCCGCTTGATCTCCTGCCCCGGCCCGAACCCGAACAGCAGGTTCTGGTTCGGCGGCTGCGCGCAGTACTGCCAGCGCATCACGTCGGCGCCCATCCGCGCGAACGCGTCCTCCGCGTCGATCATGTTCCCCCACGAGCCGTGCATCTCCCGGCCCGTCTCGTCGAGCATCTTCTCGTAGCCAAGCACCCGCTTGAAGGGCGAGCGCCCCACGAGCACGACCGACATGAAGAGCTGCGAGTAGAACCACAGCCGGATCTGCTCGCGCATCTCGCTCACCCAGTCGGCCGGGAACCACTGCTCCCAGTACGCGTGGTCGGGGAGATCGGCGCCGGTCAGCCCGCGCGCCGCGCCCGTACCGTTGCCGCCGTCAACCCAGGTGTCGTTCTGCCAGCCGAGCGTGGAGAACGGGACGACGCCGGCGTCGAGCCACACGTCGCCGACCTCCGGGATGCGCTCGACCGGCTCGCCGCACGACTCGCAGCGCATCGGCACGCGGTCGATCCACGGCCGCCGCAGCTCGGGCAGCGCAACGTCCGTGATCTCGACGGTCGACCGCTCGAGCAGCTCCGCCTTCGATCCGATCACGTTCAGGTGCCCGCAGGCGCACGGGTAGAACGGCAGCGGCAGCCCGTAGTAGCGGCGCCGCGAGATGTTCCAGTCGCCCATGTTGACAAGCCAGTCGTCCATGCGCTTGCCCATGTACTCGGGCACCCAGTCCACCGTCGCGTTCGCGTCGCGCATCGGCTGGCGCAGGTCGCGCACCGAGATGAACCAGTCGTCCGCGATCCGGAAGATGAGCGGCGTGTGGCAGCGCCAGCACTCGGGGTAGCGGTGCTCGTAGAGCCCCGCCTCGACGAGCCGGCCGCGCTCCTCGAGCGCCCCGATGATCTGCTCCGCCGCCTCCACGGTCGACAGCCCGTGCAGCCACCCGTAGTCGTCGTAGAAGCGCCCCGACTCGTCCACGGGCGTGAGCACCGGGAGGTCGTGCTCGCGTGACAGCTCGAAGTCCTCGCCACCGCAGCCCGGCGCGATGTGGACGATCCCGGTGCCCTCGTCCATCGACACCTCGTCCCACGCGATGACGCGGTGCTCGACGCGCGCGCCCGGCGGCAGGTCGTCGAACGGCCCCTCGTAGCGCCAGCCGACCAGCTCCGACCCCTTCACGATCTCGTCGAACGACTCGTCCGGGTAGCGCGGCGCCGCCACCCACTCGCCGTTCAGCCGGCGGCCGTAGTCGGCATCCGGCGCTATCGCGGCGGCCACGTTCGCCGCGAGCGTCCACGGCGTCGTCGTCCAGACGACGAGCGACTCGCCCGGGCGGTCGAGCAACGGCAGCCGCACGTACAGCGACGGGTCGGCCCGGTCGACGTAGTTGCCGGCCAGCTCGTGCGCGGAGATCGACGTCCCACAGCGCGGGCACCACTCGGTCGAGCGGTGGCCGAGGAACAGCCATCCGCGCTCGTTCACCGTCTTCAGCATCCGCCAGACGTACTCGATGTTCGTGTCGCTGAACGTGAAGTAGTCGTTGCCCCAGTCCATCCACTGGCCGAGGCGGATCGAGCCGCGCGTCAGCTCCTGGGACGACCACACGACCACCTCGCGGCAGCGAGCGGCGAACTCCTCGAGGCCGTACTCCTCGATCTCCCGCTTCGAGTTCAGCCCCAGCTGACGCTCGACCCCGACCTCGATCCAGAGCCCCTGGCAGTCGAAGCCGTTCTGGTAGCGCTGGTGAAAGCCCTTGAGCGCCTTGTAGCGCTGAAACACGTCCTTCAGCGTTCGTCCCCAAGCGGTGTGCACGGCCAGCGTCTTGTTCGCCGTCACCGGCCCGTCGAAGAACGACCAGCGGGGCCCGTCCTCGTTCTGCGCGCGGAGCCTGGCGAACGTCTGCTCGCGCTCCCAGAGCTCGAGGAGCTCGAGCTCGAGCGCGGCATGATCCGGCTTGTCGGGCAGCGGCGCGAAGACGTGTTCCACGCCGCCAGTGTAGGAAGCTGCGGGAATGCAGGCCGCGCCGTCGGGCGTTATCGATTCACTAGTGCGGGAAAAGCTTCCGCCACCGAACACACGAAAGGAACACGCATGACCACAGCAGCAACGGAGTCGACCTTCGAGACAGAGGTCATCCAGAGCGAGAAGGCCGTGATCGTCGACTTCTGGGCGGAGTGGTGCGGCCCCTGCCACGCCGTCTCTCCGATCCTCGAGCGCATCGTCGACGAGCGCGGCGAAGAGCTGAAGCTCGTCAAGGTCAACATCGACGAGGAGCCTGCGCTGGCGCAGCGCTTCGGGGTCGCGTCGATCCCGACCATGATCCTCTTCCGGGACGGCGAGGCCGCGGCGTTCGCCGTCGGCGCGCAACCCAAGGGCGCGCTCGAGCGCTCGCTCGGCCTGGCGGAGGCCTAACGCTCTTCGTCAATCCCCGCTCGGGCGCGGGCGGGAAGACCGACGAGCTGCTCGACGCCGCTCGTGCGCGTGGCCTGGAGGTGCACGTGCTCGAGCCGGACGACGACCTCGCGGAGCTCGCGCGCGCGGCCGACACGGACGCGCTCGGCATGGCGGGCGGCGACGGATCCCTCGGGACCGTCGCCGCAGTCGCCGTCGAGCGCGACCTGCCGTTCGTGCCGATCCCGTTCGGGACGCGCAACCACTTCGCGCGCGATCTCGGCCTCGACGTGGACGATCCGCTCGCCGCGCTCGGAGCGTTCGGCGGCCGCGAGCGGCGGGTCGACGTCGGCCGCGCCGGCGACCGGCTCTTCCTCAACAACGTGTCGCTCGGGCTGTACGCGGAGCTCGTGCACCGGCGCGAGCAGCACCGTCGCCGGCGCGACACGCTCGCCCGTCTCCGTGCGCTGGTCCTGCTGGCCCGCGACCGCGGGCGCAGCGACCACTTCGTCGTCGACGGCGAGCGCCTCGACGCGCATGTCGTGCTCGTCGCGAGCAACGAGTACGAGCTCGACGCGTTCGATCTCGGCACGCGCGAGCGGCTCGACGGCGGCCGGCTGCACCTCTACGTGGCGCACGGCTGGACGCCCCGATCGTGGGAGGAGCGCTCCTGCGACCACGTCACGATCGACGTGGACGGCCACCACGTGAAGGCGGCCGTCGACGGCGAGCCCGCGCTGTTCGAGACGCCGCTCGAGTTCCGGCTCGAGCCTGGCGCGCTACGCGTGCTCGTCCCGCCAGGCTGACAGGACCTGCGTGACGTGGAACGCGATCTCCTCCGCCGGCGGCAGGTCGTCGGGGTCGAACCAGCGGAGCTCCAGGACATCGTCGTCGGGCTCGGGCTCGCCCGCGGTGATCCGCGCCGCCCAGTAGAGGTTGATCGTGGCCGGCGCATCCTCCTCATCGCCGTAACGGTCCATCCAGATCCCGAGGAACCTGCCCGGCTCGATCTCGACGCCCGCCTCCTCGCGCAGTTCGCGGTGCAGCGCGGCGAGGGGGTGCTCGCCCTCCTCGAGGAACCCGCCCGGCAGATCCCACTGGCCGGCGTAGGGCTCGTGGCGCCGGAGCGACAGCAGCACGCGCCCGCGGTCGTCGACCAGGAGCGCCGACGCGGTGGGCTTCGAGCTCGGGTAGGCGACGAATCCGCAGCCCGGGCACTCGCGGCGAGCGTCGTCTCCGGTGAGCTCGGTGCGACAGCGCGGGCAGTACCTCCAGGACGCGAGCTCGCCCACGCGGCAACAATAGGGGCGATGAGCCCGCGTCTCGCCCCCGCCACGGTCGCCGAGCTGGCCCGCGTCGGCCTGCTCGCGGAGCTGCCGGGCGAGAAGCTCGCGAAGCTCGCGGAGCTGATGAACCGCGAGTACGTTCCGGCGGGAACCGAGATCGTCCGCGAGGGCGAGTTCGGGTCGCGCTTCTACATCGTGCTCGGCGGCCTGCTCTCGGTCACGCAGGACGCGCGCGGCGAGCGGGCGCTGCTGCGGCCGGGCGACTACTTCGGCGAGGTCGCGCCCGCGATGGGCATCCGGCGGACGGCCAGCGTCAGGGCGGTCACGCCGGCGACGGTTGCGAGCTGCGACCGGGTCGCGTTCGACGAGTTCGTCAAGCCGCTGCTCGGGGACTGAAGGGTGCTCGAGTTCTTCCAGGCGGAGTGGTGCCCGTACTCGCATCGCGTGCGCGAGCGGATGACGGAGCTCGGCATCGACTTCATCGCACGGCAGGTCGCGCCGCGGCGGTCGCAGCGCGACGACCTGGAGAAGGAGACCGGCACCCGGTCGATCCCGGCGCTGAAGACCGAGGACGGCCAGGTGATCGAGGGCGACGTGGAGATCATGGCGTTCCTCATGGAGAACTACGGCCGCGGCGAGGACTGGGAGCTCGGGCACCAGACGATGGAGCTCCGCCACCCGACGCTTCGCCAGGGTGCGTCGCGCGACCCGGCGTAGCTGCGAGCCGGGCGCCGCGCAGAAGTCGGCGCACTTCCGGCCCAGACACGCGCGAGGTTCAGCGATACCGTCGGAGCCGGGCGGGAGGTGGAGGCAGTCTTTCCCCTTGGGAGGGTGGGGCACGCTCCTGGGACAGTCCGGCGGGGCCATGTCTTTCGGCCGGGTCAGCCGCGGAGCTCGGCGACGACTGCGTCCGACAGGGGTGGCCAGGCCTCCTTGGCCCACTCGCCGAAGTCGAGGTCGGTGAGGGCGCCGAGCGCAGCACCCAGCTTCGGATCGACCCAGAGGAACGTGCCCGAGCCGCCGAAGTGGCCGAACGTGCGGGCCGACACGGCGTCGCCCATCCAGTGGCCGGGCTTCGCGTCGCGGAGCTCGAACCCGAGCCCCCAGTCGTTCGGCGTCATCCGGCCGTAGTCGGGCAGCACGCCGTCGAGGCCCGGGAACGCGACCGACGTCGCCTCGGCCAGCGTCTCCGGGGCGATCACCGTGGGCGCCAGCAGCTCGCGACCCAGCCGCAGGAGGTCGTCCAGCGGCCCCCAGAGGCCGGCCGCCGCCGTCTCGCGCAGCTCGCTCGCGGCCATCCCGAGCGGCTCGAGCACCGCCGCGCGCAGGTAGTCCGAGAACGGCATCTCGGCCGCGTGCGCGACGTGCTCGGCCAGCGCCTCGAAGCCGGCGTTCGAGTAGATCCGCCGCGCGCCGGGACGCCCGATCGCCGTGCCGCCCGACTCGAACGGGAGCCCGGACGCGTGCGCGAGCAGGTGCCGCACGGTCGAGCCGTCGGGCCCGGCCGGTGCGTCCAGGTCGACGACGCCCTCCTCCGCGGCGACCAGGACGGCGAGCGCCGTCACCAGCTTCGTGATCGACGCCCAGCGGTCCACGCGCTCCGTATCGCCCCGAGTCGCGACGACGCCATCCGCGCGCACAACACCGGCCGCCGCGTGCGGCGCCGGCCACTCGTCGATCCGGCGAAGAGCCTCCACGGCGCGCGATGCTATGCGCATGGAGCGCCGCCTCATCAGCTCGGCGATGCCGTGGGAGCGCACGATTGGCTACTCGCGGGCCGTCCGCGTCGGCGACCACGTCCACGTGAGCGGCACGGCGCCCGTCATGCCCGACGGCGCCGACCCGCCCGCCGATCCGTACGAGCAGGCGCGCCGCTGTCTCGAGCTCATCCTCGAGGCCCTGGCCGAAGCCGGAGCAACAGCGGACGACGTGGTCCGCACACGCATCTACGTAACCGACGCCGCGCACATCGAGCCCGTCGGCCGCGCACACGGCGAGGTGTTCGGCGAGATCCGGCCGGCGACGACCGGCGTCGTCGTCCAGCTCCTCGACCCGCGCTGGCTGGTCGAGATCGAGGCCGAAGCGATCCTCACCACATAGGCTTCCGAACCCGTGGACAAGCAGGCATTTCCCGCGTCGATCACCGGCAAGAGCCTGGAGCCGGGCGGCAGCGTGCTCGACCACAAGTACGGCCAGGGCGACCCGTACACGCTCGGCGTCGAGGAGGAGTACATGCTGCTGGACGGCGAGACGCTCGACCTCGTCCAGCACATCGACACCGTCCTCGCCGCGGTCGCCGGGCACGAGCTCGAGCCGCGCATCAACGCTGAGCTGATGCAGTCGGTGATCGAGATCACCACGCCGGTCTGCCGCACGGCGCGCGACGTTGACGGCGCGCTGCGCCAGCTGCGCGGATACGTCGCGGGGATCGCCCACGAGCGCGGCCTGCGCGTCGGCTCGGCCGGCACGCATCCGTTCAGCCTGTTCGAGCGCCAGCGGATCACCGCGCGCGACCGCTACCGGCAGCTCGTCGACCAGATGCAGTACGTCGCCCGCCGAGAGCTGATCTTCGGGATGCACGTGCACGTCGCCGTCGACTCGCCGGAGAAGGCGATCCAGGTCACGAACGCGCTCCTGTTCCAGCTCGCTCCGCTACTCGCGCTCTCCGCCTCGTCGCCGTTCTGGCGCGGCGAGCCGACCGGCCTGCACTCGAGCCGCCAGATGGTCTTCTCCGCCTTCCCGCGCTCCGGGCCGCCGCCGCGCTTCAAGGATTACGCCGACTACGCCGCCGTGGTCCACCAGCTGGAGCGGACCGGGTGCATCGCCGACTACACGCAGATCTGGTGGGACATCCGCCCGCATCCGCGCTTCGGCACCGTCGAGGTGCGGATCTGCGACGGGGTCACGCGCGTCGAGCACGCGGTCGCCATCGCCGCGTACTGCCAGGCGTTCGTGAAAGCCGTGTGCGAGGCGATCGACAAGGGCGAGGAGATCGCGACCTACCACCGCATCCTCACGACCGAGAACAAGTGGCTTGCGGGCCGGTACGGGCTCGACGCGCCGATCATGGACCTTGCCACCGGCAAGCGGAACCGCATCCCGGTCGCCCAGCTGATCCGCCGCACGCTCCGGCAGATCGAGCCGCACGCGCGCGAGCTCGGCTCGGAGGCCGAGCTCGAGGGCATCCAGGACATCCTCTCGCGCGGCAACGGCGCCGACCGGCAGCTGCGCGTGTTCAACGCAAACCGCGACGTCGTCGAGGTCGTCCGCGAGATCGCCGACGTGACCGAGGAAGCCGCTGTCCCTGCGGCCGTCTAGAGCCTCCTCCCCGTCGCAGCATCGAGCCAGAACCCGTCGCGCCCGTCCGGCGGCACGACACGCAACCGCAAGCCGTCCGCCGAAAAGCCAAACCCGCCGATCCCGCCGATGTCGTATGGGCCGCGAACGCGGCCAACCCGCAGGTCGTACGCGCGCAGCGCCACCAGGCCGGCAAAGTAGACGAGGTCGCCGCGCGGCGAGAAGGCCGCGTTGGTCCACTGGCCCGCATCGCTGCGCGAAAAGCGCACGATGCGGCTCACCTCGACCGTGCCGAGGTCGATCTGGGCGAGCGTGCCGAGCGCAGGGTCGGCCGCGACGAGTGTGCGGCCGTCCGGTCCGAGAGCCAGTGCGTAGCGCATCGTGCGCGAGCCGCGGCCGGGCAGATCGATGCAGTAGGCCTTCGCGCGGCGTAGGTCGAGGGCGTGGACGAACGCCTCGCCGTCCGGCTTCTCGTACAGCGTCAGCAGCCACCGCCCGTCGGGCGCACCGATCGCGTACACGGGGTTGCCGCGCATCGGCTCGTCGTCGTTGAGTGGCCGCAGCTCGCCCGCCCGCAGGACACGCCGAGCGAGGTCGTAGACCCGCACCCGGTAGCCGCCGCGGAGGTACTGGATCACGAACAGGCGGCGCCCGTCGTTCGAGACCGCCTCGGGCTCGAAGCGGCCCGCGAGCGTCGCCTCCTGGTGCCGGCCGGTTGCAAGGTCGAGGACGACGAGCCGGGTCGTCCCCCGGTACGACCGCCCCTCCGCCAGCGCCACGCGCCGGCCGTCGGCCGACACGGCCGTGAGCGCCAGCAGCGTCGGCAGCGTCCGCCGGACCACGAGCCGGCCCGTGGCGGTGTCGATACGCCGGATCACCGTTGCGCCGTTCGGGTTGGCGGGAACGATCAGTGAGCTCCCGTCCGCGGAGACCCGCGAGCCGCTCGGTGCCGCGAAGCGCCGCCGGCCGGTCGAGACGTCGTAGCCGCTGACACTGTCGACCGGCTGCAGCACGACCGTCGATGAGCCTGGCACGCTCAGCGCGCGCACGCCGCACTGGTCCGGCGGACAGCCGTCCCCCGCGGCGCTCGAGGGCAGGAGCAGGACACACAGCAGGGCGAGCGGCAGCAGGCGCTTCATCGGAGCCTCCTCTCGGGCTGACCCCTCCTCTACGGTCACGGTCCGCGACCAGGTCCAGGGACCCGTCCGGCGCCCGTGGTCGTATTCCGTACTGATGGACCTCGCAGGCCCCCGCCGCCGTACGTCCTCGCGTGGGATGCCGTCCTATAGTCGCCCGATGCGCCGGGACGAGCGTGCCTGGATCCGCGGCGCGGCGGCCGGCTCCGTTCCCGACCTCGAGCAGCTGTTCCGCGCCCACTGGCCGCGCGCATACCGGGCCGCGTTCCTCATCGTCCACGACGGGGCCGCCGCGGAGGACATCGCGCAGGAGGCGTTCCTCGCCGCCGTGCGCTCGCTCGACCGCTTCGATCGCCGGCGGCCGTTCGGGCCGTGGCTGCACCGGATCGTCGTCAACCGCTCGATCGACTGGGCTCGCGCCCGCACCGTTCGCGCGGAGGTGGAGCTCGGCGACGGCAACGCGCCGACGGCCGATCCGCCCGAGCTCGGCAACTCGGCCGCGATCGTGGCCGAGCTGCTCGACCTGAGCCCCGAGCACCGGGCGGTGATCGTCTTGCGCTACCTGCTCGATTACACGCCCGGCGAGATCGCCGACTTGCTCGAGATCCCTCGCGGCACGGTCAACTCGCGGCTGCGCCGCGGCCTCGACCAGCTTGGAGCCAGCTTCGATGGATGAGGCAACGCTCGCCCGCTCGCTCGCCTCGGTCGTCGTGCCGGGCGAGCTCGAGGCGCGCCGGCGGAGCTGGCGGGTCACGCGCCAGGCGTTCGAGGAGCGCGAGGAGCTCCCCGCCCCGATCGTGCCGGGCCGCTGGGGGCCGATCGCCCTCGCCGCCACGCTGATGATCCTGATCGCCGCCGGGCTGTCGCCGCCCGGGCGCGCGGTGATCGGCAACGTGCGCGACGCCATCGGGCGCGAGCAGGTCAAGGTCGAGTCGACCCAGCCGTCGCTCTTCTCGCTGCCGGCGAAGGGCAGGCTGCTCGTCGACTCGTCGCGCGGCCCGTGGGTCGTCCAGCCGAACGGCTCGAAGCGGCTGCTGGGCTCGTACCGCGAGTCGTCGTGGTCGCCGTTCGGGCTGTACATCCTCGCCGCGAAGGAGAACGAGCTCGACACGCTCGAGCCGTCGGGACGCGTGCACTGGTCGCTCGCGCGGCCCGACGTGCACAGCGCACGCTGGGGCGGCACGAAGACGGACACGCGCATCGCCTTCCTGAGCGAAGACTCGCTGCACGTCGTCGCGGGCGACGGCACGGGCGACCGCGTGCTGCTCAAGCGCGTCGGGGACGTGGCACCCGCGTGGAAGCCGGGCAGCGAGCACGTCCTGGCGTACGTGACGCCGAGCGCCGCCGTGCGCGTGATCGACGCCGACTCGGGCGACGTCCGCGCCGGCTGGAGCCGCGGGACGCCGAAGCAGCTCGAGTTCTCCGCGGACGGAGCCCTGATCGCCGCGCGCGCCGACAAGCGGCTCGACGTGTACCGGGACAACGCGCTGCACGTGACGTCGGTGCGCCCGGCGGGGCCCCGGAACGTGCGCTTCGTCGATGCGGCGTGGGCGCCGGCGCAGCCCGAGCTCGCCTACGTCACGTACGACCCGGCCACGGGCCGCAGCACGGCCTGGACTGCCGCCAACTCAGGCCGCGCGCCGAGCCAGCAGCTCTTCTCCGGCGCGGGCCGCATCTCGCAGGTCGCGTGGTCGCCCGACGGCAAGTGGGTGATGGTGGCGTGGGACGGCGCCGACCAGTGGATCTTCGTCCGCGACGGCGGGACGAAGGCCGTCACGCGCTCGTCGATCACCGAGCAGCTGAACGGCTCCACCGCCGGCGACTTCCCGGTCGTCGCCGGGTGGTGCTGCACACCGCGCTGAGGCAGCCTCTCGCGCGCCGGGCGAGGGACATGTCCGCGAGCCTCGTGAAACGGTGCCAGGCACCGTCCGGAGAGGCGCACCGCTCTGTATCGGGGTGCGCACGGCAGCGTCGGAAACCGCTTGTCTATCGCGAACGGGCCAGCCGTGGCGGCGGGCCGACCGGTGCCAGGCACCGGTGTTAAGGACGCGCCGAAATGTCACGCGATCTGCACGGCGCAGTCCGGCTGGCACTCGCGGGACATCACGACTTCGGCGGGTTGGAGGGCCAGCCGAGTCGCCTTACAGCTGAGCGCGGTAGCGTCCCCGCCATGCTCGAGGTCGGCGACCCGATCCCCGAGGCGACCGTCTTCGCCGGCCCGCGCGAGCCGGTCACGCTCGCTTCGCTCGTCGAAGATGGGCCGATCCTGCTCGTCTTCTACCTCTTCGACTGGTCGTCGACCTGAACGACCGAGATGGAGCTCTTGCGTGACAAGGGCAAGGCATTCGAGGAGGCAGGAGTCAGGCGGTTTGGGGTCTCGCGCGACTCGCCCTGGACGCACATCGCCTGGCAGCAGGTGCTCGAGCTCGACTTCCCGCTGCTCTCCGACTTTAACGCCGAGGCGACCCGCGGCTTCGGCGTCGGCCACACGTACCGCGGCATGCGCGACGTGTCCGAGCGAACCGCGTTCCTGATCGACGCAGGCGGAACTGTCCGGGGCGCCTGGCACTACGAGTCGAGCGAGGTGCCCGACGTGGACGCGCTGCTCGCCGCCGCCCAGGCCCTCTAGCTCCGATCTACGGACAGACGTGCACGTTGTGCCCAAGATCGAGCTCCTCTTCCTTCGTGCACGGATAGACCGCCTTCACGTCAGTGCGGACGGCAGTGGCTGCTCGCTCGGTACCGGCGGCATCGAGAAAGACGAGCCGCTCGAGGCGATGCCCCGGCTTGTAATGCGCCTCCGGCATGACGTTGAGCAGGAAGCCGTCCACCGGCTTGAGCGTCCCGCGGTCCCCGTCCTCGTACCGGAGCTCAACGGTGGCCACCCACGCGGGCAGGGCGCAACAGAGGTATTCCCCTTGGGCGTTGAACGTTCGGATGCTCGCCGGGAACTTCGGCGACAGACAGCCGCCGCCACGGTTGAAGGCGTAGCAGAGCTTGCCGCCGGGAGCCGGCGCTGTGACCAGCGTCCAGGGCGCGCCGTTCGGCGCCGTGAAGTCGAAGAGCGTTCGCTTCTGCGTGCGGTCGGCGATCCGCGGGAGGCCGTCAGGCGCGGTGTCCCACTGCGGATCGTCGCGAAAGAACTTGGTGCGGTGCAGCTCGTTGCCCTCGCCGTCATAGGCCACGAGCGCGGTCGCTCCGTGGCCCGCCAGCTCGTGCTCGTCGGGGACGTCGTACGCGAAGAAGCCGGCGTCGATCGGCGGCGAGACCCACACGATCGGGAGCTTCATTGAGGTGCCGTCCTCGTACTCGAGCTCGAGCCGTGTCACGTCGGCATCGGTGACGTTGCCCTCGAGTTCCTGCGGGCCGTCCGGCCCACCCAGCCAGCTGGCGCCGACTGCGGGCTGCCCGCGCATGATGCGCCCACAGCTCCCGCCGATCGCCCAGCGGTAACAGAAGCCCCCGCCCTCGGTCGGGACGACGTAGAACGGCTCAGGCTTGCCGCGCCACTCGGCGTCCATGACCTTTCGCACCTGGTTCGGGACGATGCGCGGCCCGTGCATGTCGAGCACCGAGTGCACGACGGCCATGCGGTTGTATTCACGCACGATCCGCTCCGGCGCCGGCTCGGCCGAGAAGAAGTCGACGACGTGCCGGACGGCGAATGCCGAGCCGACGACCACCACGGCGAGCGCTGCCGCGGCCGGCACGGCGAGCCAGCGGCGCGGGCGCCGCGCGCGCCTGCGCACGTCGATCCAGTCCGAGTCGTCGACCGCGAGGCCGACCGCGCGGAAGCGGTCGGCGAGCTGCAGCTCGAGTGCGTCCGTCATTGCCTGACCTCCTCCGGTCGAAGAGCCTCGCGCAGCGTGTCGTGCGCCTGCGCGAGCGTTGCGGCCACCGTCCCCTCGCTGATCTCCAGCACCTCGGCGATCTGCGCGTAGGAGAGATCCGCGAAGTAGCGGAGAAACACGATCAACCGCCTGCGTGGCGCGAGTCGCCGAACGGCTGCGGCGAGCGCCGGGTCGGGCGTCTCGTCGACGAGCGCCACCGGGATCTCGTCGCCGCGTGGCGACTCGACCCGCTTCCGTGCCTCGAGCGCGGCGTGCAGCGCGATGCGGAAGACCCACGCCTCGATCGGCGCCTCTCCGCGGAAGCGCCTGCGCTCGCGGAGCGCGCGGGCGAATCCCTCCTGGAGCGCGTCACGCGCGGAGTCGTAATCGCCCGTGACCGTCGCGAGGGCATTGCGGAAACCGACGTAGCGCTCCCGATAGACGCGTTCGATCTGCTGCGCGCGCTCGTCCACCGTCAGAGAGAGTCTGAGGCGCGCGAGAACCTTTAGCGACGTTGCGGCCAGGACGAGCCTCGCCTCCGCGATACGGTCCGCCGGCATGGCGATACGAGTCGAGCGAGGTGCCCGACGTGGACGCGCTCCTCTCGGCGGCGCAGGCTTTGCGGGGCTAGCGAGCCTCCTCTATCTAGCGGCGGGCGCGCTCGCGACCTGGCCGGCGCTCAAGGACGCGCACGACTCGTACCTGGCACGGGCCGACCCGAGCTACGGCGAGACCGCCTCCGGCGACCACCTGCAGCTTGGCTGGCACATGTGGCTCGTCGGGCACCAGCTCGGCGACCTGAATGCGTTCTGGCGCGACCCGTACTCGTTCCAGCCGGAGAGCTCGCCCGTCATGAACCTCCAGGGCTGGCTCTACGGGCTGCCGTACTGGCCAGTGGAGCGCCTTTTCGGGCAGGTCGTCGCCTGGAACTGGGTGATCCTGCTCTCGTACGTGCTCGCCGGGAGCGCGACCTGCTGGTGGCTCCGGTCGCTCGGGCTGGAGCGCGGCGCGGCGCTCGTCGGGGGGCTCGCGTTCGCGCTGGCGCCGTACCGCGTCATGCAGTCGACCGGCCACCTCCTCGGGCTGATGTCGTTCCTGCTTCCGCTCGCGCTGCTGGGCTTCGAGCGCGGGCGCGACGGCGACTCGCGCTGGCTCGCGCTCGGCGCGGGCGCGCTCGTCGCCGTGCCGCTCACCGGACAGCTGCACCTGGCGCTCGGTGCGATCCCGTTCGTGCTCGCGTACGGGCTGATCCGAGCACGCGAGCGCCGCGCCGCCGTCTCCGCGGTCGCGGGAGCGGGGCTCGCCGTCATGGCGGGGCTCGTCGTGCAGCGCGCCGTGATCGACGGCTCGATCGCGGAGGGCGGCCGGTCGCTGCGCGAGGTCGCCGCGTTCTCGGCCGACTGGAGCGGCTTCGTCTCGCGCCACGCAGGCCCGCTCGAGGAGTTCACCTTCGTCGGCTGGGTCGTGCCGCTTGCGGCAATCGTGGGCATCGTCGTCCTCGTGAACCAGCGCTCCGGCCGGCTCGCCGTGCTGCTGGGGCTCGGCGTCGTCATCCCCACGCTGCTCGCGCTCGGCACGAACCTGCCGCTCTACTCGACGGTCTGGCACCACTTCCCGCCGCTTCGCTACCCGCGCGTGCCGGAGCGGCTGCTGCCCATCGCGTGCCTGGCACTCGCCGGGCTGGCGGCGATCGCGATCGACCAGCTACGGGCGCCGCTCCTCACGGCCCTTGCCCTGCTCGTCGTCGCGGGCGACCTGCGCACCGGCATCGCGCTCTACCGCCCGGCCTTCGCGGACGAGGACAACCCGGCGTACGCGGCGCTACGCCACCGCGCGCCGGGCCGGCTGCTCGAGCTGCCGGTCTTCATCCCCGAGCGCCAGTACGGCTCGGTGTACCTCTCGTACGCGCAGCAGGCCCCGCGAGAACGGCCCGGCGGCTACGCGACGACGGCGCCGAAGCCCGCCGAGCGCGTCGCGCGATCGCTGGTGCCGCTCAATTGCGGTGCGTGGAGCCCGCGCCTTGGCCGCCGTCTCGACGCACTCGGCGTTCGCTACGTCGCGGTGCACGGCGGCCTCTACGCCGATCCTGCCGTGCCCGACTGCGGGCGCCGCGCCCTGCAAACGCTCGAGCGGCATGGCTTCCGCCGCATCGCCCGCGACGCACCGATCACGCTCCTCGCCCGGAGGTAGCAGCTGCTTTAGGGTCTACTCGCGTCGCCTGCATGCGGACGCTGAACGCACGCCGGCAACAGGGGATCGAGGAGCGGGGACACGTGACCAAGACAAGCAGTGGCGCGCCCGCGATCGGTACGTGGATCCGCTGGGCGACCGCGTTTCTCATTGGCCTTGCGACGGTCGCGGCGGCCGCGTTCGGCTGGCGGGCCGCGCAGATCGGCAGCACCGCCGCGTTCGACGACCGCCAGTCGATCAGCGAGACGGTCAGCGTCGAGCAGGGGCGGATCGAGCGTTCGATCACAGTGGCCAACGCCGCACGGGAGTACGGGCGCTACCGGGCGGACTACGCCGTCGCCGCGGCGCTCGACCGGGACGCCGCCCGCCTTACCCGGGGCGGCGCGTTGCGGCCGGCCCGCATCTCACGCGCGGAGGCCGCAGCGCTGCGCGCCGGCGCCACGAGGCGTGCGGTGGCCGCGGGCGCCTTCGGCCGCGCCACCATCGGCACGAGCCTCCTGCGCCCCGCGGTCAGGCCGCGCCCGTTCGACTACGGAGCCCGCGAACGGGCGCTCGCGGCCGAGGAGTCCGCGTCGCTCGACTCGCCCGGCAACCTCGACCCCGACCGTTGGGCGCGCGCCGCCCACGACATCCGCGTGCGCGTCAACGGCCTGATCCGCTGGGCGTTCGTCGCCCTTCTCGCCGTTCTGCTCTACACGGTGGCCGAGGTCGCCGCGCGTCCGCGCGTCGTGTACGCCTTTCTCGGCGCGGGTCTCGTCGTGTACCTCGCCGGCGTCGTGGGCGGACTGACGACGGTCTTCTTCTGATCCGTGGCGGAGCGGGACGACACCGTGGTCGACAAGGCGGGCGCCAGTACCGACGCGCAGGAGGCGCCGGCGGAGCACGAGCGCGATCCCCTCACCAGGAAGATCGCGGTCTCGCTCGCCGCGCTCATCGTGCTCGGCGCCGGAATGGCCGTTCTCCAGACCGACGCGAGCGTCAACGAATCGCAGACCGCTCGCGAGACGACCCGGATCGCGGTGCGCTCGATGAGCGCCGCCGTCGTGGCCGAGACCGTCGCCGGCCTGCGCTCGAGCATCCACGCCGAACGCGAGTTCCTGCCGTTCCGGCGCCCGCTCGACCCGGCGATCCCGAGTCTCGCCGCGGCGGCCGGGCTCGCCTCGCCTGCGGGGACCGCGAGCGGCGCGCAATCGGCCGTGCCGGAGCTTGGCGCGGCCACCATGCTTCCCCGGCTCCAGACCGAGGCGCGACGCCGCGCGCTGAAACAGCACGCACTCGCCGCGACTCGCATCACCTGGAACGACCGCGCGACCCAGTACACGACGGTGATCGCCGTGCTCGCCGCGGCGCTGTTCCTCGTCGGGTTCGCCTTGATCGCGGAGGGGGCGATCCGCCGCACGGCGTACATGCTCGGCCTCGTGGTCGGGCTCTTCGCAGCGGGCTGGGCCGCCTGGATCTACCACCTCCCGATCCCCTCCACCCCCGACGCGGCGATCTCGGCGGCCGCACGCGGCGCGATCCTCACCGGGCTCGGCGACTACCGCCCCGCGCTCGCCCAGTACGACCGCGCGATCGAGGTCGACGACGGCTTCGCGGCCGCGTACACAGGCCGCGCGCGTGCCCGGCTGCTCGAAGCCAACCCCGATTACCCCGTCACCAGGGCGTTCACGGAGAGAACGAGACGCGCGAGCAGTGCAGCCGTGCGTGACGCCGAGCGGGCGCTCGAGCTGGAAGGCCACCGTGACCTCCTGACCGTCGGACTCGTCGCCCTGACGAGCTTCTACGACGGGAACAACGAACGCGCCCTCACCATCACCGGGGAGGCACTCGACATCAACCGCAGGGTGCCTGACGTGTGGCTTCTCCGAAGCGCGGCCCAGGTCGCCGTCGGAGACCAGGCAGGAGCGCACGCCTCGCTCGCGCGTGCGCGCGCGCTGCTACGGGGCACCGAGCCCTCGCAACGCACGCGGCTGCTCGCCTCCACGTATCTCAGCTACCTCGCCTGGGTGGAGCGGAAGGTCCCGTCCAGAGCCCGCGCGGCCCGGCAGCTGTCGAACAGCCTCGTGTCGACGGAAACGGCATTCACGCTCGGCCACCCGGTCTCCGGCGCGGCGCCTGCCCAGGGCCGCGTCTCGGTCGACGGGCTCCGCTACGCCGACGGCAAGCTGATGCTGCGGCTGCGGTGGCGCAACCTGCCGAAGGGCACCGCACTCAGCCTGATCGGATACGAGCGCCCGCTCGCAGGCGGGGCCTGGAACCAGCCGCCGGACCTCGCCCTGTTCGCGACGGTCGGCGGGAGCGGCGAACGCAGCATCGCGGTCCCCGTCCGCCGGGCATGCAAGCCCACCGAGGTCCGTGCCGACGCCTTCGTCGACGGCGCGCCGGTGCTCTCGCGCACCGGCCCCGGCGAAGCCCAGACCTGCTGACCCCGGCGCCTAGCCCGGCGCGAAGAGTGTCAGCTGCAGCCCGCTCGACAGCCGCAGGCGCGTGTTTACCTCGCCCCAGGGCGTCTCGACCGGCCCCGCAACGAGGTCCGCGCCCGCCTCGACCAGCCGCCCGGCTGCGGCGGCGCTGTCGTCGACCGCGAACGCGAGCCGGACCGGGCCGGCGACCCGCTTGCCGACCTCGAGCCGGTCGATCTCCGCCGCGTGGCCCTCGTCCGCCAGCTCGAGCGTCGCCCGGCCGGCCGCGAGGAGCACGCCGCGGCTCGTCTCGGTCGTCCACGCCTCGAGCTGCTCCAGCCCCAGGGCGTCGCGGTAAAGGGCGAGAGCCCCGTCGAGGTCGTCGACCGTGAGGATCAGCCGCAGCTCGTGGGCGCTCACGCGCGAAGCGGTGCTCTTCACCGGCTGGAAGTGCGACACGAGCGTCCCGTCCACGAGCGCGTGGAGCGCGAACGCAGGCGGCTCGTCGACGAGGGCGACCGTGTCCGCTTCGAAGTCGAGCCTGCCCTGCATGTAGGTGCTCGGCACCGAAAGCGCCACACGGCCGCCGAACGGAACGGCGATGCCGCGGTGGACATGACCGCCGACGACGGCCTGAACCTGAGGATGCCGCTCGACCAGCGCGGCCAGCTCGTCGCGCCCCGTCAGCCCGATCTCGTCCCAGACGGGGCTGCCGAGCACGAACGGCGGATGGTGCAGAGCGACGACGGTGGGCCTGTCCGACACGGCCAGCGTCTCGTCGAGCCAGGCAAGCCGGGCCCCGTCGAGCTCGCCGCGGTCCTCGCCGGGCAGCGTGGTGTCCGCGACGACCAGGCGCAGTGGCCCCAGGTCGACCGCGTACTGCACGAGTCCGTTCGCCTCGCCGGGCAGCTCGAACGCGCTGCGGAGAGCCGCCCCGTCGTCGTGGTTGCCGGACAGCGGGTACACCGGCACGCCGATCCGCTCGAGCAGCTCGCGCGCCGTCGCGTACTCCTCGGGCGCCGCGTTGTCGGCGATGTCGCCGGTGACGACCACGGCATCGGGCCGGTCGGGCAGCTTGCGCACCGCATCGACGGCCTCCGTGAGCCGCTCGACCGTGTCGGGACCGCCCCACTGCGCCCCGATGTGCGGGTCGCTCAGCTGGGCGAGCAGGAACGGGCGGGACACGGCTCATCTTCATCACACACCGCCGACCGGACGCCGGCGACCGGGCCGACCGTGTTACGGTCGAGCCAGGATGAGGTTCGGGATCCTCGGTCCGCTCGAGGTCGCCGACGACGGCCGGGCGCTCCCGCTTGGCGGCACGAAGCAGCGCTCCCTCCCCGCGATGCTCCTCTTGCATGCGAACGAGGCGGTCTCGCGCGAGCGGCTGATCGACGCGCTCTGGGAAGGCCAACCGCCCGGGACGGCAGCGACGGCGCTCCAGGTGTACGTCTCGCAGTTGCGCAAGGTGCTCGACCCGGGCGCCTACTCGCGGAGGCCATGAGCTGCTTGTCACGCGCGCGCCCGGCTACGCGCTGAGTGGAGCCCGAGTTGCCGTGCCGGCCGGCACCGCGATGCCGACAGGGACGGTGACGGTGCTCTTCACCGACGTCGAGGGCTCGACGCGGCTGCTCGAGCGGCTGGGGGCGCAGGCCTACGCGGAGGTGCTGGAGGAGCACCGGCGGCTGCTGCGGGAAGCGTTCGCCCGGCACGACGGCTACGAGGTCGACACCCAGGGCGACGCCTTCTTCATCGCCTTCCCACGGGCCACGGAGGCGGTCTCCGCGGCCAACGAGGCACAGGAGGCGCTGGCGGGCGGCCCGGTGCGTGTCCGCATCGGCATCCACACGGGCGAGCCGATCCCGACGACCGAGGGCTACGTCGGCGTGGACGTTCACAAGGGCGCGCGGATCGCCGCCGCCGGTCACGGCGGCCAGGTGCTGCTCTCCCGACCACGCGCGACCTGGTCGAGGCCGACGTGCGCGACCTCGGCGAGCACCGGCTCAAAGACCTGACCGCGGCCGCGCGGCTCTACCAGCTCGGCCACGAGGATTTCCCGCCGCTCAAGACGCTCGACGCCACCAACCTGCCGGTGGCGGCGACCCCGCTGCTCGGGCGCGAGCGCGAGGTCGACGAGGTGCTCAACTGCTGCGGGACGGCACGCGCCTGGTCACGATCACCGGGCCGGGCGGGACGGGCAAGACGCGGTTGGCGCTCCAGGTGGCCGCCGAGCTGGTCGGCTCCTACGAGCACGGCGTCTTCTGGGTGCCGCTCGCGGCGCTCACCGACCCTGGCCTGGTCGTCGAGCAGATCGCGCAGACGATCGGCGCCCGCGACGAGCTGTCGAACCACCTCCGCGACAAGGAGCTGCTGCTCCTGGTCGACAATCTCGAGCACTTGCTCGCGGCCGCACCCGCCCTCGGCGAGCTGCTCACCCAGGCCAAGGGGCTGCGGCTGCTGGTCACCAGCCGGACGCCCCTGCGCGTGCGCGGCGAGCGCGAGTACCCACTCGACCCGCTCGCCGAAGACGCCGCCGACCGTTCGTCGAGCGGCCCTGCAGGTCGAGCCCGAGCACCTCGACCTGCGCCGCTTTTTGAACGCTTGCTGGCCGAGGGGCGGGCTGGTCGTTCGACGCCGCGCCGGAACTGGCGCTGCGCATCGCCTCGATCGTCGCGACGACGCACGTCGCGACTTCCGTCTGGCGCTCGTCGAGAACGTCGACGTCGGCGCTACGGCGTTTATCGCGTCATCCCTCGAGGGACTGGCCGCGACCATCGCACCCGATCGGCCGCGTGACGCAGCCCGGCTGCTCGGCGCTAGCCGCGGCTCGAGCGATGACATCGATGTCCTCACGGACGCGACGGAGCAGCGCCTGAACGAGGAGACGCCGGTGGCCGTCCGCGCAGCGCTCGGCCCGGATGCGTGGGCGCGCGAGTACGAGGAAGGACGCGGGCTCAGCCTCGACGACGCAGTCCGCCTCGCGCTGAGCGTGACCTGACCCCGATCGAGGCGCCGGCGCGCCTACATGCCCATCGAGTGGTAGCCGGAGTCGACGTAGAGCGTCGTCCCGGTCACGTTGCGCGCGTCGTCCGAGAGCAGGTACGCCGCTGCGGCGCCCACGTCGTCCGCCTCCACGTGGCGGTGCAGCGGCGAGCGCTCCTCGACGATCGCCTCCATCGTCGGGAAGCCGGCGATCGAGCGGGCCGCCAGCGTGCGCACCGGCCCCGCGGACACGGCGTTCACGCGGATCGAGCTCTGGCCGAGGTCCCAGGCGAGATAGCGCACGGACGCGTCGAGCGTCGCCTTCGCGACGCCCATCACGTTGTAGTGCGGCACCGCGCGCTCGCCGCCCAGGTAGGTCATCGTCACGATCGAGCCGCCGCCGCGCGCCTGCATGAGCGGCTCGGCGGCCCGCGCGCACGCGACGAGCGAGTACGCGCTCACGTCGACCGCGAGCCAGAAGCGGTCGCGCGGCGTGTCGGTGAAGCGGCCCTCGAGATCCTCGGCAGCCGCGAATGCGACCGAGTGGACGAGCAGGTCGAGCCCGCCGTCGAACGCCTCGCCCGCCTGCCGGACGACCGCCTCGACGTTCTCGTCCGAGCGCACGTCGCACTCGGCCACGAGCGGGGCGTTCACGGTGGCCGCGAGATCGCAGACGTTCTTCTCGATGCGCTCGCCCTGGAACGTGAAGGCGAGCCGCGCCCCTTCGTCCGCGAGCCGCTGGGCGATCGCCCACGCGATCGACCGCTTGTTCGCGACGCCGAGCACGAGCCCGGTCTTGCCCTCGAATCGTCCGGCCACGGCGGCGAGTCTATTTCCTGAACGCGACCTCGAATTCGCCGAGCGCTCAGCTAGATTGGGTGTCCTTGCGCCGCCGACTCTTCTTCGTTGCCGTCGCTGCGGCGCTCGTGTGCACATCGGGTGCCTCCGCGACGCTCAGGCAAATCCAGCAGCCGCACGCCGGTGAGGTCGTCAAGCCGCGCGTCCAGGCCGGGCATCTCTTCATCCCGCACGGCCAGCACACCGGGCGCGTGCGCGTCATCACGACGCTGCGCATGCCGCCGCTCGCCGCCGCCCGCGGCTCGAGCTTCTCGCTCTTCGGCCCGACCCGCCGCCTCGACATCAAGTCGGCAAGCTCCGCCGCATACGTCGCCGCGATCGAGCAGGCGCAGGCGCGCGCGGTCTCGCAGCTCAAGGCGGCCATCCCGTCCGCGCGCGTGCAGGAGCACTACGAGATCCTGCTCGACGGGTTCACGGTCAGCGTTCCCGTGTCGAAGCTGCCCGCGCTCCGTAGGCTCTCGTACGTCCACAAGATATATCCGAGCCTGAGCTACACCCAGAACCTCAACCGCAGCCCGGGCGTGATCGGCGCGACGCAGTACTCGGCCGCGACCGGCGACAAGGGCGACGGCATCAAGGTCGGGATCGTCGACGACGGCATCGACGCGAGCAACCGGTTCTTCACCCCGACCGGGATGAAGTACCCGATCGGCTTCCCGAAGGGCGGGCTCAAGTGGACGACGCCGAAGGTGATCGTTGCGCGCGCCTATCCGGGGCCCGGCTCGGGCCGCGCCGGGCGGCTGCCCGTCGACCCGAAGGCGTCCTTCCACGCCACGCACGTCTCGGGGATCGTCGCCGGTGACGAGAACACGACGGCGCCGGCAGGGCGCGACCACCCGCTGACGACGGGCCTCTCCGGCGTCGCGCCGCACGCGTGGCTCGGCAACTACCGCGTCTTCAACGCGCCGTCGCCGATCGGGAACATCGCGAACACGCCCGAGATCGTGAAGGCCTTCGAGGACGCGGTCGCCGACGGCATGGACGTCATCAACTTCTCGGGCGGCGGCCCGCAGACCGATCCGGTCAACGACGCGATGTACGAGACGGTCGCGAACGTCGCCAACGCCGGCGTCGTGCCGGTCATCTCGGCCGGGAACGACCGCGAGGACTACGGGCTGGGCAGCGCCGGGTCGCCGGGCACCGTGCCCGAGGCGATCTCCGTCGCCGCCGTCTCGAACAGCCAGGTCTTCTCCCCCGCGCTGACCGTCAGCGCCGCAGGGGCGCCCGCCGCGCTCGCCCGCGTGCCGTTCCTGCCCGCGGCCGGCATGGAAGCGCCGCAGTCGTGGCTGACCGCGGATCACACGCTCGTCGACATCGGCACGCTGACGACCGCGCAGGGCCAGCCCGTCGACCGCAAGCTCTGCGGCGCCGCGAACGACCCGAGCGGCTTCACCACGCCGCTGACCGGCAAGCCGCTCGCCGGCGCGATCGCTCTCATCTCGCGCGGCGACTGCTCGTTCGTCTCGAAGGTGGGGCGCGCCCGCCAGGCGGGCGCTGTCGGCGTGGTCATCGTCGACAACCGCTCCGGCGAGGCGAACGGGATCCCGATCCCGCTCGAGATCCCCGGCGGGATGATCTCGGACGCCGACGGCGCCGCGCTGCGCGGCTATATGGCGACCCGCGGCGGCCGCAGCACGATCCGCGTCGGCCGCTCGTTCGAGGACATCGCCACCGGCCGCAGCGGGATCATCACGAGCTTCTCGTCCGCAGGCCCGACGGGCTACGAGCACGCGCTCAAGCCGGACGTCTCGGCGCCCGGCGGTGCGATCCTCTCGTCCACGTTGCCGAACTCGGGCGGGCCGTTCGCGGTGTTCGACGGCACGAGCATGGCGGCACCGCACGTCTCGGGCGCGGCCGCGCTGCTCCTCGAGCGGCATCCGACCTGGTCGCCGCAGCAGGTCAAGTCCGCGTTGATGTCCACGGCAGGCCCGGCGTGGGGCGACACGTTCCGCACCCAGGAGGCGTCGGTCTTGCTCGAGGGCGCCGGGCTGATCAACGTGCCGGCCGCCGACGACCCGAAGATCTTCAGCAACCCGGCCTCGCTCTCGTTCGGTGACGTCAAGCCGGCGAACGGCGCGGTGCGCAAGCAGATGCTGTTCACCGTCTCCGACGCGGGCGGCGGCGCGGGCACGTGGACGGTCGAGCTGCACCCGCAGTCGGCGAGCGCGGGCGCGTCGCTCGAGCTGCCGCCGGTGATCACGGTGCCGCCGGGCGGGAGCGCGACGCTCGCGCTCGCGGCGACGGCCACGGCCGGCGCGCCGACAGGCGACGACACCGGCTTCGTGATCCTCCGCCAGGGCGCCGTCGCGCGAAAGATCCCGTACGCGTTCTTCGTCTCGACGCCGCAGCTGCCGACCATTGGCTCGCCGTCGCCGATGCGCGAGCTGCAGCGCGGCCAGACGAAGCTGGGCGCCTCGCGCGTCGAGGTCTACCGCTGGCCCGGCTCGCCGTTCGGCCCACCCGCGAGCTACACCGGCCCCTCGGTCGACGAGGGCGGCGTGGAGCACACGTACGTGATGCACATCGGCGAGCCCGTCGTGAACTTCGGCGCCGCGATCGAGGCCTCGGAGCCCGGGTCGCTGGTCGACGCCTGGCTGCTGGGCTCGCTCGACGAGAACGACGTCCAGGGCTACGCCGGGACGCCCACGAACGTGAACTCGTTCACGCTCAACTACGAGCTGAACGTCGGTGCGGCGGGCGCCGTCTTCCCGCGGCCGAAGACCTACTACTTCTCGATCGACTCGCCGACGCTGCCGGACATCGACCGCACCGTCGGCGGCCAGTACGTCCTGCGCTCGTGGATCAACGACGTCTACCCGCCGAAGGTGACGCTCGTGACGAAGCGCGTCGCGGCCGGGCGCCCGACGATCGTCGCGCGCGTCGAGGACGTCGAGCCGCGGCCCCACACGATGTCGGGCATCGACCCGACCTCGCTCGTGCTCGCCTACCGCGGCGTGCTGCTCGGCGCGTCCGCCTACGACCCGGCGAGCGGCATCGCGGTGTTCTCGATCCCGTCGAACGCACCGGCGCTGCCGGCCCGCGACGTGCCGGCCATCACGGTCGCCGCCGACTACCAGGAGTCGAAGAACATCGTCACGCCGGGCGGCAGCATCCTCCCGAACACGACCTTCAAGGGCATGCGCCTCCGCGTGCGGAAGGGTCCGGCCGTGACGTGGGTCTTCCCGACGGCCGGGTCATGCCTGCGCACGGAGGCGACGCTCGTCGTCGCGGCGAGCTCGACCGGCAAGGTGAGCCGGGTGCAGTTCTTCGACGGGCCGCGGCCGATCGCGACCGTCACGAGGTCCAGCGCGGGCCTCTACGCGGCCGGGTGGATCCTCGGCAAGCGGGTCGCACGCGGCAGGCACGTCCTGCGGGCGGTTGTGACCGGCGCGGGCAGGCAGCTCGCCGCCTCGCGCCCGGTCCGGATCTGCGGGAAGTAGCGTCTCGCCCGTGAGGGCGTTCGCGCACCGGTTCAACGTGGAGAAGCTCCGCACATTCGCCGCGTAGCCGTCATCACCGGAGCATCCGCCGGCATCGGCCAGGCAATCGCACGCCGCCTCGCGTCGCGCCGCTGGCTGCCCGTGCTCGTCGCCCGCCGCGAGGACCTGCTGCGCGAGCTCGCCGAGGAGCTGAGCGGCGAGTACGAGGTCTGCGACGTCGGCGACCGCGAGGCGATCGAGCGCATGGCCGCCGCTGTCACGGAGCGGCACCCGCGGATCGGGATGCTCGTCAACAACGCGGGCATGCCCGGCCGCGGCGACTTCACCGACCTCGAGCCGGAGCGGATCGAGCTGGTCACGCGCGTGAACTACCTCGGCGCCGTGTGGGCGACGCGGGCGTTCCTCCCGGCGCTGGAGGCGGACAAGCCGTCGCACATCGTCAACATCGTCTCGGTCGCGGGCACGGTCGCCTGGGGGCCGGCCGGCCCGTATACGGCGTCCAAGCACGCGGAGCTCGGCTTCTCGCGCTCACTCGCCGCCCAGCTCGCGCCGCGCGGCATCGCGGTGCACACGGTCAATCCGGGCTTCGTCGAGACGGAGACGTTCCCGCAGCGCGGGCTGCGCAACCCGGTGCTGCGGCGGCTGGTCATCGGCCCGGACGCGGTCGCGGCCGCGGTGCTGCGCGCCGTCGACAAGAACCGCCGCGAGATCTTCGTGCCGCGCTGGTACCGCGTGCCGGCGATCGCCCAGGCGCTGGCGCCGGGCACGCTTGCGCGCCTGATGGGCGGCAGCGCCTACCGGGCGAGAGACGAGTAGAGCCGCTCGAGCAGATTCGGCCGCCGCTGGGGCGGTGTCGTGCCGGCCAGGAAGTGCGCGAGCCGCGCCGCCTCGGCCTCGTCGAGCGAGACGGCACACTCGGCACGGGCGCGATGCTCGCTGTCGGCCCACACGCTGAAGCGCACGTGCGGCGTCTCGCCGAAGTAGCGCGACACACGCAGGGCACGCTCGGCGCTGATCTCCTCGTGCCCCTCGAAGAACTCGACGAGCTTGAGCCGCTGCGGCGCCGCGCACCAGGGACAGAAGCGGTACTCGCTCCCCACCGACCCGCCACAGGCCGCGCACGGACGCATGCCACCGGAGTCTACGAATTCATCCGCCAGCGTGAGCGAAGGGCGCCCGACGAGCCTTGTAACAGTTTGTTACTTGCGGAGAAGGGCGCGCGGCTCAGGGTGCGGCGCCGTTCAGGGCGGCGAGCACCTCGCCGTCCTCGGGCCAGCGGCCCACCTGCTGCTTCGAGAACACGAGCCGCCCATCGGCGATCACGTCGTACTGGCTCTTCGCGCCCTCGAGGGCGACGGCGTCGAATCCCTGCTCGGTTAGCTCGGCCGCGAGACTCGCGGCCCGGTCGTCGTAGCCGTTTCAGACGGGGCAGAAGTGGATCTCGACAGGCACGGCGAGATCCTACTCAGCCGCGGGTGCCGTACGGGCGGCGCGCCAGGACGTACCAGCCGACCGTCGCGGTGTACGAGCCGCGGCCGGGCGCCATCGCCTCCGCCCGCGCGCGTTCGTCGCCCGCGCAGCCCGCGAGGTCGAGATACCAGTCGAGCTGCCGCTCCTCCTGGACGAGCTCGGACCGCGTCAGGACGATGCTGTTCGCCTCGAAGGCTCCACGAAAGTCCTGATCCGAGAGGACGCGCGTGTGCGACGGGTCGCGAGCGCTCTCGAAGTGGTTCAGCACGAGCGCCTCCATCGGGTCGATCGGAGCGACCTGGTCGACGACCAGCAGCGTGCCGCCCGGGCGCGTCACGCGAGTCAGCTCCGCAATCGCCAGCTCGGGACGGGCGACGTGGTGCAGCACCATCCGCGAGCCGACCACGTCGAACGAGCCGTCGGGGAAGGGCAGCGCCGTGACGTCGCCCTCGACGAACGTGACGTTGCTGCCCGGCTCGAGCCGCTTACGGCCCTCCTCGAGCAGCTCCGGGACGAGCTCGACCGCGACGACCTCGCGCACGAGCGGCGCTAACGCGAACGCGAGCGCCCCGGTTCCGGCCCCCGCGTCGAGCGCGCGCTCCTCGCCGGTCAGTTCGACCAGATGACGGACGCGCGCGGCAAGCTCGTCCGCGCGGGCATCCGAGCACCGGCCGACCGCGGCTGCTGTCTGGCTGAACCGCGATCGGACGGCGTCGGCGTTAGACCCCTGGTCACCGTCGGGAGGCACGGTGCGAGCGTACTGGGGGAGTGGGCACGAGCGGCGGGCGGACCGGCGGGAGACGCGACGGCACAGGACCCCTCCGTGCCGTACATCCAGGCGGCAAAGCGGCCGTCCCCCGAGCAGCCACCAAGCGGACGCCCTGGACTCGCGTCTCCGGCCGGCGGAACGCGCCCGCCGCTCGAAGTGAGCGCCAGACGGCCCCTGCGGGTGGGACCGGCCTGACCTCCCCCAACCCTCCAGGGCCGGGCAGCCGGATGTTCCTGGAGGGTGCTCACACGTCTACGACGCGCGAGCCTCCAGGTCCTTACATCAGCCCTGAGTGAACGGGCCCTGGTCGGGGCTCGTGGTGGTGGTGAACCCGCCCTCGCCCCCGATCTCGATCTCGTCCGGCGGGATGGACGGATCCGGCGGAACCGGCTTGTCCGTCGGCTGCGACGGCGCGGTGGTGGTCGGCGTCGTCGTGGTGGTAGTCGGTGTCGTCGTCGTGGTCGTGCTCGTGGTCGAAGAGGTCGGCTCGGGCGTGCCGGGCGCCGCCGGCTCGTCCGGCGGCGCGGGCGTCGTGGTCGTCGGCGTAGTGGTGGTCGTCGTTCCGCCGCCGCTGCCGCCGGTCGGCGCGGCCGGCGTGGGCGTGCCGCCGTCGCCCGGGCTCTCCGAGTGCTCGGCGCCGGCGACACCGCTGCCCGCCGACCCGGAGCCGGCGCCCGTACCGGCGCCCGAGCCCAGGCCGGCCCCGGAGCCGCCGAGCGGCGACGTGACGATGGTCTGCGCCGCCTGCTGGAGCGGCGTCTGCCCGCTGCCGTTGCCGCCCGTGCCGTTCCCCGCGCCGGCGCCCAGCCCGTTCACCGAATTCGGTCCGTACGCCGACGCCGGGATGAGTGCCGCCTGGATCGTCGAGCCGACGATGACGAACGGGCCGACGTGGACGGTGTGTGTCCAGTCGCCGTGATCCTTCGTCCGCAGGTTGAACCACCAGCGGCCGGGCCCGAGCGCCGGGCTGATCGCGCCGCCGGCCGTGCCGGGCAGGTCGCCGACCGCGTCCGGCTCGGCGGGGCCGCCGTTCGTCCAGTTGACCGAGTAGGCGTCCGCGCCCTTACGGGGCGTCCACGCCATGCGCACGATGGGCGACACCGCCGGGACGCCGATGCGGTTCGACGTGCTGTGGACGTCGCTCGGATCCTTCACGGCGCCCCCGCGCGGGAAGAGCAGCGCGCCGATGACCGCGACCGCGCCGAGCGTGCCGAGCGCCGTCGCCGCCTTGACCTTCGTCGCGTGGCGCGAGTGCCTGGCGGTGTGCGTCGCCGCGCCCTTGCCGGCCGCAGCGTGTCCGGCAGCCGCGGCGCCGGCGAAGCCGAGCTCGGTCGAGATCCCGTGCCAGATCGCCTCCATGAGGCCGGCTGGGATCGGGACGAGCGTCAGGCCGGCGAACAGCTCGGCGGGCGTGATCAGCCGCCGCTTGACCTCGCCGCAGATCTCGCAGTCCTGCGCGTGCTCGGTGATCGCCTTCTTCACCTCGCGCGTGAGCTCGGTCGCGTTCATGCGCGTGAGCAGCGCGTCGAGGTTCTCGCAGCGGTCGCGTGCCTGCTTCATCAGCACGGACGAGGTGACCGCCTCGTCGAGCGAGTCGCGCAGCCGCGTCAGGCGCGTGTAGACCGCGCCCTTGGCGACGCCCAGCGCCTCGGAGATCTCGTCGGCGTCGAGTCCCTGGCGCAGGTGCATGTCCAGCAGCGAGTACTCCGACGGGCTGAGCGCAGCCGCGCTCTCCCACACGAGGTCGACGAGCTCCTGGTCGTGCGCGGCGACGCTGGGGTCGCTGAGCCGACTGTCGTCGACGATCGTGTAGATCGGATCCTCTTCCGCCTCTCCGGACTTCGGCGCGATGCGCTGCCGCCGCCGGAGCTCGTCGATCGCGAGATTCCGAGCTACCGCATACAGCCATGCCTTGACGTTCTCCACTCCCTTCGGGGAGCGCAAAGCGGCCCACGCCTTGACAAAGGTGGTCTGGACCACGTCAGACGCCGCGTCGCGATCACGAAGCGTGCGTAGCGTGAAGTCGTAGAGACCTCTGAAGTACCGCTGGTAAAGCTCCGCGAAGGCCTGCTCGTCGCCCTGTGCGACCAGTGCTCCGAGCTGATCATCGCTTCGCTCCGCCAGAGGCGTGCGAACCCCTTGCGCCATCCCCATTCGAGTATGAGCGTCGCGGTACCCCACGGTCAAGCTTTCCTCCGTTTGGGTCCACGTCTGCTCCCTTCGTCCGTGCTCGTGCAAATCGGCCGCTCGGAGGTCGAGGGCCAATAAGTTGAGACGGGGGAGCGTTGCTTTTCTTACATGCGGGGACTGGGGTCGCGGACGGGTCTACGCCTCCATCAGGTCAGGATCCTGATGGCGAGGGAGGGAGGGCACCCGACCCGGGCGAGCCGGCGAGCCGCCTCGAGATCGACGTCCGGGTCGAGTGCCATGAGCAACGCATGCACAGGGGAGTAGCCGTGGCGGACAAGCTCGGCGATGCGCCATTCGTTGATCCGGTACTGCTCTGGCGCGAGGGGCCGCTCTGTAGTGGTGTCGATCATGTGGGTGAGACGGCCCACCCCGAAATGTCTTACATCACGGTCCGGCGCGCCCTCGTGGGGCCGCTCGCGATGCGCGAGACGAGCTCGTACGTGATCGTCCCCGCGACCCGGGCGTGCTCCTCGGCGAGCACGCCGTGGCCGATGATCGTCACGGGCGTGCCGACCGGCAGCTCGCGGTCGAGCTCGACCGCGAACGCGTCCATCGAGATCGTCCCGACGACGCGGCGGCGCTCACCCGCGACGCGCACCTCGGTGCCGGTCAGGTCGCGGCGGAAGCCGTCCGCGTAGCCGACCGGGACGATGCCGATCCACGTGTCGGCGCGGGCCACGAACGCGCGGCCGTAGCCGGTGCTCTCCCCCGCCTCGAGCTGCTTGACCTGCGCCAGGTAGCTCTCCCAGCGCAGGGCCGGCTCGAGCCCGTCCGCGGCCGGGTCGGTGCCGAACGGCGAGAGGCCGTAGAGCGCGATCCCGCAGCGCGCGGCGTCGAAGCGCGCCTCGGGCAGTGCGAGCGCGGCGGCGCTGTTCGCGGCGTGCCGAGTGAGGTGCGGATACGAGTCCGTCTCGGCGCGGAAGCGCTCGAGCTGGCGGCGGGCGAAGTCGAGGTCGGAGTCCGCCGTCGCAAGGTGGGTCATCAGGCCGACCACGCCGGAGTCGGGCTGGTCGAGGAGCTCCGAGATGCCCCAGCGGCCCATGCCGGTGTCGACCTTCAGATGGACGGCGACGCCGGGCGGCACCTCACCGTCGGTGCTGACCAGCTCCAGCGAGGCGGCGCGGGCTGCGGCGACGTCGCGGCTCACCCACGGGCCCATCACGAGGATGCGCGCGACCGGATAGGCGGCGCGCAGGGCGAGCGCCTCGGGGACCGTCGCGACGCAGAGCACGGTCGCGCCGCCGTCGAGCGCTGCTCCGGCCGCATCGCGCGCGCCGTGGCCGTATCCGTCGGCCTTGACGACCGCCCAGAGCTCGCTCCCGCCGAGCGCGCGCAGCAGCGTGCCCGCGTTGCGGCGGATCGCGCCGAGGTCGATGGTCAGCTCAGAGCGGTGCATACGAGCGGAAGTTGCGCTCGAGCTCGGACTCGTACCGCGTGCCGAGCTGCGGGCCGCTCGCTTCGACCCAATCGGCGAAGCTCCTCCGGCCGCGTGGGGGCTCGCTCGAGAGCAGGAGGCCGGCGGCGAGCGCGCCGAGCTCCTCTCGGGTGACAACGACGTCGCGCAGCAACCGGTTCGCAACCGCAGTCAGGCCGAGGCCGAGCGTCGCCGGCGCACGCACGACCCGCGCCCGCCCGCGGACGGCGCGGCCGACCATGCGCACGAGCTCGGCGAACTCGTAGACGTCGGGCCCGGCCGCGTCGATCGTCTCGGCCTCGCCGGCTGAAACCGCGAGCTCGGCAACGTCCTCTGCGGCGACGGGCCGGGCACGGCCGGCGGGGACGAGGAAGATCGGGAAGCGGCGCAGGATCCACGCGATGTTGTTGAGGAGCAGGTCGCGCGCGCCGAAGACGAGCGTCGGCCGGACGATGGCCGCCGACGGCCACACCGCTCGCACCTCGCGCTCGGTCGCGGCCTTGCCCCGGAAGTACGCAAACGGCGAGGCCTCGGAGGGATTCGACACCGAGATGTGCACCACGCGGCGGACGCCGGCTTCCCGAGCCGCCTCGACGAGCGTGCGCGTGTTCCGAACCGCCGCGTCGAAGCTGTGGCCACCCTGCTCGTAGCGGATCCAGTACGTGTTGTAGAGCGTGTCCGCGCCACCCAGGTCGCCAACCAGCCGCTCGCGATCGGCGAACTGAAGCGAGCCGTCCTGCACCTTGCCGGCGAGCGGGTGCCCCGGCTCCGGTCGCCGGCTGAGCGTGCGCACTTCGCGGCCGCGGCGCAGCAGCTCCTCGGCGATGAACCCGCCCGTGTACGAGTAGACGCCGGTGACGACGTCCAGCTCAGTCAAGGGCACCTGGAAGAGCGTCGACGACGTCGCTGGCTACGAGGCCGCGGCGCTTGCCGCTCAGGCGCGCCGCGCGGCGGTGCGCGACCGCGCCGGCCGCCGCGGCGAGGCGCGGGTCGAGCCCCTTGGCCGCGAAGGCGGCGATGATCCCCGTCAGGACGTCGCCGGTGCCCGCAGCAGCCAGGGCAGGGACATTGCCGGAGACCACGAGCGTCGGCTCGCCGGGCGCGGCGATGAGCGTGTCGGCGCCCTTCAGCAGGACGATGCACGCGAAGCGCTCGACGGCGCGCTCGAGCGCCTGGAGGCGGTGCGCGGCGACCCAGCCGGACGTCTCGCCGATCAGCCTCGCGAGCTCGCCCTCGTGGGGGGTGAGGATCGTCGGAGCGGCCCGGGTGAACGGCTCGAGCTGCCAGAGCGCGTCGGCGTCGACGACGACCGGCAGGTCGAGCTCGGCGAGCACGCGGCGGACGACGGTCTGCGTGTCGTCGCTGCGCCCGAGGCCCGGGCCGAGCGCGACCGCGCGCATCCGCTCGGCCGCATCGGCGATCTCCTGGACTGCGGCTGCGGCGACACGGCCCTGCCAGTCCTCGCTGAGCGGGCGCTTCACGACCTCGAGCAGGCGGCTCTCGAGCACCGGCAGCGACGAGGCGGGCGCCGCGACGGAGACGTAGCCCGCGTCGGCGCGGAACGCCGCCTCGGCCGCGAGGCAGGCGGCGCCCGTGAGCCCACGCGAGCCGCCGACGACGAGCACGGCACCGGCGGTGTACTTGTTGTCGCCGTCCCGCTTCGCCGGGACGCGCGCCAGGATGGTCTCCTCGACGAGCAGGTGCTCCGTGTGCCCGCCCTCCAGGCCGATGTCCGCGGTCTCGACCGCACCGGTGTGGAAGCGGCCCGGGGCGACGTGCAGGCCGACCTTGGGGCCGTGGAAGGTGACCGTGTGCGCCGCGTCGACGACGGCGCCGGCGACCTCGCCCGTGGACGCGTCCACACCCGACGGGACGTCTACGGCGACGACCGGGCGGCCGAGCGCATTGATCTGCTGGATCAGCGCAGCCGAAGCGGGCCGCGGCGCGCCGTGGAAGCCGGTTCCGAAGATGGCGTCGATCACGACCTCGGGGTCGCCCAGGTCGGGCGTCTCGTCCTCGGACGCGACGTCGACGACCCGCACCTGGCGCCCGTCGCCGAGCAGGCGCGCCGCGACCCGCCCGTCGCCGCCGTTGGAGCCGCCGCCGCAGACGACCGTCATCCGGCGCGCGTCCGGGTACCGGCTTGCGACCGCGTCGGCCACGGCGCCGCCGGCGCGCTCCATCAGCTCGGGGATCGTGTCGGGATAGCCGGGGTAGGCCTCCTCGGCCGCACGCAGCTCGGCGGCCGTGAAGAGCGGCTTGAACGGCTCAGGCACCGGCCGCCTCGACGACGCAGACGGCGCCGGCCAGCTCGCGCGAGTGCGTCATCGACAGGTCGATCACACCGGCACGGACACGCTCGGCCTGGCGCGCGATGCGGCCGGAGAGCGACACGGACGGCTTCGGACGGCCGGCGATCTCGATCTCCTGCCACGCCCAGAGCCGCGCGACGCCGAACCCGAGCGCCTTGCCGACCGCCTCCTTGCCTGCGAAGCGCGCCGCATAGTGCTGCGCCGGGTTCGGCCGCGAGTCGCAGTACTCGCGCTCTGCCGCCGTGAAGCAGCGCTCGCGAAAGCCCGGCCGCTCGAGCGCGCGCCGGATGCGGTCGATCTCGATCAGGTCGACGCCGACGGTCATCTCGCCCCCACGAGTTCCCCGTCCCGGAAAGGCGTTGCGACTCTCGTGACGGTCGCGTGACGCTTTCTCATGCGTGCCTGGCACCGCGGCAAACGACCTGGCGCTGCGGCATTGGGGACGATTCGTGACGCTTCTGTCACCACGCCTGGCACCGGGGTGAGCGGCGCGGGGACACGTCCGTTGGCGACGCGCAGAATGGTGCCCATGGACGGCGATGCTATTCGCGTCAACGGATCGCTCGCGCTTCCGCGCGGCGAGGTCGAGCTGCGGTTCTCGCGCTCGAGCGGCCCCGGCGGGCAGCACGCGCAGCGCAACGAGACGCGCGTCGAGGCCGTGTTCGACGTGGACGCGTCCGCAACGCTGACCGACGCGCAGAAGGAACGCGTTCGCGAGCGGATCGGCCCGGTCGTGCGCGCGATCGCGCAGGACGAGCGCAGCCAATCGCGCAATCGCGAGCTGGCGCTGGAGCGGGTCGCCGAGCAGCTGCGTGACGCGCTCCGCGTCCGCCGGACGCGCCGTCCCACGAAGCCCACGCGTGCGTCACAGGAGCGGCGGCTCGACGAGAAGAAGCGGCGCGGCCAGGCGAAGCGCCTGCGTCAGCCGCCGCCCGAGTGAGCGTGCGCCGTGTGGTCGTGACGCGCGCGGCCCGAGGCGTAGCGCTCCGGATCCTGCTCGAAGCGCCCCTTGCAGCCCGCCGAGCAGAAGTACCAGGTCTTCCCGCCCCACGACAGCCGGTGGGGTGTCGAGAACCGGTCGACGGCCATCCCGCAGACCGGGTCGCGCACGCCGCGCAGGAGCGTCAGTCCCCAGAGCGCCGCGGCCACGCCGAGGAACAGGATGTTCAGGAAGGTCGTGTAGTTCCAGGTGATCGGCCGCTCGGTGACGTCCTCGATGTCCGGCCGGGTCTCGGGGATCAGCCCGAGCCCCCAGAAGACGGCCGACACCGCGAGCGCGGCGATCACCATCGACGCGAACATGATCGACACCAGCCGCCACGTGAAGTTCCAGCCGTAGTACTTCCGGTAGATCAGGACGATCGGGACGATGATCAGGTCGGCGTAGATGAAGGCGATCACGCCGGGGAACGAGATGCCACCGGCCCAGAGCACCGCCGCGAGCGGCGCGTTCCCCACCGAGCAGACGAACGACAGCACGGCCACGATCGGCCCGACGATCACGTTCTCGATCACCTGCACGGCCGGCGGCGCGTCGGTAAGGAACAGCGCGTTGAAGAAGTCCATCGGCAGGAGCGAGACGAACCCGGCGATCACGAACCCGACGGTGATCTCCTTCCAGAGCATCCCGACGTCGCCGCGGAAGTTGTGCGCGACGGCCGACCAGGACTGGACGGACGTGATCCGCTCGCGCAGCCGGATGTCCTCGGCGCTCGAGCTTGCGTGCTGGTGGCCTGCGTCGGCCACCTCGGCGTGGCGGCGCGCCTCCTCCTCGAGCGTGCGCGCGACGAAGAGGCGCAGGCCGAGCCACATCAGCGCGATGAGCACGAGCCCGCCGAGGAAGGTCGCGAGCGTGAACTGCCAGCCGAGGAAGATCCAGATGACGATCCCGAGCTCGAAGACGAGGTTCGTCGAGGCGAACTGGAACGCCATCGCCGCGGCCAGGCTGGCGCCCTTCGCGAACATCGACTTCGCGATCGCGACGGCGGCGTAGCTGCACGACGAGGACGCAGCGCCGAGGCCGGTCGACAGCGCCACGGTGCGCAGGTCGCGCGCCCCGAGCGCGCGCTCCATGCGCTTGCGCGGCACCCAGGCCTGCACGATCGCCGAGAGCACGAAGCCCAGGACGAGCGCCCACCACACTTCCCAGGCCATCTGGAAGGCAGCCCAGAGCCCGTCGCCGATCGTGCTCAGGAAGTCCACGGGGCCACGCTAGCGGGAGGCGTCCTTAAACCGGGGTCAGACCCGGGTATCACGCGTCGCGTGACGGAACCGTGGCGAATGTGTGCCGAATTTCAGACGACGCGGGCGACGATCAGCGCGAAGTCGCCCGTCGGGTGCTCCCACCAGGCGGCCGTCTCGAAGCCGGCCTCGCGCAGCTCCCGCTCCAGCCCGGGGCGGCGGAACTTCGAGCTCACCTCGGTGCGTAGCTCCTCGCCGTCGGCGAAGGCGACGTCGAAGCCGAGCGCACCGACGCGCACGACCTGGTCGCCCTCGGAGCGGAGCAGCATCTCGATCCACTCGTGCTCCGGATCCCAGCGCGCGTCGTGCGTGAACCGCTCCAGGTCGAAGTCGGCGTCCAGCTCGCGGTTCAGCACCCGCAGCATGTTGAGGTTGAACTCGGCGGTGATCCCGTCCGCGTCGTTGTACGCAGCCTCCAGGCGGCTGACGTCCTTCACCAGGTCGGCGCCCAGCAGCAGCGCCTCGCCCGGCTCGAGCACGCGTCCGATCGCCCCGAGGAACCGCGCACGCGGCACAGGCTCCAGGTTGCCGATCGTGGAGCCCAGGAAAGCGATCATCCGCCGGTGACCGGCAGGCAGCGCGCCCAGGTGCCGGCCGAAGTCGCCCACCACGCCGTGCACCTCGATGCCCGGGTACTCCTCCTCGATGGCCGCCGCGCTCTGGCGCAGCGTCTCTTCGCTCACGTCGAACGGGACGAAGCGCCGCAGCGAGCCGTTCGCCGCAAGCGAGTCGAGCAGCACCCGCGTCTTGTCGGACGTGCCCGAGCCGAGCTCCACGAGCGTGTTCGCGTCGGTGAGGCCTCCGATCTCCTCGGCGTGCTCACGCAGCAGGTCCCGCTCCCGCTCGGTCGGGTAGTACTCCGGCAGGCGCGTGATCGCGTCGAAGAGCTGCGAGCCGCGCTCGTCGTAGAACCACTGCGGCGAGAGGTGCTTCGGCGTCGCGGCCAGCCCGTTCGCCACGTCCTCGCGCAGCGCCTCGGCCCGCTCGGCAGGCGTGTAGAGCACGTCGACCTGCGGAGTCGGAGGCGCAACCGGCCAGGCCGCGCCGTCAGGCGGCACGCGCGCACCTGAAGCCGGCGAACAGCTGCCGCCGGATCGGGAAGTCCCAGTTGCGAAAGGTCGAACGCACGGCCAGAGGGTGTGTTGCCCACGAGCCTCCGCGCAACACCTTGTACTCCGAGCCGAAGAAGACCTTCGAGTACTCGTCGTAGGGGAACGCCTCGAAGCCCGGGTACGCCGTGAAGCCCGATGCCGTCCACTCCCAGACGTCGCCGAGCAGCTGCTGGACGCCGTCCGTGCTCGCGCCGTCGGGGTACGAGCCGACCGCGGCAGGGGCGAACCGCTTCCCCGCGAGATTCGCCTCGGTGCCGGCCTCCTCGCCCCACGGGTAGCGGCGCTGCTCGCCGGAGCTCGCCGCGCGCTCCCACTCGGCCTCGGTCGGCAGCCGCTTGCCTGCCCAGCGCGCGTATGCGTCGGCCTCGTACCAGCAGACGTGCTGCACGGGCTCCTCGAGCGGCAGCCGCTCCCAGTTGCCGAAGCGCCGCCGCGACCAGCCGCCGTCCTCACGCCGCCAGAAGCCGGGATGCTCGAGCGCCTCCTGCTGCCGGAACGCCCAGCCGGCCGGCTGCCAGAGCCGCTCGTCGGCGTAGCCGCCCGCCTCGACAAACTCGATGAACTCCGCGTTCGTGACCGGGACGGTGTCGATCGCGTACGGCCCCAGCTCCACCTCGTGGGCGCGCCGCTCGTTGTCGTAGGCCCACGGCTCGTCGTCGGTGCCCATGACGAACGTGCCGCCCTCGATGAGGACCTCCCGCGCCGTCGGCCGGCCCGTGCGCGGCTCCGGCTCGCCGAGCGGGTACGGCGCCTCGCGCAGCTGGAGCGTCTGGAGCATCGTCTCGACGTGCTGGTGCTCGTGCTGCACGAGCATCCCGTAGACGAAGGCGTCCTCGGTGAGCCGTTCACTGCCGATGTCGACCTGGTCGAGCAGCGCGAGCGAGCGCCCGCGCACGTCCTCCGCGAAGCGCATGGCCTCGGCCGGCGTGAGCAGCTCCAGCGTCGCCCGCTCGGAGCGCTCGTGCGCGAAGGCGTTGTAGAGGTCGTCGAGCCGCGGATCCGCCGAGCCCGAGCCGCCGAGCGCGCGCACGAGCCATAGCTCCTCGAAGTGCGCGCAGTGGGCGAGATCCCACACGAGCGGCGACATCAGCTCCGAGTGCTGGCTACAGAGGGCTTCGTCGTCGAGCGGCGCCAGGAGCTCGAGCATGCGGCGACGGGCCGCCCCGAGCTGATCGGCGACCTCGGCCTTGGTTGGCGCGTGACGTCTGGCGACTGCCACGCTGCTGTGGCCAGCCTGTCTCACTGGGGCGCGGGGAGCGTAGAGGAATGGACAGAATCAGGCAACGTGCGGCGGATCGTCGTGGTTTCCCCCAGTGAGCGAGACATCGCGGAGATCCGGTCTGCGGGGCTCGATCGACGTTACGCGGTCACGTTCGCGGGGCCGGATCTGGATTCGCTCACACACCTGGACGGCGAGGCGCTGGTGGCCGAGCTCGGCACGATCGAGGCGGACGGGATCGTGTCGTCCAAGGACCGCGGCGCGCTGCTGGCGGCGGTGCTTGCCGACCGCGCCGGCCTGCCCGGGCCGTCGCCGCGCGCCGTCGCCTCGCTCCAGCACAAGCCGACCGCGCGGGCGATCCAGGAGCGCACCGTCCCCGAGGCGGCGCCGCGCTGGTTCGTGCCCCGCCGCGACAAGCCGCAGTTCGGCCCGCCGTGGTTCGTCAAGCCGGCCGTCGGCCGCCTCTCGATGGGCGCGCACCGGGTGGACGACCCCGCGGCGCTCCCCGAAGACGGCGTGGACGACTACGCCGCCGGCTGGGAGTCGCTCGCGCGCCTCGGCGGCGTCGACCTCGACGGGCAAGGCTGGATCGCGGAGGACGTGCTCACGGGCGCGCCGGTGACGGTCGAGGGCTACGTCCACGCGGGCGAGGTCACGATCGTCGGTGTCACCGACTCCGTGATGTACGAGGGGACATTGAGCTTCGAGCGGTTCGAGTATCCGAGCCGGCTTCCGGCCGAGCGGGTCAGCGAGGTGTCGGCGCTGGCGGCGCGCCTGCCGGGGGCGTTCGTTTTCGACAACGGGTTCTTCAACGCCGAGTTCGTGGTGCCGGATTCCGGCCCGGCCATGTTGATCGAGCTGAACGGGCGCATCGCGTCCCAGTTCGCGCCGCTCTTACGGGCGGTTCACAGCCGTTCGAGCTACGACGCGCTGCTCGCGCTCGCCTGCGGCGACGACCCGCGCTGGGACCCCTCATTCGCGAAGGGCGTGGCGGTCAGCTACGTGCTGCGGCGCTTCGAGGACGCATGGGTAGACGAGACGCCCGCGCCGGAGGACGGCGTCGAGATCCTCGTCCACGCGGGCCAGAACCTGTCCGAGGCGTACGCCAACGACCCGGGGAGCTTCCGGCTCGCGATCGTCTACGAGGCCGGCGAGACGCGCGAGGAGGCCGTCGCGCAGGCGAGGGCGCGGGCCGCTGCGCTCAGCTTTTCGCTGGCGCCGGCTCGCCCGGCATAGCCTCGGGCTGGGCCTCTTCCTCGGCGCCTGCCCGTGCCTCGCGATTCGAGATGAAGATGGCCGAGACCACCGCCCCGGCGAACGCGAGCGCGGCAACGACCGCCATGCCGGCCCGCCAGGCGTCGAGCGAGGCGCCACCCAGCGCCGTGCCGGCCTGGTCCTTCGCGAGCGGCACGTCGCCGGAGCTGCCCCCATTGGCCTCGAAGACGACGGTCACCACGAGGCCGACGATCGCGACCGCGAGCAGGTTGCCGACCCTCGAGAACGTCGTGTTGATGCCCGAGGCGATGCCGGCGTACTTCTCGGGCGCGGATTTCAGCGCCGTGGCCGTGATCGGAGCGACGAGCATCGCCAGCCCGAGCGAGAAGATCCCGAGCGCCGGCAGGCCGATGTACCAGACCTTCGTCTTCGTGTCCACGGCCATGAACAGCAGCGCCGCGCAGCCCAGGAGGGACGGGCCGACGGTCAGGTAGAGGCGCGGCCCCTGCTTGTCGGAAAGCGCGCCGAAGCGCGGCGCGAGCAGGATCATCACGACCGTGGTCGGCGCAAGGATCAGGCTCGTCACGAAGGGCGAGTAGCCGAGGAACTGGATGTAACAGGGCGATGTAGACGAGCCAGGCGCCGAGCGCCGCGTAGACGAGGAACGTCGCCGAGTTGGCAGCGGCGAAGTTCCGGATCTTGAAGAGCTCGAGCGGCAGCATCGGGTTCTCCTTGCGGTGCTCGACCACGAGGAACGCGATGAGCGCCACGCCGGCGACGAGGAACAGCCACCAGTACTGCGCAAAGCCCTTGTCCGCGCCCTCGACGAGCGCGTACGTCAGCGAGCTCGTGCCGACCGCGATCAGCACGGCGCCGGGAATGTCGAGCCGGCCGACGCGGGCCGTTGCCTGCTGGCGGCAGCGGCCTGCCCGCGCGAACCAGATCGTCGCCACCGCGACGGGCAGGTTGAGGAGGAAGATCCAGCGCCACGAGGCCCACTCGACGAGCGCGCCGCCGACCGGCGGGCCGGCGATGGTCACGACGCCGGTGAACGACGTCCAGAGGCCGACGGCCCGCCCCGCCTCCTTCCCGTACGTCTCGCGAAGCAGCGCCAGGCTGTTGGTCGTCACGAACGCGCCGGCAATGCCCTGCAAGGTCCGCGCGCCGATCAGCACGCCGCCGTTCGGCGCCGCCGCCGCGAGCAATGATGCAAGCGCGAAGCCCGCGACGGCCGCCATGAACACCTCCCGGCGCCCGTAGCGATCGCCGATCGCCCCACCGACCAGGTACAGCGCGGCGAGGGCCAGCGAATAGGACAGGTAGATCCACTGCTCCCCCGTCAGGCCGAGGTCGAGATCCGTCTCGATCGTCGGCATCGCGATGATCACGACGGTGACGTCGATGAACGCGAGCGACGAGCCGAGGATGGTCGCGACGAGGGTCATGCTGCCGCCGCTGGGCCTCGGTACGGGCCATGCCGTGAGGATACGGTGCCGCAATGATCGAGTCACTCCATGTCGCGACGGGCGCAGCGATCGGCGAGGCGACCGGGTCGCGGCCGGCCGCGTTCGCGCTCGGTGCTCGTTTCGCACTTCCTCGGTGACCTGACACCGCACGAGGACATCCCGTCGGACGTCTTCGAGGGCGTCAGCGGGCTGTTGGCCGGGCTCTGGGTCGCGCGGCAGCGGGGGCTGTTCTCACCGGCGACGATCGGCGCGTTCGCGGCGACGCTGCCCGATTTCGAGCACGTGCTCCGGCCGGAGCGGCCGGGCCGGCGCGAGCTCTTCCCGACGCACCGCTACAAGTCGCTCCACCGGCGCGGCGGGCTGCCGACCTGGCTGCAGCTCGCCGCAGCCGGAGCGATCCTCGCTTCCTTTTATCGCCGTTCCGCTATATAGTGCGTCTGATATGGATGAAGGGACGCTGTTGTGGGGCCTGCTGCTCGCCGCCGCGGTTGCGGGTTGGGGCGTCACACATCTGATCCAGCGCCACCTCTGGCTCGTTCTGGGCCTCGCCGGCGGCGCTATCGCGCTCGCCTGGTGGTACGTCTCGGGGGCTGACCCGGAGAGGGAATACGACGGGCTGGGCCGCGTGATCATGGCGGGCATCCCGCTCACCGGCTGGCTCGTCGGCCTCGGTGTGACGTCGGTCTGGATCTTCGCGAGGCGAGCGGGCGAGAAGTCGAAGCGCCACTCGCGCGCAGCGCGCTCGTAGCCGCCACGTAGGCTCCGCCGCGTGGCGGACGACGACGGCTTCACGATCGCGAGCGCCGACGAGCTCGAGACCAACGGCCGCTGGGGGCTCGTGCGCCGCTCGATCGGGCTCGGCTCGTTCGGCATGAACCTCGTCGAGATCGAGCCCGGCGGGCAGATCCCCGAGCACACCGAGGCCGAGCGCGACCACGAAGAGGTCTTCGTCATCCTGCGCGGAGACGCCGTCGCCGTCATCGACGGCGAGGATCACCCGGTGAGCCCGATCAGCTTCGTCCGCGTCGCTCCGGACCGGCGCCGCACAGTCCGCAACGACGGCAGCGAGCCCGTGCAGCTGCTGATCGCCTCGGCTCCGACGACTTCAGGGTTCGAGCCGCTCGCGTGGGCGTGAACGGCGCGCGGCGCTCCGAGGGCAACCCGAAGCTCGCGATCCTCCTGGCGATGGCGATGTTCGTCCTCGTCGTGGACACGTCGCTGATGAACGTCTCGATCTCGGCCGTCGTGCACGACCTGGACACGAGCGTCAGCAGCGTGCAGTCGGCGATTGCGCTGGAAGCGCTCGTGTCGGCGGCGTTCATCCTGATCGGAAGCAAGGTCGCCGACCTGATCGGTCGGAAGCGCGCCTACATCATCGGTCTGCTCGCCTACGCCACGGGCGCGCTCGCGATGGCCCTGGCGCAGGGCATCACCGCGATCATCATCTTCTGGGCGATCATCGGCGGGCTCGGCGCCGCGCTCCTGCTGCCGTCGATGCAGTCGCTGATCCACGGCAACTTCAGCGGTGCGATGCAGCACAAGGCATACGCGCTGGTCGGCGCGGCGGCGGCGATTGCGGCTGCGGTCGGGCCACTCATCGGCGGCTTCATCACCACGTACCTCTCGTGGCGCGTCGCCTTCCTGCTGGAGGACCTGGTCATCCTGGTCGTGCTCGTGGGCTCGAGGCTCGTGAAGGACGCGCCGTACACGGGCTCGCGCGCCGTCGATCCAGTCGGCGCGGTGCTGTCGGTCGTCGGCATGGGCGGCATCGTGCTCGGGATCCTCGTCTGGCAGGAGGGCGGGGAGGCGGTCAGCGCGCTGATCGCGCTCGGGGCGATCGCCATGGCCGGGTTCGCGTGGTGGCTGGTGCGGCGGAAGCGCGAGGGCAAGCCGGTGCTGATCGACCCCGAGCTCTTCAAGTCCAAGGTCTTCCGCTTCGGGATCTCGCAGCAGATGCTCCAGCAGATCGCGCTCGGCGGGATGATGATCGCCCTGCCGATCTACCTGCAGATGGTGTTCGAGTACACCGCGATGGAGGCGGGCCTGTCCCTGGCACCGCTCTCGCTGACGATGTTCGCGACCGCGCTCGTGGCAGGCCGCCGCGCCGGCAAGCACCGGCCGAGCCGGCTCGTGCAGATCGGCTTCTTGCTACTCGGCGTGGGCGTCCTCCTGCTACTGCCGATCGTGCCGCGTGCCGACTCCGGCTGGGCGCTCGTGATCCCGCTCGCGATCGCCGGCTGCGGCCTCGGGCTGCTCGTGTCGCAGCTGAACAACTACACGCTGTCGCCGATCTCCGAAGAGCGCGTCAGCGAGGCGGCGGGCGTCAACTCGGCGGCAGGCTCGTTCGGGCTGTCGTTCGGGCTCGCGTTCGCGGGCGCCATCATGCTCGCGACCCTCTCGTTCTCGTTCACCAACCAGGCCGACGCCAGCACGGTGCTCTCGCCCAGCCAGCAGCAGCAGGTCTCCGACGCGCTCGAAGACGACGCGGAGTTCATGACGAACACGCACCTCGAGCAGCAGCTCGCCGGCCAGCCGCCCGACGTGAAGGCCGAGATCATCGAGATCAACACCGACGCGCGGCATCACGGCCTGCAGGTGGCGCTGCTCGTCCCGCTGATCGCCGCGTTCCTCGGCCTGCTGAACTCGTTCCGGATGCTCCGCGTGCCCGACCCGAAGCCGTCCGCCGCAGCCGAGCAGTTCGCGATGGGCTGAGCGCCGCGACCCTTTACAGGGACTGTCCCTGTTAGGTCCTCGCTTCGCACGGCGAGCGCACGTTCGCCCGCGCTGCACGGCAAGGATCCATAGTCAGCTTGTGGGACAGCCCCTAACAGACCGGGAAGGCGACCATCGAGTCACGTCTTGAGGGACAGTCCCAATACTGCCGGGACAGTCCCTGGTTTTACTCGACCGTGACGGTCTTGGCCAGGTTGCGCGGCTGGTCCACGTTCAGGCCCTTGAGCCGCGCAATCCGGTAGGCAAGCAGCTGCAGCGGCACGGCCGCGAGCACCGCTTGCAGGAACGCCGGCGACTGCGGGACGTAGATGACGTCGTCGGCGTGGTGCTGGATGTCCTCGTTGCCGTCGGTCGCGATCGCGATCACGTGCGCGCCGCGCGCCCGCACCTCCTGCATGTTCGAGACGATCTTGTCGTACACGTGGATGTTCGTCGCCACGACGACGACCGGCGTGTCCTCGTCGAGGAGGGCGATCGGCCCGTGCTTCATCTCGCCGGCCGAATACGCCTCGGTCGGGATGTAGGAGATCTCCTTCAGCTTGAGCGCGCCCTCGAGCGCCACCGGCAGCCCGATGTGGCGGCCCAGGTAGAGGAAGAACGGCTTGTCGTGGTAGCGCTGCGCGATCTCCTCGATCGGGTGGTCGGCGTCGAGGAACTGCGCGATCTTGTCCGGCAGCTCGTACACGGCGTCGAGGATGAAGCGAATCTCGTCGGGCGGCAGCGTCCGGCGCACCATCGCGAGCTTCAACGCCACCAGGTACAGCAGCGCGACCTGTGAGGTGAACGTCTTCGAGGCAGCGACACCGACCTCGAGCCCGCAGCGCGTGTAGAGCGAGGAGTCGACCTCGCGCGTGATGTGCGAGCCCATCATGTTCGTGAGCGCCACGGTGTGCGCGCCGCACTCCTTGGCGAGCTTCATCGCGCCGATCGTGTCGCGCGTCTCTCCTGACTGGGAAATGCCGATCACCAGCGTGTCCTCGCCGATCACCGGGTTGCGGTAGATCCACTCGGAGGCGATGTCCGGCTCGACCGGGACGCGCCCCCACTCCTCCAGCACGTAGCGGCCGACGACGGCTGCGTGGTAGGCGGTGCCGCAGGCGAGGATGACGACGCGGCGGATGTTCGCGAGCTCCTCGTCGGAGAGGCCCAGGCCCTCGAGCTCGAGGCGGCCGTGGCGGACGCGGTCGCCGATCGTCTCGGCGACGGCCTCCGGCTGCTCGTAGATCTCCTTGAGCATGAACGTCTCGTAGCCTCCCTTCTCGGCGCCCTCGTCGTCCCAGTCGAGCTCGATCTCGTCGTGCTCGACCGGCTTGCCGTCGCGGTCGACGAACCGTGCGCCGGCGGGCGTGATCTGGACGACGTCGCGGTCGTCCGGGAAGAGGACGATGCGGGTCTCGCGCAGGAAGGCGGCGGCGTTGGAGGCGAGGAACATCTCGCCCGCGCCGATGCCGACGACGAGCGGCGTCTGCAGGCGCGTCGCGACGAGCTCCTCCGGGTGGTCGCGGTGGATCGCGACGAAGGTGAAGTGGCCCTCGAGGTCGCCCGCAGCGAGGCGCACGGCCTCGAACAGGTCGCCGTCGTAGTGGTGCTCGATCAGGTGCGTGACCGTTTCGGCGTCGGTCTCGGACGTGAAGGTGTGGCCATCGGCCTGGAGACGCTCGCGCAGCTCGCGGTAGTTCTCGACGATGCCGTTCAGGACGATCGCGAGGCGGTCGTCGTGGCAGCCGGTGAGCGGGTGCGCGTTGCGCTCGGTGACGCCGCCGTGCGTCGCCCAGCGCGTGTGGCCGAGCCCGGTCGTCGCCTGGGAGCCCTCCAGCGCGGCCGCGGCCTCCTTGAGGAAGCTCAGATTGCCGACGGTGCGGACGTAATGGAGCCCGTCGTCCTCGAGCAGGGCGAGCCCGGCCGAGTCGTAGCCCCGGTACTCGAGGCGCTCGAGGCCGTGCAGCAGGAGCGGCTGGCACTCACGGCTTCCGACGTATCCGATGATCCCGCACATCACGCTCCTCCTGGTCGCGCTGCCCGGCGACGGAAACCCTGCTCAGAAAGCACGAAAGCCCGGTCTCCTGGATCCCCGTATTGGGGGGATGCCCTAACCGAGCTCTCGTTGAACGAGAGCGGCGATGCTAGCACAGAGGGCCTCTGCGGCCCCCTCGTCCGGGGCCTCTGCGAGGACGCGAATCACGGGCTCCGTGCCGGACGCGCGCACCAGGATCCGGCCCTCGCCGTCGAGCTCCGCGTTGCGCTCCTCGATGGCCTCGCGAAGCTCCGGCGTGAGCTCGCGCCGGCCCACGTGCACGTTCTCCTTGACCTGTGGATAGCGCGGCATGACCGCCACGGCGTCGGCGAGCGAGCGTCCGTCCAGAGCGGCGCAGACGAGCAGCGCCGCGGCCAGGCCGTCCCCGCTGACGTGGTCGCGCAGGTAGATCAGGTGGCCGGACTGCTCACCGCCGAGCACGCCGCCCAAGCGGCGGAGCGCCTCGAGCACGTAGCGGTCGCCGACGTCGGTGGTGACCACGTCGATGCCGTGCTCGCCCATGAGGCGGTGGAAGCCCAGGTTCGTCATCACGGTCACCGCGACGAGGTCGACCCCGAGCGAGAGCGCGAGCAGCGCGAGGAGCTGGTCGCCGTCGACCGTCTCCCCCTCCCCGTCGACTGCGAGCATCCGGTCGCCGTCGCCGTCGAACGCGACGCCGAGGTCGAGGCCGTGCTCGCGGACCGTGCGCGACAGGAGCCGCAGGTCGGTGGCGCCGCACTCGACGTTGATGTTCGTGCCGTCCGGCTCGTTGGCGACGGCGACGACTTCTGCGCCCAGGCGGCGGAACGCATCGGGGCCGATCTTCGAGTAGGCGCCGTTCGCGCAGTCGACGGCGAGCCGTAGGCCGGTGAGGTCGCTGCCGAAGTGGTCGAGGACGTACTCCGTGTACTCGACGTCGCCGTCCGCCTTGGCGTACGACCGGCCGCCCTCGGCCGTCGCCCGCGCGCCCAGGAGCTCTTCGATCTCCACTTCCTGATCGTCGGTGAGCTTCTGGCCGTCGCGGTCGAAGATCTTGACGCCGTTGTACTCGGGCGGGTTGTGCGAGGCCGAGATGACGACGCCTGCGTCGAGCGCCTGCAGCGCCACGGCGGGAGTCGGGAGCACGCCGCCGAGCACTGCGGTGCCGCCCGCCAGGGTCACGCCGCGCGCGAACGCCTCTTCCAGCCCGGGGCCCGAGCCGCGCGTGTCACGCCCGATGAAGATCGACCCGCGCCCGGCCCAGCGCGTGATCGCCCCGCCGAGCTGCTCGACAAGGTCAGCGGTCAGCGTCTCGCCGACGACACCGCGAACGCCGTCCGTGCCGAAGTAACGCCTGGCCATGCGGGGGCAGGAGCCTACGCGGTACGGCGCAGGATCAGCGCTTCGAGAACTGCGGCGCCTTGCGCGCCTTGTGCAGGCCGGCCTTCTTGCGCTCGACCATGCGGGCGTCGCGGGCGAGGAAGCCCTCGCGCTTGAGCGCGACGCGCAGCTCCGGATCGGACTCGACGAGCGCGCGGGCGATGCCGTGCCGCACCGCGCCGGCCTGGCCGGACGGGCCGCCGCCGTGGACGCGCACGCGCAGGTCGTAGCGGCCCTCGAGGCCGGCGACCTTGAACGGCGCCATGACCATCGACTGGTGCGCCCCACGCGGGAAGTAGTCCTCGACGGTGCGGCCGTTGACCCACGTGGCGCCGTCGCCGGGCCGCAGGATCACGCGCGCGACGGACGTCTTGCGCTTGCCGGTGCCAAGGTACTGCGCGGGCTGCGACATCTAGTTCCTGACCTCCAATGGTTCGGGCGACTGGGCTGCGTGCGGATGCTCGGGGCCAGCGTAGACCTTGAGCTTGCCGAGCTGCGCGCGGGCGAGCCGGTTGCGCGGCAGCATGCCCTTCACGGCCTTGCGGATGACCTCCGTCGGCCGCCGGTCGAGCTGCTCGCGCAGCGTTCGCTGGCGCAGGCCGCCCGGGTAGCCGGAGTGCCGGTAGTAGATCTTCTGGTCGAGCTTCTGGCCGGTGACGTGGATCTTCTCGGCGTTCACGACGACCACGAAGTCGCCGGTGTCGACGTGGGGGGTGTACTCGGGCTTGTTCTTCCCACGGAGCGTCTCCGCGATCTGGGTCGCCAATCGGCCCAGGGTCTGCCCCTCGGCGTCGACGACGAACCAGCGGCGCTCGACGGCGCCCGGCTTTGCATTCCACGTTTTCATGCAGAGAAAGACGGCGAACTCCGTGCCCGCCGGCGGGCCGAGTGTAGCAGCGTTACGCCGGTTCCAGGGCGGGCGTGGGCCCGCGGCGGAAGACCAGGAGCACGAGCGCCGGAACGACCGCCATGAGCGTCCCACCGACCGCCAGGCCGACCGTGCCGAGCCCGGTGAACGCAGCGCCGCCGACGAGCACCAGCACGGCCGCCGTCATCGACGCGACGAGGTCGGAGAAGCCGATCAGCCGCCCGCGCTCGTTCACGCCGGCGAGCGTGACCAGCTCGGCGGTGGCCGCGACGTACGAGAAGCTCCACCCCAGGCCGAGCCCGAACAGCGCCACCGACATGCCGACGATCGACTCGAACCAGACGAGCGCGAGCGTGGAGGCGGCCATGAGCATCAGCCCGGCCGTGATCGCGCGCTGGCGTCCGATGCGGTCGATGAGGTCGCCGACCACGATGACGAGCCCGAACATTCCGACAATGTGGGCGCTGATGATCCGGAACACCTGGCCCTGCTCGATCCCGTGGTCGAGGGCGACGTAGCCGGAGAGGTTCATCACCGACGCCATCACCGCGAAGCTGGTCACCGCGGCGAGCAGGGCGAGCGGGACGCCCGGGCGCCGGAGGATCTCCGCGAGCGGCGAGGCGGCGACCGTCGAGTCGCCGTGCTGCTTCGCGATCGTCGACGGATCGGGCCGCACGAAGAACGCGATCACGAGCCCGGCGACGAGGAACGCGCCGGCGGCGAGCCACGGCACGACGAGATCGTCGGCTGAGAGGGTCTTGCCGGCGAACATCGGGCCGAAGACGAACGGCCCGAGCACGGCGCCGATGACCGAGCCGAACAGCACGTAGGACATGCCGCGCGCCCGGCGCTCGGGCGGGTACATCTCGGCCGCGGCGGCCCGCGACAGCTGGACGACGCCCCCGCAGCCGCCCGCGAGCGCCAGGCCCGGCAGCACGAGCGTCCACGTGTCGAGCGCGCAGCCGGCCGCAGTGACGGAGCAGCCGACGATCCCGGCGAGGAAGCCGAGGCGGATGATCGGCATCCGGCCGTAGCGGTCCATCGCGCGGCCGGCGGGGCCCGCGGCCAGCGCGCCCGAGGCCAGGAAGATCGCCGGGCCGAGCCCGAGGATCCCCTTGACTCCGGTGACGAGCACGAGCGTGACCGTCGCGACCGCGACCGTCAGCTGGAACATCCCCGACAGGCAGACGAGCCCGGTCGCGAGCAGCAGGGTGTTGCGGCGAACCGGGTACTCGGTCACCGGAGCACTTGTACCAGCCCCTCGCGGAAGGCCCGCGCGCCGCCGTGCGAGGGATGGCGGATGCCGGATAGCCCGAGCGCGCGCTCCGCGACACGGCCGACCGGGACGACATGGCGCCCGCTGGCGAGCTCGGCGAGGAACTGCACGCCGGCGTCGATCTCGACGCGGGTTGGCGCCCGGTTGGATGCGGGCTTGCCCGGACAGTGCGGATGGGTCGGCACGACGTTCCAGAGCAGGACGTCCTCCTCGACCCTCAGCTCGCGCAGGACGCGGTGCACGATGGTCGCGGTCGCCTCGGCCGGGCCGCGGCCCGTCAGCTGGCGTTCCGAGGTGAAAGGCAGGCCCGAGACGCGGGCGCCGCGCCAGCCCGCAGCCTCGCCGACGAGCAGCCAGCGGGCGCCTTGCCGCGCGCGTAGATACGCCTCGAGACGAGCGCATCTCGCGGCGGCGCCCTCGCCGTCGCGATAGAAGTTGTACGTCTCGCCGACCCGTGCGGCGGCGAGCGCCCCGACCATGCCCGACATCGAGCTTCGTACTCTGACCGACGGCGGCCAGCCGGCCGAGACCGTCGCCGGGTGGATCGCCGACTTCGTCGACGGTGCTGAGAGCTCGCTCGACATCGCCCAGTACGACTTCCACCTAGGCCCCGAGACCTCACCGCGCATCGCCTCCGCCATCGAGCGGGCGGCCGGGCGCGGGGTCGCGGTCCGGATCGTCTACGACGTCGACTCGTCGTTCCCGGTGCCGGTGCCGCCGCCGCCCGAGCCGGACGCGCGGCTGATCGCGTCGCTGGGCGTGCCGTCACGGGCGATCGCCGGGATCCCCGACCTGATGCACCACAAGTACGTCGTGCGCGACGAGGAGACCGTCTTTACGGGGTCGATGAACTGGACCGACGATTCCTTCGCGCGGCAGGAGAACGTGGTCGTCATCGTCCGCTCCGAGCGGCTCGCGCACGCCTTCCGGCTCAACTTCGAGGAGATCTGGACGAAGGACACGATCGCGGAGACGGGCAAGGTGCAGCCGCGGCGCGTCAACGTCGGCGACATCGAGGTGCGGCCGTGGTTCGCCCCGGGCTTCGGCGAGCCGCTCGCGCACCGGATCTCGCGCGCGATCGGGGCCGCGCGGCGGCGGGTGCGGATCCTCTCCCCCGTGTTGACGAGCGGCCCCGTGCTCGGGACGCTCGCACAGGTGATCGGCGACGGCCGCTCGGACGTCCGCGGCTGCCTCGACGCCGCGCAGTGCCGCGACGTGCTGCGCCAGTGGCGGCACGAGGGGTCGGTGACGTGGAAGCTGCCGCTGCTCCTGCGCATCGTCCCGGACCGCTTCAGCGGGAAGGAGTCGACGCCTTGGCGCCCGGCCAGCCCCGTGCACGACTTCATGCACGCGAAGCTCGTCGTCGCCGACAACGTCGTGTTCGTCGGGAGCTACAACCTCTCGCGGTCGGGCGAGCTCAACGCGGAGAACGTGCTCGAGCTCGAGGACGCCGCGCTCGCGGATCAGCTGGCCGCGTTCGCGGACGAGGTACGAGAGCGCTACCCGCCGCTGGTGCTCGAGTAGCCGCAGCGGAACCCTTCGGTGCCTGGCACCGAACGAGCGATCTCGGGTGCCAGGCACGCTGACGAAGCGTCGCCGCGGCCGGATCGCCGCCCGCGGGACCTTCCGTGCCTGGCACCGAACGGGCGGTCGTGGGTGCCAGGCACGCTGACGACGCGCCGCGCGGCTTTGGGTCAGACTCGGCGGACGAGCTCGTCCAGCGGGAGACGTCTCCGGCTCAGGCGGCTCGTCTGGCCCGCTTCGTCGGCGCCCGGCTTCGGGTGGCCGATCGTCACGACGCAGACGAAGTGGACGTCGTCGGGCATGCCGACCGCGGCTTTCAGCGCGGGTACGTCGTCCGGCACGACTCCGAAGACGCCCGCGACCAGCCCCTCGTCGAGTGCTGCGAGCTGCAGCAGCATGAACAGCGCGCCGGCGTCCACGTACCAGTAGGGCGCCGGCCAGCCGATCTCCTCGCCGTCGCGGAGCTTGTCCGCCGCGCGGTAGCGCTCGTGGTAGCTCTCCTCGCGCACGCCTACGACGACATGCACCGGCGCCGCGGAGATCCAGCGCTCGTGGCCGGCGGCCGCGTACTCCTCCTCGCCGGCGAGCCGTGCCAGCTCGCTGCGCACGGCGGCGTCCGTCACTGCGTAGAGCCGGTGCCCCTGGCTGAACCCTGCGCTCGGGGCGCGCCGCACCACGCCGACGATGCGGTCGACCGCGTCGGGCTCGACCGGCTCGTCCGAGTACGCGCGCACCATGCGCCGCCGGCGGAGCAGCTCCCGGAACTCCACGGCGTGACCCTACGCCCCCGTACGCTCCCCACGTGAAGCTGCTGCCGATGCTCCTCGCGGTCGCTGCGTTCGTCGTGGCGTGGTTCCTCTGGCGCCGCGGGCGGCGAGCGCTCACGGTCGCGGCCGTGCTCTTCGGGCTCGGCGCGGCTGTCTACGGCAGCGGCGTCATCGAAGTCCCCAGCCTCGAATCCATCCTCACGCGACTGAGCGACAGGCTCGGTGGCTGGACGTACCTGCTCGTGGGCGTCATGGCCTACCTGGAGACCGCTGCGTTCATCGGGCTGGTCGCGCCGGGCGAGGTGGCGGTGATCTTCGGCGGGTTCGTGGCGGGCCAGGGCCGGATCAACGTGGTGGCGCTCTTCTTCCTCGTCTGGTTCTGCGCCGCTGCCGGCGACTCGACGGGGTACCTGCTCGGCCGCAAGCTCGGTCGCGGCTGGGCGCTCCGCCACGGGCCGAAGATCGGCGTGACCGAGCCGCGGTTCGAGGCCGTCGAGAAGTTCTTCAACCGCCACGGCGGCAAGACGATCATCATCGGCCGCTTCATCGGGTTCGTCCGTGCGATCGCGCCGTTCATCGCCGGCGCGTCGCGGCTGCCGTACCTGCGCTTCCTCGGCGCGTCGCTGATCGGCGCGGGTGTCTGGAGCGCCGCCTTCGTGACCCTCGGCTACGTCTCCGGGCGCAGCCTCCACCGGGCGATTGAGATCGCGAAGACCGGGAACGTCGGCATCTTCGCGTTCCTCGTCTTCGTCGCCCTGTGCTTCGCGGGCTACAAGCTCGCCCGCAACGCGGAGCTGCGCGCCCGCGTCCGGCGGGAAGTCAACAAGCGGCTCGGCCGCGACTTCGAGGATCTCGACGCCCTTCGCTGACCGAAAGGAGCACCGATGCCGTTCGAGCAGTACCACGAGCCGCCCGAAGAACTGTCGCAGGAGGTGCGAACCTTCGCCCGCATCTGCACGTCGCTGATCGAGGAGACCGAGGCGATCGGCTGGTACGAGCAGCGCCTCTCGCTCGAGACCGACAAGGACGCGCGCGCCATCATGGCCCAGGCACAGCAGGAGGAGTTCCTCCATTTCGCCATGAACCTCGAGTTCCTGTCTCGCCGCAAGGACGCGTGGCGGACGGTGCTTCAGGACAGTGCTCTTCAAGGAGGGCGACATCGTCGAGGCCGCCGAGGAGGCGGAGGACAGGGTCGAGGAGTAGCGAGCGGGCGGCGCTAGAGCGTATCAGTCGAGAGCATGGCTTCCAGGGTAACTCGGCTGGACGTGCGCCTATGCCGTGCGCCGAGCAAGCCCGAGAACGACCAAGAGCTCGAGTCCCAGGCCGCAGCGAAGCAGCTGCGCGACGAGCGGGAGACGGCGCGCATGGGCGAGATCGAGAGGCCCGCGCGATGTACGAGCCACGGCGGCTCTGAAGCCGCGGCGCCGAGTAGCTACAGGCGCAGCGATGCGAGCGATCGGCGCCGTCAGGCAGCTCCGGCTCGCGGCCTGGCGAAGTGTCTCGGTGAACGTACCGGACGGCGTTCCGGCCTGCGGCGACCAGCCGCGCGGACCCGCCCGGCGTCGGTACCGGTGGCGGGCCGATCGTGCTCGCCTCGGCAACCCAGCGCGGCTGACGAGCGTACAGCCCAGAGGCGGCGGAGTCGCCGCTCGCCGCGCGGCGGAGCAGCGGCACACGGCGCAGACGAACAAGGGCCGACGGCGGCCAACGGAGCCAGTACGGACGACGCCCGGCCGAGCCGTGCACCCACGGGCGGAGCGCTCTCGGGCCCCAGGAAGGCCGCCTCCGCGGCGCCGGCGAGACGCGCTGCCGGTGTCAATCTGCCGCCACCGGCCGCCGCGGCCAGTGCCTTCCGACCTCCAGACGCGCCCGCCGGCGCGTGACAGTCTACTCCCACTCGATGGTCGCCGGCGGCTTCGACGAGATGTCGAGGCACGACGCGGTTGACCGAGGGGATCTCGTTGATGATGCGGCTCGAGATCGCCTCGAGCAGGTCGTAGGGCAGGCGGGCCCAGTCGGCGGTCATCGCGTCCTCGGAGGTGACCGCGCGGATCACGATCGGGTACGCGTAGGTGCGCTCGTCGCCCTGCACGCCGACCGAGCGGATCGCGGGGAGCACGGCGAAGCTCTGCCAGAGGTCGCGGTAGAGGCCGGCGCGGCGGATCTCGTCCTGGAGGATCGAGTCGGCCTCGCGCAGCGTGTCGAGCCGCTCCTCGGTGACCTCGCCGATGATCCGGATCGCCAGGCCCGGGCCGGGGAACGGCTGGCGCCACACCATGCGCTCGGGCAAGCCCGAGCTCCTCGCCGACGCGGCGCACCTCGTCCTTGAACAGCAGCCGCAGCGGCTCGACGAGGTCGAAGTCCATCTCCTCCGGCAGGCCGCCGACGTTGTGGTGCGACTTGATCGTCGCCGCCGTTCCCGCCTGCAGCCCGCCGAGGCCGCCCGACTCGATCACGTCCGAGTAGAGCGTCCCCTGCACGAGGAAGCCCACGTCGCCGAGCCGATTCGCCTCCGCCTCGAAGACGCGGATGAACTCCTCGCCGATGGCCCGGCGCTTCTCCTCCGGGTCGGTGACGCCCTCGAGCTTCGCGAGGAAGCGCTCCTTCGCGTCGACGTGCACGAGCGGGACGTGGAAGTGGCCGCCGAACGTCTCGACGACCTGCGCCGCCTCGTCCTTGCGCAGCAGCCCGTGATCCACGAACACGCACGTGAGCTGGTCGCCGATCGCCTTGTAGACGAGCAGCGCGGCGACCGCGGAATCGACCCCGCCCGACAAACCACAGATGACGCGCGCGGACCCAACCTGCGCCCGGATCCGCTCGACCTGCTCCTCGATCACCGCGGCGGGCGTCCACGTGGCGGGCGCATCGGCGACGCCGTACAGGAAGTTCTTCAGCACCTGGGTGCCGTGCTCGGTGTGCAGCACCTCCGGGTGGAACTGGACGCCGTACAGGCCGCGCTCCGGCTCCTCGAACGCAGCGATCGGCGTGGACGGCGAGCCCGCCGTGACGCGTGCGCCGGTCGGCGCAGCGGTGACCGAGTCGCGATGCGACATCCAGACGGTCTCATCCTCCGGCAGCCCGGCGAAGAGCGCGCCGCCCTCGGCGCGCAACTCGGTGCGCCCGAACTCGGAGGCGCCCGTCCGCTCGACCGATCCGCCCAGATCGAGCGCCATGAGCTGCATCCCGTAGCAGATGCCGAGCGTGGGCACGCCCAGCTCGTAGAGCTCCGGATCGACGTGCGGCGCCCCATCCGCGTACACGGAAGCAGGCCCGCCGCTCAGCACGAGCGCCCGCGGCCGCCGCGCCCGCAGCGCCTCGACCGGCGTCGAGTACGGCACGAGCTCCGAGTAGACGCGGCACTCGCGGATGCGGCGCGCGATCAGCTGCGAGTACTGCCCGCCGAGGTCGACGACGAGCACGGGCCGCTCCTCGCGGCGCGCCTCGTCGAGGCTCATGACCTCAGCTTCAACGCCGGTAATTCGGCGCCTCCTTGGTGATCGTCACGTCGTGCGGGTGACTCTCGCGCAGGCCCGCGCCGGTGATGCGCACGAAGCGCGCTTCCTTCAGCTCCGCGATCGTGGCGGAGCCCGTGTAGCCCATCGCCTGGCGCAGGCCGCCGACCAGCTGGCGCAGCACGCCTCGCACCGGCCCCTTGTACGGGACACGCGCCTCGACGCCCTCCGGGATCAGGTCGCCCGGATCCTCGACGTCGCCCTGGAAGTACCGGTCCTTCGAGTAGCCGCGGGCCTTCATGGCACCGAGCGAGCCCATGCCGCGGTACTCCTTGAACCGCTCGCCCTGCGCGACCACGACGTCGCCCGGCGCCTCGTCGGTACCGGCGAGGAGCGAGCCGAGCATCACGGTGTCCGCCCCCGCGCCGATCGCCTTCGCGATGTCGCCGGAGCTCGTCAGGCCGCCGTCGCCGATGATCGGCACATCGAGGCCGATCGCGAGGCGGGCCTCCTGGATGGCGGTGACCTGCGGGACGCCGATGCCCGCGACCACCCGCGTCGAGCAGATCGCGCCCGGCCCCTGCCCGACCTTCACCGCGTCGGCGCCCGCCTCGACCAGCGCCTTCGCGCCCTCGCCCGTCGAGACGTTGCCCGCGATCAGGTCGACGTCGAGCAGCTCGCTGAGCCGCCGGGCCATCTCGAGCACGCCGCCCGAGTGCCCGTGCGCGGTGTCGAGCACGAGCGCGTCGGCGCCTGCGGCGACCAGCGCCTCGGCGCGCTCGACGGCGTCCGGGCCGACGCCGACGGCCGCCGCCACGCGGAGCCGCCCCTGCTCGTCCTTCGTCGAGTCCGGGTAGTCGATGCGCTTCTGGATGTCCTTGACGGTGATGAGCCCGGTGAGCCGCCCGTCCGCGTCGACCACGGGCAGCTTCTCGATGCGGTGCCGGCCGAGGATCGCCTGCGCCTCCTCGAGCGTCGTCCCGACCGGAGCCGTGACCAGGTTCGTCGCGGTCATCAGCGCGCTCACGGGCACGTCCGCGTCGTCGCGGAAGCGGAGGTCGCGGTTCGTGAGGATGCCGACCAGCCGGCCGTCCTCGTCGACGATCGGCACGCCCGAGATGCGGTAGCGCTCCATCAGTCCGAGCGCGTCGGCGATCGAGTCGTCGGCCCGCAGCGTGACCGGCTCGACGATCATCCCCGACTCCGAGCGCTTCACCTTGTCGACCTCGGCCACCTGCGCCTCGATCGAGAGGTTCCGGTGCAGCACGCCGATCCCGCCCTCGCGGGCGAGCGCGATCGCGAGCCGGGACTCGGTGACCGTGTCCATGGCCGCGGAGACGACCGGGATCGCGAGCTCGATTCGCGGCGTCAGCAGGGTGCGAGTCGACGCGTCGCTCGGAAGCACGTCCGACGCGGCCGGCTCGAGCAGCACGTCGTCGAACGTGAGCCCTTCGCGCGCGAACTTGCGGCCCATCGCGACGAGCCGCTCGACGTCCTCCGGCCGGAGCTCAACCTCCACGAGAACCTCCCTGAAGACACAAGCGCCCAGGCTCGCAACTGCCTGGGCGGAAGATGTCGCTCTCGATGTGGACGTTCAAGAGTGGGTCGAGGCTACCACGTCATCCCGACGGCACCGCTTCGAGCTCGCCGATCTCCACGGCGCCCGCGAGCCGCGTGGCCTCGCGTGGGTCGAATCGGCCCGCGCCGACCTCGAGCGTCGACGCCGTCCCGGCTGCGACGGCGCTGCGGAGCGCGTCCTCCGAGCTGCGGCCGTTCACGAGCGCGGCGAGGAACGCGGCGAGCAGCACGTCGCCCGAGCCAACCGCCGAGACGACCTCGACCTGCGGCGCTGCGGCGTGGAGCCGGCGCCGCACGCGCTCCTCGCGAAGCAGCGCGTAGCACCCGGCCGCCTCGCTGATCAGCACGTTGCGAGCGCCCAGCTCGGCGACGCGGTCGATGGCTACGCGGAAGTCCTCCTGCTCCTCGAACTCCTGGCCGACGAGCCCCTCCGCCTCGCGCTGGTTCGGGGACACGAGCGCCGGCTCCGCCTCGACCCCGAGCCGGAGCGGCTCGCCCTCGGAGTCGAGCACCGTCTGGATCCCACGCCGGTTCAGGTCGCGGATCGCCTCCGCGTAGAAGCTCGTGTCGACGCCGCGCGGGAGCGATCCGGCGAACACGACGTACTCGGCCGACGTCGAGAGGTAGCGAATCTTCTCGCGCAGCACGTCGAGCTCGTCCTGCTCCACGTGCGGGCCCCACTCGTAGATCTCCGTGAACGAGTTGGCCATCGGGTCGACCACCGCGGTCGACGTGCGCGAGTTGTCGCGGATGCGGACGAAGTCGTGCAGGATCGCCTCGTCGGAGAGCTCCTCGAGGATGCGCGTGCCCGTGCCGCCGCCGGCGAGCCCGGTCGCGACCACGGGGACGTCGAGCCGCTTGAGCGCCCGCGCGATGTTCACGCCCTTGCCGCCGGCCTGCGACAGGCTCGCGCTCGCCCGATGGCGGTGGTCGAGCTGGAGGTTCGGCACCGTCAGCGTGCGGTCGAGCGCCGCGTTCATCGTGACGGTGACGATCACCGCGCGCCTCCGACTCCAAGTAACAAAGTGTTACAAGGCTGGTTGGGCGTGCGCGAAGCGTGCCGAACGCCAAGTAACAAGTTGTTACAAGGCTGGTTGGGCCTGGTCGTGAGGGTCAGTGGAACCACCCGCCGATGGTCGACGCGACGTGCTTCGCGTACCAGCCCGCCTTCGAGGGAACTCCAGGAGCGCTGATCGACTTCGCGGCGACGAGCGGGGCGCTCGCGACCAGGCGTTGCCGGTCGTAGATCCGCACCACGCCGTAGCGCTGGCCCTGCGTCACCGGGAGCGGCACGACCATGGGCGCGACGACCTCCTCGCGCAGGCGCCGGCCCAGCCGCACCTCGCGCTTGACCGGCTTCGCCGCGACGAGGCGCACCGGGCCGCGGTCGTAGGGCGCGTCCGCGCTCGCGTAGACCCGCCGCGGGCTGATCACCGTTGCGAGCCGGTAGCGCGAGAGCCCCCACTCGAGCAGCGCCTCGAGGTCCGTGTTGCGTTGCGCGCGCGTCGGGCTGCCGAGGATCGTCGCGTAGAGGGTCAGGCCCTGGCTGCGCACCGCCGCGACCTGGCACCAGCCCGCGTTCGACGTGTGGCCCGTCTTCACGCCGAACACGCCGGGGACCACGCCGAGCAGGTCGTTCCAGGTCGTCAGATGGCGGCCGCCCGCGATCGTCGCGTCGTGCATCGCGACGACGTGGCGGACGAACGGCTTGCGCATCAGCACGCGCCCCAGCTCGGTCAGGTCGCGCGCCGTCGAGACGTGGCCCGGCGCGTCGAGCCCGTCCGGGCGGACGAAGTGCGTGGAGCGCAGGCCGAGCTGCCGCGCGCGCCTGTTCATCATCGCCACGAAGCGCGCCCGGTTGCCGTGGCCCACGTAGTCCGCGAGCGCCACGGCCGAGTCGTTCGCGCTCTGGATCAGCGCGGCCTCGACCAGGTCGCGCACGGTCAGCGTCTCGCCGGCCCGCAGGTAGATGCTCGACCCTCCGACCTCGGTGCCGGGCCCGATCGTCACGGGAGCGTTCAGCTTCGCGTGCTCGAGCGTCAGCAGCACCGTCATCAGCTTCGTGATGCTCGCCATCGGCAGCTGCTGCCGGGCCGCCATCGCGCCGAGCACCTCGCCGGTCGCGCCGTTCTCGACGACGAAGGCGCGCGCCTGCACGGACGGCGGGGCGGCCACGGCCGGTGCCGCGAGCAGCGCCGCGGCAAGCGCAGCGAGTACGAGGGCACGGACGCCCGTTCTGTGCGGACAGGTCTCCTTCACGGGCAGGTGATTCGCGGGAGCGGCGGGCTCCCCTTGCCCCTCTCTCCGGGCCGGAGGATACCTACCAGCCCGAAGCGGCCCAGATCTCCGCCTGCAGCCGCGCGGCCTCGGCCGCCGCCGCGGCCCGCCAGTCGCCCTCCTCGTGCCGGGCGTAGATGATCGACCGCGACGCGGCGACGAGCGCGCTCGCCGGGCCGCTCGTGAACGCCCGGGCCACATCCGCACCGGACGCGCCCTGCGCGCCCACGCCGGGCAGCAGCAGGATCGCCTGCGGGAGCAGCCGCCTGGCCTCGCCGATCGCCCGCGGGTGCGTCGCGCCCACGACCGCGCCGACGCTCGAGAGGCCCCGCCCGCCGACGACGTCCGCGCCGATCTCGTCCACGAGCCTGGCGACCTGGTGCCAGAGCGGATGGCCGTCCGAGAGCACGAGGTCCTGCACGTCCGCCCCGCCCGCGTTCGACGTCTTGACGAGGCAGAAGAGCCCGCCGCCGTCGCGACGGCACGCGGCCACGAACGGCTCGAGCGAGTCGCGGCCGAGGTACGGGTTGACTGTCAGCGCGTCAGCCAGCGGCTCGCCGCTCGAGCGCGGCTCGAGGAACGCGGTCGCATACGCGCGGGCCGTGGAGGCGATGTCGCCGCGCTTCGCATCGGCGACCACCAGCAGCCCGGCCGCGCGCGCGTAGGAGCAGACGCTCTCGTACACGCGCACGCCCGCGAAGCCGAGCGCCTCGAAGAACGCGCTCTGCACCTTGACGCCGACGACGTACTGGGCCACCGCGTCGACGATCGCGCAGCAGAACCGCTCGACCGCGTCCGCCGCCGGCTCGCCGGTCTCCGCGGCGCCGCCGCGCAGCTCGACGGGCAGCAGGTCGACGCGCGGGTCGAGGCCGACGAGCAGCTGCGAGCGCTTGCGGTCGACCGCCTCGGCGACGCGGTCGCCGAACGGGAGCACGCGCACGACAGGCTCGGTGGCGAGGTCAGCCATCGAGACTCAAGAGTAGAGGGGCCTGGCGGAACGTCGCTCGTCGCAGGGTGCTAGGGCGAGGGCGGCGGGGGGACCCGACGTCCCCCCGCTCCGGCCCTCGCAAATCGCGAGCTGGGACCGTTAGCTCTTCAGCGCCTGCTTGAGGCTGCTGCCCGCCTGGAAGCGCGGAACGGTCGCGGCGGGAATGTGCACCTTCTGGCTGGGATTGCGCGGGTTGACGCCCTCGCGGGCCGCGCGCTCCGAGGTGGTGAACTTCCCGAATCCGGTGAAGGACACCGAGTCTCGCCTCTTGAGCGTCTCCGTGACGCTCTCGAGAAACGCATCCACGGCCTTCGCCGCGTCACGCCTGTTGAGGCCGCTCTTGTTGGCAACCTGGTCCACGAACTCCTGCTTCGTCACAGGCTCTCCTCCCACACTAGGGACGTTTGCACGGGCAAAACCCTAACGATCCCGTCGGATTTCGGCCTAACCATGCGGGTTTGCGGCGGTTTTTCGTGTCGCGAGCAGTTCTGCGGCAACGTAGAGCGGCCGCAAATTGACGCCGTGACGCCCCAATTCGTCGCCGCCGCCCTCCTCCCGATCGACCACACAGACAGCCGTTTCGCAGGTCAATCCGGCCTCCCTGAGCGCCTCCACGGCGTCCAGCGCGGCCCCCCCGGAGGTGACGACGTCCTCCAACAGGCAGACCCGCTCGCCCTCCGCGAAGACGCCTTCGAGCCGGTTGGCGGTGCCGTACTCCTTCGCCTCCTTGCGGACGAGCAGGAACGGCAGCCCGGAGGCGAGCGAGGCGGCTGCTGCGAGCGCCACGGCGCCGAGCTCGGGGCCGGCAAGGCGCGTCGCGTCCGGCTCCTCCTCGGCGACGGCCTCGGCCAGCGCCTTGCCCAGCGGGCCGAGCAGGTCGGGGCGGGTCTCGAAGCGGTACTTGTCGAGGTAGTAGCGCGAGCGGCGGCCCGAGCGGAGGACGAAGTCGCCCTCGAGGTAGGCGTGCTCGGCGAGCGCGGCGGCGAGCTCGTCCCGGGTCATCGAGCTGACCGCAGGGCTGCTTCGGCGAGCTCGACCAGCGCGCTCCCGGGCAGCGACGAGCCTGGGAGCGAGACGCTCGAGCCGTCGTCGAACCAGACGTCGACGTGCGTCTTCGCGGTGCTGCGGCGCCGGACGAGCGCGACGGCGCCCGCGGCGGCCGCGAGCAGCACGGCGGCCCTACCCTTCCGCATCGTCCAGGCGCGCGAGCGTGCTCGCGAGGTCGTGAAGCGCCAGCGCCGGCGTCGCGTCCGGGCCCGAGGCGGCGGCGATCGTCCGCTCCCGCGCCGCGACGGCGAACACGAAGCCGCCCGGCGCCTCGACGCTCAGGCGCTCGACGTGGCGCTCGCCGCCCGGGCGCAGCGCGGCGGCCGCATCCAGCAGCTCGGCGACCGCGCGGGCGAGCGGCTCCGGGTCGGCGATCGTCGATGCGTGGACCTGTCCGTCAGCGTCGAGCAGGACGAGCGCACCGAGCTCCGGGCTGAGTGTCTCGAGCGCGGCGGCGGCGTCCACGTCCTGAACCTACCGTGAGGGAAGTTGCGGACGCGCGGGAACTAGAGAGCCATGTACGAGCCGCTCGGGAAGTTTTTCCGCGACCGCGGGCCGCACGTCGCGGCGATGATCGCCTACTTCGCGCTGCTGTCGCTCGTGCCCCTCGTCTTCCTCGCGCTGGCGCTCTTCAGCGTCGCCGGGCGCGCCGACGAGTCGAGCTACCTCGTGCGCGAGCTGCAGAACGTCTTCCCGTCGCGCTCGTTCGGCCAGATCGTCAACGCGGTGCACGAGGTGCGCAAGAACGCGGCCACGCTGGGGGCGATCGGCCTCGGGCTCCTGCTGTGGTCGTCGCTGTCGCTCTTCTCGGTGCTCGAGTCGGCGTTCAACATCGTCTACGGGCGGCCGAACCGTTCCTTCTTCCGCGGCAAGGCGCTGTCGGCCGTGCTGCTCGTCGGCTCGCTGATCGCGCTCTTCCTCGGCCTCGTCGTCGGCACGTTCGGCTTCCACCTGCTCACGCGGCACGCGGGCGGCGTGATCGGCAACGAGGTCGTCGCCTTCGCGCTGACCCTGCTCGTCTCGTCCTTCTCGGTGCTTGCATTCCTGCTGGCGATCTACGTGCTGCTGACGAACGCGCCGCTGCGGATCCGCGACGTCCTGCCGGGCGCGCTGCTCGCGACGGTGCTGCTCCAGGTCAGCTTCCAGTCGCTGCCGATCTACCTGCGGCTGACGAACAAGGTGATCGCGCTGCAGGCGTTCGGCGGGCTGCCGCTGCTGCTCGTGTGGCTGTACGTGATGGCGAACGTGATCGTGCTCGGCGCGGAGATCAACTGGTGGCTCCAGAACGGGCGCCGACAGGTCGCGGAGGAGGTCGAGGAGGCGCCGGGGCTCGCCTAGCCGTCGACGGCGCGCCGCAGCGCCTGCGCGGCGCGGGCCCGATGGGAGTTAGTGCGCTTCCAGTCGTCGCCGAGCTCCGCGACTGTCCGCTCCTCCCCGTCGGGGACGAAGATCGGGTCGTAGCCGAAGCCCTCGCTGCCGCGCGGCTCGCGCGTGATCCGGCCCTCGAGCGTGCCCGTGCCGCGCCGCTCGGTGCCGTCGGGAGCCACGGCTACGAGCTCGCAGACGTAGCGAGCGTCACGCTCCTCGACGCCGGCCAGCTCCGCCAGCATCCGGCCGACCGGGTCGCCGGCGGCAAAGCGCGCGGAGTGCACGCCTGGCCGGCCGCCGAGACCGGCCGCCTCGATGCCCGAGTCCTCGCCGAGCACCCACGCGTCCTCGGCGACGAGCCCGCGGCCGAAGCGCGCCTTGATCCGCGCGTTGTCCACGTATGCGTCGCCGTCCTCCGGCGGGAAGTCCACGTCGCCGAGCAGCTCGAGCTGCCAGCCGGGCAGAGCAGCAGCGAGCTCCTCCAGCTTGTGCGGGTTGGCCGAGGCCAGGACCGCCTTCACGGCTTCCACTCGACGCGGCGCACATCTTCCAGTGCCTTGACATCGTCGAGCACCACGGCCGCCTCGCCCGCGGACGGCAGCCTCGCCTCGATCACGAGCAGCCGCGAGGTGTCGGACTCGTCCTCGATCTCGAGCGACCGGATTGCGACCCGGTGGCCCTCGAGCACGGTGAAGACCGGCGCCGCGCTGCCGCCCGCGCCGAGCTCGATCGAGAGCCGGCCCTGGTCGGTCCTGACCTCGTCCACGAATCGCCGCGAGAACAGGCGCAGCGGATAGAGCGCGAAGAGCACGACCGCGGTCGCGATCACGGCGCCCGAGTAGAAGCCCGCGCCGGCTGCGAGGCCGAGCGCGGCGGCGATCCAGAGGGTTGCGGCCGTCGTCAGCCCTCTGATGCTCAGGCCCTGGCGGATGATCGCGCCGGCGCCGAGGAAGCCGATGCCCGTGACGACCTGCGCTGCGATGCGGCTCGGGTCGAGCGTAATGCCCGTTGCACGGCCGTACTGGAACTCCCGGAAGCCGTAGGCGCCCGCGAGCGTGAACAGCGCGGCGCCGACGGCGACGAGCAGATGCGTTCGGAAGCCGGCCTCGTGGTCGCGCAGCTCGCGCTCGAGCCCGATCGCGCCGCCGAGGGCGGCCGCGACCCCGATCCGCGCCAGGACGTCGAGCCAGCTGAGGTCAGGCACGCACGGCGCCCGCGGCCTCGCGCTGCAGCTCCCCGATCTGCTCGATCCCGGCGGCCGCGAGGTCGAGGAGCTCGTCGAGCTCCTCGCGGGCGAACGCGACCTTCTCGGCGGTCGCCTGCACCTCGACCAGGCGGCCCTCGCCGGTCATCGCGACGTTCAGGTCGACGTCCGCGGACGAGTCCTCGACGTAGTCCAGGTCGAGCAGCAGCTCGCCGTCGACGATGCCGAGCGAGACGGCCGCGATCGAGTCGGTCAGGACGCGCGAGAGCCCGAAGCGGTCGAGCGCGCGCGCGGCCGCGACCCACGAGCCGGAGATCGCGGCGGTGCGCGTCCCGCCGTCGGCCTGGAGCACGTCGCAGTCGAGCCAAACGGTGCGCTCGCCGAGCGCCCCGAAGTCCGTCACGGCGCGGATCGCCCGGCCGATCAGCCGCTGGATCTCGACCGTTCGGCCCTTCTGCTTGCCGCCGGACGCCTCGCGCTGCGTACGGTCGCCCGTCGAGGCGGGGAGCATCCCGTACTCCGCGGTCATCCAGCCCTTGCCGCGGCCGGCCATCCAGCGCGGCACGCTGTCCTCCACGGACGCGGTGCAGAGGACGATCGTCTTCCCGCACGTCACGAGCGCCGAGCCGTGCGCCTGCTCCAGGTAGTCCGGCTGGATCGAGTACTCCCGCAGCTGGTCGGGCCGGCGGCCGTCGTGGCGGGTCACGCCGCCGCCTCCTCGAGCTGCGCGACCGTCACGTGCTCCACGTCGCCGAGCGGGAGCTGGAGGAAACGCTGCCCGAGCGTCTGGAACGCGTCGGTCTCGCCGGTCGTGAGGAAGCGGTAGGTGCCCTCGCGCGACTCGTCGTTCTCGATCCCCTTGCGGGCGAGCGTCTCGGCGACCTCGCGGGCGGTCTCCTCGGCCGAGAAGACGAGCGTGACGTCGCGGCCGAAGACGCGCTGGAAGATCGGGCGGATGTGCGGGTAGTGCGTGCAGCCGAGGATGACGGTGTCGCAGCCGGCCTCCTTGATCGGCTCCGCGTACTCACGCACCGCCTCGGTCGTCTCGGCCGCGAACGGGTCGTCGCTCTCGATCAGCGGCACGAGCTTCGGGCAGGCGACGGCTGTGAGCCTCGCGCCTGCGTCGAGCGTGCGGACGAGGTCGGCGTAGCGGCCCGCCTGCACGGTCGCCTCGGTGGCCATCAGGCCGATCCGGCGGTTGCGCGTGATCTGCACGGCGGCGTGCGCCTCGGGCGTGATCACGCCGACGACCGGCACCGACAGCTCCTCCTGCAGGGCCGGGAGCGCAGCGGACGTCGCCGCGTTGCACGCGACGAGGATGAGCTTCACGCCCTCGCCCTCGAGGTAGGCGCCGATCTCCTGCGCATAGCGGCGGATCTCCGGCAGCGGGCGCGGCCCGTACGGCAGCCGCGCGGCGTCGCCGAGGTAGACGAAGTTCTCGTGCGGCATCGTCACGAGGCACTCGTGGAGGACGGTGAGGCCGCCCATCCCGGAGTCGAACACGCCGACGGGACGCGGATCCACGGGGCGAGTCTACGCTGGCGACATGGCGGCCACCGTTCGCGTGGGCACGTGCTCGTGGGCCGACGAGGCGCTCGTGAAGGCGTTCTACCCGCCGAAGATCCCGGCCGGCGAGCGGCTCTCCTGGTACGCGCAGCACTACGACACGGTCGAGGTCGACTCGACGTACTACCGGCTGCCCGCGTACGAGCTGGTGGCGCGCTGGGCCGAGCGCACGCCGGAGGGCTTCGTGATGCACGTGAAGGCGTTCGGCGCGATGACGCGCCACCCGGTCAAGGTCGACCAGCTGCCGACCGACATGCGCGACGAGGCGCCTCTGGACGATCGCGGCCGGCTGGAGCGGCCGTCGCGTGAGTTCCGCGGCGAGCTGTTCCGGCGCTTCAACGAGGCGCTCGAGCCGCTGCGCGAGGCGGGCAAGCTCGGCGGGATCCTCATGCAGTTCCCGCCGTACGTCGTGCCGCGCGAGTCGTCGTACGACTACCTCGAGTGGGCGTGCGAGCAGCTCGTCGACCCGGTGCTGGTCGAGTTCCGTCACCGTTCCTGGTACGACGGCGAGCAGCTGCCGGAGACCCTGGCGCTGCTCGAGCGGCTGGGTGCAGCACACGTGGTCGTGGACGCGCCGCAGGTGGAGGCGAAGAACGTGCCGCCCACGGTGCTGGCCGTCACGGCGCCCATGACGTACACGCGCTTCCACGGGCGGAATGCCGGCACCTGGAACGTGCGCGGCGGGAGCGCGTCCGAGCGGTTCGACTACCTCTACTCGGACGACGAGCTGCGCGAGTGGGTGCCGCAGCTGCGCGAGCTCGGGGGACAGGCCGAGCAGGCGTTCGCGGTGTTCAACAACAACAACCGCTCGCCCGGGCCGGGCGGCGCTCCGGTCGCGCAGGCGGCGTGGAACGCGGACATGCTGAAGAAGCTGCTGAGCGACGAGGGCAGCTAGCCGGCGCGCTGCAGGAAGTCGAGCAGGACGCCGTTGAACTCCTCCGGCTGCTCGACGGACATCAGGTGGCCGGCGCCCGGGAAGAGCTCGAGGCGGCCCTGCGGCGCGAGTTCGGCCACGGAGCGCGCGTCGTCGACCGAGAGCAGTGGGTCGCGGTCGCCGGCCGCGACGACGAATGGGCCCTGGAAGGCGCGCGCGACCTCGGTGTGGTCGCGGCGATCCCGCAGGGCCTCGGTGGCGGCGATCAGCTCGTCGGCGCTCGCGTCCGCGCCGCCGAGGTGCTCGCCGGCGCGCAGCCGCTCGATGACGTCGTTCCGGAAGTCCTTCCGCTCCGGCGAGTCGCCAGCGGCTCGAGAGCTCGCGAGCAGGAGGCCGGTGACGCGCTCGGGCGCCTGGCGCGCCATCGACAGAGCGACGTATCCGCCCATCGATGCGCCGACCGCCGCGAACGGCCCGCTGACCTCGCCGAGGATCTGCGCCGCCCATTCGTCGATCGACGAGCCGCGCCCGTAGAGCCGCGGCGCGTGGGCGTCGTGGCCGGCGAGCGCCTCGAGCTGCGGCTCCCACATCCGCTCGTCGAGCGGAAAGGCGTGGAGCAGCACGACGGTCACGGCCGCTTCTTACCAGGCCCGCCGGGAAGCTCGGCAACCGTCCCGCGCGGACGTGTCCGCGCGCCGCTTCCCACGGTGCCAGGCACCGTCCGCGAGGACGCACCGAAGTGTCACGGCATCTGCGCGGCCACCCCGCAACGGCAGTCTCCAGGCGGGGTCGGCGGCGCGCGGCTCGGATCCGCGCGGTGCCAGGCACGGGTTTAAAGGCCGCGCGAGAGTGTCACGCGATCTGCGCGGCGAGTCAGTGCTGGACGATGCGCGAGCCCGGGTCTCCGGCGAGCTCGGCGAACGGACGCGGCGCGGCGAGGCCCAGCACGTCGGCCAGCTCCGCGGCGAGCTCCGGCGCGGGCGGCAGCTCGGACGGCGTCTCGGCAGTGCGTGCGACGGCGCGTATACGCGCCGGCTCCGCACCGGTGAGGCGGCCCAGCACGGTCGGATTCGCCCGCAGGGCGACCGCATCGCCCGGCGGCAGCTCGCCGTACGCATCGGGAACCGAGAGGTACTCGTCCAGCAACGACCCGCGCTCGAACGCCGCGAGCCTGACGAAGCGACCCTGCTCGACGGCCAACTCGACGACCACGGAGCCCGTCACCTGCGAGAGCTCGTACGTGAGCTCGCGGGCGAGGTGCGGCTCAGCCTCCCACGCGGCGTCGCTGACCGAGACCCAGCCGTTCTGCGGCGCAGTCACCGCGGTTGCAGCGGAGCGGTAGAGCCGGGGCACGAAGCGCTCGACCGCCGACGTCACCGCCGCCTGATCGTCGGTCTGCACGTGCACGACGGCCAGCGAGGGCTCCACCGAAGGGCCACCGCCGGCACGCTGCTCGAGCGTCCCGAGCGACACCGCCATCCGCGTCTGGACGTCCGTGAAGCCGAGCCGCTCGTAGAGCATCCGCGCCGGGCTGTTCGTCAGGAGCACGTCGAGGCTGACCCACTCCGCGCCCAGGTCGCGCATCCCCGCTGCGAGCTCGCGCATGAGGTCTGTCCCGACACCGTGGCGGCGCGCGTCCGGCCGCACGTAGATGTCGGTCACGTGCGAGCGCGTGCCGCCACGCAACGCCGTTGCGAACGCGTAGCCGGTGGGGCCGCTGTCGTCCTCCGCGATCAGCGCGACACCCTCGCGGGCGTGGCGTGAGAGGTCGCCCCACGCCTCCTCCCACGTCTCGGGCGTGAAGCCCTCCGGCTCGGGAACCTCTTCCCCGAACGCCTCCCACAGCGGCCGGATCGCGTCCTCGTCTGCGGCGGTGACGGCCCGGATCGTCATGCGGCCATCCTCGAGCCGGTGAGCAGGTAGTGCGCGGTCAGGTTCTGGAACGGGTCGAAGCGGTCGCCCAAGATTCGTGTCTCCTCGATCGAAAGGTCCTCGTCTCCGGGGGCACCATAGAAGCGCGAGGCCGCCTTGCGCAGCGCCAAGTCGCCGGCCGGCCACGCCCGTGGGCGGGCGAGATGCCGCGCCAGGAACCAGTCGACCGTCCACTCGCCGATCCCGGGCAGCGCACGCAGGCGCGCGTGCACCTCCTCGTCCGGGAGCTCCCCGAGCACGGCGAGATCCACGTCGGAGCGCGCGAGCGTGACGATGTACTGCGCCTTGCGCCGCGAGTAGCCGAGCGCGAACAGGTCGTCCTCCGCCAGCCCTGCGACCACGTCACGCGTGGGGAACGCGACAGCGTGCTCGCCGCGTGCCCCGCCGTACCGGTCGATGAGCCGGTTGCGGATCGCGAACGCCGCCCGCAGCGACACCTGCTGCGCCGTGATCGAGGTGACGAGGGTCTCGAACGGCTCGGGCGACAGCGGCGGGTGGAACCCGTCGAGTGCCGCGACGAGCCCGCGCAGGATGCCGTCGCCTGCTGCGAAGGCGTAGAAGGGCTCGAGCTCGAACCGCAGCCCGAGCACCGCCTCCGCAACGGGCAGGATCGCATCGTCGAGCGGATCGACGTCCACGCCGCCCGGCGCCTCGCTGAAGCGGACCTCGCGCCCGCCCACGATCCGGTAGACGGCGTCCTCGTGCCAGGCGTGGGCGAGGTCAGGCCCGAACGCGACGAAGCGCTCGGTGGAGAGCTCGAAGCTGTAAGGCCCCGCAACGCGGAGCAGCGTCACCGGCGGCGGTGCGCCGGGACGTAGTAGCCCTCGGCGTACTCACGCACCATGCGGTCGGCCCCGAACCGCGCGCCGACGGCGGCGATCGACGCGGCGACCCGATCGAGCCACCCGGCCCGGTCGGCGTACGCGGGAACGACTTCCTGCTCGAGCAGCCGGAAGAGCTCCTCGGCGTCGGCAGCGTCCTGCTCCGCCTCGTCCTCGTACTCGCCCGCGTCGATCGCCCAGCCGATCGCGGGCGTGTACGCCTCGGCCCACCAGCCGTCGAGCGTCGAGAGGTTGAGCGCGCCGTTGAGCGCCGCCTTCATCCCGCTCGTCCCGGACGCCTCCTGCGGCCGGCGCGGCGTGTTGAGCCAGACGTCCACGCCGGCGACGATCACCTGCGCGAGCGCCATGTCGTAGTCGGGCAGGAAGGTGAGGCGGCTGTCGTCGTCGGCGAACTCGAGGATCCGCCTGATCAGCTCCTTGCCGGGCTCGTCCGCAGGGTGCGCCTTGCCGGCGACGACCACCTGCACCGGCCGGGCGGGATCATGGAGCAGCCGCCAGAACCGCTCGGCGTCGGAGAGCAGCAGCGCAGCGCGCTTGTAGGTCGCGAACCGCCGCGCGAAGCCGATCGTGAGCGCGTCCGGCGAGAAGTCCTCGCCGTCCACCCGCCGGAGCAGGTTCGCCTTGTGCACGGCGATCGTGGCCGCCAGCGCGTCGCGATCGAGCCCGTTCGCGCGCTCCCAGCCCTGCTCGCCCGGCGGCGCCGTGAGGTCCACGCCGGTCGCCTCGAGCAGGTCGCGCATGCGCGGCGTGATCCACGAGCCGAAATGGACGCCGTTCGTGACGGCGCCGATCGGCGCGGCGCCGGGGCAGTCGCGCCACATCTCGCGGGCGACCTCGCCGTGGAGCTGCGCGACAGCGTTCGCGCGGGCGGCGGTCCGCAGCGCGAGCGGCGTGAGCCCGAACAAGTCGTCGCCCGGGGCGCTGCCGAGCTCGCGCAGCTCCGGCCACGAGAGCCCCGCCTCGGCGGCGATGGGCTCGACGTAGCGCCGCACCAGCTCCGGGTCGAACCGCTCGTTCCCGGCCGGCACCGGCGTGTGGGTCGTGAAGACGGTGGAGGCGCGGATCTCGGCGAGGGCGTCGTCTCGCGACGCGCCCGCGGCGACAGCTGTCCGCAGCCGCTCGATCGCCAGGAACGCCGCGTGGCCCTCGTTCACGTGAACGACGCTTGGCTCGAGGCCGAGCGCAGCGAGCGCGCGCGGCCCGCCGATGCCGAGCACGAGCTCCTGGCGCAGCCGGTGCTCGCGGTCGCCGCCGTAGAGCGCGTCGGTGATCGCGCGGAGACCCTGTGGGTTGGTGTCGACGTCGGTGTCGAGCAGGTACAGCGGGACGCCGGCGGCGTCGGTCCGCCACACGGCGGCATGCACCTCCTCGCCGGCGAGGTCGACCGTGACGGTCACGTTCTCGCGCGTGAGCCCCGCCGCCGCCGGGTCGAGCTCCACGTAGCGCTCAGCCTGGCCGCCGTCGATCACCTGGCGGAAGTACCCGAGCCGGTAGAGCAGCCCCACGCCGACCAGCGGCACGCCGAGGTCACCGGCCGCCTTGAGGTGGTCGCCGGCGAGGATGCCGAGCCCGCCCGAGTAGACCGGGAGATCCTCGCCGATCCCGAACTCCATCGAGAAGTACGCGGTGAGGAAGCGCTCCTCGCCGCCGTGGTCGCGGGCCCACCAGGTGCGCGTGGTCGACGGTGCCGAGGTCACGCGGCGAGCCTTTCGCGCTCGAGCGTCTCGAGCACGTCGTGGAAGTCGTCGAAGCGCTCGTAGTCGACGTCGCGCTCATCGAGGTAGCTCGCGAGGCCGTCCCGCGCGAAGACGAGATCGGCGGCCGCGGCCACGCAGCGGTCGGAGAACCCGTCGCCGACGTACACGACCTCGCCGGCACCGAGCCGCGCGACCGCGCCGCGCTTGCACGGCTCGCCACACGTCCCGCACCGCTGCAGATCGTGGAAGTACGCACGCCAGCCGTCGCGTCTCGGATCGAGGCGGTTGGCGACGATCTCCAGGTCGCGCGCCAGGTTGCCGAGCACCGGCTCGACCAGCTCGTGGAAGCTGCTGGTGACGATCGCGACCCGCTCGCCCCGCGAGCGCGCGAAGCGCACGAGCTCGGCGAAGCCCGGCCGGATCCGCGCCTCCGCTCGCACCCAGTCGACGACCTCGTCGAGCGGCGCACGCACCGTCGCGAGCTTGCGCCCGATGTCGTCGACGAGCCGGATCTCGCCGCGCTCGAGCGCCGCGTCGACCTCGCGGTAGACCGCCTGGTCCCCGAACTCCCAGCAGACGCGGTCGAGCATGTCGTCCTCGGTCACGGTGCCGTCGAAGTCGAGCACCAGCGCCGGTGCGGCCTGGGGATCAATCGTCACGCTCGTGTCACCGTCCCGTCTCACACGCGTGCGTATTTCGTCAGTACGCTCAAGGCGGGGAGGAGGTCAGGGGTACCTGGGCGGCGGGGACATGTCCCGGGCGGACATGGACTGCGCGGGGCGTGTCCGATCCGGCCCGAGAGGTTACCGGCGCCGCGCTCGTGGGCGCCAGGTGGAGCGACGCGCTACAAGTTCCCCATGGCCGACGACCCTGTCGCCGAGCTCTACGGGCTGCCGCTCGAGGAGTTCGTGCCGGCACGCAACGCGCTCGCGCGCGACCTGCGCAAGGACGGCGACAAGGAGCGCGCCGCGGAGGTCGCGAAGCTCAAGCGCCCGAGCGTGGCCGCGTGGGCGGTCAACCAGCTCGCGCGGCGCAAACGCAAGGAGCTCGACCTCCTCCTCGACGCCGGCCACCGCCTTCGCACCGGCCAGGTCGAGGCGCTCGAGAAGGGCGACACTGCGAAGTTCGAGGCGGCGCGGCGCGACCACGAGCGGGCCGTGCACGACCTCGTCGGGTCGGCCCGGGACATCCTCGCAAAGGGTCGCGGGACAACCTCGGACCAGATGCTCTCGAGCATCGAGCGGACGCTGCGCTACGCCTCGATCGACGACGAGCAGCGCGCCGTACTCGCATCCGGGCGGCTCGTCGAGGAGGTCGAGGCAACGGGCTTCGACGCGTTCTCGAGCATGGCCCTCACACCCGCGCCGGCGAAGGGAAAGGCGAAGAAGCCCGCCGCCGGCAAGCGCGAGGACTCAGCGCAGCGCAGGAAGCGCGTCGCAGCCGCCCAGGCGAGCCTCAAGCAGGCACGTGAGCGCGAGCGTGACGCTCGGGCGCGCGTGCGCGAAGCGGAGCGCGCCGAGCGCGCGGCGGCCAAAGCGCTCGAGCGCGCGACCGGCGACGTCACGGCAGCCCGCGAGGCGCTCGAAGCCGCCTCGAGCGACGTCGAGAAGGCGGCTGGCCGGCTCGCGGAAGACGCCTAGGTCGGAGGCGCGGTCGGCTCGCCGGTCCGCCACCCCTGTGGGCGGCGGAGGCGGCGCACGACGTAGACGGCCAGAGCGCCGAGCGCAATGAGCACCAGCACCGCGACCAGCCAGGTGCTCGCCCGCTGCGGCGGCCAGTAGGTCGCCATCACCGGCCCGACCAGGTTCCCGCGCGGGACGAAGCCCCAGACACGCGAGTCGCACGAGGACGGCCGGTTGTCGCCCAGGAAGAAGTACTGGCCCGCGGGCACCGTCCAGCTGCGGGCAGGCAACCCGCGCGGAGCGGGAACCGCGTACGGCTCCGACAGGCGGCTGCCGTTGACGCTCACCGACCCGTCGCGACGGGCGATCCGCACATGGTCGCCGGGCAGCCCGATCAGCCGCTTGACGAACGTGCTGCCGGCCTCCCCGCACCCGGCGCGCTCGACGGCAGGCGGCGTGTCGAACACGACGATCTCGCCCCGCCGCGGGTCGCGGAAGCGATAGATGAAGCGGTTCGCGAGCACGCGATCGTCGAAGCGCGCGCGACAGCCGATCGCCGGCCGCGCGCAATGCAGCGTCGGCTCCATCGACGACGACGGGATCCGGTACGGGTTGACGACGAACGTCTTGACAACGAGGACGGCCACGACCGCGCCGACGATCGTCAGCACCCACTCGGCGACATGCCGCCAGCGGCGCGAGGTGGTCATCTCGTCCAGCGTCCCGCTCTTACAGGTGCGAGGTGACGCCCGCCGGGTCCTGGTCGAGAGAGCTTCCGGCGACCGGGTCCTCGGACCACGAGTACGCGTAGGCGGGATCGTCCAGCTCGCGCGCGAGCGTCGTCAGGCGTAGCGGGTGGAACGTGTCGCACATGACCGCGAGCTCGTGCGTCTCGGTCATGCCGATCGACTTCTCCGCGAGGCCCGGGTGCGGCCCGTGCGGGATCCCCGACGGGTGCAGCGTGACGGACGCGATGTCGATGCCCTTCCGCGACGAGAAGTTGCCGTCCACGTAATAGAGCATCTCCTCGGAGTTCAGGTTCGAGTGGTGGTACGGGATCGGGATCGCCAGGGGGTCGAAGTCGAGCTTGCGGGGGCAGAACGAGCAGATCACGAAGTTCCGGCCCTGGAAGGTCTGGTGCGACGGCGGCGGCATGTGGATCCGCCCGGTGATCGGCTCGAAATCGTTGATGTTGAACGTCCACGGGTAGACGTAGCCGTCCCAGCCCACCACGTCGAACGGGTGGTAGTCGAGGACGTAGGTCTGGTGGCCGTCCTTGACCCGTACCTTGACCTCGAAGTGGCCGCGGTCCCGGTAGGTCTTGAGCTCGGTCGGCGCGTGGATGTCGCGGTGGTAGAAGGGCGCGTGCTCGAGCAGCTGGCCGTACTCGTTGCGGTAGCGCCGCGGGATCTCGATCAGGCCCGGCGACTCGAAGACGACGTGCCGCTGGGGCGTCGAGAACGCGACGCGGTAGGTCGTCCCGCGGGGGATGACGACGTAGTCGCCCTCGCGGTAGGGCAGGTCGCCGAAGATCGTCTCGACGGTGCCGCTGCCCTCGTGGACGAAGATGACCTCGTCGCCCTCGCCGTTGCGGTAGAAGGTCTCCATCTCGTCCGTCGGGCGGCAGAGCGAGATCTCGACGTCGTTGTTCCACATCAGGAGCTGCCGGCCGGAGAGCGCGTCGCCCTCTTCCTTGATGTCCGCGGTGCGCATGTGCCGGTGCGCGTGGGCGTCGGGCACCCACTCCTCGCGCACGATCGGCTCGAACCTGCCGAGCTCGCGGATGCGGCACGGCGAGAGCAGGTGGTAGAGGATCGACTGGTTCCCCGAGAAGCCCTCGAGCCCCATGACCTCTTCGGTCAGGAGCGTGCCGTTCTCACGGAACTGGACGTGGCGCTTGCGGGGGACGTCCCCTCGAACCTGGTACGTGGGCATCGACTCTCCTGTCGTGGAACCGACAAGGAGCATAGCCCTGCCCCCGCGGCCTTCAGCCCTGCAGCTTGCTGACTTTCACGACGTACGAGAGCTGTGCCCGGCCGACCCTGCCGGTGACCTTCCAGCAGCCGGTCGCCGGGAACGTGAGGCCGGCCGGGTTGAACCCAGTGCGCCCGTAGCCGCCGGGGACGTGCGCCTCGAGCGGCGGCGCCGGGCCGTCGACGCGCCGGCCGCTGATCCGGAGCGTGCCGGGCACGCCGCGCCACCAGCCCTGCTTCGCGTCGATCGATCCGTCGCCCGAGACGGTCGCCATCGCGCCGCCGTCCGGGAAGATCCCGGCGCGCAGGTTGCCGCCCCTCCAGAGCTGCACGCGCAGCTTCGCCGTGCCGTAGTTGAAGCCAGTTGGCCCGAAGCTGGCGTCCGTCCGGATCTCCGGCAGCGACACCCGACAGGGCGCCCTGGACTCGGCCCGTGGCGCGACCGCGACGAGCGCCGCCGTCGCCGCCATGGCCGCCAGCCCGATCGCGACGAGCCTCATGCCGGGATTACACCGACCGCGCCCGGGCCGTTCGCAACACGGCACACAAAAGGCTCAGTCGCGGTCGTTTCGCGCCGATAAGGATCAGGAAGAGTCAGATCTCCCCGGCAGCCACGTCTACGGAGTACGAGCCATGACGGCTACGACCATCAGACAGCGATCGCTCCCCTCGCTCAAGGCCTACCAGCTCGCGCTCGCCCTCGCCCTCGCCCTCGCCCTGGGATACGCACTCGTCGTGACCGGCTACGTGGCTGCGGGATAGCTCTTCCACCGCGCCTCGTCGCCCACGCCCGACTGGTCGAAGCCGCTCCGCGGCGTCCACGCGTACAAGGTGCAGGAGGGCTACGGCACGAGCAACGGCATGACCTGCGACCTGGCGATCTACACGACGAACAGGGCAGCGCTCGACGGCAGGGCGAAGCTCCACCCGGGCGACACGACGGCGACCGTGTGCGTTGTCCGAAGGGCCGCCGCGCTCAAGAGCCGCTAGTCGTCGTAGATCGACCGGCGCGCCTTGCGGTTCGCGAGCCACTGCGCGCCGAAGAAGATGATCGGCACGATCAGGATCAGCCCGAAGAAGCCGCCCATCACGGCCCAGAGCAGGCCTGTGTGGGCTTTCGGCAGCGTGCTCGCAGCGGGTTCCTCGCCGCCTCCGTTCCCGCCGGTCCCCTTTGCGGGCTCCGTGGGCGCGTAGCTCGTCCGCGGGTAGAACGAGTCGATCAACCAGCGGCCGTGGCGGCGGAGGAGCTCGACGTCGAACGCGACCGGCCCTTCACCTGCCTTGGCCGGCTCGAGGTAGAGCTGCACGTCGAGGTCGTTCGGGTACGACGCCTCGACGTGCCAGCCGTGGAACGTGTGCCCCTTCGGCTTGTACGGGTAGACCGGCAGGTCGCCGGCGGCCCACGATGCTCGCGTGCCGTCCGCATGGAACGCAGACGTGGCGAGGTCGTACGCGGCGCCGGTGTCGCGGCGCGCGACGGCCGCGGGCACGAACGCGTCGAAGAGCGCGTCCACCTCCCGGCGCATCTTGGGCGTCACCGGCACCTGCTTCTGGTTCACGACGATCTGCACCGGCGTGTTCGAGAACTTCTCGGGCAGCTTCCCGGACGTGTTCGGGATGAGCAGGACACCCAGGACGACCAGGCCGGCGATGCCGGCCGCGACGCTTATCCACGCGGCGCGGCGCCGGCGGCGCGGAGAGTCGAGCAGACCCACGACTGGATGATGCCGACGTGTTTTAGAGGTTGCCGCGCAAAGCCTGCTCGCGCTCGATCGACTCGAACAGCGCCTTGAAGTTGCCCTCGCCGAAGGTGGTCGCGCCGTGGCGCTCGATCACCTCGAAGAAGACGGTCGGCCGGTCCTGCGCCGTCTTCGTGAAGATCTGAAGCAGGTAGCCGTCGTCGTCGCGGTCGGCCAGGATCCGCAGCCGCTGAAGGTCGTTGTAGTCCTCGGCGATCTCGCCGACCCGGCCTTCGACCTCGGCGTAGTACGCGTCGGGCGTGTCGAGAAAGATCACGCCGGACTGCTTCAGCGCCGTCACGGTGCCGACGATGTCCTCCGACTGGAGCGCGATGTGCTGCACGCCGGGCCCGTGATTGAACTCGAGGTACTCCTCGATCTGGCTCTTGCGCTTGCCCTCGGCCGGCTCGTTGATCGGGAACTTGATCTTCCCGCTGCCGTCCGACATCACCTTCGACATGAGCGCCGAGTACTCGGTCTGGATCTGGTCGTCGCCGAAGTGGACGATGTTCGTCATCCCGAAGACGCGCTCGTAGAACTCGACCCAGTGGTTCATGCGGCCCAGTTCGACGTTGCCGACGACGTGGTCGAGCGCCTTGAGGCCGACACCCGGCACCGCGTTGCCGTTCGGTGAGGCCGAGACGTAGCCCGGCAGGTACGGCCCCGTGTACTCGCTGCGGCTCACGAGCGTGTGGATCACGTCACCGTAGGTCCCGATCGAGGCGAGCTCGACGCGGCCGTAGTCGTCCTCGACCCAGCGCGGCTCGGCGATGCCGCGCGCGCCGCGCTGCACGGCCTGGCGATACGCGTCGCTGGCGCTCGCCACCTGTAGCGCGATGTCCTTCGCGCCGTCGCCGTGGCGCCCCGCGAACCTCGCGACCTCGCTGTCCTCGCGCAGGCCGCTCGTCAGCACGAGGCGGATGTCGCCCTGCTCGACGACGTAGGACGCACGGTCGCGGACGCCGGTCTCCGGGCCTGCGTAGGCGGTGCGGTTGAAGCCGAGCGCGTGCTCGTACCAGTACGCCGCCTGCTTGGCGTTGCCGACCCACAGCTCGACGTGGTCCCACCCGTCGAGTGGCATGAAATCGCTGCTCACAAGTTGATCCTAACGCGCCTGCTGTTGACATCGGCCCCCGCGAGAGCGCTTACTAGCCCGTGCAGCACCGTCGCGGCGGCACAGTCACCTTCGTCTTCACCGACATCGAAGGCTCGACGCGGCTCGTCCAGCACTTCAAGGATCGCTGGCCCGAGGTCCGCTCGCAGCACCGGCGCCTCGTCCGCGACGCGTTCGAGGCGCACGCCGGCGACGAGGTCGACACGCAGGGCGACTCGTTCTTCTACGTCTTCGGCCGGGCTCGCGACGCGGCGGCGCCGTCGAACTACTTCAGCGGCGTGAACTGCCCCAACTCGCCGTACGTGTGCAGCAAGGCTTATGGACGACAGACGACAGACGACAGACGCGGCCGCGGCGGCGACCGCGACCGGGTCGAACGAACCCTGGATCAAGCTCGACCGCACGGTCACGGACAGCGCCGTCGTGATGCCGTTCCTCAACCTGAAGGCGACCGACTTCGTGTCGAAACGGGTCGGGAACTACCAGCACCATCCAACGTTCGATCTGCTGACCTCTCAACTCTGGGTGCAGTGACCGGCGGCGCAGGGCGGCGGCGTGCGAGCAGGATGCCCACCAGGATGAGCGCGCCTCCGGCGACCTGAATCCACGTCATCGACTCCGACAGCAGGATCACGGCGAAGATCACGGCGACGAAGGGCTGCAGGTTGGCGGCCAGGGTCGCCCGCGCCGGGCCGATGCGGTAGAGCGAGCGGAACCACAGCACGTTCGTCAGCACGAGCGGGCCGAGGACGGCGAACGCGAACAGGAGCCAGACCTCCGCGCCCAGGTTCCAGTCCTGGCTTGCCGTCTGCGGCGCGCCGACGACCGCGAGGCCCAGAGCCGTCGCGGGCAGCACGAGCGCGCTCACGCGATAGGGCGAGTAGTTCTCCATCAGCGGCGCGATCAGCACCGAGTAGGCCGCCCAGGTCGCCGCGGTGACGACGGCGAGCAGGATCGCCGCTCAGGCTCGCCGAGACCTCTCCGCTCGCACCGGCGGCGACGAGCGCGACGCCGCCGAAGGAGACGATCGCGCCGAGCCAGAAGCGGCCGCCGACGCGCTCGCGTCCCAGCGCGAGGCCGAACAGCGCGGCGAAGATCGGCGTCGCGCCGAGGATGAGGCCGACCGTCGAGGCGGTCGTGTGCTTGAGCGCAGTAGACGAAGCCGAGCTGGTTCGTGACGAGCAACGCCGTCGCGACCGCCATCACGCCCGGCGGCCTTCCGGTCGATGCGCAGCGTCCGCTCGAGCGCGAGCGTGAGCACCACGAAGATCGCCGCCGCGAGGCTGTAGCGCACCGTCGCGTACGCGAGCGGCTGCATGCCGTGCGTGAGGATGTAGCGCGTGACCGTGAGGTTGAGCGCCCACAGGACGATGGTCGTGAGCAGCATCAGCTCGACGGTCGTGGGGCGGCGCATCGCCCGACGCTACGACGCCCAGACGATAACGCGCAGGCTGTTAGCCTCGTGCCGTGCCGCCGACCACGCGCGACATCGACGCCCTCGTGGGGCCTGCGACGCCGCACTTCGCCTACCAGATCCGCGCGCGCGTCCGGGAGCTGATCGAGCCGCTGCCGGACGACGATCCGGTGCGCGCCTACGGCGAGGAGCAGATCGCGATGCTCGACCGGCTCGGCCACGCCTCCTCGACGGCACGCGACTCGCCCGCGCGAGTCGCGGACGCGCATCGGCTGGGACGAGCTCCCGAGCTCGGCGCCCGAGTACGACCCGCTTCCGCAGCAGCCGTGAGCGAGCCGGAGGCGGGCGAGCGCGACGCCGGGCCGTTCGCGGGCGCGACCGTGCTCGTCACCGGCGGCTCGCGCGGGATCGGCCGCGCGATCGCGCTCCGCTTCGCCGAGCGCGGCGCCGCGACCGTCGCGATCGGCTACCTGCGCAACGACACGGCCGCCGAGGCGACGGCCGAGGAGCTCCGCGCGCTGCGGCGCCGAGCCGGTGCTCGTCCGCGGCAACGTCTCGTCCGACCGCGTGCTGCGCGAGGTCGCCGCGCTGCCGCCGCTGACCGCGCTCATCCACAACGCCGCGACCGGCGTGATCCGCCCCGCGCTGGAGGTCGAGGACAAGCACTGGGACTGGACGCTCACGGCGAACGCCCGCGCACTCCTCTCGCTCGCCAAGGCTGCCACACCGCGCATGAAAGCGGGCAGCTCGATCGTCGGCCTGTCGAGCCTGGGCTCGCAGCGCGTGCTCGAGAACTACGTCCTCGTGGGCACGTCGAAGGCGGCGCTCGAGTCGCTCATCCGCTACCTCGCGGTCGAGCTCGCGCCGCGCGGGATCCGCGTGAACGCCGTCTCGGGCGGCGTCGTCGAGACCGGCGCGCTGGAGCACTTCCCGAACCGCGAGCAGATGCTCGAGATGGCGCGCTCGCGAACGCCCGCGGGCCGCATGGTCGCGCCCGAGGACATCGCAGACGTGGTCGAGTTCCTCTGCTCGCCCGGCGCGGAGATGATCCGCGGCCAGACGCTGATCGTCGACGGCGGCTTCTCGCTGCTCGCCTAGCGACCCCTTAACAGGCGACTGTCCCTGTTAAGGGGGTCGGCGCCCCGCAGACCGAGGCGCCTTTACAGGGACTGTCCCTGTTAGGACGCGCCCCGGCCGTTCAGGCCGGGAATGAGCCTCCCGAGCGTGTCCACGGCGATGTAGCCGGCGAGCTTCGGGTTCTCCTGCAGCCGCCGCATCGAGTACGCGTACCAGTGCCTCCCGAACGGCACGTAGATGCGCAGCCGGTGCCCTCGTCGACGAGCCGGTCGCCCAGGCCGGCGCGGACGCCGAGCAGCATCTGGAACTCGTACTCCTCCGCCGCGAGCCCGTGCCGGCGGACGATCGCGCTCGCGCCTCGGCGACGCAGCCAGTCGTCGTGCGTCGCGATCGCCGACGTAGGCGCCGCACGTCGAGCAGCGCCTCGAGGCAGCGGACGAAGCTCTCGCGGATCTCCTCGAAGTCGCGGAACGCGAGCGCGGCCGGCTCGACGTAGATCCCCTTGCAGAGCCGGACGTTCGGCCTGAGGCCGGCGAGGTCGTGGATGTCGTCGAGCGTCCGCCGAGGCACGCCTGGAGCACGACGCCGACGTTCTCGTGCCCGGCCTCGCGGAGCTCGCCGGTAGAGCGCGAGGGTGTCGTCGGTCGTCGACGAGTCCTCCATGTCGATGCGAACGAAGTTGCCGATCCCGCGCGCCGGCTGCGACGACGTGCTCGAGGTTCGCGTCGGCAGAGCTCGTAGCCGAGGTTCAGCCCGAGCGCGGTCGAGCTTGACGCTCACGTTCGCGTCGAGCTGACGCGCGCTCGATCGTGCGGAAGACGTCCTCGTAGGCGTGCGCGATCGCCGCGGCCTCGTCGGCGTGGGTGATCTCCTCGCCGAGCACGTCGATCGTCGCCATCTTCCCGTGCGCGTTCAGCTCCTCGACGACGCGGCACGCGTCGCGAGAGCGTCGGTGCCGGCGATGTAGCGACTCGGAGAGTCCCCGCACCACGCGATCTGCGGAACGGCCGGGCAGGACACGCCGAACGATCGCGCGTTGTCGAGACACGTCGGCTCAGCGTCGCGCCGGCTACGACTCGCGCATGAAGCCCTGGCGGGCGGCGCTGACGAGCGCCACCGCCTCGGGGAAAAGCACGCGCATCGCGTCGCGAAGCGCGATGGCCTGCTCGTCCGGGCCGCCGGTCGGCGACACCTGCGCGAGCGCGGCGGCGGTCAGCTCGACCGCCGTGTTCAGCGTCAGCGTCGCGAACTGCTCCTTCTGCGCCTCCTGCACCGACTCGGCCTGGCGCGCCGCGAACTCCTGCAGGTTGCGCATGAGGTCCTCGGGGTCGCCCCCGAACGGGAAACCGAAGCCTGCCTTCCATGCCCGCCATTGTGCCGCCTAGACTCGTTCCATGTCGACGGCGCGTGCGGAAGTGCGGCGCCCCGGGGTCGTCACGTTGCCGACCGCAACGCGCGGGCTCGTCTGGTCGCTCGGCCTTGGGGCGTTCGGCCTGGCCTTCTCGATCACGACGACAGCCGCGTATCTGCCGCCCGTCCTGCAGGGCTTCACGGGCTCGACGACGCTGATCGCACTCGTGCTCGCCGCGGAGGGTGCGTTCGCCATCACGCTGCCGCTCGTCGTCGGCCCGTGGAGCGACACCTTCCACACGCCTCTCGGCCGCCGCCGGCCGTTCATGCTGGCCGCGCTCTTCCCGATCGGCTTCTGCCTGGCGCTGATGGCGTTCATGCCGAACCTGTGGACGACCGCGCTCCTCGTCTTCGCGTTCTTCTTCGCCTACTACGTCTACGAGCCGCCGTACCGCGGGCTGTACCCGGACGTCCTCCCCGCGCGCGTGTTCGGGCAGGCGCAGGGCGTGCAGCACATGCTGCGCGGGCTGGCGATCGGCGGCGCGCTCGTCGGCGGCGGCTTCCTGTTCCACACGTGGAAGCCGGCGCCGTTCCTGGTCGCCGCCGGCGCGACGACGATTGCGTGCGGCGCCTGCATCGTGCTGGTCAAGGAGCCCGCTCACGAGGCGGAGCGCGTGTTTCGCGGTGTCGGCAGCTACGTCCGCACGGCGTGGTGCTTGCTGCGCCAGGAGCGCGACGTGACCATGTTCCTGATCGCGAACGCCGCCTGGGAAGGGACATTTGCCGCCGCCCGCACGTTCGTCGTGCTCTACATCACGATCGGCCTCGGGCAGCCGCTCTCGATCTCCGCCATCGCGCTGGCGGTCGTCAGCGCCGGCTACCTGGTGGCGGCGCTCATCGCGGGGCGGCTCGGCGACCGCGTCGGCCTCGCGCCCGTGATCGTCGTCGCGTCGCTCGTCTACGGCGGCGGCTACCTGGCGGGCGGCCTCGCGACCGAGTGGCACGACTGGTACCTGCCGGTGATCTTCCCGATCGCGATCGCGGGCGGGATGGTCATGACGCTCGCCTGGGGCCTGCTCTTCAAGCTCATGCCCGAGCAGCACCGCGGCGCGATCTCCGGCCTGGCGACGACCACCAAGGGGATCGGCCTCCTGATCGGCCCGCTCGTCGCGGGCGCCGCGATCGACATTCTGCGGCCGCACCTCGAGAGCACGGACGGCTACCAGGTGCTGTGGCCGATCTGCGGGCTGCCGGTGCTCGCCGTCGTGCCGCTGGTCGCCCGCCTGATCCCGATCGAGAGGAGAGTGAGCGGTGTCGGAACGGCTTGACTCGCGCATCCACGAGCTGGAGGAGAAGCCGCGGCCGTTCACCGCGCTCTACGAGCACTGGGAGCGCAACCAGTGGTCGCTCTTCGACCTCGACTTCAACGTCGACGCGGAGAGCTACGCGCGGCTCGACGACGAGGCGGCGCAGGGCCTGCGCTGGATCTTCGCGCACCGCTTCGACGCGGAGTGGGAGGTCGCCCGGCTGCTGCCGCCGTTCGTCGTCGCGGCGCCCGACTACGAGGTGCAGCTCGTGCTCGCCACGCAGCTCTCCGACGAGCACCGCCACCTCCAGGCCGTGCTGCGCGTCTACAACGAGGTCTTCGGCGTGCACGGGTTCGCGGAGGCGCAGGCGCTGGCGGCTTCGAACAGCGACCCGGCCGCGGCGCGGCTCTACAGCGAGTTCTCGAGCTATGTCGAGCGGCTCGCCGACGACCGCAGCCCCGACATCTTCCTCGGATCGGTGGTCGCGTACCACCTCCTGGCCGAGGGGGTCGTCGCCCGCACGGCGCAGAACCTCGCGGGCGACCAGTACGCGCGCTTCGGGAACTTCCCGGGGCTCACGCAAGGGCAGCGTCTGGTCGCGCGCGACGAGGCGCGCCACATCGGCATCGGCGTCTCGTATGTCCGCCGCTGTGCGGCTGCGGACCCAGACTGGACGTACGAAGTGGTCGCCTCCGTGGTCGGCCATTTCGCCCAGGTGTGCGCCGAGCTACTCGAGCTCGCGAACCAGAGCATGGGCGACCTAGTCATCGCCGGGTACGGCGCCGACCCGCAGGAGTTCTACGCTGAGGCGATGCGCCTGCTCCAGCTGCGCATGCGCTCGATCGGCTTCGGCGCCTAGGCCTGCTCGAGCGGCAGCTTGTAGCCCGCCTCGACGTCGGCGACGAACGCCTGCACCGCGTCGCCCGAGCCCTTCATCGCGGCGGTGAACGGCGATGCGCCCTCACCGCCGAGCGCAACCTCGAGGCGGCGCGTAGCCGCGGCGACGCGGTCGAGCAGCGCGGGCGTGGCCACGCGGGGCGGCGCGCCGAGCTCGGCCTCCAGCGCGGTTAGCGCCTCCTCGGCCTCGTCGATCCCGGGCGGGTCCTCGGTCAGGCGGAGGGCGACCAGCTGCGAGCGCAGCTCGTCCAGGTCGCGGCCGGCGGCGAGCTCCTCCGCGTACTCGACAAGCGCCGCGATCGAGGCGGCGTCGCGAACGGTGCGGCGGTCGCGCACGGGCTGCCCGTCCGCGTCGAGGACGAGCCAACTCGTGGTCTCGCCTTCGAAGGCGCAGAGATAGAGCCGCGTGAGGTCGGGCTCGGCGGGCACGACGCCGACGAGCGCCTCGCCCGGGCCGGCAAACGCCGCGGCCGCCTGCGCGACCGTTTCGAGATCCTCGGCGAGCGCCACCCAAGGGACTTTGACGGAATAAAGACTGTGTTCGTCGCGGCACGCTGCTCGTCCCACGTCGAACGATCTGTATCCCGACAAAGCCCCTCACTCGCGAGCATAGACTCGCCGCATGGCCGAGACCGTCGCGCGGGAGCTGTTCGCGCCGCTCGGGCCGACCTACGACCGCTACGCGAACCTCCTCTCCTTCGGGCAGGACCCGCGCTGGCGCCGCTTCCTCGTCTCGCGCCTGGACGTGGGCCGGGACGCGACCGTCCTCGACGTCGCGACCGGGACGGCTGCGGTCGCGATCGAGAACGTCCGACGGAACGGCTGCCATGTCGTCGGCGTCGACCGGAGCCCCGAGATGCTCGCGGCCGGGCGCGAGCGCGTCGAACGGGCCGGGCTCGCTGACCGCATCGAGCTACGCGAGGGCCGCGCCGAGTCGCTGCCGTTCGACGACGCCTCGTTCGACGCCCTGACATTCACGTATCTCCTCCGCTACGTGGACGACCCGGCTGAGACGCTGCGCGAACTCGCCCGCGTCGTCCGCCCGGGCGGCACCATCGCCGCGCTGGAGTTCGGCGTGCCGCCCGCGCCTGTCTGGCGAGCGCTCTGGGAGCTCTGGGTGCGGATCGGCCTGCCCGGCGCGGGACGGATCGTCTCGCCGGGCTGGCACGAGGTGGGCCGCTTCCTCGGGCCGAGCATCCGCCGCCACTACGAGCGCTACCCGCTGCGCGAGCTCGGCCGGCTCTGGAACGAGGCGGGCATCGAGGACGTCCAGTGGCGCTCGCTCAGCCTCGGCGGGGGCGTCGTCACCTGGGGACGGCGCGCCTGAGCGCCGAGCCGCGGCCGGCGTTCTACGCGCTCGCGCCGGGGAGCTGGCGCGACTACGTCACGCTCCTGCACCCGCCGTACACGCTCTGGCATCTGTCCTACGTGGCGATCGGCGCAACGCTCGCTCCGCACTTCGAGCTCGGGCGGCTCGGGGCGGCGCTGGCCGCGTTCGCACTCGGCATGGGCATCGGCGCCCATGCGCTCGACGAGCTGCAGGGCCGCCCGCTCGCCACGCGCATCTCGAGACGCGTGCTGTGGGCGCTCGCCGCCGTGTCGATCACCGGGGCGGTCGCGATCGGGATCGCCAGCGCGGTCGCGTGGACGCTCTGGCTGCTCCCGCTCGTCGCCTTCGGCGGCTTCATCGTCTGCGCGTACAACCTCGAGCTCTGGGGCGGGCGCTTCCACGGCGACCTCTGGTTCGGGCTCGCGTGGGGCGCGCTGCCGGTGCTCGCCGCCTACGTGGTGATGGCTGCGAGCCTCGACGTCGAAGCGGGCATCGCCGCAGCCGCTGCGCTCCTCATCAGCCTCGCGCAGCGGGTGCTGTCAACGCCGGTCCGGGCGATGCGGCGGCGCGTCGCGGCTGTCAGCGGCTCGGTCGAGTACGCGGACGGGACGACGGAGGCGATCACCCGAGCGACCCTGAGCTCGACCCCAGAACGCGCCCTCCGGCTGCTCTCGTTCGCGCTGCCGCTGCTGGGCGCCGCGCTCGTCCTCGCGCGCCTCTAGCTCTAAAGTCCCGCAAATGACGCTGGAGCTGGTCTTCGAAGTGCTCTTCGCCGTGGCGGTCGTCGCCGCTGCGGCCGGCTTCGCCGCAGCGTACGCCGAGCGCGTGTCGGCGCGCGTCCTCCTCGTCGCGGCAGCCGTGGTGGGCGTCGCGGCAACGGCCGGCTGGGTCGCGCTCGCGTTCGAGCCGTCCGACGAGCTCGCGCTGTCGGCCGCTGGGCTGACGGTGAGCGCGGCGGCACTCGCCGGTGCGGCGGTGCTGCGCCGCGTGGTCGCGCGGACGCGCATGCTCGACGAGCAGGTCGACCGCGCGCGGGCGGAGATCGAGGCGGTCGTGGCCGCCGAGTCCACCGCGCGCGCCACCGAGCTCGAGCGTTCCCTCGCGCGGGCGCGCGCCGACTCGATCTCGACGCTGCTCGAGGAGGAGCGAAAGCTCGCCGAGGAACGGCGCGCCATCTTCAGCCAGCGCGAGCGCGAGGCCGAGGCGACGCTGGCCGAGCGCCTGGCCGCGGCGCAGGGACGGGTTTCCGAGCGCCTCGCGGCGTGGGGCCAGGACCTCGAGCGCGCGCAGGAGCGGCTGAGCTCGCAGATCACGCAGCTCGCCCAGCGCCAGGAAGTGCTGATCGCCAACCTCGAGAAGCAGCTGCTCGAGGAATCGCAGCGACTCGAAGTGGCCGGCGACCAGGAGCGCCAGCTCGTCGCCCAGCTGCGGACCGAGCTGATGAAGGCGGCACGCGACGCGGTGAGCGAGGCGCAGTCCGAGCTCGACGCGCACTCCCTCGAGCGCCGGCGCGCCCTCACTGAGGTGGAGGAGCGCCTGCGTGTGCGCGAGCACGAGCTCGGCGAGCGGATCGAGCGCGAGGCGGTCGAGGCGGCGCGGCGGATCCACGCGACGCTCCAGGACGTGGAGCGCCGCCAGGTCGAGCAGCTCCAGCGCGTCGTCGAGCGGGCGGCCGAGCGCTACTCGGACGCGGCAGGCCAGCAATTCGAGGAGTCGGCGAAGGCGGCTCGTGAGCAGGCGGCGAAGCGGCTCGCTCGCGAGCTCGACCGTGCCGTCGAGATGTTTGCCCGCGACTCGCAGTCGGCGCTCGCGGAGCGCCTGGCCGAGCTCGGCGACTCGGGCGCCCGCCGCATCGAGACGCGCCTGAGCTCGATCGCAGACAACCTCGAGCGCCAGCGCGAGGAGTTCATCCAGACCATGGAGCGGCGCCTCGCGGAGGCCGAGCGTGACGTGCGCGAGCGCACGCGCGCCGCGATCCTCGAGGGCGAGGCGCAGCGCGGCGCGCTCGAGTCACGGCTGGCCGAGCTCGCCCGGCGCATCGAGGACGCGCTCGAGCAGGCCGAGCACCGGCTCGCCAGTCTCGGCCGCGAGTAGCGCGCTTTCGGAAGGGTTGCGGCCCGCGGCCGCGAATGCCCGATTCCATGGCGGAGACGAAGCAGCACGTCGAGTTCCGCGACGGCGAGACGGCAAAGGTCGCCGGGTGGCGCCTCCATGTGCTGATCGAGGCCGGCTACCCGCTCGAGACCGCCGAGCGAATCGCAGCGAGCGAAGTCGACCTGCACCGCGCCGTGGAGCTCATCACACAGGGCTGCCCGACCGAAGTGGCCGAGAAGATCCTGCTGTGAACGAGACCGAGGCGCGTCTGGTCGAGGACTTCGGGCCGTTCTTCAGCCTCGTCTCGACGGGCCGGCGGCCGGCGCGCGGCGGACGCCTTGCGCGGCTTCGCCGCTGGCTCCTGCGCGGGCTCTAGGCTCGGCCGCCGTCCCGCCGCAATTGGTGTGGACGAAGAGCTCCGCTTTCGTCCCGGTTCGGGCACACACGCGTGCGCTTTTCCTCACTAGGCTGGAATCGGAGGGAGGCAAGCGGCCGGCCCCGGCCCGAGGGACACGCCCCGAAGGGCCAGGTGGCGCCGCCGGGGCGGCGTGGCATGCTGGCCCGGTGACGGTCAAGGCAGAGGCAGTCGAGTACGGCGACCGCAAGGTCTACTCCGTGGCCGCGTTCAACCGCGGCATCGGCGAGTGGCTGGCCCGGCTCCCGACCATCTGGGTCGAGGGCGAGGTCACCGAGCTCCGCCGCCAGGAGCGCTGGCAGACCGTGTTCTTCACGCTGAAGGACCCCGCCGACGGCGCCTGTCTCGGCGTCACGATGGCGCGCGCGCGCTTCGACGCGCTGCGGCTCGACCTCTCCGACGGCGAGCGCGTGCACGTCTACGGGCGGCCGGACTTCTTCGAGGCGAAGGGTGACTTCCGGCTGCGCGCGCTCTCGATCGAGCGGTTCGGCCTCGGCGCGCACCTCGCCGCGCTCGAGCGCCTGAAGCGCAAGCTCGCGGCCGAGGGGCTGTTCGCCCCCGAGCGCAAGCGGCCGCTGCCGCTGCTGCCGCGCCGGATCGGGCTCGTGACCGGCAACGACGCAGCCGCGAAGCGCGACGTCCTCACCGCGCTGACGACGCGCTTCCCGCCGGCCGACATCCTCGTCGCCGAGACGTACGTCCAGGGCCCGCTGGCGGCGGGTGCGCTCGTCGCGACGCTGGCTCGCGTGGCGGCCGCACCCGGCGTCGACGTCGTGATCCTGGCCCGTGGCGGCGGTGGCTTCGAGGACCTCCTGCCCTTCAGCGACGAGCGGCTGGTCCGTGCGATCGCCGCCTGCCCGGTTCCGGTCGTCTCGGCGGTCGGCCACGAGCAGGACACGCCGCTGTGCGACCTCGTCGCCGACGCGCGCGCATCGACCCCGAGCGTCGCGGCACGGCTCGTCGTGCCCGACCTGGAGGAGCTGCTCGGCCGCCTGGCGCGCTCACGCGACGCGCTCGCACGCTCGACCGCCGCGCTCCTCGCACGTGATCGCGACCGGGTCGTCCGCGCCCGGGACGCCGTCCACCGCGCCACGCTTGCGCTCGCCGTCGAGAACGGCCGCGGCCTCGAACGCACGCGCGAGCGGCTCGACCGCGCCCCGCGGCTCGACGTCGAGCGGCGCCGCGCCCGGCTGGAGCAGTGCGCAGGCCGGCTGCGCGCGCTCTCTCCGCGTTCGACGCTCGAGCGCGGCTACGCGATCGTGCGCGGCCCGGCCGGCGTGGTGAGCGACTCGGCCCAGGTGCAGCGTGGCACCACGGTCGGCGTCGACCTCGCCCGCGGCGCCTTCGACGCGCGCGTCGAGGACGTGCGATGAGCGAGCCCACGTTCGAGGAGGCCCAGCGCGAGCTGGAGTCGATCGTCGGCCGGCTGGAGAGCGGCCAGGTGCCGCTCGAGGAGGCGATCGCGCTCTGGGAGCGCGGGGAGGAGCTGTACAGGTTGTGCCGGACGCGCCTCGACGCGGCGCAGGGCCGGATCGAGGAGCTTGCGAAGCAGGCTGAGGCGCAGCAGGCCCGCCATCTGCCGCAGCGTCTGAATAGAATCGGCTTCCCGTGGCCGCTCCCGTCGAGCTTCTGAAGAAGATCCCGCTCTTCCACGAGCTGGAAGGGCGCGAGCTGCAGACGCTCGCGCAGTCGTTCAAGGAGCGCATCTTCCAGGCCGGCGCACAACGTGGCGACCGAGGGGTCGGGCGAGTCGGCTTCTTCGTGATCGGCGAGGGCAGGCCGCCGTGACCGTCGGCGGCGACGAGCGCGCAACGCTCGGTCCGGGTCAGTACTTCGGCGAGATCGCACTGATCGCCGAAGGCACCCGGACGGCCACGATCGTCGCCAAGACGGAGCTCCCCTGCCTCGGGATGACACTGGGAGTTCCGGCCGCTGGTGGAGAGCAACGGCAAGATCGCCTGGAAGATCCTGCACGACGCTCGCGAGCCGTCTGCGCGAGGTCGAGCAGCGCGACAACAGACCAGCCGTCCAGTCAGCTCCACGAGATCCGCGGGCGCGCGCGGGAGCGCCGCGAGCCTGCGACCGCACGCACGGCGCTAGCCGCGCGGCCGACGTCACGCGCTCGGGCTCAACCTCGTCGTCGAGCATCTCCTCGCGTGTCCTCTTCCTCTTCCGGCAGGCCTTTGAGCATCGCGAACGAGAGTCCCTCGCGCGCGAGGAAGATCAGCCGACACCGACGCCGACCGACGCCTCGATCGCCTGCAGCCCGATGCCGAACGCGAAGCCGCGCGCGTACTGGACGCCGTAGGAGACGAGCGGCAGCGCGACCGCCGCCTGCACGCAGGCCGACGTTGCCGGGCCAGAGCGGGAAGATCGTCGGCCACGTTCATCAGGACGAGCACGAGCCCGGCGGCCGGCAGCGGCGCGTGGATGTGGAACGCCCGCATCGCCGTGTAGACGGCGAGCAGCTGGCAGATCCAGCCGATGCACTGGAGCGTGATCGCAGCGAGCGCAGCCGGCCGGGAGCGCATGACGCCGAGCCCCTGGCGCGCCATGGTCACGAGCCGGCGGACGGCGCCGAGCTCGTCGAGACCGTGCTGGTGGTGCCGATGCGTCGCGCTCAGCGACGCGAAGGCGAAGAGCGACGATGCCGAGCGCCACGATCGCAGAGCATGCCGTGATCGCCCAGCGCGGGGACCTTCGCGGTCAGGAGCACGAAGACGATCAGCAGCATCACCGGCACGATGTCGAAGACGCGGTGCGCGAAGACCGTGCCGACGAGCGTCGCCCAGCGGCCCTCTGCGCCGCGGCAGCCGCCGCGCGAGCACGGCGACGCGCGCCAGCTCGCCGACCCGGCCGGGCAGGACGGCGTTTGCGAGCAGCCCGACCAGAACGCCGAGAAGATCGTGTGGAAGCGCGGCGTGCGGCGGCGGCATCGCCTGGTGGATGACGACCGCCAGGCAAGCGCGGCGCACGAGCACCGAGAGCGAGGTTGAACAGGATCGCGACGACGACCCACTCCCAGTCGACGGCGGAAGCGTCGCCGACGCGCGTCCAGCTCGGGCCCGCGCCACCAGAAAGCGCGAGCGACGCCCGCGATGAGCGCGGCACGAGCGACGCCCATGCGCAGCCACTGTTGCGCGGCGAGCGGACCTTCACGTGCGGAGCGGCTCGCCGCCGGCTCGACCCGGCCAGCGCCGCTCGTAGATGTCGACGAGCCGGCGCGGCGATCGCGTCCCAGGCGTAGCGCTCCTGCGCGACGCATGCGCGCGTGCGGCGCCCAGCTCGCGGCGGCGGGGCTCGTCCTCGAGCAGCTCCGCGACCGCGTCCGCGAGCGCGGCGGGTCGCCGGGCGGCACGAGCATCGCCGGTGTCGGTCGTCATCACGTCGCGGTATCCGGGGATGTCGGACGCGACGACGGGCGTCGCGCACGCGAACGCGCGCGTGAGCACCATGCCGAAGCTCTCGCCGCCGAGCGACGGGGCGAGCCAGCAGCTTCGCGGACGAGCAGCTCGTGCGTCAGCCGCTCCTGCGATCAGGAAGCCGAGCACGTCGATCCCGTCGAGCGGGCAGCCCCGCGCGCGCGACGAGCAGGCGCACCGCGAGCGGATCGGCGCCGATGACGCGCAGCCGGGCGCCGGTGCGCTCGGCGGATCTCCGGCCACGCGCGCAGCAGCACGTGCAGGCCCTTGCGCTGCTCGTGCCGCCCGACGAAGACGACGCGGTCCTCGCGGCTGCCTGGGTCGGCCTCGGGCGGGATCAGCACGCCGTTGGGGACGATCTCGAAGTCGCCGGGGGTGTGCGCCTGCGCCGACGGCGCGCCGCCTCGGAGACCGCGATCCGGCGGTCGAGGCGCTCCATCAGGAAGCCCCAGACGCTGCCGAGGCTTCGTCCAGCCGAGGTCGCCCGGCGCGTGGAACGTGGCCACGATCGGCCCGTTCGCGCGAGCGCGAGCGCGGCGACGCAGGTCGACCGGCGTCATCGGCTCGTGCAGGTGCAGCACGTCGAAGCGCTCCCGCTCGAGCGTGCGCGGACCCGGGGCAGCGCGCGGGGGCTGAGGATGATGTTCGGCAGCGAGCCGTTCGCCGGCACGATCACCGAGCGACCGACCGGGATCACGTCGGGCGGGCGGGTCGCCGTGGCGGCCGTGCCGCGGGTGCAGCATGCGCGTGAAGTTGCCGGGCGGGTCGTTGCCCATGACGTCTTCGCCTCGATGCCCAGCTGGCGCAGGGCCTCGGCCTGGAGCTCCGCGTGCTCGACCACGGCTCCCCAGAACGACCAGGAGTACGGCACGACGATCCCGACCTTCATCCGGTTGAACTATGCCGCACGGCGCGCCCCGGCGTAGACTGGCGCATCGGAAGGCCTCGCCGAGCTGCACACGCACCTCGGCGGCTCGGTCGCCTCCGACATCCTCTGGAGCATGGCCCACGAGCAGGGCATCGCGCTGCCCGTGAAGGACTACTGGGAGTTCGAGCGCCTCGTCACGGTCTCCGACCCGCGCGGGGTGGAGAACCTCGACGCGCTGGACGCGATCTACCACTGGACGGAGCTGATCCAGTCGAGCCCGCTGGCCGTGGAGCGCTCGGTGCACGCGGCGATCGGCGGCGCCTACCGGTCGCAGCGCATCACCACGCTCGAGCTGCGCTTCAACCCGATGAAGCGCAACCGCGGCGGCGAGCGCGACGTCGACCACATCATCCTCGCCGCGATCCGCGGCCTCGACCGCGCGAGCCTCGAGTACCCGCAGGTGCGCGCCGGGCTGATCCTGATGATGGACCGCACGTTCACCGAGGCTGAACCGCATCATCGTGGAGAAGGCGGTCCGCTGGGCGCCGCGCGGGATCGTCGGGATCGACATCGCGGGGCCGCGCCCGAACGGCGAGCGCTACGACTACGCGGGCATCGCGCCGCTGGTCGAGAGGCGCGCGCGGCCGGGCTCGGCGTGACGATCCACGTCGGCGAGGAGGGCGGCGACATGGCGTCGCCGAGATCGGCGAGGTGATCGAGACGCTGCGGCCGGACCGCATCGGCCATGGCATCCTGGCGGCCGGCGACCCCGGGCTGATGCGCGCGCTGCGCGAGGCGGAGATCGTGCTCGAGATCTGCCCGACGTCGAACCTGCTGACGAAGGCGCTGGCCGACGAGGACGCCGTCCGCGACACGTTCCGCGCGTTCGTCGAGGAGGGCGTCGCGTTCACGATCGCCACCGACGGCCCGGAGATGATGCGGACGCACCTGCGCGACGAGCTCGAGCTGCTGCAGCGGATCGGCGCGCTCGACGCCGACGAGCTGGCCGCCGCCCTCCGGCCGGGCACAGCGCGAGCTTCATCCGGGGCGCCCCCGCGCTGCGCCCGGCTTAAGCGGCAAAATACTCCCAACGGTCGATTCCCGCCTCGATTGACCGCTGTTAGCGTCGCCGCATGGCCAGACACGCTTGAACACTCCCCGCGATCACCGACCGGCAGCTCCAGGTCGTCGAGCTGATCGCCGCAGGATGCTCGAACGACGAGGTCGGCCGGCGACTCGGGATCTCTTCACGAACGGCGAAGGCGCACTCCGATGCCTTGCGACAGAAGCTGGGGTGGCGCGGCGGCGTCAGATCCCGGTCGCCTACCGGGCCATGACCGGCGACGACCCGCTCACGAACGCCGCCTCAGCCTGAGGCCAACGGCAGGGCCCGGCCGGCGGAGGCCGGGCCCCTGCCGCATGTCGACTGCCGACTTGGAGCGGTTTAGGCTGCCCGCAGGAGGAAGAGTTGGCCGCAACCAGTCGCCGCCGTTCGCGGGAGACCAACACATAATCGAGCGTCCGCGTCTAACGAGGATCCTCGACGAGAGCAAGGCGAAAGTGATCCTGCTCCTCGCCCCGGCCGGCTACGGCAAGACCACGCTCGCTCGGCAGTGGCTTAAGGACAAGCCGCATGTCTGGTATCGCGCGTCTGAGG
>CAVWVD010000007.1:0-37509 GCA_963758345.1 uncultured Thermoleophilia bacterium
CGGTCCCATGGCCGACTAGACGCGCAAGGTTGAGGGCCTTGTGCCCGCAAGGGCGTGGAGGTTCAAGTCCTCTCCACCGCATGGAACGGCCGCTCTCGGGCGGCCGTTCTAGTTCCTGGCGTTTGACACCGTCCGCAGGCGTCTCTACCCTCGATGGCGAACACACGTTCGTTCAGCCAACTCCAGGGAGGCCGGATGCTCACCGACCGCCAGCGCGAGATCTACGACTACCTGACCCGCTACGTCGACGACCGCGGCTACCCGCCGACGGTGCGCGAGATCGGTGAGGCCGTGGGGCTCGCCTCGCCGTCGACCGTCCACGCCATTGCGAACCTCAGCGGGCCGGGCTGATCAAGCGCGACCCCACCAAGCCGCGTGCGCTCGAGCTGGTCGGCCGCGAGCGCTCGCGCGCCGCCGAACCGGCGAATGGCGCGAGCGACGTGCGCCGGCTCCCGCTCCTCGGCGAGATCGCCGCAGGCGGGCCGCTGCTCGCCGATCAGAACGTGGAGGAGTACTACGCCGTGCCCCAGCAGCTCTCACGAGGCGGCGAGGAGTTCCTGCTGCGCGTCAAGGGCGACTCGATGATCCAGGCCGGCATCCTCGAGGGCGATCTCGTCGTGGTGCAGCGCACACAGGATGCGCGCAACGGCGAGATCGTGGTAGCGCTCGCGGGCGACGACGAGACCGCCGAGGAGGCGACCGTCAAGACGTTCTACCGCGAGAACGGGCGCATCCGGCTGCAGCCCGAGAACGACACGATGGAGCCGATCTACGCGCAGCACGTCCAGCTGCTCGGACGCGTCACGGGAGTCTTCCGGGCGTTGTGACCACGGTGGCCCCGCTCAACCGCTCGCTCGACCAGGAGCTCCTGGCGCTGATGCGCGGCGTCAGCCTGGAGTGCCTGGTGTGCGGCGAGTTCGTCGTCCACCTGCGCGGCGGCGGGCGGTTCTGCCCGGAGTGCGGCAGCGGGCTCGAGGCGGCCGAGGCGGCTGCCGAGCCCGGCGCGGAAACGGGCGAGCGCCTTTTCTAGTAGGCCCTCCGGAAACGAGAAGATCGGGCGACTCGAGCAGCGAGGCGGGGGAGGGGTGCCGTCGCCACCGGGTATGTCACCCGATCTGCTTCACGGTAGCGGCCGGGGTGCACGCTGCAGAGCGCGCGGCGGGGGGAGGTTCTCGGGCCCGACCGGGGCTACAATTCCGCCTGCAGGCCGGGTGGCCGCGGGCCGGCAACGGCTCGAGGAAAGTCCGGACACCGCAGGGCAGGACGCTGGGGAAACCCCAGGCGGCGAAAGCCGACGGAAAGTGGCACAGAAAGGAGACCGCCACCGGCACGCTCGAGATGCCGGGGTAAGGGTGAAAAGGTGGGGTAAGAGCCCACCAGCGTCGTGGCGACACGGCGGCTGGCCAAACCCCGTCCGGTGCAACGCGAAGCAGGTTCCGACGACGCTGCCCGCCGAGGAACCGGGTACGCGGCTAGAGCCGCCGGGTAACCGGCGGCCCAGAGAGATGGCCACTCTCGACAGAATCCGGCTTACAGGCCTGCTACGGAAAGAGCCCTGGAAACAGGGCTTTTTCTATTGCCGACCCGGTATCGGCGCATAGGCGGCGAACGCTCTCAGGCGATTCGGAGCTGTTCGTTGCGGGGCGCCGCGTGCGACACCGCGACGACCGTGCCCTCGAAGACCTCGGGGCCGAGAAAGGCCTTCATCAGCTTGTCGTGGGTGCGGTGACGGAGCATCTGCGCTTCGATACGAACGGCAGCGGCGTACTCGGCCGGGTCGCGGGGTCGCTCTCCCGGGAGCCGTCGTTCGAGGATCCGTTCGGCGGCCCACCAGTAGACGGCGTTGGCGGCGACTTCGACCTCGAGCATCCGGTACGGGACGTACTCGCGTACGCGGGAGCGCGCGAGACCGGCTTGGCGGGCGGCGCGCTCCAGTGCCTTGAACTCGCGCCGGCCCTCATAGACCGTGACGATGCCCGTCTCGGGCTCGAACTCGGCCTCGATGTGTGAGTCGTCGTCCTTGCGGGCGATCTCGCGCACCCAACCGCTTCCGTGATGGCGGACCACGAGGACAATCAGCTCGGAGTCATGGCCACCGGCCTCGGCGAAAACCGAAAGCTGTGAGCCGGGCTCGGCCGAGACCAGCGCGCGTAGCTTGCCGCTCACACGCGACCAGCCGCCCGCGACCGGCTCCGGTACCCGCTCGCCGTAGAGGTGGAGGGAGAGGCCGGGGTCGGTGGCGACCTCGATCGTCGTTCCCGGCCGGATGCGCGCCGGGTCAAAGAGGAGGGAGACCCCGCGCTCCTCTGCGGGGTGAAGTCGGACTGGCGACTGCTTGAACCGCATCGCAGCATCGACGATTGCCTGAGGGCCCGGCTGCGTGGGCGTGACGCCTCGCGGGTGTTCGTCCTCCTCGAGGGGCGCCTGCTCGGTCGCCGCGCCGCCTCGGGCGAAGCCCGCCTGCCCGGGAGCGTCGAAAGCGGCACGAAGCGCCTCGTTCAACGCACGCAAGCCGACCTCGTCGCGGGCAGAGATCTCCTTGCCCGCGCGAACGAGCCGAGTGCCCGCTCGCCGCTCCTCGGCGTCGACGATCGGGCGGAGGATCCGCTCGAGCCGCGCGTAGAGGCGTCGCACGAGCGGGTGCGCGTCGTTGAGGCCGCTACGGTCGACACGGACGACGACCTGAGGTCGCGGGGTCTCGAGCGCGTCCCTTTGTAGCTGCTCGATCGCCTCGCAACGGACCTCGCCGTAGAGGTGGCGAGCGCCGGGCCGAGCTTCGAGGCCGGCGAGCGTCGCCTCGTGCGCCGCGCGTCCCGAGCACACGACGAGGCCGCCGCGGCGTGCGGCTCGGGCTGGGCTGAGCGGGATCGGCTGCGCCGAGCGGCGCACGACGACGCGCGCTGTGATGCCGCGCTGGAGTTCGACCTCGTCGTCGAAGAGCAGCGGCCGCTCGGGATCCGGCTCGGGAGGTGTGTACCGGGCGAGCTGGAGCGGCTCGCCGGGGAGGTTCAGCAGGAGCTCGCGGCTTCCGTCCTCGAGGATCGGCCTGAGCTGGACGAGATCGGCGACGAGCCGGCGCAGACGTGCGTTGGGCGGCAGCCGCCGGTCGGCGAGCGGCACGGTCACGCGCGTCCCCTCGTGCGCGATGCCCAGCGCGCGGCGCAGTGCGGCAGTGGCGGGGGCGTCGAGCACGTGGGTGTAGACGTAGGGCTCGTCGCCGCCGGCGGGTAGGAACCACGACTCGACTGCGCGGTCGCCGCGCACGCCTTGGATCCGCCCCGCGCCCTGTGCGAGCCAGACGTCGCGCAGCCCTCGCCCGAACAGACCACGTTGGCCCTCCCGTTCGGGGACGACTCCGAGCGAGCCAAGGCGCTGGTCGACGAGCTCGGCGTCGACGCCCTCTCCGTCGTCCGTGCAGACGAGCTCGTAGGCCCAGCCCCGCAGCGCCGGCAACCGGAGGCCACGCAGACCGGCCTTCCACGCGTACAGGAACTCCGGGTCGGCCGTCCCGATTCGCAGCTGGATCCGGCCCCGATCGCGGCCGGCGGCGGCAATCGCCGCGTCCGCGTTCGTGACCAGCTCGGGGATGATCTGCGTCAGGTCGATCCCAGCCTGCGCGAAGTTCTCGCGGAAGTAGCGGCCGCGGACGCGGCCGCTGCGCAGCTTCGACGCGTCGATCGCCACGAAGAGAGGATAAGTGCCTCGCTCGACGGCGCCTGAGCCCGAGAGGCTGATCGCGCGCCAGGTCCGCTTCTTCGCCGGGCGCAGCGAGGAGTTCGGGTGGAAGTACCATCACCAGGACCGCCCGACCGACCTCCGGAACCGGGTTGCTCGCGACCGGCCTCGTGCCCGTGTGGCTCGAGCGCGTGCTCGTCGCGTACCGCGCACGCCTCGCCGCGGAGCGCGGCTGCCGGTACCCGGAGACGGACGCGTCCGACGGCAGCCGCCCGATTCTCGAGCGGCTCGGCTTTGTCGCGTGACGACCACGACTTCGTTACGTCTGGGTCGCCGTCGGCCTGAGCGCGACGGCGTTGGCGCCGGCCAGGGCCGGTTCGCTGCGCGGGCACGCCAGCGCTGTCACGCTCGCAGCCGCCGCTGACCCAACCTCAGCCGTCGCCGAGCTCGTGCTCCGCGAGCCAGGCCTTCGCCGCGCGCTTCGGCGCACGCGACAGCCATGCGTCCTCGACAAGGCCGCGCAGCTCGTAACGGTCGAGGCGGGCGAGCGCCGGAATCCGCATCAGCACTGCCTTGTAGCCGTTCCAGTGCGGGGTCGTGAAGAAGATCCCGCGCGCGTCCGCGACCAGCAGCTCTTTCTCGTCGAGGCTGTCGACCCACAGGACGAGCACGTCTTCGAGCCGCTCGCCGGTCTCGCCGTCGACAGCGTCCGGACGGGGTGAGCGGTGGAACGAGAAAGTCTTCCCGTGCACCGCGTACGACGGCCTGCCCTCGGCGTCCACGCCCCTGGTCACGTCGGGCATCGCGAGCGCGAGCTCATCGAGGTCGCGCATGGTCGCCACTGCGCGACTCTGCCACTCCGCGGTCGTAGGCTGTCGGCGCGTGGTCGACGTCGTCACGGACATAGAAATCGACCAGCCGCGCGAGGTGGTCGCCGCGTACGCGGCCGACCCCGACAACGCGACCGCCTGGTACGAGAACATCGCCTCGGTCGACTGGCGCACGCCGCCGCCGCTCGCGGTCGGCTCGCAACTCGACTTCACCGCGAAGTTCCTGGGACGCCACCTGAGCTACACCTACGCGGTCGCCGAGCTCGTCCCCGGCGAGCGCCTCGTCATGCGGACGAGCGAGGGGCCGTTCCCGATGGAGACGACCTACACGTGGGCCGACGCGGGCGGCGGCAGGACGCGGATGAGACTCCGCAATCGTGGCGTCCCCCACGGGTTCGTCAAGCTGGCGTCGCCTTTCATCGTCTTCGCCATGCGGCACGCCAACCAGAAGGATCTGGAGCGCCTCAAGGAGATCCTCGAAGCGGGCTAGCGCTCTCTCGAGACCACTCGACTACCCGGCGGGCGCACGCGAGCGCTCGCCGAGCGCTCGAACCCCGTCCACGTGGGCGACGTGATCGAGCCGCGTGATCCAGACGACGTAGAAGCGCTCCGGGCCGCCGCGGAGCGTGAACGCGGTACGAGCTGCGACGGCCGCCTGTGCGGAGACGGGGTGGAACGGGCCGGTTGGGGCCGCGCCCGCCTGGATCACTGCGCGGAACCCGGGCGTGTCGGTCGAGACGTCGAGGCGCCGCAGGGCCACCGGGCGGCCGGCGTCCAGCAGGAGGCCGACACCCGGCTTGCGGAGCCCGCTGGAGTAGGTCTCGGTGCGCCAGAAGGTGAGCGGGCGCCCGTCCGTCGCCGCCGCCACTTCCGAGTCGTGCTCCGCGTGGTCGCCGTAGGGATCCCAGGCGCCGATCGCGTAGAGCGGCACTGGCGTCAACGTGTGCACCAGGGCGGGCCGCCGGCGAGGCTTCGCGCGCCGCGCGTGGCGAACCTCGACGACGGTCGTCGGGCGGACGGCCTGCGTCGCGGTTGTCGTCGTGGCGCGCCCGCCGCTGATCCCGAGCGCGAAGATGCCGCCCGCGCCGAGCAGCAGTGCCCCGAGCCCGGCCGCGACGAGCGGCCGGACCGGCGGCTGCCACCCGGCCGGCAGCGGCCGGTGCGGGCCGATCTCGCCCTGCTTCGCCGGGCCGAAGCGCTTGTCCCACTCGACGAGCAGGAGCGACGAGTCGAGACCGAGGAACTCGGCGTAGCTCCGCAGGAACGCTCGCGCGTACGCATCGCCCGGCAGACGCGTCGGCTGCTCCTGCTCGAGGGCGGCGAGGAACGGCTCGCGAATGCGGAGCGCATCCGCCGCATCCGCGAGCGAGAGCCCGCGGCGTTCGCGCGCCGCCTGGAGCGACGAGCCGATCCGGACCCCGACACCTTGGCCTCCTAGGTGCTCGACCCCGCAAATGTAAAACCAGGCGTGTTAGCGGCGGGTTATGCGCCTTGGGCCGCGTCCGCAGCCTGGGCGCGGCGGCGCAGCTCGTCCTCGACCGCGGCCGGGTCGAGCCCGCGGGCCGCGAGCGCGACGTAGCTTGCGAACCACAGGTCGGCGAGCTCGGAGACAACGCGCTCGTCGCTCTCGCCGGCGACCGCGAGTGCCGCCTCGACGCCCTCCTCGCCGAGCTTCTGCGCGCAGGCACCCGCGCCGCGCCCGAGCAGCCCGGCGACGTACGAGCCCTCGGGCCGCTCGAGCGCACGCGCGGCGACGCGGCGCCAGAGCCACGGGGCGAAGCACGAGAGCGATCCCGTGTGGCACACCGGCCCGCTGGGGCGCACGCGGAGCAGGATCGCGTCGCCGTCGCAGTCGTCGCGCAGCTCCTCGACGGCGAGCATGTTGCCGGAGGTCTCGCCCTTGCGCCAGAGCTGCTCGCGCGACCGGCTCCAGAACTACGCCTCGCCCGTCTCCTGCGTCCGCCTGAGCGCCTCGTCGTCCATCCAGGCGAGCATCAGCACACGGTCGGTCTCCGCGTCCTGGACGATCGCCGCGCGGAGGTCAGGCCGCGTCACGGAGCGGCACCCCCGCCGCGCGGAGCTCGTCCCGGAGCGACACGAGCCGCGCCGGGTTCTCGTGGAGGATCGACGCGAGCAGCGCCGCCTGGGCAACGTCGAGCGCCTCGGCCACGTGCGCCGCCGTGCCCGCGCCGCCCGACGCGATCACCGGGATCGACACGGCGGCGGCAACGCGCCCGGTCAGCTCGAGGTCGTAGCCGTCGCGCGTGCCGTCCGCGTCGATCGACGTCAGCAGGATCTCGCCGGCGCCGCGCTGGGCGCCCTCGCGCGCCCACTCGGCGGCGTCGCGGCCCGTCTCGGTCGTGCCGGCGCGCGTCCGCACCCGGCCGCCGGTCGCATCGATGGCGAGCACGACCGCCTGCGAGCCGACGCGCTCGGCCAGCTCGCCGATCAGCTCGGGCCGCTCGAGCGCCGCGGAGTTGACCGAGACCTTGTCGGCGCCGGCCCGCAGGAGGGCGTCCGCATCGGCGACGGTGCGCACGCCGCCGCCGACCGTGAACGGGATCGCGAGCCGCTCGGCGACGCGCTCGACCAGCTTCACGCGGGCGGCCCGGCCCTCGAGCGTCGCCTTCACGTCGAGGAAGACGAGCTCGTCGGCGCCCGCGTCCGAGTACCGCTCGCCGAGCTCGACCGGGTCGCCGACATCGCGCAGCCCTTCGAAGCGGATGCCCTTGACGACGCGGCCCTCGGCGACGTCCAGGCACGGGATCAGGCGGGGGAGAGGCATCGCTCCAGCCAGCGCGCGCCGGCGGCGCCGCTCTTCTCCGGGTGGAACTGGACGCCCACGAAGGCGTCGGTCCGCGCCTCGGCGACCCAGCCCTCCGACCAGGCCGTCGCAGCGGGTGTGTCGGCGGCGTACGAGTGCGCGAAGTAGTACGGCTCGCCGCCCGGCTCGACCAGCGCCCAGCCGATGCGCGGCACCCGTTCGCCGTTGATGCGGCGTGCGCGGCCCGGTAGCAGGCCGAGCCCGTCGACGCCGCCGTCCTCCTCGGAGTCGCTCGAGCGCGAGCTGGAGGCCGAGGCAGATGCCGAGCGTGGGGCGGCCCGCTGCCACCCGCTCGCGCAGCGCCTCGTCGAGCGAGGCCGTGCGGAGCGCCGGCCATCGCGCTGCCCGCGGAGCCGACGCCGGGGAGCACGGCCAGGTCCGGCGTCGACGACTGCCTCCGGGTCGGTCGTCAGCGAAACGCGTCGCGCCCGAGCCGCTCGAGCGCGAGCCCGACCGAGCGCACGTTGCCGGCGCCGTAGTCGCAGACAGCGACCCGCGTCACAGCACGCCCTTCGTCGACGGCACGCCGCTGCCCTCGGGCGCGACCGCGGCGCGCAGCGCGCGGCCGACCGCCTTGAACGCAGCCTCGGCGCAGTGGTGGCGTCGCGCCCGGTCGCCTCGACGTGGATCGCGAGCCGCGCCCGCCTGCGCGAGGCTCGCGAGCATGTGCGCGGCGAGGCCGGGATCGCGCTCGAGGCTCGAGCTCTGCCCAGGGGCGGCCGCCGAGGTCGACGGCGGCGCGCGCGAGCGCGTCGTCCATCGGCACGACCGCGTCGCCGTAGCGAGCGATGCCGCGGCGGTCGCCGAGCGCGACGGTCGAGCGCCTCGCCGAGTGCGAGCGCGGCGTCCTCGGCCGTGTGGTGCGCGCCGGTCTCGAGGTCGCCGGCGCCCTCGAGCACGAGGTCGAGCCCGCGCGTGGAACGCGAGCTGCTCGAGCAGGTGGTCGTAGAGCCCCGCGCCGGTGGCGACGCGGACGCGGCCCGCGCCGTCGAGCGCCGAGCCGCACGCGAATGCGCGTCTCGGCCGTCGCGCGCACGTGCCGCGCCCGCCGTCCGCCGGCGGCCGCGACCGGCGACGGGCCGGTCGAGCGCGCGCGCGAGCGCCTCGAGCAGCAGGTCGTCGTCGTCGCGGTCGCGCACGTTGATGCGGATCCCGTCGTCGAGACGCGCGGACGACGAGCCCGGCGCGGAGCAGCGCGCCGGCGATCGCCTGCAGGATCGTCGCAGCGGCACGAAGAGGAAGTTCGCCCGCGACGGCAGCGGCTCCAGACCGAGCGCGCGCAGCGCAGCGGCAAGCCGCTCGCGCTCCTCGACGACGGGCGTGACGTCCGGCGGCTCCGCGAGCGCCGCGAGCGCGAGCGCGGCCGAGAGCGTCGAGACCGGCAGCGGCGCCTGCCGCCGGTTCAGCTCGGCGGCCGTGTCGGGGTCGGCGAGCGCGTAGCCGACGCGTGCGCCGGCGAGCCCGAACGCCTTCGAGAACGTGCGGAGGACGATCACGCCGTCGTCGAGCAGGTCGGCGGCGGTCTCGCCCGCGTACTCGAAGTACGCCTCGTCGACGACGAGCGGGCGCGCCTCGGGCAGCTCGCCGAGCTCACCGGTCGGGTTGTTCGGGCGGCAGCTGAACGTCACGCCGGGATCGTCGTCGCCGACCTCCGCGCCCGCCAGCCCGACCGCGATGCGGTAGAGCGGGTAGGTCGGGCTCGTCGGCGATCGCGACCGAGTCGCCCGGCCCGGCGAACGCGCGCGCGCAGAGGAGGATCAGGTCGTCCGCGCCGGCGCCGAGCACGATGTTCTCCGGCTCGACGCCCGCGTAGCGCGGCGATCGCGTCGACGAGCTCCGGGTAGCCGCCGTGCGGGTACGCGTTGACTCTGCGCGAGCGCGCCGGCGATCGTGCCCGGCCGCGCCGAGGGCGGCGGCTGCGGCGGCACGTTGCCGTCGAAGCGGACGATCTGCACCGGGTCGAGCCCGGCGCGGCGGGCCAGCTCCTCGGTCGAGGGCGCCCACGCGTAGGGCGGCGAACGTCGGCGGGCAGCGGCTCTCATCGCTGCACCGCCGCCGCGTGTGCCGGCATGCCCTCGACCGTCCGGCCAGCGCCTCGACCACCGGACGCAGACCGGCGAGCCCCGCTGGCGTGAGCCGCTGCACCGTCACCGGCTTGCAGGAACGTCTCCAGGCCGAGCCCGCCGACCGCGCGTGCCCAGCCGCCGGTCGGCAGGACGTGGTTGCCGCCGGTTGCGTAGTCGCCCGCCGCGACCGACGAGCTCGACCCGACGAATACGGCGCCGGCGTTGCGGACCCGCGGGGCGAGCGCCTCGGCGTCGCCGAGCAGCAGAAGGTGCTCCGGGGCGAGCTCCTCGACGCTCGCGAGCGCCGCCTCGAGGTCGCCGTTCGCCTCGACGAGCCGGCACTGTGTCCGCGGCCCATGCTCGGCCTGCGCCGCGAGCTCCAGCTCGGCGATCTCGCCGTCCGCGCCGGCGCCGGCCAGCACGACGAGCTCTGACGGGCCGGCCGGCAGGTCGATCGCAACGTCGCGCGAGACGAGCAGCTTCGCCTCGTTCACGTACGCGTTCCCCGGGCCGACGATCTTGTCGACGCGCGGGATCGTCTCGGTCCCGTACGCGAGCGCTGCGATCGCCTGTGGGCCGCCGAGCGCCCAGACCTCGTCGATGCCGAGCAGCCTCGCGCCGCGGCGGCGACCGTCCCCGCCCCGTCAGGCGGCGTGACCACGACGATCCGTTCGACGCCTGCGACCTGGGCCGGCACGCCGCACATGACGAGCGTCGAGACGAGCCGTCGCGGCACGTACACGCCGACCGAGCGCAGCGGCACCCAGCGGCGCTCGAGCTCGACGCCCGGCGCGATCTCGAGCCGCACGTCGGCCGGGCGCTGCAGCGCGTGCCAGCGCCGGACGGCGTCGGCGAGCGTGCGCAGCGCGTCGAGTGGGCACGTGGCCGGCCGCCTCCGCCCGCGCGGGCGGCGCGCCGTCGAGCCGCTGCTGCCCACTCGAGCACCGCGGCGTCGCCACGCTCGCGCACGTCGGCGACGATCTCGGCGACCGCGCTCATCCGAGCATCCGCTCGACCGGGACGAGCAGGATCGACGATGCGCCCGCCTCCTCCAGCCGTGGCAGCAGCCGCCAGACGTCGTCGGCGGGGACGAGCGCGTGCATCGCGACCATGCCCGGCTCGGCGAGCGGCAGGACGCTCGGCGAGCGCGAGCCCGGCACGAGCTCGGCGGATCCGGTCGACGGCATCTGCGGGCGCGTTCAGCATCAGGTACCGGCTCGCGCGCGCGTCGACGACGCTGCGCAGGATGCCGGCCAGCTGCGCACGCACGGCCGTCCGCCCCGTGCCGGCCGATGAGCACGCGCCTCGGACGCGAAGAGCGCGCCGAGCGAGCGCAGGCCGTTCGTCGCAGCGTGTTCCCGCTCGAGACGAGGTCGACGATCGCGTCCGCGAGCCCGAGCCGCGGCGCGACCTCGACCGAGCCCGTCACCTCGACGAGCTCGACGTCGAGCCCGCGCTCGGCCAGCAGCCGGCCGGCGAGCCGCGGGTAGACGGTCGCCGCGCGGTGGCCGTCGAGCTCCTCGAGCGACTCGATCGCGCGACTCCTCCGGCACCGCGGCCTCGAGCGTGCAGGCGCCGAACCCGAGCCGGAGCAGCTCGTCGACGTCGGCGCCGCGCTCCTGCACGAGGTCGGCGCCGGTGATGCCGCAGTCGACGACGCCGTCCTGGACGTACTCGGGGATGTCGGCCGCGCGCACGAGCAGCACGTCGACCGGCGCGTTGCGGCACGGGAAGGCGAGCGCGCGCTCACCCGGCGACTCGGGGCCGAGCCCGGCGTCCTCGAGCAGCGCGACGGCCGGCTCGCGCAGCCGCCCCTTCACCGGGACGGCGATCTTCAGGCGGTCTGAACGCTGTGCGGCGCCGTGCGCTCGAGCGCCAGGCGATAGCCGCCCTCGCCGTGGCGCAGCCAGTGCGCCACGCGCGTCACCGTCGTCGTCGACGCCCCCGTCTGCGTCGCGACCGCCTGGTACGGCAGCCCCGCGTCCACCAGCCGCGCCACCTGCCAGCGGTGCGCCATCGCCTCCAGCTCCGACAGCGTGCAGAGGTCGCGGAAGAACGCTGCCGCCTCCTCCGTCGTCCGGAGCGACAGGATCGCCTCGAAGAGCTCGTTCGTCTCTGGTCGTTCGCCATGTGTGTCGCGGTTGGTCGCGTCGCCATTCGTGTCTGCATATTAGCATGGTGTCATGGCACTACAGGTGATCCCGGCGGTGGACGTGCTCGGCGAGAGCGCCGCCCGCCTCGAGCAGGGCGACTTCGACCGCGTGATCGCGGAGGCGGGCGACCCGGTCGCGCTGATTCGCCGCTTCGCGGAAGCCGGCGCTCCGTGGATCCACGTCGTCGACCTCGAAGGCGCGCGCGACGGCCGTCTGCGGCCGGAGCTCTTCGAGGAACTGCACTGGCACACGCCGCCTGCGCGACTGCAGGCGTCCGGAGGCATCCGCTCCATCGACGACGCGCGGGCCGTCCTCCACGCCGGCGCGTATCGCGTCGTCGTCGGTACAGCCGCGTTCGCCTCGCTCGATGCGCTGGTCCACCTCGTCGCGGCGATCGGTGCGAATCGGCTCGTGGTCGCGCTCGACGTCCGGGAGGGCATGGTTCGCACCGCCGGCTGGACGGAGCCGGGCCTGCCGCTGGACGAGGCGATATCGCGCTGCGCGGTCGCGGGGATCGAGCGTGTGCTCTGCACCGCGATCGACCGCGACGGCACGCTCACGGGCCCGGACGTGGAACTGCTGTCGTACGTTCACGAGCACACGGGGATGAGCGTGCTCGCGGCGGGCGGGATCGCGTCCGAGGACGACCTCGACGCGGTCGAGGCAGCGGGCTGCGAGGCCGCCATCGTCGGCCGGGCCCTGCTCGAGGGCCGGATCCCGCTGACGCGCTTAGCTGCGCAGGACCACTTCTAGCGCGGTGCCGTGCCCCGGCGTGGAGCGCAGCGCGAACGCCGCGCCGATCGTCGCCGCGCGCCGACGGATGTTCTGCAGCCCCTGGCCGGCGCCGTCGCCGTCCGACTCGAAGCCGGTGCCGTCGTCGATCACGACCAGCACACGGCGCCCGCTGCGGCGCCTGATCGACACGTCCGCGTGCCGGGCGTTCGCGTGCTTGCGGACGTTCGCGAGCCCCTCCTGGACGATCCGGAAGACCTCGATCTGCTCGTCCGGCGCGAGCCGCACGTCGCCGTCGATCTCGAGGTCGACAGCCAGCTCGCCGTCGGACGTGAGCACGTCGACGTAGCGGCGGAGCGCCGCGTCGAAGGGCGCGCCGCCGGCGGCCGACGACAGCGCGAGCACGGCGAACCGCGCCTCTTGCTGGGCGGCGGTGGCCGCCTTCTTGAGCTGCGCGATCGTCTGCTCGGTGATCGTGTCTGGGCGCAGGAGCGACACGTGCGTCGCGATCGAGAAGAGGTACTGCTGCAGCCCGTCGTGGATCTCGCTCGCCACGCGGGCGCGCTCCTCGGCCACCGCGCGGCCGAACTCGGCGGCGCGGATCGCCCGCCAGACGCCCGCCAGCAGGACGCCGTAGGAGAGCAGGCGCAAGAAGTCGCCCTGGGAGACGTAAGTTAATTCCGGCAACGGCGTCAGAACGGTGTGAACCTCGGCGAACATCGCGAGCGTGACGGCCAGGCCCAACCAGCGGTCGAGGTCATCGCCTTCGTTGCGGTAACGGCGCCAGAAGCCGAGCAGCGCGGCGAGGGCGAGCAGCGCGGAGACCGCGAGGGTCGCCGTTCGCAGCAGCGGCTGCTGGTGGGTGACGCCAGCCGTGAGCGGCGGGAGCCGGTCGTGGATCGCGGCGCAGCCGAGATAGAGCCCCGCGATCGTCACGAAGCAGACGCCGAGCGAGATGGTCAGGGCGCGACGCGCGGCTTTGGTGCGCCGGCCGATGAACGGGGCCAGGGCGATCAAGGTCGCAGCGGCGATCTTGCTGCCGGCACCCGCCCAGCCCTCGTCGCGCTCGATGATCCCGCGGCCGTTGAGCAGAGGCAGGATGGAGAACGCCAGTACCGTCGCGGACGTGAGCGCGAAGCCGGAGCAGAGCAGCACGTCGCTCCAGCGTCCTTCGACCGAGACGCGCACGGCGGCGAGCACCGCGACGACGAGTGCCGCCAGCATCACGACCGTGTCGAGCACCAGCCGAACCTGGGTCAGCTCGTATGGCTGCCGCAGGTTCGGATAGACGACAAACAATGTCAACGCGGCAGCGAGGAGAGCGAGCAGGAGTGCCTCTCCCCAAAGCCAGGTCTGGTACGCATCCCGCTGAGGGCGATTCATATTGCCCCTAATCGGCAGGGCTGTGGCCGCCGATAAGGGGGACGTGGCTACGAGAATCCTGGTCGTTGACGATCATCCGCTCACCCGCGAAGCACTCGCGGCGCTGCTGGCGGGCCACGGTTTCGACGTGGTCGGCGAGGCGTCCGACGGCAGGGAGGCGATCGAGGCAGCACGGCGCTTGCAGCCGCAGCTGATCCTCCTCGACCTCTCGATGCCGGAGATCGACGGGCTCGAGGCGCTTCCGACCCTCAAGGAGGCGGCGCCGACGGCGGAAGTGGTCGTCCTCACCTCCTCGGAGGCGCAGGAGAACCTGCTCGCCGCCATCCGTGGTGGGGCCTCCGGCTACCTGCTGAAGACCGAGCCGCCGGACCGGATCGTGGAGTTCCTCCACGCGGTCGCGCGTGGCGAGGCGGCGCTGTCCGGCCAGGCTGCACGCCGGCTGCTGGATCAGGTCCGCGCAGGCGGCCATCGCGACTCGGGTGTGCCGCAGTCCGTGGCGAACGTGCTCAGCGCTCGCGAGCTCGAGGTGCTGCTCCTGCTGGACGAGCACCTCGGCACCGACGACATCGCGCGGCGCCTCTTCATCTCGGAGCACACCGTGCGCTCCCACGTGAAGAGCCTGCTCCGCAAGCTCAACGTCTCCTCTCGCCGCGAGGCGCTCGAAGTTCTCGCCCGCGCGCGAGACCACCGCCCGCCGTCCGCGGCGTCGAGCGGCTTCTAACTCAGCTCAAGCGCCTGAGGTCAATGGGTCTGTCCCCGGCTGTATCGGGGGCTGACCCAAGCCTCGTGGGAGCGTGGCCGCCTGCACTACGCCAAGGCTTGGGTCAGCCCCCCGATGCACCTGGACGCACCCGCGGCGTGACTGGCGTGTACATCGAGTCAGCCTTGTGTGGGTCAGCCCCCGATACCCCTGGGGACAGACCCAGTTTGCATCGCGCTGATGCAAGCGCACGTCGCACCACGCCGATTCAGGAAACATCGAGAGTCCGCTTGTGGGTCAGCCCCCGATACACCTGGGGACAGACCCTGGATAAGGACGACGGCCGGCTCACAGAGCCGGCCGTCGAGAATGGGCCACCACGTCCGTACCACGGCTCCTCCGGCTGATTGGAAGAGCGTTGTAGTCCCACTATCGGCCGTCCGGGCCGATCCGTCATCGCCCACGGCGCCCCCAGTCCGTGGCGAATCGGCATCCCCCACGGTGGGGGATGGGGTCTAGGTGGTGAAGCCCTCGAGCGAAGCCTCGACGAGACGGGGCAGCGTCGCGACGTTGTAGCCGCCTTCCAGCACGGCGGCGCAACGCGGTGCCAGCGCCGCACTGCGGCGGGAGAGCTCGCGGAACCCGTCCTCGGTGAGGCGCATCTCGGCGAGCGGGTCGTCGCGGTGCGCGTCGAAGCCGGCCGACACCAGGACGAGGTCGGGCTCGAAGCGGGCGACGGCCGGCTCCACCGTCTCCCGGAACACGCGCACGTACTCCTCGTCGCCCGACCCCGCCGGCAGCGGCACGTTCAGCGTGGTCGGTCCCTGGTCGAGCGGCCCGCCGCTGCCCGGGTAGAACGGCCACTGGTGGAGCGAGACGAAGAGCACCGTCTCGTCGTCCTCGAAGATCGCCTGAGTCCCGTTCCCGTGGTGGACGTCCCAGTCGACGATCGCGACCCGGCCGGCGTCGCCGTCCGCTTGCGCGCGCCGCGCTGCGACCGCGACGTTGTCGAACAGGCAGAAGCCCATGGCGCGGTCGTGCAGCGCGTGGTGGCCGGGCGGCCGCACGAAGGCGAACCCTTGCGTCCGCGCGGCCTCGATCGAGAGCCCGGCGGCAAGCAGCGCGGCGCGATAGCTCGTCTCCATTGCGATCGTGTCGCCGTCCAGCCAGGTCGGCTCGTCGATCGCGGCGACCCGTGCGACGTAGCCCGGGTCGTGGCACAGCTCGATGTCCGCCGGTGCCGCCGGGATCGCCTCGCGCCAGATCGCGAAACGCTCGAGCAGCGCCGTGTAGCGGGAGGGAGCATCCGGATGGTGGCCCGTCTGGTGCAGCGTCGCCAGCGACGGGTGCGCCACGACGTCCACTATTCGGCGCGCTCGGCGAGCCGGCCGGCGAGCGCGCCGATTCCCCAGCTGTCCAGAAGATTCGACGCCTCCGCCCACGTTGGGGAGTGATCGTCGAGGTCGGGGAGAGGGGCGGAGGCGTCTACGGTGGCGATTCGCCGGTAGAGGCGCAGATCCTCCGCGACCGCGCCGAAGCGGCCTGCGTCGAGCGCGGCCTCGAGCGTCCCGTACTGCGCCAGGACCGACGCGGCCGTCTTCGCGCCGACACCCGGCGCGCCGGGGAGCTTGTCGGACGGGTCGCCGCGCAGCGCGATGAAGTCGGGCACCTGCGCCGGGTCGACGCCGTAGCGCTCGCGCACCTCCGCAGGGCCGACCCGCTCGATCTCCGAGACGCCCCGCTTCGGCATGAGCAGCATCGTGTGCTCGCTGGCGAGCTGGAAGAGGTCGCGGTCGGAGGTCGCGACGAGCACATCGCCGCCGCGCGCCTCCTCGGAGGCGACGGCGGCACCGAGGAAGTCGTCCGCCTCGTACCCGGGCGCCTTGCCGGCGACGAACCCGAGCGCCTGCACGAGCTCCGGGAGCATGTCCAGCTGCTCGAGCAGCTCGGGGTCGAACACGCGCCCCGACTGGTACGGCGCGAACGCCTCGTGCCGGTAGGTCGGGACGCTGAGCGTGTCCCAGCCGACCATGACGGCCCTCGGCTGCTCCGCCTCCCAGAGGCGGACGAGCATGTTGGTGAAGCCCACGATCGCCCCCGCGCGGGCGCCGTCGGCGCGCTTGATCGAGGACGGCAGCGCGTGATGCGCCCGGTGTGCAAAGGAGTCGCCGTCGACCGCGAGCAGCGGTCGAGTCACAACGTGCGCTCGAGCTCTCCGATGGCGGTGAACAGGCGGTCGGTCGCCTCGACGGACGCCTTGCGCACGTCTTCCCCGCGCAGATCGTCGATCGGGACCGGGGCTCCGTACGCGACGCGCACGGGCGGGAAGTGCGACAGGCGGTCGGTGCCGTCGATCGCCGCCGGAACGAGCGGGACGCCAGCCTCGAGCGCCACTCTCGCGGCGCCCGTGTGCTTGCGCGCCTGGCGCTTCTTCGCGATCCCCTTGTGGCGGCGCGTGCCTTCCGGGTAGATCCCGACGATCTCTCCCGACCGCGCGAGCGAGATCGCCGTGCCGAGCGCCTCGACGTCGCCCTCGCCGCGCCGCACGGGGAACGCGCCCGCGGAGCGCAGGACCGACCCGAGCACCGGCTTGAAGAGCTCGGCTTTGCCCATGAAGCGCACCTGCCGGTTCGGGAACAGCGGAAAGCCGATCGCCCAGTGGTCGACGTTCGAGTGATGGTTCGCGGAAAGGACGAACCCACCCTGAGGCAGGTTTTCGAGGCCGGTGGCGCGAATACGCAGCAGGCCCTTGAGAGCCGGCCAGCTCAGCACACCGATGATCAGGTACGCCGTCGAGACCCGCACGGGCGGGCACCGTACCTCGTCACGCGGGATCCATGTGCCGATAGTGCGCCCGAAAGATCGCCGCTCAACCCCTTCGCTACCCTCAATCGCGTGAAGACCCTCGTAATCGCAGAGAAACCGTCGGTAGGACGGGACATCGCAGGTGCGCTCCCCGGCTCGTTCGACAAGCAGGACAACTACCTCGAGTCCGACGACTGGGTCGTGACCTGGGCCGTCGGCCACCTCGTCGAACTGGCCGCGCCCGAGGAGTACGAGGACCGCTTCAAGAAGTGGCGGATGGCCGACCTGCCGATCGTCCCCGAGCAGTTCAAGCTCCACCCGATCGACGGCAAGGCCGAGAAGCAGCTCAAGCTGATCCACAAGCTGATGGCGCGCGACGACGTCGAGTCGGTCGTGAACGCCTGCGACGCCGGCCGCGAGGGCGAGCTGATCTTCGCGTACGTCTACGAGACGGCGAAGAAGCAGAAGCCCGTCCAGCGCCTCTGGCTCCAGTCGATGACGGCCAAGGCGATCCGCGAGGCGTTCGAGCACCTGCGCCCGGGCGACGAGATGAAGCAGCTCGAGGCGGCGGCCCGCTCGCGCTCGGAGGCCGACTGGCTCGTCGGGATGAACGCCACCCGCGCCGCGTCGATCCGGCTCCGCGCGGCGTTCGACGGCGCGGTCTCGCTCGGCCGCGTGCAGACGCCCACGCTCGCGCTCGTCGCACGCCGCGAGGAGGAGATCCGCGCGTTCAAGCCCGAGCCGTACTGGCTCGTCGAGGCGCTCTTCGGCGCCGCGAACGGCGACTACACGTCCCGCTACCTCGGCGGCAAGCGCCTGCCCGAGGACGAGGCGACGAAGGTCGTCGCGGCAACGCAAGGACAAGCCGGGCACGATCACGAAGCTCGAGAAGAAGGAGGAGCGGGAGCAGCCGGACCTGCTCTACGACCTCACCTCGCTCCAGCGCCAGGCGAACACACTCTTCGGGTTCTCAGCCCGCCGCACCCTGCAGGCCGCGCAGCGCCTCTACGAGGAGCACAAGGCGATCACGTATCCGCGCACGAGCTCCCGCTACATCTCGGGCGATCTCGTCGAGGAGATCAGGCCGACGGCGAGCTTCGTCGGGCAGAACGACGAGTATGCGAAGGCGGCCGCCTATGTGACCCGCCTCGAAGAGCTGCCGCTCAGCCGCGTGGTCAACGACGCGAAGGTCACCGACCACCACGCGATCATCCCGACGCGCTCCGAGCACAACCTCGCCAAGATGGGCGAGGACGAGCGGCGGATCTACGACCTCGTCGCGAAGCGCTTTCTCGCCGTCTTCCACCCGGAGGCGGTCTGGGAGCGGACACGCGTCGAGACGACCGTCGAGGAGCACGTCTTCCGCACGAGCGGCCGCGTGCTCATCACGGCCGGGCTGGCGCGAGGTCTACGGCGCAGGAGGCCCGGCCGGGCGGCGCCGAGGACGACGACACCGGCGGCGACCAGCAGCTGCCGCGCCTCGCGCAGGACGAGGAAGTCGAGACGAAGAAGGTCGAGTCGCTCCGCAAGGAGACGCAGCCGCCCAGGCGCTTCACCGAGGCATCGCTCCTCGCCGCGATGGAGACCGCGGGCAAGGACATCTCCGACGCGGACCTGCGCGAGGCGATGAAGGACTCCGGCATCGGAACGCCGGCGACGCGCGCGGCGATCATCGAGCGGCTGATCACTGTCGGCTACATCGAGCGCGAGGGCCGCGCTCTGCACGCGACCGAGAAGGGCATCCAGGTGATCCGCCTCCTCGGCCAGCACCCGCTGACGTCGGCGGAGCTGACCGGCGGCTGGGAGCACCGCCTCGGCCTGATCGAGCAGGGCACGGACAGCCGGCCCGCGTTCATCCAGGACATCGTCAAGTTCACGACCGACACCGTCGGCGAGCTCGACAAGCTCAAGGACGTCAAGATCGAGCGGGCCAACCTCGGACCGTGCCCGATCTGCGGTCGCGACGTGATCGAGAACCGCAAGGGCTACTCGTGCTGGTCGAAGGACGACCCGGGCTGCGGCTTCGTGGTCTGGAAGAACAAGGCCGGCAAGACGCTGACGCCGGCGATCGTCAAGGAGCTCATGGCGAACCGGCGCACGGAGAAGCCGGTAACCGGCTTCCGCGGCCGCTCGGGCCGGGGCTTCAGCGCCAAGCTCGAGCTCGTCCAGAACGAAGAGGGGAAATGGCGCGTCGAGTTCGACGAGGAGTGGGCGCGCCAGCCGCGACCGACGCCGCCGGACGAGGACGCGAACGGTGCGGAAGCGGCGGCGACAGCCCCCGCGGACGGCGCCGCGCCCGTGGCCGAGGAAAACGGCGACGGGGCCAAGCCGGCCCGCCGGCGCAAGCCGGTGACGGCGGAATAGCCGCTCGCTGCGACCTCTTCACCACCTCGTAACAAACTCTCCCTTCCGCCGGCCGTCCCTATCTGTTAGAGAGGCACTGTGCCGGGCATCCGCGTGCGGACCCGTGGGAGGCCGGCGGAATATCGACAGAGGGCGGGGCGTTTTCCCTCGCCGAAGTCAATTCGTCTGCAGTACGCGAAGTTTTCACCCGATCGGGCCAAAGTCGGGAGCCAAGACCGCCGAAGAACGTCGTAGAGTGGACCCACACCACCCGCGAGTCGAAAGGACGTCGAGGAGCACTTGACCCAGAATCAACTGCACGAGTTGCTTGAGAGTGAAGCCGGCCGGACGATGGTCGTGGCCGCGGAGGAGCGCGGGTTCGTCGAGCCCGCGGAGCTCGAGGCGCTTGCGCTCGAGCACGAACTGGTTGAAGACGACATCGAGCAGCTCACACGAGAGCTCGAGTCGATCGGCCTGGAGATCGGAGAGCCCGCAGCAGCGACCGCGGAGCCGGCGGCAAAGGAAGCCGCGGCACCGGTCGAGAGCTCGGTTCCCGATCCGAAGGACGTCCTACCCGGCGCCGCCGACAGCCTTCAGCTCTTCCTGGCCGACGTCGGTCGCCACAAGCTGCTTACGGCCGCCGAGGAGGTCACCCTCGCGAAGGCGATCGAGCGCGGCGACCTGACCGCCAAGCGGCGCATGATCGAATCGAACTTGCGGCTCGTCGTGTCCATCGCAAAGGGCTATCGCGGCCTGGGCGTCCCGTTCCTGGACCTGATCCAGGAGGGCACACTCGGTCTGAACCGTGCCGTCGAGAAGTTCGACTGGCGCCGTGGCTTCAAGTTCTCGACCTATGCGACCTGGTGGATCCGGCAGTCGGTGCAGCGCGCCGTCGCCAACCACGCGCGGACGATCCGCGTGCCGGTGCACGTCGTCGAGCGCCAGCAGAAGCTGAGCCGTGCCGCACGCCGGCTCGAGGTGGAGCTGGGCCGCGAGGCGACGAAAGACGAGCTGGCCGAGGCGACCGGGCTGCCGATGCAGCACGTCGACGAGGCGCTCGGTGCCGCCCACGCATCCGTCTCGCTCAACCAGACCGTCGGTGCCGACGACGAGGGCGAGCTCGGCGACCTCTTTGCCGATCGCGAGGCCGCGGATCCGTTCGACGAGGCCGAGGAGTCGCTCCGCCGCCAGGGTGTCCGCAAGGCGCTCGATGCGCTTCCGGAGCGCGAGCGGCGCATCCTCGAGCTCCGCTTCGGGTTCGAGGGCGAGCCGTGGACGCTCGAGGCCATCGGCCACGAGCTGGACCTGACCCGCGAGCGGGTTCGCCAGCTCGAGGCGCAGGCACTCGCGCGGCTCTCGGCACTGCGCGACATGATCTCCGTCGCGGCCGCGTAACGCAGGCGGAAAAGTGGCTCTCAGAAACGGCCCGGAAACGGGCCGTTTCTCCTTCCTCCTTTAAGTAACTAACCGGGAGCCTTGTCCCGGCGTCGCATCTCCTGAATACTTCCCGCTCTCCAAAGAGCAGGAGCAGAGGACGAAAGGAGTTCACGTGCGGGGTAGGAGACTTAAGCTTCTGGTTGCCGTGCTCGGCGCCGCCGCGTTGACGGCGGGCGTCGCGGGCGCAGCGATCAAGAAGTCACAGGGAGGGACGCTCGTCTTCGCGGGCGCTGCGGATCCGACGTATCTCGACCCAGGGGTCGTGTCGGACGGCGAGTCGTTCCGCGTGACGGAGCAGATCTTCGAAGGGCTCGTGAAGCTGAAGCCGGGGACGACCAAGGTCATCCCGGCGCTGGCGACGAGCTACAGCGCGTCGAAGGACGGCAAGACGTGGACCTTCAAGCTTCGTAAGGGCGTGAAGTTCCACGACGGCACGCCGTTCAACGCGGCGGCCGTCTGTTACAACTTCAACCGCTGGTACAACTGGAGCGGCGCGTTCCAGGACGCATCGGCGACCTATTACTACCAGGCTGCGTTCGGCGGCTTCAAGAAGAACGAGAGCGCTGACCTCTCGAAGCCCCTGTACAAGAGCTGCGCGGCGAAGGGCTCGCGGGCGATCATCAAGATCACCCGTCCGTCGGGCACCTTCCTCAACTGGCTCATCCTGCAGCCGTTCGCGATTCAGTCGCCGACGGCCCTCAAGAAGTACGGCGCCGACGAGGCCACGCTGAAGAACGCCACGTTCACGCCCACGGGCTCGTACGCGTTCAGCCACCCGACCGGGACCGGCCCGTACAAGTTCGTGTCGTGGACGGTCGGCCAGAAGGTCGAGCTCGCGAAGAACCCGCGCTACTGGGGCCAGAAGGCCAAGCTCGACCGGCTCATCATCCGGCCGATCTCGGCGAACACCGCGCGCCTGCAGGCACTGCAGACCGGTGACGTCAACGCGTACGACCTGGCAGCGCCGCAGGACGTGCCGTCGATCAAGGGCAACAGCAAGCTGAAGGTGATCAGCCGGCCGGCGTTCAACGTCGCGTACGTGGGCATCAACTCGGCCCGGCCGCCCTTCAACAACAGGCTGGTGCGCCAGGCGGTGGCCTACGGCCTCGACCGCGCGTCCGTGGTGAAGAACTTCTACTACGGCACGGGCCAGGTCGCGCACGAGTTCGAGCCGCCGGGCCTGCTCGGCTACACGAACAGGGTCCAGAAGTACACGTACGACCCGGACAAGGCCAAGGCGCTCCTGCGCCAGGCCGGTCTGACGCTTCCCGTCAAGGTCGAGTTCTGGTACCCGACGGGCGTGTCGCGGCCCTACATGCCGGACCCGAAGCGCAACTTCGAGGCGTTTGCAGCCAGCCTCGAGAACTCCGGGTTCAAGGTCGACGCTCACAGCGCGCCGTGGCGCCCCGACTACGTCGCGAAGGTCAACGGCGGCACCGCCGGCGACCTGAACCTGATCGGTTGGACGGGCGACTTCGGTGACCCGGACAACTTCATGGGGACGTTCTTCAAGTCCTACAGCGCGCAGTTCGGCTTCCGGAACAATCAGATCCAGAGCCTGCTGCAGAAGGGCGAGATCGAGACGAACGTCGCGAAGCGCAAGGCGATCTACGAGAAGGCCAACATCCTCATCTCGAAGGCCGTTCCGGGCGTGCCGTACGCCCACGCCACTGTGGCGCTGGGTGCTCAGAAGAACGTGCTCAACCTGATCGCCACCCCTGTGGGCGGCGTGTGGTTCGGGAACACGTCGGTAGGCGGCCAGTAGGAACGTGAGTTAGTAGCCGGCGGACGACATGCTTCGTTTCGTCGTTCGCCGGCTCCTGCTCTTGATCCCGATCCTCTTCGGGGTCTCGCTGCTCATCTTCTTCTGGGTCCACGAGCTGCCCGGGGGCCCGGCGGAGTCGCTGCTTGGCGAGAGAGGTACTCCCGCGCTTATCAAGCAGTACGAGGATCAGTACGGGTTGAACGACCCGCTACCTGTGCAGTACGTGAAGTACGTGCGGACGCTCCTTACCGGCGACCTCGGGGTCAGCACGGCCGATCGGCGGCTTGTCACGTCGGAGATCCGCGAGCGGTTCCCCGCGACCATCGAGTTGGCCATCGCGGCCATGGTCTTCGCGGTGTCGCTCGGGCTTCCGCTCGGGTTCTACGCGGCCAAGCACTATGGCCGTACGGGGGATCACGTCACCTTAGTCGTGTCACTCGTGGGGATCTCGATCCCCGTCTTCTTCCTCGCGATCATGCTCAAGTACGTCTTCGCGGTGAAGCTGGGATGGCTTCCTAGCGTCGGCCGCGAGGACATCCGCGCCACCCGCGACCACCCCACTGGCTTCTATACGCTCGACGCGATCATCAACCGCGATCCGGCCGCGTTCTGGGACGCGATCAAGCACCTGATCCTGCCCGCGATCGCGCTGGGCTCGATCCCGCTCGCGATCATCACGCGGATCACGCGGGCCTCGGTGGTCGACGTGCAGAACGAGGATTACGTTCGCACCGCGCGGGCCAAGGGGCTCGCGCCGGCAATCGTCGACCGGCGCCACGTGCTGCGGAACGCGTTGCTCCCAATCACCACGATCATCGGCCTGCAGACGGGCCTGCTGCTTTCGGGCGCGGTGCTGACAGAGACGATCTTCGCCTATCCGGGCATGGGCTCCTGGCTGGCGCAGGCGATATCGAACCGGGACTACCCAGTACTCCAGGGCGGCATCCTCTTTCTCGCGATCATCTTCGTGCTCGTGAACCTCCTGGTGGACATCACGTACGCATTCATCAACCCACGGATCCGGTACGGCTGATGTCGGTCGCTGAAGTCGAAGCAAGGGCGATCGAGCTCGACGCGCCGACCGGACTCTGGCGCGACGCGTTTCACAGGCTCCGGCGCAACCCGGGCGCGGTCGTGGGCGGGGCGGTCATCGCGCTCCTGATTCTCGCGGCGATCTTCGCGCCGCTGATCGCAACGCACAACCCCACGGACCCCGACTACTCGACGCTGAAAGCGGGAGTGCCGATCGGCCCATCCGTCGGCCACTGGCTCGGCGCCGACACGTCCGGGCGTGACGAGTTCTCGCGGATCGTGTACGGCGCGAGGTACACGTTGCTGATCGCGGTCATCGCAGTCGCGATCGCTCTCTCGCTGGGGCTTCTCATCGGCGCCGTCGCCGGCTACTGGGGCGGCAAGGCCGACTCGACCCTGATGCGCTGCGTGGATGTCATGCTCGCGATCCCGGGCCTGCTCTTCGCGATTGGGCTAGTCGCCATCCTGGGGCCGAGCCTGAAGTCCACGATGATCGCGGTCGGGGTGGTCAACATCCCGATCTTCGCGCGGCTCGTGCGGGGGTCGATCCTCGCCCAGCGGGAGAGCGACTACGTCGTGGCGGCCAGAGCGGTCGGCGTGCGGGGCCACACCATCCTGGTTCAGCACGTGATCCCGAACTCGATCTCGCCCGTGATCGTGCAGGCGACCCTCGTGATGGCGACGGCGATCATCGACGTCGCCGCGCTCGGATTCCTCGGTCTTGGCCCGCAGGATCCCTCCACTCCCGAGTGGGGAACGATGCTCACGGACGCCAACGAGTATCTGACCGTGGCGCCTCGGCTCGCGTTCATCCCGGGCCTCGCGATCCTCATCTCGGTGCTGGCGTTCAACCTGATCGGCGACGGCATGCGCGAGGCGCTCGACCCGAAGCTGCGAGGGCGTGCCTAGCAACGGTCGCGAGCCGCTGCTCGCGGTCGAGGATCTCCGCGTCCAGTTCTGGACGAGCCGCGGGATCGTCCACGCGGTCAATGGGATCACGTTCGACGTCGCTCCTGGCGAGAGCCTGGCGATCGTCGGTGAGTCGGGCTGCGGCAAGAGCGTCACGTCGCTCGCGACGCTCGGGCTGCTGCCGCGCGCCGGGCGCATCGTCGGAGGTTCAGTCCGCTATCAGGGGCGCGAGCTGACGAAGCTGTCAGACCGGGCGATGCGGTCGATCCGCGGCAAGGACATCTCGATGATCTTCCAGGACCCGATGACGAGCCTCAATCCCGTGCTCACAGTGGGCCGCCAGATCAGGGAGGCGATCGAGGCGCACCTGGACCTCGACAAGAAGGCGGCGACGCTGAAGACCGTCGACCTGCTCGACCAGGTCGGGATCCCCAGCCCGAAGATCCGTCTCCGCGACTATCCCCACCAGTTCTCGGGAGGGATGCGGCAGCGGGCGATGATCGCGATGGCGCTCGCCTGCGAGCCCAAGGTGATCATCGCCGACGAGCCGACCACAGCGCTCGACGTGACGATCCAGGCGCAGATCCTCGAGCTGCTGCGCGAGCTGGTCGACGAACGCGGTACAGCGCTGGTTCTCATCACGCATGACTTGGGTGTCGTCGCCGGCATGTGCGAGCGGGTGAACGTGATGTACGCGGGACTGTTCGTCGAGACGGCGAGCGCCAAGCAGCTCTTCGCGCAACCGCGGCACCCATACACGCTCGGGCTGCTTCAGAGCGTGCCGCGCCTGGACACGGTGCGCAGCGGGAAGCTGCGTCCGATCGAGGGTATGCCGCGGAACATGCTCCAGCCGCCCACGGCGTGCCCGTTCCAGCCCCGCTGCCGTTACGAGGTCGACCTGTCCCGGCAGGAGGTTCCGCCGCTAGTGGAGATCGAGCGCGGCCACCTCGTCGCATGCTTCAACCCCGTGCCCGCGGACGAGTGGCAGCGCGACCGCGCGGCGGCCGTCGCACGATGAGCCTCACCGAGGAACGGCAGGTGCGGGAGGTCGGCACCGGCGGCTCGACGCTCGTCCAGGTCGAGGACCTCAAGGTGTGGTTCCCGATCACGAGCGGGCTCGTGCTCGACCGCCACGTCGGCGACATCAAGGCCGTCGACGGCGTGTCGTTCGACGTGAAGCGCGGCGAGACGCTCGGCCTCGTGGGCGAGTCCGGCTGCGGCAAGTCCACGGTCGGGCGCGCCATTCTCCGGCTCTACAACGTGACGGACGGCCGCATCGTCTTCGACGGCAAGGACATCACGCATCTCAAGGAGAGCCAGCTTCGCGAGCAGCGCCGGCGGATGCAGATCATCTTCCAGGACCCGTACGCGTCGCTGAACCCGCGACACAGTGTCGGGCGGACGCTCGGCGAGCCGATTCGCGTGCACGGGCTCGCCTCCGGCAAGCAGGTGAACGCACGTGTGCGCGAGCTGCTCTCGGTCGTCGGTCTCCCGCCTGACGCTGCGTCGCGCTACCCGCACGAGTTCTCGGGCGGCCAGCGCCAGCGCATCGGCATCGCCCGCGCCCTGTCGGTGAACCCCGACTTCATCGTCGCCGACGAGCCGGTCTCGGCGCTCGACGTCTCGATTCAGGCGCAGATCATCAACCTGCTCGAGCAGCTCCAGGACGAGTTCGACCTGACGTACCTCTTCATCGCGCACGACCTGGCCGTCGTGCGCCACATCTCCGACCGGATCGTCGTGATGTACCTGGGCTCGATCGTGGAGGTGTCGTCCGCGGACGACCTCTACGAGAACCCGCTGCACCCGTACACGATCTCGCTGCTCTCGGCGGTGCCGATCCCCGATCCGGTGGTCGAGGAGCAGCGCACGCCGATCATCCTGGCCGGCGACCTGCCGAGCCCCGCGAACCCGCCGGCCGGGTGCAGGTTCCACACGCGCTGCCCGTTCGCGCAGCCGACGAGGTGTTCCGACGAGGTGCCTCCGCTGCGCGAGTTGGCGCCCGGGCACACGGTCGCATGCCACTGGGCGGAGCAGATCAAGGCCGGCCAGTTCGAGCCCCACGGAAACAAGGCGGTGTTCAATCCGGGCGTTCCGATCGACGCCAGGGTGTGGGATCCGCCGATCGACTAACCGCTTATGGCCCCAAATGGGCGAGATTTCCCCTGGAACGGGGGATGGGACTCGCCTAAAGCGCCCCTACGCCCAGGCCGATACGTTCGGCGTGGACGCTGCTGAGCGCAAGGAGATTCTGTCCCGTTACATGGACCACTCGCGTCGCTTCGACGAGGTCGCCGCGAGGCGTCGCCTCGACGAGGATGGCTCGAGCGCGGCGATCATCCCGTTCGCGGCTCCCCTGAAGGAGCTCGAGCAGGAGCCGACGCCGCGCGAGATCGAGGTTCTCCAGCTCATCTGCGACGGCCTGGTCAATCGTGAGATCGGCAACCGCCTCTTCCTCTCCGAGGAGACGGTGAAGTCGCATGTGCGCCACCTGCTGGCGAAACTGCAGGCCCGTTCGCGGGCACACGCAGTAGCCGTCGGCTTCCGCCGCGGCCTGATCACCTAGCGATCGGGCTCAGCGCTCAGCTAGCCGTTTCCCGCCGGCACGCGGATCCCTCCAATGGGGGACGCCCCGTGCCAGCGGTCAACGGAAGCTTTGGCTTGGTTACCAGGCTTTGACATTGCCTGCAAGCGCGGCGAGCGCTGCCAGGCTGCCCAACGCTGTGAACAGGCGGAAGCGCATGGACAACTCCTTTTGATGGACTGACGGCAGGTGGATTCTAAGCATGCGATGGCCGCCCGTTACAAGTCCCGTAGGGTTCGCGAAGAGCCAATTGCGTCGGGTAGATGCCTTGCATGTCTACGCGGGCGTGCTCGCGTGCGCGGCTCTCGGACTTTCGGTCGCACTCATTGCTACCGGCAGTCGCTGAGCACCAGAAGTGCAGCGTGGCCCCTCGTGCTATTCGCTTCTATGGCGCTGCTGGTGGAACGGAGAGCATCCGAGTGACCCCTACGACAGAGGTATCGGTTGCGTTCTTGCCCCTCGTGTTCGTAGAAGTCGTGTTTGGCCCACTTGCCGCGGTCGCCGTCGGAGCAGCCACCATGCTGTCGGCGCTTCCCTGGTTCGGACGCTGTGCTCGGCGGACAGGGCCGAACACCCTTCCTGCGTTGGATCGTGTGGACATCGACGCGATGCTCATTGCTGGGATCGGGGGCTCGCTGCTGGGCTCGTTCTAGTTGACGAGCGCGCCCTGGCCATCGTGCTTGCAACTGCCGTGGCGATCGTGACCAATTTGCAGTGGATGGAGCACTGGCGTTCATCACGATTCGAGTCAGGGGTAGCGAGAATGCCCTCGAGGCGCTTCGCGCGGTGGCAACCGTCGCCGCGGCGGGCATCCCAATCTACGGCGCGGTCGCCGCTCTTCTGGCCTATACGTACATCGCTGTAACTCCGATTACAGCTGCCCTATTCTTCATTCCTGCGCTCGCGGCACATCGTCTCTTCGCCGTCACACGAAAGCAACAGGAGGCGTTGAGCTCGCTCGCGACGGCTAACGAACGGCTTGAGAAAGCGAATCTCTCGTTCGCGACCGCGCTTGTCGCGACCCTGGATGCGCGTGATCGCTACACGGCTGGCCACTCCGAGGCTGTCGCGATGTACGCCAAAGATATCGCCGCGGAATTCGATTGGTCAATTCAGGATCAGCAGCTCGTCGACCTCTGCGGCCTCGTGCACGACATCGGCAAGATTGGGCTTCCCCCGGGACTCCTAGAGAAGCCGGGCGCGCTTACGTCCGAAGAGCGACTCCAGATGGAGGACCACGCAGCGATCGGGGAACGCATCCTCGCAAACGTCGAGGATTATGCCGAAATCGCATTGATCGTTCGACACCATCATGAGCGCTGGGACGGCGGCGGATATCCCGACGGTTCGCAAGGAGAGAACATTCCGATGATTTCTCGCGTACTCGCGGTCGCTGACGCATACGACGCGATGACATCGCACGACCATATCGCGCTGCGCTGCCAAGCGGCAGAAGCTCGCCGCCGTCTGCTCGGAGCCGCCGGAAGCCAGTTTGATTCCGACGTCGTTGCTGCGTTCGACGCTGTGCTAGACAAGGCCCATCCGGAATACCTCCAAGGCCGTGCCGTGTCCCAGGACGATCAGGACGATCGGCGACGGAGTCTCGTAGCGCTTGCGTCCTAGTCACCGAGCACGTCGCGCCACTTGGCCACGGCCTCGGCACGAGACCGGGAACATAGCTTCTCGAGAATATGTCGAACGTGCAGCTTCGCTGTGGATTCCGTTACTACCAGCCGGGCTGCGATCATCTTGTTGGAACAGCCCTCGACCATGAGTCGGTAGACCTCGAGTTCACGCCTAGTGAGGCGGTAGTGCGTGGTCGGGCGGAACCTCTCGTCACCCGTGTATTGCCGAGCTAGCTCAAGGTCGTTTGCACGAATCAGGATGTCCTCAACATGTCGCCTGACGTCGGTGGCGGCCATGAGCGAATCCAGAATTGTCGGGTACCCGCGGTATGCAGTCACGAAATCGTCAAGGAACCCGCGCTCTAGTGAGAGTAGGAACGCCTCGTCGAAGCGGGGCGTCTGGGTCGTTCGATGTTGGACGATCGCATCAACCCACGCGCACAGCACCTCGGTCTCCGCGTTCGTGTAACCCCCACGCGCCTCCCGACTGAGCGAGTCGGCGCGGTCGGAATCTCCATGACAGGCCTCGACGAGTGCGATCGAACTAAGTATTCGTGGTACAACCCAACGGTTCCGACGCGCGTAAACTCTCGACGAACCGGGGGCACGCCTTTCAGGCCGGCCGACAGGTCGATGCGCGCCTGAATCGCGTAGGCGTTTGCCAACCCGTAGAGGTCGGCCTGCTGACTGAAGAGTCCGATGGACTCTGCAATAAGAGCTCGCGCGCGCTCGAAGTTGCGTAGGCCAGCTTCAGCAAGACTCCGTAAGACCCGCGACGGTTCAAACGCAAGATCAATTCTGAATGTTGCGGCCTCGTCTTCCAGTGCGGAAAAGGCGCGTAGGCTTTCCCGATATGACGCCGTCGATACCAACGCTCCAGCTCGTGTAAACATGAACGACGTTCGCAGTAGCGGATCCCGAACATCCTGCAAGATGGGCAATAGTGGTGTCGCCTCGTCCAATGCGATCTGGAGGCCCCCCACACGAAGTGCAGTCTGAAGCCGCGTGCCTGCGGATCTGATCCTGTCTGTTGCCGAGCCGTCACTCGGGAGTTCTGCAAGGAGAGATTGACAATCGAGGCCGAGGTCGAGTGACGTGCTAATTAGCCCAACGATGGCCTCGCGCAGGTGCTGACCCTCAGCGATTTCACGCGCCTTGCTGTGGAGTTCAAACGCACGTTCTGTGCGATCGAGCATCTCCGCGCTCTTACCTGCGCGGATGAGACTGCGGGCGCGCAGCTCCGGTGAGACAAAGGCGGCTGCTGCCGTCGTGGCCGATGCGTCCGAGCGAGCGTAGTCTCGTTTGCGAAACGCGATTTCTGCTGAGGCGAGATCAAGAATTGGGGCGACAACGCCGGCGTCTCGCGCGCCTTGAACCCAGCGTTCTAGCGTTGGGAGACGGCCTGCGTCGAGCAAGCCGTCTAGTGCCAGCTCGAGAAGTCGCGGAGCTGCGTCGGGATCCGAGCTTAGCGCCAATGTCATTGCTTGATCCCAGGCGCCCCGTCTAACCAGGGCCTGGATGACGTGGCGCACACGGCTCTTTCGATCCGTGACGGAGCGTCTGGCAAAACGGGCGAGCAAGAATCGACGAAGAAGTGGGTGAATGACGATGTCCTGGCCTTCGCGGTTCGCCCAAGCGCTATCAGCCAGGACAGAGAGGAGGTGCTCCAAAGGATCCCCGATGAGATCCTCAGCAACGGCGAGCGGCATGGGTCCGACAAGTGCAAGCTGTGCGAGTGCGGCGCGCTCACGCTCTGATAGTTCCTGCCAAAGCTCCTCAGCGAAGTAGTCATACAGATCAGCCGGAAGTTCGTCGGCGCCAATGCGGCGCTGATCGAGGTGCGCGGCGAGGCCGACGACAGCTGGCCACCCCATCGCCTCTCGGAATAGGGCCGGAGCCCTCTCGGCTGACGTTCGTGTCACCAGCGTTACTTCTTCGTCCGTCATTGCCAGTGTGTCGTGGGTAATGACGCTCGTGCCGCCGTAGATAACACTCCGGGCCGTCGCCCAACTTGGACGCACGCGGCTTGTGGTGAAGACTCGGGATTCGACAGACTCAAGGAGTAACTGGACGAACAGCTCGCTTGCTGGCGATGCGCTGACATGCTGATAGTCGTCGATCGCAAGCCACGTCCCGTTCATGACCGCGCAAACGTCTTCGCCGACGATTTCCGCGAGCATGCCTGCCTCGCGCTCTGGATCGCGGACAGCGCGCACGCGTTCGCGAATCCGTCGGTCCACGCCAGGGAAGCTGTGCGCCGCAGCCGTGGCTAGTCCGAGCGCAAGCGCCGCGACGTCGGCATCAGCCTCAGACGCGCGATACCAGACATGCGGCTTGTCCTTAAGCCACTGCCGAGCGAGCGTGGTCTTGCCGTAGCCGGCCGGGGCGAGGAGCAGGATCACTTTCGCCTTGCTCTCGTCGAGGATCCTCGTTAGACGCGGACGCTCGATTATGTGTTGGTCTCCCGCGAACGGCGGCGACTCGGTTGCGGCCAACTCTTCCTCCTGCGGGCAGCCTAAACCGCTCCAAGTCGGCAGTCGACATGCGGCAGGGGCCCGGCCTCCGCCGGCCGGGCCCTGCCGTTGGCCTCAGGCTGAGGCGGCGTTCGCGAGCGGGTCGTCGCCGGTGAGGACGCGGTACGCGGCGGGGATGTGACGTCGCCGCGTCACGCCCAGCTTGCCGCGCAGCACATCGCAATGGGCCTTCACCGTGCGTCCCGAGATGCCGAGCCGGGCACCGATCTCTTCGTTCGAGTAGCCCGCCGCGATCAGCTCGACGACCTGCCGCTGCCTTTCCGTCAGCAACGGGGCGCTGTTCAAGAGAGCACTGGTCATGGGAGGCGACGCTAACAACGGCCTGGCGCGGCCACCATTGTCCGATAGGAGTATTTCTAGGCGCGTACCGCGACCGCGCCGCGCCCCACGAAGGACGCCTCGTGGCCGCGCCGGTTCGCGTCGGCGAGCTCGTCGTCCTCCAGCGCGCCGATGCGGAGCAGGAGCTCCAGCTCATCACGCAGATGCGTGCGCATCATCTCGGGGCCGTCCGTCGCGATGGTGAACGCGACGCCGTGCTCGACGAACGCGCGGAACGTGTCGCGCACCTCGTCCTCGTCGCGGAGCGCCTTCGTCAGCAGGTTCGACGTGGGGCAGATCTCCAGCACGATCCCCGCTTCGCGGAGCGCGGTCATGAGCTCCGGGTCGCGCGCCGCGAGGATCCCGTGCCCGATCCGGTCGGGCCGCAGCGTCTCGATGACCTCGCCGAGCTCGGCCACGCCGTGCTCGCCGCCCTCCTCGCCCACGTGGATCGTCACGCCCAGTCCGGCCTCGCGCGCCTCGTCGAACAGGGGCGCCAGGTCGGCGTACGGGTAGCGCTCGCCGCGTGGCCGCGGGCCGGCGATGTCGACGCCGACCACGCCGCGCGGCGCGTAGCGGATCGCCTTCTCGACGATCACGGCGTTCTGCTGCTCGGTGAACGTGCGGTCCATCATCAGGATCAGCCCGGCGCGCACCTGCGGGTACTCGAGCGAGGCGCGGTCGAGCCCGCGCGTCGCGGCCATGATGATGTGGTCGAGGTCGCGCTCGCCGCCGCGGTTTCGCTTCATCGGGTTGAAGCGCAGCTCGAGCGTCGTGATGCCCTGCGAGCGGTACGCGCCGCCGAGCGCCGCGTGCACCGAGCGCTCGACCGCGAGCGGGCTCGACTGGATCCGCTCCGTCCACTCGTAGATCTCGTTGAGTGCATCGAGGTCCGGGACGCCGCGCGGGTCCGACACGGTGACGAGCCGGTCGAAGTCCCAGTAGTCCTTCACAGGCAGCGCGATGCCCTGCTCGTGCGCGAGGCTCCACAGGATGTCGGACGAGACGGAGCCGCCCAGATGAGTGTGCAGTTCCGCGAGGCCGTCCGCCATCCGCCGAGTGTACGCAGAGGCGGACCGTAGACTTGGCACGCGGATGAAGGTCGGGATCGTCGTCCCGTACTCCTGGTCTTTCTGGGGAGCGGTCGTGGAGCACGCCGAGCTGCAGGCGGCAGCCTTGCGCAAGCTTGGCATCGATACGCGCACGATCATGGGCAACGACCCGCCCGGCAGCTTCACCCGCGTGCTCCACCCGCGGCTCGGCCGGCACGGCAACCCGCCCGGCGACGTCATCCCGGTCGGCCGCTCGGTGATCGTGCCGGCGAACGGGTCGCTGCCGAACGTGATCCTCAGCCCGCGCACGGTGCCGCGCATCAAGCGCACGCTCGAGCGCGAGGACTTCGACCTGCTGCACATCCACGAGCCGATGACGCCGGCGATTGGCGTGGGCGCGCTCGCACTCGCGGAATGCCCGGCCGTCGCCACCTTCCACGCGTCGGGGACGCTCGCGTGGACGAAGATCGGGATGCCGCTCTGGGGCTTCCTGCTGGACCGGCTCGACGGGCGGATTGCGGTGTCCGAGGCAGCGCGCCAGTCGGCGCAGGCGTACGCGCCCGGCGACTACGACATCGTCCCGAACGGCGTCCTCGTGCCGCCGGAGGCAGACCCTGGCGGTCGCGAGCACACCGTGGTCTTCGTCGGGCGGCAGGAGCAGCGCAAGGGCCTGCCCGTGCTCCTACGTGCCTGGCCGGCGATCCGCGAGCGCACCGGTGCGCGGCTGCGCATCGTCGGCGCGGACCCGCTCGCCGTGCGCCTGCTCGTCGCGCGCGCGGGGCTGAAGCTCGACGGGGTCGACGTGCTCGGCTTCCTCTCGCAGGACGAGCTGACGCACGAGCTGCTCGCCGCGAAGCTGATGGCTGCGCCGTCGCTCGGCGGCGAGAGCTTCGGGATGGTGCTCACGCGCGCGTTCGCGTGCGCGACGCCGGTGGTCGCCTCGGACATTCCCGGTTACCGCGACGTGATGAGCGACCACACAGGGATGCTCGTGCCGCCCGGCGACGTTGCCGCGCTCGTGGACGCGGTCGCGGAGCTGCTCGCGGGCGAGGCGCGCCGCCGCGAGCTGGGCGCCAACGCGCGCGTGGTCGCGCAGGAGAACTACGCGTGGGGCCGGATCGCCGAGCGGCTTGTCGCCGTGTACGAGCGGGCGCTCGGCCGGGTCCCCGAGCCGGCGGTGGCCGCATGAACGTGAAGGCGCTCGCCCACAACTCGTGGCTGCGCATGGGCGTGCTCGTAGCCGCGCTCGCCGGCGTCGCGGCGATGCTCTGGTGGCGCGGGCCGGAGTGGAACCTCGTCGCAGACGTCTTCAATTCCGTCGAGTGGCGCTGGGTGATCGTCGCGATCCTGTTCAACCTCGCCTCGGCCGTGACCCGGGCGCTTGCGTGGCAGGTCGTCATCAACCAGGCGCTGCCGGGCCAGCACGTGCCGTTCCACAGGACGTTCTCCGCGTTCGGCGTCGGGCTGCTCGCAAACGCCGTGCTCCCTGGCCGCCTCGGCGAGTTCGCGCGGGTCGCCGTGCTCACGCGTCGGATGCCCGGCCAGGAGGGCGCGACGGCAACGTTGCTCGGCACCGTCTTCGCACACCGCGTCTTCGACTTCGTGCCGGCGATCTTCCTGATCGGCTTCACGCTCAAGACGGCGAGGATCCCCCACTGGGCGATCACGAGCCTGCTGATCGTGGCCGGGCTCGGAGTCGTCCTCTTCGGGTTCGCGATCGCCGGCGCACGCATGCGGCACAACAAGCCCCTGGACGACCTCGGCGCCGTCCGGCGGGTGCTCGCCATGGCGCGCCGGGGGCTCGGCGTCATGCGCAACCCGTGGGCTGCGCTCCTTGCGATCACGCTCCAGTGCATCGGCTGGATCTGGCAGCTGCTGGCCGTCTACGTGGCGATGCGGGCGTTCGACATCCACGAGCCCCTCTCGGCCGCCGCGCTCGTCCTCGTCCTGATGAACGTGGCGACGATCTTCCCGCTCTGGCCCGGCAACGTCGGCCTGCTCCAGGCGGCGGTCGCCATCCCGCTCGTCCCCTACGGCGTCCAGTACGCGCGCGGCTTCGCGTTCGGCATCGGGCTCCAGGTGATCGAGATGTCGGTCGGCGTCGGCGTCGGCCTGATCTTCCTCGCGCGCGAGGGGATCTCGTTCGCGGGCCTCAGACGCATGCAGGAAGAGGAAGAGGACATCGCCGAGGAGATGCTCGACGACGAGGTTGAGCACGAGCGCGTGACCGTCGGCACGCGCGGCTAGAGCGCCGTGCGTGCGGTCGCAGGCTCAGCGGCGATCCCGCGCGCGCCCGCGAGGATCTCGTGGAGCTGACTGGACGGCTGGTCTAGTTGTCGCGCTGCTCGGACTCGCGCAGCCGGCGCGCGAGCGTCTGCAGGAGCTTCCAGGCGATCTTGCCGTTGCTCTCCACGAGCGGCCGGAACTCCCACGCTGTCAGCCCGTAGCAGGTGAGGTCGGTCTTGGCGACGATTGTCGCCGTTCGGGAGCCTTCGTCGATCAGTGCGACCTCGCCGAAGTACTGACCCGGACCGAGCGTTGCGCGCTCGTCGCCGTGGACGGTCACGGCGGCCTCGCCCTCGCCGATCACGAAGAAGCCGACTCCGCCCGAGCCTTCGGTCGCCACGTTGTGCCCGGCCTCGAAGGTGCGCTCCTTGAACGACTGCGCGAGCGTCTGCAGCTCGCGCCCTTCCAGGTCGTGGAAGAGCGGGATCTTCTTCAGAAGCTCGACGGGAGCGGCCACGGGAAGCCGATTCTATTCAGACGCTGCGGCAGATGGCGAGGCCTGCTGCGCCTCAGCCTGCTTCGCGAGCTCCTCGATCCGGCCCTGCGCCGCGTCGAGGCGCGTCCGGCACAGCTTGTACAGCTCCTCCCCGCGCTCCCAGAGGGCGATGGCCTCCTCGAGCGGCACCTGGCCGCTCTCCAGCCGGCCGACGATCGACTCCAGCTCGCGCTGGGCCTCCTCGAACGTGGGCTCGCTCATCGCACGTCCTCGACGCGCGCGTCGAAGGCGCCGCGGGCGAGGTCGACGCCGACCGTGGTGCCACGCTGCGCCTGGGCCGAGTCGCTCACCACGCCGGCCCGGCCGCGCACGATCGCGTAGCCGCGCTCGAGCGTCGAACGCGGAGAGAGCGCGCGCAGCCGGCCTGCGCACTGCTCCAGCCGGGCGCGGCGCCGCTCGACGTCGAGCCGCGGGGCGCGGTCGAGCCGCTCGCGCGTGCGTTCGAGGCCGCGGCCGTTCTCGACGGCGAGCGCAAGCGTGGCGCGGTGGACGGCGTCCCGGGCGCGGACGACCCGGTCGCGATCACGTGCGAGGAGCGCGGCGGTCGAGCGTGCGAGCGCGTCGCGCGAGCGCGCCAGGCGGCCGAGCAGCTCCTCCAGGTCGGGCACGACGAGCCGTGCCGCGCCGCGTCGGGGTGGATGCACGCGCGTCGGCGACGAGGTCGCAGAGCGGCGTGTCCTGCTCGTGGCCGACGGCCGAGACGACCGGAACCGGGCAGGCGGCGATCGCACGGACCAGCCGCTCGTCGCTGAAGGGCAGGAGGTCCTCGAAGCTGCCGCCGCCGCGGGCGAGGATCACGACGTCGACGCCGGGTGCGGCCGCAGACGCGAGCGAGCGTCGTCGACGATCGCAGGCCGCCGCGCGCGGGCCCTGGACGTACGTCTCGGCGACGAGGATGTCGGCCGGCGGGAAGCGCGTCGTCGAGCGTCGTGAGGACGTCGCGCTTCGCGGCTGCGTCGTTGCCGGTCACGAGCCCGATCCGGCGCGGGAGCAGCGGCAGCGGCCGCTTGCGCTCGGGGGCGAACAGGCCCTCGTCCGCGAGCTTGCGCTTCAGGCGCTCGAGCGCGGCGAGGTGCGCGCCGAGGCCGAAGCGCTCGATCGAGAGCGCGCGCAGCCGGAAGTCGCCCTGCGCCTCGAAGAGCTCCGGCCGGCCGTAGACGTGCACGCGCTCGCCGTCGGCGAGGTCGAGCCGCAGGGCGTCGAAGCGCGCGCGCGGCATCGTCGACGCCGAGACAGGCGCCGTCGGCGGGATCCTTCAGCGTGAAGAAGACGGTCTGCCAGCGCTCCTGCCGGCGGAGCTCGGTGACCTCGCCCTCGACCCAGACGGTCGGGAGCCGGGCCAGCCACTCGCCGATGCCGCGGTTGAACGCGGCCACGGAGTAGACCTTGCGGTCGCCGTAGTCGACCGCCTCTGCCTTGACCGTCACCGGGCCAGCATGCCACGCCGCCCCGGCGGCGCCACCTGGCCCTTCGGGGCGTGTCCCTCGGGCCGGGGCCGGCCGCTTGCCTCCCTCCGATTCCAGCCTAGTGAGGAAAAGCGCACGCGTGTGTGCCCGAACCGGGACGAAAGCGGAGCTCTTCGTCCACACCAATTGCGGCGGGACGGCGGCCGAGCCTAGAGCCCGCGCAGGAGCCAGCGGCGAAGCCGCGCAAGGCGTCCGCCGCGCGCCGGCCGCCGGCCCGTCGAGACGAGGCTGAAGAACGGCCCGAAGTCCTCGACCAGACGCGCCTCGGTCTCGTTCACAGCAGGATCTTCTCGGCCACTTCGGTCGGGCAGCCCTGTGTGATGAGCTCCACGGCGCGGTGCAGGTCGACTTCGCTCGCTGCGATTCGCTCGGCGGTCTCGAGCGGGTAGCCGGCCTCGATCAGCACATGGAGGCGCCACCCGGCGACCTTTGCCGTCTCGCCGTCGCGGAACTCGACGTGCTGCTTCGTCTCCGCCATGGAATCGGGCATTCGC
>CAVWVD010000008.1:0-52470 GCA_963758345.1 uncultured Thermoleophilia bacterium
GCGCCGCCGCTCGTCGCGCGCGGCCTCGGCGGCGACATGGTCGAGGATGACCTCGAGGAGATGCCCCGAGTAGAGGACGTGCTCCACGCGAGCGCCCGCGCGCCCGTTGCGCTACCCGCGGCCATCGCGTCCATGATCGCCTCGTGCTGACTCGATTGCGCTCGTACAGCTCTCGATCTCGGCCCGCCGGGCGCCCACACGGCCTGGCCGAGGAACGTGCGCCGCGCCGAGCGGGCGATCCGCCCGATCAGCGGCGAGTCGGCCGCCTCGTAGATCACGTCGTGGAACGCGTAGTTGCGCTGCAGCCACTCGCCGGTGAGCCGCGCGCGCTCCTCCGGGGGGCGGGACCTGTCGCGCATGCGTATCGTGATCTCCACGTAGCGCTCCTCGGCCGCGGCCAGCTCGGCGATCTCCTCCCGCCCATCCTCGGCACCGCCAGCTCCGTCGCGAGCGACTCCAGCTCCGCGCGCACGAGGAACGCCTCGCGGAGCTCGTCGCGCGAGAGGGTCCGCACGCGCACGCCGCGGTTCGGCTCGAACGAGACGAGCCCCAGCGCGGCCAGCCGCCGCAGCGCCTCGCGCACGGGCGTGCGCGAGACGCCGTACCGCTCGCTCAGCTCCTCCTGGCGCAGCACCTGTCCCGGCGCGAGCTCGCCGCGGACGATCGCCTGCTCGAGCTCGAGCGCGAGCTCGTCGGCCTTGGTGCCCTCAGGCATCGCCGCCGACGTTACGCGAACTGCGCGGACTCGGTCGAGCCCCGGAGCGCGAGCGTCGACGACTGCCCGCCCGTGATCGTCTCGAGCACCTGGTCGAAGTAGCCCGCGCCGACCTCGCGCTGGTGCTTGGTCGCCGTGTAGCCCTCGGGCTCCATCGCGAACTCGTTGTCCTGCAGCGGCGCGTACGCGCTCATGGCGTTGTCGCGGTAGTCGCGGGCCAGCTCGAACATCGACGCGTTGAGCGCGTGGAAGCCGGCGAGCGTGACGAACTGGAACCGGTAGCCCATCGCGATCAGCTCCTTCTGGAAGGTGGCGATCTGCTCGTCCGAGAGGTGCTTGCGCCAGTTGAACGACGGCGAGCAGTTGTACGCGAGCAGCTTGCCCGGGAACTGCTCGCGGATCGCCTGCGCGAAGTCGCGCGCCTCGGCGAGGTCGGGCGTCGAGGTCTCGAACCAGACCAGGTCGGCGTACGGCGCGTACGCGAGGCCGCGTGCGATCGCCGCCTCGATGCCGTCGCGCACGTAGTAGAAGCCCTCGGGCGTGCGCTCGCCGGTGAGGAACTTGCGGTCGCGCGGGTCGACGTCGCTCGTGAGGAGCTTCGCGCCGTGCGCGTCGGTGCGCGCGACGAGCAGCGTCGGCACGTCGAGCACGTCGGCCGCGAGCCGCGCCGCGACGAGCGTGCGGATGAAGTGCGAGGTCGGCACCAGCACCTTGCCGCCGAGGTGGCCGCACTTCTTCTCGGTCGAGAGCTGGTCCTCGAAGTGCACGCCCGCCGCGCCCGCCTCGATCATCGACTTCATCAGCTCGAACGCGTTGAGCGGCCCGCCGAAGCCGGCCTCCGCGTCGGCGATGATCGGCACGAACCAGTCGGTCGGCCGTGCCCTCCGCCCACTCGATCTGGTCGGCGCGCAGGAGCGCGTTGTTCATGCGCCGCACGAGCGCCGGCGCCGAGTTGGCCGGGTACAGGGACTGGTCGGGATACATCTGCGCCGAGAGGTTCGCGTCGCCGGCGACCTGCCAGCCGCTCATGTAGATCGCCTCGAGCCCCGCCTTCACCATCTGCACCGCCTGCTCGCCGGTCATCGCGCCGAGCGCGCGGACGTACTCGTCGTGGCGCGACCGCTCGCGCAGGCGCTCCGCCCCGCGCCGCGCCAGCGTGTGCTCGACGCGCACCGAGCCGCGCAGCTTGACGACGTCGGCGGCCGAGTACGGCCGCTCGATCCCCGCCCACTGCTCGCTCGCCCAGTCGCGCTCGAGCTGCTCGATCTCCGTCGGGTGGTGGCCGTCGTGTCATCAGTCCTCCAGGTAGTCGTAGGCGGGCAGGGTCAGGAACTCCTCGAAGCGCTCGGAGAGCGCGACGCGCTCGAACAGCTCGGCGGCGCGCGGGTCGCGCAGGTCCCCGGTCTCCTCGGCCGCGATCGAGCGGACGAGCTCGGCGGTGACCGGGCGGCCGTCGTCGAGCTCGGCGCCGTGGTGCACCCACTGCCAGAGCTGCGCGCGGGAGATCTCCGCGGTCGCGACGTCCTCCATCAGGTTGAAGATCGCGGCGGCGCCGACGCCGCCGAGCCACGCGTCCAGGTAGCGCAGCCCGACCGCCACGTTGGCGCGCACGCCCTCCTCGGTGATCGCCCCGTCCGGAATCGCCAAGTCCAGGAGCTCGGCCGGGCCGACCGTGACGTCGTCGCGCTGCCGCTCGACCTGGTTCGGCCGGTCGCCGAGCACCCTGTCGAACTCCTCGCGCGCCACCGGCACGAGGTCGGGGTGCGCCACCCAGGTGCCGTCGAAGCCGTCGCCGGCCTCGCGCTCCTTGTCCTCGCGCACCTTGGCCACCGCGCGCTCGTTGAGCTCCGCGTCGCGCCGGCTCGGGATGAACGCCGCCATGCCGCCGATCGCGTGGGCGCCGCGCCGGTGCGTCGTCTTCACGAGCAGCTGCGCGTACGCCCGCATGAACGGGACGGCCATGGTCGACCTGCGCCCGATCGGGGAGCAGGAAGCCGTCGCGCTCGCGGAACTTCTTGATGACGCTGAAGATGTAGTCCCAGCGCCCCGCGTTGAGCGCCGGCGAGTGGTCGCGCAGCTCCCAGAGGATCTCGTCCATCTCGAACGCGGCGAGGATCGTCTCGATCAGCACGGTCGCCTTGATGGTGCCGCGGTCGAGCGCCGAGCTCGTCCTCCGCGACCCGGAACGCGCTCGCCCAGAGGCGTGCCTCGTGGTGGCTCTCGAGCTTCGGCAGGTAGAGGTACGGCCCGGCGCCGCGCTCGAGCTGCCGCTCGGCGTTGTGGAAGACGTAGAGGCCGAAGTCGAAGAGGCTCGCGGAGACCGGCTGCCCGCCGATCTCCACGTGCCGTTCGGGCAGATGCCACCCCCGGGGCCTGCACGAGCAGGGTCGCGACTTCCTCTTTCAGTCGATATGCCCGGCCGTCCGGCGCGTCGAAGGCAAGCGTGCCCTCGACGGCGTCCACGAGGTTCGCCTGCCCTTCGAGGACGTTCCGCCACGTGGGCGAGTTGGCGTCCTCGAAGTCCGCCATGAACCCGGAGGCGCCGGAGTTCAGGGCGTTGATCATCATCTTGCGCTCGACCGGGCCGGTGATCTCGACCCGGCGGTCCTGGAGCGCGGGCGGGGCGGGCGCGACCTGCCAGTCGCGTTCGCGGATCTCCCGTGTGTCTGAAAGGAAGTCGGGCAGCGTGCCCGCGTCGAGCTCGGCCTGGCGCTCAGCGCGGCGCGCGAGCAGCCGGCGGCGCTCGCCGTCGAGCTCGTCGTGCAGGCGCGCGACGAAGGCAAGCGCTTCGGGAGTGAGGATCTCCCCTCCGCGGCCCTCGACGGGCGCGCGGATCTCGGGTGCTGACATCAGGCTCACGATTATTCGTTGTCGTGATCGCGCTCGCAGAACTCGGGGCAGATGCACTCGACGAGCAGCGCCTTCGGGATGGCGTGCCGGTGGCCGTTCTGCGGCTCCTGCGACACGAGGCGCAGGTCGGCGCGGCGGTGCGCTCGCTGGTGCCTTCTGGATCCAAGAACCTTCAACATGCGTCCCCCTAGCGGTTGAATCGCCCCGATTATGGCACACGCGACCGCTGTTTTGGATCCGAAATGCGAAATGTGGGATCCGAAACTACGGCGCGGCGGCGATCCGCTCGACCGCGAGCAGCTTGTTGTGCGCGTCGAGGGCGGCGACCTTGTACGACTCGGCCAGGGTCGGGTAGTTGAAGACGCTGTCGACGAGGAAGTCGACGGTGCCGCCGCAGCCCATGACCGCCTGGCCGATGTGGATCACCTCGGTCGCGTTCGTGCCGAGCGCGTGCACGCCCAGCAACTTGTGGTCGTCCGGCGAGACGAGCAGCTTCAGCATCCCGTAGGAGTCGCCGAGGATCTGGCCTCGCGCGAGCTCCCGGTAGCGCGAGACGCCGACCTCGTAGGCGATCGCCTCGCGCGTGAGCTCCTCTTCCGTGCGGCCGATGTACGCGATCTCGGGGATCGCGTAGATGCCGATCGGGACGAGCGTGTTCATCGCGGCGTCGGCCTCGCCGAACGCATGGGCGGCCGCGAGCCGGCCCTGCTCCATCGACGTGGCCGCGAGCGCGAGGCCGCCGATCACGTCGCCCGCGCCGAAGATGTGCTCGACGGACGTGCGGAAGTCGGGGCCGACCTCGATCTTGCCGCGCGGGTCCGCCGCGAGCCCGGCGTTCTCGAGCCGGAGCGCGTCGACGGCGCCCTGGCGTCCGGCGGCGTAGAGCACGACGTCGGCGACGACCCGCTTGCCGCTCGCGAGGTGCGTGAGCGTTCCGGCCTCGTGCCGCTCGACGGCGGTCACCTCCTCGCCGAAGCGGAAGACGACGCCCAGGTCGCGCAGGTGGTAGCGGAGCCCTTCGACGATCTCGCCGTCGCAGAACTCGAGCAGCGCCTGGCGCTTCTCGACGACGGTCACCTTCGACCCCAGCGCGGCGAACATCGACGCGAACTCGATCCCGATCACGCCGGCGCCGACCACGACGAGCGAGCCGGGGATGCGCTCGAGGCGCAGCAGCCCGTCCGAGTCGAGCACGGTCTTCTCGTCGAAGTCGACCGCCGCCGGACGCGCGGGCGTCGTGCCGCAGGCGATGACGACGAACTCGGTCGTGACCTGCTTCTCCCCGACGGCGATCGTGTGCGGATCGACGAACGCGGCCGTGCCCTCGAGCAGGTGCACGTGGTTGCGCATCAGCTGGTTGCGGACGATGTCCACCTCGCGCCCGATCACGTGCCGCGTGCGGTGGCTGAGGTCCTCGACGGTGATCTCCTCCTTGACGCGGTAGCTCTCGCCGTAGGTCGAGCGCTGGCTGAGCCCGGTCAGGTAGACGATCGCCTCGCGGAGCGTCTTGGACGGGATCGTGCCCCAGTTGACGGACACGCCGCCGACTCGCTCCTTCTCGCAGATGGCGACGCGCTTGCCGAGCTTGGCCGCCTGGATCGCGGCCTTCTGGCCGGCAGGCCCCGAGCCGATCACGACCAGGTCGAAGTCGTACTCCACGCGAGGATGCTACGCCGGTCGGAGCCGGCCGCATCGCTTCCCTTACAGGGACTGTCCCTGTAAAGACGCCGCGCCCGCGCGGCGCGTCCTAACAGGGACAGTCCCTGTAAGGGCGGTTCCTCCCGTAGGTTGCGCCCGTGGCCGAGCGCGCCTACCTGATGGACATGGACGGCGTGCTGGTGCACGAGGACCAGCCCGTACCGGGCGCCGACCGTTTCATCGCCCAGCTCGAGGCGGGCGGCAACCCGTTCCTCGTCCTGACGAACAACTCGATCTACACGCCACGGGACCTGACGGCACGACTGACCGCGACGGGCCTGCCGGTGCCGCCGGACCGCATCTGGACGTCGGCGCTCGCGACCGCGCGGTTCCTTGACCAGCAGCGCCCGGACGGGACGGCGTTCGTGATCGGCGAGTCGGGCCTGACGACGGCGCTGCACGAGGTCGGCTACACGCAGGTCGAGCGCGAGCCGGACTACGTCGTGCTCGGCGAGACGCGCTCGTACTCGCTCGGGCGCATCACGCAGGCGATCCGGCTGATCGACGCGGGCGCGCGCTTCATCGCGACGAACCCGGACCCGGTGGGCATCACGCCCGCGGGCCTCCTGCCGGCGACCGGCGCGGTGGCCGCGCTCATCTCCCGCGCGACCGGCGTCGACCCGTACTACGTCGGCAAGCCGAACCCACTGATGATGCGCGAGGCGCTCCGCGCGATCGGCGCCCACTCGGAGTCGACCACCATGATCGGCGACCGCATGGACACCGACATCGTCGCCGGCATGGAGGCGGGGATGGAGACCGTGCTCGTGCTCACCGGCGTGACGACGCGCGAGCTGGCCGAGCGCTTCGCCTACCGGCCGTCGCGCATCGTCGACTCGATCGCCGACCTCGTCGCGCGGGCGTCGCGCCGCAGCAGTACGAAGACGTCACGGTTGACCCATAAAGAGAGGAGACCCGTTTCCGGGCCTCCTCTCGGTGCAGCGACAGCGAGCGCGTGTTACGCGACCGCGATGCCGTTCTTCTGCGCGATGACCTCGCCGAAGCTGACCTTCGGCGCATTCGGCAGGATCGACTCGAACTTCTCGTCGCGCACCCAGGTGGCGACGAGCTGCGTCGCCTCGTCAGCGTGCTGAGCGTTGTCGAAGAGGCTGAACGAGCTCATGACACCGTTGCCGGCGTCGAGCAGGTAGTAGCTCTTGAAGCCGGGCACGTTGCTGAGCTTCGGGATCAGGGTCTCGTTGACCTTGCTCTTCAGCTCGTCGGTGCGACTGGCGTCGACACCCTCGTACCGTCTCACGGTGGCGTGCATGTGCACTCCTCACTTCAGAAAGGTGGAGAACCGACTCCAGCGGGCTCTCCCGAGCACTCAGGCCAGGTGTGACAGTCGAAGAGGAACAATGGAGCCTCAGCGGCTTCCGCGCTAGGCCTACGCGCTCGGTCACCCTAGCAGTAATCACGCGGAGTGGTGTCTTTTCGACCGCCCGGGCGGCTAGCCTCCACAGCTGACCGGAGAAGGAGGACAGGATGAAGGGTTCCGACAAACCGAAGAAGCTCGCGAAGAAGGCTCCGCAGAAGTCACTCAAGGAGAAGCGGAGCGCGAAGAAGGCGAAGAAGGGGAGCTAGCCGGCCCGCCTGCCCGGCGGGCGTTCCGAATCTGTGCCGGATACGTCCGCGGGGGTGGCGCGTGCGTCCCCTGGCCGGCGCGTCCTGATCACTCGCTCGCGGCGCCGTCCTCTGAGAACCCGCACTCCAGGCAGACCGCGCTCGTGCTCCCGTCCTCCTCGAGCACGAGCCCCATGGTGACGCCGCAGGCCGGGCAGATCGGCGGCCGGTCGTCGTTCTCGTCGGGCACGGGGCGAGCGTACTCGTGACCGCCGCCCGCACCGGCACCGCACTCGACGTCCTCAGCGGCACGTTCGGGTTCGGGTAGCTTGCAACCGTGGTCGAGCCGATCGCGGACATGCCCGCCGGGACGCACGGATTTCGCCTGTCGGGCCGGCTGACACACGATGAGTACTTCCAGATCCTGAACCCGATCCAGGAGCAGCTCGAGCGGGGCGACAAGGTCAGTTTTCTGATCGAGACCGCACCCGATTTCCATGGCCTCGAGATGAGCGCGATGTGGGAAGACGTGAAGCGCGCACCGACGCTGGGCGTAAAGCATCGAGACCAGTGGGAACGCCTCGCGGTCGTGACCGACACGGACTGGATGCGCCACGCCATGACGGCGTTCGGCTGGCTCATGCCCGGCGAGCTGCGCGTGTTCCAGCCCGGCGAGCTCGAGCAGGCAAAGGCCTGGGTCGGCGGCGCAAACGACGAGGCTCGCTGATGGCGGAGGGCCCGGTGCGCCGTCAGCGCCGCGCAGGCGCCTTCGCCCCGAGCGCCGCGCCGAGCGCGCTCGCCCGTTCGCGCCCGATCCCCGGCACCGTCAGCCACTCCTCGGCGGGCGCCGCGAGCACGCCGGCCAGGCTGCCGAACCGCTCGAGCAGTGCCCGCGCCCCGACAGTCGAGATGCCCGGCACCGAGGCGAGCATCGCCTCGGCGACGCTCTCCGGCGGCGCCGCCACGCGCTGCACGTAAGCCGGCCGATCCGCGGGCAGCTCTTCACGCTGGCAGCGCACGGCCAGCCGGTGGAGCCAGCGGGCCGAGTCGCGCTGGTGGTCGCTGCGCAGCAGCGCGATCCCCTGGTCGATCGCGGCGAGGCAGACGCCGCGGACCGCGTTCGGGTGCAGCCCGCCGCGGTCGAGGTCGGTGCCCTCGACGAGCAGGTACGGAAACGCGCACGCCGCCCGCAGCTTGGCGAGCTGCGCCCAGAGGTGCCCTTTGCGGACCGAGCTGTGAAGGTCGAGCACGCGCTTGCGCTCGACGATGGTGTCGGCTCCGAGCGCGTAGTCGCCCGCAGGCAGTGGGGTCAGCTCGACCTCGGTGCCCAGCTCCTCGAGCAGAGCGGGATACCGCTGCGTGCCTCCTGCACGTCGACGAGCACGCGGACGGCCTCGGCGGCCATTCCGGGGAAGCTAGCGGGCGCTCAGGCGGCGCGGCGCAGGCCCGCCTCGAGCGCGCCGAGCGGGCCCAGGGTGTCGAGCAGCAGCAAGCCGGCGAGCCGCAGCCGGAACGCGGCGTCCTCGTTGAACCGTGCGCACGCTTCTACGAGCAGCGCCGAGGCGTGCGGCCAGCCCGGGCGCGGCAGCTGCCGGTGCACCCGGTCGACGAGCAGCGCGACGCGCCGCTCGTGCTCGGGCGTCCAGAGATCCGCGGGCGGTCTCGGCTGCCGCGGCCTCGAGATCCTCGTCGATCAACTCGCCGAGCGCCGCCGCCTCGGTGACGCTCCAGAGGTCGCACGCCTGCAGCACGGAGGCGAGCGCCGCCGCGGCGTCCGCGCCACAGTCGGGGCAGTGCTCCAGGTGCTCGAGAAGCTGTTCTTCGAGCTCGCGCTGCTCTGCAAGGAACTCGGCGATCGCACCGGCCACGACGATCGTGGCGGCCCCGTGCTCGTCGCCCATGTCCTGGATCAGCGAACTCCAGAGCTTCGGGTGGTGATCGGCGAACCAGCCGGCGATTCGCTCGCACTCGGCGTCGCCCGCGAGCGCCATGCCGGCGTCGAGAACCTCGCGTGTGACCGGCCCTTCCAAGAGTTCGGCCCAGGTCTCCATGGCCTGGCCCGACGGCCGCAGCAGCGGAAAGGGCCCAGCGAGCGCGAACAGGTCGCCGGTCGCCTGCTCGCGCCGTACAAGCTCGTCCACGCGTTCGATACAGCAGCGCTTGAACTTGCGCCCCGATCCGCAGGGACACGGATCGTTGCGCCCGACGCGGCTCACGGCGCGGACGCTAGAGCGCGCGTCGGACGGTTCGTCGGCAGGCCAGGCTACGAGCGCAGCTCGACGAAGCCGGCCGCGGCGAAGCCGCCGTCGAACGCGAGAGCCCGCTGAATCCCGAGCGACCGCATCAGTGCGAAGCTTGTGGCGTCGACGAACGAGTACGCGCGCTCGTCGTGCCTGCGAAGCCAGGCAAGCGCCTCAGCCTCGAGGTCGCGGGAGAAGTGCTCGAGCCTCAGCCGGCGGGTCCAGTTCGAGGAAATCGAGAAACGAAACGGCGCTCCGATGACCGCGGCGACGACGGAGGAGCGTCCAGGTCTCGCCGCGCACGAGATTCGACGTCACGAGTCGCTCGTCCGCGACCGCGGCGAGCAGCTGAGCCGCGGAGGCGTGGTGCGCGTCGGTGCGGCCGGTGAGCGCCACCCAGAACGACGTGTCGACGAAGATCACGAACGGCTCCGCGGCCCGTACACGACGTCGTCGACGCTCATCGAGTCGTCCGGGTGGCCCTCGTCGGCGCCAACCATTTCCCACAGCGGGTCCTCTTCGATCGGAGGGAGCGGCGTGATGTTCTCGCGGACGTAGCGGCGAATGAGCGCCGCCTTCGACACGCCCTCCGCGCGTGCCTGGCGCCCGAGCATGGCGTCGAGGTCCTCCTCGATCATGATCTGCAGCCGCTTCACGGACATCATGTTACGTCAGTTCAGCGAAGTGACGTAAGGACTCTCGGTGGCCGCCAGGTAGATGGTCAGGAGATCCGCGGCGACGAGTTCGGCGAAGTCCGGCTCGTCGGCCACCAGCGCGTACGCCTCCTCCAGCATGCGCGACGCCCGCGGGTAACCCCGGACGGGGAGCTGCGGCCGTAGCAGCGCCGCCAGCGCGCGGACACGACTCGCCTCGGCCTCGACGCCCCGCTCCTCGACCGGGTCGCCGCCGTCGCGGAGCTCGTTGAGATCCACGACCGACCACACGGTCTGCCCGAAGAGCGTCACGAGCAGGACCTCGAGCGGCCACCGCGCCGGCGCACGTCCCGACTCGAGGTCTCGGAGCCGCTCCGGGGGCGGCAGTCGCCGCTCGAAGATGGCGGCGTGGACGGCACCGGTGACGACTGCGCGCTCCAGCGCGGGCGTGTCGCCGGCGTCGGCGGAGACGGCCGCCCACTGGTCTCCCTGTTCGTCGACAAACCGCTCGACCAGCCGTTCGCGCGCCGACGGCGTCGAGGAGCGCCGCCGTCTCGCGTACGTCGCCCCTCGGGGTGTCGCCGTCGTTCGGACCGAGCCGCACCGCGATCTCGAGCGCACGCTCGAGCACCGGGGTCTCGTCCGGGCGCAGCCAGGGAAACCAGCCCGCCAGGCTCTTGCACCAGCGAACGGCGCGAGCTCGAATCAGCCCGTGGGGCTCCATGTCGTCGAGGCTACGGTCGGCGGCCGCACGAGACTGTCGCTCGTCTGTGCCGGTTCGGCAACGAATCGTCCACAGCGGGAGGCGGCCGGTACCGTCGGCCTGGTGAGCGCCACACAGGCACGCCCGATCGACCTCCTCTCCGCCACGTTCGGGTTCGAGTCCTTCCGCCCCGGGCAGGAGCAGGTGATCGAGACGCTGCTCGCGGGGCGCTCGGCGCTCGCGGTCTTCCCGACCGGCGCCGGGAAGAGCCTCTGCTACCAGCTGCCGGCCCTCCTGCTCGACGGCGTCACGGTGGTCGTCTCGCCGCTGATCGCGCTGATGAAGGACCAGATCGACTTCCTCGCCGGGCGCGGCGTCGCGGCCGCGCGGCTCGACTCGAGCCTGAGCGCAGACGAGGCGCGCGACGTCTCCGCCCGCATGCGCGACGGCTCGCTCAGGCTTCTGTACGTCGCGCCCGAGCGATTCAACAACGAGCGCTTCCTCGCGCAGCTCAGCGGACACGAGGATCGCGCTCTTCGCGGTCGACGAGGCGCACTGCATCTCCGAGTGGGGCCACAACTTCCGGCCCGACTACCTGAAGCTCGCGGCTCGGGCCCGCGAGCTCGGCGCCGAGCGCGTGCTCGCGCTGACCGCGACCGCCACGCCTGCGGTCGTCGCCGACATTCGCGCCGGCTTCGGGATCGCCGACGCGGACTCGGTCGTGACCGGCTTCTACCGGCCGAACCTCACGCTGCTGACCACGCCGGTCTCGGCTGCCGAGCGCGACGCCGAGCTCGTTGCCCGGCTGCGCGCGCGCCCGCCCGGCTCCGGCATCGTCTACGTGACGCTGCAGCGGACGGCCCTCGAGGTGGCGAGGCTGCTCGCCGAGGCGGGCCTGCCGGCCCGCGCCTACCACGCCGGCATGAGCACCGAGGACCGGGTCGCCGTCCAGGACTGGTGGTCGGGATCGGACCGCAACATCGTGGTCGCGACGATCGCGTTCGGCATGGGCATCGACAAGGCCGACGTGCGCTACGTCTACCACTACAACCTGCCGAAGAGCCTGGAGTCGTACTCGCAGGAGATCGGCCGCGCGGGCCGCGACGGCGAGCCGAGCACGTGCGAGCTGCTCGCGTGCCCCGACGACGTGCCGACGCTCGAGAACTTCGCCTACGGCGACACGCCGACGCGTGCGGCGCTGGCCGGCCTGATCGAGGAGGCGTTCACACACGAGCCGGGCGAGGAGTTCGCGGTCTCGGAGTACGAGCTCTCGGCGCGCCACGACGTGCGGCCGCTCGTGCTGAAGACGGTGCTGACCTACCTCGAGCTCGACGGGCTGCTCCGACAAGGGACGCCGTTCTACGCCGGCTACCGGCTGCGCCCGGTGAACGGCGAGCTGGACGAGATCATCGACCGCTTCGACCCCGCGCGCGCCGACTTCCTGCGCCGCGTCGTCGCGGCCGGCAAGACAGGCCGTGTGTGGACGAGCATCGATCCCGAAGCGGCCGCCGCCGAGCTCGGCGAGGATCGCGCCCGCATCCTGGCCGCACTCGAGTACCTGGAGCAGCAGGGCCTCGTCGAGCTGCAGGCCGCCGAGGCGCGCCAGCGCTACACCGTGCTCGCACGGCCGCCGTCAGCGGAGGAACTGCTCGACCGGCTGGCGGAACGCTTCGAGCGGCGCGAGCAAGCCGAGACCGCGCGCGTCGCACAGGTGCTGGCGCTCGTCACGCACGACGGCTGCCAGGTGCGCGAGCTCGCCGCGTACTTCGGCGAAGAGCGCTCCGAGCCATGCGGCCACTGCACGCACTGCCTGACCGGCCGTCCGCAGCAGCTACCGCAGCCCGAGCCGCAACCGCCGATCGCGGCGATCGTCGACGCCGCTGCGGTGTCGAGCCTGCGCGCCGCCAACGCGGCGGCTCTCGGCGAACCGCGCCAGCTGGCGCGCTACCTGTGCGGGATCACCAGCCCCGCGACGACGAAGGCGAGGCTCACACGCGAGCCGCTGTTCGGCGCCCTGAGCGACCGCCGCTTCCTGGACGTGCTCGGCTGGTATGTCGCGCAACAAGCAATCTGATAAATCAGATACACTGGGCAGATGCCCACGATGACCGCAACCGACGCCGCCCGGTCGTTTTCCGATGTTCTGAACCGCGTCGCGAACGGTGAGGAGATCGAGATCACCCGCGCGGGCGCGCCGGTCGCCCTGATTGGCCCGCCGCGCACGCGGTTCATGACAGCCGAACGATTCGCCGAGCTCGTCGCCTCGGCACCGCCCGTCGACGACGACTTCGTCGCCGACCTCGAGGCCGTTCGCCATGCGGCGGGCCCGCCGGAGCCGCGCTGGCCCTCCTGATCGACACGAGCCTGCTGGTCGAGCTCGAGCGAGGGCGGATCGATGCGCCAGCGCTCGGCGACGAGGAGCGAGCGATCAGCGTCATCACGGTCAGCGAGCTGCTTCACGGTGTGCTTCGCGCCACCGGGGCAATACGAGCCCGGCGGCAGGCGTTCGTCGAGCAGACACTCGCTGTCTTCGACGCGATTCCGATCACGGAGCCGGTCGCCCGCGTCCACGCTGCGATCTGGGCGGGTTTGGCCGAGGGAGGCAACCTCATCGGGAGCCACGACCTCTGGATCGCCGCCACGGCCCTCACACACGGCCTCGGAGTGGCGACGAGGGACGGACAGGACTTCGAGCGGGTGCCCGGGTTGCGAGTCGTGACGCCGTAGTCGGTCGGCGCCCTGAGCGGCTCCGCTTCCTCGACGTGCTCGGCTGGTGCGACGCCGGCTAGCGACCGCAGGCTGCAGCAAACGGGTGCGCCGGCCGATGAGCTCTCATGGCACGGACGAGCCCTGTCGCGTTGCTGATCATCGCCGCGATCGTGCTGGCGGTAGCGCTGGCGGTGTCGACGAATCTCCGCGGCCTGGTGCGGCACGAGTACGACCGGGCCTCGGGAACGGCGACGCGACAAGCGCCTCTCTACGCGAAAGACGACGCCTGGGCGGCCTGGCTGGCGCCGGAAAGCGTCTGTCCGGGCGGGGAAGCGGTCGATGCGCCGCCGACCGCGGAGGTCTCGACGATGCTCTGCCTGATCAACTACGCCCGCGCGCGCCAGGGCCTCGGTCCGGTCGCTCTCGTGACGACCCTGAACGCGGCGTCGCTGGCCAAGGCCGGCGACATCGTGCGTTGTGGGAAGTTCGAGCACGCCGCGTGCGGCAAGCGCTCGGATCAGGACGCGACGGATGCGGGCTACGGGGCTGCAGGCGGGTGGGGAGAGAACCTGTACGTCGGAGAAGGCCGCCGCGGCGCCCCGCGCGTGGCGATGGACGACTGGCTCAACTCGCCGCCGCACCGTGAGAATCTCTTCCTGCCGCAATGGCGTACGGCGGGCCTTGCCGCCGTGCACGACGTCACCGTCGACGACTTCCGGCACGCGGTCGTCTGGGTGTCGGAGTTCGGCGACCGTTAGCGGCCGCGGCTCGCCGCTAGGCTGAACGAGGCCATCCAGAGCGGCTGAGGGACTCGGCCCTGCGACGCCGCAGCAACCGGCCTCACGGCGCGGTGCTACCGCCGAGAACGATGGAGGTGAGCATGTCCGACGACGGACGCGAGCAGGAGCCCTTCGAGCCGATCGAACGCCGCGGCCTCCGCGGGAGGCTGAAGCGACGGCGGCATCGGGAACCGACGTTCCGCGAGCGGCTGCTGGCGATGGGGTTCAAGGAAGGAGACATGAAGCAGGGCGAGACGCTGATCATGTTCGGCTTCAAGCGAATCGCGCCTACCGACGGCGCTGCCGCCCGCGAGGGTGCCACGGGCGACGGTGACGAGGAGGCGCATGACGAAACCAACTGAGGAGAGGTTGGAACAGCTGCGCCGGTTGGGAGCCAACGTGAGGAAGGATCGGGCTGGTGAGTCGGTCATCCGGGTCCGCGGGAGACCAAGCGGCACGCGCCTTGGAAAGGACGATCAGGAGACGCTGGAGCCGCGCCGCTGTAATGAAGCGCCTATGCGCCTTGGCCCGATCCAGGATGTGGAGGCGCTCGTCGCGGCCGTACATGCCCGGGCCACGGGACTGGGGTCCGCCCTGCACGGCGAGCGCCACTGGCAGTGCGTCGGCTGGGCCGCCGCCTTGCTCGCCCGCGACGTCCCGGGCGCGGACCGAGAGGTCGCGTTCCTCTTCGCGCTCCTGCACGACTCGCAGCGGCTGAACGACGACTACGACCCGCAGCACGGCCCGCGCGCAGCCGCGCTCGCACGGGAGCTCGACGGCGTCGCCTTCGCACTCGGACCGGAGCGCTTGAAGCTGCTGGTCGACGCCTGCACCGGTCACGCCGACGGAGGACGATCGTCCGACCCGAGCACCGCCGTCTGCTGGGACGCCGACCGCCTCAACCTCTGGCGCGTGGGCACGCGACCCGACCCGCGGTACCTGTCGACGCAGCCGGCCAGCCACCCCGACTGGATCGCGCGCGGCCGCGAGATCTCGGAATCGCGTTACACGTGGTCGGAGGTCGCCGCGGCGTTCGAGACCGACGGCGACGTGGCCGGCGATCTCGAGGACGGGACGCTGGATCCCGACGAGGTGCCGCCCGACACCGAGCCCTGGGACGAAGGCTCGGACGACGAGTGACGCGCGAGGATCGCAACGATCAGCTTCGGCGCCGTCGGCGTCGCATCCGCTGAAACTGCGGATACCCCGACCTCGACGAGCGGCGTATCGTCGCCGGGTGGTTCGTGCCCGGAGCCTGGTGGGGCTCGGCGCCTGCGGGCTCCTCGTGCTCGCGGCGCTGACGGGCTGCGGAAGCACGAAGACGGTCACCACGACGGTCAGCGTCACGACGGTGCCGAACGGGGGCGCGACCAGCGTCTCAAACAGCGTCGCGGCGGGCGCCCACGACTTCACCCAGTTCGCGTGCGCGCAGTGCCACGGCGAGCGCGGACAGGGAGGCGTGTCGCCCTACGTTCCGGCGCTGACGGCGGCCGGCAAGGGCATGACGATCGCCCAGCTGAAGCAGATCATCGACCACGGGCTCGGCGAGTCGGCCAATCCGACCAGGCCGTACATGCCCGTCTGGGGCGCGGTCATCTCGGCGCGGCAGGTCTCCGACCTCGTCTCCTACCTTCGCGCGGGCCTCCCCGCCGTGCCGGGCACGACGCCCGCGCCCGTGATCACGGGCCAGGGCGCCGCAGTGGAAGGCTCGCTCCTCTACGAGCGCTACGGATGCGTCAACTGCCACGGCCCGAACGGCCGCGGCGGCGTCCCGAACCCGCAGTCCGAGGACAAGGTGATCCCGCCGCTCTCGGGCGCCGATTTCTTCAGCGAGTTCGACACGGACAAGAAGATCATCGACGTGATCCGCAGCGGGAGCGTGCTCGGCAAGGCGCCGATCGTCTCGATGCCGCACTGGGGCGGGATCATCCCCGACCGGCAGCTGAACGCACTGGCCGCCTACATCAAGACGCTGAAGACGAGCTAGCTCCTGCAGCGTGAACCGCGCGCGTCCCGCTCGGCGACGTAAGACGACGAGGCCGCCCTCGTGACTTCCAGGCGACACCAAGAAAGGAGCCGCCATGGTCAAGGAAGCCATCCAGCTGGGCGAGGCGGTCGTGCACCGCGGGATCGTCGTCGCACCGTTGTTCCCGCGCACCGACCCGCGCGCCGAGTACGTGACGCTCGACGAGGCACTGCCGCTCGGGCTCGCCGTCACCGAGGTCGACGCGGCCGGGTCGGTGCCCGAGCTCGCCGTCGACAACCCGCTCGATTCGGCCGTGCTGCTGTACGACGGCGAGGAGCTCGTCGGCGCCAAGCAGAACCGGATCCTCAACGTCTCCGTGCTCGTCGCTGCGCGGTCGAAGACGCGCATCCCCGTGTCCTGCGTCGAGCAGGGCCGCTGGAGCTCGCGCTCGGCGCGGTTCGGCGCCGCCTCGCACACCGCCTACCCGGAGCTGCGCCGGCGCAAGGCGCACACGCTGCTCTCCGCGCCGCTCGCTCGCGGTGTCGCGCAGTCGGGCGTCTGGGAGTCGGTCGCCGACAAGGCGGAGCAGCACGACGCGCACTCGCCGACGGGCGCGCAGGCGGACATCTTCGCCAAGCGCTACGAGGATCTCCGCGTTCTCGGCGACGCCTTCCCGCTTCAGCCGGGCCAGACCGGCGCGTTGCTCGCGATCGGCGACCGGCTCTGCCTCGACTACGTGTCTCGGCCGGCCGCATTCGCACGCTTCTATCCGAAGCTGCTGAGCGGCTACCTCCTCGACGCGGTCGAGCGGCTCGACGGCAAGCCGGCGGGTTCGGGGGAGCTCGCCGGCTTCCTCGAGGCGGCCGCGGCGGCACCACGCTCGCGGCGCGCGTCGGAAGCGCTCGGCGAGGACGTGCGGCTCGCGGGCGACGGGGTGGTCGGCTCCGGGCTCGAGCTCGACGGCGAGCTGCTGCAGCTCTCCGTCTTCTCGAGCCACGGGCAGCGGGCTGAGACGCGGATCGTGCGGCGCCGCTAGGTGGTCATTCCGGTCGGCGGGATCGGAGGCTCGCGCACTAGGCGCGGGCGGCCGTACGGGCGCGCGCCGTCGACCTCGCCGTCGCGGCGGAACAGGACGAGCACGAGTCCTGCGGGTCGCGCGGCGCTCGGTGTCACGAGCCCCGCCCAGCCTTCACGCGACAGGCGCTCGCCGACCGCCTGGAATGCCGGCCAGCGATGCCGTCCCGGCGTCGGCGGCTCGAGACCGACCCGAGCGAGCAGCTCCGCGGTCCGTAGGTCGGCGACCTCGACGTCCACCTGCCAGCGCCAAAGGCGCCTCGGCAGCGCACGGTTCGGCTGGATCGCCGCCTCGGCGAGGTGCCGGTACCACTCCGCCCACGTGGTCTCCGGCGAGTCGGCCAGGTAGAGGGCCTCGCCGACCGAGCCGCGCTGCCAGCGATTGTCCGGCGGTGGCTCGCGCGCCGGGAGCGCCGGCATGGCCGGAGGCCCGTGCCTGAACCAGAGGCCCGAGACGCGGACTGCGTCGACGGGCGCCGACGTCAAGTCGCGCCGGGATCCTCGAGTCCGCTGATCAGGCGTGTGACGGAGCGGTACCGCCCCCGCGCGATCAGGTCGATGGGCTTGTCGTCGCCCAGCGCCTCAACCGGGCGCGTCAGCCAGACGGGGATGTACTCGGGATCGACGACGCGCGCGAGGCGATCGACCACCTCCGAGAGTTCAACCAGCCGGTCGGCGTAGCGGCCGCTCGGCGACGTACGGCCCGCGAGCCATGCCCTCGCCGTGCTGCGGGCCGCGCCCGTAGCCCGCGCCATGAGGACATCGTTCAGGTGACCGACGTCGCGGGTTCGAACCGCTTCCTGCGCGAACGCGGTTGACATAGCTTCAGCCTAGCCGACGCGTGATCACGAAACGATCACGAAACGAGCGCGACTAGCGCAACGTGATCTTCGCGCAGCTCTGCCCGCTCTTCTTCGCGGCGCGGTTGGTGAGCGTCACGCAGAAGCTGTACGCGCCCCGCGCCGGCACGCGCGGGACGCGCCACGTCAGGCCGTACGCCTGGCCGGGCTCGACCGGGAAGATGCTGCTCGACAGGTGCTTGAATGCCTTGCCGTTTCGCCGTACGTCGATCTTCGGGGCGACCGCGTGCGTGTCCTCGTCAACGCGGAAGCGCAGCGTCAGCGGCTTGCCCCTGTAGCCGATCGCTATGAGCGCTTGCACTGTCGGCGCCGGGTTCAGTTCCGGCCATGTGGCCCCTTTCGCGCCGCCGACCGAGCACGAGTCGCTGCCCGCCGGTCGTGCGGCCGCCCAGTCGGCGTCCGTCCGGCTCACGGCCAGCTCGAGCGCTGCGCCCGCGTCGAGGTCGCCGCAGCCCGACGTCGTCGTCCAGCCGCTCGCGCGATGCGCCGACTGCTTGATGATGTCGGCGACCTGGTAGTTGTGCAGCGTCGGGCGCACCGCCCAGATGAGCGCCGCGACGCCCGCCACCTCCGGCGCCGAGAACGACGTGCCGGCCAGGTAGCCGTACCGCGCACCGCCGCTGCCGGCAAAGGTCGTGTAGCACGAGCGGTCGAACTCGCTCACCGCGGGCAGTGCGACCAGGACGCCCGAGCACGGCGCCGAGTACGAGCCCGGCGCGAGCAGCGACATGTGCCGGCCCGAGTTCGAGAACGAGGTCAGCTTCCCGTCGAAGCCGGACGCGCCAACGGCGAGGCCGAAGCTGCGTGCGCCCTCCGCCGGCTGAAGGTCGGCTGACGGGTACCCGGCGTAGCTGCGATCGTTGCCGACGGACGCGACGAGCAGCATCCCGTCGGCGGCTGCCTTGTGGATCGCGTCGACGACGGGCGGCGCGTCCGGGATGTTCGCGCCGAAGCTCATGTTCACGATCCGGACGCCGAGCGAGTCGAGCTTGGCCAGCGCGACGGCGACCGCCAGGTCGCTGAACGTCCGATCTCCGACGCGCACGGCAATCACGTGCGAGTCGCCGCCGAAGCCGGCCATCCCGTAGCCGTCGCCCACGTTCGCGGCGATCAGCGACGCAATCGCGGTGCCGTGGCCGGCGGTGTCGTTGCCGCCGGGCGTGGTCGACTCGGTGACCGTGCCGTCGTTCGCGACGTTCCAGCGGCCGTCGACCTTGCCGGTCAGGTCGGGCACGTCCGCCGCACCCGTGTCGATGATCCCGACGACGACGGAGAAGCTCCCGCGCGAGTAGTCGAGCGCCCGGTCGACGTGCGCCGCGGAGAACTGCCACTCGAACGGCAGTCCGCTCGCCGGGTCGATCTCGGTCAGCAGCGGGTCATCCGGCACGCTCTGGGCGCGCCGCCCGGGCCCTGCCGGCGAGACGTAGCGGATCAGCGCGTCGCGGGGTGCTCGTGCGAGCAGCCCGCGCAGCTCGGGCCGGGTCACCGTGACCTCGACGGCGCGGAGCGCCGGGATCGCCTTCACGTGCTCGAAGCGGTAGTGGCGGCGCAGCGCGCGCAGGGCGCTCATCGACGTGAGCCCGACGACCGCATGCGAGCCGAAGCCGGACTGCCGGACCTTCGTCGCGCCGTGCCAGTCGAACCACGCGATCGGCGCGGCACGGACCTCGGACGACGGGGTCACACACGTCGCATGCGCCGCCGGTGCGAGCACCAGCGCGGCCGTGACGCCGAGCAACGCCTTGCGGAGCACCCTCCCCCTTCGAGATCGCGTGCGATGGAGTATGGCAGCCGGCCGGAATCGGTTTGCCGGCCCACACGTCACGGCACCGCGTTCGAGAGCGACGTCCTGTCGCCATCGCTGTCCCACACCTGCACGAACACTCGCGTGCCCGACGCGACGTCGAAGCTGCCGGTGAAGTCGTACGTCCAGGCTCCTGCGACGTTCGCGGTCGCATGGCCAAGGGCGGGGTGCGGTCCCACCCCGGGACCGGACACGCTGACCTCCACCGTGGCGCCCGCCGGTGCCGTCCCGGCCACCACGTCCGTCGCCGCATCCGCGGTGTCGAGCGTCAGCACGGGAACGGTCAGCTGCTTGGTCATCGGTCCGCCGGTTGCGGTGAGGATCATCCCCGGAAGAACGTCGAAGTCGTAGTCGATGCCCTTCGTGAAGACCGCCGAGCCGAAGAACAGCGTTGTCTTCGTGCCGGATGCGAGGACTGTGCCGCCTGCAGAGCGGATCGTGACCGTCACGGGCTCGAAGGCCGCGAAGCCGTCGGCCCCCACGTACTTGAAGGTCAGGTCGGTCTTGACGACCGTCTCGGACTTGAAAACGGTGGTCGAGTCGCCCTCGGCATCGTCGACGTAGGCGTCCACGAGTGACCGGTAGGTGAGGTCAAGCGGCGAGATATCGACCGTCCAGTGGCCGTCGGCGCCCGCCGTCGTGATGGCCGAGCGGCGTTCATTCGTCGGAGATGGATAGGCGGTCACCTGCACCCGAACGTGCGTGCCCGGCTGCGCCGAGCCGGTGACGGTGTCCTCGTCCGGATCGACCGAGGCGAGGGTGAGCGGCACGATCGTCGCTTGCTTCACGGTGCCTCCGGCCTCGACGGTGACCTCCATCCCCGGCACGAGCGCCACATTCGGGAAGTCAGGGCTGTAGAAGTGCACGTATCCGTTCGCTTCGATCGGCCGGATCGCGGTCGCGAGCTCCGCACCGCCAGGAGCGGCGCGGAGCGTGAAGGTCGCGGGCACATTCGGCGTGAACCCCCAGCCGTTGACGTAGCTCTCGTCGGCGTTGACCTCGATGTAGCTCTTCGCGGCCACCTCGACCCTGAACGACCCGTGCGCGGTGTTGCCGGACGCGTCGGTGGCCGTGCAGCTCACGTCCGTCGGCCCGAACGGGAAGACGCTGCCCGAGGCCGGGGTGCAGCCCACCTGCGGAGCGGCGTCCTCGTCGTCGGTGGCGCCGACGAGATACGTCACCGTCGCCCCGGTGGGGACGTTCTGGTCGACCGTCATGTCCGCAGGGAGCACGAGCTGCGGCGGCGTCGTGTCGGGCGGCGGCGTTCCGGTCAGCTCTACCGTGAAGGATGTCGCCGAGCTGTTCCCCCACGCATCCGTGGCCCGGCAGCTGACGGTGGTCGTACCGATGCGGAACGCACTGCCTGACTGCGGCGCGCAGGCAACCGAAGGGCTCGGGTCGGCGTCGTCGGTCGCCGTGGCGTTGTACGTCACCGTGAATCCGGAGACATCCGCGTTCTGCGACAGGCTCTGCGGCACCGAGAGCACCGGCGGGGTCGTGTCCGCGAGCGGCTTGACCCGGAACGTGCCGAGGTCCGGCGTCGCGTTCGCCGGCTGGAAGAGAAAGCCGGTCAGCCTGGCGGCGGTCAGCTCACGCGTGTTGCGGTTGTCGTAGGGCGCCCACGGCGCGTAGTCGCGCATGATCTGCTCGTCGAGGTCGCCGTAGGCCTGGTAGCGCGCCGCGCCGGTCAGCAGGTTCGCCGCGCCGATCGCGGCGTTGATCGCCGGAACGTCGAAGTACGCGATGTTGTTGTTGTTGACGTCGTGGATGTGCTCGCCGTTCAGGAGCACGTCGATGAAGTCGGCGGGGTCGGGGTAGTCCTGGTTCCAGCCCGCGAGCACCGCGTCGAAGTCGGCGCCCTTCTGGCCGGCGGCGGTGTAGATCTGAAAGCCCACGAACGACGTGATCTGGACGGTGCAGCCGATCTGCTCGAGGTCGTGCTTGACCGACTGGGCGAGGCTCTGCATGACGGCCGAGGTCGTCGTCCAGAGCTTCACCGTGCCGCACGAGCTGCCGGCGAGCGCGCGAGCGGTGTCGAGGTCCGGTGCGGTGAGCGGGTAGAGGTTCGCGTCATGGAACCCGCCCATCCCGGGCGGCAGGATCTGATCGGTCGGGGTGGCCGCGTACGGGCCGCGGATGTTGACGAGCGCCGTGCGATCGAGCGCGTAGTTGACGGCCTTGCGCAGGTTCACGTTCGAGAACGGGAGCCGTGACGTGTTCAGCGCGATGTAGTCGACCTCCGAGAGCGGACTGACGTGGTACTGGCCGCCGGGCGCGTTCACCCCGTACGTCGCGGCGAGCGCCGCGTGGGCCGTGAAGGGCAGCCCACCGAGGTCGTAGTCGGCGGTGCCGGCCGTCACCCGCGCGAGGCTCTGGTCGAGGTTGGTGTTGACTGCGATGTCGAGCTCGTCCGCGTACGCGGGCCGCGCCCCCGTGTAGTACGGGTTGCGCTTGACCGTGATGCTCGTGCCCGGCTCGCGCGCGAAGAAGTAGTAAGGCCCCGCCGATGGGTATGCGTCCACGCCACTCTGCACGATGGGCAGGTCGAGGGGCAGCGCCTGGAAGAACGGCATCGCGAGCTCGGCCAGCAGCCCGCCGTCGGGGTGCGACAACGTGATCGTCAGCGTGTCGCCGCTCGCCCGGACGCCTGAGGCTACGAGCGCGGTGCCGTCGATCACCGCCTGCGCGCCTTCGACGTTGAGCAGGAACGGCGCGCCGGGCGACTGCATGACCGGGCTGAGCGCCCGATTGATGGCGAAGGCGAAGTTCGCCGCCCGCACCGGGCTGCCGTCGCTGAACCTCGCCGGCTTGACCTTGATCGTGTAGGTCTTGCCGTCGGGAGAGACCGCCGGGAAGCCCGCGGCGGCATCCGGAACGAGGTGCGCGCCGTCCGGCGCCGGCATGTCCGGATAGTCGTAGAGCTTGAGCGCCGTCTCGTACTCGAGCTGCCACGAGATCGACCCGTACGCGAGCGACGGGTCGGTGAAGTCGACGTCCGTCGCCGACATGTTCAGCTTCAGGATCTCCGGTGGCGGGAGCGGCGGCGCGGCTGTTGTCGTGGTTGTCGACGTGGTTGTGGTCGTGGTCGCGGTGGTCGTCGTCGGCGTGGTGGACGCCGGCACCGTGGTCGTCGGCGCGGTCGTCGTGGTCGTCACGACGGTTGTCGTAGTCGTCGTGACCGTCGACGTGGTCGGCGCCGCAACGGTCGTCGCCGGACGGGTCGTGGTCGTCTTCGGCTTCGCCTTCGCGACCTTGCAAGCGGCCGCCTTCTTCAGCGCGGCGAGGCGGCCCTGCTGCGCCTTCACGTACTTCGCCCGCAGCTTCGCGCTCCTGTGCGTCTTGAAGTACGCGGCCCGTCTCTTCGCCATCGTCCGCTGGAAGGACTGGAGCGCCTTGACGTTCTTCGTGTGCGCGGCGGCCGAGCACGTGGCCGCCGGCGTCACACCGGGCGCGCTCAGGAAGGCGAAGACGAAAACGGCGGCCAGACCGGCCGCCGCCAATGCAGGCCGCAGACGCATGCTCCTCGATCATTACGAGCCGGCCGCGGAATGTCTACGGTCACGCCCGTCAACCGCCGAGCGGAAATCGCGCGCGGACGCGCATCTCGACCGGTTTCTGCTCGACGAACAGCGTCGCCTCGGTCACCTCGCAGCGGACCGGGAGCAGCGGCTCGACGCGGGCCTTCGCCTGCTCGAGCGTGATCGCGTGGTCGCCTTCGAGGCGCCCGAGCGTGCAGTGCGGCGCCGGGTCGTTGCCCTTGCGGCCGTACGGCGGGTACTCGGGGTAGAGCGCCCACAGGGCGCGCATGGTCGCGCGCAGCTCTTCGTCCGGCTCCGGCACCGCGTACGCGACGACGCCGGGGAACTCCGCGACCCGCACGAGGTCAAACGTGAGCGGCGGCCGGCCCGCGAAAAAATCACGCAGGCGCGCGAGCTCCTCGTCGGGTATCCGCGCCGCCGGGATCCACGGGTACAGCAAGGTCAGCGAGAGCGGGATGTTCTCCGGGATCCGCTCGGGATAGAGCTCGCGGTGCGCGGCGGAGAGCCCCGAGTCTGCGTGCTCGAGGACGAGCGTGATGAACGACTCCATGCGATCTTGCTGGTCGGGCACGGCGCGGGACAGTACAAGGTCAGCGGCCGCATGGGGCTGTCCCCGCCGGGCAGTTTCGGCGGGGACAGCCCCAAGCGCTACACCCGTCGACCACGTGCTTCGACAGCGGGAGCCACGAGTCAAACGCTTGGGACAGCCCCCTTCGGGCTCCGCCCTACGGGGACAGTCCCACCGACTCGTCGGTCGGGAAAACTCCCGACAGGTGGCTCAGGCGGCGACGGTGCGCGGCGCCATGTGGAACACCTTGAAGCAGCGCTCGAGCGCCTCGGCGTCGCCCTCGATCCGGACGCGGCCCGCCTTCAGCGCCTCGGCCGGCGACAGCTCGCCGCTCGTCAGCGCCCACAGCGTCGGCATGTCCATCTCGGCGACGAGGTCGCGGTCGCTCGACTCGCCGACCTCGGTGCCGAGCCGCCCGTCGTGAACGTCTGCCGTGAACACGTCGTCGCCGATCTTCAGGACGTACCGCTCGTCCAGGTCGCGCGCCGCCTCCGGGTCGAAGAGCGCCGGCAGGGCGTTCAGGCCCCACTCCGGGTAGAGCTCCTCCTCGAAGACCGGCGGGCCCAGCGAGCGCGCGCCCCAGCGCCCGAGCGCGTACAGCACCTCGTCGAGCTCACGGCCGTACGGCGTTAGCTCGTAGACCGTCGACGCGTACGGCGGCGGCAGCTTCTTCTTCTCGACGACGCCGAACGTCTCGAGATCCTTGAGCCGCGCGGCGAGGATGTTCGTGCCGATCCCGGGCAGGCCGTTGGCGAGATCGGTGTAGCGGCGAGGGCCGTGCAGCAGCTCCCGGACGATCAGCAACGACCAGCGCTCACCCACCAGCGACAGCGCGTGGGCCATCGGGCAGTACGGCACCTGGTCGTAGCACTTGCCTTTCATCACTTGCTTGCGATTGTAGCGCGGGTGGTGGACGAATGAAAGTTTCTACTTGCGAAATGCAAGCATGGGCTGTAACCTCAGCAGCGTCTACGGGAGATTGAGAAGGAAGGACTACGCACATGATCGGTTCTGCTCAACGGAAGTGGTTCGGACTCGCATTGCTTCTGGCGGCGCAGTTCATGGTCGTGCTCGACATCGCGATCGTGAACGTGGCGCTGCCCTCCATCCAGAAAGACCTCGGTTTCACCCAGGAGAACCTCCAGTGGGTCGTCAGCGCGTACGCGCTCTTCTTCGGCGGCTTCCTGCTGCTCGGTGGCCGCGTGGCAGACCTCGTCGGCCGCCGCAGGATGTTCATGCTCGGCCTCCTCGTCTTCGCGGGCGCCTCGCTGCTGTCCGGGCTGGCGTGGAGCGAGGGCTCGCTGATCGTCGCGCGGTCGGCGCAGGGCCTCGGCGCGGCGATCATCACGCCGGCCGCTCTGTCGATCCTGATGACGACGTTCGCCGAGGGCAAGGAGCGCAATCAGGCGCTCGGCGCCTGGGGCGGCGTCGGTGCATTCGGTGCCGTTGCCGGCGTGCTGCTCGGCGGCGTGCTCACGGACGCGCTCAACTGGAGCTGGATCTTCTTCGTGAACGTGCCCGTCGCGATCGCGGCGATCGCGCTCGCGCCCGTGCTCCTCAACGAGAGCCGCGACTCGCGCGTGAAGAGCTTCGACCTGCCCGGCGCGGTGCTCGTCACCAGCGGGCTGGTGACGCTCGTCTACGGCATCACCCAGGCCAACAACTACGGCTGGGGCTCGCTCACGACGTGGGCGATCTTCGCGGCCGCGGCGGCGCTCATCGGCGGGTTCCTGTTCTGGGAGACCCGCGTCTCCGAGCCGCTCGTGCCGTTCTCCATCTTCAAGCTGCGGACGCTCGTCGGCGCGAACGCGACCGGCCTCATCCTCGGCACGGCCAGCTTCTCGGTGTTCCTGATGCTGACGCTGTACATGCAACAGGTGCTCGGCTACTCGGCGATGAAGACGGGCGTCGCGTACCTGGCGATCGCCGCGACCGCGATCGTGTGGTCGGGAATCGCGGCCCAGCTCGTCACCCGCATCGGCGTCAAGCCCGTGATGGTGACCGGGATGGTGTTCCTCACGGCCGGGCTCCTGTGGTTCACGCAGGTGTCGGTCGGCGGCACGTACGTCGACGACCTGCTGCCCGGGTTCCTGCTGATGTCGGTCGGGCTCGGCTTCTCGTTCGTGCCGATCTCGATCGCCGCGCTCGCGGGCGTGAAGAACGACGAGGCCGGGCTCGCGTCCGGGCTCTTCAACACGTCGCAGCAGATCGGCGGGGCGCTCGGCATCGCCGTGCTCTCCGCGGTGGCGACCTCGGTGACCGACAACCGCGTCGCGGACGGGGCAACCGTGACGGCGGCCGCGGTGGACGGGTTCCAGGTGGCCTTCATCGGCGCCGCCGCCCTCGCGGCGGTCGGGATCCTGATCACGCTGTTCGTCCTCAGGCGCAGCGACCTCGTCGAGGAGCAGGTTGCTCCCGAGGCGGTCCCGCTGCTCGAGGCGGCCTAGCCGGCTCGCGCGCTCGGGTGGAGGAGCGGCACCTCGCCCCTCCACCCGGCGCGCAGCACGTCCACGAGCGTCGGCGGGGTGATCAGCTCCGCCGGCGCTCGCGGTCGTGCGATCGGCGCGGCGTAGCCGTCCGGTCGCCACTCGAGCAGCGCGTCGCCGAGCGCCAGGTGCGGGCGGCCGCCGTGGAGGACAAACGCGCCGTCGGGGAGGTCGGCGGCCCGCCGGCGCGGCCCGGTGCGCTCGTCGTGCAGGCGCAGGTCGATCTCGTCGGCGCCGGTCGCGCCGGTGAGCGCCAGGAACCGGTTGTAGTCCGCGCGGCGGCAGAGCGCGCACGGCCGGTGGCCGGCGGCGAAGGCGGTCGCCTCGTCCAGGAAGAAGAGCTCCGTGAACTTGCCGGGCTGCATGAGCGGCGCGCGGTGCCAGCCCTTGAACTCGAGGCGGCAGGCGATCCAGCGGCGCGTCGCCCAGCGGCGGACGATGCGGCCGTGGGCGTCGTGCAGGCAGCCGCGGTTGCCGTAGACGAGCCCCCGTGCCGGGTGCGCGATCAGCTCCGAGAGCGGCGTGACGCGATTTCGGAGCGGGTGCGGCATCCCCCTTTCGAGGGATGGGAGCGGGCGTCTTGAACTCGACACAGAGAGAAGAGTGCTCGACGAGCCGTACAACTCGGTCCCCACACTGGTCGTCGTCGACGACGAGCCGGACTTCCGGGCGATCCTGCAGACGCGGCTCGGGGCCGAAGGCTGGCGTGTCCTGCAGGCCGGCGACGTGGCGGGTCTCTACGAGCTGCTCGAGGAGCACGAGCCCGATGTGCTCGTGCTCGACCACTCGCTCCCGGGCATCACCGGCATCGACGCGGCGAAGGTGCTGCTGCGCAACAACTTCGCCCGGCCGATCGTGATCTTCTCGGCCTACCTCACGCCCGAGCTCAAGCAGACGTGCCGCGAGCTCGGCCTCCAGGCGGTCGACAAGATCAGCATGGAGGAGCTCGTGGTCACCTGCTACGAGCTGCTCGAGCGCGACCGGCTTTCGCACCGCCTCTAGCTCAGCCCTCGTCGCGCGAGCCAGGGGACACGACTCAAGGACAAGACCCATGGGGCTGTCCCCGTAGGGCTTGCCCGGAGGGGGCTGTCCCAAGCTTCAGGCGTAGGCCGCGGCTTGGGTCAAGAGCTTGGGTCAGCCCCCGATACACCCGGGGACAGACCCATGTCTGCACGTACGGGACTGCCCCGAGAGACCCTGAGGACAATCCCTACAGTCCACTCGTGCGTGCGCGGCCTGAGCGGCTCGAGCGGCTGCCCGAGCAGTACTTCATGGCGCTGCTCGGGCGGGTGCAGGCAGCCGCGGCAGTCGACGGGGAGCCGCTCGTCGACCTCGGGCGCGGCAACCCGGAGGTCGGGCCTCCTCCCCACGTCGTCGAGGCGCTCGCCCGCGCGGCGGCTGATCCATCCGCGCACGGCTACGCGCCGTTCCGGGCGCTGCCCGCGCTGCGCGAGGCGATCGCGGCGCGCTACCGCGACGTGTACGGCGTGGACCTCGACCCGGAGCGCGAGGTCGCCGCGGTGCCTGGCACCAAGACGGCACTCGTCGAGCTCGCGCTGGCGCTCGCCGACCACGGCCAGCGCGTGCTGCTGCCCGATCCCGGCTACCCGGACTACCTGTCGGGCGTCGCGCTCGCCGGCGCGGAGCTCGTGCCGCTGCCGCTCGACGAGACGGCGGGCTGGGCGCCGGAGTTCGCCGCTGCGCCGGAGGCAGCCGCTGTCTACCTGAACTACCCGTCGAATCCATGCGCTGTCTCCGTGCCGGACGGCGTGTTCGCCGACGCGGTCGCGTACGCGGAGCGGACCGGCGCCGTGGTGGTGCACGACTTCGCCTACGGCGACCTCGTCTTCGACGGCCGCAGCCCGGCGAGCTTCCTCGCCACGCCTGGCGCGCGCGAGGTAGGCGTCGAGATGTTCTCTATGTCCAAGACCTACGGAATGGCGGGCTGGCGGCTCGGGTTCGTCGTCGGCAACGAGGAGATCGTCGAGCGGATCAACCTGCTGAACGACCACGCGCGCGCGGGGATCTTCATGCCGCTGCAGCACGCCGCGATCGCCGCGCTGACCGGCCCGCAGGAGTCGGTCGCCGAGCGTGCTGCGACGTACCAGCGCCGGCGCGACCGCGTCGTCGAGACGATCGGCGGCGCAGCCGAGGGCACGTTCTTCGTCTGGCTCCGCCTTCCCGACGGCCTGACGGCGGAGCGCCTGCTCACCGAGCACCGCGTGGTCGTCGCACCCGGAGAAGGCTTCGGCGAGCGCGGCGCCGGCTGGGCACGGATCTCGCTCGCGGTGACCGACGAGACGCTCGAACTGGGCCTCGAGCGGCTGCGAGGCGTACTCGGACCTTGACGCCGGCGAAAGAATGAATCGACCGACGAACGAGGAGGCTCGATCATGCTGACGCGCACGCCGAGGACGACGGACCTGCACGAGCTGGAGGCGCTCTGGGAGTTGCCGGCGAGGCGCCGGCAGCGCGTCGGCCCGGAGCTCGCCGGAGCGCTGAGCCGGCAGATCGCGAGGACACTGGCGATCGCGTGGCCCGTGCTCCTGTTCGCGCTGATCGTCTTCGAGCCCGCGCCGCGACCCGGGGCCACCGTGCCCGTCTGGGGCGAGGTGCTGAGCTACGCGCTCCTGCTCGCGATGCTCGGCGGGATCATCGCCCGCGTCGCGGCCGGCCCACGGGCGGGTCTCGGCTTCTTCAGCGCCGCGGGCGCCATGGGCATCGCGGTCGGGATCGGCTGCCGCGCGACGGCCCACCACTCCGGCAACTGGTGGCTGGTCGAAACGGTGCTGTTCTCGGTGCTCGCCGTCGCAGCGTGGGCGGGGCTTGCGCTGACGCGACGCGCGGCCTAGGTCGGGCTGGACTCCCGCCGGCTGTTCGCCAGCGCCGCGAGCCGCTGGCGGTCGCCCGCGTCGACGTCGAAGACCGCCACGCGGGCCGGCGTGGTTGCGACCAGCGTCGCCGAGCGCACGCCGCCCTCGAACGCGGCCCGCTCGCCGACGATCGCGCCCGGGCCGAGCTCGGCGACCTGCTCGCCGTCGATCTCGACCGAGAAGACGCCGTCGAGCACGAGGAACACGTCGTGGCCCTCGTCGCCCTGGCGCACCAGCGTCTCTCCCTGCGAGAGCGACTGCCGCTTCGACTTGCCGCCGTCTCGCATGAGCGCGTTGCCGATCTCGCGCTCGAGCTCCGACTCGACCTGCGTGACGAGCGCCGGCGAGTCCTCGTCGCCCCACGGCGTGTTGCCGCCGTGCGACTCGCGGTACCACGCCTTGAAGTCGATGACGCCCGACTTCTGCACGAGCTTGCCCTCGTCGTCGTAGACGAAGTGGCGCGGGAACGGGCTGGCGCCGGTGAGCTCGCGCTCGACGCGGCCGTCGGCGTACATCGTCAGTGCGAGCGTCGTCCATGCGGACGACGACGTGACGCGGAAGAACGGCTTGCCGCGCACGATCCGCGGCGCGGGCAGGCCCATGTGGCCGCCTGCCGTCTGGAGGAAGCGCACGAAGCCCTCGCCCACCTGCGGCTCGGGCCGCAGCAGCTCGTACTGCACCGCCTTGAAGGGGATCTCGCGGCCGGCCATCTTGATGCGCGTCACGCCGATCAGCGAGCGCCCGTCCTGGCCGTGGCCGGTGATGCGGCCGTCCTCGACCTCGATCCACGCGCGCAGCTCGTTCGCCTCGCGGAACGCGTCACGGCTGTGCCACTCGTCGAGGTCGTCGAGCCGGTCCGGCGGCGGGTCGTCGTAGTGGGCGATCCCGGCCTCGAACGGCAGCTTCGGCATGCCCGAGATCGCCTCGGACGGAATCCAGGTGACCGCAGTGACGGACGACTCGTACCGCATCAGACCCTCCCAGCTCGCTGAGCGGCAAAGCTACCCGGTGAGCGGAGCCCTGCCTAGCGGGCGCGGGTCGGGAAGCGGTCCTTGACCGTCTCGCGGAGACGGCGGGCCACGTCCGGGTGCTGCTGCTCGACCTTGCGGAAGTTCTGGTCGAACATCGTCACGAGCGTCATCGCCGACACGGCCGTGACCGACGCGGTGCGGCGGCCTGTGAGCATCAGCCCGATCTCGCCGAAGAAGTCGCCGGGGCCGAGGTCGCCGATCCGCTCGCCATCGACGGTTACCTCCGCCTGGCCGTGCTCGACGACGAAGAACTCGTAGGCGAAGTCGCCCTCGGAGATGAGCCGCTCGCCGGCCGGCACGTCGACCTCGTCGACGAACTCGGCGATCGCCGCGCGGTCCTCCTCGGGCAGAACGTTGAAGAGCGGCAGCGAGCGCAGGCGGTCGGTTTCGATCACGAGCCGAAGCCTAGGCGGCCGCGCGCCGCCCGCGCAAGAAGTTCACCGCTTGGTCACGGTTCGGGAGTCGCCGGAGCGGGAAACGGGCCGCCGTGCGCCGCCTTGCCCCATCGCCGTCGCCAGCGTTGCTCCTCGCGGGCTGCGGCAGCACCGCCACCGAAGCAGGCCGAGGACATCGGCTCGATCGCCTCCGAAGGGGCGCTGGTCGCGCATGACGCGGCCGAGGGCTCGACGACCGACACCTTCACGCGCGTGCACGGGCGCGCGCTGCGCGACCTGGCGCAGAAGGTCGCGGACGCGCCGAAGACCCAACAGATCGGCCGCGTCGCCGCAGTCGTCGCGTCCGAGCTGGACAACCTCGCCGCGCATCCGGGCGACCAGGGCCGCGCCCAGCAGGTCGAGCAGCGCCTGGAGCGCGCGGCCAGGACGGCCGGGAAGCTCGCATGAAGGTCGTCTTCTCGATCGCGCTCGGCATCCTGGCCGCGATCGGCGGTTACGTCGACATCGGCGACCTCGTCTTCAACACGACCGCCGGCGCGACCTTCGGCTACCAGCTGCTGTGGGCGGTCGTCCTCGGCGTGGGCGGGATCATCGTCTACGCGGAGATGTGCGGGCGCGTGGCCGCCGCGTCGCACCGCGCCGTCTTCGACGTCGTCCGCGAGCGGCTCGGCTTCGCGGTCGGCCTCGTCACGCTGGTCGGCGCGATGTTCGTCAGCCTGCTCACGCTGGCCGCGGAGATCGGCGGGATCGCCATCGCGCTCGAGCTGCTCTTCGGGCACTCGTACCGCCTGCTGATCGGGGTGGCGGTGATCGGGCTCGCGCTCGTGCTGTGGGTGATGCCGTTCAACTGGATCGAGCGCGTCTTCGGCTACGGCGGGCTGTGCCTGCTCGTGCTGCTCCCGGCGATGGTCAAGCTGCACCCCGACTGGAGCGCGGTCGCACATGGCTTCGTCCCGCACGCGCACACGGGGAACATGGCGCTCTACCTCTACTACGTCGTCGGCCTCGTCGGGGCGGGGATGACGCCGTACGAGGTCTACTTCTACTCGTCGGGCGCGGTCGAGGAGCAGTGGACGCCGGCCGACCTGACCTCGAACCGGCTGAACGCGATCGTCGGCTACATGCTGGGCGGGATCCTCTCGTTTGCCCTCGTCATCTGCTCCGGCGCGCTGTTCCTGCCGCACGGCGTGAGCCCCGAGCTGCTCGGCAGCGTGGCGCTCGTCGTCCAGTCGCCGCTGGGCGCGATCGGCCTCGTGCTGATGCTCGTCGGCATCGCGTTCGCGGTGAGCGGCGCAGCGATCGACACGGCGTTCTCGGGCGCGTACAACCTCGCTCAGTTCTTCGGCTGGGAGTGGGGCAAGTACCGCCACAACGCCGGCGCGCCGCGGTTCACGATCTCGTGGATCGTGATGCTGGCGCTCGCGTGCGGGATCGTGATGACCGGCTACGACCCGATCAAGATCACGGAGTACGCGGTCATCTTCTCGGTGGTCGCGCTGCCGACGACGTACCTGCCGATCCTGCTCGTCGCCAACGACCGCGCGTACATGGGCAGCCACCGCAACGGCCGGCTCGCGAACGGGCTGGGGATCTTCTACCTCGTCGTCATCGCAGTCGTCGCGGTGGCGGCGATCCCGCTGATGGTGATCACGAACGGCGGCCAGGGATGACCGTCGTCGACATCGGCCTGGGGATCCTCGACCACCAGCTCATCGACTCGGAGGGCCGCCGCTGCGGGAAGGTGGACGACCTGGAGCTGTCGGGCGTCCGCGAGGGCAAGCCGCGGGTCGAGTCGATCGTGGTGGGCGGAAGCGGCTGGCGGGGGCGCGGGCGGCTGGGTCGCCTGACGGCCCGGCTCGCCGGCGGGCGGGCGGTGCTCGTCCCGTGGAGCGAGGTGCAGAGCATCGACTCGGCGGTGCGGCTCGCGCGCCCGGCCGCGGAGTACGGGCTCGGGCGCGGCGACGAACGTGCCCGCCGCTGGGTCGAGCGGATCCCTGGGAGCGGGCTGTGAGGCTCTCGGAGCTCCTCGGCTTGGAGGTGCGGACGGAGAGCGGCGAGTCGCTCGGGCACGTGTACGACGTGCGCGGCGAGCTCGGCGCGCGGTCGCTGCGGGTCGTCGGCCTGGTCGTCGGGAAACGCGGGCTGCTCGAGCGGCTCGGGATCGGCGCACCTGGCCGGCGCGAGCGGCTGCGGACGCACGACGCGGTGACGTGGTCGGCCGTGGTGCGGGCCGACCGGGGCGGGGTCGTCGTCCGCGACAGGACTACCGAGCAGCTCTGACGAGCGCGGCCGCGGCGGCCGCGACACCGGCCGCGGCGACCCAGCCGAGGTGCACCCTCGCGTCGAGCAGCAGGCTGCGCTCGTGCGCCTCGTCGTCGAAGCGCCCGTGGGCGCCCTGGTCGCCGTCGACGGACTCGAAGAGGTTGTCCGGCCGCGGCTGCTCGGGCTCGTCGGTCTGCTGCGAGGAGAACCCGGTGCGGGCGAGGTAGCGGTCGACGAGCGCCGGCGCGATCGCGTTGGCGGCGGCGGTCGCGATGGACGGCCAGCCCACCCAGAGCTGGCGGTTCTGGTGCGTGGCAGCGTGCACGATCGCCTCGGCCGCGACCTCGGGTTGGTAGATCGGCGGGACAGGCTGCGCGCGCTTCGGCATGCGGTTCCGTCCCCAGTTGAACTGCGGCGTGTTGTGCGCGGGCAGCTGGACGGTCGCGATGCGGACGTTGCTGCCGTCGTGCAGGAGCTCGGTGCGCACCGACTCGGTGAAGCCCTGAATCGCATGCTTGGCGCCGCAGTAGGGCGCCTGGAGCGGGATCCCGCGATAGGCGAGCGCCGAGCCGACCTGGACGATCGTGCCCCGGTCGCGCGGCACCATGCGCCGCAGCGCCGCCATCGTCCCCCAGACGACGCCGAGGTAGGTCACCTCGGTCGACCGCCGGAATTCGTCGGGCGAGACATCCTCGAAGCGGGCGAAGATCGTCGCCATCGCATTGTTGACCCAGACGTCGATCGGGCCGAGCTCGTCCTCGATGCGCGTGGCCGCCGCCTCGACGGCGTCCGGGTCGGCGACGTCGAGCGAGTGGACGAGCGCCCGTCCGCCGGCCTGTTCCACCTCGCGCGCGGCGGCGTGCAGGCGGTTCTCGTTGCGCGCGAGGAGCGCGACGGACGCGCCTTGCTCGGCGAAGCGGAGCGCAGTCGCCCGGCCGATGCCGGCGGAGGCGCCGGTGACGACGACCACGTCTCCCATGCGGCCGGTATCCCGTGGCCGGCGGCCGCGTAAACGGCGGGCGACGAGGCGCGACCGCATCGGCGGGAAGTTCGCAAATAGCGCGCTGAACGTTCAGCTCGACGGTCCTCCGCCCCCTGTTGCCGTCGAGCCGAGGGTGGTAGAACCGATGCGTGCGCCGCCCCGGGGGACGGCCTGCGGCTTTCGACGGTTACGCGAGTGCCGACGCCGTTTCGTATGGACCGGCAAGCGCCCTGCTCCGCGTCCGTGGCCTGCGCGGCCGTGATGTCGCACTCAAGGTGTTCCGGCTCGAGCGGGACGCCCGACGAGCAGGCACAGCAGCGCACGCGCATGCCCGGCGACTGGCACATCTGGAGCGAGCTCGCACATCCACACGTCCTGCCGGTGGCCGACTACGGGGAGGGGAACGACTCGCTCTACGTCGCAACGCAGTGGCTCAACGGCCCGAGCTTGCGCGAGGTGCTCGACCAGCGCCGAACGCTCGACGCCTCAGAGATACGCCGGCTCGCGAGGCAGCTTGCGAGCGCCCTCGATGCGGCGGCCGCGGCCGGGCTCGTCCATCTGGACGTCAAGCCCGAGAACGTGCTCTTCGCATCCGACGGCACGGAGCACGCCTATGTGAGGGACTTCGGCGCCGGCAGACTCGCGGCGTGGAACGCCGGCGTCGGCCGATCCAGCACCTTCAGCGGCACCCTCGAGTACGCAGCGCCGGAGCAGATCGAAGGCGACGCGGTCGACCGCCGCACGCTCGTGTACTCGCTCGGCTGCCTCCTCTACGAGACCCTGACCGGGGCGACGCCGTACGCGGGCCGCTCGTCCGCTGCGCTCATGCGCGCGCACGTGGAAGAGGCGCCGCCTCCCGCCGGCGGAGCGGCGGTGGACAGGGTTCTCGCGACGGCGCTCGCGAAGAGTCGCGACGAGCGCTACGCGACGTGCACGGATTTCGCGGACGCGCTGGACGCGGCGCTCGCAGCAGCGCCTGCGCTGCGGCCGGCTCGCCGCACCCGGCGCCGACCCGTCGTCTCGCTGCGCCGGGCGACCGTCGCCGCTTTCGTCGCGTTCGTCGCAGCTGCCGGTCGCGACGGCCGCCTCCTGGCTCGCGCAGGGCGCGCCCGGCGCGTCGGATGCGGCTCCTGACAAGCCGTTCAGCAACAGCGCGTTCATTGCGTCGCTGCCGAAGGCCGAGCCGACGGTCAAGGCTGCCCTCAAGCAGATCCGTACCGCGCCGAGTGTCACGCGAGCCTCCACGCGGAAGGCGGCGAGATCCAAGCCACACCGCGTCGTCTCGACGTCACTGGCGTCCGTGAGCGCCGCCGCACCCACATCGACGAGCGGGACGGCACCGATCGCTTCTGCAAGCCCGGCGCCCGCGTATGCGCCTGCCGCGCCGCGCCGCAGCTCGCCTCCTGAAACGACGACGACCGCGGCGGCGCCGGCCCTACCGCTACCGCCACCGCCGCCGTCAACGCCGCCGCCGCAGGATTCGACCCCTCCGCTCCCGCCGCCGCCGCCATGAGCAGAACCGCCGCCATGGCAGCGCTGGCAGCCTCGGTGTCGCTCGTCGGCGCGGGTTGGCTTGCGGCTGCATCGCTCGCCGGCAAGGCCGGTGGCGCAGCGGACGTCCCGGATCCCGGCACGGCCCTCTTCTCGGATGGCACGGGCGAGGATCCGCAGGCCCCCGACATCCACCGGGTGCGGGTCTCGAACTCGGCACGCGACGACATCACCTTCCTGATCGAGATCGAAAACCGCGCGACCCTGGACAAGAACCTGCGCGTCGACGTCTATCTCGATACCGATCAAGACGGCGCCACGGGCCGACCGAGCGACGGCGCCGACTTCGCGCTCACGGTCATCGGCGACCTCTATCCCGCGTCGAACTTCGTCACCCTGTCGCAGTGGGGCGACGGCGCCTGGCACGAGGTCCCGAGCACCATCGGCGCCATCTACCACACGGACACTCCGAACGGCGCCGAGATCAAGGTGCCGCGCGCCGACCTCGCGAGCACGGCCGGGTTCGAGTTCGTGGCCATTGCACAGGACACGTTGACCACCGCCTCCGACCGCGCCCCGGACGCCGGCGAGTGGGTCTACCCACTCACGTTCCCGGCGACGACGTCGAGCACCACCACGACGACCACCGAGACGACCAGCACGGATGGGTCGACGAGCACGACGACGACATCGCCGCCCACGAGCACGACAACGCCGACGGAGACGACGACAACGACACCGAGCCCGCCGCCGACGTCAACGACGACGACCACGGTCGTTGCACCGCCGGCGACGACGACCGTCCAGCAGACCACGACCGTGGGCGGGCTGACGACGACGGTGCAGCAGACGACCACGGTTGCAACGACGAGAGCCGGTCAGTCGACGACCACACCGGCGGCCCCTGTGGTCGATCGCTGTCCCAACATTCGCGGCGCGCAGCCGAAGGTGCCGCGGGGCATGGTCAAGCGGAGCGGCAAGTGCGTCTCCGCGCTCGTCCTCACCGCGAGCGGGCTCGTCATGCGTCCTATCGCGGCCGGCAGCAGGGCAGCAGTTCGCGGTCGGCGCGACGATCCTCAACCGCAAGACGAAGAAGCGGCTGCCGTCCGCGGTCGTCTCGTGCCCGGCCGTGGTCGGCGGCAAGGCGGTCGCGGCGCGGCGAAAGTTCTTCGACGTCCAGCACTCCGCGGCCTACTGCTACTGGATGATCCCCGCCTCGGCGCGTGGCGCGGTGCTCCAGGTTGCCGTGGTGGCGACCTACCAGGGCGCTCACGTTCGCCGCTGGTTGAGGAGGCGCGTCGGGTAGTCCTTCAGCGCGAGGCCTCGTCGTCTCTCCGAGGTCGCCGCCCGGCCGGCGAGATGAGCTCACCGGGCCGCAAGTTGGCTCAAGGCCACGTGCCGTTCGCGCGTGAGTTCGTAGGCCGATTCATCCGGGCGGATGTTTGACACCCTCAAGAGTGGTTCATATTGCTCGTAGACAGTCACCACTCCGGGTGGTATTGAGGAAAGGACTTCGAAATGCGTGGGCGGTTTCGAACACAGCGGATGCGCGGGGTGCTCCTCGCGCTCCTCCTCTGCGCGGGCCTGGTGCTCGCGGTGACTGCGGGGTCGGCCTCGACTCCGTCGTCGCAGTCGGTCGCGGTCCCTTCGACCGTCGGACAGTCTGCAACCGTCAGCTGGACGGGCACCATCCCGCCCGGCTCGCACGGGACGAGCGACTGCGCCACGGTCTCGGGCGACCCGACGGTCGACCACCACGGGATCGAGCTCACCGTCCCGGCGGGGATCTATAGCTCGGTGAACGCGAGCTTCTCGTTCTCGATCACGTGGACGCCCGGGACGCCGACGGAGGACACCGCCGACGAGGTCCTGACCCTCCTCGATCCGAGCGGCGCCGAGGTCGGCTCGAGCGACGGAGGCAGCACGACCGAGACCGTCGCCGTCCAGAACCTCGCGGCGGGCACGTACGACGTGCTGGCGTGCGGGTTCGTGAACGCGCTCCCCCAGAGCTACACCGGCTCGCTGACGATCACGACGAGCGCGCCCTACGTGCCGCTCGCCTCGGCGAATGCGCAGGGCCTGCAGTTCTCCGCGGCAGTGCCCGCAGATGCCCAGCGCGACGAGTCCGAGCCGCTGATGGAGATCGACCGCGCCGGGAACATCTACACCTGCGGCCCGACCGGCTTCTCGCAGGGCTCCGACTACGCGCAGGTCTCCACCGACGGCGGCGACCAGTTCCACCTGCTCGGCACTCCGCCGCGAGGCCAGCAGGCGGCAGGCGGCGGCGGCGACTGCGGCCTGGCGACCGGGCCCGTCAAGAACTCGGACGGCAACTTCCCCTATGCCTACGCCGGCCTCGGCGCGCTGAGCGGGTTCGCGACGTCGACCTCCCCGAACAACGGGCACAGCCTGGCGACGTCGGGCGGCGACCTGGCGGGCGGCGTGACCACGCACGGCGCCGGCGCCGACCGGCAGTGGCTGACGTTCATCGACGACCACACCGTGCTGATGTCGTACAACCAGACCGAGCCGCACGACACCGTCGTGATCAAGTCGACGGACGGCGGGCTGACGTACGACCCGACCGCCGCCGTCGGCTCACCGAACACGCGCTTCCCCGGGCCGATGCACTACGACCCCGTCAACAAGGTCGCGTTCTTCGGCTGGGATCGCGGCGCGACGGGCGGCGGCGATCAGATCAACCTTTCGATCTCGAAGGACGGCGGCACGACGTGGACGGACTGCCGCGCGGTGATCGCTCCGGCAAACACGAACGGGTTCGTGACCGCCGACTCCGACAGCGCCGGCAACATCTACCTGGCCTACGGCGAGCAGCAGACCTTCCACACCTACCTGGTCACGCTGGCGGCGTCGAACGTGCTCAAGTGCAACAACCCCGTGGTCGCGGGCGGCGACAACCCGACGAACAACCCCGGGTTCTCGCAGCCGGTGCAGGTCGACCGCGATGCCGTGCGCTCGACGGTGTTCCCCTGGGTCGCAGCGGGCGGCGCGCCCGGCCGCGTGGCCGTGGGCTTCTACGGCACCGAGAGCGACGGCAATCCGAACAGCGGCGGCTTCAAGGCCTCGTGGAACGTCTACGTCAACCAGTCGCTGAACGCGCTTTCGCCGACCGCCACCTTCAGCCAGGTGAAGGTGACGACGCATCCGTTCCACTACGACTCGATCTGCCTGAACGGCCTGTCGTGCGACCTCGCCGTCCCGGCCGGTGACCGCACGCTCGCCGACTTCTTCGCCGTCGACTACAACCCGGTCTCGAAGAAGATCTCGGTCGTCTTCAACCGGACGAACAAGAAGCCGGACGAGTCGCTCGGGCACGTCGGCACGCCGATGGTGGCCACGCAGACGGCCGGGCCGACGAACGGAGGCACCACGCTCGGGACGACCCCGCCGAAGCCGCTCGTGCGCACCAGCTCGACGGACCCGGCCGGCGACGCGCTCTCGTCGTACTCGCTGATGGCGCCCGCCGTGGCTCCGCCGGCCCCGCCGACGACGAACGAGCCCGCGGCCGACCTGACGTCGGTGTCGGTCGCGCCGGAGATCGACCTCGTCGACGGCAGCCCGATCAAGCCGGGCGGGTTCACGGTGACGATGAAGGTCGCCGACCTGTCGACCACCGCGCTGGCCACGGCGGCCGCGCACACCGGGTCGGGCTCGCTGCTCTACCTGTTCCGCTTCACGAACGGCTACCAGGACGCGGCGGCGAGCGCCCGCTGGAACGCCGCCGGCTGGACGTTCGGGTTCAACGACTACACGGTCGGCTCGACGCCCTGCGAGGCCACCGGCACCGGCCAGGAGGAGAAGTGCGTGCTGTTCCCGGGCGACCAGCCGATCCAGGGCGACGTCGATCCGGCGACCGGAACGATCCGGCTGAGCGTGCCGGCGTACCTGCTCCGCGGCCTCAGCGGCTCGCAGAGTGACGGCCAGCGGCCGACCGAGCTGCCGGCGTCGGTCGGGACGCGCTTCTACGACGCCGAGGCGCTCACGGTCGGCAACGTGTCGCCGCTTCAGAACGTGCAGTCGTTCCTGTACCCGCTCGACAACACGCCGGCGATGGACTTCCTGCTGCCGAGCCCCTCGACCAACCCGACGGGCACCGGCTGCACGGTGAACGGCGGCGGCTCCATCGCGGGCACCAAGGGCGGCGAGGCGAAATTCACGGTCGGCGCGCACGCGAACCTGAAGGGGAACAACGCGCTGAAGGACAAGGGCGCCGGCGTCGACTTCCACTCGAAGGCGATCACGTCCGTGTCCTGCGCCTCCGACGGGAAGACCGCGACGATCAAGGGCGCCGGCAAGGACGGCGACAACGCCGTGACGTTCACGGTCACGGTCGTCGACAACGGCGAGCCCGGCTCGAAGGACACCTACGGCATCACGCTCAGCGACGGCTACGCGAACAGCGGCACGCTGAGCAAGGGCAACGTGCAGGTGCACTCATGATCCGGGTCGCGCTCATCCCCGCCGCTGTCGCTGCAGCCCTGCTCTTCGCGGGCTGCGGCGGCAGCGAGCAGCACCTGACCCGCACCGCCTACCAGCAGCAGGTGCAGTCGATCTACGGCGACGTGCGGCAGGCGTTCGCCGGCACGTCGACACGCATCGCGTCGCTTCACGAGCTGTCGACGCGCGTGCAGGCCGGCCAGGCCGAGCTCCGCGACGCCGCGGAGCAGCTGAACGGGCTGCACGCACCGAAGGACGTCGAGGAGCAGACGCACGAGATCGCCGAGGGCCTCGACGCCTACGCGGGCGATCTCGACCAGCTCCGCGCGGCGGCCGACGCGGGCGACGCCGCGAAGGTGCGGTCGTTCGAGAACGGCCTCACCGCGAACGAGTCGATCGGCCGCATCCGCGAGGCCGCCGAAGAGATTCACAACCGCGGCTACAACCTCGGCGCCCTCTCGGGCGAGTAACGAACTGGGGCGGGCGCGCCTCGGCGCGCCCGCCCTGACCTACATGAGCGGCAGCACGCGCTCGGAGAACGACTCGAGCTGCTCATGCACCTCCGGCGCCGAGTCGCCGCGAGCCCGGTGAAGCCCGGTGGCTTCGCCGGTCTCGACCAGCCGTCGGATCGGCGGAAGCCGTGGGGCCTGTCCCCGAGCCGTGCGCGGCGGCGTTGTCGCCACGCACCCTCGCCGTTGTTGTCGTCGAAACGGACGACGGTCCGCCTGGACGGCGGCTTCACGCTCGCCGTCGTTTTGACGTCTTGCTGTCATAGCGTCATAGCGTTAGCATCGGAGCATGGCCAAGAAGAAGGTGACCGTCTACGTGGAGGAGGACGTGCTGCGTGCCGCACGCGTCGCCGCCGCGCGGGCGGGGACGCGCGACTCCGAGGTGGTCGAGGCGGCCTTGCGGCGGTATCTCGGGTTCGAGCTGCTTGACCGCATCTGGGCGCGAAGCGACCTGGACGAGAGACGAGCCATGGCACTCGCCGACGAGGCGAAGCACGCCACGCGTCCATAGGTGGTTCGCGCAGTCCTCGACGCGAACGTCCTCGTTGCCGGCGCGATTTCCGGCCGCGGCGCGCCTGCTGAGGCACTCCACCGGTGGCGCAGCGGCGAGTTCGACCTCATCGTCTCGGGCTCGCTTCTCGCAGAGCTCGTGCGAGTCCTCGGCTACGCGAAGATCGCTTCACGTCTAGAGCCGGGTGAGGCCGAGCTGTTCGTCGCCGGGCTTCGCGACCACGGCGTCTGGGTCGCAGATCCCCCATCCGGAGAGCGGCTCGTCCCCGACGACCCCGGCGACGACTACCTCGTAGCGCTCGCCCGTGTGGCCAACGCCCACGTGCTCGTGTCGGGCGACAGCCACCTGCTCGAATAGCCGGACGCGCGGCCGCCGGTCGTGACCCCACGCGTCTTCGTGGATCAGGCTCGCGCGGTCATAGACGGCGCAAATCCTTGTTCGACACCCGGTCGAATTGGAAATCGAAGAAACGCCGGTTGAACCGCATGGACAAGCCAAAAACAGCGTGTTTATGCGCTATCATGTGCCGCCTATGGAGGCAACATCGACACCGGGCTGGTGGGCCGATTTGGTTCGACTTCTCCTACACTCGACGAGTACCTCGAGCGGTGGTTGGTGTTGTGCGCGCAGCGCGGGTTGGCCCCCACCACGGTGGCGAGCTACCGGGCAACGGCGCTGGGCAGAACGGACGACTGGGTGCGAAGCGGGCTCGGCGCATCCAGCCCGCAGACCTCGACACTTCTACGCGACCTCCTCCGCGACCGGCCGCGTCCACGGCCACGGAGGGCTGTCCCCGCGATGGGTCCGGTACCCCCACACGTCCTGAATCGGGCGTTCGGCGATGCCGTCCGCGCCGGGATTTTGGAGGACAATCCGGCCAAGGCGGCGAATCCGCCGAGCGCTCGGCCGCCCGGCCGCGGGTCCACCGGACATGGACACCTGAGCGAGCTAGCGATCTTCTGGCCGTCCGCTCGCGGGTCGCGTGGTACCCGGCTTTCGGCTCGGCGCGATGGCGGGTCTGCGGCGAAGCGAATCTCGGGGGCAGGTGGTCGGACCTAGACGTCGCCGGTGTGAGCCTGCACGTACCCAGGGCATCGTTGAAGTCGGGCACGTGCCGACGGTCTCCGAGTTCAAGTCTGAAACAGCCGCCGGACAGTCGCGCTCGACCGTGAGACGATGGCGATCCTCGTCGCGCATCGCAGGCGCACAGGAGAGGCGAGAGGCGGCACAACCCGCGATGCCCTGCTCTTCTGCAAAGAAAATGGAAGAGCCGCTTAACCCAGCGCTATTCAGCTACTATTTCCAGCGCGCAGTTACTTTGCGTCGAATGTACCACGGATTCGTTTACATGATACTGCGACACACACATGCTACGTTTAGCATTGCGCGCTGGTATTCACCTGAAGATTGTTAAACAAAGACTCGGTCACTGCGAGCATTGGAATTACGCTCGATCTATATACACTTTACACTATTCCGTCGCTCCAACGCGAGGCCGCCGACAAGCTTGCGGCGCTGGTCGCGGTTGACGGCGTCGTCTGACCGGGCCCCCATCGACAATGAAGGGCGATGCGTTGACGTCCCACAGCAATCGGAGCGGTCACCTTGGAACAGGCGCGGTTATCCTGCAACGCTTCAAGCCGCCCTACGAGGGCAATCTCAGCGCGCTTCGGTCACGGGGCTGTGGTCGGCGCGTGGCTCTTGCACCGCGCGCGGCCGAGATCGCTGAGGCGATCCTCGCCCCTGCTCGCATGTGAACCCCATGGATCGACTCTGCGGCCGAGGAAGCCGGGCGTGCTCGCGGCGTTCATCGAGGTGGCCGACGAAGAGCTTCTTCGTGGCCTCCTGAACAAGAAAGGTGAGGCCAAGTCGCTCATCGACCATCCGGCTGCAGGGCGTCTTGCAGCTCTTGCTAGGTAGTGCTTGACCAGCTCGGGTTCATGCCTGCCGCACGGGCATCGTGGGCGTCTGCGTTGGTTAGGGGTGAAGTCGTGGCGGAGACGATTCGCCGGCAGCGCGAAGCGAAGGTGGCCGACGGTGACTGAACTCGAGGCCGTCTGTTGGGCGATCCTTGAAAGCGACGACCCAGACGTCACGCCCGCCTTGCGCCTGGACGCCTTCGAACAGTTGGTCGCACTTGGCGCTGTTCGGGCGGCACCTTGCGCCCTGTGCGAGCACGTTGCTTCGATGACCCGCCAGCAGCTTGACCGCGATCTTCTTGACTACATCCAGAGGCCGATGATTCCGGGGGCCACCGAGGATGAGCGAACCGCGATTCTCGAGGAACGGGCGAAGCTCGTGCGCGAGCACACTTTCGATGAGCTCAGCTGGCTCGACCTTCCAGGCTGCGTCGATCTCAGGTGGCCCCCGGAGTGCGACCTCGTCTCCCTTCTGCTCGCCGGGTTGGAGCGCCCCGGCGGGTGCTACCGGTCGCACCCGCGAACGACGGCCGCGCTCAGTTCACTCTTCAGGCTGGAGGCGCCTGAGAGCGCGGCCCAGGTCTCCTTCGACCCGCGCGCCTTTCTCGAAGCGTTCATCTCGCGCGACCCTGCAGTCCGGGCTCGTGATCGCCTGCGCGCGGCCGTTCTCCTTCAAGCGTTCGGCAGCGCAGCGTGCACCTGCTATCCCGGAGACGAGTCCACCGCGACGCGTGCCTCACGCCGGGCGTGGCTCGCTAAGCAGCTCGAGTGTCCTGCACACGACGATGAGCCGATCGCGGCTCTCGTGCAGGCCGCGCTCGCGCGGACTCGGCCGAGACCGCAGAGCCAGGCACCGTCGATCGTGTCGTCGCGGAATGGCGGGCGATGCACGACGACGCCCCGCCCGCCGAGCTCTACAAGCAGCTTCGGGAGCGCAGCTCGGGACGCTTCGCACGCATGCTCGACTCCTAATCCTGCGCCGGCGGCAACGAACGCTTCGCGACGCATCGCGCGGATTCGGTCTCGCATGCGTGAAGCACTGGCGACCTGCTCGCAAAGGCGATGCATAAGGCTTAGCGGCCTCGGAGCCGACGTGAAAACGTCAATGACACCCCCGACTTGGCCGACCGGCGCCCATGACAACGGGTGGCTTAAAGGGTCTCCTCGGGTGGCAGCAACCTCTCGAGAGAACCTGTTCCACGGCGCTTTGCCCCACGTCGACAAGCACGTCGGCGAACTGCTCGAGAAACGGTCAAACGTGCCGTGGTCGTCTCAGGCGCTCTGCATCAGTGTCTTCGGGACGATCGCTGAGAGCCCGAACCGAGGCGAGCTCATGCAGCAGATCCTCGATGCATCCGGCGTGACGCAGCGGCCCTCGGGCGATCCGGAACTGCGGTGCGAGGTGCGCGGCCGGCGCGAGGTACTGAACGAGATCGGTGGCAGCAACGCCACGTGCCCTGATGTTCTAGTCGAGTGGCCGGAGCTGACGCTGACGATCGAGTCGAAGTTCACCGAGCACCTTGGGCCATGCGGGCAGATTGACCTGCGACGGTCGAAGGGCCAGACGATCAGGCCGAAGGCGTGTTCCGGAAGCCACGAGTCCGGCTCCGACCTTAGAACGAAGACCGACGCTGCGTGTCGTCTCACGATCGCTGAGAACGAGGGACGCCGAGGCTATCGGTCGCCACGCCGCTACTGGGAAATCGGAGCAAGACTCTTCCAGGCCGAAGTCATCGAGCCGCCCCGGTCCCCGTGCCCGTTCGCTGACGGCAAGTACCAGCTCATGCGCAACCTGTGCTTCGCGGCGGCGCTCGCCGAGCAGCACTCGCCGCAGAACGGCTACGCCTTCGTTCTCGCGTTTGCGGGCGGATCAACCAGCGCAGGCGAGTCGACGGCTGACTTCAGTGCCTTCCGCGAGATGCTCCTGCCCGAAGTCGTACCGCGCGTAGGCTCGATCACATATGAGGCCATCGCCAACGTCCTCCGTTCCAGTGGCCAAGACGAGCTGGCCGATTGGATCGATGCTCGCCTACGCAAAGGCATTCCGGTCAAGCCCTCAGGCTAGGAGGGGTCAGAACCCCGCTCGGTGCCAGCGCTCACGGCGTGATCGGCGCAGGGCGTCGGTTCGCGGTTGCGTCCGCATGGAGCGTCATCCGTACGTTTCCCGGTCGGGCCGCGCCGCCGGATGCGTTATGACCCATGGCTGGGTGGGACGGAGGGAGACCGGCTCCGCGTAAGGAGGCGGGGGCCGGCGGCCGATCATCGGGAAGATGGCTCCGCTAGACGAACACCAGCAAGCGGCCGTCGCGCACGGCGACGGGCCGGCGATCGTGCTCGCCGGCCCCGGATCGGGGAAGACGCGCGTCATCGTCGAGCGCGCCGTCCGCCTGATCGACGAGGAGCTCGCGCGGCCGGAGCAGCTGCTCGTCCTCACGTTCTCCCGCAAGGCGGCGACCGACCTGCGCGAGCGGATCGCCGCGCGGCTCCAGCGCAGCTACGCGAGCTTCCCGGTCACGACGTTCCACGCGTTCTGCCTCGCGCTGCTCACGCGCGACGCGGCCGAGCCGCCGCGGCTCGCGCGCCCGGCCGAGCGACGGCGGGCGATGCGAAGCGGCGCTCGACGCCGAGGGCAACCTCGGCCTGCGCCCGACGAACGCGCTCGTCGAGGAGGCTCTCGCGCTTCGCCGAGCTCTGCGACGACTACCTCGAGGTGCCCGAGCATCGCGCTCGCGCGTGTCCGCGAGGCGTACGTCGACGGCCTCGACCGAGCGCGGCGCGCCTCGACTACGGCGGCCTCCAGCGCGAGGCGGTCGCGCTGCTCGAGCAGCGACGAAGACGCCGCGCGCGCCTACCAGGCAGACGTTCCGCTACGTCCTCGTCGACGAGTACCAGGACACGAACGTCGCCCAGGAGCGGCTGCTCGAGCTGATCGCCGGCGAGCACCGCAACGTCTTCTGCGTCGCCGACGAGGACCAGTCGATCTACGGCTTCCGCGGCAGCCGAGATCGAGAACACGCTCCGCTTCGCGGACCGCTGGCCGGGCGCGACACGCTACGACCTGCCGACGAACTACCGCTCGGCCCCGAAGATCGTCGAGCTCGCGACGAGCGTCATCCGCCGCAACGTCGACACGCACCTCGGCAAGCCGCTCGCGCGGCCGAGGAACGCGAGCGCGAGCTCGTCGGCCGCACCTTCCGCCACGCCGCCGAAGAGGCGGACTGGATCGCGCGCGAGATCGCCGCGCCTGCGCCTGGACGGGGTCGCCGCTCGGGCGAGATCGCCGTCCTCGCCCGCTCGCTGCAGGCAGATCGGCCCGCGGCTCGCCTACGCGCTCCGCCGCCACGCGATCCCGTTCCACGCGCCGCTCGCACCACAGCTCCACCCGACCGCCGGTGCGCTGCTCTCGCTGCTCGAGCTCGCCGCCGCCTATCCATGGGAGGACGGGCACAACGACCAGGCCCTGCGCGTGCTCGCCTCGCCGCTCTTCGGCGCCGATCCCCTCGAGCTGCGCGAGCTTCCGCCGCAGCCAGCGCACGCTCTACGGCGCGCTGCGCGACTCGGGCGCGCTTCGACCCGTTCTTCGAGGCGCTCGCGATCGTCAAGCGGCAGCGCTCGGCCGGCGCCGCGATCTACGCGCTCTGGGATCGGCTCGACCACTTCCGCGAGCTCGCAGGTGTCGCGCGACGCGACGCGACGAGCAGATCGAGGAGCTCGCGGCGCGTGACCGCGCTCTCGGATGCCGCGAACGAGTTCGACGGCGAGCCCGGCCGACGTTCCCGGCCGCCTTCCGCGAGCGGCGAGCTCGGACGCCGACGAGTGGCTGCCGCGCACGGCCGCCTACCGACCGACGCGGTCGCGCTCCTCACCGTGCACCAGGCGAAGGGGCTCGAGTGGGATGCCGTCTTCGTCTGCGACCTCGTCGAGGGTCGCTTCCCGGCGCTCGCCCGCTCGCAGTACGCCCTCTTCGACCGCGACGATTTCGCCCGGCGCCCGCTCGACGAGGCCGAGCGGGCCCGCCGGGCGCTCGAGGAGGAGCGGCGCCTCTTCTACGTCGCGCTGACCCGCGCGCGCACGCGGGTCTTCCTCACCGCGACCGAGGAGGCGCGCGAGGAAGCCGGCCGCGCGCTTTCCCGCTTCTACCTCGAGGCGCAGCCGTTCCTCGACGAGGCACAGGGCGCGCGACGGCTTCGTCTCGGTCCGAGGAGGCGCTGGCCGCGCTGCGCCGCGCCGGCGGCGGCCCGCCGGCTGGCGCGACCTCGTCGAGACGGTGAACGCGAACGCCGATGCTCCCGACCGGCGGCCTCTGGATCTCTGCCTCGCGGCCTCGCACCGTACGAGAACTGCCCGCTCCAGTTCTTCTCGGCAGCCTGCTCGAGATCGGCCGGACGCGGACGACGCGCGATGCAGCTCGGCGGGGTCTTCCACGACGTCCTCGAGGCGTTCCACGATCCCGAGCGAAGCGAGCCGCAGACACTCGAGCGCCTGCTCGAGCTCGCCGACGAGCGCTGGGCGAAGACGACATCCGACCCGCGCGCCGCTCGCCGTCGAGCAGCGGCGCACGCTCGACAAGCATGCTCGACGCAGTACTTCGAGCACGAGATCGCGCCGGGCCTCGACGCGAGGTGCTCGCCGTCGAGCGGCGATTCCAGGTTCGAGCTCGACGCGCTCGACGGTCACACGGCTACATCGACCGGATCGACCGGCTGCCGACGCGGCGGCCTCGCGCCTGGTCGACTACAAGACCTCGAAGTACGGCCATGACGCTAGACGAGGCCGCAGCAGGACCTCCAGCTCGCGCTCTACGCGCTCGCCTGCCGCGAGGTGCCCGAGCTGCGCCGAGCTCGGCGAGCGTCTGCGAGCTCGTCTACCTCTACCCGCGCGACTCGTCGCCTACGGCACGCTCGACGCGCCGCAGCCAGACCGTGACGCCCGAGTCCGCCGACCGGACGCGCGAGCGCATCCGCGACGCTGGTCGCGCGAGATCGCGGCCGAGCAGTTCGACTTCTCGCCGCGAGGCCGACTGCACGTGGTGCGAGTTCAAGCGGATCTGCCCTCGTCACCACGGGGCGGACGTGCCGCTGTGACCGCTCACCGCACGAGCAGCGGCGGATCCTCGACCGCTCGCACGGCGCCGCTGCGGATCGCCGCCGGCGCCGGCACCGGCAAGACCGGACACGCTCCAGCGCGCGATCGTCGAGCGGATCGAGGACGAGGCGCACGGCCCGGCGAGATCCTCTGCCTCACCTTCACCGTCGAGGCGACCGAAGGAGATGCGCCGTCGCGTCCTCGCCGCGCTCGGCCGACCGCAAGGACATCGACCCCGACGAGCTGACCGTCCAGACCTACCACGCCTTCGCCGCCTCGATCGTCCGCGAGCACGCGCTCCTCGCTCGGGCTCGACGGCGACGCCGGCGCTGCTCGACCGGGCGCGCGCGTGGCAGCTCTCGCTGGAGGCGCTCGACAGCTGCTCGGTTCGACGACCTCGAGATCGGCTGGCTGCCGACCTTCGTCGAGCAAGGTGCTGACCCTGAACGAGGAGATGCTGCGCCACGTCGTCTCGCCGGAGCAGGTCGCGCGACTGGTGCGCGGCGCACAGGCGCCGACGAGATGCGCGATCCAGCGGCTCGAGGCGCTCCAGGCCGTCGAGTGCCTACCGCGAGTCTGAAGCGCGAGCGAGAACGCGATCGACTTCGGCGACCAGATCGCGCTCGCCGTCGAGCTGCTGCGCGCGCGTCCCGAGGTGCTCGAGCGCCTGCGCTCGCGCTTCCGCTACGTCTTCCTCGACGAGTACCAGGACACCGACGTCGCCCAGCGCGAGCTGGTCAAGCTCGTCGGCGCCGGCGCCGAGCTGGTCTGTGCAGTCGGCGACGTCGACCAGGGAATCTTCGGCTGGCGCGGGGCGACGATCCACAACATGTTCGCCTTCGCCGACGACTTCCCCGGCGCCCGACGCTCGAGACGCTCTCGGTCAACTTCCGCTCCGGGCAGGCGGATCCTCGACCTCGCGAACGCGATGATCGACGAGTGGCAGCGCCGCCGGACGAGGAGCAGCGCAAGCCGCTCGCGCCGCGCCGACGACGCGCCTGAGGCGACGGTCGAAGCGTTCGTCGCGCCCCACCAGCGTCGACGAGGCCGACGAGATCGCACGCGCGGATCGCCGAGGGCGGCGAGCCGTGGTCGCAGTACGCGGTGCTCGCCCGGCAGCGCTCGCTGTTCGACCCGATCTATCCGCGCACTCGCCGCGCCGCGGGGTGACGGTCGAGGTCGACATGCTCGGCGGCTTCTGGACGCGCCCGGAGATCCTCGACGTCGTCGCCTGGCTGCGCGTGCTCGACGACCCGGGCGACAACCTCGCGCTCGCCCGGCTCCTGCTCGGCCCGGCCTACCGGCTGAGCCGGCGCGACCTCTTCTTCCTCGCCGACCGCGCGAAGGACGAGAACCAGCGCCGCCTGCGCTACGGCGACCGCGACGTGCTCCCGTACGCGCTCGCCGACGCGATCGTCGCGCACGACGGCGATCGCCGAGCTCTCGGACGAGGCGCGCGAGCGGCATCGAGGCCTTCCACGCGACCTGGCGCGAGCTCGCGGCGATCGCCGACGCGCGTCTCGCTCGCCGACCTCGTCGGCGAGATCGCGCGCGTCATCCGGCCTGGCGGCCGAGCTCGCCGGCTCGCCGGATCCCGAGGCGGAGCTCGCTCTGCGCCACCTCGCGAAGCTGCGCGACCTCGCGCAGGGCTACCAGCCGGTCGCGGGCTCGCTCGACCTCGCCGGCTTCGTCGACTACCTCGACTCGCTCGAGGAGTCCGACCAGGACGAGGACGAGCTGCGCGCGATCGAGGAGAACGCGGTCCAGCTGATGACCCTTCACCGCGCGAAGGGCCTCGAGTGGGACACGTCTTCCTCCCCGGGCTCGCGCAGGGCACGATGCCGCACCGAGGCAAGGGCGCGAACAACCCGGCCGACGCGAAGTGGCAGCGGCTGCCGTTCGAGCTCCGCGGCGACCGCGACTTCCTGCCGACGCCGACGACGAAGGCGGACCTCGACCGGCTGCGCGACGAGGAGGAGCGGCGGCTGATGTACGTCGGCATCACGCGCGCGCAGCCGGCGGCTCGTGCTCTCGCGCGCCTGGTTCTACCGGGACAACATCCGCGCGAAGCGCCGTCGCCCTACTGGGACGAGGCGCTCGACGACGGGGCTCGTGGACATGCTCGAGGAGGCTCGACTGCCCGCCCGAGAACCCGCATCCGAGCTCGGAGTCGAGACGGTGCCGCCGCGAGCCGGCGCGCCGCTGCGAGCGCCGTGCGCCGGACCGAGGCGGAGATCGCGCGCATCGAGGCCGAGCTCGAGCGGCTGCGCGGCGGTGCGAAGCGCCGACACCGCGAGCGGCGCCGTGGCGCTGCCGTCGACGCATCTCGGTGACGGCGTTCCTGACGTTCATCCGCGACCCGGAGGAGTTCTTCTGGCGCTACGTCCGCCGAGCGCCGTCGCCGCCGTCGCCGGCCGCGCAGCTCGGCATCGAGCTGCACCGCCGAATCGAGGAACACGCGCGAGGCGGCGTCGCCGCTCGGCGGCGTGACGGACGAGACCGAGGAGCCGTACGACCTCGACCTCGGCGAGCGCCGAGGCGACGGCCAAGGCGGTGTCGGCGGAGCAGCTGTGGGAGAACTTCCAGCGAAGCCGCTTCGCGCAGATGACGCCGCTGATGGTCGAGCAGCCGTTCACGCTCTACATCGGCGAGGGCCTATCGGTCGAGGGCCGGATCGACGCGATCTTCGAAGCGCGAGGACGGCGTCTGGGAGGTCGTCGACTACAAGACGCGGCGCAAGCGATCCGGATCCGCTGCAGCTCGCGATCTACGCGCGCGCGGTCGAGGAGATCTGGGGACCGCGGCCACGGCACATCGTGGCTCTTGCTCCGCGACGGCAGCGAGCGCACGTCTCAGCACGGTCAGGCCACGGAGGCCATGATCAGGGAGGCTGTCGAGCGCCTGCAATGCTTGTAGCTGCAGCCCAAACGAGCCGTCGTTCGCCCGCGGCGGTCGTTTGTAGTAAGCCCCGGCGCGTACCGATTGCCTCACGCGTGGCTGTGTTTTGTCTTGGTACGTTGGGACGTATCGCTCTCACACCTGGCAGTTGGCACGATCAGCGGCGACCGGGTCGCGCCTAAGAGTTCGGGGTGACGGGACCGACTGAACCACGCCCGTCGCGGCGCGTCGTGTTCGTGCGTGTCGGCGTTGATCAAGGGCGCGACGGTGGCGGTTGGAACGCTCCGTTTGACTCATTGACGCGCGAATTAGCCTACGTCCCGATCCCGGAAGTTCGGCGCACTCGTCCCGAAGCGACCACGCCTTACTCCGAATTCAGAGAGCCCGTTCTACGGTTCGGTGTTGAGTTCCCCGTGTGGTTGCGCGACCGCGATGCCCACGTTGATCCTGACTACCGACACCTGACCTACGGCGATCGTCGGCAGCGCGCCGCGCAGCTCGCGGTCTTGGACCCCGGGGACCAACTCCTCTTTTATTCAGGACTTCGCGACATCCGTACGAAGAATCTCGTGTATGCCATTACTGGGACGTTCGAGATTGCGACGGAACTCGTTGCTTCGAAGGTCCCGGCGGAGCGCCAGCACGAGAACGCGCACCCGAGGCGCAAACCGATCGACTCCGCCGACCTAATCGTCTTCGGCCGCCCTGGTACATCGGGTCGCCTCGAACAATGTCTGCCGATCGGAGCACTGCGCGATCGCGCTTACCGCGCGTACCCCAATCTGCTCGCGGCCTGGGGCGGGATTAGCAGCCGCGATGGGTACCTCCAGCGCAGTGCCCGCCTGCCGACAGCGAACGACCCGTCGCGGTTCATCGGCTGGTTCGAAGCGCAATCTGTGACGCTCTTGCAGCAGAACAACTGACATGGGCCGGCTCTACGTCTACAAGTTGACTACAGATGACGGCGGAGCGCCGTGCGTGTGCGGGGGCCTACTCTCGTTGGCATCTGCAAGCCGAAGATTCGAACGCGAGCTAGCGTGGGCGACCTCATCTTTGGGTTCGCCGGCTCCACCCTGCATCGGGACAACAGGTTGATCTACGTGGCGCGGATTACTGATGTTGTCCCAGATGGCGCCTACTATCGCCGACGTCGCTTCGCGAGACGGCCAGACGCGATCTACCGCTTCTCGAGCTGGAGATTCGCGCGCAAGCGGAACGCGCTGTACCACTCTGCGCCGGAGAATCTCGAGCACGACCTTGGGCGGGAACCAGGGTATGCGGGGCGCGCGTGCTCTGAGCGACGACTTCCGCTACTTCGGCGCGGAGGGCCCGAGGGCCCTACTGGCTATCCGCTGCTCGCGGGCGACTACGCTCGCTCGGCCGCGGCCATCGCGTCAACCACTCGTTGGCCCTTCGGCGAGAACTCGCGGACGCTTAAGGAGGAGATCTGGTCGGCGTTTACTCACAGCACGTCGGTCGGGCGCCGAGTCAGCAGCCAGACGTTCGTCGCTGTCATCGGGGACGCGATCTGCTGATCGTCGAACGCCCGGTTGACTAGATGCCCAGGTGATTCGAGGGCAGCTATGCCCTGGCGCCCGTCCGGGGGCATCACAGCCCCGCGCGGATCTCGCCAAGCTCTGACTTCATTTCGGCAGCTGTTCTGAACCGATTGGCGCGATCCGGAGCGCAGGCTCTGACAAGAAACGTGGCCGAGCTCCTCCATATGCGCTTCGATACTCGCGAGGATCCGTGGGCTCCACACCGGCGGTTGGACGATTCTGCTGATGTAGGGGTGCTTGCCCCGCTGCAGAGGAGGAGCTGGTTGGGCGCCCGGCTCCAACCGAATGGC
>CAVWVD010000009.1:0-131044 GCA_963758345.1 uncultured Thermoleophilia bacterium
AACCGCGTGAAGCTGGCGAAGATCAAGGTCTGCAAGCAGATCCCGGTCACGTCGCAGGACGCGCTCGGCGGCAAGCCGTTCTCGTACTCCGTCACCATCAACAACGGGGCACCTACGCCGCTCGGCCCGATCCTTCCGGGCGAGTGCGCCCTGCTCGATCGCGATGTCCCGATCCTCTACCGGCCGAGCACGCCCGCGTCGGTCTACGTCAACGAGGCCGGCGTGTTCAACTCGGCGACCTTCTTCGTGGACAGCATCACGTGCACGGGCTGCAGGTCGGTCACCCAGGTCGTGAAGCAGGTCGGCGAGATCGACTTCGTGCCGGGGCCCGGCGTCAACGTCGTGACCTACACGAACGTGGCGATGGATCCCTAAGGGGCAACGTCATGTAGGACGATCCGAGGCCCCCGGGAGACCGGGGGCCTCGACGTTCTCCGGCCCGGTTCGCCCACGGTGGGGGATGGAGCCGGGCCCGAATGCGGCGGAGAATCGCTTGGCCGGCTTTTCGAAGGAGGGGGAGATGCGGGTTCGGTTCGCAGTTGTGCTCGTGGTCGCGGGAGCGGTCATGGCCGCGGGCGCGCAGGCGGCGTCGGCGGGCGTGATCGAGATCTGCAAGTCGTCCACGAACGGGATGGCCGGCAAGCGCTTCACCTACGCGGTCTCCGGCGGCTCCTCCTTCACCGTGCTCGGCGGGCGCTGCACTGGGGCGATCACCGTCACCGGCAGCTCCGTGACTGTGACCGAGGGCGTGTCCGACCCGGCGACCGACGTCGCCAACGTCATCGTCCGGCCGTCGATCCGCAAGCAGTCGGCCGATCTCGCCGGCCGGAGCGTCACCGTCACGCCCGGCGCATCGACCGCCACCGAGACGCTCGTCACGTTCGTGAACGAGCCGGCAGGCGGCACCTACGGCACGCTCAAGATCTGCAAGGTCACCGAGAGCGCGGCCCTCGTCGGCCGGTCCTTTACGTTCACCGCGAACGGCGGCCCGGCCGTGAGCGTCGAGGCAAGCGACGCCCTGGCGGATTCCGCGACCTGGTCGTGCCGGATCGTCGGGAACTACCCGGTGGGCTCAATCGTGAAGGTGCACGAGCAGATCCCGCCGGGCACATCGCTGTACTGGGTCGATGCCGAGCCGTTCACCGCCCTCGACCACTTCGACATCGCGGCCGGTGACACGTACATCCGGATCGGGTCGAGTGCGACCGCTGCGTTGTACGACAACGAGCCGTTCGCGCCGTCGGGCAACGGCTACCTCGAGGTGTGCAAGGACAGGGCTTTCGTGTCCGGCGGCCTCGACGACGGAGTTCAGGGCTCGTACTCGTTCGCGGTCACCGATGCGGCCGGCTTCGAGTTCGACGTGACCGTCCTCGCCGGCCAGTGCTCGCCGCCGCTCGCGGTCGCCGCCGGGCTCGCGCAGGTGCAGGAGCTCGCGAGCGGCGGGACCACCGTGAGCGGCGTCTTCACGATCCCGGCCGACCGGCTGCTCTCGGCGAACCTCGTGAACCGGACCGTGTCCGTCGAGGTGCCCGTGTCCGCCGACCCGGCCGACGAGACGCAGGTGCATTTCGTCAACCAGGCGCAGCGCGGCCAGTTCAAGATCTGCAAGGCGCTCGGCCCGTCCAGCGCGTCGCTGGCCGGCACGACGTACACGTTCGACTGGCGGGCGAGCAACGGCGCGAGCGGCTCGCTGCCGATCACGGCCGCGACGAGCACCCAGTGCCGCATCGTCGGCGACTTCCCGACCGGCACCGAGATCACCGTCTCGGAGCGGAACCCGGGCGCGTTCGTCGACTCGCAGGGCGTCGGCACCGTGCGCATCGGCTCGGGCGTCTCGACGCTCACCGTGACGAACACGGCCAGCGGCGTGCTCGAGATCTGCAAGGCGCGCATCGACGGCCTCACCACGCAGCCGACGTTCCGTTTCCGCATCGACGCGAGCTCGAGCACCATCAGCGTCCAGGCCGGGAAGTGCTCCATGGGCCAGCGCGTCGCGATCGGCACGCACACGGTCACCGAGCTTGCCGACGACAAGTACGAGCTCGACGCGTCGCGCCACGACGGCGGCATCGCCGTGTTCCCGGCCGACCGCGAGGTCGCGCGCAACCTCAGCCTGCGCACGATCACCGTCAGCGTTCCGTTCGGAGCCGATGGCGAGACGCTCGTGACCTTCTACAACCGCACGAAGCAGGCGCTGCTGAAGGTCTGCAAGACGATCCCGTCGACGTCGCAGGACGCGCTCGGCGGCAAGACCTTCGACTTCCTGGTCGACATCTCGGTGCTCACGAACCAGAACGTGTCACTGCGGCCGGGCGAGTGCACATTCCCGTTCGGCCCGTTCCCGATCCCGGACAACAACTTCAGCGTGTTCGTGAACGAGACGCCCGGCGCGGGCTTCACCGTCGACTCGATCACCGTCACCGGCGGGGTCATCACGCAGCAGACGGCGACGAGCGTGTTCATCCGGCCGGCGCCCGGGATGAATGTCGTGACATTCAGGAACCGGGCGACCTAGCAGTCGGCATCACGACGAGGGAGGCCCGCGAACGCGGGCCTCCCTCGTCGAATCGCGTCGCTACTTGATGTAGAAGGCGACCAGGTCGGCGAAGCCGTTGGCCGGCTGGAACAGGTAGCCGCCGGTCCGCGACGACACGAAGTCGCGCTGGTTGCGGTTGTCCACGGAGGCCCACGGCGCGATGTCGCGCGTGATCTCGACGTCGAGGTTGCCGTAGGCGTTGTAGCGGGCGTCGCCGGTGAGCTTGTTCGCCGCCTCGAGCTTGTCGTTCAGCTGCTTGTCGTCGAGGTACGCGAGGTTGTTGTTGTTCTCGGCGTGGATGTTGTTGCCGTTCAGGAGCACGTCGATGAAGTCGAACGGGTCCGGGTAGTCCTGGCTCCAGCCGGCAATCGCGGCGTCGAACGCGGCGCCCTTCTTCCCGGCCACGGTGAAGATCTGGTAGCCCTGGAAAAGCTTGACGTCGACGCTGCAGCCCAGCTTCTCGAGGTTGAACTTGAGCACCTGGGCCTGGTCAGTGCCGGTCGGGCTGTTCGAGCTCCAGAGCTTGACGGTGCCGCACTTGCCGGCGGCGAGCTCCTTCGCCTTCGCGTAGTCCGGGCCCTGGAGCGGGTAGACGTTCGCCTTCTTGTAGCCGCCCATCCCGGGCGGAAGGATCTGGTCGGTGAGCAGGCCGGCGTTGGCGCCGAAGGTGCGGAGCAGCGCCGGGCGGTCGATCGCGTAGTTCGCTGCCTGGCGCATGGCGACCGTCGAGAACATCGGGCGCGCCGTGTTGAGCGCGATGTAGTCGGTCTCGACGAGCGGATGCACCTGGTACTGGTCCTTGTTGACGCCGTACTGGGACGCCAGCTGCGAGTGCGCGGTCGGCGGCAGGCCGCCCATGTCGTAGTCGACCTGGTTCGCCTTTACCTGGAGGAGGCTCTGGTTGACGTTCGTGTTGACGTCGATCTGGATCTGGTCGACGTTCTGCGGGCGGTCGCCGGTGTAGCTCGGGTTCTTCTTCAGCAGGATCGAGCGGCCGACCTGTCGGGCGGCGAAGTAGTACGGCCCCGCGGACGGGTACGTGATGACGCCCTTCGAGTTGATCGGCAGGTCGGTCGGGATCGCCTGGAAGAACGGCATGCCGAGCTTCGCGAGCAGGCCGCCGTCCGCGGCTGTCAGCTTGATCGTGATCTTGTTCCCCTTGACGGTGACGCCGGACGCCGTCTTGGCCTTGCCGTCGAGCACGTCCTGGGCGCCGACGATGTTCGTGATGAACGTGGCCACCGGGGACTGCATCTTCGGGCTGAGCGCCCGGTTGATCGCGTACGCGAAGTTCGCGGCCGTGACGGGCGTGCCGTCGCTGAACTTGAAGCCGTCCTTGACGGTGATCGTGTACGTCTTCCCGTCCTGCGAGATGACCGGGAAGCCGTCGGCGGCTTCGGGCACGAGCCTGCTGCCGAGTGGCGCCGGCTTGTCCGGGTAGTTGTAGAGGCGGAGCGCGGTCGCGTACTCGAGCTGCCACGACACGGCGCCGTACGCCAGCGTCGGGTCCGAGTAGTCCACGTCCGTGTTCGACATGTTGAGCTTCATCGTCCCGCCGGTCGTCGCAGGTGCCGTGGTCGTGCCCCCGCTCGTGCCGGTGGTCGTGCTGGTGCCGTTGTCGCTGCCGCCGCCTCCGCAGGCGGAGAGAATCAGCAGCCCGGCGCCGAGGACGAACGCGGCTACGGAGAGCCTCAGGGTCATGATCCCTCGCCGGTCCGGTTTCATTGCGTCACGCCCCTTCCTTGCGCGTTCAAGTTTTGTCGCTGCAGGCGTATGGACGTTGTCTGCTGCCGCGGGTTAGTACGTGCTGCCACGGCCTAACACGGGTTACACATACGGCTCCTATGCGCGCATGCCGTGGCCCGCGGTCCGCAGGCTTCGGCCTTCCCGCCGCTCGCCGAGAGCGAACATGTCGGGGAGCTCGGCCTCTCCGCGGATCGCGGCGGCGAGCCGCTCGGCCATCGCCGGCCCGTGCTTGAAGCCGTGGCCGGAGCCGCCGCCGACCAGCCAGACGTGCTCGTGCTCGGGATGCGTGGCGGCGATGAAGTTCGTGTCGGGAGTCGTCTCGTAGCGGCAGGTGCGCGACTCGCGCAGCGGCGCGCCTGCGAGTGTGGGAAAGCGGAGCGCGAAGTAGTCGCGCACGAGCGGCTCGGTCGTCGCGCGGTCCGGCAGCTCGGCCTCCGGGTCGAACTCGGGCCCCTCGTAGTCGGCCGCCGCTTTGGCGCCGAGCTCGTCGAGATCGGGCGTGCCGTACGCGGCGCGGTCGTAGTCGCACCAGCCGGGCGCGCCGCGCCAGCCCGGGCCGCCGTCGAAGAAGAGCAGCTCCTGGAGCGTCACGCGGAGCGAGACGTGCTCCGGGAAGAGCCGGCCGAGCCACGGGCCGCACGCCCAGACGACCGCGTCGCCCTCGAGCGGCGTGCCGTCCTCGAGCGTGGCCGCCGCTCCGGCCGGCTCGGCGCGGCCACGAACCAAACGTGCGCCGTGGGCGGCCGCCTGCGTCGCCAGCGCCTGCACCGAGCGCTGCGCGCGCAGCACACCCGTGTGCGGCTCGAACAGCACCCAGGCGAGGTCGTCGGTGCGGAGGCTCGGGTAGAGCCGGGCCGCTGCATCCGGATCGAGGTGCTCGCACGGGATGTCGAGCTCGCGGATCGTCCGCTCGGAGTCGGCCTCCCAGCCGTCGTCGGCGTGCGCGAACCAGGCGATGCCGCACTCGACGAAGAGGTCGGCGCCGGCCTCGGCCTCGAGCTCGCGCCAGAGCGTGCGCGCTCGCCATGCCATCTCCGTGTAGTAGGCCGAGTCGCCGTGCCCGCACCGGATGAGGCGCGTCTCGCCGCCGGAAGTCGCGCGCCGGTCGCCCGGCTCGAACTGGTCGACGAGCGTCACGTCGTCGCCATCGCGGGCCAACCACCAGGCGAGCGACGCGCCGAAGGTGCCGGCTCCCACGATCACGACGTGCACGAGCGGCACCCTACGTGGTGTGTGTGCCTGGCTCGACCCTTCGGAGCTCCGCATCGGCCTCGGCTGTATGCGGCTCTCGACGGACGCTGACGCGGACCAGGAACGTGCGGCTGCGACGATCGGGGCGGCGGTCGAGGAGGGCATCACCGTCTTCGACACGGCGCGGGCCTACGGCGCGAACGAGGCGCTGGTCGCACGCGCGCTCGACGGCGCGAAGGCCCGGATCGTCACGAAGGGCGGTATGCGCCCGGACTGGGTGCCGGACGGCCGGGCGAAGACGCTTCGCGCGGACTGCGAGGCAAGCCTGCAGGCGCTCGACGGGGTGCCGATCGACCTCTACCTGATCCATGCGCCCGACCCGCGCACGTCGTGGGGGACGTCGGTGCGCGCCCTTGCGCGGATCGCCGACGAGGGGCTGGCGCAGCGGGTGGGCGTGGCGAACGTGAGCCGCGGGCAACTCGACGAGGCGCTGGAGCTCGCGCCGATTGCCGCGGTCCAGGTCGCGCTCAGCCCGTTCGACGACCGCGCCCGCCGGAGTGGAGTGCTCGAGCGTTGCGAGGACCTCGGGCTCGCGCTGATCGCCCACTCGCCCCTCGGCGGGCCGCGCCGGCGGGGGGCCGCCGCGCGCAACGCGGTGCTACGGGAGGTCGGCGACGAGCGCGGCGCGACGCCGGCGGAGATCGCGCTCGCCTGGCTGCTCGAGCTGTCGCCGGTCGTCGTCCCGATCCCGGGCGCGCGGCGCCCCGAGACCGCGCGCTCGTCCGCGCGGGCGGCGAGCCTCGACCTGCACGCCGACGACCGCGCGGCCCTCGCGAATGCCTTCGGCGCTGCGCGGCCGGCCCGGGTCCGGCCGCGCCGAGCGAGCCGACGTCGTGCTGGTCATGGGCATTCCGGGCGCGGGCAAGAGCCGGATCGCCGCAGGCTACGAGGAGCGTGGCTACCTACGCCTGAACCGGGACGAGCGCGGCGGCTCGCTGCGCGAGCTCGGCGACGCGCTCGACGAGCTGCTCGCGCGCGGCGCGCGCCGCATTGTCCTCGACAACACGTACCTGACTCGTGCCGCGAGGAGCTACACGCTCGATGCGGCGGCGCGGCACCGCATCGAGCCGCGCTGCGTGTGGCTCGACACCCCGCTCGCGCAGGCGCAGGTGAATCTCGTCGAGCGGGTACTCGACCGCGCCGGCCGCCTTCCGGAGCCGGAGGAGCTGAAGACGCTCGCGCGCGAGCCGGGCCTGCTCCTGCCGACGTCGCAGATGCGAGCGGTGCGCGAGCTCGAACCGCCGTCGGAGGACGAGGGCTTCGGCGCCGTCGAACGGGTCGAGTTCGAGCGCGAGCCAGGCTCGGGAGGTCACGCCGTCTTCGTCGCCGCGCTCGCGCTCGGCGGCTGGATGCCGACCGAACCGGAGGCGCCGCACCTGGTCTTCGACTGGCGCCCGGACGGCGGCGGTCTCGACGCCGAGGTCGCGAGCCTCGCGGTGTCCGGGCCGGCCGAGGGAGACGTCTGCCCGCATGGCGCAGGCCCGCCGGTCTGCTGGTGCCGGCCTCCGCTTCCCGGTCTGCTGCTCGCCTTCGCGCGGGCACACGGTGTCGATCCGGCCCGCTCCACGCTCGTCGGCGTCAGCGCCGCGCATCGCACGCTCGCAACCACGCTCGGCGCCGCCTACGTCCAGGTGCCGGGCTGACCGCCGCCTTCAGACGTGGGAGACGGCGAAAAGGCGCCATTCGCCGGGCACGCCCTTCAGCTCGTGGGCACCGCGGTCCTCGAATTCGAGGCCCGAGCCGGCCACGAGGTCCCGGACCGTGCTCGACGCGAGCACCTCGCCGGGGCCTGCCTTCGCTGCGACCCGCGCGCCGGTGTTGACTGCGATGCCGCCGATGTCAGACCCCATGCGCTCGAGCTCGCCCGTGTGCAGGCCGAAGCGCAGCTGGAGCCCGAGCGTGCGGGCCGCGTCTCGGATCGAGACGGCACAGACGACGGCGCGGGCCGGTCCGTCGAAGATCGCGAGGAACCCGTCGCCCGCCGTGTTCAGCTCCTCGCCGCGAAACCGTGCGAGCTCCCGGCGGACGACGGCGTGGTGCTGCTCGAGCAGGTCTCCCCAGTGATGGTCGCCGAGATCGGCGGCGAGCTCGGTCGAGCCGACGATGTCGGTGAAGAGGACGGTTGCGAGCACGCGATCGAGCGCCGGGTGCGGGCGTACGCCTGTGAGGAACTCCTCGATCTCCGCGAGCGCGGGCTCGGGATCGCCGAGCCAGGGCATGTGGTCGGCGCCGGCGAGCTCCACGACCTTCGCGGCCGGGATCCGCTCGCCGACGTCACTGCTCTGGGCGGCCATGAACTCGTCGGCCCGGTGCATCACCAGTGTTGGCACCCGGATCGCCGGCAGGACGTGGCGGATGTCGATGGTCGAGCTCATACGGTGGAACGCTGCTGCCGCCGACGGGCTCGCGGCCCGGAGAGCCGCTCGCGTGTGCGCCTCGACGAGCTCGTCGTCGTCCGCGATCGACGGTGCGATCCGCCGCATCAGCGAGCGCACCAGGTCGGTTCCCCAGTCGTCGGCGATCGAACGCTCGAGCTCGTCGACCTCCTCGTCGGTCTCGCCGATGGGGTAGTCCGTCGCCCATCGCACCCTCGCCGTGCCACCGATCATCACGAGTGCCTGCGTCCGCTCGGGATACGTCGCGGCGAAGAGAGCGCACATCGAGGCGCCCTCGGAGTGGCCGAGCAGAGCGGCGCGTTCCGAGCCGACCGCGTCCATGACGGCCCGCATGTCGTCCATTCGCTGCTCGAGCGTCGGCAGATCGTCGAGCGCTACGCGGTCGGAGAGGCCGATGCCGCGCTTGTCGAAGACGATGAGGCGCGAAAAGGTCGCGAGCCGCCGGTAGAACCGGTCGATCGACTCGATGTCCCAGCGGGCGTCGAAGCTCTGGACCCAGCCGTGGACGACGACGAGGTCGAGCGGCTCGTCGCCCATGACCTCGTAGGCGATGTTGACGTCCCCGTTCCTCGCATAGCGCACGCCGGAAGCCATTGCCTCCTTCGAGCCTAGCCGCGGTATGGCGCCGGCGCGTGCGCGCCGCGAGGAGCAGCGCGCACGGAGAACCGCCGGCCTGGAGCGGCCTGCCGCACTGACGGCCGACTAGGCGGGGTCGAGGTTGCCGAGCCGCTCGCGGTACTCCTCGACCGTGATCTCGCCGCGGGCGTAGCGCTCGGCGAGGATCGCCCGCGCATCGGACCCGTGGTGGTGGCGCCACGGGCCGCCGCGGCCGCGCCAGAAGACGAAGCGGAAGAACACGAAGAAGACAAGGAGCCAGAAGAGCGGCACCAGCGGCCAGAACCAGAACCAGCCGTGGCCGTGGTGGTAATCGGCCAGGAACGTCAGGGCGGTCATCTCGTTCACCTCGTTGTGCGAGTGGACATTAGAGGACTAATCATTAGCATACTAAGCGTACGCTATCCGTAAAGCCTCGTACGATGACTCCGATGCGACCCGATGGACCGCCACTCGGCCTGCTGCTCGCAACCACGTCCAAGGCAGTCGGCCGCGCGTTCAATGCTGCGCTCGCCGACAACGGCGGCTCGGTCCCGATCTGGCTGGTCCTCAACGCGCTGAAGAGCGAGCCCCGGCGCACGCAGCTCGATCTGGCCCGCGCCGTCGGGATCGAGGGCCCGACGCTGACACGCCACCTCGACGGCATGGAGCAGGCGGGCCTCGTCGAGCGCAAACGCGGCGCAGTCGACCGCCGGTCGGTGCAGGTGGAGCTGACGCGCGCCGGCCACGCGCTGCACGGGCGCCTCCTGAAGGCCGTGATCGCCTTCAGCGAAGGCCTCCATGCGGGCATCACCGCCGACGAGGTGGCGACGTTGCGAGGGCTGCTCGCGCGCCTGCGCGCCAACGTGGGCGGCGCGGCCGGCTGAGGCGGCTTGACATGCAGCCGTGTGGCTGCGTATATTACGCAGCCAGATGGCTGCCTATACCGGCATGGACGACGTGTTCAGAGCGCTCGCCGACCCGAGCCGCCGCCGGCTGCTCGACAGCCTGAACGCTCGGAACGGCCAGACCCTGCGCGAGCTCTGCTCGGAGCTGGACATGGCCCGTCAGTCCGTGAGCAAGCACCTCGCCGTCCTCGAGGCGGCGAACCTCGTGACGACCGTCCGCCGCGGCCGCGAGAAGCTCCACTACCTCAACGCGGCGCCCATCAACGAGATCGGCGAGCGCTGGATCACGAGCTACGAGCAGGCGCGCGTTGAGGCGCTTGCCGACCTGAAACGCGCACTGGAGGAGGACCCCATGTCTGAAAGGCCTTCGTTCGTCTACACGACCTACATCAAGACCACGCCCGAGCGCCTCTGGCAGGCCCTCACCGAGCCGGCGTTCACGGAGCGCTACTGGAGGACGGCATTCGAGACGGACTGGCAGGTCGGCTCGCCGATCACGTGGCACACGTACGGCGTCACGATCGCCGACCCCGAGCAGGTCGTTCTCGAGGCCGACCCCTATCGCCGCCTCGCCTACACCTGGCACACCTTCACGCGCGAGCTGGCCGAGGTCCACGACCTCGGCGACGAGGTGCTCGCCGAGGCATCCCGGGAAGGCCGATCGAAGGTCAGGTTCGAGATCGAGCCGGTTGGCGAGCTCTGCAAGCTCACCGTCGTCCATGACGGCTTCGAGCCGGAGAGCACCGTCCTTCGGCTGATCAGCGGCGGCTGGCCGCGCGTCCTCTCGGACCTGAAGACGCTGCTCGAGACCGATGCGCCGCCTCCGAGCGCGCTCATGACGAAGACACGACACGACGGAGCAGACACATGATCGGACGGACGATTCAGCACACGGTCGGCACGCGTGAAGAGTGGCATGCGGCCCGCGCACAGCTCCTCGACCTCGAGAAGGAGCACACGAGGCTCGGCGACGAGCTTGCGCGGAAGCGGCGGGAGCTCCCGTGGGTGCCCGTGGAGAAGGACTACCGCTTCGACACGGACGACGGCGAGCGGACGCTCGACGAGCTGTTCGAGGGGCGATCCCAGCTGCTCGTCTACCACTTCATGTTCGGCCCGAGCTACGCGGCCGGCTGCCCGGTGAACTCGTCGATCGCCGACACGATCGACGGTGTCCTCCCGCACGTGCAGGCGCGCGACGCGACCATGATCCTGGTCTCCCAGGCGCCGCTCGAGAAGCTGCAGGCCTACAAGCAACGGATGGGCTGGGCCATGCCGTGGGTCTCGTCCGCGCCGGGCGACTTCAACTTCGATCTCGGCTTCTCGCACACGCCGGAGGAAGGCCGCGAGCTGGTCGAGCAGATGACGAAGGGCGGGCTCCCGCCGATCGTCGAGCACAACGCGAGGTCGAGCGGCACAGATCCCGTCGGCTACATGACCGAGAGCCCCGGGTTCAGCACGTTCGTGCGCGCGGACGACGCCGTCTACCAGGCGTACTCGACGACGTGGCGCGGGCTGGAGTTCCTGATGGGCTACTACCCGATCCTCGACCGCGCGCCGAGGGGCCGTGACGAGGGCGAGGCGTGGCAGCTCTGGATCCGCCGCACGACGAGTACCAGACCTGGCGCGGCCCACCCTGCATCGTCTCGTCGTCTTGTGAAACCGACAGAACAACCGCAAAACGGCTGCACCGGGCGTCTAATGGCTTGATGCGAGCTACGGGAGCGACGGGACTCGAACCCGCGACCTCCGGCGTGACAGGCCGGCGTTCTAACCAACTGAACTACGCCCCCGGGCTGTCGGAGTGTAGCCCAGTATGCGGCTGAAGGCCCGCTACGCTCCCCCGGCTGTGAAGGGCCTGATTGCGGCGATCCTGCTCGTGCTCGTGGCTGCCGCCTGCGGTGGCGGTGGCGACAAGAGCGCCACCAGCACCACGAGCGCGTCCTCGGGGTCGCGCGACGGCACCGCGACGCCGGTCGAGCTCGCCTTCTACAACTACGACACGAACGCGCCCGTCGGGCTTCGCGACGCAGGCGTGATCAACAAGAACTACCCGATCAAGTTCCACGACGTCACGTACATCAGCCCGCATGGCGGCTACGTGCCGGCGTACCTGCTCACGCCGCCGGGAAAGGGGCCGTACCCGGGCGTCATCCTGCTGCACGGCTCGGGCGGCTCGCGCACCGACCTGCTTCAGATGGCGGGCTGGCTCGCGGGCCGCGGCGCCGTGGCGATGACCATCGACTCGGCCTACACGCGCCAGGGGAACCGGCCGGTCCAGCCGGGCATCGACGGGTTCAAGGCCGACCGCCAGCTCGCCGTCCAGACCGTCGCCGACCTGCGCCGCGCGGTCGACGTGCTGCAGGCGCAGCCGCAGGTGGACAAGAAGAACATCGGCTTCCTCGGCTTCAGCGCCGGCGCGAAGAGCGGCGCGGTGCTCGTGGGCGTCGAGCCGCGGATCAAGGCGGCCGTGCTGGTCTCGGGCGGCTCGCCCTCGCTCGACGCGACCGTCGCCAAAGCGCCGGAGAACCTGCGCGGCGCGATTCGCCCGCTTCTCTCCTCGACCGATCCGACGCGGTTCATCGGGCGGACGAAGGCTGCCCTGCTCCTGCAGGCGGGGAAGCAGGACACCTACGTGCCGCAGGAAGACCTGAAGGCGCTCGCGGACGCGGCCGGGACGACGGCCGAGTTCAAGGAGTACCAGGGCGGCCACGATCTCTTCAGCACGAAGCCGGCCGTCCACGATGCGCTCGCGTTCCTCTCGACCAAGCTCGGGTCGGGGCCGCGCATCAAGGGCGCGCAGGTAGGCCCCTGACCGCAGTTCGTCGTTCGCTCCTGCTCCTGCTGCTCGTCGGCCTGGCCGCGTGCGGCGGCGGCGGTGGCGACTCGAAGGATCAGTCGCCCGAGCAGTACCGCTACGACGCGGGCGCGAAGCTCGGCTACCTCGACAAGGGCGTCGTCAGCCAGGCGGCGGGGATCACGGTGCACGACGTTTCGTTCGCCAGCCCGCGCGGCGGACGCGTCCAGGGCTACCTGACGGTTCCGCCCGGCGACGGCAAGTACCCCGCCGTGGTCTTCCTGCACGGGTCAGGCGGCTCGCGGCTCAATTTCGTGCCGGAGTCGAGCTGGCTCGCCGGGCGCCGCGTGGTCGGGTTGACGATCGACTCGCCGTTCGTCCGTCCGGGCCCCAAGCTCGAGGGCCTCGCGGGCCTGCGAAACGAGCGCAACCTGAGCGACCAGGCCGTCGTCGACGTGCGCCGCGCGATCGACGTGCTGCAGTCGCTGAAGCAGGTCGACGGCGACCGGATCGGGATCCTCGGGTTCAGCGCGGGCGCCAAGACGGCGGCCATCGCAGCCGGCGTCGACTCCCGGGTGAAGGCAGCCGTGATCGTCTCGGGCGCCGCGCCCAACCTGAACGAGTTCGTGAACGCGTCGCCGCCGGCGGTTCGGCCGCAGGTGCGCTCGATCCTCGGGCCGACGGATCCGACGCGCTACGTCGGCGACGCCAAGGGCATGCTGCTGATCCAGATCGCCAACGGCGACACGTTCGTCCCGCGCTCCGACCTCGACCGGATGGCGAAGGCGGCCGGCGACGCCGAGGTGAAGCGCTACGACGGCGGGCACAAGCTCGTCACGTTCGCGCCGGCGATCCACGACGAGCTCGACTTTCTCTGGGATCAGCTCGGCGCCGGGAAGGACGCCGTTCCGGGCGCGTTGACCGGGCCCGTCAACGATTAGCTAGCCGCGGTGAACGACCTCGCGCTCGTCGTCGCGCGCGGGATCGGCCAGCGGCAGCGCGTCGTGCGACCAGCCGGCCCGCTTCCACTGGGGCACGGGCGTCGTGCAGCCCTCCTTGGGCACGAAGCGTGAGTGGCTCACGAGCTGGTACTGGTGGATGTAGCGCGGGCAGTTCGGGAACACCTGCTCGGCGCGTACGCGGATGATCAGCTGCGCTTCGGGGTACTCCGCGAGCAGCGCGTCGTCGTCGTGGAACGAGGCGACCCCGTTGAGCCTCAGGCGGCGCCGCTCCTGGAAGTCGATGAAGAGGATGCCGACGTGCGGGTTGACGAGCAGGTTCCCGGCCGACAGGTACATGCCGTTGCCGTCGTAGCTCGGGAAGGCGATGGTGCGCTCGTCGACCACGCGGACGAAGCCGGGCGCGCCGCCCTTGTACGAGCAGTTCGGCCGGCCGTGGCCGTCGGCGGTGGCGAGGAAGAGCATGTCGGAGCGCTCGATGAAGGCGCGGTCGTCGGCGTCGATGTGGTCGCGCACGAGCCGCTCGTCGATCCGGTCGGCGATGCGACGTGTGTCGAACCGCGCCTGGAGCGTGCGGCTGCCCTCGTGGTACGTCCCCGCCATGGAGCGATGATGGTCGCTCGCGGCCGGCACGGCAAGCCCGCCGCGTACGCTCGATTGCCGTGACGACGCTCGACTGGATCGCCGCCTCGGTGGCTGCGCTCGCGGCGATCGCCGGGCTGCGGCGCGGGCTGCTCGTCAGCGCACTCTCGCTTGGGGGCGTGCTCGTGGGGGCCCTGATCGGTGGGCGGATCGCGCCGCACCTGCTGCCGTCGGGCTCGGCGTCGCCGTACACGCCGCTCGTCGCGCTCGCCGGGGCGCTCACGTTCGCGTTCCTGCTGGAGGGGGCCGGCGCAGTCGCGGGCGGCTCGCTGCGCGCCGCGCTGCCGCTCGGAATCGCGCGGCGCCTCGACTCGGCGGGTGGGCTCGTGCTCGGCGCGGTGACGGGGCTCGCGGTGGTGTGGGTGCTCGGCGCGGTGGCGCTGCAGGTGCCGGGACAGCCCGACCTGCGCCGGGCGGCGCAGCGGTCCGAGGTGCTCAGGCGCCTCAACGAGATCGTCTCGCCGCGCGCCGCCCTGCAGGTGCTCGCCCGGGTCGATCCCTTCCCGGCGCTCGCCGGGCCGGCCGTGCTCGTCGAGCCGCCGGACCCCGCCGTGCTGCAGGCACCGGGCGTGCGCAAGGCGGCGCCGAGCGTGGTGAAGGTGCTCGGAACGGCGTGTGGGCTCGGGATCGCGGGCAGCGGCTGGGTTGCGAAGGACGACACCGTCGTCACGGCTGCGCACGTGGTCGCCGGCGAGGACGACACGACGGTCGCGCCGCCGGAAGGCGCGCCGCTGCGGGCCGACGTGGTCGCCTTCGACGCGAAGAACGACGTCGCCGTGCTCCACGTGAGCGGGCTCGGCCGGCAGCCGCTCGCGATTGTCGACGCTCACCGCGGCGACCGCGTGGCGATCCTCGGTTACCCGGGCGACGGCGCGTTCACCGCGACGCCCGGGCGGATGGGGAGCACGCTCACGGTCGCGGCCGACGACGCGTACGGCCACGGGCCGGTGGTGCGCACCGTCACGGGCTTCCGCGGCCGCGTCCAGCACGGCAACTCCGGAGGACCGGCCGTGAACGAGCGCGGCGAGGTGGAGGCGACCGTCTTCGCCGCCCGCGCGGGCAGCGACTCGGGCTACGGCGTGCCGTCCGCGATCGTCCGCAAGGCGCTCGCCGGCGCGAGCGGCCGCGTCTCGACGGGCGCCTGCGCGCCGTGAGTCGCGGGACATGTCCGCGGGCGGTTAAAACCGGTGCCAGGCACCGTCCGGAGAGGCGCACGGCTCTGTAACGCATTCCGCACCGGGACGCCGCGAACGGCTTGTGTTCGAGGTTCGCGAGCGTTGCGCGGTGCCGAACACCGGTGCCAGGCACCGGTTTAAGGGCCGCGCGAAACTGTCGCGGCATCCGCACGGCCGGCGGGGCCGGACCGACGCTAGGACAGCAGCTCGAGCACCCGCAGCGGCCTGCGGTACGGGACGACGAGATAGACGCCGTCCACGCGGTCGCGCGCCTCGGCGAGCAGCTCCTTCGCGTGCGCCATGCCGACGTCCGCGGCGTCGGAGCCCGCGTCGCGCAGCGCGTTCTGCAGCGAGTCGGGCACGACGATCCCCGGCAGCTCGTTGTGGAAGCGCAGCGCGAGCCGGTAGCTCCAGAGCGGGCAGACGCCGAGCAGCAGCGGCACGGGCGACGAGCCGCCGATGCCGCTCGAGGAAGCGGTCGAGGTGCGCGAGGTCGAAGACGAGCTGCGTCATCGCGTACTGCGCGCCCGCCTCGAGCTTCTGGTGGAAGCGGTCGAGCTCCTGCTCCAGGTCGTCCGCCGACGGGTTGACGGCGACGCCGACGTAGAACGAGGTCGGTGCGTCGATCGGCCGGCCGTTCGCGTCCTCGCCGCGGTTGAGCCGCGAGATCAGCGCGGTCAGCCCGATCGAGTCGATCTCGTAGACGCCGCGCGAGCCTGGGTAGTCGCCGACCTCGGGCGGGTCGCCGGTGACGGCCAGGATGTTGCGGACGTCCTCCGCGTGCGCGCCGAAGAGCGCCGACTCGAGGCCCATCACCGTCGAGTCGCGCGTGGTCAGGTGCGGGATCGTCTCGATGCCGCACGCGCGCTGGACGATCGCGGACGCCGTCACCGCGCTCATCCCCGCGCGGGCGCCCGCGTTGTCGTTCACGTCCACGAAGTCGACCAGGCCGGAGTCCTTGAGTGCCTGGGCGGTCTCGACAAGGCCGCTGAGGTTCGCGCCGAGCGGCGGGTCGAGCTGGGCCGACACGACCCATTCGCCCTCGCGCAGCGCGCGCGCCAGGCCGGTCTCCATGTGCTCGCCGCCGAGTGCGACCACCAGCTCACGCTCGTCGAGCACGAGCGGCCCGGGCGGCTGGCGGTCCTCGGTCACCGCCCTGCGGATCGCGGCGATCTCGGCAGGCGTCGTTCCGCAGCAGCCGCCGATGATCTTCGCGCCGAGCGATCCCGCATAGGCGGCGAACTCGGCGAAGTACTCGGGGTTCGCGTGCGGGTAGATGACGCGGCGGCCGGAGAGGCTGGCGAGACCGATGTTCGGCAGGGCGGCCAGTGGCCGGCCGTTGGCGCGCATCTCCTCGAGCGCCGTGAGCGCGGCGAGCAGGCCCGCGCCGTGGTTGGCGCCGATGGCCGCGATGTCGAGCGAGGCCAACCGCTCGGCCGCCTCGCGCGCGGTCACGCCCGCGATCGTCTCCGCGCGCTCGTCGAAGGTCAGGAGCGCCACGATGGGCAGGCTGGACACGCCCCGAACGGCCTCGATCGCGTCGACCAGCTCCTCCAGGTCGTAGAAGGTCTCGATCATGAAGAGGTCGGCGCCGCGGCCTTCGAGCACCGACGCCTGCTCGCAGAACAGCTCGCGGCGCACGCGCGACGTCGCCTGCTCGCCGATCGGGCCGATCGAGCCGCCGATGAACACGTCGCGGCCGGTGATCTCGCGCGCGTCCCGGGCAAGCTTGACCGCCGTCGAGTTGATCCGCTCGAAGTCGTCCTCCAGGAAATGCGTTGCCAGCTTGCGGCGGTTCGCGCCGAACGTGTTCGTCTCGATGAGGTCCGCGCCGGCGTTGATGAAGCTGACGTGCAGCGAGACGACCGCGTCGGGCGCGCGCAGGTTGGCCTCCTCGGGCGAGCGCAGGCGCGGGACGGCGCTCGTCAGCAGCGCGCCCATGCCGCCGTCGGCCACGATCACGGGACCGTCGGCAAGGCGCTGGAGGAAGGTCTCGCTCACGCCGCAACTCTAGGCGTGGGTGAGCGCTCACCCGCCGTCCCTCGATCGAGGGTAATCGGTGAAGCAGGCTCGTCAACCTCGGAAGGGGGATTGGTGAACCGGCCCGGTGCACCCACCATGCGACTTGTAAGCGCCAGCCCCGATGCGGCGGGGGCGGTGCGAAAAGGACAGGGAATCGGCCCCGTTGCGGCGGGGGCCGGCCCCCGGTCAGACAGTCGAAGAGCTAGGGCGGGGCCAGGGGCGGGCCCCGCTCAGCATTTAAGGGCATAGCTCGATCGAGGGAGCCGGCGCGTCACCCACCGGCTCACCCAGGGCGAGTCCTCGCCGGGGGATGGCCCGGTGCCGGCTCCCACACGCATGAGGGCGCGGCTCTCACACCGGGACAAGCGTCGTTCAAGCCTGCCCGGAGCGCTGCCGATGGCAGGGCCAACTCCTGTGCTGTGGGACTGACGGCAAATCGGTTCACGGCCGGAGATGAAGCGGCGGGGCGACCCGCCGCTTCGCGTTCGGCGGATAGCGAACGTGGTATATTTATCGCATGCTTGCGATCTACTCGTCGCCCGAGTGGCTGACGTCGATCGTTGGGCCGTTGCTCTGGCTCATGCCTGTCGTGCTTGTCAGCGCGCTGGTGCTTGCCGCGGGCTCGGTGTTCTGGGAATCCGTTCTTAAGCTCGGGACGGTCGCTGAAGCCGCGACCGTGGCGCTCATGACCGTGGGTCTGATCGGATTCGTTGCGAGCGAAGACACATACCGTGACGACGGCACGAGTCGGTGGGACGCCTACAACTCGCACGGCCCGGTCCTGCTGGCCGTGTTCTTCGCAGCCTTCTCTGTCACGTTTCTGGTGAGCGCCTGGCGCCTGCGGCGGCGCGACCTCGCCGTTGCCGGCTTCCTCGTCGCGAGCCTGGCGTCGGTCCTGACCTTCGCCGCCGTGCTCGCGAACGCGCTGAACTGATGATCCTGTTCTTCGTGCTGCTGGTCGTCGCCGGGATGTCGTTTGCAGTCTCGACGTCGACGCCGTGGACACTCCGCTGCGGGACGCTCGTCCAGGCCGCCGCCCTTCTGCTGGGAGCGGTGTGGCTCGTCTGGTACGTGCAGAGCGAGGACTCGTATCGCGACGACGGCACGAGCAGGTGGGACGCCTACGGCGCGCACGACGCCACGATCACCGCACTGATCGTCGCGGCTGCGGCGGTGCTCCTGCTCGTCGCGGCGCGCGTCCTGCAGCGGCGGTGGTTCACAATCGTCGCCTTTCTCGTCTCGATGGTGGCGGCGGGCTGGCTCGGCGCGGCGACGGCTGCGAACTCGCTGAACTAACCCTCGTGCAGGACGCGGCCTTCCAGGCCGCCGGCGACCGTGACGACCTGGCCGGTCACGTGGCCCGAGAGCTCGTCCGAGGAGAGCACGACCACGACGCGCGCCACGTCCTCCGGCTGCGCGACCTTGCGCAGGGCCATCGTCCGCGTCACGCGCGCGAGTTGCTGCTCCGTGAGCGCTTCACGCGTCATCGGCGAGACCGTCCAGCCCGGCGCGACCACATTTACCCGCGCGCGCGGCGCGACGCGCACCACCTCGTTCTTCAGGCTCAGCAGCAGCCCGCCTGCGATCGCCGACTTGGCCGCCGCGTAGTCCGCATGACCCGCTTCGCCGACGAGGCCGGCGGTCGACGCGACCATCACGAGGCTGCCGTGCCCCGAGTGGGCGACCTCGCGCAGGAAGCCGCGCGCGGTGAGGAACGTCGAGCGCAGGTTCTCGGCCAGCGTGTTCTCCCAGCGCTCGAGCGACAGCTCCCAGACGGGCACGTCCTCGCGCGGCCACACGCCTGCAACGGCGGCGCAGACGTCGATCCCGCCGAGCGCCGAACGGGCCTCGTCGAAGAGCCGGTCGGCCTCGTCCTCGCGCGTCAGGTCGGCGGCGCCCGTCGGTGCGCCGCCCAGCTCGGCGGCGACCGCGTCTGCCCGCTTGCGGCCGCGGTGGTAGTGGACGAACACGGACGCGCCCTCGGCCGCGAACGCGCGCGCGCACGCCGCGCCGATCCCGCCCGATGCGCCCGTCACGAGGACGCGCTTGCCCGCGAGGCCCGTCTCCACGGGCCGAGCCTACGGACGTCTACGGGTTGAAGACGGCGGTAATGGTGCCGGGCGGCGAGGCAGCGTCGGCTGCGGCCTGGCAGGTGTTGCCGGCGATCGCCGGGCAGTTGTCCCAGTGGTCGAAGGTGCCGCCGCTCGCCGTTAGCGTCACGATCGTGTACGGGAAGAACAAAGACGTGCAGGTGGCGCCGCAGTCGATGCCCGCGGGCGCGCTCGTCACCCTGCCGGTGCCCGTGACGGCGACCGTCACCGGGATGCCCTTCTGGAACTCGGCCGAGACGAACTTGACCGCGTCCATGGTGACCGTGCAGGTGGGGCTCGTCCCGGCGCTCGCGCAGTCGGCGCGCCAGCCGGCGAAGAGGTAGCCCGGCGTCGCGGCCGCGGTCAGCGTGACGACCGTGCCCGCCGGATAGGTGTACGAGCAGGTGTCGCCGCAGTCCACGCCCGGCACGTCGGCGGTGATCGTCCCGCCGGCCTGCGAGCCGGACCGCGAGACGTTCAGGCGGTTGCCCTTCCGTGAGAACGTCGCCGTGACGGTGATCTCGCCGTCGACCGGGAAGTTGCACGTGACCGACGTGCTGGTGCACTCGCCCGTCCAGCCGACGAACTTCGAGTTGCCGTCGGGCTCGGCCTTCAGGCGGACGATGTCGCCGGCCTCGAGGCTCGCGGTGCACGTTGCGCCGCACGCGAGCGTTCCGTCGCTCGAGATCGTGCCGTCGCCCTCACCGGCCTTCTCGATCGTGACCTGGAACTGCTTCTTCACGAACTTGGCCGTGACCGTCTTGACTCCCGCGGTCTTCACGACGCAGGTCCCCTTCCCGGAGCACCTGCCGCTCCAGCCCTCGAAGGTGGAGCTCGTGTCCGGCGAAGCCGTCAGCGTCACCTTCTTGCCCGGTGCGTAGGTCTTCGCGCACGGCGCCTTGTCCGACGCGCACGTCGTCCCGCCCGGCGCGAACGTGACCGAGCCCACCCCGCCGCCGGCCATGGCGACGTTCACGATGGCGGCCGAGCCGCCGATGCGGACGGCACACAGGATCCTCGCCGTCTTCGAGACCTTGCCCTTCTTGAAGCGGACGAGCACGTGAACCTTCTCCGCCCGGCCCTTCTTCTTGGCGAGCTTGTAGCGGAAGGACGTCTTGCCGATAAGGCTGATCGTCCGGATCTTCGTCTTCGCCTTCGTGCCGGCGAGCGAGGCCGAGACGACCGGCATCGAGCCCTTGGCCGGCTTGACGCGCAGCAGCCCGGAGCCGCCCTTCTTCAGCGTCAGCGTGCCGCACGTCGCCTTGGCGACGAGCGGCGCCGGCTTTTTCGGGGCAGGACGCGCTGTTGCCGCCGAGACGGCTGCCAGTGCGAACACCCCGAAGCTGACGGCGGCCAGCGCATAGCGCAGCCGACCCTTCCCTACGACCCCCACGGATCTCAGTGTCGTCAGTTTCGGGCGGCCTGTCAAGCCGATCTCATGAAACCTTCATTGGCGCGGCCCTCTCAGTCGAGCAACTCCCCGGGGGCGTCGAAGTACCTGTCCCTGATCGCGTCGGCCGTTCGGTACGTGAGCGCGCCGATGGTCCCGGTCGGGTTCGCACCGGGGTTCTGCGGGAAGAGCGCTGCGCCCGTGACGAGCACGTTCGGCGTGTCCCACACCTGGCCGTACGAGTTCGTGACGGAGCTGCCGGGATCAGATCCCATGACGCAGCCGCCCGTGGGATGCGTGCTCTGGTAGTCGTGGATGTTGTATGGCCCGAGCTCAGGCTTCTGCGCGACGATGCGCGTCGGCCTCATCGCGCGCATGATCTCCTGCGACCGGGCGTACATGAACCGCCACATCCGCTGCTCGTTGTCGTGCCAGTCGAACGTGAGCCGGAGGAGCGGGTTTCCGTAGCGGTCGCGGTAGTGGGGGTCGAGATCGAGGAAGTTGTCCTCGTACGCGATGCTCTCGCCTTCGGTGTTGATCCCCGCGTACGAGTCCCAGTTGCGGCTGATCTCGCGCTTCCAGTCGGCGCCGTACGTCGCTCCGGTCTTCGTCATCAGCCCTGTCACCGAGTTGACGGGCTCCCGCTCGCACGGCTCGGAGAAGAGCTGCATCCCGCCGATGAAGTCGAGGTTCCGGTGATCGAAGACGTCGCCGTTGTAGTCGTAGAGGATCTTGATCGTGCAGGTGTTGCCCATGTACATGTTCAGCCGCCTGCCCTCCCAGAGGCCGACCACCGTCTGCGGGTAGATCTGGTACGTGTAGTTCCGCCCGACTCGACTGCGGTCGTTGCCGACGCCGCGAGGGTGCGCACGGCTCCGTGAGAGCATGAGCAGCCGGTTGTTCTCGAGCGTGAACGCCGACACGACGACGAGCTCGGCGGGCTGGAAGTGCTCTTCGCCGTGGGCGTCGACGTAGGTCACGCCGGTCGCTCGCCCGCGGTCGTCGGTCTCGATCCGGGTCACCTTGGAGTCGGTGCGAACCTCGTACCGGCCCGTGTCGAGCGCGATCGGCAGGTGCGTGTTGACCGGGCTCGCCTTGGCGTCGACCTCGCAGCCGAAGCGCGTGCAGAACCCGCAGTACATGCAGGCGGCGTGATGGTTGCCATGGCCGTCGACCCATGCCCGCGATGCGATGCCCGCCGGCTGCGTGAACGGGTGCAGCCCGAGCTGCCCGGACGCGTCGGCGAACATCTGCGCGAACGTGTTCACCTCGAGCGGCGGATGCCGGAAGCCGCGGCTGCGCGGCGCCTCGAACGGATTGCCGCCGGGGATCTTCCGGCCGCGGACGTTGCCGGCCTGGCCGGAGGCGCCGATGTCCCACTCGAACGCGTCGTAGTAGGGCTCGAGCTCGTCGTAGGTCACCGGCCAGTCCTGAACCGTCGAGCCGGCGGGGAGCTTGCCCTCGCCGTAGCGCTCGATGACGTGCGAGCGGTAGCGGAAGTCGGTCTCGAGGTAGCGCCAGAGCTGCGCCGACCAGTGGATCGCCGAGCCGCCGAGGCCCTCTCCCGGGTTGAACGACCCGTACTGGCGCATTGGCAGGGCCGGCGCGCGCACGTTCGGCCGCCACGTCCACGTCTCGCGCGCGAGGTCGACCATCATCGCGTAGCGCACGGAGTAGCGAAGGCTGTCGTGGTTGTGGGCAAACTCCGGGTACGTCCAGCGCGACGAGCCCTGCTCGATCGACACGACGCTGTGGCCGGCGGGGCAGAGCTTCGCCGCGAGGATCGCGGCTGTCCAGCCCCCGCCGACCGTGACCACGTCGACGCTCGGATGCTTTCTCGCCATGTCAGCCGCTCGCCGTCTGGCGCGTGCCGGCGAGCGGCAGCACTGCGCCGTCCTGGGGATGGCCCGGGTGCATCGACGGCATGTCGCGCAGGCTCTGCACTACGACGGCGCGCCCCGTGTTGCAGCTCGTATGCCGTGTACGCGCGCTGGGCGCCCGGGTAGCCGATCAGCCGCCATCCGGCGAGATCGCGGTTCCCGCCGTAGATCGGGTCGGAGAACATGCCCTCGTTGACGTCCGCCTGCAGCATCGACAGGAACGCCGACGGCGATGGATCCTTGAAGAAGCGCTTGAGCCGCTTGCCCATGTTCTTCGCGGCGGCCGAGGGCGGCTTCGCGCCAGGCGCCTTCGAGGCTGTCGGCGACGGCGTCTTCGTCGCTGCCATCCCCTCCAGGATCGCGTCCTGCACCGTGTCGCCGAGTGCGGCGAACGGCTTCCCGTAGAGTCGCCCGCGAGAACTTCTCGAGCGCGCGCAGCCCCTCGCGGTACGACTTCTGCGGCGTCGCTCGGACTGGAACCCGTAGCGGGGCAGCTCCTTCATCGCGACGTAGGGCGTGCCGCCGTGGAAGCCCGGCGCCCGCCGCGCCCTTCGCCGGCTTGGCGAACGGCTCGCGGAAGTAGGTCTTCGTCGCGAACGACGAGAAGCGCGCGAGCTTCGCGTCGATGTAGGTCGTGACGCAGGCCTCGCGCGCGCCGGGTCGGCAGCAGTCCCCGGGATGAGCCGCGCGGCGAAGGCGTCCACGTCCTGCGCTTCGGGCGCGGTGAAGAAGCTAAGTAGATGTGGCATAAGAGCGGCCGCTGCGACGGGCGGCAGCGGATGGGAAGCCCTCACGCCGACAGTGTCGACCCGATAGAGCGCGACCGCCTGCTCATCCTCGCCGCACGACGGCGAGCGGCCCCGCGACGCGCGACGGTGGCGGCGAGCGTGCCGGCGCGGCCGAAGGAACCGCTTCCTGGGCAACATCGCGTTCGATTAATGCGGGGCTCGGTGTCGTCCATGGCGCTCCTGTTCGATCAGTGGCTACAGCAGGTAGGCGGCGATGTCGCGAGCCTGCGTCTCGCACGAGGCCGAGATTCGGCATCAGCGTGTTCGGGGACGATCGCCTGGGGGTCCCGGATCCAGGCGACGAGGTTCGCGGGCGTGTTGGGGAGGCTCCGGCGATCGTTCGCGCGTCGGCGAGGTGCGACGAGGGACGGGCCGACGTGCGCGTCGGCGCCGTCGATCCCCGCGATCGTGTGGCACGCACCGCACCCGTAGGCCTCGATCAGCGGCCGGCGCGCGCGAGGCGTCTCCGCCGGGAACGTCGACCGTCGTGCTCGCTCCCGCCGCAGCCGGCGGCGAGCGAGGAGAGCGGCGAGCAGGATCAGCGTCGCCCTCATCCGCTTCGGCAGGTGTCGACCGACGAAGGACGCCCGCTCCGCCCATGAGGATGAGCGAGCAGGAAGAGCAGGCTCGCGAGCGAGCCGAGGCGACGCCTGCGAACTGGATGGAGCGCGTCGCTCCGCGCCGACCGACGCGGAGGACCCCGAACGACGCGCGAGCGCGCCGAGCGCCGCCGAGAGGCGGCGACGACGGTGATCGCGAGCGCATACGTGCGCGAGCCCGGAGTCCCAGAGCGACGCTGTCGCGCGGCCGTCTGAGCAGCGCCGCTTCCGCGACCCCGTAGCCGGCGAGCAGCTGGAACGATCCACGCGAGCGCCCCGCCGAAGACGGCGTAGAGCGACGACCGCGCTGCGTGTCCATGCGGTCGTCACAGGTGCGGCGAGAGGTAGACGAACAGGTAGACGAAGAGCCATAGCGACGGTGACGAAATGCCAGTAGAGCGCCGTCGCTCTCGACGGCCTCGTGGCGCTCGCGGCGATAGAGCACCGCGCCAGAGCGAAGAACTGCGTCCACGCGAGCAGCAGCAGGCCGGCCGACCACGTGCAGGAAACGTGGATGGTGACGATCGTGTAGAAGAGCGATCCGTACGCGTCGGTCTGCGGACGGAACGAACGTCGAGGTATCTCGCGGTACTCGAAGCGCCTGCGTTCCGGGAAGCCGAGCGACGAGCACGAACGTGCAGGCGAGCATGATCCGCAGGCGCCGTCGACTTGTCGCTGCGGATCCCGCGCTCGGCGGCGTGTACACCGTGCACGCTACGCAGCGAGGAGGAGCAGCGTCATAGACGTGTCGCCTTCAGCGAGCTTCGGGTCGGCGATGCCGTCGGGCGGCCAGGCACCGCGCGGTCTGAAGCGAGAGGTAGAAGTACGAGCACGATAAGAACGCGCGAAGAGCGTCGCCTCGGTAGCGATCGCGAGCAGCCATGCCCCAGAAGGCGGTCGAGCAGCGTGATCGGCGATAAGCCGGGCGCGCGACGGCTACGTCATGCAGCTCACGGCTGACTCCTCGCGCGGGCGGTGCCACGAGATGCGCCGGCCGCGAACGACACCGGCCACCGCCGCCAGCGCCGAGCGCCCGTCGAACTCGACCATCAGCGCCGACGGCAGACGAGCGACAGCGCGAGCGCGACGAGCAGCGGCGACCAGGAGCTCTCCGGGCATCGCGCAGCGACCCGCGACGTCGGCCGGCGAGCACGGCGTGGTCGCCATCGTCCGTGCTGTGTCCCTCCGGGCAGCACCGCGCCACGCTCGCGGTCGAAGCGCGTCCCAGACCGGCGTCGGCGCTGTGCACGATCGGGATGCGCGCGAAGTTGTAGGCGGGCGGCGGCGAGCGACGTCGCCCACTCGAGCGTGTCGCCGCCCCAGGGGTCGTCGCCGGCGGGCGCGCCCGCGACGCAGGCTCCACGACGACGTTCGCGACGATCGACGAACGAGCCCGACGCGCGAGCACGAACGCGCCGATCGTCGAGAGCAGGTTGCAGCATGTCCCAGCCCATCGCCGGTCGGATACGTGTAGACGCGCCGCGGCATCCCGAGCAGGCCCGACGATGTGCATCGGGAAGAAGGTGAGGTTGAAGCCGACGAAGACGAGCCAGAAGCTCGACGACGCCGAGCGCGCTCGTCGAGCATGCCGGCCGGTGATCTTCGGCAACCAGTAGTGGATCGCCGCGAAGATCGGGAACACGGCGCCGCCGAAGAGCACGTAGTGGAAGTGCGCGACGACGAAGTACGAGTCGGTCACCTGCTGGTCGAACGGGACCGCGGCGAACATCACGCCGGTCAACCCGCCGATCACGAACGACGACGATGAAGCCGAGCACGAACAGGAACGGCGTCCGCAGCACGGGGCGCCCGCCGAGCATCGTCGCGAGCCAGGCGAAGACCTGGATCCCGCTCGGGATGGCGATCACCAGTGCTCGCCGCCGCGAAGAACGCTCAGCGAGACCTGCGGCAGCCCGACGGCGAACATGTGGTGCACCCAGACGCCGAAGCTGATGAACGCCGGTCGCCATCGTCGCGAGCGCGACCCACGTGCTGCGCGACGATCGGCCGCCGGGAGAAGACCGGGATGATCGTGCGAGACGATCCCGACCGCCGGCAGGAAGATGATGTAGACGTCGGGGTGCCCGAAGATCCAGAAGAGGTGCTGCCAGAGGAGCGGGTCGCCGCCGCGCGGCGACGTCGAAGAAGTGGAAGCCGAAGTGGCGCTCCAGCTCGAGCAGGAGGCAGGCGGCAGTGAGCGCCGGCATCGCGAAGACGATCGCGAACGACGTGGCGAGCATCGCCCAGCAGAAGAGCGGCATGCGGTTGAGCGACATCCCCGGCGCGCGCAGCTTGAGGATCGTGACGATGAAGTTGATCGCGCCCGCCGTCGTCGAGATCCCGAGGAAGATCAGCCCGAGCGCCGTAGAAGTCGATGTTCGGCCCGCGCGGAACGCCTGCGCTCGACAGCGGCGCGTAGGTGAACCAGCCGGCGTCGGGCGCCGTGCCGATCGAGCAAGCTCGAGTACATGAACAGGCCCGCGGCGAGGAAGACCCAGTAGCCGAAGGCGTTCAGCCGCGGGAAGGCCATGTCGCGCGCGCCGATCATGCAGCGGCACGAAGTAGTTGCCGAAGCCGGACAGCATCGGCGTGACGAAGAGGAAGATCATCGTGATGCCGTGCATCGAGAAGAGCTGGTTGTAGGCCTCGGGCGACGAGCACGTCGCTCGTTCGGGCGCGGCGAGCTGGACGCGCATGACGCAGCGCCTCGATGCCCGCCGGCGAGGAAGAAGAGCGAACGCGGTCACGCAGGTAGCGCACGCCGATGCGCTTGTGGTCGACGGTGGCGAGCGCCGTCGACGAGCGTCTCCCGGCTCTGCCCACGATGCGCGCAGCCGCTCGACGCTCGCACCGACGGTCATCAGCGCAGGCTCTCGAGGTAGTCGAGGAGCGCCTGCAACTGCGGCGCCGCGGCAGGTCGGTGCCGGGCATCTTGTTGCCGGGCTTCAGATGCTGCGGGTCGAGGATCCAGCCGGCGAGATAGCCGCGCGAGTTCGGGATCGTTCCGGCCGCGAGCGTCAGGCGGCTCGCGATGTGCGTCAGGTCGGGCCCGACCTTGCCCGTCGCGTTCGTGCCGGCGATCGTGTGGCAGTAGACGCAGGCCGAGCTCGATGAAGCACTTGCTCGCCGCTGCTCCAACCGCGCGGGGGAGGACCTGCAGCGCCGGCTCGCCGTGCGCCGGTGGCCCACCGCGTCGTAGTCGGCGGGCCGCTGCGCGACGACCCAGAGCGCCATCTTCGCGTGCTGGATGCCACAGAACTCGGCGCACTGCCCGCGGTAGCGGCCGGGATGCTCGGCCCGGAACGTCACGACGTTCGTACGACCCGGGATGACGTCCATCTTGCGGTTGAGCTCCGGCACCCAGAGCGAGTGGACGACGTCGCCGCTCTGCAGGCGGACGTTCACGGTCTGGCCGACCGGGAGGTGGATCTCGTTTGCGTCCCGGATGCCCTCGTTCGGGTAGACGACGTCCCAGAACCACTGGCGCGCCGTCACGTCGATCGTCATGTCGGCCGCCCGGGCGCCTGCCGGCGCAGTCTCGGGGATGGTGGCGAGCGTGAGGGCGAAGAGAACGATCAGCGCGAGGGCGGGAACGCCCGCGCCGCCGATGGCGACGAGCGCCCTACCCGATCCGAGCCGGGACGGCGCAGCACCGCGCCGAACCACGAGTGCGGCGAGCAGCAGCAAGAGGACGACGGCGACGACGACCACCGACCCGGCGAACATGACCCACCAGAGCGTTGCGATCGAGCGTGCCGCGTGACTCTCCGGATGCGTCGCCGCCTGCTCGTTCCCGCCGCAGCCGGCGGCCGCGAGCAGAGCGGGCGCCGCCGCGGGTGCGAGCCACCGGATGTTCGCTCTCGCCGCCGTAACGGTCGGCCATCTCACCACATCGGGTTGCGATGCGATCGCTTTGTGAACGAATCCTCACCGACGTTTACGCGTTGTCGAACAGAGCGAGCAACGCCCCGCGTTCCGGCCCCAGCTCCACACGTGCGCCGGCGAGTCGTTGCTCGCCCAGCGTCGTGAGGCGAAGGTGAGCCACCCGGGCGTCGTCGGCCGAGATCTCCCGTTCGAGCAGGCTCGCGCGCTCCGCAGTAGTCGTCCGGCGCAGGCGTGGGCAGCACGACCTGGATCACGAAAGGTCGGCGCCCGTCTCGACTGCGCTCTAGCGGCGCACTGGCATCCTGCGGCGGTGGAGCGTTCGCTCGCCATTTGCCTGCGCGGTGTCGTCAAGCGCTACGGGCCGATCACCGCCGTGGGCGGGCTCGACCTCGACGTGCCGACCGGGACCTGCGTGGGCCTGCTCGGCCCGAACGGCGCGGGCAAGTCGACGACGATGCGGCTGCTCACGGCGCAGTCGATCGCGGACGAGGGCGAGCTGGAGGTGCTCGGCTTCACCCTCCCCGGCGAGTCGAAGCAGGCCCGCGCCCGCTGCGGCGTCTCGCCGCAGCTCGACAACCTCGACGTCACGCTGACCGTCGAGCAGAACCTGCTCGTCTTCGCGCACCTCTACCGGATCCCCCGCAACGAGCGGCACGCGGCGATCGAGCGCGCGCTCGAGATCGCGAACCTGGGTGACCGGCGCGACACGCGGGTCGACAAGCTCTCGGGCGGGATGCGGCGGCGCCTGCTGATCGCCCGGTCGCTCGTGCACCGGCCCGCAGCTCCTACTACTCGACGAGCCGACCGTCGGGCTCGACCCACAGGTGCGGCAGGAGCTCTGGGCGCTCATCGATCTCCTCCGCGCCGAGGGCACGACCATCCTGATGTCGACGCACTACATCGAGGAGGCGCAGCGCCTCGCCGACACGGTGCTGATCATGTCGCACGGCAAGTCCGTCGCAGCGGGCGCCCCGGCCGACCTGGTCGCCGAGCATGCGGGCCGCGACGCGGTCGAGGTGTACGGGACGCCGGCGCGCCTGGCCGAGGTCGAGGCCGAAGCGGCCGCGGCCGGCTGGCGCACGCGGCGCACCGGCACGAGCGTCGCGGTTCTCGGCGCGGACGGCAACGCCCCGCCCGGCGAGCGGCGGCCCGCAAATCTCGAGGACGTGTTCGTGCTCCTCACCGGGGAGCAGATCGACTGATGGCCGTCGCCACGCAGGAGCGCCGACTTCGCCGCCTCGAGCGGCCCGCCATCGCCGGCGTGCTCGTCCGCGAGGTCATCAACTTCTCGTCCTACTGGCGCTCGGCGACCTTCTCGTCGACCGTCGAGCCGACCATCTACCTGCTCGCGTTCGGCTTCGGGTTTGGCTCACTCGTCTCCACGGTCGGCGGGTACGACTACGTGCAGTTCATCGGGACGGGCACGGTCGCGACCGCCGTGCTCTTCTCGAGCGCCTTCCCGGCCATGTTCGGGACGTTCGTGAAGTACCAGTTCCAGCACACCTACGACGCGATCCTGGCCGCGCCGGTCGACACCGAGGAGCTCGTCACGGCGGAGGCGCTCTGGATCGCAGCGCGCGCGGGCGTGTACGGCTGCGTCCCGATGATCGTGTCGATGTTCTTCGGCCTCGACCCCCGCTGGACGATGATCTTCGTCCCGTTCATCGGCTTCCTCTGCGGCTACGGCTGGGCGTGCTTCGGGATCGCGATCGCGGGCCACGCCAAGTCGATCGAGAACTTCAGCTACATCATCAGTGCTGTTCTCACGCCGCTGTTCCTCGTGGCGGGCACGTTCTTCCCGATCTCGGCGCTGCCGCACTGGGCGGAGGTCATCGCCGCCTTCAACCCGCTGCACCAGTGCGTCGTGCTGGTGCGCGGCGCGGCGTTCGGGTTCAACGGCTGGAGCGACCTGCTGCGCGTGCTCTACCTGATCGGCTTCGGCGTCCTGATGTGGCGCGTCGCGATCCGCGCGATGCAGCGCAAGCTCGTCAACTAGCCGCGGCCCCGCCCGACGCCTTGTAACAGTCTGTTACTTGGGTTGGAAGGCGCTACGAGCCGAGGATGTTCACGGCTCGCGCGGCGACGAGCAGCACGGCCACCACGGAGATCGCCGACTCGGCAGCCATGAGCGCCTTCGACCAGCGGGTCAGCGGCATCGTGTCGGTCGGGCTGAACGCGATCGCGTTCGTCAACGCGACGTACTCGTAGTCCTCGAGCCGCGGGTACCAGTCCGCGCCGTCGCGTGCCAGCTCGCGGTTCTCGTCCTGCGGGAACTGGAAGTCGGGCTTGCGTTCCCAGCGGTTGGTAATGGCGCGCTCAACCGGGCCGCCGTCGTCGAGCGTCCAGAACCAGAGGCCGAAGACGATGACGTCGGTGAGCCAGAGCACGGCTCCGCTCATGAGCAGCTGCGCGCCGGTCAGGTCGGACTTGCTCTCGGTGATGAGCCCCGCGACGAGGATCAGCAGGCCGAGGGCGTTCCCGAGGACCACGATGCCGATGAAGACCTGGAGCACCCGGTGGCTGGCGCGGCGGTCGGGCATCCGCGAGCTGAGCAGCATCGCGACCGCGAGGCTCAACTCGGGGAGGCAGAGCACCAGCCATACCCAGCCGTGGAGTCCGAGTAGCTCCCAGTCGGCTGCGAGGCTGACGACGGCGAGGGCGACGAGCAGCACGACGGCGACCGCGAGGAAGATCAGCGCGTCGACGCGGGCCTCGTGTCGCGCCTCCCGGATGCGCGCGTCGCTCATGAGCGAGCATTCGGCGGGCCGGGACGGCACCCTGCCGGGATGAAGGCGGTCGTCGTGCTCGTCGCGCTCGCGTTGGCGCTGCCGGCGCAGGCGGGGACGCGCATGCTCGGCCGCTCGTGGCAGGGGCGGCCGATCACCGTCACGCGCGTTGGCGACCCGCGCGGGACGCCGGTGCTCGTGGTCGGCTCGATCCACGGGAACGAGACGGGCGGGATGGCGGTCGCGCGTTCGCTCGCGCGGCTGTCGCCACACGGGATCGACCTCTGGGTGGTGCCGACGCTGAACCCGGACGGCGTCGCGGCCGGGACGCGCGGCAACGCGCGCGGGGTCGACCTGAACCGCAACTACCCGTGGCGGTGGCGGCCGCTCGGCGGGCCGTTCGAGTCGGGCACGGGACCCCTCTCCGAGCGCGAGGCGCGGATCGGCCGGACGCTCGTCCTGCGCGTGCGGCCGCGGCTGACGGTCTGGTTCCACCAGCACCTGAACCTCGTGTGGGCGTCCGGCGGCGACCCGCGGGTCGAGCGCGTCTTTGCCCGCGTCTCCGGCCTGCCGTTCCGCCCGCGGCCGAAGCTGCCCGGGAGCGCGATCGAGTGGGAGAACGCGACCTTCCCCGGCACGACCGCGTTCGCCGCGGAGCTGCCGGTGGGCCGGCCCGGCTCCGCTGCGGTTGCCTGCTACGTGCGCGCCGTGCTCGCCGCCGCCCGCGCATCTGCGCCGAGATAGTCGGCGAGCCGGGCCAGTGCCTCGTCGAGCCGCGAGGTGTCGCCCCAGGCGCCGAGCAGCTCGAGCGTCTTCGTCTTGCGGTCGAAGCGCGGCTCCGCGCGGCCGACGATCTGGTCGCCGGCGAGCAGCGGCAGCACGTAGTAGCCGTACTCGCGCTTGGATGCCGGCACGTACATCTCGAGCCGGTAGTGGAAGTCCCACAGCGCCTCGGCGCGGTCGCGGTCGTGGATCAGCCGGTCGAACGGCGAGAGCAGCACGGCGCGGTCCGGCACCGGGCCGTCCCTGGCGTCCGGATGCGCGACCCAGGCGCCCTGCTCGAGGCGCACGCCCAGAGCCCGTGCGCGCTGCTCCGCGAAGATCCGCTCGGCCTCGCGCGCCGGCACGACCTCGGTCTCCGGGTACCAGCGCTCGGCGAGGTCCCAGACGCGCTGCTTGCCGCGCCGCCCGGCCACTGCGACGTAGCCGTTGACGTGGAGGATGCCGAGCATGATCCCCACGTAGCGGCTGCCGTACCAGCGGTGCTCGAGGCGCGCGTCCACGGAGCGGTCCTCGAGCTCGCGGGACAGGAGCGGGCCGCGCCGCTCGAGCTCGCGCAGCACGTAGCGCTTGAAGGCCGCGTTGCGCTGCATGAACTCCCGCTGCCAGCGGTGCCGCTCGAGCTTCAGCGACCGCCGGTGCGCGCGCATGCGCGCGCGCAGGAGCGGCAGCGACTCAATCGGGTAGACGAACGCGTTGAACTCGACGAGCTTGCGGTCCTGCCAGAGCAGCCGGTCGAGCTCGGCCGGGTCGAAGGAGCCGAGCCGCGCCTGCAGCACCAGCTCCTGCGGCGTGGCGACGGTGGCGATCGGGTCGAGCTGCAGGAAGCCGAGCCGGCGCACCGTGTCGAGGACGTTCCGCGCCGAGCCGTCGAGGAGCTGCGCGCGCACGGCGATCCGCCGCGCTTCCTCCACGCTCACGACCGTCCCCCGCACGCCGCCTATTCTCTCGATGTGACCGACCCGCAGGTCGTTCCCTTCGATGAGATCGGCAAGACGTCCACGGGGCGCAGCCGCCGCTTCCTCGGCGAGCGCTACGGCTCGTCCGTCTCGTTCTTCGTCGTGAACGGCCATGAGGGAGACGGGCCGGGGCCGCAGACGCACCCGTACGACGAGACGTTCGTGGTGCTCGAGGGCTCCGCGACGTTCACCGTCGACGGCCAGGACGTCGAGGCCGTCGCCGGCACCGTGATCGTCGTCCCGGCGGGTGCGGTGCACGGCTTCACCATCGGGTCAGCCGGAATGAGGTCGGTGAACATCCATCCGCGCCCGCGGATGGAGCAGCTAGATCTTCCGTAACGCGGCGAAGCCCGGCTTGCCCGGGCGGGAGCCACGTCGCGCGAAGTCGCGTCTGACTGGCAGTTGTCCGTTGAAAGTCGTCATGGCGCAGCCGGACTTTCAACGGGAACGGGAAGATGCCGGCTGATGGACGAAGGCGTCGTGCTCCTCCTCGTCGGCCTGATCCTCGCCGCCAGCCTGATCGTGGCGCTGGTCGCGTCGCGCAAGGGCGTGCCCGCGCTGGTCGCGTTCCTCGCGCTCGGGATGCTGCTCGGCTCGGACGGGCCGGGCGGGATCGATTTCGACGACGCGGACCTCGCCCGCTCGGTCGGGATCGTCGGGCTGGTCGCGATCCTCTACGAGGGCGGGCTCTCCACCTCGTGGCGGCGGCTGCGGGAGGTCGCAGTCCCGGCCGCGCTGCTCAGCACGGTCGGCGTCGTCGTCACCGCGGCGTTGACCGGGCTCGTCGCGCAGGCGGTCTTCGACCTCTCGTGGCTCGAGGCGATCCTGCTGGGCGCCGTCGTCGCGTCCACGGATGCGGCGGCGGTCTTCGCCACGCTGCGCTTCACGAACGTCCGCCGGCGGCTCGCGCGCACGCTCGAGGCCGAGACGGGCGGCAACGATCCGATGGCGATCGCCCTGACGGTCGGCCTGATCGCCTGGATCGAGCACTCGGACTACGGGTTCGGAGACCTCGTGCTCGAGGTGGTGCGCGAGATCGGCCTCGGGCTGGCCGTCGGTGCCGCGCTCGGCGTGGGGGCGATGTGGCTGTTCGCGCGCATCCCGCCGTCGATCGGTGCCTTCGCCCCGGTCGCGTCGGTCGCCGCGGCGGCGCTGTCGTTCGGAGTTGCGGACGTGCTCGGCGGGAGCGGGTTCCTCGCCGTCTACCTGGTCGGGCTCGCGGTCGGGAGCACGCCGTCGCGCTATCGCCGCCAGCTGGTCTCGTTCCACGAGGGGCTGGCGTTCGTCGCGCAGGTGGCGATGTTCGTCGTGCTCGGGCTGCTCGTCTTCCCGAGCGACCTGCCCGACGTGGCACTCGCCGGGCTGTGCGTCGCGGCGGCGCTCACGTTCGTGATCCGCCCGGTCGCGGTCTGGGCCTCGACGGCGTTCAGCGACTTCACCAACCGGGAGCGGGCGCTGCTCGGCTGGGCCGGCCTGCGCGGCGCGGTGCCGATCGTGCTCGGCACGTTCGTCCTGTCGTCGCACGTCGGCGAGCGGGAGACGATCTTCAACGCGGTGTTCTTCGTCGTCGTCGTGTCGGCGCTGGTGCAGGGGACGACGCTCGAGCGGGTGGCCACGGCGCTTCGCGTGACGTCACCGGCGCCGGCTCGCGCTGCGCCGCCGATCGCGGTCGACCATCTCGGCTCGATCGACCTCGTCGACTTCGCGGTCGGCGCCGACCACGCGATTGCCGGCTCACACGTGCGTGAGCTCGGCCTGCCGCGCACCGCCCTCATCGCCGTGGTCGCGCGCGGCGAGGAGACGATCCCGCCGCGCGGCAGCACGGTCGTCCAGCCGGGCGACCGGCTCTTCGTCCTCGTCCCGCACGCGAAGCGCGCGGACCTCGAGGACGTGTTCACCCGCTGGCGCCGGCGGATCTAGGCGGCGAGCGCCAGGTCGCCTGCGATCTCGACGTGGAGCACGGGCAGGCCGAAGCGGCTGCGCGCGCGGTCGACGACGTCCCGGCTGAGCCAGTGGGAGCTTCGCCCCGGGTGGGTCGCGATCACGAGCTCGTCCGCCGGGAAGCCGTGCAGCGCATCGGCGATCGCCTGCAGCGGGTCGGCGTCGCCCACGACGCCGTCCGCGTCGACGCCGTCGCCCTGGAGGAGCGCGAGGCAGCGGCGCAGCCGTGCCTCGGCCTCGGTGCGCGCCCGGTCCTCGTCGGAGGTCCAGTGGCGGAGCCGGCTGTTCAGCGCCGGCGCGACGACGAGCACCTCGGTGGGGCCGGAGCGAAGCCGACGGCGCACGCGGCCGTTGAGGACCGCGCCGCCGGCCGTCGCGTTCGCGACGAGGATCACGCGGCGGGTGTGCAGGTTGGTTGTCATCTCGTCTCCTTTCGGGTGGCCTCACCGCAGGAGACCGCACGCACCTATGAGCCGTCTGAGATGCGGCTGAACGCGTGCTGAAAGGGTGATTCGACGCCGGAAAACACCGCGGGCGATGTACCCTGTCAACAGGGGAAGTGGCCGATCAGCGGATGACATCGTGACCACCGACGCCAGTGTGATTGGCAAGGTCGGACGGGTCACAGGCCGAGTCGCACGCGGGAGCGTCGGTGAGGTCATGGTTGGCGTTCGCGGCGGCAGCGAGGCGTTCTTCGCGTACCCGTACGACACCGGCGAGACGTTCGACGTGGGCGACCGCGTGGTGATCGTCGAGTACGAGCCTCCTCGCACCGTGCTGATCAGCCGCTTCGAATGACGTGAGTCCGAAAGGAGCCCGTTGATGGGCCTCGGTTTCCTGATCGTCGCTGCAGTCGTTGTGGCGTTGGTCTTCCTGCTCCTGCTCGCCTTCAAGTCGATGTACAAGGTGGCCGAGCCGAACGAGGCGCTCGTCGTCTCCGGCTTCGGCGCCTACCGGCAGAACAACAACCCGGCCGAAGCGTCGACGCTCGGCTTCAAGATCGTCGTCGGCAAGGGCGTGTTCGTGTTCCCGCTGGTGCAGAGCGTGCGCCGGCTGTCGCTGGCATTGCACAAGGCCGAGCTGATCGTGGACTGCGTCACCACCCAGGGCATTCCCGTGCACGTGCGCGGCGTCGTCGTCTACAAGGTCGGCGACGACTTCGCCGAGATCGCGAACGCGGCGCGGCGGTTCCTCGACAAGGAGAGCGAGATGGACGCGAACGTCCACGAGGTGTTCGCGGGCCACCTGCGCCAGATCGTCGGCTCGCTGACCGTCGAGGACATGATTCGCGCCCGCGAGAAGCTCGCCGCGGAGACGCGCAACTCGTCTGCGATCGAGATGGAGAAGCTCGGGCTCGTCATCGACTCGCTGCAGATCCAGCAGGTCGAGGACCCGACCGGCTACATCGAGAACCTCGCCAAGCCGTTCCAGGCCGCTGTCGCGGCCGAGGCGCGCATCGCCGCCGCCGAGCGCGACCGCGAGGCGACCGAGCGCGAGCAGGCCGCCGCGGCGCAGAAGGCGAAGGCCGTCTCGACGTCGTCGGTCGAGCAGGCACGGCTGCAAGCGGAGGCCGACCGCGCGCGGGCGGTGGCCGCCCAGGCCGGGCCGCTCTCGGACGCGGAGGCGCGCAAGGCGGTCGTCGTCCAGGAGACGGAGGTCGCGCAGCTCGAGGCGCAGCGCACCGAGCAGCGCCTGCAGACGGAGGTCGTCAAGCCGGCGCAGGCCGAGCGCGACGCGCGCGTCGCAGGAGCCGAGGCGGCGCGTCAGGAGGTCGAGCTGCGGGCTGCGGCCGACGCGGCGCGGGTCCGGACCGAGGCGGCGGCGGCCGCAGAGCAGCGCAAGCTGCTGGCCGAGGCCGAGGGGTTCGCTACGGAGCGCACCGGCGAGGCCCAGGCGAAGTCGACGCGGATGCGCGGCGAGGCCGAGGGGGCGGCGATCAACGCGAAGCTCACCGCCGAGGCGGAGGGCATCCAGAAGCGGGCCGACGCACTCCGCGAGAACCAGGAAGCGGTCATCAACCAGTCGATCGCCGAGCAGCTGCCGCAGATCGTCGAGGCGGCTGCCGGGGCGTACAAGGGCGTCGACCACATGATCGTGCTGAACGGCGCCGAGGGCATGGGCGGGATCACGGGCCAGGTGCTCGGCACGGGCCTGGCGGTCATCCCGATGATCCGCGAGGCGTTCGCAAACAGCGCAAACGGCGGTCGCGCGTCGGCGAGCGAGAACGGCGAGAAGCCCGCCCCTCGCGATCCTGCCAAGCGGACGGAGCCGAAGCAGTGAAGCGGCTCTGGCTGATCATCCAGGCGAAACTGAATCGCCTGCTGGACCGCGCCGAGAAGCCCGACGAGCTGCTCGACTACTCCTACGAGCGTCAGCACGGGATGCTGCAGGAGGTGCGGCGCGGGCTGACGAGCGTCGTCGCGTCGAAGAAGCAGCTCGAGATGCAGGCCGACCGGCTCTCCAAGCAGGAGCAGAAGCTGGACGGGCAGGCGCGGCAGGCGCTCGGGCTCGGGCGCGAGGACCTCGCCCGCGCCGCGCTCGAGCGGAAGGCCGGCGTCGGCGTGCAGCTCACCGATCTGCAGGGGCAGATCGGCGAGCTCCAGACGCAGCAGGCGAAGCTCGAGGCCTCGCAGAAGGAGTTCGCCGAGCGGCTCGCCAGGTTCCGCTCCGAGAAGGAGGTCACGAAGGCGCGCTACCGCGCCGCCGAGGCGATGGTCAAGATCGGCGAGGCCACGACCGGGCTCGGCGAGGACATGGCCAGCGCCGGGCGCGCGCTCGAGCGTGCCAACGAGAAGACGCAGGGGATGGAGGCGCGCGCCGCGGCGCTCGACGAGCTGATCGCGACGGGCGGCCTCGAGGACATCTCGGGCGAGACGCAGCTCGATCGCGAGCTGCGCCAGATGGCGCAGACGTCGCAGGTGGACGCCGAGCTCGCCCGCATGAAGGCCGAGCTCGAGCCGGCCAGGGAACCGCCCGCGATCGAGGCCTGAGCCGCGGGCGAGCGGACCCGCCGCGTGCAAATCGCGGCGCACATTCGTGCGCCTTTAACACCGGTGCCTGGCACCGGCGGAACTCGAGCGGCGGCTCCGCGGATCCCTTTCCCAGAGCGGTCTCGCGCGGTCCGCGTGCGAATCGCGTTACGAAGCCGCGCGCCTCTGCGGACGGTGCCTGGCACCGGTTGAAACGGCGCGCGGACACGTCGCCCCCGGGCGTGTCACCTCGTCGCGGAGCGAGGCAAACGTGGGAGGGTCGTCCTGCGTGTCGTCGACCAGCCAGGAGCAGAGATCCGCCGCCTTCCGCGCGCTGCACGAGGGCGAGCCGTTCGTCATCCCGAACCCGTGGGACGCCGGGTCGGCGCGCGTGCTCGAGTCGCTTGGGTTCAAGGCCCTGGCCACGACGAGCTCCGGCTTCGCGTTCACGCTCGGGCGGGCCGACGGCGGCGCGACGCTCGATGACGTCGCCGTCCACGTGGCGGCGCTGAACGACGCCACCGGCCTGCCGGTCTCGGCCGACCTCGAGAACGGCTACGGCCCGGATCCCGAGACGGCGGCACGAGCGATCATCCGCATCGCCGAAGCCGGCGCCGTCGGCGGCTCGATCGAGGACTGGGATCCAGGCGGCCGGCTCTACGACCTGCCGCACGCGACCGAGCGGGTGGCCGCGGCGGTCGAGGCGTCCCGCGCGCTGCCGTTCCCGTTCACGCTCACCGCGCGCGCCGAGAACCACATCCGCGACAACCCGAACCTCGACGACACGATCATGCGCCTCCAGGCCTTCGAGGTTGCCGGCGCGGACGTCCTCTACGCGCCCGGTCTTGCGAGCGCCGACGAGATCCGCGCGGTCTGCTCTGCCGTGACGAAGCCGGTCAACGTGCTCGCGCTTCCACACCTCACGTTCGCCGAGATCACAGGAGCCGGCGCGCAGCGCGTCAGCGTCGGCGGCTCGCTGACGTGGAGCGCCGTGCAGGGGCTGGCCGCGGCCGCGACGGCGATTCGCGACCGCGGCGACTTCTCGCTGCTCGGCAAGGGCGGCTGGCTCGGTTAGCGCACTTCCAGATTCCGCGTGTCGATGGTCGCCGCGACGCCGTGCCGTGTCCGGATCGTCAGCGTCGCCTCGTCCTGCGACAGCGTCATCTGCGAGTTCCAGTCCACCCGGGTCGCATCGGGCAGATCGATGCAGAAGGCAGCACGGTGATTCGCATCGAGTGCATGGACGAACGGAGCGCCCTGTATCCGCTGGTAGAGCGTGTACACCCAGCCGCCGGTCGCGGTCGCCGCGCGAGACACGGGCCAGCCGACCATCTTCTCGTCGGGCTCGCGCTTGTCGACGATCACGCGCCCCACGAGCCGGCTCGCCTTGAGGTCGTAGGCGCGCACGAGGTACTGGAAGAGGTCGCTTCGGTTCGCGTGCTGAAGCAGGTACAGCGTGCGCCCGTCGGGCGAGAGCGCGTCGTAGCCGAACTCGCCGTCGAGCGCGATCGTCCGTGCCGGACGCAGGCCTGCGGTCGAGAGGACGACAAAGTGGCTCTGGCGTCGCAACAGCTGGTAGTTCGGTGGCTCGACGAGGACCAGCCGCTTGCCGTCGGGCGAGAGCCCGCCGCCTCCGCCGCCCATCGTGATGGCCGGGATGCCCCACTCGCCCTTGATCGTCCGCGACGCGACGAGTGTGTCGCCGCGCAACGCGCGCACCGTCGTCTTGCCGCTCGCACGGCCGGCCACGTAGCGAACATCGCCGTTCGAGACGCTCCGGGCAAGGCCCGGCCACGGGGCCGCTGCCACGGCGGTTCCGACGAGGACGAGAGCCGCGGCGACCGTCACGCCGCGGAGCAGGGAGTGCCTGCGCATGTCCACCTCCTTGGCTGCAGCCATTACACCGGACAGGAGCCAGGCGTTCCCGCGGGGAATAGCGTTCCCACGGCGGTCGCTTATCCGTAGTGTTGACGGACGCACCAGACCCCGACCACGTCGGGAGGGAGGACATATGGGTTTGCAGCTAGGAAACACCGCACCCGACTTCGAGGCCGACACCACGGAAGGGCGCATCAAGTTCCACGACTGGATCGGCGACTCGTGGACGGTTCTCTTCTCGCACCCGAAGGACTTCACGCCCATCTGCACGACCGAGCTCGGCTACATGGCGAAGATCAAGCCCGAGTTCGACCGGCGCGGCGTCAAGATCATCGGCCTCTCGGTCGACCCGATGGACCGGCACGAGAGCTGGGCCGACGACATCGAGGAGACCCAGGGCACCCGCCCGAACTACCCGATCATCGCCGACCCGACCTTCGAGATCTCGAAGGCCTACGGGATGCTCCCGGCGGAGACCTCGGGCGACCCGCTGGCCCGCACCCCCGTGGACAACCAGACCGTCCGCAACGTGTTCGTCATCGCCCCGGACCAGACGATCAAGCTGATCCTCGTCTACCCGATGACCACCGGGCGCAACTTCGACGAGGTGCTGCGCGTGATCGACTCGCTGAAGCTGACCGCCTCGCACAAGGTCTCGACGCCGGTGAACTGGCAGCCGGGCGAGGACGTCATCATCGCCGGCTCCGTGACCGACGACGCGGCGAAGGAGCTCTGGCCCGAGGGCTGGGAGTCGCCGAAGCCGTACATCCGGATCGTCCCGGACCCGGTCGGCGCGAAGCAGGCCACCGGCGTCTCGAGCTGATCTTCGGAAGGGCCGTCCGCGTGGGCGGCCCTTCTCTCAGCGGCGAAAGCTGCCGCTCCAAGGCGCTTTTCAGCCACTTCTAATGAACCTCTCAGGTTCGTCATAAGGCTGGCTTAGGCGCCGCTGGTTCGCTGGAGGGCATGAGCGAACGGCCCCCGTGCGATGGAGAGCTAGCAGTGCGTCCCGCAGAGGACGCCGTCAGCGGCGAACCCGACGACATCGGTGGACGGACGGGGATCGCCCAGCGCTTCCACCGCCCGGCGGGCCTCGCTCATGAGGAGAGCCCCTCCTCCGTGCGCGTGCCGGGACGACCGCAGCCCGGGCGCGCTCCTCTCCGGGGAGGGCCGCCGGCGCGGCCTTCCCCGGCCTCCCTCTCCCTCTGACCACGCACGAAAGGACTCTCCGTTGACCGACACCCCGACCATCCGACCCATTCGCGAGGGGGACGTGAAGGACCTTGCGATCGAGCGCGCCGCCTACGAGATCAGGCGCGTGATCGCGGGCCAGGACACGCTCCTGGAGCGCACCTTCGTCGCCCTGCTCGCCGGCGGGCACCTCCTCATCGAGGGCGTCCCCGGCCTGGCGAAGACGCTCACGATCAAGACGACCGCCGCCGTCCTCGGCGGCACATTCCAGCGCATCCAGTTCACGCCCGACCTCGTCCCCTCGGACCTCGTCGGCACGCGCGTCTACCGGCCCGACCACGCGGAGTTCGACACCGAGCTTGGCCCCGTCTTCTGCAACTTCCTGCTCGCCGACGAGATCAACCGCGCGCCGGCGAAGGTGCAGTCGGCGCTGCTCGAGGTGATGCAGGAGCGCACCGTCACGCTCGGCAAGCAGACCCACCCCGTGCCGTCGCCGTTCCTCGTGATGGCGACCCAGAACCCGATCGAGTCGGAGGGCACGTACCAGCTGCCCGAGGCGCAGCTCGACCGCTTCATGCTCAAGGTGCTCGTCGACTACCCGTCCCCCGAGGACGAGTACGTCGTCATCGACCGCGCGCTCGCGGGCGCCGTCGAGGTCGAGGAGACGCTGACGCTCGAGGAGCTCGCGCGCCTGCAGGAAGCCGTCCGGCGCGTGTACGTCGACCCGGCGCTCGTCCGCTACGCGCAGTGGCTCGCCTATGCGACGCGGCACATGGAGCATGCGGGCCTCGGCGAGCTCGACCACTACGTCGAGTACGGCGTCAGCCCTCGCGGGCCGATCAACCTCGCGCTCGCCGCCCGTGCGCTCGCGCTGCTGCGCGGCCGCTCGTACGTGGTCGCGCAGGACATGCGCGAGCTGATGAAGGACGTGTTCCGCCACCGGCTCGTGCTCAGCTACGAGGCGATCGCGGACGACGTCTCGCCGGACACGGTGCTCGACCGCGTGCTGGCGGCCGTTCCCGTGCCCGAGCAGGACTTCGTCCGGCAGGAGGCCGCGTCGTGAGCGTCGTCCAGCTCACCCGCCGCGAGCGGACACCGGAGCGCCCGGGCCCCGGCCCGCTGCGCGACGGGCATCTCCGCAAGCTCGACCTGACCGTCCGCCGGCGCGTGGACGGGATCCTGCTCGGCGACCACCGGGCGACGATGCTCGGCGACGGCACCGAGCTCGCCCAGGTGCGGCCGTACGAGGTCGGCGACGACGTTCGCAAGATCGACTGGAACGTCACCGCGCGGACGGGCGAGGCGCATGTGCGCGCGCACGTCGCCGAGCGATCCGTCCGCACCTGGCTGATGCTCGACACGTCGCCCTCGATGACGTTCGGGACGGCCGACCGGCGCAAGTGGGACGTCGCCGAGGGCGTCGCGCTGGCGGTCGGCCACGTGGCGACTCGCCGCGGCAACCGCCTCGCGATCGCGACGTTCGGCGACCACACCCCGCTCGTCTACCCGGACCGGCAGGGCCGGCGCGGCCTGCTCGGACTGCTTCACGCGCTGCGCAACGAGCCGGGCGACGAGCCGACCGGGCCCACGTCGTTCGCGGCCGCCTGCGACCGTGCGGCGCGGCTCGTGCGCCGCCGCTCGCTCGTGGTCGCGGTCTCGGACTTCCGCGGCCCGCTCGACTGGCGCAAGGCGCTGCTCCGGCTTGCGGCCCGCCACGATGTCGTCGCGGTGGAGATCCGCGACCAGCGCGAGCAGGAGCTGCCGGACGTCGGGACGATCTGGATGGTCGATCCCGAGACGCGGCAGCAGCTCCAGGTCGACACGCGCGACAAGCGCATGCGCGAGCGGTTCGCCGAGACGGCCGCGGCCGAGCGCGAGGAGCTCGCGCACACGTTCAAGGCGGCCGGCGTGCCGCACGTGGTCGTGTCCACCTCGGGCGACTGGCTCAAGACGCTCGTCCGCTTCCTGGAGATGGAGAGGAGGCGGCGATGACCTTCGCGACTCCCATCGCGCTGGCGGCGCTCGTCCTCGTCCCCGCGCTGCTGGTGGCCTACCTGGTCGTCCAGCGCCGCCGGGTCAAGTACGCCGTGCGCTTCACGAACCTCGCGCTGCTCGCCAACGTGGTGGATCGCTCGCCGCGCTGGCGGCGGCACGTGCCGCCGCTCCTGATCCTCGTGGCGCTCGCCGCGCTGATCGCCGGGATCGCACGGCCGCAGTGGGCGCACGCGGTGCCGCGCAAGCAGGGCACGGTCATCCTGACCATCGACCGGTCGGGCTCCATGCTCGCGACCGACGTGTCGCCGAACCGCATGGCGGCTGCAAAGGCCGCAGCGGCCACCTTCATCAAGGGGCTGCCGAGCGGCTTCAAGGTCGGTCTCGTCTCGTTCTCCGACAAGGCGGACGTCAACCTGCCGCCAACCTCGGACCACGAGGAGGCGCTGCGGGCGCTCAACTCCATCCAGGCCGAGAACGGCACGGCGCTCGGCGACGCGATCTCGCGCTCGGTGAACGTCGGGCTCGCGACCATCAACGCCAAGATCGCGCCGAAGGGGACGCCGCTCGTGGTGGTCGTCCTGTCCGACGGCGCCAGCACGACGGGCGACCAGACGCCGCTCCAGGCGGCCGACCAGGCGAAGACGGCGAAGGTGCCGGTCTACACGGTCGCGCTCGGCACCCAGAACGGCACGATCACGATCAACGGGCCGAACGGCGACACGCGCGTCTACAACGTGCCGCCCGATCCGACGACGCTGCGCGCCGTCGCCCAGACGACCGGCGGGAAGTTCTTCGAGGCGGCAGACGCCAAATCGCTGAAGAGCATCTACAGCGGCATCGGCAAGACGGTCGGCACGAAGATCGAGAAGCGCGAGCTGTCCTCCGCCTTCACCGGCGCCGGCGCGGTCGTGCTGCTGCTCGGCTCGGCCCTCTCGCTCGCCTGGTTCAACAGGCTGCCGTAGCTCGCAGGTGATTCACAGCCGGCCCTGACGCCTCGCGCAGGGCCGGCTTGCACCCTTTCCACGACACGAGAAAGGAGGCATGCATGAACGAAGCCGAGTCCCCCGAGACTGCCGAAGCCGTCGAGCCGAGGCCCGGCCTTCCGGTGATCTGGTTCGCGGTGCTCGCTGCGCTCATCGCCGCAGGGATCTGGGCGACGGTGGCGATGGCGGCAGGCGGCTCCGGCTCGAGCGGGTCGAGCGGGTCGAGCCCGCCGGCCGCGTACTCGCCGTACGCCGCCGACAGCGCCACCCGGGGCGACTGCCCCGACCACAACGGCGGCGGTGGCGGTGGATCGACGACGCCGAACTCGGCACCGGCGACGCCGTCACAGCAGGACGGGTCGTCGAACCCGTCGCTCTAGATCACCACGCTCCACCGGCCGGCGCCGGACGGCCGGTGGCTCCTCGTCGCCCGGCACAACACAGCCTGTACGCGCCGCCTCGTGGTCAGCGACGCCGTAGGCTCGCTTCGGGCGGTTCGACTCGTCCGCCAGCCGAAGGAAAGGATGCCCCGATGCTCTTTCACGTCACCTGGGAATTCGTCGACACGAGCGAGGACGGCATTCGCCGGTCGCTCGAAGTCTTCTCGAACTGGCAGCCGCCGGCCGGCGCGGAGTTCAAGGGCTTCTACGGCTTCGTGGATGGTCGCGGAGGTGTGGCCCTGATCGAGGCGGATGGTGCTGCGAGTCTCGCCCGCACGACTGCGCCCTGGTCGCCGTGGCTGCGCTTCACGATGACTCCGATCGTGCCGATCGAGGAGTCGTCCGCGATCGCCGGAGAGGCAGTCGGCTTCCGCGATTCGGTCGGCTAGGCAGCGGATGCGTGCGTAGGCAAACACGCGCCGCCGGCCGGCCGGCCGGCGCGGCCGGCCGGTGGCGAGCATCCTGGTCAGCCCACGACGTCGAAGCTGAACATCATCCCGCTCTCGTGATGCTCGGCGATGTGGCAGTGCGCCATCCAGCGGCCCTCGTTCGTGACGTCGAGGAGGATGTCCACCGTCTCGCCGGCCCGCAGGAGCACCGTGTCTTTCCAGACCAGGTTCTGCTCGGGCACGCCGTCCCGCGCGAGGATCACGAACCGCCCCGCGCCGTGGATGTGGAACGGATGGTGCATCGGGTGATCGCCCTCCATCGCGTTCACCAGGCGCAGCTTCACGCGGTCGCCGACCCGGAACTGCCAGGCGATCTCGTGGTTGGCGGCTCCCGTGTCGCGGTCGACGATGCTCCAGCGCGTGTTCGCCGAGGTCGTCATCCGGTTGACGTCGACCATGTCGTCCTCCCACTCGATGCCGTCGCCGGCGTCGTGCGACTCGTGCTCGTGATGACCGTGATCGTGCTCGTGGTGCCCGCCCGACTGCTGCACGACCGACTCGGGCAGCAGCTTCATGCCGCACTTCGGGCAGGTGTCCGGCGTCTCGCTGACCACGTCCGGGTGCATGGGGCACACGTACCGCTGCGGCGCCGCCGTCGCGAGCAGCTTCATCCCGCACTTGGGACAGCTGCCCTGCTCGTCGCTCACGACCTCGGGGTGCATCGGGCACGCGTAGACGACCGGGCCGTCCGGGACGCCCAGGTTCAGCTCGGCGACGAAGCCCAGCGTCCTGTCGGGAGCCGCGTCGACGTACGGAGCCAGCCGCTCCCGCTCGGCGGCCCATTCCGGGTTCTCGCGCAGCGTCTCGAAGTCGAGCGGCTCCACCTGCTCGGCTGAGACCTCCACGCGCGCCAGGTCGTACGTCCGCCCGGGCGTGCGATGCTCGAGCATCACGACGCCGGGTTCCGCGAAGAGCACGTCCACCACGGCCCGCTCCGACGGCGCGAGCACGACCGACTCGACGAGCTCGTCTCGCTCGCAGCGGCCGCTGTCGCCCCCGACGAGCTTCATGCGCGCGCCGGCAAGAGCGACGTTGAACACCCGCGTGTTGGCGGTGTTCGTGAGGAAGAAGCGCACGACCTCGCCGGCCCGCGCCGCGAGCGCCGGCTCGCTCTCGCCGCCGACGAGGAAGACATTCCCGAACCGCCCCATGGCGGCGTGCGTCGTCTCGTCCGGGCTGAACGGCGCGATCTTGCCGTCCTCGATCAGGACGTCGTCGAGCGTGAGCGTGACCTCGCGGTGCGCCGGCGGCCAGTAGCCTGCCTCGGCCGGCTCGACGACGATGTTCCCGTAGAGGCCGAGCTCCTGGCCGTAGTCCTCGCGGACGTGCGGGTGGTACCAGTAGACGCCCGGGTCGGGAAACGTCAGCTCGTACGCGAACGAGCCGCCGACGGGGATCGGTGCCTGCGTCTCGTGCGTGCCGTCGTAGCGGTTGTCGAGCCGCAGCCCGTGCCAGTGGACGGTGTTCGCGAGGTCGCCCTCGTTCGTCACGTTCACGGTGATGCGCGAGCCCTCGCGGACCCTCAGCGTCGGGCCGGGGATGGAGCCGTTGTACGCGAGCATCCGCAACGTGTCGTCGCCGATTCGCTTGGCGACCGGCTCGATCGTGAGGTCGACGCTGCCGCCCTCGGCGACGGTCACGTCGCCGGTCGCGCGCGCCGTGTCGAGGCCGGCCGTCTCGGTGGGGAAGGTCGCGGCCGCGTGGTGGTCGTGATCGTGATGATCCATGTCAGGCTCCTTGGGGGACAGGCTCGCGCTTCGGAGCGCGAGCCGCAATCTGGTCTGCGATGAACTCGGCGTCGTCCTCGACGAAGCCGATGAGGGCCGACCGGTCGCCCAGATGACGGCGTCGACGGCCAGCTCGGAGCCGTCGGCGAAGGTGACGGTGCGCCCGCTTGCGGGGCCGGTCTCGATCCGCTCGAAGCCGAGACGTTCCAGGGGTTCGACGTACGCTGCTTCCAGCCGGCGCTGGCCGGCGCCGATCACGGCGACGTCCAGGTGCTCGCCGCCCGTGTCATGGGTGCGTCGCATCAGGTTGTGACCCTTTCGATTGTCGCGGGTGGGCTGCAGTGCGCGCCCCGTGGCCGCTGCCTGCGCATGCCAGGGTAACGCGGGGTGACGTTCCGGGAGGTTTGCGTACGCTGCTTCCAGCAGCGCGGCGATTCAGCCGGTCCACAGGCCGATGTTGCGCCGGCCCTCGCTCACCGGACGCTGGATCGTGACGTCGGCGATCTGCAGCCGGCCGCCCGGCACGAGAACGCGGTGCAGCTTGGAGAACACCGCGTCCTTGTCGGGGACCATGATGAAGTCGCGCTCCGGCTCGGCGGAGACGGTCGAGTAGGTCTTCTTGATCTCGCTCTCGAGCAGCGCGACGCCGATGTCGGCGTCCACGGCCATCAGTAGCTGAACACGGTCGCAGCACCGTCGCCGATCCAGTCCCAGAGCGGCGTCGCTCCGGCCAGGCGCGCGTTGGAGACCAGCGCGCTCTCGTCGAGCTTCCTCGAGTTGAAGCAGATCGGGCAGACGAGCAGCTCGCCGCCGCCGTCTGCGTACTGCTGGAACAGCCGTGCAAGCGGCGGGCACCCCTCGCACGCGACCCCGTCGGCGTAGCCCGGGAGGCCGACTCGCACCGCTTCCTTGGTGAGGAACATCGCGACCTGCTTCCCCTTCTCGACGGCAGCGCCGCCGACGAGGAACGCGATCATCACGCGCTCGGTGTCCTCGAGCCCCGTTGCCAGGTTGATCACGACCTTGTCTGTGTTGACGGGCATTGCGCGCTCCTTTCGTCAGAGGACATCGCCGGCCGGGATCGGGTCTGCCGGCGCCGTGCGTACGCGCTGCAGCTGTGCGGGGAGGCGTGCGAGCCGCGCCTGCGGCCACTCCCAGGCGGCAGAACCTCGTACGCGTCTTGCATCGCTCGACTCCTTCCTGGGTTAGGTGACCGAGACAGGATGCAGGGCGGTTCGACGCCACGGCGTCGCGGCGACGGCGAGCCCACCACAGGAGCCGGCGTCGTTCAGGAACGGGCGCAGCAGCATCGCTCACCCCTCAGCTCGCGACCTCGACGGGCAGCCCGGCGCGTCGCCATTCGGGAAAGCCGACGTCGAGCCGGCGCGCTTCGCGCCCACGTGCGCGCAGCAGGCGGACGGCGTCGTCGGCGTAGACGCAGTAGGGGCCGCGGCAGTACGCGACGATCTCGCTCCGCCGGAGCTCGGAGACGAGGGATTCGAGCGCCGTCAGGGGCGCCGACCGCGCGCCCGCGATGTGACCGGCCCGGTACTCCGCCTCCGGCCGCACGTCGAGGACGACGACCTCGCCGCGCTCGATCCGCTCGTGCAGCTCGGCCGCGGAGAGGCGCTCGGTCCCGTCGCGGTCGCCGAGGTACTCGTCGGCGAGCACGTTGACGTCCGCGACGTGGCGCACTGCCACCTCGCGCACCGCCGCCCAGAGGTCGCCGACCCGGTCGCTCGCGAGGCGGTAGAAGACGCGCGTCCCGTCGCGCCGCGTGTGGACCAGGCCCGCGCGCGCGAGCACCTGGAGGTGCTGCGAGGTGTTCGCAGAGCTGTGCGAGATCTCGGCGGCGATCTCCTCGACCGAGCGCTCGCCCTGCGCGAGCACGTCGACGATCTCAGCGCGGCGGCCGCTTCCGAGAGCCTGCGCTACCGACGCCAGTGCATCGAAGAGCGCTGCCCTGGCTGTGGTGCTCGCCACCTATTCAAGTTATCGCTTGACGAATTGAGATGTCAGGCCCTCGGGAACGCGCCGAACGGTTCTAGGGTCGGTCCAGGGTCATTCCGGATTGCCCGGGCCGGCTGTGACCGGCAGGCTCGTGGCATGAGCGAACACACCACACATATCCAGAGCATCAAGCGGCTCGAGCGTCCATCCGACGGCGGCATGATCGCCGGCGTCTCCGCGGGCCTCGGCCGGTACTTCGACATCACTCCGACCGTCTTCCGGCTCGCGTTCGTCGTCCTGGCTTTGCTCGGCGGCGCGGGCATCCTCGTCTACATCGCGGCGGCCCTCGTCATGCCGAGGGAGGGCGAGGCGCAGTCCTTCGCCGAGCAGGCGCTGTCGCAGCGGCGCGAGCATCCCTGGCGACTCGTCGCCCTCGGGCTGATCGCCATCGCGATCCTCTCCGTGCTGTCCCGGGCGGACACCTGGCCGAGCGCCGGGACCGCCTGGTTCATCGCCGTCGTCGGCCTGATCGTCCTGGCCGTCACCAGCGTGCGGCGCTGGCGGCCGCTCGTCGTCGCGATCGTGGCCACCGTGGCCGCGCTGGCGGCGCTCACCGCGGCCGCCGTCGCGATTGCGTTCTCCATGTTCGACGTGTCGCTGAACGACGGCGTCGGCGACCGCAGCTACCGGCCCGCGACCGTCGTCGGTGTTCACGACCGCTACGAGCTCGGCATCGGCAAGCTCCAGATCGACCTCTCGAACCTGCCGGCGAACCGGCACGTCGAGATGACGGCGAAGGTCGGCATGGGCGACCTGAAGGTCATCGTCCCGCGCGACGCTTCCGTGGCCGTCGACGCGAGCGCCAGGGCGGGCTCGATCGACGTGCTCGGCGAGGAGGACGACGGCAGCCACGCGCACGTCGTCACGGGCGAGGGCGGCTACGTGCTCGACCTGCACGTGGGTGCGGGCAAGGTGCTCGTCGAGCGGGCACCGTGAGCCGCATCCCGGCGCTGCCGTTCGAGCGCAGCGAGCAGGATCGCGTCGTCGCCGGCGTCTGTGGCGGAATCGCCCAGGCGCTCGGCGTCGACGCGACGCTCGTCCGGCTCGTCTTCGCCTTCCTCGCGCTGGCGGGCGGCGCCGGGATCCTCCTCTACCTCGCCCTCTGGGTCTGGACGAGCGGGCGGCGCCCGGTCGTCGGCGTGGCGCTCGTCGCGCTGTCGGCGATGGCGATCTTGTTCGCGCTCGGCCTGCCGGGCGAGGTCGTGCTCGGCATCGGGCTGATCGTCGCCGGGATCGTCCTGCTCGTCCGCCGCGGCGCGTCGCTGCGGCCGGGCGGGTCGTTCACGATCCCGGGCGTCGCGCTGACGATGGGCGGCGCCGTGGTGATGCTGGGCGGGCTCGGCTCGTCGCCTGCCTTCGTCGCGCCGGGCGCCCTCGCCGGCGCGCTGCTGCTCGTCCTCCTCCCGTGGACGTGGCAGGTCGTCTCGGAGCGCAGCGAGCGGATCCGGCTGGCGGAGCGGGCCGAGGTCGCCGCGCGCATCCACGACTCCGTGCTGCAGACGCTCGCGCTGATCCAGCGGCACGCGGGCGACCAGCAGCGGGTCACCTCGCTGGCCCGCCGGCAGGAGCGCGACCTGCGCCGGTGGCTCTACGGCAGCGGCTACGGGAGCTCCGTCACGCTCGTCGACGCCCTGGCCGACGCGGCGGCAGACGTGGAGGACGCCCACGACGTGCGCATCGAGGTCGCGAGCTCCGGCGATGCGCCGCTCGACGAGCCGCTCTCCCAGCTCGTGCTCGCCGCCCGCGAGGCGCTGGCCAACGCGGCCAAGCACTCGGGGAGCGACGAGATCGCCGTCTACGCCGAGGCCGGGCGGGCCGAGATCGCCGTCTTCGTCCGCGACCGCGGCACCGGCTTCGACCGCGCGCAGGTCGGCGCGGACCGCCGCGGGATCGCCGAGTCGATCGAGGCGCGCATGCTGCGTGCCGGCGGCCGTGCCACGATCACGTCCTCGCCCGGCGACGGGACCGAGGTCGAGCTGACGATTCCCAGAGAGGACGAGGCCTGATGCGCATCGTGCTGGTCGACGATCACGAGCTGTTCCGCGCAGGAGTGCGCGGCGAGCTCGGCGCGCGCTTCGAGATCGCCGGCGAGGCCGGCAGCGTCGCGGAGGCGGTGCCGCTGATCCGCGAGACCGACCCGGACGTCGTGCTGCTCGACGTGCACCTCCCCGACGGCGGCGGCGAGGCTGTGATCGCAGCCGTCGCGCCCGAGCGGCCCGGCGTGAAGTTCCTCGCGCTGTCCGTCTCCGACGCGGCCGAGGACGTGATCAGCGTCATCCGCGCGGGCGCGCGCGGGTACGTGACGAAGACGATCTCGAGCGACGAGCTCGCCGACGCGGTCGTGCGGGTCGGCGACGGCGACGCCGTCTTCTCGCCGCGGCTGGCCGGGTTCGTGCTCGACGCGTTCCGCTCGGGCGAGCCGGTCGGCGCCGACCCGGAGCTCGAGACGCTCACCCCCCGCGAGCGCGAGGTCCTGCAGCTGATCGCGCGCGGCTACCGCTACAAGGAGATCGCCGCGCGCCTGCACCTCTCGGTGAAGACGGTCGAGGCGCACGTCTCGAGCGTGCTCCGCAAGCTCCAGCTCTCCTCGCGCCACGAGCTGACGCGCTGGGCGCACGAACGGCGCCTCATCTGAGTCTTCATCCGCGGGCGCTCGCCGAGGGACCACCGAACCTCGGCGAGCGCGCGTGGCATGGATCAGGTGAAGATGATCTGGCCGCCGGCGGCCTGCTCGAAGAACTCGCCGACGCTGATGATGTCCTCGACCTGCGGGACGAAGTCGTCCATGGCCAGGCCGAACATGTCCACGCTGGCCTTGCACGCGTACAGGTGCACGCCCGAGTCGGCGAGCAGCTCGACGAACTCGGGGATCGGCGGGATGTCGATCTTCTCCATCTGCCGCCTCATCATCCTGGTGGCCAGCGCAGAGAAGCCGGGGAGCGCGCCGAGCAGCGTCGGCAGATGCATGCCGGGATTGCCCACCGTGGCGACCTTGATCTTCTCGTAGCGGTCCTTGCGAATGGCGTCGATGCCGAAGAACGTGAAGAAGAGGTCGGCCTCGATGCCTTCCATGCGGGCCCCGTTGGCCATGATCAGGCCGGGGTAGATGCCCTCGAGCGAGCCCTTTGAGATGACGATCGCGACTTTCTCGATCGTCTTCGGCTCGGCGTGGAGAGCGGCGTGCGGCTGTTCCATCAACTCGGTCATGTCGCTCCTCTCTAGATGCAGCCCTTGGGCTTGGGAATGCCGCCGATCCTGGCCGCGAGCTTCGCCGGCCCCTTCGGGAACAGCTGGTACAGCTCCTTGACGGGCACGCCCGACTCCTTGCCGAGCGCGCGGATCGAGGGCGCGCTGCCGCTCGCGAGGTAGCGCTCGCGCATGAAGCGGACGACAAGCCAGTGCCTGTCGGTCAGCTCGGGAATGCCGTTCTCCGCGGCGATGGCGTGCGCGATCTGCTCGTTCCACTGCCCGGGATCGGTGAGGAAGCCTTCCGCGTCGACGTCGACCGGCGCGTCGGCGATCAGGGTCATGGTCACTTCGGTCCTCCTTTACGCATGAACGGCGTCGAGCTTCTTGCCCGCCGTCGGCATCGTCGGGCCGATGCCGGGCAGCGGCCGCCCGGGGAGCAGGGCGTGCCAGTAGAGCCATTGGAACCCGAGCTTGCCCAGGTGGTTGAGCCGGGATTGCCGCAGGAGCGGCAGCCCGAAGACACCGGGATAGCGGCCGGGAAGCGGCTCGGTGTCGTAGTTGAAGTCGATGAGCAGCGCCTTGTGGAACCCCGTCTCGACGAAGCAGTTGGCGTGCCCGTCGTACCCGGCGGCGAGCTCCTCGTCGCGGAAGTACCGTGCGACGTTCTCCGCCAGGATCTCGGCCTCGAAATGCGTGACCGAGCCGGCCTTGGAGGTCGGCAGGTCGGTCGCGTCGCCGAGTGCGAAGACGTTGGGGCTCGCGCCGGCCTGGAGCGTGTGCTTGTCGGTGGGGACGAAGCCCAACGCGTCGCCTAGGCCCGGCGAGCGCTCGATGTACGGCGCACCGCCGTGGAGCGGCACGGTGACGAGCAGGTCGAAGTCGAGCTCGCGCCCGTCGTAGGACACGAGCTTCCCGCCGGCCGCATCGACCTCGTCCGCATTGAACTCGGTGACGAGCTCGATCTCCTTCTCGGCGAGCAGCGAGCCGAGCTGCTCCGATGCGATCGGCTTGGTGAAGGCGCCGTCGAGCGGCGTCGAGTACACGAGCTCCGTGCGGCTGCGGACTCCGCGCTCGCGCAGGTACCAGTCGGCGAGGAAAGCCAGCTCGAGCGGCGCGACCGGGCACTTGATCGGCATGTCGACGATGTTCACGACGATGCGTCCCCCGTCGAATTCTTCGAACGCGCCGTGCAGCGCCGCGGCGCCTTCCGGCGTGTAGAACGTGAACGCTCGCTCGTTCCAGCCTGCGCCGGTCAGACCCTCGGTCTCCTGCGGCTGCAGGTGCGTCCCCGTCGCGACGACGAGGACGTCGTACGGCAGCGTCACGCCGCCTGCGAGGAGGACCTCGTTGCGGTGAAGTGCGACCGATTCGACCTCCCGCTCGTGGAAGGTCACGCCGCGCCGGAACTGCCGGCGGCGTGGACGGACGATCTCCTCGATGCCGGCGAGGCCGAACGGGACGAACACAAGTCCCGGCTGGTAGACGTGCCGGTCGTCGCGATCGACGACGTGGATGTCAGCGTCGCCGTCGAGCTCGCGGTCCAGACGGTTGGCGACCATCGTCCCGCCGGTTCCGCCGCCCAGGATCACGACCTGTTTCTTCAGGCTGCACCTCCTGCGGGGGCCAGCGCGTCATCAGGCCGGCCGCCGGTCGCCTCGATCGTCTCGGAGAACGAGAAGCCGGCGTCGATCGCGCGCCGGAGGGGGCAGGCGCGGGCGACCTGCTCGAGCCGCGCCAGCTGCTCCTCGCTCAGCGCGCCGTCCAGCGAGATCGTCACGTCGAAGGCGCGTGGCGTCGCCTTGTGGTCGTAGTCGACGGCGACCTCGACGTTGCCGATCTCCCACTTTTTCGTGCGGGCGTACATCACGAGCGTGGTCGCCGTGCACGCGGCGAGCGCCGCGGGGAAGAGCTCGTGCGGCGCCGGGCCGCTGTCGTCGCCGCCCAGATGCTCCGGCTCGTCCGTGATCAGGCGGTGCTTACCCGCGATGACGACCTGCTGGCGCAGCGTCCCTGGGATCGACCGGGCTGTGGCGGTGAGAGCCATCTAGCCGCAGCCTGGTCGCGCTCGGGCGGCGCGCCATCGGGGCGGGCGCGGAGCCTCGAACCGGACAACTACGGGGACTGCAGCGGCACGCCGACGCCCAGGCCGACGTGCTCGCGCGCGTAGGCGTGTGATGCTCGGGCTGTTCCAGACCAGGGTGGTGCCCGGCCTCGTGGAGCGGGCGGCCACCAGCCAGGTGACCGGCCCCTGACGGGCCTCCACGAGTTGACCCGCGGGGCGCACGAGCGCCGCCTGACCTGATAGCGACGTAGCTCCTGCGCTCACAGGTACGTTCGCCGGACGTGCGCGTCTACCGCCCCTCCCGGTGGCGACGGCGTCTTTTCGTCGCCGCGGTGATCGTCCTCCTCGTCGTCGGAGCGGTCGCCGGCACCTACCTGGGCAGGGCGGCCGGCGACGACGTGGCGGCTCCCTCCACCACCCCGTCGACCACGACGACGACGACCACCACCACGACGCCGCCCGAGCCGCCGCCGACCACGACGACACCGCTCGAGCCGTATATCGTCGTCGGCCGCTTCTCGACGCCGTACGACTGCTGCCCTCCGCGCGTCACGAACATCAAGCGGGCGGCGCGCGATCTGGACGGCATGTCGATCCCGCCGGGCGGCCGCTTCTCGCTGAACGAGGCGCTCGGGGAGCGGACGGTCGAGAACGGCTACGTGGCGGCGCCGAGCATCTCGGGCGGCGAGCTCGTCGACTCGGTCGGCGGCGGGATCAGCCAGGTATCGACAACGCTCTACAACGCGGCGTTCTTCGCCGGCCTGCGCCTCGTCGCGCACACGCCTCACTCGTTCTACATCTCGCGCTACCCGCCCGGGCGCGAGGCGACGATCTCCTGGGGCGGGCCCGAGATGGTCTTCGTCAACGACTGGGACGCGCCGCTCGTCATCCGCGTCTCGGCGCGGGACACGTCCATCGAGGTTCGGTTCGTCTCCCGGCGGCTCGGCCGGCGCGTGACGTCCTGGCTCGGCAAGCCGCACGACGAGGTTCAGCCGACGACGATCGTCCGGCCGACGCTTGCGCTGCGGGTCGGCGAGCGCCGCGTCGTCCAGTCGGCGGGCTCGGCCGGCTTCACGATCGAGTACGGCCGGAAGGTGTACGACGGCGACACGCTGCGCAGTGCCGAGAGCTGGCGCTGGAGGTACGAGCCCGAGAACGAGATCATCGAGATCGGCCAGCCCGACTGACGCCGCAGCCGCGCAAGTACGGTTCTGCGGTGACGGCCACGACGCTCACGGTCGCCGGCGTCGAGGTCGCCCGCATCGGCCTCGGCACCAACAAGCTCACGCCCGAGCACGTCGCGCTCGTCCGCGAGGCCCCGGCGGCCGGCCTCGGCGTGATCGACACCGCCCACGTCTACACGGGGGGCCAGAGCGAGGCGACGATCGGCGAGGCCCAGCCCGACGGATGCGTGGTGGCGACGAAAGGCGGGTGCAATTCGGGCAGCCCGGACGTGATCCGGGCCGAGCTCGACGAGAGCATGCAACGGCTCCAGGTCGACGAGATCGCCCTCTACTACCTGCACCGGGTCGCTCCGGACACGCCGATCGAGGAGAGCCTCGCGCCGATCGGCGAGGCGGTCGATGAGGGGAGGATCCGCAGCGTCGGGCTCTCCAACGTGACGGTCGAGCAGATCGAGCGGGCTCGGGCGGTCGTCCCGGTGTCCGTCGTGCAGAACCACTACAGCTACGTCGAGCGCGGCGAGGACGAGGTTCTCGACCACTGCGCCCGCGAGGGGTTGGTGTTCGTCCCGTACTTCCCGCTGCGCGGGGTGGGCGGCGGGGCGGTCGCCGAGGTTGCGGCGCGGCACGGAGCGACCGAGGCGCAGATCGCGCTCGCCTGGCTCCTGCACCGCGCACCGGTGACGTTGCCGATCCCCGGCACGCTCTCCGCGGAGCACCTGCGCGAGAACCTCGCCGCACTGGACATCGAGCTCGGCGAGGACGACCTCCGCACACTCGCCTGATCTGATATGGAGGCGTTGAAGTCAAGGGTCCAGGCCGCGTCGCCCGGTCGTTGATCGGGGCGGTTTGCTGTTCGGGTGGGCGTCGGGCGCTGCGACGACGGTCGCTTCGCTGTCAGTCTGATCATGCGGGGGTTGGGTACCCCATGGCCCTGCTTGCGTGGCCGGCGTGCGCTGTCTAGGAGCGGGCGTGGCTGTTTCGGGTTGCCCATAGATCAATCGCGCGTGCCGGCAGCGTGTGGCCCGGCGCCCGCCCGAGCAGGCGGCTGTTGTCGGGGGTCAGTCGGCCACGGCGGCTGCCCAGCAGAAGCAGGCGAGTTCGCGGGCGACGGCCACGGTGGTGACGTTGCCCGGCTTTCCGCGTGCGCGTAGGCGTTGGTAGAGGCGGTGCAGCCGCGCTTGCGCGCGCAGCGCGATCTGGATGACATGGTCGGGCTGGCCGGCGCGTCGCTCGGCGAGCGCGACGCCGCCGCCGGGTCGGGGCAGGTAGTGCCAGGCCGACTCGACCAGCAGGCGGCGTGCGTAGCCGGAGCCGGTCTTGGTGATCGGCCCCTGGCGGCGGCTTTCGCCCGACTGGTCGAGCGACGGGACGAGGCCGAGCCAGGCCGCGAGTTGGGCCGGCCGCTGGAAGCGCGTCCAGTCGCCGATCTCGAGGCAGAGCACGAAGGCGGTCAGGGTGTCGATGCCGCGGAAGCAGCGCAGCCGCGCGACCGTCGGCCACCAGTCGCCCTCGTGGGCGAGCCGGGAGAGTCGCTCGTCGAGTGCTTGCTTGCGTGCCACGAGGCCGTCGACGGCGGCGAGCGAGTCGGCGTAGGCGAGCTCGGTCGCGGGCTGGTCAAAGCGCTGGGTGCCCAGCCAGCCATGGTGTCGCTTTGTCCAGGCGTTTCCGTCGTAGACGCGCCCGTGCAGGAGCAGCAGCTTCGAGACGCGGTGCCGGCAGCGCATGAGATCGCCGCGCACCTGCTCGCGTGCGCGGGCGAGGTGGCGTGCGGCCTCGAACGGGGGCGGCGGGACGGCCACCGCCGTCAGCTGGCCGGCGAGCAGCAGCCGAGCCAACAGCTCGGCGTCCTTGCGGTCGCTCTTGATCCGGTCGCCGGGTGCCCGCGGCGTCTTTGACGGGGCGACGACGTCGATCCGCAAGCCCGCCGTCTCGGCAGTCCGGTAGAGGGCGAAGCCGGTCGGGCCGGCCTCGTAGCAGCCCTTGAGCGGCTGCGGCAACGTCTGCAGCCAATCGATCACCTCGTCGCTGCCGCCGCCGAAGCGAGCACGACGCAGCTCACCACTTGAGACATCGATCGCGGCGGCGTGGGTCGAGCGGGCGTGGACATCCAGGCCCACGTACGTCATCGTTGCGGTCACGGCCGGACCCTCCTTCCGTTACATGGGGTCAGCCGGAGCCGGTCTCCGGCCAGACAAACCCCCGATCTGTAACCGGAGGATCCGGCCTCTTCCTCGCTCGCGGCTACTCAGCCGCCATAGGGTCTAGCGTTGACCTGTGGAGCGGCTTGCGATCACGGGCGCCGGCGGGCTGATCGGGACGATTCTGCGCGAGGCGCTCGCCGACCGCTACGCGATCACGGCGATCGACATCAGCCCGGGCGACGGCATCGACGTCGTCGCGGACATGACCGCCGCCGACGCGGCCGAGGCGGCCCTCGCGGGCGCCGATCTGGTCGTCGACCTCGCCGCGAACCCGGCGGCGGACACGCCGTGGTCGTTGGTGCGAGCGAACAACATCCCGTCGACCCTGAACGCACTCGAGGCGGCGCACCGGGCCGGCGCGCGCCGGCTCGTGTTCGCGAGCTCCAACCACGTCACCGGCCTATACGAGGACGACGAGCCGTACGCCTCGGTCGTCGCGGGCCGGCTCGACGGGCTCGACCCGGAGCAGCTGCCGCGCCTCACTTCTGCCGTCCCGATCCGCCCGGACGGGCCGTACGGTGTCGGCAAGGCGCTCGGCGAGGCCGCCGGCCGCTACTACGCGGACGCGCACGGGCTCTCGGTCGTCTGCCTCCGCATCGGCACGGTCAACCGTGAGAACCACCCGCAGGACGAGCGCCACCACGCGACGCTCCTCTCGCATCGCGACCTCGTGCAGCTGGTGGAGCGGTCGCTCGCCGCGCCCGCCTCCGTCGGCTTCGCGATCCTCTACGGCGTCTCGGCAAACACGTGGCGGTTCTGGGACATCGAGGACGCCCGCACGCTGATCGGCTACGAGCCGGCCGACGACGCGGAGCGGTTTCGCTGATCAGACGCCCGCCGAGGGGTACGGGAACCCGTTCGGAGGCGGGGCGTCCTTGACGTGCTTTCGGATCGCGGCGTCGCAGACCGCGTAGCCCCAGTTCATGAGCCGCTGCTGCGTCAGCAGTGGCATCCTCGAGAACCTGGTCCCGAGGTTCGCGAGACGAATCGTCTCGTCGAACGGCGCGGGGAGCGAGCCGTCGGCTCCGTATTTCGTGATGTCGGTCCGGATCCCCCAGTACGCACCGTCGCGGATCTTGGCGATGTACGACTCGACCGCCTGGCGCTTGCGGAGGCTGCGGACCTGGTTGTCGGTCACGTCGAGCACGCGGAGCAGCTGCAGCGGCCAGAGGCTCCGGGGCCGCGGTTCCGGCCCCATGAGGCCGCCGCCGTCGCTGATGAGGATGGTGCGGTACTCCTTCCAGGCGGTTTCGAGGCCGAGGTTGTCGTAGATGCCTCCATCCGACAGGACCATCCTCGTCGTGTAGGGCGGGACCTCCAGGTTCGGCTGCTCGCCGCCGTCGTCCGAGCCACTGCCGGGGACGTGGGCGTGCGGGGGCACGTCGAGCCGCAGGGGGCCGAGCGTCGGCGGGAACGCCGCCGACGCCGCGACGACGACGGCGAGCTCGAAGGTAGGTTCCTCGACCTTCCCGACGCGGTAATCCCAGGCGTACTCCTTCGAGAAGCGCATCAGGACGCCCGATTGCAGGTTCGTTGCGTTGAAGACGAAGGACGGGGCGTCGGGGAGGTCCTGGAGCGTGGCCCCGGCGAATAGATGCTTGCGATAGGCGGCCGCAGCGCGCCTGGCGGGGCCGCCCGGCAGGATCAGGCCGAGCAGGATGGCCGGAATGTCGATCGTCTTTCCGGCGAGTCGCTGCAACGGCTCGACCACGAGGCTCTCGAAGTTGGTCGCCGCGTGGGTCTCGTCGTCGAAGGTGAGCTGCCGCCAGGCGCTGCCGAGCACGCCGGCGGTGATCGAGCCGCCAGAGACGCTGGAGACACGATCGAGCTGGCGCAGCCAGCCGAGCTCGTTGAGCCTGCGGAGCGCTCCGGTGTGAAAGAGCATCGCGCGGTAGCCTCCGCCGGAGAGACAGAGCGCGATCCCAGTCGTCGGCTGGGGTGCCGTCGGGGGCCCTACGTCGACGACGGGAGACGCCGCTCGCGCCGCCGCTGTGCCGGCAGGCATGTCCATCGCGCCGCGAGTGTCCGGCGTTTCCGGGGAGATTGCAACACCCGGGCCCTACCGGGCCCGCACACGTCAGGATCCTCCGGTCATGGCCAGCTCCTTCTACGAGTTGCTGGGCGACGGCCGCTACCGCTCGACCGAGCACACCGTCGGCCCGTGGGACGAGCGCTCCCAGCACGGCGGCCCGCCCGCCGCGCTGCTCGCCCGGGCGCTGGCGGCCGAGTCGCCGTCGTGGCCGGCGGCGTTCGTGCGCTTCACGTTCGACATCCTCAGCCCGGTGCCCGTCGCGGAGCTGACCGTGCGCAGCCGCGTCCTGCGGCCGGGGCGCAGCGTCGAGCTCGTGGAGGCGGAGCTCGAGGCTGGCGAGCGGGTCGTCATGCGCGCGCAGGCGTGGCGGGTGCGCGAGGCCGAGCTCGAGCTGCCGGCGCTTCCGCCGGACGGCGAGGCAGTGCCCGCCTTCCCGGACGCGTCGTCGGCATGGCCGCGCTCGCCCGGCGGCTACCTGAACGCGATGGAGTGGCGCTACGTCGCGGGCGAGCCCGCGCTGCCCGGGCCGGCGACCGTCTGGGGTCGTATGCGGTACCCGCTCCTTCCTGGCGAGAAGGTGACGGGCCTGCAGCGGATGCTGATCCTCGCGGACTCCGGCAACGGCGTCTCGAGCGTCCTGCCGTGGACCGAGTGGCTCTTCATCAACCCGGAGCTGACCGTCCACGTCGCCGCCGTGCCCGCAGGCGAGTGGATCTGCCTGGACGCGCAGAGCCGCGTCGACAGCCGCGGCTTCGGGCTCGCCGCGTCGCGGCTCTTCGACCGCGAACGCCTGGTCGGCCGCGGCGCGCAGTCGCTGTACATCGGGCCGCGCTCGTGAGCGTCCGCTCCGAGCGGGCCGGCCCGGTGACCACGGTTGTGATCGACCGGCCGGAGGCGCGGAACGCCGTCGACCGCGAGACGGCCGCGGCGCTCGCGGACGCGTTCCGCGAGTTCGACGCCGACCCGGACGCGGCGGTCGCCGTCCTCTGGGGCGCGGGCGGGACGTTCTGCGCCGGCGCCGACCTGAAGCGGATGGACAACCGCGTCGAGCCCGACGGCGACGGCCCGATGGGACCGTCGCGGCTCGTGCTGTCGAAGCCGGTGATCGCGGCCGTCGCGGGTCACGCGGTGGCGGGCGGGCTCGAGCTGGCCTGCTGGTGCGACCTGCGCGTCGTCGAGGAGGACGCCGTGCTCGGCGTCTTCTGCCGCCGCTTCGGCGTGCCGCTGATCGACGGCGGCACCGTGCGCCTGCCGCTGATCGTCGGGCTCGGCCGCGCGCTCGACCTGATCCTCACCGGCCGCGCCGTCGGGGCCGAGGAGGCGCTGCGGATCGGCCTCGCCGACCGCGTCGTCCCGCGCGGCGCGTCGCGCGCCGCCGCCGAGGAGCTCGGCCGCCAGCTGGCCGAGTTCCCTCAGCCGACCATGCGCGCGGACCGGCTCTCGGTCTACGGCGGGCTCGGCCTTCCGGTGGGCGACGCGCTGGCGCAGGAGCTCGAGCGCGGCGCACAGGTGCTCGAGGAGGCGCGCCGCGGCGCCGAGCGCTTCGCCCGCGGCCACGGCCGGCACGGCGCGTTCTAGGCGGATCGCGGGCCCGGCCGAGCAGCCGGGCCCGCGACACGCGTTCAGTCGAGGGCGAATAGCAGGAACTGCGTGAACTGGCTCGCCGCGAAGTTGTTGTCGCTGACGAGCACCAGGGACCGCCGCCCGTCCGGCAGGCGCGGGCCGAGCGTCATGCCTTCGATGTTGTCGAGCGGGATCCCGAGCGTGTCGAGGTTCAGGAGCAGCGTCTTCCGCACGGGCCGGATGCTGCCGAGCTCGCCCAGGATGCTGTCGGCGCCGTTCACGTCGTCCGCGCCGGCGAACGCGTCGAAGTAGAGCTTGATCGTGTTCCCCGTCCCGGGGACGCCGACCGAGAACGACCGCTCCATCGAGAGCATGAACTCGTCGTTGAAGGGCAGCAGCTCCACGAGGCCGCTGACTGCGAACTGCGTCGGCGGAACCGGCGCCTGGGCGATCGGGTCGGTGAAGTAGACGAACTGCCGCTCCAGGCGTCCCGACGCGAGGTTGTAGCGCAGGATGCGCGAGGCGCTGCCGTTCGTGACCGTCGCGGCGGGGCCGTCCTGCGCGAGCGCGCCCTCCATCCCGACGAACAGGTGCCGGCCGTCGGGGGCGACGGCGGCGGCCTCGAACGCGAGGTTCTGCCGCACGCCGTGCGTGGGACTGGTCGGCTGGAAGGCCTGCGGCACCGGCAGGTCGCCGAGGAAGGTGCCGTCGAGCGCGTACCGGCGCACCCACGGCGCGATTCCCTGGGCGGCGATCCCCTCCGACGTGACGATCAGCTCGCCGTGCTTCGCCAGTGTCAGGCCCTCCGGATCGAGGCTGAACGGCGCGTACGGATGGCCGTCGGGCGCGAGCAGCGTCGTGACGCCGGTGAAGTGGACGTCACCGCTGCCGAGGTTCCCGTCCGAGAGGTCGAGGCGAACGGTGTAGAAGCGCGCCGGATTGAACTGGCTCGGGTCGTCCGAGAGGACGTAGTAGTCGCCGTGCCGCGCGTCGTACGTGATGCTCGACAGTCCGCCGACGGTCGTTTCCGCAAAGGTCGTGCCCGTCGGGACGATCGCCTGTCCGAGGAACTGCAGGCTCGGCGGCTTTGCCCTGCCGCTCCACGTCGTCCCGGCGGCGACGGTCGCGGCGAGCGCCAGAGCGGCCGTGACCGCGATCAGCGACGCAAGAAGTCTGCGCATATCACCCTCCGATCTCTTGTCGGTTGGGATGCCTACCCGCGAGTGGGAAAACCTAGCCTCGAACCGGCCGGGTAGTTGTCAGGCGGCGAGCTGCGCGAACGCCCGGCGGAAGACGTCGAGCGGCTGGGCGCCGAGCACGAGCAGGCGGCTGTCGAGGACGAACGCCGGGATCGCGTGGATCCCGGCCGACGTCGCCTGGCGCGTCGAGCCCTCCACGGTGTCGAGATACGCGGACGGGGTCGCGATGACGTGCTCGACGTCCCCCGCTCCGAGCCCGGCCTCGGCGGCCAGGCGGCGCAGCTCGTCCGGGTCGCCGATGTTCACCGCCTCCGCCCAGTAGGCGTCCATGAGCCGGTCGTGGAACGGCCCGTGCAGGCCGCGCTCCCGCGCCAGCTCGGTCATCCGCAGCGCGAGCCGCGTGTTCGGCACGACGTCGGACCGGTTGTACTCGAGCCCGGCGCCGGCGAAGCGGTCGTGCAGCGGGTCGCGGCCCTCGATGCCGTACCGGCGGTGCAGCTCCGCGAGCGGGATGCCCTCCGGCGGGTACTCGGGGTGCAGGTCGAACGGGAGCCAGGCCACGTCGGCGTCGAACTCGCGCCGCGCCTGCTCGGCCGTCACCTGGCCGAGCCGGCAGAACGGTCAGATGTAGTCGCTCCAGATGACGATCGAGTGCTCGGCCACAGTGCATCATGACCACCTCGCAACCAGCGCGGAGGTGGGATCATGAACGCGTTCGAGAGTCTCTATCTCGGCACGGAGGGCGTCGTCCCATCGCTCGACGGCGCCACGACGTGGCTCAACTCCGAGCCGCTGACGCCAGAGGCGCTGCGCGGCCGCGTCGTCGCCTTCGACTTCTGCACGTACACCTGCATCAACTGGCTCCGCACGCTCCCGTACGTGCGCGCATGGAGCGAGAAGTACGGCTCGCAGGGCTTCGTGGTCGTCGGCGTCCACACGCCCGAGTTCCCGTTCGAGCACGAGCTCGACTACATCCGCCCGCAGCTCGCACGCCGCGGCATCGCCTACCCGGTCGCGGTCGACAACGACTACGGCGTCTGGCAGGCGTTCGCCAACCAGTACTGGCCGGCCCTCTACCTCGCCGACGCCGACGGCGAGATTCGCTACCACCACTTCGGCGAGGGCGCGTACGAGGACTCCGAGCGGGCGATCCAGCGCCTGCTCGGCGTCGAGGACGAGCTGGTGGACGTCGAGCCGAGCGGCGACGAGGTGCCCGCCGTCTGGGAGGACGTGCGGTCGCCGGAGACGTACCTCGGCTACGAGCGAGCCGGCAACCTCGCGTCCCCGGGCGGCGCGACGCTCGAGAGCCGGGCGTACGCGCTGCCGCCGCGGCTCGAGCTCAACCAGTGGGCCCTGTCCGGCCGGTGGACGCTCGCAGCAGGGCCACGTCTCCCTCGACGAGGCCGGCGGCCGGCTCGCGTTCCGTTTCCACGCGCGTGACGTGAACCTGGTCATGGGCTCGGGCGAGCCCGGACGGGACGTCGCCTTCCGTGTCACGATCGACGGCGAGCAGCCCGGCGCGTCGCACGGCGTGGACGCCGACGAGGGCGGCAACGGGACCGTGCGCGAGCCGCGCATGTACCAGCTCGTCCGTTGGTCGGGCGCGGTCGAGGAGCGCACGTTCGAGATCGAGCTCGCCGACGCGAGGCCGGCCGCGTACTGCTTCACGTTCGGCTAAAGGCCGGTAGCGTTGACCCGTGGACGACGATCGCGCCCGCCAGCTGCTGAGCGCCGAGCGCACCCGGCTCGAGCTCGCGCTTGCTGGGCTCGCGCCCGTGGACACGGGCGAGGAGGCGGACGACCAGGACCCGGCCAATCTGGCCTCGGAGCTCGCGCAGCAGGAGCTCGACGAGGGCCTCTCCGACCAGCTCCGCGCCGAGCTCGAGGCGATCGAGCGCGCCGAGGCGAGGCTGGCCGCCGGCACGTACGGGCTCTCGGTCGAGAGCGGCGAGCCGATCCCGGACGACCGGCTCGAGGCGTTCCCGGCGGCCGAGCGAACCGTCGAGGAAGAGTCCCGCCGCTAGCCCGGTGCGCCTGGCGTCTCAGGGCGCGCAGGAGTAGAAGTGCCCCTGAATGGACGACGTCGTGCAGATGCAGCAGGACGAGATCGGCCTGATCTCCTGAGGGGCATGGATGCCGCCTGGAAGCGCGGGCCTGACTAAGTCCGTTCGCGCACACCCGCGCAACACGGTGCCGTGGCTGCTGGCGGTGCCGGCGGTCCTGGCGCTGCTGCTCTTCCACTTCCTGCCGATCGGCGTCGGCGCCTACTTCGCCTTCACCGACTGGGACGGGCTCTCCCATGCGAACTGGGTCGGCCTGCAGAACTTCCGCGGCATCGCCCACGACGCGACGGCGCGCCACGCGCTCTCGCACACGCTCGAGCTCGCGTTCTGCTTCGTCGTCCTCGAGGGGGAGCGGCTGCGCGGCCGTGCCCCCTCGGTCGAGCTGCTCGGGGCGGAGCAGCTCGTCCACGTCGAGCTGCCAGTGACGCTCGCGGAACGGCAGGACGGGCTCGTGACCGCACGCTTCGACGCGCAGACCCGGGTGGCTCCCGGCGACCTCGTCGAGCTGTCCGTCAACACCCCGCGCCTGCGCTTCTTCGACCTGGCCACCGGTCGCGCCATCTCTTGATCCCGCTCGGCGACCTGGGCGGCCTCGAGTTCCGGCCGGCAACGTTTGCCGCGCTCGCGGTTGCCGTCGTCGCGGCGTACTTCCTCAAGGGCTTCAGCGGGTTCGGCCCGGCGCTGATCTTCATGCCGGTCGCGTCCGTCGTCTACGGGCCGCGACTGGCGCTCGCGACCTCTGCCGTCGTCGACATCGTGGTCGGGGCCGGGTTCCTGCTCGCGCTCCACTACAGCAGCGAGGAGAAGCGGATGGTCGCGCGCATGACCGCCTACGTCGCGGCGGGCGCGGTTGCCGGCGCGAGCCTCGCCGGCGTGCTGCCGACGGATGTCCTGCTCGCGCTGATCGCGATCGTCGTGTTCGTCCTCGGCGTGCGCCTATGGCTGGCGGCGGGGCGGCAGGTGGCCGCCGGCCTCGTCGCCCGCCGCTCGACCGCGATCGCGTGCATCGCGGGCGGCGTCTCCGGCGGCCTGACCGGGATCAGCGGGCCCTTCGTCGTGGCGGGCGCCGCGCAGCTGGACAAGGGCGCGTTCCGGCGGATCCTCGTCGCCGTGTTCCTGGTGGAGAGCATCGTGAAGACGGTCGTCTACGGCCTGACCGGGATTCCGTTCGGCGAGGTCCTGGCGCTGTCGCTGGCGATCGCGCCGTTCATCGCGGTCGGGCTCGCGCTGGGCGCCGTGGCCCACTTCCACGTGAGCCAGCGGCGGTTCTTCCAGGTGACGGGCGCGGTGCTGGTCGCGCTGGCGCTCGAGACCGTGGTCGCGCTCCAACGCTGAGCTCGTCAGCCCGCGAACCAGCGGGCGCGGCGGCTCGAGCCGAAGTGCTGCTTCTCGGCGACCAGGGCGGCCGACGGCTCTTGCAGCGTGCCGGTCGGCTTCGCCCCTGACAGGAAGTCGATGTCGACGCGCCCGACGCGGCCGGCGCCGAACTCGATGTAGCAGGAACCGAGACCGTCGTAGCCTGCCGGCCGCGGGCCTCCCTGCAGCCGCGCGATCAGCGTCTCGGCGACGACGCGCGCCTCCCGCTCGGAGAACACGCCCGCCTTCGGGACGCCGACGGTCGCGACGTCGCCGACCGCGTAGACGTCCGGGAACCGCGTCGCGAGCGTCCGCGAGTCGACGGGGATGTAGCCGTTCTCGGCCATGCCGCTCTCGAGCACGACGCGCGGGGCGCGGTGCTTCGGCACGCCGAGGAAAAGGTCGTAGGGCACCTCCTCGCCGCCTTCGAGCACGGCGACGCTGCGACCTGGGTCGAGCGAGGCGACGCGCCGGCCGGGGACGAACTCGATGCCGCGTTCGGCGAACGCCTCGAGGAGTGCCGCCGAGGTGTCGGGCGACGGTGGAATGGGCGTGCCGAACGGCATGACGAGCGAGATCTCGCAGTCAGAGCGGATGCCGCGCTCGTTCAGGTAGTCGTGCAGAAGGAGCGCGGCCTCGCTCGGCGCCGGCGGGCACTTGAACGGCGCCCCGCAGACGCCGACGACCGCGCGGCCGCGGGTGAAGGCCGGCAGCACCTCCCGGACACGCTCGGCGCCGGCGACCGAGTAGAACTCCGTCCCGGCCTCGGCAAGCCCGGGCGTCGCGTCGAAGTCGTAGTCCGCGCCGAGCGCGACGACCAGGATGTCGGCGTCGTGCACGCCGCGGTCCGTGGTCACGCGCCGCGCGTCCGGGTCGATCGCGGTCACCGTCTCCCGCAGGAAGCGCACCCCTGGCTTGGCGAAGTCTGCGTAGTTGAGCCGCACCGCGGCGGGCGCAGCCTTGCCGAACATCACGTCGAGCTTCGAGTAGCCGAAGACGAACGCGTCGCCCGCCTCGATCAGCGTGACGCCGGCGTCCTCGCCGAGCGCCTCGGACAGCGTGGTCGCGAGCTCGAGGCCGCCGAAGCCGGCACCGAGGATGAGGATGCGTGCCTCCACGGGCCGACCCTACGCGCAGGAAGCCGGTCCCACCGGCCGCCCGTCGAGGCCTAGACTCGTGCCGTGGCGCCGGCGCTCCTGGTCACCGACGTCGCGAAGCGCTACGGCCGCCTGGAGGCACTGAAGGGGGTCGCGCTCGAGGTCGCTCCGGGTGAGCTGATGGGCCTGCTCGGCCCGAACGGCGCGGGCAAGTCGACGCTCGTGAAGATCGCGTGCGGGCTGATCAGGGCGTCGCGCGGGCGCGTGGAGATCTGCGGCGCGCCGGCCGGCTCGCCACCCGCGCGCGCGTCGCTCGGCTACCTGGCCGAGCTCTTCCGCTTCCCCGGCTGGTTCTCCGCCGACGAGGTGCTGCGGCTCCACCAGCGGCTCGCCTCCTCGACGGGCGGCGAGGCCGAGCGCACCCGCCTGCTCGAGCTCGTCGGCCTGCTCGACGCGCGCGCCGTGCCCGTCGACCAGATGTCGAAGGGCATGCAGCAGCGGCTCGGGATCGCGCAGGCGCTGATCGGCTCGCCGCCACTGCTCCTGCTGGACGAGCCCACGAGCGCCCTCGACCCGGCGGGGCGGCGCACCGTTCGCGGGCTGCTCGAGCAGCTGCGCGAGCAGGGGATCGCCGTGCTGCTGAACTCGCATCTGCTCGGCGAGATCGAGCTCGTGTGCGACCGGGTCACGATCATCTCGCACGGCGAGGTGGTCGCCGCGGGCACCCCGGCCGAGCTGTCGCGGCCGCGCGGTGTGGAGATCGAGACGGAGGGCGGCGTCGTGCGCTACCCGGAGGCGTCCAGGGACGACACGCCCGGCCTGGTCGAATCGCTCGTGCGCGACGGCAAACGCGTCTACGGCGTCCGCGTCGTTGCCACGACGCTGGAGGAGGCGTACCTCGAGGCCGTCGGCGGGGACGAGGCGTGAGGGCGGTCTTCATCATCGCCGGCTACGCGCTCCAGGAGGCGCTCCGGCGGCGCATCTTCCACGTCGTCCTGCTGCTGACGCTGCTCTATCTGGGGCTCTACTGGCTCGGCACCCGCACGGCGTTCGACGAGGTCTCGCAGCGGGCGGGGCAACTACCGGTCGACGACCAGGAGCTGACCGGCGGGACGCTGTTCGGGCTCTCGATGTTCGGCACGCTGTTCCTCGGAGCGGTCCTCGCGGCGTTCCTGACGCTCGGCGTCGTTCGGGGAGACGCGGAGCGCGGGCTCCTGCAGCCGCTCGTGGTTCGCCCGGTCGGACGCGGAGCGCTGATCGCCGGGCGGATGCTCGGGGCGGCCGCGGTGTGCTGCCCGTACGTGCTCGTCGTCTACGTGGCCTGCGCGCTGATCACGAAAGCAGAGGGCGGCTGGTGGCCCGACGAGTTCGTCCGTCCGGGACTGCAGCTCGCCGCCGGCGTCCTGATCATCGCCGCGCTCGGCCTGCTCGGCTCGGTGTTCCTCTCGGCCACGGCGAACGGCATCGCGATCTTCATGGTCTTCGGCGCCGGCCTCGTCGCGGGGCTGCTCGGGCAGATCGGCGACGCGCTCAACTCGCAGACGCTCGAGTCGGTCGCCCGCTGGACGTCGTGGGTGCTGCCGTTCGAAGCGCTCTACCAGGACGGCCTGTACCGCATCACGTCCGCGAGCCGCGGGCTCACCGGCCTCGTGATCCAGCTCGGGCCGTTCGGCGGCTCGCAAGCGGCCAGCTCGTCGCTCCTGCTCTGGGCGGTGGCCTACTTCGCGCTCGTGGTCGGCGCTGCTGTTCTGGCCTTTGCGCGCAAGGACCTCTAGGCCAGCGCGGCCTTCAGGCCAGCCAGGTCGTCGGCGCCGAAGACGAGGCGGTTCTGCGTAGCGACGTAGACGAGATCCAGGTCGATCCCGGCACTCGCAACCTTGCGAGTCAGGTCGGCGAGGACGCCCGGGCGGTCCTCCACCTCGACCACGACCACCTCGCGCTCGTGGGTCACGGCGAGCTGTGAAATCGCGAGCGCGTGCCGGGCGGCTTCGGCATGCGGGACGAGCACGTGGAGCTCGACGTTGTCGGCCGTTCCCATGCAGGTCGCGGCCGCGAGATTCACGCCGGCGTCGCTGACCGCAGCCGCGACGCGCGCCAGGGCTCCCGGCTCGTTCTTGATCTCGATGACGAGGTCGAACGGCATCGCCGGACTCTCTCAGATCGACGCGGGGCGGCGGCTCAAACCTGCGCCTGAACCTTGGCCCAGGTGTCCCGGAGGCCGAGCGTGCGGTTGAAGACGAGCTTCCCCGGGGCCGAGTCGAGATCGGGGCAGAAGTAGCCCAGGCGCTCGAACTGCACGGTCTCGCCGACCGGCAGCTCCGCGAGCGCAGGCTCGACCTGACAGCCCTCGAGCATCGTCTCCGAGTCGGGGTTCAGGTCGGCCAGGAGGTCGCCGTCGGCGCCGGGATCCGGGCGCGTGAACAGCCGGTCGTAGAGGCGGACCTCGGCGGGCAGCGGCGTGCTCGGCCGAGAGCCAGTGCAGCGTCGCCTTGGGCCGGCGCCCGTCCGGCGCGTCGCCGCCGCGCGTCGCCGGGTCGTACGTGCAGCGGAGCTCGACGATCTCGCCGCCCGCGTCCTTCACGACGTCGGTGCAGGTCACGAAGTAGGCGTAGCGCAGCCGCACCTCGCGGCCCGGGGCGAGGCGGAAGAACTTGCTCGGCGGGTCCTCCATGAAGTCGTCGCGCTCGATCCAGAGCTCGCGCGAGAACGGCACCGTGCGCGTTCCGGCCGAGGGATCCTCCGGGTTGTTGACGGCCTCCAGCTCCTCGACCTGGCCCTCGGGGTAGTTCTCGATCACGAGCTTCAGCGGGCGGAGAACCGCGAACCGCCGCGGCGCCGTCCGGTTCAGCACGTCGCGCACCTCGTGCTCGAGCGCCTCGATCTCGACGGCGCTGGAGCCCTTGCCGCCCAGCCCGACGATGTCCAGGAAGTTGCGCAGGCCCTCGGCCGGGAAGCCGCGCCGGCGCAGGGCCGAGACGGTGGGCATGCGCGGGTCGTCCCAGCCGCGCACGTGGCCGCTCGCTCACGAGCTGCCCGCAGGAAGCGCTTCGAGAGCACGGTGTACGTGAAGTTGAGGCGCGAGAACTCGTACTGGTGCGGGTGCGACGGCACCGGCAGGCTCTCGATCAGCCAGTCGTAGAGCGGCCGGTGATCCTCGAACTCGAGCGTGCAGAGCGAGTGCGTGACGCCCTCGATCGCGTCCGACTGGCCGTGGGCGAAGTCGTAGAGCGGATAGATGCACCACTCGTCGCCGGTCCGCGGGTGGGTTGCGTGCAGGATCCGGTAGAGCACCGGGTCGCGCAGGTTGATGTTCGGCGAGGCCATGTCGATCTTCGCCCGCAGCACCCTGGCGCCGTCCGGGAACTCGCCGGCGCGCATGCGCTCGAACAGGTCGAGGCTCTCCTCGACAGGGCGGTCGCGCCAGGGGCTGTTCGTGCCCGGCTCGGTCAGGGTGCCGCGGTGCGCGCGGATCTCGTCGGCCGAGAGGTCGTCGACGTAGGCGTTGCCGTCGCGGATCAGGTGGACGGCCCACTCGTAGAGCTGGTGGAAGTAGTCGGAGGCGTAGTAGAGATGCTCGCCCCAGTCGAAGCCGAGCCAGCGGATGTCCTCCTGGATCGCGTCGATGTACTCCTGCTCTTCCTTGATCGGGTTGGTGTCGTCGAAGCGCAGGTTGCAGTGGCCGCCGAACTCCTCGGCGATCCCGAAGTTGAGCGCGATCGACTTCGGGTGGCCGATGTGGAGGTAGCCGTTCGGCTCGGGCGGGAAGCGGGTGACGACCTCGGCGACACGGCCCTCGCGCACGTCCGCGGCGACGATGTCGCGGATGAAGTCGCTTCGTTCCGGAGTAGGGGGACTGTCGGCGCTCACGCCGCTGCTGCTCGTCATCGCGAAGAGAGTAGTGCGAGGACCTCGGGGTGGCCGAGGTCAGGGCGCATCGAGGGCGACCTTGTGGCCGAGCGCGCAACCTGCTTCCAGACATGCTCCGAGCTGCCGGCCTCGTCCAAGCTCCACGAGAAAGCCGGCGGCGAAGGCATCCCCCGCACCCGTCGCGCGCCCGGCGACGACGCTCGGCGGGGCGCGGAGCACCACTGAGCTTCCCCGGCGGGCGACCGCTCCGCGGGTTCCGAGCGTAGTGCAGACGACCTCGTAGTCGCCCGCCGCTCGGTCGTGCCCGATGTAGACGTTCCCACCCGGCCCCGCGACCCAGCGCGCATCGGCGGTCTCGGCGACCCTGCGCGCGAGGTCCTCGGGCAGATAGGGGGACAGCAGCACGGCCGAGGCACGCAGCGGCACGGGGATGTCGTCGAGTGCCAGCGCGTCGTTGGCGCCGGGGTCGGCCACGATGGTGTCCCCGAGCTCCACGAAGGTGCCCGTCGGTCGCGTCTCGTCCACCGCCCGCAGGAACGCCACGCCGGACGCCTCGAGCGCCTCGGTCACCAGCCGGCCCGCGCCGTCTCTGGCCGATCCTGCCGACGACCGTGACCCGCGCGCCGATCGATGCGGCGGCCATGGCAGCGTTGACGGCGGTGCCGCCCGCGCGCAGTCGAACCGACCCGTGCGTGGCCTCGCCGGGCCGCCCCGCCGGTCCGCACACGTCGACCATCACCTCCCCGACGACGATCAGATCGGCGCGGGCCGTCACAGCTGCCATGCGTTCGGCAAACGTTTGCAGGCACGGCGACTTTTCGCCGTCACCGCGGGGGCGGGAGGCAACTGTTTCACAAGTCCTCCTGATTGACACACGTTTGCAACCGCTCTAGCATGGCGCGGTGTCCGAGCGGCGTGTGCCCCCGCGGTTCGAGTGGCCGGCGGGTTGTTGAAGGAGATGCTCGTCGACCGGGCCGCGCGGAGTCTCGCAAGGGCCTGCTCCGCGTGAGGCCGGTACCGGCGGGGGACGGCGTCGACGCCGGTGCGGCTCCGGCTGCGCCCAGGCGACGAAGGTGGCGGATGTCCGCGGCGCCCTGGGCCTTCGTCATACCGGCGGTCGTCGCCGTTCTGGCATTGCGCTACTTCCCGATCATCATCGGCGGCGCCTATTCGTTCACCGACTGGAGGGGCAACGGCCTCCATGCCAACTACGTCGGGCTCGCGAACTTCCGGCAGATCTTCAGGGACCACGCGACGCGGTACGCGATCCTCCACACGCTCCAGCTCGCGACGCTCTTCGTCGTCATCGTCAACGTCGTCGGCCTGCTCCTCGCACTTGGCCTGCGGCGCGCGGTCAAGACGCGCAGCGTCCTCCGGGCGGTCTTCTTCCTGCCGGTGGTGCTCAGCGAGCTCGCGACCGCGTACATCTGGCAGTACATCTTCACCTACGACGGGCCCCTCAACCTCCTCCTCGGGCGCGTGGGCCTCGACTCGTGGAAGAGAGCGTGGACCGCAGATCCGGACTGGGCCATCTACACGATCCTCGTGGTGATGGTCTGGCAGTTCGCGGGCCTGACGATGGTGATCTATCTCGCCGGGCTGCAGGGCATCTCGGACGAGCTCGAGGACGCGGCCGCCGTGGACGGCGCGCCACAGCTCATGAAGTTCCGGCGCGTCACGCTTCCGCTCCTGGCGCCGGCCATGACCGTCGCCGTCACCCTGACGATGATCTTCGGGCTCAGGGTCTTCGACCAGGTGCTCGGGATCACGGGGGGCGGCCCGGTGGACGCCACGGAGACACTCGCGACGCAGGTGTACAAGCAGACGTTCAACTTCGGGCTGTTCGGCTACGGCGCGGCGACCGCGCTCGTGATGACGGTCATCGTGGCAGTGCTGACGATCGTGATCACGGCGCTGCTGCGCATGCGAGAGGCGTACTAAGCCGTGCGTCGGTATTCGTGGCGCACGTTCAGTCGGGAGCTCATCCTCCTCGCGCTCGCGGTCGCCTTCTGCGTGCCCTTCTACATCCTCTTCGTGCTGTCGGTGAAGCCCTCGCTGGAGCTGTTCACGAGCCCGCTTCGCTTCCCGACCAACCCCGCATTCGACAACTACAACGCCGCGTGGAATCAGTCGACGCGCGTGTCCATGGGGCAGGCGCTCGTCAACAGCCTGATCATCACCGTCGGCACGGTCGTCTGCCTGATCATCATCGGCTCGCTCTGTGCATACACGATCGCGCGGCGGCGGTCGGTGCTCAGCACGTCGCTCTACTTCCTGTTCGTCCTCGGGATCGTCATCCCGTTCCAGCTCGGGATCGTGCCGCTGTACGTGATGTTCCGGAACCTCGGGCTCATCGGCAGCTACATCGGGATGATCCTCCTCTGGGTCGGGATCGCCACGCCCGTCAGCGTGTTCCTCTACACCGGGTTCATTCGTGCGCTGCCGCCGGACTACGAGGAGGCGGCGCGGGTCGACGGGGCCAGCACGATGCGCATCTTCATGCGCGTCGTCTTCCCGCTGCTACGCCCGGTGACCGCGACCGTTGCGATCCTCACCGGTCTCTTCGTCTGGAACGACTTCTTCGTCTCGCTCATCTTTCTGGGCGGAAGCACGCGCCAGACGCTGCCGGTCTCGATCTACAGCTTCGTCGGCGAGTACGCCACGCAGTGGAACTTCGTCTTCGCCGCGATCGTGATCGCCCTGGTTCCCGTGATGCTGTTCTTCGTCATCGCTCAGCGCCAGCTGATCGAAGGGTTCAGCGGGGGGATCCGCGGCTGACATGGCGGGGATCGTCTTCGACGGCGCGAGCAAGATCTACCCCGACGGCACCCGTGCGGTCGATCAGCTCGATCTCGAGATCGAGGACGGCGAGTTCCTCGTCCTCGTCGGTCCCTCGGGGTGCGGGAAGACATCTGCACTGCGGATGGTCGCGGGCCTGGAGGAGGTCAGCGAAGGCGTGATTCGCGTGGGCGACACGGTCGTCAACAACCTCCCGCCGAGCGAGCGCGACATCGCGATGGTCTTCCAGAACTACGCCCTCTACCCGCACATGTCCGTGTTCGAGAACATCGCGTTCCCGCTGAGGAGCCGCCGCCTGCCGCGGAAAGAGGTGCGCAGGCGCGTCGAGCGGACGGCTGAGGTGCTCGGCATCGCGGAGCACCTGAAGCGGAAGCCGAAGCAGCTTTCGGGCGGTCAGCGCCAGCGTGTCGCGATGGGGCGAGCGATCGTCCGCGAGCCGCGTGCGTTCCTGATGGACGAGCCGCTCTCCAACCTCGATGCGAAGCTGCGCATGCAGATGCGTGCGGAGATCGCGCGGCTCCAGCGCGAGCTCGGGGTCACGACGATCTTCGTCACGCACGACCAGGTCGAGGCGATGACCATGGGCTCGAAGATCGGGGTCATGCGCAAAGGGCTGCTTCAGCAGGAAGGGCCGCCGCAGGAGGTCTACGACTCGCCCGTGAACCTGTTCGTCGCCACGTTCATGGGCTCGCCCGGCATGAACCTGCTGCGCGGACGCATCGTCGAAGAGGGCGATGGGCTCGTGTGCCGGCTCGGCGAGCAGGATGTCCCGCTCGGTCCCGGTGTCCTCTCGCGGCACCCGGGCCTGGCCGCGAGGCGCGGCACGGATGTCGCCGTCGGAATCCGTCCCGAGCACCTCAAGGGCCACCGGGAGAACGGGCGGCGCGAACCTGCGGGTGGAGATCGTCCTCAGCGAGCCGCTCGGAGCCGAGCGGCTGATCCACTGCGCGATCGACGCGCAACCTGTCCTCACCGACGATGTCCTCGAGATCGCACGCGACATCGACGCGACGACGGCGGCCGATCTGACGACGGGCTCCGGCGATCAGGGCGCGCAGCTGATCGGCCGCGTGGAGCCAAGCTACGCGGTTCCCGCAGGCACGATCGTCGATCTCGGCGTCGAGGTCGATCGGCTCCAGTTCTTCGATCTTCAGACCGGCGCGACACTCTGATGCGGCCGGGTCGCGCGCGTTGGCAGACGTTTGCACAACTTTCTTGCAAACGGTTGCAGGACGGTGTTACGGTAGCCCACCGCCCGGCCGCGGGCCTTGTTCGAAGGAGGGGTTAGCTTGAGCAAACGGAGAACCTTCATTCTGGGGCTCTGTGCCTGTGTCGCGTTGGTGACGACCTCCATGGTCGCGAGCGCCGTAGCGGCGCCGAAGCGCACGCAAGCCGGATCGATCACGATGGTCATGAACGCTCAGTACAAGCCGGGGATGGACATCCTGATCGCGAACTTCAAGCGCATCCATCCGGGCATCGACGTCAAGGCGAGCTACGTCACCGCCGGCGCGCCCTACAACAGCCTCGTCGCGACCCAGTTCGCGGCCGGCAACGGCTCCGACATCCTGTGGTCGCTCGGCGCGCGCTCGGGCCCGACTGCCGTCTGGCCGTTCGCCGAGGCGGGGCATCTGGCCAATCTCTCCAGGTCCAAGTGGGTGAAGCGCATGTTCCCCGGGACGAAGTGGCAGCTCGTCTTCAAAAAGAGGGTCTACGCCTGGGACATGGGCTTCTCGGCCCTCGCGCTCATCAACTACAACAAGACGTACTTCGACGACAACAACCTGAAGCCGCCCACCACGTTCGCGGGGCTCCTGAGCCTGTGCCGGACGATCGCCGACAAGGGCAAGATCCCGATCATCTGGGGTGGCGCGTCGCAGGCCGTGAACAACAACGACATGATCACGCTGGCGGGCAACACGCTGCTCTCCAAGGATCCGAACTGGCTCGCCAAGAAGACCGCGGGCAAGACGACCTTCGCGGCGACTGCCGGGTGGCGGCGCGCGCTGCAGATGATCCTCGACATGAAGGGCGCCAAGTGCTTCGCACCGGGCGTCGAGGCAGTGGGGATCCCGCAGATGCAGCAGCAGTACGCCAGCGGCCAGGGCGTGATGATGTACACGTCGCCCGCTGTCGTGACCGGGGCCCAGGTCCTGAATCCCAACCTGAAGAACGCGATGGCGGCCATGCCCGCGGAGAAGGCGGCGGACACGCGTCTCACGCTGCAGGACTCGGGTGGGCTCGCCATCTGGAGCAAGTCGGCCCATCTCATCGCCGCGAAGACGTTCGTCACCTTCTTCGCCCGCGAGGCGCAAAGCCGCCTGTTCGCCAGGACCAACAACCAGATCTCGGCGTTCGATGCCGTGAAGGGCAGGGTCCCGGACGCGTATACGGGGATCGCGTCGATCCTCAAGAGCAAGAAGAAGGTGCTCCAGGTCGGGTACAACGCGATGTGGCCGAACACGCAGATGAACACCTTGACCGGCGCCAGCATCCAGGGGCTCTTCACGGGCCAGAAGTCGGTCGACGACGTGCTCAGCGACATGGACAAGTTCTTCGCGCTGAAGGACTAGGGCGCGCGCACATGGCTGCCTCCCAGGGGGCGGCACGCGGGCTGACCGTGTGCCGCCCTTCGGCGCCCGGCGGGCGGGTCCGGCCGTGACCTCCTCGGCGGTCGGACACGTCACCGGCCTGGGCCACTGCGGGATCCAGGTCGCGGACCTCGAGCGCTCGGTCGTGTTCTACGAGCAGCTGCTGGGCGTCAAGGCCGAGCTGCGCTGGACCAAGGAGGGTCAGACGGTCGAGGAACTGACCGGCTACCCCGGCCTCGAGGTGCACGGCGCGGCGATGCGCATCCCGCAGTCGGACGTCATCTTCGAGATCCTCGAGTACCGCAACGTCCACCGGGCGCCCGTGGACCCTGCGACCGCCAACCCGGGGACGGGCCACGTGTGCTTCTTCGTGGACGACCTGCAGTCGCTCTACGAACGGCTGGTCGCCCGGGGCGTCGAGTTCATCAGCCCGCCGCTCGTCGCCACGTCGGGGCCCGACCGGCGCGTCCTCTACCTGGTCGACCCCGACGGGATCCGCGTCGAGCTGCTCCAGTCGCCCGTCAACCTCCTCGAGGAGCCGCGCGGCACGACTGCGTCCGCGGTGGGCGCATGACCCGGACGGCGACGAGCGACCGGCACCTGTACCTGGCGTTCACCAACGCCGCCGAGGGCCGGGACGAGGACTTCAACGCCTGGTATGACGGGTACCACGTCCGCGAGGTCGTCGCGAACGTGCCGGGGTTCGTCTCGGGGCGGCGGTTCGTCCTCGACCCGCTGCAGCGGGTCGGCGCCGGCTCGGGCGAGCCGGCCTCGTGGAAGTACCTCGCCGTGTACGAGGTCGAGTCGAGCGATCTGGCCGAGACCTTCGGCGGACTCAGTCGCCACTCCGAGCAGGTCGGCTTCACCGGAAACGACGGCGCGCTCGACCCCGCCCACGTCGCCTGGCTGTACACGCCGTGCGGGCCGGCGGCGACGGCGGGGCGGAGCCTCGGCGACGACGAGCACGTCTTCCTCGCGCTCACCAACCCGGCGGCCGGGCGCGGGGAGGACCTGAACGCCTGGTACGACGTTCACGTCGGCGAGATCGTCGACCGCATGCCCGGCTTCGTCGCCGGCCGCCGCTTCGAGGCGCTGCCGCAGAACCAGCGTCCCGGGCAGGAGCCGCGCTGGCGCTACCTCGCCCTCTACGACCTCGAGGGCGACCTCATGGAGATCCACCGCGGCGACGCCGAGGTCCGCTCGTCAGGCGTGCTCACCCCGGCCCACGGAGCATTCGACTCGACCTTCGGCGTCTGGGTCTACACGCCGGTGGGCGCGCGCGTCACCGAGGCCGACGCCGCCTCGGCGCCGGCATGAGGCTCGGCGGCTTCTTCCGTCCCGAGACGGTCGCGGAGCTCGCGCTCGTCGGGGACGACCTCGATCGCCACGGGCTCTCGGCCGTGGTCGCGCCCAGGCGGATCGCCGAGATGAGCGACGACGAGGCGGTCGAGTTCGGTGAGCTGGCGCGGACGCTCGGCATCGTCGTGGGCGAGTCGATCCCGAACCTGAACCTGATGGCGCGCGACGGGGACGCACGGTCGGAGCGCATCGACGCGCTCCGCGCGATCCTCCGCACGTCGGACCTCATGGACTGCCACGGCTCGGTGATCCTCGTCGGCAGCGTCGCCGCCGCCGACCGCATCGCCGCGATCGACCCGTACATGTTCACCGACGAGTGCCGCCGCGAGTTCCGGGAGGTCGTGCTGCGCGTGCTCGACGGCCTCGACCTGCGGCGCACGAAGATCCTGATCGAGCCCTGGCCGAACTCGTTCTTCTACAGGCCCGAGGCCATCCTGGAGTTCCTCGAGAGCGTCGACGATCCCCGGGTCGCGCTCCACCTCGACCAGATGAACATGGTCGGCCAGGACACGTACTTCGAGACGACCGCGCTCATCAACACGACCTTCGACCTGCTCGCCGGTCACATCGGCGGCGTGCACTTCAAGGACGTGCTGTGGGACTGGTCGCACATGCTGCTCAAGTTCGACGAGGTGCTGATCGGCGACGGCGTGCTGGACTACGACACGTACCTGCGGCGGCTCCTCGAGGTGGAGGGCGACGTCGTCTGCTTCTGCGAGCACCTCCCCGGCGAGGCCGAGTACGCCACGAACTTCTCGCGCCTGCACGAGCTCGCGCGTGAGATCGGCTTCGAGTTCGAGCGCCGTGTGCCCTCCAGCGAGCTGGTTCGATGACCGAGCGGCTGCTGCTCGAGAACGCGTTCGTGATCTCGATGGATCCCGAGATCGGCGACCGGCACGGGTGCGACATCCTGGTCGAGGACGGACGGATCGCCGCCGTCGGCCAGTCCCTGGAGGCAGGCGACGCGGAGCGCATCGACGGTGCGGATTGCATCGCGATCCCGGGGTTCGTCGACACGCACCGGCACACCTGGCAGACGAACGTCCGGGGCCTGCTGCCGCACTGCACGCTCGACGAGTACCTCGTCACCATGCGCGCCAACGTCGGCACGCAGTTCCGGCCGGAGGACGTCTACCTCGGCAACCTGCTCGGCTGCCTCGAGGCGCTCAACGCCGGCATCACGACGCTGCTCGACTGGTCGCATGTGTCGAACACGCCCGAGCACTCGGACGAGGCGGTGCGCGGCCTGCGCGATTCCGGCATCAGGGGCGTCTACGCGCACGGCGTCCCGGTCGGCGCCGACTGGTGGCGGCAGAGCGAGCGTCCCCACCCGCCCGACGCACGGCGCATCCGCTCCGAGTACTTCTCGAGCGACGACCAGCTCCTGACCTTCGCCCTCGCGCTCCGCGCGCCCGGCAACACCGTCTTCGAGATCACCCGGAGCGACTGGGCCCTGGCGCGCGAGCTCGACGCCAGGATCAGCGTCCACGCCGGCAACCGGATCACGAGCGTGCACGCCCGCCACATCACCGACCTCTACAAGCTCGATCTCCTGGGGCCGGACATCACGTTCATCCACTGCACCGACTGCAGCGGCGCCGAGCTCGACCTGATCGCCGAGAGCGGCGGGTCGGTCTCGATCGCGTCGTTCATCGAGCTGCTCATGGGCCACGGCTACCCGCCCACCGGCAGGCTCCTGCGCCGGGGCGTCCGGCCCTCGCTCAGCGTCGACACCGCGACGAGCGCTCCCGGCGACATGTTCACGCAGATGCGGACGGCGTACGTGACCGAGCGCATCATGGCCTTCGGCGACGATCCGGATGTCCCGTTCGCGCCGACCCTGACTCCCCGGGACGTCCTCTCGTTCGCGACCATCGACGGCGCTCGTGCGTGCGGGCTCGACCACCGCGTCGGGTCGCTCACGCCGGGGAAGGAGGCCGACATCGTCCTGATCCGGGCGAACATGCTCAACGTCGCGCCGGTCAACGATCCGGTCGCAAGCGTCGTCCTCTACGCGGACACGGCCAACGTCGACTCGGTCTTCGTCCGGGGTCGTCCGGTGAAGCGCCACGGCGAGCTGGCGGGGATCGACGTGCCGGTGCTGCTCGCCGACGGCGAGCGCTCGCGCGACTACCTCCTCGGCCGCGCCGGCCTGCTCCCGGACTGGCATCCGGGGCAGGCCGACAGCGCCCACATCGGCGCGGTCTCGACCGGTTGACGCTCGTCGAGCAGATCGTCTAGGGTGATTAGGCAATCGTTTGCAATCCCAACGACAGCGGGGATGACGTGACGAACGAGACGAACGGCGCGGCAACGCTCGGCTGGATCGGCGCCGGCGGCCGGATGGGCTACGAGATGGTCGAGCGGCTGCTGGACGCGGGGTACCGCCTACGCCTCTACAACCGCACGGCCGCCAAGATCGCCCCGCTCGTCGAGCGCGGCGCCGAAGCCGTCGACAGCCCCGCCGGGCTCGCCGACTGCGCCATCGTCTTCATCACCGTAGGCGGGGATGCCGACTTCGAGAACGTCATCCTCGGAGACCAGGGTGTCGCCTCGGGAGACCGCGTTCCTGCCGTGGTCGTCGACCTGACCACGGTGTCGGCGGACGTGTCGGCGTCTGTCCGCGCGCGCCTCGCCGAGCGCGGGGTTGCGCTGCTCGCCTCGCCCGTCAGCGGCAATGCCAAGGTGATCCCGGCCGGCCTGCTCTCGATCGTGGTGTCCGGGCCGGTCGACGCGTTCGAGACAGTTCGCCCCTATCTCGAGACCCTCGGCCGCAAGGTCACGTACGTGGGCGCGGGCGAGCGCGCACGGCTCGTGAAGATCTGCCACAACCTCTATCTCGGGATGGTCATCCAGGGGCTCGTCGAGATCACCGTCCTCGCCGAGAAGGGCGGCATCGCCCGCTCCGACATGCTCGAGTTCATCAACACGAGCGTGATGGGCTCCCACTTCTCGCAGTACAAGTCGCCCGCCCTGGTGAACCTCGACTTCGAGCCCACGTTCACGCTCGAGCTGCTGAAGAAGGACCTGCTGCTCGGAAGCGACGCCGCGGCGGCGCTCGGGGTCCCGGTCCCGTTCACCGCTGCCGTCGCGGAGTCCGTCCAGGCCGCGATCGACGCCGGGTTCGGCGGCCGCGACTTCGCCGCGCTGATCGCCCTGCGCGCCGCCGAGGCCGGGCTCGAGCTCGAGCCGGAAGGCGTCGAGGTCGCGACCGGGCTCGAGAAGAGCGCTCCGAGCATTCCCGGCCCCGTCCCCGTTGCCTGACGCGTCGACCCAGACGGCCATCGCCTCCGAGCTCGACGAGCTCAGGAGGGTCGCCGCCGAGATCAGGCTCTCGGCGCTCCGCATGGTGTCGATCGAGGGGTTCGGCTACCTCGGCCAGGCGCTGTCGGCGGCCGAATGCTTCGCCGTCCTGTTCAGGGGCGGGTTCATCCGGCCCGGGACCGACCGCTTCGTCCTGTCTCCCGGCCACTACGCGATCGTCCTCTACGCCGTGGCCGCCGAAGCCGGCTTGCTGCCGAAGGAGGAGCTCGAGCGGTACGGGGCCGACGGCGCCTTGCTGGAGGCGATCTCGACCGAGCGGACGCCCGTCGTCGACCTCACCTGCGGCTCGCTGGGCCAGGGCCTCTCGGGCGCCGTCGGGTTCGCGCTGTCGGACCGGCTGAAGGGGCGAGACGCCCGCTCGGTTGCGTTCATCAGCGACGGCGAGCTCGAGGAGGGCCAGGTGTGGGAGGCGGCGATGTTCGCCGCGCACCACGGCCTCGACCGGCTCACGGTCGTGCTCGACGCGAACGGCTCGCAGGTCGACGGGCCGATCGCCTCGGTGACGACGATCGAGCCGATCGCCGACAAGTGGGAGGCATTCGGCTGGACGGCGTTCGAGGTCGACGGCCACGACGTCGGCGCGCTCTCGGACGCGCTGCGGTCGGCGGACGCCGCACCGACGCCGGCGGTCGTGGTCGCCCGCACCGACATCTTCGGCCGGCTCTCGTGCTTCCCCGAAACAGTGGACGGCCACTTCGTCAAGCTCGACGACGACCTGCGCGAGGCGATCGCCGCAGAGATCGAGCAGGGCATCTAGTGCTCGAGCCCCCGTATCCCACCGTGCTCAAGCCGTACGGCCAGGCGCTCGTCGAGCTCGCCCGCGAGCGGCCGGAGCTCGTCTGCCTCGGCGCGGACCTGACGCGCCAGACGGAGACGGACCTCTTCCGGGACGATCCCGAGCTGGGCTCACGCTTCTTCAACGCGGGCATGGCGGAGGCGAACCTGATGGGGATCGCGGGCGGCCTCGCGCGCAGCGGCCACACGGTGTTCGTGCACTCGTTCGGCGTCTTCGTCACGCGGCGCGCCTACGACCAGGTCGCGATGGCGATCGCGTACCCGAACCTCGACGTGAAGATCGTCGGCTTCATGCCGGGCGTCTCGAGCCCGGGCGGGCCGAGCCACCAAGCGATCGACGACGTCGCGCTCATGCGCACCCTGCCGAACATGACCGTCGTCGACGTCGCCGACGCCGTGGAGACCCGGCAGGTGGTCCGCGCGCTCGCCGATCGTCCCGGCCCCGCCTACCTGCGCCTCAAGCGCGGCGAGATCCCGGTCATCTTCGACGAGGACCACCGGTTCTCGCTCGACCGGGCCCAGGTGCTGCGGAGCGGCGACGACGTCACGATCGTGGCGAGCGGGATGATGCTCGCCGGCGCGCTCGCCGCCGCGGCCCAGCTCGAGCAGCACGGCATCGGGGCCACGGTGATCAACGCGCCGGTGATCAAGCCGTTCGACGCCGAGACCGTCGTGGAGGCCTGCCGCAACACCTCCGGGGTCGTCAGCGCGGAGAACCACACCGTCGTCGGAGGCCTGGGATCCGCGGTCGCCGAGGCGCTGGCCGAAGCCGGTGTCGCCTGTCCGCTCCGCCGGGTGGGGCTCGAGGACGTCTTCGCGGAGTCCGGCAGCCGGCCGTACCTGTTCTCGAAGTACGGGCTCGGGGTCCAGCGGATCGTCGACCGGGCGTGGGAGGCTGCGTCCCTGCCGGGCACCGCGCCGCAGGTGACGGAGATCTCGACGCCGGTCGGAAGCTACTCGCCCGTCTGAGCGGGCCGTCCAGGAAGGGAGAGGAGCGCATGGCCCATCAACACCACAACGGCCCGGGCCCGGAGGCCCTCCCGGCACGCTTCGTGCCGGTCGCGTCCCCGGGAGCGCTCATGGGCGTCGACTGGGAGAGCCGCGTCGACTTCGAGCGGCTCCGGCGCTACCGCATGGGCCGCGTGAAGGAGAAGCTCAACGAGTCGTCGCTCGGGTCGCTGCTGCTCTTCGACATGAACAACATCCGCTATTCGACCGCCGGCCACATCGGCAACTGGGCGCGCGACAAGCTCTTCCGCTGCGTGCTGATCACGCGCGACGCCGACCCGATCCTCTGGGACATCGGCTCGTCCGCCAAGCAGCACCAGCTGCACAACCCGTGGCTCCCCGAGGAGAGCTGGCAGGCGGGCCTCTCGAGCTGGCGCGGGTCGATTCCCGAAGAGGTCGGCGTCGAGAAGGGCAACGCGAAGCGGATCGCCGACATCCTGCGCGAGCGTGGGCTGGACAAGGATCCGGTCGGCGTCGACTTCATCGAGATCCCCGTGCTGAAGGCGCTCGAGGCCGAGGGCCTCGAGATCCAGAACGGGCAGGCGCTGATGCAGGAGGTCCGCAAGCTCAAGTCGCAGGACGAGGTCGCGCTGCTCGAGACCGCCGCCGCGATGGTCGACGCCGCGTACGACGAGCTGTACCGCGCGATGACCGTCGGGGTGAAGGAGAGCGAGATGGTGGCGATCGTCAACCACGTGCTCTACAACCTCGGCTCGGAGGAGGTCGAGTGCGTGAACGCGATCTCGGGCGAGCGCTGCAGCCCGCACCCGCACGTCTTCTCCGACCGGATCATGCGGCCGGGGGACATGGCCTACTACGACATCATCCACTCGTTCATGGGCTACCGGACGTGCTACTACCGGACCCTGAACGTCGGCGGCGCGAGCGCGAAGCAACGGGACGCGTACCAGCGCGCCCGCTACTACATGGACGCCGCGATCGCGGAGATCCGTCCCGGCGCCAGCTCGGCGGACGTCGTCCAGCATTTCCCGGCCGCCGAGGACTTCGGTTTCGCCAGCGAGGAGGAGGCGTTCGGCCTCCAGTACTGCCACGGCGTCGGCCTCTCCGTCTGGGAGCAGCCGCTGATGAGCCGCTACCACTCCTTCGAGCATCCGACCGAGATCGAGGAAGGGATGGTCTTCGCGATCGAGACGTACTGGCCCTCCGACGACGAGAACTCCGCTGCACGGATCGAGGAGGAGGTTCACGTCACCGCGGACGGTGTTCGCCTCCTCACCCGCTTCCCGGCGCAGGAGCTGCTGGTCACGGGCACGCGCTACTGGAACGGCTTCGAGTTCGCGCACGGTGCGAACGCGATCCAGGATCCCGTCCAGCCCGGCGCGGCCCGCGACGGGCAGCCGAGCGTTCGCTGACATGGCGAGCCTGACCACTGCGCCGACGCCGCTCGAGCGGCCGCTCCCGATCGGTGGGGAGCAGGTCACGAGCGGCGACTGGGTCGAGGTGCGCTCCCCGTACTCGGGGGCGGTCGTCGGCCGGGTCGCGAAGGTCGGCGCAGCCGAGACGCGCCGCGCGATCGACGAGGCTCAGCGCGCGCTCGAGCATCCGCTCCCCGCGCACCGCCGCGCCGAGATCCTGGACGAGGTGGCCCGCGCGCTCGGCCGCCGGCACGAGGAGATGGCGCGGACGATCTCCGACGAGGCCGGCAAGCCGATCAAGGCCGCGCGCGTGGAGGTGACCCGGGCGATCTCCACCTACACGACGTCGGCCGCGGTCGCGCGCACGCTCGTCGGCGAGCTGGTGCCGATGGATGCGTCGGTCGCGGGTGAGGGCAAGCTCGGGATGACGCTGCGCCGCCCGGTCGGCGTCGTCGGCGCGATCTCGCCGTTCAACTTCCCGTGCAACCTGGTGGCGCACAAGATCGCCCCCGCGCTCGCCGCCGGCTGCCCGGTCGTCCTCAAGCCGGCGAGCGCGACGCCGCTCTCCGCACTGCTCCTCGCCGAGCTCGAGCTCGACGCGGGCCTTCCGCCCGGGTGGCTCAACGTGGTGGTCGGCCAGGCGGCGGAGATCGGCGACGTCCTCGTGGAGGACGAGCGCGTCAAGCTGATCACGTTCACCGGGTCGGGCGAAGTCGGCTGGGCGCTTGCGCAGAGGGCTGCCCGCAAGCGGGTCAACCTCGAGCTCGGCAACTCGACGCCGGCGATCGTGGCGGCAGACGCCGACGTCGGCGCGGCGGCGGCAGCGCTTGCCGCGAGCGCGTTCGCCTTCGCCGGCCAGGCATGCATCTCCGTGCAGCGGATCTACGTCGAGCGGCCTGCGCTCGACGCGTTCCTCGAGCAGCTCGTCCCGCGGGTCGAGGCGCTCGTCGTCGGAGACCCTGCCCACGAGGACACGGACGTCGGGCCGGTCATCGACGACGTGTCGCGGCAACGGCTCGCCGAGTGGATCGCCGAGGCGGAGGGGGCAGGCGCGCGCGTCCTTGCCGGCGGGCTCGAAGGCGACCTGATGCGGCCGACGGTCCTGACCGAGGTGGCCGACGATTTGCGGATCAGCTGCGAGGAGGCGTTCGGGCCGGTCGTCGTGGTCGCGGGAGTCGACTCCGTCGCCGAGGCCATCGAGCGGGCGAACGGCACGCGCTACGGCCTGCAGGCCGGCATCTTCACCGCGTCGCTCGACACGGCCCTGCACGCGGCGGAGGAGCTCGAGTTCGGGGGGGTCACCGTGAACGAGACGCCGACCTTCCGCGCGGATCAGATGCCCTACGGCGGCGTGAAGGCGTCCGGCAACACGAAGGAAGGGCCCGCCTGGGCGGTGCGCGAGATGACGCACGAGCGGCTCGTCGTCATCCAGCGCTAACCCTCCTAACCGCCGACCGCCTCCTTCCCCGCGGCGAGCCGCTCGAGGTGCCCGTCGACGCCGTCGAACCCCCCGCGCATCGTGCCGAGTGACAGATGCGTCGCCCCGAGCCTCCGCCATTCCTCTGCGGCGGCGTGCCAGTCGTCCGGGGTTCCGGTCGTGAGGTTGACCCGGGCCTCGATCCCGAGGCTCTCGGGATCGCCCCCGGCCTCGCTCCGCCAGGCGCGCATGCGCTCGAGCGTCGGCTCCCAGCCGCCGTCGAGCGGGCTCTGCGGAAAGAAGCCGTCCGCGATCCGCGCCGCCCGCCGAAGAGCCGTCTCCGACGAGCCGCCGATCCAGATCGGGATCGGTTGCTGGACGGGGAGTGGGTTGAGGCCTGCCGCCGTGACCGTGTCGTACGTGCCGTGGAAGGTCACCAGGGGCTCGGTCCAGAGGCGCCGCATGAGCTCGACCTGCTCCTCGAGCCGGCGGCCGCGATCGCGGAACGACATCCCGAGCGCCTCGTACTCGACCGGGTTCCAGCCCTGGCCGACGCCGAGGCGGAAGCGCCCGCCCGTGAGGAGGTCGACCTGGGCCGCCTGCTTGGCGAGCAGCGCCGTCTGCCGCTGCGGCGCGATCACGATCCCCGTGACGAGCTCGAGCGACGGGGCGACGGCGGCGAGGTAGCCGTAGAGGACGAGTGGCTCGTGTAGATGGTCGTCGACCGTGAACGGCCACGGCCCCGGGAACTCGGGGTGCGCGGCCGGGTCGGCGCCCAGGACGTGGTCGTAGATCAGGACGTGGGAGAAGCCGAGCGCCTCCACGCCCTCGGCAAAGCGTCTGACGTCTCTGGTCGTGATGTCCGTCTGGGGGAAGAGCGCTCCGAGTTGCACCGTCATCCTCCTGTTTGGCAAACGATTGCCCGATGCTACTTGACGGCAGCGAGGCGTTCTCGCGGGGAGTCGGCGTGCCGTACACTCGCGGCGTGGTGCAAACGATGGCGGAGCGCAATCGGCGTCTCATGAGGGAGCCGTCGTGAGCCGGACAACGGTGGACGCGCAGCCGAGGCGAGGGCCGGTCACGATCAGGGACGTCGCCGCGCTGGCCGAGGTGCACCCGAGCACGGTGTCCCGCGCGATGAACACGGCTACGCGCTCACGCGTGAAGGAAGACACCGTTGCGCGCGTCCTCGACGCGGCCGGAAAGCTGGGCTACCGCGCCAACGCGACGGCACGTGCCCTCCGCCTGCAGCGCTCCGAGTCGGTGGGCGTGATCGTTCCCGACCTGACCAACCCGATCATCCCGCCGATCGTGCAGGGAATCGAGGGCCGGATCGGTGACGCCGGGTACGTCGTCCTGCTCGGGAACACCGGCCACTCGGACGAGCGCGAGCGGCTCTACATCGACGCGATGACGGCAAACCAGGTCGGCGGGATCATCAGCGCAGCCGCGCATGAAGGAGACGGCGCGCTGGCCAGGGCCATGGAGATGGGCATCCCCGTCGTCCTCGTCAACAGGGCAGTGGACGACGGGAGCATCGCCGCCGCCGTCCCTGACGACCGCCTTGTCTCCGGGCTTGCAGTCAGTCATCTGGCGCGCATCGGCCATGAGCGCATCGCCTACGTCGCCGGCCCGCAGACGACGACGACCGGATCCCTTCGCCGAGCAGGCTTCGAGGACGCCATGCTCCGCCGCGATCTCCCGCTCGATCCGGGCTCGGTCGCCGTGTGCGAGCGCTACACGATCGAGGAGGGCACGCGTGCGTGCCGCGAGCTCCTGCAGCGCGGCCGCCAATTTACGGCCATCGTGGCCGGGAACGACCTGATCGCACTGGGCTGCTACGACGCGATCGCCGAGGCCGGCCTGCGCTGCCCGGCGGACATCTCGATCGTCGGCTGCAACGACATGCCCTTCGCGGATCGCTTCAATCCGCCGCTCACGACGGTGAACATCTCGCCGGCACAGCTGGGAGTCGCGGCCGCAGAGCTCCTCCTCGATCTGCTCGAGGAGCCGGATCGCGTCGCACGCCAGGTCGTCATCGCGCCGCGGCTCGTCATGCGCGGGTCCGTGGCCGCGCCGCCCCGGCGCTGAGCTCTCTTCAGACGCTCGCGAGGAGCTCGGTGGTCGCCTCGGCGATGCAGTCGAGCGGCGCGCTCCAGGAGCGTTCGCTTCCGAAGCGCTCCACGAGGGCGACGGTCGTCAGCCCCGCGGGCGCCTCCACCCGGGCGTCGCCGACGACCGCGAGCGCCCGGACGCCGGCACGCGCTGCACGTTCGACGACGCCCCCGACCACCTTGCCCGCGAACGACGTGTCGTCGAGCTGACCCTCCCCGGTCACCACGACGTCGCACTCGGCGAGGGCTCGATCGAGGCCCACGCGGTCCGCGACGAGCTCGAAGCCGGGCGCGAGGATCGCCCCGAGCGCTGCGAGGCCGCCCGCGAGTCCGCCTGCTGCTCCCGAGCCCGGGACGGCCTCGACGTCGGCTCCGAGCTCGCGGCGGTAGCGCTCGGCGAGCCGGCGCAGTCGTCCGGTCAGCTCGGCGATGTCCTCGCTCGACGCTCCCTTCTGCGGTGCGAACACCGAAGCCGCATCGACGAACGTGGTCTGGACGTCGCACGCGACCTCCACGACCACGCCGCGCGACGCGAGCGGCGCCCAGGCGAGCGCTTCGACCGCACCCAGGCCGCCGTCGGTCGTGGCCGAGCCGCCGACCCCCACGACGATGCGTCGCGCGCCGGCCTGCACGGCGGCCGCGATGAGCTCGCCGGTGCCGCGCGTCGAAGCAGCCAGCGGGTCGTTCCGACCTGCTCCGCCGACCAGTGCGAGCCCCGAGGCACGTGCCATCTCGATCACGGCGAGCTCGCGGTCGAGCCGCCAGGCAGCCTCCACCGGGGCTCCCAGCGGACCGGCGACGCGCGTGGATCGGTTGGCGCCGCCGAGCGCGTCGAGCGTTCCCTCGCCGCCGTCGGCCAGGGGCAGCTCCCGGCACCGCCAGCCGGCGGCTTCTGCGCCCCGGGCGATGGCACGGGCAACATCCGGCGCGGTCGCCGAGCCCCGGAACTTGTCGGGCGCGGCGAGGACGCGTCCCGTCAAGCGACGTACGGGATCGTCTGCGGCCCCTCCGGCAGGACGCAGACCGTCGACCCGTCACCGGCCGCGGCAACCGCTTCCTCCACCGTCGCGGAGATGTCCGCCGTCTGCTCGAGGTGGGCGCTCGCAAGGTCGGCGTCCGAGAGGTACGAGGTGTGCATCACCACGCGCGCCTGCGCCTGGATGGCCGCCTGGATCTGGATCTGCCACTGGTCCACGACGGTCTCCGGCCGGGACGCGATCTCGTCGAGCAGGGCCTGGGGCGAAGCCGCGCTCGCGAGTTGCCCGCGGTAGGCCCCGTGGTCGGGGAACCCGTCGCGACACTCCGCCGCACAGACGATCGTCCCGCCGGGCTTCACCACCTGAGCCGCCGCAGACATGCCCTTCACCGACTGGTAGAGGTTCTGGTCGAGCGGGAATCCCGAGTTCGACGTCACCACCACGTCGAAGCGGCCCGGGACCTTGCGCATGGCCGTCCGCTTGACGTCCGCGCAGGCCGCGCGATGTGCGGGATCGAGCTCGCCGCCGTATGCCCTGACGAGCCGCTGCTCCGCGTCGATCACCACGTCCAGCGTGAAGCTCGTCCCGGTGCCTGCCGCGATCGCGCGGACGTCGTCGTGCACGGGGTTGCCGTCGATGACGCCCCAGCGTGCGTTCGGGTCGCCGATCCGCTTCGCGTCGTGCAGTGTCAGAACGGTCTCGAGCGCCGCCAGGCCGGGAGCAACCATCTTCGCTCCGCCCGAGAACCCGGCGAAGAAGTGCGGCTCGACGAACCCCGTCGTGATGCGGACGTCGGCGTCGACCCACTCGCGGTTCAGCCACACCGGGACATCGGCGCCGAAGCGGCCGAGCCAGACGAGCGAGGCGGCGTCGCGTGAGTCGTGGTTCACGACGCGGACGGCGTCCACGACCTCGTCGCCCAGCATGGCGCGCAGCTCGTCGTCGGTGTTGCCGCGATGCGTTCCCGTCGCGATGAGGATGACGACGTCGTCGAGGTCGGCGCGATCGGCGATCTCGTCGAGAATCGCCGGGATCACGAGCCGCCGCGGCTGCGCGCGTGTCATGTCGCAGACGCTGATCGCGACCTTCTGGCCCCGGCGCACGACGTCCCGGAGCGGCGGACCGGCGATCGGCTCGCGCAGCGCGGCGACCACGGCACCGTCCGGATCCGCGGCCGGCGGCTCGTGAGTCGGCACGATGACGGTCGTGCGGTCGCCCGGAAGCTCGACCTCCAGCCCGCTCTCCCCGTAGGCGATCCGAACTCTCAACGCCGGTCGGCAGCGCTCGGCGACGGCTTCGTGGCCGGCGGCGGCGTCACCGGCTCCCATGGACGAGCGGCTGATCTGAAAGCGCGCACGAGGACCGTCATCTTGCCCGGCCACGGCACCGTGCGTGTCACGGCAGTCGAGTGCGCCGATCTACTTCTGAAGCGCGGAGAGGATGTGCCCGGCGGGATCCTCGAACCGATCGAGGCGTGTGTGCGCTCAGTTCTCGGATTCCCTCACCGACCTCGCGCTCGTTGCCGTAGGCGGCGGCAGTGTCGATCAGCCGGTAGCCGCTCGTAACCGCCGCGTCGACCGCGGCGATGGTCTCGTCCGGAGGGCTCTGGAAGACGCCCAGGCCGAGCATCGGCATCTCCACGGCGCTTGCGAGCGTGATCGACGGGGCTGCGGTGGGTGAGGTAGTCATCGGGCTCCTCCTTGGGACAAGATCCGGGACTTCGTGACCGTACGTGCGTCGTGCGTGAAAACGTTCCGAGATCCGGAGATGATCGACCTATGGCGGAGGGCTCGGCTCCGGGCGACTTTCTCGAGGCGGCACGGCTCCGCATGGCATTGCGCCGCTTTCTCCGTCGCAGCGAGGAGGTTTCGCGCCGTCATGGCATCACGCCGAGCCAGTACACGCTGCTCGTTCTGATCAAGGGCGCACCGAACGGGTCCGAGCGCGCGACGGTCACCGAGCTCGTCGGCGGTCTTGCGCTATCGCAGAGCACCGTGACGGAGCTCGTTCAGCGGGCCGAGCGGGCGGGCTTGATCAAGCGCGAGCAGGCCGACCACGACGCGCGCGTCGTGCACCTCCGCCTGACCGACCTCGGGGAAGAACGCCTCGCGATCGCGTTCTCCGAGCTCGGGCCGGAGCGCCGTGCGCTCCGCGACCTCCTGGCGCATTTAGAACCACGCGACTCGGTGTGACCGCCTGGCTGGTGGCGCGAGCTACCGCCGGCGTGAAATCCCAAGCGCCACCGCAACGGCGATCAGGATCGCGATGACCGAGATCGTCAGCTCTGGTACGTCCACGAGTGACCTCGGCCCCGCGGGACGTGCGCAGCATCGGGCTGCCGTGCACCGTCGCCGGCATCGTCCCCTGGCGTCGGGTGAAGCACGCGCTCCTCGGGCGACTGGACGATCGGCTCGAGCGCGACGGTTTCGAGTCTTGCAGCCTCGCGCTCGACCATGTCGAGCAACTCGTCGCGCTTCTCGTTGTCCAGCTCGGGCAGCGTGCGCAGCGCTGCTATCCCCCCGCGCACGGCCGTGAGCGGGTTGGCCAGGCGGTGCCGTGCGAGCCTGCGGTAGTCGGCGAGGGCGCGCTCGTACTCGGCTGCGCGGTAGCGCGCGGCGTCCTCCGCGAGCATCAGGCCCCTGATCGTCCGGTCGAGGCCGACGATCAGCAGCAGGAGCGCCGCAACGAGCAGTGCGTCGACCGGTACGGCGAGCGCTTCGACGCGGCCGCCGGCCCAGGTCTCGGCAAGGCGCGTCAGGCCGCGGAGCGCGAAGAAGACGGTCAGGGCACCGAGCCAGGGGAACGTGCCGCCCAGCCGGCCGAGCCGTCGGGCGACGATCAGCGCGAGGAGCAGTTGAAGCGCGCCGACGAAATAGGCGAGACCCTCGCCGGCGCTCATCTCGTCGAAGCGGCCGACTGGTGCGGCAGCGCAGGCGGGACGCGCGGGGTGTCCATGTCCGCCCGCCTGCGGCTGCCGCTACGGTCGCCGGCCGCCGCCGGCTCGGCGGCTGGCGCGTCCAGTGTCGTCCCGGAAGGTCGAGCGGTCTCGCCGCGTCGGAGAACAGCCGGTGCCGCGAGGCGCGCCGCTCTTGCCATACAGACGACCGTAGCGGCGCGCATGTTCGGATTCGATGGCATTCACCTCAGCATTCGCTGAGCCGACCCGAAGCGGGAAGCTCAGCGTTTCCTGAGCGTTCTCGGTTGGCGCGGCCCCGTTGCGGATACTGAAGAAACGATGCGTTTCGGCATCAGCATGCGATGGTGGCTCGCGCTCGCCTTTGCGATGGTCGCGGGCGTGACCGCGCTCGCCGTCGTCCCGGTTCTCACCCGTGGATCGGAGAAGGCGTTCCGCAACCGAGCGCAGGAGCTCGCGGCGGGCCGGGCGTTCCAGGCGGCGATCGACCTCACGGCGGCGGAGCGCGAGGGACGGACGGTGAACGAGACGGTTGGCCCGGTCGCCGCGAGGCACCGGCTTGCCCTGTTCGTGTTCGATCGCGGCGGGGCGCTGGTCTCGCCGCGGTCATCCCGCGGGGTCAGGCTCGCTGCGGTCGAGGACTGGCAGGACGGGGTGGACTCCGCCCTTCATGGACGGAGGTACGTGGCCACCCTCGGGACGAACAAGGCGAGCGTGGTCGCGCTTCCCCTCAGTGGCCGGCAGCAGGCGGCGCTCGTCGCCTACGCCGGCGATCCTGACGTCGCCGGCGAGCTTGGCATCGTGCGTCAGCAGGTGATCGAAGCCGCCCTCGTCGCGCTTGCCGTGGGCGGCCTGGCCGGTTTCATCATTGCCGTGCTCATCGCCGCCCGGCTGCGGCGCGTGGCCGCCACAGCCGCCGCGATCGAAGGAGGCAGCTTCGAGACCGAGCTCCGGCCGAGGTTCCGTGACGAGGTCGGCCGGCTGGCCGAGACGATCGACCGCATGCGCCGCCGGCTGCGGGGCTCGTTTGCGCAACTGGAGGCGGAGCGAAGGCGCCTCGAGCGGCTGCTCGCGCGGCTGCACCAGGGAGTGGTCACGGTCGACAAGGACTTGCGGGTGGAGTTCGCCAACGAGGCCGCGCGCCGGCTGCTCGGCACCGAGGCGCTCGCCGAGGGTGATCCGCTGCCCGCGATGGCGAATGGGGTTGCTCTGCGCGATTTCGCGGAGCCGCTGTTCGGCGGAGAAGCGGTCGTCTCCGAGGTCCGCGTGGCCGTCTCAGCAGACCGCACCTACTCGCTGGTGGGCGTCCCGATGCGGGACGCGGAGGGCGCGATCGTGGTGGTCACCGACGTCACGCTTCGGGAGCGCCGCGAACGCGCCGAGCGCGAGTTCGTCGAGAACGCGGCGCACGAGTTGCGAACGCCGCTGACGACAATCCGCGCGGCGGTCGAGGCGCTGGAGGCCGGCATGAAGGACGTGCCATCCGAGCGTGACCGGTTCCTGGCGCACATCGACCGCGAGTCGGACCGGCTCACGCGGCTGATCCACGCGCTGCTTGTTCTGGCCCGCACGCAGACGGGCGAGGAGAAGCCTCACCTCGAGCCCCTCGCGGTGCGTGGACTGCTCGAGGATGTTGCCGCAGTGCTCGAGCCGGCGGACGGCGTCGAGGTGCAGCATCGAGTGCGACCCTGCTCTCACGGTGATGACGAACGGCGACCTCGCCTGGGAGGCGGTGGCGAATCTCGCGCAGAACGCCGTGAAGAGCACTGAAGCCGGCGTCGTGCGGCTGTCCGCCTCGGACGGCTCGAATGGGCACGTGACCCTGTGCATCAGCGACAGCGGGCGGGGCATCGATCGCGACACCGTCGAGCGGGTCTTCGACCGTTTCTTTCGCGCGGGCCGGCGCGAGGCAGACGGGTTCGGCCTCGGTCTGGCGATCGTGCGCCAGGCCGTCGACGCGGTCGGCGGCGATGTCCGGATCGAGTCGGAGCCGGGCGTCGGAACGACGGCCACGGTTATCTTCCCACGGGTGGAGAGGCTATGAACGAGCGATTGCTTCTGGTCGACGACGATCCGGGCATCCTCGACACGGTGTCCGCGACCTTGCGCCTCGAGGGCTTCGACGTCGCGGTCGAGGAGACAGCCGAGGCCGCGCTGAAACGGCTTGCGGAAGAGGCCGTCGACCTGCTCATCCTGGACGTCATGCTCCCTGGGATCTCGGGCATGGAGCTCTGCCGGCGGCTCCGGGCGGAAGGCAACACCGTGCCGGTGATCATGCTGACGGCCAAGGACGCGGAGATCGACCGCGTCATCGGGCTCGAGCTCGGCGCCGACGACTACGTGACGAAGCCCTTTTCGACCGCGGAGCTGGCGAGCCGGGCCCGGGCGATCTTCCGGCGCGCAGACCTCGACCAGGCGTCGCGCGCGGGGGACGCGATCCGGCGGGTCGGCGGGCTGGAGCTTGATTTCGTCCGCCACCAGCTCCGGGTCGACGGCGAACCGGTGCAGCTCACGCCGTCCGAGTTCAAGCTGGTCGCCTTCATGGCGAACGACCCCGAGCGCGTCTTCTCGAGGCGTCAGCTCATGGAGCACCTGTGGGAGAGCGCCCACATCGGCGACCAGCACGCATGTGACGTCCACGTCTCGAACATCCGGCGCAAGATCGAGCGCGATCCGTCGCATCCCGAGCGGCTCGTGACGGTCCGCTCTCGCGGCTACAAGCTCGTCGCCTCCTGAGTCTCAGCGAAGCCTGAGCGTCTCCCGCCGGCGGCGACGAGATCGTCAGGAAACCCTGAGCGCAGGCACGCGTTCCGAACGCCGCTCGGACGGAATAAGACCGGCCGGAACCTTCCCCGGCGTCAACCGCCCAGTGGGCAACAGGACGCGGCCGGCCCCGGGTCGCACGACGAAAGGAGACACCATGACTCGACGAACAGGCGCGCTCCTGGCGCTTGCAGTAGCAGCGCTCGCGGCCACGGTCCTGTCGGTGGGGATCGCCGCCGGCGCCTCGTCCGGGACGGCAGCCGCGCAGGCCCGAACATGTGCCAACCCGACCAAGCAGGGCGCCGGCGCTGTCCTGGGGACGCGCGGCATCGACCGCATCGTCGGCAGCGCGGGCTACGACATCCTGATCGGGCTTCAGGGCCCGGACTGCCTCGCCGGCGGTGCCGGCGGCGACGAGCTCTACGGCGGCGTCGGCAACGACCGCATCTTCGGCGGCGACGACACCGGTGACTTCATCGATGCCGGGCCGGGCGGAGACATCGTCGACGGCGGGACGGGCGCCGACCGGATCAACGGGAGCGACGGCCCGGACACGCTCCGCGGAGGCGACAACGGCGACGACCTCTACGGCGCGCGCGGCAAGGACCTCGTCTACGGCGGGGACGGCGTCGACTATCTCGACGGCGGGCTCGGAAACGACACACTGTCCGGAGACGCAGGTGCCGACTGGCTGATCGGGGGGCCTAGCAACGACCATCTGCTCGGCGGCGAGGGCAACGACACGCTCGTCGGCGGCATCGGCCACGACGTCCTCGACGGCGGCCCCGGCAACGACCGGATCGACATCGGGCCGGGCGGCGGGCTCGTCGTCGGCGGTGACGGCGACGACGTCATCGACGCTGCCAACGGCATCCGCGACACCGTCCGCTGCGGTGCCGGCAACGACAAGGCGATGGTCGACTCCAACGACCGTGTGTCGAACACCTGCGAGACCGTCATGGTGCTGACCGCACGCTGACAAGCGGGACCTGGCAGGTCGGAGTCGGCGGGCGCCGTCGCGGGTTGCCGCGACGGCGCCCGTCGCATTCGCAAGTCATTAACCCTGTGAAATGGAAGACCGTACGTCAGTGTCACTTGAGGTGAAAATCAAGAACAAATGAGAACGGTTTTGCGGAGTCAGTGCGGCGGAGAAAAAACGGCCCGGAAGACAATCCACATCGAAGGAGAGTGCAAATGAACTTCCGGCGCCCGATTCTCATAACAGCTTTCGCCGCGACGGCGCTCCTCGTCGCGGCGGGCTGCGGCGGCAGCAGCGGCGGCGGCGGCGGCAGTGGCGGAGGGTCGTCGGGCGACCGGACGATCACCGTCAACTGGGGCACCGAGCCGCCCTCGCTCGACCCCGGCCTCGCGACCGACACGACGTCGGCCAACATCCTCGAGAACATCATGGACCCGCTCGTCCGGCTGGACGACAAGCTGAATCCGACTCCGGGGCTTGCCGAGTCGTGGAACGTCACGAACGGCGGCAAGACGGTGACGTTCCACCTGCGCTCCGACGGGCGGTGGACGAACGGCGACCCGGTCACCGCACAGGACTTCGAGTACTCCTGGAAGCGGACGCTCTCGCCCAAGCTGGGCGCCGACTACGCGTACCAGTTCTTCGGGATCGTGGGTGCCCAGGACTACAACGCCTGCAAGAAGAACTGCGCGGCCCTGCGTGACAAGGTCGGTGTCCAGGCGCTCGACGACCGCACCCTGCAGGTGCAGCTCACGAGCTCGCAGCCCTGGTTCCTGAAGCAGGTGGCCCACCACTCCTTCCTCGCCGTGTCGAAGAAGGCTGTCGAGCAGTACGGCAACAAGTGGACCGAGGCCGGCAACATCGTCACCGACGGTCCGTTCAAGCTCGCGCGCTGGGCACACGATTCGCGCATCGACCTGGTCAAGTGGGACGCCTGGCGCAATGCCGACCAGGTCAGCCTGCAGCGCGTCAACGGACGGATGATCTCGGACGGCACGACCGCGGTTCAGGCGTTCGACGCCGGCGAGATCGACGTCAACAACACCATTCCGCCGGAGGAGCTGCCCCGGTACAAGGGCACCGACGTCTACGAGCAGTACCCGGCACTAGGCACCTACTACTATGGCCTGAACGTCAAGAACATCCCGGACGTGCGCCAGCGGCGCGCAATGGCGATGGCGATCGACCGGCGGACGATCATCGACAACGTCGCCCAGGCCGACCAGCTGCCCGCCACCGGGTTCACGCCGAAAGGGAATGCCGGGCTTCGACACGATCAACCCGGACTCGAAGTGGCTGCCCGAGACGGCGAACTTCGACGCAGCGCGAAGCAGCTGATGGCGCAGGTGGCCTCGCCCGTCCGGTCGATCACGCTCTACTACAACGAGAGCCCCGGCCACAAGGCGATCGCGACGGCCGTTCAGTCCGAGTGGAAGAAGCTCGGCCTGAACGTGACCATCAAGTCGCAGGAGTTCGCGCAATTCCTCCAGTTCCTGGGCCCGCCGCCCAACAAGTCGGTGGACGCCTATCGCCTCGGCTGGATCGGCGATTACGCCGACGCGATGAACTTCCTCGATTTGTGGACCTGTGGCTCGGGGAACAACAACTCCAACTACTGCGACCCGAAGTACGACGCGCTGGTCAAGCAGGCTCGGGCCACGCAGGACGACGCGAAGCGGTTCGCGATCTACGGCCAGCTCGAGGACATGCTCTTCGGCCCGAACGGCGCCGTGCCGGTCGTGCCGATCTACTGGTACACGTACACGTACCTCGAGAAGCCGTCGATCAAGGCGACGTTCAACGTCAACCTGCTCGACCAGATCGACCTGACGAAGGTCCGGATCGAGTCGTAGGCGACGCGGCGAAGCGATCGGGCGGCGCCTCCCCCTTCCACAGCCGCCCGATCGCTCCGCAGCCCGGAGGGACGCATGACGACATTTCTCATCAGACGGGTTCTCTGGACGGTCCCGGTGCTGTTGCTCGTCATCCTGATGACGTTTCTGCTGATGCGGCAGATCGAGGGCAACCCCTTCCGCAAGTCCGAGCGGGCTGTGCCGGAGTCGATCCAGCAGAACCTCGACCGGCAGTTCCACCTCGACCAGCCGTGGTACGTGCAGTACGCGTACTACGTAAAGGGCGTCGCCACGTTCGACCTCGGCCCTTCGCTGGTGCTGCGGAACCGGACGGTCAACGACATCGTCGGCGAGCACTTCCCGGTCTCGCTCGAGCTCGGCTGCTACGCCCTCCTGTTCGCGATCGCCGTCGGGGTGCCGCTCGGCATCGTCGCCGCCTTACGAGCGAACAGCCCGGTCGACTACGCAGCCATGACGTTCTCCAACGTCGGCTTCGCACTGCCGAGCTTCCTCGTCGGCACGCTGCTCATCTACTACTTTGCGGTCAAGTGGGGCGACGTCTTCGGCCTGCCGACGAGCGGCTGGACCGACTGGCGATCGAAGATCCTCCCCTCGATCGCGCTCGGCCTCGCCCCCATGGCCTACTTCGCCCGGCTCGTCCGCGGGACGATGCTCGAGACGCTGCAGCAGGACTACGTCCGCACGGCGAAGGCCAAGGGCCTGCGCTGGCGGCACGTCGTGGGGGTCCACGTGCTGCGCAACTCGCTCATCCCCGCGGTGACCGCGGCCGGGCCGCTGCTGGGCTTCCTGATCACCGGCTCGTTCGTGGTCGAGACGATCTTCGCCATCCCGGGAGTCGGCCGCTACTACGTGACGGCCGTCTCCGCTCGCGACTACTCGGTGGTCATGGGCCTGACGGTGCTGCTCTCCGTGCTGGTCATCGTCGCGAACCTGATCGTCGACCTGCTGTACGGGGTCCTCGACCCGCGCACCCGGGACGCGAGGTCGTAGCGGTGGCCGTCAGCGCGCGCGAGGAGGTCTTTCGCGAGACCACGGAGCCGCAGCCCAGGTGGGAGGGCTCCGACGCCGGCGGCGCCGTCCGCCAGTCGAGCCTCTGGCGCGACGCCTGGCACCGGTACGTCCGCAACCGGGCCGCCGTCGCGGCGGGCGTCGTCTTCGTGCTCATCGTGCTGTTCACGCTGCTGGTGCCGGTCTTCTCCCCGTACGACCCGTATGAGGTCGACTTCTCGCAGGCGTACCTCGCTCCGAGCCTCCAGCACCCGTTCGGCACGGATCAGTTCGGGCGGGACGTGCTGACGCGAACGGCGCTGGGCGGCCGGCTGTCGATCGCCATCGGGTTCGCAGCCGCCCTGGCCATTCTCGGAGTCGGGCTCGCCTACGGCGCGCTGTCCGGGTTCGCGGGCGGCAAGGTCGACAACGCGATGATGCGCTTCCTGGACGCGCTCTACGGGCTGCCCTACCTGCCGTTCGCGATCATCACCGTCGCGATCGTCGGCACCGTCAATTTCTGGACGATGGTGGTCGCGCTGTCGATTGCGAGCTGGTTCACAGCCGCCCGCATCGTGCGGGGCCAGGTGCTGACGCTGAAGGAGAACGACTACGTGCGCGCGGCGCGCGCGATCGGGGCGCGCTGGTACCGCGTCCTCGGCCGGCACCTGCTGCCGAACACGCTCGGGGTCCTGATCATCGTCATGTTCCTCGAGCTGCCGGGCGTGATCCTCGGGGAGGCGATCCTGTCCTTCATCGGCCTGGGCATCAACCCGCCCCAGGCGTCGTGGGGGTCGATGGCGTACGAAGGGCGCGATGTGTACCGCCTCCACCCGCACCTGATCGTCATCCCCAGCGTCGCCATCGCATCGCTCGTGCTCTGCGCCAACTTCGTCGCCGACGGCCTGCGCGACGCGCTCGACCCGCGCACCCGGGAGACGTGACGGTGGCGCTGCTCGAGGTCGACGACCTGCGGACCTACTTCTTCACGCGCGAGGGCGTCGTCCAGGCGGTCGACGGCGTCACCTTCTCGGTCGACGCGGGGACGACGCTCGGCATCGTCGGCGAGTCCGGCTGCGGGAAGTCGGTGACGGCGCTCTCGATCATGGGGCTCATCCCGCAGCCGCCCGCGCGCATCGTGTCGGGATCGATCCGGTTCGACGGCCAGGAGCTGACGACGCTCTCGGAGCGGCGCCTCGAGGACGTGCGCGGCGCCGACATCGCGATCGTCTTCCAGGATCCGATGACGAGCCTCAACCCGACGCTCTCGATCGGCACCCAGCTCACCGAGGTGCTCAGGCGCCACTACGACATGCCTCACCGCGAGGCGCGAACGCGGGCGGTGAGCCTGCTCGAGGAGGTGCAGATTCCTCGCGCCGGGCAGCGGCTCGACGACTACCCGCACCGGCTGTCGGGAGGGATGCGCCAGCGGGTCATGATCGCCATGGCGATCGCCTGCAACCCGAAGCTGCTGATCGCCGACGAGCCGACGACGGCCCTCGACGTGACGGTGCAGGCACAGGTTCTCGACCTTCTCGACGAGCTGCGCCGCGACCACGGGATGGCGATGATCATCATCACCCACGACATGGGGGTCGTGGCCGAGACGGCCGACGACGTCCTCGTCATGTACGCCGGCCAGATCGTCGAGCAGGCCTCGGGCGACGCGGTCTTCGAGCGACCGCAGCATCCCTACACGGAGGCGCTGCTAGGCGCCCTCCCGCAGCTGAGCGAGGGCGGGGCGCGATCCGCGCGCCTCACTGCGATCCCGGGCCGGCCGCCCGACCTGATCGACCCGCCCGACCGGTGCCGGTTCGCGCCGCGCTGCCCGTACGCGGGACGGGACGACGCCTGCATGCGCACGACGCCCGAGCTGCGCGAGATCCGGCGCGGACACCTCGTGCGCTCGGCGCATCCAGCCGCCGAGCGAGTCGTCAGGACACAGGTGGCGTCGTGAGCGACACGCCTCTGCTCGAGGTGACCGGCCTGTCGAAGCACTTCCCGGTGCGCAAGGGCGTGGTCTTCGAGCGCACCGTCGACGTGGTCAAGGCGGTCGACGACGTCAGCTTCTCGCTGGACGCCGGGCGGACGCTCGGGCTGGTCGGCGAGTCGGGCTCGGGCAAGTCGACCACCGGCTACGCCGTCCTCCAGCTTCTGCGGCCTACCGCGGGCTCGGTGCGCTTCGACGGGCACGAGTTGACCCGCCTGGGACGCGGGGCGCTGCGGCGGCTGCGGCGCGAGCTGCAGATCGTCTTCCAGGACCCGTACTCCTCCCTGAACCCGCGCATGACAGTCGGGAACATCGTCGGCGAGCCGCTCGTGGTGCACGGCATCGGGACGAGGGAGAGCCGCCGCGAGAGCGTGCGCCGGCTGCTCGAGGTCGTCGGCTTCAACCCCAACTTCACCAACCGCTACCCGCACGAGTTCTCGGGCGGGCAGCGCCAGCGGATCGGGATCGCCAGGGCGTTGGCGCTGAACCCGCGGCTCATCGTGTGCGACGAGCCGGTGTCGGCGCTCGACGTCTCGATCCAGGCGCAGATCCTGAACCTGCTGAAGGATCTCCAGCGCGACTTCGGCATCGCCTACCTGTTCATCGCCCACGACCTGGCCGTCGTGCGGGCCGTGAGCGACACGATCGCGGTGATGAAGCGTGGGCGGATCGTCGAGTACGGCCAGGCTGACGACGTCTACGAGCGGCCGCAAGACCCCTACACGAAGGCGCTGCTCGCAGCCGTGCCGCTGCCGGACCGCCGCCATGTGGCCGAGCGCAAGGCGGAGCGGCGGCGGCTCCGACTCGCGCTGGCCGACGCCGCCTAGGACCTCTTCTCGCGGGAATGAGCCGTTCGGCCCATTCCCAACCCGCGCCCGGCTGCGTACCGTCCGGGGATGCCGAGGATCTTCGCCGCGGCGCTGCTCGCCGGGACGCTCGCCGGGGCCGCGCTCGCCGGTGGTGCCGTCCTCGCCGCCGGCGGCTTCGCAAGCCGGCCCGGCACGGACGTGCGCGCCACCCGCGCCACGGTGGCCCCCGCCGCGGTCGCAGGCCGTCCAGTTCGCGTGCCCGCGGGCTACCGCCTGCGCTCCATCCCGGAGACCGGCGCCCGGGTCGCGATCCCGCACGGCTGGTTCGCGCTGGGTCGCAGCGATGCCGTTTTCCCGGGCGTGATCCAGACGCTCACCCGTGTCGATCACAGCCTGCTGCCCTCACTGGTCGGCCTGACGATGGCGGGGTCGCCGCTCAAGCTGTTCGCATTCGAACGCCACGCGTCCGACGGGTCGCCCGCCACAACGATGCAGGTGCTCGTGGACGAGCATGGCGCCCCGCGCGCACTGTCCCGCTGGAGCGATTCCCTGCGCGCGGCGGCGGCGCGCTCGTCAGGCCTGCTCGGCCGCCCGAGCGTTCGCCCGTTCGCGCTCCAGGCCGGCCGCGCTGTACGCGTGGACTATGCGCGCAGCGTTCCCTGCGGCCGGCGGATCGGCACGGCTGTGGACGATGCAGGTCGTGGTGGCCGCGGGCAGGCAGACGTACGCGCTGGTCTTCACGGCTCCGGAGGCGCTGCGCGGTCTCTACGAGCCGGTGTTCACGCGCGCCGTGCGCTCGCTCACGATCCGCCCGTCGTAGCTCGGCGGAGCGGGCATTGCAGCCGCGTGACTCAGCGCTTGCTGCGCAAGTCGAGAGCCAAGGCTGACGCGACTGCAGCTAGCGTCGTCTGCGGAGCGACAGGCGACGCGACGGCCGAGCTCGACCGGTGCCGCGCAAATGGCCGGTCGGCGCGCGTACCTCCCCTGGGTCCGGTGGATGAGGCGACGTGTGACCCGGCGCATCGGCATCGCAGTGTCGCGTCGCCCGCTCCACTTGTCGGGCCGCACTCAGGCATCTGCGAGTGGGAACCTGAGCCACGCGTGGCCGAGCGCGTGGTGAAGCGCATCGTCGAGTGAGGCGTCGAGGCGGACCGGGTCGAGCTCGAGGGCGCGCAGTGCGTTCAGGATCTCCGGCCGCTCGCAGACCAGCGCCACCATCGACGCGGGAGCCCCCCGGCCGAACTCTCGCGCGGCGACTGCTACGTGCACCGCCTCGGCCAGGCCGAGACCGTCGAGGTTGAGCACCAGATCTTCGGCGCATGCGAGTTGCACGAGCTCCTCGCCCAGCCGGCGCCGCCCCGGTACGCGGTCGCGGACGAAGGAGACGAAGTACGCGCCGGTCGCCAGGCGAACCGTGCGGACGCCGGGCCCGGCGTCCGCGCCGGACGGGAGTGCTTCGTTGCCGGCGGCATCCATCTCCTGTCCACCATAGGAGCCCAACATCTGCTTCGGGCCTCCAAACCGGGCCGTCCGATCAAGAGTCATGCAGCGTCTCTTGAGACGGCGACTCGAGCTGTGGGGCCCGGGAACACGACGGACATGCGCGTCGCGCCATCGTTGCGTGGCCCGGGGCGGCGCAGCGCCGATCGCTGGTCGCCGTGCCGCCCGCTGGGCCCCCCCGCCCTCTACAGGGCGTCGGTCCGGGGCGTGAGGCGCGCGCCGAAGGACGACCAGCCATGACGTTCGTTCAGCGCCTCGAGTTGGGGCTGCGCGTCACGCTCGAGCTGGGCATCGTCGCCGCGCTCGCCTACTGGGGTGCTGGCGTTGGCGGTACGACGACGGAGAAGGTCGTCGTCGCAATCGCCGCACCCGGAGCGGCGTTCGCCGTGTGGGGCCTCGTCGACTTCCGTGAGGCAGGCCGACTTGCGGAGCCGCTTCGGCTTCTCGAAGAACTTGTCATCTCGTTCGCTGCCGCGGTCGCGTGGTACTCGGCCGGAGTGCACCTGCTCGCCTTCGCTCTCATCGTTGTGTCCGTCGGGTACCACGCGCTCGTGTATGCCGCAGGCCATCGCCTGCTCGGGCCGAAGCCGGCTGGTCTGGCAGCTCGCGCCGATGGCATGCGCGGCGAAATCGAGCGCTGACGCCCTCGGCGTGTCAGTCCGCGATGAGCGCTGCCAGCGCAGCCCGGCGGCGGACTGGTCGTCGGCGGTTACACCAATCATGCGTAGCTCCCTCTGGAGCTGGGTAGCTCACCGAAGATGGACATGAGCCAATGGATCATCATCGCGATTCCGATTGCGACGATCTTCGTCCTCGCGTGGCGCTGGGGTCAGCGGCGGTGATCGCCGTCTGCTGGTGCCGAGATTCGCAGCGCGACCGGATCGGCCCGAACGTCAGCTCCCGATGAGCGCCCGTAGCGCGCCGTCGAGTGCGGCGCGCGGGTCGTCGGCCGAGCGCGAGCGGGCCGCCTCTGGCGCTGCCCTCGGCCGTTCGAAGCGCGCGTCGTGCGAGCGCGAACGCCGCGCGATCCGCGACTGTCCGCGCGGGTAGCGCCGTCCACACCTGAACGAGAGCGTCCAGCGCGGATGGCGGCCGCATGGTTCCGCCCGGGGAGACGACCAGCGCGCGCGCCTCCACGAGGAACGCGGCCGCCAGCTCGAGCTCGGGCTCGACCGGTGCAGGCCGTGACGTCATGATTCTGTCCTTTCGCTGCCGGACGCGCGATAACCGGGCTCAGGAAAGGCTGAAGGCACGTTTCAGGCGGGGCCGCCCGGCAATCCGACGGGCATGCGAACGCTGGCGACAGCGCTGGCCTTTGCCGCTCTCATCGCCCCGTCGACAGCCGCGGCTGACCAGATCACGCTCGATGGCCCGGGCGCGACGACGCGCGGCCACCAGGTGACGTTCTCCGGGCGGCTCTCGCCGCCCGCACACGGCGTCCGCGTCGGCGTCTACCTCGGCTCGAGCGTCGTCGGCTGGACGACGACGAACGACGACGGGTCCTTCATCGTCCGGCCGGATCTCTTCACCGAGGGCGCCTACCGGGCGCGCACCCGCGGCGCCGTCTCGCCGCAGCACACCGTGAAGATCGTCGAGGCCGGCGGGCAGCCCCAGCCCCCGCCGGACGGGAACCCGGCGGCGCACCCGCTCGAGTCGGTCACGCTCGACGGCCCGGGCGCGACCAGGCGCGGCCATCAGGTGACCTTCTCGGGGCGGATCAGCCCGCCCGCCGGCGGGGTGCGGGTCGGCATCTACCTGGGCTCGAGCGTCGTGGCGCGGACGCACACGAACCCGAACGGCACCTACGTCGCGCGGCCGAGCCTCTTCCGGCCGGGGGAGTACCGGGCGCGCACCCTGAGCGCGATCTCGCCGACGCACTCGGTCGACATCGTGGCGGCGCCGAAGGTCAGCATCCTCGAGCGGCTGCACGCGCTGGGATATTCGATCCCGCCGCCGGGCGATCGCTCGGCGGGAGCGATTCGCCAGAGCGTCTACGCCTTCCAGAAGGCGCAGGGAATCGGCGTCGACGGCATCGTCGGCCCCGTGACGGCGGCGAAGCTGCGGCATCCCGACCGGGTCCGTCCGCGGGCGTCGACGCCGGCTGACCACCTCGAGGTCGACACGGACCGGCAGCTCCTGCTCGTCGTGCGCGGGGGCGACGTGCAGCGCATCGTCAACACGTCCACGGCCGGCATTCCGGGGTACACGACGCCGGAAGGCACGTTCCACGTCTTCCGACGCGTCGAGGGGCTGGACACGAGCCCCCTTGGCCGGCTCTGGGACCCCCTGTACTTCTATCGAGGCTGGGCGATTCACGGGTCGACGAACGTCCCGCCGCATCCTGCTTCTCACGGATGCGTACGTGTCCCGATGTGGTCCGCAGAGCGTCTGTTCGACGACGTCGACCACGGCGAGGCCGTCTACGTCTACTAGACCGCGGCTGCGGGATCGGAGCCCGGACAGCCGTTTCGCCCAGCCTGGCAGCGCGCGGCTGAGCAGGGGCCGTCCGGCCACGCTACTCGCCGAGCGGCGTTTGTGCGTGCACTACGAGCTCCCAGCCGGCGTCGGTGTGGCGATAGACGCTCGTCACGGCCGCGCGGTAGGCCGGCGCCGACGCCCGCCGCGCCCGCGTCGTGTAGACAAGCGCCGAGGCGTCGTCTGCGAGCTTGACGACGTGCGGGTCGTCGATCGTCCAGCTCTCCCACGGCGACGCTGCCTCAACGCCGGCGAGCGCGTCGTCGCGCGACACCACGCCCATCCCCGGGAGAACGTGCAGCGCGTCCGCGGCCAGGTGCTGCTCGTAGGCCGGCCGGCCGCCGGCCGCCCGCCAGAACCGCTGCTCGAGTTCAACCAGGTCGTCGGAGTCGACGTGTCCGAGCGCCCCGCCGTCTTGCCCATGACACACGGCGCTAAGGCTGTTCGTCGCTTCGGCGACGACGATCGGTGATCACGCAAGCCCGCCGCTCGGCCTGATGTTGTGGTTGAAGCGGAACATGTTGGTCGGGTCGTACCGGTCCTTGAGCTCGACGAGGCGCTCCCATTTCTCGCGGCTGTACCCGGCGTGAACTCCGCGCTCGCCCTCGTCGGCCGTGAAATTGAGGTACACGCCGCCCGTGGTGAACGGCGCCATCGCCTCGGACGCGCGCCGTACCCAGTCGAGATGGGCCTTGTCTCGGGCTGGGTCCGGCCATGCCGCGATGGGATGGAACATGTACACGGCGTCGCGGTGGCTGAACGCGGTCGCGTGGTCCGGGACGCGGCTCACCGCGCCGCCGTGCCTGAAGAGAACGGCCTCTGTCGGAAGGTCGAGGCCCAGCGGGGCGTTGTCGACGAAGGCGTCGATTGCCTCGTCGGGAAGACCTGCGAGGTGCAGGCCGCGCCAGTAGTTGCGCAGCCCGGGCGGCGCAAACGGATCGATCATCGCCTGCAACGCGCAGTACGGCATCGGGCCGAGGAGGTCGAGCGACGGCTCGAGATCCTTCAGCGGCTCGATCACATCGCTGTCCTCGTCGCCGAGGTGGCACACGATCATCGCGAAGACCGGCGACCCGTGGAGCTCAGCGGGGATGAACTCCTCCGGCGGGGCGGCCGGCAGCGTCAGGACCGCGCCCGAGAGCTCGTTGGGCGCCTCGTCCATGAAATCGCGCCAGGCGCGCATAACCTCGTGCCCCGCGTCGAGCGGCCAGAGGAGCAGACCGCCGATGATCGTCGGGCCGACCGGATGGAGCATGAAGTCGAACGACGTGACGACGCCGAAGTTGCCGCCGCCGCCGCGGATTCCCCAGAAGAGGTCTTCGTTCTCCTGCTCGCTCGCGACGACGAGCTCGCCGTCGGCGGTGACCACGTCGGCGGAGAGCAGGTTGTCGCACGCAAGGCCGTACGCGGGCGAGATCCACCCGTAGCCGCCGCCGGTGGTGAAGCCGCCGACACCCGTGGTCGTGACACGGCCGCCTGGAGTGGCCAGGCCGAAAACCTGCGTCTCGCGGTCGAGCTGTCCCCAGAGCGTGCCCGGCGCGACGCGTGCAGTCAGCGCCTCGGGATCGACCCGCACCCCTTTCATCAGGCTGAGGTCGAGCAGCAGCGCGTCGTCGGCAGTGCTCGTGCCGGCCACCGCGTGCCCGCCGGATCGGACGGCGACGGCCAGCCCCTCCGCCCTCGCGTAGCGGATCGCGGCGATGACGTCCGCAGCGCCGGTCGGACGCGCGATGATCGCCGGACGCCGGTCGATCATGCCGTTGTAGACCGCACGCAGCGCGTCGAAGCTCTCGTGCTCGCGGTCGACGAGGTCGCCGCCGAATGTCGCGACGAGCATCTCCGTGGGTGAGGTCTGAACCGCCATACTCCCCTCCTTCCAAGCGTGGACAGGGCCCCGGCGCGGCCGCAGGAGGCGTCGCGGCTACCTATCGGGCGATGCTAGGACGGCACTCGCTTCCGCTCCAGCAGGCTTTCCTCAGCAAGCGTCAACACTTCTTGATGGCCCGCGGGGCGAGGCGGGCCGGTGGCCTTTCCGCAACGGAGCGCGCCAGCACTCCCGTGTAGTCACCCCGTGTCTAGAGCGACGACGGGACGACGAGCTTGCCATCGATGATGAGCGCTTTCTGCGCGTTCATCTGCGAGATGAACCCCCTGGGGACGCGGCTGCTGATCTTGCCGACGTCCTGGCCGCCGTTCTTCAGGTCGAAGACCAGGTCGGTGCCGGTCTTCAGCGTGCCGGCCTTGGCCTGCTCGAAGAAGGTGTAGACGGCCGTGTCGACGCGCTTCACGCCCGAGGTCAGGATGTGCGAGCCGAGGTAGGACTGGTCGGCGTCGACGCCGATGCCCCACTTGCCCTTCTGCTTGGCGGCGTCGAGGGCGCCCAGGCCACAGCCACCGGCGACCTGGAAGACCGCGTGCGAGCCCGCGGCGAACTGCTTCAGGGCCAGCTCCTTGCACTTCGGCGCGGCCGACGGCGGGAACTGGTTCGAGTAGTCGATGAGCACCCGGACGCCCGGGTCGGCCTTGCGGGCGCCCGCGCGGTAGCCGGCGATCCAGTTGTCGACCGACGGGATCTTCTGACCGCCGACGGCGCTGACGACCTGCTTGCCACCCTCACGCTTCGTCATGAGACCGGCGAGGTAGCCGACCAGGTAGCCCGACTCCTCCGACTTGAAGGTCAGGCCGACGACGTTCTTCGGCTTGTCGGTCAGCGCGGCCTGCGGGAAGTCGACGATCGCCCACTTCGTGTCCGGGAACTGCTGGGCAGCCGTGTTCAGGTCGGTCGCGAGCAGGAAGCCGTTGGCGACGATCGCCTGATAGCCGCCCTGGGCGGCCGAGACCATGTTCGGCAGGTAGTCCTGGCTCGACTTCGAGATGAAGGCTTTGCCCTGGATATTCAGGGTCGATTTGGCCTTGGTCAGGCCCAGGTTCGCCAGGTGGTTGAACGACCGGTCGTTGAGGCCGGCGGTATCCGTCACGATCGCGGCCTTGAACGCGCCGCTCGAGGGAGCGGTCGTACTCGAGGACGTCTTCGACCCGCTTCCGCCGCATGCGGCGAGGCCGAGGATCAGCACGGCGCAGGCCGCGGCGATCGGGAGGGCGCGGGCGCCCACCCCCCATTTGCTGCGGATGAGGTCGGTCATCACGTTCACGTTCCTCCCTTTCCTGCTCGGTGCCACGCGCCCGCGGTGGTGTTTTCGTAGCCGCGTTCGCCACTCGTTTGATCGCGCAATTCAAGACCTCTCACGCGCTGGACAGGGAATAACCTCAAGGTCTGTTGACGCCGGAGGCTGGCAAGCCTACGAGGGCGTGACATTCAGCGTCGCCGTCATGCCGCGGTCAACGTGGAACGGGACGTCGCAGACCACGGTGTAGGTGCCGGCGGGCAGGCCGACGCTCCACGTCTCGGTGCCGTTTACGCCGAGCAGGGCGCCGACGTGCTTGCCGAGGATGTCGAAGTTGTGGATTTCGTTGCCCTTGTTCGTGATCACGAACGTGACGGTGCCCTGCGGGATCGTCGTCTGCGAGATCTCGAAGCGGTAGTCGACCATCGTCACCGTGACGGTCGTTGCAGGCCCCGGCACGCTGGTCGACGTCGTTGTGGTGGTCGTGCTCGTCGTCGAGGTCGTTGTCGTGGCGCCGGCGGCGCCCACCACGAACGTGCCCTTCATGCCGAGCCGCGCGTGGCCGGTCACGGTGCACAGGTACGCAAAGCGTCCGGCCTTTGCGAACTTCACAGTGAGGGTCTGCGATTTGCCGGGGGCGAGCAGCTTCGTCTTCTTGCCGGCGATCTTGAAGTCATGGCCGATCTTGCCCTTGTTCACGACCCGGAAGGCGACCGTGCCCGGAGCGGCGATCGAGCGTCGGGAGAGCGTGAACGCGAATTCGGACGCGGCGACCGTGACCTTGGTCGCCGCGCCCGAGCGCTTGCCCACCGTGAAGGTGCCCTTCATCCCGAGCTTCGCGTGGCCCGGGACCGTGCAGAGGTACGCGTAGCGGCCCTTCTTGCGCAGCGTCACCGTGATCGTCTGCGACTTGCCGGGCTTGAGCAGCTTCGTCTTCTTGCCGGCGATCTTGAAGTCGTGCGAGATCTTGCCGTGGTTCACGACGCGGAAGGCGACCTTCCCGGGGGCCGCAATCGCCCGGCGCGACAGCTTGAACTTGAACTCCGTCGCCGTCACCGTCACCTTCGTCGTGGCGGCGTGCTGCTTGGCAGCCCGCCCTGTCTCGGCGAGCGCGCCGGCTCCCAGAACCGCAGCCGCCAGTGCGCACGCCGTCAACGCCCTCAACACAGGTCGCATCACCGAGCCTCCTCGATCTCTCGTGGACGGATACCCCGGGTGGCCGCAATCAGGAACCCCTGCGGCGCGCGCGCCGGCGAATGTACCAACGCATGTGCCGAGCTTCCTTCAGGAAACCGTGAGAGACCTCGCCGGAGCATAAGAAGATTGGGTTGGAGCACGTTCACTTGACGATGAAATTGCTGTGCGCGTCGATGAGCCCGGCCTTGCCGATGTCGACGCCCGCGGTCTCGGCAATCGCCGCCGAGGTGGCCAGAAGGGCGGCCAACGCGGTCAGCAGGGTGATGATCCTCGTCACGGGTCTCGACCTCCTCGTGGTCTCGGTACGAGAGCGGTACCCGGGTGCCCGACTCTAGGACCGTGTATATCGTAATACGAACAAACTCCTTACAGAGGTGTGATGGCCTGTGGTGCGGGCCCGGTACAAGTCGGCTCTGCGAGCGACCGTGGCCGCCAGTGCGGCTCCGTACGGCTACACGCTCACGATCTGGACGAGCGGGGCGGTGCTCTCACATGCGCGCGGAATCCCGAGCACGACCCAGGCGGTCCTGTTCCTTGTAGGTGCCGTCGCTGCCTACGCCCTCGTCGGTGGCGCCGCCTTCGGCGGCTTCTCCGAGCAACTGGTACTGGAACCGGCGCGCTCGGTGGTCTGGGGCGGGCTTCATCTCTTCTCGGTCGGTCTCGCGATCGGCGCGGCATCGCTGGTCGCCCACTTCGTGCACGACGATGCGGCCTGGCCGCTGGGTGGTTTTCTCGCCACCGGGCTCTACCTCGTGGCCTCTGCCTCTCAGCTCGCCGTTGCGTACGCTGCCCGCCGGCACGGTCAGCCCCCTTCGGAGCTTCAGCGTGGGGAAGACGCGTAATCGCGGAGGTGCGCGCCGCTGACCGGGAACCTGGCACGCGACTCTTCCTTCCGTCGTTCAGCCCTTGCGGTAGAGGTGGGCGGTCGCGGGTGCAAAGACCGGGAGAAGCGCAGTCGATGCGATCAGCACCCAGATGATCTGGCCGGGGTGCCGCCGTGCAAGAGGCCGCGCTGCTCGTCGCAGACGCACTCGCACGAGCCGCGGGCCGCGACTCGGGCGAGCTCGACATCCAGGTGATCGCTTCCACGCTCGTCTGAGCTCGCACCGCAGCAGCCCGCATCTGGACGCCGAGGGATGTGCCCGACCACTGCCGCCGCTGCCCGACGAAGCACTCGCGGTCGTTCAGCACGGTCTTCGACTCGAGCATTAGGTCCCAGCCACGAAGAGGCGCGGCCCGAACCGCTGAAGAGCCAAACCCGTACTCCACTCCGTACTCTCACTCGTCGTCCCGACGGACAACGCCGTGGAGTGATGTGTCAGAAGGCGCTACTCAGCCGGCGAGTTCGTAGGCGCCGAAGACGAGAATGAGTACCACGAGGAAGATTGGCAGCAGAAACAGGATGACGGCGAGGAAGGCGATGAACGGCGTCTCACCGCTCTCGCCCGCCTCCTCCACCTCGTACAGGTGATGCGCCTCGTCTTCGATCTTGCGCACCGGATGACGGAGAAAGCCGAGTACGCCGCGGTAATGCCCACCGGCGCGCTGCTTCGCCCGCGTAGCGGTCCTCATCAGGCGACCTTACGAGGACGGTTCGACGCTGCAATGAGTTGCAACAAGCTGCAGGTGGCGGAGACAAGCCCGTACTCCAATCCGTACTCCAGCTCGTTCCCTGGATGGCCAACATTCGACGGTGGTGTCGGGCGCAAGCCACAGCGTTTCGCATGCATCGAGGTCGTTAGGGAGCTACCCGTGTGACCTCGCCGCGCGAGGAGCCGCGACCCGCTCGCCGATGTCGGCCGCTCCGGCGGTCTCGCGCAGCGGCACGTCGCGCAGCCGCCAGCTCAGGCTGAACGCGATCACCATCACCGCGGCCGCCGTCAGGAAGACCGGATGAAGCGCGACGGCCACGGCCGTGATGTACAGCGTGTGGATCGCGGCCGGCAGGTGCTGAATGGCAGCGGGGCTGGCGTGTGCCGGCGCGTGTGCGCCGGCCGGGAGACGATGCGCCAGCTCGCGGCTCAGCCCGTTCGTGAAGATCGCGCCGAAGACGGAGACGCCGATCGAGCCGCCGACCTGCCTGAACAGCGTGGCGCCCGAGGTTGCGACCCCGAGCAGCCGGTGGTCGACCGCGTTTTGCGCGGCGAGCACGAGCACCTGCATCACGAGGCCGAGGCCGAGGCCGACCAGCAGCATGTAGCCCGCGGCGACCTCGGTCGGCGTCGCGACCTCGAGCGTCGAGAGCAGGTACAGCCCGACGGCCGCGACCGCGGTGCCGACGATCGGGAAGACGCGGTAGCGACCGTAGCGGGAGATCAGGAAGCCGCTCCCCGTCGAGGTGACCAGGACGCCGAGCATCATCGGGGTCATCAGCAGGCCCGACTCGGTGGCGCTGTGGCCCTTGACGGTCTGCAGGTAGAGCGGGATGAAAGTGACGGAGCCGAAGAGCGCGAATCCGACGACGAATCCCATCGCGCTCGTCGTCCTGAACGTCATGCTGCGGAAGAGCTCGGGCGGCAGGATCGGCTCTGCGGCGCGCGCCTCGACGAACGGGAACAGCGCGAGCAGCACGATGCCGCCGATGATCGCCGCGAGCATTCCCGGCGCGTCCCAGGCGTAGCTCGTCCCGCCGAGGCTCGTGTACAGGATGACGCCCGACAGCCCGGCCGCCAGGACGACCGTGCCCAACCAGTCGATGCGGTGCCGCGTCGTCGCCTGAGCCGAGTGGAAGGCAGTCCCGATCACGGCCAGCGCGGCCAGGCCGAGCGGCAGGTTGACGTAGAAGATCCAGCGCCACGACAGGTTGTCGACGAAGAAGCCGCCGAGCAGCGGGCCGGCGACGACCGAAACGCCGAACACGCCGCCGAAGATGCCCTGGTAGCGGCCGCGTTCGCGCGGCGCGACGAGGTCGCCGACGACGGCCAGCGAGACGACGATCAGCCCGCCGCCGCCGAGTCCCTGGATCGCTCTGAACGCGATCAGCTGCGGCATGCTTTGCGCGAGCCCGCAGAGCGCCGAGCCGACGAGGAAGATGCCGAGCGCCGCCTGGAGCACGCGCTTGCGGCCGTAGAGATCGCCGAGCTTCCCGTACAGCGGCCCGACCACCGTCGACGCGAGCAGGTACGAGGTCACGACCCACGAGAGGTGCTCGAGGCCGCCGAGATCGCCGACGATCGTCGGCAGCGCGGTCGACACGATGGTCTGGTCGAGCGACGCGATGAAGAGGACGAGGAGCAGCGCGCCGAAGATCAGGCGCCGCTGACGTGTGGACGTTTCAGGCAGCAGGGCGGTCATCGCATCTCCTTTCGAGGTGTCTGTGACAAACGGTTGCGGGAGGGCGCTGCCCTCCCGCCAGGGTCACCGGGGACGGCCGCCGCATTCGGCGTGCCGTCCCCGGCTCACTCGCGCCTAGCCTCTGATCCGCCTTGGCCGGCGCGGTCGCGGCACACGCATCCGTGCGGGGCGCCAGGACATCTGCCGCTTGCCGACACCGGCGTGCACCATCAGGAGCACTGCGGCCAGCGAGGCGAGCGCGGACATGAGTGGCGGATAGAGTGTTTGCATCGCGGCCTCTCCTCTCCGTCACCCGTGCACGAGCGGCTTCGTCCGCACGAGCGGCCTGCTGTGCTCCTTGACGTCCTCGACGGCGGTGCGGAGCTGGCGTGCGAGCGCGAGCTCGAAGATCCCGTCGACGATGGCGAAGGTGGCCACCAGCGCGAGGAGCGCCAGCGCGCCCTCGCCGGGCTCGACGAACATGACCACACCGAACGCGCCGAGCACGATGCCGTTCAGCGCGACCAGCAGGGACTCCGACGCGCCGAGCGGCATCGTGATCGCGGTGCCGACCTGCGCGATGCCGCCAGCGATCGCCCAGATGGCGATTGCGTAGAGCAGCGCCGTCGCCGACAGGTCGGGCCAGAAGAGCACGACCACGCCGGTGCCGATGCCCAGGATCGCCTGGATCGCGACCCAGAAGCGGAGCCGGCCGGCCTCCTTCGGCAGCCTGAACGCGGCGTAGGCCGACAGCGATCCGTAGACCAGCCCGAACGCGCCGACCAGCGCCGTCATCGTGGCGAGGCCGAGGTCCGGCCACACCAGCAGGACGACGCCGAACACGATCGAGGTGACGCCGAGGGTGGCGATGGCCTTCCACACGCGGGCGAGGTAGTTCTCGCCCTCCTGGATTGTCTCTTCGATGTTCATGGTTCTCTCCTCTCAGTTGGGCCGAGCTGCGTCGGCCTTGCGCTTGAGCTCGTCCAGTGCTGCGAGGACGCGCTTCTTCCCGTCACGCCAGGTGTCACCGACACCGGCGCGTACTCCGGCGAGGCTCTCGCCGATCGCGAGCCGGCGGCGCCTCAGGTCGGCCACCACCTTCTCGCTCTGCTCGCGGGCGGCACCGGCCTTGGCGGCGGCGTTCGCCTGCATGCGCTCAATGAACGCCTCCCACTCCTCGAGCTCCGCCTCGGCCGCCTCGACGAACTGCTTGCGGTCATAGGCGTTCTCCGCGTCGAGGTGGTGCTCGGCGATCCTCAGGGCGTTCTCCAGCACCTGGAGCTGCGCCTGGTAGAGCGCCTCGTACTCGGCGGTGCGGCGGAGCGCGGCGGCCTCTGCCGCCTCGTCCTGGAGGCGCAGCGTCTCGAGGTGGCGCTGGATCCGCCCCGTCGCCTCGGCTGCGCCGTCGTAGGCTCGCGCGTCGAGCGCGTCGATGCGGCTCTTCAACTCGGTGAGCCGGTCTTCGATCGCTGTTGCCATCGCGTGCCTCCTTTCGGTCGCTTGCTTGTCGTCGCAAGCGTCCGCGAGGCCACTGCCACGCCACTGCCACGCGCCGGCGCGGTGCTGCCGTCAGGCGGGGGTCGCGGCTGCCGCCGGCTCGGCGGCAAATGCGCGCGCGGCCGCAGCCGGGTCGCCGGCGAGCGCGACGAAGAGGCTCTCGCGCGGGCCGTGCATGCGCGGCGCCTGGGACCACTCCAGGACGGCAGCGCACAAACGCTCGGCGGTCGCCCGGTCACCGGCCGCGGCGAGGATGCGCGCGAGCCCGACCCGCGCGTGGGCGGCGGCCCACGATGCCTCGGCGGCCTCGGCGGCAGCCAGTGCCGCCCGGGCGAGCTCCTCGGCCTCGCGGAGGTCGCCGGCCGCGAGCGCGAGCGATCCGAGCCCGGCGAGTGCGAACGAGGCGTGGTCGGCGAAGAGCGCCGCGCCGGCCACGTCGAAGGCGCGCCGGTACGCATCCGTCGCCGCGGCACGGTCGTCCCGGCGTTCGGCGACCCACGCGTCGAGCAGGAGCGCCGGGATCTCGAACCCGTCGAATTCCCCCTCCGCCGACGCCTGGTGCGTGACCGCCGCCATGTCGGCCACCCCGGAGACGTCGCCCGCGAGCGCGGCGCCCGTGGCGCGGATGAGGCCGGCCGCCGCGACGCCCCATGCGTCCTCGGCCGCTTCGGACGCCGACCGGGCCTCGTCGGCCAGGGCGGCAGCCCGCTCGCCCTGCCCCGTCTGGACGAGTGCGAGCGACAGCGCCGTGCGAACCATGGACGCCACAGCGGGAGGCGCCCCTGCGACCAGTGCGAGCCCGCGCTCGCCGGCGGCAACCGCACCTTCGAGGTCGAACTCCTCGGTCGCGAAGTAGCAGAGGAACGCGAGCGCCTCGACCTGGAGCGCGGCGGCCGCTTCGGGGGCCGCCGCCAATGCGAGCTCGAGGAACCGCCGTCCTTCGGACACCCGCTCTGCGAGCACGAAGTACCAGCCGAGCCCCGCTCCCAGCCCGATCGCCAGCGGCGGATCGGGCACGTCGCGCGCGTGCTCGAGCGCGGCCCAAAAGTTGTCGTTCTCAAGCTGAAGGCGCCCCATCGAGCCGAGCCAGTCAGGCCCGCGCAGGTCGACCCGCGCCGCCTCGGCCAGCGCGGCGTAGTACTCGGCGTGGTCGCGCCGCGCCTCCGCGAGCTCACCCGCTTCGGCCAGCTGCTCGAGCACGTACTCGCGAACCGTGTCGAGCAGGTCGTAGCGCGCGACGTCACCTGCGAACGAGACCGAGACCACCGACTTGTCGACCAGTCCGCCGAGGAGATATGTCACGGTCGACTGCTCCAGCCCGCGGCGCGAGCCGGCGGCGGCGAGCGACTGCAGCGATGCGCCCCCGCGGTGCACGGCGAGCGCCTGGAGCAGCGTCTTCTCGTCGGCATGGAGCAGGTCGTAGCTCCAGGCGACGAGCGCGGCGAGCGCGGCGCGCGGCCCTTCCGGGGCGGGGCCGTCGTGCAGCAGGTCGAGGCGCCGCTCCACGAGCGACAGCAGCTCGGCGAGCCCGTGCACGTGAACGCGGGCGGCCGCCAGCTCGATCGCAAGCGGCAGGCCGTCCACCCGGCGGCTGATCTCGGCGACGAGCGGCGCCGATTCGGCCGTGAGCTCGAACCCGGGCCTCGCCGCGCGGGCGCGCTCGACGAACAGGTCGACGGCCGGAGAGGCACTGGTGGGATCCCCGCCGGGGAGCGGCAGCGGATCGACGGTCACGCGCACCTCGCCCGCGACATGCAGGCTCTCGCGGCTCGTGGCGAGCACGTGCACGCGCGGGCACGCGCGGAGCAGTGCCTCGGCCACCCGCCCGGCCTCGTCGAGCACGTTCTCGCAGGCGTCGAGGACGAGGATCGAGCCGGTGTCCCGCAGGCGGCCCACCGTCCGCTCGAGCGGGTCTCCGCCGCGGGCACCGACCGCGTCGGCGACCAGGCGGGCGACGTCCGCCGCGCTGCCCGCGCGGTCGAGGTCGACGAACCATGCACCGTCCGCCTCCGTATCCAGCGCACGCGCGGCCTCGACCGCAAGCCTGCTCTTCCCGACGCCCGGCGGGCCGGTCAGCGAGACGAGCCGGTTCGCGCGGAGCAGATCGACCACGCGGCCGAGCGCGTCCTCCCGGCCGACGAACGAGGTCGACGGGGAGGGCAAATTGCCGCGCGATCGGGGCGCGACGGCAACCGGGGCGATCGCGGGATCCTGCGCGAGGATGGCTTCCTGCAGCCGGCGAAGCTCCGGGCCGGGCTCGAGCGCGAGCTCGTCGGACAGCACCCGCCGCGCCTCCTGGAACGTCTCGAGCGCATCGGCCTGGCGTCCGCTTCGGTAGAGCGCGAGCATCAACTGGCCCCACAGGCGCTCACGGAACGGGGTCGCGTCGATCGTCGCGCGAAGCTCGGGGACGAGCTCGCGATGTGCTCCGAGCGCCAGCTCGGCCTCGAAGCGCTCCTCGAGGGCGTCGACGCGCAGGCTCTCGAGCCGCCGTGCCTCCGCGGTGAACCACGCCGTCGCCGGGAGCCCCTGCAGCGCCGAGCCGCGCCAGAGGGCGAGCGCTGCGGCTACCGCCTCCGCGCCGGCGCGAGCGTCGCCCTCGCGCAGCGCGGCGCGCGATTCTCCGAGCAGCTCCTCGAAGCGGAGCACGTCGACGGATGCGCGCACCAGGGCGTAGCCGTCGGTGGACGCGTCGATCGTGTCGTGCCCGAGCGCCGCGCGCAGGCGGGCGACGTGGTGCTGCACCGCGTTCCGCGGCGCGGCGGGGAGGTCGTCCTCCCACAGGGCGTCGACCAGCGCATCCACCGCGACCGTCCGGCCGCACCGCAGTGCCAGCAGCGCCAGGAGGGCGTGGCGCTTGCTCCCGCTGACGTCCGCCGCGCCTCCGTCGGCGAGGACCTCGAACGGACCGAGAAGCCGGATTTCCAGCGCGTCGCCCATGCTGGCCAGGGGTCGGGGCCTGGCCCGGCGAGTCTCGCACGGGCGCGCGCGCGTGTATAGGAAAGGCGCGGCAGCCCGGGCCAGGTCGTGGGCAGCGTCGTGGCAGCCGCAGCGAACAGGCTTGCAGTCATGGCACGCAAGCACGAAGAAACCGCACGGCGAGCCGCAGGCTCCGGACGCCGCCCCGAACGCCGCCGGCGGGCTGGCTGTGACCCTCTGGCTGCTCGCGATCCTGGTCGCCCAGGTCGAGGTGATCCTCTGGATCGGCGAGCGCATGTACGCGCCCTAGGCAGCGCGGAGCCGGGCCGCGGCAGCGGGATGGCAGCGGCGCCCGGGACGCTCTCCTCGTTCACGACCTGAGGAGGAACACGATGAGCATCGCAGAGCACGCAACCACGACCCGGCGGTGGGCCGTCGACCCCGCCGGCGGCGCGGTGGAGTTCGAGGTGCGGAACATGTGGGGGCTCGGCACCGTCCACGGCCGGTTCGGGCGCTTCCACGGCTCCTACGTCGCCGACCCGGAGGCACCCGCAATCGAGCTGACGATCGATGCGACGAGCATCGACACGGGCAACGGCAAGCGCGACGAGCACCTGCGCGCCGCCGACTTCTTCGACGCCGGCGCGCACCCGGACGTGACGTTCACGGCGTCGCGCGTCGTGGAAACGGGAGACGGGCGCCTGCGCGTGAGCGGCGCACTCGAGGCGGCGGGCACGAGTGTCCCCGTCTCGCTCGACGCGTCGGTTCGCGATCTCGGCGACGAGCTGGAGATCGACGCGGAGACGATGGTCGACCAGCGTGAGCTCGGGATGTCGAGCGGACCGCTAGCGATGATTCGGCCGCCGGCCCGGCTCCACGTGCGCGCACGGCTCGTCCCTGAGCGGAAGCATCTCTGATGCTTCCGCTCTCGGACGGCCTGCCCGCACGGCGCTTCCCGGTCGTCACCGCAGCGCTCATCGCGGCAAACGCCGCCGTCTGGCTCCTCTACGAGCTGCCCGGCCCCGACGCGGCCGTCTTCCACGCGTCGTTCTACCCCTGCGCCGTCGAGGGCACCTGCCAGGCGCCGGAGCCCTGGTGGATCAGCTGGTTCACGGCGATGTTCCTGCACGCGAGCTGGAGCCACATCCTCGGCAACATGCTCTTTCTCGCCGTCTTCGGCAAGAACGTCGAGGACGCCTTCGGGCGCATCCGCTTCCTCGCCTTCTACGTCGCGGGCGGCTTCGCCGCCGCGGCGCTGCAGACCGCGATCACGCTCGGAGTCGGCACGGAAGCCGACGCACGGATCCCCGTGCTCGGCGCAAGCGGGGCGATCGCCGCGGTGCTGGGCGCGTTCATGGTGCTGTATCCCGGTGCGCGGATCGCGACGCTCGTGCTCGTCTTCGTCGTGCACATCCCGGCTTGGATCTACCTCGGCGCCTGGTTCGTGTTCCAGCTCCTGGATGCGCACGCCGCTCTCGTCTCCCCGTCGGCGGCCGGCAGCGGCGTCGCGTTCTTCGCCCACGTCGGCGGGTTCGCGTTCGGCGCCGTCGTCACGTGGGCGCTACTCGCCGGACGGCGCCTCGAGGCGCGACCGCCTGCCCGCTCGACCGTGGCGCTCCCGTTCGCGTGAGCGCCGTCGAGCAGGTTCCGAGCGTCCCGAGAGACGTGCGTTTCGGCGCCGCGGTTTACGGCTCGTTTCTGGCCGCGTCGGTGGTGGGCGTCGCCTACGAGGCCGGCGAGAGCGCCCGCGCGATGACCGGCTCGGTGTTCGGGTCGATGCTGGTCTTCTGGGCCGCCCACGCATGGTCGGAGATCGTCGGCGCGCGCATCGCAGAGGGGCCCGCCTTCAGCGTGCGCTCGGCACTGGTCATCGCCTGCCGCGAGTGGCCGCTGGTCGAGGCGGCTGGCCTGCCGACGGCTGTCCTCGCCCTCGCGTGGGCCGGAGCGTGGTCGCGAGAGACCGGTGCGATGCTTGCGTTCGCTGCTGCGGTCGTCCAGATCGTCGGCTGGGGGCTGCTGGCCGCCCGCCGCTCGGGCGACAGCTGGCCCGCCGCCGTGCTGCTCGCGGCGGGCGAGGGCGCACTGGCCGTGCTCCTGCTGCTGCTCGAGCGCCTCGCCCACTGAGTCCGCTGGCAGCGTGGGCAGGCCCGCTGGCAGCGGCGTGGCAGCACGGGCAGCGACGCTCGTCCTGTGCAGACCTCGACGAGACAGGCGACTCGCGACCGGATGCCGACGGCTGAGACGCCCGCCGGGCAGTCGGTCGTGACGATCTCGACGCGGACGGTGGTTCTCAGCGTCGCCGTTGCGCTCACGGCCGTACTGGCGCTCGTCGTCGCCTGGGCCGCGCGAACCGTCCTCGTCGAGCTGGTCATCGCGGTCGTCCTCGCCATGGCGATCGAGCCGTTCGTGCGGCTCTTCGAGCGGCGCGGCCTCAAGCGCGGCGCTGCCGTCGGCGTGAGCTTCGGGGCGCTGTCCCTCGCGGTCGTCGCAGTGCTCTACCTGCTGGTCGGTCCGCTCGTCCAGGAGACCACCCGGCTCGTGCACGACTCGCCGCGGCTCCTTGACGAGCTCAGCCACGGCCGAGGCCACTTCGGGTTTCTCGAGGAGAAGTTCTCGATCGTGGAGCGAGTCCAGTCGGCTGTCCACTCAGGAAGGCTCGCCGCGGCGGCGGAACCGGCCTGGGGCGTCGTCAGCTCGGGCCTGCAGACAGGCGCCCAGATCGTCTTCGTGCTCTTCCTGTCCCTGTTCGTGCAGCTCGGCGGCCGCCAGTGGTACGACTCGCTCACCGGGCTGCTTCCCGAGAGCGGCCGGACGCGCGTACGGCGGGCCGGAAGCGGCATCGCACAGGTCGTCGGCGGCTACGTCTCCGGCAACCTGCTCATCAGCGTCGTCGCCGGGACGGTCGCTGCGGTGGCCTCGTACTCCCTCTCTGTCCCGTACCCGATCGCGCTCGGCATGATCGTCGCGATCACCGACCTGATCCCGCTCGTCGGCGCCACGATCGGCACGGTCTTCGTCGTCGGGGTGGCGCTCGCCACCCAGGGTGCCGGCGCCGCCGCGATCGTCGGCGCCGTGCTGATCGTCTACCAGCAGCTCGAGAACCACGTGCTCCAGCAGCTCGTCTATCACCGCACCGTCAAGCTCTCGCCGCTCGCGATCGCGCTCAGCGTCGCCGCGGGCGCGGAGCTCGGCGGCGTCATCGGCGTCCTGCTCGCCATCCCCTTCGCGGGCACGGTCAAGGTCATCTCGAGCGAAGTGCTCGCCTGGCGTCGCGGCCAGGACGCGCCGCCTGTCGCCTAGAGCGGCCGAATGGCAGCCGCGTCGCGCGCGCTGGCAGCGTCGTGGCAGCGGCGCCCTAGAGGGTGGAGAGCGTTAGAGATGTTCAACCGAAGGGAGCAGTCATGGCTGCAGAGAACGTGGTGGTAGTTCGGTTCGACGAGCCGAGCAAGGCGTACGAGGCGCTGAGCGTCCTCAAGGAGTGCGACGCCGAGGGCCGCATCGGCCTCGAGTCTGCGGCGGTCGCGGAGCGCACGTCGAGGCGAGCTGCGGGTCCCCGAGGACGCCGACAACGTCGGGCCGATCGGCGCGGCGAGCGGGTCGCTCATCGGGATGCTCGTGGGCGTCCTGGGCGGCCCAGTGGGTGTCCTGCTCGGCTGGGGCGCCGGAGCGATGATGGGCGGTGCGTTCGACATCGGGCGCGCCGGCAAGGAGGACGAGGCGCTCACGGTGCTCGGCCAGGCGATTCCCCCGGGGTCGACTGCCGTGATCGCAAGCGTGGAGGAGCCGGCCGTCGAGGTGATCGACGGCGAGATGGCGAAGCTCGGCGGCGACGTGACCCGGCGCACGGTGGGCGAGGTCATGGTCGAGCTCGACGCGTCCGAGCAGGCCGCCGACGCCGCGGCCCGCGAGGCGCGGCGGACGATCCGCGAACAGCGCAAGGCGAAGCTCAGCTCCGGCGTCCAGGACCATGCCGAGCAGGTCAAGGAGAAGCTCCACGTCTCCTGACGCCACGCATCGGCTGCCAATGATCGAAGCCCGCCGGCCCTCAGGGTCGGCGGGCTTCGACGGTGCGCAAGCAGCGCCAAGCCGCAGGCACGCCCTGCGCGCCTCCGGCGGGCTCGCCACGGTCGAGAACGCCATCAACCCGATCGGCGACCAGTCCCGCGCTCGCAGGTTGACGAAGGTACTCGGCTGGCTCGCCGCGGCTGCGATCGTGCTGGTCGCGCTCGACGCCTTCGGCGTGGACATCCGGGGCTGGATCACCGGGCTGCTCGACACGCTCGGGGCGGTCTCCCCGGCATACCTGCTGGCGGCCATCGCGCTTCAGACCGTTTCGACGCTGTGCGGCGCGCTGGCCTGGCTCTTCATCCTGCGCGCTGGCTACCCGCACGCCGACATCAGGTTCGCGCCGATCGCCACCGCCGCTGCAGTCGGTGCCGCGCTCAACGGCGTCCTTCCCGCGAACCTCGGCTCGATCGTCATGCTCGCGATGTTCGTCGCGATCATCCCGGGTGCCACCTGGGCAGGCGTCCTCGCGGCCTTCGTCGTCGAGAAGATCTTCTTCACCGTCGTCGGCGCGCTCGTCTACGTGTACCTCTTCGCGAGCGTCCCCGGCTCGTTCTCAGTCAACCTGGGAGGGCTGCGCGAACACCCTGGCTGGGCGGCGATCATCGTCGTCGGCGCCGCGCTCCTGATCGTGACTCTCGGCCGCGTGTTCTGGCCGAAGCTCAAAGGCTCCTGGCAGCGCGCGAAGCACGGCGGGGCGATCCTCTCGTCGCGGCGCGACTACGTCGTACGCGTCGTCCTCCCCTCCCTCGCCGGCTACGCTGCGAAGCTCGCCGGCATCGGCGTCATGCTCGCCGCCTTCTCGATCCCGGTCTCGTTCAACTCGATCATGCACGTCGTCGCCGGGAACTCGATCGCGAGCAACCTGTCCGTCACACCCGGTGGGGCGGGCGTCACAGACGCCGTGGACGTCGTCGCTCTACGCGACTACACCGACGCGCAGACCGCCGCCGCCTACTCGGTGGCCCACCAGTTGATCGGCAAGGCTTGGGGAATCGCCCTCGCGCTGATCCTCGTCCTCACCGTGTTCGGCTGGACGAACGGCCGCGCACTGGTCAAGTCGGCGTACGGGCAGGCGAGGCAACGCGGGGCCGACCGTCATCACGACGGTGCGTCTGACCTCAAGCCGGGCGCGCTGTGACGCGGTGCACCGCGCCGAACCGCACGCATTGCAACAGGCTCCTGGGGGGATGGCGGGGAACAGCCCGCGCCAGGGTTTGAAACTCGTTCTTCGGTGGTGATACAAAATGCGCACAAGGTTCGGCAACGCGCGAAGGAGAGTGCCCAATGCCTTTGTACGAAGTCGTTCTTCGTTACGCCGACAGGGACGAGGTCCGCTGGACGGATCACGATCCCCGCGTCAACGGTTACTTACGATTGCTAGGTCGCCAGTGGCGGATCGTGACGTCTCGAGAAGCTTCGACGCCGTCGATCGCGCGCCGGTTCATCGTGGAGCCCGCCTCGTCGGAGGAGCTGCCTGCCTGAGGGCGGCCAGAGGCGTCTCCGCGAGGTCAACGTCACGAGGACTCCCGTCGTACTCTCATCCCCGGGCCGATGTCCTGGCGAGGGTCAAAGACACCCTGCTAGCAGGGCTTTCCAGTAGGCCTCGCCCCTCGGCGCCCGTCGCCCGGCGGCCTCGATCGCGCGGCGCGCCTCGTCCGGGTCGCTCGTGATGAGCTCGATGCTGTAGCGGCGGTAGCCGCGCGTGCTCCGGATCGCGGCCGGCGGCCCGGCCGGGAGCGCTGCGACTCCTCTTCGTCCCCACTGTCCTGTCCAGCCACGTTCGCCTGCTGCTCGGGATGGTGCGGGCGAACCGTCCGTGGCGTCTCGCCGCGCGGCTCTACCGCGCGCGCTCGTCGCCGCAGTGGCGGCCGGTGCGTACGGCGTCGTCACCTCGGATATCTGGCGGATCTCTGCTGCGATGGGCTCCGCCCGCCTTGCCGTCGTGTGCGTCGCGTCCATTCTGTTCACGAGCGCAGCGGTGATCGCGGCGCACGGGCTCTGGGAACACGCGCGGGATCGGCGTCTGCGCGACCAGGTGATCCTGTTCAACTTCGCGACCGCCGCGACCGTCGTGATCGGCATCGGCGCCCTCTACGTCACGCTCTTCCTACTCATCTTCGCGTCCGCCGAGCTGCTGCTCAGTCCGAACGTCCTCGCCCCGGAGCTCGGCCACGCCGTCCGGGTAGGCGACTACGCCGCACTCGCCTGGTTCACCGCCTCGCTCGCAACCGTCGGCGGAGCGCTCGGTGCAGGCCTCGAGTCAGACGAGGCCGTGCGCGAGGCTGCGTACGCCTCGTCGAGAGCCGGCGGCGAGGGCGAGGAGCGTTCGTAGCGCGGACTCCCGTCGTTCTCCTCTCTGCGGCGGATGCTCTGGCGAGGATCAAAACCCAGTGGGCCGTGCTGGACTCGAACCAGCGACCTTGGGATTAAAGTCCGCACGGAACCGCTGCAACGAACTGCGGCTAACTGAAACGTGCTGCAACGAGCACGGTTTCACACTGCAACGAACTGCAACAAGCTGCAGCTAGCGGAGACAAGCCCGTACTCCAATCGGTACTCCCACGTGTCGTCCCCGCGGGACAACTCGATGTGCTTGCCGGCCGCCCAGGAGCCCTGGACGCGTCTACGCGGGTGCGGGCACTCGTTCGGCGCGGCGAGTGCGTGCGGAGCTCTCGCCGCGAGTTGGTGTCGGGCGTCTGGAACCCTTGCGCAGGTGCCACACGACGGCGAGGGGTTAAGGAACAGCTCCGCGCCGATCTCCGCTTCGTGTGGCCCTCACCGGCGAGCGCGGCGATGTGCACCGGCGAAGTCGTCGGCGCCCCCCTCGTGGAGAGCTCGTGCGTGGCGCCGAGCTGAACGCGTGAGTCCGTGCGCTGGCTGATGCGCGCAGCCCAATACTGCACCGGGATCGGTAATCGAAAAGTGCACCACTCGCGGCGTCGCTGATCGCGTCCGCCTCGGCTTCGAGGCTCGGTCGGTCGGTGACGTCGAGCGAGAGGTGCGGAGGTGCGGAGCGCGTTGGAGTGGGCGCAGGTGCGGGCGTTGGCGGCGGACGGGGTCTCGCAGCGGGAGATCGCGCGGCGGCTGGGGATGAATCGGCGGACGGTCGCGCGGCTGGCGCGGAGCGAGGAGCCGCCGCGCTATCGGCGGGCGTCGGCGGGGTCGCAGCTCGATCCGTTCGAGCCGGTGCTGCGGCGGCTGCTCGAGGAGTGGCCGCAGATCAAGGCGCCGCGGCTGACGGAGATCCTGCGCGACGAGTACGGCTACGACGGGCTCGGTGCGATCTGGTGCAAGCGCGGCTGCAGCGAGCTGCGGCCGCGGACGGTGCGGCCGGCGCAGCGGACCGGCTACCGGCCGGGCCAGGTGCTGCAGCTCGACTGGGCGGAGATGCCGACCCGGCCGACGCTCGCCGGCCGGGAGCGGCGCGTGTACGCGCTGGTCGCGTCGCTGCCGTACTCGGGCGCGCAGACCGCGTTCTTCTCGCTCGACATGACGATCGAGTCGTTCCTGGAGGGGCACGTGCGCGCGTTCGAGTGGCTGGGCGGGGTGCCGCGCGAGTGCGTCTACGACAACCTGCGCTCGGTCGTCGCCCGCCGCGAGGGCGACGAGGTCGTCTGGAATCGCGCGCTTCCTGCACCTGCGCGGCCACTACGGCTTCCACGCCACCGCGTGCACGCCGGCGACGCCGCGCGAGAAGGGCTCGGTCGAGGCGGCGGTGCGCTACCTCAAGAGCGGCTTCTGGCCGGCGCGCCGCTTCACGCGATCTGGGCGAGCTCGACGCGCAGTACGCGCGACTGGCGCGACCGGGTCTGCAACGCGCGCACCGCACGCGAGCGGCCGCTTCCCGGTCGCCGAGCGGCTCGCCGAGGAGCGGCGCGCGCTGCGGCCGCTGCCGCCGGCGCGCTTCGACTGGTCGGGGCAGCGGACGACGCGGGTGCCGATCGACGGCTACCTGCGCCACGGCCGCTGCTTCTACCGGGCGCCGGAGCGGCTCGTGCACGAGCGGGTCGAGCTGCGCTTCGACCGCGACCAGGTCTGGATCACGCACCGCGGCGCACGAGGTCGCCCGCTACCAGCGCAGCTACGAGCAGGGCGTCTGGCTGCCGCCGCCGATCATGCGCCCCGAGCCGCCGCGCGCGCCGCCGCCGCTCGTGCTGCCGCAGCTCACGGTGGCGCCGCCCGAGCTCGCCGACTACGCGGAGCTGTGCGCATGAGCCCGGCGAAGGCGAAAGCCGGGCGAGCGGCTCCCGTACCTGCTCTCGAAGCTGAAGGCGCCGCGGGTGCTGGAGCGGCTCGAGCAGACCGCCGCGCTCGCGCGCGAGCAGGAGTGGCCCTACGAGCGCTTCCTCGAGACGCTGCTCGAGGCCGAGGTCTTCGCCCGCGACGCCTCCGGCGCCCGCATGCGCATCCGCCACGCCGGCTTCCCCGCCCTGAAGACGCTCGAGGACTTCGACTGGAGCGCGCAGCCCTCGCGCCGAGAGGCCGCTCGTGCTGCACCTCGCCCAGCTCGCCTGGATCGAGGAGCGCGCCAACGTCTGCTTCTTCGGCCCGCCCGGCACCGGCAAGACGCACCTCGCGATCGCGCTCGCCCTCAAGGCCTGCGAGCGCGGCTACCGCGTCGCCTTCGCCACCGCGCAGGAGTGGGTCTCGCGCCTCGAGGCCGCGCAGGACCGCAACCAGCTCGAGGCCGAGCTCCGCCGGCTCGAGCGCTACCACCTGCTCGTCGTCGACGAGGTCGGCTACCTCCCGCTCGAACGCCAAGCCGCCAACCTGCTCTTCGCCCTCGTCTCCCGCCGCTACGAACGCGGCTCGATCATCATCACCTCCAACCGCGGCTTCGAGCAATGGGGCGAGATCCTCGGCGACGCGATGGTCGCCGCCGCCCTGATCGACCGGCTCGTCCACCACGCCACCATGATCACCCTCAAAGGCAAGAGCTACCGCCTCCGCGAACGCGGCCTCGACGTCGTGCCCGCCGCTCAGGCTCCGTCGCTCCGCGACTCCGCCTGAACGGCGGAAGCCCGATCAAGCCCGATTCAGGCGCGAATCGACGCACTCAACGGCGCTCGCCGCGAAAATCGAGGCCACAGGAGCGCCGCTCACGCCCTCCGAGCACCCGGCCCTACCTCCGACCCGGCCTCAAGTGGTGCACTTTTCGACTGCGCAAACTGGTGCACTTTTCGGCTGCGCTTGACACCTGCGAGAGCCTCTCCGACCTTGCCTCGCTCCGGCCATGTCTAGTCGGTTTGCTACGGATGCACCCATGACTCAGGGGTTCCTCCTCTCGTTCGACCCGGCGGGTGCTGTCCTGCTCCTCGCCGGGTGCCGTCGGCTCCACTGACCGACGGGTGCGCGGCCCATCCGAGACCAAGGAGCAGGCATGCAGTACGAGATCTTGCAGTTCGACCCGACGAGGCCGCTTACACCGGGCACGGTCTATGGAGCCGGGGGCGCACCGCCCGCTTCCGAGCCCATCCCGTACATCTTCGACGGGGAGCGGCTTACGCCACACGAGGGCTCGGCGACCGAGCCCATGCCCGATGACGGATACCGGATGCTCGGGGAAGAGCGCCGAACCCGCGAGGAGCGGGAGCAGGTGGAGCAGGCCGCGCAGTACGAGGCCGAGCGTCTCGCACACGAGGCGCAACGGCTCGGCTTCGTAGATGACGAGCGCAAGCCGACCGCCTCGACCGTCGAGGCGTTCACCGGCACGTCGATCTTCTGGCCGACCAAGTTGCTCGTCGCGGGATGGGACGGTGACGGCAAGAGCGTGACGGCGCTCGACCTCGGCTTCTCCCTCTCGGCCGGCGCACCCTTCCTCGGCGCGTTCGAGAACCAGCTCGCACCGATGCGCGTCCTCTTCATCCAGACCGAGGTCGCGGACGCGGAGATGGATCGGCGGGTGAAGGCGCTCATCCTCAGCGCAGGTACGTCAACCCCGGCGACAACCTGATTCGCATGTCGCAGGCTCGCGCGTGCGAGCTCGATTTCTCACTGCCGCAGCACCGTGACCGGTACGAGCCTTCGGAGTCGCGCCAGCGAGTGGAGGAGGCGGTGGAAAAGATGGGGCTCGGCGCGATCATCTTCGACCCGTGGTACGACCTCGTCGGCGCAGCGGACATGAGCGATCGCAACATGCAGGTGCCGGGTCTCCTGCGCTGGCTGGCGTCGCTGCAGTCGCGCGGCTGCTCGACCATCTCGACGGTGATGGGCGACCCGCGCAAGCCGCTTCGACGGCATGTTTGGCTCGAAGTATCTGCGCATGCTTGCGGAGCAGGTCATCGGCTCCGAGCGCGACGTGACCGGGCACTTGTGGTCGGACTTCACGTGGCGCATGGTGCCGAAGAGGTATCGCGACCTCTACCCGGCGCGGTCGATCGCCCTACGCGGTAAGGGCGTCGGCGTTTTGGAGCCACCGGCGAAGCAGCCGCTGACGAAGGAGGACACGGACGAGCGCCAAGCACCAGATCACAACGAGGCGCTCGACATCCTGCGCGCAAGCTTCAAGGACGACCCCGACATCACGTTGCGCCAGCGCGAGGCGCAGACCGGCATCTCGAAGTCGAGGTTGCAGCGACTCATGAAGACGATCAAAGCGGAGGGCGCGGAGTCGTGACGCTCGTCCGCGATCGCTTCCCCGACTTCGAGCCCGAGCCCGAGGAGCCGCGCGACCGGTTCCGGGGCGGAGACGCCTGCGAGTTTCTGCGGCGCACAGGGTGGGTGCAGGCGTCTTTCCCCGAGCGCCACCGCATCCGCAAGGAGCGCGTCTGGACGCACGAGCGGCATACGCCGAACGGGCCGGTTACCTTCTCGCGTGCGCTCCTTCTCGCCGGTTATCGGAGCCGTGCTCGGTTGACCGACGGGTGTTCCGCGCGGCCTGTCACGGCGTGGGATTGGAGAGGGCATGCAGCGAGCCACCATCGTTGTCGAGTACGACGCCGAACTGACGACGCTCACGGACATCGCGGAGTCGATCCCGGACGGGATCGAGGAGATGGTCACCGTCGTCTCGTACGAGGATGAGCGCACGACGGAGGCGGTCGCATGACGACCGCCCGTGAGCACACGTAAGCCACCCGTCCCGATCGAGATGCGAGTCTTAACGCCACCTGCCGGAGCAAGAACAGCCGGTGTGCCGGTCGCGCCTCGAGAGCCTCGACTCGGACTTCCGATCCGGCATGACGGTCAGACGGGCTGGTTTTTCGCGGCGTCGGTGAGACCGGCGACGAGGCGTTGACGGGTCTGACCCCAGAGGCTCTGCGACAAGTGGTCACTGTCATCGTCGCGCAGCTGGCGTCATGCGGATAGCGGCCCAAGTTGTGAGTCACTTGCCCCAGGTGAGGTCAGACACCGAGCCTGAGTCTGGCATCTACTCAACGTCAACGAGGCTGCTGCTCGGCTGGGCTCGATCGACTAGGTGGGTGCGTGAGCGTGCTAAACGCGGGCAGCTTCCCTTTGTGCGGCTCGACGGAGGCGCGCTTGCGTTCGAGCTCGAAGACGTACAGGCTTTCGCGCGCGCCCGCCGAGTCTCGGCCGGCGCCCCCGCCGCGCTTGCAGGGCGCTTGCACAGCGTCCTCGAGCCCGCATCGCAAGCGACCCCGACGCTGAGCGAACGGGCGACGGACCCGCGGGTTCACGGATGAGCGGCCTTGGCTTGCGAGCCGGCTACTTGCGCCGCTCGCGCGGCCATCCGACGGGGAGGGGTAGGCGGCTGCTCGCCCATCTTTCGACATCTGCTCGGCGCCAAGATCGGACCTGTCGCTAGCCGAGCGACCGGCTCCGGAAAGTCAGAACGCCGGCTCCAGCGCCAGGCGCTGTTCCGGGCGACGCCGTGCAGCATGGCGATCTCCGTGAGCCCAGATCAGCTTTGGCCACGAAGCGCCACGCTAGCAAAACCTGTAGACGGTGCCTACAATCACTGGTAGCTGGCGTCTACAGGTTTTCTTCGACCCAAGAGGGAGCGTGATGGCGCGCCGCACGAACATTCGTCGCCGTGGCAAGTCGTGGGTCGATCTATTTCCGCGTCGACGGACGCCAGGTCTGGCGCTCATTCAGGACTCGCGAGGAAGCCGAGCTCTACCTCGCCACCGCGCAGGTAAAGCGGGTGAGCGGAGAGTTCCACCTTCCCGTGAAGATCAAGTTCGCCGAGTTCGCCCAGGAGTGGCTCGAGACGTACGCGCGTATCAACGTACGGCCGAAAACCTTCGATGGTTATGAGAGCTCCTTGCGCGTTCATCTGGTTCCCGAGTTTGGCGAGCTGTACTTGACCGAGATCACGCACAAGGGGATCGATCGATTCGTGGCCGATCGGGCCACAGCTGGACCCGGGTACCAGGATCGGCTCCGCCTGGCGCGGGATCTGGAGCAGGAGCGCGCGCGAGAGGAGAGACGCAATGCGCGCGCAGTCAGGCTCGGCCACAACCCGAAGACCATTGGAAATGTGCTCGTGCCGCTTCGCGAGATGCTGGGCCACGCCGTCGAGTGGCGCTACCTGTCCACGAACCCCGCTCAGCGGGTGAGGCGTCCGCGCGTGGAGCCAAACCACGACGAGATGAAGCGTTCGATGCCGATCAAGTGCGTCGGCTACTTGCAAGCGCCTCTGCCGAACGCGAGAACACTTCTGCTCTGTGCGGTCACAACGGGGATGCGCCGGGGTGTGGAGTTCCCCCGCTTTCGTGGACAGGGTTTGATTAGGCGGCTTGCTCTTCAAGTGAGACCGGCTGGTTGATGTTCTCGTAGTCGGCGGGGGAGCGTTGTCCGAGTGTGCTGTGGCGTCGTTCGCGGTTGTAGAAGACCTCGATGTAGTCGAAGACGTCGGTGCGCAGCTCGGCCTTCGACGGCCAGGAGCGGCGGTTGATCAGCTCCTTCTTCAGCGTCGCGAAGAAGCTCTCGGCGACGGCGTTATCGAAGCAATCACCCTTGCTGCCCATCGACTGCGCGATGCCGGCGGCGCGCGCCTTCTGCCCGAAGGCGAGACTGACGAATTGGCTGCCTTGGTCGGAGTGCCAAATCAGCCCGTGAGCGGGCCGTCGGTGGGCGAGTGCCATCTCGAGCGCGTCGGTGACGAGCTCGGCGCGCAGGTGGTCGGCCATCGCCCAGCCGACGATCCGGCGGCTGTAGAGGTCCTGCACGGCGACGAGGTAGAGCCAGCCCTCCCAGGTGCGCAGGTAGGTGATGTCGGCGACCCAGCAGCGGTTCGGCGCGCCGGCGGCGAAGTTGCGGTCGAGGAGATCGCCGGCGACCCTGACGCCCGGTACGCCGATCGTCGTCGTCCGCCACTTCTTGGCGATCAGCCCGGAGAGGCCCGCCTGGCGCATCAGCCGCTCGACGCGCTTGCGGCCGATCCGCTCGCCATCGTCGAGGGTCAGGTCGGACCAGATCCGGGGCGAGCCGTACACGCCGCGGCGCTTGCGGTGAAGCTCGCGGATCCGTTCGGTCAGCCTCGCGTCCTCGAGCGCGCGAGGCCCGGGCGGCCGTTGCGTCCAGGCGTGGTACCCGGACCGGCTGACCTCGAGCACGCGACACATGATCGCGATCGAATGCGTGGCCTTCTCCACAGCGATAAACCGATAGACGCTCACCGGGTTCCGCCTTCCTTGGCGAAGAAGGCCGCCGCTTTTTTTAGGATCTCCCGCTCTTCGGCGAGGACACGGTTTTCGCGACGCAACCTGCGCAGCTCGTCACGCTCGGCCGAGCTGAGCCCCTCGGCCTTGCCTTCATCGACATCGAGCTGGACCGACCAGTTACGCAGCGACTGCGGTGAGACGCCGAGCTGTGAGCGAGCTGCGGGACCCACCGACCACTGCTCCGAAGAAGCCTGACGGCCTCCGCGCGAAACTCCAACGAATAGGGCGGGATCTTTGGCATCAGCAGACATCCTTCCCGACCGAGCGAACTCAGTCAGCAGCTGTCCACCAAAGCGGGGGAACTCCAGTCTGCATCGCATGGCTAGCAGCTTCAAAGGCGAGGGCGAACTGATCTTCCCGTCTGAGCGTGGAACGCCGCTGGATGGGCGGAACATGGTGCGCCGGCGATTCGAGCGGCCCTCCGCAAGGCGGGGCTACCGCGTATCCGCTTCCATGACCTGAAGGCATACGTTCGCGAGTTTGCTGATCGCCCAGGGCGAGCACCCGAAGCTGATCGCTGAGCAGCTCGGCCACGCGAGCATCCAGATCACGCTCGACCGCTACGGACATCTCATGGATCAGTCGGTCGGGAACGCGAGTGATCGACTCGAGGTGACGTTGTTCGCGAAATCAGCTTCGGAAGTACCGGCGCAGAGGTAAGGGGTCGAATCTGGCTTCGAGCGACCAGGAGCCCCCGGTGCGTCTTCAGGGCCGCGGAGGTTGTCCGAGATCTCGTAGAAGTTTGAGCGGCGGTCCTCCCGCCCCGTCCGTTGCCGTGGGCAGCGTTTTGGGCGAGTGAAGTCCATTCGAGACAGGAGGAACCGCCATGAAGAAGGTATCCGGGCCGACGGTCGCCGCGACCGTGGCTGCGGCTGAGAGCGCGTTGCCGCCGCAGATCCAGGAGGCGCTCGGTGAGCTTGTCGGGGCGGCGAGGGAGGGGCTGCTCGCCCTCAGCGTCGGTGTCGGGCTGGGCGTCGTGCACGAGCTGATGGAGCTCGAGGTCGACGAGGTCGTCGGCCGCAAGGGCAAGCACAACGCGGATCGCACGGCGAAGCGTCACGGCCACGAGGGCGGGTCGATGACGCTCGGCGGCCGGCGCGTGCAGGTGTGCCGGCCGCGGATCCGCTCGGCCGACGACAAGCGCGAGCTGCCCGTCGAGACGTACGCGTACTTCGCCGACCGCGACCCGCTGACCAGGGCGGTGATGGACCGCATGCTCGCCGGCGTCTCGACGCGTCGCTTCGCCCGCGTCGGCGAGCCGGTCGGCGCTGGCGTCGAGGCCGAGAGCAGCTCGACATCGAAGACGTCGGTGTCGGAGATGTTCGTCGAGCGCACCGCGACCGCGCTCGAGGAGCTGATGGGGCGAAGGCTCGACGACGTCCGTCTCGCGGTGATGATGCTCGACGGAATCGAGATCGCCGAGCGCACGCACGTGGTCGCGCTCGGGATCACGACCGACGGCGTCAAGATCCCGCTCGGGCTCTGGGAGGGCTCGACCGAGAACGCGACGCTCGCCCGCACGCTGCTCGCCGACCTGGTCGAGCGCGGCCTCGATCCCGAGCAGGCGATCCTGTTCGTGATCGACGGCTCGAAGGCGCTCAGACGGGCGATCAAGGACGTCTTCGGCGAGCACGCGCTCGTGCACCGCTGCCACCGGCACAAGGAGAGAAACGTCACCGACCTGCTGCCCGAGCGCGACCGCGACCAGGTGCGCGCCCGGATGCGCGCGACGTGGTCGCTCACCGACCCCGAGCTCGCCCGCCAACGGCTCGACG